>NZ_JAABOS010000009.1 GCF_010078235.1 Cognatundibacterium crateris | reverse complement strand
TTTATGGGCTTTGTGATTTGCTTTTGCTTTTGCTTTTGCTTCATGCGCTCTGCGCTTTGCTTTAAGCTTTTAAGGTTCAGATTTGACGAACAGCATACACGCTGGCAGTTAGCGGCACACCGATGCGCCAGGCACATACGGAGCAGCCCAATACAAGTGACGGAGGCAATGCTGCAGCAAGCAGCTGAGCTAAAAACCAAAGATCAAAGATNGCAGCTGAGCTAAAAACCAAAGATCAAAGATCAAAAACAAAGGGAGAACGCTCGCGCGTTCTCCCTTTATTATTACTGAAGGATCTTAATTTGTGTATTTTGATTAGGTTTGCACAGGACTTGTAAGGCTGATTAAAAGCGATCACACAGCAAACTCAATGAGCCCGCTGTTTGCGCTGTAATACAAAGATAGGCTGCGCCCACTCCGATTCTTTTTTCTTTTTACTGGTGATCAGTGTCAGTTCCGAAGGGTCATACACATCCGTATTGTGTGTCAACGGGGTGGTCATCAAATACTGTGCATCGGTGTTTTTAAGGAATTCACCAACCAGCTGAATATTACGGATATCCAGATGCGCAAAAGGTTCGTCGATAAACACAAAGCCACCCGAGCCATCTTCTGACTTCAACAGACCTATCAGTAATATCAGCGACTTCATCACCTGCTGACCACCGGAGGCTTCGCCGTCATTCATGCCTATTGGGCCTTTGCCATCGAATTTAAAGCGTACATGCAAACCGGCTTGAGCGAGCTGGATATCATCGTTTTCCAGTTTCACAGGATCGGTGTGTACTTCAATACCGGCCAACTCACCCAGCTGGCGTATATTTTTGCTATACGCTTTGATGGTGTAACGCAGTCTGTCCATATAGGCCGCACGCGCATTGATCGTGGCTTCTATCGCGCGGTTATTCTGATAGCGGCGCTCATCCGTTTCTGCCTGACGTCCCTGTAACAAGGTTTGCAGACGGGTGAACTGATCGACCACAGTCGCATCTGTTTCCCAGTCATCGCGCGCCAGATTATTGCTCAGACTACGGATACGCAGTTCAACCTGGTGGACATTCTCATGTTCAGCAACCAGCTCGTGGCGATGGCTGCTACGCTTCCAGGCAGCAGGCAGATTGTTCCAGGTCTGCCGCATCTGGCGTAAAGTATCGAAGTGATGCTGACGTTCTTCAGTGTGGCGTTTTTCCAGCGTGCGGCTTTGCGCTTCGGCATCCGCGATGGCTGCTTTTGCCTGCTCCCACTTCAATTGTGCCACCGAGCGTTGCTCTGTCGCGGCTTTCAACAGTGGAGCGATTTCACCCAGACGGCTACCAACCTCTATCCTTTGTTGTTTCAAAGGCTGAGTATTGCGGCTTGCTTCTTCGAATTCAGCATGTCGTGCACTGAGCTCTTTTGCCGCATCCACGCCTGCCAGACGCGCTTTATAGGCGCTGATTTCTCCAGCCAGCTGACTGATTTGCATCGTCAGCACATCTTCCTGCGATTGCAGGCGTGGCAGGGCTCTTAACAGCGCTTCGAGTCGCTGGCTGCGGCCTGCATTACCAAAGCGGTAGCGTGAGACTTCGACAAATAAAGAGCGGCCACCACGTCGTTCAAAATGATAGGCATCCGGTGTGATCCATTCTTGCTGGCGTGCCAGCTTCATGCCGCTGTCAATAGAATCGACTGTGACGATGCGCTGTAATTGCTCGATCAGCCAGGCGGGTGCCTGAGCGGTGAAGTTGACTACAGAGAGCAGGCTCTTATCTTTGACGACAGGCGCACTGATGCGTTCCGGTACGATAAAGTGATTATATTTTTGTTTTTCACCGATACGATAAGCAGCGCTGGCATCACTGGCCTTATCCAACAAAATGACTGAGGTATAGGCGCGCAGCACACCTTCGATGGCGGCCTGCCATTTGGGTTCTGTGACCTCTACGATATCGGTCAGCATGCAGTGTGCGATATCAGCTTCCGACAGTGCACGCCGCATTTGCCGGACATTTTCAGGCTCTGGCATGGAAGACTTACCCTGCAGCGCAGCGATCGTATCCATGTCACTCGCGATGCGCTGATTTAAGGTGTCACGTTCCTGCTTGAGGCGGGACAGACTGGCTTCTTTGTTTTCCAGATCGTTGGCTATGTGCGCGACATCGGCATCCGCTTCAGCCGCCAGCTTTTGCAGACGGGTTTTCTGTTCGAGCAGACTTTCCTGGGGCTTGAGTTTTGCATTAATCTGCTGCAGTTTTTCACGCAGCGCCCCTTCCTCAGCTTCCAGCGTAGTTTCGGCCTGTTTGGCTTCGCTCAGTAATTGTGCCTGTTGCGCTAATTGTTGGCGACGACCTGACAGCGCCTCATCCTGCGTTTTCAGAAAGCGGCGTGAGGCACGCAGTGAATCACTGGTGGTCGCTGCTTTCGCCAGATCTTCGTGATATTGCAAGGTAGGTAAAATCGCTTCCTGCAAGTCGCGTTTTTCTTTGTTCAGACTCTCGTATTGATGATAGTTCGCGACTTTGAGGCGTAAGCCTTCCAAATTGGTTTTAGCCGCTTCCAGCTCAGTTTCAAATCGTTGCAATTCCAGTTCAGTATCCTGCTGATGATGTTTCGCATCATCATAGGCATCCAGGACTTCTTTATCACCGAATACCTGAAACACCAGGTCGAGTAACTGGCGCGGAGAATACTCACACAATTTATCGGTTTCACCTTGCTCCAGCGCGAGTACTTTGCCCATCGCATTAGATAAGCCGGCATGCGACAGACGTTTGCGATAACTTTCCACACCCAGCCAGTCATTGGCATCAATGATGTCTTCGATGTCGACTTTACCGCCGCGCATCAGATACTGGCGCTTCCAGTCACCGCCATTTTTTTCTATCTTGCAGAACAGCGTGACTTCATCTTCATACAGACCGGACAGACGGAAGGGACGGTTAGAAATCTGTGGACCAACCGCACTGTTATCCACTACAGCGCGCAACCATGCGGTTTGCTGGCCAGAATGGCGTGCATAATGTTTATACGAGCGGCCCATCGAACATTCCAGTCCAAACAAGGTGCGTAAGGCATCCAGCAGCGTTGTTTTCCCTGATCCGTTTTGGCCTGCAATAGTGATGATTTTTGCATCCAGCGGGATATTCTTAATACGTTGCCAGTAATCCCAATGAACCAGCTCAAGTGATTTGATATGAAACATGGTGCTTAATTTTCTTCTGTATCGGTTGGGCCAGACATATCGGTGTTGGCAACCTGACCGGCATTAGCTACTATCGTTGCCGGGGTGCGCGCTACCGGGATATGGAAAATATCCGAGAGTGCACCATTGATGATGCGGTCTTTCAGGGTGTCGGTATCCATTAGCAGATCGAGCAAGGGACCTTCCACAATCAGATCCGCTTTTTTCTCGACAAAGCCCAGCCTGACCAGTTGACCGAGATTCATATCCATGCGGGTTTTCTTGCCCAGTTTGTCGCCGAAATCGGCCAGCAAAGCACGATAAGAAATACCGATAGAAGTATCTTCTGCACGTGGCAAAGGTTTCTCTTTGCCGAACATATCGTTCTGATCTTCTTCTGCAAGCTGATGCGCTTCTTGCCGCTCACGTTTCGGTAAGATGATCAGCGACCACAACACGACAAGTAAGGCGACGCCATCGCGGGCCAGACCAAAATTATTGTTTTGCCAGGTGTCTTTGGTGCCGAATACTTTGGATTCACTATCCCGAGTGAGCGCCAGCGTTACATGGTCAGCATACACATTATCGACAAATTTCATGCCACAGGCTTTGAGCCGTGTATCCAGTTCTACGCGGAACAGTTCATCGGACAAAGCGCGTTTAACCAGTTTGTCTTCACGGCGCAAAGTTTGATGCGCGAGCAGTCGCGCAATCAGAATTTGTACATCTTCAGTCATGGTGTTTCCTGAATAGGGGAGGCTGCAGTTGGTGTATCGTCGGCGCGTGGCGCAGCGACCAGACTGGCAATGGAAATCGCAGCGAGCTGCGCATCATTGAGTTTCTGCATTTTGTCTTTGGACTGGAATATCAGTGGCAGCCGTGCCAGTGTGCCGGTGGCACCTTGCAAGGCAGACTCATTGGGATCACCCAGTAAAGGCAGCATAGAGGCGCGGTAAGACGCAACTGCAAAGCTGGCGGGCAGTAGCAGATCCTGGAGTGGAACCCCTTTTTCACCAGGCTCGATATTGCTCAGCAAGTCCAGCCAGTGATCGAGTTCATGCAGTGCATCGTCATTGTCATTAGCGATAGAAACTGCATTTTCACCTGTCGGTAAAGCACCGGCCAGCGCTGATACACGGTGGCTCAGTAATTCACTTTCTGCTACATCGATCATTTCTGACGGCGTGATAAACAGGGGCGTCACCGGATGTGCCAAGGCCTGATCTGCCAGTGCGGCCAGATCGTCTTTTTGCAGCAGCCAGGTCTTGATATCTGTGGTCGATAAACCTGATTGGCCGAGATGCACCCGTTGGCGTTCTATCTGATTTAATGCACGCGAAAACATTCCCTGCATATTCAGCAGCGCACTTTGGGCGCGTCCTATGGCCTGGGCTGCTTTGTGCGTTGCCGCGTCAGCACGTTCATCATGGGTGATGGCATGAATTATCTTAGAGCCTTTTTCTACCCAGTCGCAGGCGGTATGCCATTTCTTTTGCGCTGCGCGTAACTGAAATTCTGAGCCGGACGCGATCGCATCTGAAAATTCCTCAGTCAGTTCTATCAGTCGCCCCAGCAAATGATGCAACTGCTCTACCGATACACCACCCACCGCCTGTGCACCGGCTACCTGGGTCAGCATATAACTCATTTCGGCCTGGTCATTATGCTCCTCGACCTGTATCAAGGATTCCAGTGCTGCCATCACATTTCTTGCCGTCGGCGTAATGCGGTAAACCCCAGCGCCGGAATCCCAGGCCAGCAGGCCATTGCCACGCAAGCGAGATAGTACGGTTTCCAGTGCTTCCGGCTCAAGGTAGGCCAGTTTGGCATTGATATCGGCACGTGTTAAAGATGGCGATTCCACATCTGCCGCCAGTTCGCGCAGCACCAGCAGACGCAACAACACTGCATTAAACCCACCATGAAACAATGCGGTAAACGCCTGTAGCACAGGCTGGGCACGTTTAAGTGGGAATACAGCGGAAACGTCGTCGGGTGAAATTCCTGCTTTGAAATACGTCTGCAGAGCGAGGTCATCCCCGGTCTGGACGTGAGCGTCGTCACTAAAATTTTGCATACGGCATTTTACCCGCTTGCAAGAGGCTTGAATATTGTTTTAAGTGAAACTTTTATGCCCGATTGCCTGAGTCTCAAGCCGCTCAGAATGCCGGTTCAGAGATCCCGCGCCTATGTCGCCAGGATGCTGCTATTCCAGTCTGCTGCGTGGATAGCGATAGCTGATCACGCGCTGATGAATATGCTCGCGCTCTTCCTTGGACGCGCTTAACATGCGTTGAACTGCATTACGTGGAACACGGAAATAACGACGGCGGTTTTCCCGCATATCCATAGTGCGCCATCCGTGACCAGTCAGCCAGTCCCATTGCTCATAATCGATGGGGAGAAACAATTGGATCTTTATTTGTTGATTAACAATAGTCGCACCGAATGCCGGCTTGGGGCCTGGCGGTGGCAAGCTACGTTGCTGGCGTATACGGAATAAGCTACGCAGACAGTCTTGGATATCTGAGATGTTCATACCATCCTGAAATACAGAAAAAAAGTTTCTGCATTGTAGACGGATTTATTGTTACAGCTGCAACTAGCTTGTAATGCTTTGTAAGTGATGTAAAGCCGGGAACTGAGGGTTGTCAGGTCTTAATGCTATGAGTGCTATGCGGGGGCTATCCACACCTTGTTTTCCAAAAAACGGGTTAATGCGGTAATGGCAGCCTGCACTTTCGGTGGTTGTAGTTTGCGTTTTAAAGTTACTGCAAAAATCCCTCCACCGTGCATTTTCCAGTCTGGCAGCAAGCGCACTAAGCTTCCATGCTGAATTTCGTCCGCTACGGTATAGGAGGGTACTCTGGCGATTGCATAGGAGCGCATACACATTGCAATCATGGTTGTCACGCTGTCCGTCATCGCAAAAGCCTGCAAATTGATTTTTTCATGGCTACCGTCAAGATGCTGAAGACTGAGTTGAAGCGGATCATTGAATTTCGTCAAGCCTATGATTTTGTGTTTTTGCATCAATTCAGCCGGGGTATCCGGCACGCCAGCAGAACGCAAATAGGCAGGGCTTGCTACCAAAATTTCATCCAGCTCAGCAAGTTTGCGCGCAACCTGCGCCGACTCACGCAGCCAACCTGAACGGATAGAAAGATCAATCTGATGTTCTGCCAGATCAACAATCTGGTCTGAAACGCGAATATCCAGCATCAACTGCTTATGAGTCGATATCAGACTGCTGAGCGCTGGAAGTAAGATCCTGGTAGCGACATCTGAGGCACAGGAAATCCTTAAACGGCCGCTGATTTCACCCGAATGTTCATGAATGATTTCTTGAGCTGCCTCTGCGGTAGACAGCATATCGGCACACTTGTGGTAAAACTCCTGGCCAATTTCAGTGAGCGACAGACTACGTGTCGTTCTATGCAGCAAGCGAACGCCAAGTTCGTCCTCTAGTTGTGTCACTGCGGCACTAATGACGGAAGTCGTTAAATCCTGCGCTCTGGCCGCTGCCGAAAATGAACCGTACCGTACCACTTGTGCAAATATAGCCATGCGGCGTAGTTTGTCAAATTGCATAACACCGTTTCCTTTTATTTTGATTATGGTATCAAAGCTGAGAGCAAAATAATTGGAAATAGCAGAAAGAATTTTTTTATACTTGTTTTCAATTTAATAAAAAAAGACTGTTTCGCTACACAGAAAAGTCATTTTCGCTAATACCACTATGTTCAGTGTGTTGCATTGCTTACAATCCCTTACATCCTGTTTTCATGGAGATAAGAAGTATGCGCATCAAACTGCATTTGATTTTTGACCCACTATGCGGATGGTGCTATGCGATGCAGCCTTTCTTACATGCCAGTCAGGCTTATTTCGAAGATCGTCTGCAAATGGAGTTTCACCCCGGCTTGCTGTTCCCTGAGCCTACATTTATCTCTTCTGAATATCGCGCACATATGCTGAATTCAGATGCAAAAATTGCTGCACTGACAGGTGTTCCGTATGGCGCGGCCTATGTGAGTAAAATGATACGAGCTCATGAACTGAGCTACCATTCTGTACCTTCCACCATTGCGGTCTTATCTTGCGGTCAGCAGTCTGCAAATCTGGCGTTATTGATGCTGGAGAAAATTCAAAATGGGCATTATGTCGAAGGACTGGACGTAAGTGACTTGCAAGTTCTGGCGTGTTTTGCCGAAGCATTGGATTTCTCTAAGACAGCATTTCTGGATAGCTATGCGGAACTAGGTTTGCGTCTTGCTGAAAAAAACAGCATCCGCCAGGAATTACAGCGCAGTGTGGGCAGCAGTGGACCGCCCAGCCTGATACTGGAAATAAACGCTAAGCGGCGCTATCTGAATCCCAGTTTCGCTTACCAGGCACCTCGCCAAATGATTGCGCTGATTGAGCAGCAACTGCTTCATCATCAAACTTAATCCAGGCTCAGCCCAAGCGTAATTCCTTTTATATTTACGGCTGTCCAAACTCGGCCAATTTGGCGAGTCATTTGCCGAATGTAAGTTCAATCCACAATCAACTGCAATTCAATAACGGCGACGGCTTGAAGCTGGCTTCAAGCAGAAAATGACTGCGTCTGTCAGAATAGTTGGCAGGAAATTTTTTGCGACGATTTGCATACAGTGCAGATCAGAACGTCTATTGGGAGGAAATGACTATGAGCGAATCAGCGACTTTGGGTGGCGGCTGTTTTTGGTGTTTAGACGCTGTTTACCGACGTATTCATGGCGTGCTCAGCGTTGAATCTGGCTATAGCGGTGGACAGGTTCATCAACCCAGCTATGAACAAATTTGTAGCGGCAAAACCGGGCACGCGGAAGTGGTCAGGCTCAGCTTTGATCCTGCCGTCATCAGTTACCGCGAGATACTGGAGATTTTTTTCTTAATCCATGACCCGACGACACTGAATCGTCAGGGCAACGACCTTGGTACCCAATACCGCTCCGTGATTTACAGCCACAGTCCTGAGCAGCATGCAATTGCTGAATCCGTCAAAGCCGCTGTGGCTGAACACTGGGATGCACCTATCGTGACTGAGCTTGCGATGGCACCCATGTTTTACCCGGCAGAAGCCTACCATCAGGATTATTTTACTCAGCATCCTCAGCAGGGGTATTGTGCTTTTGTGGTCGCTCCTAAGGTAAGTAAGGCACGTCAGGCCTTCCAAAAGTTCTGGAAAGAGGGTTGATATTTTTTCGCATTTGGGCATGGGTTTTTGTTAATATTTGCCCTGCGAAACAAGTGCTTGTATGTAACCCTGCTGCGCTATCGTTACGCCTCTGTATTTTTTTTAATTTAGCCGGAGAGTGAACTATGGCGCTACGCAATGTGAATCAGGCTACGCTTGATCTGGTTCAGCAGTATGAAGGAATTCCAGATGGAAATTCCGCTACGCGGAATATTGATCCCTATCTGGATCCGGTTGGTATCTGGACCATAGGCTGGGGTCATGCGATTACGTTTCAGGGCCGTTTCTTAAAAGGCGAAGCGGACCGGGCGCAGGTGCTGGCTTTGTATCCGCAAGGTATTACGATGGTGCAGGCGCAAAGTCTGTTGCAAAGCGATTTGATGAATGCGGGCCGGGATGTGTCATCTGTGGTCAGCGTGGCATTGAATGACAACCAGTTCGGTGCCTTGACCAGTTTTACGTTTAATCTGGGCATAGGCAATCTGAAGAGTTCTACCTTACTCAAAAAACTGAATCAGGGCGATTATCAGGGCGCTGCCGATGAATTTGGACGCTGGGTGATGGCCGATGGTAAACCTTTCCCCGGCCTGGTGAAACGACGCGCAGCTGAGCGCGCCTTGTTCCTGACGCCAGCGAACTGAGCTTTGTTCTGAGCTCAGCGCACTGAAATGCAGGCGCGAACCGGACTAGCGTAATTTAGTTCTCAGCGCTTCCAGCATTTTCGGGATGCTGTCTTTACTCATGCTGTCGACTATCCAGCCCAGCCCTAATGGAACCGGTCCAGGATCGGTTTCCACCACATAGCGTACTACCGTCTTTTGCGCATCATTGCTGACACTGCTGAGTGACCAATAGCCTTGCGTGTCTGCGATGGTTTCTTCCTGTTTTAAGCCTTCCCAGGGCAGCATTTTCCAACTCAGATGGCAGTTAGTGCCAGTCTGTTTAGGCGTCATCCTGAGCCGGTATTTTTTAGTTTTACCCAAAGGCAGTGACAGTGTGAAATCCACCTGCGAGGCAGAGTCATTCAGTTTCAGCACACTGACTTTGCTGGTATTTGGCATAAAAGATGGATAGCTGTCATACGCCATAATCGCAGCACATACTTGTGTGACTGGAGCATCCATCAAAGTCGCGGCTTCAAAACGTTTAGCGCGGCTATCGGCTTTGCTTAAATCCAGCAACTGAACACTGTGATTGATTTTGCTCAGTTCTATCTGTTCTGCCTGGCTGCTTTGACATAACAAAAACAGACTGGACAGGCCGAGCAGTGTGCGTGTGCAGATTGTGCGCCGGAGCGGGACAAGGTAGCGATGACTATTCATAGAAAAAGAAGTGAACTTATAAAGAGAGGATTAGGGCAGATTGATGCCATGACGGATTTTTTCTATATCCACCCGGCGCAGATAATCAGGAATGTTTTTCCACATGCTGTGATAGCCGTAGCCACCCTGAGTCAATTCTTCCAGTGCCTGTTCTTTGGTCCATGACTGATACAGGATGCGGTACATCGCAGTGATCAGGCCGGTGCGGTCTGCACCGTGCTGGCAGTGTAATAACACCGGGCCTTGCTGCTGTGCGCTGCGCAAAGTGCGCAAAGCGAGGATGACATTGTTATCGTTGATATCCCAGGTGTTGATGCCAATACGCTGCATGCGTATGCCACTGTTTTTCAGTATCTGTTCATCCGAATGAAACGCGCGCAGACTGACGACCGTTTTGATACCCAGGGCTTGCAGTGTAGGAAGCTGTTCTGCCTGTATCTGCGCACTGCGGTAAAACTGATCGTTCACTTTGAATAAGTTAGCTTCAGTATCAACTGCCTGCGCCCATTGTTGCGGACGCTGAACTGCAGGCGACGTTTTAGTCGCAGCCTCAGTCGCAGCCTGGGCTGCGACGGCATTCTGCTGCCAGCTGAGCAGACTCAGGCACAGCGTCAGCATCAGACCGCTGGTACGCAAATCGTAGCGCATCATTTTCTCCGGTACGAAAGATAGAATAAAACAAAAGCCACCGCGCTTCCCAGCCAGTAATCGACCGGCAAGCCCCACCACCAATGGTGATGCCAGGGTACATTTTCCGGGCGCAAGGCATGCCAGCCAAAGGCAGGATTCATAATGAACCAGCTCGCATCTTCTATGATCCAAAATACGATGATGCAGGCGATCGTACGAGCCTGTAAGGCCAGTGACCATTGCTGCAGCATGAACATAGGGAAGTGAAAAAACATCGCGATCAGCGGAAAGACCCAGGCATGGTAACCCGTCATGGCGCGCCCGCCCCAGAACAGATCGAGCAACCAGTGTTGTTCTATGCGCCAGGTCGGCAAATTCACGGCCCAGCCCGCGCTGCCTTCAATCTGGATTTCTACCTGGGCAAAAAATATCGCCAGCAAGGCAACCCAGCTCAGGGTGAGCAGTATCGAGTTTCGGATAGATTTCATGCTCACTCCTTTATAGTTCCGCCGTTACCGTTGCGAGTACGCGTGCAGCAGCATCCGGTTTGCCCAGTGCCTTGGCGCGCGAACGCATAGCGCTGAGTTTCGCCGTATCGTTGAGCAGGTGTTTCACGCGATAGGCAAGGCTGATGTCATCATAGGCTTTCAGTGCCACGCCTTGCTCCAGCAGATAATCAGCATTGCGTTCCTCCTGACCAGGTATCGGCGAGTTCACGATCATAGGTAAGCCCAGCGCCAGACATTCAGAGGTGGTCAGCCCACCAGGCTTAGTAATCACCAGATCGGAGCATGCCATCAGGCGCTCCACCTGATTGGTAAAACCTTGCGGGAACAGGCGGCCAGGGTAGCGCTGCGCCAGTGTTTGCAAGGCTTGCAGCGCAGTCGCATTTTTACCGGCCAGTGCAATCAGTTGAAAGTCGGGCTGCTGACTCAGTAAGCGGGCCGCCACCTGATCCAGACCGCCCAGCCCGGCGCCACCGCCCATCAGCAAGATCGTGGTGACATCCGGGCGCAGACCGAATTCCGGGGCGCAGACTGCACGCTCCAGTTTTTGCTGAAACGCAGGCATGATGGGTATGCCGGTGACATGAATTTTTTCGGCTGGAATTCCATTTTCCAGCATACGGTCCGCGACTTCTTCACTGGCTGCAAAATAGCCAGCCATGTGTTCATGCACCCACATCCGGTGGAGGTCGAAATCAGTCACTTGCACCCAGACCGGGCAATGCAGACGCTGTTTGCGTATTTCGCGCGACAACATCTCAGCAGGTAAAAAATGGGTGCAGATAATGGCGTCGGCCTGAAACTCTTCTATCGCTTTCAGCAGGCTGCGTGCATTCAGGCGCTCCAGTGCACGACGCAGTTTTTCCGTCGTACTGTCGCTTTGTGCCTCATTACTGGCATGATACAGATAGCCCCATAATGCAGGTGCCTTATTGACCAGCTTGATATAAAAATCGGTGTAAATTTTACGAAAGCCAGCTGTCACAAACTCCATCGCATCCAGATGCAGTACCTCGAACTGGCTATCCTTGAGCAGCGCAGCACTGCGTATGGCTTCAGCTGCACGTTGATGTCCGGCGCCCGCAGAGACGCTCAGTAAAAGAATTTTTTTCTTGCGCATGGCATGCCACCAAAAAGTCGGAATCGGGGAAACAGGTGGGCAGAATACCATGCACTTGTCAATATCGCCATTCAGTAAGTGTAAGAGATCGCGACACAGATCAGGGTGAAAATGGGAACATAAAAAAACGGCCTGCCTGGTAAGAGGCAGGCCGCTGGATAGCACATCTATCCCGGTGTCAGGCGATCATGGTTGCAGGCGCGAGATGCTCCAGCTGTGATCCGCATTGCGGGTGTAGACGATGCGGTCATGCAGGCGTGAGGCGCGACCTTGCCAGAACTCCAGGCGCTCAGGAATCAGGCGATAGCCACCCCAGTGTTCCGGGCGCGGCGGCTGATCACCAAATTGTGCAATCACAGCTTGCAGTTGCTGCTCCAGGACTTCGCGGCCAGCCACTGGCTGACTCTGATGCGAAGCATTCGCGCTTTGCTGACTGCCCAGCGGGCGGCTATAAAAATAACGGTCGTTTTCTTCAGCAGTGATTTTCTCTACCTTGCCTTCGATGCGGACCTGGCGTTCCAGCGCGGTCCAGAAAAACAGCAAGGCCGCATGGGGATTCAGGTCCAGATCGCCGCCCTTGGCGCTGTCGTAATTGGTGAACCAGCAAAAACCACGTTCATCAAATTCCTTGATCAGTACGATGCGGGAAGATGGGCGACCCTGAGCATTGACAGTAGCCAGGCTCATGGCATTCGCTTCTGCCACATCGGCTTTCAATGCCTGTTGAAACCAGAGGCCGAACTGCGCAAACGGATCGGCTTGCACATCGGCCTCAGATAAACTCGCTTGTTGATAATCTTTACGAATGTCAGCAATAGACATAGATTTCCTTGTTAATTAAAAAATCAGCAGTGCTGGTCTTTGCGCTGGCCAGCTCAGGTGATGCCGCGCCGGGCTTGCATCGATGCGCCCAACTGCTTCATTTGCGCCTCGCTCAGCACTCTTAATGCCATCGGTGCGATCTGCGTTTCTTCGATTTGCATATGCGCCTGATACAGGGTGGTAAAGTCGTCTACGTCTGAGGGCGATAAATCGTAGCCGCTGCCGTCTTCCAGCGCTTCCAGCTGAACCTGCAATACCTTCCATTGCTGATCCATTTGCGCATGGTGTTGCAAAATCGTTTTGCTCAGCTCGCTCAGTAATTCCGCATCGGCGCCACTAACTGTCGCCCGTAAGGCCGGTAACAGATCGACTTCTTCATCCTGATGATGCATCGGTGCCGCTTTGATGAAGTATTTCAGCACTGCTTTGGCAGCTTGCTGCACACTCTCATCCACGCCCCGGTCTGGCAGGTAATTGACTAATTTATCCAGCGTTGCCAGTTGTTTGCGGATACGGTCATGGCAATGTTTTAACACGGCGATAGGCGTATCGAAACCGGGTGCAGCATCAAATAAAGTGCTCATAGTGACTCCTTTGGGAGAAGCAAGTTCGCATTATGCAGTAGGTACCTGGTACGTGCTTGCGTCATATCAAGCGCGCTCTTGTAAAATGTAGTCTGAATTCACCATTACTTCAATTATGCAACAAGATTCAGAAATCGACTTTGACCGTCGTTTTGGCGGCGTCGCCCGCTTGTATGGCAGTGCCGGACTGGCACGTTTTCAATCTGCACATATCTGCGTGATCGGCGTCGGTGGCGTTGGTTCCTGGGTGGTGGAGGCGCTCGCTCGCAGCGCCATCGGACGCTTCACCATGATAGATCTGGATAATGTGGCGGAATCGAATATCAATCGTCAGATTCAGGCCACCACCGATACACTGGGCAAAGCAAAAGTTACCGCGTTGTCTGAAAGAATACGGCTGATTAATCCAACTTGTCAGGTCACAGAGCTTGAAGATTTCATTACAGCTGATAATCTGGAACAAATGCTATCTGCGCCGTTTGATTACGTGATTGATGCGATCGACGATGTGAAAGCGAAAACGGCACTGATTGCGTACTGCCGTCAGCACCAGCTTCCTTTAATCACGATAGGCGCAGCGGGTGGACAAACTGATCCGTCGAAAATAGAAATCCGCGATTTATCGCGTACTGAGCAAGAGCCCTTGCTGGCGCTGGTACGTAAGCGTTTGCGGCAGAATCACGGCTTCCCGCGTGGCACCAAGAATAAATTCGGGATTGATGCTGTGTTTTCTATGGAAGTGCTGACCATGCCAGAATCTGCCGAGGTGTGTGAGGTGGATGCCGGTGGGGCAGAGAATGCCGGGATTACCGGCCTCAATTGCGCAGGTTTCGGATCTTCAGTGGTGGTGACAGCTTCATTTGGGCTCATGGCTGCAGCCCATGTGCTGCGCAAGCTGGCAGGTATAGGACAAAAAGCAGTCACGACGACCGGTTAAATATGAAAGGGAGTATGAAATGAGTGAAGTCGTATCGCAGGATGAGGTAGTTCAGGCAGCCGCTGGCGAACAGGAGTATCTGGCCTTCCGTCTGGGGGCAGAGGAATATGGAATACACATCCTGCAGACTCAGGAAATCCGTAATCTGGAAGCGCTGACGCGGATTGCCAATGCACCGGATTACCTGCGTGGCGTGCTGAATCTGCGTGGTGTAATCGTACCTGTGGTCGACATGCGCTTACGCTTTGGCACTGGCGAAGCCAGGATGGACGAGGCGACCGTCAATATCATCCTCAATATCCGGGGTCACGTGATTGGGATGATGGTAGACAGCGTATCCGATGTCGTCACACTGCCTCATTCCTCCATCAAGCCGCCGCCAGAATTGGGTTCGGTATTTTCCACTGACTTCATCACCGGTCTGGGCGAAGTAGATCAGCGTATGTTGATTTTGCTGGATATCGATAAGCTCATGAGCAGCCCTGAGCTCGGTTTGATACAGCCTGCCTGATATACATACCGGGTCGCATAGACTGCCGCCCGGTATGTGACCGCCACGGTTATTGATCCAGTTTAAAGCTGAATTCAGCAACCGTGGTCTGCGCCTTGGAGATCGGTGCATACTTCCATTGGCTGGCGGCAGCAATCACTTCCTTATCAAACATTTTTGCTGGTCTGGCCTTCAGAATTTCAACCTGGGATACCCGGCCATCTGCTTCTACGTGCAGTTTGGCGCTCACGCTGCCTTCTGCGATACCCGCACGGGCCGCCGCCGTCGGGTATTTAGGCTGCACCCTGTTCAGCAATTTCAAACTGGTGTTTTGTTCTGGCTCAGGTGCTTTGGCGACCGGAGCGGGTGCCACCGTGGCTGGTGCGACTTCCGGGGCTTTGGTGGCCGGTACTGCGGCGGCGGTCTGTACGGCTGCAGGCGTGGCTTGCGCCGGTGCCGGAATCGGGGTCACAGTTTCTTTGATAGCGCTGGTCGCAGTTTTAGGCGCTGCAGCTTTGCTTTCCAGTGCCTTCTTCGCTTCTGCTGCCTGTTTTTCTTTTGCTTCGCGCGCCAGTTTTTCTTCTTGTGCGATTTGTGCCGGCGTTTTCTTGGAAGCCTGATCCATCCACTTGGTCACGTCGGCAGTATGCGCGTGTTTGACCGGGTCTTTCACCAGTCCGGTAGGTTGGCTGTTGCTGGTGCTGGCTGCACTTGCTGCATCGGCTGCAGGTGCAACAGGTTCAGGATCTTTGGAACAGGCGGATAACAACATACCGCCACAAACAAAAACAAGTGCTGGCGCAGACATGGCTGGCCATGCTTTTTTAACTACCTTCTTCATATCTCTCCACATACAAATCGGTTTTTACATTGCAGAATCTGGCACTGGCGCGATCTCCGTCGGCTTTTGCCATGAAATGCGGGCTCGCTGAGCACAGCATGATTCAGAATCAGGACTTTCGCAAAATCGCTCCAGCTGCGTTTTGGCTCCAAGTTGCACACCTTGTACACTGCGTACTGCCTGCGTCGCGAGGCCTTGCCGGGACAATTTTGCGTCAGTCCTGAGGATGTATTCTGTTTATTTTGAAACTATGCTGCCACGGAAATTTTCTTATCGCAATGATTGATGAATAACAATTTTCATTGTTACCAGCTTGAATTACCTGTTTTACCTAGCAGGGATCATGCCAATCAGAAATGTTGATTGTGGTAAATTTGCCGCATAGGCAGGGAAGGCTGGACGGGCAGCAAAGAGGCAGAGAGTATCCGCTTAGGGGCAGGAGTCATGCGGAAGCAGAGGCAGTGTTGCCTCCGACCCGACTCACGAAAAAGCCGTGCTGCATTCTGGTGCAGCACGGCTTGTTAGAGCGCTACTTTAGTGCTGTCAGGATCAGATCAGGACTTACCAAACACTTCGTTCAACTGCTGAGTCACGCGTATGAAGGTGGTGCGTTTGGTCAGCTCCTTGAGCTTGTGCGCGCCGACATAGGTGCAGGCTGAGCGTACGCCACCCAGGATGTCTTGCAGGCTGGCATCGACTGGGCCACGGTAAGGAATCAGCACTTCTTTACCTTCAGAAGCGCGGTATTTGGCAACACCACCCGCATATTTATCCATCGCAGCGCGGCTGCTCATGCCGTAGAAGCGTTTGAATTGCTGACCATCGCGCTCGACCAGATCACCCGCACATTCATCGTGACCAGCCAGCATACCGCCCAGCATGATGAAGTCGGCGCCGCCACCAAAGGCCTTGGCCAGATCACCCGGCACGACGCAGCCACCATCGGCGCAAATTTGTCCACCCAGACCGTGGGCTGCATCCGCGCATTCGATAATCGCCGATAACTGCGGATAGCCAACACCGGTCATTTTGCGTGTGGTGCAGACCGAACCGGGACCAATGCCGACTTTCACGATGTCCGCGCCTGCCAGGATCAGCTCTTCTGTGATGTCACCGGTCACCACATTACCGGCCATGATGGTCAGATGTGGGTAGGTATCACGGACTTTTTTGACGAAATGGATGAAGGTTTCAGTGTAGCCATTGGCGACATCGATACAGACGTATTCGATCGCATTATGGGCACGCGTCATCACGGTGGTGAATTTTTCAAAATCACTCTGGGTGATGCCCATGGAGTAAAACGCGGTCGATTTTTTTTCCAGCGAGCTGAAATACGCGACCAGGGTATCAACGTCGTAATGCTTATGCAGGGCGACCGATAACTGATGGCCTTCCAGTGCGCGCGCCATTTCTATGGTGCCGGTGGAATCCATATTGGCTGCGATGATAGGAATGCCGTGGTAAGTTTTACGTGAATGGCGGAATACAAATTCACGCGCTAATTCGACTTGGGAACGGGATGTCAGGGTTGAGCGCTTAGGACGTATCAAAACGTCTTTAAAGTCCAGTCTCAGGGTTTCTTCGATGTGCATAACGACTCCGTAATGCGTCTGGCGGACGCGGGAAAAGGCAGTTTTGTCGAGAAGACGAACAAAACCGTTGAGCCGTAGTTCAGTATAGTCCTGAAGCGGCCTTCGTTTGCATCAGATTTATGGATACCGGGTATCACGCTTAGCGTATACCCGGCGCAAAGTCATGGTTGAGTCAACTCAGCCTCAACTTAGTGACAGCTGCCTTTGCCCTTGTCGCTGAAGTTACCGTCACCGACAGAAATGAAGTCCCATTCATAGGATTTCTCATGCAAAACCAGTTTCAGCACGCCATGGGTATTGTTGTCACGGATTTCTGTCGTGCCCTTAGGGAAAAACATAGGCGTGAGTTTGGCACCGCCAGTGCCCACCACGAAGCTGCGTATGCCGCCTTGCTCATCTTTATCGCCATTGCCATTCATCGGTGCGAAGCGTTCGTAATCGTGGTCATGTGAGGTCAGCACGATATCTGCTTTGGCATCGGCCAGCATTTTCCAGACCGGGTGCATGAAACTGTTATTGCCGTGTCCGCCTGAGCTGTAAGCCGGATGGTGCCAGAACGCGAGTGTGCATTGCTTTTGATTGCTGCTTAATTCTTCGCGCAGCCACTCGATTTGTTTTTGCATCTGACTGCCGCTCAGATTGCTGTTAATCGACAGGATATGCCATTGCCCTATGCGTTTGCTGTAATAGCCGCGCCGTTCCGGCCCTGCGATGTCACCGAAATAATTGTAATAACCCAGCGCCTTAGGCTGACCGTAGTCATGGTTGCCGGGTGAGGGCAGGGTGCGCTCCTTAAAGCGGCCCCAGGTCGGATCGTAGCAATTCGCGAATTCTTCTGGCTTACCAATCGGGTAGGTATTGTCACCCAGGGTCATGGCATAGGCATTGCTGTCTTTTTCCAGCGCAGCCAGGATCAGATCCGACGTGCGCGCCGCCATGGTGTCGCCCGCTGGCTGCTTACGGCAGTCGGCAATATCACCAGCGATATACAGCGTGAGCGGGCTTTTCAGTTTTTGGGTTTTTTTGATTTGCGCTACTTGCGATACCTGGTCGTTAGCACGCAGACTGGTGCTCAGTAACAGGCCGGAAAGAAGAGGAAGTAAATAATACAGTCGCATAATTGAGATAAGGGGTACAGGTGCAGATGCAGGTGGCAGCGGCTAAGGCTGGCGGCCAAAAAATAGCTATTTTACCTGAGGCCGCTGGACAGAGACCGATACTCTCTGTCCGCAGCGGCACTTGGCATGACTTACAGACGCGCGTGTCGCAAGCGCAGCGCATTGGTGATGACAGATACCGAACTCAGACTCATCGCTGCGCTCGCGATCATGGGACTCAGCAAGATGCCTAACCATGGGAACAGAACACCGGCCGCAACCGGCACACCTGTCAGGTTATAGGCAAACGCAAAAAACAGGTTTTGCCGGATATTACGCATGCTGAGTTTGGACAACTTGCGTGCTTTCGCGATGCCGCGTAAATCACCTTTGACCAGCACCACATGGGCGCTCTGCATCGCAATGTCGGTGCCGTTGCCCATAGCAATACCGACGTTCGCCTGCGCTAATGCCGGGGCATCGTTGATACCATCGCCCGCCATCGCCACGACACTGCCTGCTGCCTGTAATTGCTGCACCATACGGAATTTATCTTCTGGCCGCACATCGGCATGGACTTCCCGTATGCCTAACTGGGTGGCTACCGCATTGGCGGTGGCGGCATTGTCGCCGGTCATCAGGATCAGACGCAGGCCTTGCGCCTGCAAGTCAGCGACCGCTTGCAGGCTGCCGGACTTGATGCTGTCCGCCACGCTGATCAATGCCAGACATTGCTGACCGACGGCCAGCCCCATCACTGTGTGCGCCTGTTGTTGTGCGAGCTGGGCCTGATGTTGCCAGTAGGTGGTATCGATACCCAGCGATTGCAGGTAACTGAGCTTGCCGAGTATCACGGTCTGTGCACCGGCCTGCATACCGGACGGTGTAGCGATCTTAGCGCGTACCCCCATGCCGGTGACCGCTTCAAACTGGCTCAGTTGCACATCTGGCAGGCTGGCTGCGGAATGTTCAGATTCTGCATAGTGCACAATGGCTTGCGCCAGCGGATGTTCGCTCTGGCGCTCCAGTTGTAAAGCCAGGCTCAGCAGTTGTTGGCGATCGGCCGCAGGATGAACCTGGAAACTTTGCAGGCGTGGCTTGCCTTCGGTCAGGGTGCCGGTTTTATCGATGATCAGGGTATCGACGCGCTCCAGCAATTGCAGGGCTTCTGCATCTTTGATCAGTATGCCTTCCGACGCGCCGCGTCCTATGCCAACGGTGACAGAAATCGGCGTTGCCAGTCCCAGTGCGCACGGACAAGCGATGATCAGCACCGATACCGCAGCCATCAGACCGTTAGCCAGTGCGGGTTGTGGGCCGAAAAAGGCCCACAAGCCAAACGCAGCAAGGGCGATGAAAATCACAGCCGGTACAAACCAGCCCGCGACTGCATCTGCCAGTTTTTGTACCGGTGCGCGTGAGCGGCTGGCCTGATTCACCATCGCGATGATGCCAGCCAGCAGGGTGTCGCGGCCTACCCGTTCTGCACGCAGGGTGAAACTGCCTTGTTGATTCAGGGTGCCGGCTGCAACTGTATCGCCCGCCTGTTTGGCTTGCGCTGCCGCTTCGCCGGTAATCATGGATTCATCGACATAGGATTGCCCGTCCTGCACTTTGCCATCGACCGGAATATGGGCACCGGGTTTGACACGCAATACGTCACCGACCTGCACCTGATCCAGTGCCACTTCCTGCTCGCTGCCATCGGGCAGCACGCGCAAGGCGGTGGCCGGTGTCAGTGACAGCAGCGCTTTAATCGCACTGCTGGTTTGGAAGCGTGCGCGCAGTTCCAGCACCTGACCCAGTAATACCAGACTGATGATGACTGCCGCGGCCTCAAAGTACAGCGGCACCATGCCATCCATACGGAAGGCTGGCGGCAAACTGTCGGGGAAAATTAACGCGACCAGACTGAACAAATAGGCGCTGCCGGTGCCGACACCAATCAGGCTGAACATATTCAGATGACGGCTTTGAAATGAGCTGAGTGCGCGTTCAAAAAACGGTCGCCCCAACCACAGCACCACCGGTGTTGCGAGCGCAAACTGCAGCCAGTTAAAGACTTGCATACCCAGCAGCCTGTGCATGGACAGTGCTGGCACCATATCCAGCATGGTGAGCAGCAACAGGGGCAGTGCCAGCAGCAGACTGATGCGGAAGCGGCGCGTCATATCATCGAGTTCGCTGGTGTCTTCATGCATGCTGGCTTCTTTTGGCTCCAGCGCCATGCCGCAGATAGGGCAAATGCCGGGACCGATTTGTTCGATCTCAGGGTCCATAGGACACATATACACGGCGCCCGGATCTGCCGGTGCAGCAGCGGGGCGCTGCGCAGGATCGAGCCAGCGTTGCGGTGACTGACTGAATTTTTGCAGGCAGGACGCACAGCAGAAATAATAGGACTGTCCCGCATGCGTGGTTTGATGCACGGATTCGGCATTGACGCGCATGCCGCAGACCGGATCGGTGTGAGCACCTAGTGCATCGGTTTGCATCTGGTCCTGGCCGCCGCAGCATGATGTGCTGCTGGCAGGCACTGGTACTGCGCTGGCAGCAGGACTGGTCTGACCCAGTTGTATCACCTTCTTCTTTTTCACGTAGCGCCCGGGTTCAGCCTCGAACCGGCTGACACAGGTCGGGCTGCAGAAGTAATACGCGACGCCTTGAAAGCGCGTGGTCTTCTCGCTTTTGGCGACCTGCATGCCGCACACCGGGTCGGTGTATTTTTTTTCATTCTGCTGCGCTGGCTGGTGTGCGCAGCAATCGCCTTGATGCTGATGTTGCATAAGAACTCCTGATTCTTTGTTTTCTGTTAGGACTTAGGCAAAACAGACGCTGGCGTTGTTGCGTTCGCCTCGCCGTACAGTTGTACTGTCTTCGTCTCCGCGTCTAGCCAGCGCAATTTTGCGTAAGTCCTCTCTGTATCATAGACTCTGTACCTGAGAACGGAGTCAAGGAGAATTTAAAATGTCAGCTAAGTCGGCGAAATCTGATCAGGATCAACTCACCATAGGCCAGCTCGCGCGCGCGGCGGGTGTTGGTGTCGAGACCATACGCTACTACCAGCGCCGCGCTCTGTTACCGGTACCACAGACAGCGAGCGGCTTTCGTACTTATCCAACTGCATTGGCAGAGCGGATACGCTTTATCAAGCGGGCGCAGGAACTGGGTTTCAGCCTGGACGAAATCGGGCATTTACTGATGCTGGAAGAATGTAATGACAAAAGCGCGATACGCGATATCGCACAGGACAGACTGACACAGGTCAGATCCAAACTGGCGGATTTGCGTCAGATGGAAAGCATGCTGTCACAACTGATCCATGCCTGCGCTGCTGCCTCGCAGCAGGCGCAATGTCCCATCATCGAGGCCTTAGCCCATCCCTCACCGGACAACTGAACATCGTCCGGCTACCTGTCCGCAAGCTGTCCGCTCACCTGTCCGCTTCGCGTGCGGACACTATCTGCGCTTCCTGAGAAAAAATAAATCCTGAATAAAAACAAGGGCTTAGTGTTTTCCTCTTGCCTGGCACGCATTCTGCAATAGAGTTTGCCAGCACCAGAGGAGAAACAGATGGCACTTTTTGTTGATGTTGAAAACAGTTTGCGGATAACAGCTTGCCTGCGACATCTGATGTCGTTTGTGCTGGCTGCGTGCTGCCTGCTGAGCGGCGTTCATCTGTGGTCACAGGGTAGTCAGCGCATCATCACCACACAGTATGTGAGGCAAACGGACAGCAGCGCGGTGCGCCTGGTCACGCACACCTGGCACTGGGATGGCGTCATGCTGCAAGTACGTTACATCCGTCGTGCTTAGTTACGACGCTGTATGTAAAGCACTACCAGCTAGAAATTTAATGGAGAGGGATAGAGAAAAAATGGGTATCAGGGATACTTCACAACAGGATATGGTGATCGCCGCACCACGCTGGTGGCGTCAGCGCCGCTGGCAAATTGCTGTGCTGGCGATAGCTTTACTGGCGCTTGTACTTTATTTCAGTCTGCGTATGCGCAGCGATAGTTCACGTTCATTTTCTATGGCGCGCATCAGCGTGGCAGAAGTGAAAACCGGCACGCTGGTACGCGATGCTGCAGTCAATGGCCGGCTGGTCGCTGCCAATAGCCCAAGCTTGTTTGCGGGCAGTGCCGGTACCGTGCAATTACTGGTCAAGGCGGGTGATGCGGTCAGGAAGGGCGATGTGCTGGCTGAATTGGAATCGCCGGATTTGCAATCTGAACTCAAGCGTGAGCAGGCAATTTTGGATCAGCTGGAGGCGGAAATCGCACGTCAGAAAATCCTGGCACGCAAACAGAAATTGCTGGCGGTCAGAGATGCTGACCAAGCTGAGATCGAGCGGGTTGCGGCTGAGCGTGCCTTTCAGCGTATAGAAAAAGCCGGTGTGGCCGGGGTAGTACAAAAAAATGAATTCCAGCGCGTGCAGGATAACCTGCACAGTGCGGAAATCCGCGCCAGACATGCGTCTCAGGCCAGTTTGCTGGAAAGTGAGGATGTCGATCTGGTGCTGAAATCCAGAATCGCACAATGGCAGCAGCAACGTCTGCACAAGGAAAATCTGGAGCGGCGGGTGGCAGAATTACGCCTGCGGGCACCGGTTGATGGTGTGGTTGGTACGCTGGCTGTAGCCAACCGCAGTGTGGTGACTGCCAATGCCGCTTTGATGACGCTGATCGACTTGTCGCAGTTAGAAGTTGAGCTGGAAATTCCGGAAAGCTATGTCGCTGATTTAGGCATAGGGATGCGCGTCGAGCTTGATATCAATGGCATCAAGGCGCAAGGCAAGTTATCTGCGATGTCGCCGGAAGTGGTCAAAAATCAGGTGCTGGCACGGGTCCGTTTTGATGCTGAGGTGCCAGCTGGTTTGCGCCAAAGTCAGCGTGTGTCTGCACGTTTGCTGATAGAAGAAAAAAAGAATGTCTTACTGGTACAGCGTGGCGCTTTTGTTGAGAGCGAAGGTGGGCGCTATGTGTATGTACTTAAAGATGGTATCGCCACCCGCACCCCGGTGCGCATGGGCGCGACCAGCATTGCTGCAGTTGAATTCATCAGCGGTCTGAAGCCCGGCGATCAGGTGATCATTTCCGGAACTGAGTTATTTGAACAAGCCCAGGCTGTCCGCATTCACCCTTAGGAGTCACAGATGTTACGTATGAACGCATTGAGTAAGGTATATCGCACTCATCTGATCGAAACCCACGCTTTACGTGGATTTGAAATTCATGTGCGCGAAGGCGAATTTGTTACCGTGACCGGGCCATCGGGTTCCGGCAAAACCACCTTTCTGAATATCGCCGGTTTGTTGGAAGATTTCACAGAAGGCGATTATTTTCTGGATGGCGTGAATGTGAAAGGCTTGACTGACCGCGAGCGTACCCGTTTGCGTAATGAAAAGCTGGGCTATATTTTTCAGGGCTTTAATCTGATTCCGGACCTGAATCTGTTCGACAATGTGGATGTGCCTTTGCGGTATCGCGGCCTGCCCGCCAAAGAGCGCAAGCGCCGTATCGAGGAGGCGCTGGCGCAGGTTGGTCTGGCCTCCAGAGCGAAGCATTATCCCGCAGAATTATCGGGTGGACAGCAACAGCGGGTGGCGATTGCGCGTGCACTGGCCGGTGAACCGAAAGTCCTGATGGCGGATGAACCTACCGGTAATCTCGATACCCAGATGGCACGCAGTGTGATGGAGCTACTGGAAGAGATTAATGCACGTGGCACCACCATACTGATGGTGACCCATGATCCCGAACTGGCGGTGCGCGCTCAAAGAAATGTCCACATCATTGATGGACAAGTCTCTGATCTGGTGCGCTCATCCCCGACGCTGGTGCAGGCTGCCATTGCCAGCATTGCCAACCAGCAGATTTGAGACAGGAGGCAGCATGTTTTCTTATTACCTGTGGCTGGGCTTTCGCAGTTTGCGCCGCCATCCCTGGCTGACTGGCCTGATGATACTGATACTGTCGGTCGGTGTGGCGGCCAGCATGTCTACTCTGACGATACTGCATGTGATGTCTGCCGATCCTATACCGTCTAAGAGTCAGCGCCTGTTCATTCCTGTGCTGGATAACGGCCCGGCGGAAGACTATACGCCGGGCGATAAACCGCGTGAAAAGCAGTTGTCCTATCAGGACGTGAACAATCTGCTACACAGTCCTATAGGCCTGCGCCGGGTTGGTCTGTATGGCATCGATGCCGTGATAGAAATGCCGCGCCGTGATCTGGGTGTGTTGGAAATTAATGGTATGGCAGCCAGCCGGGATTTTTTCGGCATGCTGGATGTGCCTTTTTTATTCGGCGGCAGCTGGTCGGAGCAGGATGATAGCAGTGGCCGCGATGTGGTCGTGCTGAGTCGTGCTATCGCTGAAAAAATGTTTGGCAAGACTAACCCGGTAGGAAGTCAGGTGACTATGTGGGGGCGTAGTTATCAGGTCAGTGGCGTGATGGATAGCTGGCGCTCTGAGCCTAAGTTCTATCGTTACAATGGCCGCGGTTCCGCCTTCAATGCGGAAGAGCAGTTTATCGTGCCTTTCTACAGCGCGATGCGTAACGAAACGCCGCATGCCGGAAATATGAGCTGTACCGGCAAGCGTGATCCGGGCTGGCAGGCATTGTTGCGCTCAGAATGTCTGTGGCTGACATTTTGGTTTGAAGTGAGCGATGCGGCTGAGCGTAAGCAAGTGCAGGCCTATCTGGATGGCTATGTCAGTGAACAGCAAAAAATCGGACGTTTTCCACGTCATGCTGCCAACAGCCTGTTCAATGTTCCTGAGTGGCTGGTGGAGGTGAAGCTGGTGGGCGATGACGATAAATTATCGGCCTGGCTGGCGGCTGGTTTTTTATTGTTATGCCTGGTGAATACCATCGGTTTGTTGCTGGCAAAATTCTCCAGTCGGGCCGCTGAGATTGGTGTCAGGCGCGCCTTGGGCGCATCGCGGCGGGATATCTTTTTTCAGGTATTGATAGAAAGCGGAGTAATCGGTCTGGTTGGTGCGCTAAGCGGCATGCTGTTATCCCTGTTGTTCCTGAAACTGATCGCTTTACAGGCCGGGTATTTGCGCGCTGTCGCCCATATGGACTGGCGTATGTTGCTGCTGACGCTGCTGATGTCTGTTGCTGCCGCCTTACTGGCTGGTCTGCTGCCGACCTGGCGTGCCTGCCAGATTTCTCCAGCCCTGCAATTAAAGTCACAGTGAGGCTAACGATGAATTCTATCCATTCTTATTTTCCTATTAAACCAATCTTGCTGGCACTGCTCAGGAATAAAACCGGACCATTGCTGGTCGCATTGCAGATTGCCTTAAGTCTGGCGATTTTATCGAATGCGATTTATCTGGTGAATCAACGCCTGACGATGGCGGCTCGTCCCAGTGGTATCGCGCAGGAACAGGATGTGTTTTATCTGCACATCAGTAATCAGCGTGCTGCCGGGCATGAGGAGCAGTTAGCCATGCAAAAACGCGAGGAACAAGTGATGCGCGCAGTACCCGGCGTATTGGGTGTGGCAAGGACGAATTCCATGCCCATGTCGCAATCTGGCAGCACTACCAATGTCGCCAGTCAGCGCGATGGTCCGGCGACCGAGGGCAGTGCTGCCATGTATGTGTCGCCCGGTTCTCTGATTCAGGTATTGGGTCTGCGCCTGACCGAGGGGCGGGATTTTTCAGCACAGGATGTGGTGGAGCTGGATCAGAATGCCGCCAGCGATTTACCGCCGGCGGTGATTATTACTCAGGCCATGGGCAAGCTCTTATTTCCGGATGCGAGTGCTTATCTGGGCAAAGAGTTTTTTTTCGGACGCGGACCGGGCGCAAATTCGGTACGTATTATTGGCGTGGTGGAGACCATGCAGACTTCAAGTGCGATGGAAGGCGTGGCGGGGGAAATTTCGGCGCTGATTCCTGTCAGACTGAGTAATGACGCGTATTCCGGCTATGTGTTGCGGGCGGCACCGGGTCAGCGCGATCGCGTGATGCAGCAAGTGGAACAGGCTTTGCGTAAAGATAGCGTCACACCATTGAATATCCGGCAGCGCACGGCAGATGCGATGCGTGAAGGACGTTACCGGCATGCGAAAGGCCTGTCCTGGATGTTGTTGGCTGTTTCTGGTTTGCTGATCCTGGTGACAGCCAGCGGTATCGTAGGCATGTGCAGTCTGGTGGTGAATCAGCGCAAACGGCAGATCGGTGTGCGGCGCGCACTGGGTGCCACCCGCTTGCATATTCTGCTGCATTTTCTGACGGAGAATGCGCTGATCAGCTTGCTGGGGGCTGGCATGGGCTGTGTGCTGGCGCTGGCGCTGAACCAGTTCCTGGTGCGGCAACTGGAGATCGCCCAGTTACCGCTCATGTATCTGGGTTTGTCCGTTGCTGTGTTCCTGATCTTGGGCATATGCGCTGCATGGGCGCCTGCCTGGCGTGCGGCTGGCATTGCACCCGCTACCGCCACCCGCAGCGTATAAGTGATGAAGTGATGACTCAATAGACGACAGCGTGCCGAGGCCGGATAATAGGCGTTCCTGGCCGCTGCCTGCAGAGAAGAAACGATGCCTACTGTATTAATTATTGATGACAATCTGTCGGTCGCGACCGCACTCGAAGTCTCCTTGTCCTTGCATGATCTGGATTGCGTGATTGCCACGTCACCGGAACAAGGGCTGGATTACCTGTCAACGCACAGTATCGATCTGGTGATACAGGATATGAACTTCAGTGCTGACACTACTTCAGGTCAGGAAGGCGTGTTGCTGTTCAAACGCATACGTGCGCACAGTCCTGACATGCCAGTAATACTGATTACGGCCTGGACTCATCTGGACATGGCGGTGGAACTGATCAAGGCAGGTGCGGCAGATTACATCGCCAAACCCTGGGATGATCAGCGTCTGATCACTACCGTACGTAATCTGATCGAACTGGGCCAGGCGAACCGGACTCTGCAGCGCCGCAACCAGCGCGAATTGCAGCAAAAACAGGCGCTGGAGGCAGACTTTGATTTATGCGGTTTGATCTGGCAGGACAGGGCGACGGCCAAGGTGCTGGAGGTCGCGTGTCAGGTCGCACGTTCCGGCGCACCGATACTGATTACCGGGCCAAATGGTGCAGGCAAAGAGCGGATTGCCGAGATCGTGCAGCGTAACTCAGCGGTGTGCGATGGCCCGTTTGTGATACTGAATTGCGGTGCCTTACCAGCCGAGCTGATCGAGGCAGAATTGTTCGGCAGCGAGAGTGGTGCCTACACGGGAGCGATGAAGGCACGTGAAGGCAAATTTGAAGCCGCAGATGGCGGCACCCTGTTCCTCGATGAAATCGGTAATCTGCCTTTAGCCGGACAGATGAAGCTGTTGCGGGTATTGGAGACCGGACGTTTTCAGCGCTTAGGTGCAAATCGCGAGCGTCAGGTCAGCGTGCGTGTCATCAGCGCCACCAATGCGGATTTGCCTGCCATGATCAAGGCCGGGCAGTTCCGTGAAGACCTGTATTACCGCCTGAATGTGATACAGCTGCATCTGCCTGCCTTAGCGGCCCGGCCTGACGATATTCTGCCGCTGGCACGCGCATTTCTGGGCAAGGACAAACACTTGAGTGAAGCTGCCTGTGCTGCTTTGCTTGCGCATAGCTGGCCTGGTAATGTGCGGGAATTGAAAAATCTGATGCAAAGGGCGCAGCTGCTGAGCAGTGCTGCGCAGATTACGGTGGCGGATCTTGGACTCAGCGCAGCAGTCGCAAAGAGCATGGCCGAGAATGAACCTGATAAAGCTGCGATTGAGCTGGCGCTGGTGCAGGCCGAGGGTGTGATTGCGCAGGCTGCTACGGCACTGGGTCTGAGCCGGCAATCTCTGTACCGGCGTATGGATCGTTTTGGCGTTCCGCGCTCAGGTTCAGGCTCAGGCTCAACATGAAAGAACAGGGCACACGGCATCAGCAGCGTACCCGCCACTTTGTCTCCGTGATCTGGCGGCTGTTCGCTGCGTTCGGCAGTCTGCTGCTGTTGGGCATAGCGGGGACGGCCTGGATCATGCAGATCAGGCCAGCCCAGCAGTGGCAACAGCTGTGCTGGCTGGCCTTGTTTGCTGGCCTGATGCTGCTGCTCACCATACTGCTGTTATATACGCTGCTGGCGCCGGTACTGGCGCTGTTCCGCGCCATCAGCGGGACTGTGCACAGTTATCGCGATGCTGACTACACCTTTAGCCTGTACTGGCCGCATCAGGATGAATTATCGCAATTGGTGGTGGCGCATAATGCGCTGGGTGACACGCTGCGGCAGCAAAGACTGGATCTGGTACAGCGTGAATTGCTGCTCGATACCATGGTGCAAAATACCCCGGTCGCGATGTTGCTGATCGCAGAGCAGGGTCATATCGTGTTTGCTAATCTGGCTGCGCGCCAGCTCTTATCTGAAGGCAAAAGACTGGAAGGTCTGACTTTGCCCGCGCTCTTGAATACCTTAGCACCTGCGGTGCGTGAAGCGATGGATAAAGGCGCTGATGGTTTGTTTACTGTGCCTGTGCTGAAGCTGAATTCCCTTGCGGCTGATATTGCTGAGTCCGGCACAGCTGAAGCTGACACCGATGAGGATGACGGCGAGCAGGTCTATCATCTGGCGCGCCGCCAGTTCAGCCTGAACGGCAAGTCGCATGAGCTGATCCTGTTACGTCATCTGACCACAGAGTTGCGGCGGCAGGAAGTGCAGACCTGGAAAAAACTGATACGCGTGATCAGTCATGAATTGAATAATTCACTGGCACCTATCGCTTCACTCGCGCATTCCGGGCAAGAGTTAGTGCGGCGCGGACAGACTGAACGTTTGCCAGCCATACTGGCGATGATGGAAGAGCGGGCACGTCATCTGGAGCAATTTATTTTGGGTTATGCGCGTTTCGCCAAGCTGCCTGCACCCAGACTGGAAAGCGTGAGCTGGTCACATTTTTTTTCTGGCTTGCGCAATCAGTTTGCGTTCGCCGGACCTGAACATGGAACCGACGGCTATGGATTGATGGATGTGGCGCAGATGGAGCAAGTGATGCTGAATTTACTCAGGAATGCGCATGAGTCTGGCAGTGCTTGCGGCGACATCAGCGTGGAGTTAAGGCCTATCTACGAGGGCTGGCGTATTGATGTATGCGACCGGGGCAGCGGTATGTCGGATGCGGTGATGACCAATGCACTGGTACCTTTTTACTCGACTAAACGCAGCGGCACCGGACTGGGACTGGCATTAGCGCGCGAAATCATAGAAGCACATGGCGGTCGCATCATGCTCAATAACCGGCCGGGTGGTGGCCTGCAGGTCAGCCTGATACTGCCGGGGCGCTGACTTGAGTAAGGCTGCTATCCCTGCTGCGGGGAGGCAGCAGGGATAGCAGAGACAGCAAGGAGAATCAATTCAGCTGCCTCAGCAGCGGCCGCTTAGGCCATGAAAGGATAATCGGTATAGCCTTTTTCTTCGCCACCGTAGAAAGTGCTGCGGTCTGGGGTATTCAGTTCTGCACCCGCAGCAAAGCGCTCCACCAGATCCGGATTGGCGATGTAAGGACGACCAAAAGCAACCGCATCAGCCAGGCCACTGGCGATCAGCGCATCGGCTTCAGCAGCCGTGTAGCCACCGCAGCAAATCAAGGTACCGGTGTAGGCTTCACGCAGCGCGTGACGGAAGGTGTCGGACAACTCTGCACCGCCAGCCCAGTCAGGTTCTGCGATATGCAGATAGGCGATCTGACGGCGGCTGAATTCGCGTGCCAGATACAGGGCCATCACTTCAGCTTCGCTATCGGCGATGCCATGTGCGACAAAGTTAGGTGAAATCCGCACGCCCACCCGGTCAGCACCGATTTCAGCAATGGCTACATCGACCGCTTCCAGCGTCAGACGCGCACGGTTTTCCAGGCTGCCACCATAGGCATCGGTACGCAGATTGCTATTGGTTGCCATAAATTGCTGCAACAGATAGCCATTCGCCGCATGGACTTCAACCAGATCAAAGCCTGCTTCACGTGCACGGATGGTCGCCTGGCGATATTGTTCGACGATACCAGGGATTTCTGCCAGTTCCAGTGCGCGTGGTACATCGGTCTGTACATTGGCTGGTGTGCCGTCAGGCTGAACCACGAAACACTGGCTGTTCGCTGCCTGTAATGCCGAAGCCGATACCGGTGCCTGTGCATTTTCCTGCAACAAATGATGTGAAATTCGGCCTACATGCCATAACTGCAGCGCAATCTTGCCACCTTTGGCATGCACTGCCTGCACCACTTCCGCCCAGCCAGCCTGTTGCGCATCGGTGTAGATGCCCGGTGTCCACGCATAGCCCTGGCCCTGACGCGAAATCTGGCTGGCTTCGGTCACGATCAGACCGGCACTGGCACGCTGCGCATAGTATTCGACATTCAGTGCACGTGGTACATCGCCAGGCTGACCAGCGCGTGAGCGCGTCAGTGGGGCCATCACGACACGGTTTTTCAGTGTGGCTTTACCTGCAGTCACAGGCGTCAGTAATTTATCTAACATGGGATTTCCTTTTGAAAAATTAACCGGAAAATTAGACCGGTCGTCTAGTTGTTGATTCAAAAAAAAGGGCCGGGCCCTGATGTGGATGTTCGCCGTTGACTCCTGATGTAATACATAAAGAATTACCGGCGAACGCATATTTATACTTTGTGCTCTGTCGCTGGCAGCCCGGACTCAGTTTGCAATAATTGACGGGTTTGTAGCCATGCGGCCTCCAGCGGCGCAGTTTGCAGATAGACTTTCGTCAACAGCGATGCGCCCACCCACTGGCTGTACAGCGTGGTGGCGAGATGCTGTACATCCTGCCCGGCTGCGAGTTCTCCTTGCTGCATTGCTTCTTCCAGCACAGCAGCAATCAGGTCTATCACCGTTTGCATACCCTGCGCCAGTGCCTGACGCATGGATTGAGACAAGTCTGAGACTTCCGCGGCCAGTTTAACGGCGAGGCACAGCTTATGGCATTGTGATTGGCGCGTGGTTGTTAGCCAGAATTCAAAATACTGTAGCAAGCGATTCGCCGGAGTATGATGCTGATCGCCGAACATCGTGCGCAATTGCTGGTGGTATTCTTGGAAATAGCGTTCGATCAGCGCGACACCGAATGCCTCTTTGGAGGCAAAATAGTGATAGAACGAACCTTTCGGTACCCCTGAGGCGGACAGAATCTCGCTCAGGCCCAGCGCGCTGAAACCTTTGCCGAGTATCAGTTGCTCACCCGTCGCCAGGATGCGCTCGCGGGTGTCGTTGCCAGTCAATTTAGATGCAGATGTCGTCATAGGGTCACATAATATTAGACCAGTCGTCTAGGGTCAAGTAAAATGATGCGGCTAGCTGGTTTAGTGCTGCATTGATATAGAAAAAAAAGTAACAATATCTGGGCGAGGCTGGCGCTGTTGTGAGAGAATGCAAAATTACTTGTCGGAAAATTATATATTCCGTGTTTTAACAACCTATCTATAAATCAGAACACACACACTATGTTTCGCTGGCTTTTTTTACATGAGAATACTCTCGCGCCTGCCGAAAACACAGCATGGAAAATCAGCACGCTCAGAATTATCCTGGTCTCCAGCTTCCTGCTGGAAGCCTGGATTGCGATACATAGCGCCATCAGTGCTTACACGCTGGGCCGAACGCAGATAGGGTGGGTGGTTGTTTTTTTCTATGTACTGAAATCTGTCGCGATCTATGTGTCTTCGCGTTCTGTGAAGATGAGTGCCGCTTTGCTGCTGCTGAATATGTATGGGACGGCACTGGCCATCATCTCTATGACGCATGATCAGGAGCTGGCCAGATTAGGTTATTTGTTCATGTACACGGTGCCGGTATTTGCCAGTCTGTTTTTTAATGCCAGAGTGGCCTTGGGCTTTATGGCCTTCAATCTGATTCCTTTCGCATTTTTGTTCATGGATGTGCAAGTGAACCGTAACAGCAGTTTTTTTGGCGATCTGCCCGATGCGCAGTTGTACATACATACCCTGTTATTCCTGTCTTTAAATATCTGTATTCCACTGGCTGTATTCAGAGTGCTGCATGCGCTGGATAAGATGCTGGTCCGGATTCACGACACCAGTGGCGCATTGGAAGTCAGTTATGTTCAGTACCGCGAAGTGTTTGAAAATGCCGGTACGGCACTCTTGCTGACTGATGCCTTTGGCCAGATTTTGCAGGCAAATCAGCAAGCCAATTTACTACTGGGACGCAATCCTGCGACTGATCAGGAACTGGGCTTATTTGGCTGGCTCGCGATGGAAGGCAGTATTCGCCTGAAAGCGAGTCAGGGCGAAGAAACCGGTGGTATCAAAACTTCGGCTTACCGTACCCGTGATGGTCGTATGGTAGCGCTGGATAATATCTCACAGACCTCGTCCGATCATTACATCGTGGCTTTGCGCGATGTGTCCAATCTGCACAAGATGCAGCATGCTTTGCAGCTCAGCATGGAGCGCGAAGACTATCTGAACAGCCATGATTCTCTAACCAATCTGCCTAACCGTGAGATGTTGCGCCAGTATTTACAGCGCGTGATTGCCAATCATGACGGCAATAATGTGACCGCCCTGGTGTCGTTCCGGCTCAATAGTGTGCGGCATGCCAATCAGCAGTTTGGTGCGCATACCGGCGATGTGCTGCTGCGGCGCTTTGCCGATGAACTGACCCAGGTACTACCGAAAAGCTGTTTCTGTGCACGTCTGCGCAGCATTGTGTTTTCTTTCGTGATTGATCAGTTGCGGACGGCCAATGATGTCGTGCAGTTCGTCAATCAGGTACGTGAAGCGATGCCAAAAGAATTGCAGGTCAATGACGATGTGTTGTTGGTGCAGTTTTCTGCCGGCATAGCGCTGGTACGTACCGAAGAAACCGATCCGGATGAGTTGATACGACGCAGTGAAGTTGCACTCGATACCGCGCGCCGTTCCAGCGACCAGAGTGTCACCTTATTTGATGAAGATGATGCCTTCCATATCCGCCGCAATGTGGAAATTGAAGTCGGGATTTTGAATGGTTTGAAGTTCGGTGAGTTTTCAATGATGTATCAGCCCAAAGTCGACCACAATGGTCTGATCGCTGGCGTGGAGGCATTGATACGATGGGATTCGCCGACGTTGGGACGTATTGCGCCGGCCGAATTTGTACCGATTGCCGAGCGCAGCGGGCTGATACGCCATGTCAGCGATTTTGTGCTGGATCAGGTGTGTGCGCAGATACGTGGCTGGCTCGATGAGTTTGGTCAAAGTCCGGTGGTGGCATTGAATCTGTCGGTCAGCGATATCGCGCGGCCTGACCTGATCGCGCTGATAGACAGCTGTTGCGAAAAATATGCAATCAAAACCAGTTATCTGGAATTTGAGATTACAGAAACCGGACTGATCGCCAATGAGAGTCAGTCCATTACGCACCTGAATGCCTTGAAAAATCGTGGCTTTGGTATTGCGATTGATGATTTTGGTACCGGCTATTCTTCGCTGTCCAAGCTCAGTCATTTTCCCGCGCATACCGTCAAGATAGACCGCTCTTTTGTGGCGCAGATAGGCTATAACCGCAAGAGCGAAATGATCATTAAAGCGATCATTTCGCTGTCTGAAATTCTGAACTGCTCCACCATTGCCGAAGGCGTGGAAAATGAAAGCCAGGAGTTATTCCTGAAAGAAGTCGGATGTGATTACTTCCAGGGTTATTACTATCATCGCCCGCTCGATGTGCCGGCCATGAACTGTTTGCTGGCTCAGCAAAAAATACAACATCGTCCAGCGATCATGACGCAGCTACAACCCTCAGCTCGCGCCTGAGTCACTCAGCACATATTCCTGAGTTATTGATTAAAGTGCTGCAAAAAAAACTAACATCGTATAAGTCCTTTACGCTGTATGAGCCTTCAATGTCCAGCACAGCCGATGCTGCATTTCGTACTTAATTTTATATTTTGTGAAATGCAATAATTTGCCCAGCATATTTCTTCAAATTCAACTACACTAAGCTCGTAGTCTGCTGGAAAGTAATGCATTTCTCCCGCATCTGCTGCCAGCGCTGTTTGGTCTTTGCAATGTCTTGCTTAACCCAGGAGGTCAGGATGACTATCTTTGACAACTACGCAGCACGTTACGAACGTACCAGGGAAGAAGAGTATTCCATGCAGGAGTACCTCGAACTGTGTAAAAAAGACAGACTCGCATTTGCTTCCGCCGCTGAGCGCATGCTGGCTGCCATTGGGGAACCGGAACTGGTTGATACCCGCCACGATCCGCGTTTATCCCGCATTTTCTCCAATAAACTGATCAAAATTTATCCAGCCTTCCGTGAGTTTTACGGCATGGAAGAAGTGATAGAGCAAGTCGTTTCTTACTTCCGGCATGCCGCGCAGGGACTGGAAGAGCGTAAGCAGATACTGTATTTGCTGGGGCCAGTCGGTGGCGGTAAATCCTCCATCGCCGAAAAACTCAAATCCCTGATGGAAAAAATCCCCTTCTATAGTATCAAGGGGTCACCAGTGAACGAGTCGCCTTTGGGCTTGTTCAGTGAAAATGAAGATGGTGCATTGCTGGAAGAAGACTTCGGTATCCCGCGCCGCTATCTGAAATCCATCCCTAGTCCTTGGGCGGTAAAGCGCCTGCATGAATTCAACGGCGACATCAATAAATTCCGCGTCGTCAAACGCTATCCTTCAGTGCTCAGACAAATTGCGGTGTCGAAAACTGAGCCAGGGGATGAAAATAATCAGGATATTTCTTCGCTGGTTGGCAAAGTCGACATCCGCAAACTGGAAGATTATTCTCAGGATGATCCGGATGCCTACAGCTATTCCGGTGGTCTGTGCCTGGCCAATCAGGGGCTGATGGAATTCGTCGAGATGTTCAAGGCACCGATCAAGGTTTTGCATCCCTTACTGACCGCGACCCAGGAAGGTAACTTCAAAGGTACCGAAGGTTTTGGTGCGATACCCTTTGATGGCGTGATCCTCGCGCACTCGAATGAGTCGGAATGGAAGGCTTTTAAAAACAATAAAAACAATGAGGCTTTCCTGGATCGTATTTACATCGTGAAGGTGCCTTACTGCCTGCGTATTTCCGATGAAATCAAGATCTATGAAAAACTGGTGCATACCTCTTCGTTGGCGGCTGCACCTTGTGCGCCAGGCACCTTGAAAATGATGGCACAGTTTGCGGTGCTGTCGCGTTTAAAAGAGCCGGAAAATTCCAGTATCTTCAGCAAGATGCTGGTGTATGACGGTGACAATCTGAAAGATACCGATCCCAAAGCCAAATCGCATCAGGAGTATGCCGATTATGCCGGTGTGGATGAAGGCATGAATGGTTTGTCGACCCGCTTTGCGTTCAAGATTTTATCCAAAGTATTTAACTTCGATAACACCGAGGTCGCCGCCAATCCTGTGCATTTGCTGTATGTGCTGGAGCAGCAGATAGAACGCGAACAGTTTGCGCCTGAAGTAGAGCAAAAATACATCTCGTATATCAAAGAATATCTGGCCCAGCGCTATGCGGAATTTATCGGTAAAGAAATTCAGACCGCTTATCTGGAAAGTTATTCTGAATATGGACAGAATATTTTTGACCGTTATGTCACCTTCGCTGACTTCTGGATCCAGGATCAGGAATTCCGCGATCCCGATACCGGCGAAAGCTTTGACCGTGACGCCTTGAACAATGAACTGGAAAAAATCGAGAAGCCGGCAGGCATTTCGAATCCTAAGGATTTCCGTAACGAGATCGTTAATTTTGTATTGCGTGCGCGGGCTCAGAATGCAGGAAAAAATCCGGCCTGGACCAGCTATGAAAAACTGCGCACTGTGATAGAGAAGAAAATGTTCTCGAATACAGAAGAGTTATTACCAGTGATATCTTTCAATGCCAAAGCCAGTGCGGATGACGCCAATAAACATCAGGAGTTTGTTGAGCGTATGGTCAGCAAAGGCTATACCACCAAACAGGTCAGATTGCTGTGCGAGTGGTATCTGCGGGTCAGAAAATCATCCTGATCCTGAAGATATCTGAGGGACTTCACTGACAAAGGGATAGGACTGAGGCCGAACCGTTATCGTGATACAAAGGCAGAGACGGACAGTGTGTTTGCCGGGCTGCGTATAGACGGGTAATGCTGGCTCAGTCCTGAGGGAGAATATCTTGGTGCATCTGATCGACCGCCGGGTTCAGGGGAAAAACAAGTCTGCGCCTAACCGTGAACGCTTTTTGCGGCGTTACAAGGGGCAGATCAAAGAGGCTGTAGCGCGTGCAGTCAAAGGCCGTTCTATCACCGATATGGAAAATGGTGAACGGATTTCTATACCAGTGAAAGATGTCGGCGAACCCAGCTTTGGCCATGCGCGCGGAGGCGTCTGGGAAGGCGTACATCCGGGCAATGAGCAATACCAGAAAGGGGACCAGATCGCGCGTCCGCAAGGTGGTGGCGGTGGCGGCAAAGGTAAGGGGCAGGGCGGTAACAGCGAGGAAATCAGCGAGGATGATTTTGCGTTTCAGCTGAGCCGGGAAGAGTTCATGAACTACTTCTTTGAAGACCTGGAATTACCGAATATGGTGAAAACCCAGCTCACGTCGACCACCGATTTCAAAAGCCAGCGCGCTGGTTATAAAACCAGTGGAACCGCTTCCAGTCTGCATGTATTACGTTCTTTACGCGGTGCGATGGGACGGCGGATTGCGGTGGGTGGCAAGTCGTCACGACGCTTAAAACTGGCGCTGGAAGAGCTGGATGCTGCGCTGGCAGAGCCGGTGCAGGATGGCCTGCGCATCAGTGCACTGCGCGAAGAAATCCGTCATTTACGGACCAGAATCGCCGCGATTCCATTTCTCGATCCTTTCGATCTGCGTTACAGCAATCGTATCAAAGTCCCCAAACCGGCCAGCCAGTGTGTGATGTTTTGTCTGCTGGATGTCTCCGGCTCTATGGACGAGCAAAAAAAAGATACAGCGAAGCGCTTTTTTATTTTGCTGTACCTGTTCCTGACACGGGCTTATGAAAAAATAGAGGTGGTGTTTATCCGTCACCATACGACAGCGCAGGAAGTGGATGAAAACGCATTCTTTAACTCGCGTGAATCGGGTGGCACTATCGTCTCCTCGGCCTTGGTCTTGCTGGAGCAAACCATACGCAATCGCTATGCGGCTGGTGACTGGAATGTCTATGTGGCGCAGGCCTCAGATGGCGATAACTGGGACAATGATTCCATCGCTTGCCGCGATATTTTGCGTCAGCGCATTATGCCTCTGGTGCAGTATTACGCGTATGTCGAAATTACCGAGGGTGAGCCGCAAAATCTGTGGCTGGAATATGAGCGGGTTGCCGAGGAATTCGCGCACTTCGCGATGCAAAAAATTGAGAATCCTGCCGATATCTATCCTGTATTCCGGGAACTGTTTAAAAAACAAACGAATTGAGGCCTGTCATGGACACTCAAACGCAGACTAGCAGAGCCAGACATCCGAATGCCTTACCGGACAAGTCGGAATGGACCTTCGAACTGATAGAACAGGCGCATGAAGAGATACGCCGGGTCGCCGCACAGTTTGGGCTCGATACCTATCCGAATCAGCTGGAAATCATCACCGCCGAGCAAATGATGGATGCCTATGCCTCGGTCGGTATGCCGGTGTCGTATAACCACTGGTCTTTCGGTAAGCATTTTATGTCTACCGAAAAAAGTTATAAGCGCGGTCAGATGGGGCTGGCTTACGAGATTGTGATTAACTCCAACCCCTGTATTTCCTATCTGATGGAAGAGAATAGTCTGACCATGCAGTCGCTGGTGATTGCGCATGCGGCATACGGACATAACTCTTTTTTCAAAGGGAATTACCTGTTCCGGGCCTGGACCGATGCTGAAGCGATTATCGATTACATGGTGTTCGCCAAAAATTATGTCGCGCATTGCGAGCAGCGTTACGGCACTGAGGCGGTGGAGCTGATACTGGATTCCTGTCACGCCTTGCAGAATTATGGGGTAGACCGCTATAAACGTCCGGCCCGGATTTCCCTGATCGAGGAAAGAGAGCGTCAGACCGAACGCGAAGCCTATCTGCAATCGCAAATTAATGATTTGTGGCGCACTTTGCCGCGCCGTCCTGAGGTGCAGGAAAGCCAGCAGGAGCATCAGCGCTTCCCGCGTGAGCCGCAGGAAAATCTGCTGTACTTCATCGAAAAATATGCGCCTTTGCTGGAACCCTGGCAGCGCGAAATCGTGCGTATTATTCGAAAAATTTCGCAGTATTTTTATCCTCAGCGTCAGACCCAGGTCATGAACGAGGGCTGGGCTACGTTCTGGCATTACACCATCCTGTATCAATTGTATGAAGAGGGTGTAGTTGGTGACGGTTTTATGATGGAGTTTTTACAGAGTCACACCAATGTGATTTATCAGCCGCCGGTAGGCAGCCGCTATTACAGCGGTATCAATCCCTATGCGCTGGGCTTTGCCATGATGCAGGATATACGCCGCATTTGTGAGCATCCTACCGATGAAGACCGTGAATGGTTTCCGGATCTGGCCGGGGCGGACTGGCAGACTTCGTTGCAGTTTGCGATGCGTAATTTTAAGGATGAGAGTTTTATTGCGCAGTATTTGTCGCCCAAGCTGATCCGCGATTTTCACTTCTTTTCTATCCTTGATGATGACAGTAAGGATAAGCTGAAAATTTCAGCCATCCATGATGAATCCGGCTATCGCTATGTCAGACAGCAACTGGCTGGACAATACAACTTGGGTAACCGCGAGCCGGACATTCAGGTCTGGGCGGTGGATATGCAGGGCGACCGTTCGCTGACCTTGCGCCATCATCAGTATTTGCGGCGGCCGCTGAATAACCAGACCAATGAAGTCCTCAAGCATGTCGCGCGTTTATGGGGCTTTGATGTGGTGCTGGAAACCGTAGATCAGCATGGAACGGTATTGACTAAACAAGACTGTCGTTGGGAAAAAGGCAGTCGCTGAAGCCGGACTGTTGCTGAATATCAAAAGCAGGTAGGCGCGCGCGCTGGCTTCGGATAGAATCCAGCAGATCACATTTGATGAAGAGGGCATTATGTATCTGGATCATCCGAAAATCTCGGCGACGAACAGCGAAACTGAACCAGATCGCATCGAGCGTCTGAGCCGCGTTTATGGCTACGCTATCGGTTTGGCTGATGTCGATGGCAATACCGTCTGTATCACCAAAATCGCCAAAATTCATGACCATAAAGGCGTGCTGATGGTGATTTGGTATGAGCCGCCGACAGCCCAGGAAAAATCCTATTTCCTGCGCGCCTGGCAAAGCCGGGTCGGGGATGAATCGACCCTGGTTGAGCATGCGCTGATGTTGCAGGAAGCCCTGCCAGCATTGGACAGCGAAGCAGCGGCTTAATTCAGTTTTGCCTTCAGTAAGCGCAGACCATTGAGCACCACCAGCAGGCTGGTGCCAGTGTCTGCGAATACCGCCATCCACAAGCTGGCGTGACCACTTAATGCCAGTGCGAAGAAGATAAATTTTACGCCCAGTGCAAACGCGATATTCTGCTTCAGTATGCGTGCGGTCTGTTGTGACAGGCGGATAAATTCCGGTATTTTTTGCAAGTCATTTTGCATCAGCGCGACGTCCGCAGTTTCCAGTGCAGTGTCGCTGCCTGCTGCCATGGCCAGACCGATGTGCGCGCGTGCCAGTGCCGGTGCATCGTTGATGCCATCCCCCGTCATACCCGTCACGCCTTGTTGCGCCAATTCTTCAATAATCCGCAGTTTATCGTCAGGCAGTAATTCGGCGCGTACCTGTTGTATGCCAGCCTGTGCGGCGATCGCATTCGCCGTATGGGCATTGTCACCGGTCAGCATCAGCACCTGCACCCCCAATTGCTGCAATTGCTGTATTGCCGCCTGACTGGTGGCGCGTAACTGATCCGCAACGGCAAACAGCGCTAATAATTGTCCTTCACGACACAGCAGTATTACGGTATTACCTTGCTGCTCCAGCGTACTGATTTGTGCTGTGAGCGGCGATGGCGCTATGTTTAATTCCTGCAGCAAGGCTTGATTGCCGAGCTGATAGCTGCGTCCATCAACGCTGCCTTGCATACCGCGTGCACGTCCCATTTCCAGCAGACTGACCTGTTCCGCTGCCAGCACCGGCAGTTCACAGGCTTGCAGCAGGGCCTGGGCTAAAGGATGGCTGGAGTGTGCATCCAGGCTGGCTGCGATCTGCAGCGCGGCGGATTCACTGATGCCACTGCTGCGTATTTGCTGCAGTTGCGGTTTACCCTCAGTCAGGGTCCCGGTTTTATCGAGTGCCAGATGGCGCAACTGCCGCCCTTGTTCCAGAAAGACGCCGCCTTTAATCACGATGCCACGGCGCGCAGCGGCTGCCAGCCCGCTAACGACGGTGACCGGCGTTGAAATCACCAGTGCACAAGGGCAGGCGATCACCAGCAAAACCAGTGCACGGTACAGGCTGTCATGCCAGCCATGTTGTAACAATAAGGGCGGCAGCACAGCCAGCAAAATCGCTGCGATAAATACTACCGGTGTATAGATGGCAGCGAAGCGGTCAACGAAGCCCTGGGTGGGGGCGCGCTGGCTTTGCGCCGCCTGTACCGATTGTGCGATGCGTGCCAGCATAGAGCTGCCAGCGTTAGCCGTGACGCGTAACTGCAGCGCCGCACTCTGGTTGATGGTGCCGGCAAAGACGGTATCTCCAGGCTGCTTCGTGACCGGCATACTCTCACCGGTAATGGCGGCCTGATTGACCGAAGACTGCCCCTGTTCGACCACGCCATCGAGCGCGATGCGGTCACCGGGGCGGCACAATAACAGCGCGCCGACAGCGATTTCTGCCGTCGGTGTGCTGAGCCAGCTCGCATCCGGCTGTTGCACCAGCGCGGTTTCCGGTGCCTGCGCCAGCAAGCCACTGATGGCGTCACGTGCGCGTTCCAGACTGGCCGCTTCTATCATCTCGGCGACTGCAAACAGGCAGATCACCATTGCCGCTTCAGGCCACTGGCCGATGGCGAACGCACCGATCACGGCTGCCGTCATCAGTAAATGGATGTTCAGTGTGAAATGGCGCAGCGCAATCCAGCCTTTTTTCAGTGTCGGCAGACCGCAAATCAGGATGGAGCCCAATGCCATCGCAGCGACCGCCAGCGTTTGATCAGCTTGCTGCCACCAGGCGATGGCTTCTGAGCCAAAGGCCAGCAAGCCACCGATGGCAACCCGCCAGCGCAGTTTGCTGTCAATGGCAGAAACCGGTGTCGGCTCTACCCCTGCTTCCAGCAATTGCGGCTGCATGCCCAGCGCGACTAAAGCTGCGCTGACATGATCGGTGTCTGGTGTACGCTGATGCACAGTCAGAATACGGTTGAGCAAATCAAAGTCCAGCCCCAGGATATTGCTATCGCTGGACAGTTGTTTGCGTATCAGGGCTTCTTCGGTCGGACAATCCATCGCCGCGATATGAAAGCGGCTGCTCACCGCATTGGCGGGTGGCTGTTCACGGCTCACAGCGAGCGTAGCCGGTGCACAGCAGGCATCGTCCTGCTCCGCGTGTTCATGATCATGCTGGTGCGCATGTGAGCCGTGCTGATGTGATGCATGTTCATGTTTGTGCTCATGCTCATGCTGATGCGTACATGTGGAACCGGCGGCGTGGGGTTGTTCGTGAGGTGTGTGCGTCATGTGAGCGTGCCTGTAACGATAGAATGAAATCAGTGTAGACTCTGGAGTCGCTACAGGGTCAAGCTTTTTTTTGCGGCATTAACAAACGGAGTAAAGTATGCGTATCAGTGAGCTGGCAGCTGCAACCGGGGTCGATCTGGAGACGATTCGCTATTATGAAAAACAGGGCTTGCTGCCTGAGCCTGAGCGCGAAGCGAATGGGTATCGCCGCTATAGCGCACTGCATCTGGAGCGTCTATCGTTTATCCGGCATTGTCGCGCACTCGATATCCCTTTAGCCGAGGTACGGCGCCTGGTGGCATTTATGGTGAGTCCGGCTGAGGATTGTGGCGATATCAACTCGCTCATTGAACAACAGATTGCGCGGGTCAGGGCCAGGCTGGCGAGTATGCACGCGCTGGAGAAGCAACTGTGCAGCTTAAGAGCCAGTTGCGATGAGAGACATCAGGGGAAGGAATGCGGCATCCTGCATGAGCTGGTCGCCGCTGCGCATGGCGAGGCTTGTGCCTGCCATGCGGATACAGAATCAGCGCGCCAGGTCGCTGAGTAATTCAGATACGCCGGCCCAGCCGATTTCTATGCCGATACAAACCAGGATAAACGCAGACAGACGCATCAATACAGTGCCGCCGACGTCGCCGAGGAACTGGCCCATATTACGTGCAAAGCGGTAGCACAGATACACCACCAGTGTGGTCAGCAGCACACCCAGCGCCGATGCGACGCTGGTCACCAGCCAGTCGATAGGCTTGCGTGGCATTTGGGTACCGATGGTAATCGAAGCTGCGATAGTGCCGGGGCCGACGGTCAGCGGGAAGCTGAAAGGATAAAAACTGCGGCGGCGCAATTCTTCTTTGCTCCAGGCGCCGGTATGCGAAGCCGCGACCGAGTTCAGTAATTTATCCTGACTCTGGTCATTCAGCAGCTTCCAGCCTGCCATGCCGACCACGATACCACCGGCGATACGGACGATAGGTAAGGAAATGCCGAAAAAATTCAGTACATAAGAGCCGACAAAAATCGTGACCATCAACATGAAGAAGCAGTTAATCGCGATTCGTTTCGCCATGCGTTTCGCGACTTCGGGCTCTTGCGGACCCGTCATAGACAGGTAAATCGGCGCAATCGCAATCGGATTCACGAGAGGTAATAAGGTGATAGGCACCAGTATCATTGCCTTAAAAAATGCGATCATGGCCAGACTCATAACAACTCCTAAAAAAAACTTCCGCCGATTATACGTTTACGGCTCAGCATAGGGTAGCTAAAAGCAGGGAATTATTCTCACTTAATATTAAAATAGAACTCAGAAAAAAGCCCGCTGTGACTGGATGCTGATTGGATGCTGACTGGACTGAGCATCAGCGGTGCCGCCCATCAGGGCAGTGCAAGCAGCAGCTGTGCTGTGATAAAAAAATGAACACTAATGAATTGAAGATGGATAGAACCATGAACCAAGCTGCCAGCTTCCCACAACTCCAGACCGGACGATTTATATTGAGGCAGATCGTGCCTGCTGATCAGCCCGCGATTTTTGCCGGTTTATCTGACGAAGCAGTGACTGCCTATTACGGCATCAGTTACGACACGCTGGAATCGACTCAGGCGCAGATGGACTGGTATGAGCTGGTCTGGAAAACCCGCATCGGTATCTGGTGGGGCATCGCTGAACGTGAACACCCGGAGCAATTAATAGGAACCTGCGGTTTGCATGAATGGGAGCAGGAAGATCATTGCGCGGAAATCGGTTTCTGGTTAACACCTGCGTTCTGGCGCCGCGGTGTGATGGCCGAAGTGTTACCGGCTATCCTGACATGCTGCTTCCGTGATCTGGGTCTGCACCGCATACAGGCGCTGGTGGAGCCGGACAATGCCGCCAGCTGGCGCCTGGTCGAGCGTCACGGCTTTCAGCTGGAGGGCATACTGCGTGAATGTGAATATAAAAACGGCAAATATCAGGATCTGCGCTGTTATTCTTTGCTCGCACACGAAGCACAGGAACTCATGATGAAATCCCCTGTCCCTATTTCATCCTGATACGCATTGATTTCCCTTACTGATTTTTACTCATCCTATCTTTATGAAAATTTCTGACAAACTTCCGCGCTGGTCGGTGCTCACACCGCTGGCTGCCTGCCTGATCCTGGGCGGCAGCCTGTTATGCAGCGCCAGCTGGTATGGAATACTGCTGACCGCCGCTTTATTTGGTGGTGTGCTGACCGCTGTGTTTCATGCCGAAGTGGTGGCGCATAAAATCGGCGAACCCTTCGGTACGCTATTATTGGCGATCGCCGTTACGCTGATTGAAGTCGCTTTAATTGTGTCACTGATGTTAGCGGGCGGTGAAACTACGGCCGGGCTGGCCAGGGATACCGTATTCGCGGCGATCATGGTCATCCTGACCGGCATCATAGGACTGTGTCTGCTGGTTGGCGGCATTCGCCATCGCGAGCAAAGCTTTGGCCTGCAAGGCGCCAGCACCTCACTCGCCACGCTGGCTGCTTTATCGGTGCTGACGCTGGTACTGCCTAACTTTACCTCGTCCGTGGCAGGGCCGTTTTACAGTGCCAGCCAGCTGGGCTTTATCGCTATCGTCTCAGTCGTGTTGTACGGGACTTTCGTGCTGGTGCAGACCGTCAGACACCGCGATTATTTTTTACCTGAAAGCCATGCTGCCGATGAAGACGTGCATGCGCCGCTACCGTCGGCGCGCATGGCCTGGACCAGTCTGGGACTGCTGTTAGTTTGTCTGGTGGCAGTGGTGCTGCTGGCGAAAGCACTGGCACCGGCACTGGAATCCGCTGTTGCCGCAGCCGGTGCGCCTAAGGCGCTGGTCGGTATTATCATCGCCATCATCGTGCTGTTGCCGGAAGGGCTGGCCGCACTCAGCGCCGCGCGTGCCAACCGTCTGCAAACCAGTATCAATCTGGCGCTGGGTTCTGCACTGGCGAGTATCGGTTTGACGATACCGGTGGTGGCGGTGATTTCTATCCTGACTGGCTGGCAGCTGTCACTGGGCATCGATACGAAATCCACCGTGCTCTTGCTGTTGTCGCTGATCGTGACCACCATCTCGCTGGGTACTGGTCGCACCACCATCATGCAAGGCACTATCCATCTGGTGATTTTCGCCGTGTATTTGTTTACGACCATCGTACCCTGACTTATTCGCAGCGCACGGTCACACTCCTTACTCATTTCGCCCGGCCTGAATCGCCGGGCTTATTCATGATCTCTATGACTTCAAAAAAATTGACGACCCGCTCGCTGGCGCTGCTGCTGGCCTCCGGCTGCCTGTTGGGCAGTGCCAGCCAACTGGCGGTTGCCGCGTCCGCCAGCACTGCCACCAACACGAACACCAAGCTTGGCGCGCCTTTGAGCGAAACCCATTTACGCGCTCACCTTTCTTTTCTGGCCGATGATTTACTGGAAGGCCGGGGGACCGGCCAGCGCGGTGGTGATCTGGCCGTGCGCTATCTGGAAACTCAGGCTGCGCTGATTGGCTTGCAGGTGCTGCCGGGTGACAAAGTGCAGGGCTATCGCCAGGCGGTCGATATCATAGGCAGTCAGACCCTGGCGAACAGCCAGATACGCTTTTCTGCCGGTGGCCAACAGTGGACACCGGTGTTGGGTAGAGATGTCGTGTTTGGCTCTTCCGGTGGCCGCCAGCAAGTCAGCTTCTCTGCGCCTTTACTGTTCGTCGGCTATGGCATCCGCGCTCCCGAAGAAAATTGGGACGACTTTAAACAGACCGATGTCAAAGGCAAATTGCTGGTGATGATGGTCAATGATCCGCAGCCTAACGCAGCAGAGCCACAGCGCTTTGGCGGAGCGGCGCTGACCTATTATGGCCGCTGGACGTATAAGTTCGAAGAAGCCGCACGTCAGGGTGCGGCCGGGGTGTTACTGATCCACACCAATGCCTCGGCGGCCTATGGCTGGAATGTACCGCAAACCAGTTTCAGCCACGAACGCTTCAGCTCTCCTGGCATGGGCAATCCGCTGGAAGGCTGGATACAGGAAGAGGTGGCGCGCCAATTGTTTGCCGCAGCTGGTCAGGACCTTGATCAACTGCGCCAACAAGCCGAGCGTCGTGATTTTCAGCCGGTGGCGCTGAATGCAACGGCACAGGTGGAGGTGCACAATCAGGTGCGCCAGGTAAGGCAGTACAATGTGTTGGGCATGGTGCCGGGCACTGATCCTGTGTTGAAATCAGAGGCTGTGATTTACTCGGCCCATTGGGATCATCTGGGCATGGAAACCGATGCCAATGGCAAGACCCAGATCTGGAATGGCGCAGTCGATAATGCATCCGGCAGCGCCGCCTTACTCGAAATGGCAAGGCTCGCTGTGCGCCAGCCAACCCGGCGTACTCAGATTTTTCTGTGGCCAGCCGCCGAAGAACAGTATTTGTTGGGCAGCGCAGCCTATGTGCAGCAGGCACCGTGGCCGCTGGCAAAAACGGCTGCCGATCTGAATCTGGATAGTATGAATTTTGTGGCAGCGACTAAGGACATAGGCGTGGCGGGCAGTGAGCGCAGTAGCCTGTATCACAGCGCAGTCAAAGTGGCGAAGGCGATGAAGCTGCGTATCGCACCGACCGTGCCGGATCTGGGTGGTGCGTACTTCCGTGCTGATCACTTTAATTTTGCACGCGCCGGTATCCCGGCTTTCAATGTCGGCTCTGCGGTATTTTCGGGCGATGGGCATTTTGACTTTGATAAAACGCCGCCCGACAGCTATCTGAAAAAAATGCGCGATTTCAAACAGGATTATCACACCGTACGTGATGTCTATCATCCCGACTGGGACCTGAGCGGCATGCTGCAGCAAGCCTTGTTCACACTCAGGCTGGGACAGGAAGTCGGCAATGCACCGGCCATGCCGGTCTGGAAGCGCGGTGAGGCGTTTGGAAAGATCCCGCGTCAGTGAAATACTGCTTCATTGATCCTGAGGCCAGACGCGGATCTGGCCTCAGGCTTCAGTTCTCAGCGCTCAGTACTTAGGTCTTAGACCTTAGGTTTGAGCAATAAGACGCTGGCCTCGATCAGCAACATCAGCAGCAGGCTGATGCCGAATACCGGCATGCAGTACGCCAGTACCGCTGCAACCACTACCAGCCACCACGGCAGCGCGCGTACATGGCTGCCGTGCAGCGCGGGTGCAGAGACGCTGGCAGGACGGCGGCGCTGCCACCACATCACATAGCCGGACAAAACGGAAAAAATCGCGCTGCAGCCTATCGCCAGTAACAGCGCCTGATTCCACCAGCCGAACTCACCACGATGAAATGGAATGCCAACTGCGGTCGCCTTGGACAGCAAGGGTAACTGATCCCAGCCCGCATAGTACAGACGCTGGCCGCTGTAGGCATCCAGCACTAGCTGAAAGCGCTTCTCAGGCTGGCTGCGATCCTCATTTTCTATACGCCATACACCGCTCGCATGGTTCGGCGGCGTCATGCGCAGACGGATAGCAGGTGCCTGTGCTTTGGCCAGAGTGTAGATCTGTTCTGCGCTGAGAGGCGCTTGTCCCTCATTGACTACCGAGGCCAGATCACGCGGCGGCTTAGGCGTGGCTTGCCCGGTCGCGTTTTGCAGAGCGCGGAAATTTTCACCGGTATATTTCGACCAGGTCAGTCCGGTCAGCAATATCGTCAGTGTGAACAGCGCCAGCAGCACGCTGCTGATGCTATGCCAGTAGCGCCAGCTGGCGCGGCTATGGCCTGCTTTATTACTGGCCGCTGGCAGTAAAGCCTTGCGCCAGCCAGCGCGGCCACGCGGCCACCACAGATAGAAACCGGTCAGCATCATGACCAGCATCCAGCTGGCACCGAGCTCGATCAGCCAGCGCCAGCCATCACCTTGCAGCAGACTGGAATGCAGCTTGCGCGACCAGTTCTTAAAGCGTTCTGCATCCGGTAAATTGCCTTGTACGGTCGCTGTGCCGGGATCGACATAGCTGGTGATTTCCTTCGCTGCGCTGTGATGCTCAGTGCTGCTGATGGCAGATGCAGCGCCTGGCGCGCCACCCAGATGGCTGGCATGTTGATCAGCATGCTGATGCACCGGATGGGGTGCCGTTGCGGGGTTTGCAGCGGCCGCTTTTGGCATGCCGCGCATTTTTTGTTCACCGAATAAAACCAGACTGGTTTCACCTGGCGTATAGGCCGGTACGATGGCCTTGACTGGTAAGCCGGGCACGGCGGCACGCGCTGCCGCAAGCTGCTGATCGAGCGGCAGTGGTGGTAGTGCCGCTGGTATTTGAGTCACGCGATCCAGCTCAGCATGGCGCAGCGCCTCGATTTGCGGCGTGAAGATATACAGTATTCCGGTCAGTGCTGCCAGCAGCACGATAGGCGCAGTCAGTAAGCCTGACCAGAAATGCAGACGCCAGAACAGCCGGTGTAATACCGCACTGGTGGAATGGCGGTCAGGGGAGTGCGTAGTCATCAGGGTCTCCGGAAAATAGTCCACAGCGGCCTAAATAGCGCTGGCCGCTGGATTGGTCACATCAGTAGTTGTAGCGCATTTCAGCAAACAGGCTGCGGCCTGGCAGCGGGTGATACTGATAGGCGAGCTGATTGCCCACATTATCAATACCGGCAGCCAGCTCCACACCTTTGGCCGGACGGAAGCGCAAGCGCAGATCCAGCTGGCGTATGCGCGACGAACCACCATAGGTATCCGGAATGATGTCGCTATTGGTCAGTTCATTGTATTGACGTCCTGAATAGCGATAGCTGCCGGCCAGATTCCATTGCGCATTCCATTGATAGGCCAGTGTGATATTGGCGCGCCAGTCCGGTATCCGTACCCAGTTTTTTCCTACCGAAGCAGGAAAGCGTTCGTTCTCCAGTATGCGTGACTGATTCCAGGCCAGGTTAGCATTCAGGTCCAGATGCGGGATCAGCCAGTCGTGTACATCGCCAGCCAGCTCGATGCCACGGGTGCGTACCAGACCGACATTTTGTACGTTGGTGATATTCGGGAATACCAGCACATTGGTCTGACTCCAGATGCTATCGCGCACCTTATCCTGATACAGCGACAGGCGCAGGTTGGCCTGATGCAGACGTTTTTCCAGCACCAGTTCAGCCGCATCCGAACGTTCCGGACGTAAGTAGGGATCATTCACCACCAGCGTATTGCCGGATTGCGAGCCTTGAAACAGTTCGGCCACGGTGGCAAAGCGGGTGCCGCGTCCCAGCGATGCACGCAGGCTCAAATCATCAGTCGCGTCCCAGCTCAGTGAGAATTTCGGCGACCATGCCTGCAGATGGCGGTCGGCATAGCTGACCGCAGGCAGCGGTTTGATTTCCTGGCTGCCGTGGCTGGCTTGCCAGTCTTCGTAGCGCAGGCCGGCGGTCACTTTCCAGTCCGGCGCGAAACGCCAGGCATCCTGCAGATACAGCGCAAGCAAACGGGTGTCGCCACCGACCGACTGCACAGGCTGACTCTGGCCAATACGCCAGTCGCTCAGATTCTGGGTATTCTGTTGCAGATGATAGTCGTTGGCATGCAGTCCCAGGCTCAAGGCATGCTGACCACGCCCCCAGTCATTCGCGACCGGGGTATAGGTCGCCTGATATTCCATGGTGCGGAAGCGGGTGCCGTCACGCACGGTTGCGCTGCCGCTGCCGCCATTGGCGGCCAGCGGATCTGCCTGTGCGGCGGTGCGTTGTACATCTTTGAGCAATTGGTATTGGCTGGCGACCAGTGATTGATTCCAGCCTTCACGGTAACGCGTTTTCAGCGTCAGTCCTGCCTGCAGATTATTTTCCTGCCGGTTAGAGGGCGCGAACGCATTGGCCGGCACATCAAACATATTGCCATCCTGGCTGACCCGGCCCGACCAGACGCTGTTGCCTTGCGCATCTTTCAAAAAGCTGCGGTTCCGGCTCGCACTGTCGTTATACCACCAGGCCAGCATGCCATCGAACGTCAGTGCCGGGCTGAGATCCGCGCCCCAGCTCAGTTTGGCCGTGGTTTGCACAGTATGATCGATCGCGCCGCTATTCGCACCGAACACGGCACGACGCTGTCCGGTTGGTGCCAGATCATATTGAATACCGCTGACCGCTGTCACCGGCTTGACGCCAGCCGGTTTGCTGAAGCTGCCATCGGCGGCTGCATTGAGCGCGTAATACTGCATAGGGTGACCGGTCGAGTCCTGGCGGTTCACCAGTAAGCGATACCATAGTCCGGATGCCAGTTTGTCACCCAGCCGGAACGTGGTCTGGGTATTGGTGAAGGTTTCGCTGTGTCCGTAATCACGGTAGTCTTCTGATTGCACTGCGATACGCGCCGAGGCTTCCAGCTTACTGGGTTTGCGCGTCGTCATGATGACGGTGCTGCCGATAGCGTTACCCGGGAAAATAGCGGAGTAGGGACCATACAGCATATCGACGCGCTCAAGGTCTTCAGGGGCCAGCATATTCCAGCGTGGTGCATCGAAACGCCCCAGAAAATTCGACAGCAGATAGCCATCCATCAGCACCAGTGCGCGTGCCGCCTGGGTACTGCCGAAGCTGCGCCCGCTGATCAGCGCATTGCGATCCCCGCTATAACGTTTGCGGATGCCGGTATTTGGCATGGTGCGCAGCGCATCTTCCGGATTAAAAATGTTTTGCTGAGCGCGCAGTTCTTCATCGCTCAGCGTTGCCAGGGTATTCGGTAAATGGGCCGCCAGCGGCGCACGCACTGCGCCTATGGTGACGCTTTGCATTTGTTCGGTGGCGACGCCTTGCGCCAGCGCGCTGCTGCTGATGAGTCCGCTGACTCCGCAGAGTGCGTACATGATGGAGAGTTTGTTGAAAGTAATTTTTTTCATGTTGATTTTATAGTCTGAACAGACATGCGCCTTCCAGCCGTAAACAGGCTGGAAAGCCGCATATCTAGGCCTGTTAAGATTTAAATTACGCATCTCGCAATTCAATTGTTAACAGGCCCTAGGGTTTCCAAAAACCTGACGACACCCGGTAGTCAGGTTGCTACACGTCAGAAGTCGAACTTCAGCTCCGCAACGACGCTGCGTTGCGTGTAGGGATGGAAGGCCCAGTATTTTTTATTGTTCAGATTGTCTATCCCTATCGCTGCACTCCACTGGCGTGCGACCTGATAGCGTAAGCGCAGGTCGGCCACCAGAAAGTCGGAGAATCCGAAATAGGTAAACGCATTCACATCGCTGTTATCGAGAGCACTGTATTGTTTGCCGCTGTAGCGGATACCAAGTGAGCTGCTGAATTTGTCTGTGACGCGATAACTGAGCAAGAGATTGGCGCGCCAGTCCGGTATGCGTGGCTGGCGCTTATTCACACTGGCTGGGAATTTGTCATTGCGTACGATTACAGAGTCGGCATAGGTCAGGCTGGCTGAGATATCCAGACCTGGCAGCAGCACATCATTGTCAGCGAACGCGATTTCCAGTCCGGTGGTGCGGATGTCGTCCACGTTTTGGATGTTGGTGACGTTCGGCGTGACCAGGGTATTGGTCTGGGAATACAGCGCATCGCTGGTACGTTCGTGGAACAGGGTAGTGCGCAATAAGCCACGGCCATCATGCAGGCTGCGTTCTGCACTCCATTCTGTGGTCCAGGATTTTTCCGGTTTCAGGTTCGGATCGTTGTTGACGATGGTGGTATTCGAAATCGTTCCCTGATATAGCTCAGACACGGTAGGCATACGTACTGCACGGCCCAGCGATGCCTTATAGGTCCAGTCGCCACCGCTGGCGTAGGCGATAGCAGCTTTAGGAGAAACAAAGTTTTCCGAGCGGGAGGAAAAATTCAGCGTGGTGCTGGCATTGGCCAGCGCACCATGATCTGCCTTCCATTGTTCAAAGCGTGCACCGAGTATGGTTTTCCAGTGCGGACTGATGCGCCAGGCATCTTGCGCATACAGGCTTTGCAGGCTGGTGTCGCCACGGAAGGCTGAGAATTGTTTTTCGGCGTTGCCAGCGATCCAGTTACCGGTATCCGACACCAGAGTTTTCAGGTGATAGGCTTCGCGTTGATAGCCGAATTCCACCGTATGCCGGGTATCCGGACGCCAAATACCTTTCAGTGCCAGGGTATTCCAGCCGGTGCCGGACTGATCCGTGATGCGGCCCGCGCCGCCGCTGTCGGCAACCGGGATTGCGACCAGTGGTGAGCGCGCGATATCTTTGTTGTAGTCATACAGGCTGGCCGCCACTTCCCAGTCAAACACGCCTTTGCTGCTGCTTTTCAGATTCAGACCATGGCTCAGATGTTCGAGCCGGTTTTGGCTATTGGATATATCGGTCGCACTCAGCGTGTATTTTTTGCCGTTGATATTCACGTCGCCGCTAACCACAGGATTGCCGCTGGCATCGCGCAAATAGCTTTCTACGCCGCTGTCCATCTTATTGCGCCAGTAGCCAAAAGTGTAAGCTGCATGCAGAGTCGGGCTGAAGTCATAGGCCAGCTTCACTTTGGCGTGGTCCTGTATGGTGTGGTACTGCCCGGTCGCGCCGAGTATCCACCAGTCCTGATTTTGTGGATTTTTACCGGCGACCGCGCCTGTGACCACTTTACCGGCAGAGCTGGTGACGCCAGCCGACATCAGCTTATTGGTGAAGGCAATTGGGTGACCATCGCTATCGAGCTGATTCAGATTCAGCCACCAGGAAAAATCACCCTGACGGTTGCCCAGACTGGCGCTCAGTTGTTTGCCGCTATAGGTCTTGTCAGTGCCATACAATTGGAAATTTTCGCTGAAGCCCAAAACTTTGGCATGCGCCTCGAAGGCCTTAGGCATACGGGTACGGTAATCCACCACGGCACCCACAGAATTACCCGGATACGCTGCAGAGAATGGGCCGTACAGCACATCGACCCGCTCGATTTCTTCCGGCGTTACCAGGCCCCAGCGTGGTGTGAAGGTCGCACCGTTGCCGAGTAAATTGGACAGCAGGATGCCATCGGCATACACCATAGAGCGCGCACTGTTACCGGTGCCGGAGGCACGGGTCGCCAATACCGCATGGTTATAGTCACCGACATAGCGTTTGCGTACTAACAGGCTAGGCAGATATTTCAGCGCATCCTCAGCATCAATGGCATTGATATTGCGCTCTATGTCTTTGGCTTGTATGCCTTCGATGGTGGTCGGAATTTCGGTCGGCAAGGACGAGGGTTTGTCACCTTGCACCACGACCTGAGAGGGCTGGGCATCCGCTTCAGCGGATAAAGTCAGCGCATAAGTTGGCAAGGCCGGAAAGGCGGCAGCGATGGCAGCGACCAGGGTCGCGCGGCGTGCGTTCAGGCGCACACGGAAAAAAGAATTTTGCATGATTCAGACAAGTAAACAAAAGCAGTACCAAGGTACTTGGACGGTATGCTTGCGGCTGTCGCTCAGCAATGAGCGCTGAGCAAATCAATCAGCCAGACTGGCGCGCACATAGTCACAGCGCAGCCAGGCATACCGGATTAACACTTATGTTCAGAGGTCAGAGGGTGGCCCACGCGCGGGCAGCGGGGCAGAAACGATAGCTGCCAGTCTGGCGGCTGGGATGGACTGTGTGGCATACGACAAGGCATGCGGTGCCTGCCAGTCTGAGGTATCGAGCACCGTCGGCGGTAAGCCGCTGGCGACGCATAAGGGACAATCAAGAATATGGGAATTACTACGCCCACTATCCGGTTCGCCTTTCACACTGATCATTTTGTAGCCTGTGCTGGTACAGATCAGGGAACCGGTCTCGGTTTTGGCTAAAGTCGCAGCCATGGCGACACCCAGCGTCAGTACATAAAACATCAGTACTGCACGCACCAGACGGTGAAACAGGCGGGGTGACATGGACAGGCGGCTCATAGAGTGCGGATTCTAACACTGATGCGCAGGTGCTGGCTGCAGCCGCATTGAGAATTGATTCGGATTTACGCAAAACCGCCCCAGCGGCGTTATGGTTCCAGCTTGCACACCTTGTACTATCCGTACTGCCTGCGTCGCCAAGGTGTAGCCAGGGTTTCAGGCAACATGTTGCCTGCTGGCGAAACGGACATCGCTTACCAGCGATGTTTCCCAAAGCACCAAAGAGTTTTTTAGCCTTGCCGGGGCAATTTTGCGTAAGTCCTATTGATACAAAACTTTGCTCTGCCGCAGCACGTCGTCAGACAGGCTGACAGGTTTTGTCGTAAAAAACGCATTTTGTATGGCGATATCGGCTACCCGACACATCATCGCCGGGAGATTTGCGGCTATGATTGCGCTTTTACCGTCATACGCATGACATATTCCGGTGCGCCATCCCGTCCTTGAACGCAGGCTGGCTGCACTCGTTAGGCTTTCTGCACAAGGAATTATTTTGAGAAACTTTTTTCAGCAGTTAATGCGCACCCGTCCGGTGGACGCGCCAGAAATTATTGTGGAAGGCCAGTCGCAACATACTTTACATCGCTCGCTGGGTTTGTTTGCACTCACCATGATAGGCGTGGGTGCGACCATCGGTACCGGGATTTTCTTCACCATGGTGGAAGCTGTACCTAAGGCCGGGCCGTCGGTGATCCTGTCTTTCCTGATCGCGGCGCTGACGGCAGGGCTGACCGCTTTATGCTATTCCGAATTGTCGGCCAGGATTCCGGCTTCCGGTTCTTCGTATTCGTTTGCTTATGCCACGGTCGGTGAATTTGCCGCCTTCGTGGTGGCGGCTTGTTTGTTGCTGGAATACGGTCTGGCGGCCAGCGCGACCGCGATAGGCTGGTCGGCTTATCTGAATAATTTCCTGGAAAATGCAATGGGCTGGCATATTCCGGCGGCCTTGCGTTCGCCCATGATCGTGGCTGGTCCGCAGGGAGCAGAAATCCACATGGGCCAGTTCAACCTGCCACCTGTGATTTTAGTGGCGATATGCTGTTTCCTGTTATTGCGTGGCGCCAAAGAGTCTGCAACTGTCAACGCAGTGATGGTCATGATTAAACTGGTGATCCTGGTGTTTTTTTCCGTGATCGCATTTTCCGGTTTTCAGGCTGAGCATTTCACGCCGTTTTTTAATACCGATAACAGCAAAGGTCTGGCCGGTATGGCTGGCGTGACTGCGGCGGCCGGTACCGTGTTTTTCTCGTTTATTGGTCTCGATACCGTGGCCACCGCCGGTGCAGAAGTTAAAGATCCTAAGCGCAATGTCCCGCTGGGTATCATGCTGGCGCTGCTGGTGGTGACCGTGTTTTACATGCTGGTGGCAGTGGCTGCCGTCGGTGCGCAACCTGCACATATGTTTGAAGGGCAGGAAGCGGGTCTGGCTGTGATCCTGCAAAATGTGACTGGCAAGAGCTGGCCTGCCTTGATTTTATCGGCCGGTGCGGTGATTTCTGTGTTCAGCGTGACGCTGGTGACTATCTATGGCCAAAGCCGTATTTTGTTTGCGATCTCTAAAGATGGTCTGATTCCAGCCTCGTTTCAGGTGGTGAATCCGGTCACCCGTGCACCGGTCGTCAACACGGTGCTGGTCTGTCTGGTGGTCGGTATCGTGGCTGGTTTAGTCGATGCGACCTTCCTGTGGGATATGGTGAGTATGGGGACCCTGGTCGCCTTTATCGTGGTGTCGGCCGCGATTCCTGTGATACGCGCCAAAAAGATAGGGCAGGACAATGCCGGTTTCCGCGTGCCATTTGGTCCTTATCTGATACCGGGTATGAGTATTTTCGCCTGCCTGTACATTCTCAAGGACTTGTCACCGGCCACCTTTAAAGTGTTCTTTATCTGGATGCTGGTTGCGCTGAGTATTTATTTTTTATACAGTCGCCAGCATTCCCGCTTGAATAAATAAGCGACTACGCAATATGAGAGGGAGGAAAGCAGGCTTTCCTCCCTTTTTTTAAATTTTTCGAATTTTTATTCGAATTTTTCTTGTTACCCAGCCTTAATCTCATCAGGACGATAAATATGAAAGCTCAATGGATAGTCATGGCAGCACTCGCTGGTCAGACCATGCTGGCACACGCAGAAACCGTGGGTAGCGTTGATACTGCCTTTAAGCTGATCGGCCCTGATCACAAGGTGGTGGTAGAAGCCTATGATGATCCTAAGGTGAATGGCGTGACTTGCTATGTGTCGCGTGCCAAGACCGGTGGCATTTCAGGTGGCCTGGGATTCGCGGAAGATAAGGCTGAAGCCTCGATTGCCTGCCGTCAGGTTGGTCCTATCAGCTTCCCCGGTCCGCTCAAGCAACAGGACGAAGTCTTCAATCAAAGCCTGTCTATTCTGTTTAAAAAGTTAAGAATCGTGCGTATGGTCGACCAAAAGCGTAATGCGCTGGTCTACCTGACTTATTCCGACAAACTGATCGACGGTTCACCCAAAAACAGTGTGACGGCGGTGCCGGTTGAGCGCAATATCGTGATTCCGCTTAAATAAATCTTAAATAAATTTGTCAGTACCTGCACCGCCCGCTTTGGGTGGTGTCCCTTTGTCTTATCTTCCTGCTGCCGGTCGCTCACGGATAGTGCACAGAATGCGCGGAAAGCAGGCAGACAGCGGGCAAACTGGCACTTGCTGCCTGTTTCTGCTTAAGTCTGGCTGCCAGCAGGGTTTTTCTGTTATTTCCATTTCCCGATAGTAATGTTTGGTTTAGAATGCGTTTTAGCTTGCGCCTGACCGCCCAAAGACGGGACAGCGACGCCCGGTTTGATCCCATCTCGCCCGACCATGACTTCAACAACACAATTATCCGTAGCGAACGAGCAGTCGGTAGACGCGCTGGTCAAAACCATACGGATACCGCCCCGGCCCAGTATGCTGGCAGATGTTCAGCATGAATTAGCCAATACTGAGCCCAGCACGCGCCGCTTAGCGGCGACTATCGCGAATGATGTGGCCTTGTCAGCTTCACTGCTGAAACTGACCAATTCTTCTTTTTTTGGCCTGCGCCTGAAGGCGACCTCGGTCGAGCATGCGGTACAGTTACTCGGTTTGCGTCAGTGTGGTTTGTTGATGACCGGGATCATCGCGCGACAAAGCGTACAGGTAGAGAATGTGAATCTCACCAAGTTCTGGGATTTTTCATCCAAACGCGCACAGGCAATGGCGCATCTGGCCAGCCGTATGCGGGTCAGCCAGCCCGATCTGGCGCATACCTTTGGTTTATTTTGCGACATCGGTATTCCGCTGCTGCTGGAACGTTTTCCTGACTATCAGAACACACTGGACATCGCGAATGAAGCGGCCGATGTGAAGTTCACCGAAGTTGAGCAGGAAAAGCACAGTACCAGCCACACCTCTATCGGTGCACTGATGGCCAGAACCTGGGGTTTGCCTGAGCAGGTATCGTCAGCGATCCTGCTGCACCATGATTATCAGGCACTGACCGATGCCGCCACCGACGACAGCGTGCGCAGCCTGATCGCCTTATGCCTGGTCGCAGAATTCAGTATCCACAAATACCATGGCCGTGAAAACCTGGCCGAATGGGACAAGGGCGGCCGCCTGGCCTGCGAATTCCTCGGTTTGTCGCATGACGAACTGGAAGACCATTTCGAAGAATTACACGAGATTTTCAATCACGTGCATTGAGTTCCGTTTGGTCTGAGCCAGATCTGGATTCAGCCTATCAACTCCACCCGGCTCAGACAGCGGGTGGTGCGTTCAAGCCACCCGCACCACCTCAGCCTCAGCATCTGCTGCGACTTCCACACAACCCCTGACTTCCACCACCTGCCCCTCACGCAAGGCCACTACGCGTTGGGCGGCGTTGATGGTTTCGGGTCGGTGCGCGACCATGATGCGGGTTAAGTTGAGGCTGGCCAGTGCCTGGTTGACTTTGTGTTCATTCTCGACATCGAGGTGGCTGGTGGCTTCGTCCAGGGCCAGAATTTTCGGTTGTTTGTATAAGGCGCGTGCCAGTAACACGCGTTGTTTCTGGCCGCCGGACAGGCTGCTGCCCATGTCGCCGACCAGGGTTTGGTAGCCCATGGGCATGGCGCTGATGTCTTCATGAATCGCAGCCTGACGCGCGCAGCGTTCAACCCGGTCACGGTCGGTGTGGGCATCAAAGAAGCTGATGTTGTCCATGATGGAGCCCGCCAGCAAGACATCATCCTGCATCACGGTGCCGACCAGCTGGCGGTAGGCTTTCAGGCCCAGTTGTCTGACCGGGATGCCATCGATCAGAATTTCACCTTCGGTTGGTTTTAACAGGCCCAGGATGATTTTGCACAGCGTGGTTTTGCCGCAGCCACTGGGGCCGACTAAGGCGATACTTTGTCCAGCCGGGATGCTGAGGTGGATGCCATTGAGTACCCAGGGTTCGCCATCGGCATAACGGAATTTGATGTTGTTGAGCGTGATGGCGGGCTGGATACGGGACAGATCGGTTTCTAAGGCCTGATCGGTTTCGGCTTCTTCCAGCACGATATCGGCCAGCCGTTCGCTATGCAGGCTCAGCATTTTGAGGTTCACAAACAAATCGATCAGGCTGAAGAAGCGGCCTGAGAAGGTCCCGGCATAACTGGAAAAAGCCATCAGCATACCGACCGTGAGCGCATTCTGCATGACTTGTCCGGCACCGATGTAAAACAAGGCCAGCCCCTGCATACCGAACAGCGTGGTGTTGGCGACCTTGAACAGAATAGACATTTTCTGGGTCTTGATGTCGCGGTTCTGTACATCCATTTTGAGATTCAGCCAGCGTGCACGGCGTTCTTCTTCACGGCCAAATAATTTTAAAGGCGTCACCGCACGCAGGGTTTCCAGGAAGTGGCTGTTCTCTTTGGATGACAGGATCAGACGTTCTTGCGAGGCTTCTCGGAAAGGCTGGTAAAAAGCCCAGCGTAACAACGCATAAATTAAGACCGTCACCAACACCAGGGCCGACAGTTTGAGGCTGTAGACCAGCATCATGCCCAGCGCGAGCAAGGCCATCAGCCCATCGAGCGCGCTTTCTACAAACAGGCTGGTCAGCGTGCTCTGGATTGCACCTATGCTGCCAAAGCGCGACACCACATCGCCCAGATGGCGCTTTTCAAAAAAAGAAACCGGTAAATGGGTCAGATGCGCAAACACGCGCGCACTCCATTGAAAGCTGATGTCCATACTCCAGCGCATCAGAAACCAGCTGCGCGCCAGGCTAATCGCGGTCTGCGTGACCATCAGCAAGGCAAAACCAAACACCAGCACCGTGAGTAATTCCTTGTCCCCGCTCACGATCACTTCATCGATCACAAACTGATTAAACAAGGGCGAGCAAATCGCAAAAATCTCTAGTGCCAGCGCAAGCAACATTACCTTGGCAATCGCAGGACGCAGCCCCAGAATGTGTCCGGTTAAGTCACGGATCGCAATGCGCTTGCGCTCATCTTTGGCGACAAAGGCCGCGCTGGGTAATAACTCCAAAGCGACGCCGGTAAAATGCGCCGAGGCCTCTTCCAGCGAGACGCGGCGCTCACCGACCGCCGGATCCAGTAGCGTCAGGCTGACTTTACCCTGCCAGTTTTTAGTCACCTTTTTTAAGACGACGAAGTGATTCAGATTCCAATGCAAAATGCAGGGCAACTGCAACTCAGATAACTCATCCAGTTCCAAGCGCAAAGGCCGGGTCGACAAATGCAAAGCCGACGCATGCCGCATTAACTGCGCGAGCGTCGCACCTTTCAGACTGATCGCAAACTTACGCCGCAACTCCGGCAGATCAGTGTGATAGCCGTAGTGCGAGGCGATCATGGCGAGACAGGCTAGGCCGCATTCGCTGGATTCGGTTTGGAGGAGGGGTTTCATTAAATTGGATTACCTAGTTATTCTATTTATAGCTGCAGTGGCTTTGATTTGAGTGTCGCGCCATTGCACATATACAAAATATTAAAAAATTTTGCCAGTAATGACCATTGGATCGGTGGAAAATTTGCCCAAACTTCAAACGTAAATTTCTTGAGGAAATTTATTACAATTCAGGCTTAAATAAATACAAATTCATCCAGCGAAAGAGCAAATAAATTATGTAACGCATGCATGGTGAAACAAACTAAGTATGCTTGTTTTCTTTTCTGCCATACAAAATATGCACCAGCGCTAATCGTAAAACTAATGCAAGTCACCATAGCGTAGTAATCTTTAACGTAAAAATGAATCAACCCTGCAACTAATCCTGCAGCAAGACAGGTAAACACTTTTTCCTGTATGAAAAAATTTAATACCCGGCAGATACCAATAAAAATAAGCGTTTCATATGCGGGAATAAAAAGTACATCAATAACAATTATTTTTTCCATATTTTTAATTAATTCATCAAAATTAATTGTAAGAAATTCTATGTTATCTAAGCAATCTAACCCCTCAACATACAACTCAATTAAAAAAGCCACACAAATTGTCAGTAAAAAACCTATCGTCGAACGCAACAGGGCGTACTGCCACCAACTCCCATTTTTTTCTGATAAAAGCCAATCGGAAAAATTAGCAAACATAAGTTTCATAAAATGTCTGACCTCAAAATCAATGCACTAACAAATTCACTGGCTGATATAAAGAATCAGCCAGTGAATTAAATCATTTATGCCATCTCTGTTCGATCATAAAAAGCATCATAGTCATATGCGTCATATCCCATATCAGCATAGGTATCATTGCCAAAGGTTTCAGTAGGATCATCAGAACTCATCCATCCTTTGATCTTTTCATAGGCGCTATCCACTGCCTCCTTCGCCTTGTCATATGCGTCACCTACGCCTTTTTTTACGACTTCTGATATAGATTCATCTACTACTTTTGAGCCAAGACTCTGCTCCTTTGATCCCGCTGGTTTTGACGGCTTTGTTCCTTTAAAGCCACCACGACTTTTAACAGACATCAAACCACCTGAAACCGCTTCTAACTCATCATTTGTAATTAAACGCATTTTGTGTTAATCCTATACATGGTTAAGTTGAACTAACCCATCCTATACGGGTTAGCTTTGCTGCCTCCGTTCCCGGTATCTGACACCTTGAACGGTTTTTTCGACCCGGACAGAGTGGCCTTAGCCGTTCTGTCCGGTGATCGAATTCTTTACGCTGCCTGTTCTTTCCTGCACTATCCTGCTTTTCGTCTTGCAGCCTTCACACCACCTCAACTGCGTTTCGTCACCGCCAGCACTGGCTCTAATACCCATTCCCAGATTTTCCGGCTGTCTTGCAAGATGTCCGCTTCCAGTGTCATGCCGGGTTTGAGTGGCTGGCTTTGGCCATAGGCTTCTATGTTCTGTTGCGCGAGTCTGACTTTGATGCGGTACAGGGCTTCATTGCTGTTAAAGCCTTGCAGGCTTTGTTGGGCGTTGCTGAGTATGGTGCTGGCGAGGTGGGCGGGTAATTCATTCGGTGCGATTGGGGTGCTGCTGACGTCGGTGACCGTGCCTTGTTGTAAGCCGAATTTTTGGTAAGGAAAGGCCTGGTAGCGGATCAGTACGGTTTGCCCGGCACGCACAAAACCAGCGGTGCGGCTGGGGGCGTAGAGCTGGACTTCGAGTTCGCTTTGCTTCGGTAACAGGGTCAGCACATTTTGACCGGCGGTGACGGTTTGTCCGGCAGCATAGCCGAGCACACTGACGATGCCGTCCTGCGGGGCGGTGATCAGGGTGGATTTACGATTGCTGTTTTCTGCGCTCTCTTGTTTTAAGCTGGCCAGACTGCGCTGCAGCTGGGCCTGGTCATTGGCGAGCTGGTTATCGAGGTCGGTGAGCTCAGCGCGTAAGGCGAGTTGATTGGCGGCGAGCTGGAGCTGATTGCGCTGCAGCGTGGATAAGCGACTCGACAGGTCGAGTAATTCTTCCTGCTTTTGCTGTGTCTGGGCGGTGGAGACGTAGCCGCTTTTTTCTAATTGTTCAAATTTACGCAGACTTTCTTGCGCCAGTTGCTGGCGGCGCTGTGCCAGTGTGATTTCCTGATTCAATTGCTGTTGTTCTGTCTGCAGATTGCTGAGGCGGGATTGCAATGCGGATTTTTTGTCACGGGTCTGGCTACTGCGCTGTCTTTGTTCGGTTTCCAGACTATGCTGGCGCGCCGCTAACTGCTGTGCGATTAAGGCAGTGATTTCACCCTGATCGCCCATGCGTTCGGTATTGAGTTCAAACAGGGCTTGTCCGGCTTGTACCAGCTGTCCTTCCTTGACCAGTAATTGCCGCAAGACGCCAGTGCCAGGCGCGATCACACTGAGGCTGCCAGAGACGGGCAAAGTCAGACCCGTGACGCGGGCTTTTTTAGTGATACTGCCAAGGGTGATGTAGGCGATTAAAGCGATGCTGAGGCAAGCTGCGACCAGGGCGATCAGCCAGGAAGACACAGGTTGTGCCAGCCGAATCGCCCCCATCCATTGCTGACTTTGTGCGGCAGTGACTTCATGGCGGAACAGGGGACTGCTGGGGGTAACGGACTGCGACATCGCTATTCACCTTATCAATTTGACTCAGTGTTTTTAATTTATCATGTCAAAATTTATATGGAAACTAAGTTTTTTAAATTTATTTAATTTGTTGTTTTGAAATGACATTGAATTAATTTTTATCAATTTTTTTTGAACAGAAATATTTTTTATAATTCGGTCATGGAGATACGATGAATCTAAATGTAATTTGGCACTAACATTTCCAGTCATTATAAAAATCTCACTTGGGATAGAGCTACCGCTCGTTTCCCCTGAATGCATAGCCATTCGTGATTCATCGCCGATGCAGAATGCAATTGCTGTGTGGCGCGCGCAAAGCCTGGCGCTTAGCCCATTTTACGCAGTGTCGCCATCAGCGCAGGAAATCAAACTCCAGTCGCGGCGTACTTTTGAACATGCGATGTAGCCTGTAAAACTGTAATGATCGCTGAATTACATCGCAGCCTCTTCGTTGTGTCGCCTGTTCCTGTTCAATTCTCTCTATTTCCTTTTTTGACTTTCAGATAGTCAGCAAATTTGCTGCTGTGACTTCGCTATTTTGTGTTTTGACAAAGCTTGACGAGCTCGCAGTGATATCGAAGAAAATTGATTTTGCATGATAGGAAAATATGTTTTTTCATTGTTTAACAAATTCGCGATGATTCGTTTCTGTTTTGCACTAAAGGGCAATATCTAACTCAATCACGCTTTTATATTATTGATTCAAGGCAAGTTATTTTGGTTTTCTTAATGAAGAAAAACCGTTTTATTTTTAATTAATTGGAAACAATGTTTCCTTGATAATGGTTCGTCGGGTAGTTTCTAAAAAGGCGAAATTTTTGGATTTTAAGTTGACTAAAGCGAGTGTTTTCTTAGAGCGTTAGCGCTATTTTTTTATCGGAAAAATACGGGTATTGGTGATAAATCATGAGTTCAAAACCAATAAATGTAGATGAATTGCACGTCAAAAATTGGAGCCGTAATGTCTGTCAAAAAGGTGTTTAATTTTCGATTGATCGGCGTCAATCCGCGTGATGCTGCACTGTTTGCTTCCTATGTCCGTGTCCTGGATTTCAGACTTGAACATAAGTGGCAGTATCAGGACAGCGATGCACAATTGATTATTTATGGCAGCCCATACGCTCAAATTCCATCAGAGGAAATCCAGGGTGAATTCGTTCACGAGCTCTGTTTTTCTGCCACTGAAACCGGTGAAAAGTTTTTACGCTTACCTTTAAATTCTGCAGAAATTGAAGCTGCACTTAATCGGATAGGAAATTTAATCAATCTCAGGCAAGACCAACAAAAAACATCAGCCATTAACCCGGAACAATCCTATCGCTTAAAGCGTTGGCCGCCGGCTGGCTTGCTCAATACATCTGACCGTATTCGCTTCGCTACGCTGTTGACCAAACGTGTTCTGTCGGTGAGCAAGCTACAGACGCACACAGGATTAGCATTGGAAAAATGCAGATTATTTGTTGAGGAATTGTTGAGCAATGATTTGTTAGAAGAGGTGGCTGCTGAAGATGAAAAGTCCCCTGATCCACAAAGTAAGCGCATTGAGCAAGATAAGGGAATTTCACGGTCCGGTTTGATTTCTTTGATACGCAGCAATCTATCCCGATTTGCAAAGTGAGGTGAAGGGGAATGACAGAGCACAAAATATTATTTAGCGGCACGACAGGCGCAGGAAAGACAACGGCGATCAGCAGAGTCAGTGAAATAAGGACTTTAACGACTGAAGTCAGAAATACTGACGCTACTGTGAATAAAAGTACGACGACAGTAGGCTTGGATTATGGCGAGTTGACCTTGGATAACGGCGATAAGCTCAGGCTTTACGGGACACCGGGGCAAGTTCGTTTTGACTTTATGTGGGAGATTCTCGCGCGCGGCGCCTTGGGTTTAATCATCCTGATCGATAACAGTTCGGCCGATCCTCTGGCTGACTTAACGATGTACGTAAAGGGCTTTGAACGCTTGATCAAAGAGACTGCCTGTGTGGTCGCCATTACGCGGACAGAGACGCATCCAGAACCTGGTATCGATTGTTTTATTGAACATCTGGAGTCGTGTGGAGTCGTTTGCCCGGTCATCGCAGCAGATATTCGGGATACCTTGCAGGTGGTTGAATTATTGGAATTGTTGATGCTTCAGTTAGAAGTAAATCAGGAGGTTTCTTCGTATGCAGAATAAAGAAAGTCTACTAAGCGACGCACAGGCTGCAATCGATTTAGTACTGGCGGAAGTACGCAGTGTTAAGGCGGTTGTGATTTCTACCGGCGACGGTTTCGAAGTGGCAGCGAGAGTAGAGGACGCGACGCAAATTACACGTATGTCTGCGATGGCGAGTTCTCTTTCCGCGTTGGGGGCATTGGCAGGCGAAGAGAATGGTTTAGGTGATTGTAAAAATATGATTATCGAATCGGAGTCAGGAATGCTCGTTATTTTGCAGGTGCAGAGGGGAGCAGATACCTTCATTCTCAGTGTTATTGCGGGGAGTGATGCGGTGGTAGGCCAGATACTTTTCTTTGCTAAACAGGCAGCGCGGATGTTGCAGATCGCTTAGGAAATTTTCTGAATCAAGCTGACATGACCGCCTTGGCTTGAAAATTTTTGAGGCAATAACTTAGTGTCTGTAATCGCTGAAATTGAATGTTTGATGTTTTGCGTAGTATTTTTTTGCAAATGGTAATTTTGACGCCATGCCATTTGCTTTTATTTGTGGCGCCAACCAATAGGAGTTTGAAATGGCAAGTATCTCTCAATCCGTGGAAGAAATCGTGAGTAGCTTAGACGGCGCTATGTGTTCGGCTCTGGTCGATTCAACGAGCGGCATGATGCTGGGGCAGGCAGGATCTGGCGTTGACCTCGAAATCGCAGCTGCGGGAAATACAGAAGTCGTAAGAGCAAAACTCAAAACCATGCGCGCATTGGGTTTGAATGATGTGATCGAAGATATGTTGATCACCTTAGGAAAGCATTATCACATCATTCGCCCGTTGGTTAAACACGAAGGTTTGTTTCTCTATGTGGTACTGGATAAACAGAAATCCAATCTTGCTCTCGCGCGCAGAAAGATAGCTGATGTTGAAGCTGCCTTGTCTGTGTAAATGAATCGCTGACTGTTAAAAATCGCGTTCAACGATATGCAGAGATACATGCTTATGTATCTCTGCACAAAGACAGTTTTAAAGGTTTTTCTTATAGCCAGTATGCATTTTTCCTTCCTAAAGACACTGAGTAAATTCAGTGCTCTTTATGAATTTGGCCGGTAAAAAATTTTAAATAAGAGTGAACTTCAGCGTGCATGTTTCTTGAATTTCGATTGGAATTTGAACATTTTTCTTCAAAATAGTTCATGTATTCCAATCGCTTAAATCGAGCGTGTTTTTGGGTGATAAACATATCTGGTCATCGTTCTTTTACTAATCATCAATTGCAATGAATTTCAATGTCGCTTACAAAATTTGTGCCATTGTTGTCGCTGTTGGGTTTAGCCAAACTTTAGCGCAAGTAGCACCTTCGTTAAATCAGAATTCGATGCTTCAATATCCAATAGCAAAGCTATTCCTTAGCACGGACGTCAACAATAATCTGTCTATTGAGCCTGTTCCGGCGGAACATGCATTACTCATACAATTCTTAGAAGATAGACTTGAGCTCAGGTTTAAGATAGAGCGCTTACCTTGGAAGCGTGCATTGAGCAAGGCAATCGCCGGCGATGGTTTCTTATTTGGTGTCAGTAAAACTAAAGAGCGTCTGCAAGTGTTAGATTTTTCGGAGCCGCTTTTTGAAGATCATGCCTGGTTAGTGACCCGATGCGACAGTCAGTTTTCATTTAAAACTTTGACAGACCTTAAAAATAAGACGATAGGCGTAGTGCGAGGGACGAGTGTCGGAGAGGCTTTCGATGCGGAAGCAAATAAGTCCTTCAGAATTGAAGATGACACAGATGCGACTGAAGCGCGTTTCGTTAAACTTGAAAAAGGGCGCATGGACGCCTTGGTTTTTTATAAGAGAACAGCCGTCAGTCGGGAAGTGCTGGCCCGTGACTTAAATCAGCGTTATGCCCCCAAACGTGAAAACAAGAAAGAACCCGTTTTTTGCGTGTTAGAAAAGCCCGTTGCGACAAGCAGCATACACATAGCTGTCAAAAAAGCAGTTCATCAGCAATTACTTCAAAGACTGAATGAGGTAATTGTGAATGCCCGCTTTGTCAGTGGCTTATAAGCCGAACCAATAAACTGAGGCCGCTCTGATGCCGTTCGGAAGCGCTGAATTTACACAGTCTCTCGCTTTCTGATATTCGCATTGCACATGGTCCTAGCGCCTGCCGCCGCCCAGGACGCGTGCTGGCAGCATGACGATAGCGCGCAGTAATTCAAACACTCCATCAACCGCAATCCCGAGTATGCGGAATGGTAGTGTGATGAGCCAGCACACCGGATACAACAGCAGGGCGAGCAGTGCCAGTGGCCAGCAGATCACGAACAGGGTGAGCCAGATCAGAAATCCCAACATGAGCCGCTCCGGTCAGGCTAACAATTGCTGTACAAAATTCAGCACAGCGATCACTGCAATGCTGGCCAATAACAGGCTATCCATTTTGTCTGTGAGTTGCATGATATTTCCTTTCAAAGTGTGTGGCTGGTACGGTCACTGTAGCAGCAACTGACTGGCATGAAAGGCTGGTGCGACTAACTGCCGTTTGTGCGGAACAGACGGCAAAATCCTGTGATAAGCAGGCGGATAAGACGAGGTGTGGAGTACGGTCAGATGGCGTCACCAGCCGTGCGCAGGCTGGTGAGCGGACAGGTCTTACTTGAGCTTGAGCAGCAGGGCATCGATGATGGCTGCAGTTTCTGCATCCGGATAGCCATCGAATTTACCGGGGCGGTATTTGGACTGAAAGGCGATCAGTACATTCCTGGTTGCTTCGTCCAGATTGCCATGCTGAGGGATGGCATAGCCGATTTTGGCGAGTTTTTGCTGAAACCATTTAACCTCAGGCATTTGCGCCTGATACTGCTCACTCAGGCGCGTGACTTCGTTGGCGTCAGGCCAGGGGATCAGGCCGGCATCGGCAAATTGCTTCCAAGGGAACAGCGGGCCCGGATCGGACTTACGTTGTGGAGCGATATCTGAATGGCCGAGTACATATTCTGGCCGGATCTGGTAACGCTGCACGATGTCTTTGGACAGCGCAATCACGCGGTCTATCTGCTCTTGCGGGAAGGGATAATAGACCCGTCCTTCGGGCGTGTCTTTATAGCCGAAGTTGACGATCTCTATGCCGATAGAGCTGGGATTGAGGCGGCTGTTACCTTTCCAGTCACTCAGGCCCGCGTGATAGGCCATGCGGCTTTCATCCACTAATTGCCAGACTTTGACCGGGCTGCGGTCACCAACCAGATAGTGGGCGCTGACCCCTTGCTGGCTCAGCACGCGTAGCGAGGTCGGTTCATCAATCGCGGTGTAATGCAGGATCAGAAATTGTACCCGTGGCTCCTGGCTCACAGCAGAGATACTGCGCTCTATATCTTGTCTGGGCATGGGGGTGGTACATGCGCTTAACACTGCAAGTGCGAGCGCGGCAAGTGAAATTCTTTTCATAGTAAAGTGTGTAGTTGTTTAGCCGCCAGCCGGGCAGCTGAAAAATGCGCCTGACAAGTGCTTTGACGCAGACTGACTTCTGCCGGCAAATGTTTGCGCAACGATTCAATTATCATAGGGTGCAGTTCCTGCACGCGGCCACTGAGTACTACCGGCTTATTGCCATATCTGGTGCACATGGACATGCCCAGTCTGGCCAGCTCCTGACCGGCGCGCCACAATATATCTGCTGCGACCTGATCCTGCTGAGCGGCAGCGGCAACCGCTAAGGCCAGTTTGCCGATATCGCCGCGACTGCGATGATAGACGAATTCCTTGGAACTGTTCCAGTCGTGTGCACCTATCATATGAAACAGATTGCGTGCCAGCGGTGACTGTCTCCAATAGCCTGGCTGCTCATCTTCTATGCGCCAGACATGGCGCAATGCTTCACGTGCGATCCAGAAGCCGCTGCCGCCATCATCGAGTAGATAACCGCGGCCACCGGCCCGGTGTAATTTGCCATCCGGGTCGATGTAGGCCGCAATCGAGCCTGTTCCTGCATAGATCAGGTAACCACTGCCGGGTGAAAAAATATCGAGGTAAGCGATTTCTATATCATTGCCGACTGAGATGTGCTGTTCCGGCAGTTCGAAGATTTTTGCCAGCATCATCAGCAGCACATTGGCGTCACCACCAAAGCCAGTGATACCTGCTTTCACAGTTCTTAATTCACCATGGATGCGTGCGGTGGCCGACAGGCCGCCAAAAATTTGCTGAAATGCGGCTTTGCCATCCCGTGAATTCATTTGCAGCGCACTCAGTCCTTCGGCGGTACCGCTGGCGATAATTTCCTGTCTGGCGGTCGCGAGTGCCCAGCGCGTTTGCGTTCCACCCGTATCGATACCCAGCCCCAATTGCACAGGTACATAGGTTGCCGGGCTAGTCGATTCGGTAATCACAGGCCTTACGTGTTCTGATTTCATGGATGAGTGAATGGTACGGTAACTGACATTGTAGCTGGCACTTTAAGAGGCATGGATAAGGATTTAGGTTTCGGATAATTTGAAGTGGTGTGAATTGAACTGGTGATAAAGGAATCATCGTTTATCATAGTCGCTTACACACAGGGCCGGTAGCTGATGTTTGAATTTGCAGCGACTGCTTCCCTGTATTGCATTCTGGACCAAATGAAACAGAACTTTCGCAAAACCGCCCCAGCTGCGTTATGGCTCCTTGTCGTACACTGCGTACTGCCTGCGTCGCCATGCCTTGTTGGGACAATTTTGCATAAGTTCTATGAATTTTCAGTGTTGCATTTTAATTAGCATTTGGTATAAGAGTTTTTAAATAAATCAAGCAATGGAGATGTCTTACCGCATGCACCCAGAAAATCCGCCTGATACCAGGCTAACTGCGACCAGTAACACCACCGGCGAGCAGCCATCGGTGTGGCGCTGGATCCCCTCATTGTACTTCAGTCAGGGCATACCTTATGTCATCGTCATGACTTTGTCGGTGATTATGTACAAAAATATGGGTATCTCCAATACCGATATCGCACTGTATACCAGTTGGTTATATCTGCCCTTTGTGATCAAGCCACTGTGGTCGCCGTTTGTGGATATGTTCAAGACTAAGCGCTACTGGATAGTCACACTGGAACTGGTGCTGGGCGCTTTGTTCGGGCTGGTGGCGCTGACCATACCACTGGATGGTTTTTTTCAGGCCAGCCTGCTGGCATTCTGGCTGGTTGCGTTTGCGTCGGCGACACATGATATCGGTACCGATGGCTTTTATATGCTGGCGCTGGAGCAGCATCAGCAAGCAGCCTTTGTCGGTGTGCGCAGCATGTTCTATCGTTTGTCCATGCTGACAGGACAGGGCGCGCTGGTCTATTTGGCGGGCAGCGTGAAGGACTTCAGCGGCAGCACGCAACTGGCCTGGATGGTGGTATTCGGGGTATTGGCGGCGATGTTTATCGCGCTCTCGTTTTATCACCGCTTTGCCTTGCCCACCCCGGCCAGCGACAAGGTGCAAGGTGATACAAGTCAGGTCGTCAGCAGCTTTTTTCAGGTGTTTGCGGCCTTCCTCAAAAAGAAGCGTGTGCTGGTCACCATCGCTTTCCTGTTGCTGTATCGCTTTGGCGAGGCGCAACTGGTCAAGATCGCACCTTTGTTTTTGCTCGATGCGCTGGAAAAAGGCGGACTGGGCTTGAGCAATCAGGAAGTCGGCATCGTCTACGGCACCATAGGCATGGCCAGCCTGACGCTGGGCGGCTTGCTGGGTGGTGCCGCGATTGCACGCTTTGGTTTGAAAAACTGTTTGTGGCCGATGGCGCTGGCGATTAATGTGCCCCATCTGGTGTATGTGTATCTGGCCTTTGTGCAGCCGTCTTCTATTTGGCTGATAGGTACAGCGGTGGCGGCAGAACAATTCGGCTATGGTTTTGGTTTCAGTGCCTATGTGCTGTACATGATTATGGTCGCTGATGGCGAGCACAAGACCGCACATTATGCGATCTGTACCGGTTTCATGGCCTTGTCGATGATGTTGCCGGGGATGTTCAGCGGGAGTCTGCAGGCAATGCTGGGCTATGCGCACTTTTTTGTCTGGATTTGTATTGCGGCTTTACCGACCTTTGTGGTCGCTGCACTGATACGGGTAGAACCGGATTTCGGCCGCAAGAAAAAACTTCCGGCCTGACTGAGATGGGATAGATATGCAACTGCAAAACTTACAGTTTGTCAGCCACACGTTTCGTTCTCCGCTACCGGGGCCTAAGCTGATCATTACCGGTGCGGTGCATGGCAATGAAATCTGCGGCACGCTGGCAATACGCCGTTTGCTGGAGCAATTACAAAGCGGTGCGCTGCAGCTGATCAGCGGCCAGCTCACCTTGGTGCCGGTTTGTAATCCGCTGGCCTATGCCAAGGGTGAGCGCCAGGGCGAACGCAATCTGAACCGGCGTCTGATCCCGACCGCTGATGTGCAGGAATTTGAAGACCATGTTGCGAACTGGCTGTGTCCTTTACTGGCTGCGCATGAGGTGCTGCTGGATTTACATTCCTTCCGTGGTGCGGGCGAGCCCTTTGTACTGGTGGGACCGGAAAACAATCAGGGTGAAATCGAACCTTTTCGTCATGCCGAAGCCGAGCTGGCCATGGCGGCCAGACTGGGTGTGCAGCGCATGGTGGATGGCTGGCTGAGCACTTATGCACACGGCGTAGCCAGACGTCAGCAGGCATTAGCACCGGATGCCGATGCGAAAACCCGCGCCAATGCCGATACCCGTTTTGGGGTTGGCACTACCGAATATATGCGCTCAGTCGGCGGCTATGCTGTTACGCTGGAATGTGGTCAGCATGAGGACCCACAGGCAGCCGATGTCGCCTGGCGTGCGATTGACAACACGCTGCGGCATCTGGGACTGATAGCAGGTAGCCCGCCTGATCCACAGACGCAGATTGAAACGCTGAGAATTTATGATGTGATCGACAAACAGCATCAGGACGATGTTTTTTGTCGTGACTGGTATAGCTTTGATACCGTCAGTACCGGCGACTTAATCGGTACGCGTGCCAATGGAACCGCAGTCCGCGCCAGCATGGATGGAAGGATTATTTTTCCAGATGCCGCAGCCGGGGCGGGCGAGGAATGGTTTTACATCACGCGTTACAGTGATCGTCTGGCGGGAGTGGTCTGATGCGGCGTCGTTTATTACATGCACTGACCTTGATCGCGACTCTGGGTATCAGCCTGCCTGGCACCTCCAGCATGGCCTATGCAGCGAATGCGGCCAATACTGCCAATACTGCCAAGGTGCTAAAAACCCTCAATGTGCTGGTGACCACACCGGAGAGCAGTTTTGATCCTGCGCTGGCGTCGGACATCACCACTTTATCGATCAATGAAAATCTGTTTGAGCCCATGCTGCGCTACGATTATCTGGCGCGACCGCTCAAACTCAAGCCTAACACCTTGCGTGCCATGCCCGAGGTCAGCGCGGATGGCAAAACCTATACCCTGCGTTTGCAAGCCGGGATTTTCTTTAGCGAGGACGCGGCCTTCGGTGGCAAACGGCGCGAGCTGCAGGCGGCTGACTATGCCTTTGCGATACAGCGCATGTATGATCCTGCGCTGAAATCACCTTGGCTATTCATGTTCGAAGGCAAGCTGCAGGGGGACGAGGCGCTGCGTGGCGACGCCTATGCAAAGACGGTGAACAGCGGCAAAGTGCCTTTGATTGCCGGCATACAGGTGCTTGATCGCTACACTTTGCGCTTACGCTTACAGGCGGCAGACCCGAATTTTCTGTTTATATTAGCGACACCGGCAACTGGTGCCGTTGCGCGGGAAGTGATGGAGTTTTACGGCAATCAGGCTGGTAATCATCCGGTCGGTACCGGTCCGTTCCGGCTCGGTGAGTGGAAGCGCAGCTTTCAACTCAATCTGATCGCTAATCCCGATTATCGCCGCCCGTTGTTTGATGGCGAAGCGATTCAGGATGCGTATTCCAAGCGCATTGCAGAAAGCCTGCGCGGTAAACGCTTACCACTGGTTCAGCGCATCCGTATCTCAGTAGTGGAAGAACAGCAGGCCAGGGTGCTGGGCTTTTTGAATCGTGAATTTGATAGTCTGGAACAGGTGCCAGCACCGCTGTCAGAAATGGTACTGCGGGATGGGCAGCTCAAACCTGAACTCAGCAAGCAGGGCATACAGCTGCGTTTGTTTTCACCCCTACAGACTTATTACGTCTGGATGAATATGGAAGACCCGGTGCTGGGTGGCTATACGCCGGACAAGATCGCGCTGCGGCGCGCGATTGCGCTGAGTTACAACCATCAGCAGGATATCGCGATGATGGAGAAAGGCCTGGCGCAGGCGGCGCAGTCGCCGCTGGCACCAAACGTGATCGGCTATGATCCCGAGTTTCGCAGTCCGGTCCAGTTTAATCCTGTACTCGCCAATGCACTGCTGGATAAATTTGGCTATCAGCGCGGGCCTGACCAATACCGCCGTCTGCCCGATGGACAGCCGCTGGAGCTGACCATGCATACCCAGGCCAGCACCACAGGTCGTCTGCGCGATGAAGTCTGGCGCAAAAATATGGAGATGCTGGGCATACGCATCAGCTTTAAATCGGATAAGCATTCTGAGATATTACGTGCTGCCCGGCTGGGTAAAGTGCAGATGACGGAAGCAAACTGGGTCGCTGATTTCCCGGATGGAGAAAATTTTTTCCAGCTGCTGTATGGACCCAATACCGGACGCGCGAATTATGCGCGCTTTAATCTGCCGGAATATAACCGCTTGTTTGAGCAAAGCCGTCGCATGGCTGATGGTCCTGAACGGCGTGCCCTGTATCGGCAAATGTCTTTGTACATTCATGCCTACAATCCCTGGATCTTACGTACCCATCCTTTATCGGCCGATGTGCAGCAGCCCTGGCTCATGAACTTCCAGCGCCATCCTGTGGATTTTACGAACTGGCGCTACCTCGATATCGCGCCGGATGCAAAGCAGAATATGAAGTAAAAACCAGGTGCTGACTGCATTGCTCTGCCTCGACTGTGCTGAGCAAGGACACTGGGTTTTTTTTTTGACTAATTCAGGAGAATTCAACGATGCGTTGTGAACTGCTGGCCGGCCATCCTGATTTCCGGCGGCTTGATACCATACCCGCAATACGTGTCGACTTACGCTATGTCGGGCCGGATAATTTTGTCGGCCGCGATCTGTATGGCGAGCTCGATTGTGCCTGGCTGCACCGTGAGGCGGCCGATGCGCTGGAGCGCGCGGCGGCCTTCCTGGATCAGCATCATGCGGGTTATCACTTGCTGGTGCTGGATGCCTTGCGCCCGCATCGGGTGCAGGAAATGCTGTGGCAGCATCTGGCTGGCTCGCCTTTGCAAATGTATGTGGCTGATCCGGCGCGTGGCTCTATCCATTCTTTCGGTATGGCGGTGGATGTGACGGTGTGTGATCCGCAAGGCCGTGAGCTGGACATGGGCAGTGGTTTCGATGAATTTTCAGAAAGATCCCATCCGGCTTTGGAAGCTGACTTACGTGCGCGTGGCGAACTCAGTGAGGTTCACGTCGCTCATCGGGACATGCTGCGTGCTGCCATGTTCCATGCGGGTTTTCATGGCATACACAGCGAGTGGTGGCATTTCAATCTGGGGCAGCTTGCTGAAGTGCGACAGCATTACTTGCGGATTGATTGAGGCTGCTTATTGATTTTTGTTGTAAGGTGTTTGTAGCGTGCTGAGGGATGCTCTGCGCACCCTTAAGCAACAGGCGCACTGTTTAGGTAAGTTCTGGATTGAAATATTGCTGCAGATATGCTTTGATGCAATAAATAGCTGTACCCTCCAGACGCTGCATCAAGGCCGGAAAGTCGACGATAAGCATGCAAATTCATCAAGAATTAAATCTGGTTTTACCCAAGCTTGCTCACCAGAGTGAGCTGCTGATTGCCATGTTTGATCAGCACGATATTCTGCGTTATGCCAATCCGTCTTTTCAGACGGCTTTTGATGTCCGTACCGATGGCAGTATGAGCTGGTCAGCGATGGTGTTTGAAAACTATGCTATACGGCGCGGTGTTGCGATCAAAACCGATAATATTGAACAGTGGATTTCGGCTGCTTACTCGCGTCGTGGCAAATTACCCTTCCGCGCTTTTGAATCTGACCTGACGGATGGGCGCTGGATCTGGATGACGGAAACCGTGCAGGAAAATGGCTGGATGATGTGCATCGCCAGCGATATTACGCATTTGCGTCAGGATGGGCGCGAATTGCGTCAGGCCAGGGATCAGGCCTTACGTGCAGCCCATACCGATATGCTGACCAGCATCAGTAACCGGCGTCATATTTCGCAAATCATACAGCAGGCGATCCAGGATAAATATCAAAAAAATCTGACGCTGCACGTTGCCTTGTTCGATCTGGATTTTTTTAAAAACGTGAATGACAGCTTTGGTCATGCCGCGGGTGACCTGGTGCTGATCAGTTTCGCCAGACGGCTGCAGGCCTGTACCCGGCGTGACGATGGTTGCGGCAGACTGGGCGGGGAGGAATTCATACTCTGCCTGCCGCAACTGAAGACAGCACAGGCGGTGCAGGTGGTGGAGCGACTGCTGGAAGATGTGCGGCATGATATGGCGCTGCCCGATATGCCGGATTTTCGCTATACCACCTCAGCCGGCTTGGTGCAGCTCAGAGCCGGTGAGACGCTGGAGCAAGTGATAGACCGGGCTGATCAGGCCTTGTATCAGGCCAAGGAAAATGGCCGTAATCGCCTGGTCTGGCTGGATTGAGCATACATTAGCGTATGCTTGTCTTTAGCAAAAGAGCCGCTCAAGTCAGCGGCTCTTTGCTTGTGTGTGCAGCTGTGGGTGCAGCTGTGGCTGTACTTATTTGAAGGTATAGGTCGCCATCATCGTCACTGAACGGCCACGCGGATCAGCCACCCTGGGCTCCCATGAGCTGCCAGCGCCCGAATTGCTGTCGTAATTGATCGCAAACGGGGGATCAGTATTGAAGAGGTTTTTAATGCCAGCAGTCAGGCTCAGATTTTTAAATCCGCTATACGTCAGGTTCAGATTGAAGATGGAATAACTCTTCACATCCGGGTTGTAATTCGCCGGTGTGATGAGGCCATTGGCAACGCCGGGTAAGACCTGATCCTTATAGCCTGAGCGGAAAATCTGGGTCAGGGTGCTGCTCCAGTTCCCCTCGCTATAGCTGAAGTAAGCACTGTGTTTCCAGCGCAAACCCAGATCGCCGGTATAGGTATAGCGTCCAACCTCGCTGCTGCCATAAGGCGCATTGTTATTCGGGCGGGATTTTTTCTCCAGCAGGTAGCTACCATCGATTCCGGCAGTCCATTTGCCATTCCATAGTTTGCCATTCGCGCTGGCACCGGCTTCGATACCGCGGGTCAGACTGGCACCGGCATGCACCCAGCGCTGGTCGATCTGCACAATATTGCCGCCTGCATCTCGGATAAACTGGGCTTTGAACAGACTGTAGTTTTGCAGCAAGGTGTTCAGATCGACTGCCATGATGCTGTTTTCTTTGCGAATTTCCCACAGATCCAGATTCATGCTGAATTGCGATAGCGGTGCCCAGACTACGCCCAGACTGGCTTGCTTAGCGGTTTCCGGCCCCAGACTGGCTTTGCCGCCGCTCAGTATATTCGGCGTGATCACCGCACAGCCAGGTTTGTTACTGTCCGCTTTCAAACCCGCGCAGGTAGCGGGATCGACCAGATCTTTGCCGGAGTAAGGCGACTCGGTCACGCCATTGAATAACTGGTTAAACGAGGGCGCACGGAAACCGCTGTTATATGAAGCACGTAACAAGACCTGTTCGACCGGTGTATAGCGTAAGGCCAGTTTAGGATTAAAAGTATTGCCAAAGCCACTGTAGTGATCCTGCCGTCCGGCGACGGTCAGTTCCAGCGATTTGAACACAGGAATCAGAAATTCTGCATACAGGGCGCGGATATCGCGGCTGACAGTGGGCAGGGCATTGGTATCATCGAAAGGGGCATTCAGAATAGCCGGACGCGTGTTGGCAGCGCGCGCATCGCCATTGAATGAATACTGTTCACGCCGCAGATCCGTGCCAAAAGCCGCCATCAGCGGACCTGCGGGCAGCTTCCAAAGCGCACCGGAGACTGCCGCATCGGCTTGCGTCAGCGTGGTCTTACCGCCATATAGCACCACGCCTTTGGCGGACGTGCTGTTGATCAGATCCAATGCGGCCTGGCTTTGCTTTTGTCCTGGTAGCAGGAAGGGATTGATGAGGCCGCTGCCGAGTGCACTGGCAAGCGCGTTGGTGTAGTTATAGCCATTGCCCAGTGTGGACTGTGACTCGCTGTAGGCGCGCGACAGACCGACCCGGTAATCCCATTGTCCGATCTGACCATCGGCGCCTAGCTGCAGACGTGCCGCATCCGTGCTGGTGTTGATTTCGCGGTTGCCGCATTCCATACAGCGCCAGCGATATGCGATAGGCAGTCCGTAATTACTGCGGATAGATGGGATCTGCGCCGCGATGGCATTGAATACCATATCGTAAGCGGCACCGGTTTTTGGGTAAAACGAACTGGCTGGAAAACTGCTGCCGGGTGAAATCTGATTCGATGAAAAACTCTTGGCGACTTCAACGCGCGAACCCAGCAACTCAGCAAATACCTGATGTCCGCCACCGATATTCAGCGTCGCACGCGATACAAAATTATTGTTTTTGACTGATTGCTGCAAGACCGCAGCCCGTCCTGTGTCCCAGGCGCAGGCATAGCGCGAAGCAGCCTGATCCCATAAGCGGTAGTCATAGGCAGACATACCATCTACGCTGTTGCAACCAGCCGCACCTGGCAAATTCAGGATATTGATGGCATTCGCACTCTGATTGCTGCCCGGCCACAGCGGTCCAGTATTACTCTTATTGCTCAGTATGGTATTACCCAGCGAAGTCGCGAACACGGTCGCAAATGGCGTGCCACGTGTGTCCACCGATAAGCCGCGACCAGGCTGGAAGGTATTCACAAAATCGCGCTGATCGCCGCGCAGTGCCTGATTTTCGCTGTGGCTGGCGGTCAGCAATACATTGTAATTGTCGCTGTCCAGATCACCGAAGCCTGCGAGTAAGGAGACCCGGTTAATATCGCCGCCCGGGCTTTGCGTCAGGTCAGCGAAAGTCTGGGCCTGTATGCCTTGAAAATTTTTGCGCAGGATGAAGTTAATCACGCCACCAATCGCATCCGTGCCATAAATCGCCGATGCGCCATCCTTGAGGATTTCCACGCGCTCGACTGCGGCCATCGGTATGGAATTCAGATCGACTGCGGCACCCTTCATGCCATGGGTGGCGATGCGGCGGCCATTCAACAATACCAGCGTGCTGTCAGCACCCTGACCGCGCAGATTGGCGGAGCTGGCGCCGTTATTGCCGCGTTGCGCACCGGTAGTCACATCGGCATTGCTGGCCAGATTATCAGAGCCATTGCCATTCACATTCAGCGTGGCGATCAATTGTTCGGCGGTCACGATACCGGCGGCTTCCAATTGTTTGCGGGTGATAATTTCCAGTGGCAAAGCGCCTTCTGCTGAGGTGCGTTTGATGCTGCTGCCGGTAATCTCAACTTTTTGCATCACTTCTTTTGTTTGCTGCTGCGCCTGGGCGGGCAGCACAAAGCCCGTGATCGAGCCAGTGATCATGCCAGCTGTGGCGAGGCAGTGTGCCAGTCTTGTTAACTTCACGAATTTCTCCTAACTCGGTTTTTTATCCAGGTCGGTACGCATAGGCCAGCAAAGGCCAGCGCAGATGTCACGCGCAGTCGCTGCAGGCGAGGCGGACCGGTGCTGACAAATGAAAATGTTGCTGAAGCAGGCAGCGCTTAAACGTCAGCGGCTGAGCAGGTGTGCAGGGTGTTTTTTCAGATGTGCTGCTACGCGTGCGGGCAGATTGCTGTAGCAAACTGCAGGCAGCTACTGAGTAGTGGGCTGCCCGGGGTTCGCGTTTCTTGCTCAATTTGCCAGCTTGACTATTTTTACACAGTTACCGTTGGTCGTGACAAAAAAAACAGAGCCGCTGATCTGCATCAGCGGCTCTGGACCTTGAGACTGTTGTTTATATTGTCTGCGCTGCCTGCACTACCCGTGCTGGTTAAGGCGCAGAGAGACTGAATTTTGCTGGCAGGCTTTCCTGTCCTGAACGGCTGACGGCCATTACCACCACTTGTTTTATTGCGGCTTGCGGTGCATCTTTACGCACGTCTATCGTGAGCTTGCTGGCGGGCTGTACGCTGAATTGCCATTGCTGCTCAGTCTGCTTCCAGATCGCCAGCCAGCGCGTGTTTTCCGGATCTGCCAGTTGTACCCGTAACAGTTTTTGCTCTTCATTCCATTGCAGCTGCGGCGGCGCGATATTGGTATTTTCCAGCCAGGGCGTAGCCGGTACTAAGGCGACCGATGTATATTTTTCCTGCGCCAGACGTTTGCGTATTTCTTTACGGTTCTGACTCAGGCTGACCATGCTGAAATGGATATGGCCGCTGCCGTTTTTTTCACGCAGCGCATCGACCTGATTCAGGATTTCATCGGCTTGCCAGGATTTCTCTGTATGGTCGATTTTACTGGTGAACAGGCCGGGCCAGATATGACGTTGCTGCAGATTCTGTGTGTTCCAGTAATCATGCAAGACCTTGAAGGCTTGCGGTGCCTGCTGTATCGGCCAGTACAATTGCGGCGCCAGATAATCGAGCCAGCCACGCGCCAGCCACAGTTCTACATCGGCATACAGCTTGTCATACTGACTGAAACCGGTAATGCCCGGTGGCAGCCGGTCCGGGCGGCCTATCCCGAACGGGCTGATGCCGAATTTGACCCAGGTTTTTTCCTGATGCACTTGCTGATGAATGGCGGCCACCAGGCGGTTCACGTTGTCGCGCCGCCAGTCAGCCCGATTCAGGTTGCCGCCCGATTGCAGATAGCGGTTCCAGGCCGGTTCATCCGGAAAATCCACTTCAGTTCCGGCACTGTTCTTGATCGGATATGGATAAAAATAATCGTCGATATGGATGCCATCGACATCGTAACGGCGCACCACATCGTTAATCACATTCAAGGTGTGCTGCATCGCCTGCGGCTCACCCGGGTCCATCCAGCTCATATCACCATATTGTCTGACGACGGCAGGCATGGTTTTGCTGACATGGCTGCGTGCCTGCCCGGCTTTTGCCTGCGTGGTTCGGGCACGATAGGGATTGAACCAGGCATGCAATTCCAGACCACGTTCATGCGCCTGCTCTATCCAGAATTGCAGCGGATCGTAATACGGTTGCGGAGGGCGCCCTTGCTCACCCGTGAGAAATTCTGACCAGGGTTCCAGCGCCGACGGATAAATCGCATCAGCCGATGGACGCACCTGCAGCACGATCGCATTCAGCCGCATTTGTACTGCCTGATCCAGGATAGCGATGGCTTCTGCTTTTTGTTTATCGCTGCTGAGTTCGCGCCGGCTTGGCCAGTCTATATTGGCGACGGTCGAGACCCAGACCGCACGGAATTCGCGTGGCGTCGCCGGAATATCTTTACTCAGCGGGTGTTGTGCCGGTGGAGCATTCACGATGACAGGTAACTTCGCTGTGCCGGACGCGGGCGCGATGCTGCCGGGTTTCGGCCCCGCACAGGCGGCCAGTAAGGCGGTCATTAAGGCGGCGCGCAGCAGTCCACAAAGCAGCCCTCTGGGCTTGGCTTGGTGATGGTTGACAGATAAATCAGAGTAGCCGTTAAACAAAAACATGGGCACAGACAGGGGATGCAAAAAGAGCACAGATGCTACTGCATTCACCGCATGCCTGCCAGTGTTTCTTTTCCCCTTAATCAGCACGCTTGCGACTTTCAATAGGCATGCCAGCGCAAAACTCTTGGGCGATGTATTGGAATTTTTGCTATCATTCGCGCCCCATGTTGTCAGTCGTGCTCAAATTTGAGGATTTGGGTGCTGAAGGTCAGGATGGCAGTTGATCAATTTGGAGAATAGAAATGTTGAAGCGTCAAATGGTTGCTGCAGCAGTTGCGGCAACGGGTATGTTGTTCAGTGCTGGTGCATTTGCACAAGCTTATGTAGGCGGTACAGTGGGTCGTTCCGTCGTTAACACCACCGATTGCTCTGCCAGCCAGGGTTGCAAAGGTGAAGCGAACATGGCCAAGCTGTTGGCTGGTTACAATTTCAATGAGAACTTCGGTCTGGAAGCATCTTACGCAGATCTGGGTAAAGTCAGTGCAGGTATTGTGACTGCCAAAGGTACAGCGATAGACCTGGCTGCAATCGCACGCGCAGAAGTGACAAACGGTGTTGGCGTTTTCATTAAAGGTGGCTTCTCCCGTACGAAGACCGATGGCATCATCGGTGACAAAGCGACTGAAGCTGTTTATGGTCTCGGTGCGACTTATAGTCTGACCAAGCAAGTTGCTTTGCGCGCTGAATGGGAAACCCGTAAAGTGCAATACAAGCTGACCCAGAACGGTTGGCAGGAAACTCAACGGAATCTGTCCGTTGGTGTGCAATACACATTCTGATCAAACGCGCAGCTCTGTGCTGCGCTTTTTGTAGCAGACTAAGGCATAGCGCAATCAGGGCTATGCCTTTTTTTTGCCACGTAGATTAGGGCCTGTTAACCTTTAAATTACGCATCTCGCAATTTAAAGGTTAACAGGCCCTAGTCACCAAAGCTGAGATCAATGACAAAATTCGCGTGAAAAAATGAAAATCAGCCCCAGTGAGCTTAGTGCTACGCAACTGGTTGTGATGAAGCTGACGTAATTGGTGGTCAAGCCACGTTTGCGGCCCTCAGCGAAGATGATCAGTTCGCCGAACAGCAGTATGCAGCTCACGCCGGTGACGAAGGCTGTCAGTAACATGGTCAGCGCTTCTTTATCGTTCAGGCGACGGCAGTTCTGGGTGTACAGATGGGCTAATTTGAAGGTGTGGTCATAACCCATCAGATCGAACAGGATAGCAACGATCAGTGCAGAAATGCTCAGCATGGGGATGAACCAGGTCAGGAAATATTTGTCCCTGATAGCGTCATACAACGTATGCATCCACTCCTGCATCGCGTCCTGTATTAGTTTCATCCCCTACTCCCGATTCTGGCTACGCGCTGACTTGAGCTAGTCCTCAGACGGGCTAACTCACTTTACCTGACTACATCAAACCTGCCTGTATGGCTAACAGCAGAAGGTGCTTGATTGTCATCTTTCTTCATGGAAATAGAAAGGGAAAACAGCACGGCGTTATGACTTCAGCTCTCATTATTGTAAATTAGCAACACGTTAATTATCTGCCTGAATCGCACATTGCTCACTGCGCTGACAGGCCAGCTTCGCGTAAAGCTTTATCCCATGCGGGTTCCGGCTGATATTGCGCCAGCAGGTAATCGATCAGTGCGCGCACTTTGGGTGAGACGTAGCGGGTGGCCGGATACAAGGCGGTGAAATGATTGAGCGGCAACTGCCAGTCGGCCAACACTGGCAGCAGCCGTCCTTCACACAGATCACGCCAGGCCAGAAAGCTGGTGTTATAGGCGATGCCCACCCCGAGTAGCGCAGCCTGGTGCAACACCTTGCCATTATTGGAACTGAAAGCGGGCTGGATTTCTACACTGAGCCTTTCTTCGCCGCGTTGAAATTCCCATTGCACACCCTGGGTCAGATGCTGAAAATGCAGGCAGCGGTGTGCGCTCAGCTCGGCCGGATGTTGTGGACTGCCATGTTGTTCCAGATAAGCCGGGCTGGCGCACAGAACGCCACGGCAAGGTGCAATCGACCGCATATGCAAACCATGGCTGTCCGGAATACCGCCGACCCGTATGCTCAGGTCAAAACCATAGCGCACCGGGTCGAGCAACTGATCATCCAGATGCAGACTCGGTTGTAATTGTGGATGCTGCAAGGCGAAGCGCGCCAGCGCATCGGCCAGCCATTCTGTCCCAAAACTGCTAGGCGCCTGTATGCGCAGACTGCCTTGCAGGATGTTACTGTCATTGCCAATGGCGGCGCGCGCCTGTCGCGCATGCTCAACGCTGGCGCTGCAAGGAGCCAGAAACGCCTGGCCGCTATCGGTCAGGCTGACCTCACGCGTAGAACGGTGCAATAACCTGGCCCCCAGATTTTGTTCCAGTTGCTGGATATGTTTGCTGACCAGCGCACGGCTTAAGCCTAGCTGACGTCCTGCCGCGCTGAAGCTGCGCAGACGCGCTACTTCGACAAAAATTTCCATTGCTCTTAATTGATCCATGCATGCTCCTAAACGACAGGCGGTGGTCCGTGCAAGCATTGTCAATAAATTTGCGACAATGTGTCAATGATTGTCTGTATTGTGGCAAAGGTTCAGAGTTGACTACACTTGTGCTACATCAACACCTTGCGCCAGACACGGTCGCAGCGCTATCTAGCTTAATTTTTCAGGAGTGACTATGTTAAATGCAGAGCAAATCGCCCAATTCCATCAGGATGGTTATGTGGTCGTACCCGATTTTAAAACCGCAACTGAAATCGCCGCGCTGCGTGAGCGCGCCGGCGCCATCGTCGATGCGTTTGATCCGGCTGAATCGGTCTCGATTTTCACTACCAAGGAACAGGAAAGGAAAATCGATCATTATTTTCTGAATTCCGCGAATAACATCAGCTGCTTTTTTGAAGAAGAAGCGTTTGACAGCGAAGGTCAGTTGCGTCAGGCCAAGGCCTTGTCTATCAATAAAATAGGCCATGCGATGCATGATCTGGACCCGGTATTCAGTGCATTCTCACGCGGTCAGGCGCTGGCGACAGTGGCGCAACAACTGGGTTTGCAACAGCCGCAAATCTGGCAATCCATGTATATTTTCAAGCAGCCTGGCATCGGTGGTGAAGTGCGCTGGCATCAGGATGCGACTTACTTCGACACTGATCCGGTCAGCGTCACCACCTTCTGGTTTGCATTAGAAGACGCAACACTGGAGAATGGCTGCCTGTGGGCTGAGCCGGGCGGTCATCGCAGCCCTATGCGCGAACGCTTCGTACGGGAAGGGGATCAGGTCAGGGTAGAAAAATTATCCGACCTGCCATGGCCGGACGACAGCACTGCAGTACCGCTGGAAGTGAAGGCCGGCAGTCTGGTGTGCTTCCACGGCTTGCTGCCGCATTACAGCGCACCTAACCGTTCGCCGGTATCGCGTCACGCTTATACCCTGCATGTGACGGATGGGAAGACGCAGTATTCTGCGGGTAACTGGATACAACGCGGTCCTGATTTTCCGGTACGCGGATTTGTGTAAAACCCTATCAGGCGCGTGAACTTACAAGCGAAAGTAAGCATGAAATTACAAATTTTTGCCCCGCACTGGGGCAATGCGCATATCGCGCGCGACAGCTGGATCGCCAGCGTGAAGGCAGCCGGTTTTGATGGCATAGAAATGTCGCTGCCGCTGGAGCAGAAAGAGCGTGAAGCCTGGACCCGGGCCATAGAAGATGCGGGCTTATTACTGATCGCCCAGCAGTGGGAGACCGTGTTTCACAGTGACTTCAATGCACATAAACAGGCCTTGCGCGAATTGCTGCAAAACGCGTGCGCGGCCAATCCCGTGCTGGTCAATACCCATACTGGCAAGGATTTTTACAGCTTTGCGCAAAACAGTGAATTGCTGGATCTGGCCGACAGCATCAGTCAGGAAACCGGCGTGCCCATCGTGCATGAAATTCATCGCAGCCGCTTCAGCGGTCATCCGATGTTACTCATGCCTTATCTGCAGCAGCGTCCACAACTGCAACTCAATGCAGATTTATCGCATTGGTGTGTCGCCTGCGAATCGCTGCTGGAAGATCAGGCTGACATGCTGGCGCAGGTTTTTCCTCAGGTACGCCATATCCACGCGCGGGTAGGTCATCAGCAGGGCCCGCAAGTGAATGACTTCCGTGCACCGGAACATGCCGCCGCGCTGGAACAGCATTTAGGGTGGTGGGATCAGATCTTGCTGCAGCGCCAGGCACGTGGCGAGCCTTATCTGACGATCACACCCGAGTTTGGGCCGACTCCCTACACACAAACCCTGCCTTACACCAATCAGGTGGTCAGCGATGCCTGGGAGTTGAATGTGGCGATGATGCAGCTATTGCGTACTCGTTATCAGGACTAAAATCAGGCAGTAGCGGGCAAGCAGGCAAGCGCCTGAGGCTGAATACAGACGAATGGCGCGTTGTCTGTGTTTCAGCCCAGCGCGCTTTTTTAGGTCTTATAATGGGCTCACTTCATCCACGCTGAGCTCAACTTGATGCAAATCCGAATCGCCATCACTGCAGATCTCCCAGCCATACAAACTCTGTTCAGTCAGGCACTGCGCGATGCAGACTGGTTACCCAGCGCTGCAAGGCAAGCAGATGATTTTGCTGCTGTCTCTGTCGGAGAGCGCATACTGATCTCGGAACTGGAACCCGGTGTCCCGGCTGGTTTTCTTTCGTATCAGCCTGAGCATGCTTTTATCCACCATTTGTATGTCGCGCAGCATGCGCAAGGACGTGGTGTCGGCCGCAGTCTGCTGCACGCTTTGCATGCGCACTTAGCCTGTCCCTGGCATTTGAAATGCGTCGTCAATAATCACGCCGCATATGCCTTTTATCTGCGCATGGGCTGGACAGTGGTGCAGCGTGCGGCATCTGAGCATGGCGATTACTATTTGCTGAAGCTGGCGGCGCCTGATGTACCTGGTATACCTGAGGTGCCGGTTGGCGCAATTCAGCAAGATTCATCAAACCCGGTATGAGCACAAGGCTTAAGCTGCAGTCTGTCAGGAGGAAACAGGAATGCAGATGAATACTGAGAGTAACCCTCATACAGAGCAAGCCAGAAGGGCGCATTATTGGCAGCGTTTTGAAAAAATCGCCGCCTATATTGATGCCTGTCCGGATGGAGATTTGTCGCTGGACAGTCTCAGTGCACTGGCAGCGATGTCGCGTTTTCATTTTCACCGTCAGTTCGCCAGCGCATTCGGACTCAGTTTGCATCAGTATGTGCTGCAGTCGCGTTTGCGCCGGGCCGGCTCTCAACTCGCATTCCGCACTTCCTTGTCAGTCACCCGCATCGCGCTCGATCATGGTTTTGAATCACTCGCTGCTTTTTCCAGAGCATTCAGACAAATGAGCGGGCAATCGCCCACCGCGTTTCGCGCCGCACCCGACTGGCCGACCTGGCATCAGGCTTGTTCTTTGATTCCCGCTAACCGGAGTGTTGCTATGACTTTTGCGCATCAAGATGTACGTATTATCGACTTCCCAGCGACTGCGCTGGCCTGTATGGAACACCGTGGTGATCCTGCGCTGATCGGTGACAGCTTACAGAAATTTATCGCCTGGCGTCGTCAGGAAAAACTGCCACCAAGCCGCTACCGCACCTTCAATATTTTGTATGGGCACCCGGATCATGTGCCAGCAGCCGAGTTCCGGCTGGATGTTGGTGTCGCAGTCGATCAGCCGGAATCGTATGCGGCAGCTGGCATCATCGCGAAAACCATTCCAGCCGGGCGCTGCGCCGTGCTGCGTCATACCGGGCCGGACAGTCAGCTGGAACACAGCATAGGCTATCTGTTTGATACCTGGCTCCCCGCCAGCGGCGAGGAGTTGCGCGACTTCCCGGTTTTTCTTCAACGGCTACGTTTTTACCCCGATGTGTCTGAGCAGCAGGCAGAATTGGATATTTTTCTGCCGCTGAAGTAAATCTGACCTGTAGTGCTTCGCACGCTGACAACTTTGACCATCGTGCGTTGAACTTTCAGCTTTGAGGCCGAGGCCAGTGTGGCTTGCTAAGCGCAAATAAATCGACAATTAATGCAACAACGTTGCAAATTCATGCAGCTTGATTTATGATGCCATCACTTGCAACACTGTTGCAGGTGATGGCAGGTATTCCTTGGTTGTAAATCGAAGAGTTCCTGTCTTTTTTCTCCCTTTTAAATGCAACTTTGTTGCATTTTTTTTTGAGCTTTTCCATTATCTGGAAACGGCAGGACTGTCGCGTGCATTGTAAGTGTTGCAGCAGCGCTTAGCTGGCCTGGGCTAGGCCGCGAAGATGATGCCCTTCATTCCAGTCTGCAGCATTGGACGGTGTATGGATATGCTCGCCCGTTTTTTATCAGGAATTTCATGACATATTCATCGCATCGATTGTTTGGATTTGCTTCCCGGCGCTGGTTGATTTTGGCTGCGCCTCCTTTACTGGTTTGGAATACTGCTGCGTATGCTGTTGAGGCGGCCTCCGCAGATGCAGGGACGCAAGCTGTGCAGATACAGGGTAGAAAAGACGGCTATCGTAGCCTGTCCGCTACCGGCGCTACCAAGACAGATGCTGACATCGCTGATCTGCCCCAGAGTGTCAGAGTTTTACCACGCCAGTTAATGCAAGATGCGGGTGTGACGCAATTGCAGGGGGCGCTGGATTTAAGCAGCGGTTTTGCCCGCCAGAGCAATCTGGGTGGCTTGTGGGATAGCTATGCCGTGCGCGGATTTACCGGTGATCCCAATTTTGGTTCCGATTATATGGTCAATGGCTTTAACGCCAGCCGTGGCTATAGCGGTGTGCGGGATGTGGCGAATACGCAGACGGTAGAAATTCTGAAAGGACCAGCATCTGCCTTGTATGGACGCGGCGAACCGGGCGGCAGTGTGAATATCATGACTAAGAAGCCCTTATTTCAGCCTTTGCAAAGCATAGAGCTGGGTGTGATGAGTCATGAAGGCTGGCGCGTGGCAACGGATCTGAGTGGGCCACTAAGTGCCCAGCTGGCATATCGCCTGAACGCAGTACGTGAACATACAGGTAGCGCGCGCGATTTCATGCATGCAGAGCGCCAACTGATCTCGCCTTCGTTCTTGTGGACTCCGGGTGAGCAGACCAGCATATCCTATGAAATGGAAGCGAATGAGCAAAGAACACCGTTTGATCGCGGTGTCCTCGCAGTTCAGGGACGTTTGGGACTGGTCTCACCCCAGCGCTTTTTGGGTGAGCCAGCCGATGGTGACATGCGGGTGCGCTCAAACGGACACCAGTTGTTCGTCCATCACAGACTGAATGAACAGTGGTCCTTGCAGGGCGGGCTATCCTATCGTGACAGCAGTCTGAACGGCTACTCCAGCGAAGCAAATAATTTGCTGGCAGATGGACAAAGCCTGCGTCGCCAGCGTCGTTACCGCGATTTTTCTGCGACAGATCGTTCCGGCCGGATTGAATTGCTGGGACAAGTGTTTACCGGTTCATTGCAGCATCAGCTGTTATTCGGACTGGACATGTATCGCTTCGATGATAGCCGTATTCAACTGCGCCGTAATCCTTCAGCCAGTAATCCTTACCTGATCAATATCGTGCAGCCGGTATATGGTGCCCAGGCTGATGCGCTTGCCCTGTCTATCAATACGCAGGAGCAGCAACAGGCGCAAGCACTGTATCTGCAGGATCAGATCAGTTTTACGCCGCAATGGAAATTGCTGGCCGGTGTGCGTCTGGATCAGTATGATCAGCGCGTGATGAATGTGCGCAATGCAGCACTGAATCAACAATCCTTGTCAGCCACTAGCCCACGCGTAGGCATGCTGTATCAGCTGATGCCTGAGCTGGCGCTGTACATCAACAGTGCACGCGGCTTTCGGCCTAACAGCGGTGTGAGTATCGATAACCTCGCATTTCCTGCTGAACGCAGCACATCGCATGAACTCGGTTTGAAAGCTGAAAGCCACAACAAAAAAGTACAGGCTACACTGGCGCTGTATGACATCCATAAATCCAATGTACTGACCACCAATCCGCTCAATACCGACTTTTCAGTCGCTGCCGGCGAGGTGGGCAGCCGTGGGCTGGAGCTGGATGTGTCGGGTGAAATCGCAGAACGCTTACAGCTTTCGTTTGCCTATGCGTATACAGATGCCAGGGTGACCCGTGGTGATAAGCTGATACAGACCGGAAGCCGCTTGCCGAATGTAGCGAAACACAGCGCCTCGCTGTTTTTGAAGCAGGGCTGGAACTGGGCAGGCTACCGTTTTTCTGTCGGCGCAGGTGCACAATATGTAGGCGCGCGCGCCGGTGATGTCGCGGTCAGCAGTGACTTTAGCTTACCGGCTTACACCAGCCTCAAGCTGATGTCCACGGTGGATCTGGATCAGCGTACCCAGCTCAGCCTGCAGATTGATAACCTGACTGACCGCAGCTACTACACCAGTTCCTACAGCCAGCTCTGGGTGACGCCTGGCAATCCGCGCCAGATCAGCGCCTATTTGCGTCACCGGTTCTGAGCCGGAAACAGAGAGCGTTATTGATGACTACTATGATTCAGCCACGTCAGGCAGACCAGCACGGTTCCGCCAGCCGCCTGATGTCTATCGATATTCTGCGTGGTCTGGTCATGCTACTGATGCTACTTGACCACGTAAGAGAAACTTTTTTCCTGCACCAGCAAGTGAGCGATCCCATGCAGCTGGAACAGACTGGCAGCGCCTTGTTCTGGTCACGCTTCGCTGCACATTTCTGCGCGCCTGTCTTTATTTTTCTGACCGGTCTGTCGGCCTGGCTGTACCAGCAAAAAAACCAGGATCCGTATGCCTTGCGGACGTTTTTATTCCGGCGCGGCGCATTCCTGCTGGTGCTGGAACTGAGCCTGGTCAGCTTTGCCTGGAGCGGACAGTTTCCGCCTGCGACATGGTACTTGCAGGTGATTTGGGTAATCGGTCTTTGCATGATACTGCTTGGCGTCTTGTATCGGCTGCCACTGATGGTTCTGGCTTTGATCGCCGTATTGTCGATTGCAGGACAACATTGGCTTTCTCACCTGATCAGGCTGAGCGGGAGCGAATGGCAGTATGTGTGGACGGTATTGCTGCAACGTGGCTATCTGCCTGATGTGGCGGGCATGCATATCCGCGTCAGCTACCCGCTGTTACCGTGGATAGGCGTCATTTTGCTCGGCTATTTGTGTGGCCCCTGGTTTGCGCCTGCAGTATCCGCCGCGAAGCGCGCCCGTCTGCTGCGACTGGCTGGCTTTGCAGCTGTGCTGAGTTTTGTGCTGCTACGCAGCTGGAGCGGATATGGCGATGTCTGGCCACGTCAGGCAGACGTGCCGGCTTGGCACGCACTGATGGCGTTTTTTAATTTGACTAAATATCCGCCCTCGCTGAATTTTGTCTTGTTGACCTTGGGTGTCGCCTGTCTGTTATTACCTGTGCTCGAACGCTATCAGCAACGCTTAAGCGGGCTGGCTGTATTTGGCGGTGTTCCCATGTTTTACTACTTACTGCATTTGTATCTGTTACTGATCCTGCAGAAGCTGGCCTTGTTGTGCTGGGGGGCGAACCACGGTGCCCGCTTTGGGGTCGACAGTGTCGGGCAGCTGTGGCTGATTACGGTATGTCTGATTCCTGTCTTGTATATCCCATGTCTGTACTTTTTACGCTTTAAACGGCAGTCGCATCGTGCTTGGGTGAAGTATCTGTGAAGCCAGTTGCTGTGTGCTTACAACTGGCTGTACTCGTCGGTGAGCTTGAGAAATCAGCGCAGCGTCGTTAAGAAAAGCTTGATCTCGTTCGCCAGCACTTCGGGCTGATCTTGCATCACAAAGTGACGCGAGTCGGGAATGGAAACCAGTTTCAGGGTTTTCAGTCCCGGCATTAAAGAGCGTATGTAGTCGGTCTTAGCTGCCTCTGTCATGTTCAGGGCCGCAAAATCCGGTGCATAGTAAGGCGAGATGATGGTGACAGGTACACTGATTTTTGGCAGATCCGGACGCATATCGGTGGCGAACAGTTCACTCATATAGGCGGCGGTTGCTGCGATATCACTGCGTGCGCTGCGTTGTGTAAAATCGGCAGTGAACTGATTGCCGGTCATGGCCATATTGCGCATGTATTGCAGCTGTCCGGCTGCATACTGTTCCGGTGTTTGCTGCGCATACTGTTGTTGTATGCGTGAGGCGAATTCCTGTCTTTGCTCTGCAGTCAAATTTTCTGAGCGCGGCATGACGGGGAGGCCATCAATCCCAAATACGCCACGGATTTTGTCAGAATGCGATTCCGCAAACCAGATGGCCAGTGCCGAACCCAGGCTGTGACCGATCAGCACCGGGCGATCAATTTTTTTCTCAGTAATTAATTGCAGCAAAGAGTCACGTGCGCGTGACAATTTTGGCCCATCCATCGCAGGCTTGCCATCAAACCCGGCCAGCGTCAGCACATACAGAACATGGTTTTTTTGCAGACGCTGCACCAGATCATCCCATACATAAGCACCGCTGGATAAGCCTGGAATCAGGATGATGGGGACACCTTGTGTACCAATTTGATCCACATACAGGCTGCCAGTCTGATAGCTGCTGACAACCGTTTTGCTGACTGCAGCGACAGCAGTTTTTTCAGTGTTGTTGTCTGCGGCCAGGGCATCGTTGAAGTAACTGAGCATCAGCGTGCAACTCAAAGCAGCGATACTTGTGAGGTGCCTGATGTGGGTGAGTAGAGTGAATGCAGATGACATGGAATTCTCCTTTGTGAGCGCTACGGTTTCTGTATGTGTCAGACGCTGTAATACAAACTTAGTCCATAAAAAAAATCTGTTCTATCGGCTTGCCGAATAGCTGAGCGATGCTGAACGCCAGCGGCAGGCTGGGATCGTAGCGCCCGGTTTCTATCGCATTGATGGTTTGCCGCGATACTTCGAGCTGATCGGCCAATGTGGCCTGGCTCCATTCGCGCGCGCTGCGCAGTTCTTTGACGATATTGCGCATCTTATTTCTCCATCCACTTACGGACACAAGTCACGATGCCTGTGCCACCCATGAAGATGCTCCAGACGACCCACATGCTGATGCGTGGATAGCCTACGCCTTCCAGAAAGCCATAGGTCACGCTGAACATGGCGGTGATGCCGCCTGCTATTGCGATGTTTTCCATCAGCCAGCCACGCAGATACGCATCCATTCTCGCCACATGACGCAGGATGGCCCAGAACATCAGCACCACCGGCAACGCCGGACTCAACGCCAGGGCCGTCTTCATTACGCTGTCCGGCATGTCTTTGATCCAGGCCGTTACGCTGAAAAGGACCAGCAGATACACGCCGATGGCGGCAAACATTTCACGGAAATACAGAGACTTCATTTCTTTTTCACGCATGGCATTCTCCTTGCTGCTGGCTGATGTCAAGTTTCATTGACATCGCAGGATTTAAAAAAAGCATGTGCCACACAGACGCATGCTGAATTGTTGTAAAGCGTACTTGACATCATCAGTGAAAAAAGAAGCAGCTGAAAACGCTGCTGATCCTTGAAACGCTAAGCCTGTAATGCACTAATGATGTAAAGCATGTTTGACATTGTAGGCTTAAATTAAACGATGTCAAGCACGCTTTACAAAAAATTCCTGAGTGTGGTTGTTACCTTTATTGCGGCCGCCCGGCAGCGACCCAGTCAATTAGCGCATCGAGCGCGGGTTTGGCTCTGGAGGCCGCATCATGATTGACGATGGCAACCACTATCCAGGTCTGGTCCAGTGTATCGCGTACATAACCAGCAACGGCCACGCTGTCCTTCAGGGTACCGGTTTTGATACGTGCACGTGAATCAGCGGCGCTGCCTTTCAGGCGGCGGCGCATAGTGCCATCCAGCGCCACGATGGGCAGGCTGCTTTGGTATTCGGCATTCCAGCTACTGCGCCAGCCGCTCTGCAGCACCTGCGCCAGCAGCTGGCTGCTGAGGCGCTCGCTGCGCGACAAACCAGAGCCGTTTTCTATCACCAGCGCATTGTCGGCGATCTTCTTTTTGTGCAGCCAGTCGCGTATTCTTTGCCTGCCTTTGTCGAGACTGCTGCCCGCTGCTGCTTGTTCCGCACCTAATGTGAGCAGCAGACTGCGTGCCATCATATTGTCGGAAAATTTATTCACCACCCGCACTGTCTCTGCCAGCGTGTCGGATTGCCGCTCGACCAGCAGTTTCGCTGAGTCTGGTGTCGTGCCATCGACGACCTGACCTTGCCAGCTGCCGCCCATTTCCTGCCATAGCTGGCGGAACAGGCGTGCGATGTATTGATTGCGATCCAGCAGATTCAGATGGTTCGTGATCTGGCAGTTTTTGGGAAAGCCTCCACTCAGGCGCAACTCCAGCACATCGCGCGGCTGTGTTGTTACTTGTGGCGGCTGCCATTCTTTTTCCCAGTCAGCACAGCTTTTTTGGTTGAAATGCAGATGTGTCTCTATGCTGACTTTATCCAGCGGTGTCAGCAGGCTGGCCTGAATTTTTTTGCTGTCTGACGTAATTTGCACAGAGCTCAGATTACTGTGTATCAGCAGCGCATCCGGGATCACGTTGTAATACGCATCGGGATGTTCATCAAATGGCGCTGCATCCAGATCGATTCTTACCGGATTAAAGTAACTGCGGTCCAGCACCAGATCACCCTGGATCTTGCGTATGCCTTGCTGGCGCAGAGTACGCAGCATGAGCGCAAACTTATCCCAGGTCAGATTGGGATCGCCACCGCCTTTCAGGTACAGATTCCCTTTCAGGACTTCGCGGGTGGTCGTGGCCTCGCTCATGAAGCGGGTTTTCCAGCGGAATTGCGGACCCAGTTCTTCCAACGCGCTCAGGGTGGTGAGCAGTTTCATGGTGGAGGCCGGATTGACTGGCTGTTCTGCCTGTTGTTGCAGCAGTGGTGTCGTGCTGTCTGCCGCAATCACGGTCAGACTCAAGGCAGACGAAGGTATTTCATTTTGCTGCAGTAATTCGCTGACTTTGGCAGGTAGTGCATTCTGGGCCAAAGCGACAGATACGGGCAGTAGCAGCACGCAGGGTAGCAGGACTAAGCGGTATAACAGCGGGTGTTTTTTTAACATAGCTTGTTTCAGGAAAACTGTGTAAGGTCTGGTATTGAAGGCCGATACGCACATCAGACCACGCTGACTGCATCTGGTCAATTGCCCGGGGCTGCGGTAGCGGGTGTCGCCGCTACGGAAAAGAACATGGTTTTTTGCTCATAAAGCCTGCTAATCGGGACATAACAGGACATAAGCCTTTGATTTCGTTATAATTTCGCCCTTTTCCCCGTCACTGGTTTGATCATGACCCTGCTTGCTCATCAGCTAGAACTGCTAGCCCCCGCCAAAAATATAGAGATAGGCAAAGAAGCCATCCTGCATGGTGCGGATGCGGTGTACATCGGCGGCCCCTCGTTTGGTGCGCGCCATAACGCCAGCAACGAGGTCAGCGAGATCGCCGAGCTGGTGCGCTTTGCGCATCGCTATCATGCGCGCATCTTCGTCACCATGAACACCATTTTGCATGAGTCCGAGCTGGAACCGGCGCGCCGTCAGATCCATCAGCTCTACGATGCGGGCGTTGATGCGCTGATTATCCAGGACATGGGCATCATGGAGCTGGATCTTCCGCCCATGCAGTTACACGCGAGTACCCAGTGCGATATCCGCACGGTGGATAAGGCGCGCTTCCTCGGCGCTTCCGGTTTTTCTCAACTGGTGCTGGCGCGTGAACTCACGATAGAGCAGATCCGCGCGATCAAGGCTGAAGTGGCGACCCCACTTGAATATTTTGTGCATGGTGCTTTATGCGTCGCGTTTTCCGGGCAGTGCTATATCTCGCATGCCGATAACGGGCGCAGCGCCAATCGCGGTGACTGTTCGCAAGCCTGCCGTCTGCCTTACACCCTGACTGATGGTGAGGGCAGGGTAGTCGCTTACGAAAAGCATTTGCTGTCGATGAAGGACAATGATCAGAGCCGTAATCTGGAAGCCCTGATTGATGCCGGTGTGCAGTCGCTCAAGATTGAGGGCCGTTATAAAGACATGGGCTATGTCAAAAATATCACCGCCCATTACCGCCTGCTGCTGGATGAAATTCTGGAACGCAGGCCGGAATTCAGCCGTGCCTCCAGTGGCCGCAGTCAGATTGCTTTCACACCGGACGTGGATAAAAACTTCCATCGCGGTCATACCGATTATTTTGCGAACGGCAGGCTGGACAACATCGGTGCCTTCGACTCGCCCAAATATGTGGGCCTGCATCTGGGTTACGTCACGCGCATAGGCAGCACCTGGTTTGAATTGGAAACCAATGAAGCCATGGCCAATGGCGACGGCCTGAATTACATGCTCAAGCGCGAAGTGATGGGCATACAGGCGAATACTGTTGAACGTCAGGGCAGCAATGAAAATGGCGAAATCTGGCGCGTATTCCCGAATGAAAAAATCAGTGAGCTGGCTGGCTTGAAAGTGGGCTTGCTGATTAACCGTAACCGCGATCACCGCTGGGAACAGGCGCTGACCAAAAAATCAGCCGAGCGCCGGGTGCCAGTCTGGCTGACCTTGTCTGACCATGAGCAAGGTTTGCAACTGGCCATGACCGATGAAGATGGTGTGCATTCTGCGGTACAGCTGGCTTGTACGCTGGAGCCGGCGCAGCAGGCTGATAAAGCAGAGTCCGGCTTGCGTGACAGTCTGGCCAAGCTGGGTAACACCATGTTTGAAGCCGCCAGCGTGGAACTGCGTCTGCGTCAGCCCTGGTTCGTCCCGTCTTCCGTCATCAATGCCTTGCGCCGTGATGCTGTGGCGGCCCATGAAGCGGCGCGCAGTGCAGCCTGGCAGCGTCCGCAGCGCACTCCTGCGCAGGAACCGCCTGTGCCATATCCTGAAACCACACTCAGCTATCTGGCCAATGTGTATAACAGCAAGGCACGTGCCTTTTATCAGAAGCATGGTGTGCAACTGATCGCCGCTGCGTATGAGGCGCATGAAGAAGCGGGTGAAGTCTCACTGATGATTACCAAGCATTGTCTGCGTTTTTCATTCAACCTCTGTCCGAAACAGGCTAAGGGCGTGAAAGGTGTGCAGGGGCAGGTTAAGGCCGAACCCATGACATTGGTAACTGGTGAAGAAAAATACACCCTGAAGTTTGACTGCAAGCCCTGTGAAATGCATATCATCGGCGCGATGAAACCGCATATTCTGCAAGCGCCTCCGCCATCGTCTGTCGCTTACAGCCCGCTGGTATTTCACAAGACCAGACCAGCGAATCATTGATATCGCTGAGATCGCTGAGATCGCCGATTCCAGCCTGAATGGCTCAGACGGACTGACTCCGCCTGAGCCATTTTTTTACGACAGGATTTGACCGGCATGGCTGGCGGCGGTAACCTAGCGGACTGACTTTACAATTTGCCTGTTCTCTTTGCTCTGGAATTCTGCATGAAAAAAATCGTCGTCAAATTTGGTGGTTCTAACCTGCGTCAGCCGCAGGATATCGACCGTGTCGTGAATGTGGTACAGGCCTATCAGCGCCCGCTGGTGCTGGTGGTATCTGCGTTTTATGGGATCACCAATGCGCTCATCGCCTGCGTACAGGCCGCCAGAGAAGGTGCTGGCACCAAGGCCGCACTGGCCGAAAGTCAGAACTACACGCAAACTCTGCGTCAGCTGAAAAAACAGATACTGGAAGCGAATATCAGTGATCCTGAGCACAGAGCGCGCACCGAACAGGCACTCGGTGCGCGGCTGGATCAGCTGGACCGCTATCTGACCGGCATACATTGCATAGGTGATGTGCCGACCTTTGTGAATGATGCGATTTTAAGTTATGGCGAGCGCCTGTCCAGTCTGTTGTTGACTGAAGTCTTGCTGAGTCGCGGCATCGCTGCGCGTGAAGCCTTACCTGAAGATATCGGTCTGATTACCGATGGCGTATTCGGTAACTCGGCCTGTGATTTCGCGGCCAGCACCGCATCCGTTTCTGCTGCGCTGGCAGATGATGTGGTGTTTGTGGTACCGGGATTTTATGGCGTCGATGCTCAGGGAAAAACCACGCTGTTCGGGCGTGGCGGTTCCGATTATTCAGCGGCTTCGATTGCGGCTTGTATCTCGGCGGAATCGCTGGATGTATGGAAGGATGTGGATGGCTTCCTGAGTGCTGATCCGGGCGCGGTCAGTGCGCCACGGTCTATCTCGCAACTGAATTATCTGGAAGCGGCGGAATTGTCGTATTTCGGCGCAAAAATCCTGCATCCACGCACAGTTGAGCCTTTGTTTGACCGCGATATTCCTATCCGCATCCTGAATATCACCCAGCCTGAACGTGGCTTGCAGCCTTACACCATCATCGATGCGCAACGCCATGTGACGCGCGATGTGGTGAAAAGCGTGAGCTCGACCGACGATGTCGCCATCCTCAAGTTACATGGTCCCGGCGTCGGTTTCAAAGCCGGTATCCTGGCACAGGTGACCAATACCCTGGACCAGCACGGCATCAATATCAAGAGCGTGTTGACGGCGCAGACGGCGATTAATATTTTGCTGGCACGCGATCATCTGGATGCGGCGTATGCGGCGTATGCGGCTTTGTCGGAACATCATCTGGCGGGTGTGGTGAATGTCAGCCGTGATGATGCGGTTGCCATTGTTGCGGTGGTTGGCGATGGCGTGCTGGATGCGTCCGATGTCGGCAGTGCAATTGCCAGCCGTGCTTTATCGGCAGCGCTGGCCGGTGGCGTCAGGGTGCGTCTGGCAGCCGCCGGAGCGAGCGAGGTGGCGGCCTATATGCTGGTGCAGCAGGAAGACCGCAAGCTCGCGCTGCGTCTGGTGCATGAGGAATTTTTCGGCAAATAAGAACGTAGATCAAATCGCGAATGGCAAGGGCTGCAGACGAATTGCAGCCCTTTTTATTTTGTGCGAAACGTCTTTTTGCTACCCGGGTTTTGCCGGAATTGTTCCAGTATCGCTAAAAAATTCCGGCTTGCACCGTCCAGCGTCGCCAGCGGCCGGTGCGCGATACCGATATGGCGCGGCAAGGCAGGACGTAGCGGACGCAGCTGTAGCAAGGGTTGCAGCCGCGTCGGGTCAGGCGTATCCAGTGGCAGAATAGCTGCACCATAAGAAGCCGCGACCAGACTCTTCATGGCTTCGGTGTAATTCAGTTCTATCTTGGCACGCGGCGCATAGCCCGCTGCAGCAAACCATTCCATGGTCAGCCGGTACATGTGGGTACTGGGTTCATTGAAAATCAGCGGCTTATCCGCCAGCCAGTCGGGAGTAATGATTTTTGGTGCTTGCCAGGCGGCTGGCAAAAACGCCATCATCGGGTCGGTACGCCAGTGGCGGATAGTGATTTCTTTGGGCGGGTTTTGTGGCATGGCGACGATGCCTATATCCAGCGTTCCTTGTTCCAGTCCTTGCAGCGTCTCGGCAGAACCGGTGATGCTGACGTTTACATCGATATCCGGAAACTGGCGGCCCAGGGTTTCCATCACTTGCGGCAGTTGATACACCAGAATACCGCTGGAGGCGCCCAGTCTTACGCGTCCTTCGACACCTGCCACCTGTCGCCCTACAGCGGCAATTGCTTCGTCGGCGTCGCGCAATAATTTTCTGCCATGCTCAGCCAGTGTGAGGCCAGCCGCAGTCGGTGTCACACGCCGCCCACCCCGTACCAATAAGGGCGTATCGAAACGCTGTTCCAGTTCGGCGATATGCAGGCTGATGGTCGGTTGCGATAAATGCAGCGCCTGCGCTGCAGCCGAGAAGGTACCCAAGTCGACGATCGCGATCAGGGTTTTCAACTGATCCAGACTCAGTTCACGCATGCTGCCTCCTGTTTAGGTAAGTAAAACAGCTTATCAGCTTTTCTGATTATATCGATCAGAATTTGTCACTTCCCTGATTTAAGCTGAGGTCGCAAGATAGCAGTCAATTCTTCAGGAGGTGTGAAATGGCAAATCAAAACGGGATTGTTGCGCTGCTTAAATTCTGCAGAGCCTGGCTGCATCAGCAGCGCATTGCACGTGGCCGGGATGCGCTGGATTTACGTGGTATGGAAGACAGGGATTTGCTGGATCTGGGCATAGGGCGCAGTGAGATTCCAGGCATCCTGCAACAGGAATCGCCAGAAGAGGCCGTGTGTTTGCGCTCAGTGAGCAGTGCTGCAATTAGCCTGCCACCGCTTACTAATGAACAGCAGAGCGAGGTTCAGCGCCGCTCAGCCTGACGCGCGGCGCTGAAGCGTCTGCGCTACAAGTCAGCGCCTGGTGTCAACAGCGTTGTGGTTCAGAATTGTATCCAGCCGCGTTTTAAAGCAACGCCAGCAATCAGGATAATGCAGGAACCGTAATACAAGGTGCCCCATTGCTTACTGGCTGGCGCAGTTTTCTGTGGTGTGCCGGCATATAACACGCGGCGGCAGGAACATAGCGAAAAGGCGATGAAAGCAATGCCGACCATGCCATGTGCGACCGAGGCGGTATTGATCGCTTGCACCAGGTCGACGCAACCCAGGGCGCTGAAGCAAAATAAAGTGGCAAGCGCCATGACTTTGAATTTAGTCTGTACCGTAGTCAGATCCAGTTTGTTTGAGTTCATGTTATTCATTATTAATATTCATCCAGCAGATAACCGCTGATAAAAGAGAAATATTCGCGTAACCAGGCGTTATAACGCAGATACAGGGGCGTTTCGGCTGAAGCGCTGGCAGTATGACTAAAGCCGGCGCGCTGCGCAATCCTGGCCGAGCGCAGACTATGGAAATCGCTGGTCACAATCAGCAAACCCTGTTCTGGTCCGACACCATATTGCTGCAGCAAAGCGCGGCTGAATTTAAAATTTTCATAGGTGCTGGTACTAAGCTCCTCTTGCCAGATGCGCGCAGCCGGTATCCCGTGCGCACGCAGATAGTCGCCCATGATCTGCCCCTCAGTACAGTCACGCCGCCAGTCCTTACCGCCACTCACCATGATCATCGCCTGCGGCAGCCGTTGCGCCTGTACGATGCCCGCATCCAGCCGCGCAGCCAGGGTTGGCGAAGCCTGACAATGTAGCGTTCCTGAACCCAGTATCAGTATGGTATCAACCGGCTTTCCGGCACTGTTCAGGTCGGTTTGATAACCATGCTGGATATGCCAGAAAAACACCGCAACACTGCCCACCCATGCCCAAGCTGCCCCCCAGCCCAGACGCCACAACCAGCGCCGCCATGTCGGGGCAGAAAACCAGTTGTGCAAGCGCTGCCAGTAGCTACCGGCCAGAACCAGCACCAATCCTACAAATAGCGGAAAAAAAGAGCCGAAATGAAAAACACCACGCCACATGACATAGATGGCATCGATGATCAGCAGTGCACCGAGTACGATCAGCAGGCGCGGAATAAAGCGAGTCAAACTAAAACGAGTCAAACGATCTTCTCCAGATTCAGGTGCCGCCCGCGCAGTGCTGAGCGCTGCCAGCGTGAGCCGGTGTATTGTTGCACCGGACTCTTGTCAATATTGAACAAGCGCGGGCATTTTAACTTGCTTTCGGATTGACTCCTATACCTCATTTTAGTGTCATGACCAGGCTTATTTTCTAGTGCCAGACGGCTCAGTGTGCGCCACCCAGCACGCTTTGTGCGGTCTGCAGATAAAACGGAATACCAAACAGGATATTGATCGGGAAGGTCAGTCCTAAAGACAGGCTGAAATACAGTGAGGGCGAAGCCTCAGGCACGGCATAGCGCAATACTGCAGGCACAGCGATATACGAGGCACTGGCGGCCAGCACCATGAGCAGTCCGCCATCCCCGGCAGGAATCTGTAACAGCCAGGCCAGACCCAGCGCCAGCGCTGCGTGGCAGACCGGTGCCAGCACGGCCCAGGCCAGCAACAAAGGTGACTTGTCTCGCAGCTCAGGCAGACTACGCGCGGTTTTCAGCCCCATGTCGAGCAGGAAAAACGCCAGCATGCCTTTGAACAGATCGCCGGAAAAGGGCTGCATCGCGGCTTTGCCCGTGTCTCCACTCAGGATGCCGACCAGCATGGCGCCGATCAATAGCAACTGTGCGCCATCGGTCAGTGATTCATGCACGATTTTGCCTATGCCGGAAGGCGCAGTTTTTGCTGGCACTGCCCCGGCTTGCACGCTCTCATTGGAAGCGGGCGCGGCCTGACGCAAGGTGTTGGCAAGTAAGACGGCGAATACGATGGCAGGTGATTCCATCAGCGCCATGGCTGCTGACATATGACCGCCATAGCTGAGTTCGTGTTTTTCCAGATATTGGGTAGCGGTGATAAAAGTGACCGCGCTGACTGAGCCATAGGTGGCCGCCAGCGCCGCCGCATCAAAGCCAGACACCAGCTTACGCAGCACCAGATAGCTGAGTGTGGGGACGATCAGCGCCAGGGCGACAGCAAGCCCAAGACTGCGTGCGATGTCCCAGTTCATGCCGGAATGGGCGAGCGCGAAGCCACCTTTGAGGCCGAGTGCCATCAACAGGTACAGCGATAAAAAACGCGCAATCTGGGCTGGTATCTCCAGGTTAGAGCGTATCAGTCCGGCAAAAATGCCAAACACAAAAAACAGGATGGCAGGATCTAGTAAGCTGTTCATGATGGGGAGGGCGCATTGCTTTTCTGCGCCGCTACAGAATGGAATTGAGGCGCATGATAGGGAAGATCATGTATAAGGTAAAATCAATTTTTATCGTGTTTATCATCGGGAAAAATCTATGAATGTCACTTTCCGGCAATTGAAGCTGTTTCTGGCGCTGGTGGAATTACGCAGTCTGACCGCAGTGGCGCACAGCATGCATGTGACTCAGCCCACCATTTCTATGCAGATGCGTGATTTGCAGGATGCGGTGGGCTTGCCGCTGTATGAAGTGATAGGCAAACAACTGTATATCACTGCTGCAGGAGAAGAACTTGCCATCGCAGCGCGCGCCATGACTGAGGAATGGTCAGTGTTTGGTCAGAAAATCGCTGCCATGCAAGGCTTGACTCAGGGGCGTTTGCGGCTGGCGGTAGTGAGCACCGCCAAATACTTCGTGCCACGCATGCTGGGTGCGTTTTGCCGCGAATTCCCTGAGATAGATATCGCGCTTGAAGTGCAGAACCGCGATGGCGTGCTACAGCGTTTGCGGGATAACCGCGATGATCTGACCATCATGTCTATACCACCTAAGGATTTGGATATTGAGCAGGAGATTTTTTTGCCAAATCCGCTGCGTGTGATTGCCGCAGTCAGCCATCCGCTGGCTGGCAGAAAACGCCTGAAGCTCAGCGACTTAGCCGATGAGCGTTTTATTCTGCGTGAAAAAGGCTCAGGCACGCGGCTGGCCTGTGACCGCTATTTCGCTGAACAAGGCTTTCAAGCCAGAGTCCGGCTGGAGCTGGGTAGTAATGAGGCGATCAAACAGGCGGTGGCAGCTGAGATGGGTATTGCAGTGTTATCGCAACATGCGCTGGGCGAGCATCTGGTGGACGAGTCCTTACTGGAATTGCCTGTGGCCGGTTTTCCTATCCACTCCAACTGGTACATTGTTTATCCCAAAGGAAAACGTCTGACGCCGGTGGCACAGAAATTTCTGAGCTATCTGCAGGCCAGTGCGCGGGCTGAAGGTGCTGTTGTTCCGCCTGCTCCCGTTCACAGATAATCCGCGATCTGTATCGTATCTATCTGTTCCGGTTTCAGATAGCGTCTGGCGTAATCCAGATACACGCCGGAACGCAGGAATAGAGCAAACAGATCGCCATCTAAGTGCAGATCTTTCACCATAAAGCGCATGATGTTCAGGGACTCCGACAAGGTTTTTCCGGTTTTATAGGGGCGGTCAGAAGCGGTTAAGGCTTCGAACACATCAGCGATCGCCATAATCCTTTCTTTAACGCCCATTTCTTCTGCACTAAGGCGGCGCGGATAGCCGGTACCGTTCAGTTTCTCGTGATGTGAGCCCGCGATATGCGGTACCTGACGCAAATGTCTTGGCAGTGGTAACTGTTCCAGCATACGGATAGTTTGTATCATGTGCTCATTGATTTTATAGCGCTCTTCTGCCGATAAAGTGCCACGGGCCACACTCAGGTTATACAGCTCTCCGCGGTTGTACAGATATTCCGGTACATCGACTTTGAAGTGGTGTGGATTGCCTGGCGCTATCCTGTCCTGAGCCTCACGTGCAATCAGATGCTCGGGTTTATCATCGAGCAGATATTCCTGTACTGGCAGCTTGGGTTCAGGTGTTGTCAGCTTGCGCTGCAGTTCGTTGTGAGAAATGCCGATACGATCGGATAAGCTGCGTGTCCAGCGCCGCTTTCCGATCTCGCGGATACGGGCGATTTTTTCGGCTGATAGAAATTCACCACCCAGATTGCAATCAGCGATCAGCTGAAATTCCTCATCCAGCGTAGCCAGTAACTGATCGCGCTGCGTCGCCAGTTGCGTTGCGTCGCCACCCGCATGCAGTTGTTGCCAGTAGTCGATCTCTGCATCCCGTTTCAAGACCTCAAAACGCATACGGATTTCGTGTATGCGGTCATACAGGGTTTCCAGCTTTGTCGCTTTATCGAATACATATTCCGGTGTGGTGACTTTGCCGCAATCATGCAACCAGGCGGCGATATGCAACTCCTCCCACTCAGCCTCACTCATCTTGAAATTGGCGAAGCTGCCTTCCTGTTCATCACATGCTGCTTTCGCCAGGTTTTTGGTCAAATCGGGGACGCGCTGGCAATGACCGCCGGTATAAGGACTTTTAGCATCGATGGCCATGGCCAGCAATTGAATAAACGCCTCCAGTAAATTTTTCTGTTCAAGTACCAGACGTTGGTTTTCGATGGCAATTGCCGCCGCCCCCGAGATCGCCACCGCCATTGCCTGACGACCACTATCTATGTGCTCACCCTCCATTAATAACACGATGGCACCGACCAGTTGTCTGCTTTTATCAAGCAAGGGAATGGTTAGTAAATAAAACTGCTCACGTGTCGCCAGATCCTCGGTATAGATGGCTGGAAAAGTGTGCTGCAAAGCCTCTCTGCTGAGCATGGTAATACTGCTGCTGGGATCACAGGAAGTCGATAGCAAATGCTTGTCGCTTGTCGCGATGATTTGTTCGAGGCAGGGTTCTATGGCTTGATGCAGGTAGCGCAGCGTGGCATGAAATGATTTTTGTTCGCTGTCAAACAGATACAGGATGCCGGCATCGGCACGACAGACCGAAGATAACTCAGTCAGTACGCGCGCCAGCAAGCTGTCGAAGTGACTTTCTGAACTCAGATTGCCTGCAATCGACAGGAAAGAGTTGATGGTGGCCCGCATGCCCGCCATAGCATGAGACAGTTCTGCAATTTCCTTGATGTGGGACTCGACTTTTGGCGGCGCCTCAAAATCGAAACGCGCAATCCGGTCTGCTTCGTAGGCCAGTTTTTGCAGTGGCTGCGAGACTCGGCGTGACAGGAAAAGTGTGGCTGCAATCGCCACGAGCAGGCAGATCAAGAAAATAAACAGACTGTGTTTTTTTAGTTCCAATACCTGTGCCAGCAGTTCGCTATGCGGACTTGCTATCATCAGCGTCAGCGGTGTTCCACCGGGGATGCTGATCTGCCGTCGAAAACCCGACCAGTTCTCGTCGAGTGCATGTATGAGTTGGCTGTGTCCTTTTTCCTGTTCAGGTAAGGCCAGTAGCGCGTGCAGTACCGGAGTATTCTGATCTTCCAGTCTGGGTAAGCGTTCGGTGTTGTCCGGCGCTGAAATAATGTCGGGAATAAAGCTGGCACGGTGACCGACTTTCATCGCCAAAACCTGATTCTTCTGATCAATCAGCGCCAGGCGGCTGGATGGGGTCACTTGTTGTTGTTCCAGAATAGCGAGGATGCTGGTGAGCTTGATTGCGATCGCTACCACCGCGTCGGAATTGCGTATTTTTTGTGAGTAGGTGATTCCTATACTTTGGTCAAAGTGAAAGTAATAGGGATCGGTGACCACCGCATGTTCGCGTTGATGTTGTGCCTGCTGATACCAGGGGCGTTGCCGTGGATCGTAATCATTGGCTCGAATAAAGTGACGGCTCAGTCTTTGTAGCTGAGGATTGAAACTCAGCACTTGCATAGGCCGTACGCCATCTTGCTCTGTCGTGTTTTGTACCAGCCAAACTGCGGCGTCCGGAACCTTGAAGCTCTGACGTTCCTGATCTGACTGGATTTTCTGTAAGCGGAAAAATTCGCCGTTGCCAAAACCGATCTGGATGGAACTGGAGTCTTTGGTGTTCTCCAGGGCTTTGATCATGAAGGGCAGATTCTGTAGCCGCTCGTCCAGGGTTTTGCCTGCGACTGGCATGGCTTGCGCCAGCAATTCAGTCTGCTCCATCGTCTCGTTATAAACGGACTCAAGTTTCACTGCAGCGAATTGACCGATCAATTCATAATTGGCACGCGCCTGCAGCAAGATGACTTGCTCCAGGCGTTGAAAATATATCGTACCGAAAACGGCAGAGAAGCAAAAAAGTAATCCAATAAAGGTGTAGGAAAGATAAATCTGGAATGGGAGCTTGCGGGATGTTGGCACGATGTTCTCCTCTGACCGATATTGGTTCCTCAGTATAGAGGGCGATGCTGCATTACATAGTTGCAGTCTGATAATAGTGCTGCCTGAAAAACTTGAATTGCTAATCGCTTGGCAAGCAAATGTTGCGTGCCAGTCACAAAAAAAAGGCCGGGAGTGCATTCCCGGCCTTAATCGTTGGTAATAATTTTAACTGAATGCTTTAAATACGGTAACGATGATTCTGTATTTTTGCATTTCTACATTTCTGCGTGTCAGCGTTTTAGTGTGCTGACACTGCTATTGAGTCCATCACTGAGACTGATCTGCAAGCTACCGCCTGCAGGCAGCTGTTGCAGCGACAGACGCTGATCACCGCCGGTCGCTGACAGCGTCAGTGCTGTGCGCTTACCATTGGCGGCGATATGAATCACGCTTAACCATGGTTGCTGCAGATGATTCCAGCGTACCCGCAGGCTGCTTGCTGTCAGATCTGTCGTCAAAGCCTGCGCTGTAACTGCTGCTGTATCCGCTGAAAGTTTCAATGCGGTTGCAGCTTTAGGTGTTGCAGCGGCTGCGTTGAGCATGCCTGCTTTTGGCATCAGTTGACCTTGTTTCAGCACATCGATACTGACGATACCTGCAATCGCTGGCAGTACGACGGATACATGCATACTGCCAGCATGATCCAGCTGTAGCGGAGTGAAGCGGTGCAGCGTAGTTTTGCCATCATTGCTGACAATCTTCAACTGATAATCGCCTTCTTCTGCATTCGCGGTATAGCCGCTGCCGAGGAACTGCACTGGCGAAAGATTAAATTTCCCGCCGCTCAGATCACCTGAAATCATCATCATGTTTTGCACCGCAGCCGGGTTGCCCGCAACCTGATTCGCTGCGACCTGATTCGCTGCCACAGCTTTATAGTTGGCTTTGCCACGGATATGACCGGACATTTTATTGAAGCTGTATTCAGAGAACCAGAGTTTACCGCCGCAATAACTCATCAGATCAGGTGAGCGCGAGCCGAGTACACCGGGAGACAACAGCAAACCGCTACCCTGGTTGTAGATCGGAACTTCGCTCAGTTGCGCTTTGTCCGAGTTAGGCCAAGGCAAAGGATTGGTCGAAAAGTAGGGATCTGGATTGCCCGGACCGCCACAAGGCGCATGTGACAAGCTCAGGTTATGCCCAACTTCATGCATCATGGTTTCATCGGTTGCATCCGCACTGCTACGCAAATCGCGTCCTATCGCTGCTAGTCCAGGTACATAGCCGATACCCGTTGTGCCACTCCATTTCACCCACGGTACCATGCCGTAGTAATGATCATTGCTTTTCTCACTGACGCGCAGGTTTTCTACCAGACCCAGGACCTGGCCCATCTGATCTTTGCCGCTGAGGCTGTCATCAAAGGTGCCTGATGGTGCCCATGGCGCATGAACCGTGACGACCACGTTCGCGAACGGCATCAGGCGTTTGACGACGGAAGTCAACACTTCTGCGGTTGGGATTTGCGCAGTTTGTCCATTGATGATCAAGGGCACCATGGTGATACGGATCGTGTTGGCATCATTGACCACCAGATTGGCAGACAGTGACTGACCGTCACTGGTCACGATATCCATAGCGGCACCGGATTTGATCAGGCGGCCCGGGACCGTGGTGTAGCAATGCTGAGTCAGCGTGTAGGAAATCGCATTGCTGCTATCGTCTGCTGGCAATTTCGCCGGGCAAGTCATCGCGAATTGCTCTCCACCGATTTTTACGGTAGTGGCCGGTGTGACCGCATCCGCACTGCGTGCATACAGATAGGCACGTACCAGCAAGTCACGATTCGGTATCAGAGTCTGGTATTTGCTGCCCGGACGTTGTGCCAGCACCTGTGCCAGCTCCATGCTGGCGAGCCTGGTTTTGGCCACCACAGGTGTCACTGTCAGGGTATAGCTGACGTTGGTGGCTGTGTACAAATCAGCCGGTAAGCTGGCGGTGATGGTGGTTGTTCCTGTGTTCAGGGCGCTGATATTGCCATTTACTGCATCGACCGTAGCTACAGCGGGATTGCTGCTGCTGTAACGGATGGCAAAGGTGTTCAGCGTTGCGCCACTCAGGGTTTTTGCAGTTGCCGCCTGTATCGCTGTTCCCGCCACGCCGCTGACCACGGATTTGCTGGCCTCAGCAAAGGTCAAGACTGCCGGTGTCAAACAATTGATGCTGATCGTCACATCGCTGTTTGCAATTGCTGTGCGGCCAGCCGGGCTGGCGCTGCAGCTTTGGCCGGTGGCCGGCTGTCCAGAAATCGTAGCACCATATTTTTCACCGTTGAGGACAGGAAGGTAACTGGTTTTGCTGCCATTGCCGGTAACCGATTCCCAACCGCGCACCCATCCGTTATCGTCATGGCCATCTACTATCATGCTCTGATAGCTGCCGGTGCTGTTATCAAAGCCACTGGTAGTCAGGGTGATTTTGTAACGTGCACGGGTGCTGGCAGTAGTTGCCGGGCTGTTATCCGAACACAGACTATCGGCACAGGCTTGCAACTGATAGCTGTAAGCCGTACCCGGTTCTAAGCCCGCATCAGCAAAACTGAGTGCGCTCAGAGCATCGCCGCCAACTTGTACGCCATTGCGTTTGAGTACATAACGGTTCGCGCCGCTGATCGCAGTCCAGGATACCGTCAGGCTGCTGCTATTGGTGACCGCCACTTTAGGTGCTGCCGGTACTGCTGGTGGTGAGACGGGTGGCTTAGGTGGTGTGACTACATCGGCCAGTGTTTGCACGCTGAGCGCAGTGCTCCAGTCGGAGCAAGTGCTGCCATTACAAGCCTGCAGACGATAACTATATTTGGTTGCCGCAGTCAGACCGCTATCCAGATAAGTGACTTGCCTGATATCAGCGCCATTTGCGATCAGCTGACCATTTCTTTCCAGTTTGTAGCTGGACGCGCCGTCGGCCGCTGTCCATTCCAGGCTGACCTGGGTGGTTTCAATTTTTGTTGCACGTGGGACCGCCGGTGTTGCAACAGTCACCACTTTAGTCTTGGTCTTACCTGCTACTTCAGAAGGTTTAGAACAGCCAGTGCTGGCGCAGGCATGCAGACGATATGCATAGTCGGTGCCCGGTACCAGATTGGAATCCTGATAGGTATTACCATTCGGACGTGATACTAACTGGAATGCCGCCGGGTCTTGCGGATTGGTGTTATTGCGCCATACCTCATAGTAGCTGGCGCCAGCGACGGCCTGCCAGTTCAGCGTCAGCGTGGTATCGGAGCTCGCTTGCACCGCCGCGCCGCTGACGGTAGCCGGTGCCTGAGCGGTCGCGCCGCTGCTGGCGGGCGTTTCTGAACCAGAACCACCACCGCCGCCACCGCAAGCGGTCAGAGTGACAGCGACACAAGTCGCGGTCAAAAGTTGTAAAGTTGCTTTCATCATAGACCTCTGAGGAAGACGAAATCAGGTAGCTTGACCTGACAAACATAGCAAAAACAGAAACTCTGTTTCTGAAAAAAAGGAGGGTAAATCGATGCATACAGCACTGATGCGCACATCCTGCCGCAGGAAGTTCCAAGCAGCAATGAAGATTACAAAAGGAAACTAATTTCGCCTATTGCACTTTGGGGCAGGAAAACGGGGATTGTGTAAGGATGTGTAAGCAGGGTAATCAAAGGTAAGTCTGACTGCCTGATTGCAAGTATTTGAAGCAGATTCGCATGAATAGGAAATGCTCCATGGTGAAATGAAAGTTTAAAAAAATTGTCACTTCATTCAGAGTGGAATCCGGTAGCGTATGAACATCAAATGGCGGTTTTTCAAGCGCTAGCTTGAAAACAAGCTTACCTAGTTTCAGAATACAAAAAACAATATAGATTTTTAGAGTCGGGAATGTTTTGAGGTAAGAGATGAATATCGTCGTGCTATCGCTTGAGCAGCGTAAGGCAAGCTTGGAGTAGTTTGTGCTGCGGATGAAGTCGGCAAAATATTAATAGGACTAGCCGGTAACGGACGAAAAAAAACCAAGCGCCACGGCTTGGTTTTCTTGTATTCTGGTGGAGTCGGCGGGAATCGAACCCGCGTCCAGAAGCACTCTACAGACAGTTCTACATACTTAGTGCTGCCATTTAATTTAACCACATTGACGCGGACGCACACGCTGCAATGTAGCGAGTTACCTTAAGTTTAATCTTGCGCCAAGTAACCCGGTTCAAGACGATTCCCTATGAATGTCCTTACTGCTGTTGCCAGCCCACCCTAGGGAAGAGGTGGTGTAAGGTTAGCCGGTATTAAGCGGCTAATGCGTACGAGTTATCGTTTGCAGTTATATAGTTCAGATTGTATTTACGAGGTAGTCTGGCCTCGGTATGCCCTGCGCTGCTTTGCAACCCCTGTCGAAACCTGGTCGACCCCAAAGCCCTGCTAGTATAACCTATTACGGGACTTCGCGTCCAAGCTTGTCAGGCAGGTTTTTTCTGCTGCAGTTTGGCACGTATCAGTTCGAGTAATTCCAGTGGACTATCGACGATGGCATCTGCTTTCCAGTGCGCAGGTTCGGTGGCGCCGCAATATCCCCAGGCGGCGGCGATACTGGTCATGCCAGCGGCCTCAGCTGCCTGAATATCACGCAAATCATCACCGACGTACCAGCAGTCTTCCGAGCGTATTCCTAATTGTCTTGCTGCTTCCAGCAAAGGTGCCGGATGCGGTTTGGCATGCGGCGTGGTGTCGCCAGAAATCACGCAGCGCGCTTCCTGTAAGTCGATTTGCGGTATCAATGGATTAGTCAGGCGTTTTGCCTTGTTGGTCACGATACCCCAAGGCAGTGCCAGCATGTCCAGGCCACGCAACAGGCTTGGCACGTTTTCAAACAATTTGCTGTTGACCGCAATCGTGGATGCGTACTGCTCAAGAAATTCAGTGCGCATCGCTTCAAAATCCGGATGTTCCGGTGTGATCTGAAAGCCAGCCTGCAGTAAGCCGCGTGCACCGGCAGAAGCTTGCGGACGCAAAGTGAGGTAATGCACAGGTGCCAGATTGCGGCGGCTGCGCATGGTGTTGACGGCAGCAGCCAGATCGGGTGCGGTGTCGGCCAGGGTGCCGTCGAGGTCAAACAATATGGCTGATGGAATACGCATAGGTGATGGTGGAGGAAAAATCGGTGATCAGACGATAGCTGAGCGAGCAGCGAACTTAGCCGGTCGCTCAGCAGTAGGGACTCAGGCTGGACGTACGCAGGCAACCATGTAGTTGACGCTGGTATCGTTATTGAGTGAGTACATTTTGGTGAAGGGGTTGTAACCCAGGCCCTTCATCATTTTGAGTTCCAGACCTGCATTGCGGATATCCTGCGACAGTTCGGCCGGTGTGATGAATTTCGCATAATCATGCGTGCCCTTAGGCAGCATTTGCAGTACATATTCAGCGCCGATAATGGCAAACAGATAGGACTTGGGATTGCGGTTCAGGGTGGAGAAAAATACATGGCCACCTGGTTTGACCAGCTTGGTACAGGCACGGATGATAGAAGCTGGATCGGGTACATGTTCCAGCATTTCCATGCAGGTCACGACATCGAACTGCCCAGCTTCTGCTTCGGCCATTTCTTCTGCGGCGATCAATTTGTAGCGTACCTGCACGCCCGATTCCAGGCTGTGCAAATCAGCGACTTTCAAGGCTTTTTCCGATAAATCTATGCCCGTTACGGTCGCACCTTTTTTAGCCATGGATTCAGCCAGGATGCCTCCACCACAGCCGACGTCGATCACATTTTTACCGGCCAGTGGTATGCGTTGGTTAATCCATTCGAGGCGCAAAGGATTGATTTCATGAAGAGGGCGGAATTCTGAACTCGGGTCCCACCAGCGGTGAGCGAGTTCACTGAATTTTTGAATTTCTGCTGGATCGGCGTTCAAGGTAGACATGGTAGTTTGACTGGCGCAGTTTAAAAGCGCGAGAGGCAAAAAGCGTATTGTAGGCGATTCACGCGGCAGCCGCTTACTTTGCCTGAAATGAAAGTAGTGGCTTCTGCGCTGGCGCAGAAATCAGCCATATTTTTTATCGGCGACCTGCCAGTTGCGCATGAAAAAAAATCCTGTACCGATGAAAATGATTCAGCAGAAAGTGTGGGAATTCTGGCGTAGCGATAAGCCGAATGCGGCGCAGCGCAGCAGCTATGCTGATATGCTGGTTTTCTTTGGCGGGGAAAATAAAAAACCCCGCACGAAGCGGGGCTTTTCAAACAATCAGAGACTGATTATTTTACGTTGCGTGTACCAACAACTTCGATCTCAACGCGACGGTTTTTAGAGCGGCCTTCAGCTGTTTTGTTGTCAGCTACAGGTTGTGTTTTACCTTTGCCTTCAGTGTAAACACGGTTAGCTTCGATACCTTTGCTGACCAGGTATGCTTTTACAGCTTCAGCACGACGGATGGACAGTTTTTGGTTGTATGCATCTTTACCAACAGAGTCAGTGTGACCAACTGCGATCACAACTTCCAGATTGATTGCTTTCAATTTGGATGCCATGTCGTCCAGCTGAGCTTTACCTTCTGGTTTCAGAACAGACTTGTCGAAGTCGAACAGTGCGCTAGCTGCGAACGTGACTTTTTCAGATGTCGGTGCTGGTTTAGCTACTGGTGTTGGTGCTGCAACCGGAGCAGCTACTGGAGCTGGAGCTGGAGCTGGAGCTGCTTTTGGCGCTTCAACAACCAGTGGTGCGTCGCAACCTGGCACTGCGTCAGCAGGTGTCCAGTAGCCAGTGCGCCAGCACAGACCGAATGCGTCACGAGCGATTACACCGCGTGCATCCTGAACGTATGCGCTGTTAGGTGTAGCTGCTTTGATGTCTTGTTGCGCGGCAGCAGAAAAGGATGCAACTGCGGACGCTGCGATAACGAGCTTAACTAAAATTTTCATATTTCTCCTCTCGGGTGAGATTTAATTACCGCAGATAAACTGCGCAAAATACTGCATAAAACCAGATGATACCACGTGCTTGATGACATTACTATTTCGTCAAACAAGCTTTCTATCAATCAAGAAGCATTCTGCCATAGAGAGCGCTGTCGAATGCCATATGAATAAAACCATAAAGTAACACTTAGTTAAATATGTCGTGTATTCACAACGTATTCTAAGTGATTTAAGCGTAGTAATCTACAATTGATACATTTTTGTTAATTAATTAACTGTTTTTTACGGTAAGTAAGTCTATCTCATGTGATTAAAAATGCTGCGATGCGGCATTTTTATCAATTTCAATCTGCTTTCTAAATGCATTGGAACGTGGCTTGCCGACCGCTCTTGCTATGATCTCAAGGTGTATTTGTATTACCAGTGCGTCCTGAGTGTGTCTGATTGCAAAATAAAGTGATTTGGCTTTTATATTAGTTCAATTCTGTAATTTGCCAATCAGATACAGATGTCGCGGCAAAAATCCGTTGTTTTGCTGTGCGTCTGCACAGGTCTGGAGTTTTCTGATTGGCGGCATTCATCTGTCGCTGCGATTCTCGGTCGCGCCACTGGCGGCAGAATAAGTGAAGTCTGCTTTTGTCATTTATGCCGCTTGAGACGCCTGAGCCATGTTAGAATCAAGAGTTAAACGTCAATATAGTTAGGGGCTTTAATAATGCAGTCTCAGCGATTTGGTGGCTCCCGCCTGAACAGGCGTGCGAACTGGCAGACTGGCTGATATTTACCTGCATTACCCTGTATATGGATGTTGCCAATTAACCAAGCTCTAATTTGCCGGCCTGCCAATGGATCAATTCGCAAAAGAAACACTCCCGATTTCCCTTGAAGAAGAAATGCGCAAAAGCTACCTCGATTACGCGATGAGCGTGATTGTCGGGCGGGCTTTGCCGGACGTGCGTGATGGCTTAAAGCCAGTGCATCGCCGCGTGCTGTTCGCGATGCATGAAATGAATAACGTCTACAACCGCCCGTTTGTAAAATGCGCGCGCGTGGTGGGTGAAGTCATGGGTAAGTATCACCCGCACGGTGATGCTTCCATTTACGACACACTGGTTCGTATGGCGCAGGACTTCTCGCTGCGTTACACCCTGGTCGATGGTCAGGGTAACTTCGGTTCTATCGACGGCGATAATGCGGCGGCGATGCGTTATACCGAGTGCCGTCTGGATAAGATCGCTAATGAAATTCTGGCGGACATAGAAAAGGAAACAGTCGATTTCGTTCCTAACTATGATGGCAAAGAAAAAGAGCCTTCTGTACTGCCTACCCGCATTCCAAATCTGCTGATCAATGGTGCTTCCGGTATTGCTGTGGGTATGGCGACGAATATTCCACCACATAATATTACCGAGACCATCAATGGTGCCCTGCATGTCCTGCGCAATCCGGAATGTACGATCGATGAATTGATCGAGATCATCCCTGCGCCAGACTTTCCTACCGGCGGCATTATCTATGGTGTATCCGGTGTGCGCGATGGTTACCGCACTGGCCGTGGTCGCGTGGTTATGCGCGCCAAGACTCACTTTGAAGAGTTTGGCAAAGACAATCGCACGGCGCTGATCGTTGATGAGTTGCCTTTCCAGGTCAATAAGAAATCGCTGCTGGAACGTATCGCTGAACTGGTACGTGACAAAAAGCTCGATGGTATTTCCGATATCCGCGACGAATCCGATAAATCCGGTATGCGCGTTGTGATCGAACTCAAGCGCGGCGAAGTACCGGATGTCGTACTGAATAATCTGTACAAGCAGACCCAGTTGCAAGACACATTCGGTATGAATATGGTGGCGCTGGTCAATGGCCAGCCTAAGTTGCTGAACCTGAAGGAAATGCTGTCCTGCTTCCTGTCGCATCGTCGTGAAGTAGTGACGCGCCGCACTGTGTTCGAATTACGCAAAGCACGCGAACGCGGTCATGTGCTGGAAGGCCTGGCAGTTGCGTTGGCGAATATCGATGACTTCATCGCGATTATCAAAGCAGCGCCGACACCGCCGATTGCGAAACAGGAATTGATGACACGTGCCTGGGACAGCTCCATGGTACGTGAAATGCTGACTCGCACCGCGGCTGATAATCCGGGTGGCATTGAGGCATTCCGTCCTGAAAACCTGCCTAAGCATTATGGCATTCAGCCTGATGGTCTGTACAAACTGTCTGACGACCAGGCGCAGGAAATCCTGCAGATGCGTCTGCAACGCCTGACCGGTCTGGAGCAGGATAAGATCGTCAATGAATACAAAGACGTGATGGCTGAAATCGCCGATTTGCTGGATATCCTGTCTAAGCCTGAACGTGTCACAGTCATCATCACCGATGAACTGACCGTGGCGCGTAATGAATACGGCGAAGGCAATAAAGATGTGCGCCGCTCTGAAATTACACACAATGCGACCGATCTCGAAACCGAAGATCTGATCACGCCGCAAGACATGGTGGTGACCTTGTCGCACACCGGTTATATGAAGTCTCAGCCTTTGTCTGAGTACCGTGCGCAGAAGCGCGGTGGCCGTGGCAAGCAGGCGACGGCAACTAAGGATGATGACTGGATCGAACAGCTGTTCGTCGCCAATACCCATGATTACATCCTGTGCTTCAGTAACCGTGGCCGTCTGTACTGGCTTAAGGTGTGGGAAGTACCACAAGGTTCGCGCACTTCGCGCGGCAAGCCTATCGTGAATATGTTCCCGCTGCAGGATGGTGAAAAAATTACCGTGATTCTGCCTTTGTCGGGCGACAACCGCAGCTTCCCTGAAGACCATTACGTGTTCATGTCTACCAGCCTTGGTACCGTGAAGAAAACACCGTTGACTGACTTCAGTAATCCACGTAAGGCCGGCATTATTGCAGTCGATCTGGATGATGGCGACTTCCTGATCGGTGCTGCGCTGACCGATGGTAAGCACGATGTCATGCTGTTCTCTGACGCCGGTAAAGCGGTGCGCTTCGATGAAAACGATGTGCGTCCTATGGGCCGTACTGCACGCGGCGTGCGGGGTATGAACCTGGATGAAGGTCAGCAGGTCATCGCATTGCTGGTCGCTGAAAATGAACAGCAATCGGTGCTGACTGCCACCGAGAATGGCTTTGGTAAACGTACTCCGATTACCGAATACACCCGTCATGGACGCGGTACCAAAGGCATGATCGCGATTCAGACTTCTGAACGCAACGGCAAAGTGGTGGCAGCGACACTGGTGGATACCAGCGATGAAATCATGCTCATCACTACCGGCGGTGTGCTGATCCGTACCCGTGTCTCGGAAATTCGTGAAATGGGCCGTGCTACCCAAGGCGTGACTCTGATTGCGGTGGAAGATGGCACCAGCTTGTCCGGCCTGCAGCGTATCGTTGAAACTGATGCGGATCAGGACGTACTGGATGCGCCAGCTGCGGCCGATGGTGGCGCGTCTGACGAGGCCGATACGGCGGAGTAAATCATGACGACCATCTACAATTTCTCAGCTGGCCCTGCGGTGTTACCTAAAGAAGTGTTGCAGCAGGCTGCTGCAGAAATGCTGGACTGGCATGGCAGTGGCATGTCGGTCATGGAGATGAGTCATCGTGGTGCCGAGTTCATGTCCATCATGGACGCTGCCCAACAGGACTTACGTGATTTGCTGGCGGTGCCGGCGAATTACCAAATCCTGTTCCTGCAGGGTGGCGGACTCGGCGAAAATGCGATTGTGCCCATGAACCTGATGGGCGCATCACCTGATGCGACAATAGACGTTTTGCATACCGGTTCCTGGAGTGGCAAGTCACTCAAGGAAGCGCAAAAGTATGGCAAGGTCAATGTCGTTGCGTCAGCCGCAGACAATGGTTTTACTGCCATACCTGCGCGTGACAGCTGGCGCTTAAGTAAAGACGCCGCCTATGTGCATGTCTGTACCAATGAAACTATAGACGGCATAGAATTTCACACCACGCCAGATGTGAGTCTGGAGACCAATGGCGCGCCGCTGGTCGCCGATATGTCTTCCCATATTTTGTCGCGTGAAATTGATGTGTCACGCTATGGTGTGATTTTTGGCGGTGCGCAGAAAAACATCGGCCCGGCCGGTCTGACCATCGCCATTGTGCGTGATGATTTGTTGGGACGTGCGCTGCCTTACTGCCCATCTGCTTTTGACTGGAAGACCATTGCTGACAATGGCTCTATGTATAACACCCCGCCGACCTATGCGATCTACATCGCAGGCCTGGTGTTCCAATGGCTGAAGCGCCAGGGTGGTGTAGCTGCGATGGAGCAGCGTAATATCGCCAAAGCTAAGCTGTTGTATGATTATCTGGATTCCACCGATTTTTACGCAAACCGCGTGGTGCATGATTGCCGCTCCCGCATGAATATCCCTTTCTATCTGCGCGATGAGTCGCTGAATACAGAATTCCTGAACGCTGCCAAAGCACAGGGCTTACTGCAATTGAAGGGACATAAATCAGTAGGCGGTATGCGTGCTTCTATCTATAACGCAATGCCACTGGAAGGCGTACAGGCGCTGGTGGCATTCATGCAGGAATTTGCGCAAACGCATTCCTGATGTTGTGGGACTTACGCTGTATCTCAATTAACCTGAGAGCAGCTTATATTCACGCCGCTAACCTGCATTGTGCTGTGGTGCGAACTGAGTCCCGGATTTCTGTCCTCAACCGGCAGCCCTTTCTGAGCATGGCATACCCATCACCTGGAAACCGTGGCGCTGCTGAACCAGACCAAAAGACTGGCGAGGCAATCGAAACTTGAAGGAGCAGGCCATGCCTGCTCTGCATTATTCATAAAAAGCAGGACTGACGAAAAACTGTTCCGGCAAGGCTTGGCGACGCAGGCAGTACACATGTACGATAAAGCGCCATAACGCTGCCGGGGCTGTTTGGGGTAAGTCCTGTAACGGTTTTTAGGTCATGTATGAGCGATAATAAATTACTCCCTTTGCGTCTGAAAATTGACGCTATCGATGCCCAGATTCTGGACTTGCTGAATCAGCGTGCCCGCGTGGCGGAAGAAGTTGGTCATGTGAAGGCAGAAACCAATGCGCCGGTATTCCGTCCTGAGCGTGAAGCTCAGGTATTGCGTGGTGTGGCAGAGCGCAATCCCGGCCCGCTCGCCAGCGCCGATATACAACTGATCTTCCGTGAAATTATGTCGGCTTGCCGCGCGCTGGAACGCCGTGTGGTGGTGGCTTTTCTGGGGCCGGTTGGTACCTTCAGTGAGCAGGCGGTGTACAAGCAGTTTGGGCATGCCATACTGGCGTTACCTTGCGTATCGATTGATGAAGTATTCCGTGCCACTGAGGCCGGTACCGCCGATTTTGGTGTGGTACCGATAGAAAATTCTTCGGAAGGCGCGATTAACCGCACCCTGGATTTGCTGTTGCAAACCAGTCTTGCGATCAGCGGTGAGCTGGCGATACCGGTGCAGCATAGCCTGATGACACGCACCGGTAATATGGATGGCGTCAGCCGTATCTGTGCGCATTCTCAGGCGCTGGCACAGTGTCAGGCCTGGCTGAATCAGCATTATCCGCATGTAGAGCGGCAGGCAGTGGCATCGAATGCCGAGGCGGCACGCATGGCCAGCGGTGATGCGACGGTAGCGGCGATTGCGAGTGAAATCGCAGGTACTCAATACCAGTTGGGGATCGTCAGTGCACATATTCAGGATGATCCGCATAACCGCACCCGTTTCGCGGTGATCGGTCGCCTGCATACCACGCCTAGCGGCAAAGACCAGACCTCTATCGTGCTGGCGACACCGAATAAAGCCGGTGCGGTGTATCACTTGCTGGCACCGCTGTCCAAGCATGGTGTTTCCATGACCCGTTTTGAATCCCGTCCGGCCCGCACCGGCAACTGGGAATATTATTTCTATGTCGATGTCGAAGGTCATGTGCAGGATGAAAAAGTCGCCGCAGCGATGGCGGAACTGAACGACAAAGCAGCCTTCTTTAAGGTGTTGGGTTCTTACCCTTGTACTCTGTGAGCTGCGGATGACTGAACAAAGCAAAGTCTTTAAGAAAATTGCCATATTCGGTGTTGGCCTGATCGGCGGTTCGTTTGCATTGGGCTTAAAAAAAGCTGGCGTGCACGCACAAATCGCTGGTGTTGGGCGTAGCCAGGCTTCACTTGAAGTAGCTCTTGAGGCTGGCATCATCGATGTGATTGCCGCCTCGGTACAGGATGCCTGCCGTGATGCTGACCTGATACTGATCGCCGCGCCAGTCGCACAGACTTACGACATCCTTGTGTCCATCCTGCCTTATCTGGAAGCGCATACAGTAGTGACCGATGCTGGCAGTACCAAGGCTGATGTAGTGAGTGCCGCACGACAGGCGCTGGGCGATAAAATCAGCCAGTTTGTGCCCGCTCATCCTATCGCCGGTCGCGAACAGAATGGGCCGCAGGCAGCGCTGGCCGATTTGTATGCCGGTAAAAAACTGGTGATTACGGCTTTGCCGGAAAACAGTGCGCAGTCTGTCGGTCTGGTTGAGCAAGCCTGGCGTTATTGTGGTGCAGTGATTCATCATTTGCAGCCAGCTGAACATGATGCGGTGTTTGCCGCGGTAAGCCATTTGCCACATATGCTGGCCTATGCGCTGGTGGATGATGTGGCCAACAAGCCGCATGCAGAGCGTTTGTTTCAGTATGCCGCCAGTGGTTTTCGCGACTTCACGCGCATTGCCGGTTCGTCGCCGGAAATGTGGCGCGATATCACGCTCGCCAATCGCAGCGCTTTATTGCGGGAGCTGGATTCTTATACGCAGACGCTGGAACGGTTGCGAGGCCATTTGCTCCAGGCTGACGGTGCTGCAATTGAGGCCATGTATGCCAACGCGCAGCGTGCACGTCATAACTGGATTAATTCCATAGAAACGGCAGAGAAACAAAAAGTGGAGGGCGGTGACTGAGCGCTACTGCGCCTCTCACTCCAGCCGTAACACGACGAAATTTACAGACCAGATTATGAACCAAGCCATCAAACAGTATCCTCCTTACCTCGATTTATCACCTGTGATGTCGGTACAGGGCACAGTGCGCCTGCCGGGATCGAAAAGTATTTCTAACCGTACTTTGCTGCTGGCTGCATTGGCAGAAGGCGACACGCTGATTAAAGATTTGCTGGCCTCAGATGACACCCTGGTGATGCTGAATGCCTTGCAAAAGCTGGGTGTGCATTGGGAGCAGCAAGGCAGTTCGCAGGATTATCTGGTTAAAGGCTGCGCCGCTGCCTTCCCTCAGCATCATGCTGATCTGTTTATGGGCAATGCCGGTACGGCAATTCGTCCGCTGGTGGCGGCGCTGGCTGTGCTGGGCGGCGACTATACGATACATGGCGTGCCGCGCATGCATGAACGGCCTATCGGTGATCTGGTCGATGCGCTTAACCATGCCGGAGCGCAAATCGCTTACACCGGGCAGGCTGGCTATCCGCCGCTGCATATCCAGCGTGGCCACATTCATGCACAGCACTTGCAAGTAAAGGGTAATGTCTCTTCGCAATTCCTGACAGCCTTGCTGATGGCGGCACCGCTGATGGCGAAGACTTATGATGTGCGTATTGAGGTGCTGGGTGAATTGATTTCCAAGCCTTACATAGAAATCACACTGAATCTGATGCAGCGTTTCGGTGTCACGGTAGAGCGTGAAGGCTGGCAGGCGTTCGTTATCCGCAAGGGCCAGCGTTATGTGTCGCCGGGCGTGATTCATGTCGAGGGAGATGCTTCCTCAGCCTCGTATTTTCTGGCAGCTGGTGCGATTGCAGGCGGGCCGGTCAGGGTGGAAGGCGTAGGTCGGGACAGTATTCAGGGCGATATCCGTTTTGCCGAAGCACTGGAAAAAATGGGGGCGGTGATTACCCGTGGCGAGAATTGGATAGAAGCGCGTTCGGGTGGCGTACTGCAGGCGATAGATATGGATTTCAATCATATTCCTGATGCCGCGATGACCATAGCGATTGCTGCGCTGTACGCGAATGGCAGTACTACTTTGCGCAATATCGCGAGCTGGCGTGTGAAGGAAACCGATCGCTTGTCGGCCATGGCGACGGAATTGCGTAAGCTCGGTGCACAAGTGGAGGAAGGCGCTGACTATATGACCGTGACGCCACCGGCACAGATACAGCCAGCCAGTATCGCAACCTATGATGATCACCGTATGGCGATGTGCTTCTCGCTCGCCAGCCTGGACGGTAAGGCGCGGCGCGGCGCTGCCATGCGTATCCTGGAACCGCATTGCGTGGCTAAGACTTTCCCGGACTATTTTCAGGTATTCGCTCAGATTCATCATGAGGAATTGTTCTGAAGTACAATCCAGCCCTTTTCAGGGAACAGATTTAAAGGAATGCGTATGAACCCAGCTTGCATCGTCATCACTATCGACGGCCCGACCGCCTCCGGCAAAGGCACGGTCGCACACAGGGTCGCCAAACATCTGGGTTTTCAATACCTGGATTCCGGTGCCCTGTACCGCCTGACTGCCTTGATGGCTATCAGTAAAGGCGTTTCCTTGCAGGATGAGGCAGGCATCGCGGCGTTGGCGCGTACGCTGCCTTGTCAGTTTCAGCATGGTCACGTATTGCTGGATGGGCAGGATGTGACGGATGCGGTACGTGCTGAACAGATCGGCGTTGCTGCATCGCAGATTGCCGTGTTACCCCAGGTGCGACAAGCATTGGTAGAGTTGCAAGTTTCTTTCCGTGATGGCGTAGGCCTGGTGGCGGATGGCCGGGATATGGGAACAGTTATTTTCCCTGATGCAAGATTAAAAGTCTTTTTGACCGCCAGCGCCGAGGCCAGGGCCAGTCGCCGATATAAGCAATTGATTGAAAAGGGAATTGCTGCTAATATGGAAGACTTGGTAAAAGATTTGACAGAACGCGATGCAAGGGATAGTTCCCGCGCAACAGCGCCCCTCAAACCCGCGCCAGACGCCATCATCCTCGATACCTCTGAGATGAATGCCGAACAGGCAGTGCAGCAGGTGTTGGAATGGTACGCGGAAGCACAGCGAGCAATGTAGTGCTGGTTTGTGCGTGTAAGTCCCCATTGTAAAGGCAAGCTTGGCAATGGGTTGTTCAACCTAACCCGGTAAATAGGCGCTTTGTACTATTCCGGCTAACCCGTAAATATTATGTCTACAGTATACATGTCCCAAGATTTCGCAACCGGTGCAGACAGCTTCGCAGCTTTGTTCGAAGAGTCCCTGTCACGTCAGGATATGCGTTCCGGTGAAGTGATTTCTGCTGAAGTCGTTCGTATCGACCACAACTTCGTGATCGTGAACGCAGGCTTGAAATCTGAAGCCTTCATCCCTGTTGAAGAATTCAAAAACGACCAGGGCGACCTGGAAGTTAACGTTGGCGATTTCGTTTCCGTAGCGATTGACTCTCTGGAAAACGGTTTCGGCGACACTATCCTGTCCCGTGACAAAGCAAAACGTCTGGCATCCTGGCTCGCGCTCGAAAAAGCGCTGGAGTCTGGCGAGATCGTTACCGGTACAGTAAATGGCAAAGTTAAAGGTGGTCTGACTGTTCTGACCAACGGCATCCGCGCTTTCCTGCCAGGTTCTTTGGTTGACACACGCCCAGTTAAGGATACAACTCCTTACGAAGGCAAAACCATGGAATTCAAGGTTATCAAGCTGGATCGTAAGCGTAACAACGTTGTTCTGTCCCGCCGTGCTGTGGTTGAAGCATCCATGGGCGAAGAGCGTCAGAAACTGATGGAAACCCTGAAAGAAGGTACAGTGGTTACTGGTGTTGTTAAAAACATCACCGACTACGGTGCGTTCGTTGATCTGGGTGGCATCGATGGTCTGTTGCACATCACCGACCTGGCATGGCGCCGTGTACGTCACCCTTCCGAGGTGTTGACAGTTGGTCAGGAAATCACTGCAAAAGTATTGAAGTTCGACCAAGAGAAAAACCGTGTTTCCCTGGGCGTAAAACAATTGGGCGACGATCCATGGACAGGCCTGTCCCGTCGTTACCCAGCGAACACACGTCTGTTCGGTAAAGTAACTAACCTGACCGACTACGGTGCGTTCGTTGAAGTAGAACAAGGTATCGAAGGTCTGGTTCACGTTTCCGAAATGGACTGGACAAACAAAAACGTTGCTCCAAACAAAGTTGTTCAATTGGGCGACGAAGTTGAAGTTATGGTTCTGGAAATCGACGAAGAACGTCGTCGTATCAGCCTGGGCATGAAACAATGTAAAGCTAATCCTTGGGATGATTTCGCGATCAATCACAAGAAAGGCGACAAAGTACGTGGCGCGATCAAATCGATCACTGACTTCGGCGTATTCATTGGCTTGTCCGGCAACATCGACGGTCTGGTTCACTTGTCTGACCTGTCCTGGAACGAAACTGGCGAAGAAGCAGTTCGCAAGTTCAAGAAAGGTGACGAACTGGAAGCCGTTGTTCTGGCAATCGACGTTGAGCGTGAGCGCGTTTCCCTGGGCGTTAAGCAACTGGAAGGCGACCCATTCAACAACTACTGCGCAATGAATGACAAAGGTGCTGTTGTAACTGGTACTGTGAAGTCTGTTGAAGCAAAAGGCGCAGTTGTTCAGTTGGCTGACGACGTAGAAGGCTATCTGCGTGCATCCGAAATCTCCCGCGACCGCGTGGAAGATGCTGGTACACACCTGAAAGTCGGCGACGCAGTTGAAGCGCTGATCCTGAACATCGACCGCAAAGCACGTGGTATTCAGTTGTCTATCAAAGCAAAAGACAGCGCTGAAACTCAGGAAGCAATGCAAAAAATGTCTACTGACGCTAACGCAGCATCCGGCACAACCAGCCTGGGCGCATTGTTGAAAGCTAAGCTCGACAACAAAAACTAAGCTCAATCTCAGTCATCAGGTTTTATAAAATATGACGAAGTCGGAGCTGATTGCTCGTCTGGCAGAGCGGTATCCGCAACTGGTTGCAAAGGATGTGGATATCGCTGTTAAAACGATACTGGATGCAATGTCTGATGCGCTGGCAACAGGGCAGAGGATAGAGATCCGTGGTTTTGGCAGCTTTGCTCTGAACAGCCGTCCACCGAGAATAGGGCGTAACCCTAAGTCTGGCGACAAAGTGATGGTGCCTGAAAAGCGCGTCCCTCACTTCAAGCCGGGCAAGGAATTACGTGAACGTGTGGATGCCATGGTGGGGCAACCCATCCATGATGATTAGATGAGTTTGACAGCAACGCGATTGAGGTAGGTAAAAAACGGTGTATCGGTTTCCGATATGCCGTTTTTTTTCAGTACAATGCATTCTTGTCCATGACACGGTTATCATCACCATGACGGAAGGCTCAGTGCTGACCGGACTATGTCACACTCAGGATCAATGCAAAGCTAATTTGCTTTAGCCACACCATAATTGAAGGATGCGCTCATGAAGTATGTTTCCCGATTCGTCGCAATCATCTTATTCGTCCTCTTCTTCGGATTCGCACTGAAGAATGATCAGATAGTAACCTTGCAGTATTTTTTTGGGTATCAACAATCTGCGCCTCTTGTTATCATGCTGCTGCTGTTTTTCATTGGTGGTGCAGTGTTGGGTGCGCTGGCGATGGTGCCTATGATTTACCGTCACCGTCGTGATCTGTCACGCCATAAGAAGACCCTGGCAGAAATTGAGAAAGAGCGCGAGGCTGCCGCATTGGCAAGCACGCAAGCGCCACAACCTGATAGCATTCGGAATACCTGAAACAGATGGACAGAGGACATACGTCCAGGTCGCAACTCCCTAGAGAAATAAGAAAAAATGGAATTTGAAATTTGGTGGTTGCTCGGCATCCCCTTGTTTTTTGCTTTGGGCTGGATTGCCGCACGCGTAGATATCCGTCAGTTGATGTCGGAATCCCGCAGCCTGCCTAGTGGCTATTTTAAAGGGCTCAATTTCCTGCTGAATGAACAGCCGGATAAAGCCATCGATGCCTTCATCGATATTGTGCGGCTCGATCCTGAAGCGGTTGAATTGCACTTTGCACTTGGTAATCTGTTTCGCCGCCGTGGTGAAACTGAACGTGCGATCCGCGTGCATCAGAATTTGTTAGCACGACCTGATTTGCCGACTGAGCAAAAAACCCAGGCGATGTTTGAACTTGGGCAGGATTACCTGAAGGCGGGACTGCTGGATCGCGCCGAAGAAACTTTTAATCAATTGGTCGCAAGCTCGTTCGAAGCGCAGGCCAGAAGAGCCTTGCTGGAAATTTATCAACGCGAGAAAGAATGGGCGCGCGCCGTGGATGCAGCTTTTGCATTGCAGGAGGCCGGTGCTGGTGGTCGTCAAAAAGAAATCGCGCAATTCTATTGTGAAATGGCCCAGGATGAACTGGTGCACACGAACGCAGATGCAGCGATTGCGATGCTGGATAAAGCGCTGGCGATAGACAGAAACAATGTGCGCGCTACCATCCTGCTGGGCGATGTGTATCAGAAAAATGGCGATACCGAAAAAGCGGTATTGACCTGGCGTCGGGTTGAGCAGCAGAGTGTGCCGCATGTGGCACTGGTTGCGCAGCGCCTGATGGATGGCTACCGCAAACTTGAGCGTCCGGAAGAAGGTCTGAGCCTGCTCAGAAATTATCTGTCAGAAGCACAATCTATCGATTTGCTGGAGGTCGTGTTTAAGGCCAGCCTGGAACTGGAAGGGATAGACGCTGCGAATCAAATCGTGAAAGATGAATTGCGCCGGACCCCGACACTGCTGGGCCTTGATAAATTGCTGGATGCGCGTCTGCTGGACGCACCGATGGAGATGCGGCCTGAGCTGACCATAGTAAAGAATCTGGTACATGGCTATGCGCAGAAGCTGGCGCGCTATCAATGCTCGCATTGTGGCTTCAAGGCGCGTCAATTTTATTGGCATTGCCCTGGCTGCAGTCGCTGGGAGACTTATCCACCCAGACGTACTGAAGAATTGAACGTGATGAACTGAAGCGGCTGTGGTGCTGTGATGTAGTCAGAAAAGACTGATATCACCAGACCAGAGACGAGATCAATATTTTTTTAGACTGTGATCACAATATGAAAATTACCATTATTGGCACCGGCTATGTGGGCCTTGTGACAGGCGCTTGCCTGGCAGAATTAGGTAACGATGTCTTTTGCCTGGATGTGGATCAGCGCAAGATCGATATACTCAACAGTGGCGGTATCCCTATTCATGAGCCTGGCCTGGAAGAAATCGTGGCACGCAACCGCGCTGCCGGTCGCATCCAGTTTTCTACCGATGTAGCCGCCAGTGTTGCGCATGGTGATGTACAGTTTATTGCGGTAGGAACGCCGCCAGATGAAGATGGCTCAGCAGATCTGCAGTATGTACTCGCCGCTGCGCGCAACATCGGTAAGTATATGAACGGTTTCAAAGTGGTGGTCGACAAGTCCACGGTACCGGTCGGTACCGCAGACCGCGTTGCTGCTGCATTGAAGGAAGAGTTAAATCAGCGTGCTACGCAGGCGGAATTTTCTGTCGTTTCTAACCCTGAATTCCTGAAAGAAGGTGCGGCGGTTGAAGACTTCATGCGTCCGGACCGTATCGTCATCGGTTGTGACTCTTCTGCTCAGGGCGAAAAAGCACGCAGCCTGATGAAGAAACTGTATGCACCGTTTAACCGCAATCATGAACGTACTTACTGGATGGATGTGCGTTCGGCTGAATTCACCAAGTACGCTGCCAATGCGATGCTGGCCACCCGTATCTCATTCATGAATGAACTCGCGAATCTGGCAGACCATGTTGGTGCCGATATTGAAGCGGTACGCCATGGCATAGGATCTGATCCGCGGATTGGTCACAGCTTCCTGTATGCGGGTTGCGGCTATGGCGGCTCCTGCTTCCCTAAAGACGTACAGGCCTTGGAGCGCACGGCGCAGGAATACGGTCTGAATCTGCTGATACTGCAAGCAGTCGAAGCAGTGAATGCGAGACAAAAACAGGTGTTGGGCAGCAAGATACAGGCGCGTTTCGATAATCAACTGGTCGGCAAGCATTTTGCGATCTGGGGACTGGCGTTCAAGCCGAATACTGATGATATGCGCGCAGCTTCGTCCCGTGTGCTGATCGGTGAGTTGTTACGCAGCGGTGCCACAGTGGCCGTGTACGACCCGGTTTCTATGGAAGAGGCTAAACGCGTATTTGAACTCGATTTCTACGATGCGCCGGAATTGCTCGAAAACATACGTTACGCGAGCAATCCTATGGAGGCATTGAATGATGCTGATGCACTCGCGATAGTCACTGAATGGAAGGCTTTCCGTAGTCCTGACTTTGATCAGGTCAAAGCACGTTTGAAGCAGCCTGTTATTTTTGACGGACGCAATTTATTCGAGCCTGCTGTGATGAACGAACTGCAAATCGAATATCACGGTATTGGCCGTTCCGTACTCACGCGTGTTTGAGGTTAAGTGATGTTGCAAAAAGATAAGCGCATCCTGGTTGCCGGTGATGTGATGTTGGACCGTTACTGGTTTGGAGAGGTCAATCGTATCTCACCGGAAGCCCCGGTGCCGATTGTACGTGTAGAGCGGCGTGAAGAACGTCTGGGTGGAGCGGCGAATGTGGCATTGAATGCGCTCGCGCTGGGCGCTGGCGCAGCACTGATGGGTGTGATTGGTGATGATGAGGCGGGCAACTCAATCGAGTCCCTGCTGGAAAAGCATCATATTTCAAGTTATCTCAGCCGAGACTCGCAGATTTCCACCATTATCAAACTCCGGGTGATCGGTCGCCAGCAGCAACTGATACGGATCGATTTTGAAGAAAAGCCGACAGACAGTGTATTACGCGACAAGCTGAATCGTTTTAATGCGCTGGTGTCTGGCTTTGATGTCGTGGTGTTTTCGGATTACGCCAAAGGCAGCCTGGTCAATGTTCCGGCTATGCTACAACTGGCTAAGCAACAGGGGAAAATTGTCCTGGTAGACCCGAAAGGCAGCGACTTTTCTAAATATGCGGGTGCAGATTTACTCACGCCTAACAAGTCAGAACTTAAGCAGATTATCGGCGACTGGACATCCGAGGCAGACTTGCAGGAAAAAGCGCAGAATTTGCGCCGTTCCCTGAACTTGCGTGCCTTATTGTTAACCCGTTCTGAAGAGGGGATGACCCTGTTCACCGAAAACACGGTCACGCACGTCCCTGCTGTTGCGCGCGAAGTTTTTGATGTTTCCGGTGCCGGTGACACCGTGATCGCAACGATGGCTGTGATGTTAGCCAATGGCATGACGCTCGAGGATGCAGTGCATATCGCTAATCGCGCGGGTGGTATTGTGGTTGGTAAGCTCGGAACTGCCACAGTGACTGAAGCTGAACTGTTTCCCCAGTAGTGATTTGTATTAAAAATAGTAAAATTTAGTCAACCTTGTCGAAATTTCTGCGTTAATAGGGGCAGAGCGTTTTTATCGTTCTCCCGGTTGAGAAACCGGGTTCCTTGCTTGATGACAATGATGACTATTTAGGGAGTGATTCCATGTTAAAGAAATTATTCTTCGCAGTTGCTGCTTTGATGTTCAGTATGGGTTTTGCATTTGCTGATGTGGATGTAAATAAGGGAGATCAGGCTGCTTTAGATGGCATCAAAGGTCTGGGGCCTGCTAAGTCCAAAGCGATTATTGATGAGCGTACAAAAAATGGCAGCTTCAAAGACTGGGCTGATTTTGAATCGCGCGTAAAAGGAATTGGCGATAAAACTGGTAGCAAATTGTCTGAAGCAGGCTTGACTGTAAATGGCCAGGCTAAATCAGGCGCACCGGCAAAAGCTGCACCAGCGAAAGCTGATAAAGCGGCAAAAGCTGAGAAGGCTGATAAAGCTGAAAAAACAGAGAAAGTAGAAAAAGCAGCGAAAGCACCAAAAGCGGAAAAGGCGGAAAAAGCAGAAAAGATGGCTGATAAGGTCAAAGCTGATACTGCAGATAAGTCGGATAAATCCGCAAAAGCTGCAAAAGCTGAAAAAAATGAAGCCTCTGCTTCTGCCAAAGAAGGAAAAACCAAGTAATTTGTCTGGACCTGAAAATTGCCTAAGCCTCTGATGATATCAGGGGCTTTTTTATTAGCTTATTCGAAATTGATATAAGCCTTATTCGAGTTTCCTAAGTCAATGATTTTTCGGATGAATTTTTCGTATCAGTGATAACTGGTACGGGCTTTAGTCGTTTTTTGTCTGAGCTTAGACGTTTGCTGACTGCAAGTCTGGGCGACAAGCATTAAAATAAGCACTTACCTATCTGAGAATGAGACTATGTCCTATCTGACTATTGAAGATACTATCGGCAACACGCCTTTGGTTCGTTTGCAAAGATTGCCGGGTGAAAAAAATGCGCTGCGCAATAATGTCATTCTCGGTAAGCTGGAAGGCAATAATCCTGCTGGCTCAGTCAAAGACCGGCCGGCGCTGTCCATGATTAAACGCGCTGAAGAGCGCGGCGAAATCAAACCTGGCGATACGCTGATCGAAGCGACCAGCGGTAACACTGGCATTGCGCTGGCGATGGCAGCTGCCATGCGCGGTTACAAAATGGTATTGCTGATGCCTGAAAATCTGAGTATAGAGCGTCGCCAGAGTATGGCTGCGTATGGTGCACAGATTATCCTGACACCTAAAACCGGTGGTATGGAGTATGCGCGTGACCTGGCTGAGCAAATGCAAAAAGAAGGCCAGGGTGTGATTCTGGATCAATTTGCGAATCAGGATAATCCACTTGCTCACTTTGAAGCGACGGGGCCGGAAATCTGGCGTGACACAGGTGGACGCGTCACCCATTTTGTGAGTGCTATGGGTACCACCGGCACGATTATGGGCGTTTCTGCCTATTTGAAGAATCAGAACCAGGAGATACAGATCGTTGGTGCCCAGCCTGAAGAGGGCTCCTCTATTCCTGGTATCCGTAAATGGCCAGAAGCGTATTTGCCTAAGATTTATGACAAAGCCAGGGTTGATCAAGTGATCTCGGTTAGTCAGGCTGATGCCGAGCATATGGCACGCAGGATGGCGATTGAAGAAGGGATATTTTGTGGCATTTCGGCGGCTGGCGCCTGTGAAGTGGCTTTACGTCTTGCTGAAACTGTGGAAAATGCAACGATCGTGTTTATTGTCTGTGATCGTGGTGATCGTTATTTATCGACCGGCGTGTTTCCAGCCTGAGTAGTTGCCAGCTAAGTGGAATGTTAAATCAGCCAAATTAGCTAAATTAGCTATTTAACTGAAAAAAGCGTACAAGCCAAACACTTGTACGCTTTTTTTTTATGGCATCAAAGAAAAAAATACCGAAAGTGCTGAATTAGCAGTTTCGGTATTTTACCTGGACAATCCGCTAGGTGCGGATGGCAAGGCTTATTTATGCAGCGTCTTTTGGTTTAAACTGCTTGTCGCTGATACGGAACTTCGCACGACGGTCACCCATCAATTCGCGCAGTTCTTTGATGCTGACATCGCTGATTTCGTGCATACGGATCAGCAGGGATGCGCCAACCGGCAGACGGCGATGTCTGATTTTACTGATTACTGGAGGCGCAACTTCCAAAGCTCTGGAGAGTGCCGCATCGTTTTTTAAGTGCAATTGCTTGATCAGAGTGTCCAACAAATTGTTTGGATCGTAGTCGATTTCATCTGATTCAAGCTGGGTCAGATTTGCCATAATTACCTCGCTATCTAGTCTATTGATGCCTGATTTAATTGCTTCAATGAAATTAATCAAACGGTAATATTGTATCTTTAAAACAGAAATTGCTTATCAGAAAAATAGCAAAACATTGTTAAATCCCTTGACACGGGGAATGCTATTTACGCCATTGTGTCAATAAGGCAATAGTACTGTAGATCAATACAAGCTGAAAAGCAATTTACTTTTTTAATAGATTACCAATTGATTTCATTCGCTTTTTTTTACAAGCTAACAATTGCCTGTACCTGAAGTATTGGGCAAAATATGCTTGAGATCAATTGGTGAAAACGAAAGATATTGTTAAAAAAGTTTCGTAGAATTGCATTTATTGTTTCCGAATGGAAATTTATGTGCCACTGGCAATGCTCTGCACAATTGCGCATTTGGACCAGGATTTTTAGCAGTAGCGAGCCGTCTAAACAGGTAACAATGTAATAAAGTAACAATGACGGGCAATTACATTTGTTCCCGCGCCTGACGGATGACACGACCCAGATCGATCACAGACATTGCATAGAAGTAACTGCGGTTGTATTGGGTAATCGCATAGAAGTTATCTGTGGCAATCCAGTATTCTGTCGCTTCTTCCCCGTTTTGCAAGTCGATTAATCCTACCTTTAATTGCGGCGCAAGATCTGCGCTGGCACTGCTCGCTAACTTGCTTAATTCCTGATAAGCGTAACTTGCACGCAGGCCTTGCGACAGCACAGTGCGCAGTGCTTCTTTGTCGTCGCTGATCAGGGTGGCAGGGAAGGTGACGGGCATGCCCGGCTTCCAACCGTGTTCTGCGAGGTAATGGGCAACACTCCCGATGGCATCGATGGGAGAATTGGTCAGATTGATGCGCCCGTCGCCATCAAAATCCACCGCATATTTCCGTATGCTGCCGGGCATAAATTGCGGCCAGCCTATCGCACCTGCATAAGAGCCTTTGAAGGCAAACGGATCGACTTGAGATTCTCGCGCAATCAGTAGCATATGCATGAGTTCATCGCGGAAATACTGCATCCGTGTCGCTCTTGTTGGCGTTTCCGGGTAATCAAACGCCAGCGTGGTCAGGGCGTCCAGTACGCGGAAGCTGCCTGTGTGCCTCCCGAATATCGTTTCTACGCCTATCAGTCCGACGATGATTTCCGCTGGCACGCCATATTGCCGTTCTGCCCTTTCCAATGCCTCAGTGTACTGATTCCAAAACCGGACACCGGCTTCGATACGATAAGGCTCAACAAAGCGACTGCGATAGACTTTCCAGTTTTTAGGCTTGCCGGGAGGCGCTGGTTTCATCAATTGTTTGGCGGATTCCACATGCCTGACCTGAGAAAATAACTGCCTTAATTTTTCTTCATCAAAGCCATGTAAATTCACCATTTGGCTGATGAAAACTTCCACTTCCTTCCACTGCTCGAAGTGTACATTTTCCTGTTGTTGGCCCGGCGTGCTAATCGTGGGTTTAGCTGGTTTTTTGGAGACTTTTTTATCTGCGGCCAGGGCGTTGGGATGTAAGGAGCAAGCCAGTAACAGCGTCAGGCCAGAGAGGAGAAGGGAAGGGCGAGCGATCAACATGACATCCAGTTTATTTACAGGCAGACAGTAACTGCTTTAATTGTTTCAGAGTGGCGGCATCGGAGCCAGCCTGTTTGCCATAGCAGCACAGGCTGTAATAATCAATAAATGCTTTCGCCCTATGCCATTCTTCGGGGGCCAGCCTGGTTTGCAGCCGCACCAGATAGGCTTGCGGGCCTTCATGTGGTTTGCGTGGCAGAGCTTTCCTCGCCATACGGCGGCAAAATGAAAAGTATACTCTATCAAGCGCCGGTATAGCTGGTTTGTTAAGCAACAAAGGCAGGCTGATCACACCCAGGATAAGGCTGCCAGCCAGGAATAGTATCCATGTCATTTGCACCCAGTCGACGTCCTTCCATCCCAGCTTGTTGAGCAGAGATTGTTGCCCTTGTTGATTGTAATTGAGTACCCACTGATTCCAGTTATTGTTCATCGCATCCCATTGCATGCGCAAGGCCTGGCTGAATGAATTTCCCTGCAGTGCCAGGTTAACCAGACCGGCCAGGCCGCTGGCTGGCAAAGCCCGGCTCAGGTTTTGCATCACACGCTCAGGCGCTACCGCGGCTGTCGGATCTACCCTGGTCCAACCCTGGCCGCTTAACCAGACCTCGGCCCAGGCATGTGCATCTGACTGACGTACTTCAAAATAGCCATCTACCGTATTCAGGTTACCGCCCTGATAGCCAGTGACGATACGGGCCGGTATCCCGGCTGCCCGCATTAAGACCACGAAAGCGCTCGCATAGTGCTCACAAAAACCGGCGCGGGTAGAAAACAAGAAATCATCGATCGCATCTCTGCCCAGCCGCGCAGGCTCCAGCGTGTAAATAAAATTCTGTTGTCTGAAGTGTTGCAATACAGCCTGAATGTATGCCTGATGACTGCCTTGTTGCTGCCGTAATTCACGTGCATAGGCCTGCGTGCGCGGATTGAAGCCGACTGGCAGACTGAGCTCACTAGCCAGGTCTTGCAAGTCGGCGTGGGCATCCAGCCTGAAGTCAGGATAAGACTCGACTTCATAACGTATTCTTTGTTGCAGCGCTGTGCGTGAACGCAGCTCGGACACATTGTTCATCAGGCTGTCAGTACCATCCGTAAAGCGGGGATTGTGCTGGCTTAACTCAAGCGCGAACAACCAATGCTGGCTATGTGGTTCCAGAATAATGAGCTGCCGCAGCGGCTGGCCGGTGACGACCAGTTGGCTTGCATCATGCTGATAGCGACGACCCGGTGTCCAGGTTTTGCCATCGTAGTCTGTCATCACGATACCGCGCCAGTACTGCAGGTTTTTTATGGGCGGCGCCTGATCGAATTTGACCCGGAATGCGATTTCTTCTGACAAGACCAGATTACTGATACCGCCCGGTGTCATGCTATTGGATAAACCAGAGCGACCCTGACCTGCATCCCCGGGCAAACCCCAGAGCGGCCCCTGTATGCGCGGGAACAGAAAAAAAGCACACAACATCAGGGGCAATGCGAGGCCCAGCATAGAAAAACCAGCCCGTAAGCGATGTCTGAGCGGAGGCAGTATGCCCGTGTACTGAAATGAAATCTGGGCACTCAAGAGCAGACCGACTGCGCACAGGCTTAACAGGGCAACGCCTATCGTCTGTTGGTAAAAATAACTGGTCAGCAGCAGGAAAAAAGCCAGAAACAGCACCACGAATAAGTCGCGCTTGGCATGCATTTCCAGCAGTTTGCAGGCCAGCAAAAGCACTAACATGGTGACCCCAGCCTCTTTACCAAAGAAAGTACGGAAGCTAAGGAAGATGCCCGCCATCATCAGCAGACATACCGGCAACAATAACCACATCGGCGGCAGGCGGCGGCCAGTCAGTGTGAGCCAGATACGCCAACCCAGAGTCAGCGTGCAAGCGATGCTGACCCACAGATTCACATGCCAGAAATGCGGTAGCAGCACGCTGATACAGGCTGCTATCAGCAACAGTGTATTGCTCTTGTCGGCGCTGATATGATTTTTGTGGTGAGCCTTGTCCGTCATGATGTCGCCTCAGTCGGATAAAGTGCAAGCGCACGCAGACAGGCATCCCTGTGCTGGGTCCCCAATGCTGGCGCTAAGTTCAGCGTGCCTAGCCGGAATGCATATGGCAGGCTTTGACGTTCGGCCTGCAGCACCCAGCTGCACATGCGCGCCAGCTTGAGTTCAGTGTCCAGCCGGCGTGGCAGACGGGCAAAGTCGATTACCACGTCGGCACCACTTTGCCCCGTAAACAACTTGCTGACTAATTGCCCGCCAGCGGCTGTGTCGACGCGTGCGATTTGCTTCCATGCCAGTTGGCGCAGCGGATCACCGGGCTGATAAGTGCGCACACCGGCAAAGTCTTCATCACCGTGCTGACCCGCATTGGCGCTTGATTCTGCGCCGTCCACAGGCAGCGGCGGTGGCTGTAATTCCGGTGCTGGATACACCAGCGCCTGCACATCCGGCAGCCAGGTGCTCCAGGCGCGCAGCAGACCTAAGGGAAACCAGGTCTGGAGTGCAATTCTGGCCGCCGGCTGCCAGCCGCGTTGCACAGACGGGGCATGCAAAAATACACTGAGCTGAGTTTGTGGTGCGATGTCACAGGCTTTGCTGATCTGATCCTTAGCTTGCCAGCCGACCCAGATCGCATAGCGCGGGTTGCGGCGTGGATTGTTCAGGTAGAGCGGAAAACGGATTTCTTCGCCCGCAAACACAGGATCGGGGCTGCCAGCCTGCAATTCCAGATAAGCGAGATTGCGAAATCCCAGCAAGGCATTCACCACCATCACGGCGGCCAGCATAAAGGTCAGTGCAAATCCCAGACTGAGGCTGTAATTAGTCGCAGTTACAAATAACAGCAGCAGCACCAGCAACATCATCCAGCCAGGCCGGCTGGGTAAGGTGTAGACCCGGCGCTGTTTGAGGATCACTATGCCGGGCTCAGGTTGCTTTTCCAGGAAAATCACTCTGCGCAGATAGCTGCGGATCGCATCGTTAGCCATGTTTGCAAGCGTCTTTCTTAGACTGGAACGCTGCGCATCATTTGCAGCAGCAAATCAGCGCTGCCACTGGTTTGCGTGTGCGAGGCACGGAGCGGACGCAGCCTGTGAGCGATCACTGCCACCAGTACCGCCTGCACATCTTCCGGCAACACATGATCGCGTCCTTCCAACGCGGCCCAGGCACGTGCCGCCTGCAGCAAGGCCAGCGAGGCACGTGGGCTCATGCCTTCGGCAAACACATCACCCTGGCGCGTTGCCTGAGCCAGTGCATACACATAGTCGATCAGTTTGGCTGAGACATGGATGCCGCGCACTTGCTGTTGTGCCTGCATAAATTCTTCCGGCGCCATCTGCGCACGCAACTGGCTCAACAACTGGCGGCGGTCTGCGCCTGCCAGCAAAGCCTTTTCTGAAGCGGCATCGGGATAGCCCAGTGACAGGCACATCAGAAAGCGATCCAGCTGAGATTCCGGTAGTGGAAAGGTGCCGATCTGATGTGAGGGATTTTGCGTCGCAATCACAAAGAAAGGCGCGGGCAGACGACGGGTCTGACCTTCGGCTGAGACCTGCTGTTCTTCCATCGCTTCCAGCAGTGAGGACTGGGTCTTGGGTGTGGCACGGTTGATTTCATCGGCCAGTAAAACCTGAGTAAACACCGGGCCGGGATGAAACACAAATTGATTTTTTTCGCGCTCAAAGACGGAGACGCCGATGATATCTGCCGGTAGCAGGTCGCTGGTGAATTGCAGGCGGTTGAAACGCAAACCCAGTGACGTAGCCAGCGCGTGTGCCAGCGTGGTTTTGCCTACACCCGGTACATCCTCGATCAGCAGATGGCCGCCGGCCAGCAGGCAGACCATAGCCAGACGTATTTGCGGTGATTTGCCCATGATGACTTGATTGACCTGATCCGCCACGCGATGCACTTTTGAAAACATAGCTGCCTGCCTCTGTCCTGAACGAAACTCGCAGTGTAATCTGATTCCGCTATCGCGGTTGTAACGGCGAGCTGGCAGATATCTGATCACGCGCAGAACCTGTTGTGTCAGGTTTGCAAATTTATGTAATTCGCGGGAAACTGCCGGTAATTGAACTCAGGCCTGCCCATGACCACTGCTTACTATACTCACGATGATTGCAAACGCCACGAAATGGGGTCCTGGCATCCGGAATGCCCGCAGCGTTTGCAAGCGATAGAGGATCAGCTGATCGCCAGCCGTATCAAAGACCTGCTCGACTGCCGTGACGCACCGCTTGCGAGCGAAGCCAGTCTGGCGCGGGTGCATAGTGCCGATGCGATTTACCGTATCCGTGAAAACTGTCCCTCGGAGCGCTCTGAATATGATCACTTCCCGCTGGATGCCGACACAGCGCTGAATGCCTATAGCTGGAAAGCCTCTTTGCGCGCAGCCGGTGCCGCGATTGCAGCGACCGATGCGGTACTCAACGCGGAAATCGATAATGCCTTTTGCGCGGTGCGTCCGCCTGGCCACCATGCCACGGCCAAAGAGTCTATGGGCTTCTGCATGTTTAATAACGTCGCGGTGGCAGCACGCCATGCGCTGGACGTACGTGGCTTGAAACGGATTGCCATCGTGGATTTCGATGTCCATCACGGTAATGGTACCGAGGATATTTTCAGAAATGATGCATCAGTGCTCATGGTAGGTTTTTTTCAGCATCCGTATTATCCCTACAGCGGCACTGAGCAGCCGGCCGGCAATATGCTCAATATTCCGGTTCCTGCGCATAGTCAGGGGCAGGAAATCCGCAGCCTGGTTGAGCAGCACTGGCTGCCGGCATTACGTGCATACCGGCCGGAGATGATATTTTTTTCTGCCGGATTTGATGCACATCGTGAAGATGATATGGGCCAGCTTGGTCTGGTCGAAGCAGATTATGTGTGGATCACGCGCGCAGTGATGCAGATTGCTGATGAATTTGCCCAGGGTCGCGTCGTCAGCTGTCTAGAAGGTGGGTATAACCTGTCTGCATTGGGACGCAGTGTCGCTGCGCATATCAAAGTGCTGGCGGGTCTGGATTAGGAGTCATCTATGAACATAAGTAAAGTAGCCATCTGTCTTGTATTTCAAGGCTGCATATCTGCTGCTGTAATACCGGCTCAGGCTGCGCCGCAATTTGCGAATACCACGGTGATCGCTTTGAAGCCACAAGCTGTTGCACAATTACAGGAAGAGGTCCATCGTTTTCTGAACGAATGGCATGACGATGCGGCGCATTCACGACTCAGCTATTTCGATAAGATGACGCCCGATGCGGTGTATATCGGCACCGATAAAACGGAGCGCTGGACGCTGGATGCATTTAAAACCTGGGCTAAGCCGCATTTTGCGCGGCCATCTGCCTGGGCTTTTAAAGTTAATGGACGCCATCTGCAAATGACTGAGGACCAAAGCGTGATTTGGTTTGATGAGCAGCTCACCACGGCAATGGGCCTGTGTCAGGCCAGTGGCGTAATCCGTAATACGCCCCAGGGATTAAAAATCGCTCACTACCAGTTATCGCTGGCCGTGCCGAATGAATTGGTTGATTATCTGGGTAAAGCTGTGCGTCAGTGGGAAAGCAGTGGCAAATTACCGGCTGGCGATGTGAAATGAGGCCCTTACCTGCGCCGCACTCTTTACAGACTGAGATCCTCAACTAGCTTCAGCGTCATCAGAATTTCTTCTTGCATCTCTCCATCCACAGACAGCGCATCCGGTTCCCGTCCATACGCTGTCCAGCCGGCACGCAGATACAGATGTTGGGCGTCTGTATTGCGGGCATTGACGCTCAGTCGTATATGCAGCAAGCCGGGCTGCTGGCGCGCTATGCGGATTAGCATCTGCAACAGACTTGCTGATATTCCCTGACCACGATAGGCAGGTGACGTAAATACACCCCATAGCTTGGCGCAATGACGCCGTTTAAGACCGCTGTCACGCTGTAATCCCATCATGGCGATTAACTGAGTTCCATCAAATGCACCGAAAATTCCGATATTGTCCGGATGGTTTATTTTGTCTGCGAAGTAGCTCGCTGCTTGCAGGGATTCGCGTCCAAAATCAGCACCAAAATTGGCTGGGGAGTCGGCTAGCGCCTGTAAACGCAATGCGCGCAGGGCGGCGCTGTCGCTGTTATTCAATATCCGCAGATTGAAACTCATCTTGCTCAAATTTTCCTTAAAAGTCTTTTCGATCCGTTTTGGTTTGCTGCTGGCAAATAAGAATACTCAGGCAGAATAGGCTTACTCAGCCTTACAGAGGCAATTGCCGTCACACCTGCTTTATTAAGAGGTGAGTTTAAACGCATTTTAAAATGACAAGTCATTGATTTTAAAAAAGAAAAAGATTGTTATTTAGCGCGCTAAATATACAACTTGTTACGGATTTTACTTTCTTTGCGACAAATTCAGTCCTAAACTTGCCGTGTAGTATTTTTCTCTTGAGGGCAAACCCGTTGAAAGACGGAGACGCAAAGCCACCGGCCTACAGCGCATCTGCGCCATGGTAGCGGGGTTGCCAACGTGGTCGTTATCCTTACCCGTTGACATTGCGTGGTCCTCGCCCCACTTACGGAGCGTAGTCACGATGCATATTCTTAAAACAGCCAGCCACTCCCCGGTTTTTTCGCGGACAGTGATTTTTTCCGGTGTCATGCTGATGTTGTCAGCTTGTGGTGACAGCAGTCAGCCAATTGCTCAAAACACCGCCGTCAGCGCAGCACCTGCAGCGATTGCGACCGGCACCACCACTTTGCAGGCTGAACTGGCGGTTGTTCCGGCTGAAGCTGCCAATCAACTCGCCACACCGACCTTCCATGTTGCGCCGGTCTTGCTGGAAGCACCAGGCGATCTGGATGCTGATGCCAGTCAGCGCACTGCCTTGATGCCAGCGCACCAGCAGGCGATTCCAGTATCAACCGAGTATTTGTCACCCAAAGGTCTGACCGTAGATCAGATCCGCAGTGCGCAGCGCAGTTTTGAACTCAATGCCAGCACTAACGCCAACAGTTCTGCCAGCGCAGAACTGAAACCGATGGCGACTGGCGCGGTCAGCACCTATACCCCGGCACAGGTGCGTGCTGCCTACAACCTGGCAGCTATCCCAGCCAGCCTGACCGGCTTAACAGCGGCGCAAGCGGCCCAACTGGGTGCCGGGCAGACGATCTACATCGTGAATGCCTATCACGACCCTAACATCGTGTCTGAGCTGAATAACTTCAATCAGAAATTTGGCTTGCCCGCCTGTACCGTGAAAACTATCGCGACTACTGCCAGCCTGCCTTTACCCACTGCACCGACCACTGGTTGCGAATTTTCTGTGGTGTATGCCAACGCGGCGGGAGGCATGAACGCGGCGGCACCGGCCTATAACTCAGGCTGGGCCACTGAAATCGCGCTGGATGTGCAGTGGTCGCATGCGATTGCCCCGCTTGCCAGAATTGTTTTGATTGAAGCGCCGGATGCCTCCATCAATAGCCTGACAGGCGCAATTGCACTGGCCAATAAAATGGGCCCCGGTGCTGTGTCCATGAGCTTTGGTGCGGTCGAAGGCAGCTGGACTGCTTCAGTCGATGCTGTCTTTGGCACTGCCAATATGACTTATCTGGCGGCGACCGGCGATTATGGAACGCAAGTGAACTGGCCTTCCGTCTCATCCAAAGTCGTGGCGGTAGGTGGCACTACGCTCAATTATTCCGGCACTGGCCGGCGCTCTGAATTGGCCTGGTCCGGTACTGGTGGTGGCGTCAGTGCCTATACTGCGACACCGTCCTACCAGACAGCAGCAGTCCCGGGGATGGGTACGCCAGTACGCCGTACTGTGGCTGATGTGTCCATGAATGCAGACCCCAATTCCGGTCAGTATGTCGCCGTGATTAATCCTGGCAGTGCTACGGTCAACTGGATCAGTGCCGGTGGTACCAGTCTGTCGACACCACAGTGGGCAGGTATCGTGGCGGTGACCAACGCCAGCCGCGCGCTGACAGCGAAAGCCCCTTTGGGTGCGGTGCATGCCTCGCTGTATCAGCAGGCTGCAGTACCGGGCAATTATGCAAAAGCCTTTGCTGATGTGACCAGCGGCTCACATGGCAGTTGTGGCAGTTGTACAGCGAAGTCTGGCTATGATCAGTTGACTGGCCTTGGAACGCCGAATGTGTCTGATTTCGTGACACTGATGGGTGGCAGCACGGTAGCCACTGCACCGGTGGTGACTGGCGCTGCGATCAGCGGCAAAGTTGGCACCGCATTGAGCTTTACCGTATCGGCGACGGCTGCTAATCCGGTTACTTACACCTTGAGTGGTGCGCCTGCCGGTATGACGTTCAGCGCGGCGGGTGTGGTCAACTGGGCGACGCCGCTGGCGGGTACCTATGCCGTGACTGTGAACGCAACAGACACTAAAACAGCATTGGTCGGAAAAGCTGTCTACACCGTGACCATCGCCCCAGCAGTTGCTCCTGTCGTAACTGCCGCCACGATTGCAGGTAAAGCGGGCACGGCACTCAGTTATACCGTCACCACCAGCTCGGATTATCCTGTGACTTACAGTCTGACTGGCGCACCAGTTGGTTTGAGTATCAGCGCTGCCGGTGTGATCAGCTGGGCCAGTCCGGTACTGGGTAATTACTCAGTCACAGTGATAGCAACCGATAGCAAAACAGGTCTGGTTGGTAAAGGCGTCATGTCAGTCAGCATTACCGCGCAAACACCACCGGTAGTGACCGCTGCGTCCATCTCAGGCAAAGTGGGTACTGCACTCAGCTTCACAGTTTCTGCCTCATCGGTAAATCCACTGAGCTACAGCCTCACAGGTGCACCGGCAGGTATGAGCATCAGCAGCGCCGGTGTGGTGAGCTGGGCGGCACCTGTTGTCGGAACTTATCAGGTGACAGTGATTGCAAAAGACAGCAAAACCGGTTTGTCGGGTCAGGCAGTGTACACCGTTACGATTACCGCAGCGCCGCCATCCGGTCTGACGGTCAGTGCGCCAGCGATCACTGGTGTGGCAGGTAAAGCTGTCAGTGGTGTGATTGCGATCTCGGCACCGGGCGCCAGCTGGGTCTCGGTTTCTATCTCCGGTGCACCACTCGGTATGGGCTTTTCTATGAGTGGACTGAATATCACCGCGATCTGGCCAGCAGCGGTCACAGGCAGCTACACCTTGAAAATCACGGTGACTGATTCGACCGGCCGCACCACCAGCACCACGATGCCGATCACGATTACGGCGAAGTAAATAATTACCTGATAGTTGCTTGATCGTTCAATAGTTTCAGCCAACGGGATCGGTTCACTGATCCCGTCTTTTTTTGTTTGTGGCGTGGCTAGTTTTTCTCAGGACTTAGGCTGACAAGTGGTACCGACTTTGATCGGCCCGAAGACTTTTTGCAGACCGCCGATACCCCCGATTTGCTTGATGTACAGCTGCTTACGTGCCTTGTCTATCGCCAGTGTGTAGTGATAGCTGTCAGAAATTCTGGGCCCGGTTTGCGGCATCAGCGTAATAATCGCGAGTTCTTTATCAGTTGGGAACTGAGCGATAACAGGAAAAGTATCCTGCACCCCGACCGTCGTAAAGCAAGCGCCAAGCTGGCGCTGGATCTCACTCACTAACTGCTGATCAGCGGCAGTCGCCGGTTCTTTCAAGGTCGTTTCAGCATGCGCCATCGCGAGGCTCCAGCAAGTACAAAGGGAAATAGCAAGGGTGTGACCGAATAGCTGACTGAATCGCATTGTGGCTCCTGTCAATTGGGCTAGGTAAGGAATTAAAGTAAGAATTAAAGTAAGAAAAAAAACAAATCTGTGTTGTGGAATACTATCCACATAACACCAAGAGAGTAAACCGCTTTACGTCAAGTTCTGCGCTCGCCTATCCAAGATCATTGCGAAAGTTGACCTTGCTTTGCGATGAAGGACATTGCGCTCTGCCTAAGCAGGCTCAGCTAAAGCGCGATCAATATTGGCAATCAGGGCATGAATATCCGCACTTGGGTTGGCCGCTACATTGCGAAACCATCGCTTACCTGAAATCGAGGTCGTTGATGTTGATCCAACGGGTAAGCGCTGCATGACATAGTCAAACGCGTTTTCGTTTTTGGGCCGCCAGACAACAATACCTGTTTGCGGTTCAGCATACAGTTCAAGCCGCTCGTCAGTCGCAATAAAATTTCTCAGACAACACGCAAGCTCCATGCAGTGCTCAATGCGCTGGGCAACGCCTTCACGCCCCCATGCAAGCAGTGTGGCTAAAAGGGCTGTAGCAGTTGCGCCATGCGAGCCAAGCACACCAATATTGGGAGTCGCCAGATACGCGCCGCCGAAGCTAAGCGCAGCGTGGGCCTTCCCGGTGTCCCTGAACAAAACGAGCGCAGATTCTTTGGGTTGGAACAGCCACTTGTGCGCCGAGATGGCAACAGAGTCTGCCGACTCAATACCACCCAGTAAATGCGCATGCTTACTGAGTCTTAACGGACCTGCCCAGGCGGCATCGACATGGGTCCAGGCTGCCCGTCCCGCCAACACAAACGGGTCGATGGCACCGGTACTGGTTGAACCGGCGGTGAGCACCAAAGCGGATTTGCTCAGATCGGCCGGCAATAGCGTCTGGTCCATAGCTCCATTGGCGTCTGTAGGCACGCTCAGATAGTTGAGGCCCAGGATATGCGCTGCTTTCGCGATGGAGAGATGGGCCCCGTCTGATGCAATCACCTGCGTAACGCTTGCGCATTCGCGCGCGGACCACAAAGCAGTCAAATTAGCGACAGTCGAACCTGGCGTCATATGCCCACCGTTCATGCCGAAAAATGGAGCGAGCCATGCCAAAACCTGCTGCTCCATTTGACGAGCGACAGGTGCCGTCGCAGGATGAAGCAGATTCTGATTCAGCGATGCGTTCCACAGCGTCATTGCCCAGCTTATCCATGGGGTAGGTGGGTCCATGTGGGCAAAAGAACCGGCCTCACCTAAACGCGCTGCTCCGCCAAGGATGCAAGGCGCTAACGCGTTCAGCACAGCGTCGGAACCCATTCCCAGCTCCGGTAGTTGTACCGGTAGATTGAACACTTCCGGCTTGTCGAAATGATGACTCATCAAGTCTATGGCCTTATGCAATCCTTCCGGATTGACGGCGAACTCTATGTCCATATCTTTACCTTATTTGCCATGCGAATCTCAGTTTAAGCGCAAATACTGAAATCAGGATACAGCTTAGCAATGAAGTGACTGCTGATCTTGGCCTTTTGTGGATTCTCGTCTGGCAGGGTTTCTCCGAAGGGAGCACCGTCCCAGCGCCAGACCGGGTTGCCGTTACTGTCCGTGATCACCCTGGGGGTGTTGAGATGATCGGTGTGGATATCAAACCCTTTTTGGTACGTGAGGTGCGACTGTCAAAGCTGAGTAAGCTAGTATTATGCAATTAAAATTACTCATATAATAATCGCGTCGCTTTACACGAGAACTAAGCCTAAACTGACACACCCTACTCCATGCATCGCAGGTAAAGATCAATCGCACAAATCAATGTTATTACTGCAGATCATGCGAACGAATATGTGATTTAACCGCGCGGAGCAAGTAGGTAAAAAGCCTTGACAGTAGGATAATTCCGATAGATTGAATTATTGCAATAATAAAAACAATTAGCCAAATCCCTAAGGCATCGCCAGCACCATCACCAAATTCTCTGATAGTCGATTCAAAAAATAAATTGAAAGTTTTATCAAGCTCCTCTGGCAAAAAATTAATTAGTAATGCAGTGGGAAAAACTACCGGAAAATACGAAACAACAACAATGATCTCAACTCCTTGAGAATGAGCCCAATTTTTTACTCGTCCTGCGAAAGAAAAAAATAATAATAAATTCGATATATTCGCTATCATCCAAAGGCTCACAATTTTTCTTAACGAGTGACGCTCCTCTGAAAAAAACACGCATATGACCCACAAAAACCACATTAAAAAGCCATAAAAAAACAGGTATGCGGAAAAAAAATAATTTGCTTTTGTTGCTACGCTAAATATTGAAAACGCAAGTCCAAGAATTACTGCAAACCGAGTTAGTCTATATATCGAAAATGTGGACATATTGAATTACCTCTTACTGCATTGACGTTGACAAGTTGCCCAAATATTAGCTTGCACACTTTGGCAAGTTGAGCCGAATATCCAGCCATATTTGGGTAAATTATTTTCAGTTTCCGTCCAGATCCTCTCAAGACATTTATCCATACACTTATTCCCGTCATCTGGCGTACATTTTGCGCCTTCTTCATTTATATTTTCTTCCCCTTTTATGATGGAACCTTTAACTAAAAGTGCGACCCCCGCTATTTTTTTTGCAATAGAGTCATTTGTTGTATCACGGCCAAAGCCCACTCTCTGAACAACGCCTTTTGAGTCAGTGTATTTAGAGTAGCTATGAAAGATTGGTCCCAAGTCCAAATTACCTAACGCCCCCAGCCCTGTATAACATTGGCTAGCGAGCCCAAACGTATCAGTATTTTCGACAGGATTTCCTCCCACATACCCATAAGTATTCATCCCTCCATCCAAGCCAATCGGATCGCTCTGAATATACCGCCCCGTCTGCGGATCATAATCCCTGAAATAGTTGTAGTGCAAATTCGTTTCGCGGTCGAAGTATTGCCCCGGAAAGCGCAGGTTAAAAACAAAGTTACTGGTGTTGCCTGTCTTTTGTGGATTCTCGTCTGGCAGGGTTTCTCCGAAGGGAGCACCGTCCCAGCGCCAGACTGGGTTGCCGTTACTGTCCGTGATGACTCTGGGGGTGTTGAGATGATCGGTGTGGATATCAAACACTTTTGCTACGTGGCTGGTGACGGTGATGGTCACAGGTGATGAGATGGTACTGGCACCCAGGTTATCCGTGGCTGTCGCCGTCAGAGTGTAACTGCCTGCAGGGACATTATTCCATTGTGTGGTGAAAGGCGGCTGGGTCAGGCTGGCGATGTTAATTGTGCCGTTAAAGAAATCCACTTTACTGATGGTGCCATCACTGTCACTGGTATTGGCAGTCAGGGTAATGCTGGCAGGGGCCGCGCTATTGAGCGGGCTGGCCGTCAGGCTGATGACAGGTGGGTTGTTATTGATGACGTTAATGATCAGGGGCGAGCTGGTGCTGGTATTGCCTGCGCTGTCAGTGGCTTTGGCGGTGATGCTGTAAGTGTTGGCTGGAACCTTGTCCCAGACGATGCTGTAGGTGCTTCCATTCGGGCTGGTGGGTGCCGTTGTGCTGCCGATCAGGCTGCCTCCCTGAAAGAACTGGACCTGGGTAATCGCATTATTTGCCCCGTTTGCGTTCGCATTGGCGGCGAGTGTGATCGTCGCAGGAGCGATATAGGTGATACCGGGCGGTGTGGGTTGAAGACTGACAACAGGCGGTGTAGGTGGGGGCGGAGCGGTAAATACAGGGCGATAGGCATACGCAGTAGGGCCACCGTTGGCGGTGCTGATGGTGTTTGCATAAATCTCACCGATGAAGGCAGAATTTCCGGCACCAACGAAGTTAGCTGCGCCCTGCGCAACATAAAGACCGGCAGCGAGTTTGGCGCCTTGGTAGGTTGTGAAGTCTCCCTGATATACAAAAAGTTTGAGCCGTTCTGGATGTTGTGCCTGAATTTCGGGAATGCCGATATTGCTGTTGCAAGTGCCCGGGCTCATATTCCAGCAGGTGGGTCCGGCATTCAGCGTGAATGCTTGATTCAGATAAAAATTGACGTCAGCGCGACTACCGCTGCCAGCACTTGGCGGCATGACAGTCAGATGGCACCCGGTTTGTATCGTCAACTTGTCGATGTAATAGTCGCCCGGTTCAAATTCCATACTCATGCCATTGCAGTTGGCAAGATTGAGTTGTTTGATACGGGTAGCACTGCTGCCTGACTGAAAGTGCAGAATGCCGTTCACCTGCAGGTTGACCCGGGCATATTCACCGGCAGGGAGTGTGACTACATTACCGGCTTTGCTGATACGCAGCCTTTGTCCGGCACTGATGACGTTCAGTTGACCGTTACCGTTGATTTGTTGTGTGCGGCTACCGTCATTGACAAGGACTTGGGCGCTGTTTGCGTAGTTCACATCCAGAGGGCTGCTGCTTGCCTGGAATGGTGGCAAGCTTAGCTTTTGAACGTTGTTTCCACTCGCAGTCACTGTGTTAGCCGCCTCACCACTGGCAGGCTTGCTTTTGCATACAGTGCTGCCAAACATAGTGCTTTTGCTGACGTTCAGTGTAGGGCTGTCGTAAAAGCTGAAGTTGCAATATGCCTGCGTGTTTACGCGGTCGCCCAATACGATACTGCCACCAGAAAACACGTTGAATATTGAACCGACAGGTGATGGACTTGTTTGTGCAAGCGCTGGCAGATGCATGAAGAACAGGGTGCTAGCCAGCAAGGCACACGCGCTTACACTGATGATTGTGTCGATTCTTAAACGGGTGCAAAGGAAGTTGGATGGTTTCATACCTTACCTATCTGTAGTCGTATTGTGCGATAAACGGATGTCGTATCAGAGATACGCATCATTGGTACGTCACTTAAGGATGGCTACCGGTATGTCATCAAGATAAACATAGTCGATACTGTCCAGCCCTGTACTTTCACTGATGAGTTTGCCGCTCTGATCATAGTGATACACGGTAGAAATACTGTTACCCGTACCAGCGGACGATATCTTTTGTACTCGCTGACCAAGTGCATTAACGAGGTAGGTGGTTACCCCGGCGGAGCTTGTCACGCTACTCAGGCGACCGCGCACATCATAGGTGAGCTGGGCATTCCCATTATTGGTTATGCTGCCATTTGCATCTATGCTGATATTGCTCGTCTGGCCGCCATTTATCTGAATCAAACGATTACTGGTGGAGCTATAGTTATAGTTAGTGGTGCTTGTGCCTGATGTTTTGCTGCTGCGGTTACCAACCGGGTCGTAAGTGAAATTCTGATTGGCCTGTGGGGTGAGATAGGTGGTCAGCTGGTCTGTTTTGTCATAGTCGTAGCTGGTCTGCCGTTGATTATCCATCGCATCATTGATGGCGACAATGCGGTTGGCCGGATCATAATTGACAAGCTGTCGGGCGTTATTCAGGGTGTAACTGCTGACGCGTCCATCCAGATCAAATCCTCGTTGGTAACTTTGTCCGGCGCTATTGATGTAGCCCTTTACCCCGCCAAATGGCTGATAGGTCACCTGACTTAACAGGGTCAGATTCATCCCATCCTTCAGCGTATCAACCTGGGTGATACGTCCCATGCTGTCACGTGTGTAAGTCAGTATTCGCCCGTTGGGATAAGTCAGTTTTTGCAGTTGTCCACCAGCATCATATTGATAGCGCGTCACGCTGTTGATCCGAGCGGCTGCAATGGTGCGGGTTTCTGTTAACAGGCGACCACGGGCGTCATAGATGTATTGAATGGTTCCGGCAGAATCGCTGATCTGGGTCAGACGTCCTTTGGCATTCGCTCCCTGGTCATAGCTGTAACTGCAGATTTTTCCATCGTGATAAGTAATTGTTGTGATACGGTTGAGTACATCATAAGTGTATCGGGTAGTCTGTCCTTTGGCATCCGTACTACTGATCACATTCCCGGCAGCATCTACTGTGTTGATGGTTGTGCCTGTATCGGGGCTGTTAAGTTGTCGCTGATTGCCAAGCCCATCAATCGAATAGGTTGTCGTCAAATTGCGCGCATCAGTAACCTGAATCAGGCGGTTTTGTCCATCGTACACATAATTGGTGGTTTGCTGATTTGCATTGATTTGGGATTGTAGGCGACCCAGCGGATCATATATTTGCCGTGTTGACGCATTCAGTGAGTTGGTGGTTTTGGTGAGATTACCCGAGGCATCGTACTCATACAGAATTGTCGTGTTCTGAACAGGTGTCTGGGCTTGTACTGTCAGGCTGAGTGCAGCCACGGCAAGCCCAGTCAGGTACATTGTTGAGGTTGAGGATTTCATTGCACACCTCCTGTCACTTGCTGAAGGCGATTCAGTGCATCGTAAATGCGTGTGACGCGACGTTTCAAGTTACCACTGACATCCGTAACTGTCTCATTAACTCGATTTCCCATACCATCTAACGTGTAGTTGATGCTGTTACCAAGCTTGTCTGTAATCTTGATTAGACGATGGGCGTCATCATAGGAGTAACTCACGCTATTGCCGTCAGGAAGTGTGACCTGCGTCATTTGACCTACGCCATCATAAGTGTATGAGCTTGTCTCAAGAACTCCGTCACCCGTGGTAGTTCGGCTAGTCAGCCATCCACGCGGCGCATAAGTGAGCGTAGTGACTAAGCCATTCGGATCAGTGATAGTACCGACATGGCCATGTGGGTCATAATTCGAATACGAGGTGACGTGTCCAGCCGCATTGGTGATGCTGGTCAGATTAGCTTTTTCATCATAAGTATAAGTAACTTTATCAACAACATCTGTTCGTGGGCCAGTCTCCGTCAACATCTGCCCAAAGGAATTGTAGGTATAGTTCCAAACACGAGGAATGCCAACAACCTCAGCTGCCGCGCCCTTACTACCATTGGCATCAGAAGTCGCTTGCTCGGTTTTTGAAAGCAAATTACCACTGTCGTCGTAGACAAAAGTCGTACGCAGTAATGGCTCATTAATTTGAACCGGAATCCGATATGTGGGATGCCATGAGGTACTGGTGGTTTTTGCTTGTGGTGTACCTGAAGCCTCTGTTCGCTCAACTTCTAAATTTCTCGACTCATACGCATATAAGGTTTTTGTTCCATTGAAATTCGATTTAGATACAATATTTGCGTTGAAATCGTAAGCTAATGTACTCGTAGAAGCAGCGCATCCACTCCCTGCAGGCTGACTTTGCGTAGTAAGATAGTTGCGACCTGAATATCTCTGGAAGTTTAGTTGACTGCTGCTCTTAAGAGGGTCAGTTACCCAAGTCGAACCATCATCCAGATAGCCAAACTCAAAAACATCAGCATCAAGTCCATGGCGACTTGATGAAACTCTCGCATATAAACCACCGTTCCAGACATCACCGTAGTAAGTATACGACCACGTTGCAAACCTTGCCGAATTCTCATCTTCGATACCAGTCAGCAAAGGTGCACCAAAACTTCGCTCTTGATCTTGATAAATGTAGCGTCGCTTTTTGCCGTTAGGAAATAACACGTTTGTCAATCTGCTCGGTATATCAAACATTATTTCCGTTACATCACCGGCAGGATCTTTCATCAAATAAATTACACCTCTGCCATCATTTTTAGACTGAAACGTTAACTGTTTTCCAAATGAATCGCTAACACTTGCCAACTGCCCTTCTGAAGAACGTTCAATATTGATACGGTAATGATTCTTTGTCTCAATTGAAGTTAAATAATGATAGGTATGCATCCACGGCTTCAATTCCTTTGATCCGGCATCAAGTGCAACGCTATACCACCCTCCGGAGTAAGTCTCTACATCACCTTTATCATTAACATATTTCCATACATTCTCTTTTGAATTTTCATGTGTCAATTTCCCATTGACATTGCCATTCGCAACCCACATCCCATTTTTTTTTCCAAAAACAATTCTTGTGCCATCTGGTCGAATCATGAGCACCTTTTCAACAAAAAACAGCCCCATATTTCCTCTTGCCACTACCTCCACATATTCTTCCAGCGTCCCCTCATAAGAATCTCTCCAAAGCGGATATACAGTGAAACCGGTGATATTTGCCCTAAACTGAGCACTGTTATAAAACATTGAAAATCGAAGAGGAAAATTTCCGGCCCCCTCATACAAAACTTCCTCCTGGAATTTATTTCCTCCAGCGGCATTCACCGGGTTTGCTTTTTTGTTCCCGCATGGTGGGGAGCCAGAATCTTTGGACAGCTCAGGTGCTCTTACACACGTTTTTAACGTTTCATCCCAAGAATAATTTTTCTGGCAGGAATAATTTATACTCCAACTAAATCCTGCAGACCCCTCTCGTCCATCACGATAAGTGTCCATTGGACACCCGGCACTCATACCGCCATCTCCATCATTTCTACTTGGAGGAAAGACTTTGCAAGTAGGAGAATCCCCACAATGGGCAATCTGCATCGCCTCACATTGCGCCGAATAAAACCCATCGGTACCTACATTTGGCAAACCGTGAGCGCGGTAAGGCGAAATCAGCCAAACTCCCGGGGGATAGCCCGGCGTCTGAGGAATTCTAGGCGTAGTATCAGGCAGGATTACTTCATCGGAAAAACAACTGTTAGCCGAAAAAAATAATAAAAGGATTGTTGCTAGTTTGGAGATATTCAACATCACTAGTTCCCGGTTAAAAATCGAATAAATTCAATTGGTTAGCAGCGGATGCTGTGTCAGAAATGTAATTGTTGGTTTGAAAGGCGCATGAAATCTCAGTTTTCTCAAAAACGGACACCGATAAAATCTGTAATAAAGTGAAGAGCAAGGATTTCAATTGCAATTCCTTTTTAATAATGGCGATCAGCAAACAAGTCGACTTTGTACAGACACTGGTCTTGCTGGCAATGCAGTAATGCTCTTCTAGAACACCAACGTCTGACCGGTATGAACATTTTTGAACCGATGCAGATCAACCATCTCTTCCAAAGTCTTGTCAATACGATGTGTAAAACTCAAAGTAAGTCATTTCAAGGAAATTGCTTTTTCGATAAATTACTCCTGAATGTTTTGTGCTCTGTTGTAAAATAGTTCATTTAACTTTATTTCAATATTGATGTAATATTGATAATTTGCAAGATTTGCTCTTAAGCTGATATTTGCTGGATAAATGTGAGTGGGTTGCTGCTTTTTTACTCCGTCTGCGATGAGTGAAACGCATGGGCATGGCAGCTACACCCCGCAATCCGCCTGATTTACCATGCTGTACGGAATTTTTAGGCATAAGCTGTGCATACTTCCGTACAATATCGCTTTGATTTAGCAAAAAGAAGAATAAGCATGTCCATACAATGGTTCCCCGGTCACATGAACGCTGCGCGCAAGAAGGCAGCGGAAACCATGGAAAGTACCGATCTGGTGATAGAAGTGCTGGATGCACGTATCCCTCAGGCCAGTTGCAATCCTATGGTTGAGCAGTTGCGCACCTTTCGCCAGCGTCCCTGCCTCAAGATTTTGAATAAGGCCGATCTGGCAGATCCGCAGGCGACCAAGGCCTGGCTGGATTATTTCAATGCCCAGAAAAATGTGTTTGCGGTGGCGATGAGCTGTAAGAAACCGGCTGATGTGGCTAAAGTGCCTGGCTTTGCGCTCAAGCTGGCACCACATCGCGGCGTGCCAACCAAGCCTTTACGCATGATGATCATGGGTATTCCGAACGTGGGTAAATCCACGCTGATGAATGCCTTACTCAAAAAGCGGGTGGCGAATGTGGGTGATGAACCTGCGGTGACCAAGACCCAGCAAAGACTGTATCTTGGTAAGAACATGATACTGACTGATACACCGGGTATGCTGTGGCCGAAAATTGAGCATCCGACCGATGGTCTGATGCTGGCTGCCAGCCATGCAATCGGCATTAATGCGCTGATCGAGGAAGAGATTGCGACTTTCCTGGCTGAGCTGTTATTGCAGCACTATCCGCAATCACTGGTTAGCCGCTATGGCTTTCAGCTCGAAGGCATGGATGGTGTCGCCGTGGTGGAAGGCATTGCTAAAAAGCGCGGCTTTAAACTGAAAGGCGGCGACCTCGATTTTGAAAAAGCGTCGCATACTTTGCTGCTCGATTACCGCAGCGGCGCGCTGGGTCGTATCAGCCTGGAAACGCCGGCCAGCCGTGCGCATTTGCTCGCGACCTATGTGCCACCAGTGTTGCTGGGGCAGGGCAAGAGCGTGCAAACAGGGATGGAAGAGCAGGAGCCAGAAAGCGAGTAAGTTTGCGCAATGCTCGCCGGCGCCACGCTGAGCGTGGGAGACTTCCGACGCTCCGGCATTGCTTGCGGCCCGTGTTATTTTTTACCCATGACTTCGCTGGCAAAGCTGACCAGATAATCCATCAGACCATGACTGGCTTTGACCGCCAGTTCAGCATTGCCCTTGGCAATGGCTTTGGCAGCCAGCATGTGGCAACGCGCACCTTCCTCGACATCGCCTGCATGCTGATAGGCATACCAGAAGCGGCGGCATTGTATGACCAGCGGTACCACCGCCTGGACGGCTGAGGGATTACCGCAAGCTTCATGCACAATGATGTCAAAAGCCTGATCGGCCGCCATGTAAGCACCCAGATCATGGCATTTGGCTGCGATGAGCATTTTATCAGCCCAGAGCAGCATATCTTTTCTTTGTTCCGCACTGGCGAGTTGGGCTGCCTGCTGCGCGATCAGACCATCTAACACGCGCCGGGTCGCTATCACATTCATATACTCACTGGCATGAATATCGCTGATCACCAGGCCACGGCGTGGCATCTGCACGATCAGGCCGTTGGAAGACATGCGCATCAGCGCTTCGCGCAATGGGGTGCGGCCGAGGCCGGTTTTCTCTACTAACTCGGCTTCCACTACAGGTGCGCCTGGGCGCAATTCGAGTTTCACTATCATGCTTTCAATTGCATTGTATGCAATGTCGGCTGCCCGCATTTTTGGTGCGTTAGCAGGTACAAATTCTTGTTTTACGAGCATGTTCATTCCCTCATATGTACCAATTTTTAGCGGCTCAGGAGCTGCACCTTGGTTTTAACGGGGATTTTACCTTGTAAAAAAATACAATTTCAATTATTTGCATTTCATGCTCATAGAAAAGGATGAGATGTCGTAGAGATGCACATTTCCCGGCATTCTTGTTGCGGGAGCGCAGTTGTAGCCCGATTTGTGGGGCCTTAGGTCTGATTATGTTGGTAAGGCTGGCAGGCAGTTATGCTGTTCTGGCTATTTAGCAAGACTATCAGGTATGCTGATGCCCGATAGCATTAATATATTAACGAAATGCGGTCAGGCACACAGAAAGGATGGGAATGGAAGAGGGCAGGCAGTATTCCGTACAGGATCAGCGCGCATGGCTGGCTCAGCATGTAGCGGATGTGTTTTTCGCCGAGAGTCTGTTCGACTCCATGGGCGATATCGTATTTTTTGTAAAAGATACGGCTGGGCGCTACATCGTGGTCAATCAGACTTTGGTCAGACGCTGTGGTTTGCGCGAAAAATCCGCTTTGCTGGGCCGCAGTGCCGCGGATTTGTTCCCCAGTTCTTTAGCCGTCAGTTATGCAACGCAGGATGCGATGGTATTGAAAGGCGCAAAGGAATTACGCGATCAGCTGGAATTGCACTTGTATCCGAACCGCAGTCCGGGCTGGTGTCTGACCCAAAAGAAGCCTCTGCGTGATCAGGCTGGTTCCATCATCGGTTTGTGTGGCGTTTCACGTGATCTGGCTGCGCCCGATCAACGCCATCCGGTGTATGCCAAGGTGGCTGCGGCAGTCAGCCACTTACATCAGCATTATGCGCAGACCGTGAGCATGGCAGAATTGGTTGAACTGACCGGCTTATCGGTGGCCCAGCTGGAGCGCAATTTTCATAAGATATTTTCGCTGACGCCGCGCCAGATGATGGTCAAAATCCGGCTCGATGCGGCATCCGCTATGTTGTCTGTATCCGATTGCAGCATCACCGAAGTCGCGCTGGCCTGTGGCTATCAGGATCACAGTGCATTTTCACGCGTATTTCGCGCCACCGTAGGAATGACGCCCAGCGATTACCGTGAAGTGATGCGTGACAGTCAGCCTGCGAACTGATGCGCGCAGGCCGCTGTCACTATGCAGACTTAACGTATGCCCCAGATGAAGGGGTCGTGCCCGTTGAGTAGCAGTCTGGCTTCGGCATTCACAAAGGCTGAGCCGCGCAGGCTGGGTAGGACTCGTGTCCGCTCAGCATCGGCAAAACGATAGCTGGCTTCAAACACGCTGCCGATAATGCTTTCCTGACGCCAGACTTGTTGCTCTTGCAGTTTGCCATCTGCCGCCAGGCACGCCAGTTTTGCGCTGGTGCCGGTGCCACAGGGCGAGCGGTCGTAGGCTTTGCCGGGGCAAAGCACGAAATTCTTACTATGATTGCTGGCAGAGTCGGCGGTGCCAAATAATTCTATGTGGTCGATCACTGCACCATGCTCACCGCTGATGCCAGCTGCTTCCAACGCCTGCCGTACCCGCCAGGCAAAATCCGTTAATTGCTCAAGCTGTGTCAGTTGCAGCTGTATTCCATGCTGGTTAATCAGGAAAAACCAGTTGCCACCCCAGGCGATATCGCCGCTGACTGTGCCTATGCCCGGCACCTCGACGTTGACGGCATGGCGGTAGCGGTAGGCCGGTACATTGTGCACCGTCACGCTCAGATCTTCATGTAACTCAGCCTGCACGATACCAACCGGTGTATCGATGCGATGCAGGCCAGGTGTAATGCGGCCCGCATGGGCCAGTGTGACCAGAAAACCTATCATGCCGTGACCACACATGCCCAGATAACCGACGTTGTTAAAGAAGATCACGCCGGCCACGCAATCCGGATGCGGTGAGTGACAGGCCAGTGCGCCGACCAGCACGTCTGAACCGCGTGGTTCACACACCGTCGCCGTACGGTAATGGTCAAACTGAGTGCGGAAGATGTCCAGTTGCTGAGCCAGGCTGCCCTCGCCAAGTGGCGGGCCGCCCGCCATGATGACGCGGGTAGGTTCGCCGCCGGTATGGGAGTCGATAATGTCTATGTAAGTCATGCTAAGCCTTAGATTTTTTTCCGGGAGCGGAGTGCTGATTGCTGACGGATGACGGATTGATGTTGAGCTTATCACCCACGTAGGCATGCTGTCTTGATGCGATCACCTGGCCAGCTTGTGGAAATCGGCACAACAAGGCTGCTCAGGCAATTGTCGGTGTCTGGTCACAATTGCTGGCGAACCAAGCAATTCCAGTGTGCGTTGGCGCTGTGCAATGGTAAAGTAGCGCCGGATATTGACCTGATGAACTCCCGGATTTTCTGATTGCATGACTCTGATTGCGCACCACTCTGCAGCACAACTCCATGATGAGGTTAAACGGCGGCTGTCGCTTGGGCTGCTGGTCTCTGTGCTCTTGCATGTGCTGGTGTTATCGCTGCGCTTTGGCATACCGGGTAGTGGTCCGGCTGCACCGCTATCCTCAGCGCCGTCTGCATCTGAGCAACGCGCCGAAGTGCCGCAACTGGCCTTGCGTATCACTATGCCTGCGCCGCCAGTGCAGAGTTCAGCCACAAGCCCAGCCTCAGCCCCGGCTGAAAAAGCCCAGCCTGCATCGACACCGGCCTTGTCTTCCATCGCACCGCAAAGCAGGGCATCAGGCGTTGCCGTGAATGGCATACAGCTGATCGCACCGCGTCTGCCTGCTGCAGTACTTGCGCCGCCACCAACATCCGCGAAAACGACGAAGACCAAGCGCGCTCATGCCTCTCAGGCGCCGGTTGCGCCCAAGCGTAAGATTGCGCTGTCTGAAGTGAAGGCAGTCATCGCCCAGGATCAGTTCAGGCTGGATAGTTTTGTAGTGGCTGCGCAGGCGCCTGAAGATATCAAGAAAGTGCCTGAGGAAGAAACCGAGCGGCGTCGTTTTCCTGATCCTGTCAGTCAGAGTGGTGAAGAAAAAGAGGATGATCCTGTCGCTGTTGCACCGGAGCGTTATCAGGCTGATGCCGAAAAACGCCAGCGTAAACAGGCCGAGCGTGAGCGCCAGTTAGCGGCTCAATTGAGCGAGACCTCGGATATGCGCAGTCAGCAAACTTTAGTCAGCCAGATTCAGCAAACCCAGAAAAGCGACATAGAGCAGTTCCGCCTTGCACAGGCCGAGACCGACCGTCAGGAACAGGAAAAAGCTGAGCAGGAAAAGCGTGCAGCGGAACTGCGGGAATTGAAAAAACAAGAACAGGAAAAACAAGAACAACTGCGCCAGGAACAGCAACTGCAGCAAGCGCACACAGCTGCTGAAAATCGTCTGACCGAAATGCTGCAGCAACGCAGTCAGCCAGCGGCTGTTGTTGATGCAGGTTTGCAGCAGCTTGCGCAGGATAAGCAGATGCGCGAGCTACAGAAAAATCAACGTAACGCAGCACTGCAGAAGCGGGAGTTGGAACGCGAGCAGGAGCAGGAACGTCAGCAACTGGCAGCGCAACAACAGCGTGAGGCTGAGCTGCAGGCGGCTGCTAAAGCCGCTCAGGTCGCTCAGGCTGCTCAGATCGCTGCGGCCCAGGCCAGTATGGCAGATAAGGCGCAAAGTCAGGCCCGGGCTGCACAGGTCATCGCTGGCAATAGCAGTGTCAGTCAACATGCAGCACCCGCACAGGGAATGGCGAACGCTGCTGGCGCAGGAGCAGGTGTGTCAGTCCAAGCGCAGACCAGCCAGTCAGGCAATGGAAGCGCCAGCAGCAATGGTCATGCTGCAATGCCCGGTGCCGGCAGTGGTAACGGCAGTACCGCTGGCAATGGCAGCGCACTCGCAAGCGCCAGTCAGGCCAGTTTGCAAAGTGATCTCGCTAACCGTTTGCGCGAACAGGCACGCGGGCTGGATTTGTTGCGTGGTGCTCCGCCAGTACCACGTGAATCTGCTGAAAAATCACGTCGGCGCAGTGTCTTCAGCAATAGCGAGCGCGATGTGCAGTTACGGGCCTACGCCGATAGCTGGAAACAGAAAATCGAACGCAATGGCAATCTGAATTATTCCAGTACAGCCAGAGATAAAGCACGTGGCGACCCTATTGTTACGGTAGCGATACGCAGCGATGGTACGGTGGAGGAGGTGACCATACATCGCTCCAGTGGCCGTATGGATCTGGACCAGGCGGTGCGCAATATCGTGCGCCTCAATGCGCGTTATGCGGCCTTTCCGCCTGCGGTAGCGGCGCAATACGATGTGATTGAAATCCGGCGTATCTGGAGTTTTGATGACAGCCTGCGCATACTGGAAGAATTGCGCTGATAAGCAAAATTACATGAATTACCCTACACTGAGGGCAATTCACGAATTGGGGCAGGGCATTTTATGCATATCTTAATCACAGGCGGAACCGGGCTGATTGGCCGGCGTTTATGCACAGCCTTGCTGGCGCAGGGGCATCAGCTCACTGTTCTCACGCGTCGCCCGCAACAGCTGGCCGCATTGTGTGGTGCCGGGGTGCAGGCGATGCAGGACCTGGAACAATACACGCCCGAACTGGAGTTCGATGCCATCATCAATCTGGCCGGTGAATCGATAGTCGATGCGCGCTGGACTGCGGCGCGTAAGCAATTACTGCGTCACAGCCGTATTACTTTGACTGAGCAACTGATGCATAAAATGGCGCAGGCCAGGAAGAAGCCTGCTGTGCTGCTCAGCGGTTCTGCTATTGGCGTGTATGGCAATCGTCGTGACGAAATGATCGATGAAACCGCCAGTGCCGGTGGCGATTTTGGTGCGCAGTTATGCGTAGACTGGGAAGCCGCTGCGATCCCGGCAGCGCGCTTTGGAACCCGGGTCTGTGTGCTGCGTACGGGCTTAGTGCTCGATAGCGCAGGCGGTATTTTGAAAAAAATGCGCCTGCCATTTCAACTGGGTCTGGGTGCGCGCATAGGCGATGGCCGTCAGTGGATGAGCTGGATACATGTCGATGATTATGTGGCCATCGTACTCAGATTGCTCACAGATGAGCGTGCCAGCGGCTGCGTCAATATGGTCGCGCCACAAGCTGTGACGAACCGTGAATTCACGCAGTTACTGGCGCGCAGTCTGCAGCGTCCGGCCTGGCTGTTCACCCCGGCCTGGGTGCTGCAACTGGCGCTGGGGGAATTGTCTGAATTGTTGACCGGTGGCCAGCATGTGCTGCCTGCCCGTCTGAATAAGCTGGGATACCAGTTTACCTATCCCAGCCTGCTGCCTGCATTACAGCATCTGAACCGCCAGCATGCCTGAAGCCGCTTGCTTACTGCGGCTTACTGAGGTCTACGGCAGAGCCGCCGGGTTTGCCAGGTAATTCGTCGTCAGCGTTTTGAATTGTCCGCCATCGGTATTGATGCTGGTCTGATTCACCTCACCGGTGCTGAATACCACGCCTAATCCGCCTGCTGCCACCATCTCTGACGCATGGGTCAGGAAGTAGCGCGCACGGTTATCACGCCATTTCCCCGCTCTGCCACCGGCAACTGCAGACGGTACACCGAGTGGCGTTTGCCACCACAGCACGGGTAATTGCAGACCAGTGTTATACGATTTGGCAAGCGCAAAATGTTCGGTGAAATTAGGGGATTTGATATTCGCTTCATCCCAGTACCAATTAGTACCGGCACGCTGGCAATAGCTGGGCTGGGGAATCGCTTCAAAGCAACCGGCATCTCGGTCCAGCGTCTGCATCACGATGAAATCGGCTTTGTCTGCGCCCAGTTTTTGCATGTAGCCGAGTGCAGTTGAATACAGATCACCAAACAGCGCAGGCGGAAAGCCGATATAGGCATTGGGGGCATATTTACGTGCAATTTGTACCAGACATTGCGCCAGCCCGGCGACATGATTACCCAGCGTGCTGCAATCGGCATCACTGTTCACCAGTGCGAACACCGTAGCCGGGTCGGCATTGGTGGACAAGCGCTGGGTATAGCCCCAAAAATCCGGTTCAAAATTCACCAGTACCGGTTTGCCATAGGTTTTAATTTGCTGGAACAGCAGACGCACATTGTTCCAGTAGCCTGTCATGAAGGTTTGGTTAGACAGACCGGACAGATTACCATCACCATTGCTGGCCATCTGGTACAGCGTGAACATAGGTACTGCACCCAGAGTATCGGCATTTTTCGCAACGACTTGCACGTAGGCGCCGCTAGGACTGTTCCAGGTGGTCCAGGAGCCTGCACCTACGCCATTCAGATACTGATCATAAATATCAATTTTCAGACTTTGTTTCTGGACATCGGCCAGGTCAGCTGATCCCAGTCCGACCAGCATGCGAGTTGGCTTACCCAGCTTGGCGGCCAGCGCTGCGGCTTTCTTTTCCAGCGTAGCCGGCGGTGTGACCGGTGGCAAAACCGGCGGTGTTACTGTCTCACCGCCGGAGGCGCTACTGCCACCACCACCGCAAGCGGAGGCGATCAGTATAGTCAACAGGGATAACAGATAGGACATTTTCATGGCGGGTTTTCCGATGTGATGCTGGGACGAAATTATTGACATGATAGTCTAAGCCTGCCAAAGGTGCCTTGGATTAAGTAAAATTCGCAGTGCCCGGTGGTTGGACCTGTTAGTCCGTACTACTGTACTTCTCCCCTAGTTTGTAAGGTTTGCATGAGTTCACGTGAAACTTGTCAGCACTGTTTGCGTGCTGCCAGAAATTGCATCTGCCATTGCGTCAGCCCCGTCCATACCCGCCATGAATTGCTGATATTGCAGCATCCGCTGGAGGTCAGTCATGTCAAAGGCAGCGGACGCTTGTTGCATCTGTGCCTGCCAGGATCGTCCGCGATAATGACGGGTGAACAGTTTGAGCAGGTGGCTTTGGCGCAGGCTTTACGCGGGGACTGGCACAGCGGCGTAGCGGGGGCAGCTCAGCAGTCAGCCAGATTAACAGTCTTACTGTATCCCGATACGGCGGAATCTGAGGCGCAGGACTTGCACAGCCATGGCAGCGCCTGGGAGCCGTCTGCCAGTGCGCCGCCGCTCAGACTGGTGGTGCTGGATGCGACCTGGCGTAAGAGTCGTAAGATGCTGTACCAGAATCCGCTATTACAATCGCTGCCACGCTGGAGTCTGCGTCAGATGCCAGCCTCGCATTACCGCATCCGTAAAGCCCATCAGCCTGACCAGTTATCGACGCTGGAAGCCAGCACCTATGCGCTGATGGCGCTGCAACCCGAAGCCGATTTCAGCCCTGTGCTGCAAGCCTTCGATCAGATGGTGGAGCAGCAGTTAGGCTGGATGCAGCAGAGCCGCTGAGTTTCAGCTAAGCTCAGCCAGACGAAAAAAAGCCCCGCCAGTCTTGCGTCTGGCGGGGCTTTTTGCTATGAGCAGAACAGAATTACAGCATGACGTTCAGCAGGGCGTTACCGATACCCATCAACGCCGCACCGGAAATCAGACCGGCACAGATAGGTTCACAACCTTCAACCCAGAACTGGTGACCGGCAGTGCCTGGTTCAGGATGTTTGCGACCCATCCACCAGAATGCGGCAGCACCCAGCCACATGGCCAGACAGGCTTCCGGTGGTAACACCACACCGAGACCGATCGCCACTGCGGACAGCGGGATTTTGCCCTTAGTGATCATTTTTCCACCTTCTATCACCAGCGCTGCCAGTGCCGCTACCACCATGGCGATAATCGCCGAAGTAGGCAAACTGCTCACGCCTTTGGCGATCAGTTCCGCCATACCTTTCCATTGCATTGCAGATGGATGCGAGAAACGGTCGCTGACGATGGTCGCAGTATCACGTATGCCTTGTGCATCGGCAGGCAGGAACAGCAGGTAGTAAATCGGGATACAAGCCAGGGCGCCAGAGATAATGCCGATCACATGGCCGATTGCCTGCTGACGTGGTTTCGCGCCCAGCATATAGCCCGGTGTGATATCAGACAGCAGATTGGATGCATTCGATGCCACTTCGGCAGTCATACCGGCCGGGATCATGTTCGATGCCGGATTAGTACGGTCTATCACGCCCATGGTGATCTGCGTGATTTTGGACAGTGCACCAGTTGGCGACCAGGAAGTCAGCGCCATCGAGTTAGCGCAGATCACAGCCAGCAGGAAGACCAGCGGTAAGGCGGCGAAAGTCAGTACCATAGGAACACCGAAAAAGCTCAGGTTCAGCCATGCACCCAGCAGACTGAAGGCTGGAATACCGATGTAAGAAACCATCAGCGGCAGTTCTATATGCGCCAGTATGTCCGGGCCTTTAGTGACGGACTTTTGCTTACCCATGGATTTGAACAGGCTGGTAAAAATTTCAGGCTTGGCGGCCAGCGTAACGATAGAGCCAACCACCATGATGGAGACTGCCCACCACAGACCCCATTGGTTCAGAATCTCTACGCGGGAGATAGGAACCAGCTTACCATTCGGTGCGATACGTTCGACGATATCACCTCTTTGTATCATCAGCGGTCCGAGCAGCGCGAAGTTCAGCAAGCTACCCAGCAACAGGCTGCTCGCGACGCGTATGCCCATCAGGCCGCCGACGCCGAACATCGCGGCATCAACAGTCAGGCGCAGACCCAGTGCACGGAAATCCACTCCCAGGATTTTTGGTATCCACAGGTCGTACTTCACGGCCAGCTGGTAATAATAGGTATCGATGCGTTCCTGTAAATGCCAGGCCTCAGTCATGCCTGCCCATTTATCCATTTGCAGCACTTTGAATTGCAGCAGCTTCATCCAGCCATCGCTGATCAGGAATTGATAGGCACCGGCCCACAAGGTGGTCAGGCCCAGCAGTCTGGCCTGACGCATGCCTTCTTTGCCATCACCGGAATACAGGGTGTCGAGTACGACGCCGCAGGCACGGCCTTCCGGGAACGGTAACTGATCTTCATTGATGAAGCGGCGCTTGAGCGGAAACGCGACCAGTACGCCCAGAATAGAGCAGACCACCATCCAGATCAGCATATGCCACCACGGGATGATTTGTCCGGTCACCAGCATGTAGGCGGTAATCGGTGCCACCATAGGCATGGTCATATAACCGGCTGCTGTGGCGATGGATTGGGCGCAGTTATTTTCCAGTATCGTAAAGTCTTTGGCGATGCCGGTTTTTGACAGAATTCTGAATAGCGCAAAGGCCAGAATGACCGAAGTCAGACCAACACCGATATTCACGCCCGATTTGGCCGCGATATACAGCGCCGTAGCGGACAAGATGCCACCCAGTAAAAAACCGGTCAGGGCGGAACGGAAGGTGAGTTGTGGCATATCGCCACGGTAAATGTTTTTGAACCACCACTCGTCCTTTTGGGCGCGAGTCCAGGTCCGGATCTGCTCTTCATTCAGTTGTTGCAGGGCCATTGTGTCTCCAGGATCAGGAAGTCAGACTGGGCCAGCACGGATAACAATGCAGTCTGTTGGCAACGCGGTGAAGTTAACGGCTGACACGGTCATGCCGTGCCCGCTCAGACTTTACAGCTTTGCGTATGAACTGCGTACTAATCGTGTGGCGTTGTTATAAAAACGAGTAAGCGGTGCCCGTCGTTGTAGCGACTTGCTGCCGATTATGAAAATTTTCTTTCAAAGGCGGCAGTATCTTAGTCTGCGCTCACTGTGTCAAGCACGCATTCAGTGCCTGTGATCATGAGGCGAGTTAGCTGTTGCATCGTATTGCTGACGGGCTGCAGCCGTGGGTTAGGTCAAGACAAAAAAGCAAAAAACCCCGCATTGCTGCGGGGTTTTTCAGTGTGCAGGCGAGTGTCGCTTGCGACGGTTATTACATCATGCCGCCCATGCCACCCATACCGCCCATACCACCCATGTCGCCCATGCCGCCAGCTGGTTTGTCTTCAGCCAGTTCAGCAACCAGTGCGTCAGTTGTCAGGATCAGAGCAGCAACAGAAGCCGCGTTTTGCAGAGCAGAACGGGTTACTTTTGCCGGGTCCAGAATACCCATTTCGATCATGTCGCCGTAGGTGTCGTTAGCAGCATTGAAACCGTAGTTGCCAGAGCCATTCACGATTGCGTTCACAACAACGCTAGGTTCGCCACCGGCATTCGCTACGATTTCGCGCAGCGGTGCTTCGATCGCTTTCAGAACCAGCTTGATACCTGCGTCCTGATCCGCATTGTCGCCTTTGATTTCGCCAGCAGCAGCACGTGCGCGCAACAGAGCAACGCCACCACCAGGAACCACGCCTTCTTCAACAGCTGCGCGGGTTGCGTGCAGAGCATCTTCAACGCGTGCTTTTTTCTCTTTCATTTCAACTTCAGTTGCAGCACCAACCTTGATCACAGCAACGCCGCCTGCCAGTTTGGCAACGCGTTCTTGCAGTTTTTCACGGTCGTAGTCAGAAGTTGCTTCTTCGATTTGAGCGCGGATTTGTTTTACACGTGCTTCGATACCGATAGCCTGGCCAGCGCCGTCGATCACGGTAGTGTTTTCTTTACCGATTTCGATGCGTTTTGCCTGACCCAGATCTTGCAGAGTTGCTTTTTCCAGTGTCAGACCGACTTCTTCAGCGATAACCTGACCACCAGTCAGGATAGCGATGTCTTCCAACATTGCTTTACGACGATCGCCGAAGCCAGGTGCTTTAACAGCCGCTGTTTTCAGGATGCCACGGATGTTGTTAACAACCAGAGTTGCCAGCGCTTCGCCATCAACGTCTTCAGCGATGATCAGCAGTGGGCGGCCGGACTTAGCAACTTGCTCCAGAACTGGCAGCAGATCACGGATGTTGGAGATTTTTTTGTCGAACAACAGGATGAACGGGTTTTCCAGAATAACCGCTTGTTTTTCCTGATTGTTGATGAAGTATGGGGACAGATAGCCACGGTCAAACTGCATACCTTCAACGATGTCGAGTTCGTTGTTCAGGGATTTGCCGTCTTCAACTGTGATCACGCCTTCTTTGCCGACTTTGTCCATCGCGTTAGCAATGATGTCGCCGATGTCTGCGTCAGAGTTCGCGGAGATAGAGCCTACCTGAGCGATTTCTTTAGAAGTGGTGGTTGGCTTGGACAGCGTTTTGATTTCAGCAACCAGTGCGGAAACTGCTTTGTCGATACCACGTTTCAGGTCAGTCGGGTTGAAGCCCGCTGCTACGTATTTGAAGCCTTCACGTACGATAGCTTGTGCCAGTACGGTAGCTGTTGTTGTGCCGTCACCAGCATTGTCAGACGTTTTGGAAGCAACTTCTTTCACGAGCTGCGCGCCCATGTTTTCCAGTTTGTCTTTCAGTTCGATTTCTTTAGCAACGGAAACACCGTCTTTAGTCACTGTAGGCGCGCCGAAAGAGCGTTCCAGAACTACGTTACGGCCTTTAGGGCCCAGAGTAACTTTTACTGCGTTTGCCAGAACGTTAACACCGTTCACGACCTTAGCGCGTGCGTCATCGCCGAATACGACTTGTTTTGCTGCCATGTTAATTCTCCAGAATCTTGAGGATATCTATCGTGCTATAGAAAGGGATTACTTCTGTACGATCGCGAAGATGTCTTCTTCACGCATTACCAATACTTCGTTGCCGTCTACTTTGACGGACTGGCCGGAGTATTTGCCAAACAGAACGCGGTCGCCAACTTTGACTTCCAGTGCGCGCACTGTACCGTTATCCAATTGCTTACCTGCACCAACGGCCAGTACTTCACCTTGGTCTGGTTTCTCTGCTGCTGCGTCAGGCAAAACGATACCGGAAGCGGTCTTAGTTTCTTGATCCAAACGTTTGACGATAATGCGATCGTGCAGGGGACGAAGATTCATACTAACTCCTAAAATAATTACAAAAGTAAAACTACCGAAGTAAAACGAGGCTTACAGCACAACCAGTTGCAAGACTGAAAGCATTGCGCGGTGTTGCGTAAGGCCTATCAGCAAACAAACAAAAATGTGCGCCTTAGATGGGTGCCGTGTTACCACTTTCAAGCCCTGAGCATGCAAATTTGCATACGCTTTCGCTGCAAACCCATGCTGCGCCAGAGCGCACACCCCATCCACGGCCAGATTGCCCGCAATGCTGAAACCCTGAGATTTTAACATTGTTAGCACTCTCTTGTGTTGAGTGCTAATTGTAGGGGCGAGGTCGGGCTTTTTCAAGAGTTGGGTTCGTGTACGAGATGTCTGTTGTCGAAATTCATTTAACTTTGAACTGATTCTTGATAGGCAGTTTGATTTTTTTTAACACATGCTAAGGAGCACAACAGTTAACGGTGTGTATATTTCCTTGGTTCCAATTGTAAGCAGGTCATTACGATCGCGGACACTTTCCCGAACCTGATCTGGTGGCAGGGAGTTTATGTAGAAATGTCGAGCTACTCTTTTTGTTGAATACTCATGCATTTTGGGAAACATTTAGCATTAAGTATTGGGCTTAAGGGTGATTGAAGTATTGTCGTTAATTTTTCATAAACATGTTTACTTCGGATTTATACTTTAAAACAAGTTAGATCCTTTAAACCTCCTCTTTACTATCGTATTCATATGCTTAGAACCTTTTTTATAGCGATCATATGCTTAGCTTTTTCAAGCTCAGCGATATCGGCTGAAATCGATAGCTTGGCTGCAGAGCTTTTTCAGACGAAGAGTTCACCCACTGAGTTGAAGCTTGCGCATTGGATGCCTCCTGAGTTTTTCCTTGCTGCCAATCCGAGCGCATCGGATTCGGAGAAGAGGCAACTTGCAGCAATGCTGAATGGATACGCCATTTTTCTCGTTGCAAACGCGCGAGTGGGGGCAATGGGAGCACTGACGCCGTCATCCCGGAGCGAGATATTATCAAGTACGTTCTTGCAAATTGACGAAACCTCGCGATTGATTCCAGTCCCGGACGAAAAAATCAAAGGAGACATAAAGGCTCTTCTGGCTGTAATGAAGCCCTTGTTCACGAGTCTTGTCGGGAACTATGGGGAGGCTGTCGAGGCCATAGTGTTCCGAGATGCTGGTGTGGATGGAAAGTCGAAGTTGCGTGCGACGGGTGAAGGAAAGGTCAGATTGACGGTTGCAGGAGAGTCTTTTGTTTGGCGCCTGCCACTTGGGGCACTGCTACCACCAACATTTGACCCCGTGACCCGAGACCAATTCCCCGGTAACTTCTTGTTCAATCCATATACCGGAACCAGACTTGTTACGAAGTGATTTAAGCTGAACATGCCATACAAGTTGTTCAGCTTAGATGAAGGCAGTCCCTTGGCGGTTTTGCCGATTTTTGTACGCGTGACTCAAACCCTGACTGGCACGAATTTGCACTGTCAACAATGACAGGGTGTGGCACTCACTAACATGGAGGCTGGTACGATGAAACAGTATGTGGTTGATGCGTTTACCGATCAGATTTTCGGCGGCAATCCGGCAGCCGTTTGTGTGATGGAGCGCTGGATTCCGGATGGGCTGATGTTAAACATCACCAGGGAGAATAATCTCTCTGAAACTGCCTTCGCCGTCAAAGAAGGTGATGCCTACCATTTGAGATGGTTTACACCAGGCGGGGAAATCGATTTGTGTGGGCACGCGACACTCGCTACCGCCTATGTGATCACGCGGTTTATCGAACCTGGCATCTCAGTCATTGACTTTACTACCCTCAGCGGGCACCTGATGGTGGAAAGAAAAGGGGAGCTTCTGGAGATGAATTTCCCCGCGTATACCTTGCACCGTGTTGATGTGACGGAGTCTATGGTGGCAGCAATGGGAGTAAAACCCGTAGCGGCTTATCTGGGCAGAGATTTACTCTGCGTTTTTGAGTCTGAGAACGATGTCCGTAATATGTCCGTCAATGAAGACAAGGTTAAAGAGCTGGATGGCTTGATACTGCATGTCACGGCACCGGGCGCAGACTTTGACTGCGTATCCCGCTCATTTGCACCCAAGGTAAAGATAGCGGAAGATCCGGTTTGCGGTTCCGGGCACTGCCACATCATCCCTTATTGGGCAAATCGCCTCAAAAAAAACAACTTAGTCGCTTATCAGGCATCGCAACGGGGTGGGACGCTATATTGTGAGCACAAGGGCGAACGCGTCATGCTCAGCGGTAAGGCTGTCTTGTATTCCACGGCAGATATCAATTTAGCGTGAAGATAGGGAAGGATACGGCTTCGGCTTTTGAGGCCTTGTTCAGCCATGCGGATAGGGACAGTGCTCACATCGCTCAGCAAGAATCCAAAAATGAAAACAAAGTTTCTGTATGAAACAAAAAATTCTCAATTTTATCCCGCTGTTAAAAGTAGAGTTTTCTCTGCAATTGGCCGGGTTGCACCTTAGGCACGCCATATGTTGACAGACGCCGCCATTGCTTATGAACGCAGTGCCCATGCTTTTTTAAATGCGCGCGATCGATCAATGATAGGTGCGCAGCTTGTAGCGCTGTGGGCGTGTAGCTTGAAAAAAGACGCGGAAGTGATTGAGCTTGCTTGTGGTGGCGGTTATCCCATCACCAGCGCACTTCAACATCCAAATCTCAAACTGTGGGCTATCGACAGCTCGCCTACGCTGGTCGATGCATTTCACCGGCGCTTTCCTTCTGTGCCAATTGTCTGTGAAAAAGTTCAGGACAGCGATTTTTTTGGCCGCAGCTACGATGCGGTGGTTGCGGTCGGATTGTTATTTTTGCTGCCTGAGAGCGAGCAAATCACATTGATAAATCGCATTGCGAGCATCCTTGTTCCGGGTGGACGTTTCTTGTTCACTGCGCCAATAGAAACTGGATGCTGGGCCGATCTAAACAGCGGCATTATGTGTCAATCGCTGGGCAGCGCACGCTATCAGAGCGCCCTGAATGATGCTGGCTTTCATGTTATCGCCACGTTGATTGATGAAGGTGAAAACCACTACTTTGATGCGCAGCGCCGTAGTTGACTATCACCTTCAGCTTGAGCAGGAATTTGAGCGTCTTACTGGTGCCGGAATAATTTTATTTCGCCATTGCGCAGCTCAGGTTGCACTAACACTGGTTTCGGTGTGGCTAAAGCAAAACATGGAAATCACGCGTCGGCATGTACAATCAAGTGCTGGTCTCAGCTTACGCCAACTGCAAAACGGGATAATCATGTCAAACCACAAGCTCATTGCTATCGTTTTATTGTTTGTTTTACTGATTGTTATTGCTGCCGGTGTGACTAAGCAGCGTAACGAGCTTGTGCCGGAAAAATTAGATTTAGCAAAAACCGCGAATGCGCAAAGTGTTCGCAAAACGGTTTATGTCGCCGCACAAAAAGTTCCTTGCACAGGTGTCGCTCCCATGGAGTGTCTGCAAGTGAGGGAGCAAGCTGATCAGCCGTGGCAGTATCATTATTCTGGTATCGAAGGATTTGATTTTCAGCCCGGTACAGAGTATCAGCTGCAGATTATAGAAACTGTGCTCAACAACCCACCAGCCGATGGCAGTTCAGTACGTTGGACGCTGGAAAAAATAGTAGAGCAGCGCGTCGTGAGCAAGCAGTCTGCTCCTAATTAGGTACTTCATTTTTCAGGTGAGGTAGTTAGCACGTCCAGAAAAGATGATCTCCCGTGAGAAAAGCAATGGAAGAACCTAACTATGCGTTTGCTTAAACTTGCGCTCAATACCCTGGAATCGATTATCCGCGAACAACGGACAAGCAAATAATACAAGACGAGGAAACCTTAGTTTTGAACGAAAAACAAAATGTGCTTTTTATCTGTAGCAGAAATCAATGGCGGAGTCCTACCGCGGAAAAAATCTGGCGTAAACACCCTAAGTTATCCGTGCGTTCGGCAGGGACTAGTCCGAACGCACGTCACAAAGTCTCAGTTGAAGATATACGTTGGGCGGACGTGATCCTGGTGATGGAAGAAAAGCATAAATCCAGACTCGCTGCCGAGTTCACCCGGCTGCTCGATAGCAAGCCCATTCATGTTTTAGACATACCGGACGAATATAAATTTATGGATTCTGAGTTGGTCGAAATACTTGAGCAAGCAGTCGCTGGCCTGTTGGCGCTGGAATGAATGGCCTACTTGAACTTACCACCTAAGATAATGCATGATACGGAGTCCACGCTTTTTGCCACCCAGGCGATTTGGATTTTTTATTTAATTGCTTTTCGGCTTGTCTGCAATCTACGTAGTTCGGTTGGTGCAGACTTACTCTCCTAAGCATCTGGCGTAAAGCCGATGTATTGTCAGATCCGGAAGGATACTTATGACTCAAGGTTTTGCTTCATGCAGTTGTGGTCAGCTCACTGCGACAGTCACAGGTGAGCCGGTGCGTGTCTCGATTTGTCATTGCCTGGCTTGTCAGCGACGTACCGGTAGCGTGTTTGGTCAGCAAGCCAGATTTTTGCGTACGCAAGTTGTCCTGTCCGGGGCTTCGACGGTGTATGTGCGGGTGGCGGATGAGGGCGCGCTTATACGCTTTCATTTTTGTCCCACTTGCGGGGCTACCGTCTATTATGAACCGCAAGGGCTGGAAGAATATCTGGCAATACCGGTCGGTGCATTTGCTGATCCGGCTTTTCCGGCACCCCAATTTTCCGTGTATGAAGAACGCATGCATAGCTGGGTGATTCCTCCGGCTGCGGCGGAGCATATACCCTGACTGGTTTTTCAGTATCTTCAAATTGACTAGGTTTTTGTTGAGGGAGGCCGTATGTGCGCGATGACTTTGGATGAACACTGCATCGTTCTGGATGCGAAACTGACTGCCACACCCGTGGCTCACACGCCAACGATGTATCAAGAGCTTGATGCGCGCTTTGCGCAATTCCAGGGATGTGTGCTGCTTTCCCAGCATAGGTTTACCGAAGATTGGGTCTGCTGGGAAATGCATCCGCATGGTGATGAAGTGCTGTATTTGCTGGCCGGGGCGGCGACTTTGTACCTGTATGTGAACGGCGCAGAGCAGTGCGTGGAATTCCGGCAAACTGGCAGCGTGCTGGTGATTCCTAAAGGTGTCTGGCATACCGCGAAAGTTGAAGCAGCTTGCACGATACTGTTCATCACACCAGGCGAGGGCACACTTAACGGGCCGGACCCGCGTACCCAGAGCGGCTAGGAAGTTTGTTTGTTATCTTCAGTCTATATTTTACATGCCATTTATTTGTTTTTCAGGTAACATTTTTAGCTGACATTCCAATGCCATCCACGCGGAAGTCGCGGGCATGAATAGATAACTTTGAAAGGTGAACCGATATGATGACATCGACCCGGCGTGAAGCAGCGCTGCGGCTGCTGGAAACGACAGGCATGCGTAAATCCAGTTACGCGCCACCCGGCGTGCACTTACTCTGGCGTCTGGGTATCGATTGTCCGCTACCCCATTTCGCCAGGTTCTGGTCTGTGTTGGTGTTGTCCGGCGTGTATTTCGGGATTTTTTGGGGGCTGCTGATGTGGTTGTTTATGTGGCTGTCTAGTGCTACAAGCAAGTCGCTGCTATTTGGCTCCTTACCGCTCGCAGCCTGCTTTGCAGGCGGCTTTTTTGGTCTGGGGATGGCGACCTATTACGCATATGGCCGCAAAAAATATCAGCTACCACTTTGGAACGAACTGAGTTGAGTCGCAGCTGACCTATATTGGAATCAATGGGATAAAACGCTGGCTGGTCTTGATACCTGTTTGCTTGCCTGGCCTCGGCCACAATGACAAAAGGCGGATGTCCATGAATACGGACATCCGCCTTTGTTTTACAGCCTTGCTTTATGCGAGGTCGAAGCGATCAAGTTGCATCACTTTGTTCCAGGCGGCGATGAAGTCACGGATGAAGCGGGCTTGTCCATCGCTGCTGCCATACACTTCTGCCAGCGCACGTAATTGCGAGTTGGAGCCGAACACCAGATCGACCACGGTGGCGGTCCATTTCAGATCACCGCTTTGACGATCGCGACCTTCCAGTACGCCTGCATTCGCAGATTGCTTCCAGCTGGTACGCATATCGAGCAGATTGACGAAGAAGTCATTGCTCAGTACGCCAGGACGTGAAGTCAATACGCCGTGCAGGCTGCTGCCGGTATTGGTGCCTAACACACGCAAGCCACCGATCAGTGCTGTCATTTCCGGTGCGGACAAGTTCAGTAACTGGGCTTTGTCGAGCAAGAGTTCTGCCGCGTGACCCGCCAGTCCAGCCTTGGCGTAATTACGGAAACCATCAGCGGCCGGCTCCAGCACTGCGAACGAATCGACATCGGTCTGCTCCTGGCTGGCATCCATGCGGCCTGGTGTGAATGGCACCTGCACTGTTTCACCTGCCTGCTGTGCTGCGGATTCTATGCCTGCGGCACCAGCCAGTACGATCAGATCGGCTAAGGACACTTGTTTGCCACCAGTCTGCGCTGCGTTGTAGGCTTGCTGTATCGCTTCCAGCTTGCCCAATACCTTTTGCAATTGCGCAGGTTGATTGGCTTCCCAGTTTTTCTGAGGCAGCAGACGGATGCGTGCACCGTTGGCACCACCGCGTTTATCGCTGCCACGGAAAGTGGATGCAGATGCCCAGGCGGTGCTGACCAGTTCGCTGACCGACAAGCCGGTCGCCAGTATCTGTGCTTTCAGCGCGGCGATATCCTGTGCATCGATCAGTGCATGCTGACGGGCTGGAATCGGATCTTGCCAGATCAGGGTTTCTTGCGGTACCAGATGACCGAGGTAGCGGCTGACCGGTCCCATATCGCGGTGGGTCAGTTTGAACCAGGCCCGTGCAAATGCATCGGCCAGCTGCTCAGGATGTTGCAGGAAGCGGCGGGAGATTGCTTCATAGGCTGGGTCTGCACGCAAGGCCAGATCAGCAGTCGTCATCATCGGTGCATGGCGCAGGGCTGGGTCATGCGCATCCGGCACGGTAGTGCGGGCGGCCGGGTCTTTTGGCGTCCATTGATGGGCACCAGCCGGGCTCTTAGTCAGTTCCCATTCATAGCCGAACAGGGTTTCAAAATAGCCGTTATCCCATTGGATAGGATTCGGTGTCCATGCGCCTTCAATGCCGCTGGTGATGGTGTGTACACCTTTGCCGCTGCCGAAACTGTTCTTCCAGCCCAGGCCTTGTTCTTCGATGCCAGCGCCTTCCGGTTCAGCTCCCACTTGCGCTGCATCGCCTGCACCATGGGCTTTACCGAAGGTGTGACCACCAGCGATCAGCGCCACGGTTTCTTCATCATTCATCGCCATACGGGCAAAGGTTTCGCGTACGTCACGGGCCGAGGCGAGTGGGTCAGGATTACCGTTCGGGCCTTCCGGATTCACATAGATCAGACCCATCTGTACTGCTGCCAGTGGTTTTTCTAATTCGCGATCTCCGCTATAACGCTGGTCTCCCAGCCATTTTCCTTCTGAACCCCAATAGATATCCGCTTCCGGCTCCCAGATATCAGGGCGGCCACCGGCAAAACCAAAAGTTTTAAAGCCCATGGAATCGAGTGCCACGTTGCCGGCCAGGATCATCAGATCGGCCCAGGACAGGTTCTTGCCGTATTTCTGTTTGATCGGCCACAGCAGGCGGCGCGCTTTATCCAGATTGCCGTTATCCGGCCAGCTGTTGAGCGGCGCAAAGCGCTGGGCACCGGCACCGGCACCACCACGGCCATCGGTCACGCGATAGGTACCGGCGCTATGCCAGGCCATGCGGATGAAGAAAGGACCGTAGTGACCGTAATCGGCAGGCCACCAGTCTTGCGAGTCGGTCATCAGTGCGTGCAAGTCTTGCACCACTGCGTCCAGATCGAGTTGTTTGAAAGCTTCTGCGTAGTTAAAGTCCTCACCCATAGGATTGGCGCGCGCAGAGTGTTGATGCAGGATGCTGAGGTTGAGTTGATTTGGCCACCAGTCAGCATTAGAAGGGGCTCCGGCTACCGTTTGTTGGCGGGCACTACCTGAAAAGGGGCACTTAGCTTCGTTCGACATTTTGTATCCTTTGGTGAGTTGTTGTGTGCAGCAGAAGTCATTCTAGATACCGGCTGGTTTTAGGTCTATTTGATTAAAAATATCAATCCTATTAATTTTTGCTATCGCGTGCGCTGAGGGCGCGCATTAAGTGTAGCAGTCAGGTGTTACTTGCGGGTGTAACTGAGGGCGAATAGCTGGCGCAGCTTGTCATGCTGAATGCCAGAACCGCATTATCAGCACTGGTAGCAGCGCTCTTGAGAGCTGAGGGCGAAGCTGGCGCGCACTGGAAAGTGACAGGCCATCAGCTTATTGAGACGGTTTTACATCGCTCCAGTAGAAAAATAATTCTTAACTGGTATGTAGCGACGTTGCAGTAAGCTCACAGATAGTATGGCAGCGCTTTAACTCGCAGGGCAGCAGTATTTATATAAAGCAATAAATTTGTGAGTTTTTGTCAAGTATGCTTTTTTTTGCCGGGGAATTGCGAAAATAGCGCCCTTGTAAGGGATTTTTTTGCAGCAAAAATGGTGTGTCATGCCGCTCAGTTTTCTGGTCGGGCACGCCGCCGGATGAGCAGTTGTCAGGCCCGTTATGTACTGACAACTGGTTTTATTCGGTAAAAGTGCCTCATTTGTGTAGTCCACCATGTACTGCACGATCAGGAGTAATGCAAATCCGGGGTATCACCTGTTTCTGTGGCTGTACCGCTCAGTGCTGCCAGGTACGGGAACGGTGTCCAGTTCCGCATATTTGTTTGCATTAGTTCTGACCATATTTTGAGATGAATATGTGGCAATTTGAGCACTTTGGAGATGTAGTATGTGGAAGCATGTTATTGCTGGCTTGTTGTCGATTTGCTGCGCTTGTTGTGTATTCCCGGCCTGGGCGATGACAGTTACCTTTTTGAATCCGGGTAAATCCGATGAGATTTACTGGGTGAATGCCACACAAAGTATGGAGGCTGCAGCACGCAGCCTGGGTATACAGCTGGAAGTGCTGTATGCCGAACGTAATCATCTGCAGGCCTTGATTTTTGCACGCCAGCTGGCTGCCAGACCTCGATTCGCCCGGCCTGACTATGTGGTTCTGTCCAATGACTATGCAATGGGACCGGAGTTGATACGGATACTGGACGCCGCCCATATCAAAACTTTTTTATCCTTCAGCGGCATCTCAGATCCCAAAGAACGTAGCCGTATGGGTTTACCGCGCAGCTTGTACCGGGGCTGGCTCGGGAGCCTGGAGCCGCAATCAGAAGAAGCGGGTTATCTGACTGCCCAAAGCCTGATTGCCAAAGCGCGTGCTTTCAGACTTAACGCACCGGATGGCAAACTGCATATGCTGGTGATCGCTGGCGACCGCTCTACCACCTCTTCAATGAAGCGGAATGCCGGTATGCATCGCGCAGTGAGCGAGGCTGGTGACGTCGTTATTGATCAGGAGGTGTATGCCGAGTGGAACCGCGCCAAGGCGCAGGAGCAGAGTCAGTGGCTGTATTTGCGCCATTCGCATGCGCGCCTGATTTGGTCCGGCAATGACCTGATGGCCTTTGGTGCGATGGAGGGCTGGCGTACTAAGGGTGGAAAGCCCGGCAGAGATGCCCTGTTCAGTGCCATCAATACATCCGCGGAAGCCTTCACTGCACTGGAATCTGGCAGCCTGAGTGCGCTGGCGGGCGGACATTTCATCACTGGGGCTTTCAGTCTGGTGATGTTGTATGACTACCATAATGGAAAAGATTTTGCGGATGAAGGCATGGAGTTGAGCAAGTCTATGTTCATTTTATTCTCAAAAGAAGATCTGAGCCGATTCCGTTTTTTATTCGGGGACGTTAACTTCGCGCAAACGAACTTCAGGAAATTCAGTAAAGTGTTGAATCCGTCCATCAAAAGCTATCACTTTAGTTTTACGCAATTGATGAACCAGACTGAGGAAAAAAAATGAGCGACAGAGTTTTAGAACCGATTTCAAGCTCATTGTTACGTCGTTTATTCAAATGGCTGATCCTCTGCATCCTGCTGTTTAGCAGTTTGCAGGCATGGCTGAATTACCGCACGATAGAGCGTAGTTTTAATATGATGGTCAGTGACGTGGCTGCCACACATCTGCCTTTACTATCGGTTGCGATCTGGGATATCGAACCGCAGGCGATACAGAAGCAGATTAATCTCTTGCTCGACAATTCACATATTACTTATGTGATTATCCAGACCAGTACAGGTCAGCAATTCGTTGGCGGCGATGTAGGAAAAATTTTCAATGCAGAACGTATCATCCGCAACATCCCTGCACCATTAGAACAGAACGGTAATGTCGGTGTACTGGAACTGGTGATCGATAAATCGGTATTGCGGCAGGAGTTGATACGCAGCTTACTGATGGTTGCTATCGAGGTAAGCGTACTCGGCATATTTATCCTGATGGCAGTGTCCACCATTTTGCGGCGTGATCTGGAAAAACCCATGCATCAGCTGGCAGAGTATGTGCAGAATTTGCAAGCCAACCAATTGTCCGCTCAACTGGAATTAGATTTCGAACCGAGGCATCGCTATAGTGAAATCGGACTGGTGCTGGATGGTTTTCGTACTATGCAAAACAGTATACAAAAACACATACATCATCAGGATGAATTGGTTCTTGAGCGTACATTGCAACTGGAAAAAGCCATGGGCGCACTCAAAGAGTTATCCGTGACCGATGGTTTGACTTCTTGTTATAACCGTCTGTTTTTCAACGAGCGCATGCCGCGTGAGATGCAGCGTGCGACCCGTTATGAGCGCGCATTATCGGTGCTGTTCTGCGACATCGATTTTTTTAAATCTGTGAATGATCAATATGGGCATTCGGTCGGTGATGCAGTGTTGATCGCGTTTGCACAGACCCTGAAGCGGGAATTACGTGCAGAGATTGACTGGCTGGTACGCTATGGCGGCGAAGAGTTTTTGGTGATACTGCCCGAGACAGATTTGCATGCAGCACTGGAGGTCGCTGAACGCATGCGGCTGGCGGTACAGAATGAGCTGTCCGTATTGCTCCTGGATGGTAAACAGTTGCGCATTACCGCCAGTTTCGGGGTCGCCCAGAAACAGGAAAAGGATAGTGTGGAAAGCCTGGTGCAAAGAGCGGATCAGTGGCTGTATTTTTCCAAGACCAATGGCCGCAATCAGGTGCAGCCGCGCATGGATGAAAACTGATTGCATGGAATTTTCACTGCATTTTCTCTGCTATTTACCTTGAAGTATGGTAACTTCTCGTCCATGAAAACTGTTACCTGGCGCACCGTGATCTTAGTCTGGCTGATGCTGCTGCTTCCCTTGCAAGGGTTTGCTGCGGTCAGCATGTGGCACTGTGTCCAGAATAACAAACTGCCGCAAACCGCTCAGCCACAGTCGCCTGCCAGCGAGTCCCATTGTGAGCAAATGCATCAGTCTGAGCAGCCTGAACAAGCCGTTGCCGGCACGACGTCATCCTCTGATCCGCATCCCCTAAAGCAAGCTCAGGCAGATCACTGCCAGGGTAAATCCCTGTGTTGCATCGCTGTGTTGATGCCCGTTGCGGGCCTCAGTACGCCTGGCCTGGCCATAACACGCATGGCGGCGGCAGCGCCTTTGCCTGCCTATCATTCAGCCGAGTTATCGCTGCCTGAACGTCCTCCCCGGTTCCTCAGCTAAACGTCGGCGTATACACGCTGAAGCATGCGCATCCTGGTTTCGGGCAATACCTGCCGTAGCCAGATCGTGTGTTGGTTTGCGTCCTGAGCCTGAGGGCTGCGGGCGCGCGATATTATCTTATTGCACTGGGAATGTATGTTTTCTCCTTACCGTTTTTCTCTCCTCGCGCTGCCGCTGTTGACGGCCGGATGCGCGGGATTCTCTATTGATCAGTCGACGGCCGAACTGAACCGTCAGTTTCCGCAGCAGACACAGGGCGAGCTGCAACTGGCACGCGACAGCAGCCAGGCGCAGGCCTTGCGCCAGCAGGCCGATACTTTGCTGAGTACGCCGCTGAGTCAGCATGATGCAGTCCGGCTCGCCTTGTGGAACAGCCCCGCTATCCAGTCCTGGCTGGCGCAGCATTGGGGCGATGGTTCCCGTCTGGCGCAACAGGGCCGGATTGCCAATCCATTGCTGAATCTGGAGCGCAGCCAGCTCGCCGGTGAACTGGAAATTGCGCGCAGTCTGAGCGTGGGTTTGCTGGACTTGCTAAGTCTGCCGCGCCGTCAGCAAGTCAGTGCGGCGCAATTGCAGCAGGCACAATTACAGTTCAGTCAGCAAGTGCTGCAACATATCACCCAGCTGCGGCTGGCCTGGGTACGCGCAGTCGCTGCGCAGCAAAGTCTGGAGTACGCCCAGCAAGTCAATGAAGCCGCGGAAGCCGGAGCAGAACTCGCACGCAGAATGCGTACTGCCGGTAACTTCAGCGCTTTGCAGGCAGCGCGTCAGCAAAGTTTTTCTGCCGATGCGACAGCCAGACTGACAGAAGCCAGACAGGCGCAAACGGCCAGTCGTGAAGCGCTGGTGCGCTTACTGGGCCTGGATGCAGATCAGGCGCAGGTCTTGCAATTGCCTGCGCATCTGCCGGATTTGCCCGCCCAGCCTTTAGCACCCGAACAGATCGCCAGCCAGCTGCTGCAGAACCGGCTGGATGTGCGCATCGCTGCCGCCGCGCTGCACACGGCCGCACAGCGTCAGGGCCTGCAATTGCTGCAAGGCTGGACCGATATTGAACTCAGTGTGAAGCGTGATACCGTGTTTGCCGCTGCAGCAGAAAGCGGCACTGCGGCGGGGGCACGGGTAAAGCGCGGGCTGGGCCTGAGCATCAGTCTGCCTTTTTTTGATCAGGGGCAGTTGCAGCGTGATGCGATGCGCGCCGATACGCTGGCTGCCAGCTACCAGCTGGAAAACAGCCTGCGCCAGGGCGCTTCACAACTACGTGAACGCTATGCGGCTTACTACAGCAGTTACGAGATCGCACGCCACCATCGTGATGTGATGCTGCCTTTAAAACGTCAGATTGCTGAGCAAAATATGCTGCGTTACAACGGCATGCTGATCAGCGTGTTTGAATTGCTGGGCAGCAGTCGCGAACAGATAGAAGGAGTGCTGGCGGCGATACAGGCGAATCAGCAATTCTGGATCGCTGATGCGGAATTACAGGCCAGTTTGCTGGGTGCAGGCAGCCCGACAGCGCTGCGTCCTGCCAGCCGTGCTGCGACGTCGTCCGATGTGGCGCATTAAAAACTACTACGCTAAGCACTTAGCTGCGACCGGCGGTAGTTGCCAGTCGCGATCAGAAAAAATTTGCACGACTAAGAACCTGGTGGCGTATTGCAGTGAGCTGCTCACCGATGACAGCCATGCTGATGCCTCAGTCTGGAAGAAATACGATGAACTCAAGAAGATCTTTTTTTAAAGCAGCCAGTATGGCGGGTATCGCCGGTGGCGCCTTGGCCGCCAGCGCCGTCAGCCGGGTTGCACTGGCTGGATTGCCGGAAGTAGTCAGCCAGAACAGCGCTGCCTCCATGCCGCCGCTGTTACCACCGAATGGGCGTTCTTACCGTCCAGTCATGACGCTGAATGGCTGGACGCTGCCCTGGCGTATGAATCAGGGGGTGAAGGAATTTCACCTGATCGCCGAACCGGTGGTACGTGAAATGGCACCCGGTATGAAAGCGCATCTGTGGGGCTATAACGGACAAAGTCCGGGGCCGACCATAGAGGTGGTGGAGGGCGACCGGGTCAGAATTTTTGTGACTAACCGCCTGCCCGAACACACCAGTGTGCACTGGCATGGACAGCGCTTACCGAATGGTATGGATGGTGTGTCCGGACTGACTCAGCCTGCTATTCAGCCCGGCAAAACCATGGTCTATGAATTTGTGGCGCGCCGTCCCGGCAGCTTCATGTATCACCCACATGCCGATGAAATGACGCAGATGGCGATGGGCATGATGGGCGCCTGGATCACGCATCCGAAGCAGCCGCATCCGCTGATCGCCGAAGCGGACCGCGACTTCGTGTTCTTACTCAATGCCTTTGATATTGAGCCGGGCGCATCCCGGCCCAGTATCTCGACCATGACGGACTTTAATTTGTGGTGCTGGAACAGCCGGGTATTCCCGGGCATAGACAGTCTGGCGGTACGTCAAAATGACAGGGTGCGCATACGCGTCGGCAATCTCACCATGACCAATCATCCGATACACATACATGGCCATGAATTTACCGTGACCGGTACCGATGGCGGCCCTATACCGAAAACCGCGCGCTGGCCGGAAGTCACTACCGATATCGCCGTCGGCCAGATGCGTCAGATCGAGCTGATCGCTGATGAAGAAGGGGACTGGGCTTTTCACTGCCATAAAAGCCATCACACCATGAATGCGATGGGCCACAATCTGCCATCGATGATAGGCGTCGATCAAAGCGGTGTGGCGGAAAAAATTCAGCGCCTGATTCCGGCTTACATGACCATGGGGGACAAGGGCATGGCCGATATGGGCATGATGGAAATGCCTTTGCCGGACAATACTTTACCGATGATGACGGGGGAGGGCCCATTTGGCGGGCTGGAGATGGGCGGTATGTTCAGCGTGATGAAGGTGCGCAAGCAGCAAAAGCCGGGCGACTATACTGACCCCGGCTGGTTTGCGCATCCTGCCGGTACCCAGGCCTGGGAATATACCGGCGAGTTGCCTGAGGCTTTACGTGCACCGCCGCCAGCCAGCGGATCTGCGCACAGCATGCACGGCAAGGAAGTCGAAGTGCAGGTGGTGAAACCGCAAGGTCACAGCGGACATGGTGGCCATCAAGGGCATTAAAAACATTAAGTACATTGATGTGTCGCGCCCCTGAAGCCCCTGAAAATGCAGCTGCATTTTCAGGGCCGCTTCGTATCCAGCTGTGCTGCGGTGGAGACGATCTGGGCCTGCGTCCAGTGGCGTGTAATCCAGATCGTCAGCGCACTGCCGCTCAAGGTTTTTTGCCATACACCAGCCTTGGGTAATTGCTGTGATAAATGTGCAGAAGCGATGCGCCAGGCAAAGCTGGTCACGGCTGGCGGCGCATCCTGGCTGGAGGCGGAAAACAGATAGCCGACCGGATTCAGCTGCACTTCTTCGGCCGGCATCTGAAAGCCAGCCTGTGCCCATTGCGCTGCCTGTTGTTCCAGACTCAGCAGCGTACTGCTGGGTTGTGGCATGGCAGACAGTTCGCGCAAACCGTAATAATACAAACCCCAGGGCAGCGCCAGACCGATGACTGCGCAGAACACGGTGATGGAGAGCAGGACGCTTCTAAAAAAGTGAGATTTCATGGCTGTTATTTCAGTGCTTGAAGCAGCTGATGTGGTTGAGATGTTTGACGCAGCGCCAGATATTGCGCCCAGGCGACAGTGGCACTGTCCCAGAAGGCGTTGAGATTGCTAACAGAGGGGGCAATGGTTAAACCGAGAAAGCGCGCTGCAGGCAGTAATGCCTCCTGCAGCAAATCATTGTCCCCACGATCGAAGGCGAGTGCACCGGTTTGTTTGGATAATTTTTCGCCGTCCGCGTTATTCACGACTGGCACATGCAGATAGGATGGCCGTGGCAGCCCGAGTAACTGCTGCAGATAACACTGACGCGCAGTCGAATCCAGCAGATCGGCGCCACGCACCACATGGCTGATGCCTTGCGCCGCATCGTCGACCACCACCGCCAGTTGATACGCCCAGAAACCATCGGCGCGTTTCAATACAAAATCACCGACCTCGCTGGCCAGATCCTGAGTCTGCGCACCGAGCAAGCGGTCCTCAAACTGAAAGACCGCAGCGTCGCCATCTGGCACCCGCAAACGCCAGGCACGTGGCGCTTTACCTGGTGCCAGACCAGTACGGCAAGTGCCCGGATAGATCTGGCTGCCTGCGCTACCGGCACGCAATCGCGAATCGGCGATTTCTTTGCGGGAGCAGGCACAGGGATAGACTTGCTCCGCCAGTTGTTTTAGCGCCTGTTCATACAGTGGCTGGCGCTTACTTTGCCAGCTGACTTCGCCATCCCAGTGCATGCCACAGCGTTGTAATGAATTCAGGATATGGCGATCTGCATCCGCAACATTGCGGTCGAAATCCAGGTCTTCTATGCGTAACAGCCAGCGTCCCTGATGTGCTCTGGCATCCAGATAGCTGGCCATCGCTGCGACCAGTGAACCCAGGTGCAGCGGACCGGTAGGCGAGGGCGCGAAGCGTCCGGTATAGCCAGTGGCGGAGGTGGCAGAGGTGAGCGGGGTGACCGATGCTGCCGGAATGCTACTGAAAACAGACATGTTCAGCTATGCCTCATTCATGATGGTTATCCATCAGGCTGCGCTGTACCTGTGGATCACTCAGTTTTTGTAAAAACCATTGCAAGGCCTTGCCCTTATTCGCGCTGCGCCAGACGATGCGGTTATTGCCAGCTGGACGGTGGGTGCTGGTCTGTTTTTCGACCAGACTGCCCTGATCCAGATAAGGCTGAGCCAGCCGTCGCGGCAGATGGCCGCAGCCCAGTCCGGCCAGTTGCGCAGCCAGTTTAGCCTGCATCGATGGTACCGTCAGCGTATCCTGACCGCGCAGCACACCGGCTGACATACTGGGTAAGGTCAGACCGGTATCACCGACTACGACCGCGCGAAATGTCTGCAGGGTTTCTGGTGTCAGCGGTTCTGGCAAGCTGGCCAGCGGATGGGAAGGTGCGACGGCAAACACCCAGTCCAGATTCCCCAACAGACGGCTTTGAAACTCAGCCTGGGTACGGAAGGCATCCGGCCCCTCGTAGGCGGCGCCGATGGCCAGATCGGCACGTCCGGTGACCATGGTTTCCCATACGCCGGACAATACTTCCTGACTGATACGCAGGCGGGTGCCGCAACCCTGCTGTTCAAATTCCTGCAGTAAGGGGATCAGGTCTTCAAAGCGGATCACGCCATCGAGTACGATGCGGAATTCGGCTTCCCATCCTGAGGCGGTGCGCTTGACCCGGTTTTCCAGTTCCTGCGCCGCGTTCAGCAAGTGGCGGCCCTGCTGCAGCAATTCGGCACCGGCCTCGGTCAGTTGCGCCTTATGGCCGCGCCGGTCAAACAGCAGTACATCCAGATCTTCTTCCAGCTTGCGTATGCTGTAAGTGATCGCAGACGGCACCTTGTCGAGCGCCGCCGCAGCTGCGGCAAAGCTGCCTTTACGCGCAATCGCATCCAGTATTTGCAGTGCTTCCAGCGTCAGATTCATGCTTGTTCAAAAAATTTGAATAAAGTCGTTGAAATTTACACCTTATATCCGTTGATATCAATATGTATAGTGTGGTTTCTGACATCAAAATATTTGAACGGGGGCAGTATGCTTATTCGCAGAACATCAAAAGAACGTGGCTATGCAGAACATGGCTGGCTGAAGTCTTACCACAGCTTTTCCTTTGCCGAATATTACGATCCTCAGCACATGGGCTTTGGTCCGCTGCGCGTGATTAATGATGACTGGATCGCTCCCGGCATGGGCTTTGGTACCCATCCGCATCAGGATATGGAAATTATTACCTATGTGCTGGAAGGCGCGATTGCGCACAAAGACAGCATAGGCAATGGCAGCACTATCCGTCCCGGTAATGTGCAGTACATGAGTGCGGGTACCGGCGTGCGGCATTCCGAATTTAATCCGGATACAGCACACCACACGCGCTTGCTGCAAATCTGGATACAGCCCGATGCGCTGCGTCAGCCACCGCGCTATCAGGAACAGCAATTCAGCCGTGAAGAAAAGCTAGGCCGTCTGCGCGTGGTCGCGTCGCCGGATGGCGCCGATGGCTCGATTGCGATACGGCAGAACGCGAGCCTGTCGATAGGCTTGTTTGAAGCCGGTCACAGCCTGGAGCAGGCCATCACAGCAGGTCGCCTGGTGTATGTCCATCTGGCACGCGGCAGCCAGACTGTGAATGGTGTCAGCATGCAGGAAGGCGACGCGCTGATGTTGCAGGATGAAGCTATACTGAGTTTGTCTGAAGGTCAGGATGCCGAAGTGCTGGTATTTGATTTGCCACGTTAAGTTCAGGCGGCAGCGCCGCCTGTTTTATTTTCTCGTCGAAGGAGATACACATGAGTAAAGTAGCTATCGTTTTTCATTCCGGTTATGGCCACACCACCAAAGCAGCACAAGCCGTAGAAGCGGGTGCGGCAGCAGCAGGTGCACAGACTGAGCTGATACAGATCAGCGCTGAGGGCACGATCAGCGATGCACAGTGGGCCAGCCTGGCGGCTGCCGACGCGATCGTGTTCGGTTCACCGACCTATATGGGCACGGTATCCTGGCAGTTTAAAAAATTTGCCGATGCCAGTTCCAAACCATGGTTTACCCAGCAATGGAAAGACAAAATCGCAGCTGGTTTCACCAATTCCGCGACCATGAATGGCGACAAACTGTCGACCTTGCATACCTTGTTTACACTGGCGCAACAGCATTCCATGATCTGGGTTGGTACTGGCCTGATGCCTGCTAACAGCAAGGCAGCACAGCGCAATGACATCAATTTTGTCGGCAGCTTTGCCGGTCTGATGACCCAGTCTCCATCCGACGCGAGCCCGGAAGAAGGCCCGCTGCCGGGCGATCTGGAAACGGCGAAACTGTTTGGTCAGCGTATCGCTCAAGTGGCTCAGCGTTTCAATCAATAAGCTGACCTGATGAGCACCACCGCTGGCATGTTGTCAGTGGCGGCTTTTAGTTTGCGCGTACCAGTAGCACCTGAGGTGGTACTGGTAATTGCTGCATGAATTTTTCTACCGACTCCACACTCACAGTGTCGATCTGTCCCGCCATACGGCGTTCAAACGGATGGTCGTCGAAACTCACATTGGCACGGAACATACGCGCGCCCAGCCGTGTCATGCTGGATAGCCGCAAGTTCTGCGGCTGATAGCGCTGGGCTTTGAGCCAGTCCTGCGCCTGCTGCCGGGTTTGGATAGCCGGATCGCTGGCTGCAGCGAGCACTTCCAGTCCCCACTGATTCGAATTCTGATAGCGCGTTGCATAAGCGAAGGCCAGCATATTGTAGGATGCCTCGTGCAACTGCCGGGCATGACCGGATGTGATCTGTTCCGCCAAGGCGTTTTGCAGTGCCGCTGACGGTATCAGTAACAGGCTTTCGAAGCGGTGCATATCATCCAGAAAAAAATTGCCCAGTCCTTCGTGGTACAAGGCGGAGTTTGCCGTGCCACAGTCATTCAGCTCATGCATCACTGACCAGCGGCCATCGGGCAGTTTGCGGATGATGCCCAGATGGGAAAAACGCAGCTGATACGCTGACAAATCCTGACCCGCGCGTGCAATCAGCGCCACTTGTGCGCCGCTGGCCTCCAGCGTTTGCCTGACTTTTTCGGCAAACTCCAGCGCCTGCATGGTTTTGGCAGGATCGTAGGCAGGTGGCTCGCAAGGGCGGCCCGCATGGGCAGGCTGGCTCAGTAACATTAAACAGCTCAGCAAAGTCAGTAAGCTCAGCAAATTCCATGCGCTGAAACGACGCGGTCCTGCAAAGCTGACCGGCGGCTGCGGTGCAGTTACGTGCTTCATGTCAGCCTCCGCCTCAGGCGCGTTGATGGTGTAACAGAGCTTTGCCGATTTCATTCGGGATGAAGGCGATCGCCTTGCCGGAGGCGATCAGTAAGTATCCGGTGCTGACTGCACTCAGTTCCAGCACGCTGCCCGCCACCAGCGAGGTTTTTTCCAGCGCCTTGCCCGACAATTCGATGACCGTTGTGCTGGCCTGACCGGAAGCTTTAACCACCACAGATATGCCGTTTGCTGTGCCTTCCACTGCAGTGACGACTAACTTGCCAGAACCTGCGAGTGCTGATGCGCTGCCCAACACCACGACACCCATACCCAGCGAAATTGCTTCTGATCCTTTGGTTGAGCCGCAGGACAAACAGGGATCTGCCGCGTAAGCCATCGCACTGCTGCTCAGTAAGGCGGCCAGCAAGCTGTTCCGCATGAATAGGCGCAGCTTAGCTGCAGATGAGGAAATTGAAGTCGTTTGCATGATCTGTCTCCTGTTGTTTGGGGTAGGGACAGCATACCCGGTGCGTGCTTGCGTTCCAGCGCTGAATCCAGAGTCGCATGGCCTGTGTACAGAAGTAGCAGCTTGTGCGACCTTGCTCCAAAAAAATGGCTGCACCGCTGAGTCGCAGGTGCAGCCATTTTTTAGGCTAAGCACAGGGCAGTGCTTACCAGAGTTTGACGCGCTGTTCTGGTGGCAGGTACATCTTGTCGCCGGGTTTGACGTCGAATGAAGTATAGAAATCCGGATGGTTACGCAGGCTGCCGTTGACGCGGAATTCGCCTGGTGAATGCGGATCGGTCTTGATCAGCACCAGTGCCCGTGATTCACGTGCCTTGAAGCGGCGTGCCTGCGCCAGACCGAAGAACAGGCGCTGCTCAGCAGTCCATCCATCGATCACCGGTGCCGGTTTGCCACCCAGCGATAAATGATAGGCTTTGACCGCCATGATCAGACCGGCATTGTCAGCGATGTTTTCACCCAGAGTCAGCTGACCATTGAGGAAATTGCCGGGGACCGGTGCATAGCCATTGTATTGTTCGACCAGAATCTTGGTGCGTGCATTGAATTTTTCACGGTCTTCTTTAGTCCACCAGTCGCGCAGATTGCCATCACCATCGTATTGCGAGCCGGAGTCATCAAACGCATGGCTGATTTCATGGCCGATAGAAATGCCGAGTGCGCCGTAATTGAAGGCGTCTTCGGCATCAACATTGAATAGCGGCGCTTGCAGACGCGCTGCCGGGAATACGATTTCATTCATTTCCGGGCTGTAGTAGGCATTCACAGTTTGCGGTGTCATATGCCACACGCTGCGGTCTACCGGTTTGCCCAGACGCGCAAATTCACGTGCATGATCGGCCTGACGTATGCGCTTGAGATTACCGGTCAGATCATCCGGCAGTATGCGTATTGCGCTGTAGTCGCGCCATTGCTCAGGATAGCCCACCTTAACGCTGATTTTGCTGAGTTTGATCTGCGCCTGCTTCTTGGTTTCCGGGCTCATCCAATCCAGTTCCTCTATGCTGGCTTTGAATGCAGCGAGGAAGTTCGCCACCATTTTTTCTGTTCGGGCCTTGGTCTCTGGTGCGAAATAACGCTGCACATACAATTTGCCTACGGCCTCGCCCAGCATCTGATCGGTCAGTGCCACTGCACGTTTTTCTGCCGAACGGTTTTCTTTGATACCGCTCAGGAAGGTGCCGCGGAAGGCAAAGTTTTCATCGATAAAGGCTTGCGACAGATGCGGGCTGTAGGTGTTCAGTAATTGCCAGCGGAAGTAAGCCTTCCAGCTCGCGAGGCTGTGTTTGTTCAATACGGTTTGCAGACCACGCAGATAGCTGGGTTGTTGTACCAGCACTTGCTGCAGGCCAGCGCCTGCATGACTGGCTTTCAGATAGCTGCTCCAGTCTAAGGATGGCGTCAGTGCGCGCAGTTCAGCCAGGCTCAGCTTATTGTAGGTGCGCACAGGATCACGGTTTTCTACATTACTCCACTGGATCGCGGCCAGATCGGTTTCCAGCGCCAGGATTGCCTGCGCATGTGCGTCTGCCTCAGTGTCGCCAGACAGTTGCAGGATTTTGCTGACATGGCTCAGGTAACGGCTGCTGATTTCCTGATTGCGTGCCTCATCCTGCTTCAGATAATAATCGCGATTAGGCAAACCGAGTCCGGATTGGCCCAGCGTCAAAATATATTGTGTTGATAAACGGCTGTCTTGCTCTACGCTGGCATGGAAAGGCGTGGTCACGCCGATTTGCTGCAGATGAGCGATCAGTTTAGTGAGTTCGCGCAGGTTCTTTACCGCATCGATTTTTTTCAAATCCGCGGCTAAAGGACGCCAGCCTGACTGGTTGAGTTTATCCTGATTCACCACGCTGTTATACAAGTCGCCGATTTTTTGCAGATTGGCGTCGGTAGCAGCGGCACCGCTTTTACTCGCAGCGCTCAGTGCCGCTTGCTGGATCAGGCCGCGCAATTGGGTTTGCACCTCTTCACGCGCCTGGGTAAATGCGCCCCAGTCAGAACGGTCGGACGGGATCGCAGTATTCTTGAGCCAGCTGCCTTGCGCATGGCGGAAAAAGTCATCCTGCGGTCTGACGGCCGGATCGGACTGGCTGCGGTCTACGCCGGCGCCAGTTGCCGTTCCGGCTTTAGTCTGGGTCGTGCTTGCCACTGCGTGCTCATGCGCTTGACTGACGCCGGTTGACAGGCACATCAGACTGAGTGCCAGGGTAGTGAGTAACAAAGGTTTCATAGCAAGGAATAGAGTTAAGCGCTTGTCTGCTGCGATAAAAAAAGGCAACAGAAATTCAGCAGGAAAGTGGCCAGAAAAAACGGTGGACTATCAATCACCATCAGCAGACACCTTGTGTCTGCATAAAGTTCCCGATTTACTTACTTTTTTTGCAGCAAATCCAGAGCGGGATCTGGCGTTGTTTTATGTTTGGTGGCTATGGCCATCAGCATGAAAAAAAATTCATACCTGCGCTTACAGGTATGAGTTTTTTTTACGTCAAATCAGCACTAAGACGGCAGTGGATTCCGGCAGTGCACTGAACTGGGTTCAGGCCTGAGCCGGGGCATTTTCGTGGCGCGCTTTTTGGCAATGCGGGCAAGACACGCCAGCGATATACCAGGGGGATAATTGCTCACGGGGTGTGACCACGGCGCGGCAGGCAAAGCATTGTTTGGTGTCGGTCGCTTCCAGCTTAGGATTGAGCGCTGTGCGGTAATCGAATACGAAGCAGTCGCCGTGATAATGATCACCGCCGACTTCTTCAAAGTATTTCAGGATGCCGCCCTCGAGCTGGTACACGCTGTTGTAGCCCACATTCTGCATATGGATTGCCGCCTTCTCGCAGCGGATACCGCCGGTGCAGAAGGTCACGACAGTTTTGTCGTTCAGTTCATCGCGGTGTTCTTCTATGACTTGCGGGAATTCTGTGAACTTGGTGATGCGGTAGTCGATGGTGTTATCGAAGCTGCCTACATCGACTTCAAAATCATTGCGGGTATCAACCATCACAACCGGTTTGCCGTTATCGTCATGGCCCTGATCCAGCCAGCGTTTGAGGGTTTTGGCATCGACCGATGGTGCTCGGCCTTCTTCCGGCTTGATCAGCGGCATACGCATGGTGATGATTTCTGCTTTCAGCTTGACCAGCAATTTAGTGAAAGGCTGACGATCGGAAAAACTCTCTTTAGCGACCACATCGGCGAAACGCGGGTCTGCGTGCAGCCAGTCCATGTAGGCATCGATTTCATGACGCAAACCAGCCAGGAACATATTGATCCCTTCCGGCGTCAGCAAGACAGTGCCTTTCAGGTTCAGTTCATTGCATTTATCGATAAATTCCTGACGCTTTTCGGCAGTGTCATCGAAAGTGATAAATTTGTAAGCAGAGATATTGACGTAAGGCGTCTCTGGGGACAGGGTGGCAACAGGCATAATTAGGTGATATCGGAGACTAAATGAAGGATGACTCAGTCATACTGACTAAGTCTTTGATTTAGCAGCATTATAGTTGAAATCCCTGTTGCTGGCAGGGCTATCCGGGCTGCGCAGGCTGATGCCTCAGGCTTACTCGCTGCTGAGCAGCATGTCGATATGCGGTATGTCATCTTCCAGATACAGTTCCGACACCTGGATGAAGCCAAAACTGCCATAAAATTTTTCCAGATATGCCTGTGCGCCGATGCGGATGGCAGCTTGTGGATAGATCTCGCGCAGGGAGGTGATGCCGCGCGTGAGCAGTTCCCGGCCTATGCCACTGCCGCGCCAGCTGGTGCTGCTAAGCACGCGGCCCAGCGATGCTTCTGCAAAGCTAATCCCGGGCGGCACGATGCGCAGGTAAGCGGCCAGCTGTTGTTCTGCATCCCAGGCCACCAGATGGTGCGACAACGGGTCTTTATGATCGATGTCCTGATACACACAATTCTGTTCCACCACGAATACTGCATTCCGCGCTGCGTAAATCTGACGCAACTGATGTACGCTGAGTTGATCAAATGGCAGGCATTGCCAGTGTAAAGTAGCAGGCTGTTGGCTGGATGCGGATGGCTGATTCATACGATATTCGGTGTCCTGGGTAGTAGGGGCGTACTGGCTTACATCTGTCGGAACAGATGCGCATAGACGCGGCTGACGCTGAGTTTATCATCGCTGTCGCGCAGTTTTAGCGTGACTTTGCCAGATTCGTCGCGCTGCGCCAGGCTGACCTGACGGATATTGACCACGGTACTGCGATGGATTTGCCAGAACAGGCTGCTGTCCAGTTGCGGCAGCAATTCGCGCAGACTGCTGCGTATCAGCGAGGAATGCTCGCGCGTGACGACATTGATGTATTTGTCGGTCGCTTCGAAATACAGCACATCTTCTATCGCTATCATGCGTACATTATTTCCGACCGCAGCCCGTATCACGTGCAGTTTGTCAGCGCTGCCCGCGTTGCTACCGGTCTCTGCGCTGCTGGCAGCGTTGTTTGCGGGAAGCGCGGGCGTAGTCCGCCCGGCGCTTTGCTGCGCAGGCAGCAGATTGCGTAACTGGCCCAATACCCGTTCCAATTCATCACCGGCATTGTTCGCTGTTTTGCTTTGTAAGCGCGCCTGCAGCCTTTGTATGGTTTTTTGCAGACGTTCTTCGCTGACCGGCTTCAACACATAGTCTGAAGCGGAATGCTCAAATGCCTGCACCGCGTATTCATCATAGGCGGTCACATACACGATCAGCGGAAAGGCGTGCTGCTCCGGCCATTCTTCAGCCAGCTCCTGTGCCACATCCAGCCCGGTTTTACCCGGCATTTTGATATCGAGGAACAGGATATCCGGCTGCGCTTCCAAGGCCAGTTGTACCGCTTGCACTCCGTTTTCTGCGAGCCCGCAAATCTCAAGTTCTGGCCACAGTTTATTCAGCATACGCTGCAGTGTCAGTGCGAGTATCGGTTCATCTTCGGCGATGATGGCGCGTGTTGGCTGGCTCATAGTTATGCTTGTGTTTGTGCTTGAGTGGGTAAGGGGAGAGTGATGACAGCTAAGGTACCTTCCGGTGTATTCGGACCTAAGCGGAATGCGGCTTCCGGGCCGAAAATGGCCTGCAAGCGTTCACGGATATTGATGTTGCCCAGTCCGTGACCATCGGCCGCACTGGCGTTGCGTTCTGCATAGTCAAACGCCAGCCCCAAACCCGTATCGGCAACCCGCAATTCCAGTTTGTCTGCGTGCCGCGCTGCGCTGATGTGCAGGTAGCCGCCTTCGAGCTTGGGTTCCAGTCCATGTTTGATCGCATTTTCGGCCAGCGGTTGCAGCAGCATAGGCGGGATAGACAACTGCGCCAGTTCTGCAGGTAAATCCAGCTGGTACTGTAAGCGTTTCCCCATGCGTATAGCGAGCAAATCCAGATAGGCGCGCAACAGGCTGAATTCGTTTTGCAAAGTGGTGCTTTCTGCGCGTGAGGCTCTCAGCGTGGCACGCAGATAGGTAATCAGCTGGGCCAGCATGTGCTGGGCACGTTCAGGATCGATGGCGATCAGTCCCTGCAGATTGGCCAGGGTGTTGAACAGCATATGCGGTTCAATCTGGGCTTGCAGCACCTGCAATTGCGCTTGCACCGCTTGTCGTTCTATCGCGGCAGAACGTGCTTTCTCAGCTTCGGCGGCGGCGGTCAGTTCGGTAATCCTGATCCGGTTCCACAGCGACCAGGCGGCCACGGTGCTTACGATGCCACTCAGTATCACAAAACCCTGCACATAGCGCCACTGCATGGCGAGTACATTTTGCACCGGATAGCCGTACAGGAAAGCCGCCAGCAGGGTGCCGCAAAAAAAACCTATCGGGGCAAGCAGGATGCAGGTCAGATAAAACGCCAGAGTTTGCGGATTTTGATTCGGCCAGATCAGAATTCTGGCGGCGCGTATCAGCACATAGCAGCAAAATCCTATGCAGTTAGAGAACACCCAGTTTTCCAACAAGCTGCTGTTATGTCGCATCACATACGTCACCAGCACGGTACAGATGACATTGATGATCAGGATGAAAGGCAGTTCGCGCAGGATTTTTATTGCCGATGCACCTGAGACGGCAGTGCGTACCTGCTGCCAGTAAGTGGTGTTTGGTTGGTCGGGGGTAGTCATAGTCTGCGCCGGTTCAAAGTGAGCTGCGATGGATAGCAGCGTAGTGTAGGTGCCCGCTGCTGCCTGTGCCATGGACTTGCGACCAAAGGCAGCAGGCGTTCGCGAAGCTATCAGATAGCGGCGCAAAATGCGGAGCCTGATTGCAAGCTGGTTAAATCACTTTCTGTGCACGCAGCTCAGCGATGCGCTCTGCGTCATAGTTCAGGAGATCGCTCAGTATTTGCTCAGTATGCTGCCCCAGCAGCGGCGGCGCGTTGCGATAGCTGACCGGTGTGGCGGACAGCTTCATCGGACTGGCGACCAGTGGCGCGCTGCCAGCACTGGGGTGGGGCAGGCTGATCTGCATCTGGCGCGCCTTCACCTGAGGATCCTCAAACACTTCATTGAGGCGGTTGATCGGACCACAAGGGACGCCAGCCTGTTCCAGCAACGTGATCCATTCCTGTTTGGTTTTCAGCCTGACCATCTCCGCCAGCAGCGGTATCAGTTGCTCACGATGTTGTACCCGCGCCGGATTGCTGCTGAAGCGCGCATCGTCAGCGAGTTCGGGACGGCCACCAATTTGCACAAATTTTTTATACTGACTGTCATTGCCTGCCGCGACGATGATGTGTCCATCTGAGGTGGCGAAGGTTTGGTAGGGCACAATATTCGCATGCGCATTACCCCAGCGCTGAGGCGCGACGCCGGTGGTCAGGTAATTCATATTCATATTGGCCAGCATCGCCACCTGTACATCGAGTAAGGCCATGTCGATATACTGGCCTTCGCCAGTCCGGTCACGGTGACTGAGTGCTGCCATCACCGCGATGGTGGCATACATGCCGGTCATCAGATCGGCAATCGCAACACCGGCTTTTTGTGGTCCGCCACCGGGCAGATCATCGCGCTCACCGGTCAGCGACATGAAACCGCCCATGCCCTGCACAATGAAGTCATAGCCAGCACGCGCTGCGTACGGGCCTTCCTGACCAAAACCTGTGATGGAACAATAGATCAGATCCGGTTTGATCTGTTTCAGTGAGGCGTAATCCAATCCGTATTTGGCGAGCTGACCGACTTTGTAATTTTCCAGCACCACGTCAGATTGTGCTGCCAGCTCACGGATAATTTGCTGACCTTCCACCGTTGCGATATCGACTGTGATGGCGAGCTTGCCGCGATTGGCGGTCAGATAGTAAGCAGCTTCGGAGGTGTTTGTTCCATCTTCATCACGCAGATAAGGCGGGCCCCAGCTACGCGTATCATCGCCTACGCCGGGTCGTTCGACTTTAATCACTTCCGCCCCTAAATCGGCCAGATTCTGGGCGCACCACGGGCCCGCCAAAACACGGGTCAGATCAAGTACACGTAAATGTCCTAATGCTGTTTTTGTTGATGTTGTTGCTGTCTCCGTACTCATCCTGGTTTATCCTGTTATGAATTATTTTCGTTATTGTATTGGGACTGCTGTAAAACTGTCGCTGCGACGCGATGGCTGCGATGGCTGCGCTGGATTGACGGTTCTCACAGTTCAGACCCGTTTATATACTGTGATCAGCGTGGCCTGCTTTGTTTCACGCAAACGCGCTTATCCCCCATATTGCTGCAGATGAAGGAAAGAAAATACCATGTGGCCTTATCCTAAAGTGTTAGCGCATCGCGGTGCAGGTAAGCTGGCGCCGGAAAATACCCTGGCCGCCTTGCGTTGCGGTCTGGCACTGGGTTTTCATGCGGTTGAGTTTGACGTGATGTTATCAAAGGATAGCGTTCCTGTGCTGATGCATGATCCCGAATTTGGGCGCACTGTGGCGGGAAGTGGACTGGTTGCCGGGACGAATGCAGCAGATTTACAGAAAATGGACGCTGGCAGCTGGTTTGATGCCCGCTTCGGCGGCGAGCCGGTTCCGAGTTATGAGCAAGTCATCCGTTTTTGCCGCGAGCAGCAGATCTGGATGAATACCGAGATCAAACCCAGCCCCGGCCATGAAGAAGCGACCGGATGCATCGTTGCCGCGCTGAGCGCCGCTTGCTTTGCGGACGTAGTGAGCAGCGATCCTGCGCGCCTGCCCTTGCTCTCATCTTTTTCGATGACTGCATTGCGTGCTGCCAAACGCGCGGCACCACAAATCCCGCGCGCCTTGCTGCTGGATGGCCCGCATCCTGACTGGAAGTCCATGCTGCAAGAGCTGAGCGCAGTTGCTCTGCATGTGAACCACAAACACCTGAGCAAGGAATGGGCGGCACAGGTGAAAAATGCGGGCTACGGCTTGTTCTGCTATACGGTCAATGAACCAGAACGCGCACACGAACTGCTGCGCTGGGGTGTGGATGCATTTTGCACTGATTATCCGGACCGGATTCCTGCGGACTTCTAACCGCAACCTGCGCCAGGCTGGCCGGGCGATTTTCCATAACATGATGTGCACTGTCCGCGGCTGGCATTTTTCATCCGGATACAGTGTGCGAAGTCTGCTACGCCTTGTTACACGCACATACAAAGCCATGTCAGCGGCGAATCAGGCTGCCCGTTATACAGCTAAGAATATCAGCGACACAGTCATCACGCTGCATTCCCAGATCGCAGCTCAATACTTTATTGAGCTTTATCTCAAACGACCAAGACAGGAGTCACAATGAACGCACATCCATTTGCCATGCTGGCCCTAATCAGCCTGTTTGCCGCACCGGCTTTTGCACAAAACACCAATACCCCGAACATCGATCAGCGTCAGGTGCGTCAGGAAAAGCGCATTGCACAAGGCGTCAGCAGCGGTGAGCTGACGGCTAAAGAAAGTGCGCACTTGGAAAAACGTGAAGCGAAAATCGAAGCCGACAAGCAAGCAGCAAAAGCCGATGGTGTCGTGACTAAGCAGGAACGCGCCAAACTCAGACATGAAGAAGATGTTGCCAGCCGTCGAATAGAACAGAAAAAGCATAATGCACGCAAGGTGACGCCCTGATACGCTGCTCCGCCAGAAAGCTCAAAGAAAAACCGGCTTAGCGCTGGTTTTTCTGTTTTTACTTTCTGCTTTAGGGCCTGTTAATCTTTAAATTGCACGTAATTTAAAGCTTAACAGGCCCTAGTCACTTGAGACTGAAATGCAGTCCGTCTGTGGGTGGGCTGCGCAGCGGACTATAAACGGGACAGTGAAGCGGGCGGGGATGATGTTGCTAATTTGAGCAGCTTTTGGATTCGGGCAGGTTTGGGGTGCCGGAGTCCAGAATTTATACCGTATAATCAGACGTTAACTTCATTTTCAGCAAAATTCTCACTATCTATGAACTCGTCCGAAATCCGCGATAAATTCCTCAGCTTTTTCGAATCTAAAGGCCATACGCGTGTGCGTTCTTCCAGCCTGATTCCCGGTAATGATCCTACGCTGCTGTTCACCAACTCCGGTATGGTGCAGTTTAAAGACGTGTTCCTCGGTCAGGACAAACGCGCCTATACCCGCGCCACCACAGCACAGCGCAGCGTACGCGCCGGTGGTAAGCATAACGATCTGGAAAACGTGGGCTATACCGCACGTCACCACACTTTCTTTGAAATGCTGGGTAACTTCTCTTTCGGCGATTACTTCAAAAAAGACGCGATTCACTATGCCTGGGAATTGCTGACGACAGTGTATCTGCTGCCTAAAGAAAAGCTGACCGTCACCGTGTATCAGGAAGACGACGAAGCTTACGATATCTGGAAAAATGAAATCGGTGTGCCAGTCGAGCGCATCATCCGTATCGGTGACAACAAAGGCGCACGCTACGCATCCGATAACTTCTGGCAAATGGCTGATACCGGACCTTGTGGTCCATGTACTGAAATTTTCTATGACCACGGTGCCGATATCTGGGGTGGTCCTCCGGGCTCTGCGGAAGAAGACGGCGACCGTTTCATTGAAATCTGGAACCTGGTGTTCATGCAGTTCAATAAAGATGAACACGGCGTACTGCATCCTTTGCCTAAACCATGCGTGGATACCGGCATGGGTCTGGAGCGTTTGTCTGCAGTGCTGCAGCATGTGCATTCCAACTATGAAATCGATACCTTCCAGGCGCTGATCAAAGCCGCAGCACGTGAAACCGGCTGCACCGATCTGGAAAATAATTCCCTGCGCGTGATTGCCGATCATATCCGCTGCGCCGGTTTCCTGATTGTGGATGGCGTGATACCGGGCAATGAAGGTCGTGGCTATGTGCTGCGCCGTATTACCCGCCGTGCGCTGCGCCATGGACACAAGCTGGGTCAGAGTCAGCCTTTCTTCTTTAAACTGGTGAATGATCTGGTGCAGGAAATGGGCGGTGCCTATCCTGAGCTGGCAGAAGCAGCGGAGCGTGTGGCACAGGTGATTCGTCAGGAAGAAGAACGCTTTGGTGAAACGCTGGAAAACGGCATGAAAATCCTGGAGGCGGCGCTGGCGAAAGACGGCAAAAACCTCGATGGTGAAACCGCTTTCACTTTGTATGATACCTATGGCTTCCCGCTTGATCTGACGGCCGATATCTGTCGTGAACGCAGTGTGACGCTGGACGAAGCTGGCTTCAATACCGCGATGGAATTGCAGCGTAAAAAAGCGCGTGAAGGCGGCAAGTTCAAGATGGCGGCTGCGATTGAATATAGCGGCGAGAAAACCCGCTTTGTCGGTTACGAACAACTGCAACACGAAGCTAAAATCATCGCTCTGTATGTCGATGGCAGCGCGGTCAATGAAGTGCAGGCTGGCCAACAGGCTATCGTGGTACTCGATACCACGCCTTTCTATGCTGAGTCCGGCGGCCAGTGTGGCGATTCCGGCGTGCTGGTCGGCAGCGACGGCGCGGTATTCGAAGTTGCAGATACACAGAAAATCCAGGCTGAAGTATTCGGTCATCATGGTGTCCTGAAGTCTGGCAAGCTGACTATCGTACAGACCGTGAAAGCAGAAGTCGCCGCTGAGGTGCGCGCACAAACTATGCGTAATCACTCGGCCACTCATCTGATGCACAAAGCGCTGCGTGAAGTGTTGGGCAGTCATGTGGCACAGAAGGGTTCGCTGGTGGATGCAGATAAGACCCGCTTTGACTTTAGCCACAACGCAGCGATGACGGCTGAGCAAATCCGTCAGGTTGAACAGATCGTGAACCGCGAAATCCTGGCGAACGTCGCGACCCAGGCGCAGTTGATGGGCTTTGACGATGCTGTCAAACACGGTGCAATGGCCTTGTTCGGTGAAAAATACGGTGACGAAGTGCGCGTGCTGGACATCGGCTCCTCACGTGAGCTGTGCGGTGGTACCCACGTCAGCCGCACCGGTGACATTGGTCTGTTCAAGATCGTGGCAGAGGGAGGTGTCGCTGCCGGTATCCGCCGCGTTGAAGCTGTGACAGGTGAAGTAGCGCTGGCGCTGGTGCAGAACCTGAACAACCGCGTGCTGGAAGCAGCGGCCGCATTGAAAGCCCAGCCTGAAGAGCTGACTCAGCGTATCGCACAGGTACAGGATCATGTCAAAGCACTGGAAAAAGAACTTGCTACGCTGAAGTCGAAAATGGCATCCAGTCAGGGCGATGAGCTGGTGAATCAGGCGGTTGACGTGAAGGGCATCCGCGTACTGGCGGCCACTCTGGAAGGTGCGGATGTGACTGCCTTGCGTGAAACCATGGATAAGCTCAAGGACAAGCTCAAAACAGCGGCTATTGTGCTGGCATCGGTCAGTGATGGCAAGGTCAGTCTGATTGCGGGCGTGACTGCTGATACGACCTCACGTCTGAAAGCGGGTGAGCTGGTCAATTTCGTGGCCCAGCAAGTTGGCGGTAAAGGCGGCGGTCGTCCTGACATGGCGCAGGCCGGTGGTACCGATCCGTCCGGCTTGCCGGCAGCATTGGCTGGTGTGGCTGATTGGGTTAATTCACGCGTATGATCCACATCCGTCGCGCAGAACTCTCTGATGCGGCCCAGATCCAACGGGTCTATGCAAGTTCCGGCGCCTACGCCGGGACTTTGCAACTGCCACATCCCTCACTCGATATGTGGCAGGAAAAATTACGGCATTTTCCTGCCGAAGATGTCTTGCTGGTCGCAATTTATGATGGTGTGATCGTGGGAACGGCAGGATTGCACACCGAGAAAAAACAGCGACGGGCACACGCGGCAACACTGGGTATCGGTGTTGCCGATTCTTTTACTGGCCGTGGTGTCGGTACTGCATTACTCACAGAGCTGCTTCAGTTCGCCGATAACTGGCTGCCGGTACTGCGTATAGAGTTGCACGTATTTTGTGATAATGCTGCAGCCGTACATCTGTATCAGAAATTCGGTTTTGAGATAGAAGGCACGCACCGTGCGCATGCCTTGCGTCATGGTAGTTATGCCGATGTGTATTCCATGGCCAGGTTGCATCCGCGCCAGCCCTTACTTCCCGGACTGAAACCCTGATGACATTCCGTTATTGCCCGGTCTGTGCACAGACCCTGACCGAACGTGCTGATCCCGGTGAGGGTGGCAAACTCCGGCTGGCCTGCCCCGATGGGCACTGGACGCATTGGGATAATCCTTTACCAGTTCTGGCAGCGCTGGTTGAATATGAAGGCCAGATACTATTGGCGCGCAATGCAGCCTGGCCTGAAAAAACCTTTGCACTGATTACAGGTTTCATGGAGCGTGATGAAACGCCGGAGCAGGGCGTCGCACGTGAACTGAAAGAAGAAACCAATTTGCAGGCGGATCAAATCAGTCTGATTGGTGTGTATGAATTCATGCGCAAGAATGAGTTGATTATTGCCTACCATGTGCGCGCATCCGGCGAAATCCTCTTATCAGAAGAATTGCTGGAGTATCGCCTGATTGCGCCGGAAAAACTGCGACCCTGGCGTGCGGGAACTGGTCTGGCCATGGCGGATTGGATGCGCACGCAAGGCTTGGAACCGGTTTTTACAGATTTCTAAATCTGCATCTGAAAAATCCAGATTTTCATGTTGTTTGCGGCATAATAAAAAGCAATGCTTTAGCAGTTTTTTTATTTCTTTGCTGCATTTTGGTGCGAAAGTATTGGTAGAAAATTCAGAAAATGTTGTTAGTGTGTTGCATTGCACCATACCAATGAAAATTCCGGTAGAATTGGTGCATCAATTGTTTTGCGAATGGCTGTATTCCATTTGCTGCTACAGGAAAAATCATGCAATTCAATAAAGAACTGGATGCCCGTGGATTGAACTGTCCACTGCCTATTCTGAAGACTAAAAAGGCGCTGGCCGAGATGATTACCGGCGAAGTGCTGCATGTGCTGGCGACCGATCCAGGCTCAGTGCGTGACTTCAAGGCATTTTCCAAACAGACCGGCAATGAATTGCTGGCGCATGAGGAAAAGAGCAGTGAGTTTGAGTATTTCATCAAACGCAAATAAGCTCTGCCGGCAGTTTGCGTGTGCGCCAGACCGGAGCACACTTGCAATTCACAGGCACAGATGCAGGCATTCATTGCTTGCGTCGCAGTCAAAGCAGCTAAAAAACCCGCTCACGAGCGGGTTTTTTACTTTCAGCTAGCTAGTCCTTGTAACTGCTGTGGTGGGCTGTTTGGGCTAAACACACACAGGATGTCGCAATTTTGCAGGTATTTCTGAGGATTAGACCTACTGCTCTAGCTTCAGTTTGCGCAAAAAAGGAACGATCGTGCTAAATTTGCGGAAATGTTGTTAGTTTCGATTTATAATTCTTAAGATTTACGTATACGTCAATTTGAGTGCGCAATTGGCTCAAAACGCTTAAGATGCTTTATTTGTGCATCAACGATGTTGCTACAAAGTTTAAATACGCCTCGCGTAGATTTCCTGTAAATGCATCCTGTTAGTTAAGTAGGACTTACGCAAAACCGCCCCAGCGGCGTTATGGCTCCTTGTCGTACACTGTGTACTGCCTGCGTCGCCATGCCTTGCTGGGACAATTTTGCGTAAGTCCCATTAAGTATTTTAAGTATTTAAATTTTAACTTTTCTGTATCCCTCATTAGCTCATAAAGGCAGAACTATGAAAGTCCTGGTACCAGTCAAACGAGTAGTCGATTACAACGTCAAAGTACGTGTTAAATCCGATGGCACTGGCGTTGATATTGCCAACGTCAAAATGTCGATGAACCCATTCGATGAAATCGCGGTGGAAGAAGCTACCCGTCTCAAAGAAGCTGGTGCAGTCACTGAAATCGTTGCGGTTTCCTGCGGCGTTACACAATGCCAGGAAACTTTGCGTACCGCGATGGCAATTGGCGCAGATCGCGGCATTCTGGTGGAAACCGATGCTGAGCTGCAGCCGCTGGCAGTGGCAAAACTGCTCAAGGCATTGGCAGACAAAGAACAGCCACAACTGATCATCCTGGGCAAGCAAGCGATCGATGATGACTGCAATCAGACTGGTCAGATGCTGGCCGCATTGCTGGGCTGGCCACAGGCGACTTTCGCATCGAAAGTCACAGTCGCTGACGGTAAAGCAACAGTGACCCGTGAAGTTGACGGCGGCCTGGAAACAGTCGCCCTGACGCTGCCAGCCATCGTAACGACCGATTTGCGTCTGAACGAGCCACGCTATGTGACTTTGCCTAACATCATGAAAGCAAAGAAAAAGCAACTGGACAACGTGAAACCTGCCGATCTGGGTGTGGATGTGACTTCCCGTGTCAAGACACTGAAAGTCACCGAGCCAGCAAAACGCAGCGCCGGTATTACTGTGCCTGACGTAGCGACACTGGTGTCCAAACTGAAAAACGAAGCCAAGGTACTGGGCTGATTTGCCCGGCTTGCTTGCTGATACAGACACATCTTTTACGAATCTTTGCACCAGATCTGATGCTGGTGCTTTATTAAGTGGAAAACATCATGACTACACTCGTCATCGCTGAACACGACAATGCTGGCCTGAAGGGCAGCACTTTGAATACCGTTACTGCCGCTATCCAATGCGGTGGTGATGTGCACGTACTGGTTGCTGGCTCTAATGCTGGCGCCGCGGCTGCTGCAGCTGCCCAAATCACTGGCGTGAGCAAGGTATTACACGCTGACGCGGCACATTTTGCAGATGGACTGGCAGAAAACATTGCTGAGCAAGTACTGGCAGTTGCTGCTGCTTACAGTCATATCCTGGCACCGGCAACCGCCTACGGTAAAAACATACTGCCACGCGTTGCAGCGAAGCTGGACGTAGCGCAGATTTCTGAAATTACTAAAGTTGACGCGCCAGATACGTTTGAGCGTCCTATCTATGCCGGTAATGCTATCGCTACCGTGCAATCTTCTGACGCAGTCAAAGTCATCACCGTACGTAGTACAGGTTTTGATGCCGCTGCTGCCAGCGGTGGTTCTGCTGCTGTAGAAACAATCGCTGCAGTTGCTGATTCCGGCAAGTCTGCTTTCGTTTCGCGTGAAGTGGCGAAATCGGATCGTCCAGAACTGACCGCCGCCAAAATCATCGTTTCCGGTGGTCGTGGCATGGGTTCTGCTGACGCGTTCAAAGTACTGGAGCCGCTGGCAGATAAGCTGGGTGCTGCGATGGGTGCATCCCGTGCTGCGGTTGACGCGGGCTATGTACCAAATGACTGGCAGGTTGGTCAGACCGGTAAGATCGTTGCGCCTCAGCTGTACATCGCAGTTGGTATTTCCGGTGCGATCCAGCATTTGGCCGGGATGAAAGACTCGAAAACTATCGTTGCCATCAACAAAGATCCGGAAGCGCCGATTTTCTCTGTGGCTGACTACGGTATCGTTGGCGATCTGTTTGAGATCGTTCCGCAACTGGTTGCTGAGCTGGGCTGATTGCAGTTGGCTTGAGTTGGCATGAAATACCCGTGGATAGTCAGCCAGTCTGCTATCCACTGAGGACAGAGTGAGTGGTTTGTCGCGCGATTGACAGCATAAAAATTGTTGTTGTGACACATTGCTGATTCTGTCCTTTTTTTACGACCAGCGTTTGTGCGCGTTGCTCTAAGCACGATTAGCAAGGTTTGAATAATTGTAGGTCCTCACTATTTTGGGAAAAGCTATGAGTTATGTTGCTCCTGTAAAAGACATGCTGTTTGCGATCAATGAACTCGCCGGTTTGTCAGATGTGAACGTATTGCCGGGTTGCGAAGACGCTACTGCGGAAACGGTTGAAGCTGTGTTGGAAGAAAATGCCAAATTTGCCGGTGAAGTCGTTGCACCTTTGAACTGGGAAGGCGATAAGGCGCCAAGTTACTGGCAAGACGGTCAGGTTTTCACCACCAAGGGCTTCAAAGAAGCATTCAAAATGTTCGGTGAGGCGGGTTGGCAAGGCGTGCAACATCCTCAGGAATTCGGTGGTCAGGGCTTGCCTAAGCTGGTTGCGACACCGTGTATCGAAATGTTGAATTCCGCCAGTATTTCCTTTGCTTTGTGTCCTTTGTTGACTGATGGGGCGATTGAGGCTTTGCTGACAGCCGGTAGTGATGAGCAAAAAGCGATTTATCTGGAAAATCTGATTTCCGGTAAATGGACTGGTACGATGAATCTGACCGAGCCTCAGGCTGGTTCCGATCTGGCCATGGTGCGCAGCCGTGCAGTGCCGCAAGGCGATGGTACCTATAAAATTTTCGGCACTAAAATCTTCATCACCTATGGTGAACACGATATGGCAGAAAATATCGTCCATCTGGTGCTGGCACGTACGCCGGACGCGCCTGAAGGCGTGAAAGGTATTTCCCTGTTTATCGTGCCTAAATATCTGGTCAATGCTGATGGCAGCCTGGGCGAGCGTAACGATGCGCATTGCGTATCGATAGAACATAAGCTGGGTATCAAAGCCAGCCCGACTGCAGTATTGCAGTTCGGCGATCACGGTGGTGCAATAGGCACGCTGGTCGGCGAAGAAAACCGTGGCCTGGAATACATGTTCATCATGATGAATGCAGCCCGCTTCGGTGTTGGTTTGCAGGGCATAGGTGTGGCTGAGCGTGCCTACCAAAAGGCAGTCCAATATGCGCGTGACCGCGTGCAGTCGCGTGATCTGGCGGGTTCAGCTGGTCCGGTTGCGATTATTCATCATCCTGACGTGCGTCGCATGCTGATGTCGATGCGCGCACAGACCGAAGGCGCGCGTGCATTGGCTTACGTGGCTGCGGGTTTCAGCGATATTGCCCATCACCATAACGACGCGGCAATTCGCAAAGAAAACCAGGCGGTCTATGAATACCTGGTACCTATCGTGAAAGGCTGGTCGACAGAGATGTCGCTGGACGTGACTTCGACTGGCGTGCAAGTGCATGGCGGTATGGGCTTTATTGAAGAAACCGGCGCAGCTCAGCATTACCGTGACGCCAAAATCCTCACGATTTACGAGGGTACGACCGCAATTCAGGCGAATGATCTGGTGGGTCGTAAGACTGCACGTGATGGCGGTGCCGTTGCCAAGGCACTTATTGCACGCGTACGTGAGACAGAAGAGGCGCTGGCTTTGCTGGCAACGCCGGACAGTATCGCGATTCAACATCAACTGGCGGCGGGTTCTGCCGCACTGGAAGATGTAGTCAGCTTTGTGGTGGCAAATGTGAAGCAGGATATCAAGGGTGTATTCGCTGGCAGCGTGCTGTATCTGAAGCTGGCTGGCATCGTGCTCGGTGGCTGGCAAATGGCGCGTGCCGCAGTGATTGCGCAGCAGCAATTGCAGGCAGCTCAGGGTGATGCAGACTTCCTGCAAGCCAAGATCGCCACTGCGCGCTTCTTTGCTGATCACATCCTCTCTGCCGCGCAAGGTCTGCGTTCCGCTATCGTGGATGGCAGTGCTGGTGTGCTGGCATTGCGTGAAGATCAGTTCTGATTCAGCTGGCGTTCACCGCCTGATTTCTGGGTGGTGAAGAAATGTAAAAAGCCCGGGTGCAGTGCAAACTGGCCCGGGCTTTTTTATGCAGTTCTCGCGGGTGGGGTATTAGCCGTAGGCGCCACCGGTGTAGAGCAGGTCAAAGCTGCGGGCTAACACACCTATCAGGGCTATTGCACCGACACCGGTAGCCAGCACCAGCAGCAGGGCCAGTGGCCAGCCGGAATCACTGTATTCTGGGATACTCGGGTTATATTGTGCGTCCCATTTTTCATCCGCAGTCAGCCCGAACACCAGTCCGCACAGCAATGCAATCAAAAATGACAGGATGAGTAAGCCGTAGCTGAGCAGCCCAGGCCAGCCAAAGAAAATGCTGGCGATCAGGGCGGAGAGCGGTAAGCTGCTAAAATGCAACCAGCCCAGCTTATCGCGCCAGCCGTGCAAATAGAAGCGATGTGCGCCCAGGCTGCCCAGGGTAATCGCCAGTAAGCTCGCCAGCGTCTTGTTTTTCGGGGATGTAGTCATGGCTTTAGCAGGTAGTCTCAGAGGGATTGATTGTAGACTAACACTCTGCTGGTGTCGAAAAGCATACGGCGTGACAGGATATCTTGGATAATCCTTGCTTCTTTTGATTTAAGCGGGCTATAATCTACAGCTTTTTCCGCGTTTAGTACATTTTTTTTGGAAATATTATGGTCGTTATTCGTTTAGCTCGTGGTGGTGCAAAAAAGCGCCCTTTCTACAATATCGTTGCTGCTGACTCTCGCAATCGTCGCGATGGTCGTTTTATCGAACGCATCGGTTTTTACAATCCAGTAGCAACTGGCAATGCTGAAGAAGTTCGCGTTGCTGCAGACCGTCTGGCTTACTGGCAAGGCGTAGGCGCACAACTGTCCCCATCAGTTGCACGTCTGGTTGCTCAAGTTGGCAAAAAAGCAGCTTAATAGTTTGCTTTCTATGTCCGCAGGAGTTCATGTTCCTGAAGATCTGGTCCTGGTGGGCTATGTCTCGGGAGCATTTGGCATTCAGGGTTGGGTAAGGATACGTCCTTATTCTGCCGACGCAGATGCGATGTTATCCGCTAAAGACTGGTGGATAGACCGGCCGGAATTGCAGGAAATCTCACGCCTGGAAGCAAAAATCCATGGCGAGGATGTCGTTGCAAGACTGAAGGGCGTCGCTGACCGGAGTGCAGCTGAGGCACTGAAAGGTGCAACAGTTAAAATTTCACGCAAGCATTTCCCGCCCCTGGCTGAAGGGGAGTTCTACTGGATAGATCTGGTAGGGCTGGAAGTACGTAACCTTGCCGGCGAAAGTCTGGGCGTGGTACGCGATCTGATGGATAACGGTGCGCATCCGATTTTACGGGTGGCGGCGCCGGATGTTCCTGAGGCTGAGTTGCACAAGCACGAAAAGCTGATCCCATTTGTTGAGCATTTTGTCAAGCAAGTAGATCAGGCTGCGCGCAGCATACAGGTCGACTGGGGTACGGATTATTAAGCTGATGGAATCAGAACGCACAAGTCTGCAGTTTGATGTCATCACGCTGTTTCCGGAAATGTTTGCCGCGCTGACGCAGTCTGGAGTCACGCGCAGAGCATTTGAACAAAATAAATGTGGCTTGAAGTTGTGGAATCCGCGTGATTTCACGACCGATCGTCATCGCACCGTGGATGACCGGCCGTACGGCGGCGGGCCAGGCATGGTGATGATGGCTAAACCCTTGCAGGATGCCATACAGGCAGCCAAAGACAGGCAAGTCGCGGCTGGTGCGCAAGCGCCAAAAGTTATTTATCTGTCGCCACAGGGACAGCGTTTGTCGCATCAGAAAGTGATGCAACTGGCTGATTTGAATGGTGTTGTGCTGCTGTGTGGTCGCTACGAGGCAGTTGACCAGCGTTTGCTGGATAGCTGTGTTGATGAAGAAATCAGTCTGGGTGATTTTGTGCTGTCTGGCGGAGAAATTCCGGCGATGGCCTTGATGGATGCAGTCATTCGTCAAATCCCCGGTGTGCTGCATGATGATGCATCTGCAGTCGAGGATAGTTTTGTCAACGGTTTGCTCGATTGCCCACATTACACGCGCCCTGAAGTGTTTGAGGGTGAAGCGGTACCTGCCGTGCTGTTGGGCGGGAATCATGCCGAGATCGAAAAATGGCGTCGTCAGCGTGCTCTGGAAGCGAGCGCACAAAAACGACCAGACCTGATTCAGAGCGCACGTGAGGCCGGCTTACTGAGCCGCGCTGACGAAAAGTTTTTAAGTAGTTTATAAGTTTCCTGTTTACGTTTTTTTGTTTGCAGGGAAGTAAGGCGTATGCCAGTTGGCATACATGTTAACCCCCATCCTCTACCGGGCATCAGTCAGAGTTTCTGCAGCGTCGGCAAGATGGTTATCGGAGTATAAAAATGGATCTGATCCAAAAATTAGAGCAAGAAGAAATTGCTCGCCTCGGCAAAAACATTCCTGAATTTGCACCTGGTGACACAGTTGTTGTTAGCGTCAACGTTGTTGAAGGTAACCGCAAACGTACACAGGCTTACGAAGGTGTTGTTATCTCCCGTCGTAACCGTGGTTTGAATTCCAACTTCATCGTTCGTAAAATCTCTTCCGGTGAAGGCGTTGAGCGTACATTCCAGTTGTACTCTCCACTGATCGCTTCTATCGAAGTGAAACGTCGCGGTGACGTACGTCGCGCTAAGCTGTACTACCTGCGTGAACGCTCTGGTAAATCTGCTCGTATTAAAGAGAAATTGCCAGCACGTAAAGTTGTTGCAGCAAAAGCAGAGTAATATCTGTTTCTGCCTGAATAAAAAAGGGATGCCTCAGGCGTCCCTTTTTTTATCCCTGAGTCTTTTGTCGCTCCAGTCTGCACGCAGTAAACGGTTAGCAGGCAAGGGCAGTCAGACCTTCGTATTTTGTAAAGATTTTTCCGGAAAGCCTGTAGTGAGCCGAACACTGAACAACCCGCAATTATTTCCCATCACTGCGATTGATGATCAAGGCATGCCTCCGGCTGAACGCATGACGGTCGCAGGTTTGCGTCAGCGCTTTCACCAGACCCTGGATTGGCAACCTGAAATCAATGTCGATGAACAGTCTATGCATAGCGGTGTGGCTTTTCGTCCGGCCTCGGTGCTGATACCCGTCGTGAACCGTGCTCAGCCCAGCTTGTTGCTGACGCAGCGTGCTGCCAATTTACAGCATCATGCCGGACAAATCAGTTTCCCCGGTGGTCGTTTTGAAGAGAGTGATGCCTCACTGATTGATACCGCATTGCGTGAAACCGAAGAGGAAGTCGGTTTATCGCGCCAGCAGATAGAAGTGCTTGGCGTGCTGCCCGACTATAGGACTGGCACTGGGTATCTGGTCACGCCAGTGGTCGCCATCATTGAGCCCCCGTTTGAGATACATTACGACGAAGGCGAAGTCGCTGCTGTATTTGAAGTACCTCTGGCTTTTTTGATGGATGGCAAACACCATGAGCGGCGCTTAGTGGCCATGCCAGACGGCAGGGAAAGACATTTTTATGCCATGCCCTATGAGCAGCACTTCATCTGGGGCGCCACCGCTGGCATGTTGCGCAATCTGTATCACTTTTTGCGTGCCTGATTTCTACTGTCGAACTACCAGGCTGTGCTCAGTGCCAGGTAAGCAGCGCCTGGCAGTCAGCTCAATGCAATGAAATGAAGTGATCAGTGCAGGCAAATTGAGCGCGCTGTGGTCTGCATACAGCAGACCAGATTTGGTCTTGCTCATGATTATCAAAAGTAATGAACGCAAAGCTTCATAATCCCATCAAATCGGTTTACACTTGCCGCATTTGCAAACTATGCGCAGGCATCTGGTGCAGCCAGTACGGATCAGCCCACTATGACATTTATCTCGATATTGTTAGCTTTACTCATTGAGCAGTTGAAGCCTTTGCGGGCGGATAATCCCATTTACACGCAGATTCAGAATCTGGCCAATAAAATCGAGGCTTCCTTTAATGCGGGTACCGTCAAGCACGGGCGCCTTGGCTGGTGGCTGGTGGTGGGTTTGCTGACCGTTCCTACAGCGCTGATTTACTGGCTTTGTCTGCGCCTGAGTCCATTTGCGGCGCTGGCCTGGAATGTGCTGATTGTCTACCTGACGCTGGGTTTCAGACGCTATAGCCATTACTTTACTTCTATTCAACTGGCACTCAGTTCCGGTGACGACGATGCTGCACGGCGCTATCTGGCTGAGTGGACGCATCTGGATACCAGCGACATGGATGTATCGGAAATTTCGCGTTTGACGGTAGAACGCGCGCTGATGGCGACGCACAGGAATGTATTTGGCGTGTTTTTTTGGTTCCTGATGCCGGTTGGTCCCGCCTGCGCGGTGATGTATCGGGTTGCCGAGTACCTGGCGCGCGCCTGGACCGAGCCTGAGCATATGCAGGATGAGGCCTTCGGTCAGTATGCGACCAAAGTGTTTTACTGGATAGACTGGGTGCCGGCGCGTTTGACGGCGGTTGCGTTTGCGGTGGTTGGTAATTTTGAAGACGCGGTCTATTCCTGGCGTAATTATGCTGATCGCTGGAAGGACGAAGTAGTTGGCATTATTCTGTCTGCAGGCGGTGGTGCGCTTGGCGTACGACTGGGCGAGCCGGAAGAAAAAGCCATGATATTGCAGGCCGATGCCAGCGCGGTCGATATCGACAGCCTGGATCTGGAAAGCCAGCCTGGCACGGAAGCTACACCGCGCGCGCTGCAGAGCGCAGTGGGACTGGTCTGGCGAGCTTTACTGTTGTGGATGCTGCTGCTGGCTCTGTTATCATTTGCCGTCTGGATCTGACAAAACTCAAAAACGCGATGCCTGCATCGCGTTTTTTTATGCCCGCTGATTTGTATAGCCTGCGGATGGGCATGTAGAAAACAGCGGATGCCGGGTTTTTATCATGCAGGAAATCGCCTATAGTGGAACGTGCAAGCACGAAGCAGTTGTAACTGTAATATGCACCAAAAGAGTGAGTTTTTTCTGCTATCCTGTTGATTTTGCAAGTGTTTTTGGGAGGGCTGCGTCAGAAATCAGGCTTCGAGTCCAGCCTCCACAGATTTATCTGATGCACAGGTTTCGAACCAAGTCTTCTATAAGATATAATATGGAAGTATCTTGAAAGCTTAGTGTCACATAATGATGTTTTGCTTTTTTCAATTTTGCTTCACAGCGAGCCGAGCACATGGCCGAATCCAATAAAACACCTTCTCAGCCAGTCCGCGAGTTTTTCATCCTGGGGCTGACCAGTAGTGGAAAACAGTTCCGTCCCAGCGATTGGGCCGAGCGCTTATGCGGTGCCATGTCGTGTTTCAGTCCCGACGGGGGCAGGCATGCCCATTTGCAGTATTCGCCCTATGTGCGTCCGATTTTGCTCAACGGCGTACGCTCTGTGGTTGTGAATGAAGCGATTCGCGATATCGAGCCACTGGCCTATCACTTTGTCCTGAGTTTTGCCAAGGACAATGATTTGCAGATTATTGATGCCTGTCTGCTGCCAGATGAGGCCGAGACAAAAAAATAAAGACGCAGCCTGACTGGCTGCTCTATTGCCCTATTGTCTTGTCACGCGCAGTTCACAGTAGCTGATACCCCGTTCATGGCCTGACAGCCGGCATCAGTCTTTCGCCACTGGCGTTGCCGGCAGTGCGGCCGGTGTCACCGCATTGATCACCAACTCACGTAACCACAGATTGGCCGGATCCTGATCCACATTCTGATGCCAGTACAGATACACATCCCAGGTAGGCATGGCCAGCGGCAGATGCAGCATCTGATGGCCGAACTGTTCGTTCGCAATACGCGCATAGGCTTCCGGCATGGTCAGTAGCAAGTCGGTCTGACTGACGACCCGGCAGGCAGCGTAATAATGCTGACAACGCAGCTTTACCTTGCGCTGTAATCCCAAACGGCTCAGCTCCACATCTTCCAGCCCCGGTCCATGCCTTCTCGAGCTCGCCAGTATGTGCTCCGCCTGCAAATATTGCTCCAGCGAGATTTGCCCTTGGATTACAGGATGTCCCTGTCTGACCAGTATCACAGTTTTATCCTGCAAAATGCGCTGACGCCGGATTTCACCTGACAGCGGCAGCAGCATATCGATCGCCAGATCCAGCGTACCAGCCGCCAGTTCAGCCACCAGTTCGCGTCGCTCGACCTGGATTGCCTGTAGCTGTATCTGCGGCGCCTGTTGCGTCAGTTGATGCAGCAGCGGCGGCAAGATAGTCGATTCCAGCACGTCGCGCAAAGCCAGATGACATTGCTTACTGGCGGTTGCCGGGTCAAAGCGCGCATGTTCCTGCATACTCAGCTCCAGCCCGCGCAGCGCCTGCCTGACCGGCTCGATCAGGTTACGCGCCAGCGGCGTAGACACCATGCTTTGTCCTTGCCGGATAAACAAAGGGTCCTGAAATAAATCGCGTAAACGTTTGAGTGCATGACTGATGGCGGGTTGCGTCAGGTTCAGTTGTTGCGCGGCGCGCGTCACGCTGCCTTCGGTATATACCGCGACAAACACCACAAACAAGTTCAGATCAACACGGGATAAATGCATAGTATTTATAAATAATGATTACTAGTATTCATTTGATTGATTATAGAGCTGGACTTACACTGCGCACATACTTTTTCGTTTGTTGCTGCGCATAGCAGCGTGCCTGCTTCTTCCCAGCCAGGCACTGCTGCGTGCAAGGAACTTCAGACAGCATTTCTACACTCAGCAGTGACAGGTATTTATAGGCAGTGAAAGGCAGATATGGCACAGATTTTTTTAGTGCGACACGGGCAAGCTTCATTCGGCAGTGAAAACTATGATCAGTTGTCGCCTTTGGGCGCTGAGCAGGCACGTCATCTGGGGCGCTGGTGGGCAGAGCGCGATATGCCGGTGGCGCGGGTCGTTACCGGAGCGATGCAACGCCATCATCAAACGGCGGCCGCCTGCCTGGCCAGCTGGCTGGATTTGCCGGAGGCCGCACTGGATGCGGGTAGTTGGCAGCAAGACGCGCATCTGAATGAATACAACCATCACGAGGTGCTGGCGCGCCATACGCCTGAGTTTGATGATCCGCGTGTGGTGAAACGCTTTTTGATGGATACCCCGGATGGCAAACATGCTTTCCAACAGATATTTGCGGCAGCCATTACACGCTGGATTTCAGGTGAGTACGACAGTGAATACTCGGAAACCTGGCGCGCATTCCAGCTGCGTTGTGTACAGGGTCTGCAGGCGCAACTGGCGTTGCAGGATGGCGCGAAGCAAATTGTGATTTTCACTTCAGGCGGTACCATTTCTGCGATTTGTCAACATCTGCTGGGCTTTGAAGATGCGCGTTTCGCCGGGTTTAACTGGTCGCTGGTGAATACTGGTGTGACCCGTCTGCTGGTGCCGGAAGCTGGCCCCGGTGCAGGTTCAGCTTTCCTGACCGGTCTGAACCAGTATGCCCATTTAGAAGTATTGAATCAGCCTAAGCTGATTACCTTTGTCTGAAGCTGATTTCTGAGAGAAAACAAATACTGACTTGCATCCGCATTTTCGGATTTCGGATCAAGTTCAGTTAGTCTACCCCCACCACACACATATCAACGGAGCCCGCATGGATTTTCAATACAGCCAGAAAGTACAGGATCTGCAACAGCGTCTGATCGCGTTCATGGACGCGCATATTTATCCGAATGAGCAGGCTTTTTTTGACGAGGTGGCGGCCAACCGGGCTGCGGGTAATGCGTGGATACCGACCCGTGTGGTGGAGTCGCTCAAAGAAAAAGCGCGTGAAGCGGGTTTGTGGAATTTGTTCTTGCCAGAATCAGGTCATGGCGCAGGATTGACGAATCTGGAATACGCACCGTTGTGTGAAATCATGGGGCGGGTAGTCTGGGCACCCGAAGTATTCAATTGTTCGGCACCGGATACCGGCAATATGGAAGTGCTGGCGCGCTATGGCACGCCGGAACAGCAGGCGCAATGGCTGCAGCCTTTATTACGCGGCGAGATACGCTCTTGCTTTGCCATGACAGAGCCTGCCGTTGCTTCCTCAGATGCGACCAATATTGAAGCATCGATCCGCAAAGACGGTGACAGCTACGTTATCAATGGCCGTAAATGGTGGTCCTCGGGCGCGAATGATCCGCGCTGTCAGGTCTTTATTTTCATGGGTAAGAGTGATCCGGATAACGCTGACCGTCATCAGCAGCAATCCATGATCATCGTGCCACGTGATACGCCGGGCGTACGCATATTGCGCGCCTTGCCGGTGTTTGGTTATGACGATGCGCCGCATGGTCATGGCGAAGTCTTGTTCGAGAACGTGCGCGTACCGGCTGCCAATATGCTGTTGGGTGAGGGACGTGGTTTTGAAATCGCACAGGGACGTCTGGGACCGGGCCGCATCCATCATTGCATGCGCCTGATCGGACTGGCAGAACGCGCATTGGAGAAAATGTGTCAGCGTGCGGTCACGCGGGTCGCGTTTGGCAAACGGGTGGCCGAGCAGACCGTGACGCTGGAACGTATCGCTGAATCCCGCATCCTGATTGATCAGGCGCGCTTCCTGGTACTGAATGCGGCGCAGATGATGGATACCGTAGGCAATAAAGCAGCAGCGAAAGAAATTGCCATGATTAAAGTGGCCGCACCAAATATGGCTTGCCAGGTGATTGATTGGGCGATACAGGTACATGGCGGCGGCGGGGTATCCGATGATTTTGGCCTGGCCTATGCCTATGCCCAGGCCAGAACCTTACGCCTGGCCGATGGCCCGGATGAAGTGCACCGCAATCAGATCGGCAAAATGGAATTGAAAAAGTATCTGCCTGCCCGTCCGCATTGATGCCTTACCGCTTGTCGGGCTCTGTGGCCTGCGATCTGTGTTAGCGGGCCATGTAATACCGTGCGTCTGCTGCTAATACCAGCTGGAGTCGCGCCAGCCACCGGTCTGGAATCAGGTCGCAGTTTTCAGGCTTTTTTAGTCGTATGTGCAGGGCAACAGCGCGCAAGCTGCGCGCTGTTGTCCTGCTGATGCAATGTGCTAAAGATAGGGCGGCATACCAGTTATCTTTTTCTGGAGAAATGTTGCATTATGTTCTAGTATGCAGGCAAATTATTTCCCTCAATAAGGTTTGCCCGTGTACCAAACTCAGCTTCAGACGCAGACTCCCCCCGCTGCGCGCGCGGGTGCGACAGTGCCGGTTTGCCGTGTGTTGATCCTGACTTTCGCCTATTGGGAGGGTTTGTCGCGACTGCCCGCCGTGTTGCATCAGGCTGGCTGCGAAGTCAGCGTATTTGGGCCTCCTGCAAATTATCCTGCCTTGTCGCGCTATGTCACGCGCCGTACTTCGGTCGCCGGGGATATGGATCAGTTGCTGGATAATTTGCAGCAGTATCTGGCGCAAGCTCAGCATCAGGCAGACTGGATCGTGATAGGCGACGATCCCTTATTGTATGCACTGGAAAAACGTCAGCATCAAAGCTGGGTGCAGCATGTGCTGCGTCATTGCATCGCGCCGGATAAACTGGGGTTTGCGACTTCTAAGATACAGTTTCTGCAAGCCTGTCAGGCCGCTGACATCCGGGTTCCTGCATTTCAGATCTGCCATACCATGCAGGACTTGCAGCAGGCTGCACAGCGCTTTGGGTTTCCGCTGGTACTCAAAGAGGCGCAAGGTTATGCGGGACTGGCGGTGCGCATCATTCACACTATGGAGCAGTGCGCTCAGATCGATCTGAGCCATGCCTGGATTGCGCAGGAATTCATCACTGGCCGTTTGCTGAGTGCATCTGCCGTGTTCCGTCATGGCCAGCTACTGAGTCTGTTTTCTTATTTCCGTAGCCGCACCTGGGGTGAGCTGGGACCTTCGGCTGCGATACAGTTTCAGTCCTTTCCGGGGCTGGATGACATCGTCCAGCGTAGTGGCAGGCTGTCCGGTTTTCATGGATTGTGTGGCTTTGATCTGATACAGCAAGACAGTAGCGGCGCATTGTATTTGCTGGAACAGAATTTTCGTCCCACGCTGACGCTGGATCTGGGGCGGTTGGCCGGGGTGGATGTGGTCGCAGCTATTCAGCGCATGCTGGCAGATGACCCGGTCAGCGAAGAGTGGCGCCAGTCTGCACAGAATACTCAGCATAAAGCGGTGATTCCCTTGTTTCCGCAAGATGTATTTCGTGCTGTGGATAGTGGTGATGTGGCGGGTTTGCTGCGCTGGTTATGGGACCCACGTTACTGGCCTTATCTGCGCTGGCATGAGCCACGCATTGCCTTGCGTAACTGGCGCCATGTGGTGGCGAAACTGCGACTACGTATCCGGCGTCGCTTGCCGTTTAACGCTGCATAAAAAAAGCTGACCTCTTTGCAGAGGCCAGCTTTTTTGCTGAGTTATTTCAGTTTCAGAGTTTCTGACTCAGGGTGCTGTGCACAGACAATGCGTCAGTGCGGTGTACCCATTGCTACCCTTGTTGACTTCATTGAGCCAGCTGAAATCATTTGCGATCTGCTGAGCCGCAGCCGGTGTGATACCAGTTGGTACCAGCGCGACTTTAAACTGATCGTGCAGGAGTTTCGCAGTTTGCGCACCCAGCAGTTCAAACAGCTTATCGACACGTGACATTTCCGGTTCCACATAACTGATGCGATAGTCGCTCAGCTTGGCACGTTTGGCTGCAGTCAGCAGCGCATCGTTATAGCTGCCGGTACGGTCGATCAGGCCACGTTCTTTCGCCTGGGTGCCGGTCCAGACCCGGCCTTGCGCTACTTCATCGATTTTCTCAGGCGTGGTTTTACGTGCAGCCGCAGCCTTGCCGGTAAAGTCGCTGTAGATATGATTGATACTGCTTTGTACCAGCTCAGCAAACTTAGGATTGAGCGGGCGCAGCGGATTGTAAGGCTCAGCCAGCCAGGTGGTGGTGGTGCCCGCAGTATGTACGCCTAACTTGTCGATTGCTTTTTCTGCAGTCGGCAAAATCGCGAACACGCCGATAGAACCGGTAATCGTCGCTTCATCCGCAATCACTTCGTCGGAAGACATAGAAACCCAGTAGCCGCCCGATGCTGCCACGTTACCCATAGAAATCACGACTGGCTTACCGGCTTTACGGGTCAGTTCCAGTTCACGGCGGATCAGCTCAGAGCCAAACGCGCTGCCACCTGGTGAGTTCACGCGCAATACCAGCGCTTTGACAGAGTCATCTTCACGTGCTTTACGGATCAGCGAGGAAGTCGACAAACCACCGATAGAGCCAGCAGGCGCCTTGCCTTCGCTGATTTCACCTTCAGCCACGATCACACCGACGGCATCACCAAACAGCTTAGGTTTTTGCAGCGCCAGGTAGTCATCAAAGCCAATTTGACGGAAGCTCTTGTTGTGCGCATCACGCGGCGCAAATTTGTACATGTGTTCACGCAGTTCATCGCGCGTTTTCAGACCATCCACCAGCTTCATATTGATTGCCATCTTGGCTGCATCATCGCCCGCAGCTTTCATCAGCTCCGGCAACTGATCAATACCGGCATTGATACTGCCTGCCGCTAATTTACGGGATTGCTCCACGTTGTCGGTATAAGTTTTCCACATGGCGTTATACAGGAAAGCCTCCGCTTCGCTGGCAGCTGGTGAAGGACCGTTGGCGATATACGGTTCGGCAAAACTTTTATAGGTGCCGACTTTCAGTAAATTCACGGTCACGCCTACTTTATCGAGTGCATCACGGTAGTAATTGCGATAGCCACCGAAGCCGGTAATCATCACATTCCCCATAGGATGCAAGTAGATTTCATTGGCATGCGAAGCCAGGAAATACTGGCGTTGATCGAAATGCGAGCCCCAGGCAATCACGGTCTTGCCACTGGCTTTGAAACGGTCCAGTGCTGCGCCGACTTCACGCAGCATGGCCAGGCCAGAGCCGCCCATATCATCCAGCAGCAGCACGGCGCTGCTGATCTTAGGATCTTTCGCCGCATTATCGAGCACGCTCAGGATGTCACGCAGCTGGGTCGATTTTTTTGCACCTGCCCCCTGAGCTTCCGCCAGCAAAGCATCACGTGCATTGCCGGTATGCTGTTCTACCAATGCACCTTTGAAGTCCAGTATCAGTGCGGTTTTTTCTTCCAGCTTTCTGGGGCCACCGGAAAACATGCTGATTACGATGCTGATTAATATCAGCAACAACAGTAAATTCAGAATAATACGGCGACCGGTATCAAGGGCACTCCAAAGATAACGGAAACCGGTTGCGATCCAGCGAAATGGGGTAATACGCATAGTTGCTCCTTGTGTTATTCAGGCCAGATTGCTTGCAGTATCTGAGTCAGATGCGCGCCCGCACGGACCAGTGCATCATCCTTCAGGTTGGACATGGTTTTTTCATATTCCAGCGGCAGTGCGATAGACCAGCTATTGCCGCGCTGGTTAGGCGTACTCTTACTGAACTGGGTGCCGTCAAACAGCTTTCTGGCATCGCGTATGGCGTCATTGGCCCACAATACCGGCAACTGATCGAGCGGTGCTTTCGCCACTGCATAGGCCTTGGCTTTTTTGCTCAAGGCCTCATTCATTTTGCCGCGTTTGTAATTGAACGGTACGTCATCCCACAGTGAATGCAAATTGCCGCAAGGGCATTGCAGTGCATTGCCGCCCACGGTGTTGGAGCCACGGTCATACTCGCCGCTATCCGGATCGATGACTTTACCCTCTGCATTCAGAAAAACTGAGCCTACGTGTAAAGGCTGGTGGATGTCGCCTACATAATGCACTAACAGCGCCAGGGCCTCTTCTTTGTCTTTGAATGAAAATGGTTTTGGCGCTGCTTTACCTTGCAATACCAGTACTGCAGCGCGTATGGCTTGTACTACATCGTGATCGCTGGTGCCGACATAACCGGTCTTATACTGATCGTGCTGAATCGCGACGTCGGCATAGTGGTATTGCTTATGGCAGGTCTCTTCATCAAACGCAGGATTGCAGGCGGTGTTATTCCGTTTGACGTAATCCGCCATCGCTGCAATACCGGCAGCTGTTTCGAAAGGTGCACATTCCGGATAGCGTCCGGTTGAGGTGTAAGCAAAGTCTTTTTCCGGTGCGATGCCTTTCACGCAATCGCCCCAGACCGCGACTTTCTCCAGCGTGTTGTTACCCAAAATGGCTTTCACCTGGGCGCCGGCCTTGGTGCCCGCCAGCAGATTGTCTGCTACTGCGCCTATGCTTTGGTGGCCATCCGCACCCCAGGCAAAACTCAGTTGTGGAAAGGCAGTTGCGGCCATGAATACCGCAGAGATGAATATTTTTTTCATTTGTAATCAAAAGCTATATTAAATTTCCTGCCACTGGCGCTTAGCGTATTAAGCAGGGAGAGTTGAGCTGAAGCGAATTGGTCTGGTTAGGAGTGTCTGTCGGCCAGTCGTTCAGCGTTGCGGAATTTGACCAGTATTAGCGCCTGATCGTTCCGTGCTTTGCATTTTAAATTCCGTTAGCCTTAAAAAGGCTGGCTGTATTGCTGCTTTGATCTGAGCTTCCGGTTTGCGCAGCCAGTCAAGGTTTTGCATGGTGATGGTCCAGGCTTCTTCAGTATTAGCAGGGCGATAGTCCAGCCGGTATTGGACAGGCAGCGAAATTCCTTCGGCATTCTGCGTAAACTCGATCTGCGCCGTCGAGTCCTGCTCCTGTGCTGTCACACGCAGCGGACGACCGCTGGCTTTGTCGACTATCGTCGTCAATACATAGTTGACTGCCTTGGTCACTATCTTACATTCGTAGACTGAAGTAGCAGGATCTGCTGCCGCAAGCTTGATCGGTTTCGGCTGAGGGCAGTCAGCCAATATCAGTTCCGGATGATTGGCGATGGCGCTGCTGAGATGGATGCTACGCAGTTGCTGACTGTCAGCCCTTTCATCCATTTTGCGTACCGGCTCCCCATCCTTCCAGCTTTCTAATCTGGCAGTTGGTACCAGATCAGCCTGCTCTTTCCAGCGCTTGCCACTGGATTGGTAGGCAGAAGTGATTGTGCCGGCTACCCAACCTGTGCTGGCACGCAGGTATTGCTGGGTATTCTGCCACAGCGCATCTGCCTTGACTGGTTCAGCGGCCAATGCAGATGCAGTCTGTGTGATACCTGCAAGTGTCAGTGCGTACAGCGTCGCTATTCTTTTCATTTAACGCCTCTTTTGATTTTATTTTTCATGACAAATGCAAACCTGTCCCGGCAAAGGCAGCTTTAACTCAGGATCATGCACAGTGCCCTTGATCGTAACAGTTTTGCGTAAGTCCTATTGTTAATAAATCCGGTTTGTCCAATGCTGGTATGACTAAGTTTTTCGCCGCAAAATATCGCATCGGCAATAATACCAGAGCTGGATATTGGCATCTGTTCAATCTGCTTAGGGCTTACCCAAAATCGCCCCAGCTGCGTTATGGCTCTTTGTCGAATTATGTGTACTGCCCGCGTCGCCATGCCTTGCCGGAACAATTTTGCGTAAGTCCTACTGGTGTCGTTTCTTATCATTGCATCATGAGTCGACTTGATGGGCGATACCCGTTAAAATGATGGGTTTTCCTTCCAATTTGCGGCACCTGTCATGACTACCATCAACGAATCCCCGGACGACGCGATACTGAGCACGGCCACTAGCAGTGCGCCGTCAAAAAATCTGATCAACCGTGAAGTGGCCCGGCGCCGTACTTTCGGCATTATTTCTCACCCGGATGCGGGTAAAACCACACTCACAGAAAAGCTGCTGATGTTTTCCGGCGCGATTCAACTGGCCGGTACCGTCAAAGCACGTAAGAGCGGCCGTCATGCGACCTCGGACTGGATGGAAATCGAAAAGCAGCGCGGTATTTCCGTCGCTTCTTCGGTCATGCAGTTTGAATACCGCGATCACGTAGTGAACTTGCTCGATACGCCTGGTCACCAGGACTTTTCTGAAGATACCTATCGCGTGTTGACGGCGGTGGATTCGGCGCTGATGGTGATTGATGCAGCTAAAGGTGTGGAAGAGCAAACCATCAAGCTGCTCAATGTCTGCCGCATGCGCAACACACCTATCATCACTTTCGTCAACAAGATGGATCGTGAAACGCGCGATCCGCTGGAATTGCTGGATGAGCTGGAATCGGTATTGAAAATTCAATGCGCACCGGTGACCTGGCCTATCGGCATGGGTAAAAACTTCCGCGGTGTGTATCACATCCTGAACGATGAGATTCTGTTGTTTACGCCGGGTAGTGAGCGTGCTGATCAGGAATTTGAAGTCATCAAAGGCATAGACAATCCACGTTTGCAGGAGATGTTCCCACTGGAGATGGATCAGTTGAAAATGGAAGTGGAATTAGTGCATGGCGCTTCCCATCCTTTCAGTCTGGAAGACTTCCTGGCCGGTGTGCAGACTCCGGTATTCTTTGGTTCTGCGATCAATAACTTCGGTGTACGTGAAATTCTGAATGCCTTGCTGGACTGGGCACCGCCACCACGCGAGCGTGATGCTACCGTGCGCTCAGTTGAGCCAAATGAACAGCCTTTCTCAGGCTTTGTGTTCAAGATCCAGGCCAATATGGATCCGGCGCACCGCGACCGTATCGCATTTTTGCGCGTCTGTTCCGGGCGTTTCGAGCGTGGTATGAAACTCAAGCATCTGCGTCTGAACCGTGACATCAAAGTGTCCTCCGTGGTGACTTTTATGGCGTCCTCCCGTGAACAGGTGGAAGAGGCATATGCAGGCGATATCATCGGTTTGCCAAATCATGGAAACATGCAGATTGGCGACAGTTTTTCTGAAGGCGAAATGCTGCAATTTACTGGTATTCCTTACTTCGCACCTGACTTCTTCCGTACCGCGCGTATCCTGAATCCGCTCAAGATCAAGCAATTGCAAAAAGGTTTGCAGCAGTTGGGTGAAGAGGGTGCGGTGCAGGTGTTTAAGCCTGTGGTCAGCAGCGATCTGGTGCTGGGTGCGGTGGGTGTGCTGCAGTTTGAAGTGGTGGCCAGCCGTCTCAAAAATGAATATGGCGTGGATGCCGTGTTTGAAGGTACCAGCATCAGCAGCGCACGCTGGATTACCTGCGAAGATAAGAAAATGCTGGCCGATTTCGAGCGTTCATCGGCGGGTGCTAACATCGCTTATGATGCTGCCGGTAATATGGCTTATCTGGCGACTTCCGGCGTCAACCTGAAACTGACGCAGGAACGCTGGCCTGGCGTTACCTTCCATGCTACACGTGAGCATGCAGCGAAACTGAGCTGATGTTTACTCTGCAGCGTTAGCAATAAAACCGGCCTTGAGCCGGTTTTATTTTTGGCCGCGTGGTTTCAGATTCGGTGCCAGTGCCAGCGTAATCAGTCCAAGTGCAATCGGTACTGTTGCGACAAAACCCAGGTGCTTGAAACCTGCAGCGCCCAGTAATGCGCCACCGAAAAATGCGGCTACCAGCACGCTGCACAGACGTAGTTTTTCTATATTCACACCAGCCAGCTCCTGATCCGGCAACTGCTTTCGGGCACGGCGCCAGTACATCAATTTGCCTAGCTCTATGCCCAGGTCAGTGACCAGTCCGGTCACATGGGTGGTACGTATCTCTGCATTCGAAATTTTCGTGATCAGCGCATTTTGCAATCCCATCAGATAGCACAGCAAGACGGTGGTCAGCGATACCGTGACCAGCGCATGGGTCTGCAACTCTGTGCCAGTCAGGCCGAACACCAATAGCAGCGCGGCTTCCAGTAACAATACTGGCGTATAGATATAGCGCATGCGGTGATCCCGCGCGAAGTGGATCATCATGGCAGTAGTGGCGGCGCCAGCCGCGAAACTCAGCAACATGAATAAGGCTGCCAGCGCAGGCAGCCAGTGTCCCAGTACAAAATCATCCGCGGCTTCTGACAGCATGCCTGTCATGTGCGAGGTGTATTTCCCCACCGCCAGAAAACCACCTGCATTGATCGCCCCCGCTATTGCAGCCAAAGCGATACCCAGATGCAGATTCGTCCTGGCGGTGCGTTTTGGAGAGGTCAGTGCGGACAGATAGTGGAGCGGCATAATGAAGAGACTGGTAGGTGGTTTCTCATTATGCGCGACCGATATCGTAAATCCAAGTGACTCTTCAAATCCTGTGACTTAGCTCACGCCTTAAGAGTCACGATCTATCCCTTGTTCAGATAAATCAGAAAAATCGGGCAAATGAGTGAGCCCTGTTACCGGTGCTCGTTCTAAGTCTATCGGCGGGCTTTAATTTTGCGCTGTGTTTGCGATGTGAGCCCCGGGATTGCAGTAGGAATGATCCATCAAATTGCTTAATACCACTTTAAAAAATCCTGATTTTGAGAATTACAAAAATAATGAGGTATTTGCCATGCTTCTGATGGTTTTTTGCACTTGTTCTGTTGGCCGGTGGTAAGTTTTTTTTAAGCCTGTTTGATGGCTAAATGCATGAATTACTACAACTGGCGATGCTGAGTCAGCTTATATGCTGACTGTATTTAGTATGTGTAATTATTGCGGGAGAGAACAGTCGTGCTATTTCTTTTCTTGCTGGATGTGGTCTGGGTTTGTAGCGGATGTTGGGAAAAATAAACAGACCACTTTTACTTCGAAAAAATATTTTATTTGAAAATACTCTTTTAAAATATCAACTTAGCTTATTTATTTCACGCATATAATTAATACCAATACGCAGATAGGTAATACCACGTAGATACCGCTTGACAACCACTTTTGCGCTACTTAAAGTGAGACCCGTCTGAGTTTAATGTGAAATTATAAGAGGGCTTAACCCTTGAATTTCATACTGATTTCAGACCGGAGTTGCCAGTGTCTTGTGCGGGTGACTTCGGGCCAGAGCCTGAAAACGTGTGCAGCGCCTTTCAGGCTGATACGGTGAATTCTGTATTGATATCCAGCTAATTTTGTCAGGTGCTGGGTCTTAATGTCAGCCCACTTCTGTTTTGAGTGGCATTGAAGTGGATTTTTCTTGTTTGTGTGGCTGTGTTTTGTGGTAGGTGAAAAAACAGTTTGCGGATACAAAAACTGCGAGCTGGAAATCTATTTAGAAAATCTTGGGGGAGTAAATGAAACGTAATTCAACACCTGGTTTGACGCCAATCGCGTCAGCAGTTGCGCTGATGGTACTCAGTGCATCCATGTCCGCGCAGGCGCAACAGGCAGATCAGTCCAAGCCGCAAGAAGTTGTGGTGACTGGTATTCGCTCAGCTTTGCAAAGTGCGACAAATATTAAACGCAACGCCAATTCTGTGGTTGATGCCGTTTCTGCAGAAGATGTGGGTAAATTGCCGGATACAGACGTGGGCGAATCGCTGGGTCGTATTCCTGGTGTGTCGGTTGGTCGCGCATTTGGTCAGGGTGCCTCTGTTTCTGTGCGTGGCTCTGATCCGCAAATGACTTACACCACACTGAATGGTCAGACTGTCGCTTCTACCGGCTGGTATGATCAGCAGACTATAGACCGCTCTTTCAATTACTCTTTGCTGCCATCCGAACTGATAGGCGGCATGGATGTGTACAAATCCTCCCAGGCTGATCTGACCGAAGGTGGTATCGGTGGTACCGTCATCGTCAAAACACGCAAGCCTCTCGATATGGCTGCCGGTTCTGCTTTTGTCGGCGCAAAATTGGGCAAAGGTACAATCAGCGATGGTCTGAGTAAAGATCTGTCGGGTTTGTTTAGCTGGAAAAATGACGCTAACTCTTTTGGTATCCTGGTTGCTGCCGCTGGTGAAAACGGCGACTATATCCGCCGTGGTATCGAATCTGATTCACGCTGGTCTGCCGACGTGGCACCGACTACTTTTGTTCAGGAACGTAAACGTACCGCGCTGAATCTGAGCGTGCAGGCACGTCCGGTCAAGGGTCTCGATATCGGTTTGAATTACCTGAAATTGCAACTGGATGCAGATAACTCAAACACCAGCCATTACATTTTCCACGATCCTAACTGCACGACACGTAATGCAGCTGTGACTTCGGATTTCAATCCTAAAGGCGTTTGCTTAAGCAGTAATACAAGCGCAGCCAAAGCCACAGACGCTTTCCTGCAAACCTGGGCACGTACTGCAAAAATGAGTTCTGACAGCCTGACGCTGAACGGAACTTACAAAGGTGAAGGCTTTAAACTCGATGCGGTAGCTGGCACGACTAAAGCGGATGGTGGTACGTCGATGACGACTAACTATTCCTATGGTGGTGGTAATTTGCCAAAATGGACTGGTGGTGTTGATGCGACCGGTAAGCAAATTATCCTCACACCGGGATCTAATCAATCCGTAGGCCTGGGCAACTTGCCAGCCAGCGCAGGCCCTGCAGGTTCGTGGGCGACTTCTCGTGGACCTAACTCTGACAAAGAAAACTTTGCTCAGGCAGATTTGTTGCTGAATCTGGATATGGGTGCGATTTCCTCTTTCAAAACTGGCTTCCGTGCTTCTCAGCATACTTTTGAAAAAGGTACAGACCGCGCACAGTTCGCAGCAAAAACGACCGAAGTGCCAACAGCTGGCTTGTACGATGGCACCATCGCGATGGGCACCAATGGCTGGTCTTCTCCACGTCCTAACATCAGTGCAATGATGGCGAATACAACCCAGAACATCACAGGCTGGGTGCGTGAACGTGGTGGTTACGGTGTACTGAAAGAAGACAATACTGCGGCTTACGGTATGTTCAATTTCGAAAAAGACCAATGGCATGGTAACTTCGGCGCACGTTATGTACGCACTAAGGCAACTGCTGAAGGCTATAAGCTTGATGGTTCGGCAGTGGCTGCTGGCGATATCGCACAGAATGCCGGTTGGGGCAAAACTATCATCAGTCAGTCTGCTGATTACAACGATATTCTGCCTAGCCTGAATGCTGCATTTGATCTCAATAAAAACACTATCCTGCGCTTTACAGCTTCTCAGGCAATTACCCGTCCTAATTTCGATAACATGTTTATCGCGACTCAGACTGGCTTCCAGGATGCCGTAGCAGGGAATGAAACAGTGACTTACGGTAGCGTAGCCCTGAAGCCGATGAAATCCACACAGCTGGATTTGGGTGTTGAGTATTACTACGGTAAAGGTAACCTGATTTCTTTGATGTACTTCCACAAAGATATCAATAACTTCATCACCACCAACACCAAGATCAACCAAAGCATCGGTGTGGTCAGCCCTGACAGCGGTAAAGACAGCTGGACTGTGAATCAGTATGTTAATGCTGGCGGCGGTAAGATCGATGGTATCGAAGCACAGATCAACCATTCGTTTGATAATGGCTTCGGCGCAGTTGCTAACTACACACTGGCGAATGCAACAGCACCGGCCACCAGCTATCAGGATCAGCTGAACGTCTTCACTTTGTCTTCCAAGCACAATGTGAATCTGGTCGGCTACTGGGAAAATCCAACTTACTCGGCACGTCTGGCTTACAACTGGCGTTCTAAGTACATGGTTCGCGAAACTGGCTGGTACGGCAACCGTATGCACGATGCTTACGGTACGCTGGATCTGAGCCTGGGCTGGAACATCACTGACAAAGTACGTGTCGCGTTTGAAGCAACGAATCTGTTGAAAGCTGATGATGTACAGTACGGCGCAGCAGGCGTGAAAACGACCGTCAAAGATCCTCTGAAAGCCGGCTACCCAGCCTGGTCCTTCATGGGTGAAACTACGTATCGTGTCAGCGTTAGCGCTAAGTTCTGATCAGCGTAACTCTGAATGAAAATGCCCGGTGCAGACCGGGCATTTTTTTCGTCAGGGCAGAGTTTCAGTTGCTGACAGCACGCCAGAGCAAGGCTTCAGAAATCAAAAAAACTGTTTAAAGTTAACCTGCCTTGCAAAGGATTGCTGCTTAAGCTGATCGCGGGATTAATGCAGGCCGAGTGCAGCAGGCTGCCGTGGTAGATCACCAGACGGTTGAATTTGGCAGGAATCATGCCGAGAAAAGTGAATTCTGCGCTGGAGTCATCAAAATAACGTTGGGCCGGACGTCTTGCATTGATTTCTGCGTAATACACATCGAGATAATGTTCACGGTTATCTGCATTGATTTGCTGTAGCCCGGTTGCATTGTGCCGATAGAAGCCGGTACCACCATGTTTTTCGTCGCACAGATATAGCAATACGGCCATGTGATGCGGCGTACTCGCATCGAAGTGCGGCGTTCTTTGTAGTGGGCCCAGTTCTGCAGCGGGCGTGGTGGTGAGTGAAAATGCGCAGATACTTTTACGTAAACCGCTGTCTTCAGGAATTGCAAAAAACTGCTTCATCACGGGCTCCAGAAATTCAGTCAGAACCTGCGAGTAATCATCGGGCGCTTGTGCGCGTATGCCTGGATAGCCTTTTTGTTGAGCGACGCCAGGGTAAGCTTCAAATTGGCTTTGTGCTGCGATTTGCAGTAAGACGTCAGGTTGCTCCAGAAAGTCATCGATGATCAGAGCCTGATGACCTGCGATATCTACGCATTGAATATCGACCGGTTGACGGAGTGTGAAGCGGGATTTTATGGACATGATGTAGATGTGAAATCGTAACTGTTTTGCGTTTTTTAGGTCTGTTCAAGGATAGCATTTTCAGGATGGATTTGTCGTATGTGCGTGTGAATTTGTAATACCACATAGATACCGCTTGACATCCAGTTTCAGCAAAACTACAGTGCAATGATTTAGTTGATTTTCCTCACGATTTTGATGGCATATAAATGATTGCCTGGAAAAGTGGTCTTAGTCTGCCAGCGCTTAAAACCTGAAAAGCGCTTAAAACCTAAGAATCGTTTAACACCTAAGAATCGTTTAACACAGAGACACGGAGGGGGCACAGAGTTCACAGAGAAAAGCAAAGCGAGGAAAAGTAGTCTGATGCTTACGCACTTCGCCCTTTTCTTAAGCCTTTCTCCGTGTCTCTGTGTCTCTGTGTTTAAAGGTTTAAAGGTTTAAAACCTGAAAATCGTTTGACACAGAGACGCAGAGGAAAAGCAGAGAAAATCAAAGAAAAGCGAAGCGAGGAAAAGTAGTCTGATGCTTACGTACTTCGCCCTTTTCTTAAGCCTTTCTCCGTGTCTCTGTGTCTCTGTGTTTAAAGGTTTTAAGGTTTAAATGTTTAAAACCTGAAAATCGTTTGACACAGAGACACAGAGGAAAAGCAGAGAAAAGCAAAGAAAATCAAAGGAAAGCGAAGCGAGGAAAAGTAGTCTGATGCTTACGCACTTCGCCCTTTTCTTAAGCCTTTCTCAGTGTCTCTGTGTTTAAAGGTTTTAAGGTTTAAATGTTTAAAGATGTGAAGCATCTCAAATTTTCGATGGTTAAGTGCAGGAGTTCAAAGGCACGGGTATCGATCAGTTATTTTGTCTAAGAGGAGAGGTATGGATTTTTCAGATCGCCAGCAAGAGCCAGGCAA
>NZ_JAABOS010000008.1 GCF_010078235.1 Cognatundibacterium crateris | reverse complement strand
GACTTTGACGGCACCGTGTTGTGGAATGGAGTAGCATTAGCCAACCGTAACGAACTCGAAGCCAAGCTGACCGAAGTCGCGACACAGGCCGACCAGCCGGAAGTGCATCTGCGTCCAAACGCAGTGGTCCCGTACAAATCGGTGGCAGCGGTGATGGCCTCAGCCCAACGTCTGGGCGTGACCAAGATCGGTATGGTTGGGAATGAGCAGTTTATGAAGTAAGGCTGAAGTAAGGCCGAAGTAAGAGCAGTCAGGGAAGTCGCAGGCATCGCAGATGTCTGCGCTCAGTCGGGCGCTCAGGTACTTGTGTGCCTGGCTGATACATCTGTCTGGTATGCGGGTCTGGGCTTTGACGCAGGTTTGATGCCAGTGGGCAGATTCAGACAGTAAAGGTGGCGCTGAATCAGGAAGTGGTGTGGTCGTTCCGGGGCAGGGTTTGAGGCTGGGTAAGTCTTAGCGCGGCATGCCGGATGCAGAGGTATGTATGAACACAGCGGCTATGGCAGCTTAAATTGCTGCACATTGTTAAATACCACTTAAATACCTATTGACAACCACTAGCTATTACTTTTACAGTGAAGCTTATGATTTTAACAGAAACTATTTTAGTTGATTCAGGCTCGCCTCTGAGCCCAAATTAAGCTGCAAGTCCAACGTGCCCACATGAATTCAGAAGAATTAAAATCAGGAAATTCAGTTTCCTTATCTAAGGCTGCAGACATCATTGAGTCTGCTCAGAGCTATCGCTATATAGTTGGTGTCGATGGAGGTGGAACGGGCACCAGAGTCGTGTTGTGCGATGCCAGCGGCGAAGAGATTGCACGTGGTGCTGCAGGGCCGTCAGGACTGGCACATGGTCGCGATAAAGCATGGGAGCAGATTCAGCTGGCTTTGCAGCATGCATTCAGCGCTGCTGGCGTGGCGAATGCGGCATTGAGTGAGGTCGCGATAGGCTGTGGTCTGGCTGGTGTCAACAATGTGCACTGGGCACAGGAATTTATCGCACTGAACCCAGGCTTTGCCCGCATCGTGGTCGAGACCGATGCCTACACCACCTTACTGGGTGCGCATGGTGGCGCAGCAGGTGTCGTGATTGCATTGGGTACCGGCAGTGTGGGTGAGATGTTAATGCAAGATGGAAAGCGGCGCGAAGTCGGCGGCTGGGGCTTTCCAGTGGGCGATGAAGCCAGTGGCGCATGGCTGGGCTTTCAGGCCGTCAATTACGCGCAGCGCGTGATGGATGGACGTTTGCCTGCAGATGCTTTTTCGGCAGAGTTATTTGAGCATCTGGGCACCGATCAGGCAGCGATGTTCGGCTGGCTGGCGGCCGCCAATCAAACCCGTTATGCCACGCTGGCTCCGGTCGTGATACGACATGCGGCGGGCAGTCTGGTAGCCAGAGAAATGATGTTGCAGGCTGGGCGAGATGTGCAACAAATGGCCTTGGCACTCGACCCGCAACAGAGTTTACCAGTCGCATTGAGCGGCGGTTTGGCGGAAATGATACTGCCGTACATTCCTCAGCCTTTACAACATAGAATACAGGCACCGGTGGGAGGATCCGCGCATGGCGCGATGCTGCTGATTAAGCGCCACCTCCAACACACCACGCACACCATGCACAAGAACGCATAAAAACGCATAAAAACGAAAAGTAAAACAGGGGAGGCACAGATGTTGTCACACATAATTGATTTCAAACCAGATAGCGAGAGCTCCACACCGCTTTATCTGCAGCTGGCCAATAAACTGGCTAATGGCATACATAGTGGTTTATGGCAGCCGGATGAAGCCTTGCCCTCTGAGCGCATGCTATCCGAAACACTGGAGATATCCCGGGTGACGGCACGTAAGGCCATAGACATGCTGTGCGAGCGTGGTTTGCTGACGCGCAAACATGGTTCCGGCACCTATATCACGCCTAAGCTGGAGCAGCCTTTGTCGCGTCTGACTAACTTCAGTGAAGAATTGCGCCAGCGTGGCTTTGTGCCTGGTTCGCGCTGGATTTTACGTGATACCGGGGTCGCCTCGCCGGAAGAGATTTTATCCTTAGGCTTGTCGCCGAATACGGTGGTGTCGCGCCTTAAACGTTTGCGCACTGCAGACAATGTGGTGATGGCAATTGAGAGCACCACCATCCCCGCCATGTACATGCCTAATCCTAAGCTGGTGACCGACAGTTTGTACGGCTATCTGGAATCGCATAATGTGGCACCGACGCGCGCGCTGCAGCATATCCGCGCGGTGAACGCGACGGCAGAGCAGGCCCGGCTGGCAGACATCAAGCAAGGCGCGGCAATGCTATTCATTACCCGTGTCGGGTATCTGCCAAATGGTACGGCGATAGAGTTATCGCATTCGTACTGCCGCAGCGATTACTATGACTTCGTTGCGGAGTTGTTCAGATGAGTTTGCATCAAGGCTTGCAAGGGAAAATCCTGACGCCGGAAGGCTGGGTGCAGGGGCACATAGAATTCAGCGAAAAGATCGCCGCGATACACGCCAGTGAAAATACTGGAGAGGGCGAATTGCCCTATATCCTGCCGGGTTTCGTTGATCTGCATGTACACGGTGCCGGTGGTAAAGACACGATGGAAGCGGGAGACGCGGTTTCCGTGATTGCGCGTCAACATGCCAGGCATGGCACCACCAGTCTGCTGGCAACTACTATGACCGCGCCACAGGCGGATATTGAAGCGGCCTTACACGCGATTCGTCCACTGGTGGATGCGCGTCCTGCCAACTCAGCGCGGGTATTGGGTGTGCATCTGGAAGGCCCGTATATCAATCCGGGTAAGCTGGGTGCGCAACCGGATTTCGCTGGCATCGGCTCCTTACAACAAGTCCAGCATTTGCATGCGATCGCACCGATACGTCTGATCACGGTTGCGCCCGAAATGGATGGACATCTGCAACTGGTGCGCGAGCTGACCGCAATGGGCATGCAGGTGCAGATCGGTCACACCCTGGGTAGCTATGAAGATGGTGTGGCTGCATTGGAAAACGGTGCCAAAGGATTTACCCATTTGTATAACGCGATGTCGCGACTCGATCATCGCGCTCCCGGCATGGTTGGCGCTGCGCTCGCCCATGCTGAATTTTCAGAAATTATTCCTGATCTGCTCCATGTACATCCGGGGGCGATCAAGGCAGCGCTGCGGGCAATTCCGCATTTGTATTGTGTAACCGATTCGACAGCAGCATCCGGTATGCCGGACGGGCAATACATGCTGGGTCGTCAGGTGGTGCATAAATGTCTGGGTGGTGTGCGTCTGGAAGATGGCACGCTGGCTGGCAGCACCCTGACGATGGATCAGGCTTTACGCAATCTGGTCAGTATCGGACTCACGCTGGAAGATGCTTCCCGACGGGTTTCTACTTACGCCGCTGATTATCTCGGTTTATCTGAACGTGGCCGCCTGCGTGCGGGCGCGTTCGCCGACCTGGTTGTGCTGGATGCCAGCCTCAACCTTATTGCCGTGTATGTAGAAGGAGAAAAGATTGACCTCTCAGATGCTTAAAGAAGCCTGTGCTTCATCCGAACGCGTAGCTTACCAACTCACTCAGGAACGCCAGGCTTATGCCGATCTGGGCGCACATCTGCGTGCGCATCCACCAGCCTCCGTGCTGACGGTGGCGCGCGGCAGTTCCGATCATGCCGCTAACTATGCGGCTTACCTGATCATGGCGCGTCTGGGCCGTCTGGTGACCTCGCTGCCTATGTCGCTGGTGACGCTGAATAAAGCACCGCTGCATACCAAAGATACGCTCGCAATCGCGATTTCTCAGTCAGGCCAAAGCCCGGATGTGGTGGAGCCAATTTCGTATTTCCGCCAGGGTGGCGCCACCACGGTAGCGCTGGTGAATGATGCTGCATCGCCATTGGCGCAGGCGGCTGAATGGACTATGCCTTTGCATGCTGGTCCGGAACTCAGCGTAGCGGCGACTAAGAGTTTTATCACTTCCCTGGTAGCTGGAGCCCGTCTGGCTGGCCACTGGCAGAATGATGCAGATTTTCTGAGCGCGATCGATGCCCTGCCGGAAGCCTTGCATGCTGCGACCCAGCTCGACTGGTCGGCTGCACTGGATGTACTGACACCGGCTCAACGCATCATGGTGGTGGGACGTGGTATCAGTTTTCCGGTAGCGCTGGAATCTGCCTTGAAGTTCAAAGAAACCTCAGTGATACAGGCTGAAGCCTTCAGCGGCGCTGAAATCAAGCATGGCCCTATGGCCTTGATACATGATGGCTATCCTTTGCTGATTTTCGCAACTCGCGGTGCGGCGCAGGAAGGCCTGATCCGTCTGGCGGAAGAAATGCGCGGACGCGGTGCCAACGTCTTACTGGCAGCTCCTGACAATGTGGCAGAACGCAATCTGACCCTGCCGACTGCGGCTACGCCAGATCTGGACCCTATCGTTGCGATTCAGGCTTTCTATGTCATGGCTGCGCATTTGTCGGTAGCACGTGGACTCAATCCAGATCAGCCACGCCATTTAAGCAAAGTCACTAAGACTAACTAAACAGCAGCACCGCGATACTTGCTTGCGCTTCTTGCTTTACTGCGTTCAGGACTACAGCGCCTGAGCGCAGCGAGAATTGCGCTATTCCAGAAAAAAACAGAGACATCTTCAACGCCGTCCGGGATTTAGAAAGTCGTGACAGGAAAATGAAACATATGCGATTTTTAAACAGCTGGTGGCAGTGTGCCTGTCGCATAGGCTGTCGATCCCGGCTCCCGGTCGGTATGTTCTCAATGCTCATGCTGGCTGGCTTGATGCTGGCATTGCCTGGCCCTGTTTTGGCTGCCCAGAAAATCGAATTCTGGACCATGAGCCTGAAGCCTAAATTCATTCCTTATTTTCAGGAGTTGGTACGCCAGTACGAGGCTAAGCACCCTGGCGTCAAAATTGAGTGGGTGGATTTTCCCTGGGATGTATTGCAGCTGAAACTGATCACTGCGATTGCGGCCGGAAGACCACCAGCGTTGGTCAATCTGAGTGTGCCCTGGGCCGAAGAAATGGCGCGCGATGGCTTATTAGAACCTGTGGATCAGTGGCTGGCAGTGCCGGGTAAGGCACCCGACTATACCGATGCCGCACTGGCTGATTTACGTTTCAATGGCAAAGTGTATGGCTTCCCGCATTACAGTAATGTGAATGTGATTGCCTATAACCGCAGCATCCTGGCCGCAACAGGACATGTCAAAGCGCCAGAAAATATGGATCAGTTGCTGGCCTTGGCAGTGATGATTTCTGCACGTACCGGCAAGCCTGGCTATGCACCGGCCTTGGGAAAGATAGATGGCTTTCTGATGCAGCAGGGCTTAGCGCTGGTCAGCGATGGCAAGGCGGTCTTCAATTCGCCTGCGCATGTGAGCCTGATACGCAAACTTGCGGCGACTTACAGAGCGGGTGGCCTGCTCAAAGATAAGCTGTTCGCAGAAGATAATTTTCCAGCCGTGGTTGATGCCTATCTGGGCGGACGGCTGGGGCTGATGGTGAGTGCACCGACCGCGATCCGCCGCATACAGACCGATGCGCCCGAGATCTATGCGCAGACCGGTATTTTTCCTGTGCCTGCAGGACCAACCGGCATCAATGATGGCGGCTGGATGTTCCATTTTGCGATACCTAAGGGCGTCAAAAAATCCGAATTACCGGCGATTGCAGAGTTCGCACGGTTTCTGACCGGTGAAAATAATCAGCTCGCCTTTGCCAAAATGGCGGGCGTGATGCCGACCACCAAACAGGCTCTGGCGCATCCGTATTTCCGTCTTCTGCCTGAACACACCGGGGCCGCTGAGCAGGCGCTGAATGTGGCGGCGAATTCCATGAATTCAGCACGCAGTCTGTATGTGGCTGGTATTGATGATTACGATGAGTTACGCCGTTTTCTGGTGAAAGCAGTGGAGGCCGGGGTGACTGGTAAACGTGATATTCAGAAAGCGCTGGATGAAGCGGTGGTGATCTGGAACCGCAAACTGCAGAGGCGCGCACACCCATGAGCTCACAACGCTTGTTAGCCTGGTTATTCGTGACACCGGCGCTGCTGTTGCTGGCGGCTTTTTCATTCTGGCCCGTGCTGTATGGCTCGTATCTGAGTTTCACCGATTTCAGCCTGATGCGCGAAACCCATTGGGTGGGCCTGGATAATTATGTCGCGCTATTCAACAATGAAATGTTCCTGACTGGCTTGCGCAATTCCTTTGTGTTTTTGCTGGTCGTGCCTTGCACCCAGCTTGCCGCCATCTTGTTGGCGGTGCTGGTGAACAATCGCTTACCTGCGATACGCTGGTTCCGCGCCGCGTTTTATGTACCGGTTGTGACTACCGTATCAGTGGTCGGCATCATGTGGGGCTTTATGTTTCATGAGCAGGGCGCACTCAACTACGTCTTGCTGCGTGCGCATCTGATTGCCGCACCTTTGGGCTGGTTGTCAGATGACACGCTGGCTTTACTGTGCGTGATGTTTGTATCGTTCTGGCGTGGTCTGGGCTGGTATATGGTGATGTATCTGGCGGCCTTGCAATCACTGCCGGCAGAAGTCGAGGAAGCCGCCTTGCTTGATGGTGCGAACCGCTGGCAGCGTTTCTGGCGCATTACTTTTCCTATGTTGCTGCCTACCGTCATGATCTGCAGCATCATGTGTGTGCTGGCTGCACTGAAGGCATATCAGGAGGTCGATGTGCTGACTCAGGGCGGGCCGATGAACTCCACCTTTACCGCGCTTTACTATGCGTATGACCAGGGACTCAAGCATTTGAAACTGCCGCGTGGTCTGGCTGCCAGTTTTGTGGTGTCGCTCAGCTGCATCGGAATTGCCGCTGTGTGTTTGCAATACCTGAGACCGAGGCAGCGCACATGAAGCACGCTCTTTTTTCGAATGCACGACTCCATCTGCTGCAGCGCTTGCTGCGGTCCTTGCTGCATTATCTGTTGCTGATCCTGATAACAGTGATTTGTGTTTTTCCGTTTTGGTGGACGCTGGTGGTGGCTCTGTCGACCAAGGGCAATACCTTTGCGTTTCCGCCGGTATTCTGGCCGCAAGGCGTGGCGCTGGATAATTTTGCCGAAGTATTCCGGGTCATACCGATACTGGCGTTTTACAAAAACTCCATCCTGATTACCTTGCTTACCGTGGCCGGTAAGTTAGTTATTTGCTCTATGGCGGCGTATCCACTGTCGCGCATGCAATTCCGTGGTCGTCGCCTGATTATCGGCGTGGTTTTGCTGACCATGGTGCTGCCTTCTGAAGTGAATTTTCTGGTCAACTTCATCAGCATGACCCGGCTCGGGCTGGTCGATACTTATACCGCTGTGGTCTTGCCAAATCTGGTCACCGCCGTGTCTATCCTGTTACTCAAGCAAGCCTTCGATGAAGTGCCGCAGGATTTGCTCGATGCGGCACGGGTGGATGGCGCCAGCGAATGGACTGTGTTTTTCCGCATCGTATTGCCATTGATCGCGCCCTGGCTGGCGACGGTCGGCATACTGACTGCGGTTGAAGCCTGGAATGAATATATCTGGCCATCCATCGTGATAGCCAAGCCAGAAGATTTCCCCTTGTCGGCCGGCGTGCTGTATTTACGCGGCACGTATGGCAGCAGCACCAGGGTGATAGCAGCAGGAACCATTTTGACGGTCGCACCGATATTGGTGGCCTTTTTATTTACCCAGCGCTTTTTTATGCGCGGCATGGATGGAGCAGTGAAATGACGCAAGAAACCCCATTAGTAATGAGTATCGAAGAAGCACGTCGCCTGGCTGGTCAGCTGGTCATGATACGCATGCCGGGCACCCAGCTGGATGAGGCGGCCGCCGCTTTCCTGAAGCAGCACCATATCCGCGCTATCTGTCTGTTCCGCGGCAATATGACAGATGAACTGCAATTGAAAAAAATGACGGCCGATCTGCGTGCAGTGATGGGGCCGGAAGCATTGATCGCACTGGATCAGGAAGGTGGCGCTGTGGTGCGTTCGACCTGGGTGCCGCAACCGCCTGCTGCGATGTCGCTGGGTGCGAGTGGTGACAAAGACTTGTGTTATCAAGTAGGTGCTGCGGTGGCTCGCGGCGTCAAGGCACTGGGTTTTAACTGGAATTTTGCACCAGTCTTGGACCTGAATAATAACGTGGACAATCCCGTCATTTCCGAGCGCTCCTTTGGTTCCGATCCAGGCCGCGCGGCGGAGCTGGCTCTGGCCTGGATGGATGGCAGTTTGTCGGAAGGTGTGGCGTGCTGCGTCAAACATTTCCCGGGACATGGCGACACCAATGTCGATTCCCATCGCGACTTACCTACCGTCGATAAAACACTGGAAGAATTGCAGGCACTGGAGCTGGCGCCATTCCAAATCGCCGTCAGTCGCGAGGCACCTGCCATGATGACAGCACACATCGTGTATCCGGCGCTGGACGCCGACAATCCGGCCACCATGTCAGAAGCTATTTTGACCGGGCTGCTGCGGAAGCAATGGAATTACCAGGGTGTGGTGATTACCGATGGCATGGATATGCATGCGATTGCAGGACGCTATGGTGTCGGCAAGGCGGCAGTCAAAGCCTTGCTGGCTGGTGCGGATCTGGTGATGGCACTGGGCACCACAGAAACTCAGCTGGAAACCCTGGAAGCACTGACGCAGGTCATTGCGAGCGGCCAGATTACAGCGGCAGAGATAGAACAAAGGCTGGCGCGGGTACGTCAGCTGACGAAGGCTTACCCTTGCCAGCAAAGCGCGTATCAGACTGAACTGGCTGACCGTATTTTGATGTCGTCTGCCTGGAAACGCGGACTCACCGCTTGCGGCAATCCGGTCGCACCAGCCAAAGGCAGCAAGGTGCGTCTGGTCATCAGTGCCGATGTGGTCAGCGATGGCGTGTCGGAAGCGGGCATACCGGCAGAAAAAGTCACGGCCATGTTAAGCAGTCTGTACGACGTTGATACAGTGACCTTTGACAATGCGGATAGCTTCCGCTGGGATGATTTGCCACAGGATGGGCGCTATGTGATTCTGGCCTCAACGGTACGCATACGCTACAGCCAGCAAGTCAGGGATAGCTGGAAACCAGACCTGCATCTGGTGCTGTGGAATCCTTTCCAGATGCTCGATATCGATGCACCGGCTTTGCTGACTTACGGCTTTGCCGCACCGGCAGTTGACGCAGCACGCGCCTGGCTGGCGGGTGAAGTGCGGGCGGAAGGAAAAATTCCTGTGAGCGGATTTCAGTAAATCCGAAGCCCAGCGCAGCGGATAAAGCAATACCAATATTCAGATAAGCACATTAAGGCAGAGGCAGAGACAGCGATGGCGGAAGTCAGCTTGCACCAAGTTCGTAAATCCTATGGATCGCAGATGGTACTGCAGGATATCAATCTGCATATCCGCGACGGCGAATTCATGGTCTTTGTCGGCCCTTCGGGTTGCGGTAAATCGACCTTGCTGCGTATGATCGCTGGGCTGGAAGAGATCACAGATGGCGAATTACAGATCGCCGGTGTGCGTGCCAATGAAACACCACCGGCGCAGCGTGGCCTGGCGATGGTGTTTCAGTCTTATGCACTGTATCCGCATATGACGGTGTTTGAAAACATGGCCTTTGCCTTGAGCCTCACACGTATGCCGAAAGCGGAGATACGCAAGGCGGTAGCGCAGGCGGCTGAAAAACTACAGATCAGCCATCTGTTAGATCGCAAACCTAAAGACTTATCGGGTGGTCAGCGGCAGCGGGTGGCGATAGGGCGTGCCATCGTGCGTCAGCCTCAATTGTTTTTGCTGGACGAGCCTTTGTCGAATCTGGACGCGAGTCTGCGGGTGCAGACCCGCATAGAGCTGAGCCGTTTGCATCAGGAATTACAGTCGACCATGATCTATGTGACGCATGATCAGGTTGAGGCCATGACGCTGGGACAGCGCATTGCAGTCTTTCATGCGGGCGGTATCGCTCAGGTTGGTACGCCTATGGAGTTGTATCATCAGCCCGCCACGCAGTTTGTGGCGGGCTTTTTGGGCTCGCCCAAAATGAATTTCTTCCAGCTGCGTTTGCTGGAAGTGCAGCCAGCTGCTTTGCGCCTGAGTTTGCCCGGACTGGCGGATTTTTCTATACCAGTGACTAGCACCGCACTGCTGCCAGCGCAGCTGCAGCCGGGAGCACCGTGGACGCTGGGCGTACGCGCCGAGCACTGGCAGCTAAGCAGCACACAATCCGCCGCAACGGAAGGATACAGTGCCAGTTTCACACTGCAACTGGGCTTTGTTGAGCAGCTGGGGGACAGCAATGTCTTATATCTGTCCGCTGCCGGCCAGGACGGTATGTTTGCGATGCGCGTATCCGCGGCTGCAGCCTTACCCACACCGGGCCAGAGCGTACAGGTCAGTCTGAATCTCGCGCATTGCCATTTGTTTGATGCAGATGGACAGGCTGTACAGCGCAGCCTGTCAGCCGTGCCGGTTCAGTCAGTGCAGCCAGCCTGCTGATGGCGCAGTTAGCTATGCAGCGTCAGCAGACGGTTGACGTATTTCGCGCACTGACTATCGTGCTCATGATAGTGGTCAATGATCTGGCCGGCGTGACTGGCATACCGGGCTGGATGCAGCATGCTGCAGCAGACGCCGGATATATGACTTTAGCGGATCTGGTGTTCCCGGCTTTTTTGTATATCGTCGGTATGTCGGCCTACCTGAGCCAGTCAGTCAGCGCAGCGAAAAGCTCGCGCTGGCAGCGCACAGTCCAGACCACGCGACGTTCTGCGGTGCTGGTGCTGCTCGGCGTTTTGATGGTCAATGCCGACAGTGGCTACGACGCAGCTCAGATGTGGCTGCCCATCCATCTGTGGAATGTCTTGTTGTATCTGGCGATTGCGGGTATCTGGCTGGACTGGCCTGCGCTGAGTGGCAGACCGCTTGTGCTCATGCGTAGCGTGGCTGTTTTACTGTTGCTGCTATTGTGTGCCAGCTATGTGGGGCAGGGCGGCAGCACGATCTTACGGCCACAATGGTGGGGCATACTCGGACTGATAGGCTGGGCTGCGTGGCTCGCGAATCTGGCGCTGATCTGGCTGAGCCGGCGTGGCCTTTATCTGGCGCTGTTGGCGCTTATTTGCAGTGTGCTATGGGCGATGCTCACAAGCTGGCTGCCGCTTGGATCTGCCGTGCTGGAACAGGCGAACCTGCTCACGCATACCCAGATCGTGTTGATGGGCGCGGCCAGCGCAGCCTGGCTGATACGCTTGCCTGCAGCTGCGACTGCGCGTACACCAGGTGCATTGGCGTTGCAGGCAATCGCGCTTGTTTTGATGGTGATTATCACCTGTCACTATTTCCCAGTTTCTAAAATCCATGCCACGCCATCCTGGGGCTGGATATCGGTTGCAGCTTGTTGGTTGGCTTATCTGGGTCTGGAGCGCGCCATCAAGCTCGACTGGCTGGCCCGTCCTGTTGCTTTGCTTCTGCCTGCAGCGCGGCATTCGCTATTGCTGTATTTATTGCCTTACTTGGGCTTCCATTTGTTGCGTGCTCTGGGGGGCGGGTGGCCGCAGTGGTGCCTGCAAGGCGAAGTGGCCATGCTGATCACGCAGGGATATATGACGCTGTTATTTGTAATCGTGGCGCAGCTGGATAAACGCGGCTGGCAATTGCGGATCTGAATGGCGCGTTGCCAGAACCCTGCTCAGCCTGTGTTAGCAGGCTGAGCAGGGTAGGAGGAAATGCCGGCTTATGCGGTGGCTTGTTCAGCCACGGCAGGTGCCGCTGGCTGTTCTTTGTCCTGCTCAGGAATGCGTACAAAGCGGGTCAGTATCAGGACCGGGATGGCTGAGATCAGTACCCAGATAAAGAAGTTCTTATAGCCCAGCGCCATTTGTATGTCGCCGCTGATCATCTTGAAAAACACCGCACCCAGCTGCATCACGCCGGTCCCCAGGGCGTAATGCGCAGTCTGGTATTTACCGACTGCGACGACCTGCATGATGAACAGGATCAGGCCGACAAAGCCAAAACCATAACCAAACATTTCGAAACTCAGGGCAGTGGCGATCACCGCCATATTGTCCGGCATTTGCGAACTCAAAAAGAAAAATACCAGATTCGGCACATTCATGGCGATGATCAGCCACGGCAGCGCACGACGCAAGCCCAGCCAGGATGTGAAGTAGCCACCCAATATGCTGCCCGCCAAAAACGCGATGGTACCCGCGCTGCCATAGACCAGACCGACCTGATCGGTAGTCAGTCCCAGTCCGCCCAGCTCCTTGCTATCGCGCAGGAATAGCGGGCCTATGGTTTGTATCTGACCTTCACCGGCACGGAACAGAATAATGAAAGTGATGGCCAGCCAGATGCCTGGCTTTTTGAAAAAATCGATGATCACATCCACCAGCGTGCTGAATACGGTTTGCATGGATTCGCCAGTTTGTACATTGCGCGTGCCTGGCAAGGCCCAGCTGTGATAAATCCCGAGTGCAATCAGCATCACGCCGAGTATGCCAAAGATAATCATCCAGGCATTATGCGCGCTCATTTGCTTTTCCAGATGACCTGCCAATATCACCAGGCCACCGAGTGAGATGAATTTGGCCGCATTGAAAAAAGCGCCTTGCCAGCCTGCGTAGGCGGCCTGTTGCTTGTGGCTCAGAGTTGAAATATATAGCCCGTCAGCCGCAATATCATGGGTGGCAGAGGCGATTGCGACGATCGCCAGCAAGGCGATACTGACCGCGAAACACATAGGTAACTGCAGCGATAAGGCCACCAGCACCAGACTGACGCCACCCAGGCATTGAAACAGCACCACGATCAGCTTCTTACTGCTGGCGGCTTCCAGGAAGGGACTCCATAAACATTTAAAGACCCAGGCAAAGCCGATCAGGCCAGTCCAGCGTGCAATCTGGTCATTCGGTACGCCCAGACTTTTATACATCAGGCCAGCGACCAGCGCCACCGCGTAGTAGGGCAGGCCCTCTGCCAGATAAAGCGTGGGTACCCAGCGCATGGGATGGATAGATTTTGTCTCTGCTGTTGTTGTCATGGAGCTGTCTCTAAAAATAATCGGAACTCACGCTGCCCGGCGTCATGCCTGCTGCTCCGCTCATCTCTGTGAGCGTGGGATGAGGGCTAGAGTGCAGAACATACTAGTCAGTGCTGGACTGGTCAACTGGTTTTATATTTGCAATGCCACTTAAGTGCCAGTAGAATATTCCGCATCTCTTGATACTGATCCCGAATTGTTGTCAGTGCCTTGAATTAATGCGTTATTGAGCGCACTGCCGGTTTTTTAGTGGTCTCCTGCCGCGTGTTGCTAAGCTGCGAAAATCTGGCTGAAAACAGTAACTGGTATTAGCTGCCGTTATCCGTTTTTTGCTCTTGTATTTTCGTTTTACTCTATTCCCCTGAAACGTAATTGGCAGGCCTCGCGTGCTGCCTGTGATGCCAGTGGCCTGATCCTAAGTGGTCTGCCTGTGAAATTAAGGATGTGAACCCAAATGACGCAACAATCTGTACGCTATTCTTCTATCGATGCACTGCGCGGCTGGACCGTCGCCGGGATGCTGCTGGTGAATAATGCGGGTGACTGGAATCATGTCTTGCCCTGGCTGGAGCATGCGCAGTGGAATGGCTGTACACCGGCTGACCTGATTTTCCCGTTTTTTCTGTTCATCGTCGGCCTGTCACTGGAGCTGGCATTCGCGCCGCAACTGGCTAAGGGCGTCATGCCTGAAGTTTTGCGCAGTCAGGCCTTGCGCCGCGGGCTGCGCATGATACTGCTGGGTGTCGCCTTGCATGTGTTTGCCTGCCTGACCATTGATGGGCGGGCATTCCGGCTGATGGGGGTATTGCAACGCATAGGCATTGTCTTTGTGCTGGCAGCCTTCATCATGCTGTATCTGCGTACCCAAAGCAGTCGCTGGATCGCTTTGCTGGCGCTGATGGCGCTACACAGTTTGCTGTTGCTGAGTGGTGGCTCTTTGTTGCCACATGCGAATCTGTCGGACCGTATTGACAGCGTATTGCTGGGACCTCTGGCGTATCAGTATGATGCGCTGACCCAGATGGCACAGGAGCCGGAAGGCATATTGTCCACGCTGGGCGCATTGAGCAGTGTGCTGTTTGGGATTCAGGCTGGCAGCTTGTTACGCAATCGCCAAACTAAGCAGCTGGTATGGCTGGCGCTGGCCTGCTTGCTGGCGGGTCTGATCAGTGGCCTGGAACTTCCCTGGAATAAGCAAATGTGGACCGCGTCCTTTGTGTTATGGACCAGTGGCTGGGCGACCGCCTTACTATTGCTGGTGCATCAGCTGATTGATGTGCGCGGATATCCTGCCATAGGCCGCAGCTTCGGCATTAATGCGATTGCCGCTTATGCGGGTTCCTGGATCGCTACCTGCCTGCTGGCATACACCGGTGCCGGCGACTGGATTTATCTGCACGGGTTTGCACCATATCTGCCTGCGCTGATCGGCGAAGCCTGGAGTTCTGCTGCATTTGCTATTGCGTTTACTGCTGTGTTTGCCGTACTGACCCATGCGATGGCGCGTAAGAACTGGCGCATCGTGATCTGATCGTTTTGTCGTCCTGCGCTGCCGCTCTAGGCGAGCAGCGCATGACTCAGCGAATGTATCTCCTCGTCTCTTTCCCGCAAAATTTCCTGTAAAGTCGATTCTTCGATTTCAAAATTAAGGTGTGCAGTCTGTTGCTGCATTGCCGGGCTCAGATGTTGATGCAGTGGCGAAGGAACGGGCGCAATATCGTTCGCCAGTATCAGGGTGTCGCCCAGGCTTTCTGGGGGATAGGCGGCTAAACCCTTCCACATGAATTCGACCGCATCGATCACATGTCGCGGAATCTCCAGCTGCTGCAGGACACCGCGACCGATCAGCTTTTCTCCATATTCACTCCAGGCTTCATTATCACTGTCGAGTATGCCTGGATACTGTTCGGCACAAGAAATCATATAAAAGCCGCCAACCTCATGGATCAGACCGGCAAACAATGCAGTATCAGGATCGACGTGGGTGATATGTTTGGCAATCACCTGAGCCAGCGCCGCGACATGCGCCGTATGCTCCCATAACTGACGCGCCTTGCTAATCAGAAGCGGATCGCGCAATTGCTGGTTTAACTGTCGCACTATCAATGCAGTGACCAGGATTTTGGTTTGACTAAAGCCCAGGCGGCTGACGGCGTTACGGATGTTGCTGACGCTATTCCCGGAACGGTTATACGCAGACGAGTTAGCGACCGCCACGATGCGCGCTGAGAGTAGCGGATCGGTACTGATCAGTTTGCTGGCTGTCTCTGCATGGCAATCCGGATCATCCAGCATCTGCTTCAGTTTCAGCGTTTGTTCCAAATGTGTGGGGAAGACCAGCTGACCTTGTCTGGCCTGGTCAGCAATCATTTTGAACATGCTCAGCCCGTCCATGATGCCACTCCTTTAACGCACACCACATTGCAAAATAATGTTAAGCGGCGTTGCAAGTTCATCTTAGAGGCTGAGCAGTAAAAAGCAAGAATTAATTTCTGTGTGGAAATTAATTCTTGCTGCCTTTAAGGGTTTTCAATGCTTACTGATCTTGTCGCGGCAAATAGCGCACAGTTCCAGGCTCCCGAGCTGGCTCTGCTGAGCCATAACTGTTCGCGTTTGCTGGCTTGCGTTGCGCCTGACTGAGCAGTCCCAGAAATACGCGGAACACAAAGAAAGCAATAAACAGCGCAAGGATGAAAGGTATCAGACTCAGCAGTACCAGGATAGCCATCAGCACCAGCGCGATGCGGGGCAAGGGGGTACGCAGAGAGGCTTGTGCGCCGCGGGTAGCGAATTGCCGGAATTCCTGGCTGAGCTGGCGCAGAACGGAGTACAGATACTGGGTAAATGGTGTTTTCATGATAAGGGCCTGTTACGCTTTAAATTGCCTGACTGAATTTGTTTTCACGGAGGCAGGCGTCATTGTGGAGTAAGCTCAGGCCTCAGGCTACGGTAAAAATCAGCCGGAAATGCCGACATGCAGAGATGCGTAACAAAAAGCCCCGCCGCGGATGGCGGCAGGGCTTATGCTAACGCGTCAATGTTACTGAAACGCGGCTTATTTCGCTGGCGTCGCTGCAGTTCCCAAATGTTGCAGGAAGAAGCTTTCGTATTTCTTATGCCATGCTTTGGCCTTGACCGCACCACCCATGCCATGTTCGCCATCCGGATCGAGGAACAGATCGACTAACTGTTCTTTGCCGTTTTCCAGCAAAGCGCGATACACATTCACTGTGTCCTGATACAGCACATTGGGGTCTTGCATACCATGCACCAGCATCAGCGGTTTTTTCAGGCCTGCCGTCAGCGGCAATAAAGAATACTTGCGCAGATTTGGTTTGCTGCGCTCAGTCTTACCGATAGTGCGGCCGCTATACCAGCTGTTATAGTTTTCCCACTCAGTCGGACCGGCACCGGCGATACCCGCCGCAAATGTATCCGGACTGGTGTACAGTGTGTATTGCGTCTGGAAGCCACCAAAGCTCCAGCCCGTCAAACCGATACGCTGGCCATTGACGCCCAGATTTTGCTGCATGTACTTCGCCAGATCTTCCAGATCTTCTGTTTGTGGTTTGCCCACCTGTTCCCAGTTGGCATCGCTGAATTTGCGGCCATAGTTGGAATGGCCACGCGGATCAACGGCCACCGTCACATAGCCGTGTTTGGCGGCCATATACATACCAAACATATAGGCGGTAGGCTGGAAACTGTCTGTCTCAACAATGTGACGGTCATTCAGCGGGCCGCCGTAGGTGTACACCACGGCAGGACGCTGATCCGCTGCTTGCCAGCCAGCTGGTTTGAACACATAAGCCTGGATCGCATCGCCGTGACGGTTGGTGAAGCTGAAGCGTTCCGGACGCAGTACCGCAATCGCATCCCATTGCTTGTCATGGCTCTGCGTCAGGGTCTGCACCTTGCTGGATTTCACATCAATCACTTTCAGTTCAGGGCGGCTGGACCACTGACCCGCTACGCTGGCGATCTTCTCACCATTTTCGGCCGCATCGCTGGCGCGATGGAAGTCACCCTGCTGTCCGAGTGCCTTCATGTCGCCACTGGCCAGATCGGCTTTGAATACATTCATCGCCGCGAAATCCCCTTTATTTGCCAACACAAACATGGACTTACTGTCTGGCGTGAAACCGAGAATATTGTGCGCTTCAAAATCGCCTTTCAGGATGGCTTTTGCACTACCGTTGTCAGTATTGATCAGGTAGGGCTGACGATAGCCTTGTTCATCCAGGATCGCGATCAGTTGTTTGCTATCCGGTGTGAATTGTGGATCGATGACGTTGACCACTTCATGACCGACATTGCCACGACGTTCGAATACAACTTTCGGCTTTGCAGTTTCGTCTGCCTTGCCGACATAAATGCGGAGCACATCTTTTTCACGTTCCCAGGTCGAAAAGGTGTAGCGGCTGCCATCTTTGGCCCAGCTGACTTTACTCATTTCAAACCAGACATCGCCCCCCTTATTGGTGAACACTGGTTCTGGCTGACGGGTATTGGCATCTGACACTCGGCGGATATACAAGGCAGTGGCAGATACTTTGCGCTTGTCATCTGATACTTCGCGCGGTACTTTTTTTGCGGTTGCAAAGCGTTCGCTGTAATTCATGATTTCAACCTGACGTTCCGAATTTGGATACGGTTTGTCAGTCTCGGGATTTACTTCGTTCGCGTATCCGCGGATCGCCATCCAGGTTTTATCTTCACTTAATACGGTATCGAAGATACTGTATTTTTTATCGGCGTCATCCGGATGGATCAGTTCACGGTTTAACTGGCGGATTGCGCCGGAATCAAAGCTGGCGCTGTACAGGCGCTTGTCATCCATGTAGATATAGCCCTTGTCATTGGCCTGATAAGCGACGATGCGTTCGGCTTTATCAGTCTGGGTCAGGCGTTCGATTTTGCCTGAGCTGGCCTGCAGACGGAACAGATCACCGCGGTATTGGAAAATCAATTCGTTTTTCTTATTAGCCCAAACCAATTGATCCACGCCAGGATACAAATCGCCCGCCTTGAGTTTGTTCTTGTTGATTTTCTTCTTCAGTTCATCGCGCAATTCCCACAATTCTTTGGCTTTGTCGCTGTCGGCCTTATTGTCTTTCTTGTCGCTGCTGGCTTTGGCATCCGCTTTTCCGGCCGCGGCTTTTTCCTGTGCTGCTTCAGCGTCTGCCTCTGCTTTTCTAGCGGCTTCTTTGGCTTTTTTATCAGCCAGGTCTTTTTTCAACTCTTCCAGCGCGGCATTTTCCCATTGGAATAAATCAACTTTTTCACCACGCAGATAGGCCGCCTGCGCTTCTGCTTTGGCCTGGCGTTCTGCTTCTTCTTTTTCACGTTGCTGGAATTTTTTATCGAACTTATCCCAGACTTCCGGCGCATCGTAAGCCTTCATGATGGCTGGTGAAGTGATGCGCTTAGTCTCGCCGGTTTGTGTGTCATATACATACAAATCCGAACCCACTTCACCAAACGGATTCCAGACATAAGCCAGATAGCGCGCGTCATGGCTGAAGTGGATCAGGCGCGCAGACTGGCCTGCATACGACTTGCTACGGAAAACTTGTTCCAGGGTCAGATCAGCTGCCTTCACTTGAGGAATGGCAGATGTATCGGCATGCACGGTCGCCGGGTTGAGGCTGACCAGTGAACAGGCAAGCGCGACGCTCAGGGTAAGGAATTTTGGTGTCATGTTCATTTTCATTTATTCAGGACAAGAGGAAAACCGCTGGGGTACCGCATGGACTTAACCGCGTTTTCTAGGAATAGGCAGAACCAGGCTGAGATAGACAGAGACTGCATGTTGCAGTTCCATGTCAGGCAAAGGAATTCCACACAACGCGAGATTATTTGCTGAAAGCAATCAATGACCGATTTTAATTGCTGTTCATCGTCAGGCAGACGCCAACTCCCGGGCTGGAGGCGGGCTTTTGTCCGATTGCAGCTTAGAAAAATGAATTAAATAAAAAAATAACTCTTTGTGATGTTTGGTGTTATAGTTAACTACAACACTGACTTATTGTTATTGCATCAAACGCTTTTGCCTACGCAAACAGCAACCGGGGATGAAGGAGTAAAAATGGGAACGGACTGGAATGACCAGACACCGATTTACCGGCAATTGAGAGAGCGGGTACAGACCATGATGCTGGACGGCTTATTGAAAGAAGGGGACGCCCTTCCTTCAGTCAGACAGATAGCAGCGGATTATCAGATTAATCCGATCACGGTTTCAAAAGCTTATCAGGAGCTGGTGGACGCTGGCCTGGTGGAAAAACGCAGGGGATTAGGTATGTATGTCATGCAAGGTGCGCAGCAACGCCTGCTGCAAAGTGAAAAACAACGCTTTTTGTCCGAGGAATGGCCACGTATACGACAACGCATACAGCGCCTGGGACTGAGTCTGGACGAGTTAGACAGTGCGGCGTCGACAACAACACTGCGCTCACCTGACACAGCTCAGACCGATGCAAATGCAGACAATCAGACGGGAGAATAAACATGACGAGTTGTATCAGTGTCAGAAATCTGCGCAAACAATACGGCCGCAAGCACGTCTTGAAAGGCATGAGTTTTGCTATCGACAGCGGCCGCGTGCTTGGTCTGATCGGCCCTAACGGTGCTGGCAAAACCACGCTGATAAAAGCCTTGCTCGGGCTGACCCGCTGTGAGGGGGAGCTGACTGTCAGTGGCCTTGATCCCTGGCGCCAACGCGATCAACTGATGCAGGAAATCTCATTTATCGCCGACGTAGCGATCCTGCCGGGCTGGCTCAGCGTGCGCAATGCCATCAGTTTTGTCGAAGGAGTACACCCGCGTTTTCAACGCGATAAGGCAGAGCGCTATCTGGCAAAAACAAAATTAGCACCGGAGTTGTTGGTCAGTGAAATGTCCAAAGGCATGGTGGCCCAGCTGCATCTGGCTCTGGTGATGGCTATCGATGCGAAACTGCTGGTGCTGGACGAGCCTACGCTGGGTCTGGATATCCTGTACCGCAAGCAGTTTTATCAGGATTTGCTGGAAGAGTATTTTGACCAGCAAAAAACCATACTCATTTCTACCCATCAGGTCGAGGAAATTGAGCAAATTCTGACTGATGTGATGCTGATCCGCGATGGTCAGCTGGTGTTGCAACAGGATCTGGAAAGCCTGCATGAACGCTTTATTGAAGTGACGGTGAATTCAGACTGTATCACCCAGGCGCGCCTGCTTAAGCCAGTTGCTGAGCGTAGTCTGTTTGGTCAGCAGCGCATGATGTTTGACAGCGTGCCCACTACCGAACTGGCACAGCTCGGCACTTTGCACCGCGCTACGCTGAGTGATATTTACGTTGCACTGATGCAGGGAGGTCAGCCATGAAAGCCTGCTGGTGGTTATTGAAGCGTGAATTCTGGGAGTATCGCAGGGCCTTGTTGGTCACGCTGGGTACGTTGCTGCTGGTTTGTATCGTGCTCAATGCCTGGGCGTTGAATGTGGATTTGCTTACCACACACATTCAATCACGCGTACTTTCCCGGTTAGGTATAGATAAAACGACTGAAGAGTTAGTGGCTTATGCGCTTCTGCAGACTTGGTTATACGCACAGCGTTTATTGTTTGAGATAACGGGGTTTATTTTCTGCTTTCGCTATTTTTTACTAACACTAGGCACCGAGCGAACAGAAAAAAATGTGATGTTTTGGCGATCCTTGCCCGTGACTGATATGCAAACTGTTTTCGTTAAATTATTTTTTGGCACTACAGTAATTCCTTTATTTTTTTTGCTCGCTAATTTATGCGCTACCTTGGTTTCCGTATTGCTCCATGCCGCATATTTTTCGAAGCAACTTAGCTTAGAAATTTCAACCGCAGATTTTCTTGAATCTGGCATGACTCTCTATTCATCATCGATGATTTCTTTTCCTGTCTTCATATTATGGGGTGGTTTGACCGGTGGATGGTTAATGCTCTGGTCTGCGCTCACTCCACGACTCGGAGGACTGTTTGCAATCTTGATTCCTTTACTGGGCTTGGTAGTGGTGACACAAACGCATTTATCTTATCCTGATGCGGAATTCTGGTTGAAGCCGGTCGCGACTTTTCTGACTTCGCTTGATCTTAGTTTGCTGCCCGGCTCTTTGAATGCCAAGCTGCTCTGGTTTGAAGGCGGTTGGGATTGGGAGAATTACCTGAGAGGCGTGATGAGTCACCATGTACACCAACAGCCGGATTTGATTAAACAATTCATCAACCAGAACTTGTGGATCAGTGTCGTTGTGGGAAGCATGTTCACGATCTGCGCCGCCCACTTACGGCGTTTCAAAAGCGGATAAGGAGAACGAGATGAATACTTTATTCTGGTTGATCAAGCGCGAATATTGGGAATACAAAAAGATGCTATTCCGTTTGCTGGCTGTCTTGATGGCGATCAGCATAGGGCTGAGCTGCATCGTAGCGTTCAAACATATCGCCAATCATATGGCAACCGCAAACTTTTTTTTTAGTACCGGCACTTATCAGCACAGCCGGCGTGAATGGATTTTTTTCTTTTACGAGGGTAATGGGACAGCTTTTCTTCTTGCGCTGTTTGTCGTGCTCTGGATTTATTTTTCCCAAACACTGAGTAATGAGCGAGCCAATAAATCCTGCTATCTGTGGAAGTCACTGCCCGTCAGTGATGTACAGACAGTGATGGCAAAATTGCTGTTTGGTTTGCTGGTGATTCCTGCATGCACGCTGATCGCATTGGCGCTGACGCAGGCGATAGATATGTTGGTCATGGCAGGTGCTGACTGGTGGACCGGCGCTTCTGGCTATACAGAGTTTTTGAACAGTGATTTACACATGGTTTTTGTGCTTTCCATGCTGCAGGCATTTCCTGTCTATCTGTTGTGGGCAATGCCATCGGCTGGCTGGCTGCTATTGAATTCAGCACTGGCTAAACAAAGGGCGGGTTTGCATGCCTTATTGCTGCCATTGCTGATCGCACTCGCTTGCCATCAGATAGCTCGTGCTTATGGTAATAACGTGGTGTGGGCTGAGCAGGTGCTGCATTGCGCATTCCGCCTGGCAGGCAGTCTGTTGCCGACCTCATGGACGCCTATGTTGGTCACGAATGAAAACGTACCCAAACTCGCCGTGATGATCACGCCGAGTCGTAGTCTGATGAGTTTGGATATTTCCTCGCTGTATGTCACCCCTGATTTGTGGTGGGGCGTCGTGGCAGGTATCAGCATGATCTGGCTGGCAGCGCTTGCACGGCGCTGGCAGGAGTAGAGATATTCACTTAGCCCGCCACTTCGGCGGGCTAAGTGCAGGTTGATGCGAGCTCAACTGGCTGGTCTGTCAGCGTGCAGGGCGTACCACCAGTGCGACACCAGCCAGCGCGATGGCCATGCCGATGGCGGCAGTCAGGGTGAATTTTTCGTCGAACATCAACCAGGCCATCACTGCAGTGACAGCAGGGACCAGGTACATATAGCTGGTGACTTTTGTCGCTTCGCCATGTCGTATCATGATAAACAGCACAGAAATACCTACCCCCGACAACACAAATACTGACCAGGCCAGCGCTGCAAAAAATTGTGGTGTCGGCTGTATGTGCTGCGTTTCCAGCAGCAGCGCAAACGGCAGGGTGATGAATAGCGAGGCAGCAAACTGTATCACCTGACCGGTACGTACATCAAAGCTGGGGCAGGCTTTTTTCTGGTACAGGGTACCCGTGGTCATCGTCAGTAAAGCCATCACCGCCAGCGCGACGCTGGACAGCGACAGCCCTACCGCAGAAATTTTATTGGCAACTACCAGTGCCACACCGGCTATGCCGAAGGCCAGTCCCAGCCATTGTTTGCCACGTATGCGTTCACCGATCAGCGGGCCCGCAACAGCGGTCAAGATGGGCTGGATATTCGCGATCAGTGCCGCCACGCCAGCAGGCATACCTAGTTTAACTGCACACCAGATCCCACCCAGATAACCAGCCTGCATCAGGATGCCGGCAATTGCAATCGGGCCCCAGTCTTTGCGCTGCGGCCACGGAGCGCGCATCGCGACCGCGAGTGCCAGCATGAAGGCGACCACGCCCAGATAGCGCAGACACAGGAAGGTCAGCGGTTCTGCATACGGCAGACCATATTTGGCGACGACATAACCGGAGGCCCAGATAAAGATAAAAATGCCAGGCAGCGAGCGCAATAACAGAGAGGGAGAATTCGACATGCTCAAAGGTAGGGAGGAGTCAATCAAGATGCTTTGCATCTTCGCATAAAGCATGGCTGCTACAGATGAAAAAAAACCTGCGTATGTTGGATATCGCAGGTTTTTTTCACGTGTACCGGTCAGCCGACCGGCACAGACGCAGCGTGTGCGTGTTGCTTAAGCCAGATTGGCAGCGGCAAAATTCCAGTTCACTAAGGACCAGAATGCTTCCATGTATTTAGGACGTACATTGCGGTAGTCGATGTAGTAAGCATGTTCCCACAGATCGCAAGTCAGCAAAGGCGTGTCAGTCGTGGTCAGTGGTGTGGCTGCGTTGGATGTGTTGACGATATCCAGTGTGCCGTCTGCTTTTTTAACCAGCCAGGTCCAGGAAGAACCGAAGTTACCAACAGCAGATTTAGTGAAGGCTTCTTTGAATGCATCGAAAGAACCCCACTTGGCGTTGATCGCATCAGCCAGCGCACCTGCAGGCGCGCCGCCACCGTTTGGTGTCAGGCTGTTCCAGTAGAAAGTATGGTTCCAGATCTGAGCAGCATTATTGAACACGCCGCCGGAGGATTTTTTAACGATCTCTTCCAGAGTCAGTGTTTCAAACTCTGTACCTTTGATCAGGTTGTTGAGATTGGTGACATAAGTCTGGTGATGTTTACCGTAGTGGAATTCCAGTGTTTCTTGAGAGATGTGTGGCGCCAGAGCGTCCAGTGCATAGGGCAATGCCGGTAAGGTATGTTCCATGTCGCGTCCTTTAATTGACTGAGGTTTCCGTCGGTGAAACGGGATTAAGCTACGGTGAAAGTCAGCATTGTAAGCGTTTGCGCGCAAGCTTGCAGCCCGAGACGGCTAATTCCCTGCGTGATACAGGGTTTTTCCCGCTTAAATCTGCTAAGTGTTTATGGCTTGATGCACGTCCTATTGTTCATCCAGGCTGGACTGTACGCTGGCGATGCCCAGTTGTGCGCTGCCTTGTGCCAGTTGCACACGCACTGAGCTGCCGGGTTGCAGTTGTGCCGGTGAACGCAGCGCGCGTCCTTTGCCATCGCTCAGGATGGCGTAACCGCGTTCCAGCGTGCGCTGAGGATTGAGTAATTCCAGCTGGGCTTGCAGGTGTTTCAGCGCTTGATGCTGTTGCTGCAGCCTGGACTGACTGGCATGGCTGAGGCGTTGCTGCCATTGCTGGAGTTGTGTATGGCGGACAGCGGTATCGGGTGTCTGGTTATGCAGCGCTTGCGCTAACTGACTGAGTGTATGGCGTGAATGTTGCCATTGCTGGCGGGCCGCAAAGCGTAAGCTCTGGCTGGCTTGCTGCAATTGCTGGCGTCTGGCGGCAAATGCGGCGGCCGGGCTTTGCAGGCGTCTTGCCAGCCAGTCCAGCGTTTGTTGTTGCTCGTTGAGCAGACGGCTTTGCGCACGTTGTAGTTGTTGTGCCTGGCGCGCCAGTAAATCCAGCCATTCTGTGCGCGGCGTGGCGGCCAGTTCAGCGGCTGCGGTTGGGGTGGCGGCGCGCAGGTCGGCTGCGAAATCGGTGATGGTGAAGTCGGTTTCATGCCCTATGCCTGCAATCACCGGTATCTGACTATGTGCCACGGTGCGTGCCACGATTTCTTCATTAAACGCCCACAAGTCTTCCATGCTGCCACCACCGCGACAGACCAGCAGCACATCACATTCTTCACGTGCATTGGCAGTGGCGATCGCTTGCGCGATTTTGGCGGCCGCGCCTTCACCTTGTACCGGTGTGGGATAGAGGATGACGGCGATATGCGGTGCGCGCCGTTTGAGCGCTGTCAGGATATCGCGCAACGCCGCTGCCTGCGGGCTGGTGACGATACCGATACGGCGTACGAAGGGCGGGATTGGACGTTTTCTGGCTGGATCAAACAAGCCTTCCTGTTCCAGTTGCGCCTTCAGACGCAGAAAGGCCTCATACAGATTGCCGACACCGGCGCGTCGTATCGCTTCCACACTCAGCTGGTAATCGCCACGCGGCGCATACAGGGTCACCAGCGCACGGACTTCCACCTTGTCGCCTTCTCTGGGCTGGAAGTCGGCATATTGGGCGCGTCCGCGGAACATCACGGCCCTGACCTGGGCCGCCTGATCCTTGAGTGTGAAATACCAATGTCCAGAAGCTGCGCGGGTAAAATTGGAAATCTCGCCGGAAACCCAGGTCAGTGGCAGGTTACGTTCCAATAACTGAGCAACTGCGTTGTTGAGCGCCGAAACACTGATCACGGATGGCTTGCTGGCTGGATTTGAAAATGTAGGTTCTGTATTCATGGGGCTGACAGCAGAAAAAGCTTTCCACAGAAGCGTGGTAAGCGCGTCAGCATGTCATTGTGCATTGCACTTGTCAAAGCAAATGAAAACGCTGAGTCTAAGTGATTGATTCTTCGGGAGTTTCTTTGTGCAAATTGTTTAGGCAAAATGAAAAATACCTTACAAATCAAGGACTTTGCATGCCCTTGCTATGCTTGTGCACATGCTTATCCACAGAAAAAGTGAATAAGCTGTGAGTATCTTTGCTTGAGCCCGCTAATATGCGCATTTGCTTATTTCTTAAGCGATGCCAATAAATTCATATAAATCAATGGGTTGTGTTGATGTTTGGCATTTTTTTCACAAACTTATTCACATAAAATGTGAAAAAGTAGCGGGTTTTCCACACCACTTCAGCCCGTACAAAACATGTCGTCGTGATTGGTCATTTGCTTAGTTCCTGATTAAAAATTGTGCATTTGGGAAATATTTAATTAAATCAGAGACTTATAAGGATATCGTCATCTTTTTCACATGGTTGTCCACAAAATTTGTGTGAAAAAGCCGATTTTTTTAAGAGAGTTGTTAATTTCTATCCCTGGCATGAAAAAAAACACCCTGTTTTGGGGTAAACAGGGATGCTGCTTAAAATTTAAGCGTAATGATAAAACAGATGTAAATCAAATACTTAAGACATTGTCACGGGCTTCTGCACAATCTTGTCCACAAATTATGTGCAGAAATTCCCGGAATGGCAGAAGTTACTAAATCTGCCTGAAAAGCAGGCAGAGTTTGCTTCTTTTTCTTGCTTTGCTTAAAAAATAAGCGGAATGGTAAAAATGATTAAAATCAATCGCTTAGACAGAATTTTCGGCATTGTGCACACACTTTTCCACAAAAAGTGTGCAGAAAAGCAGGGTTTTGTGGATGCGCTATTGCTGCTTATACGGGGTTTTGACGCTGCTTAAAACTTGAGCATGGTAATAATATTGTTTAAAATCATGGGCTTAGTGCGATTGTGTTATCTTGTCCACAGGCTTGCACACAAAATTTGTGTAAAACACGCACAGGTTTGCTGAGGCTCTGGCTATTTGTTTCTTAATAGCAATTATTCCGCGCCAGGCAGTTGCTGTCATTTATCTGTTCAGATTTCGTTCTGTATTGTATTTTTTGTAAATCCACAGTGGATATCGAGCTTAAAGAAAAAATGATGTGACAGGCAGGAAATTGGCAAATGGACTTGCCCGCCAGCACGCAACGCGCTACATTGCGGGCTTAGATTTCAGAACCTTCAAGGAGTCACTTTTGTTCGCTATTTTTCAAGCCGCTGGCTGGCCCATGTATTTGTTGCTTATTGCTTCTGTGATTGCGATGACACTCATCATAGAACGCACTTTCTCACTGCGCAGTAAAAAAATATTACCTCCTACTTTGTTGGATGAAGTAGTGCGTGTTTATCAGTCGGGCAAAATCACGCCGGAAGTCGTGACTCAGCTCGCAGGCAATTCACCTTTGGGTAAAGTACTGGCAGCCGGTTTGCGCAATGTGCACGCACCGCGCGACATCATGAAAGAGTCGATTGAAGAAGCCGGTAGCGGCGTGGCGCATGAACTCGAACGCTTCCTGACCACGCTGGGCACCATCGCATCGTTGGCGCCGCTGATGGGCTTGTTCGGTACTATCGTCGGTATGATAGAAATTTTCGGTTCGCAAACTGCGACGGGTGCCAATCCGGCTCAGCTCGCGCATGGTATTTCGGTGGCTTTGTATAACACGGGTTTTGGTTTGCTGATCGCCATGCCTACCCTGGTGGCTTATCGTCATTTCCGCGCTTTGGTAGATGGCTTAGTGGTGGAAATGGAACAACAGGCTGTGAAGTTTGTTGATGTCGTTCACAGCGCCAGGAAGTAATGATGAATTTCCGTAAAGGCAAGGGCAGGGAAGAGCCGGAAATCAACCTGATTCCTTTCATTGACGTATTGCTGGTCATCCTGATTTTTCTGATGGTCACCACGACTTACAGCCGCTTTACTGAATTGCAGATCACCTTACCGACTGCAGATGCAGAAAAAGCGCAGGATAAACCACAGCAAATCGAGATCGGTATCGATGCGCAGGGACGCTATAAGATCAACGAACAGCCTGTGTCCTTTCTGGATACAGCAACGCTGGCCGAGGATTTAAAACGTGCCTCAGCCGCGATTGCTGAAGCCAGGCCTGGTGCGGCAGTCGACCCGGTCGTGATTATCAATGCGGATCGTGCCGCGACGCATCAGTCTGTGATCGATGTGCTGGAAGCCGCGCGTATAGCGGGTTTGGCGAAAGTCACGTTTGCGGCGCAGACTGGCAGTCGCAGTAAATAAGCTTGTGGTTAAGGTCATTGCCAAAAGCGCTGCATCGTAAAATAGCAACGCACCCGGCTGCTTAGCCTGAATCGCTAAGCAGCCGGTAGCACAGCAAATAAAAAAGGGGAGTCAGTCGACTCCCCGAATTTTTTAATGGAGTAGAACATGCGTGCCTGGCTGGAAAAGCAAGTGATGGCTGCGTGGCAGCAGCGCGGCTGGCTGGCGTATCTGTGCTGGCCATTGGCGCAATTGTTTCGCGTGCTGATACAGTTCCGGATGGGTTTGTTTGTAATGGGTTACAAGCCGCAAACCCGTTTGACCATCCCGGTCATCGTAGTTGGGAATATTTTTGTCGGTGGTACCGGTAAAACGCCCTTGGTCATCTGGCTGGTACAGCAATTGCAGGCGGCTGGCCTGCATCCGGCCGTGGTGTCACGCGGTTATGGCGCCGCTGCGCAGCAAGTACTGGCGGTCGATGACAAGGCGCAGGCGGCACAAGTTGGTGACGAACCTCTGCTGATACGGCAACGTTGTGGCTGTCCAGTGATGGTAGGGCGCGACCGCGTCGCTGCGGCAAAGCAGCTATTGCTGAATCATCCTGAAGTCGATGTGCTGATCGCGGATGATGGGCTGCAGCATTACTATCTGGCGCGTGACCTGGAAATTGTGTTGTTTGATCAGCGCGGCGCTGGCAATGGCTGGCTGATGCCGGCTGGCCCTTTGCGCGAGCCGGTGTCCCGGCGTCGCGATTTCACCGTTCTGAATGCTGCGCCTGATGTGCAGAGTAGCACCGTGCCCGGCGTTCCAGCTGATGCGGTGCGTATGCAATTGATTACGCAACAGGCGTGGCAACTGAGCGCACCGGAACAGCGCCGCACGCTGGCTTCGTTTGCTGGTCAGCGTATGTGTGCGGCTGCCGGCATCGGGCATCCCGAGCGTTTTTTTCAGACGCTGACTGCTGCCGGATGTAGCTTCGAACGCTTGCCTTTAGCTGACCATCAGGTGTTTGATGCGGCGACTTTCCGCCAGACTCAGGCAGATTACGTGCTGATCACGGAAAAGGATGCAGTAAAATGTAGCCAAATTCCAGCGTTGCAAAACGATACCCGCATCTGGGTGGTGCCGGTTGAGGCGCAGCTCAGTGCCGGTTTTGCCGCTGACTTACTATCGATGATTTTGGAGAAAAAGCGTGGAAGCTCGCCTGCTTGATGTATTAATTTGCCCTGTATGCAAAGGTCCCCTGACCTATAAAAAAGAGAGTCAGGAACTGATCTGTTATGGCGATAAACTGGCTTTCCCGGTACGTGACGATATTCCCATCATGTGGGTAGAGGAAGCGCGCACACTCAGTGCCGAAGAAGTCGACGCACGCTGAGGACCGGCTGATGAGTTTTATTGCGATTATCCCGGCGCGTCTGGCGTCGACCCGCTTGCCGAACAAGCCCTTGGCGGATATAGGCGGCAAGCCGATGATAGTGCGGACTGCCGAACAGGCCTTGGCCTCCGGTGCCAGCCGCATTATGGTCGCTACCGATCATGCAGACATCGTCGCGGCCTGTGAGGCGCATCAGATCCCGGTTTGTATGACCCGTGCCGATCATCCGTCTGGCACAGATCGCATTGCCGAAGTCGCGGCCAGCATGGATTTGCCAGATGATGCAGTGATCGTCAATGTACAGGGCGATGAGCCCCTGATCGCCCCGGAACTGATCGCAGCCACTGCCGCGCTGGTGAATGCAGCGGTACCGATGGCAACGGCGGCGCATCCTCTGCATTTGCCGGAAGAAGTATTTAATCCGAATGTGGTGAAAGTCGTGCTCGATAAACAGGGCAAGGCCTTGTATTTTTCGCGTGCCACCATCCCATGGCATCGCGATGGCTTTGCGCAAGACCGCAGCCGGTTGCCTGAGGCTTATCAGCCACTGCGCCATATTGGTCTGTATGCGTATCGCAACGATTTTTTGCAGAATTATCCTAAGCTTGCGATCTCACCACTGGAACAAATTGAAGCGCTGGAACAATTACGCGTGCTGTGGCATGGCTATGCGATTGCGGTCCATGTGACGGCCAGCAGTCCAGCCGCTGGTGTGGATACGGCGGAGGATCTGGAACGGGTTCGCGCCTTTTTCCGGAAATAAGCAAATTACGCAAAAAAAGCACTAAGTTTGCGCTGTTTTCATGGCAAAGCATCAAGAGTGCTGCAAATTGTGGTAAGTTTCGTGAAAAGATACTGTGTTATTACTGGTAAAAGAAAAAAATGAACAGAATTCATTTCCTCAAGCAGAGTGAGATGCGTTCCAGGTAAAACATAGAGAAAACAAAAGTAATTCGCGGAGCAGCATGCTGCTCTGTCCTCAAAAATTTCAATAAACTCAAACTCGTCTAGGAAATACTATGCGTCTTATTTTGTTGGGTGCGCCAGGAGCCGGTAAAGGTACTCAGGCCAATTACATCAAAGAAAAATTCAATATTCCTCAAATTTCAACCGGCGATATGCTGCGTGCAGCGATTGCAGCAGGAACTGAAATGGGCCTGGCTGCCAAGAAAGTCATGGACGCCGGTGGTCTGGTATCTGATGACATCATCATTGGCCTGGTCAAAGACCGTCTGAAGCAGGCTGATTGCGCTAACGGCTATTTGTTTGATGGCTTTCCACGCACTATCCCTCAGGCTGACGCGATGAAAGAAGCGGGTGTCAGCATCGATTACGTACTGGAAATCGATGTACCGGATGAAGCGATTGTTGACCGCATGAGCGGTCGCCGTGTGCATACCGCGTCTGGCCGCACTTACCATGTGAAATTCAATCCGCCTAAAACCGAAGGTAAAGATGATGTGACAGGTGAAGACCTGGTGCAGCGTCCGGATGATGCCGAAGAAACCGTCAAAAAACGTCTGCAGGTCTACCATGATCAGACCGAAGTTTTGTTAGGCTACTACGGTAACTGGGCTAAAACTGGCGAGCCGGGCGCGCCTAAGTATCGCAAGATTGCAGGTGTAGGCGCAGTTGAAGCGATTCGTGACAGCGCATTTGCTGCGCTGAGCGAGTAATTCGCAGTGAATACATAAAAAAGCGGACTTTGGTCCGCTTTTTTTATGTCTGTTCACAGAGACGGGGGCTGGCTTTTCAGTCGCTTTTTTCTGTATTCGTGGCTGTTTTTAGTTACAATGTGCGTATATGACGTTTACGTAAACGTCAATGTTGAGGTGTCAGGCCGCGTAGCAACGCCGGATCTGGCGAACGGATTGATTCATAACGCAGAAAGAGACAACGATGCAAATTCAACATAACGTATTCATTATTACTGGCGGCGCTTCTGGTCTGGGTGCGGCAACCGCAAAAATGATCGTGGCGAACGGCGGTAAGGTCGTGTTAGCTGACGTACAGGTCGAAGCCGGTGAAAAACTGGCGGCCGAACTTGGCGGTCAATTCGTCAAATGTGATGTGACGTCAGAAGCGGATGGTCAGGCAGTCGTGGCTGCTGCCGTTGCAATGGGTACGCTGCGTGGCCTGATTAACTGCGCGGGTGTTGCTCCTGCGGTGAAAACGGTGGGCAAAGACGGCCCGCATCCGCTCGAGTTATTCCAGCGTGTGGTGAACATTAATCTGGTCGGCACCTTCAATATGTGTCGCCTGGCAGCGGATGCGATGGCTAAGACGGAAGCGGCTGAACACGGTGAGCGCGGCGTGATGATCAATACCGCGTCGGTCGCTGCGTTTGATGGCCAGATTGGTCAGGCTGCCTACGCGTCGTCTAAGGCTGCTGTTGCCGGTCTGACTTTGCCTATGGCACGTGATTTGTCGCGTAACGGTATCCGTGTCATGACTATCGCACCAGGCATTTTCGAAACACCGATGCTGCTGGGTATGCCTCAGGAAGTCCAGGATGCACTGGGCAAAATGGTGCCGTTTCCACCTCGCCTTGGTAAGCCGGATGAATACGCGCATCTGGCGAAAACTATCATCGAAAATGTGATGATGAATGGCGAAACCATACGTCTGGACGGCGCGATCCGCATGCAGCCTAAGTGAGTCGTTAAGGTGAAACGTTGTTTTGAAGGATGATTACTTAGATTCTGTTGTCATGCAGCATGACAACCAGCGGGTCTGACTAATACACTAGGGCAAACATAGTTTGCCCTTTTTTGTTTTTTCGTGAACGTCTTTCCCTCTGGTTGCTTGTGGTGCGGGGGAGTGTTGCTATCAGAACCAAGAGATCATCATGCGCAATACAGCAACAACGGGATTGATATTAACTGGCGGTGGTGCGCGTGCAGCGTATCAGGTCGGTGTGCTGGATGCCATGCACAGCATCCTGCAGGATGCTGGCTGGCCGGCTCGCACCAATCCGTTTGGCATCATTTGCGGCACTTCTGCCGGTGCCATCAACGCCACCGCGCTGGCTTGTCGCGCCGATGATTTTGCCGCGTCTTTGTCTGCTGTGCTGCATACCTGGGAAAACTTTGAAGCGGCGCAGGTGTATAGGGCTGATTCATTAGGCGTGATACGCAGCGGCGCGCGCTGGCTGTCGCTGTGGTCGTTTGGCTGGTTACTGAATAAATGGAGAAAGTCGCCGCCTAATTCCTTGCTCGACAATTCACCCTTAGAAGATTTACTAAACCGTATGCTGGATTTGCCAAGGCTGGATGCGGCTTTGCAGAGCGGTGCGCTGCAGGCGTTAGCAGTCACGGCATCTTCGTATACCGCCGGTCAGCATCTGACGTTTTACCAGACTTTGCAAAATATCGAACCCTGGGTACGCAGTCAGCGCCTGGCACAGCGCGATTTTATTTCAGTTGTCCATTTGATGGCCTCATCTGCGATTCCATTTGTGTTTCCTGCGATTCCACTGAACTGGGGCGGGCGGCTGGAATATTGCGGTGATGGTTCCATGCGCCAGTTAGCGCCGATTTCTCCGGCCATCCATCTGGGGGCCAGTAAGGTGATGATTATCGGTGCCGGGCGCCTGGCCGAACCACCTGCCACCCAGCTGGAAAGTCCGTGTTACCCCAGCCTGGCACAGATAGCTGGCCATGCTTTATCCAGTATCTTTCTCGATAGTCTGGCGGTCGATATCGAGCGGGTTGAGCGCATCAACAAAACCCTGTCCATGTTGCCGCCTGAATTGCTGGAAAAAACTCCCTTGCGCCCGGTACGGACCCTGGTGATCGCGCCATCAGAACGGCTGGATGAAATTGCCAGCCGGCATATTTCCAGCCTGCCTTTGCCTGTCAGAACTATGCTGGGTGGAATAGGTGCGACCGAAGTGCGCGGTTCAGCGCTGGCGTCTTACCTGTTGTTTGAATCCAGTTACACGCGTGAGCTGATCGCTCTGGGGCGTAGCGATACCAATGCGCGCAAACAGGATGTGCTGGATTTTTTTGCCTGAAACAGGGCCTGTGCGTCGGTGCTGACATTTCTTCAGGCAGAAACAGGTAGATTCCCCTATACTTCGCGCGCTGACATCAACCTTGCTGAACTATGAAATATTTTTCTTACTTTCGTCGCCTGCTGCTGCTTTGTGTACTGAGTTTGTGTGCTGGCCTGGCCGCAGCCAAGGAGTTGCCGGGTGTGGTTTTGGTGCAGGATTTACCGAGAGAGGCGCAGTCTGTACTGCTGTTGATTAAGCAGGGTGGCCCTTTTCCGTATGCCAAGGATGGCGTGGTATTCGGCAACTATGAGGGCATATTGCCCAGACAAAAGCGTGGTTACTACCATGAATACACAGTGAAGACGCCGGGCGCCAGAAATCGTGGAGCGCGTCGTATCGTGTCTGGTGGTGAGCCAGCCAGCTCGGGTGAATACTATTACACCGACGATCACTACCAAAGTTTTCGCCGTATCAAAGAATAATCAGAATCAAAACAGGACCCAGTATGAATATGCCTTCCCCAGTCAGCCTGTCATTGAGCGCTTTACCGCTTGCATCTGTTTTGCCTTTACAGGACAGTAAGGCTACGCACTGGCAGCAACAGGCCGCCAGCCATGACCAGCTGTATTTTCATGTTGACCTGGCGCATGCTGCTTCTAAAAAAGCAGTATTGAGAGCGATAGGTCAGGCCCTGCATTTTCCTTCGCATTACGGCGCAAACTTTGATGCACTCGCAGATAGTCTGAGCGAACTGGACGCTGGTCAGGCAACAGGCATCGTGTTGGTCTTGGAAAATCTGCCTGTGCTGGCTGATTTCGATGCAGCGGCGGCTGATATTTTGTTGGAAATTCTGCAGGACGCAGCGGAAGATTGGGGGCAAAGAAAAGTTGCTTTTAGGGTATTTTATTCCTGATTGAGCACTGAAAAAATCACCGTTTTCCAGCAGTTGCTCATGCCTGCTGGCATTTTTACTTGGGGCAAAGTGCCTGTCAGCGTTACAATGCGCCCATGAAAAAGATCGTTATCCTTATTTCCGGCCGTGGCAGTAACATGCAGGCGATTGTTGAAACCTGTATCGCCCAGCAATGGCCTGCGCAGATTGCTGCTGTGATCAGCAATAAAGCAGATGCCGCTGGTCTGGCCTTTGCCGCTTCCCATGGTATACCGACGGCAGTCGTCGTCAGTAAAGAGTTCAGCAGCAGAGATGCATTCGACGCTGCCTTACAGCAAAAGATCGATGAATTTGAACCTGATCTGGTCGTGCTGGCTGGTTTTATGCGTATCCTGACTCCGGCCTTCGTTGCGCACTATGCGCGGCGTATGCTGAATATACATCCATCCCTGCTGCCTAGTTTTGTGGGCTTACATACGCATCAGCAGGCATTGGACGCGGGTGTGAAATTGCATGGCGCTACCGTGCATTTTGTGACTGCAGAACTCGATCATGGTCCCATTGTTGCGCAGGCAGCGGTGGAAGTATTGAATAACGACTCAGAAGACAGCCTGTCGCAGCGTGTGCTCAGGCAGGAACACATCATTTATCCACGTGCAGTACGCCAGTTCATCGAGGGGAAAATCTCGGTATCTGGCCATCATGTCACCATCGCTGACGCTTAAGTCGCCTGAAACCGGCGGTACCAGTCAGCAGCGTGTACATGAGTCCTCATGTGACACAGACCATTCTGGTCAGAACAGAAATTGAGAAGGAAGCAGTATGAGATTACCTCCAGCCATCATCGGCCATACCGAAGAAGTATTACGTGAGATTTTGCGTTTCACTGGCCCTGCAGATGGCACTTTATCCCGTTATTTCCGCGAACATCCAAGGCTGGGTGGGCGTGAGCGCGGCGTGATCGCAGAAGCGATTTACGGCTTGTTGCGTAATAAATCCGTCTACACCAGCTTTGCTGAATCCGGCACAGGCCCGGCTATGCGCCGTCTGACCCTGCTGGGCCTGGCAGATGCAGTCGGACTGGAGTCGCTGGGTGGTCTGAGTGAAGAAGAAACCGCATGGCTGGACCGTGTGATGCAAATAGACCGCAGCCACTTGCCACTCAGTATGAAGTCCAATCTGCCATCCTGGTTATGGGAGAAATTATCGGCATGTTACGGTGAAGAGCAGGCGCTGGCGCTGGCAGAAGCGCTGAATACTCCGGCTCCGCTGGATTTGCGCGTCAACTCCATTAAAGGCAATCGTGAAACTGTCGTGGCACAGCTTGCGGAAGCCCCTATCATTGCCGAGCCTACGCCTTATTCGGCGACAGGTTTGCGCGTCAAGAAAAAACCTTCGCTGCAAAATCTGCCTTTGTTCAAAGACGGCACGATAGAAGTGCAGGATGAAGGCAGTCAGTTGCTGGCACAGTTAGTCGGTGCTCGCCGCGGCGAAATGGTGGCAGATTTCTGTGCCGGAGCCGGTGGCAAGACGCTGGCGCTGGGTGCGATCATGCGCAATACCGGACGCTTATACGCGTTCGATATTTCAGAGAAGCGTCTGGCAAAACTGAAGCCACGCCTGGCCCGCAGCGGTTTGTCGAATGTGCATCCGGTCGTGATCGCGCATGAGAAAGACGCTAAAATCAAGCGCCTGGCGGCCAAGCTGGACCGTGTGCTGGTGGATGCTCCTTGTAGTGGTCTGGGTACTCTGCGTCGCAATCCCGATGTGAAATGGCGTCAGACTGCAGAGGGCGTGGCTGAACTGAATGTGAAGCAGGCTTCCATCCTCGCCAGTGCGGCAAGAATGGTGAAGCCAGGCGGTCGTCTGGTGTATGCGACTTGCAGTATTCTCGATGAAGAGAATGAGGGTATTGTGCAGGCCTTCCTGGCGCAACATCCTGATTTCACGCTGCTTCCGGCATCAGCTGTGCTGGCTGAACAAAAGGTGGAGCTGGAAATGGGTGATTACCTGAAGCTCTATCCTCATCTGCATCAGACTGATGGCTTCTTCGCGGCCATCATGGAACGCAAAAAAGTCTAAACCCTGAAATCTCCCGGCACAACAAATGCCGGGTTTTTTTCTTTATCCTTCCGAAAAAATGAGTACTCCAGTGTTAACCAGCTTGTTGGCCGATCTGGCTGATGATTTCAGAGAGCCCCAATTCCTTTGGCAGGTCGCGACAGTTGCGGTGTGTTTTGCACTGGCCTGGCTCAGTTCGCGCTACCTGAAGCGCCTGTTTGCCGGCGGTGATGCCAGTTCGGGCATGGTGCATATTGGTGTTCAGAGTTTTTCCCGGGTGCTGATGCCCTTACTGACCGTGATTTTCCTTGCCATCGCGAAGGAGGCGCTGGCGCGTTGGCAGCATACCAACTTGCTGACCCTGCTGTTTCCTATCATGGGTTCACTCGCGTTGATAAGATTGGCGTTTTATATTTTACGTAAGACCTTTGTGCGTGAAGGGCGTATAGGCAGCTTTCTGGCTGCATTTGAAAAGTTGTTTGCCGGATTGGTGTGGCTGGGCGTGGTGCTGCATTACACCGGTTTGTGGCCGGATCTGATTGATACGCTGGACAGTGTGGTATTGCCGGTCGGCAAAAACAAAATCTCCCTGCTGAGTATTATCCAGGCCACGATTTCTGTCATTTTCACCATGGTGATTGCCTTGTGGGCCAGTGCCGCGCTGGAAGCAAGGCTGATGGCGTTACCCAATGCCCATTCGTCGTTCAAAGTGGTGATGTCAAGAGTAGGGCGTGCCTTGCTGATCTTGCTGGCCATCCTGATCAGCCTGACGCTGGTGGGCATCGATCTGACTGTGTTATCGGTGTTTGGCGGCGCGCTTGGTGTGGGGCTGGGCTTTGGCTTGCAAAAAATTGCAAGTAGCTATGTATCCGGTTTTATCATCCTGATCGACCGCAGTATGTCGATTGGCGACATGATTTCGGTGGATAAATTTAACGGTAAAGTCACGCAGATCAACACCCGCTACACCGTATTGCAGGGGCTGGATGGCGCTGAATCGGTGATCCCGAATGAAATGCTGGTATCGACACCGGTACAGAATTACTCGCTGACCAATTCCAGTGTGGCGATGTGGACGGATCTGACCGTGGCTTATGACACAGATCTGGATAGCTTGCTGCCTTTGCTGGCAGAGGCAGCCAGAGTAACCGAGCGGGTCTGTCAGGAGCCAGGGCCGTCTGCTTATCTGATGCGCTTTGGCGCCGATGGTCTGGAGTTGCGGGTAGGATTCTGGATTGCCGATCCGGAAAATGGACGTTCGAATGTTTTGTCTGCGGTGAACCGTGCGATCTGGACGGTCATCCGTGAGCAGGGCGCTAACTTGCCATTTCCACAACGCGTTATTACGCTGGCGCAAAGTCCTGCAGAGTTAGTGCGGGAACTGGGCGCAAAATCCTGAGATGCATTGGTGCAATTCCTCTAAAACGCGTACAATTCGTGCGCACTAAAAATATATTTTGACGGCTGTTGCTTTTCAACATAAGCTGAGTAACACACAATAACACCGGAGTAATTGTCATTTTGAGTACATTTATTGAATCTCTAGTCGACTTCCTGTCCAATGGACTGACCCGCGCGAGCGGCTGGGAAGTGTTTATCTATACGATGGTGGTGACTCACATCACGATCGCCAGTGTGACGATATTCCTGCATCGTTGCCAGGCGCACCGCGCATTGGAATTGCATGCGATACCTAGCCATTTCTTCCGTTTCTGGTTGTGGATGACAACGGGCCAGGTGACTAAGGAGTGGGCAGCTGTGCATCGTAAGCACCACGCCAAATGTGAAACTGAAGAAGATCCGCATAGCCCGCAAACTCGTGGCATTAAGAAAGTGTTGCTGGAAGGTGCGGAGCTGTATCGTACTGAATCCAAAAATCAGGAAACTCTGCAAAAGTATGGCCATGGTACGCCGGATGACTGGATGGAGCACAATGTCTACACCCGTTTCAGCTGGCAGGGTCTGGCGTTGATGCTGATCATTAACTTCTGTCTGTTCGGCGTGATCGGTATCACCGTATGGGCAGTACAAATGATGTGGATTCCTATCACAGCAGCGGGCATTATCAATGGTATCGGCCACTACTGGGGTTATCGTAACTACGATTGCGTTGACGCATCTACCAATATTTTCCCTCTCGGCATCCTGATCGGTGGTGAAGAGTTGCATAACAATCACCATACTTTCGGTACGTCTGCCAAGTTGTCGTCTAAATGGTATGAGTTCGATATCGGCTGGTTGTATATCCGCACGCTGGAAACCCTGGGTCTGGCTAAGGTGAAGAAGGTTGCACCGGAACCGAAGTTCGTCGCCCAAAAAGCAGCGGTGGATATGGAAACGCTGCAGGCGGTGATCACTAACCGTTATGACGTGATGGCGAAATACGCTAAAACTTTGCGCCGTACCTGGCGTGACGAGGTGGCTTCCTTGCGTGAGAAAGCGCAGTTTGAAGCAGCGCGTCTGAAGGCAACTAAAGTACTGCTGCAACGTGAGCCTAGCAAGCTGGTCAGTGAGCAACAACAGGCTTTGTCTGAAGTGCTGGCGCATAGCAACGTTCTTAAGACCATGCATGATATGCGCGTAGAACTGGGCCTGATCTGGGAGCGTTCTACAGTCAGCCGTGAACAATTGGTACATCAGTTGCAGGATTGGTGTACCCGTGCTGAAGCGTCCGGCATCAAGACTTTGCAAGAATTCTCCTTGCGTTTGCGTACCTACGCATAAGTCTGGAACTTATTCGCATCAAAGAACGGCGCTCAGCGCCGTTTTTTTTCGTCATCCGAGACGGCTGGAGTTGCCAGCAGATACAAGTGTGGCAGCTTCAGGTTCATGACAAAGGGTACCGGCCTGTGGTGCTGAGATCAAGCGGCTCACGCATGAAGCCACACTGCACGGGCCCTAGCTACGACCAATGCTACATTTCATCAAAGCTACTCTGCAAAAAGAAAAAGCCCTGCAGGGCAGGGCTTTTTCGACGTTACAAGCGAAGCAAAAATTACTTGATTTTTGTTTCTTTGTAGATAACGTGCTTACGTGCTTTAGGATCAAACTTCATGATCTCCATTTTTTCAGGCATAGTGCGCTTGTTTTTGGAGGTTGTGTAGAAGTGACCAGTGCCGGCAGTGGATTCCAGCTTGATTTTGTCGCGACCAGATTTAGCCATGATATTTTCCTAACAATAGTTTAGCTTAAACTTTTTCGCCGCGAGCGCGCAGGTCAGCCAAAACGGCATCGATGCCGACTTTGTCAATGACGCGCAGACCAGCGTTAGACAAACGCAGAGAAACCCAACGGTTTTCTGATTCTACGAAAAAGCGACGGTTTTGCAGGTTAGGCAAAAAGCGACGTTTAGTTTTGTTGTTAGCGTGGGAAACGTTGTTGCCAACCATTGGCCCCTTCCCAGTCACTTGGCAGACACGTGCCATGATTAACTCCTTAATAGTTTCCGAAATTGGAAAAAATGAGAGTGTATACAAAAAATCGTGGAATATCAACGACTTGTGAAAAACAATTGTGTCTTTTTAGTTTTTTAAATTTAACAATCTAAGAATTCACAGTAAATTCACAGTAAACCGTGCTCTGCAAACGAGTAAACATGCGGGTTTGCTACGATAAAGTGGTCTAACACGCGGATATCAATTAACTGTAGTGCCTGTTGCAATTTACTGGTCAGTTGCCGGTCTGCACTACTGGGTTCGCAAGAGCCTGAAGGATGGTTGTGTGCCAGTATCACCGCTGCGGCATTATGTTTGAGTGCAGATTTCAGTACTTCCCTGGGATAGACGCTGGCTTGATCCAGGGTGCCGCGAAATAATTCCTCGCTGCTGATCAGACGGTTCTTGACATCCAAAAATAAAACGGCAAAGGATTCATACGCGCGCCCCCCCAACATTAACTGCAGATATTGTCTGACGGCCTTGGGCGAATGCATTACGTCGGCCTGCCTGACTTCTTCGCAAATGGCTCTTTTCGCGAGTTCGAGTACAGCTTGTAATTGCGCGTATTTTGCCGCCCCTAAACCATGGATGCGCGAGAATTCATCGATGCCGGCGCCAAACAGCTTGGATAAAGAGCCAAAATCTTGCAGCATCTCTCTGCCCAGATCTACCGCACTCTTACCCTTCACGCCGGTACGCAGAAAGACGGCAAGCAGTTCTGCATCAGACAAAGCGCTGGCGCCCGACTTAATCAGGCGTTCTCTGGGCCTGTCATCTTCAGGCCAGTCATGAATTGCCATTAGCTGGGCTCCTGCTTGTGTTTGAGAAAAACTTGTATCGCTGAAAGCTGGCTTACAATAGCGGCTTATTAGTGAAAGCCTGAAATCATGACGAATCCAGACCTACCTTTAGTCCTTCCCGACTCCTACCTGACCTTGCATTACCGTCTTGCCAGCCTCGATGGTGAAAATATTATCAGTACATTTGAAGAAAGTCCCGCGACTTTGCAGATGGGTTTGGGGCAACTTGCCCCGGAGTTAGAAAAAGCCTTACTGGGCTTGCCTGAGGGCTCACATACTACGCGTGAGTTGTTACCTGAACAGGCGTTTGGTCCGCGTAACCCTGAGCTGATACAGCGAGTTTCTGAAGCAACTTTGCGAGAGAATTCTGCGTTTGGTGAACAGTATGTTGTGGGTGATCTGGTCGAGTTCGCTGCACCTTCGGGTGGGCGGTTTGCCGGCATACTGAAAGCCAAGGATGAACACGGCTATATTTTTGATTTTAACCATCCGCTGGCAGGACAAACCCTGCTGTTTGAAACCCGTATCATAGGAATTTTGTAAGATGGATAAAGAAATTTTACTGGCGCAACCGCGTGGTTTCTGTGCGGGGGTGGATCGTGCGATTGAAATTGTAGAGCGCGCTTTAAAGCAGTTTGGCGCACCTATCTACGTCAGGCATGAAATTGTGCATAACGCTTTTGTTGTGAATGATTTGCGTCAAAAAGGCGCTATTTTCATTGAAAATCTGGAAGATGTGCCAGCCGGAAATACCTTAATTTTCTCAGCACATGGCGTTTCGCAGGCGGTACGCAAGGAGGCTGAGCAACGTGGCGTGACGGTGTTTGATGCTACCTGCCCATTGGTCACCAAAGTACATATGGAAGTCATCAAAATGCGTAAGGAAGGCCGCGAAATCATCATGATAGGCCATGATGGCCACCCGGAAGTTGAAGGCACGATGGGGCAGACCGAAGGCGGTATGTATCTGGTTGAAACGGTGGCTGATGTGGCCACCTTGCAAGTTGCTAATCCCGGGTTGCTGGCTTATGTATCGCAAACCACTTTATCCGTGGATGATACGGCTGACATTATCGAGGCACTTAAACAACGTTTCCCTGAGATTAGTGAGCCTAAGAAAGGTGATATCTGTTATGCCACGACGAATCGTCAGCAAGCGGTCAAGTTTATGGCACCTCAGGTTGAGCTGGTGATTGTGGTCGGTAGTCCGAACAGCTCCAACTCTAATCGTTTGCGCGAAGTGGCTGAGAAAATCGGTGCAGCCGCTTACATGGTCGACAATGCGGGTCAGATACAGCCCGCCTGGCTGGAAAATGTGCAGCGTATTGGCGTCACCGCGGGAGCTTCAGCGCCTGAGGTACTGGTGCAGGAAGTGATTGCTCGCCTGAAAGAATTGGGGGCCAGCAGTGTGCGTGCGCTGGAAGGAGTGGAAGAAAACGTTACTTTCCCTATGCCAAAAGGTTTAAGCATTGTGCAAGAAGCCTGAGTCAGCCTGTAAGCATAGAAATTTGTAATCTGTTTTGATAAAAATCTGTTTTGTTCTGGTTTTCGATATTTTATTCAGCGAATTCGTGTTTAAGATGAGCCGGCAAATCAATTTGACTGTTTGTGAAATTGATAAAGGTGTATGCTTAAATGCCGGGTCTGTGGAAAATACGTAGGTAGGGGTGGTTTTTATACCACTGTCTTGAGAAGTTGCCTATGTATAATCGCGCCCACTTCATTGGCGTATATAAGAAGTCGAAATATTAGAAAAGCTTTTACCAAAAGTTGCAGAGGAGAGTTTTATCATGTGCATTACACGCAATATTGTTACTCCTGATATGAAGACACGCCTTTCCGGATAACGGAGTTGAAAGCGGCACACCGTATGACGGGTGCCGTTTTTTTGTTATCGGGAATGATTTTTCTGACTCGCTTGTTATCCTTTACCGGATGCAGACATCGGGCTCGGTTGAAATTTAGATTCGTTCATAGAAAGAGATACCAATATGGATACCTTTATCCAACAAATGATTAACGGGCTGGTTCTGGGAAGTATGTATGCCCTGGTCGCGCTTGGTTACACCATGGTGTACGGCGTATTAAATCTGATTAACTTTGCGCACGGCGATGTATTAATGGTCGGCGCAATGGCAGGACTCAGTATCATCAAGCTATTGCAGGTCGTTGCACCTGAAATGCATGGCATCCTGATGTTGCTGATCGCTATCATCGGAGCAATTCCGGTTTGTATTCTTGTTAACATACTGATAGAGCGGGTCGCTTATCGCCGTTTGCGTAATGCGCCGCGGCTGGCTCCGCTGATTACTGCGATTGGTGTATCTATTTTGGTACAGACATTTGCAATGATGATCTGGGGTCGCAGCCCGATTCCTTTCCCTTCTGTGATGCCTACGATACCGGTACAAATCGGTGGCGCTGTCATTTCGCAGACGCAAATTCTGTTGCTGATACTGGCTACGCTGGCTATGGTTGGCCTGGTGCTGCTGGTTGAAAAAACCAAAATGGGACGCGCCATGCGTGCAACGGCAGAAAATCCACGTGTTGCCGGTCTGATGGGTGTTAATTCCAACTATGTGATCGTGGCCACATTTGCCATCGGCGCTGCACTGGCAGCGATTGCAGGTGTGATGTGGGCCGCGAATTACTCTTCCGCACAGTTTGCGATGGGCTTTGTACCTGGTCTGAAGGCGTTTTCTGCTGCGGTATTAGGCGGTATCGGCAATATCTATGGCGCGATGGTGGGTGGCATTATCCTGGGTCTGATCGAGAGTCTGGGTGCGGGTTATATCGGTGATCTGACCGGTGGTGTACTGGGTAGTCATTACCAGGATATCTTCGCATTCGTCGTATTGATTATTGTGCTGACATTACGTCCATCCGGCATCATGGGTGAACGCGTCGCTGATCGCGCTTAAGGAGAAGATCAATGTCAACTATTTTTGATACAAAAGCCAATCCGAAAAAAGCCTATACCAGTTTCGCCATCATGGGCCTGGTGCTGGTGCTGTTCCCGTTTGTCGCAGCTAACTTTGGTAACTCCTGGGTCCGGATTATCGACTTCGCCTTGCTCTACATTATGCTGGCGCTGGGTCTGAATATCGTGGTGGGCTTTGCCGGCTTGCTGGATCTTGGTTACATCGCGTTCTATGCTGTCGGTGCTTATCTGGCAGCGATTTTCGGATCACCGCAGTTTGCTGTGATACTTGAATCCTTTGTAGAGAACTACCCGGCACTTGGTAATGCTCTGGTTACTTTGTTTGGACCGGAAATTGCTCAAAAAGGCATACATCTGTCGGTCTGGATCATTATCCCGTTCGCTGCTTTGATTGCTGGTTTGTTTGGTGCTTTACTGGGCGCGCCGACTCTGAAGTTACGGGGTGACTATCTGGCGATCGTGACGCTGGGTTTTGGTGAAATTATCCGTATTTTCATGAATAACATGAATTCACCGATCAACTTCACTAATGGTCCGCAAGGGATCAACATGGTGGACCCGGTCAGCATTATGGGTGTCTCATTGCAAGGTGAGGCGGGTGTGGTGAGCTTCCTTGGCTTCAGTATGCCATCTGTGAATGCGTATTACTTCCTGTTCCTGACCCTGTGCATCATTATCGTGATCATTTCTTTGCGCTTGCAAAACTCCCGTTTGGGACGCGCATGGGTGGCGATACGTGAAGACGAGATTGCTGCTAAAGCGATGGGTATCAATACACGCAATGTCAAGCTGCTGGCTTTCTCCATGGGTGCTTCGTTTGGTGGTATTTCCGGCGCGATGTTTGGCTCTTTCCAGGGCTTCGTTTCCCCGGAATCCTTCTCGCTGATGGAATCGATCGTGATTCTGGCGATGGTGGTGCTGGGTGGTATCGGACATATTCCTGGCGTGATCCTGGGTGCAGTATTGCTGGCAGCTTTACCTGAAGTGCTGCGTCACGTGGTTGAACCAATACAGAATATGCTGTTCGGTAAAATCTGGATAGAAGCAGAAGTGTTACGTCAGTTGTTGTACGGTCTGACGATGGTGGTTGTCATGCTGAATCGCCCGGCCGGTTTGTGGCCAGCACCTAAGCATGAAGACAAGATTGGTAAAACCAATGACGCCACAGCGTAAGGACAAATGTGATGACTGAACAGACTATCTTAAAAATTGAAGGCGCTAACAAGCGCTTCGGCGGGCTGCAAGCCTTATCCAACGTCGGTATTCATATCAAAAAAGGCCAGATTTATGGCCTGATTGGACCGAATGGCGCGGGTAAAACAACTTTCTTTAACGTGATCACTGGTTTATACCAGCCTGATACCGGTAGTTTTGAACTGGATGGCAAGCCGTATTCCCCTTCTGCACCACATGAAGTGGCAAAAGCAGGTATTGCACGTACATTTCAGAATATCCGCTTATTTGGCGAAATGACCGCTCTGGAAAACGTTATGGTGGGGCGTCATGTGCGTACGCATCAAGGCGTGTTTGGCGCAGTTTTTCACCATGCTGCTGCACGTAAGGAAGAAGCTGAAATTCGCCAGCGTGCCCAGGAATTGCTGGACTTCGTAGGTATCGGTCAGTTTGCCGACCGCACCTCTAAATTCCTGTCCTACGGCGATCAGCGTCGTCTGGAAATCGCACGTGCACTGGCGACCGATCCTAAACTGCTGGCATTGGACGAGCCTGCAGCCGGTATGAATGCAACTGAAAAACTGGCTTTGCGTGAGCTGTTGGTCAAGATTAAGGCCGAAGGTAAAACGATCCTGCTGATTGAACACGATGTCAAACTGATGATGGGCTTGTGTGATCGTCTGACTGTACTCGATTACGGCAAACCTATTGCAGAAGGTGTTCCTGCAGATATTCAGAAAAATCCGGCTGTGATCGAAGCCTATTTGGGAGGTGGCCACTAATGGTTGAAAATGTATTGAAAGTCCAGCAGCTCAAGGTGGCTTATGGCGGAATTAAAGCAGTCAAGGGCATCGATCTGGAAGTCAATAAGGGTGAGCTGATCACCTTGATTGGAGCCAATGGTGCGGGTAAAACGACAACCCTGAAGGCTATTACTGGCACCTTGCCTAGCTGCAAGGTTGAGGGAGAAATCCTGTACATGGGGGCTTCTATCCGCAGTAAGAACTCCTTTGAACTGGTCACCGAACACCTGGCAATGGTACCTGAAGGCCGCGGTGTGTTCACCCGTATGACCATCCATGAAAATCTGATGATGGGTGCTTATACCCGCAATGATAATGGCGGTATCGCGGCGGATATTGATAAATGGTATTCCGTGTTCCCGCGTCTGAAGGAGCGTTCTGCACAGCTGGCCGGTACTTTGTCGGGCGGTGAACAGCAGATGCTGGCGATGGCGCGCGCACTGATGAGTCATCCCAAGCTGTTGTTACTGGATGAGCCGTCTATGGGTTTGTCACCTATCATGGTCGAGAAAATCTTTGAAGTGATTCGTAATGTTTCGGCACAAGGCGTGACTATCCTGCTGGTTGAGCAAAATGCAAAGCTGGCTTTGCAAGCTGCACATCGTGGCTATGTGATGGATTCCGGTTTGATTACCATGAGTGGAAATGCCAAAGATATGCTGGATGATCCTAAGGTTCAGGCAGCCTATCTGGGTGAAGGTTAAATCCCTGCACGCTTAGAAAGAAAAAAACCCGCTTACTTAAGCGGGTTTTTTTTGCCAGAAACCGGAAAATTTATTTTTTTGCGCTTAACTTGGCAGGGGCAGCTTTCTCGCCAGCTTGTACCAGTTGCGTTACAACTGTGTTCAGATTGGCTTCTAATGCTTCTATGGTTTGTTTGCCAGTTTTGTTGATCTGCTCCAGACTTGCGTGAGAGTTGTTGATGGCAGATTTGATTGCAGCAACAATGTGCTCGGTTCCGGCTGGCGCATCTTTGGTCACTTCTTCCAGCAAAGTAACAACTTTACGTTTGTTCTCATTCAGTTGTACTTCAGTTGCACGGGATAGCTCTGCCTGAGTTGTCGATGCAATATTTCCCAAATGGCGGCTGTAAGCCAGAAATTTTTCTGCATTTGGCTGCAATTGTGCGCTGCTGAGCTGGATGAATTCCTGCGCGTCTTTTGCAGACAATAACTGGCGGGTCGTCGCTGTAGCTTCTTCCAGTGTACTTTTTACCGCATTCAAATTCAGTTCGGCCAGTTTTTCAACGCTTTCCAGTGTTTTTGCACTGATAGAGGAGAATAATGCGAATTGTGCATCCAGATTGGCTTTTGTTGCCACTGAGAATTGTTCAGGTACTGAAAACATAGGAAACTCCTTGAAAAGGGTCGTGCATGATGAAATCAGAGGGGATATTGCAAAGGACCTACACAAATTGTGCGTTGCAATAAATTGATTATAATGAAATATTCTTGTTTGGCAACTCAAACATAAACAGTGGCTAAGGAAAGTTGTCGCTATGGCTACAGAATGCGTTGCTCAGCTGATTGTGATCCGGCATTGTGACTGGGCGATGAAAGAGGGGAGTGTGTTACACTTTTTGTTAGTGTTTCTTTCTGGAATTTCCATTCATGAATTCAAATACACCTGTTCATCCTGTTAAACCTGTTACATCAGTCACAAACAGCATCAAAACCCGCAGGGATTTCAAGCGCTTCTATACACTGACAACCCGCTGGATGGATAATGATGTTTATGGGCATGTGAATAATGTCACCTACTACAGTTGGTTCGATACCGCAGTCAATCAGTATCTGATCAGTGAGCAGGTGCTGGATGCAGAACATGGCCAGGTAATTGGTCTGGTCATTGAAACCCAATGCAATTACTTTGCACCCGTTGCGTTTCCGGATGAGGTGACAGTGGGATTTGTGGTCAGCCGGCTGGGTAACACCAGCGTTCGTTATGAGTTGGGCATCTTCCGCAACGATGAGCAAGTCGCTTCTGCACAAGGGCATTTTATTCATGTCTACGTAGACAGAAATAGCCGGCGCCCCGTCCCGCTTCCCGGCGAGCTGAGGTCTGTATTAACTTTTATTCTGAGTGACTCTGATGACGCCAACTGAATTGCAGCAAGCTGTAGACCAGCTCATCACTGAACGCCATTCTGTACGTGCTTTTTTGCCTGATCCTGTTTCTGCCGAGTTATTGCAGGATTTGTTCAGGGTTGCGGCACGCGCACCTTCCGGAACCAATACTCAACCTTGGAAAGTCTATGTGCTGACCGGGGAAAAGAAAAAACAGCTATCACAGAAAATCTTGCAAGCGCACGATCACCCGGATCCTGCCGCACCGCATACTGAGGAATATCACTATTACCCTTTGCAATGGACCAGCCCGTATCTTGAGCGTCGCCGCAAAGTGGGCTGGGATTTATATGCTCTGCTGGGCTTGGGGCGTGACAACAAAGCAGGTATGCATGCCCAGCATGGGCGCAATTACACATTTTTTGATGCGCCAGTTGGTTTGATGTTCACCATTGACCGGATCATGGAGCAGGGCTCCTGGCTGGACTATGGCATGTTTTTGCAAAATCTGATGCTGGCTGCGAAAGCGCGTGGTCTGGATACCTGTCCGCAAGCCGCTTTTACCCAATATCACCGTATTATCGGCGAACATCTTTCCTTGCCGGATAGCGAAATGTTGGTGTGCGGCATGTCTTTAGGCTATGCCGATATGAGTAAGCCTGAAAACTCTTTACATACTGAGCGTGAGCCAGTTTCTGGATTTGTTCATTTTCTTGAATAGTTGGCTAGTGTAAAATTGAGTAAGATAAAACTTCAATTGAATTCGCTAAGTCTTTAATTCTCTTGCGATTTTTTTGAGATTTGCTACACTGCATTAAATTTTTTGGCATATTTTATTTAGGAGTTGTAGATAGTGAAATTTGCCCGTAAAGCAATTATTCTAAGCCTTGCTGCGATTCTTCCCGCAGTTTCCCTGTCTGTGCAGGCGATAGAATCCAAACATCGTCATGCAAAAAAACAGGTAGTGCATAAAAAGTCTGCCAAGATCGCCGCCAATTCAAAAGTGGTGAAGCGTTATGTGGTCGTGAACGGCAAACGCAAGCTGGTGACTGAGCATGTGGCTCTCGCCCCTGTCGTTGCAGAAAAACCCAGCGTAGGTGATACCGCAGGCTTGAAGCACGCTGATCCTTTGTCGCTGCAGTCTAATGTGGCGTTTGTGGTGGATCAGACCAGCTCTAAAGTGCTGTTCGAAAAAAATTCGGATGTGTCTTTACCGATCGCGTCTATCACCAAACTGATGACCAGCCTGGTCGTGGTTGAGGCGCATCAGGATTTGAATGAGCAAATCGAAGTCACCACAGAAGACATCGACAAGGAAAAAGGTACCGGTTCACGTTTAAAAATCGGCGCTAAGCTCACACGTGCTGATATGTTGCACATCGCTTTAATGAGCTCGGAAAACCGTGCCGCTTCTGCGCTGGGTCGCAGTTATCCGGGTGGCTTATCTGCATTCGTGGCAGCTATGAATGCCAAAGCCAGACAATTGGGTATGAGTGACACCCATTATGTGGATTCCAGTGGTTTGTCCAGCCAGAACCGCGCCAGCGCGCGTGATCTGGTCAAGCTGGTCAACGCCGCGTATCAGCATCCTGTGATTCGTGAATACTCGACTGATTCAAAATATGTGGTCAATCCGGGCGGGCGTCCGCTGGAATACGGCACCTCGAATAAACTGGTGGCGAATCCGGCCTGGGAAATCGGTTTGCAGAAAACTGGCTATATTGCAGAAGCCGGTCGTTGTCTGGTGATGCAGGCGATGATAGAAGGGCGCGCGATTGTGATGGTGTTCCTGGATTCTAAAGGGAAATATTCACGTCTGGCAGATGCCGGTCGCATCAAAAAATGGCTGGAATCGAATAAGCCACAAGCCTGACGGTATTATTCACATGCTGCTTAAGAAAGCCGGTTTGCGTTGCGCAACCGGCTTTTTATTTGCTTAGTGCTAACCCAGATTTACTCCGGAAATATGCTCGCCCACAACTGCTGACTGGAATCGACTTCCCGGCTGATTTTATCCAGTGCTACTCTTGCCCGGTCTTCACCCTGCAGCCGGATATTGTGCTGCAGTTTGCGCAAGCTGCGATACGCCGATGCACTGCGTTGCGCCAGTTCAGTTGGAATCAGGCCCAGTTCACCACAACGTTTCAGTAAGGCGATATTGCCGCTGTTTGCACTCAGTTCAGGATACTGATGTGCATGACGCAGTACCAGATACTGCACCATGAATTCCAGGTCTATCATGCCGCCCGCATCGTGTTTCAGATCGAACAGTTCGCTGCGATTGGGGTGGGCATCGCGCATTTTTTTGCGCATTTGCAGCACTTCCTGACGTAAGCTGGCTTCATCTCTGGCTTGGCATAAGACTTGATGACGGATCGCTTCAAATTGCTGACCTATGCGCGCATCACCCGCGCAGTAGCGCGCGCGCGTGAGCGCCTGGTGCTCCCATAGCCAGGCAGATTTTTCCTGATATCGGGCGAAAGACTGTATCGATGAAACCAGTAAACCACTGGCGCCATCCGGTCGTAAAGCGATGTCGATATCAAACAAAATACCTGCCGGCGTATGGCTGGTCATCCAGGTAATGAAGCGTTGTGCCAGTTTGGCGTAATTGGCTGGCGCATCCTGTTCATCATCGTCATACAAAAAGATCAGATCCAGATCTGAGGCATAGCCCAGTTCCTTGCCGCCCAGTTTGCCGTAGGCGATGACTGCAAACTGCGGCGTTTCACGATGGCGAGTCGCAATCGTCTGCCAGACAGCCGTTATCGTTGCCGCCACCATCAGATCTGCCAGTTGGGACAGGTCATCGGCCAGATGTTCAACCGTGACTTGTCCTTCCAGATCCTGGGCCAGCAAACGGAATTGCATGGCGTGATGCATCTCGCGCAAAGTCTCCAGCTGCCTTTCCGTATCATCGCGATGTGCGAGTAATTCTTTTTCCAGCTCTTGCGAAAATAGTGCCCAGTCGGGGCGTGCCTGCAAGGCTGATTCATCCAGCAATTCGTCAAGTAACAGTGGATGGCGGGTCAGGAATTTGGCGGCCCAATCACTGGCATCCATCATGCGGATAACGCGGGCCAGTGCATCCGGGTATTCGGTCAGCAGCGACAGGTAGGCTGAACGGCGTGCGATTGCCTCCATCAAGTCGAGAAAACGGTGCCAGCAACTGAGTTGATTTTGAGCCTGGGTACCGATCAGGCGCATGGCCTGGTTAAATAAGGCCAGCAACTTCTGGCGACTGGCTTCGCTGAGTGTCTGTATCCGGCCTGAATGCCAGTGTGCATTCAGACGGCGTGCAGCTTCCTTTGCATCATGGAAGCCTGCCTCGCTGAACTGCGAAATCAGTAAATCTTCATCTTCACTGCTGTTCAGGTTAGCGATCAGCTGCGCTTCACCGGCTTCCGCTGCATCATCTGCTTTATCTTTGAAAATGGTATCAAACTGCGTTGCGACAAACTGCCGGTGGACTTGCAGCTCATCCAGTAATGGCGCTACTTGTGGGTAGCCCATCATGTTGGCGATGCGCAGCTGGTCTTCTTCTTTTGCGGGGAAGGTATGGGTTTGCGCATCATCCAGATATTGCAGTCTATGCTCCAGGTTTCTCAGGAACACATAAGATTGCTGCAACTGCGTGACGATGTCGGCATCCAGAATATTTTTTTCACTCAAAATAGTCAGGGTTTTGCGGGTAGAGCGGTCACGCAGGCTGGCATCGCGCCCGCCACGTATCAGTTGAAACACCTGTGCCAGAAACTCTACTTCGCGTATGCCGCCACGACCCAGTTTGACGTTATTGCTGCGCTCAGGATGGCGCGTCTCCTGACGCACAACCTCGGCGCGGATTTGCGCATGCATAGAGCGCAGCGAATCAATCGCACCGAAATCGAGGTAGCGCCGGTACACAAAAGGACGGATGATTTTTTCCAGTTGCAGCAAGTCCTCAGGCTGACCACTCATGGCTCTGGCTTTAACCCAGGCATAGCGTTCCCATTCACGTCCTTGTACCATGAAATATTCTTCCAGCATGCCGAAGCTGGCGACCAGCGGGCCGGAATTGCCATTGGGGCGCAAGGCCATATCGACCCGGAAACTGTAACCGTCTTCCGTCACCTCGGAAATCGCTGCGATCAGTTTTTTGCCTAAGCGGCTGAAGTATTCATGGTTAGACAGGCTGCGCTGCGCAGCCTCATTGCAGCGTGTTTCGCCATCTTCGGCATAGCAGAAAATCAGATCGATATCCGATGACACATTGAGTTCATAGCCACCCAGCTTGCCCATGCCCAGCACAATCAGCGACTGTTCGGCACCACTTTCTTCGCCGATTGGTTTGCCATACAGCGCCTGCATTTCGAGATCGAGCGCAGCCAAATGTTGTGCCACCACAAAGTCAGCGAATTCGCTGATGGTAGTGACTACCTCATGCATATCGGCCTTACCGTTCAAATCGCGTGTGATCAGCGTGGCGAGCACAAGGTTGCGCAAACGTCGCATTGCCTTGTTTAAACTGGCGCCAGTTGAAATTTCTTTTTGTAAAATCTGCGCAAAATCCGCTTTGCTAAAGGATAATCTGCTTATTTCCTGCAGCTGTGCGCTCCGTTCTGGCGCTCCCTGTAACCAGCGTTGTAAAAAACGGGACAGTTCTGCGGCGGCGGTTGGGAGGTTTTCCGTATGGCTCATAGAGGAAACTGGATGGGTTGTCGATCAGCGGTATTGCTGGTGGGTGATGTGCTTGTTCTGATTGTAAGTGATTTTCCACGCTTGCAGAACCGGCATCGGCACTGTTCAGGCCGCATGCAAAGCTGGAAGAGTCCTGATGAGATATTTAATGAATCAAATAAGAATGGGGCGTAGTTTGAACAATCGTTTACCGGGGTGCAGGTCTGGCACCGCTTGGCAATAAAGTGAACGTCTTGAATGACCAACGAATCTGCTTCGCCTTCAACGACCCGTCGTAGTCGCTACTTACTGTCTTCCCTGAGGATGTCGGTTGCAGTCAGCTGCCGCCATGTATGGCGCGCTGGTGGGCGCAGCCTGCGCGCATTGCTTTGGAGCCTGCTCGGCCTGTATTTTTTGTTTTGCCTGCTGGTGTTGGTGCTGCGCTACCTGTTACTCCCTCAGGTGGCGAACTACCAGACTGAGGTGGAAGCCGCACTGGGTGCATCTATCGGGCGCCCCGTCAAAATTGCATCGCTGGAGGCTAGCTGGCAGGGATTGCATCCCCAGTTCGCACTGCACCAGGTGCAGATGTTTGATCAGCGTGGTCAACTGGCGCTGGCTTTGCCTGAAGTCCGTACCACTTTGTCGTGGTGGAGCCTGGCGCTGGCTGAGTTGCGTTTCCGCCGTATTGAACTGGTTGAGCCTGAGCTGACGATACAAAGAGATGAGCATGGCCAGCTTTACATTGGTGGCTTTTTGCTGGATACGCAGCGTAAGGGCGATGGCAAGGGGCTGGACTGGGTACTGGCGCAGCAGCAGATACGGATAAAGGATGGCCGGCTGCATTGGATAGATCAGACGCGGACCACACCTGCGGCCGATCTGCTTGGTGTCAACTTCGATTTGCGTAATCATTGGCAGCAGCATCAATTTTCTTTACTGGCCCAAATGAGCGAGGGATTGGCGCAGCCTCTGGATGTCAGGGGTAATCTGCGCCACGCCTCATTTGCTAAGACCCTGCTGAACCGCTCAGTCTGGTCGGGAGAAATTTATGCATTTCTGAGCCAGGTCGACTTGCCTGCCTTACAGGCTTATCTGCCGCTGAACAGCCAGTTGCAACAAGGACAAGGCACGCTACGCGCCTGGATGCAGCTGGATGCCGGCAGGTTGGCTGATCTGACGCTGGATGTCTTACTCAAGGATGTACAGGGCAAATTTGCGAAAGATCTGCCTGAGCTGGATATGCAGGAAATCCACGGACGTATCACGGCCAGCGAAAAAATATCTTTTGCGAAAAAATATTTGCCTTCGGTTTTTGGCCCTGCTGGCCATACCCTGGCACTGACTGACTTTAGTATGACCGCCCGCGACGGGCTGCATCTTCCCCCAACCTCGATCAAAGAAAGTTTTACACCTGGCAGCGATGGTCAGCCAGAACGTGTCGAACTGTCTTCGCCTATGCTGGATTTGCAGACTTTAGTCCAGTTTGCGGAGCACTTGCCCTTGCCCGCAGGGCAGCGCCAGATGCTGACTGATTTTGCGCCTAAAGGCGTGCTGAAAAACCTGCATGCGCAATGGAGCGGCAGTTATCCGGAAATCGTCAGTTATCAGGTGCAGGGGCAATTTGAAAATTTATCCTTACGTGCACAGGCAGCCAGAGCCGCTCTGGCTGCGCGTGGTAAGCGACCGGCAACTGCAGCCGTGCCCGCGATTCCAGGCTTTGATAATTTATCCGGCAGTATCGAAGCCAATGAAAAAAACGGCAAGCTGGTCGTGGACTCCAAAGCATTGGCGCTGCATACCGCCAGTTACTTTGTTGATCCATCTCTGTATTTTGATCGCTTGTTTGTGCACGCCAACTGGAAGATCGCCAACGATGATCAGCTCACGGTTCAGCTACAAAAATTCGATGCAGCACAAGGAAGTATGCGCGCCAGCTTCAGTGGCAGGCATAGCGTATCGCTGCGCCCTGATACAGACAATCCGGCTGGCAATCTGGATCTGAGCGGCCGTATCGACCGTTTCGATCTGAAAACCATCGATAAATACATACCTGCCAGTGCGCCGCAGGACTTGCGTCACTGGCTGACCCATGCCTTGTTGGATGGCTATGCTGACGAGGTAAAGGTCAAAGTAAAAGGAGATTTATCCCATTTTCCGTTTGCTGCTAACGATAGCCGTGCCGCGCAGGCTGGCGAGTTCCGGGTTAAGGGTAGTCTGAGTGGCGCTAAACTGGATTTTACGGCAGGTGAACTGAGGGAGGCATCGAAGCAGGCACTATGGCCAGTGATAGATCAGATACGTGGCAGCTTTGTGTTTGATCGCGCGCGCATGGAGATTTCCGGCGATACGGCGAAGACGCTGGGGGTGGATCTGAAAAAAGTAAAAGCCATTATTCCTGACCTGATGATGCATGGCGCTGTGTTGCAGATTGATGGAATGGTCTCCGGCCCGCTGCAGCAAATGCTGGGGTATGTCGCTGTCAGTCCGGTGCAGACCTGGCTGGGCCATTTTCTGGATGAGACCAAGGCCAGTGGCTCGTCTTTATTAAATCTGAAACTGCAACTGCCTCTGCAGCATCTGATTGACGCTAAGGTAAATGGCATTCTGCAATTTCAAAATAACGATGTAATGCTGCAGCCGGGCATTCCTCAGGTCAGTGCGGCGAACGGCAAACTGGAATTCAATGAAACCGGGTTGACAATCCCAGCGCTTAAGGCAACGGCACTGGGTGGCCCGGTGGTCATCAGTGGCGGCAGTCAGAAAGACAATACGATACGGATCAGGCTCGATGGCACGGCCAGTGCACAAGGTTTGATCGCCTATTTGCCACCCGAGCACCGCAAAATCATGGATGGGCGCCTGTCCGGCTCCAGTCGTTATACTGCTGCAGTGAATGTCAAAAAGCAGTTGCCAGAGATTGTGGTGGAATCCAGCCTGCAAGGCATGGCGCTGCATTTTCCTGAACCACTGCGCAAGACAGCAAACGAAATCTTGCCTTTAAAAGTAGAATTAACACCGCTGGCAAGCAATGAGAATATCCAGTTTCGCGATGAGTTAAAGCTGCAGTTGGGCACACTGGCGCAAGCACGCTTTCAGCGGCAAAAGCAGCGCGACAGCGATAAAGGCTGGCGCGTTGTGCGTGGCGGCATAGGCGTAGGTCAGCCAGTCCCTGAATCTGAGCAGGGCATGGCCTGGCAAATTCAGCTTCCTCAGCTAAATATCGATGAATGGTCGCAGTGGCTGGATAGCATGTCAGCGAAGGCTGCTGGTGCTGCTGCGCAGCCAGAAACCGGTCTTGAATCGTATTTTTATCCGGCATCTGTGCAGTTGCGGGCGGCACATCTGCAGATGATGGGAAAACAGTTTGATGATATGCAACTCAGTTTGACTCAGCAAAAAGGGAACTGGAAGGCGAGCATGAAGTCCAGCCAGGTTGCGGGAACGCTGAGCTGGAATGAGGCCGCGCTGGCGCAAGCGAATTCCACCATCACAGGCCGCTTCGATTACCTGAAAATTCCAGCCTCCGCGGCCAGGGAAGTGACTGAGCTGTTAGATGGGAAAAAATCACAGACGCAGTTGCCCGGCCTCGATATTGTGGTGGATCAGTTTGAACTGGTGAATAAAAGAATGGGTCGCTTGGAACTGCAGGCCAGTAACCAGCTGGTCAACGGTCGCAGCGAGTGGCAACTGCGTAAAATCAATTTGAAAAATCCTGACGCAGAATTAAAAGCCACGGGCAAATGGCTGCAACACGCGGATGCCGGGCAGACCCAGCTCGAATATGTGCTGGAAATTCAGCATGCGGGGCAATTGCTGAACCGGCTTGGTTTTGCCAATGTCTTACAAGGTGGTAAAGGTAAGATTGAAGGCAATTTGCGTTGGAATGGATTGCCATTTGCGATGGACTTGCCATCCATGACAGGGAAAATACAGCTTGATCTGGCAGCCGGTCAGTTTTTAAAAGTCGATCCGGGCGCCGCGAAATTACTAGGTGTATTGAGTATGCAATCCTTGCCACGCCGCCTGACACTGGATTTCCGCGATGTGTTTTCTGAAGGCTTTGCGTTTGATGGCATTAGTGGGAACGCAGCGATCGAAAAAGGATGGGCCCATACTGAAAATCTGAAAATGCGCGGCTTGAATGCGACCGTGCTGATGGCCGGTAAAGCTGACATCGTGCATGAAACCCAGGATCTGCATGTGGTGGTGATTCCAGTGGTGAATGCGGGTGCTGCCTCCGTTGTTTACGGACTGGCAGTGAATCCTGTCATTGGGCTTGGGACTTTTCTGGCGCAATTGTTTTTGCGCGAACCTTTGGCCCGGGCTTTTACATTTGAATATGGCGTGAGTGGCTCCTGGACTGAGCCGGTCGTAAAAAAACTGGAGGGAGGCCTCAGCAACAGTGCTTCCTCCGCTGAAACCAGTAAAACGGGGAGACGTGAATGATGAAGCTTGCGGCGATACAGATGATTTCGTCTTCGGACTTGAATGACAATCTGGCGACAGCAGAGCGCCTGCTACGGCAGGCTGCGGCAGACGGAGCGCAGTTGCTGCTATTGCCCGAATACTGGCCCTTAATGGGACAGCAGGATACGGACAAATTATTGATTGCGGAAGAGCCGGGGAATGGCCGTATGCAGACGTTTTTATCTGCAATCGCACGCGAACTCGGTGTCTGGCTGATAGGCGGAACCATACCCTTGAAGTCTGCTGAAGCAGATAAGGTACTGAATACGACCTTAGTCTATGGGCCGGATGGTGAATTGAAAGCGCGTTACGACAAAATACATCTGTTCGGTTTTCAGAAAGGCAGTGAGTCTTATGAAGAGTCGCGCACCATTACAGCGGGTCATGAAGTTGTCAGTTTTGATTCTGAACTGGGTAGGATAGGACTGGCGATCTGTTATGACCTGCGCTTCCCTGAGTTGTTTCGCGCACTGGGGCCTTGCAACCTGATGATAGTGACTGCAGCATTTACTTATACGACCGGTGAGGCGCACTGGGAAATCCTGTTGCGTGCCAGAGCTGTTGAGAATCAGTGCTATTTGCTGGCCTGTGGTCAGGGCGGGGTACATAGCAATGGCCGCCGCACCTGGGGTCATAGCATGCTGATTGATCCCTGGGGTAAAGTGCTGGCCTGCCAGGCTGAAGGTGAGGGTGTTGTAGCTGGCGAGATAGATCAGGCACAGATCGCGTCAGTCAGAGAGAGCCTGCCAGCCTTACGTCATCGCCGCATGTGATCCTGCTGTTTTGTCCGCCTTAATATTTGCGTCCCTTCTGTGTTGCAGGCAGCTTCTGAACTACAATGCCTGCATTACTGTTTTTTTCTGCGTGAGCCTCTTAATTTATGACTTCCAGCGTACCGACTCCTAGCCATTTGACCATCGCTCGTGATGTGTTGCTTACTCCTTTTGGACTGGACGAAAATCAGTTAAATCAGGTTCTCGCCTCGATGTTTACGCATCGTGTTGATTACGCGGATCTGTATTTCCAATTTACCCGCAGCGAAGGCTGGAGTCTGGAAGAGGGTATCGTCAAGACCGGCAGTTTTTCTATCGATCAGGGCGTTGGCGTGCGCGCGGTGTCTGGCGATAAAACCGCATTTGCGTATTCTGATGAAATTTCCGGTAAAGCCTTGTCCGAGGCTGCTGTGGCAACCCGTACCATCGCGCGCCAGGGCGCGGGGAAAGTGAAAGTCGCTAAAACCATGGCTGAAGCGGTCGGACGCGATTTGTATTTGCCGAACGACCCCTTACATTCTCTGGATGCAAATCAGAAAGTGCGCTTGCTGGAGCGTGTAGAACGTATTGCGCGCGCTAAGGATCCACGCATTGTGCAGGTGATGGCTTCACTGTCCGGCGAATACGATGTGGTGATGGTGGCGCGTAGCGATGGTGTGATGGCAGCGGATGTACGGCCGCTGGTGCGGGTGTCGGTAACCGTGATCGCCGAACAGAATGGCCGGCGTGAAATGGGTTCCAGTGGCGGTGGTGGTCGTTACGACTATGCTTACTTTACCGATGCTTTGCTGGAGAAATTTGCCGATGAGGCGGTCAAGTCTGCGTTGGTGAATCTGGATGCACGTCCGGCACCGGCGGGGCCGATGACAGTGGTGCTTGGTCCGGGCTGGCCTGGCGTGTTGCTGCATGAGGCGGTCGGACATGGTCTGGAAGGTGATTTCAACCGCAAGGGTTCCAGCACTTTCTCTGGCCGTATCGGTGAGCGGGTAGCAGCCAAAGGTGTGACCGTGGTGGATGATGGCACGATGCAAAACCGGCGCGGTTCCCTGAATATCGACGATGAAGGCAATCCTACTCAGTGCAATGTACTGATAGAAGACGGCATCCTGAAGGGCTATATGCAGGATACGATGAATGCCCGCCTGATGAAGATGGATATTACAGGTAATGCGCGACGTGAATCCTTTGCGCATCTGCCTATGCCACGCATGACCAATACCTATATGCTGGCTGGCGACAAAGATCCGGAAGAGATACTGGCTTCAGTCAAAAATGGCCTGTATGCCGTCAATTTCGGCGGTGGGCAGGTGGATATCACGAATGGGAAATTCGTGTTTTCCGCCAGTGAGGCTTACATGATAGAAAACGGAAAAATCAGCTACCCGGTCAAAGGCGCAACGCTGATTGGTAATGGGCCTGAGGTGCTCAATCACGTCTCTATGATAGGTAATGATTTGCAGCTGGATTCCGGCATTGGGGTCTGTGGCAAAGAAGGGCAGAGCCTGCCGGTCGGCGTTGGTCAGCCTAGCATGCGTATAGAAGGGTTGACTGTAGGCGGTACCGCTTAATACCTACAGGGCAATACCTATGTTTGTCATCGCTATCGTATCCGCCAAAGGCGGTGTTGGAAAAACAACGGTGTCGGCCAATCTTGCTGCTGGTTTGGCGCAACGCGGACGGCCGGTGCTTGTAATTGATCTGGATCCGCAAAATGCCATGCAATGGCATTTGGGGGGACTTGACCCGGATGTCGCTAAGGGCATCAGTTCACTCAATGCCAGCAGAACGCGTTTGGCAGGTGTGATGCATCAGACCGTTTTTGATGTGGCGCTGGTTCCTTATGGCAGTTGCAGCGAGCAACGCAGGCAAAAATTTGAAGCGACGCTGGCAGTGCAGGAAGATTGGTTGAAAACCAAGCTTATGGCGGCAAAGCTGCCGGATCAGACAATCGTCATACTCGATACACCTCCCGGACCCTCGGTGTATCTGAAGCAAGCGATGCGCGCGGCAGATTTTTTGCTGGCGGTGGTTCTGGCTGATGCGGCCTCTTACTCAACCTTGCCTGAGATGGAGGAACTGATTGCCAGCTACACTGCCGGATTGAAAGTCAGAATAGGTTCTGCTTATCTGATTAATCAGAGCAACCAACGTCAGTTGGCACAGGATGTGCTTACTTTGTTTTCAGAGAAGTTGGGACAAAGAATGCTTCCTTTCGTGGTGCCGGAAAGTGATGCCGTTGAAGAAGCTTTGGCTTTTGAGAAACCGGTCGTCGCTCATCAGCCTGAAAATGCTGCATCCCAAAATATCTTTCATATTACGGATTGGATAATACGAGGTTTGCCGCACCAGGTATCCTGAGCAGCCACTTACATGTCATGATGCATTAAGCGAAGTGACATGTTGGCTTACATGTAGCCTGTTTGGGATATTTACATGTAAATAGAAATTCTCGTATTTTTGTATTTATTTTTCTGTTTTCGGGCCGTTAAGCAATAATAGCCATATATGAGGCAACTATCTGGCAGCGCAGACTTAATTTCGGGAAAATTGTTGTAAAAAAATATTTCTTTTAGGTAAATTTGTTTGTGCTTATTTTTACCGGAAAATTTAGGCTTATAGATTGTTGACAATTCTGCACTTTAACTTTCTGGACGATAAGTTGTGCCGGGTGGTAAAGTTGTAAGTAATTGTAAGCGGTTCCGGTGAAATGTCCCGGGATCGTTTTTGCAATCATTGAGTGGAAGTGTTCATTATGTCAAAAAACGATCTCCAATATTACGAGTCACAGCAATGTTCATTGCAATGGCGAGCTTTTTTGAATGCATTTTCAGTGGAATTTTCTTCCAAGGGCGACTTAAAGGATTTGCGACTATTCATGCACCAGTTAGGTCGCAACATGGCACCGGGTCTTGGGTTTCCAGGTGGTGATAGTTTGCAGTTGCTTGAAGATAACATGAATGCAATTTGGAGTCGCATGCACTGGGGGTGGGTGGAGGTGAATGAAGAAGCTGAGGCATTGGTTTTGTTACACCATGCGAGCCCCCTCAAAGCGGCATTTGGTGAACAATCACTGATCTGGACCCCTGCCTTACTGGAAGGGATTTATGCCAGCTGGTTTGAAGGGATGGGAATGGATCCTTCCTTGCGATTGCAACAGAAAGCCGGTGACGCGGGCATTGCTCAGGTTCTGGTCTTTGAGCTCAAGAGACAGGTAGAAGAGTCGCCATTTTTCGGGCGTCGTTGAAATGGAGCGTGATGCTTTCGCTAAATGATGAAGATGGTGAATATTATGGATGACGACATTAAAAATCTGTTTCAGAAATTTGGGCAGTCTGCCAGCGGGTATCGCGAGATTAACCGTGATGTAGACAGTGAGCAGGCCAGGCAGCGTTGGCCATTGCTGCGGGATGTGCGTGTACATGCTGCGACCTATGCAGAAGATGACACAGACGAAGCGCCTGAATTTTCATTATCTGCATTGACGCAACAGACTCAGGATGCGGCCGCTTATCTGAAAGAGACAGCGCCGGATTCACGTGCATTAGCAGCTCAGGCAGAGCCGCTATTTCGCCTTGATAAATCTGCCCCTCTTGTTCAACCGGAAATTCAGCCTGAAACGCAGGTCAGGCAAACTGCTGGCATCAATACGCCGTCTCCACAGCGAGGACAGTCTTTGTTTAGTACAGTTGCTGCGACACCCGGGATCGTTCCTGACGTGGGGCAAAACAGACAGCGTTCTGTCACTGCCATACTGGATCGCCTGGCAAAAAAACCAGAGCAAAGTAAGCGTATTGAGACACCGAATCAATCCTTCTTCAAAAAAATATTCAGGTCATGAGAGTTGTTGCTGTTATTTCTCCCAAAGGTGGCGTCGGAAAAACGACGGTAACAGCCAATCTGGCTGCCGCACTGTCGCAATTAGGGGAAAGAATAACGGTACTGGATCTCGATCCACAAAACGCCTTGCGTTTACATTTTGGTATGCCCTATGAAGAAACCTCGGGCATAGCCAGACCTGAGGCTGCTTCCGGCGGTTGGCGTCCATTTATGCATGTCAGTCGTTTTGGAGTCGATTTTATTCCCTATGGTATTGTTAATGCAAAAGAGCGTGAGCAATTTGAACACGGTGTTCAGTTTCAGCCGAACTGGTTGTTTCAGCATCTGAACTCGCTGGGCTTGCAGGAAAATGCCGTGGTACTGATCGATACACCGCCTGGGCCCAGCATCTATTTGCAGCAGGTATTGCAGGTTGCTCATGTAGGGTTGGTGGTCCTGAAGCCGGATGCGGCTTCTTATTCGACTGTGCCGTCGATTGAAGCACTGCTCGAGTTTTATACCGGTAAACGTAAGGATTTTCTTGGACATTGCTTTGTTTTGAACCAAATGGACGCGTCCAAACAGTTGTGTCGGGATGTCTACGGCATGTTACGTGCGCAATTGGGGGGGCGTTTTGTTCCAGCCGCGATCCATCGCGATGAAGGGGTCAGGGAGGCGCTTGCCTGTCAGATGCCAGTCGCCGAGTATGCGCGATTCTGCTCCGCCACGCAGGATGTACAACATCTGGCGCAGTGGCTACAAACTCATTTCGGGCTGATCGACTAATGCGCTCAATATTGAATTCCCGTTACATGTATGGCCGGCTCAATGAGTTTGGCCGCGCGATGGTGAACTGGCATGGATGGGAGGCGAAAGGACCGCGCATAGTGGCACTGATATTTGCCGCTTTACTCTACTGGACTGCGATCAGTGTCCCCATGGATCTGCCTTTGCAGACGCTGTTTTCTGCCATTGTTTTTCTGGCTGCGATGTATCTGCGCCGTTACACCGGCACCCTGATTTCGCTGATCATGGTGATGTTCTCGGTGAGTGCAACCAGCCGTTACATCTATTGGCGGATTGCCTATACCATCGATACAGAAAACCTCATCGATCTGTTCTTTGCACTCGTGCTGATCATGGCAGAGGTCTATGCCTGGCTGGTTCTGTTGCTGGGCTATCTGCAAACTGCCTGGCCATTGAAACGTAAGCCAGTGATACTCCCTGCTGATACTTCAAGCTGGCCTACGGTTGATCTGTTCATCCCCAGCTATAACGAAGACTTGAGTGTGGTCAAACCCACGGTGATGGCGGCGATGGGTATCGATTGGCCCAAAGATAAGCTCAACATCATCATTCTGGATGACGGCCGTCGTCCAGAGTTTGCAGAATTTGCCGCATCGATCGGTGTGCAATGCTTCACACGGGCAGATAACAATCACGCTAAAGCTGGCAATATTAATGCCGCGCTCAAGCGAACAAATGGGGAGTTTGTTGCCATTTTTGATTGCGATCACATGCCGACCCGTTCCTTTTTGCAGTACACCATGGGCTGGTTTCTGGTTGATCCAAAGCTGGCCATGGTGCAGACCCCCCACCATTTTTTATCGCCCGATCCGTTTGAACGTAATCTGCAGACTTTCCGTAATGTTCCGAATGAAGGTGAGTTATTTTACGGCCTGATTCAGGATGGGAATGATCTTTGGAATGCTACTTTCTTCTGCGGTTCCTGTGCCATTTTGCGGCGTACTTGTCTGGAAGAGGTCGGCGGGATTGCCGTTGAGACGGTGACCGAGGATGCGCATACCGCCCTGAAGATGCAGCGTTTAGGCTATAACACGGCATATCTGGCTCTTCCGCAGGCAGCCGGCCTGGCAACCGAAAGTTTGTCTGCGCACGTAGGTCAGCGTATTCGCTGGGCACGTGGTATGGCGCAGATATTCCGGGTAGATAATCCATTGCTTGGCAAGGGATTATCCTTCGGACAGCGCCTTTGTTATAGCAATGCGATGCTGCATTTTTTCTATGGCTTGCCACGCATGGTGTTTTTGCTGGCCCCCATTTCTTATCTGTTTTTCGAAGTCCACATCATCAAAGCGTCCGCGCTGACGATTGCGGCATATTCGCTGCCACATTTATTGCATGCGAATCTGACTAACTCGCGGATACAGGGTGCACACCGGCATTCATTCTGGGCTGAAGTGTATGAAGCCACGCTGGCCTGGTATATTTTCCGACCTACGCTGGTTGCGCTGATCAATCCCAAACTTGGTAAATTCAACGTGACCGCTAAAGGTGGTCTGGTTGAAAAAGAACATTTTGACTGGGTTATTTCTAAACCCTACCTGATCATGCTGGGTTTGAATATTCTGGGTTTCCTGATCGGTATTGGCCGTGCTTTGTGGTGGAATACCTACGAATTAGACACGGTGATCCTGAATATGTTATGGACTATCTATAACCTGGTGATATTGGGTGCGACACTGGCGGTAGCGACCGAGACCAAGCAGGTGCGCCGTACCCATCGGGTACGCGCTGTGCTCAATGCCAGCCTGCGTTTGCCAACCGGGCACTCACTGGTTTGTCAGACCGAAGATTTTTCTATGGGCGGTATGTCGTTCCGGGTGCCTGAAGGCTTTTTGATGGAAAAAGAGGCCAGCTTAATGGTCTCTTTGTATGGAACCAATGGCGAATCAGTATTTCCGGCCAAAGTGATTTTTTCCAAAAAAGGCTTGCTCAGTGTGCAGTTTCTTGAGCTGGACATGAAGCAGCAGATGGAACTGATCAGTTGCACCATAGGCCGTGCTGACGTCTGGCTAAACTGGTCTAACGAGCGGGATATGGATCATCCGCTCAATGGACTGAAAGAAATTGCCATGCATAGTGTGAGCGGGTTCATACGATTTGGTGCCAGCATCAGACAATATTTGAGCAAAGATACAAGCGATATGGACACATCAACTACTAACGCAACGAATAACGAGAAGAGATCGAAAATGAAAATGCCCTGGAAACGTACCGCTAAGTCTACCCTGGCTATCGCGATCGCTTTAGGATTGTCATTCTCCGCAACGGATGATGCTGCTGCCAAAACTAAAAAATCCAAAATGTCGGAAGCGGCAACTGAGGAAATAGAAAAACCAGCGGCTGAACCCACTGTGCCGCAGGCGGTGTCCGGACAAAAGGTCTACAACATCAGCCTCAAGCAAATGGGACAGGAAAGCGGTATCGAATTGCGTGGCGTGGAAGGCGAGCGCTCATTCCCATTTACAGTACGCAGTGACGAGGTCATCACTTCTGCCAAAGTGCGCTACGGTATTGCCTACTCACCGGCACTGCTGCCCGACCTGTCTCATATCAAAGTGCTGGTCAATAATGAACTGGTCAGCGTGGTACCGCTGCCTAAAGAGACCAGTAAGGGCATCGTTCGTGAAGACAGCATTGATCCACGTTATTTTGCAGACTTCAATCAACTGAGTTTTAAACTGATCGGTCACTACACACGTGATTGTGAAGACCCGTTTCACTCGAGTTTGTGGGCGCGACTGAGCAATACGACCTATCTGGAGCTGACTGTCAGTTCTATCGAACTGGCCAATGATCTGGCTTTATTGCCTGCACCGTTTTTCGACCGGCGTGATTCCAAACTGTTGGAGTTACCCTTTGTTTTGCCTGCCACTCCATCACTCGATGTGCTGAAAAATGCGGGTACCGTTGCGTCGTGGTTTGGGCACCTCGCGTCTTACCGTGGCTCACGTTTTCCGATTGCGACGAACGGTCTGCCCAAAGGGAATGCCATCGTTTTTGCGACTGCAAAGGAAGCACCGGCCGGACTCCAGCTGCCTGCCATTAATGGTCCTACTCTGATGGTGGTACCGAATCCGGTTAGTCCAAAGACTAAGTTGTTGCTGGTCATGGGACGTGACGCGACTGAATTAAAAACAGCGGTACAGGCACTGACACTCGGACAAGTCGCCATGTCTGGTCCATCTGCCGTGATTAAAAATCTGAAAGAGCCCAACCAACGTGTCGCCTATGATGCACCTAAGTGGCTGCCAACTCACAGACCAGTGAAGTTCGGCGAATTGGTGCCGAACGAAAATCTCCAAGTCAGTGGTATGACGCCGGATTTAATCCGGGTCAATATGCGGGTCGCTCCTGATTTGTTTACCTGGCAAAAAGAAGGGGTGCCCATCGATTTGCGCTACCGCTTTACACCACGCCCTAATGTAGATAAATCCACGCTCAATATCGGCATCAACGAAGATTTTGTTGGCGCATTGTCTTTATCCGGTGCCGAAATTGAAAAAGGCAAGATCAAAGAATCCGTGATGCTGTTCTTTAAAGACGGACATCGTTTTGCGCAAGAAGAAGTGCAGTTGCCTATTTTCCGTATTGGTGCTGAAAACCAATTGAAATTCCACTTCTTCTATGACTATCCAAAGCAGGGTGCCTGTAAGGACGTTTATCTGGATAATGTGCGTTCCGCCATTGATCCGGATTCGACGATAGATTTTTCGCAGATGCCGCATTACGCGACATTCCCAAATCTCGCTTATCTCGCGAACGCAGGTTTTCCTTACACGCGATTTGCTGATTTGTCTGAAACGGCAATCATCATGCCGGATCGGTCCACCATTCCAGAGATGGAAGTATTTTTAAATCTGATGGGACGTATGGGTGAGTCTACCGGGTATCCGGTCACCAATGCCACTCTGATACGGGGGGCGGACGTCGATAAGCACAGCAGTAAAGAGTTGTTGGTGATTGCAACGGCTGGTAATCAGCCTTTGTTGAAGCAGTGGGCGAAATACATGCCGTTGACCATGGATGAAACTGGTAATCGCTTGCAATTGCCAACCGGATTTTTACGTGTACTGGCACGCTGGGGTGGTAAGGATCTGGATGAGATTGAACGCCGGTCTGGTGAAATGTTGGCAGCCACCGGTAATAATTTCGGGGCCATGATGCAGTTTCAGTCACCTTTATCCAGTAGCCGTAATGTAATCGTTCTGACGGCTGGTGATGGACGCAGTTTGCTGGATCTGACCGACGGATTGAGCAAGGCCGATGTGAAGAGTAAGTACCAGGGCGACCTGGTGTTACTGAAGGGTGAACGTGTGGCGAGTTTCCTGATTGGGGATACGTATTACGCGGGTAATCTGCCGCTGTGGACCTGGATAAAATGGACGCTGTCTGGACAGCCGTTGTTGTTGATCCTGTTCCTGATGCTGGCGTCATTGATCGCGGCGACATTGTTATTCCGCTTTTTGAAACGCAAAGCTGCAGCGCGTTTGCACGAAGGCGATGGCAGCGACGAATAATTAAGGCAAACTAGGCGGATTAATCAGGCCATACTGCGCAATCTGCGTCGTATGGCCTCAATGCTATTCAGGCATGAATGATAAACAGATTAGAAATAGGGGAATTGCATGGTTTTGAATAAAAAAGCGGTGGTACTCGCGCTGTTTGCGATCCAGGGTTGCTACAGCCCCGCTTTTGCCAATTCCCCTTTGCATGAAAAACTGATAGAGACGGCACAGTTCTGGGAGCAGCGCGGCAAAGAAGATAATGCGATGGACGCCTGGCGCAAGCTGCTCAAAATTGATCCCTCCAGCCCTCATGCTTTAGTCGCAGTCGGCGCGTATGAAGCCAGACGCGGAAATGCTGATCAGGCTAAGCAACATCTGAACAAACTACGTGAAGTCAATGCGAGTGCAGCGCAGATACGCACTTTGGAAGAGGCGATACGAATGGGCGCTTCCGGCGCGCGCACCCAGATCGACGATGCGCGGCGTTTAGCCAGGCAGGGTGATGCAGAGGCTGCGGTCGAAAGCTACCGCTTGCTGGGCGACCCGTCCAAACTCAAGGGCGATGCGGCTTCTGAGTATTATCAGACCTTGGCCGGCACCTTAAAAGGCTATGCTGAAGCTAAGCGCGGACTTGAAAAACTGGTGAAAGAACAGCCAGGTAACACTCGCTATGCACTGGCTTATGCGCAGGTGCTGACTTATCGTGAAGCGACCCGAGCCGAGGGCATGGCGCAGTTAGAGCAACTGACTGCTAAACCGGATGTGGCAAAGGCAGCGCGAGACTCATGGCGGCAAGCACTGAGCTGGATGGGCCTGAAAACCAGCAATGCGCGTTACTTCCGCCATTATCTCGACAAATATCCGGACGATAAAACCATACAGGATAAGCTCGATAACATGAGCCGTCAGGCCAAAGCAGAAGTGCGTGAAGAGCGTCGCCCGGCTAAACCAAGAATAGAAAACCCCGTCATCAAGGGACAGACCATAGGCTTCAAAGCACTGGACGACAATGATGTGGCAACCGCAGAAAAAGAATTCCAGTCCATCCTGAAGTCGCATCCTAAAGACCCGGTTGGCTACGGCGGCATGGGTCTGGTTAAGATGCGTCAGGAAGAGTTTATTGAGTCCAGAAAATATCTGCTAAAAGCAATGCAGCTGTCTTCAGCTAAAGGAAAACTAAACTGGAAAAAAGCCTATGATGGCGCGCATTACTGGGCCAGTATAGAGGAGGCGCGTAACGCTTTCGAAGATGGCGACAGTAAAAAAGGGATAGCCCTGTTACGGCAGGCGATTGCGCTCGACAACAAAGAGCCATCCGGTATTTTGCAGCTGGCAGATGCCTTACAGGCTGAAAATGACATGGCAGGCGCGGAAGAGAATTTCAAGCGGGTCTTTAACGAAGATAAGACCAATATGCGCGCGCTTGATGGTCTGGTTGGTCTCTACTCTTTGCAAAAACGCGTGAAGGACATGGAGGCACTGAGCCCGTATATGTTGCCACGTCAGCTCGCGATCTTGGCGAATTCTAAAGCAGAAGAGTTGTCAGAAAAGGCTAAAAAAGCGGAAGCCGCCGGTGATTTCGCCACGGCGCAAAGTGCGCTGGAAGACGCAATTCTGATCAAGCCCGAAGATGCCTGGCTGCGTATGAGTCTGGCTAAGCTGTATCAGAAGCGCAATATGCCCGGACAGGCGCGGGCTTTGCTGGATGCACTGACCAATGTGGAGAAACCCGATCCGGAAGCCCTGTATGTCAGTGCCTTACTGAGTGAAATGCAGGGGCTGTGGTGGGAAGGCATGATGACACTGGAGCGCGTGCCAGCCAATTCACGCAAGACGGAAATGTTCACTTTGCAGAAGCGGTTGTGGCTGAAGGTGCAGCTGGACCGTATCGATATTCTCAATAAAAAAGGCAGAACGGCTGAAGTGAAGGAAATCCTCGCGGCTGTCGACAGTACGGCCGCCAACGATCCTGAATTTGTCGGTACGGTTGCCTCGCTGTATATCAAGCTGGGTGACCGCGAACGTGGTTTTTCCATGATACGGCAGCTGGTGCAAAACACGAAGCAACCGACGGCCGGTTTGCTATTGCAATATGCCAGCACCCTGATGCAGTCCAATCAGGAAGCCGAGCTGGAAGCCGTCATGCGTAAAGTCGCTGCCATGCCTAAACTGAGTGAAGACGAGATAGTGTCTTTCCGCCAGTTGCAAAAAGCACTTGCCATGCGCTATTCCGAACGCGCACGCGAGGCGGGTGATTTCGCGGCGGCTTACACCTATATCCAGCCCATGCTGATAGAAACGCCGGATGATAATGTGCTGTTGCTGACACTGGCACGTATTTATTCATCGGCCGGTGATCTGGATCAGGCCAAAGACTTGTACAACAAGGTATTGGAAACTGAACCGGATAATCCTGAAGTATTGCAGGGACTGGTGTTCGCTGCGATCAACATCAAAGACTTTAACGGTGCGGAACAACATCTGGATCGCTTGATGCGTTTGCAGCCGGATAATCCGCGTTACATTGCCTTGGCAGGTAATGTCGCAAGGGCTAAAGGACAAAACGGTAAGGCACTCGGCTACTTCAAAAAAGCGCTGGCGCTGGAACAGGCGCAGCGTCCGCTGGCCGGTAAAGGAGCCGACGGCTTACGCCTGGTAGAAACCGCAGCACCGGCTGCTGCCGTGACCGATTTCAAGGTCAATCCTTTCGCCAACAAAGATGGGCAGCAACAGACGCAGACGCCGGTAGCTAAGCCAGTATCGGGACCGGTACTGCGTGAAGTGCCGCAATTAGGGCCACAGCATGCCTTACCTGGCTTGAATCCGGGCGCTGCCAGCAGCATTAGCAAGCCGCAGACTCAGCCCGTCACCACAAACCTTAGCCCGGTCTCTGCTGCTGTTCTTGCTCCGGCTACTCCAGTCAGTGCGGCTGGTGCTGCACCGACGCCAGCTTTGTCAAGAGTTTCAGCCCAAGCTGCTGTGGTCAATTCTGGTGTCAATTCTGCTGTCACTGCTGGCAGCCCGGTGACAGTAAGCGCCGCTCCTGTCACACAGAAGCCGATTTCGCTCACAGGCAACCCAGCTTATCCAGCGTCGAATACGCAAGTTGCGAATGCCAGCAAACTACAAGCAACGAATGTCACACGCAAAGCGTCTAAAGACTTACCGGATGTCAGTCCGGAAGAAGCTGCCCTGATACGTGAAATTGAATCCCTAAATGAGTTAAACCGCTCTGAAGTCACTGCTGGCTTATCCGCGCGCGCACGTAGCGGTCAGAGCGGCTTGTCACAGTTAAAAGATGTGGAAATGCCGGTAGAGGCAAAACTGTCCACGCTCGGTTATGGCCAGTTCGGACTGAAGATTATTCCGGTCGTGATCGATGCCGGTACTTTGCAACTGAACGACACAAACGTCGCAGGTCAGTTTGCTAAGAATGCGATACTGAATGAACGCGCTAAATTCACAAAAACTTCCTTTACAGCTGTCGCCAAAGAGCAGGGTTTGTCCAGTGCCAGCTCGATAGAACAAGTCGCAAAAGGGGTTGCACTCAATCTCAGTTATTCCCTGGCAGAGGCGGGACTGAAGCTGGATGTGGGTTCCAGTCCGATCAACTTCCCGATCCGGAATGTGGTCGGTGGTGTCAAATGGAGTACCGCTGTTGACGGCCTGAACCTGAGTCTGGAACTGTCGCGTCGCTCAGTGACCGATAGCTATTTGTCGTATGCAGGTGCCAAAGACAGTCTGTTTGGTCTGAGCTGGGGCGGTGTAACGAAAAATGGTGCGCGCCTCGACCTGTCTTATGACATGGAAGACGGCGGTCTCTATGGTGGTTTGGGCGCTTATAGCGTACAAGGCACCCAGGTGGTGAAGAACACAGGCTTCGATCTTGGTGGCGGTGCTTACTGGCGTGTGTATAAAACCAAGGATAATGTAGTGACTGCCGGTGTCGGTATGAACACCATGTTCTATAAAAAGAATCTGCGTTATTTCACTTACGGTCATGGCGGTTACTTTAGTCCGCAATCGTATCTGGCAGTGAATCTGCCGGTGGAGTGGAGTGGACGTAACGGCCGCCTTGCCTATCAGCTTGGCGCTGCAATCGGTATTCAGCGCTTCCGCGAAGACAGCGCCCTGGTTTATCCGCTGATCGCGGCTGACCAGGCCGCACTCGAATTGTTTGCCGGTGCAAATCCCTTGGTGAATGTGACGACCAGCTATCCTGGGCAAAGTCATACCGGTCTGCAGTATAAGCTGGCGGGTGGTCTGGAATATTTAATGACGCCGCGCTTCTCTGTCGGCGGACGCTTCTCGGTGGATAATTCGGGTGATTTCACCGATGCTGCCGGTATCGTTTATTTGCGCTACACCTTTGAGCCAAGAAAGACGCAAGTTTCTTTCCCGCCGGTGGTACCGAAAACCTATTATCAGGGGAATTGAGATGTTAGTCCGTAGTGTCTTACTTTGCATATTGTTGAGCCTGAGTCCGGCGCTGTTTGCCGCCGATTTGCAGACCGAAGGCCGCCAGTTACTGTCTCAGGGCGATGCAGCAGCGGCCAGTAAAAAGTTTGCTGAAGCCGCCAAGGTGAACCCGTTTGATGCGTCGGCGCTCAACAATCAGGCTGTCGCCTTGTCGGCGCAGGGCGATTATGAAAAAGCACTGGGCTTGCTGGAACGCGCTGTCAGACTGGCGCCAGCGCGCGCTGACATTGCGACCAATCTCAACGAGATGCGTGCCTGGGTGGCGCGTCATGCGCCGCAAATCAAGCTCAAGGAAGTGCCGCCACCAATCATGAATGTGTATCCCGATGCAGATATTCCGCCTGAGCCGCCGGCCTTATGGAAAAAATGAAAAATCTGCGGGTTTTACGCTTGCCATTTGCTGAAATATGATGCAATATCAGTTTTCGAATTTGTGCTGGCAAGTGGCAGACTGCGATGTCGCCCGCATAAATGCAGATAATTAACGGGTCAAAACGCACACAAATTTTGTATGAAACGCGTCTACTTCTTTTTCTTTTTTTACTTTAGCTATTCCCAGCCACAGGCGGTAGGAAGAAGGTAAGCGCACAAAGAAAAAGAGCCCAACCAGAATTCTAAAAAACCGCCAGCGATGGCGGTTTTTTTTTTACCTCTTGCTTTATCAATATTGTGTGCCTGACAGAGGCCGTCTGAACCAAGTGCCTTATCCGGCCAGATCAGACCAATAGGCAGAAATGCGCTGATAGCGGTGGGTAAGCCCTAAGAATAAGTGTACGAATTTAAACCATTGAACATTTTCAGGAGAAACCATGCAACGTACTGACGACTTACGCATACGCGAGATGAAAGAGCTGGTCCCGCCTTCCCATCTGATCCGCGAATTCGCGTGTTCGGAAATCGCATCTGAAACAGCCGCCAATGCACGCACCGCATTGCACCGTATTTTGCACGGTCAGGACGACCGGCTCATGGTCGTAATCGGACCTTGCTCTATCCACGATACCAAAGCCGCCATGGAATATGCCCACAAACTGGCAGCGGAACGCCAGCGTTTTCTGGGGGAGCTGGAAATCGTGATGCGCGTGTATTTTGAAAAACCACGCACCACAGTCGGCTGGAAGGGCTTGATTAACGATCCTTACATGGATAACAGTTTCCGCATCAACGATGGCTTGCGTCTGGCGCGTGAGCTGCTGCTGAATATCAATGAGCTGGGTTTGCCAGCCGGTACGGAATACCTGGATGTGATCAGTCCACAGTATATTGCTGACCTGATCAGCTGGGGCGCGATCGGTGCCCGCACCACAGAATCTCAGGTACACCGTGAACTGGCGTCGGGTTTATCCTGCCCGGTTGGCTTTAAAAACGGTACCGATGGCAATGTCAAAATCGCGGTCGACGCGATCAAGGCGTCCTCACAGCCACACCACTTTTTATCAGTCACCAAGGGCGGTCACTCCGCTATCGTATCGACCAATGGCAATGAAGATTGCCACATCATCCTGCGCGGCGGTAAGGCCCCGAATTATGATGCCGTCAGCGTCGATGCGGCCTGTAAGGATATTGCCAATGCCGGGCTGGCATCGCGTCTGATGATCGATGCCTCGCATGCCAACAGTTCTAAAAATCCAGCCAATCAAATCCCGGTTTGCGCCGATATCGCAGGCCAGATCGCAGCTGGCGATACGCGTATCGTTGGCGTCATGGTGGAATCGCATCTGGTCGCAGGGCGTCAGGATCTGGTGCCGGGCAAGGAACTGGTCTATGGCCAGTCCGTGACGGATGGATGTATTGATTGGGAATCCAGCATTCAGGTATTGGAAGGCCTGGCGGCAGCCGTTAAGCAGCGTCGTTTGTCGCATTCTGAATAAACCGGATACGCCAACAGCAACGGCTATCAGCGTGGGAAAACTGCGCTGATCGCCAGCATTGCCAGTAAATAACTATGCGGATTTCGCTAATTTTGGATTTGAATAGCCACCCTGGTGGCCAATATTGATAAAGATAATTTCCAAATTTGGCATTTATGCTGTGCTGAATGCCGCATTGAGTAGCGCTGCACGCATTACCTTGACGCTGGGATTCAGAAGCGTTTAGTCAGCGTCATCTGTTCACCTTCACGCCGCATTTCCATGCGATTCAGGAAGGACATGCCGAGCAGAGGCATGCTGAGTCCGGCTTCGATGACTGAGGCATCAACCTGGAATAATTCGATATCGCCGATCTTGATGCTATCGAGTTTGATCAGATAGGTATTGACCACGCCGCCTGCGGTATTGGCGCGGCCTGGGCGGCCAGCTTTGTAATTGATGCCTATGCGTCTGGCTTCGCTGGCGGGCAGCGCGATCAGGCTGGCACCGGTATCCACCATCATGCTGAGCGCAACACCATTAATGCTGGCGGGTGCCATGAAGTGTCCGTGGTCGCCCGCTTTCAACATCACCTGGTTGGATTTTCCTCCGCCTGTTTTGAAATCGGTTTGCCCCAGCCGCAGTACCTGCCGCTTGCCATTGGTGCTGATGGTGGCGTTGTCGCCATCGACTGCAAGAAGACGCGTTTCGCCATTCAGCATGGCACCCACTTCGTAGGTCTTGGGCGCAGCCCCATCGATCACCAGTATCGCCTTACCGGACAGGATGGCGACCACACCGATATCGGCCGCGACCGCCAGCCCGCTACAGCATGCGCTGATTAACAATATTGTGAAAAGTGCTGGCAGTTTCATACTGGCGGACCCGGCGGGTTGGAAAGGGCGGTGCTTGCGTGCTGGCTTCAGCGTCGTATCAGTCGCGGAAGTTATTGAAATCCAGCGGCAGATCTTTCATTTCTTTGCGCAGCAAGGCCATGGCAGCTTGCAGGTCATCACGCTTGGCACCTTGAATCCGCACTGCATCGCCCTGGATGCTGGCCTGAACTTTCATCTTACTGTCTTTGATGATTTTGACGATTTTCTTGGCATCGTCAGATTCAATGCCATTTTTGACTTTGATGACTTGTTTGACTTTATCGCCACCAATTTTTTCGGGTTTACCCATGTCCAGGAAGCGTACATCGACCTTGCGCTTACCCATAGTCTGCGTGACTTCGATGAGGATCTGATCCAGGTGGAATTCGGAATCGCCGTAGATAATGACTTCGCGTTCTTTATCTTTGAGTTCAACTTTCGCGCTGGTGCCTTTCAGGTCAAAGCGGTTAGTGATCACCTTATTCGACTGGGTGATCGCATTTTTCACTTCTTCCATATTGGCTTCGGAGACGGTATCAAACGATGGCATAAAACTTTCCTGATGAATTGTAAACGTAGCGCATTTTATCAAATGTGCGACTGGCACAGAGTCCAAACGTTATAATTTCGCCTTATGACAAATCATCCTACCCATTTGAACCCGCTGGCTGTTTCCACTGAGTTCTCTTTGCTTCAGCACAATACCTTCGGTATCGCTGCGATTGCCAGCCATTTTGCCGAGATCCGCAGCGTAGCGGATTTGCAGTCTGTTCGTCAGAATCCGCAACTGATGTCTATGCCCAGACTAATACTGGGCGGCGGCAGCAATCTGGTGCTGTCTGATCGCATCGATGCACTGGTCTTGCATATGTGCATGCAGGGTAAGCAAATCGTCGGCAGCGACGCGGATAGCGTGTTTGTACAGGTAGCGGCCGGAGAAAACTGGCATCAGCTGGTGCTGTGGACCTTGGCGCAAGGGGTGGGCGGACTGGAAAATATGGCCCTGATCCCGGGCACAGCCGGCGCGGCACCGGTACAAAACATCGGTGCTTACGGCCTGGAGCTCAAGGATGTGTTCCATAGTCTGGATGCGTTTGACTGGGATAGCGGTGAGCTGGTTACGCTGGATAAGGCAGCCTGCCAGTTTGCCTACCGCGACAGTATCTTCAAGCAGGCGTTCAAGGGAAGAATGACGATCTTGCAGGTCACACTGGCCTTGCCTAGGCGCTGGCAAGCGCGTCTGGGCTATGCCGATGTACAGCGCTTTCTGGATCAGGCCGGAATCACAGCACCGACCGCGCAAGACGTTTGCAATGCGGTGATCGCCATTCGCCAGTCCAAATTGCCGGACCCGGCGCAAATCGGAAATGCAGGCAGCTTCTTTAAAAATCCTGTCGTCAGTGCGGCACTACGCGCAAGCTTACTGGCGCAGTTCCCTGAATTAGTCAGTTATGCACTGGAAGATGGCCGCTACAAGCTGGCGGCAGGCTGGCTGATAGAGAAAGCCGGCTGGAAGGGCAGGCAGTTGGGGCGTGCCGGCGTCTATGAAAAGCAAGCGCTGGTGCTGGTCAATCGCGGTCAGGCGACGGGTGCGGATATCCGCGCGCTGGCAGCGGCTATCCAGCAAGACGTGCATACCTTATTTCAGGTCAGCCTGGAAGCAGAGCCGGTATTTACAGATTCTGTTCAGGCACTGTGATGCTTTGTTAAATCAGGCAGATGCATGGACTACATCCTCTGCCTTTGATTATTCTGTATCCATCTTTAACGTTTAATTTGTCTTTAGTTTGTCTATAGAGAAAATGTTCAGCGTATCATTTCAATTGTTTCCAAGTGGAAATAATTGTTGCGTGGAAATTGCGCTGCTGCCGGGTTTATGTTGCAGATCAAGCTTGGGTTAGCGGCATTTCTGTATGCTGAATCGGGTATGGAATTGTATTTACTGCAAGCTGTGCTAAGGTATTGAACAATCAGCACAGCTGGCTTACTCCTGCTCTATCAGTATCTTTATTCTTTCAATGACTGAACTCCATCAAAAGCAGATTACCTCACATGCGTGAAAAGAGAAAATTACGTCACAGTCTGGTTATCAGTATCGCTGACCTGCGCACTGGCATGTTTGTGGCGGAACTGGACCGTCCCTGGGAAAAAACGGATTTTCTGATTCAGGGTTTCTTGCTGACCGAGCTGATGGATTTACAAACGCTGCAGGGCATGGTGAATCAACTCACCATTGACCCCAGTCGCAGCGATCCGGGTGCATTATTGCATTTGCCCTGGGACAGCTTTCATGAAGAGAATCCGGATATCGCGGCTGATTTGCATCCAGGTGACAGCACCGTGCGCGTCACTTACACTGCGCCGCCTGCCGCTGAACAGTCGGTGCTGGCAAAAGTCCAGCATGGCGTCAGACAGTTGTTTGAAAAGCCGACCGCATCCGCCTATCTGCAGGCGCGTCGCATGGCGCAACAACCCAGAGCCAGTCAGCCTGAGCCTTATTATCTGCGCTTTACTCATCAGGTCGTCGCGCAGAGCAGTGTTTCGCAGGCTGAACTCAGTTCCAAACTGGTACCGCCATCGACCCCGGTATTCAGCCATTTTATTGAAACCCTGTATCCACGCGATGTGATTTATGCCCCGCTGAACTGGATGGAGCGTGCACAAGAATGGGTGATCGAATGGAATAAGGCCAAACCTGTTGCCGATACCCGCAAGCGCCATCATTTCCCAAAACGCAGGCAGCATCCTGAGCATATTCCTCAGACCCTGAATCTGGTGATTTATCAGGACAAAGCGCCGATGCAGGAAGAGCTGGGCCATGCCAGCGTCGCCGTCGAGCGCACTCAGGAATTCCTGAGCCGTATGTCGGATGATATTAAAAACGGTAAAGAGCTGGAGGTGGAGCAGGTCAAGCCCGCTGTCATGCTGCTCACCGAAAGTATCATCGCCAATCCCTCTGCCTTGATGTGGCTGATCCGTATGCAGTCTGAGGATACCGAGACCTATAACCACGGCATCAAAGTCGCCGTGTATCTGATGGTGCTGGGACGCCATCTGGGGTTTGCGCGTCCGCAGTTGAATGAATTGGGATTGATAGGCTTGCTGCTGGATGTGGGCAAGCTGAGTCTGCCCGAAGAGTTATTAAAAAAGCCGGGTAAGCTGGAAGACGATGAGAGCGAAATGATGCGTACTCATGTCGATTTCAGCCTGCGTAAATTACAAAGCAATGGCCCGCTGTCGCACAATGTGTATCTGGGGATCAGCCAGCATCATGAGCGCCTTGATGGCAGCGGTTATCCGGCTGGACTCAAGGGGAAGGAGATCAGTATCTTTGGTCGCATGGCGGCGATTGCGGACAGTTTTGCTGCCATGACTTCGCAGCGCTCCTATGATTCAACGCGCTCGGCATTTGATGCGATGAAAGAGTTATTCCGCGAAGCCGATACCCAATTACATGCGCCGCTGGTTGAAGATTTTGTACAGGCGATCGGTATTTTTCCGATAGGCAGTCTGATTGAATTATCGAGTGGTGAGGCCGCCATCGTGTTGGAGCATAATAAATTACGTCGCCTGGAACCCAAAATCCTGATACTGACTGACCGCGACAAAAATCAGCTGGAACAACCCTATCCCTTCAGCCTGATGCATCAGGATAAATCCGAAGGAAAGACTCAAGTCCGCATCCTGCGTGGCTTACCGGACGGTGCTTATGGCATAGACAGCAGGCGTTTTTATCAGGCGAAATCATCATGACACTGACTACCTCCAGCGCGCAGCGCCTGAATTCCTGTGCCGAATTTTCTATACAACTGCAGCAACAAATCAATACCTGTGAAGCTGGCACTACCCTGGCAGTGCTGATCCTGCAATTACAGCGTAGTGACCGCATTACAGCGCTGATTTCAGCCAGTTATGCGCAGGAGATGCAGACGCGCTTGTGGGACCGTATACAACCGGGGCTGCGGCCGCAGGATAGCGCCGTGTTTGTGGGTGACAATGAATGCTGGTTGATGTTGCCTGGTCTGGCAGCACAGGAACTGGCATTGCTGGCAGTGCACCGCATACTTGGGGTGCTGGAGGCACCTTTGATGCTGGACAGTCACAGCGTGCACTTTAATCCCAGCATAGGTGTGGCCCTGGCTCCGATGGAAGGAATGAATGCGGCTACTATGCTGCGTATGGCCGACCAGGCTCAAAAGGGTGCCTTACTTGAGCATCAGCGTTATGCGCTTGCTGAAAGGGATGTAAAAAGCAGTCTGATGCCCGACAACCTGCCTAAACTGATTGCCGATGTGATCGAGGCCAATGAGCTGCGGGTGGTGTATCAGCCCAAGGTGGATATCCGTAGTAATCGCATGGTATCGGTCGAGGCGCTGGTGCGCTGGCCATCTGATCATCCTCAGTTTGTGCCGGTCAACGTGCTGATCGATACCGTTGAGCGTTGCGGCTTAGTCGAAGCGCTGACGCTGCAGGTACTCAGCACCGTGTTACGCGAAACCTCAGGCTGGAAAATGGCCGGTCTGGATGTCACAGTCTGGGTCAATTTGTCAGCGCGCCTGCTTAGTCAGCCGGATTTGCCGCGCACACTGGCGCACAAAATGGAGGTCTGGTTTGCCGAACCCGGCAGCATAGGACTGGAAATCACCGAGAGTGCGCTGATACGCGATCTGGATAAAACCGTCGAAGTCCTGAGTGAGCTTAAGCGGCTCGGTTTTCCGCTCGCGATTGATGATTTTGGTACCGGTTATTCTTCATTTGCTTATCTGCGCCGCTTCCCGATAGATGAACTCAAAATCGACCGCGTGTTTGTCGACAATATGACGGAATCGCTGCAGGACAAACAAATCGTGCAGAGTATTATCGACCTCGCGCACAACTTTGGTTTGCCGGTAGTCGCAGAAGGGGTGGAGCGCCTGGAAACCCTGCAGGCACTGGCCGCGATGGAGTGCGAGCAGATTCAGGGCTATTACTTCGCCAAGCCTATGCCCGCACAGGAATTGCTGATCTGGTGCACCGACTTTCACCGCAATGCATCGGTATAGCCAGACTGAGTGCCGATTTCCTGAATCTCTGAATCTCTGACTTCGCTTAGTTTTTATCGCAACCCAGCGCCTTGATCTGCTGGCTCAGGTCTGGCGCGCCCTTACCCAGCCCTTCAGGTGGCGTGCGCTTGCTGATTTCTTTTAGCTGACTGCACAACTGCTTTTGTGCCGCTTGCTGAGCCGCAGGGCTGGCCGGTGCAGCCGGAGCCGCTGGTGCTGCTGGAGCCGCAGGGGAGGCGGGCGCAGCAGGTGCGGCCGGTAGCGGCATATGCCGCAGCTTTTCCTGCATACAGTCTTTTTCTATCGCGCTGCGCACATCGCTGGAATTACCACGCTGCGCATAAATATCGCTGATCAGCTTACGCCGGTCCTCGGTTTTTGCTTCCGCCAGCAAGGCATCCTGGGTGGCGCCGCCTTCGCGCATCCAGATAATTTTCTTGGCCTCTTCACCGCGCCGTGTACATTCTCCATCCAGTATTGCGCGCGGAATTCCGCTGTTCCCATTGCCAGGCAAGGTGCCGATGATCTGGGATTTCTGACCCGGATCACAGGGCTTATCCTGATAGCTGTTTCCGCAGCGGTAAAGATTCTGCGCCATCAGCAGCGGCGTGGCAGCGCTCAGCAGCATAGCTAAGAAAAAACGGGATGAAACTGACATGCACGACTCCTTGCTCGGGTGAGCGCCAACGATGCCGAATAAAGAAAGGGGCATGGCGATCATGCCCCCGTACAGGGAGGGCGCTTAGCCCTTAGATTTAGCTTCTATGTTTTCCCACTTTTCCAGCGCTTCCAGCAATTGCTCATCAATTTCTGCAAAGCGCGCATTCAACTGATTGGCCTGATCCGGCCCGTTTTTATACAAGTCGGCATCGCTGAGTTTTGCGGTAATGGCAGCTTGTTCCTGCTCCAGTTGCGCGATCAGTTTAGGTAATTCTTCCAGCTCACGCTGTTCTTTGTAGCTGAGTTTTTTGCCTTTGGCTGCCGGGGCTGCACTGGCTGCCGTGGTCGCAGCATTGGCTTTGTTATCTGCTTTGGCTTCTTGTTTCGCTGGCTTGCTGCTGACGGTATCGCGATAACGTTCCCAGTCGGTATAGCCACCGATAAATTCACGCCACTGACCTTCGCCTTCAGACACGATCACCTGGGTCACCACATTGTCGAGGAAGGTGCGGTCATGGCTGACCAGGAAAACAGTGCCGTTATAGTCTTCCAATAATTCTTCCAGCAATTCCAGGGTATCGATATCCAGATCATTGGTCGGTTCATCCAGTACCAGCACGTTGGCTGGTTTCGCGAACAGGCGCGCCAGCAATAAGCGGTTACGCTCACCACCGGACAGCGATTTCACTGGCGAACGTGCGCGTTCCGGTGCGAACAGGAAGTCACCCAGATACGACATCACATGCTTGCGCTGACCATTCACCTCAACCCAGTCACTGCCCGGCGAAATGGTATCGGCCAGGCTGGTATCTTCATTCAGCTGGGCACGCATCTGGTCAAAATAAGCGACCTGCAGTTTGCTACCCTGTTTGATCATGCCGCTGTCAGGCTGATCTTCACCGAGTATCAGCTTCAGCAAGGTAGTTTTACCGGCACCGTTCTGGCCGATCAGGCCGACTTTGTCACCGCGCAGGATGATGCTGGAGAAGTCTTTGACGATTACTTTGTCGCCAAAGGATTTGCATACATTTTCCAGTTCCGCCACGATTTTGCCTGAGCGTTCACCGGTCGTGATATCGAGTTTGACCTGACCTTGCTGGTCGCGTCTGGCGCTGCGCTGCAGACGCAGATCTTCCAGCCGGCGTACCCGTCCTTCATCGCGGCAGCGGCGCGCTTTCACGCCTTTGCGTATCCATACTTCTTCCTGGGCCAGCAGCTTATCGAACTTGGCATTTTCAGTTTCCTCGATTTCCAGCTGTTCTTCCTTACGCGTCTGGTAAGTGCTGAAATTGCCCGGGAAAGAAGTCAGCTTGCCGCGATCCAGTTCCACAATACGGGTCGCCACGTTATCCAGGAAAGAGCGGTCATGCGTGATAAATAACACGCTGCCATTGAAGTCTTTGAGCAGACCTTCCAGCCATTTGATCGACGAAAAATCCAGATGGTTAGTCGGTTCATCGAGCAGCAGCACGTCCGGCGCGCCGACCAGGGCGCAGGCCAGCGCCACCCGTTTTTTCATCCCGCCCGACAAAGTGCCCATGATGGAATCACGGCGCAGATTCAGTTTGTCCAGGGTCGTTTCGACTTTGTTGGACAGGCTCCAGGCGTCAGCCGCATCCAGTATCACCTGTATGTCATGCATGCGCTCCATCAGCGCATCGTCATTGTCACCGCCAAACTGACCGGTCAGGCTTTCATATTCCTGCAACAGCGCAGGCAGCTCACCGAGGCCGGAAGCGACCGCGTCAAACACGCTGATCTCGGCAGAGAATTGCGGCTCCTGTTCTACATAGGCGATTTTCAGACCTTGCTGCATCACGAGCAAACCGTCATCTATCCTGGACGTACGGGCGATAATTTTGAGCAGGGAAGACTTGCCCGTGCCATTGCGGCCGATCAGACCGACACGTTCGCCGGTTTCCAGGGAAAACTCTGCATGATCGAGCAAAGCTACGTGACCGAATGCCAGTTGGGCATCGCTTAATGAAATAACAGCCATAAATTCCTGAGGGAAGTGCGCAGCCCGGGGTGCCGCACAGCATTGAAAAAAACCGTATTGTACGCGAGACCGCAGCAGCTTCCACCATCCGCGCCGCATCCTGCATGCAAGCGTGAATTGATTGTTGTTGTCCAGTCAGGTAAGATGGCGGGCTTGCTGAAGCGCCGTCATGGCGTTTCACACCGTGTCTCGCCGTAGTTCAATGGATAGAACGTATGCCTCCTAAGCGTAAGATACAGGTTCGATTCCTGTCGGCGGGACCAGTTCCCACATCTTAAAACCTGGCAATTTCCCTCAAACCCATATTTAACATAGGTTTCAGGCGTGTCCTGTAGGTTTCTTAAAGTCTGCAATACCCTCATGTAAGCGCGTTTTTGCTTCGATCCGAACTTGAATTACGCACGATTTACGCACCAATTACGCATGCGAAGGTAAATATGGTGAGTACTAGAACGTCGTTCAGCGGATGGTGTGTAGATATACAGTTAAAGTATCGCGTGAATCGAATGCTTTAGTTTATTCACACACGTAAACCTGAACATCGTACGCTTCTACAATCGATCCTAGGCCGATAAATTACTCAGAGCCTTTGGCAATTTCGATCGATAATTCTTCAGGTTTTTGCTTGTAAATGAAGATTTCGTCAATTGGGAAATTTGACAAGTTTAGAGCCTGATGGTAGCAGGCAATGGGTTGACAGGAGTTGCATCGAAGAATGCCATAGTCAATGGCGTTTTTTGTAACTTTAAATGTTTGCTCTACGACATGTTGATCTGATATAACGAATACGTTTTTAAAAGTATCATAAAATTATCTGGAAAAATTGGTCTCTTTAAAAAATTATTTTCAATAAAAAATAAATAATTTTTATTAGGGTAACCATGTAAAGGAAAAATATATGTTGTCTTATGAAACTGGACTTGCTATCGCTTTTTTGCTTTATCTAACTTCTATCGTAAATAGAGTGATTGTCCTCAATTCTCTTTTTGAAAAAAATCTAAACAAAATTGGAATGAGACAGAGTAGGTTGTCTCTTTCTCTAAAAGAGTTAAATTCAGATTTTAAGAAACAAACGGTATACGCGAAGACTTTCTTTTGGTCCGTTTTTCTAATTTTTGGACTGCTGTCTACACTTCTAAGTTGGTTGTACGTATTGTGCTACGTTGGGGCTTTTGTTTATGAGCGAATGAAGGATAGTGGAGCCCCTAGCGAGGTTAAGGAGTATCGTTGGAAGTTAAGGAACGTCAATATGAGTTTCGATCAAATTGTTTCGGAAATCGTAAAAGTCAACGGAGAAGGATCTGCAAGTTTTGACGATGTCAAATCCGATTTACTGCGTGGTATGAGTGAGCGCGGTTTAAATTCTTAGCAAGAGTATGCTCGCGAAAAGGCGAGAAATTTTTTCGCTTAAACTTACTTCTTGTGCCGTTGTTACGCAAATTTTAGGTGTTTTTTTTGTGATTCAATGAATAGATAGTGCATTTAACTTCTCTCGGTGGAATTAATTTCCACATCTCACATCGTCAAATTTTACTTGCCTATAAGTGTCTGGCTGAATCAAGTGAATCAGCTTTCGCTTGGTGTTACTAGCCTTTCGTTTTATTTTGAATCAATTTCGTCGGATAAGCTAGATCGGTTGATGCTTGGGGCGGCGGGCATCGCCGGGGTGAATACTTAAAGCTTTACTCCTTATGCAATTCCTCTTTAATCGTTACATTAATCGTTACATTAATCGTTACATTAATCGTTACATTAATCGTTACATTAATCGTTACATAAAATAGCCTGTTTATATGGTTTTATGTTGATTGAATGCGGTGTGCACTTTTTAGAATCGTTACATCACGATGTCATCCCGCGTCATCGATATGTCGCGCTGTAAACGATAGCTGGGGAATTTTCTGTGGCGGCAAAAATTCGACTCTAACAGTTTGTTAGCCGTACTTTTTGCGAAATCGAATGCTTTGACCGCACAGGCGTTTTTGCCCGATCTGCGATGCACGCATCAGCGCGGCTTTCCGTCAAATTTGCGCCCAAAATGCAGTACTCATAGCTGCAGCCAGAAGCAGTGTGGGCTGAGCAGTTTCGCACTGCGCCCACACCACCACGACCAATCAGGAATTAAGCAAACACATCCGGATAAGCCGGATCGGCTTCTGGCCAGGCGGTCAGCACTTCGCAGCCGGTTTCTGTGACGACCACCATATGTTCCCATTGCGCCGACCAGGAGCCATCGCGGGTTTCCACGGTCCAGCCATCGGCCAGCTGGCGGGTTGCCGCTTTACCGGCATTGATCATCGGCTCTATGGTGAAGATCATGCCAGGCTGCAGCACGATACCTTCACCACGGCGGCCATAGTGGCGCACTTCCGGTTCATCATGGTAAATCTTGCCTATGCCATGGCCACAGTAATCCCGGACCACGCTGTAACCGGCTTTTTCTGCGACTTGTTGTATCGCATAGCCGACGTCGCCCAGCGTATTGCCGGGACGGACCTGACGGATACCGGCACACAGCGAGTCATAGGTAGTGCGCACCAGATGTTGCGCTTCTGCGCTGACCGCACCGACCAGATACATACGGCTGGTATCGCCGTACCAGCCATCTTTGATCACCGCGACGTCAATGTTGAGGATGTCGCCCTCATTCAGTACCAGGCCGGATGGGATGCCGTGGCAAATCACCTGATTCACAGAGGCGCAAATAGTCTTAGGAAAACCGTGGTAGCCAATATTGGCGGGTATCGCTTTTTGTACATTGACGATGTAGTCGTGGCAGATCTGGTCCAGCTGTTCAGTGCTGACGCCAGCTTTGACATGCGGTGTGATCATATGCAGCACATCGGCCGCCAGTTGTGCCGCGATACGCGATTTTTCTATGTTGGCCGCGCTGTGGTATGGGATTTTACTTCTGTGCTTCATCATTCTTCTCAGTGGTGTCAGTGTGTCGCAGCCGCCTGACAGTGGTGCTGCAACACACTGGTGTTGGTGTATTTAAAGCCCGGTGTTCGTGCTCAGTTCAGATGGCGATCCAGCTGTGTTCCACCAGCAGGTTGTCACCGGCATAAATCCGGCCGCAGTAGCTGGCACCCTGGCGTACCGGGCCCACACCTTCCGGCGTGCCAGTCATGAGGATGTCGCCATCATTGAGGCGCATAAAACTTTGTATCGATGCCAGTAACTGCGCCGGTTTGAACAGCATCAGCGGTGTGCCGCCTTGTTGCGCCAACTGACCGTCTATCCATAATTCCAGTCTTAACTCTTCGGGATTGCCATCAAAGCGCACAAAGCGGCTGAACGCGGCCGAGCCATCAAAGGCCTTGGCGCGTTCCCACGGCAAGCCCTGTTTTTTCAGGCTGGTTTGCACTGCACGGCGGGTCAGATCGAGGCCGAAACCGACGGCGTCCAGCTGGCCATCCTTAAGCAAAAAGCTGATTTCACCTTCGTAATGGATGTCTTCGCCATCGGCGCGCAATTGTTCCGATAGCGCAGAATTCGGCTTCAGGAAAATCACAGGTTCAGCTGGTACCTCATTACCGAGTTCGGCGATATGGGCGACATAATTTCTGCCAGCGCAGACGATTTTAGATGGCACGATGGTCTGGTCTTCGCGTGTCACGGTATGCATGCTTACTCCTGAATAGACGGCGGCAAAGGCGACAGTTTAACTGATGCCGGGAATTTTCTCAGAAAGCCAGGCAGACTAAGTGCGCAGCAAACGCAGACAAAATCTGTTTGTGGGCAGCATCGCTTTGATGCATGATGTCATTTGAACAGCTGCCTGATCAGCAACTGGCGACGCGACGCACTTGTGGTTTTAGGGCGCAAAGCGACAAATGACTGAATGAAGCAAAGATTCATCTAACTGAGGAGCATGCGATGTGGCGTAATCTGGCAGCGGGTTTGGGATGGATGGCGATGAGCAGCATCGCCTTGGCGGCGGATGCCGATAAGATTTATATCAATGCGCAAATCGTCACCATGAATGACGCGCAGCCTGCTGCGCAAGCGCTGGCGATCAAGGATGGCGTGCTGATTGCGGTAGGGGATCAGCAAAGCGTGCTGGCGCACAAGTCGGCGACGACGAAGGTGATCGACTTGAAAGGCAAGACGCTGTTGCCCGGCTTTGTCGATGCGCATGGCCATGTCTCTTTGACCGGTTTGCAAGCGGTATCGGCCAATTTACTGCCTGCACCAGATGGCAAAGGGAATAGCATCGCAGCCTTGCAGCAGATACTGAAAGCGTATGCAGCGACCCCGCTGGCGCGCAGCAAGGGCATCATCATTGGCTTTGGCTATGATGATGCGCAGTTAAAAGAGCGGCGTGCGCCAACCCGGCAGGAACTCGATGCGGTCTCGCGCGATAAGCCGGTGCTGGTGATTCATCAGTCTGGTCATCTGGGCGTACTCAATACCAAGGCTTTGCAAATGGTCGGTCTGAACGCTGATTCCAAGGACCCGGAAGGCGGTCAGATACAGCGTGAAGCCGATGGTAAAACGCCCAATGGCGTCTTGGAAGAAACTGCCTGGTTTGCGTCTGGCATGAAGCTGATCCAGCCATCGCCCACGGACTACGCGGCGATGCTGCTCGCGGGCCAGCAATTGTATGCGCGCTTTGGCTTCACCACCGGTCAGGATGGGCGCTCTGACGAAAACACCAACAAGACCTGGGCCGCGCTGGCGCAGGGGAATAAGATGCTGATCGACGTGGTGTCTTATCCTGATCTGGCCATGTCCTTCACCGAAGAATTTATGCGCTCGGCCTGGAACCAGCGCGCCTATCGCGGCCATTTCCGGGTCGGTGGTGTGAAGCTGAGTCTGGATGGTTCACCGCAAGGTAAGACAGCGTTTCTGAGTCATCCTTACCATGTGCCACCCAAAGGCAAACCGGCTGATTATCGTGGTTATCCGACTTTCCGCGATGATGAAGCCGAACGTCTGATCGATAAGGCCTATGCCAACAACTGGCAATTGCTGGTACATGCCAATGGCGATGCGGCGGCCGATCAGATGCTGAGTGGCGTGGGCAAGGCGGTGGCGAAATATGGCTTGCTGGACCGGCGCAATGTGATGATCCATGCGCAAACCGTGCGCGAAGAACAGCTCGATGCGATGCAAAGGCTGGGTATCGTGCCTTCGTTTTTTGGCATGCATGCGTATTACTGGGGCGACTGGCACCGCGATGAAACGCTGGGCCCGCAACGTGCAGACCGGATTTCACCTGCCATGTCGGCACTGCGCCGTGGCATGAAATTCACCCAGCATCATGATGCACCGGTGGCCTTTCCGGATGCGATTGCGATTCTGGATGCGGTGGTCAACCGTCGTACCCGCAGCCGCGACATCCTGGGCCCGGATCAGCGTTTGCCGATCGCAGTAGCACTCAAGAGCATCACGCTGTGGGCTGCCTGGCAGCATTTTGAAGACGGCAGCAAGGGCTCGATAGAACCTGGCAAACTGGCCGATCTGGTGGTTTTATCCGCCAATCCAATGACGATAGACCCTGAGCAGTTACGCAGCATCCAGGTCTTGGAAACCATCAAGGAAGGCAATACGGTTTATCAGGCTAAAGCGCCTGCGTCAGTGAAATCTGCTAAAGCCGCTAAAGCCGCGGCCAAATAAGTTGGCGCCAATATAAAAAAATCTGCCCCGGTCGCACCTGGGGCAGATTTTTTTTACTTCTATGCCAGATCAAAATAAGCAAGACCCAATACCGCTGCGCCTGTTGGCGGCAAAATGGCTGGACAGCCTTATTTGATGCGGACTTTGTGTTTTACAGATGGTCCCTGATTTAGCGTTGTGAGAACGCCAGCTTGGCTGCCAGACCGGCAAACACCAGCGCCGCGCTGCGATTGAGCCAGCGTTGAGCGCTGGCCGAGCTGCGCAAACGCTGACCGGCACTGGCGGCAAACCAGGCGATGCTGCCAAACGCGAGCAGGGTGGCCAGGATGAAGATGCCGCCGAGCTGAAAAAACTGCGGTGCAATCGCCCCCCGTTCGGCCGACACAAATTGCGGCAGAAAAGCCAGGAAAAACAGCACGACTTTAGGATTGGTCAGATTCATGACTATGCCGCGCAGATACAGCTGGCGGCCAGACAAGGCCGGTGGACGCTGCTGGTCGGCTGTGCTGACCGGTGCGCGGTAAGCGCCATAGGCCAGATACAGCAAATAGGCGGCACCGATCAGCTTCATGACGGTAAAGGCCATGGCGGATGCGGCAAATACGGCAGCCAGCCCCATCGCGATGGCGGTGGTGTGTACCACCAGGCCAGTACACAGACCCAGCACCACCAGCATGCCGGCGCGCCGTCCTTGCATCACCGACTGCATGAGGACGAACACATTATCCGGGCCGGGACTGAGCCCGAGTAAAATCGAGATGCCTAAAAAACTGATGGCGGTTTCCAAACTCAGCATGGGCTGCCTTTCTGTGATCTGACCGGAGTAACACCGCCCCGGTTGCGGTCCTGGTCAGACACAGACGTGTTCGCCTCATTGTTGCCAGTGCTGCGATTATAAAGCGGTACGCAGCGCAAACAGTTCGGGGAACAGCACAACATCCAGCATTTTGCGCAGATAGCTGACGCCAGCGGTGCCACCGGTACCGGTTTTGAAGCCGATAATGCGTTCGACTGTCGTCACATGGCGGAAGCGCCAGATGCGGAATGCGGTCTCCATGTCCACCAGTTTCTCAGCCAGTTCATACAGGCTCCAGTGTTGTTCCGGTGCCTGATAGACCTGTAGCCAGGCCGCTTTCACCGATTCATTCATTGTCACTGGCTGGGTCCAGTCGCGCTCCAGACGGTCAGCATCTATCGTCAGACCCTGACGTGCCATCAGGCGGATCGCTTCATCGTAAATCGATGGCGTGCGCAGTGCATCATCGAGTGTCGCATGCACTTCCGGTTTGCTTTCGTGGACCGCCATCAGGGTGGCGTTCTTATTGCCGAGCAGGTATTCGAGTTCGCGGTACTGATGCGACTGGAAACCGGATGAGGCACCGAGGTAAGGGCGGATCGCGGTGTATTCACTCGGTGTCATGGTCGCCAAGACATCCCAGGCATGTACCAGCTGGTCCATGATACGCGCGACCCGCGACAGCATTTTAAAAGCCGGTGGCAAATCATTGTCGCGGATCTGACGGCGCACCGCGTGTAATTCATGCAGCATCAGTTTGATCCAGAGTTCGCTGGTCTGATGCTGAATGATGAACAGCATTTCATTGTGATTGGGCGACAGCGGATGCTGTGCACTCAGTACCTGATCCAGACCCAGGTAATCGCCATAACTCATGGATGAAGAGAAATCGAGTTGGGCACCATGCCAGGCCATAGGGCATTTGCCAGCGGATTCGTTGTGTGAGCTCATCTTATTTTTCCTTAATTTGGGGCGGCATCGTGGCGCTGCAACTGAGGTGCGGCCGCGCACGATGCGGATTTGAACGAATAGTTGCAGTGAACTCAGGTCACTGCATTTTTTTGTAAATTGCTGTCGTAATCGCGCTGATCGAGGATGTCGCGCAAGATTTCTACGGCATCCCAGACATCGGCAAAGCTGACATATAAAGGCGTGAAACCAAAACGCATAATGCCGGGTTCGCGGTAATCACCGACTACGCCGCGTGCAATCAGTGCCTGTATCACGGCATAGGCATGCGGATGTTCAAAGCTGGCCTGGCTGCCACGCTGTGCATGCGCGCGTGGTGTGACCAGTTTCAATGGATGGGATGCGCAGCGGCTTTCTGTCAGGGCGATAAACAGATCGGTCAATGCCAGTGATTTAGTGCGCAAAGCCTGCATCGAGGTTTTGCCGAACACATCCAGACCGCAGCCGACCAGAGCCAGCGAAATCATAGGCTGGGTGCCACACAGCGCGCGCCGTATGCCGGGTGTCGGGCTGAAATGCGGGTCCATCGCAAATGGGCTCGCATGTCCCCACCAGCCTGAAAGCGGATGATGAAACTGCGCATGATGCTTGTGCGGCACCCAGATAAAGGCGGGCGCACCGGGACCGCCATTCAGATATTTATAGGTGCAGCCTACAGCAAAGTCAGCGTTCGCCTCTTGCAGTTGCACCGGTACCGCACCCGCCGAGTGTGCCAGATCCCACAGTGCCAGTGCACCGTGCTGATGGACGAGTGCTGTTACTGCCTTCATATCGTGCAGATAGCCAGTGCGGTAGTTCACATGCGTGAGCATCACCAGTGCCGTTTTTTCATTGATCACGCTGGCTAATTCTTCCGGATGATCGATCAGTACAATCTGATAACCGCGATCCAGCCAGCGCGTGATGCCTTCTGCCATGTAGATATCGGTAGGGAAGTTGCTGCGCTCGGTAATGATGGTCTTGCGTTCTGTGTGTGCAGACTGCATGTGCAAGGCCGCTGCAATCGCTTTAAACAGATTGGCAGAGGTCGTGTCGGTCACCACGACTTCGCCTTTGTCCGCACCGATCAGTGGTGCCAGCTGATCACCAAGGGTCGAGGGTAAATCGAACCAGCCTGCTTTATTCCAGCTGGTGATCAGGTCCTGGCCCCATTCCTGTTCGATGACCTGGCGTGCACGTTCCAGCGAGGCTTTGGGACGCGCGCCGAGTGAATTTCCATCCAGGTAAATCATGCCTTCCGGTAGTAAAAAATCCTCGCGCAATGCGGCCAGTGCATCGCTGGCGTCCATGCGCTCGCAATCGGCGCGGGTCAGTACGGTGTTCGCTACGGTGCTCATGCTGTCTCCTGTTTCTATCAATTGTTCAGTGGTGGATAGTGAAAATATGGATGAATGATGTCTGGCCTTCAGCGCCGCAAAATCGCACGTACCGGGCTGGCATCCAGGCCGTGCAGCTTGAGTGGCAGGCAAATCAGCTCATAGTCGCCGGCCGCTACCTGATCGAGCACGATGCCTTCCAGGATCGCCATCTGATGCGCCTTGATGCAATGATGCGCGTCCAGTGTCTTGGAGTCCTGTGGATCGAGCGAAGGGCTGTCTATGCCTATGAGCTTCACGCCATGTTGCGCGAGCAGCGTGATGGTGGCGGCTGCCACGCTGGGGAAGTTGCTGTCCCAGCTGCTTTGCGGTGCCTGGGTATAGCAGCGGAATAGCACGCGCGCCGGAATCTCGCTCAGATAGGGCTGCACATGTTCCGGCAGTACCTGAGCCGCGTCCTGGCAATCAATTACGCGACATGCACCGATATAGGTATGCAACGCTACTTCATCAATCGCGGCACCGTCGATATCGTAATGTGAGGGCGCATCGCAGTGCGCGCCGGTATGGGTGGACAGCGTGATTTTGCTGACTTTGACCGGGCAGCCATCGGCGATTTGCCAGGTGGTTTCGGCCTGATAGGCGGTATCGCCCGGCCATACCGGAATACCGGTTTTGATGGCGGGACTGATGTCCCAGATCTGGCTGCTATGCGTTGCGGTGGACATAAAAACTCCTGCAATTGAGTAGCAGTGATTTTATGCCGGATTACGTGACAATTTCTTGCAAATTGCATGGAGTAATTTGGATGTAGTCGAATATACTGCCAGATATAGACAATATTTGAAATTTTCCGCTAAATTTGTTTGCTGTGATGCAGCAAACACAGTTTGACCTGAACCCGGACGAAAGCGAATACATGCAACTGGATGCGACCGACCTGAAAATTTTGCAGCAATTACAAACCGACGGACGTATCAGTAATCAGGAATTGGCAGATAAGGTATTTTTATCCCCATCTTCGTGCCTGCGCAGAGTGAGAGCGCTGGAAGATGCAGGCATTATTCACCACTATTGTGCGGTGATTGATGCGACCAAAGTCGGGATAGAAGTTGAGGCTTTTGTGCAGGTGACGATGCGGCGAGACGTAGAAGACTGGCACGAAAATTTCTCTAGGGCACTGCAGCAATGGCCGGAAGTGGTGGCGACTTACATCATCACCGGCGATGCAAATTACCTGCTGAAAGTACGCGCCAGGAATTTGAAACACTACTCTGGCTTTGTGCTGGAGCGCTTGTATAAAACGGCGGGTGTGCTCGATATACGTTCGAATATCGTATTGCAGACTTTAAAAGATACTCATCAGATTGCAGCGGAACTGATGCAAGATCAAGGCTGAAAATAGCATGTTGAGATTTGGTGGTATCAAATTTGCTTAGTTGATTTGGTCAGCAAATGCTGACCGCAAACGGAATGACGCTCGTGCTGTTCCTGTTCAATAGCTGTAATTAGTGATTGTGATTGAATTATGCCGCTGACTCATGTTAAATCCCGCGCCGCTGCGCTCCCTGATGCCTGGCAAAGTACCGTGCTGGGTAAAGCTGCGGGTGCCAGTCTGAAAGTTTTGCGTATGGATGCCACTGGCTATCCTGCACAAATGCATGATTTTGATCAGGGCTTGTTTGTGCTGGATGGACAATTGAATCTGGAATTGGATGGGAAGGTGATTTCGGTCAGGGCGGGGGAATTATTCATTGTCCCCGCCAGTAAAACCCATGCCGTCGCCAGAGGCAGCTTTGGCACTTTAATGATGATAGATAACGCTGCCTGATTGTAGTTATATCCGGCAGCGAGTTATGCAGCAAGAACTCACTTCGCTTTAATCAACGCGCTCAATAAGGCCGCCGCCGGGCCTTGATTGGCCCAGGTCTGGGTCAGATCCAGATCGCCATTGGTGCTGACCAGTATCAGTACATTGCCGCTCGCAGTATCGACCAGATTCAAGATTCTTATTCCCGCTATCCAGCCCTGACGTTCAACGATCACCGTTGGTTTAGCCGCATCTGCGCCACCAAACGGATAGACCCACACGCCCAGTGCACCACCAGTCGCATTCGGCTTCAGCATCTCGTTGCGGGCTGCGGCAGACATCAGCTTGCCCTGTATGAAAGCGCGGTTCATCGCCAGCAAATCCTGCAGCGTGCCATAGCTGGAACCCGCTGCGCCATAACTGGCGAAATTAACTTCCGGTTCAGGCTGGCCATTCAGTATGCCGTGTACATGGCTGCGCTTGTCTGGCATGGCTGCGTTATACAGCCCGGATTGCTTCATGCCTGCGGGTTGGAAGATTCTTTTTTTGAGCAGTTGCGCAAACCTCTGCTTATTCATGCGCTCCAGCAGCGCACCCAACACCATGTAGTCACAGTTGTTGTAATCAAAGCTGCTGCCCGGGCTGGCCTTGAGCGGCTGAGCGCACACGCCAGTCGCAAATTCCTGCATATTGTCACCGCGTGCGGCCGACGCCATATGGAAGTCAGGTATCGCATTTTCATTGTAAAGGCCGGAGTAATGCGTGAGCAGCTGGCGCAGCGTGATTGCACGCGCATCCGCATTTGGATAATCCGGCCAATAGCTGCCTAAACTGGCATCCAGTTTGAATTTGCCGGCATCCACTTCCTGCATCACCAGTATCGCCGTCATCTGCTTGGTGATAGAAGCGAAGCGGAAAGTCTGATTCAGCTCGCCAAACTGCCCCAGGCTTTTTTGTAGCAAGACCTGATCGCCACGCGCGGCCAAAACCGCACCTTGAAAACCGGACTGGGCCAGCGCACTCGCTGCTTTTTCCAGACCGCTGTTGTCGATAGCGCTGGCTGGCAGACAGAAGCTGGCGCTCAGCAACAGGGCAGTCAGGAGCCCCGGCAACTGCAGGGCACGGCGGTAGCGTGAAAACACAGACATAATTGGACTCCGGAAGAACACTGCGGAAAAGAGCATTGCGGCTCGGCTGCCAGAGTGTACCAAATCAGGGGAAAAACGGAAGATTGTGCAGTGCAGAGGCTATAATGCTGGCCTATGAATTTACTAAAGACCCTCGTTTCTATCAGCGGCATGACCATGCTTTCCCGCATCACGGGGCTGGCGCGCGACGTATTGATCACTACAAAATTTGGCGCAGACGGCATGACCGATGCGTTTAATACCGCCTTTCGCATTCCCAATCTGCTGCGCCGTTTGTTCGCAGAAGGCGCATTTGCGCAGGCCTTCGTGCCGATATTAGCGGAATATAAAACCCAGCAGGGTGAGCAAAAAACCAAAGACCTGATCGATCACGTAGCGACCTTGCTGGTCTGGGCCTTAGTGCTGACCTGCGCGCTGGGCGTGGCAGGTGCACCGGCCATCATGTATGCGGCAGCCAGCGGTTTTGTCGACCGGCCGGATGATTTTGCGGCCAGTGTGGTGATGACCCGCATTATGTTCCCTTACATAGGTTTTATGTCCATGGTGGCGCTGGCTGGCGGCATCCTGAATACCTGGCGTGAATTCAAGATCCCGGCCTTTACACCGGTGCTGTATAACCTGACGTCGATTGCGGCTTCGCTGTGGCTGGCACAGCATTTGGAAACGCCGATTTACGCGCTCGCGATTGCAGTCTTTGTCGGTGGTTTGCTGCAGCTATCGATACAGATACCGGCCTTGATGCGGGTAGGGATGTTGCCACGTATAGGCTGGCGGCCCGGCACCGCCTGGCAGGATGCCGGCGTGCGTCGCATCCTCAAAAATATGGCGCCTGCCGTGCTGGCCGTGTCTGCATCACAAATCAGCATTCTGATCAATACCAATCTGGCGACACGTATGGTCCCGGGCAGCGTGAGCTGGCTGGCCAGCGCCGACCGTTTGATGGAATTCCCGACCGCGATACTCGGCGTGGCACTGGGTACCATATTGCTGCCTGGTCTGTCTAAGGCGAATGCCGATGGCGATAAAGAAGAATATTCTGCCTTGCTGGACTGGGGCTTGCGACTCACATTTTTGCTGGCGATGCCAGCCGCAGTGGCGCTGGCAATTATCCCGGAAGCGCTGACTGCGACCTTATTCCATCAAGGTAAATTCAGTGATCATGCAGTGCATATGACGGCTAATGCCTTGCTTTCGTATGGCATCGGTCTGATTGGTCTGATTCTGGTGAAAATTCTGGCGCCCGGCTTTTATGCGCAACAGAATATTCGCACGCCGGTCAAAATCGCGCTGTCGGTGATGGTCGCCACCCAGTTGATGAACCTGATTTTTGTGCCATGGTTCGCGCATGCCGGGCTGGCGCTGTCGGTCGGTTTGGGCGCCTGTGTGAATGCTGGTTTGCTGTACACCGGTTTGCGCCGTCGCGGCATTTATCAGCCGCGCGCTGGCTGGCTGCCTTTCTTCATTAAACTCGCTGCAGCCTTGCTGATCATGGCCGCCACCTGTTCCTGGATTTCAGATCAGTTCCCGTGGCTGGAGATGAAATCCACGCCGTATCTGCGCGCGATGATTATGTGTGGACTGGTACTGATTTCGGCCGGTGTGTATTTTGCGGCACTCGGCATCATGGGTTTTCGCTTTAAAGATTTCCGCAAAACGTCTAAAGCCTGATCCGGCACAAATACCTGGATCGCATACATCTGCTTACAAATGCTTGCGATCCTGCTGTCATCCGCTTTCATCCGGGCGGCGTTAACGCTGAACTCATGCTGGACTCACGCTGCACTCAAGCATCACTCTTGTAGCATGTGAGCTGCATCACAGCGCAACCCGGACAAGGACAGAAATCATGAAAGCGTCTGCATTCTTCATCGCCTTATCGCTGGCCGCAGCCAGTCTTTCAGGCACTTCCCCCGCCCAGGCCAGCGATATCGGCGTCTCGGTATCTGTCGGTGATCCTGGCTTTTACGGCCGGCTGGACATAGGCAATACCATGCGTCCACAACTGGTGTATGAACGTCCGCTGCTGGTGAACCGGCCGCCTGTGTATATCGAACAGCCACTGTATCTGCGCGTACCACCCGGCCATATCCATCACTGGTCTCACCACTGTTATCGCTACGATGCCTGCGGCCGCCAGGTCTATTTTGTGCAGGATAACTGGTACCAGACTGTGTATGCGCCGTCCTATCGGCGTTATGCTCCGGCACCCGTCTATGGCTGGGATCGTTATGACGACCGCCGCTATCGCGATGATCATCGACGCTGGGAGCATGAACGCAGGGAAGAGCGGCGTGAATGGCGCCGGGAAGAGCACGGCCGTGAGCACGGACATGGACACCGGCGCGACGACTAAGGCGGACGCCTAAGCTATCTGAGATTCAAGCTGAAGCGGATGCGCATTATCCAGCTTCAGCGTCAATGAAGCAGCCTGGTCGCTATCTGCCTCAGATGAAATGACACACGTAGTCCAGCGTTTCCAGCGTTTCTATCTCAAAGCTGGAATTGGCCGCTACCTGAAATTGCTGACCGGCCTGATATTCCTGCCAGTCCTGACTGCCTTGCAGACGTATGCGGCATTTGCCGGCATTCAGTTCCATGATTTCCGCTGCTGCGGTGTTAAACACTAATGTGGATGGAAAAATCACACCCAGGGTTTTTTTACTGCCGTCCGCGAACAGCACGGTGTGGGAAACGCATTTGCCATCAAAATAGAGGTTGGCTTTTTTAACGATACTGACCTGATCAAACTGTGTGCTCATGACTAGTCCTGAAAAAAGTGTTCAGCGCAATGTGAAAGCGCCGGTAATTGAGAGACGAAATGACAGACAAAAAAATGCCCGCATCAAGCAAAGATGCGGGCATTTTCATATTACATACTGTAGTGCTTACTGACCGCGTTTTGCACGCGCGTTGGCGGCAATCCGCATACGCAGTGCATTGAGCTTGATAAAGCCGCCAGCATCAGCCTGATTGTAGGCGCCGCCGTCTTCATCAAACGTCGCGATATTCATGTCAAACAGCGAATCGGTTTTCGAATCGCGTGCCACGGTAATCACATTGCCTTTATACAGTTTGATGCGTACCCAGCCATTGACGGTCTGTTGGGTATGGTCGATCAGCGTCTGCAGTGCGATGCGTTCCGGTGCCCACCAGTAGCCGTTATAAATCAGGCTGGCGTAACGTGGCATCAGGTCATCTTTCAGATGCGCGACTTCACGGTCCAGCGTGATCGATTCTATCGCACGGTGCGCGCGCAGCATGATGGTGCCGCCTGGCGTTTCATAGCAACCGCGGGATTTCATACCGACATAACGGTTTTCAACCAGATCCAGGCGACCGATGCCGTGTTTGCCGCCCAGGCGGTTCAGTTCGGCCAGCACAGTGGCAGGGGACATGCGCACGCCGTTCAGGGCTACGATGTCGCCGCGTTCAAATTCGATGTCCAGGTATTCCGGTGCGTCCGGAGCCTGTTCCGGGCTGACGGTCCAGCGCCACATGCTTTCTTCGGCTTCTGCACTTGGGTTTTCCAGATGACGGCCTTCGAAGCTGATGTGCAGCAGGTTGGCATCCATGGAATACGGTGCGCCGCCGTTTTTGTGTTTCATGTCGATATCGATGCCAGCATCTTCTGCATATTTGAGCAGTTTTTCACGCGACAGCAAATCCCATTCACGCCAAGGCGCGATGATTTTCACGCCTGGCATCAGCGCATAAGCGCCGAGCTCAAAACGTACCTGGTCATTGCCCTTGCCAGTCGCACCGTGCGAGATTGCATCGGCACCGGTTTCTTTTGCGATTTCGATCAGGCGTTTTGCGATCAGCGGACGCGCGATGGAGGTACCCAGCAGGTATTCACCTTCATAAATGGTATTAGCGCGGAACATAGGGAAAACAAAGTCGCGCACGAATTCTTCGCGTACATCGTCGATGTAGATGTTTTCCGGTTTGATACCGAATTTCAAGGCCTTGGCACGGGCCGGTTCCAGCTCTTCGCCCTGACCCAGATCCGCAGTGAAGGTCACGATTTCACATTGGTAATTGTCTTGCAGCCATTTCAGAATAACGGAGGTATCCAGACCGCCGGAATAGGCGAGGACGACTTTCTTAATATCGCTCATGTTGTACTTTCTGTTAATAGTGTTATGCCAAGCGAAAAACCTCTCAACACGGAGACACAGAGACTCAGAGGAAGCACAGAGAAAAGCTTAGGAGGAAATTGGAAATGCATTTGCCATTCTCCTGTTTTTCTCCGAGTCTCCGTGCCTCTGTGTTGAGAGGTTTTCGTAAATTTTTTTATCCTTCGATCTTGCCCACCACCAGATATTCGAGCAGCGCTTTTTGCACATGCAGGCGGTTTTCTGCTTCATCCCACACTACAGATTGCGGGCCATCGATCACACTGGCAGACACTTCTTCGCCACGGTGTGCGGGCAGACAATGCATGAACAGGGCATCCGGATTAGCGCGTGCCATCTTAGCCTCATCCACGATCCAGCCGTCAAAGGCTTTCAGGCGTGCTTCGTTTTCTGCTTCATAACCCATGCTGGTCCAGACATCGGTATTGACCAGATCTACGCCAGCACAGGCATCGGATGGGTTATCGAACAGGGTGTAATGCGCAGTATCTGCACCCACCAGCGACATATCCATCTCATAGCCTTTCGGTGTCGAGACATGCAGGTGGAAACCGAACACCTGCGCTGCCTGCAGCCAGGAATACAGCATATTATTCGCGTCACCGATCCAGGCGACTTTCTTGCCTGCGATAGAGCCACGATGTTCTATGTAAGTGAACACATCTGCCAGGATCTGGCAGGGGTGATGCTGATTGGTCAGGCCGTTAATCACAGGTACGCGCGAATTGGCGGCGAATTTTTCTATCATTTCCTGCTCGAAGGTACGGATCATGATGATGTCGCACATGCGCGACATGACCTGACCTGCATCTTCTACCGGCTCCCCGCGTCCAAGCTGGCTGTCTCGCGTATTCAGGTAAATCGCAGCACCACCGAGCTGATGCATGCCTGCCTCAAACGACAGGCGGGTACGGGTGGAGTTTTTTTCGAATACCATGACCAGCGTGCGGTCGACCAGCGGATGATAGGTCTGATACGCCTTAAAGCGCTGCTTGATAATGCGCGCACGCTGCATCACATATTCAAATTCTGAGCGGGTGAAATCGGAGAATTGCAGGAAGTGTTTGATAGCCATAAATAAAACGGGCAGCATGGGGGCATGCCGCCGCCTGTCATAACTGCTTAATTATAAGGGATTAAATTCTCTTTCCCATATGAAATTCAGGAAAAAGCAATTTAAGACGTAATAGTGCCGTGAATATGAATTATTTACGAATTATTCATGCGTTAGCGACGAATTATTCACGGACTATTATGACTTGGTCAGTATATTTGCGTACCGGAGCAACTTACTCCAGATTGTCAATTCTAGTCAATTGGTAAAAAAACTTAATTCAATATGGAAATGTTGCCTGTTTGCCAGTAGCAAATGAGCGCATCATATTTATAATTGTGCGCAATTCCCGAAATGTTTGTTCCATGCCGAAATAAAGTGTAATCCGCTGGCGCTGGGGTCAACATGAGGTCGGGAATACGTCAGATTAATCAGCACCACTTTTTTGAGTCGAAACTATGAGCGCACTGTTAGCCGGACTGACCGTCCTGATCATTGGCGATAGCCACATGTCCACCCCTGATTATCTGATCACGACTTTGCATGATGATCTGATGAGCAAAGGTGCGGTGGTGTATTCCTTCGGTGCCTGCGGTGTGGCTGCCGGTGACTGGATGGTGAAAAGCCAGTCCTCCTGCGGCGGTGCGGTACGTCTGAAAGATGGTCCGGTCGAGGTCAAAACTGGTCAGGATGCAATGACGCGTCCTTTCAATGAACTGGTTAAAACCTACAAACCAAATTTAGTGGTGGTCGTCAACGGTGACACCATGGCTGGCTATACCCAGCCTGAACTGCAGAAAACCTGGATCTGGCAACAGGTGTCACGTCTGACTAAGGGCGTGAAAAATAATGGCGTGGCCTGCGTCTGGGTAGGTCCGGCCTGGGGTACAGAAGGCGGCAAATTCAACAAGACTTATGCGCGCGCTAAAGAAATGTCCGGCTATTTGTCTGAAATCGTCGCACCATGCACCTATGTGGATTCGCTCAAGCTGTCCCAGCCTGGCGAATGGGGCTCGATAGATGGCCAGCATTTTGATAATGCCGGCTATAAATCCTGGGGAACAGCGATCGGTAATGCGATCAGCACACCAGCGATTATCAATACCATCAAGCGTTAAACCGTCTTCCGGACGCAATGCCAGCCAGTCCTGCGCGATGCAGAGACTGGCTGCTAAACAATTAAATAAGCAAGTAAGCAAGCACGTAAGCTGACAGCAGGGTAAGTAGCCTGCTGGCAACCAGAATGCCACCGAACCCTGACACCTATCATGAAAAAATTTGCCCTCAGCTGCATCACATTGGCGCTGTCCCTCAATGCCTATGCGGATAATCCTTTATATGAAACCGGTCCCGGTCAGGATTCTTCGTTTGTGCGCTTTCTGAATGCCGCCAGCGACAAAGCCAGCGTGGTCAATGGCAGTGCCAAAGTGGCGCTGGGAGCACAGACTGATAATCGGGTATCACGTTTTTATCCGGTCAAAGCCGGTGATAAGCTGAGCGCCACGGTACAAGTCGGCAATCATAAAACAGCGATTGATGTCGTTGCCAAGCCAGGTGAATTCATCACTATCGCCATCGTCAATAAAGGCAATGGTCTGGACAGCCTGATCGTGCGTGAGTCGCCTGCTGATTTCAATGCCAATCGCGCTTCCATTTCCTTGCTTAATGCTGATCCAGCCTGTACTGCAGCTGGCCTGAATGGTGGTGCTAAAGGTGCGTCGGTATTCGAGAATGTGGCGACTGGTACTACCCAGCGCCGTCTGGTGAATGCAGTCAAACTCAGTGTGCAGGCACAATGCAATAAGGCCGATGCCGGTGCTGCCGTGGATATGGGCCAGTTGCAGGCGGGCGAACGTTACAGCGTGATCGTGATTCCGTCTAAAAAAGCGCAGCAAGTCTTTTTCGTGCGCGACAGCACATCCTGATCTGACACCGGACCGCAGCTATGGTATTTGCCTCACTTGAGTTTCTGACTCTGTTTTTGCCCCTGTTCTTTGCCCTGTACCTGGTCACACCGCAGAACTACCGCAACCATACGCTGCTGGTCGGCAGCTGGATTTTTTATGCCTGGTGGACGCCCAAGTTCCTGATCCTGATCATCGCGCTGACCCTGTTGGCCTGGGGCGCAGCGATCCTGATCGACAAGACGCAGGATGAAAAATGGAAGACGCGCTGGATGGCCTGGGCCATTGTACTCAACCTGGCATCGCTGGTTTGGTACAAGTACACCAATATGCTGGTGTCTACACTCAATGAATTCCTGACCGGACGCCAGATGGAAGCACTGCCGTGGGAGCATGTGATGCTGCCCATCGCCTTGTCATTCACCGTGTTGCACGCGATTTCCTATGTGGTGGATGTGCGGCGCAAGGTGGTACCTGCGCAGTATGATGTGCTGGCATTTTCTGCCTATATGGCGATGTTCCCGCATCTGATAGCCGGTCCTATCGTACGTTACAAAGTCATCGATAAGGAATTGCGCGAACGCGTATTTTCGATGGAAAAGTTCTCGCTCGGCGTGCGTCGCTTCATGATAGGTTTTTCCATGAAGGTGCTGATCGCCGATACGCTGGCACCGGTAGTGGCACTGTGTTTCGGTCTCAAACATCCCGGCTTCTGGGATGCCTGGATAGGTTGCATCGCCTATACCTTTCAGCTGTATTTTGATTTCGCCGGTTACAGTGCAATGGCCATCGGACTGGGCCTGATGCTGGGCTTTCATTTCGAAGAGAATTTCAACAACCCGTATCTGGCGGTATCGATACAGGACTTCTGGCGCCGCTGGCATCAGACTTTGTCGTCCTGGTTAAGAGATTATCTGTACATCAGTCTGGGTGGTAACCGTCAGGGACCCTTACGCACTTATGTCAATCTGATGCTGACCATGGCGATCGGTGGTTTATGGCATGGTGGCGATAACTGGAATTATCTGATCTGGGGCATTATTCAAGGTACGGCCCTGTGCTGTGACCGTGCGTTTACTCAGCGTGGTTACTCTATGCCGGATTATGCCTCGCGTGCACTGACTATGTTGACCGTGATGTTCGCCTGGACTATCTTCCGCGCTACTGGCTTTGATAATGCACTGGGCATGTGGGCCGGTCAGCTCGGCTTACACGGTTTCGGCATACAGGATGAAGTGATCCTGGCGCTGCGTCCTATGATTATCCTGACCTTCCTGATTGGTTTACTGTGCGTGGTCTATCCGGCCACACCGATTGCGAAACGCGGCGGCCTCGGCGTAATGAGCTGGAGCATGCTGTGGCCAGTGCTGACTTTCAGTTATGGTGTGATCGTGCTGGCGGGTCAGAAGGCCGTTCCCTTCCTGTATTTTCAGTTTTAAGAGGCTGATATGAGTGAAGCATTTATCTATCGCCCTGAACGTGCCGGACTGTGGAAGTACCTGCCGGCAGCCGCGTTTGCGGCCATCACGCTGGGTGGCTTTGCAGTTGGTATTCAGACTTTACGTGCGATTCCTGCTGACAAATGGAGTGAGATGGCCGACTGGAAAAAAGTCGCACAAGGTGAATCCACGCGCATCCTGACTTCGCAATTGAACGAAAAATTCATCTTCAGCAAAGCCTTCGCGGCGACCGAACGCGCAGTCAGCTGGAACCTGGCGCGTGATACCGGCGCTCAGGTCAGGCCCGGATGTAGTGGCTGGTTTTTTCTGACCGAAGAATTGAGCAGCTTTGATGACGCCGCCCAGAATGCCAAAGCACGTGCCTGGATGGTAGGGCAGGTGGCAACACTGCTTAAAGCGCAAGGCATACCGCTGGTGGTGGCCGTGGTGCCGGACAAGGCGCGCATGGAAAACAGCCATACTTGTGGCCTATATCGTCCGGCTGCTTTTGGTCCGCGTATGGATCAGTGGATAGGCGAATTACAGCAGGCACAGGTGCCAGTGCTGGATTTGCGCTTGCCGCTGCAGGCTGTGACCGGGGAGCGTTATTACCGCACTGATTCTCACTGGAATGAAGCCGGTGCCAATGCGGTGGCCGCATATATCGCGACTCAGTTACGTCAGAAGCAGTGGATCAGCTCGGACGCTGCGCCGCTCAATGCTGACAGCGTGAAGAGCCGTCAGGGCGAACGCATGGGTGATTTGTATAAAGTCTCCAGCCTGGAAGGCCTGCCAGCCTGGGCCAGACCGGCGACTGAAATTACCACCCTAAGTGAAGTCGCACCGGTGGTGGTCAATAGCGATGATTTGTTTGGTGACAGCGGCTTACCCGCCTTGTCGCTGATCGGTACTTCATTCAGCCTGCGTGGCAATTTTGTGCCTTTCCTGAGCCGCCATGTCGGTGCGCCCGTTGCGAATCTGGCGAAAGACGGTGGTGCCTTCGACGGCGCGGCACAAGCCTATTTTCACAGCAAAGAATTTAGTCAGGAAGCCCCCAAGCTAGTGCTGTGGGAAATCCCGGAACGCATGATACAGCGCCCGCTTGAGCCCAAAGAACGCGCCTGGTTTGAACGTCTGCGTCAGGGTAAGCTCTGATAATGCGAGCACCCTTGATCCAAATACTGATGCACTAAAATTCGTCATCCCTGCGCAGGCAGGGATCCAGTGTCTCGCGACTGGTACGCCACTGGATTCCCGCCTGCGCGGGAATGACGCTTTCTGAGTCAAACCGGCAATGATGTCTATCATGCCAACAATGCCAACAATGCCAACAATGTGTATGCATGCCGCACCACACGAAGTGGAATCACCCAGCTAAACGCCTCAATACCCGACAGTTTGCTTCGATTCGTGCACCAGTTGCTCGAATAGCTCATGGCGCATGCTGCTGATTTCGCCATCGCTGATCGCGGCCAGGATGGCGCAGCCAGGTTCGGTGTGGTGATGGCAGTTATAGAAGCGGCACTTACCCAGATGTGGCACAAATTCCGGGAAGGCCCGTTCCAGCATACCTTCGCTCAAATGATGCAGACCAAACTCCTGAAAACCCGGTGAATCAATCACATAGGACTGTGCATCGAGCTGATACAGACGGGTGAAGGTGGTGGTGTGTTTGCCGGTATCCAGCGCTGCAGAGATTTCACGGGTGGCGATATCGGCATCCGGTATCAACAGATTAATCAGCGAAGATTTACCCATGCCGGATTGACCGATCAGGATAGTGCTTTGCCCACGTGTCAGTGTTTCCAGCAGCACGCGGGTTGCTTCAGGCTGTTCTTTGGCTGATACCTCATGCACAGGATAGCCCAGTCCCGCGTACAGTCCGGCACGCTCTCTGGCCTTATCGAGGGAGGCGGTGACGTCGGTTTTATTCAGTATCAGCACAGGTTGTATACCGGCTGATTCCGCCGCGACCAGGGCGCGTGATACCAGATCATCGCTAAAGCTGGGCTCAGTCGCGATCACGATCAGCAATTGCGTCAGATTGGCCGCCAGCATTTTGGATTTGTACTGATCCGAGCGATAGAGCAGGGTTTTGCGCGGGGTGATGGCTTCGATCACACCCTGATTTTTCGAGGTCAGCGCAAATTCGACCACATCGCCGACCGACACATCACTCTTTTTGCCACGCGTGACGCAGTGCAGTTTATGCTGCTCGCCATCCAGTTCTGCCTGTATCAGATAATGCCGGCCATGCGCGGCGATCACCAGTCCTTGTAAGTGTGCCATCAGGAAAAGCTTTGCTCGAAAATCGCATCGACCTTGGCCGCGCAAATAAAGTCACTGACTGAAATACCGCCTTTGCCGTCGTTCACGGTATGGGTGTCGAAGCGGATCAGGCAGCGGTTATAGGTGACCACCAGCTCAGGATGGTGATCTTCCGCGTGGATCACATAGGCAATCGCATTGATGAAGGCCAGGGTTTCATAATAATTTTTGAATTGAAAGGTCTTCACGATACGCGGCCCATCCTGGCTCCAGCCCGGGGTCGCAGCAAAGTAAGCGCTGAGTTCCGCATCCGCCAGCCCGGTTTCTGTATGCTGGGATTTGAGTGCGAGTAAGTCGGCAGTTTTCATCATCATTCCTTCAAAGTGGTCTCAGGGCTGCGCTTCACTGTGCGGCCAGCAAATGCTGGATGCGGATCGCGGCCGGTGGGTGGGAGTCATAGAATGCAGAGTGTAAAGGGTCAGGCGTCAGTGTCGATGCGTTATCGTCATACATTTTGACCAGCGCCGCAATCAGATCCTGCGCACTCGCATGTTTAGCGGCAAAGGCATCGGCTTCAAATTCATGCTTGCGTGAACTGATCGCCGCCAATGGCGACAACAGGAAAGTAAATACCGGCAGGACCAGCATGAACAGTAACAAAGCCATCGCATCATTTTGCGCCAGTAACAGCGGATCAACGCCCAGGCCGGTATAGAACCATACCTGCTGCTTCAGATAGCCGAGCAAAGCCAGGAAGCCCAGTGAAAAAACAAACATCACGCTGATACGCTTGACGATGTGGCGCAGTTTGAAATGCCCCAGTTCATGCGCAAGTACTGCTTCGATTTCTGCCGGGCTCAGTTTTTCAATCAAGGTATCGAAAAACACGATGCGCTTCGCTGCACCAAAGCCAGAGAAATAGGCATTGCCATGCGCACTGCGCTTAGAGCCATCCATCACAAACAAACCCTTAGAGGCAAAACCGACTCTGGCCATCAAGCCTTCGATACGGCTGCGTAAGCTGTCATCTTCCAGCGGGGTGAAGCGGTTGAACAGCGGTGCGATAAACGTTGGGTAAATCAGCATCATCAGGAACTGAAAGCCAGTCCAGACCAGCCAGGTGTACAGCCACCACAGATCACCTGCCGAGGCCATCAGCGTCAGCACCAGCCACAACAGCGGCGCGCCTATCGCGGCGCCCAGCAGACTGCTTTTGATCAGATCCCGCACAAACAGCGAGCGTGTCATTTTGTTAAAGCCAAACTTTTCTTCGACCACAAACTGCGAATAGTAAGCAAATGGCAAGTCCAGCACGCCCGTGATCAGCGCAAATGCGGCAAACAGGCTGAGCTGGTACAGCATGCCCGGCCCGGTGATGCCCGCGATCGTGACTGACAACCATTGCAGCCCACCAAACAGCGTGAAGCCCAATAGCACGGGCACATTCAGCATCAGCATCAACAAGCCCAGCTTGGTCTTGGTCACGGTGTAGTCGGCCGCTTTCTGATGCGCTGCCAGACTGATTTTTTTCGCGAATTGCGCTGGCACGCTGTCGCGTTTGCACAGGATGTGGCGGATATGGCGTGCGCTGAGCCAGAACTGCAAGCACACAGAAATCAGCAAAAAGCCGATGAAGAAAACCGAAAAGCTGACAGAATTCATGGGAAAATGTGACATTCGTAAAAAAGCTAAGGAAGAATTATGTCACAAGCGACCGATATGCAAGCAAACAACGCAGCAGCAGCGCGCGCCAATGAGCTCAATCTGATCTGGGTAGACATGGAAATGACTGGTCTGGACCCTGACAATGACAGAATTATCGAAGTCGCCGTCGTGGTCACCGACTCAGAACTCAATGTACTGGCAGAAGGCCCGGTGTTTGCGATTCATCAGTCCGATGAGACCCTCGATAAAATGGATGCCTGGAACAAAGGCACCCACGGCCGCTCCGGTCTGATCGACCGCGTCAAAGCCTCCACAGTCAGCGAAGCCGATGCCGAGCAAGCCCTGATCGATTTCCTCAAAGTCTGGGTACCGGCCGGTAAATCGCCGATGTGCGGTAACTCCATCTGCCAGGACCGCCGCTTCATGGCACGCGGCATGCCTAAGCTGGAAGCCTTCTTCCACTACCGCAATCTGGACGTGTCCACCCTCAAAGAATTATGCCGCCGCTGGAAACCAGAGCTGCTGGCCGGATTCAAAAAACACCAGAAACACACCGCGCTGGCCGACATCGTGGAATCCATAGAAGAACTCAAGTACTACCGCCAGCATTTCATCAAGGAGTAAGCCAGCGGCTGTTCTCAGCGTTGGCCTGCTCCGCAGCTATCGTGCGTTGCAGGTGTGATTGCAGCATAGCGGCGAAAAAAAAGCTACCCGGTTTTTATTGGGTAGCTTTTTTTGTGTTCAGGTATTCCTCAGCCCGATAGCTCAATTTTTCTTTTGATTCTTGTTCATTGATCATTTATTTTCCTTAGCTTGAATTTACCTACACTAACCTAAGCACTGGCGACAGGGCCGTGGATATCAGGCCTTTTCGACTTCAGACCAAACCAGGGGCGTAACAGCTTGAAGCGGCTGACGAGTAAATAAGCTGCGTAGCTAACAACGAAAGTGATAAGAATGAGGAGAGGACCCTCGATTGCCGGCCGAAGCTTGAGCGGTAGCAAAGCCTGACTGGCAACGATAAGTATGGTTTGATGCAGGATATACACTGGAAATACGGCTTCCGTGAGAAGACGCCTGGCTGGCGAATCTGTGTTTAAGTAAGTCTTTGCAAATCCGAAGGCTGCGACGATGGCACACCATTGGTAAATAGCGACCACCGCATGCTCAAGTGGCTTTGCCGGGCGCTCAAAAACCAGTACCGCCCAAAATACCAAAGCCAGCGTCAGTGCCAGCCAACGCGCCGCAGCCAGGCGTTCCCAAAGGACTTTGGATGTCGCAAATGCCGCCCCGCAAACGAACATGCCGAGGTAGCTGATATGGTTGAACCAGTCGCCAACCAACGCGTGCGTTGAGGGGTAGCGTTCAAAAAATGCAAGTCTGGCGGCAAGAATCAGCAGCGTAGGTATGATGATCAAGCCAATTCCGCGCAGCGTGTAGTCCAGGAGCCGGGATGCCGCTTGAATGGCGCCCGGCCATACGGCCAGCAAGCTACATGACAGCAGCGTATAGACCCAGAGATAAGGCAAGAACCAGAGGTGGTTCCAGGTGGGCAGGATCAGGCACTGATTGTCACTACAAAAGCCACGATAGCGGCCAAAGTAGAGGCGAAGAAACTCAAAGTAGTCACCCGAATAGCCGAACTTCTGCACTACCTGAAAATACGACTGAGGCGGCACGATCAATACCATGCCCAATAGCAGAGGCAACAGCAGACTGGCACTACGGCGCCTGATCAGCGTAAGGCTTGGGCCACCTTTCAACATATACGCAGTCGCCGCGCCGGAAATCATGAATAACAAACTCATGCGCCACGGTTCACTCAGTTTCATCCATGGTTCCAGACCCGGCCCGGCAAAAGGACTCTTCACATGGAAGTCCCAGCTCACGTAGTACATACCAACGTGATACACGACCAGACCAGCAAATGCCAGTATGCGCAGCCAGTCTAAAAAGTACAGACGTTCGACAGATGGGGAGTGTGGATTCATGGATGTGCAGGGGAGATTTATCGTCGAAATGTGTAAGGAAGTACAACGATAATAATTGATTTATTTTCATGAAATCAATGATTAAACTCCAGCCGTCTCAAATGATCCACAGTTGGCTGTGTTGTCCTGATGGCGCTACTTATCGCTCCGGCTCAAGCAAAACTCCGGGAGTTCTATGCTGAGGCACATCCGTTTTCAGGCCGGACGCAGTGTGCCGGGCGTTGAATGCCTTCATCCTCCCGGATGTGTGGCAATGCCATCTGCCAGAACCGCCGCTTTACGGCGCACGGTATGCCTAAGCTGGTCCCAGTAGCTGCTGGCCGAATCCAAAAAACAGCAGAAAAACACCGCGCTGGCCGACCATCAAAGAGTAAACCAGCGGCTGCTTTCAGCGTTGGCTTGCACTGTACCCGTTGGATTTTAAGGGCGCGAGTCTGGCTGTAAGAGCGCGCTGATGCTGGCGTGAGCGCAGCATAGCCGAATTATTTTTATTAGCACGCTGTAGGAGGAGATTCACTGGGTCATGCAAAGGTTTTATTTAGTTTTAAATTTGATCAAAGTCATTAGGTTTATTCAAAACTGACTTAACTTCTTTACGTGATGTAATCGCTGCTGTCACACACACAATAGTAGTTAGTAATGCCATTTTAATAGCATCAAAGTACTTTGCCGACCTATTGTGTGTAGCAACTAAGGCTGTGTAATCATTAAATACCAAGGCAGAAGCAGTAGCGAAATCGCTGACAAATTGCATAGAATTACACTTAAAGCAAAGAATTGATTTTTTATCTGAGTAGATTCGCATACCCAATTGAATTCTTTTAACGTGAATATCTGTTAATTCATTGTCGGATAATTTTGATTCATCTACCGAAAAATTTTTTTCAAGTTCCTCTACTATTTCATCTAGATTCTTCCGTATTTCTCGATGCTTGTCGCTGGCAGCAAGAAATGCTTTTAGGTGATCAGCTATTAATTTTTTCTCTGATTTATCTAAACCATTAGCTTCATCGTAAAGTCGATTTTGAGCTTCCATGATATTTGAGATAACCATTCCCTGATATTCTAGTTGACGGCTTAATTGCGCGACTTCAAGACTAAACTCTCTATAAAAACCAGTTGTCTGATTACTTAATGTTACCCGGTTTGATTTAGGCTCGGTTTGGATTACTACGTGATTTGCTATCCCTAAATGCCGAATTTCCGCCAAAGTCTTGAATATCTCATTGTTCCAGTGATTTAATTGGAATGTATATTGGTCTTTGCCACTTTCTATGGTTTTCCCGCTGTATGAAAACATATAGCTTTGAACTATAAACGATAGTGCAGCTGCACTTGAAATCAGAAGCGCCGTCGAAATTGATCGCCATCTATTTGCAAGTGTATGTAACTTATTTTTATTGTCGCTAAATATTGCTATCATTTTCCTTAATTTATGAGACGTAAAAGAGAATATTTTGTTCGCCGATTTTTTTAAGGTTAGAAATTGCGATACCAATTCGACCTGCTCCACTCACAAAGAAATCTGGTTTGTCAAAGAACTCGATATCCCCTTTGGAGGCAATCGCGTATTGCAGCTCAAAGTCTTAATAGCCGCACACTCAAGCTGCAACGGGGATGCTTTTGTCATGTCAATGCTGGGTGTGTATTAAATAAAAAAGATAAAATACCATGTTTGCATAAAGGTAACAATGTCGTCTCATTTGACTCAAGCGATTCAAACCGAGAGGTAGGAATTAGAATCGTCATCTTCTCCTCCACACAAACCCCACAACAATAAAAAAACGTCCGCCAGTTGCACACAACGGGCAGACGTTTTATAGGCTGAGTTGCTGGCTCTGTGCTGCTGATTGATCAGCAGCAGCACAGAGCTTAGCTTAGCGAACAGGCCGGGGGCTTATACGCCCAGCAGTTCTACTTCAAAAATCAAAGTTGCATTTGGAGGGATTACGCCGCCTGCGCCGCGTGGACCGTAGCCCAGGCTGGAAGGGATAGTCAGGATGCGGGTGCCGCCGATTTTCATGCCTTGTACGCCTTCATCCCAGCCCTTGATCACATGGCCTGCGCCCAGTGGGAAAGAGAATGGATCGTTGCGGTCTTTGCTGGAGTCGAATTTTTTGCCAGCAGAGCCGTCCGGGTTTTGCAACCAGCCGGTGTAGTGCACCACGACGTGGTTACCAGCTTGCGCTTCTGCGCCTTCGCCGACAACTTTGTCTTCATATTGCAAACCGCTGACGGTAGTAATAGTGCTCATGGTTTCTCCTCAATCTAAAAAATGTGGCGCAATTGTAGATCAAAAGTCCGCAGCAGATGGCGCGTGCAGGCCGAAATGTCGCCAGCAGCCAGTATTTATGCGGGGTTTTGAAAACTAATTTTTGTGAAATAGCGTAAATTTATCGGGATAAGCGCTTGATTTTGCTCAAGTTAGCGGCAAAAGCAGAAAAACCATGTACAGAAACAAAAACTAGGTCGTCTTTGCACGGTAAAATGCGGACTTGATTCTTTTATTTGCGGTCTTCTTTCATGCGTAGTCGTTCCTTGCTGGCGTCTTTACTGGTTGCTTTCCTCGTTCCATTTGCTGCTCCTGCAGTGCATGCCAATGTGGTGGTGGTACTTAACTCCCGTGATGCCACGGTCAGTTTGCTGGATCAGCAAACGTATAAAGAAATCAGTACCTTCCCTATCGGTAAAGAGCCGCATCATCTGATGGCGACGCCGGATAACAAGTCGCTCATCGTGGCCAATGCGGTCGGTGATGAACTGGTGTTCCTCGATCCTAAGACCGGTCAGATTCAGCGTCGTATCAGCGATATCGCCGATCCGTATCAGATTGGTTTTTCACCGGATCAAAAATGGTTTGTGTCCAATTCCCTGCGCCTGGACCGCGTCGATTTTTACCGCTATGACGGCAAAGATCTGAAACTGACCAACCGCGTGCCGCTCGCAAAATTGCCTAGCCATATGGCCTTTGATGCGGCCAGCACCACCGTGTTCATTACTCAGCAAGGCAGCGATCAGGTCTCGGCGATTGATCTTGCCACGCAAAAAGTGAAATGGACTATCCCGGTTGGCAAACTGCCAGCGGGTATCGTGATGACACCGGATGATAAATATCTCTTGGTTGGTATCATGGGTAAGGATTATGTGGAAGTGATCGACTGGCGCGCGCAGAAGACGGTGAAGCGTATCAAGGCCGGTGTCGGTACCCATAACTTCCGCGCCATGGGCGACAAGCGTCACATTTTTGTGTCTAACCGCACTTCGAATGAAATTAACATCCTGGATCAGCAAACCCTGGAAATGGTAGGCTCGATTCCGGTTCCGGGTGGTCCCGATTGTATGGAAGTCAGTGAAGACGGCAAAACCCTGTGGGCGACGCTGCGCTGGATTAAGAAAGTCGCCGTGGTTGATATCCCTAGCCGCAAAGTGATTAAGCTGATACCGGTTGGCCGTTCACCGCATGGTGTGTATTTTGCGAACCGTGCCGGCAATATGTAAGGCAAAAGCAGGGCTGGCCTCAGCCCTGTTGTGTTTCAGCGCCGCCGCACTGGCGGCTGATGCGCAGTTGCCAGGCACTACCAATGCCGCCAACGTGGCCAGCAAGTCCTGTCGCGGCACTATCTATCTGACTTTCGATACCGGCAGCCAGTCGCAAGCCGAATTCATCGCCAGCACCCTCAGAAAATACCGTATCAAAGCCAGTTTTTTTCTGGCTAACGAGAAAACTACACGTGGCGATTATTCACTGTCGCCGGAATGGGCTGGCTACTGGAAGCAACTGGTGGCGGATGGCCATGCTTTTGGCAGCCACACCTTTGATCATGTGTATGTGCAGTCGGATGCGCCGGATGGCCGCATACGGCTGAAGCCCCAGTTCGGCGCACAGGCCGGGCAGAGTTTGCTATGGACCCCGGCACAATACTGCGAAGAATTGAAGCGGGTGGACCAGCGTTTCCTGCAACTCACAGGCCAGCATCTGGACCCTTATTGGCGCGCACCCGGTGGCAAGCTGACACCTGGTCTGAGTGCAGCCGGTGCTGCCTGTGGCTATGCGCATGTGGGCTGGGCACCAGCCGGGTTTTCCGGGGATGAGTTATCGAGTGAGAAATTCAGTAATGCCAGCCTGTTACAGCGCATGCTGAAAGACCTTAACGATGGTGACATCGTGATGGCCCATCTGGGCATCTGGTCACGCCGCGACCCCTGGGCACCGGCCAATCTGGAACCCTTAATTCAGGGTTTGCAGCAGAAATCCTTTTGTTTTGCTACGCTACGCGAGCATCCACTTTATCGTTTGAAAAAATAATGAATGTCTCTGATTTGCTGACCAATAGTCAGGCCTGGCTGTTCGAAACCATCGTACAGCCCGCCATGTTTTTTCTGGGCCTGGGTGAATTTGTAGAAGATGCCTTTGAAGGCGTGGAATGGTTTGTACTCGGCGTACTGCAACTGATTGTGCTCTTTCTGGTATTGCGTCCGCTGGAAGCCTGGATACCGGTGCATGCGATCACCGACCGGCGCGCGCGTTGGAATGATTTCATTTACACCGCATTACACCGGCTGGGTGCGTTTTCGATTGCGGTGTTTTTCATTCTCGATCCGGTGCTGGACCATATCACCGCGCTGCTGCATTTGCAGGGTGTGAATCCGCTGCATCTGGAACATCTGTGGTCGGGCTTTTTACAGTATCCGGCGTTGCTGTTCCTGGCCTACCTGGTGGTGCTGGACTTTTTTGACTACTGGTACCACCGCGCCGAGCATCATTTCAACTGGTGGTGGGGGCTGCACAGTCTGCACCACAGTCAGCGCAATATGAATCTGTGGAGCGATAACCGCAATCACTTGCTGGATGACTTTATCCGCGATATCTACATGGGTGTGATTGCGATTGTGATCGGCGTCGAGCCGCGTCAGTACGTGATGCTGGTGATGGCATCGCAAATGCTGCAAAGCCTGCAGCACGCCAATGTGCGCATCCATTTCGGAAAAATCGGTGAATACCTGCTGGTGTCGCCACGCTTTCACCGCCTGCACCATACGATAGGCTTAGGCCATGAAAGTGAAGGCAAGGGCACGCTGGGCGGACATAATTTTGCGGTCTTGTTCCCGGTCTGGGATGTGCTGTTTGGTACCGCCTTGTTCCAGAAAGAGTTTGTCGTGACTGGCATCCGGGATCAGTTACCGGCACCGGAAGGCAGCGACAGAAACTATGGACAGGGTTTCTGGTCTCAGCAATACCTGGGCATCAAACGTATGCTGGGATTGGAAAAGGAAAGTCACTCATGAATATCGCTGCAGTCGGTCTGGCCTGGGGGCGCGCTGTCGCTGCCCAGCTGCATTATCGTATGCTATTGCTCACGCTGCTGCCGTTTCTGGCCGCGCTGGTGATCTGGGGTGTCGTGATCGGTTTTGGGCTGCAGGCCTTGATTGATTTTGTGCAGCAATGGTTAGGCAGCCATAACAGTTTTCAGACTGCCGGTGAAATACTGGCGGCGCTCGGACTGCTGAGTTTTAAGGCGCTGGTGGTGCCCTTACTGGCAATGTGGTTGCTGCTGCCGCTGATGGTATTTACCGCGCTGAGTTGTATTGCCTTGTTCGCGATGCCCGCGATAGGTCGCCATGTCAGCAGCCGCCATTATCCTGCGCTGGAACTCAGACATGGTGGCTCTTTGCTGGGTAGCGTCGCCCACTCCATGAGCTCGTTTGTGATTTTTCTGCTGCTGTGGTTGCTGAGCCTGCCGCTGATGTTTCTGCCGCCGCTGAACCTGGTGCTGCAGCCGCTGCTCTGGGGTTGGCTGACTTACCGTGTGATGAGCTATGATGCGCTGGCGGATTTTGCTGATGCTGATGAGCGCCGTGCCTTGGTGCGCGAGCATCGCTGGTCGCTGATACTGATCGGTACCATCGCCGGTTTGTTTGGCGCAGCGCCTGGGCTGTTATGGCTGGGCGGGGTCTTGTCCTTCCTGTTGCTGCCGCTGATTGCGGGCGTCGCGGTGTGGTTATATGTGTTTGTGTTTGTCTTCACCGGACTCTGGTTTCAGCATTACTGCCTGGCTGCTTTGCAGGCTTACCGGCGTAAGCAGGAACCGGTGCTGGGTACCAGGCTGGATAGCCGCAAGGCAGACTCAAGCGAGGACGTCGCCAACGGTCCGGCCAGCAAGCCAGCGTTTCCGGCTATCCGCAATTAAGAGATTAACTGATTAACTGATTGAATAAGTGACTGAATAAGCGACAGGGCGGAGACAATATGGGATTTGGTGTAATTATCATCGGCGATGAAATCTTATCCGGCAAGCGGCAGGACAAACATTTAAGCCGCGTGATCGCAAGCCTGCAGCAACGTGGCCTGCAACTCGACTGGGCGGAATATGTGGGCGATCAGCCTGAGCGCATCATCGCGACTTTGCGCCGCAGTTTCGCCTCGGGTGACATCGTGTTTTCAACTGGCGGCATCGGTGCCACGCCGGATGACCATACCCGCCAATGTGCAGCGGCTGCGCTGGATTTACCCATCGTTCTGCATCCTGATGCCAAGGTCTGCATACAGCAACGCATACTGAGCATGGCGGCCGAGGCCGGACAGACTGTGGATCTGGACAGCCCGGACAATTTGCAGCGGCTGAAGATGGGCGAATTCCCGCAGGGCGCGGCGCTGATTCCTAATCCCTACAACAATATCCCCGGCTTTGCGATTCAACACCATTACTTCGTGCCCGGCTTTCCGGTGATGGCCTGGCCGATGATAGACTGGGTGCTGGATACCCATTACCCGCATCTGTTCCATCAACAGCCGAAAGCAGAAAAATCCGTGCTGGTATACGACGCCATCGAGTCTGTGCTGACACCGCTGATGGAACAGCTGGAGCAGGATTTTCCTTTGATAAAAATCTTCAGTCTGCCCAGCGTGGCGACCGCGACAGAACGCCGTCATATCGAGCTGGGCGTGAAGGGCGATCCGCAGCAAGTGGATGCCGCTTTTCAGGTGATGTTAAGCGGCCTCGATGCGCTGCAGTCTGAGTATGTGCCAGCACCTTTGCAGGCTAAAAACTGATCTGACTGATCTGACTGATCAGACTGTGCGCACCACATAAACCGATCTGGACTGATGCAGAAAATTAAATTCACCCTGTTTTCGCTGCGCGCCTTGTTGTTGGCGGCCTTGCCCTTCATTCTGACGGCAGTCGTGGTGTGTGGGCTCGCGTACTGGCTGGTGGACCCGGCTCCACCGCGTGTGATCGATATGTCGACCGGCCCGGCCAACAGCGCCTATGCACGCTTTGCGCAGCTGTATGCGCAGGAGCTGGCTAAAAACAAGATCACTTTACGGCTACAGACTTCAGAAGGCTCACAAGAAAATTTTGACCGCATCCGCAGCCCGGATTCGCAAATTGAAGTCGGTTTCGTGCGCAGTGGTTCCACCGATCCTGACAGTGCACAGGAGCAGGGCCTGATCTCTTTGGGCAGTCTGTTTTACGAACCGATCTGGGTGTTTTACCGTTCGCGTCAGGAACTTAGCAATCTCAGTCAGTTTAAAGGCAAGCGCATCAATCTGGGTGCCGAGGGCAATGGCATAGGGCGTATTTTCAGCCAGATACTGGCGGCCAATCATTTGCAGGAAGCCGATGTACAGATACAGCGCTCACCCGATCAGGATGCGGCCGATGCGCTGCTACGCGGTGATACCGATGTGCTGGTACTCAGCGCAGGCAGCGATTCGCCGCTGGTGCAAAGGCTGATGCAAAGCAGTGGCATACGGCTGTTTGATTTCGTGCAGGCCGAAGCCTATACCCGGCGCTTTCCCTATCTGTCCCAGGTCACACTGGCGCGCGGCATGATCGATATCGGCAAAGATATTCCGGCGCGCGATTATCATCTGATCTCGCCGACTGTGACCCTGGTCGCGCATGAAAGCTTGCATCCGGCGCTGATCGCCTTACTGTTGCAAGCTGCGCAGAAAATCCATAGCCGCGCCGACTGGCTCAGCCATCGCGCTGAATTCCCTTCAGATCGCTATACCGAAATCCCGGTCTCGGCTGATGCGGAAAAATTCTATCAGCATGGCATACCGGTGCTGCAGCGTTATCTGCCTTTCTGGATTGCGAATTTCATCGAGCGTATGTGGTTTGTGATCGTGGCGCTTGGTGCCTTGCTATTGCCATTGTCGAAAATTATTCCGCCGCTGTATGTATGGCGCATCCGCTCACGCGTATATCGCTGGTACGGCCAGTTACGGCTGGTGGAGCAGGTGATGGACGAGTTGCCAGCAAGCGGACGTACTCAGCTGCTGCAACAGCAACTGAGCCGGCTGGATGAGATCGAGGATAAGGTCAACCGCATCAGCATTCCCTTATCCTACGCCGAAGAGCTATACGGCTTGCGCAGTCATATCGACTTCGTGCGCAAACGTGTACTCAGTCTGATGGCAGAGCCGCCACCGGCGTGATGTCTGCAAAACTGTGCAGGCTGGCCAACTAAATCTACCTACGCCACCTTTGCCACCTATGTCAGCTGTGCCAGCAATTGCAATGCCTGTGCTAACTGCGCATCCGGCAAATTCAGCATCTGGTCGCCGACAACCCATTCAAACATGCATTGCTGTGGCAGTGCTGTGTGTACCGCCTGATTGAACAGCCAGATGCCGTGTTCAGCTGCGACCTGATTGCGCCAGGCGATAGCGCGCTCTCTGTCCACCGGCAAGTACAGATGCAGCATATTCACTTGCGGTTGCGCCGGATTGCAGATCAGTGCCGGATAGGCTTGCAGCATCGTATATAACTGCCGGGTTCGGTGCAGGCAGGCGGGCATTGCAGCCAGTCGGGCATCGAATTGCATGGCAGCCGCCACCACATAGGGCGTGCGGCGGAATACATTGCCACCCTGACGGTGCATCCAGACTTTTGCCTTCGCCAAAAAATCCGGGCGACCTAACAACATCGCACCCGCCATACCGCCTATGCCCTTGTAAAACGATACGTAGACGCTGTCAAAACCAGCCGCAATTTCGTGCAATGGACGCGCATAACCCGCTGCGGCTTCCCACAGACGTGCACCGTCCATATGCAGATGGATATCCTGCTTCCGGCAATACGCCTTGACCGCGTTCAGTGCTTCCCAGTCAGGTAACTGGCCGCCAATTTCACGCATAGGCAATTCATATTGGGCCGCAGAGATGTGTTCGGCATGCGCCTGTAAATCCGCCACGCCCCAGGGCCGGTAAGGATTGCCGGTGTGTAGTGCAGTGAAGTGCTGCAGGGTTTGAAAGTTGGCGCGTTCATGCACCAGGATGTGTGAGCTCGGATGTAGCGCAACCAGCGGACTGCCGCGTTCTTCACAGGCCAGGCGCAAGGCAGTCACTTGCGCCATCGTGCCGCTGATGCAGAACAAACCGGCTTCCATGCCGAGCAGGTCAGCGATTTTCTGTTCGAAAGACTGGATCAGTTCACCTTCACCATACACATCGTGGCTGATCTGATGCTGTTCACACCAGGCGGCCATGTCAGCAAAACTTTGTGCGGGTGAGGGCAGGGCGTGGCCGGGTAATATCGTGTGGCAACTGGCTTTTAATTGCTGTAATTCGGCATCGGTCATGCGGCGGTCTCCGTGGTCAGATTTTTTTTTTGCACTCAGTATGCCACGGCTGTTCCGGCCTGCGCAGACTTTCCTGTTTCAGTCCGTTGGGGCTTGCCGATCTGGGCTAGAATCTGGGTTTTCTGCCTCTTGCGAACTTACCATCATGAGCAATACTCACACCGCGCATCCTGACTGGATCACCCCGTATGAAGCGGGCAACCGCAACCAGACGACACAGTGGGAAGACTGCATCGCTTTTTATCAAAAGCTGGCGCAGCAATTTCCACAGGCGCTGCATTTTTTTGAAATCGGTCAGTCTGATTCCGGCCGTCCTATTCACGCCGGTGTGGTCACTGCAGATGGTGTGTTCGACCGCGCGCAGTTAAAGGCGCAGGGTCGCACAGTTTTTTTTAATAATAACGGTATCCATCCGGGAGAGCCGGAAGGGGTTGATGGCTGTATGGCGCTGGTGCGTGATTTCTGTACCGATGCGACACGCCGCGCTGCGCTTGGTTCTACAGTATTTTTGTTCATCCCTCTGTATAACGTGGATGGCAGTAAAAACCGTCAGAATACCTCGCGTGTGAATCAGGATGGGCCTGAGAGTTTTGGCTTCCGTGGCAATAGCCTGCATCTGGATCTGAACCGCGATTTCATCAAATGCGACAGCCTGAATGCACAGGTATTCAACCGCTTCTTCAGCGCCTGGAGCCCGGATGTGATGGTGGATACCCATACCTCGAATGGCGCGGATTATGCGTACACCATGACGCTGATACAAACCCAGGCTGACAAACTCGGTTATGGCCTCGGCCCTTTCCTGAGCCAGACTATGCTGCCAGCGATTTATGCCGATATGACGCAGCGTGGCTGGCCGACTTGCCCGTATGTGAATCCGGTCAAAGATATTCCGGATCACGGCATAGAAGACTTTCTGGAAACGCCGCGCTTTTCGACTGGCTATGCCGCCTTGCATCACACCATAGGCTTCATGCCGGAAACGCATATGCTCAAGCCTTTCGCCGATCGCTATGAATCCATGCGCGCGCTGGTCGATAGTGTGCTGGCATTCACGGTCAGCCATGGCAGCGAAATTCAGCGGCTGCGCCGCGAAGCACGGGCAGCGGCTGCCAGTCAGGCACAGGTGGCGGTCAAATGGCGTGCTGATCATACGCAGCCAGCGAGTTTTTTATTCAGCGGCTACCAGGCTGTGTACAGCCCCAGCGTGATCGGCAATTACACGCGCCTGTCGTATGACCGCAATCAGCCCTGGCAAAAGCCTATCCCATATTTCAACCGCTTCGTGGCCGATGTAGTGGTGCAGCGCCCACGCGCTTATCTGATTCCGCAAGCCTGGCGTCATGTGATCGAGCGCCTGCAATGGAATGGTGTGCAGGCTGAACGACTCAGCGCAGATCAGGAAATTCCGGTGCAGGTGTACCGCATACAAAGCGTGCAAACCCGTGCGCATGCGTATGAGGGGCATATGTTCCACGATCAGCTGGAACTCAGCAGCAGCATGGAAACCCTGCATGCCGAAGCCGGTGATTATCTGGTGCATCTGCATCAGGATCAGGCGCGCTATGTGATGGAAACGCTGGAACCGCAAGCGCATGACAGCCTGTTCCGCTGGGGCTTTTTCAACAGCGTGCTGGAGAAAAAAGAAGCGTATTCGGATTATGTGTTTGAAGACAGCGCCGCAGAAATCCTGCGCGATGAGCCGGAAACCCGCGCCGCATTTGAGGCCTGGAAGAGCGCCCATCCTGAGCTCTTGAATAATCAGGAAGCGGTGCTGGATTTCATCTTCACCCATTGCCAGCGTTACCGTGAACCGGAGTGGAATCGTTACCCGGTGTATCGCGTGTTGTAAGCCTTGGTGCTGTAATCAGAGCGGAAAAGAATGGAAAAGTGTATAGAAAATTTCCGTACGGAAATGCTATTTATTTTTTCGTTCTGATTGCAAATCTGTGCTTTGCATTTACAAAGCTCTTCATTAGAATAAGTTGCTTCAGGCAAAATAGTTTTGCTTATTCGTTGAAGGGGACATCATGAAAAAATTCTTGAAACTGGCAGTAGCAGGTTTGTTAATCGCTGGCGGTACATCGGTCGCCGTGGCTGAAGGTGTGGATGTGTCGGTAGATGGTATTTTCACCGCATTGAGCAGCAGTTCCAATTTGCAGGCAACAGTAGACAGCCTGGTTGCCAGCGGTGCTAACCCACAGGCTATCGTTTCTGTTGCGGCAGCGGCTGGTATTCCTTTGAATACTGTCAAAGAACTGCAAGTCTGCAAAAACTCTGCTTCCGCGGATGCGAACGTACTCGGTGCGTCCTGCATGCGTCAATCCAGCATCACCACTGCCTACGCAGCCGGTGCGAATGATCCGATGAAATTCCTGCCAGCGTCTGCTGCAGGTAAAGTCAAAAAACAAGAAACTAAGTAATTTCAGCGATCCGGCGTAACTGGCAGCCCGGCAGACCAACTGCCTAAGCCCGTACGCGGAGACCGCTCAGGTCAACGAAAATCCTGCGTCCAGCCAGTCTGGTGCAGGATTTTTTGTTTGTGGTCGGGATAATGCGCAGAAGTGAACAAGTGAACGTCAGCCTCAGATGTCAGGCCTCAGGAATTGCGCAGCGGCCTGAGCAGTTCGCGTAAATCGTTGTGGTCGATTTCGTACATCAGTTCCAGCAAGCGCCCAAGTTCGCCTTTTGGGAAACCCTGACGTGCAAACCAGCCCAGATAATGGCCGGGTAAATCCGCGAGTACACGACCCTGGTATTTTCCATACGGCATAGCCATGCTGACCAGGCGTTGTAAATCATCGGCCTGACGTGGCCGTGCAAAGGGTAAGCCCTCAGTCATCGCCGTGATTTTCTGCTTCAGCAGAACCAGCAGATGCAGCGCCGGGTTTGCTGTCGGAGCCAGTTTCTTTTTTCTCAGCTTCTTTCTTTTCAGGCTCAGGCTCGTTGGGATAGGTTTTTGCATCCAAATACCGTTCTACCAGATCAAAGAACTGGTTATAGAACTGACCGGTAGGAATGGTTTCGCTGGCGACCTTGACCAGCGCATCATCGGTAGAGCCAAACGGTAAAGACACCGAGCCCAAGGCACTGACACCTATGCTGGCTGAGGTATTGCTTTTCTTGAGTGAATAGCGATCCCGCACTGCATTGGCAAATACGGTGGTGCTGTTACTGCCTTTGCTATCGGCGACGCAGACCACATTGAATTCGATTTCGGCGTGGACTTCGGCGTCATGCTGGTATTTGCGGCGGCCTTTGATGATGGCCGGTTTCCAGTCGCTGATCACATAACCCTGACTGAGCAGGGCGCGTCTGGCGGCTTCGCAGGCGCTTTGTTCGGTACCCGGAAAACTGCGGGTGAACACGCCGGACTCACCAAATTCTTCATGCTGCAAGGCAGCGTTCTTACTGGCTGTGCTACATGCGCCCAGCATCAGGCTGAGGCATAGCGAGGATAAAACTAAAATTCGACGACTCATTTTCATCTGAACCAATATTAAAAAATATGACGAAAGCGCGGCGCAGAATGGTACTGCCTATGCGGGACGTGCCAGCTCAACGCGGGCCGGCGCGATCCCGTTGACTGCGATGTTCAGGCTAAGGCTTCCTGCGCTGCCTGTTCCGGAGTCAGGCCATCAAAATACAGATCGGTGAACCATTCTATCTGTTCTTCGATATGGTCCTGGGCCTGGGCACGGGTCGCACCACCGGCGATCAGATGGGTTTCCACTTCTATGCACCAGGCGATCAGCGCTTGTTCTTCCGGATCGAGATCCTGTTTTTTTGCCATGACGTGGCCTTTCTGTTGTTTTATCTGTTGTTCTGTCAGGTGCGTATTGTAACTTGCTCTGGCAGCCAAGGTTGTTACAGCGCTGTTACCTCGTGCCCGCCGCGCTGGGTTAGTGTGGATACCGGTGGTCAGGCACAGGTGTCAGAAGCTGCCGGTGAACTGGTATTGTTTGCCCGGATGCCACATGGTCACGCTGGTTGCGATTTTGCCTTGTGAGCGGGTTTTTCTATGCAGTACCAGACTCGCTTCCTTGGTCGAAATATGCAGCATCTCAGCGATCTGACGCGGTGGCAGTACTGCCTCAATGCGGTAATCCACGCCTTGCAAAGGGGCGACTGCCACCAGATATTCATTCGGCGTCATGCTGCTGAAATCCTGCTGCAGATATTCCGGCGTCACACTGGAATTGACCCAACGGTCTTCTACCTGTATCGCCACTTCATTCTCGAAATGCACGATCACTGAATGAAACAGCCGGTGTCCGGGCTTCACCAGAAATTCAGCCGCTAACTGTTCGTTGGCGGGACTTTCGCTGAGCTCATGCAATTCGCTGCGATGCACATGTCCGCGCGAACGGATTTCTTCGGCGATGCTTTTTATTTCCACCAGAGTGGCCTGGTATTTTTGTTGTGCGACATAGGTGCCTGAGCCCTGTATCCGGTTCAGTATCTGCTCGCTGGTCAGCTCGCGTACTGCGCGGTTGACGGTCATGCGCGACACAGAAAACTGCGCCGCCAGCATGGCTTCCGAGGGGATGGCCTGGCCTTCTTTCCAGGTACCGGACTGAATTTCCCGCAATAAGTAATCTTTGATCGCCTGAAAGGCGGGGGCGCTGGCTTGAGTGCTGGACACGTGCTTCCTGTTAAAAAGTGGTGGACTCGTGCTGATCGCTGTGAATCACACTTGTAGTGTGTGAGTCCGGGCTGGTCGTTAAGTTCCTGCATTGTCGCATGTAAATTCCGCTTGCAAAAGTTGTATATACAACTTAAACTCGGTGTGTGTAAGACGATGGCTGCAGTCTGTGTCGTGATCGCGCATGACTGAGTCCCGGAAAAACCACCCTCACAGGAGACAATTCATGACAACGCAATTTGATAATGATCCACGCTGGGATGCCAGCCGTGTTATTCACGCACCGCACGGTGCTGAGAAGGTTTGTAAAACCTGGGTGGCTGAGGCAGCCTATCGCATGATACAAAATAATCTGGACCCGGCCGTCGCTGAAAATCCTAAGCATCTGGTGGTGTATGGCGGCATAGGCCGCGCCGCGCGTAACTGGGAATGCTATGACCAGATTCTGGCTTCACTCAAGGCGCTGGAAGCCAATGAAACCCTGTTGATACAGTCAGGCAAACCAGTAGGTGTATTCCAGACGCATGAAGATGCGCCACGCGTACTGATCGCGAATTCCAATCTGGTACCGAAATGGGCCAACTGGGAGCATTTCAATGAACTCGACCGCAAAGGTTTGTTCATGTATGGCCAGATGACGGCAGGTAGCTGGATTTACATCGGCACCCAGGGCATTGTGCAGGGCACTTATGAAACCTTCGCCGAAGCCGGACGCCAGCATTACAACGGCGACTGGGGTGGGCGCTGGATACTGACTGCCGGCCTCGGTGGCATGGGCGGCGCGCAGCCATTGGCAGCCAGCTTTGCCGGTGCGGTGTCATTGAATATCGAATGTCAGCAAAGCAGTATCGACTTCCGTCTGCGTACCCGCTATGTCGATAAACAAGCGAAAGACCTGGACGATGCGCTGGCGCTGATACAGCATCATTGCGAACGTAAAGAAGCGGTTTCTATCGCCTTGCTCGGCAATGCGGCTGAAATCCTGCCTGAGCTGGTCAAGCGCGCCAAAGCGGGCGGCATGAAACCGGATCTGGTGACTGACCAGACTTCGGCCCATGATCTGATCAATGGCTATTTGCCTATAGGCTGGAGCGTGGAACAGTGGAAGGCTGCCCAGCACGATTCGACACAACATGCAAAGCTGACCGCAGATGCAGCTCAGGCTTGTGCGGTGCATGTACAGGCAATGCTGGACTTCCATGCGATGGGTATCCCTACTGTTGACTATGGCAATAATATCCGTCAGGTCGCATTCGATACCGGCGTAAAAAATGCCTTCGATTTCCCTGGCTTCGTACCGGCCTATATCCGTCCGCTGTTCTGTGACGGCAAAGGTCCATTCCGCTGGGTGGCTCTGTCGGGTGATCCGGAAGACATCCGTAAAACCGATGCCAAAATCAAGGAATTATTCCCACACAATAAAGGCGTGCATAAATGGCTGGACATGGCAGGTGAACGTATCGCCTTCCAGGGCTTGCCGGCACGTATTTGCTGGCTGGGTCTGGGCGAACGCCATATCGCCGGACTCGCATTCAATGAAATGGTCAAAAACGGTGAACTCAAAGCACCGGTCGTGATTGGTCGCGATCACCTCGATACCGGCTCAGTATCCAGTCCAAATCGTGAAACTGAGGGTATGCGGGATGGTACCGATGCCGTCTCTGACTGGCCTTTGCTGAATGCCTTGCTGAATACCGCCGGTGGCGCCAGCTGGGTCTCTTTGCATCATGGCGGTGGTGTGGGTATGGGTTATTCCCAGCATTCTGGCATGGTGATTGTGGCCGATGGCACTGAAGCTGCTGCTAAGCGTCTGGCACGCGTACTGGTCAACGATTGCGGTTCCGGTGTGATGCGTCACGCTGATGCTGGCTATGAACAGGCAGTCGCCTGCGCCAAGCGCGAAGGCTTGAATTTGCCGATGATTAAATAAGCTGCACTGCGCATAGTCGTCCCGGCCTGCGGTATATGCTGTGCTGTGCCGGGATAAATTTTGTCGCTTTAAAAGATAAACCAGCTGTTACTCTGATGCCGGACGTCGCTGTAGTTCAGCGCCCGGCCAGAGCAGATAAAAAGAGAGAAAACCATGACCACCTGTTTCGAAATTCAACCTGGCCAATTCAGCCTGTCCGATTTGCGCGCGATCTGGAGCAAGCCGCAAACCATGAAATTGACGCCGTCTGCCTATGCAGCGATTAATGCGTCCGCCGATACCATTAGCCAGATCGTCGCCAAAGGTGATGCGGCTTACGGTATCAATACCGGCTTTGGCAAACTGGCCAAGACCCGCATACCGGATGAGCAGCTGGAACTGTTGCAACGTAATCTGATTTTGTCGCATTCCGTCGGTTCCGGCGAATTGATTTCCGATGAAGTGGTGCGTCTGATCCTGGTCATGAAAATCGCCAGCCTGGCACGTGGCGTGTCCGGCATCCGCGCTTCGGTGATCGACAGCATGATCGCGATGGTCAACGCTGGCATTATGCCGACCATACCGGTCAAAGGCTCGGTCGGTGCTTCGGGCGATCTGGCACCTTTGTCGCATATGACGCTGGCGCTGCTGGGTGAGGGCGAAGTCCGGGTTAACGGGCAATTGCAGCCTGCGCGTGAAGCGTTGGCCGCAGCTGGCATTACACCGGTAGTGTTGGCCGCAAAAGAAGGTCTGGCGCTGATTAACGGGACCCAGGTATCGACCGCACTGGCTCTACATGGCCTGTTTTTGGCAGAGCGTCTGCTGGAAGCGGCGACCATTACCGGCGCTTTGTCGGTCGATGCCGCTAAAGGCAGCGATGCACCGTTTGACGCACGTATTCATAGCAGCCGTGGTCAGCCTGGACAGATCGCGACTGCAGCGATTTACCGTTCGCTGCTGGCCGGTAGTGAAATTCGCCAGTCGCACCTGGTTAACGATGAGCGCGTGCAAGACCCTTACTGCCTGCGCTGCCAGCCTCAGGTCATGGGTGCCTGCCTGGATATCATCAATAACGCGGCGCGTACTTTGCTGATCGAAGCCAATGCCGTGACCGATAATCCGCTGGTGTTTGTTGAAACCGGCGAAGTCATTTCCGGTGGTAATTTCCATGCCGAGCCAGTTGCATTTGCGGCCGATACGCTGGCACTCGCGATTGCGGAAATCGGCTCGATTTCTGAACGCCGTATCGCATTGCTGATCGATGCATCTATCTCTGGCCTGCCACCTTTCCTGGTGCCGTCCTCGGGTCTGAATTCCGGCTTCATGATTGCGCATGTGACCGCTGCTGCGCTGGCTTCAGAAAACAAATCCCATGCTCATCCATCCAGTGTCGATACGATTCCAACTTCGGCGAATCAGGAAGACCATGTGAGTATGGCGACCTATGGTGCACGCCGCCTGCATGAAATGGCGCATAACACAGCGACCATCGTCGGCATTGAATTGCTGGCAGCGGCGCAAGGTGTGGATTTCCACGCACCACTGAAAACCTCGGATACTCTGAGCCAGGTACATGATTTACTGCGCGCCAAGGTCAGCTTCTACGACAAAGACCGCTACTTTGCGCCGGATATCGAAGCGGCGAAAGCGCTGGTGATTTCGGGCAGCCTGAGTGCACAATGTCAGGATCTGTATCAGTCGTTGTATTTGAACTAAGCTGAATGAAGTTGAGGACACGAAGGGCTGAACTGCAGCACGGGGTTCAGCCCGGCCTGTCACACCTCATTGCGTATTTTTTTGCGGAACCCTTATGCGTCACTGGACTTTGCACGATTATCACACCATGCCCTGGAAGAATGGCGGCGGTTCAACCACAGAACTCGCGGTATTTCCTGAGCAGGCTGGTCTCGATCAGTTTATCTGGCGTCTGAGCACAGCCAGCGTCAGCAGTGCCGGTCCGTTTTCACATTTTGCGCGCATAGACCGCACGCTGGCGGTGTTATCCGGTCAGGGTCTGATCATGCATTGCGATAGTGAGAGTCAGCATGCGGCCAGTGTCACGCTGACCCGTGCCAGCCAGCCTTACCGCTTTGCCGGTGAAACGCCGGTGTTTGCTGAGCTGCTGGAAGGCGAAACGGTGTTGGATTTGAATATGATGACGCGGCGTGATGCCTGTACCCATCATATGCAAAGACTGGGCGCAGGTCAGCATGCAATTGAAGCGCAGGATGCACAACAGGTCTTGCTGTTTTGTGCGCAGGGCGAAGCCAGACTGGATAACGGCAGTCTGTTGCAGGCCAGTGATTTGTGCCTGTTCGAAGAAAACACGGAACATGCAGGCATACGCTTCACGATTGAGGCGGCAGAACAGGCGGAACTGTATCTGATCCGCATACATTTTTTAGTGACAGGATTAAGCTGATGCAATGGGATAGCTGCTGGCTGAATGTGCATCTGGCCACGATGCGCGATGGATATGGTGAAATCCGCGATGCTGCGATTGCGGTCAAAGATGGTCGCATTGCCTGGCTGGGACCACAGGCAGATTTGCCGTCTGGCTGGCAAGCCAGCACCGTGCATGATGCTGGCGGTGCCTGGATGACACCGGGGCTGATCGATAGCCATACCCATCTGGTGTATGCAGGAAATCGCAGTAATGAATTTGAGGCGCGCCTGAATGGCGTCGCCTACGAAGAGATCGCACGCCAGGGCGGCGGCATCGTTGCTACCGTGCGCGCTACCCGTGCCGCCAGCGAAGAAGAGTTACTGGCGGCCACCTTGCCGCGTCTGCACAGCTTACTCAAAGAAGGTGTGACCACGCTGGAAATTAAATCGGGCTATGGCCTGGATCTGGCGTCCGAGGCGCGTATATTGCGCGTCGCCAGACGGATAGCCGCCAGCTATCCGGTGCGGGTCAGCACCACTTTTCTGGGCGCGCATGCGGTGCCGCCGGAATTTTCCGGACGCAGCGATGACTATCTGCGCGTGGTATGTGAAGAAATGATGCCTGCACTGGCCGCTGAAGGCTTGATCGATGCGGTCGATGCGTTTTGCGAAAAAATCGGATTTTCTGCGGCGCAGACTGAGCGCGTATTTCAGGCTGCGCAAGCATTGGGCTTGCCGGTCAAACTGCATGCTGAACAATTGTCTGACCAGCAGGGCGCGGCACTGACGGCGCGTTATCAAGGCTTATCAGCCGATCATCTGGAGTATCTGTCGCAAGAGGGGATAGCGGCCATGGCCAGTGCCGGTACGGTTGCTGTATTACTGCCTGGTGCATTTTACTTTTTACGGGAAACGCAGTTGCCGCCGGTCGCCGCCTTGCGTGCTGCCGGGGTGCCAATCGCGCTGGCGACCGATTGCAATCCGGGCACCTCGCCCATGACCTCGCTGTTACTGACCATGAATATGGCCTGCACCTTATTCCGCATGACACCGCTCGAAGCTTTACAAGGCGTGACCTGTCACGCGGCGCAGGCGCTGGGGCTGGCGCAGGAAACCGGACAGCTGGACGTCGGCCTGTCCGCCGATTTCGCTATCTGGGATATCGCGCGACCGGCTGATCTGGCCTACTTTATCGGTGGAAATTTCCTTCGGGAAAAAGTTTTTCGTGGTCAGTTACAATAATTTCCTTAAGACACATTTTTTTAACCCCGCTACGGCGGGGTTTGTTTTTGTTCAACGTATAATTATGCCCTGAAGACTCAAGAGTGCCATTTTCTATAAATGAAGTGTGCCGCGCCCATCCTGTTTGCCCCTGATAGCTGTATTGATGACGGTTTTGATCACATACTTGCGCTTGCTGTTTTTGTCTGAGGTATCGAGTCTGGATGTTTTGTGTCCTGCCAAAGCAGCACGACATCATGACTGCGCTCTTTATCCCGTTTCATCGTCCCATACCAGTGCGTCGGAGCACGCACTGATCTGTACTCAAAAAGGTTGATAACATGTTTCAGTTTCGCGAATTTTTCACACGTGGAAAAACAGGACGCTGGATAAGCGGCCTGGCTGCCTTACTGCTACTGAGTATGGTGCTTAGCTGGCTGTTGGTGCCAGGCTGGCTCAAAACACTACTGATAGAACAAACCCAGCAGCAGACCGGGCGTAAGCTGGAACTTGATAAACTCAGCTTTTCCCCTTTGCAGTTAGCCGTAACGGCAGAGGGCGTCAGATTATTTGAGGCGGATCAGAAGAGCACCGCGCTGAGTCTGCACAAGTTAACACTGAACCTGTCTGCCACTTCCTTATTTCATCGTGCCGCAGTGATCGATGAAATCCTGCTCGAGCAACCGGAAATTTTTCTGGTACGCGAGAGCGCCGGTGAAGCCGGGATATATAATTTTTCCGATGTTCTCAATAAACTCGCGGCTCAGCCTAAAAGCGATACAGAGACGCGTTTTGCGATCAGCAATATACAGATACAGGGCGGCCGGATACAGCTCAATGACCGCGTACTGAGCAAGCAATTTGTACTCAGCGATATCGCTATCGGTGTACCCTTTGTGTCGAACTTCCCGAAAGCGATAGACAGCTTTGTGGAACCAAAATTTCAGGCAAAACTGAATGGGGCGCCGATAGACCTGAAAGCGCGCGCCAAACCATTTACCAAAGATCTGGATACCAGCCTTGCAATCGATTTGCATGCGCTCGATCTGGCACAGCTTGTCCCTTATCTGCCGGTGGCGCTGCCGGTGCAGCTGAACTCTGCTTTACTCGATACCCGGCTGGATCTGAGTTTCAAACAACAGGCGCATGCGCAAATCGTGTTGTCCGGCGAGCTGGGTCTGCGTCAGCTCAAGTTACAGGATAAGGCGGGTGCTGATTTATTACAGCTGGAAGCGGTAAAAACCGAAATCCGTCAGTTCGATCTGCAAAAAATGGCGGCAGACATCATCAGGTTGCAACTGAAAGGTCCGCAAGTCTGGTTGACGATGGATAAAAAGCAGGGCCTGAACTGGGCCAATCTGACGCAGAGCGGCGCCGCAACGCCGTCTGCACAGAAGTCTGCAACTAAGTCTGCAAAATCAGATGCTGTAGCATCCCAGTCCACCGCGCTGCCAGCTATCCTGCTGCATCAACTCGCTATAGACGAAGGCCAGCTACATCTGCGCGACAGCCTGCACAGCACGACTGAGCAGGCATTAGATTTCAGTCAGATCAGCTTGCAGGCTCAGGGCTTATCCACACACAAAGATGCGGCAGCGGCCAAGATCAATCTGCAGCTTAAAGGCAGTAGCGGTGAGAGCCTGCAGCTGGATGCGCAATTGCAGCTGGTAAGCGCCACATTGAACGGTAAGCTCAGCGTCGATCAACTGGCGCTGGAACCCTATCAGGGTTTCATCAGCCCCTATCTGAAAGCCACTGTACAGGGCGAACTCAAAGCCCAGACTCAGATCGCATGGCAACAAGGCGTGTTGTCTTTATCGGCGATGGATGCCGAACTCAGCCGTTTTCAGATCGCAGGAAAAAAAGAAGATGGCAGCATCGCTTTGCAATCCTTGCGTCTGGAGCAGCTTGCACTCGATACCGGCAAGCGTGAACTGAGCGTGGATGCGTTACGTTTGCAAGGTTTGAATACAGATCTGCGCCGCAGCAAAGAGCTCGCCAGTGGTTTTCAAAACTGGCTGGTGCCGTCACAGACTGAGGGCAGTGCCAGCCCTGCCAACGCTGCTGCACCAGGTTCAGCCTGGAAGCTGGCAGCGGGCCGGATACAGCTGGAGAACGCCGCTTTGCAATTCCAGGATAGCTCGGTGAGCCCTGCGGTTAAACTCACGACAGAAAATCTCAATCTGCAAGTGCAGGGCTGGCGCAGCGATTTAGCCAATGCCATGCAATTTCAGTTGCAATCCCGGCTGAACCGCAAGGGTAACCTGAAACTGAATGGCACTAGTACAGCGCAACTGGCGCAACTCAAACTGGATCTGGATGCGCAAGGCCTGCCTGTGGCTGGTTTATACCCGTATTTCTCTTCATTGCTGAATGTGGAAATCACACAAGGCGTGGCCAGTGCTAAGGGTAAGCTGCAGCTGGCGCGGGTACTGGATGTGCAACCCGAAATTCGCTATGACGGCATGCTGGGTTTCAATGACTTCCAGATCGTTGAAAACGGTTCGGATGAAGACTTCCTGGACTGGAAATCCATCGTGTTCGATGGCATGCGGGTGAACATAACAGCGGCCCAACAGACGGTCGATATGAAGCAACTGAGCCTGAAAGATTTCTACGCCAGAGCAGTATTGTCGGAGCAGGGTAAGCTGAATTTGCAGAATATCGTGGTACAGAAAACCGCTCAATCTTCAGCAGAAGGCGTTACGCCTGTGGTAGCAGCTGCGGCCAGCGTCGCTGCAGCGACACAGCTTCCAACAGTTACCGCTCAGCCAGTAAAAGCCGCAGCTAAGTCCACAGTCAAGCCGGTGATACGGATAGGACAAATTGCGATACGCGGCGGGAATGTCAATTTCACCGATAACTTCATCAAGCCGAATTACAAAGCGAATCTGACTGGCATTTCCGGCAATATCGGTGCGCTGGCATCCGATAATCCGCAGGCTGCCACCGTGGAGTTAAATGGCAAGGTCGATGATGATGCGCCGCTGCTGATTTCCGGCACGCTCAATCCCTTGTCTGAGCCAGTGTTCCTCGATATTAAAGGCAGTGCTAATGGCATAGAACTGACCCGCCTGACGCCGTATGCCGCCAAATATGCGGGCTATGTGATCGACAAAGGCAAACTGTCTATGCAAGTCAGCTATCGCATAGAAAACCAGCAATTGAAAGCGGATAATGGGGTGACGCTGGATCAGCTGACTTTTGGTGAACGCGTCGAGAGCCCCAGTGCCACTCGCTTACCGGTGATGCTGGCAGTTGCTTTGTTGCGTGACAATGATGGCCGTATCGCGATTAATCTGCCGATTTCCGGCTCTTTATCTGATCCTCAGTTTTCGGTCGGCAGCATCATCATGAAGGTATTCGTCAATGTGCTGACTAAGGCCGTGACTTCGCCGTTCGCGCTGCTGGGTTCTATGTTTGGCGGTGGGGAAGAGCTCGCTTATGTGGAATTTGAAGCAGGCGCTGCCAGCCTGACACCGACCGTGACCGGCAAACTGGATCAGCTGGCCAAAGCGCTCATGAACCGCCAGGCATTGAAGCTGGACATCATAGGCCGGGTCGATCCTGAGACAGATGCGGCTGGCATGCGCAGTCGTAAGCTCGCAACGCGCCTGCAGCATGCAAAGTGGCGTGAGGTCTTGAAAAAGGATAAGTCGGTCAAACTCAGTGAAGTGAGTCTGGATGCGAATGAGCGTCAGCGCTATTTGCAGGCTTTGTATGATGTGGCTAAATTTGATAAGCCCAAAAATATGCTGGGTTTGAGCAAATCGCTGCCTGCCGCGGAGATGGAGGCGATGCTGCTAAGTCACACGGAGATTGATGATGAAGATATGCGCGAACTGGCTCAGAAGCGCGCTGACCTGGTGCGCGATTACCTCGAAGATGTCGCCGGCGTGCCGCGCGAACGCCTGTTTCTGATCGCACCTAAGCTTAAGGTGGAAAGTATTAAAGATAAGGGTTCCGCGGCGCGGGTTGATTTTTCACTTAAATAGCTTTTTACCCATCATGCTATCGCTGATACAGCTGTTGTGAATGGCTGTGCATAGATGTGTGGTTTTTATCCTAAGCGGAACTGTGCTGGCGCAAGATTCATGCTGCATGGGTTCTTTAGAATGAAAAGAATACAAAAACAGAACCTAAACGGAACCCAAACAGAGCGAAAACTTCAGGTGGCGGGCGCGGCACGGTCCGCGCTGCCAGATACTGGATGGTAGGGAATACGGAAATTTAATTGTTTTAGCCACAATCTTGAATTATCCTGAATCGATCAAACCGATGTAATCAACTGAAGTATTCAATAGGAGTGACAATGACAGCAGCAAGCCTTCATCATATTTTGTATGTAGAAGACGATCCGGATATTCAGACGGTTGCACAGATTTCTCTCGAGGTGGTAGGCGGTTTCGCCTTGAAAACCTGCAGTTCAGGCGGGCTGGCACTGTCTGTCGTAAAGGATGGATATACCCCAGATTTATTGTTGCTGGATGTGATGATGCCAAACATGGATGGCCCCACGACGTTGACTGAATTGAGGAAGATTCCGGCGACAGCACATACGCCGGTCGTTTTCATGACGGCCAAGGTGCAGTCATCTGAACTCGAGTTTTACAGGTCCCTGGGGGCGATAGGCGTGATTGCCAAGCCCTTTGATCCTATGGAGCTGTCGGCACAAGTCAATAAGTTGTGGCTGGAAAGAGAGTAAATGAATAGTAAAAATGACAGCTTGCTGGAAAAGTTACGCGCTTTAGAAGCTGTATTCCTGCAAAAATTGCCAGGCAAGTGTGAAGAGATTATCTCTGCACTCAATGAATTTGTCGCGCATCCGGAAAACAAGGATGCGCTGACGGTGCTGCACCGGCATTTGCATACGATGGCGGGCTCGGCCGGTACTTTTGGTTTCTCCGACCTGGGTTTGCAGGCCAGAGCCTTTGAATCCCGTATCAAGCCTTGGCTGGCGAATCCAAGCTGGACTGAAGTTGAGTTGCAAGGTCTGGCATCTGAGTTGCGCCTTTATTTTATGCATGCTGTTGATGGACTCACGCAAGCGCCCGACCATGAAGATGAGTTCATGGCGGAGCTGGTGCCTGGCGAAGATGCGCTAAATGAAACTCGTCTGATCTATCTGGTTGATGAAGACGAGGCACAACAGCAGGCGATTACGGTACAACTTGAGCATTTCGGCTATGAAGTCAAACGCATCCCACATCTTAAAGATCTGGCGTTTGCGATTGCGACACGACGTCCGGACGTGATCGTGATTGAACTCAGTTTCCCCGAAGGGAAAAATGCCGGGGTCGATGAAATCAAGCGTATCGAGCAATTGCAGCGTTTGCGCATACCGACTATTTTTGTTTCGAAGACCAGTAGTTTTGAATCGCGCTTACTGGCAGTACGCGCCAAGGGCGACGGCTATTTTACTAAGCCAGTGGATGTGGTGGCACTGACTGAGCGTATCGACACCATCTCGCAGCGTGATCTGAGCAATGGCTACCGGGTACTGATTATTGATGATGATGTCGTCACCTCTAAGTTTTACGGCGCTATTCTGCGTGACGCCGGCATGAATGTGCGTCTGCTCAATGATCCGACGCAGGTGCTTGCCGTGATGACGGATTTCCGTCCCGAGTTACTGTTGCTGGACGTGTATATGCCGGTCTGCAGTGGCGTAGAGTTGTCGCGCCTGATACGTCAGGATAATTCGTATGTCGATGTGCCTATCGTATTTTTATCGAGCGAAGCCGATGTGAATAAGCAGCTCGATGCCGTCAAGGCGGGCGCTGATGATTTCATCACCAAGCCGGTACCTCCCGAGTATCTGGTCTCGTCCTTGTCTACCCGCGCCGAACGCTATCGCTCACTGCGTGCCCTTATTATGCGCGATGGTTTGACTGGCTTGCTGAATCACACGGCGATCAAAGAGCAGTTGGAAGCCGAAGTATTGCAGGCCCAAAGAAATGGCGCGCCGCTGGCGCTGGCCATGATAGATCTGGATAATTTTAAAAAGATCAATGACAGCTACGGTCATGCCACCGGTGACCAGGTCTTACGCACTCTGGCCCGGATTCTGCGTCAGCGCTTGCGTCGTACTGATATTGTGGGGCGCTATGGTGGCGAGGAATTCGCCGTGATTTTCCCTGACACGACAGCCAGTACCGCCAGGCGCGTGCTGGATCAGGTCAGGCTGGCGTTTTCCAAAGTCAGCCAGCATTCAGAAGAAGTGGAATTTTCTGTCACTTTCTCTGCCGGTGTGGCAGATATGGAAAAAGCGACTGATCCCGATCAGTTGTTCGATGTGGCGGATTCCGCGATGTATGTGTCTAAACAGGAAGGGCGCAATCGCATTACGCTGGCGTAAAGCAGACGCATTAAATCAAAAGCCCGGAATCTTCAACAGATCCCGGGCTTTTTTACTTCCGTGCTTGATACGCAATTCAGGCCTTAGCTGATGCGTTGCAGGCTAAGCGGCTTGATTTTCGATTCCATTGCTTTGCCTTTACGGGCACGCTTATTGATGTGCACCAGCAAAGCATTCGCACTCAGGCTGACTTCCTGCTCTTTGCCGCCACGCCCGGTACCCATGACTTTGAGCCCTTTTTGACTGATGACCTGAACCGCACTCAGGCTTTCCTTGTCTTCCAGTTCCATCAGGATCACACCACGCCCACCGCTGGACAATTGCTTGATTTCAGCCAGACCGAATACCAACAGTCTGCCATTGGCTGACAAACAGGCGATCGCGCTGGCGTCTTCGCTGATCATGCCCGGTGGCAGTGGAGCATCGCCGTCTTCCAGCGTCATGAAGGCTTTACCTGCCTTCATTCTGCCCACCATGTCGCCGACTTTGGCGGTGAAACCATAGCCTGCACTGGACGCCATCAACAGCGCCTGCTCATTATTGCCTGCAAAATAGTGCAGGATTTTGCTGCCTGGCGCCAGATCGATCAGGGTGGTGACCGGTACGCCATCTCCACGTGCGCCGGGCAGGGCGGACACGGCGACCGAATACACACGGCCATTGGAGCCGAATACCAGCATATTGTCGACCGTGCGGCATTCAAAGGTGCCATACAGGCTGTCACCCGCTTTGAAGCTGAATTGGGCAGTGTCATGACCATGACCGGTACGTGCACGTACCCAGCCTTTTTCCGAAATCACTACGGTGACTGGTTCATCCACGACTTTTTGCTCAACCGAGGCTTTGGCTGCTTCTTCGATCAGAGTACGGCGCGCGTCGCCAAACTGTTTGGCATCGCTTTCGATTTCCTTGATCAGCATTTTTTTCATGGATGCCGGATTGTCCAGCAAGTCATGCAGCGTCGCTTTTTCCTTACGCAGCTCAGCCAGCTCTTGCTGGATTTTGATGGCTTCCAGACGCGCTAACTGACGCAGACGGATTTCCAGGATGTCTTCAGCCTGACGTTCAGACAGGCGGAAAGCCTGAATCAGCGCAGGCTTTGGCTCATCCGATTCGCGGATGATGCGGATTACCTCATCGATATTCAGCAGGACTGCTTCGCGACCTTCCAGGATATGAATGCGGTCGTCGACTTTTTTCAGGCGGTACTGCGTACGACGCGTCACAGTCGTGAAGCGGAACGCGATCCATTCGTTGAGGATGTCGATCAGTCCCTTCTGACGCGGACGGCCATCGCCGCCTATCATCACCAGATTCATCGATGCCGAGGTTTCCAGCGAAGTATGCGCCAGCAGCATTTGCATGAACTCGGTCTGATCCTGATTCTTGGATTTCGGTTCAAACACCAGGCGGACCGGCGCATCTTTGCCTGATTCGTCGCGCACGGTATCGAGTACCGACAGGATGACTTGTTTGAGCGAGACCTGTTCCGGCGATAAGGTCTTTTTACCGGTCTTGATTTTCGGATTGGTGAGTTCTTCTATCTCTTCCAATACTTTCTGGGACGAGGTGCCAGGTGGCAGTTCGGTCACGACCGCTTGCCATTGGCCGCGCGCCATGTCTTCGATTTTCCAGCGTGCCCTGACTTTCATGCTGCCACGACCGCTGGCATACATTTCCGCAATGCTGGCGGCTGGCGTGATGATTTGCCCGCCGCCCGGGAAATCCGGGCCAGGTATGAACTCCATCAATTCTGCATGTTGCATGCCCGGATTGCGGATCAGGGCTACAGCGGCTTTAGCAACTTCGCTCAGATTGTGTGAAGGAATTTCAGTCGCCAGACCCACCGCAATACCGGAAGCGCCATTGAGCAGCACAAAGGGCAGACGTGCGGGCAGTAACTTAGGTTCTTGCGTGGTGCCATCGTAATTAGGCTGAAAGTCAACGGTACCTTCGTCTATTTCATCCATCAGCAGGCGCGAAATTGGCGTCAGACGGGCTTCGGTATAACGCATCGCCGCTGCACCGTCGCCATCGCGTGAACCAAAGTTACCCTGGCCATCGATCAATGGATAACGCAGTGAAAAATCCTGTGCCATACGCACCAGTGCGTCATACACCGACTGATCACCGTGCGGATGCAGCTTACCAAGCACATCGCCGACCACGGCCGCTGATTTGCGGGGTTTGGCACTGGCATTCAGACCCAGTTCATTCATGGCGTACAGGATGCGGCGCTGTACCGGTTTCTGACCATCGCAGACATCCGGTAAGGCGCGCCCTTTGACGACGGAAATCGCATAGTCCAGGTAGGCGCGTTCGGCGAAAGTCGCTAGCGTCAGTGCATCACCATCCGCAGGGGGAGGGGCTTGTTCAAATAAATTTGCTTGTTCGCTCATAGCTGTTTATAGGCTTATTGGCTTATTAGTTGGTAGCCGGGCCTGAGAGCAGGCCGGGCATGTGACATTCTTGTGTTTGGGGGATATCTCAGCGTCAGCCTGGATCAGATATCGGCTTCCACTGCATTGCCATGCTCTTCTATCCAGGCGCGGCGCGCAGCGGCCTCACCTTTACCCATCAGCATATTGAAGCGGGCTTCGGAAAAGTCCTGATCAAATTCACCCAGCGCCACCGGTAACAGACGGCGGGTATCCGGATTCATGGTGGTTTCCCACAATTGTTCCGCATTCATTTCACCCAGACCTTTAAAGCGCGAGATGCTCCAGGCGCCATCTTTGACACCGTCCTTGCGCAATTTGTCTTCAATTGCAGTCAGTTCACCTTCGTCCAGCGCATAGATTTTCTGGGCCGGTTTTTTGCCACGCGCAGGTGCGTCAACGCGGAACAGCGGTGGTCGGGCAACACAGATGTGACCACGTGCGATCAGTTGCGGGAAGTGTTTGAAGAACAGCGTCAGTAACAGCACCTGGATGTGCGAACCATCGACGTCCGCATCGGACAGGATACAAATTTTGCCGTAACGCAGATTGGACAGGTCAGGCTGATCATTTGGACCATGCGGATCAACACCTATCGCAACCGCGATGTCGTGAATCTCATTATTGGCAAACAGACGATCACGTTCCGATTCCCAGGAATTCAAGACCTTGCCGCGCAGCGGCAATATCGCCTGGAACTCTTTGTCCCGCCCCATTTTGGCGGAGCCACCAGCCGAGTCACCTTCGACCAGGAAGATTTCATTGCGGGTAATGTCGTTGGATTCGCAGTCGGTCAGTTTGCCCGGTAATACGGCAACACCGGAAGATTTTTTCTTTTCGACTTTTTGTGCCGAACGCAGGCGGGATTGTGCCTGCTTGATGACCAGCTCAGCCAGTTTTTTGCCGTATTCCACGTGTGAATTCAGCCAGAGTTCCAGCGGCGGTTTGGTAAATGAAGATACCAGTCGCACCGCATCGCGCGAATTCAGACGTTCTTTAATTTGCCCCTGAAATTGTGGGTCCAGCACTTTGGCGGACAGCACGAAGGATACCCGTGCGAATACGTCTTCAGGCAGTAATTTAACGCCTTTCGGCAGCAGGGAATGCATTTCGGCGAAGCTCTTCACTGCACCGAACAAGCCATCGCGCAAACCGGATTCATGCGTGCCACCTGCCGGAGTAGGAATCAGATTGACATAGGATTCGCGTACCACATTGCCTTCTTCTGTCCAGGCCACGACCCAGGATGCGCCTTCGCCCTCGGCAAAGCCATCATTGTCTGAACCGGCAAACTGCTCGCCTTCGAACAGCGGGATCAGCGGTTCGCCATGCGAGGATTGCGCCAGTGCTTCGGTCAGATAACCGCGTAAGCCCTGATCATATTGCCAGACCAGGGATTCACCGGTTTTGGCATTGGTCAGCGTGACTTTGACGCCGGGTAGCAATACTGCTTTGGAGCGCAGCAGGCGCTGCAATTCACCGAGCGGGATATTGGCGGAATCGAAGTATTTTGCATCTGGCCAAATCGAGACACGGGTACCGTTTTTCTTGTCACCACGCGGTATAGGCTGGCTGCGCAGGGGCTCGATCACATCGCCATCGGCAAACGTCAGCTGATGTAAACCTGCTTCGCGCCAGACTGTGATTTCCAGCCTTTTTGACAGTGCATTGGTGACCGATACGCCGACGCCATGCAGGCCGCCGGAAAAAGCATAGGCGCCGCCTGAGCCCTTATCGAATTTGCCGCCTGCATGCAAACGGGTAAATACGATTTCTACGGTGGGCACACCTTCTTCCGGATGCAGGCCGACCGGAATGCCGCGGCCATCATCTTCCACGCTGACGCTGCCGTCCGCATTGAGGGTGACCTGAATATTTTTGCAATGACCGCCCAGGGCCTCATCGGAAGCATTGTCGATGACTTCTTGAATAATATGCAGCGGATTTTCGGTCCGCGTGTACATACCCGGACGCTGCTTGACGGGTTCCAGTCCTTTCAGGACCCTGATCGATGATTCGCTATAGTCAGTGCTTGCTGTATTTTTTTTGGTTGCCATGCGAAGTAAAAACTGTTGTTTTGGTTAAATGGTGGATGGTAATTTGCAATTTTTTTGTTTGCAGTACACATTTCGATGTATTCTTGCATAGGTTTTGGCAGCTATTGTAGCTGTATTGAGTAGATGGATAAACGATGTCACTAAAAACTCCAACGATTGCCATCCGCTTGCTTGGGTTTTCTGCAAAGGAGGAAGAGACCTTTTCCACCGTGCTGGCGGTAGCACGCGAGAAGGGCTATCGCTATTCCTGTCTTAAACCTGGCTGCATCCAGGATCCGGACATGTACATCGTCAATGCCAGCGAATTGAAAGCTATTGCTGATTTATCTGACCTGCATCCGGGCGAGGCGCAACCGGTGCTGCTGATTGGAAAAACCGATATCGACCTGCCTTATCAGGTCATGCCTAAGCCTATACGCTGGCGCAAAATTTTCGATATTCTGGATGCGATGATAGACAAGCGTGAGCTGTTATTAACCACGCTCAGTGCTCACAGCGCGATGTCTGTTCACGAAAGGCGCCGGCATAAACGGCTGGATCTGGATCTGACCGAACCCGCTGTCTACGAACGCATGCGTCAACAGCCGATGGCCAAAGGCGGCATACTGATTGTTGATAAAGACACGCATTTCCGCGAATATGTCGCAGGTATCATGGATGCTTACGGCGTGCCGGTCACACTTGCTTCCGACGAGCGCAGTGCATTGCTGTTAGATGGAAATAATCAGCATGCACTCACCATGATCAATACTTCGACACCCAATGTGGACCCCTATCGTTTATGCGAAGGCTTGAAGCGACAAAATAGCGGGCTGAAAACCGCAGTGATCTTGCTGGTCGACCGTCACTTTGAATACAAGCTGGGCTTAGGGCACAAAGTACGCTGCGAGGGGTTTCTGGTGAAGCCTTTATCACGCCGCCTGGTATTGAAAACAATCAGAAAGTTCATGCAACTCGATTAATGAGGCGATACTCGCCGACGTCCGCCGATATTCGCATGTGATGATGTAGTTGTCGTTGAACGAAAAAAAACCGCAGCCTGCATGCTGCGGTTTTTTTATGGATGGTGCACTCATTTGCTGAGTAAGCGCATCGCACGGGCGAGCCCGTCCAAGGTCACAGGAAACATGCGGTCACTGATTAACTGGCGCATGATGGCGATAGACTGCCGATACTGCCACAGACCTTCCGGTTCCGGATTCAGCCATACCGTCTTCGGGAAGGTGTGGGTAAAGCGCTGTATCCAGGCTGCACCGGCTTCTTCATTGTTGTACTCCACCGAGCCACCGGGCTGCAGGATTTCATAGGGGCTCATGGTGGCGTCACCGACAAAAATAACTTTCGTATCCGGCGGATATTTACGCAGCACGTCCCAGGTCGGGAATTTTTCCGCATGACGGCGCCGGTTGTTTTTCCACAGATAGTCGTAGACGCAATTATGGAAATAGAAAAACTCCATATTTTTGAATTCGGTTTTTGCGGCGGAAAATAATTCTTCGGTTTGCGCTATGTGGTCATCCATGGTGCCGCCGACGTCCAGCAGCATAAGGACTTTGATGTTGTTCTTGCGCTCAGGCTGCATGCGTATATCCAGATAGCCTGCATTGTTCGCAGTGGCGCGTATAGTGGCATCGAGTGCCAGTTCTTCCTCTGCGCCGTGCCGTGCAAACTTGCGCAATCTGCGCAGGGCTACTTTGATATTGCGGGTGCCGAGTTCGCGTTCCTCGTCATAGTCTTTAAAGCTACGTGCTTCCCAGACTTTGACTGCGCTGCGGTTGCCACCTTTGCCGCCTATGCGTATGCCTTCGGGATTGGTGCCGCCATTGCCGAAAGGCGAGGTACCACCGGTGCCTATCCAGCGGTTTCCGCCTTCATGCCTTTCTTTTTGTTCTTTCAGCAGCTCTTTGAGTCTGTCCATCAGCTTATCGTAGCCAAACTTTTCTATGGCTGCACGTTGCTCATCGCTGAGTTCGCGCTGCATGCGCTTTTGCAGCCAGTCCAGCGGGATCTCCGGATACTTTTCAAACAGGGTATCTATCCCTTTGAAATATTTACCGAAAGCCTGATCAAACTTGTCGTAATGCGCTTCGTCCTTGACCAGAATGGTGCGGGATAAAAAATAAAAGTCATCCAGCGACAGGCTGATCAGGCCTTTTTCCAACGCTTCCAGCAGGACCAGAAATTCCTTAATCGAAACCGGAACTTTGGCGTCTTTGAGCGTAAAGAAAAAATCGATTAACACGTATCACTCTCCATATTGTTGTCGCATATATTGCAGATTCTGACTGACTCCCGGCCATTCATTGCGCAGGATGCTATACACCACGGTATCACGAATCCGCCCATCCGGCAGTATCATGTGATTGCGCAGCACGCCGTCACGTTTTGCCCCCAGTCTTTCTATCGCAGCCTGAGAGCGGCGGTTAAACCAGTCGGTACGGAATTCTACGGCGATGCACTGCCAGACTTCAAATGCATGCCTGAGCAGCAGTTGCTTGCATTCGGTATTGACGCCGCTGCGCTGTGCCGAACGCGCGTACCAGGTATAGCCGATTTCCACCCTTTGATGCACGTGCTCGATATTGCAGTAGCGGGTGGAGCCTATGATTTTTCCACTCAGATTATCACGCACGGCAAACGGCAGTGCACGTTGTTGTTGCTGCATTTCCAGTGCTGTCGTCAGCCATTGCGATACCTGATCCGGGCGTGGCACCGAGGTAAAAAACAGTTTCCACAGTTCGCCATCCGCTGCAGCGGCGCGAATGTCATCCAGATGTGATTCGTTCAATGGTTCCAGGCTGATGTGCTGACCTTGCAGGTAAATCGGATTGAGATCCATGTTTGCGCTTCCGGGCGGTGGGATGAAAAATGGTTTTTTGTATAAACCTGACTATGATCAGGCAATCATCTTGTTTTGTCATGCACAGAAAGTGAGAAATCAGATGAAAACAGTCAGGAAAAAGTTTATAATCACCAATTCACTCAAAACCACAGCGATGCTTGCTAACGAAAAAAAAAACGCGTTATACTGCAAAGCTGTATAGAATTTTGCGGCGTGGCATTTGATCAACTTGCTTTGACCTCGTCGCTTTGACCACGTTTAGGAAATCTCATGGCAAATACCGCACAAGCACGCAAACGTGCTCGTCAAGCAGTAAAACAAAACGCGCATAACTCCAGCCAACGTTCTGCATTGCGTACTGCAATCAAGGCTGTTCGTAAAGCAATCGAAGCTGGCGATAAAGCTGCTGCTGCGACAATCTTCCAAGCATCTGTTTCTAAAATCGACAGTATCGCTGACAAGAAGATCATTCACAAAAACAAGGCAGCTCGCCATAAGAGCCGTCTGGCATCCGCTCTGAAAGCACTGGCTTAATACCCAGCTGTTTTTCCTGCAAATTGCAGGAACGGAAGAAAAAACCGCAAATTTATTTGCGGTTTTTTGTTTTGCTCAGATTGTTTGCCTGCGCTTGGGCGTGCGCTTTGCAGCATGCATATCCATGGCAAGCAAAAGTCCGGCTTTTCCTTGCCAGTGCCAGCTTACTTCAGCGGCAAACCGTCGATCTTAGTGCCAGGTTTGATATTTCTTTGTTTAAACCAGCCCTGATTCATTTCCAGTGCGTAATGCACGACTTTCTTGGCGCAATGGGATTCCAGCGTCTGCGGTTTCATATCCTCGATATTCACTATCGTTCCTTCTGCATCAATAAAGGCGACAGATAGTGGGATCAGTGTGTTCTTCATCCACATACAAACACCTGCCGGTGCGCCGAAGTCGAAAATCATACCTTCGTTAGTACCCATCTTAGTTCTGAGCATCAGGCCTTGCTGGCGATCTGCGTCGTTCGCTGCGACTTCCGCCTGGATCAGATGCATACCTGCAGAAAGCTGCTTAACTGGCAGTTTTGTCTGTGCATATGCCGCGTGGCCAGAGAAAAATAAGCCTGCCAGGATAAAAGTAAGTGATTTTGCAAAACGAAAAGTTGTGTTCATTGTCTTGGTCTGCATAAAAAATTGAAACGTAATCCTACCGCAAAAAAATCGGGAAAGTTCAATTCCTGCATCTTTCCTGGCGGCTTACTGCCGGTGACTGGTCTCTGTGGCCGATCAGCTCAGCTTTACTTCCTGCCACTCACCCGGCAACAGAGGGTGAGATTCTAAAGAAAAGCCCGCTATGCCCGTGCGTATCAGACGCAGGGTAGGCAGTCCCACGGCGGCTGTCATACGTCGCACCTGACGATTTTTCCCCTCAGACAGGATCAGGCATAGCCAGCTGGTCGGGATCTGTGCGCGCTGCCTGATGGGCGGATGTCGCGGCCACAGCCAATCCGGTTCATGGATGTGTTTGACGGTACAAGGCTGGGTAATAAAGTCGCCCAGGTCCAGCGGCTGTCGCAGCTGTTCCAGTTGCTCACGGCTGGGGCTGCCCTCAACCTGTACCAGATAGGTCTTGGGTAGCTTGTGTGCAGGGTGGCTGATACGGTTTTGCAGTTTTCCGTCATCGGTGAGTAAAATTAATCCCTCACTATCTGCATCTAAACGACCTGCAGGATATATATTGGGAATGTCCATATAGGCCGCCAGCGTAGGGCGGTCAGGGTGATGTGAGAACTGGCACATCACGTTAAAGGGCTTGTTGAGTAATATCAGTTTCATGGCAATATGGTAACCGCAATTCAGTAAACTGATGGCATCCAGTAAAATACTAGTGCATAATACGAAATGAAGGTCTTCTGTCTTATATAAGAGTTAATGTGAATAGCGGTATTTTTATATATAGGCAAGGCATATTGTGAAAAAAGCGCGTGTCGCTTGATCGCCTAACTACGGAGAAAACAATGTATCAACATATTCAAGTTCCTGCAGAAGGTAAAAAAATTACCGTCAACGCGGATTTCTCACTGACCGTTCCTGATAATCCTATCATTCCTTTTATCGAAGGTGATGGTACCGGTGTTGATATCAGCCCGGTCATGATTAAAGTTGTCGACGCTGCTGTAGCAAAAGCTTACGGTGGCAAGCGCAAGATCAGCTGGATGGAAATCTATGCTGGTGAAAAATCAACAAAAGTGTATGGTCCTGACGTTTGGTTGCCTGAAGAAACTCTGAAAGTACTGAAAGACTACGTTGTTTCTATCAAAGGCCCACTGACGACTCCGGTAGGCGGCGGTATCCGCTCCCTGAACGTTGCGCTGCGTCAAGAGCTGGATCTGTACGTTTGTCTGCGTCCAGTACGTTATTTCAAAGGCGTGCCATCCCCAGTGCGTGAGCCAGAAAAAACCGACATGGTTATCTTCCGTGAAAACTCTGAAGATATCTACGCTGGTATCGAATTCGCAGAAGGCTCTGACCAGGTTAAAAAACTGATCAAGTTCCTGCAAGATGAAATGGGCGTCAAGAAAATCCGTTTCCCTGAATCTTCCGGTATCGGCGTGAAGCCAGTTTCCCGTGAAGGTACAGAGCGTCTGGTACGTAAAGCGATCCAGTACGCAATCGACAATGACAAGCCATCTGTGACTATCGTTCACAAAGGCAACATCATGAAATACACCGAAGGCGGCTTCCGTGACTGGGCATATGCTCTGGCACAAAAAGAATTCGGCGCAGAATTGATCGATGGCGGCCCATGGTGCAAATTCAAGAATCCTAAGACAGGCAAAGACATCGTTGTTAAGGATTCTATCGCTGATGCGTTCTTGCAACAGATTCTGTTGCGTCCAGCAGAATACAGCGTTATCGCGACACTGAACCTGAACGGCGACTATATCTCTGACGCGCTGGCAGCACAGGTAGGTGGTATCGGTATCGCTCCAGGTGCTAACCTGTCCGATTCCGTTGCTATGTTCGAAGCTACCCACGGTACAGCGCCTAAGTATGCAGGTAAAGATTATGTGAACCCAGGTTCCCTGATCTTGTCCGCTGAAATGATGTTGCGTCACATGGGCTGGACTGAAGCTGCTGATCTGTTGATTTCCTCGACAGAAAAAGCGATCACTTCTAAGAAAGTGACTTACGATTTCGCGCGTCTGATGGAAGGTGCTACTCAGGTATCCTGCTCCGGTTTCGGCGACGTCATGATCGAAAACATGTAATACGCTGCTCTGTCCTGCATCCACTCCGGGTGCAGGGGATAGGCCGTGATGTAAAAAAACCAGCACTTGTTGCTGGTTTTTTTTATTGTGGATGCACAGTGGGCAGAGCGGATATTCAGTCCGTATGGCTCAGCGCATAACGGATCAGATCAGCCTGACCCTCAATATTTAGTTTGCGTTTGATATTGAGCCTGTGGGTTTCTACGGTACGCACGCTGAGTCCCAGGTCCTGCGCGATATGTTTATTGGATTTGCCGGTTGCAATGCTCTTGAGTATGCAGAGTTCGCGCTGAGTCAGTACCTGATTTGCGCCGTTCTCATCGGATTTACGCAGACCAGCACTGAAATACGTACCGCCGGCAGTGACACTTTCTATGGCATTGATGATGTCTTCGGCTGGTGCATCTTTGAGCACATAGGCCTTTGCGCCTGCCTGTATGGATTGCGTCACGTACTCGGCCTTATCATGCATAGACAACATGATAATCGAGATATGCGGGTACTCCTGAGTAAAGCGGGATGTGAGGCTGATGCCATTGGCCGTCCCCAGATTGATGTCCATCAGCACCAGATCGGTCTTGGCTCTGCCCGCAATGGCCAGCGCATCCTGGGCATTCGCAGCTTCACCGACAATGTAGAAATGGGAAACCGTCTCCAGTCTCGCTCTCAGGCCATCTCTGACTAGTGGATGATCATCCACGAGTAATAAGTTGATGGTTGCTCTTGGATGCATTAAAGATCTCCATTCGGTATCTGAGCAATGACGCGTGTTCCCGTTGTATCTGACTCTATGCTGAGGTGTCCACCCACGGTTGCCAGACGCTCGCGCATATTGCTGATGCCTATGCCGCGTTTGGGGTGGTTGGTGATGCCTTGCAAATCAAACCCGTTGCCATTATCGGCAATTTTAAGCCTTACATAATGTTTATCTGCTGTCAATTCCATTTCAACAGAATTAACTTTCTGCGCGTGTTTGTGTATGTTGGTCAGCGCTTCCTGCGCAACCCGGAACAAACTGGTATTGCTGATCTCCGACAGGTTCTGCATGTCGCCGCTGAAGTGACAGTGCACAGGCAGCCCCGTTGCATTCTCAAATTCCTCGCACAGATGTTCAAATGCAGCTATCAGCCCCAGGTCATCGAGTAAAGCCGGGCGCAGATCGTGGGAGATACGCCTGACTTCGCTCAATGCCTCGTTAAGCTGGCTGACCGCCCGTTCAAGTGAGACTTCGGCAGTCTGACCGGTGGTCGCACCTGCCTTGATTTTGGCGATACCTGACTCGACCTGTAATTTAGTCGACACCAGCAATTGACTCAAGCCGTCATGCAGGTCGCGGGACAAGCGCGCACGCTCGTCTTCCTGGGAGCGTACCACGCTGTGAGCAAGCACTTTCAGCTTGGCCTCCGCCACCCTTGATTCATTGATGTTGATGGCCAGGCCAAACAAGGCGGCCAGTATGGAAAAAAATAAAGCGATCGCCGCAATGGAAAGCAAGGTGGTATGGATGTTTTTTTCAACCTGCACATCAATTTTATGCAGCGCGTCTTCCACATCATCGAGGTAAATGCCTGTGCCTAGCATCCAACCCCATTTTTCTAAAGGAATCACATAGCCCAGTTTTGGCACCATCTGATCTGTCGAAGGCTTTTTCCACAAATAGCGCACAGGTCCGCCACCATGTTTAGCTGCGCTAATCAGGTTGCGTATGGTGTAATTGCCATCGGAATCTGCCAGATCCCAAAGATTCTGACCAATCAGCTCCGGCTGCCTGGGGTGCATCAGATTCCGGCCTTGCATATCGTAGATATAAAAGTAACCGTCTTTACCGAATTCCAGTGCCTTCAGGATGCGTTTGGCATCGTCCTGAGCGTGGGGTGCATTGCTGTCGTAAAGCTGGCGTATCGCTGCTTTACCTAAATTGACGTAGTGGTTTAGCTCGGCTTCTTTACTGTGCAGATAAGCCTGTTCCACGGTTAGCCTTTGCTGTTTTGCTAAAGCCGTGGCGTGATACAAAACAGTGACAGCCATTCCTGCCAGTGATAGCAGCAGTGGAATGACGGCTAACAGTATGAATTTGTGCCTGAGCTTCATCGTTGTGTATCAGGATCTCTCAAAAAATGGATTGCAGATGGTTCGCTTCAGACTTGAATAAAAAAAACCCCGCAGAGCGGGGTTTTTTAAAAAATCTTAATCAGAGATTAAGGATTTTGAATGTTAGAAGCTTGCTTGCCTTTAGGGCCTTGCGTGACTTCGAACGTTACTTTTTGACCTTCTTTCAGTGTCTTGAAGCCGTTCATTTGGATTGCGGAAAAGTGGGCGAACAAATCCTCACCACCGTCGTCCGGAGTGATAAAGCCGAAGCCTTTGGAATCATTGAACCACTTGACGGTACCTGTTGCCATAATGCATCTTTCAAATAGAAACTAATCACACGAGCCGTAAAAGCAAGAAACCTGACGGAATGTCAGCCCTCCCTAAACTTGCCCACTTCATGTTGACTAAATATAACTAATGTTGCCAACAATTGTCATTCTTGGCGGAAAAAAAACTAAAGTCAAGAAACTTTTAAGGAGGATGTTGTATTGTTGTATTTTTAATTTAATTTGTCTGTAAAACACGCAGTTGACCGTGGGTTTTTATCGAAAAACATTCATTAAGCTGAGCTTGATCTCTGGGAAATGATCACCATCTGTGAAAAGCGCAGAAAGCAGGTAACATTTGATCAGCGTTGAAATAAGCGCGATATACTCGTTTATTATTTGCATCGGGATTGAATCAACGTACTAGAATAGACGTATGGGAAATAAGCATGATAACAGTACGATATTGGAGCGACAGGCACAACAGCTCAAGCCGCCCTCTATGTACCAGGTGATATTGTTGAATGATGACTATACTCCTATGGAGTTTGTAGTGGCTATTGTTCAGGAATACTTTAATAAGGATCGGGAAACTGCGATGCAGATCATGCTCAAAGTCCACCGTGATGGAAAAGGGATTTGTGGCGTTTATTCTAAGGATATTGCGCTGACCAAGGTGGAACTCGTTTTGACGCACGCTCGTAAGGCAGGGCATCCCCTGCAATGTGTGATGGAGGAAGTATGATTGCGCAAGAATTAGAAGTCAGTTTGCATATGGCCTTTGTAGAGGCGCGGCAGGCACGGTATGAGTTCATCACGGTCGAGCATCTGTTGCTGGCCTTGCTGGACAACCCATCGGCTGCCGAAGTCATGCGTGCCTGCGCCGTGAATATCGACGATTTGCGCAAAACGCTGACCAATTTCATTACCGATAATACACCCACAGTACCAGGCAGCAATGAGGTCGATACCCAGCCCACGCTGGGCTTTCAGCGCGTGATACAGCGTGCGATTATGCACGTGCAATCTTCGTCAAATGGTAAGAAAGAAGTCAATGGCGCCAATGTGCTGGTCGCGATTTTTGGCGAAAAAGATTCCCATGCCGTGTATTACCTGCATCAGCAAGGGGTGACCCGGCTGGATGTGGTCAATTTCATTTCGCATGGCGTGCGTAAAGACAGCCCGGCTGAGCCACAGAAATCCCATGAAGGTGGTGAAGAGGGTCAGGCTGATGCACAGGCTAAAGAAAATCCGCTTGATCAGTTCACGCAAAACCTGAATCGTCATGCGGCCGAAGGCAAAATCGATCCGCTGATCGGCCGTGACAGTGAAGTGGAACGTGTGATCCAGATACTGTGCCGTCGCCGTAAAAACAATCCCCTGTTGGTCGGTGAAGCAGGCGTAGGTAAAACCGCGATCGCTGAAGGTCTGGCATTGCGTATCACGCAAAGTGATGTGCCGGAAATTTTGCAGAACGCTGTCGTTTATTCGCTTGATATGGGCGCTTTGCTGGCTGGTACCAAGTACCGTGGCGACTTTGAGTTGCGCCTGAAGGGTGTGCTCAAACAGTTAAAAGAAACGCCGAACGGCATACTGTTCATAGACGAAATCCACACTATTATCGGCGCTGGCTCTGCTTCCGGCGGTACGCTTGATGCATCTAATTTGCTCAAGCCAGCCTTGTCCAGCGGTCAGCTCAAGTGTATCGGTGCGACCACTTATACCGAGTATCGTGGCGTGTTTGAAAAAGACCATGCCTTGTCACGTCGCTTCCAGAAAATTGATGTGAATGAGCCAACGGTAGAGCAAACTGTGCAGATTCTGCGTGGCTTGAAATCTAAGTTTGAAGAGCATCACAACGTTAAATACTCTGCGTCTGCACTGACTACGGCCGCTGAGTTGTCTGCCCGTTTTATCAATGACCGCCATCTGCCGGACAAAGCAATCGACGTGATTGATGAGGCAGGTGCTGCGCAACGTGTGCTGCCTAAGTCTAAGCAGAAAAAGACTATAGGCAAGGCGGATATCGAAGACATCATCGCGAAAATAGCCCGTATTCCGCCGCAGACCGTGAATCAGGATGATCGCGCTAAATTGCAGACCATAGACCGCGATTTGAAAAATGTGGTGTTTGGTCAGGAGCCAGCGATAGAAGCGCTGGCTTCCAGTATCAAAATGGCGCGTGCCGGTCTGGGTAAAACCGATAAGCCGATTGGTGCCTTCCTGTTCTCCGGTCCTACCGGCGTGGGTAAAACCGAAGTCGCCAAACAACTCGCGTTTACGCTGGGTATAGAGCTGATACGCTTCGATATGTCCGAATACATGGAGCGTCATGCGGTTAGCCGCCTGATCGGTGCGCCGCCTGGTTATGTAGGTTTCGATCAGGGCGGATTGCTGACAGAAGCGATTACCAAAAAGCCGCATGCTGTTTTGCTGCTGGATGAGATAGAAAAAGCCCATCCCGATGTGTTCAACATCCTGTTGCAGGTCATGGATCATGGCACCCTGACCGACAATAATGGCCGCAAGGCGGATTTCCGCAACGTGATCATTATCATGACGACCAATGCTGGTGCCGAGAGCCTGCAGAAGCGTTCTATTGGCTTTAACGACAGCCGCGAAGCAGGTGACGAGATGGCGGATATCAAGCGTATGTTTACGCCTGAATTCCGCAATCGCCTGGACTCAATCATCAGCTTCCGTGCCCTGGACGAAGAAATTATTCTGCGTGTGGTCGATAAATTCCTCATGCAGCTGGAAGAGCAATTGCACGAGAAAAAAGTGGAGGCCAGCTTTACCGATGGCTTGCGCAAGTTCCTGGGTAAAAAAGGCTTTGATCCGCTGATGGGTGCGCGTCCTATGGCACGTTTAATACAGGACATGATACGTAAAGCCCTGGCGGACGAATTGCTGTTTGGTCGTTTGGTCAGTGGTGGCCGGGTCGTGGTGGATCTGGATGATAAGGATCAGATCAAGCTGGAATTCTCTGAGGGCGATGCCACGCCACCGGAGGCTTCTCAGGAAGCGGTCGAGGTTGAATAAATTTTTGTTCTTGTTTCGGCGCGGATAAGCACTAGACTGTAAAGTCTGGATAAAGAAGATAAGAATTGGAGCAGACGATGGGCATACCGAAACCACCGCTTTATGTGCTGGAATACACGACAAAAACGATAGACTCCGTGCTGTCAGCGGCAGCTCTGGATGGTAATAATGTCGAAGTCGATGTGTATGACCGGCGTGATGTGAGTAAAAAGCATGTCGCCACCGGGCGCAGGGTGAAAGGCGAAGATGACAGTTTTCTGGTCAGCGTGGATACCGGTAGCGGCATCCATGAAGATGAGTGGAACTACACCATACTGCGCGAGTCCGCAGGCAGAAGTAAAAAAGTAAAGAGGTAAGAAAAAAGCCAGATTCACAGATCTGGCTTTTTTTATTGCTCAGGCATTTGTCCACTTGGAACTACATTGCATTATGCTGCGCCGTGATTCGAATCGGTCGCCCACAAATCATGTGGGCCTTGGCGTTTAGTGCTTACCTGTGCTGCCGAAGCCGCCTTCACCACGTTCACTGTCGCCGAATTCTTCCACGATTTCAAAACCTACCTGAACCACAGGTACGATGATCAGTTGTGCCAGGCGTTCCATAGGGTTGAGCGTAAATGCGCTTTGCCCGCGATTCCAGGTTGAGACCATTAATTGTCCCTGATAATCGGAGTCAATCAGACCCACCAGATTGCCTAGTACGATACCGTGTTTATGTCCCATCCCGCTGCGTGGCAAGATCATCGCTGCATAGCCAGGATCGGCGATGTGGATCGCCAAGCCGGTAGGGATTAATACGGTTTCGCCTGCTTGTATGGTGAGCGGTGCATCGATGCAGGCACGCAGGTCGAGACCGGCGCTGCCAGGGGTACCGTAGCTTGGTAAGTTATCCTTCATACGGGCGTCGAGGATTTTTAGGGCAACATTTTTCATCGTAGCGTATCTTGTTTGTATCTGAGTGAATGAATAAAGGCGGTACAGGACACTGCCGTACCGCCGTAAAATCAGGCGTGCAGGCGTTTTGCCAGTTCCTGTATCAGCGCAATGGCCAAAGTTTGTTTGTCGGCGCGTGGCAGCTGGGTTGTGCCCTCGGCATCGAATAAGACCAGCTCATTGTCATCCTGACCGAAAGTCTGGTGTCCTATATTCCCGACCAGTAGCGGGATATTTTTCCTGACCCGTTTGGCGGCTGCGTATTCCATTAAGTTTTCGGATTCTGCTGCAAAACCGACGCAATAGGGCGCATCCGGCAGCGCGCCAACGGTCGCGAGAATATCCGGATTTTGCGCGAATTGCAGCACCGGTGTGTCGTGCTCGCCAGTTTTTTTGAGCTTTTGCGTGCTCGCATTGGCGACCCGCCAGTCCGCCACTGCTGCGACCGCAATAAAGGCTTGCTGGGTTTGCTGCTTCAGCGCCGTCATCACCGCATCATGCATTTGCTGTGCGGTTTGTACCTGCACCCGTTTCACACCGTAAGGTGTGGCCAGAGCGGTCGGGCCGGAAATCAGGGTGACCAGCGCACCAGCTTCCCAGGCCGCCTGAGCGATCGCATAGCCCATTTTTCCTGAAGACAGATTAGTGATGCCGCGTACCGGATCGATGGGCTCAAACGTAGGCCCGGCGGTGATCAGCAGATGCTGACCGGCCAGGGACTTAGTCTGGAAGGAGGCAATAATTTCGGTCAGCAACTGATCCGGCTCCAGCATACGACCCATACCGGTTTCACCGCAGGCTTGTTCACCTGCGGCAGGACCCATGATGTGTATGCCATCGGTGCGGCACAGTGTGACGTTTCTTTGGGTGGCGGGGTTTTGCCACATCTCTACATTCATCGCCGGTGCGATCAGCAGCGGAATATGGGCCGGGCGTGCTATGCATAAAGTCGACAGCAGATCGTCGCAGGCACCGTGCGCAAGCTTGAACAGGAAATCGGTACTGCAAGGTGCAATCACAATCGCATCTGCATCGCGGGTCAGATCAATATGCGGCATATTATTGCCTATGCGCGCATCCCATTGATCGGTGAAAACGGTATTGCCAGACAAGGCCTGCATCGTCACTGGCGTGATGAACTGGCAGGCAGCCTGTGTCATCACGACCTGCACCTGCGCGCCCGCTTTGCCGAGGGCACGGGTCAGTTCGGCGACTTTGTAGCAGGCGATACCACCGGTCAGCCCGAGTACGATTTTTTTTCCAGCCAGACGCATAGCAACTCCTTATTTTTTTACCCGGCGCAATTCGTCCAGAATAAATAAAGCAGCACCCAGACAAATCGCGCTGTCGGCCAGATTGAAGGCTGGGAAATGATAGGTTTCCAGATAATGGAAATCCAGAAAATCTATCACATGACCATACAGCAAACGATCGATCACATTACCCAGCGCACCGCCCATGATCAGCGCCAGCGCCGTACAAAACAATTTTTGGGCCGAATGCTGACGCATTAAATAAATGATGTAAGCCGAAGCAGTCAGACCCAGGGCTGTAAAGAAATAGCGTTGCCAGCCGGATTCCTGGGCCAGGAAGCTGAATGCCGCGCCCTTGTTATACACCAGTGTCAGATTGAAGAAAGAGGTCACTGCCAGTGTTTCTGCATAAGCGAACAGTCTGGTGATGGTGATCTTGCTGACCTGATCGAGCAGAATGATGATGGTCGCCAGTCCCAGCCAGGGGATCAGGCTGTTACCTGAGCTGGAGCTGCGCATTACAGGTTTAGGAGATTTTTTACTTGCCATGAAAGATGGAGTCCATTAACTGTTAACTGGTCAGGGGAAGACGGAACGTGTGCTGAAAACGAGGTTCAACGCAGCGCAAGTGGCTGAGTGTCGCCTGTGCGACGACACTCAGCTTAACGCGTTTTAGGCAAAGCGGCGCGATTCACCATGGCCAAACAAATTACTGTGGCAACGTCCGCACAGACCAGGATGCTCAGCATGCGAACCTACGTCTGCACGATAGTGCCAGCAGCGTTCGCATTTTTCATACTTAGATGGTGTGACTACTACGGTTTCTTCCGCTTCGCTGGCGACTTGTTCTACGCTGGCTGCAGAGGTAATCAGGGTAAATTTCAAATCATCTGCAAAGCTGTTCAGCACGGCAAACTTATCACCACTGGCTTTGATCACAACCTCAGCCTGCAATGAAGAACCAATACCACCAGCGACCCGGACTTCTTCCAGCTGCTTAGTCACATCGGCGCGTACCGCGCGCAGGCTGGCAAAGCGAGCCTGCAATTCTTCTGCGCCTGCTACCGCTGGCAACTGATAATAAGTCTGGGTAAAGATGGTTTCGCTGCTATCCTGATAGGCCTCTGCGGTCGCGAAGAACTGCCAGGCTTCTTCGGCTGTGAACGACAGAGTAGGCGCCATCAGACGCAACAGCGCCTGGGTGATGTGCCAGATAGCCGTTTGCGCAGAGCGGCGTGCCGCTGAGTTGACACCGCTGGTGTACAAGCGGTCTTTCAGAATATCCAGGTAGAATCCACCCAGATCTTCAGAACAGTAAGACTGCAGCTTGGCGATCACAGGATGGAATTCAAAACGCTCATAATGCGCCAGGATGTCTTGCTGCAGACGCGCCATATCAGCGATCGCATAGCGGTCTATATCCAACATCGCTTCGACCGGCACTGCATCTTTACTGAAGTCAAAATCAGAAGTGTTCGCAAGCAGGAAGCGCAGGGTGTTACGGATACGGCGATAGGCCTCAGTCACCCGTTTCAGGATTTCATCGGAGATCGACAATTCGCCGGAATAGTCAGTCGATGCCACCCACAGACGCAGGATGTCCGCACCCAGCGTATCGGAGATTTTTTGCGGCGCCACCACATTGCCCTTGGACTTGGACATTTTTTTGCCTTCGCCATCCACCACGAAACCGTGCGTGAGCAAGGCTTTGTACGGTGCGTGGCCATCCAGCATAGAGGCGGTCAGCAGGGAAGAGTGGAACCAGCCGCGATGCTGGTCTGAGCCTTCCAGATACAAATCGGCCGGATAAGCAGATTGCGCCTTGTGCGAGCCGCGCAATACCGTGAAATGCGTCGTACCGGAATCGAACCACACATCCAGCGTATCGCGGTTTTTCACATACATCTCAGCTTCATCGCCCAGCAGATCAGCGGCTTCTATATGTTGCCAGGCTTCGATACCTTCTTTTTCTACGCGTTGAGCGATCTGTTCCAGCAATTCCGGTGTGCGTGGATGCAATTGACCAGTTTCTTTATGCAGGAAGAATGCCATAGGCACGCCCCACTGACGCTGACGCGACAGGGTCCAGTCCGGGCGGTTGGCGATCATGCCATGCAGACGCGCCTTACCCCAGCTTGGGAAGAATGCAGTTTCGTCGATGGCTTTGAGTGCAGTTTCACGCAATGAAGCGCCACCGTCTTTCGGTGTGTTATCCATACTCGCGAACCATTGCGAGGTGGCGCGATAGATGATCGGTGTCTTATGACGCCAGCAGTGCATATAGCTATGGTCAAACATTTTCAGCGAGAACAGCGCACCGGCTTCGCGCAATTTATCGCAGATAGGCTTGGAGGCTTCCCAGATGGTCATGCCTGCAAAGAACGGCAGGCTGGATGCATAGCGGCCATCGCCCATGACAGGCGCGATGATCTCGTCATCTTTCATGCCATGCGCTTTGCAGGACTGGAAATCCTCGATACCGTAAGCGGGTGCCGAGTGCACCACACCGGTACCGCTGTCCAGCGTCACGTAATCACCCAGATAGACTGGCGAATAGCGGTCATAGCCTTCATGCAGTGAAGACAGCGGATGTTTGAAGCGGATTTCTGCCAGATCAGCACCGCTACAGGTCGCGATGACTTTGCCTTCGAGTTCATATTTTGCGAGGCTGGATTCCACCAGTTCCTGTGCCAGGATCAGCAACAGCGGCGCGCCGCCACGTACCGTTTCTACCAGCGCGTAGCTGATTTCCGGATGCATGTTCAGGGCCTGATTGGATGGGATGGTCCACGGTGTGGTGGTCCAGATCACGCAGTAGCCCTGCTCGTGCGGCAGTTTGTCCAGCTTAAAGGCTTGCGCCAGTTTGTCATGCTCGGCAAACGGGAAACCAACGTCGATAGACGGATCACGTTTGTTTTCGTATTCGACTTCGGCTTCGGCCAGCGCAGAGCCGCAGTCGAAACACCAGTTCACCGGTTTCAGACCGCGATAGACATAGCCTTTATCCAGCAACTGACCCAGCGCACGGATTTCGTCCGCTTCATTGCTGAAGTTCATGGTCTTGTAAGGATTATCCCATTCACCCAACACACCCAGACGGATGAAGTCGGCCTTCTGGCGGGCGATCTGCTCTTCGGCATAAGCGCGCGCTTTGGACTGCACTTCATTCACAGGCAAATTTTTGCCATGCAGTTTTTCGATCTGGATTTCGATCGGCATGCCATGGCAATCCCAGCCCGGCACATAAGGCGCATCAAAGCCAGCCATACTGCGTGCTTTGATGATCATGTCCTTGAGGATTTTATTGACCGCATGGCCGATATGGATATCGCCATTCGCATACGGTGGACCATCATGCAAAATGAACTTAGGACGTCCGGCTGATGCGGCGCGCACACGTTCGTAGATTTTTTTATCCTGCCATTCCTTGACCCATTTTGGTTCGCGTTTGGCCAGATCGCCACGCATAGGGAAAGGTGTTTCCGTCATATTGACAGGATATTTATTGGCAGCTTTTGCTGGTTTCTGATCGGACATGGTGGTTTTCTTTGTATGTTTTAATTCGGGTCTAAGCATCTGCCGTCAAATCTAAGCGGTAGATTCAGCGCAGCTGATGTCAATGTCGCAGTGGTTTGCTGAAAGTCTGGCTAACAGTTTGACACTGAGTCGGGCAGAGCTTCAAATTCGGTCGGTCGCACTGCTGGCCGGGATGCGTGTAGCGGAATCAAAATAGGCGCGTGCCTGTTCCGCATCACGGTTGATAGCCGCGGTCAGCGTGGCGAGGTCATGGTACTTTTCTTCGTCGCGCAGTTTTTTCAGGAATTCGATTTGCACGATCTTGCCATAGGCGTGACCGGCATAATCAAAGACATGCGTCTCGAGCAAGACCCGGCCGCTGTCATCGACGGTCGGGCGTACACCCAGACTCGCTACGCCCGCTAAGGGCTGCTCTGCCAGGCCATGCACCTTGACGATAAAAATGCCACTCGTGGCAGGGCGGTGATGCGCAATGCGCAGGTTCAGGGTAGGGAACCCGATCGTGCGTCCCAGTTTCTGACCATGGATCACATGGCCGGAAATCCGGTAAGGGTGGCCCAGCAATTCGCTGGCTTCTGCAAAATCGCCCTGTGCCAGCGCCTGGCGTACAGCGGATGAGGATATTCTGACGCCCTTATTCTGTACCGCAGGCAGGGTCTGGACTTCAAAACCATAGCGTTGACCGGCTTCTTCCAGGGTGGCGATATTACCTGCCCGGCGTGCGCCGAAACAGAAATCTTCACCCACCATCAGCCATTTCACATGCAAGCCATCTACCAGGACCTTGCGGATAAAATCTTCTGGTGATAAGGAGGCGAACAGGGTGTTGAAGTGTTCAACAATCACGCGGTCTACGCCAGCTTGTTCCAGCGAGCTCATATTGTCACGCAGGTTAGCGATGCGGGTCGGTGCCTTGGATAAGTCACCGGCCAGGCGGGCAAAGAAGGCGCGTGGATGCGGCTCAAAGGTCATTACCGCAGATTCCAGCCCCAGCCGGTCGGCTGCCTGACGCAAATGTGCGAGCAAAGTCTGATGGCCGCGATGCACGCCATCGAAATTGCCTATCGCCAGTGCGCAAGGCGCACGGGAAGCTGCATTGGGAAGTCCGCGAAATACCTTCATTGTTTCCAGAAAAACTGCTGCAAAGCGGTAGATTATAAATGCTTTCCCTGAACTTTCCTGTACCGGGCGACTGAAAATGCGGGAAATGTCCGCAAACCGGCTCAGTTTGACCGGTTTTTAGCGCGCTGCGCAGTCAGGACCAGCGGCCAGCTGTTAATGATGATGAGACCAGGTGACCGCATCGGAACTCAGATACGACTCCACCGCTTCTTTGTTGCCTGTTGCATGTTTCATCACAGTGCCGCAGGTGCAGATGCCTTGATACGGTGAAATATGGGCGCAGGCCGAGACTTTTTGCAGGAATACCTGTACAGATTTTCCGCAGCTTTTGCATTTAAAGGTCAGGATACGGGCTGGTTTGTTGAGCATGGTTAATTCGGTAGTTTTGGTAATCAATATTAAATCGGGATCAGTTCAGCAAGGCTGACAGCAGTTCGGGTACTGCTGCACAGCCTGAGCTGCTTACTGCAAAGTCAGTCGCCACAGCGACGTGACTTCTTTGGCGCGCGCGGCATGTAAGGGATCGCTCACGTCGACGGATTTTCCATGGCGTGGCTTGATATCCATTTTGCCGGCGACTTTCAGTCCGGCTGCTTCTATCCAGCTCCAGAGTTCATCTGGCTTACGCAAGCCCAGATGTTCTGCCAGGTCGGACATGATCAGCCATGCCTCGCCCTGTGCAGTGAGATGGGCCGCCACACCTGCCAGAAAACCACGCAGCATGCGGCTGTCAGGGTCGTACACGGCGAATTCTATGGCTGAGCTGGGTTTGGCCGGTAGCCAGGGGGGATTGCAGACGATGAGTCCGGCTTTACCGGGAGGGAACAGATCGGTTTGCAGTAATTCTACTTGCGCTGCCAATCCCAGATTGTGCAAATTTTCAGCCGCACAAGCCAGTGCGCGCGGGTCCTGATCAGTGGCGATGATTTTTTTTACACCGCGTTTCGCCAGTACCGCCGATAACACGCCGCTGCCTACACCGATATCAAATGCCAGATCCATCACTGGCAAACGTGCTTTGGCGACTAAGTCTACATACTCGCCGCGTATCGGTGAAAACACGCCATAGTAGGGATGTATCTTGCCGCCCAGCGCAGGAATGTCCACGCCATTTCTACGCCATTCAAACGCACCGATGATGCCCAGTAATTCACGCAGCGACAGTGCAAATGCGGTACCAGCAGTCGCGCCAGCCTGCTCCAGCGCCAGTCGCACATCCGGTGCGCGCCGCAATGGTACGCTCAGTTCTGCTGTGACCGGCACCAGTACCATGCCCAGGATGCGCGCGCGCTGCGCCTGCGCCTGGCGGTGCTGGTGAAAGCTCAGCGTGATATCGGTGGTGGTGGTCGTGGCGGCAGTTTTTGTGTTTTTGCGTACAGCTTTACGCTCCATACGCCGCCCCAGTGCCTGCAGCATTTGCCTGGCCTGGTGATAATCACCCTGCCATAACAAGGCCGTGCCTTCGCAAGCAAGCCGGTAGGCGGTATCGGCCGACATGCGGTCATCAGCCAGTACGACTTTCTTCGGTGCCGGGCTGCCATTTTCTGAGCGCCACAGACAAGACTGAGGCTGGCCTTCAAATTCCCAGTGCAGCTGGGAGGCGGGTGGTGCAGACGTCATAACTCATTCCATAAATACCGCAGACAGCGGTGAGGGCGTAGTGTAACAAATTCAGACACCATTCCCTGCATTTGTATGTACTTACAGTGCATTCAAAGCGTACATAATGGGTGCTTAAAGGGTACTTAAGGGTACTTAAAGCGGTTGACTCAACCTGGCTTCGTGCAGACCGTGTATCTTGGCAGCGGGTTGGGATAAATCTGTTTGATCTTCAGGAACTTATTCCGGCTTTCCTTACCCAAGGTGCTGGGATTAAAAATAAATATATTAAGGAGGGGAAGATGTCAGATTATCGAGCGGTCGCACTCAGTGTCTTATTGGCAGGGCTGAGTTGCAGCTTGAGTTTGCCGGTACAGGCAGCAAAACAAGCCAAACAACAGGATGCAAAACAGGATGCAAAGCAGCAGGCCGGTGCAGTCAGGGCCGCGCAGTTTGCAACAATGCGCGCCCAGTTTTTAAAAGAATTCTGGCAACAGGACCCGGAAAGCGCGATGGCGGCCGGGCGTTTTGAGCTGGGTGCCAAACTGAGCTTGCCGGATGAAGCCGGCCGCAATGCCTATCTGCGCTTTTGCGAACGCTGGCTGGCGACCTTAGCGAAAGTCGCCGCAGATCAGCTTACTGCCAACGATCAGACTGATCTGGCGCTGATCCGTAACACGCTGGAGGCGAATCGCTGGTATCTGCAGACTTACCGCGAATTCGCCTGGAATCCTTCACAGCACAATGTGGCGGGCGGTTTTGATAATTTGCTCAACACCGATTTTGCACCTAAAGAGCACCGCCTGCGTTTGATCAGCGAACGTCTCAAAGCGGTTCCTGCGTATTATCAGGCGGCACAACAAAGCATAGACCAGCCTACACTGGAGCATACGCAGCTGGCGCTGGCGCAAATGGCCGGCACCCGCGCGGTGTTTGCCCAGATTCAGCAAGAGGCGCAGACTTCGTCCTTGAATAAAGCGGAGAAAGCGGAACTACAGATCCGTTTGCAGTCAGCCGGCAAAGCGTTGGATGGCTATGCCGCTTTCCTGCAAGCGCTGATTGCACATCCGCCTGCGCAGGGATGGCGTTCTTTCCGCATAGGGTCAGACTTATATGCAGCTAAGTTCAAGGCCGATATTCAGTCACCACTCAGTGCGCAAGAAATGTATCAAAAAGCCCTGGCTGCCAAAGCGGAGTCGCATCAGCGTATGGCAGAGCTGGCTGATCAGTTGTGGCCGCGCGTGATGGGCGAGGTGGCCCGTCCGGCTGATGCAACGCAGCGTATCAAGCTGGTCATCGATAAGCTGTCTGAGCAACATGTGCAGCCGGATCAGTTGTTTGCCGAAATCCGTCGCCAGTTACCTCAGCTGGAGGCCTGGATACAGCAGCATGATTTGCTCAGCCTTGATACCCGCAAGCCATTGGTGGTGCGAGAAACACCGGAGTATGAGCGTGGTGTGTCGGTTGCTTCGATAGAAGCACCGGGCATATTCCGGCCGCATGATAAGACTTATTACAACGTCACGCCGCTGACCGGCCAGAGTGCAGAGCAGATAGAAAGCACGCTGCGTGAATACAATCACTGGGTGCTGCAGATTTTGAATATCCACGAAGCGATACCTGGCCATTACACCCAGCTGCAACACGCCAACCAGTCACCTTCCGTCATCAAAGCCCTATTCGGTAATGGCGCAATGATAGAAGGCTGGGCAGTCTATAGCGAGCGCATGATGCTGGAGTCCGGCTACGGTGGCAACACGCCCGAGATGTGGCTCATGTATTACAAATGGAATTTGCGTGCGATCTGTAACACTATCCTGGATTACCAGGTACATGTGATGGGTATGAGCGAGCAGGAAGCCAAACGTTTCCTGACCCAGGAAGCGTTTCAGACGCAGGCCGAAGCGGATGGCAAGTGGAAGCGTGTGCAATATACCTCGGTGCAGCTGACCAGTTATTTCAGTGGCTATGCTGACATTATGGCTTTGCGCGAAGAGTTGAAACAGCAGCGTGGAACGCAGTTCAGACTTAAACCCTTCCATGAGCAATTTTTGAGCTATGGCAGTGCGCCGGTAGGCATGATACGGCAACTGATGTTGAAGCCCTGAGCCGGTATTAGCTCAGGCAATGCGGCTGCTGACTTTGCATGAATGTTTCAATTTGCCGGGTCAGCAGCTGTAGTAACTCTGCCGATTGCTGTCTGAAGTAGGCCTCATTTGCTTGCTCATAGCCAGTCAGTAAGCGGGTGCAGAGTGGATCTTTCCAGCGCCATCCCTGGGTGCGTCCGATCACAGAAGGATGCTGCAAAAAGCGGTCGGGGATCGGGTAATTGAGTGCATCGGCGCGCTCCCACAGGTAGTTTTCTTCTGCAATATTGGCATCCGAAACTTTGAGTAATTGCGCGATTTGCCTCTCATAGCGGCTGGTGAAGTCGATGTATTCGAGGTGGTTCGATCCATCTGCATGCTGCTGACACTCTATCCAGCAATGGTAGCTTTGGATGTCAGCCAGTTTTTTTGCATTTCTTCTTTCCCGTCTGGATGGGGAAATCAATTCAAACCGTCCATCGCCAAAGTCGACGATTTGCGAGCCTGCCACCGCAAAATAAGGGCGCTTGCTGAGTGTGCTGAGTAAGCGCGCACCCAGTATCGCGTATTCAGCGCACTTTAAGGCCGCACCATGTGTTTTGTGCTGATAGGTGTGGTGCATCAATGCAGAAATGGCTGCATCGATTTGATCCTTCATCCATTGGTCGAAAACCACATTATCGTTAATATTGTCCATTTGATACTTAAAATGCAGCGTACTACTGATAAATAGAAGTTTTATGCTATGTAACGCAATGTATCTTAATGTATATGTATGCTTTTGTGTGGGATTTCTTGTGGGGCAGGCCGGCGTAGGGGCAGCTTGCGGCTAAGGAGGTGATTTATACGCAGCGATACAATCTGCGCTTATAGAAATTCACTTGTCTATTGAATGCACAATACGTGGTAGCCACAGCTTGTGCGCTTTTATAGCTTGTTAAATTTATATAAATTTAGATTTCTTCAAAGAATGATCACAAAACTTCGTTTATCGGCGTTGATTCCATCCTTTATCTCTTTATATTGCATTTAAATTTTTCAAATTTTCCTTAATTGAAAAATACGAACTATCCATTTCCAGTTCCGAAGAATCAAAAAATGTCTCAAAAACAGCACAGTTTTTTGGTTTTTTGCATATTTATTCAAGGAAATTGCAGTGTAGAAATTGCAGGTAATCAATTTGACACAAGTCAATGCTAATCTGTGAAACGTTTGCGCAAACGATTGCTGGCTGAAATTGTCGACAATTAGCTTGAGCGTCGTCGGTGCTGACATTCCTTAGTTATAAAAATAAATTTCTGCTGCAACAGACTGCAGATCACAAATAAAAGCGTAAGTAAAGCCCGAGTGTATTGGGGAGATGGGGCTACCTGTTTGCCAGGTGGCAGGGCCGTGTTTTGCCTGAAATTTCCTGAGTACCTGGTTTTCGTTTGCCAGCTTTGTTTGTGAGCTGCCCAACAATCAACAGCTATCAGGGAGTTTTTCATGCCGTCCATCGTTCCAGCCTTGCGATTCAAGCATATCGCTACGCAAGTCAGCCTCGCCCTTATCCTGGGTACAGGCGTGGCAGTTACTGCTTCGGCCTCAGTCGCCGATCACCATGAATTTGAAGCCACATTGCACGTGCCATTCAAAGCCGATGCCAGTTTGCGCGCCGGTGCAGAAGCGCGTTATTTCACACTCGAATTTGACTATCCACATTTAACAAAAGAGCAGGCTGTCAGCTGGCGTGTCGAGCTTCTGGCCGCTGATGGACGCGTGCTGGATCGCTGGTATGGCATAGAGAAAATCTTCAATAAAGCTGTCAGCAATAAAATTTTGTGGACGGGTAAAACTTCCAAAGGCGAAGTGTTACGTGATGGCCTGTACCAGGTAAAACTGACTGCAGTGGCTGGCGATGTAGTCGCAGCGACGTCTGCTAACCCGGCTGTCAATACCCTCGTTGAGCGCAGCCTGCAAGCCAATAAGGCTGGACTGGAAGTGCAAAGCTGGCCTATGCAAGTAGGCAAAGTGGCGGCTCCGGCCATGCCAGGTTTCACCGCACTGAATACACGCAAAACCACGCCAGCACCTAAGGCCAGTGGTGCGAATAAAATGGCTGTCGCCAGCCTGAGCGCGGCGGGCAGCTCTCTGCCTTACACCATTTACTACGGAAACTTACACAGCCAGACTAATCACAGCGATGGTGGCGGTGAGCTGAGTTCCTGTACCGGCGCACAGAATCCACAGTCTGCCGCTTATGGGCCGACAGATGCGTATCAGTATGCACTGAATAAGGGCCTGGATTTCCTGATGACGTCTGAGCACAACCATATGTACGATGGTTCAGACAGTACCAATGCCTCAGCCAATCCGGCGACGGCAAAAAATCTATACCAGTCCGGATTGAGCGCGGCGGCGAGCTTTAACTCTGCTCATAGCAACTTCCTGGCGATCTATGGTCTGGAATGGGGTGTCATCAACAATGGCGGACACCTGAATATTTTTAATTCCACTGAGTTGCTGGGCTGGGAATACAACAGCAGTAATCAGCTGATCGGTGATACCTTGGTCACCAAAGGCGATTATGCGGGTTTATATACATTGATGCGTCAGCGTGGCTGGATAGGTCAGTTCAATCATCCTTCCAGCAGCGGTCAGTTCGCCGCCAATGGTGTCGCACTTGGCTATACCGCCGATGGTGATCAGGCCATGGTTTTGTGCGAAGTCTTAAATACGTCCGCATTCTCCACCAACACCACAGAAACCGAGACTGGCCGCAGCACCTATGAAGGCGCATGCAATAAAGCCCTGGAAGCCGGTTTTCATATTGCCTTCAGTACCAATCAGGATAATCACTGCGCCAACTGGGGCGCATCTTTTACCAACCGCACCGGTGTGTTGATACCCAATGGTGTGCCGCTCACCAATGCGAATTTCATCGATGCATTGAAAGCGCGCCGCGTGTTTGCGACCATGGATAAGAATTCGCAAATCATCCTGACCGCAAACAACCACATCATGGGTGAACGCTTCAGCAATAGCGGGCCGCTGACACTGACAGCTAATTTTGCCTCCACCACTGGCCGCACCGTGTCCAGCGTGGTGATTTACGAAGGTGTTCCAGGTCGTAAGGGGACGGTCAGCCAGTTAGCCAGCAGCGCCACGGCAACCATTACGCCAGCCGTGGGCGAGCATTTCTATTATGCGAAAATCACTCAGGACGATGGCAATATCCTGTGGTCTGCACCGGTCTGGGTTACGCAAACCAGCGGCGGCAATACCGATACTGCCGCGCCTACTGTCAGTGCCTCAGAAACCGGTAGCAGCGGTAACATCAGCTTGTCGGCCAATGCCAGCGATAATGTGGGCGTGACGAAAGTAGAGTTCTATGTGGATGGCGTGTTGAAAGGCAGCAGCACCGCTGCACCTTACAGCCTGAGTCTGAATTCCACGACGCTCAGCAATGGCGCACATAGTTTGCAGGCTAAGGCTTATGATGCAGCCAATAATGTCGGCACTTCGTCCAGCGTGAACTTCAGCATCAATAATCCGGTTGCGGATACTACACCACCAACCGTCACAGCCTCGGAAAGCGGCAGCAGCGGCAACATCAGCTTGTCGGCCAATGCCAGCGATAATGTGGGCGTGACGAAAGTAGAGTTCTATGTGGATGGCGTGTTGAAAGGCAGCAGCACCGCTGCACCTTACAGCCTGAGTCTGAATTCCACGACGCTCAGCAATGGCGCACATAGTTTGCAGGCTAAGGCTTATGATGCAGCCAATAATGTCGGCACTTCGTCCAGCGTGAACTTCAGCATCAATAATCCGGTTGCGGATACTACACCACCAACCGTCACAGCCTCGGAAAGCGGCAGCAGCGGCAACATCAGCTTGTCGGCCAATGCCAGCGATAATGTGGGCGTGACGAAAGTAGAGTTCTATGTGGATGGCGTGTTGAAAGGCAGCAGCACCGCTGCACCTTACAGCCTGAGCCTGATTTCCACCACGCTCAGCAATGGCACACATAGCTTGCAGGCTAAGGCGTATGACGCGGCTAATAACGTCGGGTCTTCGGCTAGTGTGAGTTTCAGTGTGAATAATGCAGTCAGCACGCAGTTAATCGCCAATAGCAGTTTTGAAAGTGGCGCTGCGTCCTGGACGGCGACTTCAGGTGTAATTTCAAACAGCTCAGGTCAGGCGGCCCGTACCGGTAGTTACAAGGCATGGCTGAATGGCTATGGCAGTACACACACTGACACGCTGTCTCAGCAAGTGACGATACCGTCGACTGCGACTTCGGCCACACTCAGTTTCTGGTTGAAAGTCGTGTCCGATGAAACGACCACCACTCAGGCCTATGACACACTCAAAGTGCAGGTGCAGAATAGCAGTGGTACGGTGCTGGCAACGCTGGCGACTTATTCCAATCTGGATAAGGGCAGCAGCTACCTGAATAAGACCTTCAATCTGTCGGCTTACAAAGGACAGACTATTCGCATCGTATTCACCGGTGTGGAAGGCAGCGTGACAGCAACCGCGTTTCTGATTGATGATGTAACGCTGCTTACTCAGTAATCACAAATCACAACAGCTTCATCCATAAAAAATCCCGCACAGCTTTTGGCTGTTGCGGGATTTTTTTTTGTTTTTTTCGCTGTGCGGATTACTTCGGCTAAGGGCAAATTATTATTTGCCGAATAAAGAGCCCAGACCTTGCAATACACTGGACGCATCGAACTTACCAGCTTCCGGTACTTCACCGTTAGGCGTCAGATGATCAATCAGACCTGGCAGCATGCTGGCCAGCTGACCGGCAATACCATCGTGCGGGATACCGGCAGATTCAGCTAACTGTGCAAGCTGACCATTGCCCAGTACTTGTTGGATTTGTTCGGCAGAAACCGGCAAATTTTGTCCGGTACCGACCCAGCTCGCGACAACATCGCCCAGACCTGCCTGTTGAAACTGAGACAGCAGACCTTGCAGTCCGCCAGTCTCCCCTTGACCGCCTTGATTCAGCAAGCCAAGTGCCGCCTGTATCAGTGCAGACTGACCGCCACCTTCAGCAGAATTAGCATTGCCTAACATGGATAATGCTGTATCGAATAAGCCCATTTGTCCCACCTGTATTTGACTGGAGTTAGAAAAAGTGTGCACCTGCGGTGCGCTTGAAACCCGCAGAGTGTAAATGGGAAATACTGGCTGCTTTGTTAAATTTGTATGAAATTGACGTTTCTCTACATTCCACCCCAGGCTGCACTCAGGATAGCGATTGCAGCCAGACCGGCGGTTTCAGTTCTCAGAATACGCGGCCCCATGGATAGCGACAGTACACCCTGGCGCGTTGCCAGCGCTTCTTCTTCGGCGCTTAATCCACCTTCCGGGCCGATCAGCAGACTGACAGCCTGCGGCGGATGATGTCTGGCCCAGTCGGCCAGCGAACTATCGGCGCGTGGCGACAGCATGATGCGCTGATGCATATCAGTCTGAGTCAGCCACTGTGTGATGTCTTGCGGCTCATGTAATTGTGCAAGCCGGTTGCGGCCACATTGTTCAGAGGCAGCGATGATCACGCCTTGCCAGTGCTGCATTTTCTTTTCTGCGCGTTCAGCACTGAGTTTAACCACTGAGCGTCTGGCTGCCAGCGGTTGTATTGAGCTGACGCCCAGCTCTACCGCTTTTTCTATGATCCAGTCCATCTTGCTCCCCTCGGGCAAAGCCTGGGCCAGATTCAGCGCGTAGGGCAATTCGACTTCTTCCGGCAAGAATAATTTGACCTCGGCGCTGGCACGCTTTTTTTCTATTTGGGTCAGGGTAGCGATATAACTGCCACCTTCACCATTCATCAGTTCTATGTTGTCACCGCTCTGCAGACGCAGCACAAACACATGGTGCGCGACATCGGTGGGAAGATCGATCATGGCGCCGATAGCAAGCGGCAGCGGGCAGTAAAAGCGAGGCATGGCAAGACAGGGCGCTAGGGCCGGTAAGCTGAAGTTAGGCGGGATTATAAGGTGCAGCGGAGGACTTAGGGTTCCCCCAGCTGCAAGTTCTGTGCTCAGTAAGTCATACAAGCCGCATTCAGCAAACCCAGTGCGAAACTGGCAGCACCCAGAAAAATACCGGAAGCCGTTTTGTTTTGCGGGATGTCGGACACGATGTCCGGCAGCATGACGCGGGTAAGTAAAAACGCCAGTAATTGCACCACCAGTGCGATGGAGCCCCAGGTCAGCATGTCGAATAAGCTGATGCTGTTGGCAATGGCGGAAGCCAGTGCTATCGCAAATCCCAGCATAGAGCCGGATAAGCTGATGGCTGCTGCGACATTGCCAGCGCGTATCAGCGTGATTTCCTTATACGGTGTAATGCGTACGTAAATCGCGATGAACAGCGCGAGCAGTAACACGGCGATCAGGAAGTGGCTGAAAAATGCACTCAGGCCGCTGTTGAAAAAATGAGAACTCATGGGGTGCCTTTCTAAAAGGACTTACGCAAAATTGTACCGGCAAGGCATGGCGACGATGGCAGTACGTTTTGTACGACAAGGCGCCATAACGCAGTCGGTGCGGTTTTGCGTAAGTTCAGTCTTATTCAAAATAGTGAGGGACAAATCGGCTGGTATTCTTGGTAATCAGGGTTGCATCCTCCCGTATGCCTATGCCAGCCGCCTGATCGCCGATCACCCACGAGCCTATCGAGGTATATGCCGGTGTGATGCCATCGTCAAAAAACGCCTGTGGTGCAAACGCCTGATATACAAAGCCCTCTGCGCCATATTCGCCATCGGTATGGATGACCTCGCTGCCACGATAAATGGAGATGTTTTCACCTTCGCGTGAATACAAGGGTTTTTTCACATAATCGCCTTGTATGCGCCAGCGGTCGAAGAAGGCGGGCAAGAGATTCGGATGGCCGGGGAATAATTCCCACAGTACCGGCAGGATCGCCTTGTTCGATAAAATCATTTTCCAGGCCGGTTCTATGATGCGCGTGTCTGGCTGTTCCAGGTGGGTTGAAAACGCTTCGCGGCTCAGCCATTCCCAGGGATAGAGCTTGAACAGATTATCGATGACCAGATCGACATCATCGACCAGACGCGCACGTTGTGCATCCCAGCCTATTTGTTCCACACAGAGCTGGCGTGTAGTCAGTCCGGCCTGAATCGCGGTATCCCTGAGATAAGACAGGTTGCCCTCATCCTCTTCGTTCTGCATGATGCAGGCGAAATGCAGCATGCCCTTATGCGGGAAGCGCTGCCATTGTGCGATCAGTTTTTCATGGATGGAGTTGAACTGATCCGCTTCCGGAAATACATCCTGCAACCAATACCATTGCGCTACGCTGGATTCGACCAGGCCGGTCGGTGTGTCGGCATTGTATTCCAGCATTTTCGGTGCACCCTGACCGTTCCAGCTCAGATCAAAACGGCCATACAGCGAGAACTCGCGCTCACGCCAGCTTTGCTCCACACGTTGCCAGAAATTAGGCGGAATGCTGAAGCGTTCCTGCATGCCGTGCCGCAGTACATGATCGACGGCTTGCAGGCACATCTGATGCAGATCTTCGGTCGCTTGTTCCAATACGTCGATTTGCTGTTCGGTGAAGCGGTAGGCATAACGCTCATCCCAGTACAGGCCATCGATAGAGTGGTAGCTGAAGCCCAGTTGTTCGAATTGTTGTTGCCAGCCGCTGCGCGGCTGTAAGCTGATGCGTTCCATTAACCACCTCCTGAATGACCATGGGCCGAGCCGCCAAAACCACCACGGCTGACCGCACCGCGTCCACCCGAGGTACGGCTCACACTATGGCCACTCGCATGATCGGACTGGGAGTTGCGCAAGCCCATACTTTGACGGCTGGCTTCGCGTTCCCCGGCAATATAGCTGGGGCCCAGATAATGACCGCCTCCACCGTAGTAGCCGTGCGCGCCTGAACTGGTATAGCTGCTGGTGCCGGAAGTGGCGGTGCTGGACGCAGGCGCCAGTGCCGCTTCCTGCAAGTTGCTGCCTGGCTGCAGTTCACAGGCCGGGCCTTCGCCCCAGTCTTTGCGGCAATCTTCTATGTTTTGATATTCATCCCGGATCTGGGTCAGTTCCTGCACTGGCTGCTCGCTGCAGGCAACCAGGCTGGCACTGCCCGCCAGCAGCAAAGGCAAGGCCTTGCTGGCGCGTCGTCTGCTGGACTGCGCGTCCTTACACGCATGTTTCTTCACGATCATTCCTATATTTTTTTGTCTGGCATCAGGTCACGCAGGTAATTGGGTATCGCAAACAGCGCCTGATGAGTTTGCTCATTGTAATAATTGCAGCTTTGCAAACCACGGTGTTCGATACGCTGCTTTACCGTTGATCCTGTCAGCGCGAGTGGATCGGCGGCCGTACTGGCAACCGCCATGCCCCATTCTGCGCCATATAAAGGGATGAATACAGAGTAGGGCCTTACCAGTGGGAAGGCCGCAGCCAGCTTGTGCAGGGTGTCGCGATAGTGTTGCGAATGGTAAAAAGGACTGCCCAAATGCATGACCAGCATGCCTTGCGTTGTGAGTCTGGCGCAACATTGGTGGAAAAAAACCTCCGTCATGCAAGTTGCTGCCAGACTGCTGCCATCTGGACTCAGCGGATCGGTCAGGTCCAGCAAGATCAGATCAAACTGTTCATCCGAGTTTTGCACATAGGCGAAACCATCTGCATACACATGCTCTACTTTGGCATCGTCGAGCGCACCCTGATGGATGGAAGGCAGATACTGACGGGCGATGCTGACCACTTCCTCATCGATTTCACACAATACAATGCGTTCTATGCTTGGATGTTTGAGTAACTGGCGGCTGGAGCCACCGTCGCCGCCACCGATTATCAGTGCGCTTTTTGGTTCCGGATGGGTGATGGCGGCCGGATGCACCAGATTTTCATGGTAAAAGAATTCATCTTTTTCCGATGTCATCATCGCCTGATCAATACGCATGATGCGGCCAAAATCGCTGCTATCGGCAATTTCTATCTGCTGAAACTGGCTTTGCTTTTGCATGATACGTTGCTGCAACTGCGTACGGTAATGGGTAGCCGTGCTCAGTTGTTCCGTCGCCAGCCCGGGCTGACTGCTGCCGCGCTGTAACTCCTGACGGGTGCAACGGGCCGGGTCAAAGTGCCGTATCAGCAATTCCAGCAACTGACGCGCCTTGAGGCTGTTGTCTTGCATGAAATTGCAAACGTAGACATCCAGCGTGACCGCCTTCAGCTCTGGCCAGGTATGCAGCGCCACATGGGATTCCGCCAACAGCGCAGTGCCGGTGACGCCCGCCGGGCTCTGGTCGGGATTGCTAAACGAGACATATTTTTCGCCGACCAGTGTCAGACCGGTATCTTTTACACAAGATGCAACAAAGGCGGACAGCAGGTCGGCCTCCAGGAAAAGCGACATTTCTGCCGTGCAATCAAAACAATCTGCGGTTAAATGCAAGCCATCCATGGTGTTTAGGTTTGATCAAAAGCCGCAATTGTATTCTGAGCGTCTGGCTCTGGTAAAATATCGGGCTTTACAATGTGCAATCATAGTTATCACTTATAGACAGCATGAATCTTAACTGCTGTCGCTATACGGAAACGTCGCTCAGGTTTGACGTGATTTGCTTCATTTACCAGTTTCTTCAAAACATCATCTATCGCCATGATCTCAACTCTCCAGCCAGCAACACTTACCACTATGGCAAACGCCGTGCGCGTTTTGTCTATGGATGCCGTTCAAAAAGCCAATTCCGGTCACCCGGGTGCGCCTATGGGCATGGCAGACATCGCTGTGGCATTGTGGAAAGGCCATTATCGCCATAACCCAGCGCATCCTCAGTGGATTAACCGCGACCGTTTTGTTCTGTCGAATGGCCATGGCTCTATGCTGCATTACTCTTTGCTGCATCTGACTGGCTACGATCTGTCGATGGATGAAATCCGCAATTTCCGTCAATTGCACTCCAAAACCGCAGGACATCCGGAAGTGCACATTACTCCGGGCGTAGAAACTACCACTGGCCCGCTGGGTCAGGGCATCACCAATGCGGTGGGTATGGCGCTGGCAGAAAAACTGCTGGCAGCGGAATTCAATCAGGACGGTTTGCCGGTGATCGATCACCACACCTATGTTTTCATGGGTGACGGCTGCCTGATGGAAGGCATTTCCCACGAAGCCTGCTCGCTGGCTGGCACGCTGCAATTGAATAAACTGATCGCCTTCTGGGATGACAATGGCATCTCGATTGATGGTCATGTCGAAGGCTGGTTCACTGACGACACCCCTAAACGCTTCGAAGCCTATGGCTGGAACGTGATCCGCGCTGTTGATGGTCATGATGCGAAGGCAGTCGACGCAGCGATCACAGCGGCAAAAACATCTGACAAGCCGACCCTGATCTGCTGCAAAACCGTGATTGGTAAAGGCTCTCCTAACATGGAAGGCACGCACAACGTACACGGTGCAGCACTAGGCGACAAAGAAGTGGCTGCAGTCCGTGCACATCTGGGCTGGAACCACGCGCCATTTGAAATTCCGGCTGACGTCTACAGCGCCTGGGATGCGAAAGCAGAAGGCGCAGCCAATGAAGCCGCCTGGAATACCCTGTTTGCGACTTACAGCGCCCAGTTCCCGCAAAAAGCGGCTGAACTGACACGTCGTATGAAAGGCGATTTGCCAGCGAATTTTGATGAAGTCGTCGCTAACGCGATCGCTGCCTGCGTAGAGAAAAAAGAAAACATCGCAACCCGTAAAGCCAGCCAGAATGCGATTCAGGCTTTTGCGCCATCGCTGCCTGAATTCCTCGGCGGTTCTGCCGATCTGACCGGTTCTAACCTGACTAACTGGAAAGAATGCGTCGCGGTACGTGGCAATCAGGCCGGTAACCACATCAATTACGGTGTGCGTGAATTCGGTATGAGCGCGATCATGAACGGTATCGCATTGCATGGCGGCTACATTCCTTTCGGCGCGACTTTCCTGACTTTCTCTGACTACAGCCGCAATGCTATCCGTATGGCAGCGCTGATGAAAATCCGCAGCCTGTTTGTATTCACGCATGACTCTATCGGTCTGGGCGAAGATGGTCCTACCCATCAGTCAGTGGAACACGTTTCCAGCATGCGCCTGATCCCGAATCTGGATAACTGGCGTCCATGCGACACCGTGGAATCGGCAGCGGCCTGGGCCCATGCAGTAAAACGCAATGATGGCCCATCCACATTGATTTTCTCGCGTCAAAATCTGCCTTACCAAGAACGTAGCGCGCAGCAGATCGCTGATATCCAGCGTGGTGGCTATGTGTTGCAGGACGCAGCAGAGGCGAAAGCCGTGCTGATCGCAACCGGTTCCGAAATCGAACTGGCCGTGAAATCCGCAGCCGCATTGGCAGAGCAGGGCATCGCGGTACGCGTGGTCTCCATGCCGTCTACCGATGTATTTGACCGTCAGGATTCCGCTTACAAGGCAGCAGTACTGGGCAAAGGCTTGCCACGCATCGCGATCGAAGCCGGTGTCACCAGCTTCTGGTACAAATATGTTGGCCTGGAAGGCGCAGTCGTCGGTATCGATACCTTCGGTGAATCTGCACCGGCTGGCGTTTTGTTTAAACATTTCGGCTTCACCGTAGACAACGTCGTCGCTCAGGTTAAAGCAACGCTGGCATGATGGAAGTCAGGGACACTATGTCGGAAATGATGAGCAGTATCAAGGAAGTCAGCCTGCGTCGTGCTACAGTCGCCGACGCAGAAGCCATCGCCGCAGTCAGGGTGGAAAGCTGGCAGACCACCTACCGTGGCATGATTCCGGATTCCTATCTGGATGAAATGCGCATAGAGGACAGCTTCCTGCACTGGAAAACAGTGCTGGAAGCCTTGCCTACAGCGGGCGACCGCGCCTGTGTCTATGTCGCGGAAAGTGAAGGGCATATTATCGGCTTCGCTTCCGGCATGTTGCTTGAGCGCGCCAAACATGGCTTTACTGCTGAACTGAGCGCGGTGTATCTGCGCCCGGCCTGGCAGCGTTCCGGTATCGGTCGCCGTATGGTGCAGAAGGTTGCACGCACTTTGCAGGCGCAAGGTGCGCAGAATCTGTTAGTGTGGCTGATCTCCGGGAATAATGTGGCGCGCAACTTCTGCGAAGAGTTGGGTGCGGAATTTATTCTGGAGCAGGAATTCAGCTGGGATGGCGTGGATCTGAAAGAAAGCGGCTATGGCTGGCGCGATCTGTCCGTGTTGCTGGCCTCTGTGCAGGCAATGCCGACGTCTGCAGCAATTCATTAACAGGATGATGTATGCGGTCCCGGCATGACCGGGACGCAGTGATAGCAGACTTGTAGCAGAACTTGTAGCAGAATCTGCAGCAGCAAATTCAGCAGAACCTGAAGCCGCAGCGACATCAGCCCAGACGATTTTTGTTGTTTATTGATAGTTGTAAATAGTCCTTTGGAGATAAAACCATGACGATTCGCGTCGCAATTAACGGCTACGGCCGTATCGGCCGTAACATCCTTCGCGCTCACTACGAAGGTGGTAAATTCAAGAATGAGATCCAGATCGTAGCGATCAACGACCTCGGCAATGCAGAGTCCAACGCACATCTGACACGCTATGACACAGCCCACGGCAAGTTCCCTGGCACCGTCAGCGTTGAAGGCGATACCATGATCGTCAACGGCGATAAAATCAAAGTATTCGCAGAACGCAATCCAGCCAACATCCCTTGGGGTGAACTGAATGTCGACGTCGTGCTGGAATGCACAGGCTTCTTCACGACCAAAGAAAAAGCATCTGCCCATCTGGCTGGCGGCGCGAAAAAAGTCATCATCTCCGCACCAGGCGGTAAAGATGTCGACGCGACTGTTGTGTACGGCGTCAACCACGGCGTTCTGAAAGCAACTGACACCGTGATCTCCAACGCATCCTGCACCACTAACTGCCTGGCTCCGCTGGCAAAACCGCTGCACGACGCAATCGGCATCGAAAGTGGTCTGATGACGACTATCCATGCTTACACCAATGATCAGGTACTGACAGACGTGATGCACGAAGACCTGCGTCGCGCCCGTTCCGCTACCATGAGCATGATCCCGACCAAAACCGGTGCAGCTGCAGCGGTTGGCCTGGTTCTGCCAGAACTGAACGGCAAACTGGATGGCTACGCAATGCGCGTTCCAACCATCAACGTTTCCGTGGTTGATCTGACTTTCATCGCATCCCGCGACACTACTGTTGAAGAAATCAATAAAGTGTTGAAAGACGCGTCCGAAGGCGCCCTGAAAGGCATCCTGGACTACAACAAAGCACCTCTGGTGTCTGTTGACTTCAACCACAACCCGGCTTCTTCCACCTACGACGAAACACTGACTAAAGTGAATGGCCGTCTGGTGAAAGTATCCAGCTGGTACGACAACGAGTGGGGCTTCTCCAACCGTATGCTCGACACTACAGTGGCATTGATGAACGCAAAATAATTCTGCGTTTCAGATGAGTAAAAAATACCCCGAACTTTCGGGGTATTTTTTTGTCTGTATGCTGCAGGGGCGGTTCGTGTAACTACAGTAAAACACAGGCTGGCCACTGCCTCATTCAACGCCTGCAGGAGTCCTCTTATGCTGAAACTCAAAAAACTGGTTGCCGATAACAAGGGCTTTATCGCCTTCATGCTGGGCATGGTGCTGGTGCGTAGCGCGCTGGCTGACTATTATCTGGTGCCGTCCAGCTCCATGTATCCGACCCTGCTTGAGGGCGACCGCGTGATTTGCGACCGCACCGCCTATGACCTGAAACTGCCATTCACCGACGTCATCCTCAAACCGCTGGCTGATCCGCAGCGTGGTGATATTGTGACCTTTTCCTCGCCCGAAGACGGCACCCGCCTGGTCAAGCGCCTGGTCGCTATTCCCGGCGATGTGGTGGAAATGCGAGATGAACGCCTGTTCATCAACGGCCAGTCTGCCAGCTATGAAGCGCAGTCTGCCACCAGCCCCGATCACCTCACGCCTAAGCGCGAATATGCAGGCGAACAGCAAGTCTTCCGCGAACAGCTGAGCAGCCTGAATCACTCCATCATCGTCATGCCTGAGCGTCCCGCCATGCGCAGCTTTGGCCCGGTCACCGTACCGCAGGGACAGTATCTGATGTTGGGCGATAATCGCGATAACAGCCGCGATTCACGCTATATTGGTCTGGTAAAACGTGAACTGATTACCGGGCAGGTCAAGCGCCTGATGTTCTCCCTGAATGGCGATCACTATTATCTGCCGCGACTGGAACGCTTCGGCGCGGCACTGTAAAGCTGACGGCGCACCAATGCGCTGTCAGCCCTGAAAGGAAACTGTATGAAATTCCCCGCGCTCTTCGCTGTGATCGCAGTGTTCGCATTGCCAGCACTGAGTCTGCCCAATTCCGCACAGGCACAGCAGCAGACTGGGCTCTGCAGCTATGTGATGGGCATGCCGGACGCGGGCGCCAACTGGCAGCTTAGCCAGGGCAGGGCGCTGATACAACGCGATGGCAACCGCATTAGCGCCAGCTTGCTGAACGGTGCGGAAGACAACGCAGCCCCCGCCAACTACTTCGTCGGTACCGTCTCATCCAGTCATGTGCAAGGCGTGTTGAAAGATGCGCAGCAAAGCATGATCGCGACTGCCTTAATCGGCAAATACCGGCGCCAGGCTACGCGCGGCACAGCTGCGGCAGCTGCGCAAAATGAGCTGCAAAATGATGTGAAAAATGAGGTGCAGGAATCACTGACCGCCAGCAATGGTCAGGCCTTCTTCAGCCTCGCTTGCGCCGGGCCTCAAGGCCAGCTCAGCCAGTTCCGTTAAGCCGCACGCAGCCAGCCTTGGCCCTTATCGACCAGCACGGTCAACATCAACAAACATCAATACACATCAACAAACATCAATACACATCAACAGGACTAACACCATGTGGCAACAGATACTGAACTTTTGGTTTGAACAATTACAGCCTGCCGACTGGTGGAAAGTAGATGCCGCACTGGATCAGCGCATCGCGCAGGAATTTGGCGCAGTATGGCAAGCCGCCAGCCGCGCAGAATATGCGTCCTGGCGTGAACATGCACAGGGACGACTGGCAGAAATCATCGTACTCGATCAGTTTTCCAGAAACATCCATCGCGGCACCCCGCTGGCCTTTAGTCAGGATGGCATGGCACTGGTGCTGGCGCAGGAAATGCAGCGCAACGGCATGACACAGGAACTGAGCCCGGTGCAACGCAGCTTCGCCTACCTGCCTTACATGCACAGCGAATCCGCGCTCGTGCATCAGGACGCCGAAGTCCTGTACCGCGACCTGGGGCTGGAGAACAATTACCAATTCGAACTACGCCACAAAGCCAACATCGACCAGTTCGGCCGCTACCCCCACCGCAACGCCATCCTGGGCCGCACATCCACCGAAGCAGAACTCAGCTTCCTGCAGCAACCTGGATCGTCGTTTTGAGTTGTGTGGGGCTTAGGTTTTTCGGATAGGACTTTTTTATTGAGGCGCTAAGGTTTGAATTAACTGGCACCTTCTGGCACCCCTTCCACTGAAGGCTTAGTTGGCATTTTCACGACGCTCTTGGGCTGAGAAACGTTGAATTGAATATGGCTCGATACAAGCGTTCGCTTGAGTTAAAAAGCGAAGGGGAGCCTAGCGTGAAAATCTCTATGTAGTGCTTAGACTGGTGGCCGACAACCAATTCGATCAATGCTATGCCTAATGCTCGACGGAATTAGCAGCATGCGGTTTACCGCAAGACGTCCCTTGGCGGGGGCACTACCTTGGACATAAATAATTTTATCGATTTGGTGGTGAGGCTGCGCTTTGGATTGACAAGTTTGCGCTGGTTTCAGGGCCCAAGATTTGAATTACACCGGTCGACTGACTTCCTCGTGCTGACGGAAACGTGTATGAAACGGACTTCAATCGGGCATCGCAACGGTAGTACAGGTCGCCATCTAGTACTGCGGTGACAGGTCTCTGCTTCGCCTGTGGATAGAAGGGAATATCGACGCTGTATCGTCCGGCCTTGGCCTGCGTCTGTATTGTTTGAGAGCGTCCGTTGTACTCCTCAATCCAGGAGAAAGAAATCGGAGCCGACAAAGGGCGCCCGGCTTTATCGATTGCTGTCCCTGATATCTTGTAGGAGCGACCCTTGCATTCGCCGTTTGCCAGGCTGGGAAGCATGCAGACCAGAGCTGCGAGTTGGATTGCTTGGTGACGGAGTTTCACGATGACGGTTAACGTTTGAGTTTAACGGGCGCAGCAAGCGATCCATTGCAACGATGAGTTTGGCTGGTTGTTGAGCGATGCGTACATAACGCACGCTGACACTGATAAAAAATGATGCCTGATTGTAAAGCGGGGCGATGGAATTGGCAATAATGAAGCAGTGTATCAGCAGTATGCATGGGTTAAAAAACGAAGGTTAGCCTGGCGCGAAAAATTTCTGCTATTGATTAACTTTCGGACTGAAAACTCACTCAATCATTGCTATGCCTAAGGTATACCTAAGGTGCGTCCCATGAGCCTGGGCTTAGGTATTCGCACGCACAATAACCGCGAGGCATAGCGAGACAAGAAATGCCGCTGACGTGAGAAACATTGTTAATGCCCACCCCTTCCTGACTTTAGCGAGAGGTTGCTCAGGAAGATTGGCTAACGATAGCAGAGCACTGGCTACAGGATTTTCAGAGGGCGGCTGGGCCCTTGTATTGACTCTGACGATGATGGCAAAGATGGCGGTACAAATGGCTGTGACCGCAGACAACGGTGCCAGCCACGGCGGCGGCAGAAGGTAGACGGCCAAACTGCCTGCAATGGTCGCGACAAAAATAGATACAACGAGGCGGTTCATCTTTATATGCCTAACGTAGAGCTAACTGGCGCTACGCAGCATAATGGCGCAGCGTCCGGTTGAGCTGCAGGGTTAGCGCTTTTTTTGATATGCACTAGCCTTCGGTTCGGTAAAGAACTGTACTGCATTGATTGCATTTGTGAATTCTTCGATTATCGGATCTCACTTTCCAACCGTAATGTCTCGTGCTTCTTGAGCCGCAGTTGTAGCACTTAACTCCATTGTTTGTACGACATTCAGGGTGTCGCGACCAGTACTGTTCAAGTGTAGGCCAGGAAAGCCAGTTTTGATGCGGCTTAATCCATCCGAAATAGACAAGCAAGCCAATGATAACGATGACACTTAGACCTTCCAATTTCTTCTCCTCGGTGATGGTGCTAACGTTTGAGCTTAGGCCTCGACCCGTCAGGGCCGTCGCGCCTACAGCGAATGGTTAGATGCCTCCACGCAATGACTCATGTCTGAATAAAATCTCTCATTGCACGTATAGACTCGAACAGCTCAGCGGCTGTGAACCGCACGTTGTGATTGTTTTCTGGGTGGTGAATTTGGTGCCTGATGTATTCAGTAAGAACAACTTGGCGCTGCTCAGTAGAATTATCTCTACGGAGCTGAATGTATGCCCGCAGAGGCTTATTGTTCCTATATTCAGCCAATTGCCCTTCCGCCTCGATATATCCATACAACTCGTTGTGATACTCGTACGTGGCCTCACCAAACGCAGAGAAATTTACCTCGTTCAGGCTTGGATATGGCAATTCGCTTTGTTGAACACTGGAAATTCTGTTTGGAGAATCTCCCGTTACTAGAAGAATGTTCTCGAATTTGAGCCGCTTCACGATTTCTGGGCTATGCGTCGTGAGTAGTACCTGCGTATTCGCAGCCTCAGAAAGCGCAATGAGCGCATCGGTTAGCCCCCGCTGATGATCTGGATGCTGAGATGTTTCTGGCTCCTCTATTGCGTATATAACACTCGGAAGGTTTGACTCGTTTTGCCTTCTCTCAGCCTCCGCACGGAAGAAGCTAATCAAAATCAGACGCTTAACGCCGCTACCCCTTTTGTTAATAGGAATGTTATCGTCACCAGCTATTGAAACGTTTTTGAAGACATCTGCCCACTTAAGGCTGGCGGCGTCTGGAATTTGAGGGGCGAGAGATCTCGCAATTGCCGGATTTAGCTCATTCAGCTTGGTAAGCGTTCTCGCTGCCACCATCTGGAGACGGGCTTTAACATTTTCGGCGACAGCCGTAAGACTCTCTTGAATGGCTGGATCGCCAAGAATCTCCTTGACCGCAATTTTCATAGGATCCTGGACCTCATCATCAGAATCCGCGTTCTTCCTATCCGATTGGAATAACGTGTATAGCGGCATGTATGTCTTTAATTGATCCCAGATATTCTTGTTATCAATTTTGGCAATTTCAATTTCGCATGTCTCCAGCTGAAGGTTGGCCTGGCCATTCCAGATTGCCTTTCTAAGCTCGGCGCTCCTTGTTCTGTCCTCGCATTCCAAGTTTTGTTCGTCAAGAATTTTCCTTAAATCCTGAATCTTCTTCATCAGAAGATCCCCACATTCAGCATTAACTGGATGGTTTGCCTTAATGAATATCTTTTCCTTCCCAGCTGCCGGGTATTTCTTGAGGACTCGTAGTGTTCCATCAGTAGACAACAAATACTCATCCGTTAGTGTTGTTTCATTCGTCGCGTCAATTAGGATTCTTTGCGGGAGATTGGTGAACTCGACTTCGATCTCGATGCAATCTTCTGAATTTGCCAGACACGTTTTGTTGATATCGTCTTTATCGAGCTTGACGCACCCTTTCCCTTCATTGAAGAAAATGTCCAGCGCCTCAAGAATAGTTGATTTACCAATATCGTTCCGACCAACCAAAACGCATAGGTCGTCGATTTCTACACTTACCGGTGAATCATATCCGCGGAACCGGTTTACGCTTACTGACTTAATCTTCATGATTTCCTATCAGCTTTTTTGAGTGTATCTAACGTGTGAGTTTTGAGGGCGCGGTAGGCGAAACTCTGGAATGAATGTTAGAACACATTTGTATCTACAATTAAATTGCTACTAATTCAGCAATTTTTTCAGCAACCACAGACATTGAATCTTCAGAAGTATCTAGACCACTTCTGGAAGCAAGCATAGGGCTTACATTTCTAAGGGCTTCGTAGGTAGTGTTGTGCACGACTGGAATCAGTTGATTGCCAGCTAGTAATGTCGAAAGCTCTTTATCGGCAACGCCTTCTTTCGGAAGACGAGTTAGAAGTGCAGGGGTCACTAGTACAAGCCCAATTCGGGAGTTAGCTAGCCCTTTATCTATTGCGCGCATCATAGGCACACCAAGACCTAGATCTTTCTCACTAAACCAAACTTTAACACCTGCTTTTTCAAGTAATTCATGTAGTTCTTTCGCTGCACCATGACGATCATCCCAAGCATGGCAGAGAAATACGTCACGAAGATCGGGCTGAACAACGGCGCGAGCTTCAACTGTTTGACGTATAGGAGTTAGTGAAATTATTTGCGAAGTGGTATATGAAAGAGATGAGTTAGATTTTGACCAGCGAGGGCGGGAACCACTTCCAGATCTACTGACGCCATTGTTACTACTGCTATAACCACCAGAGGAGGGGTAGGATGGACTGTAACTCCCGTAGCCGCTGCTATAGCTGCTTCGATAGCGACAAGCGGGGCAGGCAGCTGCTGCGGCCGCTGAGTTATGTCCTCGTACTGGAGCTGTGCATCTAGCCACTGGTATGTCTCCTTAATGTTTAAAAGGTGAGTCAACATCCACCATTATGTCCCCACGTTTAGTAGACATCTTTCTAGGTGTATATTTAGTTTGCAAAAAGCATATATTAAATGGTAATTTCCTATGAATCAACGCTTTCGGTGATTTCGTCCGGATATAACACTAGCGCACATGAACTTGTTGCCTGATCTGTCTGTTTTGCATCCCTTTTTCAAGACCTTGAATTGTCGATAAATTTGACTGGTGCAATTGGCCTGCCATCGGCTGGCGAAATGTCGCATCCAGTATGCGTCCTTTAATAGGATGGACACATGTTGCTGATATTGCATTAATATATTGCTTTTCGAATATTGCAACAATCCAGGCTATTTCAGGAGATACAGGCATGACATCAAGGACGCAGCTGCAATTCAGCTTTACTGGTGACTTATGGTCTGTCATGGAGCCATGGAGTCGTGAGCAGGGCTATCGCTTGAAGCACTCAACGTCATCTGGTCGGCTGTATCAAAAAGGGCGTTACTTCATGGTTGCGCCCATGATGCTGAGCGTCGAACAGGTGGGTGACAACGTACAGATGGAAGCCTGGATTCGAACCAATTGGTTCACCCGCTTGATGGTTTTATTTACCCTTCCTAGGGAAATGGGTATTGAGTCCGGTGGATTTCGCATGGTCATTCCGCGAATGTTGGCGCGTGACGCATTGAATAAGCTGCTCCCGCAATTGAATCAGGCAAAAATTTCCTGAGGTGATGTTGCTGAATGCAATGCGCAAAGACAGGCAAACAGGATAGACCGCCGTATTTTTCGTGTCGTCAGCATTCATCGATTTGAAAGCGAACATTTGGAGTAAGCAATGAGAACCATCGCCGCCGCATTTGCTATCTGTCTGGCTGGAGCATGCAATTTCGCACATGCGACAGAAGTAAGCTACAAATTACTCCCTAACTTCGGGGTCGCCATCGGAGATCAGTTTCCGCTGGATGGCCTTACCGATCCGTATGGTCAGGTCATCGCAAAAGAAAAAGTGCTGGGTAAGGTTTTACTCATCAACTTCTATACTGAAAATTGCGCACCCTGCATCAGAGAAGTGCCTAAGCTGAACAAGATTAAGCAACAACGTGAGGATATCAATGTCCTGGCCATTACCCCTGACCACAGTGAACAGGCGGCTAAATACCTGAAGCAGTACGGTTGGAGCTGGCAGGTGGCTGCGAATGCCCAGACATTCTTGTTTAAAAATCTGAAGGTCCAGAGTTTCCCTGCTTTTGCGCTGCTCGATTCGAATGGACGTTTGCTGGCAACGGTTCAGGCCAATCAATTGGGTGGCGAAGACGGGAATGCTACGGTAGAAGGTATTGGGGCTTGGGTTGACGCGCAAATTAAAAAAACGGCGCAGTGAATGAGACAATATTGAACTGGTTTCGCGTTGATCAGCATTTAAAAAATCTTAGCGCTACACGCGCATCTACATTGGAAACTACCTATTTTATGACCCCTCAACATCCGACCCCGGAATATCTGGAACGCTGCCGTGTAGCGATGGCGGCTGAGCAAACCAAATCGCTGGCAGAGACAAACAACTGGTCGCATGTCGATAAGCATCAGGTTCATCTGGACTGGGATGCCTTGTACAAAGAACTGGCGCCGCTGCTGGATGGCGCGCAGCCATCGTCATCGGAAATTCAAACCCTGATCGCGCGCCATTACTCCATCGCCTCCAGGTTTTACCCGCCTTCCCGCGAGGCATATATCGGTATGGCGCTGTTCTATCAAGACAATCCGGATATGAAGACCTTCCACAATGCCTATCATCCAAACATGGTGGATTTTTTGAACGAAGCGATTTTTACGTATGCGCAAAACCAGCTGTAATTAGCTGTCATGCTGCGCACCGCACCGGGTGTGAATTTCAGCCCGTCATTTGGGTGATTGTCGTATTGGCTTCGACAAGAGAATACTTTTATCCGATAAGCTGCACCCGCCTGCAAACCCGGATGCAGCCTGAAACCCACTAATTAGCTGCGCTCATTAATTATGCTTATTAAGCACGCTCATTAGCCACGCTCATTAACCACGATAGCCCAGCGCGCGTGAGATTTCAGTGGCGGTGTCGGTCAGGTTGCTGAGCCAGTCTTCTTGCAGGCGGTCGGCGGGAGCGGAGATGGACAGGCCGGCGATCATTTTGCCGCTGTCGTCGTGGATGCCGGCGGCCATGCAGCGTACGCCCAGTTCCAGTTCTTCATTGTCGCGCGCGAAGCCATTGCTGCGCACTTCGGCCAGTTCGCGTTCCAGCTTGGCGAGATCGGTAATCGAATTTTTATTATGTCCGGCCAGACCGGTGCGCGTCGCATAGGCGCGTATGGCTTTGGGTTCGTCCAGCGACAGGAATAATTTTCCGGTGGAGGTCAGATGCAGCGGTGCGCGGCCACCGATGGCGCGTACCACCTGCATGCCTGAACGTTCTGAGTAAGCGCGGTCGATATAGACGATTTCATCGCCCTGACGCACCGACAGATTAATGGTCTGATTGGTCTGGCGGTGCAGGGTACGCATGAATTCCAGTGCGGCTTCACGCACATTGAGGCGGCTTTTGACGATATTCCCCAGCTCCAGCAGACGCATACCGAGTTGGTAATAGCCGGTTTCGGCACGGTCGACAAAGCGGGTCGTGACCAGATCATTCAAAATCCGGTGCGCGGTGGACGGGTGCAGGCCGGTAACGATGGCGAGTTCTTTGAGGCTGACCGGGTCCTGATAGCGCGAGAGCGCATCAAGCAGAGCAACCATACGTTCTATCACTTGGATAGAAGTCTTTTCTGAAGCAGGAGCGTCGTTTTTCATAGTATCCGTGGTGCAGTGCAATATGTATTGTTATACCACAATGTGAAAAGACCGTCATGCTTCCGTGGTCAAAATGCAGCAGTCTCAGCACAGATTAAAGGGTTTGCTCCAAATGCGGAACGACGGCACTTGCATACAAAAACATGCTGGCGGACATGCAAAAGCCTGAAGGTATGGCAGTTTTGTCAGGTAAAATTCGGCGGGGTTTGAAATGCGTATGGCCTGCCGACTTGGAAGAAAGCCGGTGTTCAGGTCTGCAGCAAACTCTGCAGGCGCAAGTTTGTGCCTGACCAGTAAACCTTTATGGCACATACAAGGAAGCCTTATGTCAGAGCAGGAACCGGCAGTCAGTGAGTTCAAAAGTAAAAGCGGGTTGCGCCGGATTTTTTCCGCGTTTTTTTATTCGGTCGATGGGTTCCGTGCCGCCTGGCGCAATGAGCATGCGTTTCGTCAGGAGCTGGTGCTGGTCATTATCGGCATTATTGTCGCTTTGATCCTGCCGGTGTCGGCTTTTGAAAAGCTGATGATGATCGCTGTGCTATTGCAGATATTAGTGGTCGAGCTGATTAATTCTGCGATAGAGGCGGTGGTGGACCGGGTTTCGCTGGAGCGTCATCGCTTATCCAAAAATGCCAAAGACTTTGGCAGTGCAGCCGTGTTGCTGACACTGATAATGGCCATCGCTACCTGGGCGGTGGTCTTGATTAACCGTTTTTACTACTGAGCATGCAAACTTTACCGAGCACGCAGAACGCAGCACTGGCCGCGCAATTAGAATTCGCCATTAATGACAAAACCAAGCCGCCCGGCAGTCTGGGACGGCTGGAGCAACTGGCTTTACAAATCGGTCTGATCCAGCAAACCACCACACCTGAACTGGTGGCGCCGGCCATGATCATTTTTGCCGGTGACCACGGCGTGGTGGCCGAGGGCGTGTCTGCATTCCCGCAGGATGTGACCTGGCAAATGGTAGAGAATTTTCTGGCCGGTGGTGCGGCGATCAATGTGTTTGCGCGCCAGAATGGCATCGCATTGCATATCGCGGATACTGGCGTGAACCATGATTTTGGTGTGCGTCCGGGTTTGTGGAATACCAAGGTCGCACCGGGCACCCGTAATTTTGCCAAGGTCGCTGCGATGAGTGCGCAACAATGCGAAACCGCGATCCAGAATGGCCGTGCCTTAATCGCCGATATCAGCGGTAATGTGATTGGCTTTGGTGAAATGGGCATAGGCAATACCACCTCAGCCGCTGCCATCATGCATAAGCTGACTGGCATTGCGGTTGCAGATTGCGTCGGGGCCGGTACCGGTTTGTCGGCGCAAGGTATTTCGCATAAACAAAGCGTGATCGAAGCCGCCGTCGCACTGCACGCGCATGTGCAGGAACCGCTGGATGTGCTGGCGCATTTTGGTGGTTTTGAAATTGCGACCATGGTCGGTGCGATGCTGGAAGCGGCGCAACGGCGCATGGTCTTGCTGATCGATGGCTTCATCGTTAGCAGCGCCTTACTGGTCGCGGCCAGATTGCAACCGGCGATACTGGATTACTGCGTGTTCTCACATCAGTCCGACGAGAGTGGACATGCGCGTATGCTGGCCGCCTTACAGGTACGGCCGGTGCTGAAGCTGGATCTGCGTCTGGGTGAGGGCACGGGTGCGGCACTGGTTTATCCTATGGTGCAGGCAGCAGTGAATTTCCTGAATCAGATGGCGACGTTCAGCTCGGCCCAGGTCAGCGAAAAGAGCCAGTAAACCATGACGACCCTGCGCATACAGCTGCTGCATCAGTTGCGTCTGTTTTTCATCGCTCTGCAATTCTTTACCCGCATCCCGATTCCGGCCTGGGTGGGGTTTGACCCGGCCTGGCTGCATCAGGCCTCACGCTATTTTCCGGCAGTCGGTTGGGTGGTTGGTGCGGTGAGCGCCAGTGTGTATATCGCAGCGGCGCAGTGGTGGCCGAATGCGATTGCGATTTTGCTGTCTATGATCGCTGGCATCCTGCTGACCGGCGCTTTTCATGAAGATGGCTTTGCCGATGTCTGCGATGGCTTTGGCGGCGGCATGACGGCGCAGCGTACGCTGGACATCATGAAGGATTCGCGGGTCGGCGCTTATGGTGCGATCGGTATCTTCCTGATGTTGCTGAGTAAATTTGCCTTGCTGTTCAGCCTGCCGCTGGTGCTGGTGGTGCCGGCTTTGCTGATCGCCCATCCATTATCGCGTTTGCTGTCTTGCAGCCTGATCTGGTTGCTCAGCTATGCGCGTGATGAGGGCAAAGCCAAGCCGCTGGCGCAGCATATGAGTTCCAATGAGTTCGGGCTGGCTTGCCTGACGGTGATTATTCCCGCCGGTGCGATCCTGTTGTGGCAGCCAGTTGTGGTGGAGCGTCTGCTGCCTGCCCTGATCCTGATGCTGCTGGCGGCATTCTGGATGGCGCGTCTGTTTGTGCGCAAAATCGGCGGCTATACCGGCGATTGTCTGGGCGCAGTACAGCAGGTCACTGAAGTCGCGTTTTATCTGGGCTTACTCGCGCATCCGGTCGCCTCTGCAGCGGCATGAAGCTGATTGCGATCCGGCATCTGGCACCTTTGCAGGCCGAGGGTCTGTGCTACGGACATAGCGATCTGGCAGTCGATGCGCAGGCCAATGCACAGGCGGCGGCCAGTCTGCGTGCCAGCTTGCCGTCTTTTCCCGTTTATAGCAGTCCCTTGCAGCGTTGCCTGTCGCTGGCCAGCTTGCTGGAGCGGCCGGTGCAGAGCGATGCGCGTTTGCGAGAATTGAATTTCGGCGACTGGGAAATGCAGCCCTGGGATAGCATAGCCCGCGCTGACATCGATGCCTGGGCGGCTGACACCGTGCATTACCAGCCCGGCGGTGCCGAATCCTTATTGCAGATGACCACCCGCGTCAGTGCTTTTCTGCGCAGTTTGCAGCAGCAGGATTTAGCGGGCGCGATACTGGTGACCCATGCCGGCGTCTTGAAAATTCTGAGTCATTGGGATGCCGCGGCCAGCGATGTCGGCATTGCACAACGGGTTGCTGCCCGCGACAGGCGCTTTTCTTATGGTTCTTGCACGCATTTTGATATCTTGATGTAGCATTAACGAACGCCAGTAACAGGTAGGCACCGCTGATGAGTGTGTGTTGGCGCTAACGGAAAGCTTCCTCAATATGGTGGAATTAAGACGTGCTCCGCGTATCAATGTGACCTGGCGCTGCGGCATTAAGCTCAGCGACGGGCGTTTGCTGATGTGCCGCGCCATCAATATTTCGGATGAAGGCATATTGCTGATCAGCGAAGAAAATCTGACTCCTTCCCGTAGCTACCCTATGCTGGTAGAAATTCCCAGTATCAAAGATCCCAAAGAGATTTTCCGCGTGAGTTGCAAAGGCAATATACGTCATGTCGTTTTGTCTGAAGGTAAATATCGCGCTGGCATTCATCTGAGCGATATGAGTGACGTGCATAAGGAGTTGGTCAGCGCCTGGGTTTCCTTGGCAGAAAAGAAATTTTCTTCGGGATGAGTACTTACTCTGCGCCATAAAGCGCCTGCTATTTACCTTGCATTGGTCCGTCACGGGCTTCTTTCCTTGCTGTCGTCACCCGCAACCGATAGAATGGCGGGGTTTTGGTGCTTGCGGACATATTCATGTCCTCAGTTAAACGGGAAACACGATGCGCTTCTTTTGAAACGTGAAAGTGTGCTGCCCCCGCAACGGTGTACAAATTGCAGTGTGCATTATTTGATGTCACTGCCAGCCATTGTTCTATACCACTGTGCAAATTTGCATGGGAAGGTCAGATGGTGATATTTGTCAGCCCGGATACCGGCCAGACATTCGTGAAGTGATACGGACGGGGGATTTCGTCAACAATTTGCTGTGTCAGCGCCTGATCGCATGCGCTGCCTTCGTTGTCTCTTGCAGAAACCAGTCTGCATGCCTCTTATCCTGTCATTTTGTTCTGCGCGGCCCACGGGGACTTAGGCCGCAAAACAATTTTCTCGGTTCATCATGAAATCTGTACGTCAACCTCTCGCTATGGCATTAGCTATAGCTGCTGCATTCCCTGCAGCGCAAACTTTCGCTCAATCTCAATCCATGACGACCGCTGCCAGCGTGATCGTCACCGCAGGCCGCCTGGAACAAGCCGCTAAAGACGTGTTGGCAGACAATGTCGTCATCAGCGCAGAAGACATCGCCAAATCCGGCGCAGCGACTATCGTCGACTTATTGCAGCAACAACGCGGTATAGAAATTGCGCGCAATGGTGGCGCGGGTTCTAACGCTTCCGTGTTTATCCGTGGTGGCAATAACAGCCAGAACGTAGTGTTAGTCGATGGCGTACGCATCGGTTCTGCGACCACCGGTGGCGCAACCTGGGCCACGATTCCGCTGCAACTGATCGATCATATCGAAATCGTCTACGGTCCTTTGTCCAGTCTGTATGGTGCGGATGCGATGGGTGGCGTGATTCAGATTTTCACTAAAAAAACAGCAGGTGCATTGGCACCGACCGCATCGCTGGGTGTGGGCAGCTATGGCGCGCGCCAGCTGCAAACCGGCATTTCCGGTTCTATCAGCGACAAGCTGAGCTTCTCTCTGAATGCAGCGCACACTGAGACAGAAGGCTTTTCTGTGACCAAGCCAGCGGCCGGTATCTATTCCTACAATGCCGATAAAGACGGTCACAAAATGGACAGTCTGCATGCCAAGGTCAATCTGGAAGTGGCGAAAGGCTATGATGTTGGTGCCAGCATTATGCAAAGCCGTTTGAACGCAATGTTTGATTCGGGTCCTTCTTACGATGACCGCAATGTGCAGACTCTGGAAACCCTGGCGCTGTATGGTAAGGGCAAAATTTCCGATATCTGGACTTCCAGTTTGCAGATTTCCCAGTCCGGTGACCAGGGCTACACTGATGCCTCGTATGGCAAGAGCCAGATCGATACCCGTCAGGAACTGATCAGCTTCCAGAATAATTTTGCGATTGGCAAAAATGTACTGCAAGTGATCGCAGAACGTCGTGAAGAAAAAGTCTATGCCACGACTAAAGTCCTGAACGGCAAACGTAAGACTGACTCGCTGGCGGGTTCTTACATTTTTAAACAGGATGCCCATCTGGCCAGTGCCAGCCTGCGTTACGATCACAGCTCCATCTATGGTAGCAACACCACCGGCAGCATCGCTTACGGTTACAAACTGAGCGATGCTTTGCGCGTGAATGGCAGCTATGGCACCAGCTTCCGTGCACCGACTTTCAATGAGTTGTATTACCCAGGTTACGGCATCGCCAGCAACAAGCCGGAAAAAGCCAAGAATGCTGAAATCGGTCTCTATTATGAGCAGGGCGATAATCAGCTGAGCGCTGTGTACTACCGCAACAAGGCAACTGATCTGCTGGTCAGCACCAATGTCTGCCCGGTTGAGCAAAGCACTCATCCTTACGGTTGCGCCTATAACGTGAATCAGGCAACCATGTCTGGTCTGACGATCGGTGGCAGCACGATCTTGGCAGGCGTGACGCTGCGTGGCTCGGTCGATATTCAAAACCCGAAAGATAACACCACCGGTTTGCAACTGGCACGCCGCGCTAAAAAGCATGGCAGCCTGGCCGCAGAATACAGCATAGAAAAAGCGAAATTTGGCGTGGAAACCGTGTTGTCTGGTCAGCGCTTTGATGATGTCGCCAACAAAAAAGTCTTGCCAGGTTATGGTTTGCTGAACCTGTATGGCAGCTATCAATTGAGCAAAGACTTGCAAGTGCTGGCACGTTGGAACAACGCACTGAACAAGGATTACGAACTGGCGAAAAATTATGCTACCGCTGGTTCTACGCTGTTTTTGGGTGTGAACTACGGCTTTAAATAACAGGATAGCCTTTATAGCCTTTAATCGGCCACGGCAGGCAGCAGGTTGATTGCCGCTTTCAATGAAGCGGGTATCGCCTGAGCTTGCCTGGTCTTATTGCGGCATTCCTAATAAGTTTGAACTAGCTGCATGTGCTGCCGTATGGCGGCACACCAGACGCAGGCCCGGGTCGGGCTCAATTGTTTGACTCAGGGCTGCGTCACCTAATTTCGGGTCGTTTCATGACTACACGCCTTACTGACAGCATTGCCACTTCAACGCGTACCTTGCACTGGTCGCGTCGTCCGGCCTTGCTGCTTCCCGTCTTATTAACGATCGCTGTCTGCAGCATCGTTTTCGCCTGTGTGATTGGTTCCGTGCCGCTGAGTTTGTCTGAACTGGGGCAGGCTGTGATGGCGATGGTACAGGGACAGGACAATACAACGCTGGCCTCCAGCCTGCTGGATCTGCGCCTGAGTCGCGCGATGACAGGATTTGTGACCGGTGCCACCTTGGCCTTGTCCGGCGTGATGATGCAAGCCTTATTGCGCAATCCGCTGGCCGATCCTTATGTGCTGGGAATTTCCGGCGGAGCCTCGGTGGCAGCGCTGGCCATGATTTTATTTTACGGCAGCCTGTGGATGATAGACTTGGCTGCGTTTTGCGGTGCACTGGCGGTGGCCTTGCTGCTGTTCGCGCTGGCTTATCGCGACTTCAAAGGGAATGGCAGCAGCGATGGCAGTGCGCCCTTGTTATTGCTGACCGGTGTGATCGTCGCGTCTGGCTGCGGTGCGCTGATCACGCTGATGTTATCGGTGGCGCCGGACAGCCGTTTGCGCGGCATGGTGTTTTGGATGATAGGCGACTTGTCCGCATCGCAATCGCGCTGGATGCCCTGGCTGGTATGGGGCACAGTACTGACATTGGCGATGCGTTATGCACGTTCCATCAATATCGCTGCCATGCATGCTGACACGGCCCATACGCTGGGTGTGAATGTGGGACGTTTGCGTCAGTTTTTATTTTTAGGTGCGGCTTTGCTGACCGCCAGTGCGGTATCTACCGCAGGCAGTATTGGCTTTGTTGGCCTGATCATGCCGCATGCCTGCCGCTTTGCGCTGGGCCCGGATCATCGTTTGCTGATCCCGGCTTCAACCCTGGCGGGTGGCAGTTTCTTGGTATTTGCTGACACCATTGCACGCACCGTGGTGGCGCCTCAGCAATTGCCAGTCGGTGTGATTACGGCACTGATCGGTGTACCGGTTTTTTTATTGCAGTTGCATCAGTTGCGGAGGCATTGATGGAAGTCCGCTATCTGAACTTACACATAGGGCAGCGTCATCTGGTCGATAAGCTGCACTGGCAGGTACAGCCGGGTGAATGCTGGTGCATCATCGGCCGCAATGGCGCTGGCAAAAGTACGCTGTTACGCACCCTGAGCGGTATGCGTGAGATTGAAGCCGATGGCGAGGTCTTGTTCGAAGGGCGTGATATCCGCGACTGGCGGCTGGCCGATCTGGCTAAAATCCGCGCCTATCTGACACAAAGCCGGCACGATGCATTTGGCTACAGCGCATTAGATACCGTGCTCAGTGCCAGACACCCGTTTCAGGATGCGCACTACTGGGATGGCGGTGATGATGTCGCGCTCGCCTTGCGTGCCTTGCAGGCGCTGGATGTCGCGGATCTGGCTGAACGCGACGTGCGCAGCCTGTCCGGCGGTGAGCGCCAGCGTGTGGCAATCGCTGCTTTGCTGGCGCAGGATGCGCAATGCATGTTACTGGATGAGCCAGCCAATGCACTCGATCTGGCGCATCAGGTCAGCGTGATGCAATTGTTTTCTGAGCTCTGTCTGCAACAACAAAAATCGGTGGTGATGGTCAGCCATGATCTCAATCTGGCGCACCGTATTGCCACCCATGCGCTGTTACTGATGGGGGACGGGCGCTGGCTCAGTGGCAGCCGCGATCAGATGTTCACCGTCCCTCTGCTCAGTGAATGTCTGGGGCATCCTATTCAAAGCTTTCAGCACAACGGACAAACCCTGTTCTTACCTCAAACCTGACATCATGACTAACACTTCGAATGGCGATAGCAGCGCCGACAATATCAATACCCGTCACCAGCGCCGCATGGAGCGCAAAAAAGCCCTGATGGATGAACGCATACAACAGGCCCAGCGTGAGACTGGCGTCTTGCTGGTCCATACCGGCAATGGCAAGGGTAAAAGTTCCAGTGCCTTTGGCATGGTGATGCGTGCGCTGGGACATGGCATGCAGGTCGGTGTGGTGCAGTTCATCAAGGGCGCGATGTCTACCGGCGAAGAAATTTTCCTGCGCCGCTTCCCGGATGAAGTGCAGTTCCATGCGATGGGCGAAGGCTATACCTGGGAAACCCAGAACCGTGAACGCGATATAGAAAAAGCCCAGCTCGCCTGGGAACAGGCCAAACGTTTTATGCAAGATCCGGCGATAGGCCTGGTGGTGCTGGATGAACTGAATATCGCACTCAAATATCATTATCTGGATGTACAACAGGTGATCGCTGATATCGATGCCCGTCCTGAAATGCAGCACGTAGTGGTGACCGGGCGCGGTGCTTTGCCGGAATTAATAGAAGTGGCCGATACCGTGACTGAAATGCAGATCGTCAAGCATGCATTTAAAGATGGAATCGTGGCGCAGGCAGGTGTGGAATGGTGAGCCATCAGGCCAAGGTGGTGCTGGTTTCGGCCATCGCTTCGGGACAAGGCAAGACCACCACCACCGCGGCGCTGGCACGCAAACTGGTGCGTGCCGGTCAGCGGGTAAGGGTGTTTAAAACGGGGCCGGATTTCATCGATCCTATGTTGCTGGAACGCGCCTGCGGTCATGCTGTATTGTCGCTGGATTTGTGGATGGTCGGGCATGCCGCGTCTCAAGCTTTGCTGGCGCAGGCTGCGATGGAAGCCGATGTGATCCTGATCGAAGGCGTGATGGGGCTGTATGACGGCCAGCCTTCATCAGCGGATTTAGCCCGTGCATTTGGCGTGCCGGTGTTAGCGGTGCTGGATGCATCTGCCATGGCGCAGACCGTGGGTGCGCTGGCATTGGGCTTACGCGATTACGGGCCGGTGCACTTAGCCGGAGTGATTGCCAACCGCATCGCATCGGCGGGTCATGCACAAATGGTGGCAGAAGCGATGCGTGATATCCCCTTGATCGGTACCCTGAGCCGTCAGGAGCAGCCCCTGCCGGAGCGTCATCTGGGGCTGGTGTTGCCGGATGAAGTCAGTCAACTCGATACCATCCTGGATCAGCTGGCGGAACAGTTACAGCTCGATATGCAGGCTTTTGCAGCCTTGCCGCTGACGACTTTTTCCGTACCTGAGACTGCGATTGAAAACATAACTCCTCTGGCTGGTAAAACCATCGCGATAGCACGCGATGCCGCCTTTGCGTTTATTTATCCAGCCAATTTGCTGTGCCTGCAGCAGGCCGGTGCCAGCCTGGTATTTTTCTCACCACTCGCAGATCAGGCAGTGCCTGACATGGCTGACGCGGTCTATCTGCCTGGCGGTTATCCTGAATTACATGCTGAACGCTTGTCGCAGGCATCGACCTGGAAGACATCGATACAGGCGCATCATGCAGCAGGCAAGCCGGTCTATGCAGAATGCGGCGGTATGATGGCGCTTACAGAAACGGTATGCGATCAGCAGGGTCTGAGCTGGCCCATGGCGGGTCTGTTACCCGGCACCGTCACGATGCAAAAGCGGCTGACTGCGCTGGGGCCGCAGTATCTGCCAGCCAGTGATGGTGAATTGCGCGGCCATACGTTTCACTTCTCCAGTTTCAGCACCAGTCTGACGGCGGCCACCCATGCAGTAAAGCAGCGTGATGCGCAGCAAGGCGAAGCGGTGTACCAGGTCGGTAATTTACGTGCCTCGTATTTTCATGCGTATTTTCCCTCGCATCCGGCAGCGATGGCACGCTTGCTGATGGGTGAGGCGCTATGAGCTGTACGCTGGTTTTCGGTGCTGCGCGTTCCGGTAAAAGCCGCTATGCCGAGCAACTGGCCGCACGCGCTGAGCAGGCCGGTCAACGCGTCGTGTATGTCGCCACAGCGGGAAGTCAGGATGGCGAAATGCAGCAGCGTATCGCCATGCACCGTGCACAACGCCCGGCACACTGGCTCACGGTGGAACAGCCGCTCGCGCTGGCGGAAGTACTTGCTCACTATGCGGCACCGGATTGCGTGATTCTGGTCGATTGCCTTACGGTATGGCTGTCGAATTGTTTGTTCGCCCAACAGCAGGAATTCCCTGAAGTCGGGCAAATCACTTTACCGGCGACCTGGCTCACCCAACGCGCTGCGCTGCTGGCGCAATTGGAACGGCAACCAGGCCAGGTAATCCTGGTATCGAATGAGGTCGGCATGGGCATCGTGCCTATGGGGGCGATTTCGCGTTGTTTCGTCGATGAGTCCGGCCGCTTGAATCAGGCGGTGGCGGCAATCGCAGAACAGGTGGTGTGGGTCGCAGCCGGATTACCTTTGTACCTGAAAGGGAGTCGCCCATGCTGATGCTGACCGGCCTCACACTATGCTGCGCATTGCTGCTGGGCGTGTTACTCGATTGCCTGCTGGGTGAGACCAGACGCTGGCATCCTTTGATTGGTTTCGGCAAGCTGGCCAGCCTGATTGAACAATGGCTCAATCATGCGAATGTCAGCCGCTTCAAAGGCGGCTTGGCCTGGGCCTTATGTGTATTACCCATCGTATTGCTGGTACAGGCAGCCTTGTATGCGGCCGCTTACACCAGTCTCTGGCTGGCCCCCTTGCTGCATGCGGCCTTGCTGTATGTGTGCCTGGGTTTGCGCAGTTTGCGTGAGCATAATTTACCGATACAGCAGGCGCTGGATGCAGGCGATCTGGAGCAGGCCAGACAACTGACCGGACGCATCGTCAGCCGTGATACCGCTGAGGCGGACGCCGCTTATTTATCCAAAGCCAGCGTCGAGTCTGTGCTGGAAAATGGTTGCGATGCGGTGTTTGGCACCTTGTTCTGGTTCCTGTTACTAGGCGGTGCGGGTGCAGTGTTGTACCGCTTGTCGAATACCCTGGATGCGATGTGGGGTTACCGCAGTCCGCGTTTTTTACGTTTTGGCTGTGTGGCGGCACGGGTAGACGATGTGCTCAATCTGATCCCGGCACGCTTGACTGCACTCAGTTATGCCTTACTCGGCAATACCCGTCTGGCCTTGCATTGCTGGCGCACCCAGACTGCGGCCTGGCCCAGTCCGAATGCGGGACCGGTGATGGCGGCCGGTGCCGGTGCGCTGGGCGTACAACTGGGTGGCAGCGCCCGGTATGACGGTCAGGATGAACAGCGTCCACCTTTAGGCGCAGGACGCAGTGCCGCGCCGTCGGATATTCTGGCTGCATGGCACCTGGTCTGGCACAGCACCTTGCTGTGGCTGGGTATCGCCGTGTTGCTCACGCTGGGCTTGGGACAGGGCGGAATATTCTATGCTTGAACATGGTGGCAATTTGCGCGATGCCGTTGCGCGTTATGGGCGGCCATTGGCGGACTGGGTCGATTTATCGACCGGCATTAATCCCGATTTTTATCCTGTCCCTGCGCTTAGCAACAATGCCTGGCACCGCTTGCCGGAAATATCGGATGCGCTGAATGCCGCAGCGTTGGCCTATTATCAGGCCCCGGCTTTACTTGCGGTAGCGGGCAGTCAGGCTGCGATTCAGGCCTTGCCGCGTTTGCGTGCAGCCAGCCGCGTGGTGGTGTCCGCTCCTTCGTATGCCGAGCACGCGCATCAATGGCGGCAGGCTGGCCATCAGGTTAGCGAGTGTCCTTTTTCTGAACTGGCACAGCAGCTCGCTGAGTGCGATGTGATGGTGATCTGCCAGCCGAATAATCCTACCGGCGCCTGGATCGCGCCAGCAGAGTTGCTGCAATGGGCGCAGCACTTGCATCAGCGCGGTGGCTGGCTGATTGTGGATGAAGCCTTCGGCGATACCTTCCCTGAGATCAGCCTGGCTGCGCATACTGAACATGCGCAGCAAGCTGGTCTGATCGTATTGCGCTCGGTCGGTAAATTTTTTGGACTGGCCGGACTGCGCCTGGGTTTTGTGACAGCGGCGCCGGAATTGCTGACGCGACTGGCTGACTGGCTGGGCCCTTGGGCTGTCAGCGGCCCGGCGCAGGAAGTGGCGCTGCGTGCACTCAGTGATCTGGAATGGCAACAGCAGACCCGTGCTCGTTTACGGTTGCAAGGCCAGCGTTTGCGTGAACTGCTACAGGCTCAACAATTAGCCAGCAGCGGTACGGACTTATTTCAATGGGTTTCTGCTCAGGACTTGCAGGGACAGACCGAAGCCTTATGGGAATGGCTGGCGCAGCGCGGAATCTGGACCCGCTATTTCGCACCGGGCCCGCAACGACCACACGGCATACGCTTTGGCCTGCCTGCCTCCGAGGCGGCCTGGCAGCGTTTAGAACTGGCTTTACAAGAATGGAAGATACAAGGATGAATACCTCTTTATGGTGGCAACTCGCATGGGTTGCGGTATTGGGCAGCAGTTTGCAATTGCCGGTTTCTGCTGCGACTGCATCGGCTTCAGCTGTAGCTTCGGTAGCATCAGCGACCCCAGCCGCGCAATTGACAGTCACTGATGATCTGGGACGTCAGGTCACGCTGAGCAAACCTGCACAACGTGTCATCAGTCTGGCGCCACATGTGACGGAACTGATTTTTGCTGCCGGTGCTGGCGATAAGATCGTCGCGACCGTCAGCTATAGCGACTTTCCGGAAGCGGCTAAAGCGATACCGCGCATTGGTGATTTACGTCAGCTGGATATGGAACGCATTCTGGCTGCCAAGCCGGATTTGATCGTGGTCTGGATGCATGGCGCGTTTGATCGTCAGCTGGAATTGCTGAAGCAATCCGGCGTGCCTTTCTTTTTCAGCGAACCGCATCAGATGGAACACATCCCCGAGACCCTGAGTAAGCTGGGACTGCTGATGGGGACCAGCAAAAAAGCGGAGCTGGCGGCAGCGGATTTTCGTCAGCAATGGCAGCAGATTGCGAGCCGCTATGCGCAAAAACCGGTAGTGCGCACTTTCTATCAGGTCTGGAATAAGCCGCTATACACACTCAATGAAAAACACATCATCAATGACGTTTTACGCAGTTGCGGCGGCGAAAATATCTACGGCAAGCTGGCAAGCACCGCACCGGTGGTCAGCATCGAATCGGTGCTGCAGGAAAATCCGGAACTGATACTGGCAGCAGAAAACAAAAAGCGTACTAGCCAGATGTTGGAACAGTGGAAGAGCTTCCCGACTTTGCTGGCCAACAAAAATCAGAATCTGGTGGCGGTCGATGGTGATTTAGTGAATCGCCCTGGTCCACGCCTGATCGAGGGCGCACGTGCCATGTGCGAAGCATTGGAACAAGCCCGACAGCACCGTCAGTCTGCCAGCCAGTCAGCCACACCTGTACAGAAAGTGAAGTCATGAGTTTATATCAGCGTATCGCCTGCTTATCGACTGAGGCGGTCGAAGTCATGTATGCGATTGGTGCCGAAGATCTGGTGGCCGGGATTTCCGGTTACACAGTCAGACCGGCGCGTGCACGTGAAGAGAAGCCCAAGATCAGTGGTTTTTCTTCTGCCAAAATCGACAAAATTCTGGCGGTCAGACCGGATCTGGTGGTCGCCTATTCGAATATGCAGGCAGAACTGAGCCGTGAACTGATCAGTGCCGGGGTAGAGGTTCACGCCTTCAATCAGCGTGATGTGGCGGGTATCCTGCATATGATACAAGTGCTGGCTACGCTGGCTGGAAAGGCAGAGGCTGGCCTGGCGCTGGTGGCTGAACTGGAGCAGCAGATCGCTGCCTGCCGGCGCGACACGACAGCATGGACACGGCGTCCCAAAGTGTATTTTGAAGAATGGAACGAACCGCTGATGTCGGGCATAGGCTGGGTCTCGGAATTAATCGAGATCGCTGGCGGTGAAGATGTGTTTGCAGACCGCGCTGTTTTCTACAGCGCGAAAGACCGCATTATTGCCGATCCCGATGAAGTAATACGACGCGCGCCCGACATCATCATCGCTTCCTGGTGCGGTAAAAAATTCCGGGCTGAACAGCTGATGGCGCGACCTGGCTGGGAGCAAATTCCTGCAGTCAGACATGGGCGTGTATTTGAGATTAAGTCACCCGATATTTTGTCGCCTGGCCCGGCTGCGATCCAGCAAGGTCTGCTGCAAATACAGGTGCTGATTGCCGACTGGCAGGCAGCTCAGAGCATGCTGTAACTGAACTGCATAGAAAGCAAATAGATGAAACTGACGACACTGATGGTGCAGGGCACGACTTCTGATGCCGGAAAAAGCACCGTGGTCGCGGCACTATGCCGCCTGTTGCAACGCCAGGGTGTGCGCGTGGCACCGATGAAGCCACAAAATATGGCGCTGAACAGTGCGGTGACGGTGGATGGCGGTGAAATCGGACGGGCGCAGGCATTGCAGGCGCAGGCAGCGGGCATACTGCCGCATACCGATATGAATCCGGTATTGCTGAAACCTTCTTCGGATACCGGCGCGCAAATTATTATCCACGGCAAAGTCCGCGCCGATATGCACGCACGTGACTATGACCAATACAAGACCGTTGCTATGGGTGCGGTGCTGGCATCCTATCAGCGCCTGCAACAGCAATATCAGGTGATTGTGGTGGAAGGCGCGGGCAGCCCGGCTGAGGTCAATCTACGCGAACGCGATATCGCAAATATGGGCTTTGCCGAGGCGGTCGATTGTCCTGTGATCCTGGTGGCAGATATCGACCGTGGCGGCGTGTTTGCGCATTTTCTGGGGACGCTGGCTTGTTTGTCTGCATCTGAGCAAAACCGCATTATCGGCTTTGTAATTAACCGCTTTCGCGGCGATATCAGTCTGCTGGAGCCGGGACTGCGCTGGCTGGAGGAAAAAACCGGTAAGCCAGTGCTGGCGGTGCTGCCTTATCTGCACGGGCTACAACTTGATGCCGAGGATGCGATTCAATCCAGTCAGCATGGCAGTGGCCGTTTCCGCATTATCGTGCCCGCCATCCCGCGTATTTCCAATCACACGGATTTCGATGCCTTGCGCGCGCATCCAGAAGTGGATTTGCAATTTATCGGCCCGGATCGGGTCATCCCTGCGGCAGATTTGATCATTTTGCCGGGCAGTAAAAATACCCGGGCTGATTTGGAATTTTTACGTCAGCAGGGCTGGGAAGCCGTGCTGCATAAGCATTTGCGCTATGGCGGCAAGCTGATCGGCATCTGTGGCGGTTATCAGATGCTGGGCCAGCAGATCAGCGATATGCATGGTGTTGAAGGCGCGCCTGGCATCACGTCGGGCTTCGGATTGCTCGATACGTTTACCGAATTGACCCGCGAAAAAAGGCTGCAGCAAGTCACGGGTCTGTGTGCTTTTACGCCTGATCCTGAGCAGGCGCGGGTTAGCGGCTATGAAATCCACATGGGGGTGACCCATGCCCGCAGCCAATTGGCAGCGGCGTTCAGGCTGGATGGGCAAACTGAAGGTGAAGGTGCAGTGTCTGCTGACGGTCAAATCCTGGGCAGCTATCTGCACGGCATGTTTGATCATCCTGAGGCCTGTCAGGCTTTGCTGCGCTGGGCCGGTTTACGCAGTGAGCACAGAGTCGATTTGGCTGCATTACGTGAACTCAGCATAGACCGCATTGCTGATGCGGCCGCACCTATACTCGATGCACTGGCGCGGCTAGACTGACAGCAAATGACTGTAAGCATGAGTCATTGAGCATCGTTTTTGACACAAAATTGGTGTCAGTAATTGAGCCAGATGCGGGGATTTTGTAATAAATCCTCGTTTTTCACGTCATTTAAAAATGATTCACAAATAAAATAATTAAATTAACAATCATTTTCAATTTCCGTGGGTAACTGCTTTTCGAAGGAATTTCAGGCTTATTGAGCGTGGAGAAGATTGCTTATTTTTGCATAGTCTATCTGAAGGCAACATTCCTGAAAGCATGATGAACATTGCGTCTCAGCATGATTGCCTGGATTTTTAGTGATGTGCAGAAAATGTATTTCAGCACAATTTCTTCAAGCTAAGGAAAACTCAGTCCAGGTAAAGGCAAGCAAGAAAAATAGAGAATTTCCTTGGAAATAATTAACATGGAGAAATGTAATTTCTTTGTGGAAATTGTAACTATTGGTAACTGTGATTAGCATAGCGAACTTCTTAAGTTAACTATCGAAATCAGGTACCGGAATGCGCTATCAATTTTCAGTCATGCCAGCTGCACGGGCTGTGCCAACGGCAATTTCTGTCACAGTTATGCCCGTGTTGAGCAGTATCTTGCTATTGTCACTGGCAGCTTGTGGCGGCAATCAGTCTGCACCTCAAATAAGCGCTGAGCAAAGTGGCAGCAATCTGAGTCTGGCTTTCGATAGTTTGCGTGCAGCCCCTGCAGCGCCATCTTCATGGTCAGCACCTATCCCGCTGTCGCTGGTGCCTGCAGCTGCCTCCAATTTGCCGGATGGGCATGTCTTGTTCTGGTCTGCCAATGACCGTTTCTCTTTTGGGGCCGGCGGGCAGACTTACTTTTCGAATTTTGATCCCCTCACCAATAAAGCGACAGAAACGCTGATCAGCGCTACCGGGCATGACATGTTTTGTCCGGGCACAGCATTACTTGGCGATGGCCGCTTGCTGGTGAATGGCGGTATCGATAGCGGCAAAACCAGTATCTACAACCCGGCCAACGCGAGCTGGACTGCCGCGCCCAACATGAATATCACCCGTGGTTACAACGCCTCGACCACCTTGGCAGATGGTTCGGTATTCACGCTGGGTGGTTCCTGGTCTGGTGGTGCCGGCAACAAGCATGGCGAAATCTGGGATAACGCGAATGGCTGGCGGCGCCTGAGTGGCGTGTCGGTCGCCAATATGTTGACCAATGACGCCGGTGGTGTGTACCGTGGTGACAATCATATGTGGCTGATCCCAACCGGCAATGGCAAAGTCTTGCATGCGGGGCCAAGCCGGAATATGAACTGGATAGATACCCGCGGCAATGGTTCGGTGTCACCGGCTGGACAACGTGCAGACGACGCTGATTCCATGAATGGAAACACCGTCATGTACGACGCTGGCAAGATACTCAAAGTTGGTGGAGCTAAAGATTACCAGGACGCCGACGCGAGCAATTCCGCTTACCTGATCAACACCAATGGCAGCTTATCCGTGCGCAAACTCGCTTCCATGAGTTACGCGCGCGCTTATTCCAACCTGGTGGTTCTGCCAGATGGAAAAGTGATGGTGATAGGTGGACAGACCCGTCCTGTACCGTTCTCCGATAACACCGCAGTATTGGCGCCCGAATTATGGGACCCGGTGACAGAAACTTTCACGACTTTGCCTGCCATGTCGGTACCGCGTGTGTATCACTCAGTCGCCTTGCTGATGCATGATGGACGTGTGTTGTCCGCTGGTGGTGGCCTGTGTGGCAATGGCTGTGCGGCCAATCACCAGGATATACAGATCTATACGCCATCTTATTTGTTGAATGCAGATGGTACAGCAGCTAATCGTCCGGTCTTGACGACGGTACCGGCAACAGCTGGTTACGGCAGTAATCTCAATGTCAGCGCGACTGACGGCATCGCAGCGTTTGCCTTGATACGCCTGTCGGCCACGACGCATACGGTCAACAATGATCAGCGCCGTATCGCACTTAGCTTTGCGCGCAGCGCGGCAGGGCAATACACGTTGAATATCCCGGGCAATCCTGGGATCTTATTGCCTGGTAATTACATGCTGTTCGGTTTAGATGCCAAAGGTGTGCCTTCGGTTGCGAAGACAATCAATATTCACGGAAACAATGCGCCTAAACTGCAAGCGCCTGACGACCAGTTTTCTAATACCGGTAGCAATGTTTCCTTAAATATTACGGCGACCGTAGCTGCACCTGGTGCGGTGAGTTTCCGTGCTACCGGATTGCCGCCAGGCTTGAGCATCAATGCGCAAAGCGGTGTGATTTCCGGTGTGGTGACACAGGCAGGCAACTATTCTGTCACTGTGTTTGCGCAGAGTAGCGGCGCGTATGTCAGCAGTGATTTTGTGTGGAATGTCGCCGCAGCAGGCAGTACCCGCTTTGTGAAACTGGTGCAGATGTCTGAGGTAGGCGGCAATCCCTGGGCCTCGATGGCGGAATTCAATTTGCTGGATCAGGATGGCAATTTGCTGCCACGCGCGGGCTGGAAGGTGAGTGCAGACAGTGCTGAAGCGCAGGCTGGTAATTATGGTCCGGCCAATGCCATCGACGGTGATCCGAATACGATTTGGCATACTGCCTGGACTGCCAACACCACAGCTGCACCACATTCCTTTGTGGTCGACCTGGGCAAAGCAACGCAGCTTAGTGCCTTCCGCTATTTACCCAGACCAGGTGGCGGTAACGGCACCATCGCCAGATTTTATTTTTATACCAGTGCCGATGGCGTGAACTGGGGTAATCCTGTCGCGGAAGGAAATCTGGCTGATTTCCAGAATAACGCCGCAGAGAAAACGATATATCTGAATAATCTGGCGCGTGGAAAAGCGACTTCACAGTCATCCATGTATCAGAATTTCGACAGCGCACGCGCAGTCGATGGCATCAGCGACGGCAATCTCGCCAATGGCAGCGTTACCCATACCGCAGGAACAGCCGCCAATGACTGGTGGCAGGCAGATCTCGGCAGCGTGCAAGACTTGAGCCGGGTGCGGATCTGGAATCGCAGCGATTGCTGTGCCGAACGCCTGGGTAATTTCTATGTATTTGCGTCGGCGCAGGACATGAGTGGCCGCAGCCTGAACAGTTTGCTGGCTGATACCGCAGTTACTAAGTCCTATTACGCCGGAGTCGCTCCATCCAATCTGTTACTGGACCTGAAAGCCAGCGGCCGTTACGTCAAAGTACAACTGGCTGGCACGAACTTCCTGCAACTCGCCGAAGTGCAGGTATATGGTCGCCCTGCAAACCGTGCGCCGACTTTAAATATGCCGACCTTCACCGGTGTGCAGCTGGGGCAGACCGTGAATCTGAACCTGCAGGCGAATGATCCTGATGGTGATACCCTGAGTTTTACCGCATCTGGTCTGCCTCCCGGTTTGGCCCTGAATGCAGCGACCGGACTGATCAGCGGCACTACGACGCGTGACGGCAGTTTCATGGTCAGTGCCAGTGTCAGCGATGGCCGTGGCGGTGTCGCATCACAAAACTTTGTGATGAATGTGACGCTGCCTGCGGCTGTGATTTCACCAATCAGCGTACAACCGCAAACCAGCGGATCGGCGGTCAGTTATCAGGTGAGCGCAACCGGTAGTGGACTGACTTATGCCTGGGATTTCGGCGATGGCAGTACCAATCCGAACACATTCAGCGCCAGCGCGACAACGACGCATCAATACACCCAGCCCGGGCTGTACCGCGTCACCGCGACAGTGAAAAACCTGTCCGGCATTATCTCCACCTATAGTTTCTATCAGGCGGTGACGACACCTGCGATTGCGGGGCAGGCGCGTGCATCAAGCGCGTTGCTGACGGAAAAACGCGCTGGTGGTGACCGCATTTGGGTGGTTAATCCGGACAATGACAGCGTAGCGGTGATGGATGCGCAAAATCTGCAGAAACTGGCTGAGATCGCGGTCGGTAAAGGGCCGCGCCAGCTGGCGCTGACGGCAGATGGCAAAGTGTGGGTCAGCAATCGCGATGCGGCCAGTCTGAGTGTGATTGATAGCGGGACGCTGAAAGTCAGTAATACCGTGGCCTTGCCTGTGGGTAGCCAGCCGTTTGGCATCGTCGCTGCGGCCAATGAAGCGCGCCTGTATGTCGCGCTGGAAGCGCTGGGCCAGGTGTGGCAAATCGACAGTGCGACTGGCAAGCAAATTGCGAGTCTCAGCGTCGGTGCCACGCCGCGTTATCTGAGTCTGCATCAGGATAGTGATCGCCTGCTGGTATCACGCTTTATCACGCCAGCGTTGCCCGGTGAAGGCACAGCCAAGGTGCAGACCACGGTCAATGGTGTCAATTATGGCGGTATCGTGGTGGTGGCAAATACGCATCCTCTGCGCCTGCAAAGCTCAGTGATCCTGCAGCACAGTGATAAACAGGATGCACAAACTCAGGGACGCGGCATACCCAATTATCTGGCTGCCGCTGCGATTGCACCGGATGGCAGTTCTGCCTGGATACCGTCCAAGCAGGACAATATACTGCGCGGTAGTTTGCGCGATGGAAAAAATCTCGATTTTCAGAACACGGTCAGAGCGATCAGCTCGCGCATTAACCTCAACAGCATGAAAGAGGATTACGCTGCCCGTGTTGATATCAACAGCACCGGCCTGGTCAGTGCGGTTGCGTTTCATCCGGGTGGTGCGTATCTGTTCCTCGCATTGGAAAACACCAGACAGATCGCGGTGCTTGATCCGGTTGGCGCACGCGAAATGTTCCGCTTTGATGCAGGGCGCGCACCACAGGGACTGAGTTTTTCCAGTGATGGCAATGTGCTGTTCGTTAATAATTTTATGGATCGCACGGTCAGTCGTTTCGATCTGACACCGATGCTGCAGCGTGGGCAAATGCAGGTGGGTGCAGTGCAAGTGGCATCCACCATCGCGGCCGAAAAACTCAGTGCTCAGGTATTGATCGGGAAACAGCATTTCTATGATGCGCGTGATCCGCGTCTGGCGCGTGGCGGCTGGCTCAGCTGTACCGCTTGCCACAGCGAGGCTGGAACCGATGGCCGTACCTGGGACTTTACCGGTTTAGGCGAGGGCTTACGCAATACCATCAGCCTGCGTGGCCGCGCCGGTGGCCAGATGAATCTGCACTGGTCGGGAAATTTTGACGAGCTACAGGATTTTGAATCTCAGATCCGCAGCTTTGCCCAGGGCACAGGATTGATGAAGGATGCAGATTACAATGCCGGCACCCGGAATCAGCCCTTAGGTGATAAAAAGGCTGGTCTCAGCGCTGATCTGGATGCATTGGCGGCTTACATGGCATCCTTGCGCCAGGTTGATGCCAGCCCTTACCGAAATCCGGATAATTCGCTGACCGTGGATGGCAAGGCGGGGCGCAGTCTGTTCAATACTTACTGTGCATCCTGTCACACCGGTGTGAACTTTACGGTCAGTGGTACGGCGTTGGGCAAGTTGTATAACATCGGCACCCTCAAAGCCAGCAGCGGCCAGCGTCAGGGTACGCCTTTGACTGGTCTGGATGTGCCGACTTTACGCGATGTCTGGGACACGGCACCTTATTTGCATGATGGCTCCGCAGCGACCATACAGCAGGCGATTGCAGCGCATAATCCTGCGACCATCAATGCGGCCAATCCTCCATTGTTGGGTGCTGGTGCGCAAAAAATGCGTGCCTTTACGGATGCTGAGCTCAATCAGTTAGCGGCTTTCGTTAAGCAAATCGGCAATGCAGAACTGGCTGGTGGCGCGGTCCGTTATGTGAAACTGGAACAACTGGGCGAGGTGAATAACAATGCCTGGGGTTCGATGGCGGAATTTAATCTGGTCAATGAGCAGGGTGCTTTGCTAGCGCGCAGCAATTGGAAGGCCAGTGCAGACAGCGTAGAACTGCAAGGCGAAAACGGTGCTGCTGCCAATGCGATTGACGGAAACAAAGACAGCATCTGGCATACCCAGTGGCAAACGGCCAATCCACGCCCGCCACATTGGTTCCAGGTCGATCTGGGCGCAGCACAAGAAGTCGCTGGCTTCCGTTATCTGCCACGTGCAGGGGGTGGCAATGGCACCATGAGTCTGGTCAATTTCTATGTCAGCAGCGACGGTGTGAACTGGGGCGACCCAGCCTGGCAGGGCGATTTCCGGCAACTCAATGCGGATAACGCTGCTGAAAAATCCGTGCTGTTTGCTAACATCGGCAATCCAGCGGCTGGTTTGCAGGCGAAAGCAGCCATGGCAGCGGATACACCGGTAGCACAGTTGCAGCAGTTTGCGAGTCAGGCATGGTCCAATGTGCAGCAGCAATGGAGCCGCTTGCTGGATTGGATAGGCGCACGATGAGCCAGCGCTACACACCGCTCAAACGGCGGCTGTTGGCCGCGCTGTGCGCACCGCTGCTGTTAGTGGCGACGGGCAGCTATGCGAACCAGAATGACACTGACTTGGGTAGAAAACTGTACACGGGTCAGCTTCCTGTTACTGCACAACTCAGAGGGCAGGATATCGCATTGCCGCCCATGGCCAGCCGCTGTGTGAATTGCCATAGCAATGCTTCCAGCCAGGCGTCCGGCAAAACGAATGCGGCCACGGATAAGCTGGCGCAGAATTTTGGTCCGGCCTTAGAGGCAGGCGTGCTGCGTAACAGGCAGTCACGCCGTGGCGGCCCGGCCTCCAGCTATGAGTTGGGTAGTTTTTGCCGGGTACTCAGAACCGGCATCGATCCCGCGCATATACTCATTTCCAGAAATATGCCGGTTTTTCAAATTAACGATGAACAGTGTGAAGCGCTATGGCAATTCCTGAATCAGACGCGCTGAGCGGGCGGCGTCAGTTTGTATTGCAGGCTGCAGCGCTGTGTCTGCCCGCCTGGGTGCAGGCTGCACCGCCTTCGCATGATCCATTTGGCTTTATCCGGCCACCACGTCGCTTACCTGACATCAGCGTGCTGAACAGTGCAAATCAGCGCATCGCTTTGCAGCGGCTGTTAACAGGGAAAGTCACGGCTGTGCAACTCATGTTCACAGGGTGTAGCGCGATTTGTCCGCTGCAGGGTGCTTTGTTTGCTGCGGTGGCAGCTAAGATGTCCAGTCAGGATAAAGACTTGCAGCTGATTTCCCTGAGCATAGACCCCTTGACGGATACGGCAGCGGCGATGCGGCAATGGCGTGAGCAGTTTGCCGCCCATCCTTTGTGGCAGGTATTGGCACCGCGTGAACAGGACTTGTCAGCCATACTGGCTTTATTGAAGGGGCAGATTGTGGGGAATGAGCGGCATTCAGGAAATATCTTTTTGTTCGACCGCCAGGCGCAGCTAGTCTACAAAACGGCAGAAATGCCGCCAGCATCCCATGTGCTGGAGATGCTGCATGCTTTCGCCGGGCGCAAAACCTGAGTATTAAGAATTCTCTTCCTGGCTGGCTTTCCATTCTTCCGCCAGCTCAGCGGCTTTTTCTACGTCTGCGGCAGACATGGATTGCTGAGCGAATTCGCGGAACACCGCAGCCTCGCTATAGTCGCCCGCGAGTTCCATCCATTTATAGCCTTCGACCTGATTCACTTCCATGCCCTTGCCTTTGAAGTACATCAGGCCCAGCTGATACTGTGCGCTGGCATTGCCCTGATCGGCAGCTTTCTGGAATAAGTCGCGGGCTTTGTTGTAGTCTCGCGGCACACCATTGCCGGTCACGTACAAGACGCCCAGGCTGTATTGCGCATCCGGATAATTCTGTTCAGCTGCCTTATTGAACCAGGTGACAGCGGCATCATAGTCAGGACGCACACCTTTGCCTTTGGCGTACATGCGCGCCAGATTGGTTTGGGCACGCGGATTATTCTGCTCGGCTGATTTCGAGAACCAGGCAAATGCTTGCTCGTAGTCTTCGTCCACCCCTTCCGCATTCAGATACATTAAGCCCAGGTTGAACTGGGCATCCGCATTGCCTTCCTCTGCTGCTTCCAGAAAGGCTGCTGCTGCCTCTGGGAAATCCTGCTCTTCATACAGCGCAACACCATCGTCAAAGCTATTGGCATGGGCCATATGCAGGGAAAAGCCAGCTGCGCACAGCGCGGCAACGAGGAGTAGGGGTTTCAATGTGAGCTTGTTCATGATGTGCCAGCCGGAAGTCAAACTGAGATAAGTCATTGTAGTGCGTATGGGCAAGATGGAGAAGAAAATAAATAGTGATCTAAGGCAATATTTTGTTAAATATGTTGACTCTTGGCGGCATTCACTGCGAACCACAGCTAAGTGCGGAAAGCGTCTGTGATGAAAGCCGCAAGAAAGCTGCAGCAGATGGCAGATTATTATTCATAGTGGCAATTGTCTTGTTATTATCAGCATGCTGTGCGGCACATCAATAAACAGGTGCATGGGTTTGCAGGCCGGCAGGCTTGCAGCTATTGCTGATCATGAAACGGGAACGCTATGTATGCTTTATCCATCCGGCGCGGCTTGGGGCCACTGTTAGCTTTGATGCTGTTATGTCTGGCGTCTGTTGTCTGCGCTGCAGAGGATGCGGGCAAAAACAGCATCCCGCATCCGGCCGAAGTCAGACTGCAGATATTTAACCGCCAGATACTGACGCTCAGAGCCAGCGTACTTGGCATGACGCCGGAAGACAGGATGCAGCGCGCCCGGGCAAGAATTGAACAACAGCTGGAAAAACCTGGACGCCATGAAGTCGGTCTCAGTCATGTATCACCCGGTGTTCTGGTGCAGATAGATGGCAGCGGCAGCTTTTATATCGCGCCGGAAGATGTCGATCCTTTTCAGCAGGAAACGCTGGACAGCGTCAGCCAGCAGGCAAAACAGGCCCTGCAACTGGCTATTACCGAGTATGAAGAAAGCAGGAATCTGCGCAGTATGCTGCATGCAGCGCTATATGCGCTGGTGGCGACGCTGGCATATGTGGGCTTACTGTGGGCGGTCTGGAAGTTGCGCCGCATTGTGATGCGCCGCAGCCTGATCTTCGCTAACGCAAAACTGGCGGAACTGCATGACGTTGGTTCCGCGTTGATTAAACGTGAGCGTTTGCATTGGCTGATCCAGAAACTTAGCCAGGTGCTGAGTTGGGGGCTCAGTCTGTTACTCAGCTATCAGTGGCTGGGTGTGCTGATGTCGTTGTTTCCTTTTACCCGTCCTTGGGGCGAGCAGTTGAATGCCTATCTGTTTGGGCTGGTGCTGACACTGGGGGGCGCCATACTCAAAGCGATCCCGGACTTATTTGTTGCAGTAGTGATTTTTGGATTGGCAAAACTGTTCACGCATGCGATGGGGCGGTTTTTTGACCTGGTTAAGAACCGCCAAATTGAGGTGGATTGGCTGGATGCTGATCTGGTGGGACCGACGCGTAAAATCGCGACCATCGCAGTCTGGCTGTTTGCGCTGACGATGGCCTATCCGTATTTGCCAGGTTCAGGAACCGAGGCCTTTAAAGGGGTATCGGTATTAGTTGGCCTGATGATTTCGCTCGGTGCCTCCAGCCTGGTCGGGCAGGCTGCCAGTGGCCTGATCCTGACTTATTCACGGGTCTATCGTAAAGGTGAGTTTATCCGTGTGGCCGAGCATGAAGGCACCATCACCGATTTGGGTATGTTTACGACCCGCATCCGCAATGGTATGGGGGTCGAGCTGACGCTGCCGAATTCTTTTGTGCTGAATAATGTGACTAAAAATTATTCGCGCGTGGTCGGTGGCGATGGCTTTGTGATTGATACCAAAGTCACGATAGGCTATGACACGCCCTGGCGTCAGGTTGAAGCGATGCTGATAGAGGCGGCCAGCCGCACACAAGGTGTGCAAACCCATCCTGCACCTAAAGTTTTTCAGACTGCCTTGTCCGATTTTTACCCCGAGTATCTGCTGATTTGTCATGCCATCCCGACCGAGCCGCGACCACGGGCCGAGGTGATCAATCTGCTGCATGCCAATATTCAGGATGTATTCAATACCTACGGCGTACAGATTATGTCACCGCATTATCTGGGCGATCCTGGACATGAAAAAGTAGTGCCTAAGCAGGATTGGTTTAAGGCACCGGCCAGCTCAGAATAAACTGGCTTGCGCCGGCGGCTTGGTATCAACTGGCTGACCCCACATCTTATCTGCCGGGTAAAGCTGCAGCATGTTGCGGGCTTGTTCCAGGTCGCGGCAATGCAGCCAGGCATCGATGTTTTCTGCGGGCAGTATCACCAGTGAGCGCTTCTCTTCACCCGGCGGATGAAAGCGCTTCATCAATGGATGTTGGTCTGCATTGATGGTGATTTGAGTGAATGAATAGCTGAGCAGCTTATCCACACTTTCCCAGGCTTGAAACAGGCCTGCCACCACGAAATCATCCTGATCCCGCACCCCGATATGCCAGCGCTGCGCTTTACCCGACTCATAATTAGGTTCAAAAAAATTCTGCATAGGTACGACGCAGCGTTGACCATGCTGCCAGGCAGACCGATAAGATTTCAGGCTGGCGATGGTTTCAGCACGTGCGTTCATGGTGCTGTAGCGCTTGCTGCCTGGCGCGAACTGATGCTTGGGCAACATGCCATAACTGGCTGAAATGCAGGCTCGTCCTGCACTGGCATCAGCAATGATGACCGGGGCGGCATCATCTTGCCAGACTTCGTTTTTCCAAACGCAGGATGCCGGCGGCTGTACAGAAAATGCAGTGTTGAGCTGATCCTTGCGGCTAGGCGTGAAGTTGACACACATGTTCAGCCTCCGGTTTCGGTACTGACCTGATCCCAGTCATCTTCATTGTCGTAAGCGATCAGCCAGTTAGCCGCTTGATGCCAGGCCAGTACGCTGGCTGAATGCAGTCTGCCTGGCGTAGGTTTGTTGGTGATGTGGGCATGCCGCACGGACCAGTGCAAACGATAAAGTAAATCAGCCCAGTCCAGCAATTCAGATTTACTGCGCAGGCGTAGTGAAGCAGGGGCCGAAGCTGGACTGTTCGCGGTCTCGAATAGATGGTGGGTCATACTCAGGTCGGCTAAGCGCTCAGCCCGGTCAGGCATACCTGGTGCGGGCTGCAGGCCGGTTGCCCATTGCAGGAAATGCAGCGCATAGTTGCAATGCATGGCGAAGTCAGGCAGCGCAGCTGGCTGCTGTTGGTGGGCTATCCAGGCTTGTTCCTGTGCCGACAGAATGTGCTGCAGATTATGCTTAGTGATCAGATTGTTCAGATCCGCTTGCTGCTCAGGCTGGGCAGCCAGGCAACACAGATGGAGAGCCAGTAAACGATCGCGCAATTGTTCCCTGCTGCGCAGCGTGACCTCGTCTTCGCTTTCTATCAGTGGTAATTGCAGATTGATGCGTATGCCACGCTTATGCAGTGTGAGTTCTGAGAGTTCTTTGCGTAGTTCCGGAGATTTCATGGTCATGCAGGAGAAAATGGGTGCGGAATTGTACCAGCCTCTGCCTGCATGAATGATGGGAGTGTTATTGATTTTCTTACCGTACAGCTAAGCTGAAATCTGAGTTGCCAGCTTAGCTGACCTATGAGCTTAGCTCTGCACTTAGCTCAGTTCAGGACACGCTTTTACGGCGTGACATCAGCATGATCAGCCCAGCCAGGATCAGGAAGGGCAGTAACAGGGGCGCCAGCGCAAAACAGACAGCCAGTACGACTGCGGCAAATACCAGCACCATAACTGCCGACAGACTGGCAAAGACCAAACCCGTAATCAGCAAGGCAAAAAAACTCGCGCCCAAGCCTATCAGGATGCCAAAAAAGCCTAGTCCCCAGCCGACGACACCACCGACTTCTTCATCATCCCAGACGACATGGGTTTCTGGCGAAAGTTGAAAAATTAAGGCCAGGATGGCTGCGCAAGTCAGGATGCCAAATGCAATATAAGTTTTTTTCGTTTTCATGATTTTGCTCCTTGTACTGAGTGTGGATGAACAGGCGTTGTTTTTTTGGTTGATGCAGGCATGTTAGTCCTCACAATTTAGTCGCTCAATTACCTTGCGACAGAATGCTAAAACGAAGGGACAGACGGATAAAACAGATAATTCTTAACAGTAACACCATGCTTCCATGATCCTTATCATATCGTTGGTGATCAAAGTTTTAAGCTAAGTTTGCGTATCACTAAAACTGCGTGGTTTTTCTCTCTCAGACCTGGAACTTGATTGAAATTCCCTATTGGAAATTTCCTCTTGGAAAATCTATTATTCCCTTATGGAAACTAAATTGCAGCTTGGAGCGCTGGTTGACGGCGCAACAGACATTTGGTTTTCCTTCTTTTTCATCCGGGAATAAAAGGCAAACCATTATGAAAACCCAGACTTTAGCCATTACCTTCGCCACTGCTTTGAGTATGCTAGCTGCAGCTGGGGCAGCGTCAGCCCAAGATGGACGTATCGCTTTCAGTGGAGCAGTTACTACAGCGACATGTCACGTACAGGCAGCAGATATCAGTCAGGTCGTTTCCTATAATCAGTGTCACTCCTCCATCACACAAGTCAAGACGACAGCAGAAGTGTTGCCGACTGAGTCACACACTTTGCAAGCTGGCGGGATGAGCAAACTCAGTAATGAAGCAACTCAACTCATTTTGCGTTCTCATGTTTACCTACAGCGCGGCCAGGTACAATGGTCTGATTTCGCGGAAGTGCTGGATAAAAATCCTGGCTTGCAAGGAAAAATTCTGGTGACTACCGAATATCAATAACTAATGTTCAGTAAATAACGAAAAAGTAATCATAAAAAATGAGTAAATAATAGGCAACTGCAAGCTCTTACTTTAACTTTCTGGCGTAAGCCTGATTTGGAAAGTTTCAAATCAGGTTGTGCAGGCTTTCAAGGCCGGTCATGCAATTTTGCTGACCGGTCTTTTGCATTTTAATGTTGCTTTTTTCGACTACCAGCGTAGGAAAAATCCCGCTTGGATGGCACTGAGTTGAGTGCAGTTGAGTTTCGTTTGATGTGATAAGGGAAATTAAAATTCTGTTAGGAAATTATTCCATTTCTCATATGAAATTTTTAACAACGCTTAACATTTTCAGTTAAAAAATTTAACATTCAATGACATACCCTGTTTTCTTGACAACCTATACTTCGCGCACGGATTTCAAAAGTATGGCGTAGAAAGTAAGCGGCAATTTTGTGTATTAGTGGGGTAAGGAACATACGGTGCTATTTTGTTTATTTACCCTTTGCGTACGAATTGAAAAGTATGAAATCAAACGTCGCAGGCAAGATTGCCAATTCACCGGATTCACATCCCGCGTTTCACATACTTCTGATTTCGTGAGCTTATTTTTTATGATTCCCACTGAAAGAAAGGTATGTATAGTATGAAAATAAAATCTTCCTTATTGTCAGCAATGACCGCAGCAACGGTCAGTCTGTTCGCGCTCCTGCCAGGAACAGCGTCGGCAATCGACGGCACAATCAACATCACTGGCAAGGTAACCGCATCGACTTGTAATCTTAATGGTGCGACTTCTCCTTTAACGATTAACGTTGCCCTGCCTACGGTATCCACCGCGGCCTTGCCAAGTGCTGGCAGTGTCGCTGGTCGTACCCCTTTCTCCATCGCGCTGACAAATTGCTCTGCCTCGATGACGAAAGCGCAGACTTACTTTGAGCCTGGTCCAACCATTAACACGTCGACCAATAACCTGACCCTGCAAGGGGCAGGCGTGGCAGCAAACGTAGAATTACAATTGCTGAATGCAGATGCCAGCAAAATTTTGTTGGGCAATCCACTGGCAACCCAGAACAGCCAGATCGGAAATGTTAATTCCGGATCCGCTACCTTGAGTTACTTTGCTCAATACACTGCGACGGGTACTTCAGGTGCAGGTTCTGCCAATAGCAGTGTGACTTTCACGATGATTTATCAGTAATGTTGATAGTCCGGTGTATTGGTTTGAGTATGAAGCTGATACCCGGAAAGCGTGACTGTGGCACGGTGTGCCGCAGCCGCTAGAAGTATTCGGGTGGTCAAACCTGTTCCGCCACGCATGTACACAGATGAATATTGTCAATCTGAGGTACACATTTGATCTTATTCACAGATAGACATCATGAAATTTTCTATATCCCGATTTTCCATTCGGCTCATGCTTTTCTTGCTGGGATTGCAGAGTTTCTCGTCTGCTCAGGCAGGTATTGTGGTGGGTGCTACCCGGGTGATTTTTCGAGAGTCAGACCAGGAAGCCACAGTCAGGTTGAGCAATGAAGGCGAATATCCGGCCCTGGTCGAAGTGTGGATGGACAATGGGGATGCCACCGTGACGCCCGATAAAGTCACTACCCCATTTACGCTGACTCCACCAATCTTCCGTGTGGAGCCGCATCGTGGTCAGACCCTGCGTATGTTGTATTCGCGTGAGCCTTTGCCTCAGGATCGCGAATCAGTGTTTTGGTTAAATGTGTTGGAGATTCCACCTGCTCCCAAACAAATTGAGGGTCAGGAAAAAAATATGCTGCAGTTCGCTTTTCGGTCCCGAATTAAAGTGTTTTTCCGGCCCAAAGCACTGACAGCCAGTGGTGTGAAAGCGCCTGAGCAGTTGCGTTGGAAACTCCTGCCTGACAGTGCGAGCGGTTTGTGCATGTTGGAAGCCGATAATCCGACTGCGTTCCATATAACTATTAATGCGCTGGAATTGAATGTGGGTGGACAACGCATTCAAGGGGATACCGGCATGATTGCTCCATTTTCTCAGATGCGCTTCAGTATGAAAGGATTGAATTCCTGTAAGGCTGGAAACCCGGATTTGAGCTTTAGTATCATCAATGATTTTGGCGGCACAACTGTATTCCTCGGAGTGCTCCATGATTGATTATTCCGATCAGTCTGCACGAATGCGCAGACTGGCGGCGACGCACTTATGTCGACGCAATGTCATTATGGGGGCGGTGCTTGTACTGATACAGGGTGCTGCTTGTGCTGACACGGTACAAGCAGTTGCCGAATCCACTTCAGCGCCAGCTAAAGAGGAAAAAAAACAGTCTGGCCAGAATACGGAACAGACATTTAATCCTGCATTTTTGAGTGGAAGTAGCAAGGGACTGGATTTAAAACGATTTGAGCGAGGAAATGTCGTCTTGCCCGGCACATATCGGGTTGATGTGTTTATCAACGATCAATGGATGGGAATCAGTACCGTCGTGTTTCGTGCTCCAGATTCAGGCAACAGTGCGCATGCTTGCTACACGCGGGAATTGCTGTTGCGTGCGAATGTGAACTTTGAAAAGTTGCAAGCGGAAGCGATGAAACAATTGAGTGTGCCGTCCGCTTGCGTCAGTTTGCAGAGCTTGCTGCCAGATGCTGGCGAGCGTTTTGATAGTGCGGATCAGCGTCTGGAGATCACGATTCCACAAGCTGTGCAAAACCGCGTTCCCCGAGGTTATGTGAATCCGGAATTCTGGGACCTGGGTGTGACCGCAGCCAGTCTTAATTACACTCTTAATAGTTATCGTACGGAAGTACAAGGAGTTTCCCAAAGTAATACCTTCCTCGGATTAGATGCAGGTTTTAACTGGGATCGCTGGCGTTTTCGCCAGAGTTCTGCATTGATCTGGCAAAGTGGAGGGTCCAATGGCTCGCGTCATTCCTGGCAGCACATGGCCAGCTATGTGCAAACCAGTGTGCCAGGTTGGAATGCACAAGTGACCATCGGTGACAGCTATACGTCCAATGATTTGTTTGATGTGATTTCTATCCGTGGTATTCAGTTGGGTTCTGATGACCGCATGCTCCCCAGCTCCATGCGTGGGTATGCACCAGTGGTCAGAGGCGTTGCTGATAGTAATGCGAAAGTAACGATACGCCAGCGTGGCTATCTGATTTATGAAACCACGGTTTCTGCCGGTCCTTTTGAAATAAGGGATTTGTATGCGACCGGATATGGCGGTGATCTGCAAGTGACGGTTACAGAAGCAGATGGCAGACAGAGAATCTTCAGTGTGCCATATGCGAATGTGGCGCAATTATTGCGCCCCGGAGTCAGTCGTTTCAATATTGCAGCGGGACGCTTGCAACAACCAGGACTGATGGAATCTGTCAATGTCGTCCAGGCTACTTTACAGCATGGCCTTAATAGCCAAATGACGGTCTATGGAGGTATTGCTGCGACACCAGCCTACCATTCCGTTTTAGGCGGTGTTGCTATGAATACTGAGGTGGGCGCCGTGGGCTTGGATTTGACACAATCTCAAGCTGAAATTCCTGGCGCTGCAACACAAAATGGCAGCAGTCTGCGCATTTCATATAACCTGAGTTTGCCAAAGACAGACACTAATCTTGCCATTGCTGCTTATCGATATTCGACTAGCGGTTTTTTGAATTTGACCGATGCAGCATTGCTGCATGACAGTGCCAAACTTGGTTTGTTGCCTTCGCTGGATCGCAGTCGTAATCGATTTAGCATCTCGCTGAATCAGCGCCTGGGCAATCAATCCGGTACCCTGTACCTGATGGGAACAACTCAAAATTACTGGAATCGTTATGGCAACGATACCCAGTTTCAGGTCGGCTATAACAACCATATCGGACGCCTGAACTACAACCTGTCAGTCACTCGCAGTAAAGACGTTTTCTCAAATCAATATGTCAATCAGTTTTACCTTGGCTTTACTCTCCCATTGGATGATGAAAACGGCCATGCAAAAAATATCACCGCCAGTCTGACCTCCAGTCAACCTGAGGGGGGAACTGCCGCGCTCGCAAGCTTTAATGCCTCGGCTGGTGAGCAGAATGAATTCAGCTATGGTGCCAGCGTGTCTAATGACAGCAATGCGGGTAGTGCCGTGAACGCAATCGGGGAGTACCGGGGGCCTTACGCCCGAATGGCACTGAGTGCAGGTAAAGGACGCAATTATTCCCAGCAGTCGCTGAGCGCTGCCGGATCGATAGTGCTGCACGAAGGAGGGCTGCTGTTCGGCCAAAGTCTTGGTGAAACCATTGGTATCGTTGAGGCGCCTGGTGCCGCCGGTGCGGAAATTACGAATGCAAGCGGTGTCCGGCTTAATCAGCAAGGCAGGGCAATCGTCCCGTATATGACACCCTTCGTGAGGAACACTATCGAAGTGAGTCCGAAAGGTTTGCCGCTGGATGTGCAGTTCGAGTCTACTACGCAGGAAGTCGCTCCTTATGCTGGTGCTATCGTCAAGATGCGCTTTAAAACCAGTCTTCAACGCATGGCGATTATCCAGTCTGCATTGCCTGATGGCTCACCGATTCCTTTCGGTGCACAGGTGACTGACCATGCGCAGCAGGATGTGGGTATTGTTAGTCAGGGGGGGCGTATTTTTGCTCAGTTGCCGTCAGCACGCGGAACGCTTCGGGTTAGCTGGATGGCAGATGATCAGCCAGACGGTTGCACTTTGCAATATCAGGTGCCCGAAAAAAAATCCGGGTCAAATGCGGAGCAGGCATATGAAATTATCAGAACAATTTGTTTACCTAAAGCATCTACATTTGCGAAAGTGGCTGGCGATCAAACCACAGGAGTACAACCATGATGGGATACGACTTTGAATTGCAGTCAGATAAAACGGTACGGAAAATTGAGAACCGCTGCTTCCTGAAGGGGGCGTGCTCACGGTGGCTGAGCCACTTGCGTCAATTAGGTCTGCTGATGCTGCTGACTGCTTATTGTTTTATTGCCCATGCAAGCACCTCCTGCTCCATCATTTCGGCTCCGACCAGTTTCACTATGCCTGCTGTAGTGACTGTTCCAAGGGATGCCCCTGTCGGGACTTTGATCGGCACACCTGTCTCTCAAAATTACTCTTTTACCTGTACCACTACTGATAACTTTAGTCCGGGCAATCCAAGGCAGGCGTTTATTCAGTTCCGGACGGCTAGTCCTGCAGCATGGACTGCGCGTAGTGGTGGCGGGATAATTATTCCTACGAACCTCCCTGGCGTGGGCTTGCTGGTCAACGATACATTGGGAATTACGGCGCCTATGGGGAATGATTTCGCCTTTGTGGCCGCATCTGGGGCTGTTGCGACTAATGCTGTGACTTTTCAGTTCATTAAAACCGGGGCTGTGACACCTGGGGCAGTGGCAGCGAAAACAAATTTATTCCATTTTCAATGGGTCGTGCTGGGCCTGAATAACAGCACCAACTTCTCTCCAGATGTTTTTGTTAGCTTAAACGGAGGAACGACGGTCAATGTGATCGCTTGCAGTGTTTCTGCGGGCTCCGTCAATATGACGGTAAATATGCCAACCATTCCCGTATCGGCCCTGACTGGCCTGGGATCGGCCGCTGGCAACACAGCGTTTGCCCTGAGTCTTAATTGCCAATCCGGGTCGACTGTGAAGGTCACGATGAGTACTGCTAATCCGTCTGCGACCTTTGCCGGTGTTGTGCAGCCGACTACCGGAGCTGGCTTTGCCTCTGGTGTGGGAGTGCAGATACAGGATGGAGCTGGTGTTCCTGTTACCTTTGGATTGAAGGCGCCGGTTGGACTGTCTCCCAACGGTGTTTTAAGCATTCCTTACAGTGCCCGTTATTTTCAGACAGCTGCATCGGTTTCTGCGGGTAATGTGGCAGCGACGGTCACTTTTACTATGAACTACGAATAGGGTGTTGCGGTAAGCTGGCTGCTTGCTTGGCGATACGGATGACGAAGCTCTAATTTACTCAGCGATGCGAAGATAATCAGCCACCTGCATCTGTCCCTGTAGTGTGGATGTTGGTTGGTAAAAACAAAAACGCCCTTGATTGCTCAAGGGCGTTTTTTAATCCTGGCGGAGAAGGGGGGATTCGAACCCCCGGTAGGGATTAACCTACGCACGCTTTCCAGGCGTGTGACTTAAACCACTCATCCACCTCTCCAACATGCTTTTGCATTTCTGCATCAGCGAAGTCCGCTATTCTAGCAAAGACTTATAAAAGATGGAAGCCCCTTTCTGCGAATACATGAATTTAAGCGCCAACCCAAGGTAATCCGTGCTGACACCAGCCGCCGACACTCTTGCGGTGGCCTAGGGTATTTTTGTCTCCCTCGAATCCTTCAAGGATATCTAAGCACAGGGTGTAGCCATGCTCTGTTGCCAGCTTGGCAGCATGGCGCGAACGTACTCCTGAGCGGCAAAGAAACAGCAGCGGGGTCGCCTTATCCGGACAAATGTCAGCAAGCTGGGTCAGAAAGTCCGGGTTGGGGGTGCCTCCCGGGTACAGGCTCCATTGCACAGCGTGGTGCTGGGTTTCCGCGAGCACTACCCGCCCGACCCAGTCGCGCTCAGCATTGGTTCTGACATCGATCAGGATGGCCTTATCCTGCTGCTGGAGCAAGGCGTATGCTTCTGTCGGCGTCAGCGCTCCGGCATAGGGCAGGCTGCTCTCTATTGCGCGCTGTCTGGCCAGCGCAATCAGACTTGTTTCTGACATCATCGTTTCCATTCGGGGATAAGATGCTGATCTGATACCTGCACTGTTACTGAGCTCTGAGTTACCCTCAGGCAGTGCAATCAGACAGCAAGCGGTGTTTTGTGTGGAATATCGAGTGTAGCAGATGGCTTTCCGAATAAATATCCCTGGAAGGTATGACAATCCTGACTTTGCAAAAATGTGCGCTGCGCTTCGGTTTCCACGCCCTCGGCAATTACGGCCAGTCCCAGACTTTTTCCAAGTCCGATAATGGTGCGTGTGATCGCGGCATCGTTAGGATTAATCAGAATATCGCGCACAAAAGACTGGTCAATTTTTAGCTGATCCAAAGGTAACTTCTTTAAGTAGGTCAGGGAGGAATAACCTGTGCCAAAGTCATCCAGCGAAAAGCAAACACCATGCGATTTCAATAGCTGCATTTTGGCGATGATTTCTTCTACATTGTCGACCAGTACCGATTCTGTGAGTTCGATTTTGAGTTTTCTTGGGTCAGCAGCGCTGGAGTTGAGTGCATTCAGAACAACATCGACAAAATCAGGCTGGCGGAATTGTTTGGCGCTGACGTTAACTGCCAACGTCATATGCGCACTGGCGGCTTGGATTGACCAGGATTTCAATTGTAAGCAAGCCTCTTGTATCACCCAGTTTCCGAGCGGGATAATTAAGCCTGATTCTTCGGCTAAAGGGATAAACTCAGCAGGAGAGATCATGCCTTTTTCCGGGTGTCGCCAACGTATTAGTGCTTCCGCACCTATCCATTTTCCTGCACTGTTAACTTGTGGCTGGTAAAACAGGGTGAATTGCCGCTCGCTGATACCTGTGCGTATATCGTTTTCCATCGCGGCCCGGGCGGCGATGATATTGAGCATATCGGGATTGAAGAAGCAGAAATGATCGCCGCCTTCCGCTTTGGCTTCATACATGGCAACTTCCACTTGTTTTAGCATGTTTTCAGCACAGGTTTCGCTAGTGCCAAACAGGTCTATGCCTATGCTTGCCGTGGTATGAAAGGGTTGGCCATCGAGGTCGAACGGGCGTTTGATGTCTTCCAGTATGCCAGAGGCAAATGACCTGACTTCAATGGCTGTATCGCGCAGATTCTCACTGAGGTCTTCCAGAATGATGATGAATTCATCGCCGCCTATGCGGGCCAGTGTATCGCCTTTTCCTGTGCGGACTTGCAGTCGCTTCGCAATTTGCTGCAGCAATAAATCGCCTTTTCCATGACCCGAAGTATCATTAATCGTTTTGAAATTATCCAGATCTAAAAACAGGATTGCGCCGTAACGATGGCTGCGTGCATTGCTGACTAGCGCATGTTGCAGTCTGTCCAGTAGCAGGCGGCGGTTGGCGAGCCCTGTCAGCGGATCGTGGTAGGCCAGATGTTCCAGTTTGGCTTCAGTCGCTTTTCTTTGTGTAATGTCGAGCATGGTGCCAACATAATTGACGATGCCGCCGTCTGCAGACCGTATGGCGGTAATAGTCAGCCATTCCGGGTAAATTTCACCATTCTTGCGCCGGTTCCATATTTCCCCCTGCCATAGTCCCTGGGTTTCCAGTTGCTCAGCCATATCGGCATAGTAAGCGGGGCCATGTATGCCGGATTTCAATAAGCTGGTGGTTTTTCCCAGCACCTCGTCCCGCTCATAGCCGGTAATACGGGTGAAGGCTTGATTGATGCGTAAGATGTTTCTGTGCTGATCGGTGATGACAATGCCTTCCTGTCCTTCAAAGGCAATCGCAGCGATCCTTAAATCATTTTCAATTTTTTTGCGCTCGGTTATATCCTGAACAGTCCCTATGCAGCGCATTGCATCAGTGATCGGGTCGTGATCGTGTTCAATCTGGGAATGTACCCATTTGAGTTGATCGCCTAGCTGCAATCTGTATTCCACCGATGCGGCATGTCCTTGTCTGGCTTGCTGCCAGCCGGCAAGTGCGATAGCACGATCTTCGGGATGTATCTGCGCCAGGACAGATTCGCAGGAAATTGTGGTTCTCTGGCCTATACTCCAAATGCGAAAGGCCTGTTCCGTACCACGGATTTCCATGGTGCTCAGGTCGGCAATCCAGCTCCCGGTCTGCGATATGGATTGCGCGCGTTGTAAATCTTTTTCCCGCGCCACCAACTCGCCTGTGCGCAAACTCACCAGTTTGCGCAAGCCTTTTTTTTGTTCACGTGCTGATAGCAATAAATGTGTCATGACCGCCAGCATTGCGCTTAATAGCAGTGCTATTCCAAACTTCAAAGGAGGAGCATAGGCCAACCCCTTAACGCTGCTGATGTTGACGTCTAAGATCCAGGTTGTATTAGGTAAACTAAAGCTGTGACGCACACTGCCTTTGTCTGAAAAGTGTGCACTTTGATCAATTATCTGCTTGTTGCCGGTTTCCGGATGTATGCGCCAAAGTTCATATTGATGCCCGCGTTTAGCCAGCTCCGGAAGCTCGGCGTCATTCAGAATTTGTGGTAGCGGAATGACCACAGAGACGATGCCCCAAAGTGTTTCCTTACCGCTTGCGTCGCTCAAGTAAATCGGTAGTCTGCCAACGACACCAGCCCCACCGCGTTTCAGCTCTAAGGGCCCAGCCAGGCTCAGTTGCTTACTCTGGATAGCCAGCAAAGCCTCTGTTTTGCGCGAATTGTCGTGTATGAGGTCTATGCCTAGACCCACGCTGCTCAGGCTTGCTGGTACGACAAGTTGTGTGATGCCACCAGGTGCCAGGTAAATCGCGTTAATGCCGGGGTGGTATTCCAGAAGTTGTTCGGCAAATTGTGCAAAGCCTTCCGTTCTTCCCTGGTTCTGCTGGATAAAAGCGCCGACTGCATAACAGGCTGACAGCGCATGGGCGAGTTTGTGCTCCAGTGTGTGGGCTTGCATTAGTGCGAGCTCTGAGGCTTGGTTGTGTTGCTCCCTTTGCTCAGCCTGTTCGAGTTTGCTGATGATAGTTATGCTGCATGTCATCGCCATACAGAATGCCAATGCTGCCCAGATTCTGGAATTGGTTCGCTTGATATGGGAGGAAATGGACATTGATATGAAAAGATCAGAAGAAAATAGTAAATTGTTTCTTTTTGGAAAGTATATGCGACAATTGAAGCTTGATGCAATTTTTGCAGCACAGCCAGGAAAATGAGACTCAATCTTATTTGCAAGTCGATTACTACTGTGTGATACAAATCAAGCAGAACGGCGTTGCATGCACTATTCTGAGCACGAATTTAAATAAAGATAATCGAGCGTCAAGAAATTGCACCACAAAGATGCTTCAAATCGAATGCGCCTTTGCGTTGCGCTAATTTGGTGCGAAATATTTTTTTTGCAGTGTTTTGGTGCGTTGCTGATTTTGCGCTATATTGGTTTTCTACGAATGCTTATGCAAAAAATCATTAAAAACAGTTGTTTAGGCAGTTGTTGCTTGATGTCTGGGTTTTTAATTGGGGTGGCATAGATTCTGCTAATAAGACGTATGAGTTTAAGCGCCGCAGTTTGAATACGTAAGTCAAGAAGACAGTTTGGCGGGTTTTCTACTGTGCACAGGCAGGACACTCGGCAATTTCCGAATTTTTTTTGCTCTATTTGAGGAGTTTCACATGGCAATGACAGCAGCAGAAGTCTTGAAAATGGCGAAAGACAACGAAGTAAAGTTCGTTGACTTCCGTTTTGCTGACACACGAGGCAAAGAACAGCACGTAACTGTTCCCGTTTCCCAGTTTGATATGGATAAGTTTGAGTCCGGTCATGCATTTGACGGCTCATCCATCGCAGGTTGGAAAGGTATTGAAGCTTCTGACATGTTGTTGATGCCTGATCCAAACACTGCAAATATCGATCCGTTCATGGAAGAAACCACATTGTTCATGCAATGTGACGTCATCGAGCCTTCCGATGGTAAGGGTTATGACCGCGATCCGCGTTCCATCGCCAAGCGCGCAGAAGCCTATCTGAAATCTTCCGGTATCGGTGATACAGCTTACTTTGGTCCTGAGCCAGAATTCTTCATTTTTGATGGCGTACGCTGGAACGTCGATATGTCTGGTTGCTTCGTGAAGATTGATTCCGAAGAAGCGTCCTGGTCGACTGGTGCCAAGCTCGAAGGCGGCAACTCCGGCCACCGTCCTGCAGTTAAAGGCGGCTATTTCCCGGTTCCTCCGGTCGACAGTTTCCAGGATATGCGCTCTGAAATGTGCCTGATCCTTGAATCTTTGGGTATTCCTGTAGAAGTGCATCACCACGAAGTAGCTGGCGCTGGTCAGAACGAGATCGGCACCAAGTTCTCTACACTGGTTGAACGTGCTGACTGGACACAGAATCTGAAATACGTAGTCTGGAACGTGGCTCACACTTACGGCAAAACAGCGACGTTTATGCCTAAGCCTATCGTTGGTGACAACGGTTCCGGTATGCACGTACATCAATCCATCTGGAAAGATGGCAAGAATCTGTTTGCTGGCGACGGTTATGCAGGTTTGTCTGACTTCGCGCTGTACTACATCGGCGGTATCATCAAGCATGCAAAAGCGCTCAACGCGATTACCAATCCGGGTACGAACTCCTACAAACGTCTGGTTCCAGGCTTTGAGGCTCCGGTAAAACTGGCTTATTCTGCGCGTAACCGTTCTGCTTCTATCCGTATTCCTTACGTGGCAAATCCAAAAGGCCGTCGCGTGGAAGCACGCTTCCCAGATCCACTGGCGAATCCATATCTGTGCTTCTCCGCACTGATGATGGCGGGTCTGGACGGTGTTCAGAACAAGATACACCCAGGTGAAGCAGCGACTAAAGATCTCTACCATCTGCCGCCTGAGGAAGATGCACTGATCCCTACAGTTTGCTCTTCTTTGGAAGAAGCGCTGGATGCACTGAACAAAGATCGTGAATTCCTGACACGTGGTGGCGTATTTAGTGACAGCATGATCGATGCCTACATTGATCTGAAAATGCAGGAAGTTCAACGCTTCCGCATGACTACCCACCCGGTAGAGTTCGATATGTACTATTCCCTGTAATTTTCAGGGCAAAAAAAGCGGGGCTAGCCCCGCTTTTTTCTTTGTTACGACTGGTAACGGCTGGTAACGTCTGATTGTGAACTGCCCCCGCTTCGCATACACTAAGAGCCTGTTTTTGACTTTTGAATGATTATGAAGCGACTTTTGATTGGTTTGATCTCTACGATTGCCTTCCATGGGCTGGCCCTTGCGCAGACCGAGGTATTCCTGTGTGTGGATGAGAACGGCAAGAAAGAGTACAAAAATACCGGGACAACTAAGGGTTGTAAGAAAGTGGAGCTACCTGGTATTACCATGGTGCCCGCACCTGTTTTGCCGCCTGCCCCGAAAAAAGCGCAGGCTAAATCCGCATCCAGTCCGGCTGATTTCCCTAAAGTAGATGAGGGTACGCAGAAAAGCCGTGATGCTGACAGAAAGCAGATACTCAGCGATGAATTGAAAACCGAAGAGCAGAAGCTGGCAGAGTTGAAAAAAGAGTTTAATAACGGTGAGCCTGAACGGCGTGGCGATGAGCGTAACTACGCCAAATATCTGGAGCGCACCGCGATGATGAAAGATAACATCGCGCGTACAGAAAAAAATGTCGAAGCATTGCGTCGTGAGATTGCTAACCTCAAGTAAAGAGAGCGACTGGCCTGCATGTGGGCACGATGTTTGCGTAAGAAGGTCGCGGTAGGCGACCTTTTTTTATGGATACTGGTTTGATGACACCTTCTTTTTTTTCCGGTCTGGATTTGCTGACTTCCGCGGTCATTGTGTTGGATGACGCGTGTGCCGTGGTGTACGCGAATGCCGCTGCTGAAAATTTACTGGAAAGCTCGGCGCGCTCTCTGGTCAATCAGAAGCTCAACGATTTGTTTTTGAATGCTGATGATCTGCTTCAGGTGTTTCATCAGGCGGTCGAACATCAGTTTGCAGACAAGCGTCAGGACTTAACGCTGCAGCGTTCTGGACGTGAACCTCTGCATGTGCACAGTATTGTGACCGCACTGGATAACCCAGACATGCCAGTGTTGATCGAGTTAAGAGAAAATGTGCAGCAACTCAAGCTGGATCGTGAAGAGCGCATGCTGGATCAAAGTCAGGCCAATAAAGAGCTGATTCGTAATCTGGCGCATGAAATCAAAAATCCACTCGGTGGAATTCGTGGCGCAGCGCAGCTGTTGGAGCTTGAGCTGCCTGAGCGCCAACTGCGTGAATTGCGGGAATATACCCAGGTCATCATCAAAGAGGCAGACCGCTTGCAGACCTTGGTTGATCGCTTACTGGCACCTCACCGCCATCCGCACATCGTTGGCGACGTGAATATTCATGAAGTATGTGAACGGGTGCGCAGTCTGATTGTGGCTGAGTTCCCGCAAGGACTGTCGATACAGCGCGATTACGATTTATCGATTCCTGAGTTCCGCGGCGATAAGGAGCAATTGATACAGTCGGTGCTGAATATTGCGCATAACGCGGCGCAGGCCTTGTCAGATCGCATCATCCAGGGCGATGCAGTGCTTACTTTCAAAACTCGCGTTGTGCGTCAAATCACTTTGGCCAAGGTGCGTTACAGGCTGGCATTAGATTTGCATATCATTGATAACGGCCCTGGCATTCCCGCTGAAATACGTAACCGGATTTTTTATCCACTGGTCTCTGGCAGAGAGGGTGGCAGCGGCTTGGGGCTAACGCTGGCGCAGACTTTTGTGGCTCAGCATATGGGTACGATTGAATGCGAGAGTCGTCCGGGTTGTACGGATTTCAGAATACTGATTCCTTTACCCTGATGAGAAATACTTACGCCACGCTGTGTTAAACCGAACATAAAACTGAAAAGAAAAATATGAAGCCAATCTGGATAGTGGATGATGATGAGTCGATTCGTTGGGTGCTGGAAAAGGCGCTGGCCCGCGAAAGCCTGACGACGCGTAGCTTTACGAATGCGCGGGATGCGATGACAGCCTTACAAACTGAAGCGCCGCAGGTTTTGGTATCCGATATCCGTATGCACGGTGCATCGGGGCTGGAGTTGCTGCAGGTGGTCAAGGCTAAGCATCCTGGATTGCCAGTGATTATTATGACCGCCTTCTCTGATCTTGATTCCGCGGTCGCCGCGTTTCAAGGTGGTGCGTTCGAATATCTGGCTAAGCCATTTGATTTGGATAAAGCGGTTGAATTGATACGCCGTGCACTTGATGAAAGTCTGCGTGAGTCCAGCGTCGAGCAGACCATTTCCGAAACGCCGGAAATTCTGGGTCAGGCACCTGCAATGCAGGATGTTTTCCGCGCGATAGGACGCTTGTCGCAATCCAATGTAACAGTCTTGATTACTGGTGAATCGGGTAGTGGTAAAGAACTGGTTGCGCGGGCATTGCATAAACATAGTCCACGCGCATCCCAGCCATTTATTGCGCTGAATACGGCAGCGATACCAAAAGATTTGCTGGAGTCTGAATTGTTTGGGCATGAAAGAGGTGCCTTCACCGGAGCGCAAACCACGCGGCGCGGGCGTTTTGAGCAGGCGGAGGGGGGCACTTTATTCCTGGATGAAATCGGAGATATGCCTTTCGATTTGCAGACGCGTCTGCTACGGGTATTGTCGGACGGACATTTTTACCGTGTCGGCGGACATCAGCCGCTAAAAGCGAATGTCAGAGTAATTGCAGCTACGCACCAGAATCTTGAAACGCGCGTCAAAGAGGGCTTGTTTCGTGAAGACCTTTATCACCGCCTGAATGTCATCAGGCTCAGGCTGCCTAGTTTGCGTGAGCGACGCGAAGATATTCCTTTGCTCGCAAAATTTTTTCTGGCACAAAGCGCCAAGCAACTGGGTGTTGAGGTGAAGCGCTTATCGGAACCGGCTGTGCAGTACTTGTCTACGCTGGATTTCCCGGGCAATGTGCGCCAATTGGAAAATCTGTGCAACTGGATTACTGTGATGGCACCAGGGCAGACTGTGGAAATTCCAGACTTGCCGCAGGATTTGACATCTACTGCTCAGGTAACAGTTTCAGCACCATTAAATGGCGAAGCGCGGCTTGCTAATGACGTCATAGGCAATTCAATGGGCGCAGCTGTCACTGAGATGGCTCACCATAGCTGGCATGATTTGCTTGAGACAGAAGCTGCTTCCTTGCTGGCAGCTGCTGAACCAGAAGTAATCGTCAAGCTGGGCAAAGAGTTTGAGGCGATTGTCATTCGTGCTGCACTCAAATACACGCATGGCCGCAAAAATGATGCGGCAGTCAGGTTGGGTATAGGACGCAATACGATTACCCGGAAAATTCAGGAATTGGGTATTGTTGGAGCGAAAGAAGACTAGATATTTTCTTTGGGTAATTGCAACGATCGTTGTTTCGCTGAGAAAATAGTTTTCTTTAGCGCAAATATCAGAGTATGATTTTTGATAGCGAGTAGCGCTATTTGTCAGAAAAGGCGATTTGTCATGTGAAATGACGATCAAGATGCAGGTCTAGGCAACACGGCCGCCAACATCCCAGGAGATGCCCATGAAACTCGATGCTCTGTTTCAACAACAAAATGCCTTACCCTCCATTCCTAAAGTTGTCCAGGAAGTGATAGACAGCTTTAATAATGACAGCGTCTCGATTGACGAGATCGCCCGTAAGCTGTCTGCTGATCAGGTACTCAGTGCCAAACTGCTGCGCCTGGCAAATTCCTCGTACTACCATGCATCACGTACCGTAGGAAGTGTCGATGATGCGGTGCTCATGCTGGGCTTTATGACGGTGCGCACATTGGTCGTCAGCTCAGGCCTGACCGGTGGATTTAAGGCAATGCCGGGTGTTGATTTGAAGCAGTTTTGGCGTTACAGCCTGAATACTGCAGTGGCTGCGAAATGGATTGCCAAGCAGGCACATGGGAATTCAGATTTTGCATTTACCGTGGGGTTGATGCATGCCATTGGGCAGTTGGTGATGCATGCAGGTATGCCAGAACAGACTTTGCAGATTGATAAAATCGCAGGCCCGCTGGATGCGCGCCGCACCGATGTCGAGATGAATTCTTTCGGCTATGATTTCTATGATGTGGGTGCAGAGCTTGCCAAACGCTGGCGCTTTCCGGAAACCTTTGCGATTGCGATTAAGGCCTGCGCTGAACCTTTGCAGCATGAGCCATTTGAACCGGTTGCTGCCATCGTGCATCTGGCTGCATGGCGTGCGCGTGCAGACGAGGCTAAATTTTCTGCGGATGAGCTGGCGGCGACTTTCCCGGCCGCTGTCGCAAAAAAACTGGGCTTAAAAGAAGAGTTATTTCTTGAAGAAATGCCTCCTATCGCGGAATTGAGTGAGGGCTTGCAGGATTTGATTGCTTAGCCAACTCTGCTGCAGGATTCCTTTTTACGTAGGTATAAAAAACGAGTGTCAGCTAACACTCGTTTTTTTATTTTCCTTATTTGCCTTCGATATGAAGAGCAACCGCTTCTGCCACGCGTATGCCATCTACGCCTGCCGACAAGATGCCCCCGGCATAGCCAGCCCCTTCACCGGCAGGATATAGGCCCTTGGTGTTCAGGCTGCACAGACTGTGATCGTCGCGTTTGATGCGAATTGGAGATGAAGTTCTTGTTTCTACGCCAGTCAGCAAACCATCTCGCATCGCAAAACCTTTAATTTTTTTATCGAATGCCGGAATCGCTTCGCGCATGGCCGTGATCGCAAATTCTGGTAATGCCAGATGCAGATCACCCAATTCTATACCTGGTTTGTAGGAGGGGACTACTGAGCCCAATGCGGTGGATGGCTTGCCTGCAATGAAGTCTCCGATTAATTGACCTGGTGCGCTGTAATTGCTGCCGCCAAGTTCAAATGCTCTTGATTCCAGCTGACGCTGAAAGTCTATGCCTGCCAGCGGGTGTCCAGGATAATCTGCAGGCGTAATACCGACCACAATCGCGCTATTAGCATTGCGTTCATTGCGTGAGTATTGACTCATGCCATTGGTCACAACGCGACCTGGTTCTGAGGTTGCAGCTACCACGGTGCCGCCTGGGCACATGCAGAAACTATAGACAGAGCGTCCATTTTTCGCATGATGTACTAATTTATAGTCCGCTGCACCCAGGATTTTATTGCCTGCATTCGGACCAAAGCGCGCCTGGTCAATCACCGATTGCGGGTGTTCAATTCGGAAGCCGACTGAAAAAGGTTTGGCCTCAACGTAGACGCCACGGTCGTAAATCATCTGGAAGGTATCGCGCGCACTATGTCCAATGGCGAGTACCACGTGCCTGGTTGGCAGGTATTCATTATCATTAATATGCAGGCCGCGAACTTCGTGGTTCTGGATGTCGATATCGGTCACGCGTTGCTGGAATCGGATTTCGCCCCCCAGTTCCTCTATGCGATGACGCATCTGCTCTATCATTTTAACCAGCCGGAAGGTGCCGATGTGCGGTTTGCTCACATACAGAATCTCTTCAGGCGCGCCAGCTTTGACGAATTCAGTCAACACCTTGCGACCATAATGCTTGGGATCTTTAATTTGGCTATATAGCTTACCATCTGAAAAAGTGCCGGCGCCGCCTTCGCCAAACTGTACGTTAGATTCCGGTTGCAATTCACGTTTCCGCCATAGTCCCCAGGTGTCTTTCGTACGCTCACGAACTGTCTTGCCACGTTCCAGGACGATAGGGCGATAGCCCATTTCCGCCAGTATGAATGCAGCAAATAAGCCACATGGGCCGAAGCCGATAACTACAGGTCTTTCAAACGATGTTTTTCCTGCGTGCGCCACAAACTGATAGCTGGTGTCGGGTGTCGCCGAAATCTTTGGATGATCTTTGCAGCGGTTTAGCGCAGCCTTGTTATCGACCGTCTCAACATCAATTGTATATATCAGTAAGATGGCCGTTTTTTTTCTCGCGTCGTAACTGCGTTTAAAAATGCTGTAACTAGTCATCTCACTTGAAGATATTTTTAACTGCGCCAATATCGCATTAGTTAAGTCAGCTTCGGTGTGATCAAGTGGGAGCGATAGGTCGGTAATGCGTAACATAGTGGTGATCCAAAAAGCCTCCGTGCCGGACGGAAGTGGAAAATCTGAAAAGCAGTATTCTACCGTTTGGTTGCGTGCTTGAGGGAAATGCGCATAGACGCCACCTATTTTGAAGTGGATGAACTTTTTCGGTTTGCAGAAATTATTTGAACGAAGGGCTTGCAAAGAGGCATC
>NZ_JAABOS010000007.1:121125-275189 GCF_010078235.1 Cognatundibacterium crateris | reverse complement strand
AGACGCCGGTTCGATCCCGACCCCCGCCTCCAGTACAAAGAAAGCGCTGTTAAGCGCTTTTTTTTCAGAGCAAGCAGTTTCGGCTGCATGTTGTAGTGATGGGCCCGAGTGGTGAAATAGGTAGACACATCGGACTTAAAATCCGCCGCTTTCCTTAATCGGGGCGTGCCGGTTCGATTCCGGCCTCGGGCACCATATCGACATCTCAGTAAGTGCAAAAACCCGCAAATTCTTTGGAGTTTGCGGGTTTTTTGTTTTTTAAATCGGAAAAATTCTGCTTAAAAAATCTCTGTTCGGCTTGCTGCAAAAATGTAACTGGCTACCCGTCTTGTCTTGAGTTGCCTCTTATTACCTCTCCTTTTTTGTCGTTTACTTCTCTTAAAATATCACCAGCGATGTGAGGAAGTATTTTCGATATCTCTAAGAATTTACCTATCCGTACCTGAATTTGGTCTGCCAGTTTTTTAAGGAATTTTTTTTCAAGTTCAGTCAATAGTGGATCCTCTAACAGCATGGGTAGCGCATTGTTCACTTTGCTCGCGACATTTTTTATTGTCCGTGCAACCAGGCTGGGGCTGAGCTTCACCTGAATGACAAAATCGGCCCACTGATAAGCGTGCATAGCCTCTTCCGTGAATTCGTCGCCAATTGCCATTGCAAATTCGTGATTGATTGTCGGGTAGGCCAGCACGCTTAATTGATCGTAGGCTGGCGCCATTTTCAAGCCGTCACGGGACACGTAAAACGACATGTTTTTTCCGTGTGCATCGGAGTTGCCGATCAGATGCTGGAACATCAGCCAGCGCAATTGGCGCAAGCTCATATCGGCCTTATTCGTCGCCAAATCGGTGATTGAAAATAAGTCTTTGACAGAAACACCATCCCGGATATGGCGCACATGTTCACCTGAGCCGAAATTACGTTCGTACTTTTGTTCCGGTGATTTATTGAGTGCCTGGCAGGCGTCAATAATATGCAGCCGCCGTGTGTTGCCATTGAATACTTGGCGATCGAATCGTGTGACCACTAAAATCGGTTCCGGCACTCGCAAAATATCCACCTCGGCCGACTCAATCCCTGCCATTGCCGCCAGCCGCATGCAGAAATATTCATTGGCGACCTGACATTCATTTAAGCCACCCGTCTGAGGCTTTAAAATATGGGTGGAAGCGTTCCTGCCGTCTGTTAGCCACAAGCGTCCATCATGGGTCTTATGCACAGCGAGTTTGCTTTGATATCCGGCGATAGACATGCGCACCTTGCCATCCCATACGGAAAATGGGATGTTGGGCATCGCCCGAATACGCTCAGAAAGCTCTTCATTGCTGATTTCACGCATATCACGATGACTGGTGATTGCTTCGGGGTTCAGGCCTGGGGCAAGCAGCATCAGCGCGCCGGCACTCTCTTGTCCCAGCGCATGGAGGAGTCCGAAAATATTGGATTTCGATAGCCCATTTGCCAGCACAGCTTCATCCAGGCTTTTCCCTTCTGGAAGTAAATTTGAAAAGAAGAAGCGTACTTTTGCAGAGTGAATTTCGGCAGAGTCCTCGCTGCCAGCAAGCGGAAGGCTGGGTGAAATGGGATATCCCTTGGGCGAGCTGGCCCAAGCTGGCTCATATCTCAAGCTGAACTGACCTATGTCATTGACTTCAAGCGTAGCGACCTGAGTTTGCTCTATCCAGATGATCAGTTCATTAGTTTTTTTCAGCATCATCAGCCCCAGCTTCGTCATCCCTGATATCGAGATCCTCACCGCGTGGCTTGACGATTAGATCCAAGCCTAGGCAATTGATGACAGCAAACACTTTGTCTATACCAACCGAGCGATTGCCATTTTCCAGATCTGATAACAATTGCACCGACACATTGCAGAGTGCGGCCGCGTCATCTATTCGAATACCGGCCGCAACGCGGCGTGCACGTATCCACTGGCCTAACTCCCGCGCTGAGGCGATTTTAGGTGTAGGGAAATGGGTAATTTTAGAGAATTTGCCGGCCATGATTACTCAAATAAGAGAAGCGAAAGAATTTACAGGGCAGCTGCATATTTATTTCTCTTTTATGAGAAATAATGAGTGTCTTTAGATGTTTTTACACATCGTTTCTTATATTTAATGAATATAGGGAGTGAGAGCTGGTAATGCAATCATTATTTCTCAAATTTGATTGGCAATGGGTCTGAGTAGGGGATATTGAGATGAGCAGGCTGGCAAATGTGCAGACAGTATGGGGCGGTTCGTTTTGATTTTCCTCTGGATGCACTCTCTTTATCTGCAAGCAGATTTACCATTAGAGTAATTTTTTCTCTCATTGTGGCCTGATCAAGACTTGGGCCATCTGCCAAACCTCACACCTGGACATCGATCAAACGTCATATTGAAAGTCGGTAATGTGTGCTGGTTTGTTCTGAAAAACGATTTACATATCGGTTATTTTTCGTGAAACATAGAGCCAGCTTAGGTTTGTGGGGAGTTGTGTTCTGCAAAAATAGTAGCCTTAAAGTCCGCCGCTTTCCGTAAAAGGGGCATGCCAGTTCGATTCCGGCCTCGAGCACAATTCGACAACCCAGTCAGTGCAAATCCCCGCAAATTCTTTGGAGTTTGCGGGTTTTTTGTTGTCTGTTTCAAATGCTGGGTGCGATCGCTGACAGATTATGGCGCGCTTCGTTTGCCGAAAGATTGCTACCGGACGCCTAATCGAGAAGCTGCTATGCAGTAGGCGTAAGTGGCGGATTCTGAGGCCAACATCAAATCACACGAGATCGATGACTTTAAATTCCTCTCGTATAGGTTTATGGAGATGTGCGTCTACATAGATAGCTATCTGTCTCCTTTCGGCTCTTGGACCGGCGACTTCGCACAAGCGTGCCTAAACATTATGACTGTTTCAAATCTGGCTAGGCTTGGTGCTCTCATCAAACTGCTATTCGAAGATGTAAAGATAGAATCAGAACCAAATGCACTAATGCTGTTAACAATATAGATAGTACATTGAGTGAAATCGTATAGTAGGTTTTATAAATAACCCATTTCAATTAGAATCCAGATAACACCACTTAAAAAACTGCCAATTAAATTTCGAGAGTCAGCATGAGCATAATTCTTGCAAATCGTGTGAAAAATCACGTAGTCAATTCGGTAAAGGAGCACTTATATCTAGATGATGCTAAAGGCGACGAGTCTAAGTGTATGTCACGCGGGCTAGTGGCAATTGCTCTCGCAGGCTTGTCTGGTGAGAAGTATCCCGGGCTCTCGAAATATGTTACTGATGGATCCAAGGACAACGGAATTGATGGTGTCTTTTATGATCCGTCACGGAATAAGCTTTACATTGTTCAGGCCAAGTGGTCTACCAAGGGGACTGGGACGATTGATACGGGTGATCTGAGGAAATTTATTGCAGGGGTATACGACTTATTAAATGAAGAATGGACGAAATTTAATAAGCGCTTTAAAGCTATAGCCTCAGAAATTTCTTCTGGGATCAAACGTGATCCAGAGATTGTGCTTGTTGTTGCCTTTAATAGTGATAATGAAATAAGTGAGGAATGTCAGGAAATAATTGATAAATTTCTCTCTGAAAATAACTCCGATTCACAGGATATTGTTACCTTCTTCAAATTTGATTTGAAAAAAATAATCAGAACGATAAAGACTGCGCAGTCAGGCTCGACATCTGATGTAGAGGTAAATCTATTGCAATGGGGTGAGCAGAGCGATCCATATTATTCTGTTTATGGGAAGGTTTCGTGCGCAGATATTGCAGAGTGGTACTCGCAGCACGGAGACTTGCTTTTTACCGAGAACATTAGAAACACACTCTCGGATAGTGATATCAATTCGCAGATTGAGGCTACTCTTTTGCGATACCCAAAAGATTTTTGGTATTTGAATAATGGAATCACAGCCATTGCCGATGGCATTAAGCGGAAACCTACTGGACTTGGCGATCAAAAGGAGAGTTCGAACTGGAAAGTCTCGAACATAAAAATTGTAAACGGTGCTCAGACGACAGGATCAATTTACGCCGCCAATTTGAAGAGGCCTGACATCACAAAGCAGGGGTATGTACAAGTAAAAATTGTATCGCTTGAAAATTCTCCACTAGATTTATCTAGCAAAATTACGACTGCGACAAATACTCAAAACCGCGTTGAAGCAAAAGACTTTCTTGCACTTGAAGAGCTGCAAAATGGGCTTGCAGAGTCATTCCGTAAGATGAATATTCAGTATTGCTACAGACGCGGTGAAAAAGTTCGAGATGAATCCATTGGCTTAGATGTACAAGAGTTGGCGCTGACATTGGCTCTTTCGGGCGATTCGATTGCCAATGTTGTCCTTGCAAAGAGGAACGCAGGGTCGCTTACAGATCGAAACGGGCATTATCACAAATTGTTTGCGGCGGGTATTGAGGCACAAACTATTTGGCCCATGGTGCAGAAATTGAGAAAAACTACAAAAGCGCTAAACGAGTTCGCGAACTCTCAAACCGCACGCGAGGCCCAGTTGGCTATTCACGGCAACAGGTTTATTGAACACATCGCTCTCACGACATATAGGAAAACACCTACGATTGATATTATTCGTGTAATTCATGAACAACTGCTAAAAATAGTGAATGAACGTTTTCCAGAATCATATTTGGCAGTTTTGTTTAAGAATGCGAAGAAGTGTGGGGAGCTAAAGGAGCAGCTCTCTGCTACTCAAAAAAAGTAGATAGCTCTGCATTGCAACTAGTTAAGGAATGATACTGCTTTCAAAGTACTACGACTGATCTAATCGAAAATTGAATGCTGGTTGAGCGCACCTGCATCAGTAATGGCATTTCGAGCGGTTTAAATTTTAAGTCATTGATTTGTATTGGTAAATTCACTGATCTTCATTCCGGCCTCGGGCACCATATCGACATCTAAGTAAGTGCAAAAACCCGCAAATTCTTTGGAGTTTGCGGGTTTTTTGTTGTCTGTTTCAAATGCCGGATACGAATGCTGTCAGATTGTGGTGTGCATAGTTTGTCGCCATAATGCTGGCGCTGACTGCGCTTGCCTTTGGGCTGGCTTTTTCCCTGTTCAATAAGAATCACTGGTGTCTGTTATGCATACTGAAAACGCGGCAATTTTACAGATCGATGGCTTGCATATCGCGCATGGGCGGCTGGTCTTGCGTGGCTGGTCGGGTGCCATTGGTGCCGGTGTGACGCTGGTGTGTGATGAGGAAGGGGAGTGCAAGACCGATTTTCTGCGTTTGCTGGCGGGCGAGTTGCAAGCTGCTGCAGGCAGCCTGTGTCTGTCGGGTGTGGTGCGGCAGGTGGATATGCAGGCTTATGGGCGGCAGGTATATTGGATTGCGCCAGTGACTGCGGATTATGATGAGCTCACGGTGGAGGCCTTTTTTGCTTTGCAGGCCAGTCGCTATGCGGGCTTTGATCCGGCGGCGCTGGCGCAGCTGATTGCCGGGCTGGCGCTGGAGCCGCATTTGTTCAAGCAGATACGGATGTTATCGGCCGGTACCCGACGCAAGGTGTGGATTGCGGCGGCGTTTGCGAGTGGGGCGGCGCTGACTTTGCTGGATGATCCGCTGGCGGCGCTGGATAAAAGTTCGGCGACGTTTGTGTTGTCCCAGATGGCTGCCTTGGCGCAGGCTGGTCAACGCGCCCTGGTGGTGGGTGATTATCAGGCACCGGCGAATGTGCCGCTGGTGGCGAGGATAGACCTGGCTTCCTGACTGTCATCTTGCCGCAACGGCACGCTGTTGTTGGCTGAACAGCGCGCGGTGGCCTGCATGGAGATGTGTTAGCCTGAGGCTGTTCCCGTTGTTTGCCACGACCTTTCACTGCTAAGCGCTACAGACAGGAGACTGCTATGCCCATCGTTACCATCACCACGCGTCAGCCCAAAACCACCGCCTTCAAAGATGCCGTATTACAGGCGGTACATGCCGCACTGGTGGCCAGTGGGGTGCCGCAAACCGATGTATTTCAGCGTGTGCTGGAATTGGCCGCTGAGGATTTTCGCTTTGATACCCATTATCCCGATCTGACTGAAGCGCGCACAGATGACTTTGTGCTCATTGAAATTGTGTGGTCGGCCGGGCGCAGTGTGAAGGTCAAGAAAGCCTTGCTGGCGACGCTGATGGAGGGCATCCGCGCTGCAGGTATGTCGCCTGAGCAGGTGATGGTCTGCTTCAAAGAAACCACCTGGGAAAACTGGTCATTTGCTGGCGGGCGTATGCTGCACGTCTGAGTTCGTTTTCTTCTTCCCTCCGTGCTTGCTGATTCCCTTGCATCTGGCAATCTGCAATCACTAAGCAGTCAATTTCCAATCACCCAGTATCTATGCGGCCTGCAGCCTGTTTTCGGGCTGCAGGCCGCGTATTTATTGGACTTCCTTTTTTATCCTTTCTTCTCATCCTTCGTTTTCATGCTGATTTGCATTGCTTTTGCCCGTATGGGGGGGCATAGGGCGTCAGCGCCAGTGCTGATTTTCTCTGTTATCTGGGAATAAGCGGGTTTTTCCTCGTTTGTTCCAAGCATGCAATGTGGTTTGACTCGCCAATAATGCTAACTGTAGACGTGTGATGGTGAAGTCGTGTTTGCCATGCGGAAATAACAGGAGTCGGCAATGTCCGAAGAAAGCGATCTCGAAAGAACCGAACCGGCCTCGCCCAAGCGTCTGGAAGACGCGCGCAAAGAGGGTGATGTTCCGCGTTCGCGCGAGTTATCGACTTGTACGGTGTTGCTGGCAGCGGGTGGTGCTTTGTGGGCGATGGGTGGCTCACTGGTGAATCAGCTCAATCACAGCCTGATTACTGGCCTTAGCCTGGAGCGCGAAGTCGCTTTTGATTTCAATTTGCTGGTGCAAAAAATCTCTGTCAGTCTGACCGATGTGTTGCTGGCTTTCGCACCGGTCGCCGTGTTGTTGCTGATCGTGGCACTGGCCTCACCTTTATTGATCGGTGGCTGGCTGTTCAGTGCCAAGGCGTTGGAACCTAATTTTGACCGCATGAATCCGATTTCCGGACTCGGCAATATGGTGTCTTCGCGTGCCGGTGTCGAGTTGCTCAAGGCAGTCTTGAAAACCATCCTGGTCGGCTGCGTATCCTGGGTGGTGGTGATGGGGCAGAAAGAGGCGATGTTCAGTCTCGCCACAGAATCGGTACAGGCAGGTTCTGCGCACGTGGGCCATATGCTGGGCGTGTGTTTTATGGCGATTGTGGCTTCGCTGGTGGTGATCGCGGCGATTGATGCGCCTTACCAGATGTGGGCCTATGCCGAGAAGCTGAAGATGACGCATCAGGAAGTGATCCAGGAATCGAAAGAAGCCAATGGTAATCCGCAGATCAAGGCAAAAATGCGTCAGCAACAGCGTGAGATGGCACGCCGCCGCATGATGTCAGAAATCCCGACTGCTGATGTGGTAGTGACTAACCCGACCCACTTTGCGGTCGCGCTGAGATACACAGAAGGCGGCATGCGTGCGCCGCAGGTGGTGGCCAAAGGTGCGGATGCTGTGGCTGCCAAAATACGTGAAATCGCGGCAGAAAATAAAGTGCCGCTGCTGGAAGCGCCACCGCTGGCCCGTGCGCTGTACAAGCACACTGAGCTGGGCGATGAAATTCCTGAGGCTTTGTACGGTGCGGTGGCAGAAGTGCTGGCCTATGTATTCCAGTTGCGGGTGTATCGCGAACGTGGTGGTAAGTATCCCGATGAGCCACGCAATCTGAATGTACCAAAAGAGCTGGACCCTTTGAATTTGTTAGGAGAGAACCATGAATAGCCTGAGACTGCCGATGTGGATGGCCGGCATGAATGCTAAGGCTTTGGCGGCACCGCTGTTAATCATCCTGATGCTGGCGATGATGATTTTGCCTTTGCCGGCCTTCATACTGGATATGTTTTTCAGCTTCAATATCGCGATTGCGGTGATCGTATTGCTGACCAGTCTGTACACGGTCAAGCCGCTGGATTTCATGGTGTTCCCTACGGTGCTGCTGGTCAGCACAATGTTGCGTTTATCGCTGAACGTGGCATCCACCCGTATCGTGCTGACTGAAGGTCATACTGGTCCGGATGCAGCGGGTAAGGTGATTGAGGCTTTCGGCCATTTTCTGATTGGTGGTAACTACACCGTCGGTATCGTGGTGTTCGTGATTCTGACCATTATTAACTTTACCGTGGTGACCAAAGGTGCGGGCCGAATCGCGGAAGTCGGTGCGCGTTTTGCATTGGATGCGATGCCTGGTAAGCAAATGGCGATTGATGCGGATTTAAATGCGGGTCTGATCCCGGAGCAGGAAGCACGTCGCCGCCGTACCGAAGTCGCACAGGAAGCAGAATTCTATGGCGCGATGGACGGTGCCTCCAAATACGTACGTGGTGATGCAGTGGCCGGTATCGTGGTCACCGTAGTCAATATCGTCGGTGGTTTGATCGTGGGCATGGTGCAGCATGATATGGACTTTGGTGCCGCCCTGAAAAACTATACCTTGCTGGCGATTGGTGACGGTCTGGTGGCACAGATTCCTTCGCTGATTATTTCTATTGCAGCCGGTGTGGTGGTATCGCGCGTCGCCAGTGAAGAAGATATCAGTACCCAGTTAGTCGGTCAGTTATTTGCCAAGCCACAGGTGATGTTCATTACTGCGGGCATCGTCGGCGGCATGGGCGTGATTCCCGGCATGCCACATATGGCGTTTGTGTTCCTGGCCTCGGTGCTGGGTGGTGCCGGTTATCTGATCCAGAAACGCATTGATGAGCAAAGCAGCCCGGCTGCAGCCAATGCCGCGCAAGCCGCTGCCGCAACCGCCGCCGCTGCTGCCGCACCGGAAATGGAAGAAGCCACCTGGCAGGATATTTTGCCGGTCGATACCCTGGGTCTGGAAGTGGGCTATCGCCTGATCCCTTTGGTCGACAAATCTCAGGGTGGTGAATTGCTGCGCCGGATTAAAGGCATACGTAAAAAATTCGCACAGGAAGTTGGCTTCCTGTCGCCAGCTGTGCATATTCGCGACAATCTGGAGCTCAAACCTTCGGCGTACAAAATCGCACTCAAAGGCGTAGAGGTGGGTACTGGCGAAGCCATGAATGGTCAGTATCTGGCGATTAATCCCGGCATGGTCAGCGGTCCTTTGCCTGGTGCAGAAACTACTGACCCGGCCTTTGGTCTGCCCGCTGTCTGGATCGATGGCAGCATGCGTGAGCAGGCGCAGATCATGGGTTACACCGTGGTCGATGCAGGCACTGTGATTGCGACCCATCTGAATCACATCATCACCACGCATGCAGCGGAATTGCTGGGGCGTCAGGAAGTGCAATCCCTGCTTGATCATCTGGCGAAAGAAATGCCTAAGATGGTGGAAGACCTGGTGCCAAAAATGCTGCCTTTATCAGTACTGCAAAAAGTATTGCAGAACCTGTTGCAGGAAGGCGTACATATCCGCGACATGCGCACCATCATCGAAACTTTGTCTGAGCAGGCGATGCATAGCCAGGACGCGAATGAATTGACGGCGCAGGTCAGGATTGCACTGGGTCGTGCGATCGTGCAGCAGATTTTCCCGGGCACGAATGAACTGACCGTGATGGCACTCGACAGCCGCTTAGAACGTTTGCTGATGCAAGCCATGAATACCGGTGGCGGCGATGGCACAGCGCTGGAGCCAGGTCTGGCTGACACGCTGGCGGCACAGGCCGATCAGGCTGTGAAGCAGCAGGAGCAAATGGGGCAAACCCCGGTCTTGCTGGTGCCTGCGCCGCTGCGCCAACTGTTATCGCGCTTCCTGCGCCGCGCACTGCCACAACTCAAAGTGCTGTCGCATGCTGAATTACCTGAAACTAAAACAATTAGAGTTACCAGCCTGATCGGAGGGCAATCATGAACGTGAGAAAATTTACTGCCAATACCTCGCGTGAGGCCTTGCGTATGTTGCGTGATGCACTCGGTGCGGATGCCGTCATCCTGTCCAATAAAACCGTCAACGGCAAAGTCGAGATCATGGCGATGGCGGAAGAGTCGGTGCCGGAATATGCTCCCGTTGAAAAGCCACGCAGCATGGCACCCGAAGTCGCACGCCTGACGCCAGCTTTTCCGGCAGAGTCTGCCCGCAGCTTCAGCCCGCGCAGTTTCGCGCCTGAACCGGAAGCCGAGGCAGTGCGTCCGCTGATTACCCGTCCATCCGTCGCCAGTCCGGTCAGCTCTGCCAATGCAGTGGCATCCAGTGAACTGCACGATGTGATGAGTGAAATCCGTTCTATGCGCAGTATGCTGGAATCGCAGCTGGCTGAATTATCCTGGTCAGCGACGCAGCAAAAGCAACCGCATAAAGCCGAAGTGCTGCGCGAAATGCTGGCCACTGGCCTGAGCGCCAGTCTGTCGCGCTACCTGATCTCGAAATTGCCTGAGGGTGATTCAGTACAAAACGGCGTGGAATGGGTCAAGTCAGTATTGGCGCGTAATCTGATGACCATCGACAATGAAAGCGAAATCCTGGAAAAAGGCGGCGTCTACGCGCTGGTGGGGCCAACCGGTGTCGGCAAAACCACCACCACTGCCAAGCTGGCAGCGCGTTGTGTGATGCGTCACGGTCCTTCCCAGCTGGCGCTGATTACCACCGATGGCTATCGTATCGGCGGCTACGAACAGTTAAGAATTTACGGGAAAATCCTGGGTGTGATGGTACATGCGGTGAAAGATGAGAGTGATTTACGTATTGCCTTGTCGGAACTCAAGAATAAACATACAGTATTGATAGATACTGTCGGTGTCAGCCAGCGCGATAAGATGGTGACGGAGCAGGTCGCCATGCTGTCTGGTTCAGGCTCACAAGTGAAGCGCCTGCTGTGTCTGAATGCGACTTCCACCGGCGAGACCCTGAGCGAAGTGGTGCGCGCTTATCAGGGTGGCGGACTGGCGGGCTGTATCCTGACTAAACTGGATGAAGCGGCAACCATAGGCGGTGCGCTGGATATCGCGATCCGTCAGCGTCTGGCGCTGTATTATGTAGCGAGCGGCCAGCGTGTACCGGAAGATTTACATGTGGCGAATAAGCAGTACCTGATCGACCGTGCATTTAAGCTCAAGCGTGAAACCGCCGCTTTCCGCTATCTGGATGAAGAACTGCCGCTGATCATGGCAGGTGCCGTACAGGGACGCAGCGCAGCAGGAATGGCGAAGGAGGTGTCCCTTGGCTAAATTTGATCAGGCAGAAGGTCTGCGCCGCATGCTGGCAGGACCTAAACCCAGGGTGCTGACGTTTTTATCCGTGCTGAGCGAAGATGAAAAAAGCGGAACACTGGCAAATCTGGGTGTGTCGCTGGCACGACAGGGCAATCAGGTGCTGATGCTGGATGCGCGTTCCACGCCTCAAAGTGTGGGGGCATGGCTGAATGCGCGATTTGACCGCAGCTTATTGGATGTAGCGAAACAACAGCGTACAATGCAGGAAGCAATAAAAGTTGTCGCAGCAGGATTATCCGTGACCCAGTTGTCACGTCATGCCGCACTGACCCGTGAGCTGCCGCCCGAACATTTACGCCAGTTATCGCGTGTGTTTGATATGGTCGTCAATGATGTCGATCTGGTGGTGGTGGATGCAGCGATCGATGCGACGGATAATTTTCCGCTTGCCTCGCTCGATGACAGTGAACTGGTGATACAGGTATCGTCGGATCCCGCGGCAATCAAGGCTGCCTATGGTCTGATTAAGCGTTTGAGTGCCCGCCTGGGCAGGCGCTCATTCAATGTTCTGGTGTCAGGGGTAAGCGAACAGGAGGCAACGTTGATCTACTCGAATATGGCGCAGGCTGCGAGCCGTTATCTGGCCGTACCGCTGCAATTTGTAGGTTATGTTCCTCAGGATGAATATGTAATTAAGGCCGCACACTTGGGACAATCAGTGATTGATGCCTTTCCGAAAGCACGCGCAGCACTGGCGTTCTCCCGTCTGGCAGAGCGTCTGGCTTCGACCGCGCGCTCCAGCCTGGCGCTGGAAGGTCAATCTGAGCTGAGTGTGGGCCTCGGAATGTGATAACTATGTACACCGCTAGCGGAAAATCAGACAAAAGCTATCTGCTCAAGGAGCACGTGCCTCTGGTCAAGCGACTCGCTTACCAGTTAAAGGCACGCCTGCCGCCCAGCGTGGAAGTGGATGATCTGGTGCAGGCCGGCATGATAGGCTTGCTGGATGCGGTCAACCGCTACGAAGATACCCATGGCGCACAATTCGAAACCTATGCCGTGCAACGCATACGCGGTGCCATGCTGGACGAATTGCGCAATACCGACTGGCTGCCGCGTGGGGTACGCCAGAATATGCGCAAAATCGAGAGCGCTATGAGCTCCCTGCAGCAAAAGCTGGGGCGGCCACCGACCGAAACCGAAGTCGCGAAATCGCTCAAACTCAGTCTGTCTGAATATCAGGATGTGCTGGGTGACAGCGGTGGTCATCAACTGGTGTATTACGAAGATTTTCACGACTCTGAAACCAAGGAACACTTCCTCGATCATTATTGTTCGGACAGTTCCGGTGATCCTTTGCAGGACTTGCTGAATGATGACTTCCGCGATGCGGTGATCGGCGCAATTGACAGTCTGCCCGAACGTGAAAAGCTGCTCATGGGTTTGTACTACGAGCAGGAACTGAATCTGAAAGAAATTGGCGCGGTCATGGGGGTATCAGAATCCCGTGTCTCGCAATTACATAGTCAGGCAGTCGCACGTCTGCGTGCTTATCTGAGGGAGAAGGCGTGGACTGGGCTAGCGTAGCAGGAATTATCCTGGTAATGGTCGGGATAGGAGCTGGCCAGCTGATGGAAGGTGGGAAGTTATCTTCGCTGCTGCAGCCGTCCGCTTTTGTCATTGTCTTTATCGGCACTCTGGGTGCGGTGCTGTTGCAAAGCCGCATGGCGACCTTCAGGCGCGGCTTGCGCATGTTGCGCTGGGTGATCAGTGAACCACCGGATACCAGTCGTAAAAATATTCAGGACGCCTTGAACTGGAGTCTGATCGCGCGTCGCGAGGGCTTTCTGAGCCTGGAGCGCTATATGAGTAAGTCGGATGATCCCTTCATCAATAAGGGCTTGCGACTGGTGATCGATGGCGTCGATCCGGTGCGTCTGAAAGAAATTCTGGATGTCGATATTTCCCTGTACGAGATGGAGCAGCGCCAGGCAGCGCGCATCTGGGATTCGGCTGGTGGCTATTCACCGACCATAGGCATCCTGGGCGCGGTGCTGGGCCTGATTCATGTGATGGAAAATCTGTCCGATCCGGCGCGCCTGGGCGGCGGTATTGCGGTCGCCTTCGTCGCGACGATTTATGGTGTCGGACTGGCCAATCTGTTTTTCCTGCCAGTCGGGCATAAATTAAAAGAGATCATTGCGCGTGAAGTCACACGACGCGAAATGCTGGCCGATATCTTCTTCAGCATCGCAACCGGCGACAGCCCGCGCGTGATCGAAGAGCGGGTTGCCAATCATTGATGATGTCCCATCATGGCACGTAGACGATATCAGGAAGAGCCGGAAAATCATGAGCGTTGGCTGGTGTCGTATGCTGACTTCATTACCTTGCTGTTCGCCTTTTTTGTGGTGATGTATGCGATCTCCTCAGTCAATGAAGGTAAGTATCGCGTGCTGTCTAACTCGCTGACCGGTGCTTTCAGTAATTCCTCCAATAGTAATGCGGTGCAGCCTGTGGTGGTTCCGCCAGTGGTCAGGCTGGATACGCTGCCGGTGATGAAAAACCGTTCGCATGAAGCTTTACGTAAAGAGCGGGAAAAAATGACCGGTGTCGCGACTAACATCATGGCTGTGCTGGAACCGCTGGTGCGCGAAGGCAAGGTCAAGGTGTCGCAGACCAGCCGCGGCGTCACCATAGAAATTAATGCCAGCCTGTTATTCCCTCCGGGCGAGGCAAAGCTGAATACCGATTCGATACAGGCCCTGATTGCAATTGCATCGGTGCTTAAACTGGATAATCATGCGATACAAGTTGAAGGGCATACCGATAATCTGCCTATCCGAAATCCTGTATTTCCGTCCAACTGGGAATTGTCAGCGGTACGCGCCAGTACAGTGGCGCGTTTGCTCACCGAAAACGGGGTCGATGAGTTGCGTGTCACTGCCGTCGGACAAGGGGCCAAATTGCCGGTCGACCTGAACGACACACCTGAGGGCAGGGCGCGTAACCGCCGCGTGACCGTCACGGTCTTGTCGGTTTTGCCTGAACCTGTGATCGAGGTGCCGGTACCTTGATGGGGGTTTGTCGATCTGCCTGTTTGTATGCAGATGAACTTAATGCAAAAAAGCACGCTTAGCGTGCTTTTTTTATGATGATATCAGCTCAGCTCAGCGTATCGGCGTTTGCAGGCCGGGTTCAACGTACGATGACGCCTTTCACTGGCATGGCTTGTATGCTGGATTGTCCGTTCGGACCATATAAGGCAGCAGTAGCGCTTCCTTGTTGGAACACACCCAGCGCCGCCTGATTTTGCGATAGCTTTCTACTGATGAGTAAGCCATTCGTATGATTAAACTCTTTGGCTTTTTCAGAGATACTCAGTAATTCCTGCCAGGCCAGACGTGCTTCTGCGGGACTGGCATTCAGGTGCTGTTCCATGCCATCCAGCGTTTGCTCATAGCCTGCATTGCTGAGGCAGCTTAAGCGCAGGCGCTCCAGCTCATTGATTTTACGTACCAATTCGGTTTTGCTGGCAACAACCTCGTTCAGCGTATGCAAATTGTCGTCGACAAGCGCGTCCTGTTCAGATTTCAGTAATGTCGCCAGCGCCGTCATGGCGAGGGTCTCATCTTTGACACATTGCAGGATGCTGGAGTCTGTTGCGCTTGTCGTACTCATGTCTATCGTTTTCTGGAGTTAAGCAGATCCTTAACCGTCTCCAAAAGTCCATCAGCCACTTTTTCTGAGTTGACCTGAAAGCGTCCCTCAGAAATAGCCAATTTAATTTCTTCGACTTTCTTCGCTTCAAACACGGCATTGCTCGCTTGCGTACCCTGCATGGCTTGCAATTGTGTTGAGAGCGAAGAGATCTGCACGTTAATCGAAGGCGACGGCGTATTGTTGACTGCTTTATCCGGCGCTCTGTCTGTTCGTGCCTGCTGCGGACTCACTGGGAGCCCGGCAGTTTTATTTAGTGTGTCATTAATTTTCACAGCGATACCCTCGATAGTCGGACTGATCTACTTCTACAATCCGGTTATCGGCTATCTCTTTTTAAACTTTAATTCTGGAGAGAAAATTTATAAAAAATATAAAAATCTATCAAATTTCAATATTTAGTAGTTAATTTCAATGATTCCGCCAGCTCTGGCGATGCCACTCACGGTTTGTCCTGAATTAGTTCTTGCTTTCGCCGTTTGCCCATCGGCCGAATTGCTCAGCGACTGACCCTCAGTCGCGACCTGAAAACCCGGCCCCTGACTCACGATGCGTACGGTCTGGCCTTGCTGTACTACGGACGGACTTTTCAATATATCCATGCGCAACAGGCTGCCGGACGCCAGTGACATACTCAGCGATTTCCCTATCGCCTGTTCCGGCGACATGATAACTCCGGCTGGCAGGGAAGAGACTTCCCCTCTGACTTTACTTAAATCATCGAGGCTGAGTACCTGTCCAATTTGCAAAGATTTGGCCGCAACATAGTAATCGCTGGTGACCTGAACCTGGGCTTGCAGATAAATTTGCCAGGTTTTTGGCGCATTACAGCGTATGCCGACCGAGATTTTCCCCCAGGGCTTGCTGCCCGGTGGCAGAAACGCAGTCATATCCTGACAGGCCGCCAGATTCAGGCGGCTATCTGCTTCGTTTACATTGATTTTGACTTCACCCGGCTGGTTACTGGCCATTTGCTGTAAAAAATTCGCAGCGACTTTTTTGAGCTCGGCATGACTCTGACTGGCAGCTGGTTCAGCTCCCTGAACCTGAGCCTGAATCTGAGCATAAGCGGGCAGGCTAAACATAGCGCTGCAGCTGATTGCCAGCAGGATGGGGCGTAAAAAAAGCGTATCCATGATCTTGGGTGTGGGTTTGGATAACACGCATTGTAGGACGGGCCAGGATTTCCGAATTGATGAATAAGCGGGTTTTCCCCCTTTTGCTTTGGGGATTGGACTTGTGCTGCGCGTCCTATGATGGGAAGTATCAGAAACCGTCATTAGTAGCGTATATGCGCTGTCACAGGAGGATCCGGTGGTGAATAAGTTAGATGAGTTCATGCGCTTCCATGAAACAGCGCTTTCCCTGCGCGGTCAGCGCCAGCAATTGCTGGCCTCCAATATCGCCAATGCGGATACGCCGAATTACAAGGCGAAGGATATCGATTTTGCTTCAACGCTGACCAATGCACTGCATCTGAATGCGAATCAGAAGGCGCCGGTGGTTGAGCGTACCGATGCACGTCATCTGGGTCTGAAAAATAGTCTGGGTGAGGCGCCGACGCTGTATCGCGGCAACGGGCAGGGCAATATCGATGGAAATACGGTGGATATGGATGCTGAACGTAATGCATTCACCGATAACGCGGTGCGCTACGAGGCCAGTATCACCATGATCAATATGCAGATCCGCAATATGCTTGCGGCGATACAGGGGCAATAATCATGTCGCTATTTAATGTGTTTAACGTGGCTGGTTCTGCGATGAGCGCGCAGTCACAGCGTCTGAATGTGGTGTCGAGTAACCTCGCCAATGCCGATAGTGTGACCAGCTCCAATGGTCAGCCTTACAAAGCCAAGCAGGTGGTGTTCAGTGCCGTTCCTGTGGAGGGCACACCGGCCACTGCGGTGCGTGTGAAGGAGGTGGTGGAAGATGCGACCGCACCCAAGCTGCACTACGATCCTAAGCATCCTATGGCAGATGAAAAGGGCTATGTCGCGATGCCGAATGTGAATGTGGTGGAGGAAATGGTGAATATGATTTCCGCGTCCAGATCCTATCAGACGAATGTGGAAACAATGAATGCAGCAAAGACGATGCTGTTAAAAACTTTGACCTTGGGTCAGTAAGACGGGGAGTGATCTGACATGGCTACGATCAATACGGGAAATACAGGAAATACAGTTGACCAGACTTTGCTGACTGCGATGAATGGTTCCAATAGCAAAACAAAAAACTCTACCCAGGATGCGCAGGATCGCTTTATGACGCTGCTGGTGACGCAGATGAAAAATCAGGATCCCTTGAATCCTATGGATAACGCGCAGGTGACCAGCCAGATGGCGCAGCTATCCACGGTGACAGGAATAGAAAAACTGAATGCTTCGATGGCGGCTATGAATTCCAATTATGTGGCCAGTCAGAGTCTGCAGGCCGCCAATATGATAGGTCATGGCGTAATTACGCCGGGTAGCAATATCGCATTACAGGATGGTAAATCTGTGTATGCCTTGGATATGCCACAGGCGGCAGACAAAGCCAGTCTGGTGATCAAAGATCAGTCCGGTGCTGTGGTGCGTACGATAGCACTCGGGGCATTGCCAGCAGGTTTAAATAATATGACCTGGGATGGCAAAAATGATGCCGGTACCACACTGCCTAACGGGAATTATCAGTATGAAGTTGCCGCCACCGCAGGAAATAAAAAGTTGGATGTGACGTCTTTGTGTTTTGGTGTGGTTAATAGTGTTACGGCTGGTGCGCAAGGGGTCAAGCTGACCGTTTCGGGTGTTGGTCAAGTTGGTATGAACGATGTAAGGCAGATTTATTAAGTCCGCTGGATAGTCCAGGTCACGGCTAAATTAAGGAGAGATATCATGGGTTTTCAGCAAGGCTTAAGTGGTTTGAATGCGGCGTCCAAGTCCCTGGACGTGATCGGTAATAATATTTCTAATGCCAATACGGTCGGTTTCAAACAGGCCCAGGTGCAGTTTGCCGACGTCTATGCGAACTCGCTGAGCGGTGCATCGGCCAATGCAGTTGGGATTGGCGTCAAGGTATCGACCATTGCCCAGCAATTCACGCAGGGGAATATCAGTTCCACTAATAATCCGCTGGATATAGCGATTAACGGTAACGGCTTCTTCCGGCTTAGTACCAATGGCGCGGTCACTTACTCCCGTAATGGTCAGTTTCAGTTAGATAAAAATGGCGATATCGTGAATGCACAAGGCGCGCATCTGACGGGTTATATCGCTGATTCGAATGGTGTTTTGTCGACGGGTTCTGCGGCTCCGATCAATATCAATACTGCTGATATTGCGCCAGCCCAGACTTCTAAAATCAGCGGTGTGATGAACCTGGATTCGCGTGAATATGTACCTGGTACGCAAAAGCCTGTCACTATTCCTCCTGTCATTACGCCAATTGCTTTCTCGCCGACTGATCCGACCTCGTACAATAAATCCACCTCGGTCACAGTGTTCGATAGTCTGGGTAACTCGCATGTAGTGCAAACCTATTATGTGCGTATCGATCCTGTTACAACACCGCCAGCGGTTGCCGGTTCGATTGAATGGAATGTGTTCTCGACCGTAGACGGGAACCGGTTTGATGCTGCAGGAGTGTTAACTCCGCCGGCAAATCCAGCTACACCGATAGGTAAGCTTGCCTTCGATAATATGGGTAAATTGATTGGCGCAAATCCTCCTCATGCACCAACCGATCCGCGCGCCTTGCATTTCAGGGTGCCGGTAGCATCAGGCGCTGTGACGCCGATTAATACCACGGCAGACATCCGTTTTGACTATACCAATTCCACTCAGTTCGGTTCTGACTTCAGTGTCAGCAGTATGAAACAAGACGGTTTCACTTCAGGCAAACTGTCCAAATTCAATACCTCCAAGGACGGTACCATCGTGGGCAGTTACACCAATGGTCAGACTAAAGTTCTGGGTCAGGTGGTATTAGCCAGTTTTACGAATTCAAATGGCTTGCAATCTCTGGGTGATAACCAATGGGCGGAGACGTCGGCATCCGGTCAGTCTTTGGTGGGGCCGCCTAACTCGGGTAACCTGGGTGCGCTGACTGCGTCGGCAACAGAGGATTCCAATACTGATCTTACCGGTGAGTTGGTGAGTATGATTACCGCCCAGCGTGTGTATCAGGCCAATGCGCAAACCATTAAAACGCAGGATCAGGTCTTGCAGACCATCGTCAATCTCCGTTAATGAATAGGGGATGATGAAATGCGTTCGACCAGTATGAACAGGAGCAGATCATGGACCGATTAGTCTATACCGCGATGACGGGAGCAAAGCATATTCTCGAACAGCAGGCGACCAATTCACATAATCTGGCGAACGCAACCACCAACGGCTTTCGTGCGCAGCTCGATTCCTTCCGTGCTGTGCCGGTACAAAACGCAGAAATTCCTACCCGTGCGTTTGTCGTGGATTCCACAGTCGGTGCAGACTTTACGACCGGTGCGATGCAAATCACCGGGCGTGAATTGGATGTGGCGGTACAGGGCAAGGGCTGGCTGGTGGTGGAGCGCCCGGATGGCAGCGAAGCTTACACTCGCGCTGGCAGTCTGAAGCTCAGTGAAAATGGCGTACTGCAAACTCAGAACGGCCAGAATGTGCTGGGCGATGGTGGTCCTATCACGATACCGCCGGATGTCTCGATTGCCATTGCCAAAGACGGTACGGTGTCTACGGTGCCAACTGGTAATCGGCCGAACGCAGTACAGGTAGTAGGGCGACTCAAACTGGTCAATCCTCCGGAAGATAATCTGGTGCGAGCCGATGATGGTTTATTTCGCACCAAAGATGGCACTGTGCCGGATGCTGATCCGGCGGTAGGTGTAGCTGGTGGCATGCTGGAAAACAGCAATGTCAACGTGGTGGAATCGATGGTCACCATGATTAATCTGGCGCGGCAGTTCGAAATGCAGATGAAGCTTTTGCAGAATGCGGAGAATAACGAGACAAAAGCCAGTCAGATCCTCAGTTTGAGTTGATGCATACCAGTGCACAATAGTCTCAAAAATTCCCAGCTTAATTGTGCCGTAACGGCGCGCAGGAGAAATGTATGATTCGGTCTTTATGGATTGCGAAAACAGGTCTGGATTCGCAGCAGACCCAGATGGATGTGATTACCAATAATCTGGCCAATGTCAGTACGACCGGTTTTAAACGTTCACGCGCCGTGTTTGAGGATTTGCTGTATCAGACCATACGTCAGCCCGGTGCACAAAGTTCGCAGCAGACGCAGTTACCTTCTGGCTTACAGCTGGGAACTGGTGTGCGTCCGGTCGCAACTGAGAAAATTTTCACACAGGGTAATCTCCAGCAAACCGGCAATAGCAAGGATCTGGCGATACAGGGAGCGGGCTTCTTTCAGGTATTGCTGCCCGATGGTGCGACGGCTTATACCAGAGATGGCTCGTTTCAGATGGATAATCAGGGGCAGTTGGTTACTTCCAGCGGTTTTGTGATACAGCCTGCGATCACGATACCCGCCAATGCACAGTCAATTACTGTCGGTCGCGATGGAACGGTCTCGGTCACGCAGCCGGGTTCCACTGCGCCGGTCCAGGTGGGCTCTATCCAGCTCGCTACATTCATCAATCCAACTGGCTTGCAGGCACTGGGCGAAAATCTGTATGTAGAGACCGCAGCCTCAGGTAATCCGGGTACCAATGCCCCCGGCACCAATGGTGCTGGTCTGTTACTGCAGAATTATGTTGAGACTTCTAACGTCAACGTCGCAGAAGAGTTGGTCAACATGATACAGACGCAGCGCGCTTACGAGATCAATAGTAAAGCCATCACGACATCGGATCAGATGTTGCAAAAACTGTCGCAGTTGTAAGCATTGAGGAGTTGATCATGAAATTCGCGAACCGGGTTTGTCTTCTGAGTGTAGTCTTGCTATCTGCCTGTGCCGGTGCGCCAGCGCCAATTGTGCATCAGCCTATGAGTCTGCCTTCACAGTCCGCCAAGCCTTTACGTGAAGCGAATGGTGCAATTTTTCAGAGTGCCAGCTATCGACCCTTGTATGAAGATGCCAAAGCCAGAATGGTAGGCGATACCCTGACTATCACGATTGCAGAGAAAACCTCTGCTGCCAAAGCAAGCGCGAATTCCAACAGTAAATCCTCCAGCCTGGCACTGGCAACGCCAAATTTGTTTGGCTTGAATGCGGCAACCACTTCGCGTGGTTCGGTCAACACGAATGGCAGTTCCAAATTCGATGAAAAAGGCGCAGAAACCGCCAGCAACAGTTTTACCGGCACGATAGCAGTCACCGTGATCGATGTACTGCCGAATGGGAATTTGCTGGTCAGTGGCGAGAAGCAACTGGCCTTCGATAAGGGTGCGGAGTTTGTGCGTTTTTCTGGCGTTGTGAATCCCACCACCATTGCGGCAGGCAATGTCGTGGCATCGACTCAGGTAGCCGATGCGCGCTTTGAGTACCGCTCGAATACACGCATAGACGCGACCGAAATGAATTCTATGTTGGGTCGTCTGTTCCTGAGTTTTCTCCCTATGTAAGGGAGTTGAAAGTTGGCTATGAAAACCGGATTTTCCTTCCTTCCGCGCTTGATTTCTTCCGCTCTGTGCGGCGCTTTATTGGTATCGCTGTGTGCGCTGACGAGCTTGCCGGTGCGCGCAGAGCGACTCAAGGACATGGCGGGCATCCAGGGTGTGCGTCAGAATCAATTGCTGGGCTATGGAATCGTGGTGGGTCTGGATGGCAGTGGTGATCAGACGACACAGACGCCGTTTACTGTGCAGAGTATCGTCAGCATGTTGCAGCAAATGGGCGTGGCCTTGCCGGTCGGCTCGACGTTACAGTTAAAGAACGTCGCTGCGGTGATGGTCACCACCAGCCTGCCACCATTTGCTCAGCCAGGGCAGGCGCTGGATATCACGGTGTCGTCGATGGGGAACGCAAAAAGTCTGCGCGGCGGCACTTTGCTGATGACGCCACTCAAAGGCGCAGATGGTCAGATTTATGCGATGGCACAAGGTAACGTGCTGGTCGGCGGCGTTGGTGCTTCTGCCAATGGCAGTAAGGCGCAGGTCAATCATTTGAGTGTAGGCCGTATCTCTGGTGGTGCGACTGTGGAACGCGCTGTACCTAGTCCGGTCGCGAACGGCAATACGGTGCAGCTGGAGTTGAATAATTCGGATTTTTCGACTGCCAGCCGGGTGGTGGATGCGATTAACCGTCGCTTTGGTGCCGATACTGCGGCAGCGCTGGATGGCAGGGTGATACAGGTTAAAGCACCCGCGAATCCTGATCAGCGCGTCGCGTTTCTGGGTAACCTCGAGAGCCTGGATGTGACGCCTGCACCGATGGTGGCAAAAGTCATACTCAATGCCCGTACCGGTTCTATCGTGATGAATCAGGCGGTTAGTCTCGAAACCTGCGCTGTTGCGCATGGTAATTTGTCAGTGGTGGTCAATACAGACAATGCCGTCAGTCAGCCGAATGCCTTGGCAGGTGGTCAGACGGTGGCGACGGGGAATTCAAATATCAGTATCACTAAGGATGCCGGCCAATTGATGATGTTGAAAGCCGGAGCCTCGCTGACCGATGTGGTAAAAGCGCTCAATTCTATCGGCGCCACACCTCAGGATTTGCTGGCGATTTTACAGGCGATGAAGGCTTCAGGTGCATTGCGTGCTGAACTGGAAATTATTTAAGGACCCGCCATGTTAGGACGTGCTGAAATTCCCGAAAACCGGCTGGCGTTTGATACCCGTAGCCTGGACAGTCTGAAGCAATCGGCAAAAGATAATTCTCCGGAGTCGGTGAAGGCGGCTGCCAAACAGTTCGAGGCTCTGTTCATGAACATGATGCTTAAGTCTATGCGTCAGGCAGGCGGGCAGGACGGGCCATTTGATAGCGAGCAGACGCGTACTTATACCTCTATGCTGGATCAGCAGTTATCGCAGTCGATGGCGAATAAGGGGATAGGCCTTGCGGATGCCTTAGTCAGGCAGCTCACCAATAATGCAGTGGCACAGGCGATACAGCCGGAAAATGCCAGTGCGCCACAGGCTTTTGCCTCCCAGGGCATTAATCGCTACCTGGATAATCTGAAATTCGAACAGCAACCGGTTCCAGATGTGAAGAGTGGTTTTTCAGGTCCTGCACATGTCCGTGAATTCCAACAAAAACTGACAGCACATGCCGAAGAAGCCAGTAAAGCAACCGGCATTCCGGCCAAGTTCATGCTGGGACAAGCCGCGCTGGAAAGTGGCTGGGGTAAGCGCGAAATCAAGACTGTGGATGGCAGTACCTCTCATAACATCTTTGGTGTTAAGGCAACCAGCAGCTGGAAGGGTAAAACTGTTGATGCCGTGACGACTGAGTATATCAACGGCGTGGCGCAGCGCCGTGTCGAGAAATTCAAAGCCTATGATACTTATGCGGATGCGTTTAAGGATTACGCTAAACTGCTGACGCAAAATCCACGCTATGAAAATGTGATCGCCAATGCGAAAGATGCAAGCGCTTTTGCACAGGGCCTGCAAAAAGCCGGTTATGCAACTGACCCGAACTATGCCAATAAGCTGACCCGTATCATTAAGCAAAATCTGTCAGTGTGATTTGGTCGTTAAATTTTAATAAAACACAATATTTTCACTTCATCGCCATCACAGGGATCTGGCGCATAGACTGGCTGTGGCAGATAAGCGACAGGCTATCACCAGGCCCTGATGCAATATATTTCCCTCATTAAAGTTTTTCAGAAATTCTCCGAAAACAAGGGTGATGACGTGTAAAGGCGTGGCACAACTCAATAGGTTGAATTATGGGAACGAATGTTCTGAACATAGGGCAAAGCGCTCTGGCAGCGGCCCAAATGGGGATTACTACCACCGGTCATAATATTGCCAACTCGTCAACTCCTGGATATAACCGCCAGGTTCTGGTGCAAACGGCGAACGCGCCCCAGAATCTGGGCGGGTCTTTTGTTGGGCAGGGCGTGTCGATCAGCCAGATTCAGCGCCAGTACAATCAGTTCATCGGTCAGCAGGTCAATTCGTCCCAAACTTCGCTGAACCAGGTGAATGCTTATTCCAAACAGATTCAGCAGATCAATAATCTGATTGCTGATCCTACTGCGGGTGTGACGCCAGCCTTACAAGATTTTTTCAAGTCGGTACAGAATTTATCCAGCAGCCCGAATGGCACAGCTGGCGCTGCTGCGCGTCAGGCAGTGATTTCAAATGGTCAGGCGCTTGCCAATCGCTTCACCAGTTTGCAGGGCCGCATGGATCAGATTCGTACTGACGTCAATGGCGAAATCGCCGGCGCAGTGAGTGCAATCAATGCTTATTCCACCCAATTAGCAGCATTGAACGATACGATAGCGAAATCGCAAAGTACAACGGGCTCGCCGCCGAATGATTTGCTGGATCAGCGTGACTTATTGGTCACCGAATTATCCAAGCTGACCAAAGTGACAGTGGTACCGCAAGATAATAAATACAATGTGTTTATCGGTAACGGTCAACCGATTGTACTTGGCGGTACAGTCAATCAGTTGCAGGTCAGTGTGTCGCCTACTGATCCTAACCGGTCTGAAGTGGCATATACATCGAACGGTAATGTGACACTTATTCCTGAAAACGGTTTGCCCGGCGGTAAATTGGGTGGCTTGTTTGATTTTCGTGCCAACACCCTGGACCCGGCACAAAGTGCAATCGGTCGGGTAGCGGTCAGTATCGCGTCTACCTTTAATCAGCAACATGCCTTAGGCCAGGATTTGAATGGTCAAATGGGCGGTAATTTCTTCAACATCGCTCAACCTGTGAATATACCGGGCGCAGGCAACACTACCCAGGCGCTGGTAACCTCGAAAATTGTGGATGCGTCTGCACTGAGTACCAGTGATTACCGTCTGCAAATCACCGCTCCGGGTACCTATAAAGTGACCAGGCTCAGTGATGGTCAGGTGACGAATTCGACTTCACAGCCTGTCGTGGTGGATGGCGTCAGTATGGAGTTCCCGCAGCCACCAGCTGCGCAGCCAGCGGCTGGCGACGAATTTCTGATTAAGCCTACTTCCAATGCGGCAAACAGTCTGACAGTAGCCATCAGTGATCCGAATAAGCTGGCGGTTGCGTCCCCGGTCAACAGTAGCGCTCCCACCACAAATACCGGCTCTGGAAAAATTTCTTCCGGTAATTTTGATTCGCTGGCGGCGTCAGCGTCCACTTCGGCTACAGCGACGATTGGTCTGGTCAAAACGAATGATTCGTTTAAAGCGAGTACGCTGACGCCTCCTGTGACTTTAACCTATTCAGGCGGCTCCTTGACGGGCTTTCCCGCCGGGCAGATCGTTTCAGTCACCAACGCCGGGGTCACAACAAATTACCCACCGCCTGCAACTGTGCCTTATACCAGCGGTGCGCAGATCAGCGTAGCAGGAATGAGTTTTTCCATTAAAAATGGTGCAGCAGCACCCAGCAATGGTGATCAGTTCAGCCTGGCCGCTTCAACTCCGGTTGCATCGACTAAATTGACGTTTAATTCCGCTACCAACACCTTGAGTGGATTTCCCGCGACAGCGAATGTGACCGTCACGAACGGGAGCTCGGTCACGACCTATCCGGCTGGCAGTAATATTCCTTTTACCGCTGGTTCAACAATCAGCTTTGGTGGTTCCAGTTTCACAGTGACAGGTAGCCCCGCAAATGGTGATGTGTTCAATATCGCACCGAACACAAATGGCACCGGCGACAATCGCAATGCACTTGCCTTAGCGACTATACAGACTAAGAATGTCTTGGCAGGAAATACCACGACAATACAAGGTGCATATGCGCAATTCGTTAGTCTGGTCGGCAATAAAACAGCCGAATTACAAGTAACCAGCGCCTCTGAAACTAAAATGTTGTCGCAGGCAGTGGCTGCCCAGCAAAGTGAATCCGGCGTCAATTTGGATGAGGAAGCTGCTAATTTGTTGCGTTATCAACAGGCTTATCAGGCTGCAGGCAAGTTAATGCAGATAGCGAGCCAATTATTTGATGCCTTGCTGACGCTGGGTAGATAGAGGTAATCATGCGTATCAGTACCAACACCATCTATGAAACTGGCAGTAGCCGTATTGGTGACCTTCAGTCCAATATGAACAAACTCCAGCAGCAGATTTCTTCAGGCAGAAAAGTGCTGACGCCAGCTGATGATCCTATCGGTTCTGCGCGTGCACTGGTCATCACTCAGGCTGATGCGATTAATGATCAATTCGCAGTCAATCGCCAGAATGCAAAAAATTTACTCAGCGTAACTGATGGCGTGTTAGGGACGGTCACTGATAATTTGCATAGTATCAAGACCTTGATTGTTCAGGCCGGCAATGGTGTGCTGAGTGATGCGGACCGTACTTACGTCGCACAGCAATTGCAAAGTAATCTGGATCAGATGATCAGCTCTGCGAATGCGACCGATGGAACAGGGAATTACCTGTTTTCAGGATTTTCTACTACCACGGCGCCATTTACCAAGTCCATCACTGGTGCCAGTTATGTCGGTGACCAGGGACAGCGTTATTTGCAAGCAGATTCGGCACGCCAGTTACCTTTGAGCGCGCCAGGCATGGAGGTGTTTGGCAATATCCGTACCTCGAATTCACAATTCAATATTTTGCCGAATCCTTCTAACGTAGGAAAAACTGGCGCCAGCGCAGCAGTTGATCCTTTAACTGCTGCAAATATTACAGGTCATAATTACGAAGTCAGGTTTGATAATACTGCGGCCAATTTTTCCGTCTTTGATAAGACCACCGGTGGCACCATTGTTCCTCCTACACCGTATACCAATCCAGTGAATGTGACTTTTGATGGCATCAATCTGACACTGCAAAATAGTCCGACTGCGCCTGCCCCAGGAGATAAAATCCTGATTCAGCCTGGCAATCAGGATATTTTTGAAACTGTGACGGATGTGATTAATGCGCTCAAAACACCGGCAACTAACTCCGCAGCACGTAGTGAACTGACACAAGCCTTGACGCAGGCAAATAATAACGTCGACAAGTCACTCAGCAATGTGTTGACCGCGCGGGCGCAGGTGGGTAGTAGTCTGAAAGAGATAGATGGTCTTGACAATGAGGGTGATGCTAAAGGAGTGTCATTTAAACAGTCCTTGTCCGAGATTCAGGATATCGACTATGTGAAAGCCATCTCGGAATTCAGTCAGAACCAAATGGTGCTGCAGGCAGCACAACAGTCATTTGTAAAGGCTTCATCTCTGTCATTATTCAGTTACCTTAGCTGACAGCATCTGACATTAAAAGCAAAAAAGCAAAAAAGCAAAAAAGCAGACTTAGTCTGCTTTTTTGCTTATGTTCTGCTGTTACTGCCAATCTGCTGGGAAGTTAAGCCAAATCTGCTGAGCCAGATTCTGAGATGGCTCACTTTCCCATCTTGGGAAAAAACTTTATCCAGACTGGAAATTGTCACAGCTTACTGAGCTGTTACCGCCATATCCAACATTACGTTATCAATATTTACATTCGTATACATCATTGGATGATGGAAACCGGCTTTCTGGGTTGTCACAACAATCTGATCTGCATTTGCAATCACATTCGCAAAAGTTCTTCCACGGGGGAGTATCGGCTTGTATTGTTTATCTTCTGCACCATAGCCTACCCAGCCTTTAGGTAAAGTTTTGGACCGAGTGTCATTGATAAATATGCGCATGGTTTTCCATGTTGGTACATCTTCCTCCTGTAAGGTGCCTAACTCTGCTTGTACTGACACATAGGGATAAGGAGCAGGTGGATTTTTATAATCCCGGAACTCGAGTATTAAGGGCAAAACATCTTTGACCGGCGGTAAAAAGCTCAATTGCTTGGTCAGTACGTCTACAGAAAAAATTAACTGCCGATTGGATTTCAATACCTTTAGCCATTTATCTGAATTAGTAGTGAAAAATAAGTTAAATGATTTTCCTTGCACGTAATAGTTCAAACTGGAGGCAGGATTTCCTTCATTTTTGACCCAACTCACAAATTCTGTCTGATTCCAGTCATCAAATCCGTTCGGGAAGGTGGTAGACACACATTCAAAAGTGGCAGGCACGGGAAAGGTTGCAGCAATTGCGGAGAAGAAGGTGGCCGACGCACATTCAAAAGCAGTGGGCATGGGAAAGGCTGCAGTAGTTGCGGTGGTATTGCTCGTAACGCCAGATTCCGCTGACACTGCAGATGGGGCTGACATCGCATTGGGTGAGCTAATCCAGCCACATCCGCTCAATGCAAACACAGACAACAAACTTAAGCAGTACATTTTTCGGAATTTCATTGTAAGACTCCTTATCAACTCAACGAGCAGAAAAAACATTCCGGATCACTTGTGGCAATCCGTTTTTCGGGTACGGCACGCCGATTCTGGCAGAAAGAGTTTTAAAAAATGTAGAAAATAATTAAATGATTGTCGAGTTTATTTAAGCATTTTCCATACGGGAACGAACGGATCGAAGTTCAAGCTGCATACGTAAGGGCTAAAGCAGCAGATATTTTTTTCGATGCATGTTGTTAGGGATGAAGTTCCATTTTGGTTGTGAGCACGACTGTAATCTGATCCTGAGTGGATCAGAAAACAAGCAGATTTGCTGCGACGATCTTCGTCTGCTTTGGCGCAGACTGAATTTTTTTTCGTCGCCCTCAATAAGCGCTTCATTCATATGGAGATCACGCAACATCATGCTCTTACAAGGATCATGTTTCGCCAGCTGGGTTGGAATACCCGATTGCTGACTTCGTGTAATGCGATGTCATCTCTATATTCGTTAGCCAAAATCAATGGTGAATTCAGGTCGTTTCAGGGAATAGTCGACGAATTTTGTGGGCAAATATTTCTTAAATGTAATTGTAAAATGACAATCATTAACACATAGTCTGGAACTTTTATCAGATCATCTTTCCATTCCGACGCACGTACATTTTCGTATGGCTTTGTCGTTATGAATGCCTCCTTGCCGTGCTATCTAATTCCGGAGATACCCGATGATCGCCTCTTTCAGAAAAAAAACTACTCTCAGGAAAACTCCTGTTCTGTCTGACCCAGTATACGCAATCATGAAGACGCGATTCCGGATTACGGTCAGTACTGCAGGCGTTATATTTTTCATCGCTGCTTGTAGTGGCGGTAGCAAAAGTACCGATGCGCCGGTAGATAAAATGACCGAACGTTTTGCTGCAGTTGGCACGTATCAAGTTGTAAATGCCGCAGCGACCAGCAATTGGGTCACGATTCCACAACAGCCTGATCCCTTGACAGGCGTAACACCAGCCGCAAACGCTGACACGCAAGGCATGTTTTCTCCTGTCTTACCGATGGCGATTAATGCAATTCATCTGGCTCAGCTACCAAACGGCAAATATCTTGGGTGGGGAGCGCGTGGTGATTCTTTGTCCGCCCAGACTTTCGATTTATGGGACCCCTCAGTTGGAACAGATTTGAACGCACATACAGTGTGGGATGACACAGTTAACCCGGACAGTTTTTGCGGCACAGGCTCCTTAATGCCAGATGGTCGCTTGTTACAAGGTGAAGGTGCGTTTGGTGCAACCGCTAAAGCGACCATCATTTTTGACCCTGCGAGTAATAAGCGCGTCAAGCAAACTTCGTCCTATGCGTTCCAGCGTTGGTATTCGACCATGCTCGCCTTGCCTGACGGCCGGCAATTGTCTGTCGGTGGTATGGTGCCGAATACAGAAGGACAATATGGCGATCCGGCGGGTGCGATCAATGCTGGCTTGTCATCCATGACGCCGGAAATTTATGAGCCCAATCCTGCCGTTCCTGGTACGGGCACCTGGCGTAGTCTGCTGGGGGCAAACAGTCGCCTTGCGTTTGGACCGGATTTTTTGCGTAGCGCTTATCCACGGGCATGGGTAGCACCTAACGGTTTGGTATTTGGCGTGTCCTCTGAACAAATGTGGTACCTCGATCCCAATGCGAATAAAGGGCAGGGTGGAATTACTTCTGCAGGCCCATTCAAAACCGCTGCTGATAACACGACGACGCCGAATGTCGGTACGCCAGGTACCGCGGTGATGTATGCGCCGGGAAAAATTTTAAAGGTCGGCGGAAATGGCTATTTTGTGTTGGACGGATATAACGCCAGCAATAAGGCAACGATCATTGATATCAGCAATGGCGCTCCAGTGTTAACTGAGTTACCTCCTATGCGTTATGCGCGCCGCATGCTGAATGCGACGGTTTTACCGGATGGGAAGGTTTTTGTGCATGGTGGAACAGGGCAAGGAATTAATCTGGGTACCGCAGTCTACAATCCGGAAATTTGGAATCCCGATGATAAGTCCTGGAAGGTAATGGCTCCCTCAGTCAGAGCGAGGCTTTATCACAATACCGCTGCCTTATTGACGAATGGTACTGTGATGACGGCAGGCAGCGGCACACCTGGCCCGGTGTTTAATAATAATTCAGAAATTTTTTATCCAACTTATCTGTTCACCAAGGTCAACGGCGTAGTACAGTGGGCTGCACGTCCAGTCATGAGCGGGATTACTGGTCTTTCCTATGCGAACGGTGCGCAAGTGCAGGTCAGTATGGCTGCTGCGGCTCCGATTAAGCAAATGGCTTTGCTTGGAATGGGCGTGGCAACACATGGTTTCCATCAAGGCCAACGTTATGTACCTCTCACTTTTACTCAAGACGGTAGCATATTAACTGCGACTGTTCCTGATGCGAATAATGCGCCTCCAGGCTATTATCAGCTTTATACAGTTGATGCGAATGGTGTGCCTTCCAAAGCAGTTATTGTCAGTATTGGCGCTAACGTCAAGGCGCCGCCTACACCGGTTACACCCTATTTGCCAAAGCTGACGGCGACTATTTCTGCACCGATTATTCAGGCTGGCGGATCTGTCAGCTACACGGCAACCATTAACGATGCCAGTGCTCAGGTGAGCTGGGATTTTGGGGATGGTAGCGCGCCTAGCTTGATGGGTCCCAACACCCCTGTCACGCATGTTTATGCGGCACCGGGAGTGTATCTGGTGACGCTGACGATGAAGGGCGTGGCTGGTATTGAAGTCAGAACCACATTTATTCAGACCGTATCCTCCGTCGCTACCGCCAGTGCACCTGTGTCGAGTATGGCAACGATAATTGAGCCTCAGGCGAACAAGGCTTACCGGGTCTGGACAGTCAATCCGGATAACAACTCTGTCACTGTAATAGACCCGATCACTAATAAACTGATTAAAGAAATTCCGGTAGGCGCAAATCCAAGGGCTTTGGCCCGAAGTGCCGATGGCCGCATCTATGTGACAAACAAAGACGCAGCTACGATCAGTGTGATCAATCCTGCGACCTTGGTCGTCAGCAGCAGCTTGTCGTTGCCGTTTGCTTCGCAACCGCATGGAATTGTGTTCTCGCCGGATGGGGCTGCGTTCTATGTGGCACTGGAGGCAACCGGACAAGTTCTTAAATACAATGCTACAAGCCAGGCTGTAGTCGCGAATCAATTCATCGGTAACAGTCCACGCCATATCGCCATAACAGGAGACAGTAAACAGTTATTAGTTTCGCGTTTCGTCACACCAGCATTGCCAGGTGAAGGAACTCTTCAGGTTGATGTCACTAAAACAGGTGGTGAGGTAGTTGTTCTTGATACTTCTGCCATGTCTGTGATGAAAACAATAGAGCTGTTGCGCAGCGATACGTCCAATGCAGATGGAGATGGACGTGGCGTACCGAATTATCTGGGCGCAGCAGCAATTAGTCCTGATGGCAAAACAGCCTGGTTACCTTCAAAGAAAGATAATCTTGAGCGCGGCGGTTTGCGTGATGGTAAAGCACTGGATTTTGCATCTACGGTCAGAGCCACATCATCAAAAATTGATCTGGGGCTGTTACAGGAAAACCTTGCAGCGCGGGTTGATCACGCATTCAGCGGTCTTGCGACAGCTGATGTTTATCATCCAAGTGGCGCCTATCTGTTTGCCGCATTAGAAAGTAGTCGTGAAGTTGTTGTGGTCAATGCCTATACCGGGCTGGAATTGCAGCGCATCGTCGTAGGATTGGCGCCGCAGTCGTTGGCACTTTCACCCGATGGCAATAAACTGTTCGTACAAAACTATATGGACCGGACGATCAGCGTGATTGATCTCACACCATTAACGAAGAACGGTGTTTTCGGCATCACTGTTACTGCAACTGTGAAAACTATCCTTACTGAAGCCTTGTCTGCACAGGTATTGTTGGGCAAGCAGCTTTTCCATGACGCGAAAGACCAGCGTCTGGCAAAAGGGGCTTACATGAGTTGTGCAACCTGCCATAGCGAGGGTGGAAGCGATGGACGTACCTGGGACTTCAGCTCACTGGGTGAAGGTCTGCGGAAAACCATAGCCCTGAACGGCAGAGCTGGTAACGGTAATGGTCGTATGCACTGGTCGGGTAATTTTGATGAGGTGCAAGACTTCGAGGGGCAGATACGCAGTTTCGCTGGCGGCAAAGGTTTGTTGAGCGATGCGCAATTCAATACGGGTACCCGCAGTCAGCCTTTGGGAGACTCCAAAGCTGGTCTCAGTCCTGACCTGGATGCGCTGGCGGCCTATTTACAGTCTCTGGGGAAATTTGCTCCTAGCCCATGGCGTGGTGCGGACGGCAAGCTCACCGCCGATGGTGTGGCTGGCCGTAATCTGTTCCGTCAATCGTGTGCGTCTTGTCACTCTGGTGGTAATTTCACAGACAGTGCTTCCGGGGTGCTGCATGATGTTGGCACACTTAACGCTGCGGCAGGAAAGCGTCTGAATGGACCTTTGACTGGCATTGATACGCCTGTCTTGCGCGATGCCTGGCAAAATGCGCCTTATCTGCACGATGGTTCTGCGCCGACGATTGAGGCCGCGATTCTCGCACACACTAAAAATGTAAAATTTAATCCTTCGGATGTCCCTTTGCTGGCAGCCTATGTTCGTCAGATTGGCGGCACAGAAGCCACCAATGGTTTGCTCGGAAATTACTACTCAACGGGCGACGCCAACTATTTGACTGGCCCTGTACGTTTCAGTCGTATCGAAGCGGTTAATTTTGATTGGGGACGTACCGACCTGAACCCATCTACTGCTGTTGCTCCTGCTCCCGGTGTGCCGCATGACTACTTTAGTGTGCGTTGGACCGGTAGCATTATCGCGCCTGTCTCCGGTACCTTTACTTTACGCACATGGTCAGATGATGGAATTCGCGTGTACTTTGGTAATACTAAGGCTTTGATCATTAACAATTGGGGATATCACTGGCCGCAGAATAACGATGTCAGCATTACCATGGTGGCGGGACAAAGTTATCCGATCACGATAGAGTATTTCAATGGGCAGCTTGGTTCTATGGCGAAGCTGTTTTGGAAAACGCCAGAAGACACCAGCTTTGTTCCTGTTCCTGTTACTCAACTCTGGAGTGATCCGGCAGGTCTGGGAGTGCTGCCTGCACCATTGACAGATACAACTAATCCTGTAATTGGCACGGGCATAGGATTGACCGGATCCTACTTTGCGAATACTCAGGCATTCGCCGGTACGCCGATGATGGTTCGTAATGATGCGCTGAACTTCAGTTGGGGTACGCTGTATCCTAGCCTGAGTGTTGGTGTGAACAACTACTCGGTACGCTGGAATGGCTATCTGCAGGCAAGCACGACAGGGCGCTATCGTTTCTCTACCGTAGCAGCCGATGGCACACGTGTCACTTTGGCCAATCAGGTCATACTGGAGAATTGGAGTAACCGCGCTTTGACGACCGATACTTCCGCCGGTGTCTATCTGACGAAAGGAGAGCTCTATCCTGTCATGGTGGAGTCGTACAACGCGGGTAATGCGAGTGCCATGATCCTGAAATGGCAGACACCTGAAAATTCAGCCTTCACCACGGTTCCGCTGAGCCAGCTTTATCCGGAAAACTACACACCGGGTGTCAGCAATCTGTCTGGCGCTGGCTTACGTGCTGACTATTTTCCGAATATGACGCTGACTGGAAACCCTAGTGTGACGCGTATTGAGAATGTAGACCGTGAGTTTCCAAATGGTGGTGTGGGTGGTATGCCTGCATATACTTTCTCGGTGCGTTACAGCGGCAAATTCCGCCCTGAAGTATCTGGGAACTACCTGCTGGGTACTTATTCTGATGACGGCGTCCGTTTGTGGGTGAATGGAAATCAGGTTATCAATAACTGGACGTATCACGGCACCACCTTCAACCAGACGGCGACACCTATCAGTTTTACTGCAGGTACGGTGTATGACATTAAACTGGAGTATTACAACGCAGCGGGTTATGGACGGGTCAGTTTGTTGTGGCAATTGCAAAAGCCGGGAACGGCGACGCCATGGGTGATGCTGCCAACAAACAATCTGTTTGCGGACGCGAACCTGAACACCACCGTTCCCGGAGCGCTGAACACGGGTGTGATAGGTGTGACTGTTCCAGCTGCATCGCAGAACTCTTTGCCAACAGCGGTCTGGAGTCTCAGTCTGCCAGTCACTACGGTGAAAGCAGGGACGCCGTTGAAGGTGAATTACACCATTCCAAACAATCAGGTCAATATGACGAACTGGATGGGTGTCTTTTCCGCTAATGCGAACTACCCTGTCACAGGCACTGCTAACTGGCAATATGTTACGAATGGTACGGGGCAGCTCACAATCAATACAACTGGTTTAGCGCCCGGTAGTTATGCGGTCGGCTTATTCACGGCGGATAGTTATAACCGCCCGGTACAACAAATTTTCGTTGTTCAGTAATTTAAATGTGAGGAATTCGGGCAGATACTGAGCATTCAGCATCTGCCTTTTTTCTGGAGTCTGATGCTATGTTTAGTTTTTTAAATGACCGGGCAAATACGCCTGCTTGGTCACGCCCGGTAAGGATAGGCTTGACGGTATTGGCAGTGGTGATACTTGGCGTGATATTTAAATTGGTCACACTCTCGTCTGGGATAGGCAGCATGTTATTCGGAGTTGACAGGGAAGTGCGTGCATCGGCCGCTGCCAGCATCGACATGGCTTTGCAGCCTCCGGCAGTCGATGATCCCACTCTGCACGCAATGGAACCTTTTGTATTGACTGACCGGGAAGGTAAGGAGTTTAAGCCGGAAAGCCTGCGTGGCGAGACGGTCTTGCTACATTTTATGTACACAGCGTGTTCTTCAGTATGTCCTGCTGATACGATAGACCTGCTTCAGATGCAAAAGGAAATTCCTTCGGCTTATCGAAAAAAATTGCGGATAGTGTCCATTACCGTGAACCCAGAATTTGATCAGGTACCTCAAATGCAAGCCTATGCTAAGGCGATGCAGGCAGATAAACCTGGATGGGTCTGGCTTACAGGTGGGGAAGATGTGGTCAATAAGGTGTTGACACGTTTTCGTGCTTTTGATCCCAGCCTGAAGTCCCCTAAACCCGCAGATCACGTTGATCAGTTGGTGTTGATGGACGTCTATGGGCGGGTATTTCAACGTTACCATGCAGCGAATATAAGGACTGGCCGTATATTGCAGGAGATGATGGCGCTGGATGATTTGGCTCGGCCCTTGTTGCAGAAGAACTTGGGCAAATGAAATGCAACCTGGGAAATCACACCTGACTGCAGTGCATACACGCAGGTATTTCTCATGCAGTACCGGCCAGGCTTTTCAGGTGCAGACGCAAGATCTTGCTTCAGGCTAAAACTGGGTATGCTGTCCTGTACTCAGTTCTAGCCAGCGTCATCGCCGTGATAGCCGCGTTCTCGGTGATCAGACTTTTTCCATGTCTTCAGAGTCGAGTGCAATCACATGGGATTGCGGGTTACCGCGCTCATCGTGCCATTCCCGCATCACGCAGGGATAGCCATCTTCATCCAAAGCAACGACTTTGAAAAAATTTCCTATCATGGAAGAAATCAAAATCTGTTCCTCTTCCGGGAAACTCGCGATGAAGTCCGGGCTGAGTTGTATCACTTTCACGATGTCACCCAAGCCTACCGCCTGATTACGGCAATCCACCACACTGTGTTGTGTCATTTTATATTCCTGTTTTTGTAAACTGCCGCTATTGTAAAGGCTGCGTCAAGTGGCGACATAAGCTAATGAAAAGAAAATGGCTGACGAATCAAGGGATTCGCCAGCCACGTTCATAGGACCGGATTAGTCTTAGCCAGCGGTTTAGCTGCGGGCGCTATTCTTTTCTCTGGCAACCCAATACAGTATCCCGGCAATGACCAGATAAGGCAGCAGGGATAAGGCATCGGCATTCGGGCCATTGAAGAAAGGGTTATGGGCAGTCGCCCAGTCACCGATGGTTTTATCGAAGTCAGTCAGAATGCCGGCGGTAAAGGCGATCACGATACCTGCCAAAGCCCCACCTGCAATATAGCCGGATGACAGCAAGACGCCGGAACTGCGGTCACCAGCAGCCTGCATTTCTTCTTCATTCAGATCTTTATACTGATCCAGTTTGCTGTTACGTCTGTCCACCAGCCAGCGTATCATGCCGCCTATGAATAAGGGCGCAGAAGACGACAGCGGTAAATACACACCAACTGCAAATGCGAGCGATGGAATGCCAGCCATTTCCAACACCAGGGCGATCATGACGCCGAACAGTACTAACGTCCATGGCAATTGCTGATCCAGTATGCCTTTAATGATGTAGGACATCAGCACGGCTTTCGGTGCATCGTATTTCTTCACTTCCGAACCGTCAGGGCGTTTGTTGTAGGTGCCGTTGATACCCGGATCAACCAGATACATGACCTGGCCTTCGTTGTTGACCAGATATTTGCCAGCTGGACCGCCCACGGCATCATTTTTGTGCCAGACCTTGTAAGTCGCCTTATCCTGCTCCGCCTGTGGACCTTGCAACTGTGCGGTTTCGGTGAGTTTGCCTGCATCGGTTTTCAATGCAGGTGCTACCTGGGCTGCCGGCACGTACACCGTACCCGCGTCATTGAGCTTGAGTAAAATCGGTCCCAGTATCAGCGCGGATGAAAAGGCACCGGCCAGAATGGCGTATTGCTGCAGCTTAGGTGTGGAGCCGACCAGGTAGCCGGTCTTTAAATCCTGAGAGGTGGTGCCTGCATTGCTGGATGCGATACAGACGATAGCGCCAACCGATAACGCGGTCACATAATACTGACCACCGGTCCAGCCCATGACCAGAAAGATCAGGCAGGTAAATAACAGGGTAGCGACCGTCATACCGGAAATCGGGTTCGATGAAGAACCGATTTCACCGGTGAGGCGTGATGAAACCGTCGCAAACAAAAAGCCAAACACCAGTATCAGTATCGCGCCCAGGAAATTCATGTGCAAAGGCGTGGCGAAAGTGATGATTGCGATAATCGCTAAGGCCCCGATGATGACCCATTTTAAAGGTATATCCTGATCGGTACGCAAGACACTGGCAGCATTTGCAGAGCCACTGCGCATGCCAGCCAGGCCAGCAGACAAACTGCGCCAGATGGTTGGCATCGCACGTGCCAGACTGACCAGACCACCCGCAGCCACAGCGCCGGCGCCTATGTACAGAATGTAGGCGCTGCGTACATCATGCGCACTCATTTCACTGATCAGCTTGGTGCCCGGTGTCAGCGGCACGCTGAGCGCATCGCCAAAGAATTTAATCATCGGTATCAGCAACAGATAAGACATCACGCCGCCCGCTGCCATGACTGAAGCGATACGTGGGCCGATGATGTAACCTACACCCAGCAATTCCGGTGAGACTTCAGCACCGACAGAGCCGCCTTTGAGTGGTGCGCCGAAAACCGTTTCCGGCGTGTCCTTCCAGCCTTTGAACGCGACGTTGGCAATCTTGTAGAACAGACCTAAACCAAAACCACCAAAGATGATCGCAGCACGGCGATTAGCATCTGCCTGCGCATTTGGATTACTGCCTTCGCCAGCGGCTTCACGTGAAGTATCTGTGGCTGCCGCTTTCAATACTTCGGCACAGGCTGTGCCTTCCGGGTATTTCAGTTCGCCGTGTTTTTCCACGATCATGGTGCGGCGCATTGGGATCATCAGCAGAATGCCGAGCAGGCCGCCCAGGCAGCCCACCAGCATCACACGCGAGATTTCCAGATCAAAGCCCAGGATCAGAATCGCGGGCATGGTGACACCGAGTCCGAATGCCAGTGATTCACCAGCCGAGCCTGCGGTCTGCGTGATACTGTTTTCCAGTATGGTTGAATCTTTTCCGCCGAGTTTATTCGTCAGACGGAACAGTGTGATGGCGATGACTGCGACCGGTATGGAGGCACTGACGGTCAGACCCACTTTCAGCACCAGATATAAAGAAGATGCACCGAAAATCATACCCAGGATGACGCCCATGATCAGGGCGCGGGGTGTCATTTCAGGCAAATTCGCACTGGCCGGAATATAGGGCCTGAACGCAGAAGCTGAGGTTTCTTTTGGCATGTTATTACCTTTTATTATGTGGAAAACCGGGCCTTGATCTTGATGCCACAGGCCCGCCTGATTTTCTGCATCCTGTCTCTGGTGATGACAAAAAATGATGTGCGCATTATCACCGTTTTTTTACCGCCTCAGCAATGAAGATTTACTATCAAAACAATTTTGTTTGAAGTCATCGTTGTGATATCCCACATCTGCAGGTTTTACTGCCTTAATTGCTTTTTCTCTCTGTACCTGTAGCCGTATCCGAACTGCCAGCGTGTGGCGTCAGTGTTGGCAAATGCGTGATGCCGCGTATCAGTGGATGGCGCCATGCAATCAATGCTACCCCGAGAGCTACAAAGCCTGCGAATCCCAGTGCCACGCGCAATCCCAGATGCTCGCCCAGCCAGCCACCGATCAGGGCGCCAGGTCCGGCCGGTATCAGTATCAGCCAGCGCATGGTGCTGGTCATGCGGCCCAGCATGGGTTCTGGTGTTACTGCCTGACGCAGGGCCAGGAAGTTAATAAAGATCAGCACGCCGCCAACCGCAAATGCCATCAGCATCAGTCCGAAAGCGAGGATACCTATCCATCCGGCCGGGGCCAGGGCCAGTCCACCCCAGCCTAGTCCGCACACGGCAACACCTAGCACCATGCAAGGACCCGGCCCCAGTTTGCGGCTGATCCGGTGCCCGTAGATACTCGCGGCGATGCTGCCAACGCCTATCGTCATATAACTGAGTCCCACCGCCTGTTCGGATAAGCCGAGCAGGCGGGTAGCAAACAGAATCTGTACGACCAAGGCAGCGTTATAGCAGAGTTGCCACATGCCGACCGTGCAGGCCAACCCGACCAGCAAGGGCTTGTTCATCACGAACCGCACACCCTCTTTTAAATCACGCCAGAAATGGCTGTCGTTTTTTTCAGGACGATGTTCTTCTATGTGTATGCCGCGCAGTATCAGGGCTGAGGTCAATAACAGGATGGCGTCAGCCATCAGTGCCAGTGGGGCACTCAATAACTTAATCAATACCCCGGCTGCAGCAGGACCAGAAACTTCCGCGCCAGACGTGGCCAGCGCATTTTTTGCGTGGGCTTCGACCAGGCGCTCGCGCGGCACAATTTGGGTCAGTACGATTTGCGCAGCCGTGCCTGCGGTGGTGTTAATGGCACCTATCATAAAACCCACCACATACAACCAGGTCATATTGATCACATCAAAATACCAGGCAACGGGGACACTGATCACCGCCAGTGCGATCATGGTTTCACCAGCGATATACACCGGTAATTTCCGGACGCGGTCCAGCCAGACGCCGGCTGGCAGCGACAGCAGTACAAAGGGCAGGGTCTCCATAAATGTCAGGATACCCATTTGGCTTGCAGTGGCGTTGAGCATCACGGCTGCGGTCAGCGGTAAGGCCAGGATCGTAATTTGTGCGCCAAATGAGCTGATCAGGATAGAGGTCCAGAGGCGACGATAAATCCTGTCGCGTAGCAGGTCGTTATTGGGCAGGCCACATAGTTTAAAAAAATAATTCATCATGATTTGCAGTGACATGATCCGCAGATCACATCATTCAGTTGGGACTTTTGCGCTACTGATTCAAGCATCGCACTGTGTGAAACAGCGGCTGTGAGAGTGTAGCGGTCACTGCCATCTTCAGTGTAGATGTACAGAAGATGGCGAAGAGTAAAGCCCGGTGTTAAGGCGAATATAGTGGTAAAAATTCTGTACCGCGTGATCGGTGCAGATGGAGCAGATGCGCGCTGTAATCAGCGTTAACACGGCGGTAAAGATAATCCGCGTTTACAATACTGGCTGACTGGCGGATGGGAGTAAACTTAACTTTGCAGCTTACACCACCTGTAACATGACTTAGCTGTCGTCATGCTGCAAATTCACATCATGCCGGAGCGTATTTTGCGGGAGGCGAGTCGCTGATCAAATACGTTCAGCGATGTATGAGTCGCAAATTCGCCAGAAGTTCCACAGACCGGAAAAAAGTAAATTTATGTTCGCACAAGCTATTGTCATGATTGACTTCGAAACCTCAGGGATGAGCCCGCTACAGGGCGGGCGTGTCACCGAGGTGGCCGCCTTACGTATTGAGGGCGGGGCGATTACAGATCGCTATGTCTCCCTGATCAATTGTGGTGTGCGCATACCCGGCTTTATTACCGAGCTGACCGGGATTACGCAGCGCATGGTCGACCGTGCGCCACCTGTATCAGAGGTCATGCCAGCTTTGCTCGATTTCATCGGCAATGATAGTCTGGCAGCGCATAACGCCAGTTTCGATGAGCAGTTTCTGAAAGTGGAAAGTGACCGGCTGGGTATGCGTCCGGCACATGATGGTCTGATTTGCTCGGTCAAACTGGCGCGCCGCGTGTTTCCTGGTTTGCCCAGCTATTCACTGGGTAAGCTGGCGAAGTCCCTTGATATCCGGTTTCAAGGTGCTGCGCACAGGGCGGAGGCGGATGCCGAAGTTTCTGCACAACTGATGCTGAGAATCGCCAGTGAATTATGTGAACGCCACCAGGTCGACGCGATAGACCCGCAACTTTGTATCCGGCTCAATCAGCTGACTGCCGCCAAAGTGCCCGGATTTTTAAAACAATATTTTGAAACACAAAGGAATGCCCATGTCTGAGCCACAACGCTATCGCCATTTTAAAGGCGGTATCTATGAAATCCTCTGTGAAGCGACACAGGAAGCAGATCTGGTGCCGGTCATTGTCTACCGCTCCGCCAATGGCAGTATCTGGACACGGCCGAAATCAGTATTTTTCGAGATGGTCGAGGTTGACGGCAAGCTGGTACAGCGTTTTACGCCGATCACATCGGATGCCGCCTGATATAGCTGGTCCGCAAAGTAATTCGGGTAAAGGGAAAAAGAATGGATAGCATGGATTTGGATGTATTAAAAACCTGTGCACGCTGGCAGCAGCAGGGGCTGTCCTGCCTGCTGGTGACCGTGGTCACGACCTGGGGTTCCAGTCCACGCCCGGTCGGTTCCATGCTGGTTCTGAATGCGCATGGCCAGGTAGCGGGTTCGGTATCCGGCGGCTGCATAGAAGACGATTTGATTGCGCGGGTACAGCAGCAGGGCATTACACAGCTTGTTCCTGAATTGGTCACTTATGGTGTCAGTGCTGAAGAGGCACACCGCTTTGGTTTACCCTGTGGCGGCACCATACAACTGGCGCTGGAACCAATAGCGCCGCATAGTCAAATCGCTGAATTACTGAGTGCACTGGCTGCTGGTCAACTGACCAGGCGCAGCCTCAATCTGCAAACGGGTGCCGTGCATTTGAGTGCAGCGGAACCGACTGCGCAACTGACTTTGTATGACGACATGCTGGACACTATTCATGGTCCACGCTGGCGCTTACTGATCATCGGTGCCGGGCCTTTGTCGCGTTTCCTGGCCAGTATTGCGACCGGGCTGGATTACCAGGTCACTGTCTGCGATCCGCGTGAAGAATACCGCAGCGACTGGAATTTACCCGAAGTCCCGGTGCTGCATGCCATGCCTGACGATCTGGTTATGGAGATGCAGCTGGATGCACGCAGCGCAGTGCTGGCCTTGAGTCATGACCCTAAACTCGATGATCTGGCGCTGATGGAGGCCCTGAAGTCGCCGGCGTTTTATGTGGGTGCTATCGGTTCACGCATCAACAACCAGCGTCGACGTGAACGTTTGAAAGAATTTGATTTGAGTGAGCAGCAACTGGCGCGTTTGCATGGGCCAGTCGGACTCTACATAGGCAGTAAAACGCCACCTGAAATTGCGATTTCCATTCTGGCGCAGATGACCGCGGTAAAGAACGGCGTGGAGCTGCCGGAGCAGAGTAGCGTTGCGCTTGCCAAGGAAAACGCACAAATCAGCATGTCGGGAGCCGCATGTGCGTTGAAAACCGCATGAAATAAGACTATTCGGCGTTTACACCAGATGCGAAACAGAAATGTAGACGTATTTTCGCGTAAAATCGCAGCTAGACTATTAATTGAGCAGGGGAAGCACATGAGTATTAAATCAGATAAGTGGATACGTCGTATGGCTGAGGAACACGGCATGATAGAGCCGTTTGAGCCGGGTCAGGTGCGTGAGCGTGATGGGCAGCGTATCGTCAGCTATGGCACATCCTCCTATGGTTACGATATCCGTTGTGCTGATGAATTTAAAATTTTCACCAACATCAACAGCACTATCGTTGACCCTAAAAACTTCGATGAAAAATCTTTTGTCGATTTCAAAGGTGATGTCTGTATCATCCCGCCGAATTCGTTTGCGCTGGCCCGTACTATGGAGTACTTCCGTATTCCACGCAGTGTATTGACGATATGCCTGGGTAAATCAACTTATGCACGTTGCGGCATTATCGTCAATGTCACGCCGTTTGAGCCGGAATGGGAAGGTTATGTGACGCTGGAGTTTTCCAATACCACACCTTTACCAGCGAAGATCTATGCTGGCGAAGGCTGTGCTCAGGTCTTGTTCTTTGAAAGCGATGAAGTGTGCGAAACCTCCTATAAAGATCGCGGCGGCAAATATCAGGGCCAGCATGGCGTGACTTTGCCTAAGACCTGAGTTTCATTCAGCGTTCAAAAAAAATCCCGGCTTGTACAGGCCGGGATTTTTTTTACTGCCAATGTTTGTGTCGTTTCAGGGTCAATCCATTTCAGCCAGCGTCTGATGGACAAAAGCAGACAGTATCAGCCGCGCTTGCGGATTCAGATCTACAAATTCGAAGCCGTGGCGGAACTCTACACCATTCTCGGTCGGCGCTACTGAGCGCAGGATGACATTGAGTGACAGATATTCATCACTACCTGCAGCATTGACACGAAACTTCACTGTGCCGGTATCGCCTTTACGTCCCAACTGGCGTTTGATAATGCCGGATGTGCCGCCCATACTCAGATCGCCCAGGGTCGCCGCAGCAGTTTGCTCAGGATTGCCTATCGTTACCGAGGCAATAATTTTAACAATGGCACGTGCTGCTTGCCGTATCGTGGTGGAGCGAACTTCTCTTGGATATGCCAGATGCAGATAAGGGAAGGGCGAGTACACATATTTGATCAGCGAACTGGTGAAGGCATAGGCCTTTTTGCCCGGAAAAGCACGTACGATAAAGCCCTGACCTTCGCGTATCAGGGCTGCTCTGCCATCCAGCATGGGTGCGGTCAGCATCAGTGATTTGTTTTTGGCATAGCCTATTAGCCTGACCGTGTAGCGCGTGCCGACATTGTCCTGAGTTTGCAGGAAAAAAACCTCGCCTACATGCCAACGCACACTGTCGAGTTCTATCACGCTTTCTTTGTTCAGCTCTTCTTGTTTAGGCTGACTTGCGGCAGGAGTTGCAAGTGCTGGCTCAGCAGCAGTGGCAGGCAAAGTGCTTGCTGCCGCGCTCACGGCGGCCGTAGCGGGTGTAAGCGGATCGCTCAATTTGGCTGGAATGCTATCCCACAGAAAGTCTGCGCTGCAGTAGCCTACTTCAAGTAAGTGATCAAGCTGCTGCTGGCTGTCTATGTGTAAGCCTGCTTCAGACAACATGTCACCATCCTGATTGTAAACAGGCCAGGCCAGGGTCTGACCCACAGTAATTTCCGCATGTTTCAGCGACATCAGGCCTTGTACATCACCCATGTAATGGTTCCACTCGATTAGTTAAGCAAAAACTTTCAAAGAAAACGACGCAGTAGACTCGCAGATAATTGTGCAATGATAATTTATTTAACTTGAAGGTGCACTGAAAACACATCGAAAATGCAAAAAGCACCTGTAGTCCTCGCCAGACTACAGGTGCTTTTGCAACAGGCCCTAACTGCAGCCGTGTTTATTTACTGATCGCTGCGTCCGATTTCACGCAATCGACGTAATAGCCACGTTTACCATCGACTTCAGCTTTCACCAAACCGTGGCAATCGGTTTCGAAGCCAGGGAATTTTTCATTGAAATCACGTACAAAGCGCAGATAGTCAACAATCGTACGGTTGAAGCGTTCGCCAGGAATCAGCAGCGGAATACCCGGTGGGTAAGGCGTGAGCAGGATGGCTGTAACACGGCCTTCCAGCTCATCGATCGACACGCGCTCAATTTCACGGTGGGCCATCATGGCAAATGCGTCCGATGGCTTCATCGCTGGCTGCATGTCGGACAGGTACATTTCTGTGGTCAGGCGTGCCACGTCATGGGCTTTGTAAGCTTCATGTATGCCCTGGCACAGATCCTTCAGGCCTATGCCTTCATAGCGTGGATTTGCTGCTGCAAATTCCGGCAGTATGCGCCACATAGGCTGGTTCTTGTCGTAATCGTCCTTGAATTGCTGTAAGGCGGTCAGCAAGGTATTCCAACGGCCTTTGGTAATGCCGATGGTGAACATGATGAAGAAGGAATACAGACCGCATTTTTCAACGATAACGCCGTGTTCAGCCAGGTATTTAGTCACGATGGACGCCGGGATACCGGTTTCACCGAATTTACCTTCCAGAGACAGGCCAGGCGTAACGATAGTGGCCTTGATCGGGTCGAGCATATTGAAGCCACTCGCCAGCTTGCCGAAACCATGCCAGTTGTCTTCAGCGCGGATAATCCAGTCTTCGCGTGAGCCTATGCCGTCGTCGGCAAATTCTTCCGGTCCCCAGACTTGGAACCACCAGTCTTTACCCCATTCCTGGTCAACCTTGCGCATTGCGCGGCGGAAGTCCAGTGCTTCCAGGATGGATTCCTCGACCAGTGCGGTACCGCCTGGTGCTTCCATCATCGCAGCCGCGATATCGCAGGAGGCGATAATCGAATACTGCGGAGAGGTCGAGGTATGCATCAGGTAAGCTTCATTGAAGCTGTCTTTATCCAGTTTGCGCGATTCCGATTCACGCACCAAAATCTGCGAAGCCTGAGAAATACCGGCCAACAGTTTATGGGTGGATTGGGTAGAGAAAATCATCGACTCTTTAGCGCGCGGACGATCTTTGCCTATCGCGTGCATGTCTTTGTAAAAGTCATGGAAAGTCGCGTGCGGGAGCCAGGCTTCATCGAAATGCAGCGTGTCAATTTCGCCATCCAGCAAGTCCTTCAACACTTCAACGTTGTACAGGACGCCGTCGTAGGTCGATTGGGTAATGGTCAGGATGCGTGGTTTTTTGTTCTTGGCTTCACGTGCAAACGGATTGGCCTCGATTTTCTTTTGTATGCTCTCCATGCTGAATTCTTCCAGCGGGATAGGACCGATGATACCCAGGTGATTACGGGTAGGCATCAGGAAAACCGGGATCGCACCACACATGATGATGGAGTGCAGAATCGATTTGTGGCAGTTACGGTCAACCACGACGATATCGCCAGGCGCAACGGTAGAGTGCCATACCATCTTATTCGAGGTAGAGGTGCCGTTGGTGACGAAGTAGCAGTGATCTGCATTGAAAATACGTGCCGCATTGCGTTCAGATGCCGCAACCGGGCCGGTATGATCGAGCAGCTGACCGAGTTCTTCCACCGCGTTACAAACGTCAGCGCGCAGCATGTTCTCACCAAAAAACTGGTGGAACATCTGACCGATAGGCGACTTCAGGAAAGCTACGCCACCGGAGTGACCAGGGCAGTGCCAGGAGTAAGAGCCGTCATTGGCATAATGCACCAGCGCGCGGAAAAACGGCGGCGCCAGGCTGTCCAGATAAGACTTGGCTTCACGGATGATATGGCGCGCCACGAATTCCGGCGTATCTTCAAACATGTGAATGAAGCCATGCAGTTCGCGCAGAATATCGTTAGGGATATGACGTGAGGTACGGGTTTCACCGTACAGGTAAATCGGGATGTCCGCGTTTTTGTAGCGTATCTCTTCGACGAAGGCACGCAGAGACTTCAGCGCGTGATCGGTTTCTTCATCTGTGCCATCGCCGAATTCTTCATCATCAATCGAGAGGATGAACGCCGAGGCACGCGATTGCTGTTGTGCGAATTGAGATAAGTCACCATAGCTGGTAACGCCCAGGACTTCCATGCCTTCAGACTCGATCGCATCTGCTAAAGCGCGGATGCCGAGACCGGAGGTGTTTTCAGAACGGAAATCTTCGTCGATGATGACGATGGGGAAGCGGAATTTCATGGAGGTCTCCAAAAAAGCTTGTTACAAGGGAGACGCCTGGGCAAGTTTGGTAACCGCTTGCGCGCCGAAAAATTCAAAGAAGCGAATTCTCTCAGATATGAGGCCGCTCATGTAAAAAATAGTTGCATTTTCTGCGCTCTGTACCAATTTCATGAGTCTGTCATGAAATCCAGAGATGCTCTGTGCACTGGGTAGCTTAATTTTGGTGGCGGTAATGAAAAATGGGTATGCTCAGATACCCATTTTTGAACTTGCCTGTAGCCTGAGTGACGATCAGAAACGATAGCTCGCCGCAGAAAATACCGAGACCGCATTCTTGTCGATGACAAATGGGCTCTTAGCCGCATCGCCAGACAAACGGCTGTAGGAGGTGCCGGTAGTCAGTGACCAGTTAGTATCGATAGTCCAGTGCCAGCTGGCACCAAGTTTGATATCGGATACGCCGGCATTCGGTGTGAAAGTTGCGTAACCGCTGGCCTGCGACTGTTGTGGCGTCACGCCATAGTAGGACTGCATATAGCTGTTATTGGCCCAGTTGGCGCGCAATGAGGCACTGAGTCTGTGCTGAGGGTTGATCGCAGTCGAAATGCGGCCGCCTACGCTGACTTGTACGCCATTGTGGTCCACGCCTGAGCCATAACGCACAGAAGATAGCAGGGTGTATTGCTGGCTCAGTGAGAAATTAAAAAACGCACCAGGCTCAATGGCGGTATTCACGTCGCCGAGACCGCGCAGCTTGGATGAGCGCGACTCATCACGCGCCGCTTCCAGCGACATGCGCAAGCCATACTGCATTGCTGCATTCTTGGAAAAGTTATAGCCCAGACCATTCACAGAGCTGAAAAAAGCGCCACTTTTCCACTGCACATCAAACATAGGATAAAGCGCATAACGACGCTCATCCGAACCATGGTATTTAGGTACTGACAGAGCGACTGCCCCCAGCGAGTAGTTGATATCTTTAGGCAGATAGAACTCGGGGATGGTTTGCACAAACTCAGATGTTTGCGCTTGTGCTGCGGGGAGTACAGCCGCCAGTAGCAATGCGCATAGTAATTTTTTCATTATATTCTCTTTAAATATGCATCCAGGCTAAGGCCGCCAATACCACACCAATGCCGGCCGCGCCATAAGAAGTGAATTGCAGCCACTTTTTCCTGGTCAGCAAAGTAATCGCTGCCAGTGAGATTGCGATCTGTACCGCCGTCATCGCCTGTGCCCAGCGGTGGTGCTGGTGCAGCGCATTTTCAGACGCTTCTTCCCACTTATGGGATTCCGCTTCCAATTCCTCGGCTTTCTTTTTAATCTCTTCTTTTTCCGCTTTGTAGCGGGCTACATCTGCTTTGTACTTCTCAGTATCGGTGCCAGGGATCACAAGTGCAAGCTCGGCGAGGTTTTGTTTGTTGCTTTTTGACTGATAAAAATTCCATTGATTGGAGGCCTCAGTCTTTTTGATAGCAGCGTTGTTTTTAAACATAGCTGCATCATTCTGAGTGGCGCCGCCTTCATAGCCAAACAGGGCGCCTACCGTTGCCATAATGGCAGTCATCACTGCGATACGGCTGGCAAAATCGTCGCTGCCATGCTGGGCGACGTGTTCAATTTCGTGGTCATGTGGACCATGTACATGAAAACCGTGTCCGGACATATTGCTTCCTTTTTTTATATGGACTTGTACATCTTTGATACCAGGCTGCATCTGATCAGTGGCGCCTTCGTCAGGGGTAGCTGCGACTGATCATATTGCCGGTCTCATCATGCATCAAGCCTGATTTTTTTCGTAAGTAACAAAAGCATAACGCAATTGCTGGGTTTCTGAGTAATGGTTTTCACGCGCAGTTTCTTTCCATGTTTGTTTGTCTATGGCGGGAAAGAAAGCGTCGCACTGAAAACTGGATTGTATTTCTGTAACGATCAGTTTGTCAGCCAGCCCGAGCTCCAGCACTTGCTGATAAATCTGCGAGCCGCCTATCACGAAAGCCTGCGCCGCACCTATGGCATCTCTTGCATTCTGCAGCGATGTAAACACTTCCACCCCGGCATGCTGCCATTCCGGATTGCCGGAGATGACCATATTACGCCGGTTGGGCAGCGGTCGGCCTATCGATTCAAAGGTTTTACGGCCCATGATAATCGGGTGACCACTGGTGGTTTTTTTGAAATGCGCCAGATCTTCAGGCAAATGCCAGGGCAGGGTGTTATTGATACCTATACCCGATTGCTGATCGGTTGCGACGATAACAGTCAAAGATGACATGAGAATGAATCCTTAGAAGCTTTAAACAGCGACAGGCGCTTTGATCGCCGGATGGAATTGATAATCCCTGAATTCGAAGTCATCAAACTGATAATCAAACAGTGATTCAGCTTGTCGTTGTATGACGAGCTGCGGCAAGGGCAGGGTATCACGGGATAACTGCAGCTCAACCTGCTCCATGTGGTTGGAATATAAGTGGCAATCGCCACCGGTCCAGATAAAGTCACCCACGCCCAGGCCACATTGCTGCGCCACCATATGGGTCAGTAATGCATAGGACGCGATATTGAACGGTACGCCCAGGAAGATGTCGGCACTGCGCTGATACAACTGGCACGACAATTTGCCATCGGCGACATAAAACTGGAACAGTGCATGGCATGGCGGCAGCTTCATTTGCGGGATATCGGCCACATTCCAGGCCGAGACGATCAGGCGGCGTGAATCAGGATTATTTTTAATCTGATCCAGCAGTTGCTGTATCTGGTCGATATGCTGACCATCCGGTGTCGGCCAGCTGCGCCATTGCGAGCCGTATACCGGACCCAGATCGCCATTTTCGTCGGCCCATTCATCCCAGATCGATACGCCATTTTCTTTGAGATAGCGAATATTGGTAGAGCCTTGCAGGAACCAGATCAGTTCATGCACGATGGATTTCAGGTGTAGCTTTTTGGTGGTAACGAGCGGAAAACCCTGATTCAGGTCGAACCGCATCTGATAGCCAAACACCGAAACAGTACCGGTACCGGTCCGGTCTGTCTTTGTGGTTCCATGGTCACGCACATGACGCATGAAGTCGAGGTATTGGCGCATAGTCAGTCAAAATGTGAGAAAAAATCGAGGCGCTAGTATACACCCGAAATCGCCCCGCATTTCTGGCTGTCCTTGCTCAATCTGGGTTAAGCAGCGGATCTTTACTTTCTTTGTCGCCAGGTGCTATCAGTGGCAGGCGGATTTCAAATTGTGTACCTTGGTCCGGAATGCTGGACACATTGATATTACCACCCAATACGTTGGTAATCATATTGAAGGTGATACTCAGGCCCAGACCGCTGCCACCCTGTCCGAACTTGGTCGTGAAGAAGGGTTCGAAAATACGGTTAACGATGTCAGGTGGGATACCTTTTCCGTTGTCGCTGAAAATCAGCATCACATAATCGCCCATTCTTTCTGCACTGCAGCGCATTTGTCCTGAGCTTTTGCCCTCCAGCCCATGAATCACAGAATTGTTGACCAGGTTGGTAAATACCTGACCCAAAGGACCAGGATAGCTGTCCATTTCTATATCGGCAGGTATGTCCAGCTCCAGTGTGAATGGTGTCTTGCGCAGGCTGGAGTGCAGCAGTGCACTGAGTTCCTGCAGCATCACCAGCAGTCCGAAGCGGCGCCTTTGCGCGCTGGACTGATCGACCGCAACCTGTTTGAAATCGCCCACCAGATGCGCAGACTGTTGTAATCCACGCAGCAGTAACTTGGTTGAATCCAGTGCTGTTTCAGCGTAACGCGTTAAGTCTGAGCGGCGTATCTGGCCTTCCTCCACCATTTTCAGCAGGCGGCGGGTTTCTTCTTCCAGGGTGCTGGCAACCAGCAGGCAGTTACCTAAAGGCGTGTTGAGTTCATGCGCCACACCAGCCACCATAGAGCCCAGTGCGGCCATCCGTTCTACCCTTGCCAGCTCAGCCTGTGCATTGTTCACGTTATGAAGGGCAGCTTCCAAATTCTGGTTCACGCTTTCCAGTTCCTGGGTGCGTTGCCGCACCTTGGATTCCAGGGTGCCTGAGTATTCCAGCAACTGCTGATTTTTGATTTCCAGTTCACCAAACGAGTGTTGTAAGGCCTGACGTGTTGCCTCCAGACTGTTGGCCAGATGGCCCAGCTCATCTTCTCGGTTCAGTGCAATCGGTTCATTCAACTCGCCATTTGCCAGGCGGTCTGATTTTTCCATCAGGATTTTGACTGGTTTGACCAGACGCCATTGCAATACCATCAAAATAAAGATAATCGCCAATATCAGTGACAGTGCAGCCGTCGTCATATAGCGGCGAAAATCTGAACGCAGGCTTTCCTGTAGCAGATCCTCCGCCAGCGTCAGCCGGACTTCGCCGATCACCTGACCACCATGCGTGATTTCGCGTGTTTTGCTGGTGAAGGGGCCTTTTTGAGTGTGACGGCGGGTATCGTTCTTGATGAATTCTTTGCGGTCAGGCAGCGTAATGACTTCTATGCTGGCAACCCGTGGATCGGAGTACACCACCTCACTGGAAATATTGGCAATTTCCGGAGTGATTTGCCACAATGGTTCGGACAGAATAACGGACAGGATGCCGACCAGGCGTTCATGGTCGTCTTTGTTTTTACTGCGTACAGCTTCCTCTATCGTATTGAGTTGATACGGAACCAGAACTGCAGCAGGTACAGTCAGTCCGAATATCACCGCAAGGATGATGGCCAGTCTGAGGGAAATGCGACTGCGTAGGGCGGCAAGCAATTGTTGAAACCTCATTGTTCTTCCTGTGAGCATTACTTTATTCGAATTTGTTGCTATTGTTGCAACTCGCGCCAATCAGCAATGCCTGTAATCAAAGCAATTTCAGTTCCCTAACCTTACATTGGCAGCCCGATCATACTAAAAGCTTTTTTTCATTAGGGCAAGTTTAGTTATTGCCAGCAACTAAAAACAATGCGCCGCTCCCGGATTTGTCGCGAAAATGTAAAACAGCTCAGCAACGATATTCGTATGCTGAGCTGTTTTTATTGAATTTCTGGGTGATACCGTCAATCAATGGTGTTCGCGCGCATGATTGATCGTGTATTTGGGGATTTCTATCGTAATGTCTTGCTTGCCGAGTTTGACCTGACAAGACAGGCGTGAAGTCGATTCCAGACCCCAGGCGGCATCGAGCAAGTCTTCTTCATCATCAGTCGAGGCATTCAATGACTGAAATCCTTCACGTATCACCACATGGCAAGTGGTGCAGGCACAGGACATTTCACAGGCGTGTTCGATTTCTACATCGCTTTCTACCAGTGCTTCGCACAGTGACTTGCCTTCCGGTGCGTCAATCACGGTCCCTTCCGGGCAGAGTTCAGGGTGGGGCAGAACGATAATTTGTGGCATGGTATTTCCGATTAGGTGAGTTTAAGCGATGTCGTCCAGTTTTTTTCCGGCCAGAGCTGAGCGTACACTCTGATCCATACGACGGGCTGCGAATTCTTCAGTGCCTTCTGCCAGCGCGCTGATGGCTGCGTGTAAGCCCTGATGGTCGCTGCCAGCCATCATCAATCTGACTTGCTGCATTAATTGTTGAATAGCTTCTGATTCTGCCGCAGACAACAACTGACTGTCGGCGTCAAAAGCAGATTGTGTCGCCAGCAGTATACGCTCGGCTTCAACCTGCTCCTCGCGCAAAGCACGTTGCTGCATATCTGCTTCTGCCGTGCTAAACGAATCCTGCAACATGCGTGTGATGTCATCGTCGGCTAAACCGTAAGAAGGTTTGACCGTGATACTGGCTTCAACGCCTGAGCGCAATTCGCGTGCAGAGACGGATAGCAAACCATCAGCATCGACCTGATAAGTAATCCGTATTCTGGCAGCACCCGCCGCCATCGCCGGAATGCCACGTAATTCAAAGCGCGCCAGTGAGCGGCAATCGCTGACCAGTTCGCGTTCACCCTGTACCACATGGATAGCCATCGCGGTCTGACCATCTTTGAAGGTGGTGAATTCCTGGGCGCGTGCGCAAGGGATGGTGGAATTGCGCGGTATGACTTTTTCAGCCAGCCCACCCATGGTTTCTACGCCCAATGACAATGGAATTACGTCCAATAACAGCCAGTCATCACCGGGAGCGCGGTTGCCCGCCAGCAGATTGGCCTGAATCGCGGCGCCCAGCGCGACCACTTTGTCAGGGTCGATATTTGCGAGTGGCGTGGTCTGGAAAAATTCACCGACGGCTTTGCGTACATGTGGCATGCGGGTCGCGCCGCCCACCAATACCACGCCGTCGATATCATCCGCGGATAAGTCCGCATCACGTAAGGCTTTGCGGCAAGGCGTGATGGTTTTGAGCACCAGGTTCTGCGTCATTTCAGCAAACTGGCTGGCGCTCAGTTGCAGATGCACGGATTCGCCGGAATTGAGTTTTGCGTCGATAAATGTACTGGGTTTGCTGGATAAAATTTCCTTGGCTTCACGCGCCTTCATCATTAGCATGCTGGTGTCTTCGTCCGACAGTGGTGCTAATTTGGCTTCCTGTAAGATCCAGCAAAACAAACGGTGGTCAAAGTCGTCGCCACCGAGTGCAGAATCGCCGCCGGTAGACAATACTTCAAATACGCCCTTGCTCATTTTGAGTATGGAAATATCAAAGGTACCGCCACCCAGATCGTACACGGCGTAAGTGCCTTCCGATGCATTATCCAGTCCGTAGGCGATAGCAGCTGCAGTCGGTTCGTTCAGCAGGCGCAATACGTTCAGGCCTGCCAGTTTGGCGGCGTCTTTAGTCGCCTGGCGTTGCGCATCATCGAAATACGCAGGAACGGTAATCACTGCGCCGACCAGATCATCGCCGAGCGCATCTTCCGCCTGCTGGCGCAGCGTGGCCAGTATCTGGGCTGAGACTTCAACCGGACTTTTGATGCCAGCGATGGTTTTTAACTGCACCATGCCAGGTTCATCGTGGAAGTCATAAGGCAGATTTTCGGCGTAGGCGATATCTTTCAGGCCGCGACCCATGAAGCGTTTTACCGAGGCGATGGTATTTTTCGGATCATTACTCTGTTCGGCCTGTGCCTTGAAGCCGATGTGGGCATGGCCGTTCGGCAGATAGCGCACCACAGATGGCAGCAAAGGCCGGCCTTCTTCATCGTTGAGCACTTCAGGAATACTGTTGCGTACGGTGGCAACCAGAGAGTTAGTCGTGCCCAGATCGATGCCTACCGCCAGCCGGTGCTGGTGAGGTGCGGTGGACATGCCCGGTTCAGAAATTTGCAGTAATGCCATGGTGTCTAAGGATGGAGGCCATCAACAAAGTGGCGCGCTGTGGCGCCGGTTATTCGGTAGCCGGCTGCGTCAGTCATCCAGCGCGGCGATATCAGCCAGAAATTTTTCCAGGAACATGCAGGTGCGTATCAGTCCGGCCGCCTCGCGGTACTGCCCGTTATCCAGCGCCAGACCTGCCTGAGTCAGTTGCTGTCTGAGCGTATTGCGCAACTCAGCTTCCAGTTGCAGCAGCGCGGCGCTATTCTGCTCGTGGCGCGCATCATCAAATGCTTCGCGCCATTCCATCTGTTGCATCAGGAAGGCAGCTGGCATGCTGGTATTCGATTCGGTTTCCAGATCGACGCCGTGCAATTCGCACAGATAGCTGGCGCGCTTCAAGGGCTTTTTCAGGGTCTGGTAGGCTTCATTGGCACGGGTCGCCCATTGCATGGCAACCCGTTTTTCTGCTTCGCTGGCCTGCACGAATTTATCCGGATGAACCTTGCTCTGGACTTCGCGATAGGCCGCATCGAGCTGTGCCATATCCAGCGAAAAACGCGGTGCCAACTGAAACAGCTCAAAATGATTTTGCATAGGACTCAGTCTGGCCGGGCTCAGATACGGAAGCTTTCGCCGCAACCGCATTCATCTTTCACGTTAGGATTGTAGAATTTAAAGCCTTCGTTCAGGCCTTCGCGCGCAAAGTCGAGTTCGGTACCGTCAATATAAGGCAGACTTTTTGCGTCGACAAAGACCTTCACGCCATGGGACTCAAAGACCTGATCTTCACCACTCATTTCATCCACGTATTCAAGCTTATAGGCCATGCCGGAACAGCCGGTCGTGCGTACGCCAAAGCGCAGGCCTAAGCCTTTGCCACGGCGTTCCATATAACGAATGACATGCTTTGCTGCTTTTTCAGTGAGTGTGATAGCCATGGTGATTTCCGTCTTTACTGCTTCTTATCCTGAGGTGTAACTGATGCCGCGGCGGTGGCAAACCTGAACCCAGGTTTGCCCGCCTAACTTATTCGGCGCTGTGCTTGTTCTTGTAATCCAGGACCGCAGCTTTGATTGCGTCTTCAGCCAGGATGGAGCAATGGATTTTCACTGGTGGTAAGGCCAGTTCTTCAGCGATCGCTGTATTTTTAATTTCCAGTGCCTGATCCAGCGTTTTACCCTTGACCCACTCTGTTACCAGAGAAGAAGAGGCAATCGCAGAGCCGCAGCCATAGGTTTTGAACTTGGCATCTTCGATCACGCCGTTAGCGCCAACCTTGATCTGCAATTTCATCACGTCGCCACAGGCAGGCGCACCAACCATGCCGGTGCCTACACTGTCGTCACCTTTTTCAAAAGCGCCGACGTTACGTGGATTTTCGTAGTGATCTAAAACTTTATCTGAGTAAGCCATGATGCTATTCCTTTATTCCTGACGTTAGACCTGACGGGCGTACCCGTCAGTAGCTGGGTTGAGCATTAATGCGCGGCCCATTGTATGGTTGAGATGTCGATGCCATCTTTGTACATATCCCACAAAGGCGACAATTCACGCAATTTTTCTACTTTGGTTTTCAGCAGATTAATCGCGAAGTCGATGTCTTCTTCAGTAGTGAAACGGCCTATCGTGAAACGGATAGAGCTGTGCGCCAGTTCATCGCTGCGGCCCAGTGCGCGCAGTACATAAGACGGTTCCAGACTGGCCGAAGTACATGCAGAACCGGACGATACCGCGATATCCTTGATCGCCATGATCAGCGATTCGCCTTCAACGTAATTGAAGCTGACGTTCAGATTGTGCGGTACGCGGTGATCCATATCACCATTCACATAAGTCTCTTCAATCTGTTGCAAGCCTTTTGCGAGGCGGTCACGCATAGTGCGGATGTGAGCCAGCTCACTTTGCATTTCTTCTTTAGCGATGCGGAAAGCTTCGCCCATGCCTACGCATTGATGCGGCGCTAATGTGCCGGAACGGAAGCCGCGTTCATGGCCACCACCATGCATTTGCGCTTCCAGGCGCACGCGTGGTTTGCGGCGGATATACAAAGCGCCTATGCCTTTTGGGCCATATGATTTGTGGGCGGAGAAGGACACCAGGTCGACTTTGACTTTTTCCAGGTCGATTTCGACTTTGCCGGTTGCCTGCGCTGCGTCAGAATGGAATACGATGCCTTTTTCGCGGCAGAGTTCACCGATTTCTGCGATAGGCTGAATCACGCCGATTTCATTGTTGACCCACATGACCGAGATCAGGATGGTGTCAGGACGGATTGCGGCTTTCAACTGTTCTATCGTGATCAGGCCGTTATCCTGCGGTTGCAGATAAGTCGCTTCAAAACCCTGACGTTCCAGTTCTCGTACCGTATCGAGTACTGCTTTGTGTTCGGTTTTAACGGTAATGATGTGCTTGCCCTTGGCTTTGTAGAAGTGCGCTGCACCCTTGATCGCCAGGTTATTACTTTCGGTTGCACCCGACGTCCAGATGATTTCACGCGGGTCAGCATTAACCAGCGCAGCAACATTGCCACGTGCTTCTTCCACTGCCGCTTCCGCATCCCAGCCATACATATGGCTGCGTGAAGCCGGATTACCAAACTGCGCACGCAGGAAAGGAATCATCTTATCGGCGACGCGCGGATCAACCGGCGTGGTCGCCGAGTAGTCCATGTAAATAGGGAAGTGCGGTGACTTCAGCGTGTCCAGCAGACTTTGTTCCAGAGGGGCGTTCATTCAAGACTCCAAATATCAGGGTGCAGTATGGCTGACATGCTGGCTGTGCATGACAACGACTTGGTTTTCCGAGGTTTTTTGTTTTTGCTGATTCACCAGATCCTGCAAGGAGACCGAATCGAGGTAATCAACCATTTTTGCATTCAGCGTTGCCCATAAATCATGGGTCATACAATGCAGGCCATTGGCATGATCGCTGCCGTGGCAGTTGCCTTTGCCGCCACACTGGGTGGCATCCAGCGGCTCATCAACGGCGATGATGATATCGGCGACGGTCACATGCTGGGCTTTCCGGGCAAGATTATAGCCGCCACCGGGGCCGCGCACAGACTCGACAATTTCATGGCGGCGTAACTTGCCAAACAATTGCTCGAGATAGGATAAGGAGATGTCTTGCCGCTGACTGATGGCAGCAAGCGTCACCGGTCCTTTGTCCTGGCGCAGGGCCAGATCTATCATGGCGGTGACGGCAAATCGTCCTTTGGTGGTGAGGCGCATAATGTGGCTCCGGGTGTGCCCTAAGGCATGTCGTGCTAATAACCTGAGTTGTTGAGCAATTTGATCAAGTATAACAAACTTGAGTGATTCTGTCAGGAATGCCCTCAAAACCCGAAGTGCCCCGGCGCGGATGTGGAGTGACCTCTGCAAGAGGTCTTGGTCTGCGCTTTATGTCCAGTCCGTATCCAGAAATAACTGTTCGACTTTGGTTCTGGCCCAGGGCGTTTTACGCAAAAATTTCAGACTGGAGCTGACGCTGGGCTCAGATTGGAAGCAGCGTATGGGCACATGTTGAGCCAGACCGGGCCAGCCATAGCGCGCCTGTAGCCGGATCAGCAACTGTTCAAGTGTGATGCCATCGAGGCTGTTATTGGGCATAAATTTCCCTGATTTTTTCGGAGTCGCATGATACCGCTGGGAAGGTGTGCGTGCAATGAGGCTTTGTGCGGCCTATGCACAATCTCTTGGCCCAAAAAAGAAAAAGCCCCCTGGGGGGCTAGGGGGCTGAACTTGTGTAGTATGTTTTTATTAGTATTTTGTTGCTCAAATATCGAAGCTGATGCCCTGAGCCAGTGGCAGCGCATGGCTGTAATTGAAGGTATTTGTCGTGCGGCGCATATAGGCTTTCCAGGCGTCGGAACCGGATTCACGGCCACCGCCAGTATCTTTTTCACCGCCGAATGCGCCACCAATTTCAGCACCGGAAGGGCCGATGTTGACGTTGGCAATGCCGCAATCGCTGCCTGTGGCTGACACAAAGCGTTCCGCTTCACGCATATCGGTAGTGAAGATAGATGAAGATAAGCCTTGCGGTACTTCGTTATTCCAGTCTATCGCCTGATCGAGGTCGCTGTAGCGCACGATATACATGATGGGCGCGAAGGTTTCATGATGCATGGTTGTGGTCTGGGTCGGCATTTCAACCAGTGCCGGACGCACATAATAGGCCGCTTCACAGCCTGCAACAGTCACACGGTCGCCACCGAATACCTGACCTTGTTCCGATTTGGCGACTGCCAGGCTGCTTTGCATCGCATCGTAAGAGCTGGCATCGACCAGCGGGCCGACCAGGGTGGATTTTTCCAGCGGATTGCCGACTGGCAGACCGGCGTAGATTTTTTTCAGACGTGGTACCAGCGTGTCATAAACGCTGTCGTGTACGAACAGGCGGCGCAGGGTGGTGCAGCGCTGACCGGCTGTGCCAACTGCAGAGAAGGTGATGGCGCGTACGGCCATTTCCAGGTCTGCACTCGGTGCCACGATCATCGCGTTATTGCCGCCCAGCTCAAGGATGGTACGGGTCAGGCGGCGTGCGCAAACTTCCGCTACTTGTTTGCCCATGCGGGTGCTGCCAGTGGCGCTGACCAGTGCAATGCGTTTATCCTCGACCATTTGCGCACCGCTGTCGCGGCCGCCTATGATGAGTTCAGCCAGACCGTCCGGTGCATCGCTGCCAAAGCGCGCTACTGCTTTCATGAATAAGGCGTGGGTCGCAATCGCGGTCAACGGGGTTTTTTCAGACGGTTTCCAGACTACGCTGTCGCCGCAGACAAAGGCCAGCGCTGCATTCCAGGCCCATACTGCGACCGGGAAGTTGAACGCGGAAATGACGCCAACCACGCCGACCGGATGCCATTGTTCCATCATGCGGTGACCAGGACGTTCAGACGCAATCGTCAGGCCGTATAACTGGCGTGACAGACCGACTGCGAAATCGCAGATGTCGATCATTTCCTGTACTTCGCCTAAGCCTTCTTGCAGGATTTTGCCCGCTTCCATGGTGACTAACTGACCGAGTGCGGCTTTGTGGGTGCGCAGTTCCTCGCCAAACAGGCGTACCAGTTCGCCACGGCGTGGTGCCGGGATGCTGCGCCATTGCAAGTAGGCCGCATGCGCTTTAGCGATACGTGCCTGCACTTCGCTGGCGGAATCTGCACGCAGGCTGGCCAGAGCTTTGCCATCAATCGGCGAAATACTGTGGATGGCCTCGCCTTGATAGTCGGCAAGTTGAACGCCGAGTTCACTGAGCAGTGCTTGAATAGTTGGACTTGTCATAATGTGCTCTTGATAGGTTAATCGGCAGGATGAATGTGATGCTGTCCTCATCCTGCCCAGCAGATAGAAACGGCGTCAGTGTGACACAAGCGAGATGCCTGTGTCAGCCTGACGCAGGATCAGGTCGCACTTAAATTGTGTTCAGATTACGCTTAGATTGCATAGTAGCGGCCGAAGCGGTTCGCCAGGAAGTCAGACAACAGAGTTTGTTCCTGACGCACCAGTCCGTGTTGTGGCAGCTTTCCTGTTACCACCAGATCCACCATGGCGCAAATGCCGGATGCAGTTGTCAGCTGGATAGCGGACAGTAACTGGCCATTCACTTCCTGAGCATAGATTTTCTTGGCATAGGATTCCTGTTCCAGACGACCGTCGCGCATGCCAACCACGCTGACGAAGACCAGCACCACGTCTTGCTTGGTCATAGGAATTGCAGTTTCCATGACTTCTTTCAGGATAGGACGGCGTTCCAGTTTACCCAGTTGCAGATCACGGATCAGCATTTTGACGATGTCGCGGTGACCAGGGTAACGTACGGTTTTGTAGTTCAGATTTTGTACCTTGCCTTGCAGGCTTTCGCACAGTGTGCCGAGACCACCTGAGGTATTGAATGCTTCGTAGTCGATACCGTCCAGCGAGAAGTGTTCAATTTCTTCCAGTGCCGCAGTTTCGCGCAATTCGCCATCCACAATCGCCTCGCAAGGATTGCAGTATTCATTGATCAGACCATCAGTACTCCAGGTCAGATTGTATTTCAGCGCATTATTCGGGAAGGTCGGTAAAGCACCGACCCGCATGCTGACATCGCGCAGGGTCTCAAAGCGTTTTGCTACATCATTGGCAACGATAGAGATAAAGCCCGGCGCCAGTCCACATTGCGGCACGAAGGCGCAATCGGCATTGTCTGCCAGTTGCTTGACGATGCGTGTGCTTTCCACGTCTTCGGTCAGATCAAAGTAATGCGAGTTTGCCGCTTTGGCCGCACCGGCGATGATAGGTGTCAGGAAGTACGGGCAGGCGGACATGGTGACTTTGTGGCCGCGGATTAATTCTGTGACGGCCGCTTTGTCGCTCAGATCGGCTTGCACGATGCGGGTGTTAGGAAAGCCTGCCTGTTCTACGTATTTGAGGCGCTCAGCATCGCGGTCTGCCACGGTGATTTCATAGTCGCCGGTATGGGACAGCAGATTTAAGATCGCGTCACCGATTTTGCCAGCGCCCAGCAGGATGAGTTTGGTTGTCATGATTTTGTCTCCGGTTTGTTGTTTATAGGTTTACGCAGAGAGTCTAAGCCTGAGTTTTGTCAGATAATAGAGGGAAATTTATCGTCAGACTGCATGAGTCTGATACATTTTGACTAAAATTTATAACAAAATGACGATATGAGACCCGAACTCGATGAAGTAGACAATAAAGTACTGGCTTTGTTAATGGATAACGCCAGGTTGCCGGTCACCAGTATCGCGAAGCAGGTAGGGATTGCGCGTACAACGGTGATCGCCCGAATAGCGGCACTCGAAAAGCGCGGCATTATTGCCGGTTATGGGGTGCGTCTCAGTCATAAGCTGGTGCAGCCTGCTGTACGCGCCTACGTGGGTTTGTCGGTGGATGCGAAGTTTGCCAGTGCTTTGATTAAATACCTGCAGCAGTTGCCTGAGGCTGAGACTTTGTGTGCGGTCAGCGGAACGATAGACTATATGCTGACGCTGCGTTGCGATTCTACGGATACCCTGGATCGCTTACTGGATCAGATCGGAGCGATGGATGGGGTGCGTCAGACTGCGACCTCAATTATTTTGAGTAAGCGCATAGACCGTGGAGCGATCTGAGGCGGGAAGTTTGACTGAGTTAATCAGCGCGTCAGCAGGTTGCTGCGCGCCGGATCTGGCTTGAAAGCGGTGCTCAGATACCTGTGCTGGAGCCTGGTTTGCTGTTGAGCTGGGCTTTTTTGTCAAAGCCGTTGGTCTTCTTGGCGGCAGTTGCTGCACTGGACTCAGAAAAGTGGGTGCTGGACTGTTGCAGAATTTGCAAATGCACAGATGCGCGATCCAGGCCACTGCGATCCAGTGGGGTCTGAGCCTGCACACTGGCACTGGCGCTGGCAGAACTTGATTCTTGCGCGCTTTCGTTCAGGTTTTTTTCTTGCTGATTCTGTTGTATCGCGATAGAGGAGGTCATCGCTGACGCATTAGATCCGATTGCTGCACCAGACACAAATGTTGCTGAAAGCAAACAAAAGAGTAGAGGTTTTTTTAACATGATTGCCTGCTGATAGAGTAAGGTGAGACAAACTGCTCATTCAATTCCGGAACCGCTGCTGAATCTTTTTAGCGATGCAAAAGGTAATTGTCTGACACTAAGGCGATCGCGGTCAAGCCAAATAAAACTAAATCAGGCAAGAATTGCGGGTTTTTTTCTGAGTTTTACTGTGTTCTGTGCTTTGGGCTGAGTTTGGATATCGCTTGCTGCTTTCTCTGCCAGTGTCATCGCCTTGGCAGAAATCACGACGGTTTGCATCTGGGGATGGAATTGTTCCATGTCGTAAGCAATTTTTTGTTCAACTGTCATTTTTTGTGCTGAAATGATGACACTGGGCACTGCAGCTACATGTGGTTTGGGGGAAAGAAACGCCAGCGTTACCATTGTGGCAGCGCTCAGACTGGCCAGCGTCAGCAGACTAAAGGATTGCAACTTGGATAGCTTCTGGTTAGACATGATAGGTTTTCCTGTTGTTGGGGCGATGTCAGCACTGTAGATAAAATGCACAGATTGCACGATTGAAATGCGATGAATTGCAGAAAGTCAGGCATGAACTTCAGAAAACTTGAAATGAATGGCAAATACTTTGCCCAAATAATGCGGATACCATGAATCAAACGGTTTTTCTCTCTATGCTGCACAGGTCGGCCATTCAAAACCGGTGTTTGCAATTGCTGATGCTCGTCGTTATGCCGATGGCTGTGATGGCGGGGCCGGCTTGGGCGCAGCTGGCTGCCTGGGGTAGCTATCCAAAATTACCAGTGCTGAATGACGGCCCCGTTGCAGATCCGCTGGCCATATTAGAGCAAGGTAATGACCCTCAGGTACAGCTCTGGATGCGTCGTCAAAACGCCTTAAACCAGCAATTCCTGCAACGCTACAGCCGATTGGCAGAATGGCAGAAAACGGTACAAAAAACTGGACCTGCGCCAGAGCCAGAATCCGCAGCGCTCAGCAGCGCGGCAGGCCTGATCTGGACTGAGCGCGGGGCGGACCGACGTGCGCGGGTGCTGCAGAAAAATCCGGAGACCGGTGCCGAGCGGGTGCTCTATGTCTCAGCGCCGGAGGCAGGTATCAGACAGTTAATACTGGCACCAGACCGCAGCGCGATTGCGCTTCAGGTCAGTCAGTCTGAGCAGGAGCTTGCCGTGGTGATCCAGCTCGAAGATTTGAAGCCAGAGCCGGAACTCCGTATCGCGCCTGGCAGTGGGCTGAGTTGGCGTGCTGACAGCCGGGTACTTTACTATCAACCGGCATTGGGGCCGATGACAGAGTTATGGCAGCATCAGCTTGGGCAGCCAGTGCAGCTTGATAAGGCTGTGCTGCGCAATGCTAAAGGCGTGCAACTGCGCGCGCATGAACGCCTGCAGCTCTTGATTGCTGAACAGACTGATGCGGTGCTGCTGGTCAGCCGGAATGTGCAGCAACAGATCACGCAGCTTGCTGTTGCGCGACGGTCTGAATTCGATAAAAACTCAGCCCGCTGGCAAGTGTTAGCTGGCCTGCCTGAACAATGGAAAGATCTGGCGCTGCAGGGTAAGGACTTGCTGCTGATTGCGGATAGCAAGTCAGTGACAAAAGTCGCAAAGCAGTCGGAAGGGTTTAAGCAGAATGCAATATACAGACTGCCTCTGAATGCGCCGCAATTCAGCAACGCAAAGCTGGAATTTCAGGATGATAAGCTGGACTTGCAGCGACTGGCTGTGCGTAATGGTACCGTGTTTGTGCTGGCCTATCGCGATGGTGCGCATCAATTGCTGCAGATTGTAAGTAAAACCAAAGCAGAGCAAGTGCCGTTACCATTTGCCGGACGCGTGCGTCACTTGAGCCTGGCAAGCGAGGGTAAGGGGATTTTGCTCGATATAGAGGCTGCGGATCGCCAGCATGCCTGGTATCTGGCATCAGACGGGACGGAGTTTTCTCCATTGTTAAGAGAACGCTCAGACGGCGCGGCGGCGCTACAGCAGCGTGCTGCTATCCATACTTTGCCAGGACAGGCGGGTGCGATCACATTGTTGTATCCGCGTGGTGCCGAAGTCGATGGTAAACGCCCGGTATTACTGATGCTGGCGCCGGAATTGGCGCGTCCAGAAAGTTTTACTGGCGGATTTCAAGCCTGGCTGGAGCAGGATGCGATAGTCGCCACGTTGGTATTGCCAGCCTCGGGTAAAGAGCGCGCCGCCGACAGCCTGATCGCGGCAGCGGAGTATCTGGTCGGCGCATCGATTTCTGCTGAAGGTAAAATTTTCCTATTCGATACCGGAAGGGGTGATGCAGCGCTGATGCAGGCCGCCCTGCAAAGGCCAGCTTTGTTTGGTGGCGTGGCCTTACGCAATCTGCGGATGGATGCGGTAGCAACAGTGAAAGCTAAGAGCAAGCAGGCAGAAACGGCTGTCGCCAGCGATCTCGATCGTTTGCCATTTCAATCGCGTCTGCAGCAAGGGCTGCCGCATCCGCCGGTATTGCTGTTAGCGGATAAGGCAAAGTCAGAGCAGGGCTTTGTGATGACAGCCAAGCTGGCTGCAGCTTTGCAGCTATTGTCAGGTAGCCCGCAGGCACCGGTATTGATTAGCTTATCGGCTGACAAAACCATAGATGATGCCGAATGGAAGGCCAATGCCTGGGCATTTTTTCTGTGGAAGGCGGGGCTGCCGCGTTTTGCGCTGGCGCCCCGTTAGTATCTGCCTGAGCCAGGTATAAACGTATCAGCAGGCAGCGTAGTTCACGCTGACGACGTGGATAGCCAGGCCGCCGAGTGAAGTTTCTTTGTACTTGGCCTGCATGTCGGCGCCAGTCTGGCGCATGGTTTCGATTGCATCATCCAGTGTGACTTTATGCGTACCATCGCTGCGCAGGGACAGGGACGCAGCGGTGATGGCCTTCACTGCGCCCATACCATTGCGTTCTATGCAGGGTATCTGGACCAGGCCACCGATAGGATCGCAAGTCATGCCCAGATGGTGTTCAATGCCGATTTCTGCCGCAGCTTCTATCTGTTCATTGGTACCGCCCAGTGCTGCTGTCAGACCAGCTGCAGCCATAGCGCAGGCTACCCCGACTTCACCCTGGCAACCGATCTCAGCGCCGGAAATCGAAGCATTCTTTTTGCACAGCATGCCAATTGCGGAGGCAGCCAGCAGGAAGCTGCGTACGCCTTGTTGCGGGTTACTCGGTTTGCAGTCTTCGGCGTAGTAGCGCAATACAGCCGGAATAATGCCGGCTGCGCCATTGGTTGGTGCTGTTACGACGCGGCCACCAGCGGCATTTTCTTCATTCACAGCCATCGCATATAAACTCACACGGTGCATGCCGTCATGCGGCAATACATCGGTCGTTTCATTCGCGGTACGCCACAATTTGGCGGCACGGCGCTGCACTTGTAAGCCGCCCGGCAGTTCGCCGCTCAGTTGCAGGCCGCGCGCGATACAGGCTTTCATCACCGACCAGATTTTGTCGAGACCATCATCCAGTTCCTGTTCGGAGCAGTGCACCAGTTCGTTGGCGCGCAACATGGCAGTCACGCTCAGACCGGTACGTTTGCCATGTGCCAGCAGTTCAGCCATGGTGGCAAAAGGATAGGGGACTGCTTTATCGGTAGCGGTTTCAGCTGAAGCGGGTTGTGACAGTTCTTCAGCTGAATAGATAAAGCCGCCACCGGTAGAGTAAAAAGTTTTTTCTTCTGTGCTGCCATCCTGGCGGGTCAGGATGAATTTCATGCCATTTGGATGGCCGGGCAAGACTTCCTGTTTAAACCACAGGATATCTTTGTCGGCATCAAATGCAACCGGGTATTCGCCAAGCAAATGCATTTGCTGGCTGCTGCGCAATTGTGCCAGCTTGTCGGCCACGCTTTCCGGTGCCAAATCTTGTGGTGTTTCACCCATCAGGCCCAGTAACACAGCGGTATCAGTCGCATGGCCGCTGCCGGTCAGGGCCAGCGAACCATACAGGGCTGCCTGTACTTTGCTGACTTGTTGCAGATTGCCAGCTTCCAGCAAAAAGCGTCTGGCTGCCAGCATGGGGCCGACGGTATGGGAACTGGATGGACCCACGCCTATTTTAAATAAATCGAATACACGCATGTCCATCGTATGACCTCTTTGTCTCTTATTTGGTGTGCGCAAAATGACTCAGGCTAAGTAGTCTGGTCGCAAAGAGGCATGATGCGCTCATTGCGATGTTGGTGCCTGAATCTTTTTGCGCTAATTTTGAAATTAAATTATGCAGCTAACTCCTTGCCATCGACACGAATATTTTTCAGCATGTCGGTGACCAGATCCTGCAAGCCTACCTGCGCCTGCCAGCCCCAGTCTGTGCGGGCTTGTGCATCGTCCAGGCTTTGCGGCCAGGAAGCTGCGATCGCCTGGCGGCTGTCGGGAGCGTAGTGTATGTCAAATGCCGGCAAATTTTGTTTGATTGCAGCTGCCAATTCGCGCGGATTAAAACTTAAACCGGCGACATTATACGAGGAACGCACAGAAAGTTTGGCGGCATCTGCATCCATCAGCGAAATCGTGGCGCGGATTGCGTCCGGCATGTAGATCATCGGTAAGGTGGTTTCCGCTTCCAGGAAGCAGCTGTAGGCTTCACCGCGCAAAGCGGAATGGAAAATCGCGATTGCATAGTCGGTGGTGCCGCCGCCTGGTGGCGACTTGAAGCTGATGATGCCAGGGTAGCGTATGCTGCGTACATCGACGCCATATTTTTCGAAATAGTATTCGCACAGGCGTTCACCGGCCAGTTTGCTGATACCGTAAATCGTGCTTGGGTCCATCACCGTATATTGCGGCGTATTGACTGGTGGCGTATTCGGGCCGAACGCGGCGATAGAAGAAGGCCAGAACACTTTCAACGGTTTGCCAGCTTCGCCGCGAATACGCGCGATTTCCAGGATGTTGAGCAAGCCATCCATATTCAGTTCCCAGGCCTTCAGCGGCGCTTTTTCGCCAGTTGCGGACAGCAGCGCTGCCAGCTGATACACCTGCGTGACCTGATATTGCTCGATGACTTCGGTAATGCGTGCCGCATTCAGTACATCAATGATTTCATAGATGGCCGCGCCATACAGGCTGGCTGGGCTGATATCCGCTGCAATCACATTGTTTGCACCATGCTGTGCTGCCAGAGCTTCCACCAGTTCGCTGCCGATCTGACCGTTAGCACCAATTACAAGAATTTTTTCCATGTTTGTTTCCAGATTAAGAATAGATAGCTAAATCGACGTAAAACTAAGGCGCAGCCAGTGTGCTGCAAATTTACATGCTGGCCTCAGTTTTCGTCAGTGCTGAATTACGGTATCAGTCCGAGTTCGCGACCCGCCTGAGCGAAAGCGGCGAGTGCGGTGTCGAGTTGTTCTATGCTGTGTGCAGCAGACAGTTGCACCCTGACCCGGGCTTGTCCCATTGGCACCACAGGGTAGAAGAAGCCGGTCACGAATACGCCTAATTCATACAGACGGGCGGCGAATTTCTGCGCTACCGGCGCATCGAACAACATGACCGGAACCACCGGATGCGTACCTGGCTTAATCGTGAAGCCGAGTTTGACGATTTCGCGACGGAAGTGTTCAGTATTGGCATGCAGGCGATCACGCAGTTCGGTGGAGACAGACAATCTTTGCAGCACCGATAAAGAAGCACCGGCGATTGACGGTGCCAGTGTGTTGGAGAACAGGTAAGGACGGGATTTCTGACGCAGGGTATCGATCACTTCTTTACGTCCAGCGGTGAAGCCGCCCATCGCGCCACCCAGTGCCTTGCCCAGGGTGCCAGTAATAATGTCGATGCGTCCGAGCACATTGTGATGCTCGTGCGTGCCGCGGCCAGTCTTGCCCATGAAGCCGGAAGCGTGGCATTCATCAATCATCACCAGTGCATCGTATTTGTCTGCCAGTTCGCAGATTTTATCGAGCTGGGCGATGGTGCCGTCCATAGAGAAAACACCATCCGTTACGATGATACGGTGACGTTTATCGGCAGCGGCTTGCAATTGTTTTTCCAGATCGGCCATGTCATTGTGTGCATAACGATAGCGTGCGGCTTTACATAAGCGGATGCCGTCGATGATGGATGCGTGGTTCAGTGCATCGGAAATGATGGCATCGTTTTCATCGAACAAAGGTTCAAACACACCGCCATTAGCGTCGAAGGCGGCTGCATACAGGATGCAGTCTTCCGTGCCCAGAAATTCGGCAATCGCTTTTTCCAGTTGTTTGTGGACGGTTTGTGTGCCGCAGATAAAGCGTACCGATGACAGACCATAGCCGAATTGCTCGGTCGCGGCGATCGATGCCTGCACCATGGATTCATCGCCGGACAGACCCAGATAGTTGTTCGCGCACAGATTGATCAGTTGGCGACCATCGTCGCAGGTCACGACCGCGCCCTGACGCGAAGCAATCACGCGCTCTGGTTTAAACAGGCCTTGTTCACGTAAGCCATTCAGGTTGCCTGCCAGTTTATCGATAAAGGCGAGTCTGGAAGTATTCTGGGTCATGCTAGTCTCCGTCTGATCTGGTGCTGGCCAGAGTGGGGTAATCGTAGTTGGATGTGCCTGATAAAGTCTTGCAGCAGTCGCTGGTTTTCAGCATATTTGTCACGCTCTTTTAGTGTTTCCCGGTAGGCAGCTGTTACACTGCTAAACCAGGAAACTGAACAAACTCGCAAATATGCTAACAAATACAGTCAGGCACGCCGCGTTAAATAAATCTTAAAAAATCCAATATTTAGAACTAAAGTTCAATATATCGAATATTAATCATACTTTTTTAGTGGTGCAATAGGCTTTATGAAAAAAGTTTTGTCGAATACGCCGCCGGAAGTCGGTGCGACTTTGCAGAAAATGCGTCTGGAGCGTGGTCTTACTTTAGAAGATTTATCCAGAACTGCCGGAGTTTCTAAGTCTATGCTGTCGCAGATAGAGCGCGAAAAAGCCAATCCAACCATCGCAGTTGCATGGCGCCTCGCCAATGCGCTGGGGGTGACGATGGCAGAATTGCTCTCTTCTGAATTGCCTGCTGCAGAGAGCATACGTTTGCTGGAAGCCCATGAAACGCCAACTTTGCCGGGTGAGCATGCGGGATATGTGTTACGCATCCTGGGACCGATGGAGCTGGCTGGCAAATACGAATGGTATGAACTCACACTCGCAGCGGGTGGTGCCTTGGTGTCAAATTCACATGACCCAGGCGCATCCGAGCATCTGACGGTCTTGAGCGGTCAGATTGAAGTCGAAGTCGAAGGTCATAAAAAGAAAGTCAAAATTGGTGCCACTGCGCGCTACGATGCGGATAAAAATCACGCAATCCGGAATACCGGTAAGACCGAAGCCAAAGCTTTGCTGGTGGTCATACATCGCTGATCAGCGCAGTCAGCTGCGGTAGCAGGCCTTGGTGATGCTGTCGGCACAGGAAATACAGAATTTGCAGGGGAAAGCATGAGTAAAAAAGTGATTCAGGTCTACAACCGGCCTGCCGGTGGCTGGGGTGCATTGAAAAGCGTTGCGCAGCAATTGTTGAATCAGGGCATACCGGGTAAGGGCGCCCGGACTTTGCTGTCGGCGAATCAGCCGGACGGCTTCGATTGCCCGGGTTGTGCCTGGCCGGATTCTGACCATACCTCGACTTTTGAATTCTGTGAGAACGGTGCCAAGGCGGTTGCGGCTGAATCGACTGCCAGACGCGCTACCCCAGCTTTATTCGCCTCGCATACGCTGGCGGATTTGAGCCGTCACAGCGATCACTGGCTGGAAGATCAGGGCAGGCTGACCCAGCCTGTACGTTACGATGCAGTGACTGATCGCTATGTTGCGGTATCCTGGGATGAAGCCTTTGCCTTGATCGCTCAGCATTTGCGCGCCTTAGCACGGCCTGATGATGCGATTTTCTATACCTCAGGCCGCACCAGCAATGAGGCAGCGTTTCTGTATCAGTTGTTTGTACGCGAATTCGGCACCAATAATTTTCCGGATTGCTCGAATATGTGCCACGAGCCATCCGGTCTTGCCATGCGCGAAGCCATAGGGATAGGCAAGGGCACGGTGCTGCTGTCAGATTTTCAGCAGGCCGATGCGATTTTCATTTTCGGACAAAATCCCGGCACTAATCATCCGCGCATGCTGGGCGAATTGCGGGCCGCGTCCAAGCGTGGCGCGGCTATCGTGTCCTTCAATCCTTTGCGTGAGCGAGGGCTGGAGAAATTCCAGGACCCGCAGGATGCGCTGGAGATGTTATCCGGTGATGGCAGCACCATTTCCTCTGATTACCTGCAATTGAAGATAGGCGGCGATCTGGCTGCGGTCAAAGGCATTATCAAATATGTGCTGGAAGCGGATGCGCTGGCGCAGCAGCAAGGCCAGACGCGGCTGATTGATGTGGGTTTCATTGCGCAGCACACGGCAAATTTTGAGGCATTTGCTGACGAAGTCGGGCAAGAGTCCTGGGATACCATCGTGCGTGAATCCGGCCTGGAACGCAGCCAGATTGAGCGCACGGCACAAACCTATTTGCATGCGCGTAGCGTGATTGCCTGCTGGGGCATGGGCATCACCCAGCATAAACATTCGGTCGCAACGATACAGATGATCGTGAACCTGTTGTTATTGCGTGGCCATCTGGGGCGTCCCGGTGCCGGTGCCTGTCCGGTGCGTGGGCACAGCAATGTGCAGGGCGACCGCACCATGGGCATCAATGAAAAACCGGCAGCTGCTTTCCTCGATCGATTGCAGCAAGTGTTTGGTTTTGAGGTGCCGCGTGAGCACGGCTATGACACGGTGGGCGCGATAGAAGCCATGCTGGCGTCACCGGATAAAGTATTTTTCGCAATGGGCGGTAATTTTGCGACTGCGACGCCGGATACTGAACTCACGCATCGTGCCTTACGCAATTGTGCACTCACGGTGCATGTGGCGACCAAATTAAACCGCAGCCATCTGGTCTGTGGCCGTGATGCGCTGATCCTGCCTTGTCTGGGCCGCACTGAAATTGATATGCAGGCCAATGGCCCGCAGGCGGTCACGGTGGAAGATTCGATGAGCATGGTGCATCTGTCTTCCGGCATGAATGTCCCGGCCTCGCCTGATTTATTGTCTGAGCCGGCGATTGTGGCACGCATGGCAGTGGCGACCTTGCAGGACAGAACCCGCATAGACTGGATGGCGCTGGTTGCAGATTACGACCGTATCCGCGACAAAATCGCTGAAGTGTTTGACGACTTTGCCGGTTTCAATACCCGGGTAAGGGTACCGGGCGGTTTCCATTTGCGTAACAGCGCGCGCGAACTGGAATGGCGCACGGCAACTGGTAAGGCCAACTTCTTTGCGCATGCGGTACCGACCGATCTGCCTATCCATCAGGCCAGAAGCGCGCAACAGCAAACTGTGTTCAATCTGGCGACCATACGTTCGCATGATCAGTACAACACCACCATCTATGGCATGAATGATCGCTATCGGGGTGTGTTCGGTGAGCGCCGCGTGCTGTTTATCCACGCTGAAGATATCCGTGCCCTGGGCTTCCGTGCAGGGGATTGGGTAGACATCACCAGTATTTCAGAAGATAAAGCCGAACGTAGCGTCAAACGCTTTATGCTGGTTGAATACAATATTCCACGCGGCTGTCTGGCGGCTTACTTCCCTGAGACTAATGGCCTGGTCGCCTTGTCCAGTGTGGCCGACCGGGCGCGTACGCCGACCTCCAAATCGATACCGGTCACACTGGCCGCGCATCAGGCCTGATCCATATGACGATGGAGACAACCGCTCCCGAAGCAGAGCAGGCCGATCTGACTATGCTGGCGCAGATAGAAGCGCTGATGCTGGCCTTGCGGCAGGAGGCGCAGCCGGTATCGGCGCAAAAGCTGTGCAAACGCTTAAATGTCCGTATGAGTACCTTGCTGCGCTGCCTCGCCTATCTGGGGGAGCAGGATATTGCGGGACAAGCAGGATTAGGCTGGGTACACAGTGGGCAGCAGGGCGAGCGTCTGCTGCTCAGCCTGACGGCGACCGGTCTGGCGGCATGCGCATCATGGTGAGGTCGCGATGAGCCAGGATCAGCCAGTCACAGAAGACGTGGACAGTCTGCCGCTGAGTCTGGCGGTGACCGTGCAGCGTGTACGTTATGGCGAACCCGGTATGCAGGCGGTTACCGACCAGGTGGCGCAGGAAGTGCCGGTGGCGCTGGTCTATAACGGCATATCGCATGCCGTGATGATGGCCAGTCCGGCCGATCTCGAGGATTTCGCACGTGGCTTCAGTTTGTCCGAGGGCGTGGTCAGCCAGGTGCAGCAGATTTACGATATCCGCATACTGCAGCAGCATCAGCCTGCAGGTCTGGTGCTGGAGATGCAGATCGCCGCTGAATGTTTTGATCAGCTCAAACGACAGAAACGCCAGCTGGCCGGACGTACCGGTTGCGGTCTGTGTGGCATCGCCAGCCTGGATGCCTTGCCGCAGTCCTGTGCGCAGGTCAGCGCCGGATCACCTATCCCGCTGGCCGCGATCCAGGCCGCGCTCCGGCAAATGCCGGCGCTGCAGCTACAAAATGCAGTCACCGGTGCGCTGCATGCGGCAGCCTATGCCAGTCTGGATGGGCAAATTTCAGTGTTGCGGGAAGATGTAGGTCGTCACAATGCACTCGATAAGCTGACTGGTGCATTGGCGCAGCAGTGGCGGCATGCACAGCGGCCAGATGGCTTTTTGCTATTAAGCAGCCGCGCCAGTTATGAGCTGGTGCAAAAAGCGGCAGTCGCGAATATCCGCCTCATGGTCTGTCTGTCAGCCCCGACCGCGCTGGCCTTGCAAATGGCACAGGACGCCGGTATCTGCCTGATAGGATTTGCGCGGCAAAGCGGACTGGTGATCTACACCCATCCGGACGCTGTTCTGCTGCCTGATGCCTGATCATGATGGCGCTGGCAATGAGCGCCAGACCTGAATATATGCAATAAAGATATATCCTTAGATGCATCTGAATATAAGAAAGAAAATCTGAGTTTTTGCCAAATTTGTGCAGGTTATTTGGTAGTAAGGGCGATATAATGGGGTGAAAATTTACCTCATCGACTCTACTATCCTTGCTCAAAGTATGCATTACGCCTCAACTCGCGGACATGCCGCGTCGCAAAGTTTTTCCGAAATCCTGTTAGGTGGGCTGGCCCCGGACGGTGGCCTGTATCTGCCTGCCAGCTATCCTCAAGTCACAGCAGCAGAGCTGAATGCCTGGCGCAAACTGTCATATGCCGAGCTTGCATTTGAAGTCTTGCGTAAATTTGCTACCGATATTCCGGAAGCAGATTTGCGTGCCATGACAGCCAAAACCTATACCGCTGAGGTCTATCGCAATGCGCGTGAGGGTGAAGATGCGACCCAGATTACGCCTTTGCGCGTGTTGCAGGAAGATGGCTCGGGCCGTAAGCTGATTTTACAAGCCTTATCGAATGGCCCTACGCTGGCGTTCAAAGATATGGCGATGCAATTGCTCGGCAATCTGTTTGAATATGCACTCGCAAAAAATCAGGCTGAACTCAATATTTTCGGTGCAACCTCCGGCGATACCGGCAGTGCGGCTGAATATGCGATGCGGGGCAAACGTGGCATCCGCGTATTCATGCTGTCACCACACCAAAAAATGAGCGCCTTCCAGACCGCGCAGATGTTCAGTCTGCAGGACCCGAATATTTTCAATATCGCGGTAGAAGGCGTATTCGATGATTGTCAGGACTTGGTCAAGGCGGTGTCGAATGATCTTGCCTTCAAACAGCAGCAGCGCATCGGTACCGTGAATTCGATTAACTGGGCCAGGGTAGTGGCACAGGTGGTGTACTACTTCCGTGGCTATCTGAGCGCGACTACCGGCAATGAACAACAGGTTTCCTTCACTGTGCCATCCGGTAATTTTGGAAATATCTGCGCTGGTCATATCGCCAGAATGATGGGCTTGCCTATCGCTCAGCTGGTGGTGGCGACCAATGAAAATGATGTGCTGGATGAGTTTTTCCGTACCGGCATTTACCGCGTGCGTGCTTCCGCCGAGACCTGGCATACCACCAGCCCGTCTATGGATATTTCCAAGGCCTCTAACTTTGAGCGTTTCATTTACGATTTGCTCGATGGCGATGCGGCGCGCGTCAAACACTTGTTTGCGCAGGTCGAAAGTAAAGGCGGTTTTGATTTGTCCGGTGCGCCCGGCAGTGATGGCGATGAGTTTAGTAAAGTCACACAGTTTGGTTTTGTCTCTGGTAAATCGGTACATGCAGATCGTATTCAGACCATACGCCAGGTCAGGGAGCAATACGGCCTGACGGTCGATACCCATACTGCCGACGGCATTAAGGTCGCACGCGAGCACTGGCAGCCCGGCGTGCCTATGATCGTGCTGGAAACTGCCTTGCCAGCCAAATTCAATGAAACCATACGCGAAGCACTGGGTGAAGATGCACAGCGTCCTGCCGGATTTGAACAGATCGAAGCACTGCCGCAGCGCTTTATTGTGATGCAGCCGCGAGTCGAAGCAATGAAAGCCTATATCGCCGAACATACCGGCTTGTAAGCGACTAAGCATAAAAAGAAAACGGCGCTGTCTCTGATCCAGAGGCAGCGCCGTTTTCTTGTGGTCAGCAAGGTTCAGGCGGCTGGCGAACGCGCATTCCAGGCAGCGAGCAGGCGGGCGCCAAACACATTGATCAACAAGCCACCCATCACCGTCAGCGCGCCGATGATTTGCAGCTGACTCAGTGCCTCACCCAATAACAGCCAGGCGGCACTCAAGCCTATCACCGGTACCATCAGCGTCATCGGTGCCACCATATGGGTAGGCAGGCTGGATAGCAAGCGTCCCCACAGCGTGTAACCAATCAGCGTTGCCGCTACCGCCAGATAAACGATAGTCAGCGCAGAAGACAGCGACATATGCGTCAGGCTGTGAACGATGGTATCGCGGCCTTCGAACATGAATGACAGCGCAAAGAAGGGCAGGATGGGAATCAGTGCGCTCCAGGAAACCAGACTCAGCACCGCAGTCGGGCCGATTTTTTTATTAATCACATTGCCGCTGGCCCAGGAAAAAGCTGCGCATATCGTTAAGGCGAAACCGGCCAGTGTCACCTGCTGCGCGCTGCCCTGCAAGCTGGCGCTGCCCAGGATAAATAAACCCAGTGCCGCCACCAGCATGCCACACAGATTACTCAAATGCAGTTTGTCGCCAAACACCAGGGCCGATAAAGCCACTGTAAAAAATGCCTGCGATTGCAATACCAGTGATGCCAGTCCAGCCGGCATGCCGACTGCCATAGCAGAAAACAAAAAGGCAAATTGTCCCAGGCTGATGGTCAGTGCATAGGCCAGTAACAGGCGAAGCGGAACCTTGGGGCGAGGCAGAAACAGTATCGCAGGGAAGGCCACCAGCATGAAGCGCAGCGCGCCCATCAGAAAAGGCGGTATGCCTTTCAGGCCGATTTTAATCACAACAAAATTCATGCCCCATAAGACCACCACGACCAGCGCGGTCAGCAAATGTTGGGGACGCAGTGCAGTAGCTGACATGAGGTGCCTTGTTATCAGGAAGATCAGTCAGTGTAAGCGATTCTGCGCGCATGACAGGTGAAAAAAATACAGCCTTGCGCACGCGACAGGCATGGGCAAGGCTGAATGTAGCTAACGCAGCCAATCTGATTCAGGAAATCAGCCAGCCAGATGTTTGACCGGTACTTGCTCCACGTGCACATTGCCATAGCTGAAGCCGCCAGTACCTACCCATTCACCATTGATCGCCAGATGGGCTTCGAATGGAATTTCCAGGGGCATAGGGCCATCCGGATGGATCAGGCCATGCAGGCTGACCACCTGGGTCACATTGCCATAACCTGTTGCAAAAATTTTGCCTGTGACATTACCGCTGTAATTACCGTTTTCAGTCGCCTGCGTCACATGGACATGACCCGACACATGATGCTGGCCCGGTACCACGACCAGTGCATAGGTGACCAGCGGAGCGCCGACTAACTGGGTGTTGCCTATCGTGCCTTTAACCAGGTATGCGCCGATGATAGGGGATGTTGCTGTAGTCATCATAACCTCATAATCGTAATGGAATTTCCTACTCGTCAGGCTTTTCGGAATATCGCCCCGGGGTGTTGTTAAGGTTCCCGGCTACCGCACATCATCCAACTGCGCGGCAGCCGGACACTTGGTACTGATTGCAAATGCTGTGCCAGTACGAAATCAGTATTTCGCCCGCTGCTGTAAGGGTGAATGTGACTGGTTATGTGCCCGAATTGGGTGGGGGATTACATGTTATGGTGTTGTGTTGACATGGAAGTTTTTGGCATTGATGAAGTGCGTTTTCACATGGTTAGTACAAATGTGGGGCGATTTCGCCGAGAGAAATTGTTTCAGTTTTGCATGTGTGGGTAATTGAAGTAATTGTAAATAAATGTTACATTTAAAGTTCAATATTACAATTATTTAGTTTGGGGAATTAGATGAAAAAATATGCATGCGTTACAGCTTTGGTGGCTTCAATTTGTTTAATGGGGTGCGCGAGTGTCGGTAATGAAAGTTTGAGAAAAGAATCAGAATCCACAGCAAGGCAAAAGATTGTTGAGGGCAAAACAACGAAAGATGAAGTGCGTCGTATGTTTGGTTCGCCGTTGAAAACTTCCTTTACTGACGGCGGCCTTGAAATTTGGAATTATGAATTCAGTAACGTTTCGGCAGATGCAATTAGTTTTGTTCCAATCGTTAATTTGTTTGGCGCATCTGCGAGTGGTAAGAAAAAAGAATTAGTTGTCTTATTTGATCAGGCAAACGTAGTTAAACGTTTTTCAATGAGTGAATCAGATGTGACACAAAAAACAGGTTTATTTAATAATTAATTCGTATCATATTTGTACGCACTTAACTTAAGTGACGTTCGCAAAACTGTCTGGCAGAGCTTATGGAAGCTTGCTATGTGGCTTAGGCCGAGAAGGCATAATGCTATGCCAAGCAGTTTTGTGTAAGTTCTATGTTTATGGTTGCATATATTTAACTAAATAAAACTTCTTAAAATGAACAATCCGAGGTTTTCGGGTTTTCAATGGAAGAACAGGGTTCTCTTTCCAGTTAAATCGACATTAATGTGCCATTCTTATTTCTTTGATTGAAAAAATCACTTCGTTGCTTAAATTGAACTTATCTTAATGTGTAAGCTTTTTATTTTAAGCCTGTTATTTATCTGCGCCATGCCTGCCTCGGCTGAGTCTTCCTGTGCGGTCCGCGCGGCGCAATTGCTGGCGCAGGGGAAAGCGACAGAGCTGGCTACCTGGTTCAACACAGCATCCCCGAACAGTGCGGCGGCATTAAGTAAGCTCGCGACCGAGTTGGGCGCGCTGGAGGGTATCGCAGCGGCAACCAGGCCGCGATCCGGTAACAGTGTCCGGCTGTCTGTGCAGGCAGATGGCTTGCCTGCTTCGTATGCGCATAGCGCCAGTTGGGCAGATGCGGTATCGCAGAAGCTGGGCGCAGTGCAGATTCAGACTTCGGTCGCCTCAGCGCAAAGCTGTCAGTTGCTGGCGTTGTATATCCACGCTTCACCGCGTTAGGCGATTATGCGTAGCCATCTGCAATTGCGCACCGGCCAGCCGCACATCCTTTTGCGCGATTTGCAGCGCAGTGATGCCGCTGCCTGGTACGCCTGTTTACAGCAACCGCAAACCATAGAGCACACCAGCTGGAATTTACGTGATCTGCAGGATTTGTTGCCGCAGTTCGACCTCTTCGCATCCTCAGAGGCGGGATCACAGATACGCCTCGCAATCATCGATGAACGCGATGGAAGACTGCTGGGGACGATAGGTTTTCATACCATATCGGTCCCAAATCGCAGTGCCGAATTGTCCTACGATCTGGCCCCGGCTTACTGGGGACAGGGTATCGTAGCCAGTGCGGCGCGCGCCTTGCTGACGTGGGCCTACAGTGAAATGGGCTGGGTACGCATACAGGCCACAGTCTTGCCATCGAATTTAGCCTCGATACGGGTGTTGGAAAAGCTGGGTTTCGAGCGCGAGGGCTTATTGCGCTCTTTCCGGCAGGTGCGCGGTGTGGCTGGCGATTTCCTGGTGTATTCACGGCTGGCGCAGGATGCCTGATTACAGCGTCTGTAGCGATTAGCGCTGTATTCCCTTGTACTTGCCATAAAGTTCTCTGTCTGGCCGCAGACCATCCATTACACTGCTGGCATTTACTCCAACCTGTTCAAATCTATGCGTGACTATGCCTACCGTTTATTGAATGTATTTGCCGAAGCGACTTTTGGCGGCAATCCCCTTTGTGTGTTCGAAGATGGGCGCGGCTTGACTGATACCGAGATGCAGGCGTTAGCGCGGCAGTTTAATTTGTCTGAAACCGTGTTTTTGCTGCCGTCTGATCAGGCGGATAGGCATATGCGTATTTTTACGCCGGGTACGGAGATGGCGTTTGCCGGTCATCCCAGTGTCGGCTCTGCAGCCGTTGTCAGCGAACTGCTGCAGACCGGTAGTCAGCTCAGTTTGTCGTGCCGCGCCGGGATAGTTCCTTTGCAGCGCAATGACGCAGTCTGGTCTTTTGTAGCGCCTAAGGTGGCGCAGATTACGCCTTGCCCGGCCAGTGCGGCAGAACTGGCGCCGGTATTGGGCTTGCGGGCCGAGGATATCGTGGCTGAGCCCTTATGGGTCAATACTGGCTCGGATCAGTTGCTGATAGCCGTGAACAGTGCGGCTGCTTTGCAGCAGGCGGGACTCCGCGCTGAGTTGCTGGCACGCTGGCCGCGCAGTAGTCTCGGACGCCGCACCGTCTTTGTTTTTTATATAGAACAGAACAGCGACCATAGCGTGCAAGGGCAGGCTGTAATTCAGGCGCGCTATTTTTTCGAGCGTGCTGATGGCGGCGTCGGCGAAGATCCGGCGACTGGCTCGGCCTGCGCCAACCTGGGTGCCTGGCTCAGGCATCAGAATATGCTGTCGCAACAACAATACTGTGTAGAGCAAGGTGTACAGATGGGACGCCCCAGCGTCTTGTATCTGGATATTTCCGGGCAGGAAAAGATACGGGTCGGTGGCAAAGTCATAGAAATCGGCCGTGGCCGCATTCAAATTTGAGGAAAATCCAGTCTAAAGCGCAGAAAGCGCAGGAAGAGTAAGGCGAAATCCTTTAAAATAGCGGGATTCTTTTCAATTGCAGCTTGTGCAGGCTGCGCTGTCATTCTGGTCATACAGTATCAGCAGCCGTGCCGCATCAGGACTATCTCCCTATGAGTATCTCTACTACCCAGGAAATCGTTGCAGAATTACGTGCAGGTCGCATGGTGATCCTGGTCGACGAAGAAGACCGTGAAAACGAAGGCGACCTGGTGATGGCCGCCGAATTCGTGACACCGGAAGCCATTAATTTTATGGCCAAGTTTGGCCGCGGCCTGATTTGCCTGACGCTGACGGAAGAACGTTGCGAACAGCTGAATCTGGCGATGATGACCAGTCGTAACGGCACTGCCTACGGCACTAATTTCACCGTCTCGATAGAGGCGGCGGAAGGCGTGACCACCGGTATTTCAGCTGCTGACCGCGCGCGTACTGTACGTGTGGCGGTGGATAAGAAAACCACGGCGCATGACATCGTGCAGCCTGGCCATGTTTTCCCGCTCAAGGCTCAAAAGGGTGGCGTACTGATGCGTGCCGGTCATACTGAGGCAGGTTGCGATCTGGCGGAGCTGGCCGGACTGACACCGGCTTCGGTGATTTGCGAAATCATGAAAGACGACGGCACCATGGCGCGTCTGCCTGATCTGATCGCGTTCGCGCAGGAACATCAGCTCAAAATCGGCACTATCGCTGATCTGATTCACTATCGCAGCCAGACCGAAAGTATTGTTGACCGGGTTGCAGAGCGCGCTATGCATACTGCGCATGGCAGCTTCAGAACCATCGTTTATCGTGATAAACCCAGCGGCTCTGCCCATCTGGCGCTGATTCACGGCGAACTCGCAGCAGATAAAGAAGCCCTGGTACGTGTGCATCAGCCAGTATCAATACTGGATTTGCTGGAAAGTCAGGCGACTACGCATTCATGGAATATCGCGGCGGCGATGCAGGCCATCAAATCCTCTGAATCCGGCGTGATCGTGTTGCTCAATTGCGAAGAAAGCGCGGAACAGTTGTTTGATCAGTTCACCGCGCTCAATACGCCAGAGACCCGCCCGGTCAGCCGCGCTGCCAGAATGGATTTGCGTAACTATGGCATAGGTGCGCAAATCCTGAAGGATGTCGGCGTTGGTAAAATGAAGTTACTGGCAAATCCACGTAAAATGCCGTCGATGACAGGCTTTAACCTGGAAGTCACTGGCTATCTGGATAAGCCTGCGGTTTAAGTCATGCCGTGTTTCACACCGCAATCCAGTTTCACTGGCAGCAAATAAGCAATACGAATAAGCAATACGAATAAGCAATACATTCGCAGTACTGAACCCCATGTAACTACGGGGTGCAAATCGATAAGTTTTAAGCGCGTCAGCGCAAAAGGAAGATCATGACAGTTGGACACTACGAATCAAATCTGGATGGCGCAGGCGTACGCGTTGGTATCGTTCAGGCCCGCTTTAACGACAATGTGGGTGCCGGTTTGCTCAATGCCTGTCTGGCTGAATTGAAAAACCTGGGCGTGATGGACGAAGACATCCTGCACGTGACCGTGCCGGGTGCATTGGAAGTGCCACTGGCATTGAAGAAAATGGCGCAAACCAATCAGTTTGATGCCTTGATTGCGCTGGGCGCGGTGATTCGTGGCGAAACCTATCACTTTGAACTGGTTTCGAATGAATCCGGTGCCGGCATTACCCGCGTCGGTCTGGATGCGGGCATTCCGATTGCGAATGCAATTCTGACCACTGAAAATGACGAGCAAGCCGAAGTCCGTATGCAAGAAAAAGGTGCGGACGCAGCGCGGGTTGCTGTTGAAATGGCGAATCTGACCCTGGCTCTGGATGAACTCGCTGAAGCCACAGAAGATCTGGACTACGACGACGAATAATCGTCCTGCTGTGGCGGCCTGCAGGCCGATTGCACAAAGAGCGCAGCCGGTTGAATTGTAAGGGGCAGGCTTTTTGTCCGCCTTTGCGCATGCAGCACTGTCCGGCAGTAATGAACGTAAAAGTAAGAGTAAGAGAAAATAATGACCACAAAAACCATACACGCGAATCCAAGTAAGAATCGCTCCCCGCGCCACCGTGCGCGTGAATTCGCTTTGCAAGGCCTGTACCAATGGCTGCTGAACAATGAAGATTCCGGCGTAATCGACGCCCATATCCGTCAGGCTCATGGCTTTGATAAAGCGGATCGGGAGCACTTCGATATCCTGCTGCACGGTGCGATCAATCAATCCATCCAGTTGCGCGAAGCGTTTGCCGATCTGATCGATCGTCCGCTGGTTGAGTTATCCCCGATTGAGCACGCTGTGCTGCTGATCGGCGCATATGAATTGAAAAATCATATCGAAATCCCCTATCGCGTTGTGATTAATGAAGCCGTAGAGCTGACCAAATCCTTTGGTGGTCTCGATGGCCATAAATACGTCAATGGCGTGTTGGACAAGCTGGCTGCCAAGCTGCGTCCTGCCGAGATCGCTGCAGGTAAATAATTTGCCTGCCGAATTGATATCGGTCACAGTATGATCTGTCCGCCTGACTTCTGACTGAAGCAGGCGGATTTTTTTTGTAGCGACGGGACGCGCAGCCTGAGCTTACATCGCCTTTGCCCCCCATCTTTTTCTGACGCAGAATTTCAGGATAAAACACTATGCAACATCATCTCGCATCCCGGCTCGACCATATCTCGTCTTTCCATGTGATGGAACTCATGAAAATGGCGGCTGAGCTGGAAGCGGAAGGGCGGCACCTGATACATATGGGTATCGGTGAGCCTGACTTTACCGCGCCACCGGATGTGATTGCTGCCGCCACCGCTGCGATGGCTGAGGGTAAATTGCAATATACCTCTTCGTTGGGTTTGCCCGCCTTGCGCAGCGCTATTTCGCGCCATTACCGCGATGAATTTGGGCTGGACGTGCCGGCGCAGCGGATTATTGTCACAGCCGGTGCATCTGCTGCCTTACTGCTGGCCTGTGCGGCGCTGGTGGAGGCGGGTAAAGAAGTGCTGATGCCTGACCCCAGTTATCCTTGTAACCGCCATTTTGTTGCGGCCTTCGAGGGACAGGCCAGGCTGATCCCATCCGGCCCGGCTGAGCGTTTTCAATTGTCGGCACAAATGGTGCGTGCGCATTGGGGGGCGCAGACTGCCGGGGTATTGCTGGCTTCGCCATCGAATCCTACCGGCACCTCGATTCCGCAATCGGAGCTGCGCGAGATCATAGACATCGTTAAACAACGCGGTGGCTACACCATCGTCGACGAGATTTACCAGGGACTGAGTTACGAAGGTGCGCCGTTTTCTGCCTTGTCGCTGGATAAGGATGTGGTGGTGATCAACAGCTTCAGTAAGTATTTCAATATGACAGGCTGGCGCCTGGGTTGGCTGGTGGTGCCGGAGAGTATCGTGCCCGCTGTCGAAAAACTAGCGCAAAACCTGTTTATCTGTGCGTCGGCCGTGGCACAACATGCGGCGCTGGCCTGTTTTACGCCGGACAGCCTGGCAATCTATGCGGCGCGTAAAGAAGAATTCCGGCGTCGCCGTGATTATCTGGTGCCAGCCTTGCGCGAATTAGGCTTGGATGTACCGGTGACGCCGGATGGCGCCTTTTATGTGTACGCTGATTGTTCGCGCTTCAGTGATGATGCCGATGCCTTCACTAAACAAGTACTGCGTGAAGCCGGGGTGGTGATTGTACCGGGTAAGGATTTTGGTCCTGCGACTGCGCACCGTTATGTACGTTTGTCTTACGCCAATTCGCTGGAAAACCTGCAAGAGGCGGTGCGTCGTCTCAAGGCTTTTCTACACCCTGAAAAAAGCTAAGCCTAAAAAATAAGCCGCCTGTGCGATGAGCAGCAGGCGGCTTATTCGTGTAAGGATGTCTTGTTGCGTTGCGCTTACAGCGCGGCTACCTGATCCTTGGCTTCGGTTTTTGCCTTAGCTTCGTTTTGATCATTACGGATCACAGGTACGGTTTCTGTGTTGCGAATCACAGGAACGGCTGCCGGAGCAGGGTTGCTGAATACGGTAGGAACATTTTTACCGGCCGACACGTCTTTCAGACGCTTGTATTCGGTCAGCACGCGTGAGCCATAGCCGGAATCGCTATCCATGGCACCAGCGCCCACATACATTTTCAAGCCAGCTTCGACCGAGCCACCGCGTGATACATAGTCTTTCAGGATCAGTGCGCCGACTTTGATGTTGGCAACCGGATTGAGTGCAGCTTTGACGCCACCCATTTCCTGAAATTTTTCATGATGCACTTTGGACATGACCTGCATCAGGCCCTGAGCACCGACCGGGCTTTCAGCAAAAGGATTCAGGCCGGATTCTATCGCCATTACTGACAGTATCAGCAGCGGGTCGATTTTAATTTCTTTCGCAGTCAGATAGGCCGCAGAGACCAGCATATTGGTTGCATCGGTCGCGATGCGGTAGCGTTTGGACAGCCAGTTAGTTACCCATTGTTGCTGGCGTTGGTTACCCAGCATTTTGGCATCTTCTTCGGAAAAAACCGCATTGTGTGCAGCAACTTCCGGTTTTGCCTGACCCGGGGCTTGCATCAGCATCGCCAGGCTTGGGGGTGGTACTTCCGCTTCGGCCACTTCTTCTTCGGCGGTCGCGAATGGAGACAGATCTTTAAATTTATCTGCTAACTCCGGTTTGAAAAACATGGTTGCCAGCGCGAGCATCGCGATGACACCGGAAATCGTCAGGATTTGACGTACTGCGTGCATCAATGCCGGAGCAGATGCGAATGCTGGGACCGACTGCGCAGGGCGCTGGTCATCCGCAGCTGAACTACCAGAAACAGCTAAGTTAATACGTTGAAGCATTTTTACCTCCTGAAATTACGCGTCGCAGGTAGTGACTTCATACTCTGCAATTCAAACAGCCGCGTATCAGAAACATCGTCATCGTCGCAAGGCGCGAGCGGATGACGCCGGAGTTGTTGATCCATGTGGTCTGTCTGACCTGCTACCGGAGCATCCGGTGATCAACAACTTTTTTCGGGTGAAGGCAGACGCCTTTCGAAAACAATCCTTACAATGTTATGTGGGGCCCGATCCCCGTGAATGATGTTACCGTTAGTGGCGAAACTTTCTTCGCATGGAAAGTGCCGGAAGCCAGAAGCTCTTCATCAAGTTGGGCGAATTGTAGGGGCGGTTTTATATCGAGTCAATACTATCAAAATTGATTTCTATAACTTATAGGTATAAAGAAAACTGCTGCAAAGCAGCAAAAAACAATAAAATCAAGCACTTAGCGGATTTAGCTTGACCAGCGTATTCAGATAGAGAAAAAAGCGAAAAATGATGAAATATTCGGATTTGAGAGATTTTATTTCTCAGTTGCAACAATTGGATGAACTAAAAGTGGTGGATGTCCAGGTTTCCCCGCATCTGGAGATGACAGAAATCTGTGACCGCACCCTGCGCGCCGAAGGTCCGGCGCTGTTATTTCGCCATCCGACCGGACACAGCATCCCGGTATTAGGTAATTTATTCGGGACGCCTAAGCGCGTGGCGCTGGGCATGGGAGCCAGTGACCTGAGTGAATTACGCCAGATTGGTCATGTGTTATCGGCACTTAAAGAGCCAGAGCCTCCGAAAGGTTTTAAAGACTTGCTGGGCATGGGCTCGCTGGTGAAAGCAGTGTGGGATATGGCACCGAAAGAAGTACGCGGCGCGAAATGTCAGGAAATCGTGTGGGAAGGGCAAGACGTGGATTTGGCGCGCTTACCGATACAGCATTGCTGGCCGGGCGATATTGCGCCACTGATTACCTGGGGGCTGGTGATTACCAAGGGCCCCAATAAAAAGCGCCAGAATCTGGGCATTTACCGTCAGCAGGTACTGGGCCCGAATAAGGTCATCATGCGCTGGCTTGCGCATCGTGGCGGTGCGCTGGATTTCCGTGAGCATGCCATCATCAACAAAGGCCAGCCTTATCCTATCGCAGTGGCGCTGGGTGCCGATCCGGCGACGATTTTGGGTGCAGTCACGCCGGTGCCGGACAGCCTGTCGGAATACCAGTTTGCCGGTTTGCTGCGCGGCAGCCGCACTGAACTGGTCAAGGCTATCGGCAGTGAATTACGGGTGCCGGCATCGGCAGAAATTGTGCTGGAAGGCCACATCTATCCGGATGAAAACCATCCTTCCGGCTATGAGCATGCATTGGAAGGGCCGTATGGCGACCATACCGGCTATTACAATGAGCAGGACTGGTTCCCGGTATTTACCATCGATCGCATTACCATGCGGCGCGATCCGATTTACCATTCCACCTATACCGGCAAACCACCGGATGAGCCGGCGGTATTGGGTGTGGCGCTGAATGAAGTGTTCATTCCTTTGCTGCAAAAGCAGTTCACGGAAATCACCGATTTCTATCTGCCGCCTGAGGGCTGCAGCTACCGCATGGCCGTTGTGCAGATGAAGAAAGCCTACCCCGGTCACGCCAAACGCGTGATGTTTGGCGTTTGGAGTTTTCTGCGGCAGTTCATGTATACCAAGTTCATTGTGGTGGTGGATGAAGACGTGAATGTACGTGACTGGAAAGAAGTGATCTGGGCCATCACCACCCGCGTTGATCCGGTGCGGGACACCACGCTGGTCGATAACACGCCTATCGATTATCTGGATTTCGCCTCGCCAGTCAGTGGTCTGGGCGGAAAAATGGGGATAGATGCGACCAATAAATGGCCAGGCGAAACCGATCGTGAATGGGGTACTACCATCACCATGTCGCCCGAAGTGAAAGCCCGGGTCGATCAGATCTGGCAACAACTGGGACTGTGAAATCCGGCGCAGGCGATGAGTAAGCTTTTGTCATTGAGTGAAATGGATGACTGAGTAAACATGCGCCTGCTGGCCGCATTTTGGCTGGAGAAGCGCATCAGGCTTAGGTCTTGGTATTTTCCCTGTGTATCCTGTGCTGTTGTCAGCTGCGCAGGCCACCCATGAAGACGACATAGACCGGACATGCTGCCAGTCGAAAAAAAAGCCGCAAGCATCAACAGCTTGCTGTGTGATGCTTGCGGCTTTATGCTGCCAAAAACTAAACGGCGTACTGCTTATTTAGCGCCATTCTGAAACTCTATCTGTATCAGGTTGTCGTCCGGTTTGCGATCGATGTACTTATTGTCAGGATCTATCCCGGCTTTGGCCGGTTTGCCGCTGACGATTAACTTGTACTCGCCGGATTTTTGCCGTATCAGATGGCGTTCGCGTAATAAGGGCTTGCCATCTTTATCGTCGACGCCTATGTCCATGCTGTCGTTCAGCGCAACTTCTTTTTCTGCACCGAACTCATCCGCCTTCAGTTTGTTATTGCTGACTTTGAGCGTGATTTCATACTGGTCTGCGCCGATTGCTTTGGCGGTGGCGGACAGTGCGCGGCTTTCATACAGGATGATGGATTCAAACGCATCGGTGATCATCTCTTGTTTGTCGGCCGGTGCCACGCGGCGCAAGGCGTCCACCAGCACACGGCTGGTCGGATACGGTGCGCCACGGTTGGCATATTGCGCAACTACCTCACGCAAAGCGCGGTTGACCTGCTCCTCACCCAGCTGATCCTGCATCAGATACATGATCAGACTGCCTTTGTTGTAGTGGATGTACTGCTGGTTTTCATTGAATGCCAGTGGTTGCTCCTTTTTCCTTTCCTGACCACGTCCACGCAAATACGCATCCAGTTCATACTTCAGGAACTTACGCATTTTCGCTTCACCATAGGTCTGCTTCATCACCATCAGCGCCGAATATTGCGCCAGCGTTTCCACCAGCGTGGTGGCACCCTGGGTATTGGCTGAAATCACCTGATGCGCCCACCATTGATGGGCAACCTCATGCGCGGTCACGTAAAACGGATAATCAATGTCCTTAGGATTGTTATCGTCGACTTTAGCGATGAAGCCTATCGATTCCGAAAACGGTATGGTATTCGGGAAGGCTTGTGCAAAGCCTGCATAGCGCGGGAACTCAATAATCCTGACCAGCTTGTGCTGATAAGGGCTGAAGTTCTTACTGTAATACGCGAGCGATTGCTGTACGCCTTTAACCATGCGTTCCAGATTGTACTCATGACCCGGCTGGTAATCGATTTCAATGGCGACATCGTTCCACTGTGCCTGTTTGACGGCATAGCGGCCAGACTGGAAAGAGTAGAAGTTCAGGATGGGCTGATCCACGCTGTAATGGAAATAGCGGCGTCCGTCTTTTTCCCAGCTCTTATCCAGCTTGCCGGGCGCAATCGCCATTTGATCGTTACTGGTGGATACGGTCGCATCAAAGCGTATCCAGTCCGCATCGCTGCTGATGTAACTATTAGCCAGACCACGTGGGTCATCCCGCTGCAGCATACGTTCTTTTTCTTTCAGGCCGTGTTTGCGTCTGAGTTTATCTTCGCTGAGCTCGACATTGCTTTGATAGCCTATGTGTGGCATCAGCGAGCTGTTAAAGAAAGTGCCGTTAGCAATCACCGTATCGCGCTTGCTCATCCCCAGGAAGCTGTGTGCATCATAGTTCAGACGGAAACGCAGGCGGACAGAGGCGCCGGGTGCCAGTGCTGGCTGCAGGCGGAAACTGTACATGCCGTTATCTGTATCGCGGATGCCGACAGTGTTCGGTGAGTCCAGGCTTAATTGCCGGATATCGGCCTCGTCATTCTGCATGATATAGATTTCGCTGATCGCTTCTGCCGTGCGGTTCACCAGCTGATATTCGCCTTCTATGGCAGTGCTGCGACGATCAGGGAAAATATCGACGGCCAGTTTGACATCGCTGATACGTGGCTGTGCTTTGCCTTCCAGTGCCTTGTATTTCTTTTCGTAGTTGGCTTGTGCCACTTCATTGTCATAGCTGGTTTTATAGCTATTGACGATATTGTAGAAATAAAACAGCACGCCACCGCACAACAGGAACAGCAAGGCACCGATACTGCCCAGCCCCAGCGTGCTGCCGCTTAACTGCGCGCGCGCTGTATGCAGGCGGCCACGCCAGTCGCTGCCGGTACCGCGTACCCAGAAGCACAGGCTGGCTGCAATCAGCATCAGTGCGGCACCGCCCCAATAAGCCTGGGTCCAGCGGATTGCGGGAATAAAGTGACCATAGCCATTCAGTGCCGAATAAGTCACGCCGGGCGTATTGCCATAGATGACCATAGGATGCTCAACTCCGAGCGCTGGCAGGGCGATACCTGCGATGTAAACCAGTATCATCAAAAAATAAGCGACATACTTATTGTTGACGATGACCTGCAAAGACATGGCTAATACCGCGAGCAGCATATAGTCTGGCCATTGCAACAGGAATAGCTGGTACAGATACTGGCCCAGTTCGAATTGGGTGTAGCCATGAAACAGCTGCACCAGTATGCCGCACACCATCAGTACTGCGAGCAATATGCCTTGCAGCAGGATCAGGGCGCTGAGTTTGGATAAGAAGGGCAGTGCATTCGGTACCGGTAAGGCGTCCATCAGCTGTGCGATACGCGCTTCGCGTTCGCGCCACACCAGTTCACCCGCGTAGAAGGTGGTAATGATCAGCATGAATAAGGCAAAACTGCCGCTCATCACCTGTAACACCGCATAGGTCACCGGATAGGTCGCCGTGCCATACATCTTAGTGATGGCCGTGGAGGTCGCAAACATAAACAGCACGCCACACAAGGCTATCGTAATAAAGTAGACGTTCTTTACGGTTTCGCGCAAATTCAGCCAGGTCTGGGCACGGAATAAATGCCACAAATGCGCCTTGCCAAAATCCGGCTGTACGCTTGGAACCCGCAGACTGGCTGGCGCCGCTGTTAGCGCTTCTTTTTTCTGCTTACCCGTTACGCTGGCTGCGCTGAATTGAAAACGCCAGAAGCACAGTGCCAGCGTAATCAGTCCTATGCTGCCCCACAGCAGGCGATTGGCCAGATAAATCCCGGCCAAAGGAATCAGGCGGGTATTTTTATCGTCCACGCTCCAGTATTCGGTCAGACGTGAAATCGCGCGCGAACCAAAGGGATCTATCATGGCGGCCAGATTGCGGTTGTCCATATCGCTCAGTAAGGCACCGGCGATCAGGTAACCGATCAGTAATACCACACTCGCAACATAGACCGGCAGCATGCGGCGGAATATCGCACCCAGAAAAAAGAAAATCGCGCCGAAAGTGATGAGATTCGGAATGATAGAAAAAAAGTAGGGCAGGATATAGGCCAGCGCAAAACCCGGGCCGACCCGGACTGGCTCTATGCCTGGCAGATACAAGCCCAGCCAGGCGCCTAAGGCGATGCTGGAAAATACAAACAGCAGCGTAATCAGCGCTGCCAGATAGCGGCCTGCGAGGTAAGAAAAACGATGCAGGGGCAGGGTATAAAAGAAGTGCCAGATATTGTGTTCGGTATCCTGCTGTATCGCGCGCCCCATCATGGCAGCGACGATCACTGTACCCAGATAACCGAGGAAGGTGATAGTTTGCGAAACAGAGCTGGGCGCATTGATATAGGTTTTGCCACCAAAGCTGATGGTGGCACCGGAAAATGCACCACCGGCAGCGGCTACCCATAGCATGGCCAGCGCAAAAAACATCAGGAAGTAAATATAGGTCGATATGCTGCGGAATTTTTGCCGCAGTTCAAACTGTAAGATCGTGAACATGGGCTATCCTCAGGCGTTTGCAGCACTTGCTGTCGTTGTGGCAGCGGATGTGCCGAGTAAGCCAGCCATGGCGGCAAAGTAGACATCTTCCAGATTTGCATGCGCTGGTGAAAAGCCTTCAGCTGGCTGGTCTTCTGCGTACACGTGTATCAAGGTGCGGCCCGAAATCAGGCGGCTGGAAATAACGCGGAATTCTTGCTGATAACGCGCGAGCTCAGATTTATCGATGAAGCGCTTCCAGACCTGATCAGCGATTTGTTCTATCAGTGGCAAAGGCTGGCCTTGCAAGACCACCTGACCCTGGCGTATCACCGCCATGTGATTGCACAGGTCAGCCACGTCTTCCACAATATGGGTGGACAGGATCACGATTTTGTCGCTGCCTATATCGGATAACAGATTATGAAAGCGAACGCGCTCTTCCGGATCCAGTCCGGCGGTCGGTTCATCCACGATGATCAGCTTAGGATCGCCTATCAGCGCCTGCGCGATGCCGAAGCGCTGCCGCATACCACCGGAAAAACCGCCTACATGCTTGTTTTTGACATTGTATAAATTGGTTTGATGCAGCAGGGCTTCCACCACTTCTTTTCTTTGTTTGCGCTGGCTGATACCTTTCAGACTGGCAAAGTGATCCAATAAATCGTAGGCACTGACCTTAGGGTAAAGACCAAAATCCTGCGGTAAATAACCCAGTACGCGACGCACACTGTCCTTGTTATCGCTGATATTGATACCGTCCAGCGTGGCGCTGCCGCTGTCGGCATCCTGCAGCGTGGACAGCGTGCGCATTAAGGTGGATTTGCCAGCGCCATTTGGTCCGAGCAAACCGAACATGCCGGCCGGTATGGTGAGCGAAATATCATTGAGTGCCTTGACGCCGTTATCATAAGTTTTACTCAGATGCTGTATGCGTAGTTCCATGTGTCTTCCTGTTGATTGTTATGAATGCAGGGGCCGAGCTGAAGTGCTGTGCCGTCTGATTCCCTGAATGCGCTGTGATCAGACTGGCGGATTCCGGAATGCTCAGAATGTAGCTGCTTCGCTATAGCGAAAGTGACTTTGGGATGAAACCCGGATACAGCAGGTTGAATCGATGAAAAAGCAGGCTGAAAAAGTATCCGGACTGAGTTGTTCAGAAAACTCCCCCTTAAGCTGGCGCTTTGCGCTATAATGCGCGCTGGCGGGCCCCTGCGCATTGCGGCATGGTCAACCTGGTCAGGTCGGGAACGAAGCAGCCACAATCATTTCCCGCAAGTGCCGCAGATCAGGCTCGCCAACCTTGCTTCTCTCTCTTATCCCGTTTTAGCTCCCCCCTAAAAAAATCTGCCTTTTCTGTGCTTTCATAGCAGGGCGTATGGCATTCCCCGTTTTTGTCATCCACTGTTACGACAAAGTTTGATCCAGATCGAGCTTGCTGCAGATGCACATGCATACTGCTTGCGATTTAGTTGCTTTAAGGTAATCTAATGCTGCAAAGAGGCTAAAGCAGGATTAACCAGAGGAGACAAAATGAAGATGTTACGCAGAAGTGTATTGATGCTGGGTTTGAGTCTGATAACAATTGGTTCCGTGCAGGCGCAGGAGCGTGGTAGCTCCGACGAGGCGATCGCGATGGTCAAAAAAGGCATCGCCTATATTAAAGAAGTGGGTAAAGAGAAGGCATTTGCTGAATTTGCCAATCCGGCCAATAAAACTTTTCATGACCGTGACCTGTATCTGTTTGTCTACGATCAGAATGGCATCAATCTGAGTCATGGTGTGAATCCCAAAATGCAGGGTAAAAATCTGCTGGAAATGCGCGCTGGCGACAAATTCATTATCAAGGACATGATAGAGCTCACAAATACCAAGGGTAAGGGCTGGGTCGATTATCAATGGCCGAATCCGGTCAGTAAGGCATTGGAAGCGAAATCCAGCTATGTAGAAAAGGTCGACAATTATTTTGTTGGCTGTGGCGTGTATAAATAAGCTGAAAAATAAGCTGTCCGCACGGCCGCACTCTTGCAAAAAAGCACATGCAGGCATGTGCTTTTTTGCTTTTCTATCCGGTATGATTGGGTGTGCGTGCAGCTGAGACATACGTATGCTGCCGCTATCTTACTTCAACCCTTCTTCGGACTCAGGTGATACGTGGGACGTCCCAAAACCGTACAGAGCTCTGGTGCCAAGCGCGCCTACCCGGTTACGCAACGCTTTCTGATCTGGCTTAGCCGTCCTTTACTGCTGGCGGGATTGATGTTGTCCATCCCTGCCTTTTATTTATTGCTGGCGGGCGATAATGAACTGACCCGTACCATAGGCCATAGTCTGTATGCCATGGTGGCTGTGCTGATTGCGGTGGATACCTGGGTGCAGTGGCGCAAAAACCGTTTTCAGGAAAGGCGCAGTGGCAAGCTGATCCTGGATGTGAGTATTGTCTTCGGCTGTATTTTGAGCAGTCTGCCTTCTGCGACAGAGTGGAGTCTGGTCGAATGGTTGTTGCGGCTGGCGCTGTGCGCTGCGATCATGATGCGTATTGCCACACTGGTGCTGCGTCATATGAAGCCCAGTCATCTGGTGCAGGTCATCGTGCTGGCCTTGTTGTTGCTGGCCACGGCAGGTGCCGGTTTTTACTGGCTGGAGCCGAATGTGCATAGCTATGCGAATGGCGTCTGGCTGGCCTTCACGACAATCGCCACCGTGGGCTATGGCGATATTGTGCCGTCGACGCCGGCATCAAAGATTTTTGCTGTGTTTATTGTGCTGCTCGGATATGCGATGTTTTCTATCGTGACCGCTAATATCGCAGCGCTGTTTGTGGAAGAGGATGAGGAGCAGCTGGAGCAGGAATTGCATGCGGACATACGTTCATTGAGCCGCGAAGTGCATGCGCTGCGACTGGAGCTGCGTGAGCGCGATGCCTTGCTGGACCGCATAGAAAAACAGCTGGCGCAGGTTACCATCGCGCGGGTTCCTGAATAGATGGCTGGAAGTGCAGCACTCTCTGGCAGTTGCTATCCGACCGGCATTGACGAAAAAAAACGACCGCTAGCGCTGGAAATGTCGGAAAATCCTGCTTTTGCTGAGTGAGTCTGATGTATGTTGGCCGGTGGCAGGGCTGAACAGCTTTCTTTGCTCGCTGTATTGTTGACCAAATAGGGTAAAATCGCAGGATGTCTTATCAAGTTCTCGCCCGAAAATATCGTCCCAAAAGCTTTGAAACGCTGGTGGGGCAAGAGCACGTTGTCCGTGCCCTGACGCATGCACTGGAGCAGCAGCGTCTGCATCACGCCTATTTGTTCACCGGTACCCGCGGAGTCGGTAAAACGACCTTGTCGCGCATACTGGCCAAATCCTTCAACTGTGAAAAAGGCATTACCGCGCAGCCCTGCGGCGTGTGCGAAGCCTGTACCGCGATTGATGCCGGACGCTTTGTCGACTATATCGAGATGGATGCGGCCTCCAATCGTGGTGTCGATGAAATGGCCTCGCTGCTGGAGCAGGCGATTTACGCACCGTCTAATGCGCGCTTCAAAGTCTATATGATAGATGAGGTGCACATGCTGACCAATCATGCGTTCAATGCCATGCTGAAAACGCTGGAAGAACCGCCTGAGCATGTGAAGTTCATTCTGGCCACGACCGACCCGCAAAAAATCCCGGTCACGGTTTTGTCGCGCTGCCTGCAATTCAATCTCAAGCAGATGCCGCCGGGTCATATCGTAGGTCATCTGGAAAATATTCTGGGACAGGAGCAGATCGCTTTTGAAGCACCGGCGCTGCGCTTGCTGGCGCAGGGTGCGCATGGCTCCATGCGCGATGCCTTGTCCTTAACCGATCAGGCGATTGCCTATGCGGCCGGTAAGGTCAGTCTGGAAGCGGTGCAGGGCATGCTGGGCGCACTGGATCAATCCTATTTGATTCGCCTGCTGGATGCCTTAGCAATCAGTGATGGTAAAGCCTTGCTCGACGTGGCGGATGAAATGGCGGCGCGCAGCCTGTCGTATAAATCAGCTTTACAGGATCTGGGCAGTTTGCTGCATCAGATCGCGGTGGCGCAAATGGTGCCATCGGCGGTGCCGGATGATCTTCCGGAACGTGAACATATCCTGCGGCTGGCGCAGCAATTCTCAAAAGAGCAGGTGCAGTTGTTTTATCAGATTGCGGTGCATGGGAAAAATGAGCTGGCGCTGGCACCCGATGAATATGCGGGTTTCAGCATGACGCTGTTGCGTATGCTGGCTTTCCATCCTATCGATGGCAGTGGTCTGGTTCCCGCTTCGTCACCAACACCGGCAGCACCATCGGCACCATCGGGCTCCGGTCCTGCCGCGGGCGCACGCTCAGCTTCACCGGCGCAGGCTGCATTGCGTGCGGCACAGCCTGGCAGCGGCGGATCTGCAGTGGCAAATCTGGTGGCACCCTCTGCCGCGAGAACGGCAGTCCCGGTGCAGGCACCTGCTGCGCCCGGCGCGAATTCAGCATCATCCATAGCGCCGTCCTCAGCTCCGTCTTCAGCGCCGTCTTCCGTCTCTACAACTGCAGCAGCGCCCGCGGCAGCAAGCGCACCGGCTGCTAAGCCTATGAGCCCGGCGATGGCCGCATTGGCCGCAGCGCGTGCTGCCAGTGGTAAAGCCGGTGCAGCTAAAACAGCCAGTCCGCAGCCGGTGGTCGCTGTACCGCAGGCAGCTGCAGTAACTCCGGTTCAGCCTGCTGCAATGTCAGCCCCGGCTGCCGCTGCGCCAGTCTCAGCACCGTTGCCTGCTAAACCGGCTGCACCCGTTGCAGCTGTAGCGCCCGTACCTGGTGTGCCAAGTGTGCCAAATGTACCGCTGACTGCGCAGCAGATAGAAGCCAGTGCACAGCCTGTCGGTCTCGATGATATGCCGCCGCCCTGGGATGATGATCCCATGTTTGCGGCCGCTCAGCCAGCTGTCCGGCCGACACGTTCTGCACCGGCAGTCAGCGTGCAGCCTGTGCCGCAGGCTCAGGCCGAAAGTGCACCGGAAGAAGTGCCTCTGGTTCAGCCCACTGTGCTTGAGCCCCTGGCTGGGGATCGTGTATTATGGCGCGCGCCGGTCGCAGCGCTGTCCTGGGATGGTCACTGGCCGGATCTGGCAGCCAGTTTGCCGGTACGCGGCGTGGCACAACAATTGGCGCAGCAGAGTGAGCTGATCAATTGTCGTGAGGACGGCAACGCCTTCGTATTTCAGTTGCGGGTGCCGGTTGCGACTTTGCTCTCGGCTGGCAGCCTCGATAAACTCAGTGCCGCTTTGTCTGAACGTTTCGGCAAAACGGTAAGGGTAGAACATCAGATCGGTGCGGTGGAACTCACTGCCAATGCGCAGGCGATTGCCCAGCGCGAAGTGCGTCAGCAGCAGGCGGAGCAGGCAATACAGAATGACGGCTTTGTACAAAGCCTGATGCGCGAATTCGGCGCCAGCATTGTGACGGGTTCCGTACGTCCGGTTTGAGCGTCTTCGCTGAAGAATAAAGTAGCGCACCTCCGTCAGTGTGTTTCGGTTTAGCGCTGATGCAGACTGACCGGTGCGCGCAGATTAACCAAGTATTCCAGTAATTGAAAAGCAGGAGAATCCATTATGATGAAAAACCAACTCGCAGGTCTGATGAAGCAAGCGCAGGCGATGCAGGACAATATGAAAAAAGCCCAGGATCAGCTCGCGCTGATCGAAGTGGAAGGGCAGGCTGGTGCAGGCTTGGTGAAAGTCGTCATGACTTGCAAAAATGATGTAAAGCGCGTCAGCATCGATCCTTCATTGCTGGCCGATGATAAAGATATGCTGGAAGATCTGGTCGCAGCGGCGTTCAATGATGCCGTTCGCAAAGCAGAAGCCACCAGCCAGGAAAAAATGGCAGGACTGACGGCTGGCATGCCTTTGCCACCGGGTTTCAAAATGCCATTCTGAACGTGAAGAAAAACGGCAGTTTAGAAGCTTTATCTGAGGCTCTGCGTCGCTTACCCGGCGTCGGGCCAAAATCGGCGCAACGCATGGCCTATCATTTGCTGCAGCACGACCGTGCGGCCGCCTCTGAACTGGGGCATGCCTTGCTGAATGCGGTTGACCGCATCCAGCATTGCGCCTCCTGTAATACCTTCACGGAAACCGAGATCTGTGAAACCTGCCTTGATCCATCCCGTGACGCCAGTCAGTTATGTGTGGTGGAGACGCCTACCGATCAGATGATGATAGAGCAGACCCTGATGTTTAAGGGCTTGTACTTTGTACTCATGGGACGTTTGTCGCCGCTCGATGGCATAGGCCCTAAAGATATTTATTTCGATAAGCTGATGCACAGAGCCGCCAATGGCCTGGTGCAGGAAGTAGTGCTGGCGACCAATTTCACCAATGAGGGTGAAGCCACCGCACACTACATCAGCGAGACGCTCAAAGCACGTGGCGTGAAAGTCAGCCGTCTGGCACGTGGTGTTCCGGTTGGTGGTGAACTCGAATATGTCGATCCCGGCACAATAGCGCGTGCCATGCTGGACCGGCGCACTACCTGAGTCGCGGAATGCAGCCGCTGAGCCCGGATCAGATGCTTGAGTTGTCAGCCTGTTGGGATGGGCTGATGCAGCAATTGCAGGCAGATCCCGTGCAGGCGCAACGCTGCCACGACTGGCTGTATCAACAGTATGCGCAGTCTGAGCGTCACTATCATCAGTTTTCCCATATTCTGGCATTGTTGCGCTACGCCCGCCAATACAGCGACCATCTGGTCAACCCGCTGGTGGTGGATGCTGCGATCTGGTTTCATGATGTAATTTACGACACCCGGGCTAAGGACAATGAGGCGCAGAGCGCGGTGCAGGCAGCTTACTGGCTGAATCAATTCGGCACAGATGCCGCCATCACGGATGCGGTGGTGGCATGTATAGCAGCGACGGCCGGGCATCGTGTACCAGAAACTGATCTGGCCGTGCCTGATCTGCCCTTATTCCTGGACTTTGATCTGGCGATACTGGGGCAGAGCGCTGAGGTTTATCAGGCCTACACGCAAGCGATACAGGCCGAATATCACTGGGTGCCGGGCATCTTGTATCGCGCCGGGCGCAAGAAGCTGCTTAGCCAATTTCTGGAGCGCCCCCAGCTGTATTTTACGGATACTTTTTTCGACTTATATGAGCACAGCGCGCGGCGCAATATCGCGCATGAAATCGCTCAGCTCACACTTTTTTCCTGGCCATGAAACAGACTCAACCCCCGCCTCAGACGCAGACTCAGCAAGCGGCGCATGATGCCACCGCCACAGCACGTGGCCCACTGGCCGGTATCCGCGTATTGGAACTGGGGACGCTGATTGCGGGCCCGTTTTGCGCGCGTATGCTGGCCGAATTCGGGGCCGAAGTGATCAAGATAGAAGCGCCGGACGCGGGTGATCCCTTGCGCCAATGGCGGGTATTGAAAGATGGCACTTCGTTGTGGTGGAGTGTGCAGGCACGCAATAAGAAAAGTCTGACACTGAATATGAAGTCGGATGAAGGGCAGCAGATCGCCAGACAACTGGCGCTGGATGCCGATATCATCATCGAAAATTATCGGCCTGGCGTGCTGGAAAAATGGCAGCTCGGCTATGAGGATCTGAAAGCGATGAATCCGGCCACCATTATGGTACGCATTTCCGGTTACGGTCAGACTGGTCCTATGCGCGATTTGCCGGGCTTTGGTGCGATTGGTGAATCTATGGGCGGACTGCGTTATGTGTCTGGTCATGCCGACCGGCCGCCGGTACGGGTAGGTATTTCCATTGGCGATTCGGTGGCGGCTTTACATGGCGTGATCGGCGCGATGATGGCGCTGCGGCATCGTGATGTGACCGGTGGTCGCTGGAACGGGAAGCAGGGCGCAGACTGTGTCGCTGGTCAGGGGCAGATGGTGGACGTGGCCTTGTATGAATCAGTATTCAATCTGATGGAATCGCTGGTGCCGGAATTTGATGTGGCCGGTGTGGTCAGGGAGCGCACTGGCGGTGCTTTGCCCGGCATCGTGCCATCGAATACCTATACCACCGCTGATGGTGAAAATATCGTCATCGCAGGCAATGGCGATGCGATTTTCCACCGCCTGATGAAGGCGATAGGGCGGGATGATCTGGCTAATGATGCGCAATTGCTCAGAAATGATGGCCGGGTGCCGCGCACCGCAGAAATTGATGCCGCCATTCAGCAATGGTGTGGCACGCAGACTATCGATACGGCACTGGCTTGCCTGCAGCAAGCGGATGTGCCTGTCGGTAAAATTTACTCAGTCAGGGATATGATGCAGGATCCGCAATTTCTGGCGCGGCAAATGTTTGAGCAGCACAGCTTTGCTGATGGCAGTCCGGTCAAGCTGCCTGCCGTCACGCCCAAGCTGTCAGTCACGCCGGGTGCTACAAACTGGCTGGGACCGCAGCTGGGCCAACATAATGAAGAAATACTGCAAAGTCTGGGTTATAGCAGCGAACAAATCGCTGCGTTCAAGAGTAATCAGGTCATTTAATCAGATCCATTGAAGAAGGCTGAATAATCTATGATGAACAAACAATTCTGGAAACAATTTCTGATCGCACTCGTGCTGTTCCTGCTGGGTTACTTCACCTTTAATCATTAGAGCCTGTAAAAAAGCCTGCTGGCAGGAACTGTGCGTTCCCGGCAGCAGGCAATTTGTTGGGGTTGGGTGTGCTCAGATCAGTGTACGCACATATTCGCGGAAGCCAGCCAGCAGCATTTCTATCGACATCGCAGCCAGGATCAGGCCCATCAGGCGTTCGAATGCCGTCATTACGCGCGCGCCTAAGACTTTTTGCATGCGCTCTGCACCCAATAACACCACCAGCCAGACTATCGCCACCGTAGTCAGTGCACCGAGGTGTACCAACATTTCTTTATTGTTATCCGAAGAAAACAGCAGTACGGTCGCCAGTGCTGAAGGGCCAGCCAGGGCCGGAATAGCGAGCGGTACGATAAACGGTTCATGGTTTTCTTCGGTATCGCCGAAGATGCCACCCTCTTGTGGGAACACCATGCGCAGCGCGATCAGGAACAGAATCACACCGCCACCGATACGGATAGAGACTTCGGATAACTGCAGGGCAGTCAGGAAGTTTTTACCGAAAAACATAAACAACAGCAGCAACACGAAGGCAATCCCACATTCGCGTACAATCACGCGCCAGCGTCGCTCAGGTGCGACGTGGGACAGGGCAGCGACGAAAATCGGTACATTACCGAAGGGGTCGGTGACCAATATCAGTAAAATCAGGGTTTGAAAAAAATCTTGGGCCATGGATGCTGCTTTCTAAAGATGAAAACTTTTCCCCCAGGCAGCTTAGTGCATGCCAGGAAAAATGTGTACTAAATGTGTACCAAATGTGCGCTAATGAATGCGAAATGAGCTGCTTGTGACTCTGTACGTGCTGTCAGAGTTTGAGAAATTGTGCAGTACAGCATGAATTCTCCCGTGCATTGCAGCGGGTGTCAACCGCCAGCACGCCTCAGGCCGCACGTGGCGTGACAGAAAATAGAATATTGCCCCCAAATTGAATTTATCCGCGCTCAGGACTTTGCTTTACTATTACGTTGCTATTGCATGTAAGTAAAACTCGGGTTCAGCGCTGGCAGGAGAATAAGTATGACCAAAGAAACCCAACCCAGACCCGATACACCCTGTGTCGCTGTGTGCTCCACCACGTTTGACGATATTTGTCGTGGTTGTGGCCGTACGGTGGAAGAGGTGGCGCAATGGGTATTTATGGATGAGGCACAGAAAGAACAGGTTTGGCAACGCATCCTGGCTCAGGGTTATCCGCGTCGCAATACCTGAATTCATTTCGTAACAGCAGCAGGAACCGGAGTATAAAAATCAAATCCGGTATGGTGTGTGGAGACAAAAAATGACAGAAGCAAAAAAGCAAGGTCGCCGGCGGTTTTTGCTGGGTGGTTTGGGCATTAGCGGTGCGCTGATACTGGGCTGGGGCGTACTGCCGCCACGCCAGCGACTCAAGGGTAGTCAGGCCCTGCCTGTACATGAAGGCGAAATCGCGCTCAATGGCTGGATACGCATTGCGGCTGATGGACAGGTCGGCGTCGCGATGCACCGCAGTGAAATGGGGCAGGGCATCCATACTGCTTTGCAAATGCTGGTGGCAGAAGAGCTGGATGTGCCTCTGAGCAGCGTGACGCCTTTCGCTGCGCCTGTCGATAAAATCTATGGAAACATGGCCATGCTGGCCGATGGGCTGCCATTTCATCCGGATGATGATGGCGTCTTGAAGCGCGTGGCGCAATGGATGACCCTGAAAACTGCAAGGGAACTGGGTTTGCAAGTGACCGGTGGCTCGTCCAGCATAAAAGATGCGTGGCAGCCTTTGCGGGAAGCCGGTGCTACCGCGCGCGCCATGTTGCTGGCCGCCGCCGCCCAGCGCTGGCAGGTCGCGCTGAGTGAATGCTCGACGCAGGCTGGCAAGGTCTTGCACAGCTCGGGCAAACAACTGAGTTATGGCGAACTGGCTGTGACGGCAGTCAATATGCAGCCCTCCAATATTCAACTGAAAAAGCCAGCCGATTTTCGACTGATAGGCACGCCGCAGCCACGTCGTGAAGCAGCACTCAAGGTCAATGGTAAAGCGCAGTTTGGGATCGATGCGCGTCCGCCAGGATTGTTATATGCGGCCCTGAGCCTGACGCCGGTGATCGGCGGTAAGCCTAAAACCTGGAATAGCAAAGCCGCACTGGCACTGCCTGGTGTGAAGCAGGTGGTCGATCTGACTGCCGCTGCCGGTGAGCATGGCTATGCGGGTCTGGCGGTGGTGGCTGACACTTACTGGGCAGCCCGTCAGGCGATACCGGCACTTGCCATCGAGTGGGATGCCGGGCCCAACAGTCAGCTATCCAGCGCCAAGGTGTTTGCTGAGCTGGCAGAAAAATTAGAGCATGAATCCGGATTTACTTATTACCAGCGCGGTGATGTGGCAGCCGGACTCGCCAGCAAGCAGGTCGCAAAAACGCTCACTGCCGAATACCGTGCACCATTCCTGGCACATGCGGCGATGGAACCCATTAATTGTACGGCGCAGTGGAAGGACGGTCAGCTGGATTTATGGGTCTCCACCCAGGTGCCCAGTGTCGCGGTGGCAGTCGCGGCCTCTATGCTGAATATCGCAAGCGAAAAAGTTCAACTGCACATGTGTTATCTGGGTGGTGGCTTTGGCCGCCGGCTGGAAGTGGACATGGTGCGCCAGGCCGTCGCCATCGCGCGTCAGACCGAAGGGCGGCCAGTCAAGCTGGTCTGGAGCCGGGAAGAAGATACTGCTCACGATATGTACCGGCCAGCGGCGCTGGCGCGTTTTACCGCCGCGCTGGATGCGCAGGGCCAGGTGCTGGCTTATCTGAACCGTTCTGCATCCGGATCGGTCACGCATCAGGTCTTGCAGCGCAGCTTTGGTTTGCCAGGTGCCGGGCCGGATAAAACCACAGCCGAAGGCGAATTCGATCATGCCTATGCGCTGCCACATCAGAAAACCTCGCATGTAATCGTGCCCACGCCAGTTCCGCTCGGCTATTGGCGTTCGGTCGGGCATTCGCATAATGCATTTTTCAAAGAGAGCTTTATGGATGAACTGGCTGCGGCTGCACAACAGTCGCCGCTGGAATTCCGGCGTCAGTTACTGGCGCAACAGCCACGTCATCTGGCGGTACTGAATGCCGCGGTGGAAAAGGCTGGTGCGGTGCCTGCAGGGCGTGCGCATGGCCTGGCGATACACCGCTCTTTCGGCTCTATCGTGGCTCAGGTGGCGGAAGTGTCGATCGAGGCTAAGCAAATTAAGGTGCACAAAGTGGTGTGCGCGATTGATTGCGGGATTGCCGTTAATCCGGCCGGAATCGCACAGCAAATGGAGTCTGCTGTCATCTTTGCGCTGAGTGCGGCACTTTACGGCGAGATCACGATAGAGCAGGGGCGCGTCATGCAAAGTAATTTCCATGATTATGCGGTGCTGCGCATGAATGAGGCGCCGGTCGTGGAAACCGTGATCATACCTAGTGCCGAAGCGCCCGAAGGTGTGGGCGAGCCCGGCGTGCCGCCACTGGCACCGGCACTGGCCAGTGCTGTGTTTCAACTCACAGGGCAGCGTTTGCGCAGTTTGCCTTTAAAACTGGGTTAAGCCCGGTTAAGGGCGTAGTATGCGTTCAGAAGGTGGAAGAAAAGTAACGATATATGTGATCAGGTAAGAAATTTTTTTTATTTTTAGGAAAAGCCTGTAGCTTTATTATTATCACGCTTTATACTTCCTTGCACTTTTTGTTCGCCAGCCTGTTTTTGCTTTAATGGGCTGACACGGATTCTGAAATTTTTCTGTTAGGAACTGATATGTTGTTTTCGCAATCGCATTCTGTCTCGCTGTCCAAGCGTCGCCGTTCAGCCGGTTTTACCCTGATTGAAATCATGGTGGTCGTGGTGATTATGGGCATCCTTGCTTCCGTTGTTTTGCCTAAAGTGATGGGTCGTACTGATCAGGCGCAGATCGCTGCTGCCAAACAGGATATTTCCGTGATCATGCAAGCCTTAAAGCTGTACCGTCTCGATAATCAGCGTTACCCGACCACTGAGCAGGGTTTGCAAGCTTTGCTCACTAAGCCAACCACAGGCCCGGTAGCGAATGGCTGGAAAACCGGTGGCTATCTGGAAAAAATGCCGAAAGACCCTTGGGGTAATCCTTATCAATATCTGTCGCCAGGTGTAAAAGGCGAAGTAGATGTGTTTTCCTACGGCGCTGACGGTCAGCCTGGCGGTGCCGGCACAGATGCCGATATCGGCTCCTGGGATCAGTAATCTGTGAAAGCAGTATTGCGCCGGCAACGTGGCTTCACTTTGCTTGAAATGCTGGTGGTGGTGGTGATCGCTGGCATCATGCTGGGTATGGTCAGCCTGAACGCCATGCCCAGCGAGCGCCAGCGTCTGGAAACCGATGCCAAGCGCATCGCGTCTTTGCTGCAATTGGCGCGTGATGAAGCCATACTGCGCAATTTGCCGGTGGCTTTTGAAGCGGATCAGTTTGCCTATCGCTTCCTGATACGTCAGGATCAACAGTGGTCGCCGCTCAAGGATGAACTGCTGCGCGAGCGCCAGTTTGAAGTCTCTCCTATGGAATTGCTGATGGACCCGCCTGCAGCCAATGGTGCACTGGCTGCACGTGTTGTGTTTGGACGCGAGCCGGTGGACAAGCCCTTTGTGCTGACACTGCGTTCCGGCGAGGCCTCAGTCAATATACAGGCGGATGGGGTAGGTCATTTCAATGTTGAGTAAGTCTTTGTCTACGCGTCAGCAGGGCTTCACCCTGCTCGAAGTGCTGGTCGCACTGGTGATCGTTGGTACAGCACTCAGTGCCAGCCTGCGCGCCATCGGCAGCCTGACCCAGAACAGTGGCGATTTACGGGCCGCCATGATGGCAACCTGGTCAGCTGAAAACCGGCTGGCGCAAATCCGCCTTGCGCGTGAATGGCCAGCATTGGGAGAGCGCAGCTTTGAATGCCCGCAAGCAGAACTCAAACTGATGTGCGAAGAGCATGTGATTCCCACGCCGAATCCCTCATTCCGGCGGGTTGAAGTCTATGTGACTGAAATCAGCAAACCTGAACGCCGTATTATCAAGCTGACCCAGGTGGTGCCAAATGCCTTATAAGCTCAAGCTCACGCGCAGGCGCAGCGCCGGATTTACCTTGATTGAATTGCTGGTAGCGATCACCATCCTGGCGATCGTCGCCGTGCTGGGCTGGCGCGGGCTGGACAGCATCGTGCGTGCGCGTCAGGCGCTGAATGCTGAAATGGCGCAGACCCGTGGCATACAGCTGGCGTTTGCGCAGATGGAAAATGATTGCGCGCATCTGATGGATGCCGTGATGCTGCCGGGGCGCAGTGTACTCAATGCGGCGGGCAATAAGCTGGTGTTGATACGTTCCGTTTTTGAAGACGGGCAGCCAGTGCGCTATCAGGTGGTGGCTTATAGCGTAGCAGAAGGTGCATTGGGCCGTCGTGAGCTGACGCCAAGGCGCGAAATCACAGCCTTGGAACGTGACTGGGAAAGTGCAGTCGGCGACACCGATGGCGCGCGCGTCATCACCTTGCAAACCGGCGTGAATTCGATCGCGATGCGGACCTGGAAGCAGGGTGAAACCGGTTGGCGCGTCGGTGGCAACGATGTGCAGAATCCGGGCGGGCAAACCCCGCAGAATCCAGCTTTCCCTCCCACGCCTGCTGGTCCCAAAACCGAGAAATTATCTGGGCTGGAAGTCTCCTTGCAAGTCCAGGGGCGTGATGCGCCTATGATTAAAGTGTTTTTGCTGGGAGCGAGCTGATGGCGACTCTGCGACAAATACAGCAAAGACAAAGCGGTGTGGCCGTGGTCACCGCGCTGCTGTTGACCACCCTGGCCATTACCATTGTCGCCAGCCTGTTCTGGGAACAGCAGGTGCAGGTGCGCTCGATAGAAAATCAGCGCATGCAATTGCAAAAAAAATGGATCTTGCGCGGTGCCATCGACTGGGCCCGACTGATCCTGCGCGAAGATGCGCGCCAGTCGGCCAAAGTTGATCATCTGGGCGAGCCCTGGTCGGTCAAGCTGGAAGATACCCGGCTTGATCAATACGTAGAAAACGGGCGCGCCGATACCGAGGCCAGCGAAGCCAGCTTGTCCGGGCAAATCGTCGATGCGCAAGCGCTGTATAACCTGAATAATCTGGCCACCGATGGCATGGCAGATGCGAGGGAAGTCGCGGTTTTTGCGCGCTTGCTCAGTAATCTGCGCATGGCTCCGGAATTAGCAAAACGCGCGGCTGCTGTGCTGGCGCAAACCCAGAGCAAACCGGTCGTGCCTAAAGGTGCGCCCGATAGTACGCCACCCGATCCGAATAAAACCGTGACCGATCAGACTGGCAATGCACAATTTGAAGTGCAGTATTTGCGCTTTATGCAGGTCGATGATTTGTTGTCTGTGCCTGGATTTACCCCGGAAATGTTGCTCAAGTTGCGATTCTATGTCACCGTTCTGCCTCGTCGCAGCGGAATTACGCCGATTAATCTGAACACTGCACCACCGGAAGTGCTGTCTGCCCGTATCAATGGCGTCAGCATGGGTGATGCGGCTTTGATCGTCGCCAGCCGTGACCGTGCTTATTTCCGTGATTTGCCTGATTTTCAAAACCGTTTTCCTGAGAAAGCCAAGGGCATGACGGAAAAAGATGCGCAGGTCTGGACCAATTTTTTTGTAGTGAATGGCAAGGTAAAAATGAACCGTTCCGCTCTGGATGTGAGTGCGCTGATTGAGCGGGCGGATGATGCAACGACCACTGTGCTTTGGGTCAGGGAAAATTAAATAAAAAAATGGCAAGTACACTGTATATTTCTTTGCCCCCCAGGGGTGTGGCGCAATCCCGCCCCGACTGGCTAACCACTCCTTTATCCTTTGCGCTGTATTCAGCGGAAGGGCAACTGATGCAGCAAGGGCAGCAGACGCTGGCCCAATTACGCAGCCTGGCTGACGGTGCGCGCCAGTTATCGCTGTTGTTGGCAGCGTCGGATGTCAGTCTGCTCAGCGTGGCTGTGCCACCCATGACTGCTGCCAAGCTGAAACAGGCATTGCCGAACCTGATCGAAGAACAACTGAGTTCTGATCCGGCGGACGCCGCCATGGTCGCCGGTGAAGTGACTGATGGCAAGGTGCAGGTCGCTGTGACTGACCGCGCCTGGCTGGAGACCGCAGCGAATCTGGTCAAAGAATGGAATGTCCGCAAGATTACTGCCTTTCCAGCCCAATTGCTGCTGGAAGCCGCACCCGCTATGGATGCGGCCAGTGCAGCTTTCGAAACAGCCGAAGGCTATACCGAAATCAGCCTCAGAAAAGGCGTGCTCGACGGTGCCGGTCTGAGTCTGGCGGATACCAGTACCGAAGATGCTTTACGCATGCTCAAGCTGATCGCAGGCGGCGCTGCGCTGCATGTGCTGGTGCCGGCGCAGGAATTGCAGGCGGTGCAGAGCATCGCGCAAAGCACAGGATTGGGCGCAGACTGGAGTTTTGCGGCCTTGAACTGGAGCAGTCGTCTGGCGTCGGTATCGGCACGCGTGCCAGATCTGATGCTCGATATTTCAGCGCTGCACAAACCGGCGATAGACTGGGCTGCCTGGCGTTGGCCGCTGGGTTTGGCCGCAGCTGTGGTCGTACTGAATATCGCAGCCCTGAATTTCGAATGGTTCACGCTCAAACGTGAAGCCAAAGCGATGAATGACGCGATCGTACAGACTTACCGCTCCAGCTTCCCAAAAGATACCCTGAGCTCGGATTTACCTAAGCAAATGGAGCAGAAGCTGGATCAGGCCCGTCGTCTGTCCGGGCAGTTTGCGCAAAATGATTTTGCCATCATGGATGCCCAGTTTGCCCAGGTCTGGGACCGGGTCATGGCGGGCAAAGGCGCTGCTATCACTTATGTCGAATTCAAGGATCATGCCTTGCATGTGAAGCTCAAATCCGTATCCGGTGTTCCGGTTGATGAATTAAGGCAGGCACTGGCCGAGCAAGCCCTGAAAATGGAAGCTGGTTCCGATGGGGTATTACATATTTCCGCCGGAGGAAAAAAATAATGCAAAAAGAATTACTGGCCCAGTTTTTCCTGTATTGGAATGCACGCAATCCGCGTGAGCAAAAAATGCTGAGCGCGGCGGCCGTCGTGCTGTTGCTCACGCTGGTGTTCATGCTGCTGATCGATCCGGCTTTAAGCGGTGTCGCCCGTTTGCAAAAAGAGATACCGCAGAACCGCCAAAAGCTGGCTGAAATGACGGCGATGAATAATCAATACACGCAACTGGCCGCCAATCTGAATCAGATGGTGGAACCGGTCAGCCGTGAATCGATAGAAAATTCTTTGAGTGCGCGTGGTATGAAAGCGCAGACGCTGAGTGTGGTGGATGAAGTGGTGCGCTTACAGATACAGTCTGCGTCGTATGCCAATGTGATGGAATGGCTGGTCGAGCTGCAAAAATCTGCGCGTGTAGTGGTGGATGAGGCCAAACTGAATGCCTTGCCGGAAACCGGGCAGGTCAATGTGAATCTGACGCTCAGACAACAGCGTGCCAATCTGCAGTAATGGCAGAGCAGGTAATTTAGGTAATAGCATGATGAAACGTATTGTCTGGTTGTTGATCCCACTGCTGAGTGTGTTGATCACCATCCTGTTTTTTTTACCGGCCAGCTGGCTGGGTATGGCACTGGAAAAGCAAAGTAATGGCCGCCTGAGTCTGGGGGATGTACAGGGCTCGTTTTGGAACGGTTCGGCTTTTGTCGGTGTGGCGGCGGATAAAAATGGTCTGGTGACGCCACTGTTTCCTGGACGTTTTGGCTGGAAGATCTCGCCCTTGCTGCTGCTGGGACAACTGGATGTGGAGCTCAGTAATAGCCAGTCGCTGTCGCAAGCGGTCAGGCTGAACGGGAATTTTTCGGATTTTTATGTGAGCCCTTCGGTGCTGGTGTTGCCGACTGAGCGACTGGAAGGTTTAGGCGCTCCTTTGAATACCATAGGTCCGACCGGTAAGATGCATCTGAGCTGGCAGAATCTGCGTTTTTCCAGAGCAGGTAATCAATTAGAGTCCCAAGGTCAGCTGCAATTGATGATGACAGAGATGGCATCGCGCCTGTCGCCGGTCAAGCCTTTGGGCAGTTATGAAATGCGTTTCGATCTGCATGGATTGAATGCGGATGTGGGATTGGTGACCGTCACAGGTCCGATGATGTTAAGTGGTAAAGGCGCGGTAACAGGGGGCCGGTTTCAGTTTTCCGGTAAAGCCTGGGCGCAAGAAGGGCATGAAGCAAAGTTGGCAAATTTACTGAATTTGCTGGGGCAGCGCCGCAAAGACGGCGACAAGGATGTAATCGCGTTAGAGTTCAAATGAAAACATATCCAACAAAAAACAAGGCAGCCATGATTAGCCATTCCTTATGCAAACCTAAGTACCCGTTATCTGCGCTGGCCAGTGCCGCTGCGCTGGTGGCAGCCTGCTTTGCGGTGACACCGGTGTATGCACAGAATCCCGCCGCCAGCACCGTTGATCTGAACTTTGTAGCGGCCGATATCGAAGCCGTTGTGAAAGCCATCGGTCACTACACCGGCATGACTTTCATCATCGATCCGCGCGTCAAAGGGCAGATCAATCTGGTCTCAGAGAAATCGCTGAATAAGGAACAGGCCTTTAAACTGCTGACATCGACCTTGCGCCTGCAAGGCTATTCGGTGGTGTATGCCGATGGCTTTTATAAGGTAGTGCCGGAAGCCGACGCAAAGTTGCAGCCTGGTCCAACCAGCTCCACCCAGGGTGAGCGCGCTGAATCGGTCAAAGGCGATCAGGTTGCGACCCAGGTGTACCGCCTGAATTACGAATCGGCAGCGAATGTGGTGACTATCCTGCGCCCGCTGATTTCGCCGAACAACACCATCAATGCGAATCCGGGCAATAACTCGGTGGTGATCACCGATTATGCGGATAATCTGAAGCGCCTGAATAAGATCATTGCCTCGCTGGATGTACCGGCTGCGGTGGATCTGGATGTGATCCCGGTCAAACACGCAATCGCCAGTGATCTGGCGGTGATGGTGACCCGTCTGACGGAAAACAGTGCCGGTGCGCCTGATGCGGGCCGCACCATACTGATGGCGGATTCGCGTACCAATTCTTTGCTGTTACGCGCACCTTCCCTGGCACGCGCCAATCTGGTGAAATCCATCGTCGCGAAACTGGATCAGCCAACTACTTTGCCCGGTAATGTACACGTGGTCTATCTGCGTAATGCTGAAGCGGTGAAGCTGGCGGCGACCCTGCGCTCTATCGTGACTGGCGATACCAGCGCCCAGCCTGCCAGCTCAGGCTTGTCGAATGCTGGCGGTAGCACGCCAGGTGGCGGTGCAGGTGCCGGTGCGCAGACTGGTGGTGGTTTTTCCTTGGGCAATGCGGGTTCCAACACGGGCGTGACTGGTGGTGGTCTGCCGCAATCTTCCAGCAGCAACAGCGCGTCCCCCGGGGCTGCTGGTGGTGCAGCCGGTTTTATTCAGGCAGATGCCGCGACCAACACTTTGATCATCACTGCCAGCGATGCGGTGTATAAAAATCTGCGCGCTGTGATCGACCAGCTCGATGCACGCCGTGCCCAGGTCTATGTAGAGGCACTGATCGTTGAAGTGGCTGCAGATAAAGCCGATGAATTCGGTGTGCAATGGGCTGCCCTGACCGGGGATAGCAATAGCAAATATCGCGTCGGCGGCGGCAGTGTGTTCACCAAAGATGGCAATAATCTGCTGAGCCTCGCCACATCCAAAACACCAACACCGTCAAATGGTCTGACGGTAGGTTTGTTCCGCCAGATCGGCGGTAAACTGGGCCTGGGCGCGGTGGCACATGCCTTGCAGGGCATGAGCGGCACCAATATTCTGTCTATGCCGAATCTGCTGACGCTGGATAATGAAGAAGCGAAAATGGTGGTCGGTAAAAACGTTCCTTTCGTGACTGGTCAGTTCACTACCTCCACCTCGACCGGTGGTTCAGGCGTGAATCCTTTCCAGACCATAGAACGCAAGGAAATTGGTCTGAAACTGACCGTCAAACCGCAGATTTCTGAAGGTGGAACCGTCAAGCTTGCGATCTACCAGGAAAGCTCCAGTGTGGACGAGGCAGCAACCACGACCGCAGCAGGTCTGATTACCAAACAGCGTTCTATTGCGACCAATGTGCTGGTGGAAGATGGTGAAATTCTGGCACTGGGCGGTCTGATGGAAGACAGTGCATCGGATACTAATGAAAAAGTCCCTTTGCTGGGTGACCTGCCGGTGGTTGGCAACCTGTTTAAATACCAGACTGCTAAACGTGGTAAGACCAATCTGATGGTGTTCCTGCGTCCTATCGTGGTGCGCAATGCCGAGCAGAGTAATAGCATATCGCTGGATCGCTACGACTACATACAGGGTCAGGTGGCACCGAGCCGCAGTGGCGACATGATGGATTTTTCTATGCGTATGGAGAAGGGCAAGCTGATGCTGCCTGTCGATAGTGCCAAGACTAAGCAAGCGCCACAGGCCGGTAAAGAAAGCAAATAATCATGCTGGAAAATCGCTTATTGCCATTCGGGTTTGCGCGTGATTTTTCTATACTCGCCAGCCGTGACACGGCCTTGCCGGAAGCGCCGGTAGAAATCTCTTTATCTGACAAGACGCCGGCCACAGCGATTGCTGAAGTCGGCAGAAAGTTTGGCAAAGTTAAATACAGTTTGCTGTCGCAGGACGAGCTGGCTGCGCTGATCGCCAAGGCCTATGCGGGTTCTGGCGGTGATGCTGCCGATGTGGTGGGCGAGGTGGAATCTGATCTGGATCTGGCTAAGCTGATGTCGGACATGCCTGCAGTTGAGGATTTGCTGGAATCGGCCGATGATGCGCCGGTGATACGCATGATCAATGCCTTGCTGACCCAGGCTTTGCGCGATGGCGCATCGGATATCCATATCGAACCGTTTGAACAGATTTCTGTGGTGCGCTTCCGCGTTGATGGCGCTTTGCGGGATGTGGTCAGACCACGCAAAGCGATCCATGCTTCCCTGATTTCGCGTATCAAAATCATGGCGCAGTTAGATATCGCCGAAAAACGTCTGCCGCAGGATGGCCGTATCACGCTGCGTATCGGTGGCAAGCCTGTCGATGTGCGTGTCTCCACGCTGCCGACCGGACATGGTGAGCGCGCGGTACTGCGTTTGCTGGATAAAGAAGCCGGACGACTGGATCTGGGTCATCTGGGTATGAGTCAGGATGTCTTGAATCAGTTTGATAAGCTGATCGCACAACCGCACGGCATCGTGCTGGTAACCGGGCCGACTGGCTCGGGTAAAACCACCACCTTGTATGCCGCTTTGTCACGTGTGAACGCCGGTACCACCAATATTCTGACAGTGGAAGATCCTATCGAATATGAACTGGCGGGCGTCGGCCAGACCCAGGTCAATGCGCGTATCGACATGAGCTTTGCCAAGGCCTTGCGTGCGATTCTGCGTCAGGATCCGGATGTGATCATGATCGGTGAAATCCGTGACCTGGAAACGGCGCAGATCGCGGTACAGGCTTCGTTGACCGGCCATTTGGTGTTAGCCACTCTGCATACCAATGACTCTGCGGCAGCCGTCACACGTTTGCTGGACATGGGCATAGAACCCTTCCTGTTGTCATCGTCGCTGCTGGGCGTGGTTGCGCAACGTCTGGTGCGTAAGCTGTGTACCCATTGCCGTCGTGAAGAAGGTGGCAGATGGCATGCGGTTGGCTGCGATCATTGCGGACATACCGGCTATCAGGGACGGGTTGGTGTGTATGAATTATTGCAGACCACCGAAGAAATCCGGGCTCAGATTCACCACCAGGCTTCGGAGGCTGAAATCCGTGCCGCGGCACAAAAGGATGGCATGAAAACCATGCGTGAAGATGGCGAGCGCTGGTTAGCCAGCGGCATTACGACGCCGGAAGAATTACTTCGCGTGACCAAGGAGTAAGGCCGTGCCAGCATTCCGATATGAAGCCGTCGACAGCGCAGGCAGTGTCAGCAAGGGCGTGGTCAACGCCGACAGTGCGCGTGCTGCGCGCAGTGATTTGCGTTCACAGGGGCTGGTGCCGGTCACGGTAGAGGCGATACAGCAAAAAAATGATGGTCAGACCGGGGCTAAGGCCGGACTCTTTGCCGATAAATTATCGACCATAGAGCTGGCCATGTTCACGCGCCAGTTAGCCAGCTTGCTGGAGGCGGGGCTGCCGCTGGAACAGGCCTTGTCGGCCTTGCTCGATCAGGCTGAGCGCACCTTTATCCGCGATCTGGTGGCATCGGTGCGTTCGGAAGTGATGGCGGGTTCCGCCTTGTCGGATGCCTTGAAACAGCATGCCAACGACTTCCCTGAAATCTACACGGCGCTGGTCGCCTCTGGTGAGCAGATCGGTCATTTGTCACGCGTCTTGTCCAAGCTGGCTGACTATATCGAACGCCGTAATGCGCTGGTGCAGAAAGTCAAGCTGGCGTTTACTTATCCGGCCATTGTGACCGTCGTCGCGTTTGCGATTGTGATTTTCCTACTGACTTACGTGGTGCCGCAGATTGTGTCGGTGTTTGCCAATACCAAGCAAAAGCTGCCTTTCCTGACCGTGATGATGCTCGCGATTTCCGATTTTGTACGCAGCTGGGGCTGGCTGGTCGCGATTGTGCTGGTCGGTGCGTATTCGCTGTGGCGCGTCGCATTACGTGATCCGGATATTAAGATGCGCTGGCATCGCTGGTTGCTGGTCGCACCGGTATATGGACGCTTCGAGCGTAGCCTGAATACGGCGCGTTTTGCCAGCACGCTGGCAATTACTACCGGCTCCGGTGTGCCCATCCTGAAGGCTTTGCAAACCAGTCGTGAAACCTTGTCCAATGTGGCGATGCGCCTGCAGGTAGAAGAGGCCACCAACAGCGTGCGCGAAGGCGTCAGCCTGGCGCGTGCTTTGTCGGTGCATAAGCATTTCCCGCCTATGCTGATACACATGATACGGGCCGGTGAAGTCACGGGTGAATTGCCTGCCATGCTGGAACGTGCCTCGAATACCCAGGAGCTGGATCTGGAGCGCCGCGCACTCACCATGGCTAATATGCTGGAACCGCTGCTGATCCTCGCCATGGGTGGCGTGGTATTAATGATCGTATTGGCAGTGCTGATGCCGATTATCGAGATCAATCAATTGGTTCGCTGATAAGGAAAAAAATGAAGCGCTTACCTGTTATTTCTGGCTTGATTGCCTTTGCTTTGTTATGTATGACCCTGAGTTTTTGGGGATTGAAATTTTTTAAAGTCCAGAGCCGCGGTGTGGCCGCACCTGCACAGCAGTCGACACTGGAGCCGGGTTCCGGCCAGTGGGGCGGGATTTTTGGTGACAGTGCTTTGCCTCAGGCTGCCATCAGTAATCATCAGTTGAAGGGTGTGGTACTGGCACGCCGTGCGAATGAAAGCGCAGCCGTCATCAGCACCGATGGTAAGCCCGGTCGCGCCGTCGCGATTGGTGCTGAACTGGCACCTGGCGTCGTGCTGAAAGAAGTGCATGCACAGTATATTTTGATCTCAGATAATGGCGCGCTCAAACGCCTGGAGTTGCCGCAGAATGCAGTGATACAACTGGCCGCAACGCCACCTGTGGCTGCCTACGCGACACCGGCTGCACCGGAAAATCCGAATCCATCTCCGGTTGCACCGGCAGGCTTCCCGCCACATGGCGCGCCGACCAATACGCCACCAGGCGGGGCTCCTATGGTGGTGCCAGGATTCCCGGTCGCTTCTTTGCCGGCAGTGATGCCAACCGGGGCACCACAATGAGTGGTGTCGCTACGCTGCCTGAGGAAATTCGCCTGTCTTTGCAGCATGCGCATCCCAGCTGGCATGCAGTGCTGGAGCAGGGTTTATTGGCCCTGCAGCAGGCACAGCCAGCTTATCTGACTGAGTTATGCGCACAGCCTTATCTGCCAACCCAGCATAGGCTGTTTGCAGCCTTTGCGGTGCCGCGCGATCAGGTGCGCTATGTGTTAATCGGTGAAGGCCCTTATCCTCGCGAACAAAGCGCAACCGGGGTCAGCTTTATGGATGGTGCCGTCAGCGAAATCTGGTCGTCCACTGGCCTGTCGAAAAAAGTGAATCGTGCGACTTCCCTGAGAAATTTTTTTAAAATGCTGCTGGTCGCCGATGGCTATCTGGACGAGTCGGCAACCAGTGGTGATGCGATGCAAGGCGTGGCGCAAATTGCAGCTCAGTCTGGTTCGCCCTTGATACAGCATTTGGACGAATTGCAACAGAAAATGCAGCAGCAGGGCTTTTTATTGCTGAATGCTTCACTGGTCTTTCGTGATCATGTGGCGCCAGTGAAGGATGGCGTATCCTGGCTGCCTTTTCTTCAGCAGGTCTTACTCGCTTTAGCGGCAGATCAAAGCGATAGGCTGCCATCACTGGTACTATGGGGCAAGATCGCGGAACAGGTAAGAAAAATCCCGGCTGCGTCAGCCTTTCCGCATATAGTTGCAGAGCATCCTTATAATTTGAGTTTTATTGCAAATAAGAAAATGCAGGATTTCTTCAGGCCTATGCAATTGTTAAATAGTTTCTCATAGGAAAAATAATTTCCAGATATCTATAGCTTCAAGCCTCGCTTTATAGAATAATTTGCAGATATTCCAGATGTCCCGCAGAGTTTATAGACTGAATCTATGCTGAAGAAAATCGAAGTTTCAAAATTGCGAGTTGGTATGTTTGTTCAGGAGCTGTGTGGCTCCTGGATGGATACTCCGTTTTGGAAGAAGTCCTTTCTTTTGAGTGATATCAACGACATCCAGGAAATTCAGAAATCTAAAATCCGTGAAGCCTGGATAGACATCAGCAAAGGACTGGATGTGTTAACTGCGCAGCCCGCCGCGTCCGTGGTGCGGGCTGAACCAGAGCCCAAGCCTGAACCGCCGCCAGTGAAGTCACCACCTGCGCCTAAGGTGATTGAATCCGTTTCTATGGCCGATGAATTAGGGCGCGCGTCCCAGATCGTCAACAAATCCAAACAAGCCGTGTATTCCATGTTCAGCGAAGCCCGTATGGGTAAGGCCGTGGATATGGGCGGTGCACAGGCACTGGTTGAAGAGATTTCTGATTCCGTCATGCGTAATCCCGGTGCACTGATCGGTTTGGCGCGCCTGAAAACCAAAGACGATTACACCTATATGCATTCCATCGCGGTGTGCGCGCTGATGGTTGCCTTGTCCAAACAGCTTGGTTTGAATGATGAGCAAACCCGCGAAGCCGGGGTAGCTGGCCTGTTGCATGACATCGGCAAAATGATGGTGCCCGGCGATATTCTGAATAAGCCGGGCAAATTGACGGATGAAGAATTTGTGTCAGTGAAAGAGCATCCGGCTGCCGGTCATAAAATGCTGCTGGATGCGCAGGGCGTGAGTGCGATTTCCCTCGACGTTTGTTTGCATCATCACGAAAAAATGGATGGTACTGGCTATCCGGATCGTCTTAAAGGTGAAGAAATCAGCCTGTTTGCCCGCATGGGCGCAGTCTGTGACGTGTACGATGCGATTACCTCCAACCGCCCTTACAAGCAGGGCTGGTGTCCGGCTGAGTCGCTGCGCAAAATGGCAGAATGGAGTAAAGGCCACTTTGATGAAAAAGTATTCCAGGCCTTTGTGAAAAGCATAGGTATTTACCCGGTCGGTACCCTGGTCAGGCTGGAATCCGGTCGCCTCGGCGTCGTCGTTGAGCAACAAGTCGGCAAATCTTTGCTGATGCCCAAAGTCAGAGTGTTTTTCTCGATCAAATCGATGAGTTACATCGCGCCCGAATTGCTGGACCTGGCTGGCCCTGGTCTGCAAGACAAAATCGCTAACCGCGAAGACGCCTCCAAATGGGGGCTGAAAGACATAGACCGCTACTGGCTGGGCGACAATACAGCGCCGACCTGAAAAAATCCCGCCTGATGCGGGATTTTTTTATGGGTTTTTTATGGATTTTTGCTGAGTCTCGCAGACTGCGCAAACTCCTTCTGTGAGCGCGCTTTTTCTTCCAGTTGTTTCAACAGACTGCCACACACGACATCGCATAGCGTGTAGATCGACTCGTCGGCAATTCTGTAAAACACACTCGTTCCACGGCTTTCTTTGGCCACCAGACCGTGCTTATTCAGTATGGCTAAGTGGCGGGAAATGTTCGCGGAAGTGTAACCACAGAGCTCCGCCAATTCCCCGACATTGCGCTCCTGATTGCGTAACAGGCTCAGAATTTGCAGGCGTGTCGGTTCCGACAATGCAGCGAAATATCCTGCTACCTGGCTTAAGGCCTCTAAGCTCAACTCATCCATATCAACTTTCTATTTGGAAATTTATTGGTCACTACGCATGATTTAGCTTTCATTGTAACGCATATTTAATTCATTCTTTACTTGCGTATTTAATTAATTAGTTAAATAATGACGTTAACGAAGATACTAGTGATGAAGTAAAGAACTTATTTTGAGGTGAGGATGATGTTGATAATTTCTCGTTTGCGTTTTGCGCTTGCGACGCTGGTGTTGCCTGTGGCATGTGCTTTTGCCGCACAGGGGGAATTGGCGAGTGTGCTTGTTCAGCCAGCGGCCTCAGCCGACAATGCCAGCTTTGAAGGGGTGGTGGAATCGGTGCGTCAAACCGTGATTGCCGCACAGGTGGCTGGTGCGGTCGTTGCGCTGCCGGTCAAAGCCGGTGACAGCGTTAAGGAAGGCCAGGTCTTGCTGCGTATCGATGCACGTTCAGCGTTGCAGGGGAGTGTCGCCAGTCAGGCGCAATCAACCGCTGCACGCTCGGCGCTGGAGTTGGCTGACAAAGATCTGCAGCGTCAGAAACAGTTATTTCAAAAGCAGTTCATCAGCCAGTCTGCTCTGGAGCGGGCTGAGGCGCAATACAAGACTTTGTCCGATCAATTGAAATCCCAAATAGCCCAGGCCAATGTGGCTGATATTCAATCCGGATTTTTTGTGATCAGGGCGCCGTATGCCGGTGTGGTTTCTGAATTGCCGATAGCACTGGGTGATATGGCGATGCCAGGTAAGCCCTTGCTGACCATGTTTGATCCCAAGGGTTTGCGCGTGAGCTTTACTGTATCGCAAGCGGCAATGAATAACTATCAGGCCGGTCAGCCCATGAAGATAGAATTTCCGGGGCTGACAGCAGGTCGTCAATGGCTCACAGCGACCCAATATAAAGTATTGCCGACCATCGATGCTGCCACCCATAGCGCTACCCTGCGTATCGATTTGCCAGAGTCAGCGCAAGACATTGCTCCCGGCTTGTTTGCCAGAGTCTGGCTGCCACTAAAAGGGGGAGCGGGAAACCATTTCTATGTGCCTGCCAAGGCCATCGTCAAGCGTGGAGAAATGACGGGGCTCTACGTCATCGATAGCCAGCAGCGTGTGATTTTGCGTCAGGTCAGACTGGGTAAAACCCGCGATGGTGCGACCGAAATTCTGACGGGTATCAGTGCCGGAGAGCGCGTTGCGCTTGATCCGGCCGCTGCCGTGAGGGCAGTGCGATGAACGCCAGACTGGGTGTCTCCGGACGCATTGCCGCCTTTTTTCAGACCGCCAGAATTACCCCTTTACTGGCGCTCGCGGCATTCTTACTGGGTGTTTTTGCGATCATCGTTACGCCGCGTGAAGAAGAGCCGCAAATCAATGTGACGATGGCGAATGTATTGCTGCCTTTTCCTGGGGCTGCAGTAGCCGAGGTCGAACAAATGCTGGCGTCACCGGCGGAGCAAATGCTGTCGCAAATGCCGGGTGTTGAACACGTCACGTCCGTCTCTCGGCCGGGCATCGCTATCCTGACCGTGCAATTTAAGGTGGGCGTTGCACGTACTGAAGCCTTGGTGCATTTGTACGATACTGTGCATTCCAATGCGGACTGGTTACCTAAAAATGCAGGCGTGTTGCCACCACTGGTGAAGCCTAAGGGGATTGAGGATGTGCCTGTCCTGAGTCTCACGCTGTACAGTAAAAATCCCGATACCGGCGCCTATGATCTGGAGCGAGTCGCGCACAGCATAGAAAACGACTTGAAACGCGTACCCGGCACCCGGGGCGTGACGACTATCGGTGGTCCTGGACGTGCGGTATTGGTCGGGCTGGACCCTGTGCGTATGCAAGGTTCCGGTGTCACCCTCGCCGATATGCGCAATGCCTTGCAATCGACAAATATGGGTTTGCCTGTGGGCGAACTGCTGTCTGGTAATCAGGCGGTCGCGCTTGAGGCTGGTCCGTTCTTACGCGATGCCCGGGAAATTGCCGAGCTGGTCGTCGCTGTCCACAACGGTAAGCCCGTGTTTATGCAAGATGTCGCCACCATTAAAGATGGCCCATTACCGGCAGCACCTTATGTCTGGCATGGTGTCGCAGGAAAAAGTGGCGCTGAATATCCTGCCGTGACGATCGCGATCACCAAAAAATCGGGTGAGAACGCAATTGATGTCGCCAATGCGCTCACGACCCGCATTGAAGAATTGAAGAATACCGTCATCCCCGCCGATGTCCTGGTCGCTGAAACGCGCAACTACGGCCACACTGCGAACGATAAAGCCCAAAAACTGATACAGAAATTACTGTTCGCCACGCTGTCCGTGGTAGTGCTGGTTTTTGTTGCACTTGGTGCGCGTGAAGCGGCGATTGTTGGTGTCGCGGTGATACTGACACTGATGGTCACGCTGTTTGCTTCCTGGGCCTGGGGATTTACGCTGAACCGGGTATCGCTGTTTGCCTTGATTTTCTCGATTGGTATTCTGGTCGATGACGCGATTGTGGTGGTTGAAAACATCCATAGCCATCAGCGCCGTTTTCCAGGTAAGTCATTAAAGGAAATCATTCCCGGTGCAGTGGATGAGGTGGGTGGCCCGACGATACTGGCTACGCTGACCGTGATTGCGGCGCTGCTTCCTATGGCCTTCGTTTCGGGTTTGATGGGGCCTTATATGAGTCCCATCCCGATCAATGCGAGTATGGGGATGCTGCTGTCACTGGCGCTGGCCTTTGTAGTCACACCGTGGCTGGCCGGTATCTGGATGAAAGACCTGCATCGTACTGAAGCTGATGCAAAACCGCATGGTTTAGCCGCCAGGCTGCCCCCCTTGTTTGCACGACTGTTTCATCCTTTTTTGAATGAAGTGCATGGAAAGCGTCATCGCGACTTTCTGGGGCTGGCGGTGGCTGCATTAATCGCTTTTTCTATGCTGCTGCCAGCGACCGGTCTGGTGTTATTGAAGATGCTGCCATTCGATAATAAGTCGGAATTTCAGGTGATCGTCGATATGCCTGCCGGTACGCCGGTCGAGCAGACGGCGGCGGTGCTGCGTGAATTAGGTGCTTATCTGTCCGGCGTTCCTGAAGTGAGTGATTATCAGGCCTATGCCGGTACTGCCGCACCGATTAATTTTAACGGACTGGTCCGCCAATACTATTTGCGCACCGGTGGCGAAGTCGGTGATCTGCAAGTCAATCTGGTCGATAAGCATCAGCGCAAGGAACAAAGCCATGCCATCGCCAGCCGCTTGCGTCCGGCCTTGCAAGCGATAGGCAAGCGCTTTAATGCCAACATTAAAGTTGTAGAAGTGCCGCCTGGCCCGCCAGTTCTTGCGCCTATCGTGGCAGAAATCTATGGGCCGGAAGCAGAAGGACGTCGCCAGGTCGCCAAGGCAGTGCGGGAAGTATTCCAATCCAGTGCCGGTGTGGTCGATGTGGATGACAGCAGCATCGCATCGGCACCGCGTTGGGTGTTGCTGGTGGATAGACGCAAGGCAGCTTTACTTGGCGTATCGCAGGCCGACATCGTGACAGCTTTGCGTACGGGATTGGCGGGTGATGCAGCGACCTGGCTACATGATGAAAGCAAGTATCCCAATGCCGCCATCTTGCAACTGCCCGCAGAAAGTCATGGCGATCTGGATGGCTTATTGCAATTGTCAGTCAAAACTTCTGAAGGAAAACTGGTCGCGATACGGGAGCTGGTTACGCTGAGTCATAGCAGCCGTCAGCAACCCATTTATCACAAGGACTTAATGCCGGTGAATTATGTGACTGCCGACATGGCGGGCAAGACAGACAGTCCTTTGTATGGCCTGTTTTCTATGCGCAAAGCGATCAGCCAGATTCCTGTTCCCGGTGGCGGCGAACTGAAGGAGTATTTCATCCGCCAGCCCAATGATCCATATCGTGGCTACGCGATCAAATGGGATGGCGAATCACAAATCACCTATGAAACTTTCCGCGATATGGGCGCTGCCTACGCGATTGGTCTGATACTGATTTACTTACTGGTGGTGGCGCAGTTTGGTTCTTATTTGACGCCCCTCATCATCATGGCGCCTATCCCATTAACCATCATCGGTGTCATGCCCGGCCACGCTTTGCTGGGTGCGCAATACACAGCAACCAGCATGATAGGAATGATTGCGCTGGCCGGCATCATCGTCAGAAATTCTATTTTGCTGGTTGATTTTATTCAGCTCCAGGTGCAAACCGGCATGGCGCTCAAGGATGCAGTCGTGAATGCAGCAGCCACGCGCGCCCAACCCATCATGCTGACTGGCCTGGCCGCGATGATGGGCGCATTTTTTATTCTGGATGATCCGATTTTTAACGGTCTGGCCATCTCGCTTATTTTTGGCATTTTCATCTCGACGCTGTTAACCCTGATCGTGATTCCTCTGCTGTATTACATGGCCTATCGCGATCGCAAAGTATCTGTTACTCAACAAGGAGAAGTATCATGAACTCATGGCAAATCGTACGTATTTTCGCCGGTTTATTTATTTTGCTGTCACTGACTTTGGGCTTTCCTGACAGCCCCTGGTTTATTAACACATGGTGGCTGGCAGTGACAGCTTTTGTCGGCGTCAATTTAATGCAAAGTGGCTTTACGGAATGGTGCTTGCTGGAGTCGGTATTGCGTAAATTCGGAGTCAAAGCGGGGAATTAAAAACGACAGTGCATGGCGCTGAACAGGCAGCCATCAAAACTAAAAACCTTTCCAAAGACCGGAAATTGTATCGGGCATTGGGGAGGTTTTTGGTTTGCAGGGAATGACTAAGGGGGTGGAGATGGAATTGCGTTGGTTAGTCAGTGCTGGAGTGAAAATCATAATTTCATTATTCACTTTGAGTTAGTGGTTACTTTCTAATCTCAAGTACGGCTCGATTGACTTTTGCAAAGTCAATTCCGCTAAGGCAATTTACACGGAAATATAAATATATTTTCAAGCCTAAAAGCTATTGAAAATCGATTTTGATAGGGCTATATTTGGTGCTCAGCAAGACAAAACTGACTATATGTAGTGAGGATTGCTGTCAATGAGGAACCTTTGACAGGAGGGTTGCAGCCCTGCCTGTCAAAGTAAGAACACCTAAACAAAGTGCCCTTTTGCGAAGAATCTTAAGTGTATTTGATTGGAAGTCCATAAACAAGACATCCTTTTGATTGTTTAGGTGTGTCCTTAAATTAATTTTCTAGATTTTTTAAAGATCAAGAAGATGAAAGCTATAACGTGACCCCGTAAGTCAACTGACTTAAACAATAAAGGAAAAAAATGGCTCTACATATCAAATCAGACAACCCAACTAAACTGCTTGTCGAATTTAATTCGAGAATTAATCAAAACGATCAGAAAGGAAAAATAACCACTTGGGAACGTTCTAGGGATGGTAAGTTTTACACTCACAAAGCTGACAACTGGTCAAAAAAAGCTTGGTTTAAACCAGTTATTAAAAACGACATGCTTATATTTAATATATACGCACCACAAAATCAGCGATTAAGTACCGTGACTTATGGTTATTACCATGGCCACTTAAGTGAAACGTTATTAAATCACTTTGACTCAGCTTTTGAATATGCACTTACAACAGCACGCCCCACTGCTGGAGATCGTATTTCTTAATTCTTTATTCCATTAAGTTTAATAACCTCAAAGCACCGTCTTCTGCGCTATGGAGTCGGTGCTCGTTTCTATTTGCGAAACAATAAAATTCAAAACAAAAAATCACACAATACTTTAGTCGGAATGATTTGTAGGTTCCAATGGGGTTCATTTATTGCGCCTTAACGCGCTGCGTTTTTTTGTTTGCAGGATAAATAAAAAAACAAAAGTAAGCATCTGCCAGATGACTCATTCCCGCATGCGGCGCATCGTGATGCACCCTACCAAAGCTTAGGCATTATGGATTTACGAATGGATTGCACCTTACCGTGTACATTCAGCACAAACTCAAAGCAGTAAATCAAACACCCAATACTGATGCGCCTGCTGGCTTACTTTGTGTCTGTAGGGCGCATGAAATATAGGCCACAAGGTGGAATGAATTAGCATCGTGGTATGGCTGGGTGATGACAGCAGCAAGAAATTCTGTGTTTGTTTTATTATCTGTTGTAAGCGACACGCATACCTTGCGTAAGTCCTGATCTTGCAATGCATTAGCTCCTTTGCTACATTGCAGCCATGATAAAAACAAAAAAAATAGGTGGAAAGTTAGGGGCCAGTCTGTTTGCGCTGGTGTTTGCAGTGTTGTTTGGTGTTGGCGGCTGGGCAGTGGGTGTGTACCCAATGTTTAAGCAGTTGCAGGGTTGGTGGCGGGCTGCCGATCTGGTGGCGGTGCAGGCACATATCAACAAGCTTGAGTTGCGCGAGCACGAAGACGAATCCACAAGCTGGCAAGTCCTTGCCGAATTTGAATATCAATATAATGGCCAGACTTATCGCAGCACACGCATCAATATCGGTGGTGACAGCAGCGATAACATAGGCAGTTATCAACGCGATATCCATGCCCAATTGCGGGCGGCGCGCAATCAGGATCAACGCGTCACACTCTGGCTAGACCCGCAAGAGCCTGCCTATGCCGTCTATGACCGGCAAATACGCTACAAGCGCCTATTATTCCTGATCCCTTTCGCCACTCTGTTTCCTTTGATCAGCCTGGGTGCCTGGTGGGCACTCTGGGCAATCTGGTTCAAGCCTGATAAAGAGGTAGCAGATGTTGCCGCTGCAGGTGCTGGCGCTGATGCCGGATCAGCGCTCACGTCAGGCCATACGCTGTCCGGTAAGCTGGAAATACAGCCCGACAGTAGTGGGGCAGAGCTGGGTTTTTTTGCGATCTTCTGGAGTTTGTTGACCTTCCCCTTGTCCATTCTGGCGGTATCAGATGGTGGCAGCAAAATGCGCTTTTTGGTACTGCTGTTCCCGCTGATAGGTGTGCTGTTGCTCTGGCTGTCTTTACGTCTCGCTTTTCTACGCTGGCGCGTGGGGGAGACCAGTCTGTTCATGGCGCAGCAGCCATGTACCGGTGTTAAGGATTTGTGCATGCGCCTGTGCTTCAAACTGCCCTTGGGGCAGCGCATGCAAAGCGCAGGGACATATTACCCTGTGAAGGCCGAAGTGCTATGCGTGCTTGAAGACCGGCGCGGAGAAGACACCAGTAGCAAGACCCTGTGGTCGCAAGCATTGAACACCATACAGATATTGCATGGTGCGCAGAGTATGGATATGAAAATCCGCTTACCCAAAGACATGCCGGCAAGCGGCTTGCTGGATCACAAAGATGTGGAAGTGATCTGGAAATTGCAGATCAAGGTGTTGGGGGCAGACATTGAGTTTGTCCTGCCTGTGCAAGCCGGCACAGGGCTGGGGCGAAAAAAAACACTTAGCGACTTGATGGCAGTCCAGCCAGACCGCAGCATCTATGAGTTACCTAAGGCAACGACGCAGCCAGACCGCAGCATCTATGAATTACCTAAGGCCAGGGCGCAGGCAGATAAGCAAACACCTAAGGGCTTATGGGCCTATGTCTTCCTCTTTTGCATGGTGGCGCTATCTGCTTACCTGATGATTGATCATGGAGACGATGAGGCGAGTGCTACCCGTGCCGAAGCCCGCGCCGTGATTCCGGAAGAGACAGAAACCCTGGCGCAATTGCAGGCCAGGCTTCATGCTGGCGCCGATGTCAATAGCCGGGACAGTGAAGGCCGCAGCCTGCTCATGCAAGCGGCAGACGAAAACAATCTGGACAAGGTGCACTACCTGTTACAACAAGGGGCGCAAGCCGATCTGGCGACACCTCTTGATGCAGATGGCAATGGCGGGCGCAGTGCCGTGTTTGCTGCGATAAATAATGATGCTGCAGACATATTGCAGGCCCTCGCCGATGCAGGTGCAGATTTGCAAAAACCCGCCAACAAGGTGTGGACGCCGATGCACTATGCCAGCTATCGCGGTGCAATGAAAAGTCTGCGTTTTCTGCATGAACGTGGCCTGCCTGTTGACGAACGCTTTGCCGGTGAGCGTGGTTCAACACCGCTGATGGTCGCTGCACAATACCAGCAGTTATCTGTCATTGCCTTTTTGCTGCAAGCAGGCGCTGACCGCAATAAGAAAGACCTGTATGGCGAAGATGCCTGTGGCTATGCACGTTACTTCAAACAGGCGATGGCATCCAAGGCGCTGGAATGCCCATGAATTCAAGTAAATCAAAACGCCAGGGTCGTAAGGTGTAGCTAGTAGGGTGCTAATAGCCAGTGTAGCGAGTGCAGGGCGCATCGCGATGCGCCCTGCAAAAGCCGGTTTTTCTTACACCTTACCGTGTAAATTCAGCGCAAACTCAATGTAGTAAATCAAACACCCAGTAATCATGCGCCTTCTGGCTTACTTTGCTCTTGAAAGGCGCATGAAAACCAGGTGAGGACCGTAAGCCGTGATGACTTGCAGGGTGCAAAGGTCTTCAACTATTGCGCCGTATGAGGCAGGGGATTGCACCATAACGCACTGCGGCTAATACCGCCATGCGGCGCATCGCAATAGGCTCTGCTGCCTCTTGCTGCCTATTGCTGCCTATTGCTGCGTTTTAAGCGCAACGCCCATACTTTATTTCAGGTCCCGGGAGAAAATCCCGAGACCCAAGTTTTCACATACCAGTCTGTAAGCGCAGTGTCTTGACCGGCTGGAGTCCATCAAGGTAGCGATCAGCCGTTAAAGTGGCATTCAGTGTGCTGTTTAAATTGGTCTTGGCGTACCACGGTGAGGAGGTATTTCCGCCATCGCTGTAGCGCACTTCCATTGGGCGGTTATATAAGGATACTGAAACCAGTTTTGCATTGGGTTTTACGGGAATATTCACTCCCCAATAAACAAAACTGTCTCCGTTCAGAGGATCTGTTCCGCGTGCGCTTTGCATGATAAGAGCATAGGTATGTGTTCCGTCATCAAAGTCTGCACGCACGACGAAATCAGAGCCCCACCAGAAAAGAGCGGCATTCGCTTTGATCGCAGCGAAATCCGTCGCATTGGTAGGATCAACCACGCGTGGTAATCCGCCGCGATACTTGAGTGGAGCAAGAATAGTAGTGACCTCAGGATTTGTGTTACTGAATGCACCCCATAGCGTGTAGACCGGAACATCCCATTGTTGGGGGTAATTTATCTGTGCGCTCATCGTATCCTGGGGCTTGTCGATGTAGCGTGCGGATGTACTATCCCAGCGTTGGAAAGTCGATGGCTTACCATTCGTGCCTGGCTTGAAATTGTCGCGGCCACCCGTAGTTTTGAACAAGAATTTGGGGTTGGCGTTACCCGTTTGGTCGCGAGGCGAAGCCACGTTGCCGCTATAGCTTTGTGATGCGCCGTTGAAGTAGCGCGCCACAAACATACCTGAATAGTCACTCGCGAAATCAAAGGTTTCTCCGGCAGGGACGCAGGCGTTTCCGTTGCGTTGCATCGGTTCCTGGCGCTCTTTGCCAGTCTGGGTGCACACAGGATTGATAAAGGGATTCGCTTGTAAGGGATCGAAAGCCCAGGAATTACCAAACCCACCTCCATTGGCTTGCCCGTCTGCGCGCACATACTGCCCGGAATAGGGATGAATAGAGTCTGTATTTGCGGCGGCCCGGCTATACAGGTTATCGCCCCAATGCGGCTGATCAAATGCGTGGCCGAACTCATGGTTAAAGGTCAGGCCATAGTCGTCACCTGAGCCTACGTGCCCGCCCGCCAGGCCTCCGCCAACCCTGCTTTTTACGCCAAGGGTTCCATACCAGTGTGTGGCCGAACCTAATCCATTGGCAGTTTGTATCGTGCCTGTCAGCAGTCTCACAGAAGAAAGGACAGCGAACCCACTCCATTGAACGCAGGTACCTGCTGTCGCCTGTGAGCTGCTACAAGCTGGTGCCCGGTCCGCAATCAGAGCAGGCGATTTGATGGTTGTGCCGTTGCTGCTACGACCATCTTCGCGAGGCCCGATTGGTAACTGGTTCATGGAAACCGTCAGTGGAAAGGCGCTGTGGTTGATGGCCGTCAGTGGTAAGCGGGCGGCATATTCTTTACCAAAGTTTGCAGGGAGCGGCGTGGCTTGCGTATCTCCCCAAAGTAGCCAGTCCATGGTCACGAAGCTCAGTACAGGTGCTGGTCCAATTTTGAGTTCGCTGCTGGAAATTGCCTGGCTTGCTCCTCCGGCTTGTACCAGTAATTGCAGACCAGGGACGACCCAGGCGGCAGGAATGTTGCCGACAAAACTGGTCGCCATGCTTGGCACCGAATCGTCTACGCTCGCAGCCAAGGTAGATGGGCCGCCCAGGCAAACACTGCCCACTTCCTTGCCATCGACTTTTGCCGTGACGCGCACCTCCGGGGCTTTACCATTTCCAGTCACGCTGACTCTTATTGCGGTGTCTCGCTCAGCGCTAAGGTAGAAGAACGGGTGGGTGGTTTCCAGAAGCACGGTCTGCGCAAATTGAACCCGCTGAATGGCTGCGCTTGCATTCGCAGTGGAATTGCAACTGATGTTAGAAATAGCCGGCGCCTGATATTGCTGAAAGCTGAATCCTGACAGGGCAGGTGAAGGCGCTGGCGCTGAGTTGTTTCCATCACTGCTGGTACCACCACCGCCACCACCACCGCCACCACCACAAGCGACTAAAGCATTCAAAAGCAATGTCATTAAAGTTAAATTTTTTAGTTTCATATAAGGCTCTTTTGTGTTAACTGGGTAAAGCATCTCAAGAGATCAACGCTCAATGACTCAAACCATGCAAAATTATTCCTGATGAGGAGCTTCAAAACTAATGCCAAGAGTACTCGCTGTAACCAGCTGGTCAATTGTACTAAAGGGCAATTAGGGGATGTATCGCTTGGTGACATCGCAGGGCCAGGATGTATGACTTGTCAGCTTCAATTGGTATCGAACTTGATTAGCATAAACGGGTTTGTCGCTTTAGCGAACTTGAGCTACCCATTCAATTTAGTCTGCCATCGCTGACGTAAAACTGCCATTAACAGGGAATGCGACTCCCGCAGGAATTTAGACCGAAAGTGGGAATAAATTGTAGGACACAATGGTGTACATCGCTTGCGCCGTATGAGGTGCTGGATTGCAGCATAAAGCCTTAAATTTTAGATATAACCCAAAGCCGAAAATCAAACACCCAGTAATCATGCGCCTGCTGGCTTATTTTGCTCTTGTAAGGCGCATGAAATATGGGTGAAGCTGTAAGACGTAATGACTTGCAGGCTGCAATGGCCTTCATCTGTTGCACCATTTGAAGTGGTGGATTGCACCTCGTTGCGTTACGATTGCAGCCTTGGTCTAAGGCTCGTCGATTCAGCCAAATTGGAGTCAGGATTTGATGCGTGCTTTTGCTAAGTACAATTAATTAACCATGCGAATGACGAAAGTAAACAGATGAGTTTTATTGTTCAGATTATTGATGCAGCCTTACCAGGCGTGTGAGCTTTCCCTGAAATTTAGTCTGCCACAGGTGACGTAAAATTACCGTTACTTTGGGAAGACAGGAAATAAAAAAAATACTGAAACAGACTTATACGACCTAGTTCAAAGAGTTGGCCGTTCAGCGCGTCACCAATGGGGAATCCGTCTCGACCGTGGTGAAGGAGCTGGGTCTGGCTGACCAGACGTTGCGTAACTGGATCAAGGCAGCCGCACAAGGCAAACTCACAGGTGCAGGTAGTAAAGTGGTCACGCCCGAAGCGATGGAACTCTCCCGGTTACGAGCCGAGAATGCCAGACTGAAGCGGGAGAACGAAATTATAAAAAAGGCGGCGTACTTTGCAAAGGACATTCTGTGAAGTACGCCTGGATAGATGTCAATAGCAAGACCTATGCGTTGACCGAAATGTGGAGCGTGCTTGACGTCAGTATCAGCGGCTATCGCGCCTGGAAGCGCGGCGGTCGCCCCGACCGAAAACGGCTGACGGACGTGCAAATGCTGGCGCTTATCCGTGCCATTCATGTTGAACTCAAAGGCGCTTACGGTAGTCCGCGCATGGTGCGTGAGCTGCGGCGGCGCGGCTTTACGGCTGGCAAAGAACGGGTTGAGCGACTGATGCGTGAGTACGGTCTGCGCGCGCGACATAAGCGGCGCTACAAGGTCACGACAGACTCGAAACATGATCTGCTGGACAGGAATTTTGCGCCAGCCGCGCCCAATCAAGTCTGGACCTCGGACATCACCTATTTGTGGACGGACGAAGGCTGGCTGTACCTGGCGATTGTGCTGGATCTGTTTAACCGGGAAGTCATAGGCTGGTCGCTCAAGCCGCGCATGACGAGCGATATCGTGACAGATGCATTGACCATGGTCTGGTTTCGCCGCCGACCGGAAGCTGGTGTCATGCATCATTCGGATCGCGGCAGCTAATATGCCAGCCATGCCTTTCAGGGCAAGCTCAAGGAATTCGGCATGACGTGCTCTATGAGCCGCAAAGGAAATTGCCGGGAGTCGGAGCACTGCTCAGACGCGCCGACTGAAAGCTGGTTTAACAGCTTCAAGAACGAGCGTTACCATGGTTTGCGTTACGCTAGTCATGCTGAAATGAAGGCTGCCAGCTTCGAATACATTGAAGTCTTTTATAATCGAACCCGTCAGCATTCAACGCTAGGCTACCGGTCTCCAATTCAGTATCTCGATCACTGGAGAAGCGAGCAAAATCAGAAAAAGCTGGCCGCATGAAATTCATCTGATGGCAGACGAAATATCGAGGGAACCTCAAAGTGTCAATGGACTGTGTTTTTTTTGCGAAATTTAGAAAAATTCATGTCGTGGAAAACTCACATTCCCATGCAAATTTTTAGCTGAGCGTATTTGTAGAAAGTTCAAATGAAAAAAATCGTCTTTCGTTTTTTTGCGTTAGCCATGCTTGCTGGCCTATGCACTTCTTACAGCTTTGCGGAAAAGACGCAAACTGCACAAGGCTTGCAAATTACCTCTGGGCCCATTTCAAAACCGGGTATACCGGAGGAAGCATACTCTGGGTTTAACATCAGTTGTGACGAGCAGTTACAACCGAACCGAGTCGTCATTAGTGGCGGACTCAGTGCGGAAAGTATTAGTCCTAAGGATGGAAGCACGCAGCTCGAAAAGCAAATGTCTGCGATACGCGCCTATGTCGAAAGTAAAGGTGGCATCTTAATCGAAAAAGAACGCTTAAGGGCGGCGCGCAATCCTGAAAAGGCGAATGATGGCAGCATGAAAATGCCCTACATTCAGGTGCAACGCATTGAGGCCGAATTTCCGATCAACGCCCATCTTGACGAGTTGATCGAAAAACTCTTCAAATTGGGCTTAGATCGCTATGGAAAAGATGCTGGTATAGATGTCTATTCTTCGCGAGAGTATAAGAACATCAGTTTTTATCGTATTGCGAAACAAGATGAGCAATTAGCTGCCGCAGTTTCGCGTTGTATGCGCAAAGAGGCGCCAACAATTTGTCCAAATCTTGCTCCTGAAAGTTGCATCGCTAAGATGAAACTAGTCTCTGCCTATGCACAGACCGGTAGCATCGTGACCGCGGAAGCCTATCACAACACGCTACATCTATTACTTATCAAGCAGTCGGTTCCGCAAAGAGTTGAGCCTATCGAAACCGTTGGCACCCAGAATATCACCTTACAAATGACGATCGATGGTCGTATTGCCTGTGAGGCGACGAGTGCTTCTGCAGCGCAAGCTGGCATGGGCAAAAAAGGTGAGGAATGAAAAAAACGACCCGTATTATCCAGTTAAGTGGTTTTTTGATTTTAGCTCTGGCAGCCCTGAGTACTAGCGATATTTGGGCAGACATGAAATATGACATGGCGGAGCTCTTACCCTCGTACATGGCAGGTGAAAGCGCAAAAACAATCGATGCCTTGGGTTATCCTGAAGACCGCGATGCGAATCAACATTTGTCTCTGGAAGCGCGATTATTTTACAGCACCCTCTTAGGGCGACCAGTTGGCTTGACGAGTGCAGATATCGCGTTTGAGAATCTACCCAAAAATTTATCTTATGTTGGTTTTAGTTTTGCTGTGGCGGCCAGGCAAGCACTGCAACTTCCCAGTGGTGCTACCAGCACCAGCGCAGCCTTCCTTGAGGAATTCTTAACAGGAACAACGGAAGCTTATCCCATCAAGGATTTACCAATAGACCTGCCACAAGGCATGCATGCGGATGACCTCGCCATGCTGCATATTTATGCTCTTGTCATGTCAAATCAAGCCGACAGTACGGTGCAATTATTGGAAAAGCATTTGCAGAGTACGAATGATTTTACGCGGCATTTTGTGATCATGGCATTGCGCAGTATAGGAACAGCCAAGGCTCGTGAATTGATTAAGAGCCGCGCTAACAATTCCGATGACACAATCATGGCGCGTGATGCTTTGGGCTTGGTCGTCCCCAACTTTATCGAGCCTAAACAATATGCGAGTGAGGTCGCGATTACCAAACGATTTCGCAATACGATGTTAGCGCAAGCCAAAGAGAAAGATACTTCTTCGATTCTCCCAACGATGCTACTTGGTTTTGTCGGTGAAGATGCGCCAGCAGAGCAAATTGCCGCTGAACGAGACTTTTTGATGAATCTCTATGAAACTGCGGACAACGCCTTGTGGCGAAAATATATGTATGGCTACGCATCACTCGCTTTTCGATTCAAAGTACCCTATGAGCATTGGGTGCGTATGTATCAGAGCGATAGTGATCCATTAAGACGCTCATTTATCTTGCGCTCCATGGCGGCACAGTACCCAGATCTTTTTTTTCAACGTGCACTTTTGCTGTTTGAAAAAGAAAAAAATGGTGCTGTCCAATTGGAGTTTTTCTCCTTGTACGCTAATTTGATCGAAGGTGGGCAACTCTTTGGGCCCTTCGATGCGATTTGGATGCCAAACCTGCGTTATCGCTTGGCTTACCCTTGGTCTAAGGGCGGCAGAAAACGATCAGCCAGCGCCTTATTCGATGCATGGGCGAATGGGAAAATCGCTGAAGATACGCATTGGCCAGTCTGGATGGCAGATTTAATGCGAGCCGAAGATGAAGCAAAATTTTTGTTGGGCTATCTACGGATGAAAAATCGCGATGCGTATTCTGCTTATGCCTTAAGGCAGATTAAAGATAAACGTATGTTACCTGTGATTCGTTACTTGATCAGTGTCGAAACCAAAGGTGATGTGAAACAAGCGACGCAAGAAGCGTTTGATGGTCTGGAGAATAGAAATGCCGGTAAGGAAAATTCCTGCTGTGGTCCAAGCGAAGTCTGTCTTCGCGAACAAATTCTTGATGCCGCAGTTCATGAGGCGAAGCTTAGCTCGCAAAGTCAAGCGCAACACTATCTAAAAAATCTCCCAGGAACGCAGATGAAACTAGAGTTCATAGATGACTTAAAACGTCGAGCCAAAGTTTCTACGAATGGGAAAAATGTAAAAACCTGGGAATATTGGTTAGGCTGTTGGCGGCCTGAAGTGCCAGCTACGAAATAGCGCGTGTAGGGCGCATCGCGATGCGCCGCATTTGACCGTTATGCATAGCGCCCGATCCAATATGGCTTCTTCATTCGGGTCGAAGGTTGCTCCTGTTGGAACGCACATCAATTATTGGAAGCAGGCGTTTATCCTAAGGATTTGGCAGACTGCGTTTAGATCAGCCTTGATGAAAAAGCGAGTCCATACGACGCATCGTGATGCGTCCTACAAAAGCCGTTTTCCTGACGCCCTACCGTGTTAAATTTCAGGTGAAACGCAAAGAAAAAAATCAAAGCCCCAATACCTATGCGCCTTCTGGCTTACTTTGCTCTTGAAAGGCGCATGAAAACCAGGTGAGGACCGTAAGCCGAAATGACTTGTGCGGCGCAATGGCCTTCATCTGTTACGCCATTCCCATCCTTGAACTAGGTAAAAAAGACGCTATCTCTGGCTGTGCAGGAATGGCGTCTTGATATGTTTCATATCTGACGGAACAGGATTTGTTCAAGGATATTTTTGCGATCCCCAGCTTAATCCTGCGGCCGGATAATCAGTTTGCCGGTGGCTTTTCTGGCGACTAGCAGATTCATGGCTGTGGCGCAGTCGTTCAGGCTGTAGCGTCCCGAAATGTGCGGGCGGATTTTTTTCTCATGGAACCAGCCGACCAGTTGCTGCATCGCTTGCAGATTGGCGGCGGGTTCACGGCGCACGAAATCGCCCCAGAACACGCCCAGTATCGAGGCACCTTTGAGTAAGGGCAGGTTGAGCGGGATTTTTGGGATTTCACCATTTGCAAAACCGATCACCAGGTAGCGGCCGCGCCAGGCGATGGAGCGGAAGGCGGCTTCGGCATAGTCGCCGCCGACCGGATCAAAAATCACATCCGGACCTTGTTTGCCGGTTGCGGCTTTGAGCTGATCGCGCCAGTCGGCGTCGCTGTAGTTGATGCAGATATCGGCGCCGTGTTCTACGCAGACAGCCAGCTTTTCTGCGCTGGAGGCGGCTGCAATCACGCGCGCACCGGTGGCTTTGGCTATCTCTATCGCGGCAATGCCGACACCACCGGACGCACCCAGAACCAGCACGGTTTCACCGGCTTTCAGCTGTGCGCGGTCCAGCAGTGCATGGTGCGATGTGCCATAGGTGAGGGTGATGGCGGCAGCGGTATCGTCGTCCATGCCGGCCGGAACCGGGAAAATCGCCTGCTGCGGCGCTAATAACTGTTGTGCAAATGCACCATGTCCAACGAAGGCAATCACGCGGTCGCCGGCTTTGAAATGCTTTACTTCAGCGCCGGTGGCCTGCACGATGCCGCATGCCTCGCTGCCGGGAGTGAAGGGTAATTCGGGTTTGAATTGATATTTGTTTTGGATGATCAGGACATCGGGGAAGTTGATGCCTGCTGCCTGTACCTGGATCAGTACTTCTTGCGGGCCTGGTGTTAAGTCAGGAATTTCGCAGACTTCCAGGGTCTCAGGTGGTCCCCATTGTTTGCATACGACAGCCTTCATTGTTCGTCTCCGGGTTAAATAATAGTACGGTCGTTAGATTTTGATTATGCCTGATTTTTTTCATTGGAAAGAAATTTGTTTTTGTGCATCGGGTAGAATGCCCGATATGAAAATTCTACTCAGTAATGATGATGGTTATCTCGCTCCTGGCATCCAGCAACTGGCGCAGGAGTTGTCGCAATTTGCAGACGTGACGGTGGTCGCGCCTGACAGTAACCGCTCCGGTGCATCGAATGCATTGACGCTGGATCGCCCGCTCTCGGTACAGCGTGCGCCGAATGGTTTTTATTTTGTGAATGGTACGCCGTCTGACTGTGTGCACATTGCACTGACTTCTATCATGCGCGAACGTCCCGATTTCGTCATTTCCGGCATCAATCAGGGCCAGAATATGGGCGACGACACCTTGTATTCGGGCACAGTGGCGGCGGCTACCGAAGGCTATTTGTTTGGTATTCCCGCGCTCGCATTTTCACAAGTGGATAAAGGCTGGCGTGAGCTGGAATCTGCCGCGCAGATCGCGGCCGCAATGGTCAGGCATGGTGAGTTTGGGCTGGCTGCGCCTTATTTGCTGAATGTGAATATACCGAATCTGCCACGCGCAGACATTCAGGGTGTGCGTAAGACCCGGCTGGGTAAGCGCCATGCATCTGAACCGGTGATTGCGATGCGTGATCCGCATGAGCGTGAAATTTACTGGATAGGGCCACCCGGCGCAGTCAGAGACGGCGGCGAGGGGACGGATTTTGATGCGACTGCACGCGCGTTTGTGTCAGTGACGCCGCTGCAAATAGATCTGACCAATTTCCGTCAGCTGGATGCATTGAATGTGGATGGCTGGACTTTGGGTGACTTATGAGTTCGGGTGAGAAGCGTTTCCCGCTGTCGCTGTCTTCTGTGGTCGATAAAAAAACTGCCAGACCGGAGCGTCGTATTGTCGATGGCTCGTCGCAGACTGCAATGCAGAATTCGCAGTCTGCGCGTCTGGGTAAGGTGGCTGTGCCAGTGGCGGTATCGAGTGTGACTGAGCGGCCAGCGGTGCCGGATGGTGTGCGCCGTGCCATGGTGCAGCGGGTTGCGGAGCAAGGGGTCAGAGACGAGCTGGTGCTGGCTGCGATGCAGGCGATACCCCGGCATTTGTTTCTGGAGTCAGGCATGGTTGGTCAGGCCTATGTCGATGCGTCTTTGCCTATCGGCTATCAGCAAACTATTTCTCAGCCCTACATCGTGGCACGCATGATAGAAATCCTGCGTAACGGTGCCATGATGGACAGGGTGCTGGAAATCGGTACAGGGTGTGGTTATCAGGCTGCGGTCTTGTCTTTGCTGGCAAAAGATGTGTACTCAATCGAGCGCATCAAGGCCTTGCATGAGCTGGCAAAAAGCAATCTGCGTCCTATGCGCATCGCCAATATCCGCCTGCAATATGGTGATGGTATGCTGGGATTGCCGCAGGTGGCCCCGTTTGACGGTATCATACTGGCTGCCGCCGGCTTGGAAATTCCGCCTGGCTTACTGGAACAATTGCGCATCGGAGGTCGTCTGGTTGCGCCGGTGGGTGGTAAGAAGCAGGAATTGCATCTGATTGAGCGCCTCAGTCAGAAAGAATGGCGCAAAACCATCATAGAATCCTGTCATTTTGTCCCTTTGCAGCCGGGCATGGTGTGAACCTTAGGCGCTCTTCATCAGGCAAATCAGAATCAGCATGAAAAAAACAGAATATACACTTAGTCTCGTCTTCCCCTTGGCGCTCGCTGGCTTGCTGAGCGCCTGTACTTCGGTGCCGAATCAGGCGCCTATCGTTGACCGCAATCCTGCGCCTGTGGTGGCGGAGCCTGTGCCGCAACCAGCACAGCCTAAGCCGGTAGTGAAAGTGCAGGAGCCGGGTAAAACCTATGTCGTTAAGCGTGGCGACACTTTGTACAAAATCGCGCTGGATCACGGTCATAGTTACAGCGATCTGGTGGTTTGGAATAATTTGAAAAATCCAAATGACATCAAGGTCGATCAGGTATTGCGTGTCAGCTCGCCTGATCAGGCAACTGCCGGTGCGGTACAGACTATCCCTGTGGTGGGCGCTTCAGGTGTTGAGGTCAAGCCTTTATCTGCGCCGGTATCGACGAATAAGATCTCTCCTAAAGGCGATAAACGCCCTTATAGTGAGGCTACGCTGGCTGAGTTGCAAAAGCCGGATGTCAGTGCACCTGCGGTAGTCGCACGTGCAGATGTGGTGGTTCCAGTTAAGGGAGTCGAAAAAACGCAGGAAAAAACGCCGGAAAAAACGGCAGAGAAACCAGCTCAGCCTGCAGTGGCTGACAATGACAGCGTGGAGTGGGTATGGCCAGTGGATGCAAAACCGCTTGCCACATCGGATGAAAGCAGAAGTAAGGGCGTGGATTTTCCGGGTAAGTCGGGTCAGGATATTCTGGCTGCCGGAGCCGGACGTGTGATGTATGTGGGTAGTGGCATACGCGGATATGGCAATCTGGTGATTATCCGTCACAACAGTAATTTATTGTCGGCTTATGCACACAATAAAGCCATTGTTGTGAAGGAGGGACAGATGATTGCAAAAGGGCAAAAAATTGCTGAAATGGGCAATTCAGATAGTGATAATATTAAATTGCATTTCGAAATCAGGTTGAATGGTAAGTCTGTCGATCCTTTGAAATATCTGCCTGCACGATAATTCCCTGGCGCTATCCTCAGCCTGTAAGCTGTATTTGGTTTGTTTTTGCTTTGTATTTGGTTTGTTAATGCTGGCTCTGAAACATAGTACGTAGTAAGCGAGGTCACTCTGCTTCCTGGACTGATCCCATGTTCATCAACGTAATCAGCTTTGGTCTACATTATGCAAAAAACTGCAAATAGCCATAAGGAAGAGTTAGCGTCTTTTAGTGAAATTGATGCGTTAGCAGATGAGGATGTTGCTGACGACGAAACCGAAGAATCTGCCGATGATGAGGAGCGCGATTCTGCGCAGGCGACTGATCCGGTTTCTCTGGTTGTTGCCCCCATCGATGAATTGAAAAATGTATTGGCGGCAGAATTATCGACCGATACCACGCAGTATTATCTGAATCAGATTGGCACCCGTCCTTTATTTGATTCGACAGAAGAGCTGCACTATGCCACGCTGGCCAAGCAGGGGAATTTTGAAGCCAGGCAGAAAATGATAGAGCACAATCTGCGCCTGGTGGTGTCGATTGCCAAGCATTACATCAATCGCGGTGTGGCCCTGCTGGATATGATAGAAGAAGGCAATCTGGGGCTGATGCATGCGATTGATAAGTTTGAGCCTGAGCGCGGCTTCCGCTTTTCCACCTATGCGACCTGGTGGATACGCCAGAGTATAGAGCGGGCCATCATGAATCAGGCGCGCACCATACGTTTGCCGGTGCACATGGTGCGTGAGTTGAACCAGATACTCAGAGCAAAATATCACCTGGAATCGCAGCGGCGCGACGGGCGTGATGCTAATTTAGAAGATATCGCTTTGCTGGTGGACAGACCAGTCGATGAAATTCAGGATATTCTGGCTTTGTCTGAGCATGCGACTTCGCTCGATACGCCGCTCGATAATGATCCGCAATCCAGTCTGATGGATATGCTGCCCGGCGATAGTGATGATGGTCCGGATGCGCGGGCTGAGCATCATGAAATGACGGTGCTGGTGCGTGACTGGCTGTCAAAATTGCCCGATAAACAGCGTATTGTGGTGGTCAGGCGTTTCGGTCTGGATAACGACGATCCGGCCACATTAGAAACCCTTGCCGATGAAATGGGGATTACACGTGAGCGTGTGCGCCAGATACAGCAAGAGGCATTGATCAAACTGAAGCGTTCTTTCCTGTCGCGCGGCGTCAGTCGGGATGCGCTGATCTGAATTGTCCGTTTCCATGCATGGAAAACTGCGTTGAGGCGGCTACATCTTTTATAATTCGTTTTTGGATTTTCTTAACTGGCACCGCAGGGTGCCGAATTTTTTTTCATGAATACATTAGAAATTAAGTCGCTGGACATGGATGCCAGGGGCGTTGGTCATCTGCAAAATGAAGACGGCAGCCAGGGAAAAGTGGTGTTTGTTGAGGGGGCATTGCCAGGCGAACTGGTGGAATTTAACCCATACAAAAAGAAACCCAGCTGGGAAGTGGCCACTTTAGGAACGATACACCGCGCATCCTCGCAGCGAGTCGAACCTAAGTGTGAGTTTTTCGGTACTTGTGGTGGCTGTTCTATGCAGCATTTGCAAGCCGATGCGCAGGTCGCGATGAAGCAGCGTGTACTCGAAGATAACCTGTGGCATATCGGTAAAGTCAAAGCGGAAACTATGCTGCGCCCGGTCTATGGGCCAACCTGGGGTTATCGCTACCGCGCGCGCCTGTCGGTGCGCCATGTGATCAAAAAAGGCATGGTGCTGGTCGGCTTCCATGAGAAGCGTTCGCGTTACGTGGCGAATATGGAAACTTGCCAGATATTGCCACCGCATGTATCTGCCATGTTGATGCCTTTGCGTGACTTGATTACTTCGCTGTCTATTGTCGAGCAATTGCCGCAGATCGAGCTGGCCATCGGTGAGGGTGCGACAGTGATGGTATTGCGTATCATGGCGCCGCTGACGGCGGACGATGAGGTGAAACTCAAAGCCTTTGCGGATCAGCATCAGGTGCAGTGGTGGTTACAGACTAAAGGCCCGGATTCTGCCGAGCCTTATTATCCTGCGCAAAGTGATTTGCATTACCTGTTGCCAGAATTCGGTATCAAAATGCCATTCAAGCCTACCGATTTTACGCAGGTCAATCATCAGATTAACCGGGTGTTGGTGGCGCGTGCCTTGCGTTTGCTGGATGTGCAGAAAGATGAGCGGATCGCCGATCTGTTCTGTGGGTTGGGTAATTTTACCTTGCCGATCGCGACGCTGGCGCGTGAAGTGGTGGGGATAGAGGGTAGCACGGCATTGACTGAGCGTTCGCTGGAAAATGCGCGTCTGAATGGCTTGTCCGACAAAACCAGTTTCAGTACCCGTAATCTGTTTGAGGTGACTGCGGATGATTTGATTGCGCTGGGTAAGTTTGACCGTTTTCTGGTCGATCCGCCGCGTGATGGCGCGATGGCGCTGTGTCAGGCGCTGGCTGAATTGTCTCAGCGTGCGCCGGAAATGCGCCCTAAGCGGCTGGTGTATGTCTCTTGTAGTCCATCCACCCTGGCGCGCGATGCCGGCATCCTGGTAACTACAGCCGGTTATCGTCTGAGTTATGCCGGTGTCGTCAACATGTTCCCGCACACTTCGCATGTGGAGTCTATGGCTGTTTTTGACCTGGCAGACTGAGAATAAGCTGGTCAACACATGATCTTGGCGGATAGATATGCTGTCTTTCCGCCAAGTCATGTTTGTGCGTTTGATTCATGCTAAAATCTAAGGTTAGATGAATTCTTGAGTTTTTGTCTTAACCCTTTCTTTTTATTGGAGTTTTTAGATGGCTATCGAACGCACATTGTCTATCATCAAACCTGACGCGGTTGCAAAAAACGTAATCGGTCAAATTTACAGCCGTTTCGAAGGCGCTGGCCTGAAAGTGATCGCTGCACGTATGGCACAATTGTCCCGCGCTGAAGCAGAAGGCTTCTACGCTGTTCACCGTGAGCGTCCTTTCTTCAAAGATCTGGTTGACTTCATGGTTTCCGGTCCAGTTATGATCCAGGTTCTGGAAGGCGAAGGCGCAATCCTGAAAAACCGCGATCTGATGGGCGCAACTGATCCTAAGAAAGCAGAAAAAGGCACAATCCGTGCAGATTTCGCTGATTCCATCGATGCAAACGCAGTTCACGGCTCTGACGCTGCTGAAACAGCGGCTGTGGAAATCGCTTACTACTTCCCAGCATTGAACGTCTACTCCCGTTAATCCGGGTCTGGATCTGTTTTTAGTTTGATTTGTCCTGGCATCGCGAGCAGTGTTTGCGGTGCCAGGCGAAAGAAAAGTCATGACGGCACTTGTAAACTTACTTGATTTTGATCCTGAGCAGCTCATTGCCTATTGTGGTGAGTTGGGGGAAAAGCCGTTTCGTGCCAAGCAGTTGCAGCGTTGGATACATCAGTTTGGTGTGAGCCAGTTTGATCAGATGACTGATCTGGCGAAGTCTTTACGTGAAAAATTGGCGACGCGCGCGATGATAGCTGCGCCCAATGTGATCAGTGATAACACCTCATCGGATGGTACCCGTAAGTGGTTAATTGATGTGGGTCAGGGTAATGCTGTTGAAACAGTGTTTATTCCCGAAGAAAACCGCGGCACCCTGTGTATTTCTACCCAGGCTGGCTGTGCGGTGAATTGCCGTTTTTGTTCTACCGGCAAACAAGGTTTTAATCGTAATCTCAGTGTGTCTGAGATTATTGGTCAGCTGTGGATGGCTGAGTTCGAATTGCGTAAGACCAAAGGTATTGCGACCGGCCCTAAGGGTGAACGTCAGATCACAAACGTGGTGATGATGGGTATGGGCGAGCCTTTGCTGAATTTTGATCCTACCGTTGCTGCTTTGCGTCTGATGCTGGACGATAATGCCTATGGCTTATCGCGTCGCCGTGTGACGGTGTCGACCAGCGGTGTGGTGCCGATGATGGATAAGTTGTCGCAGGAATGCCCTGTGGCGCTGGCGGTCTCGTTGCATGCCTCGAATGATGCACTGCGTGATGGTTTGATTCCGTTGAATAAGAAATATCCGCTTAGCGAACTGATGGCGGCTTGCCGTCGCTATCTGGAGTTTGCTCCGCGCGACTTTATTACCTTTGAATACTGCATGCTGGATGGTGTAAATGACAGCGACGAGCATGCACGTGAATTGATACGTTTGGTGCGTGATGTGCCTTGCAAGTTCAATCTGATACCGTTTAACCCTTTTCCGGAATCCGGCTTGAAACGTTCCGCCAATCCACGCATCAAGGCATTTGCCCAGGTGTTGATGGATGCGGGTATCGTGACCACCACCCGCAAAACACGCGGTGATGATATCGATGCTGCATGCGGACAGTTGGCGGGTGAAGTGAAAGACCGTACCCGGGTGCAGGAACGCATGCAAAAGATGGCAGAGTACCAGAAGAAGTTTGGCGAAAATTTCGGCAAAATTGTGGAGATTACTCAGTGATATTTTCCAGATTCAGTACACGTTATAAACGCTTGGCCGCATTCGTGCTGGCTGTTTCAATGTTAGGTTGTGCTTCAAAGGGCGCGCTCGATGTGGAAAAGGAGGGCGTGACTGAATCAGTGGAAAAACAGGAGTTGCAAAAGCGGGCTGCAATACGCATGCAACTCGCTGTTGGCTACTATCAGCAGGGGCAACAAAAAGTCGCGCTGGAAGAGATACGTCAGGCTTTGACAATTACCCCTGACTTGCTCGATGCCTATGCATTGCGTGCACTGATTTTCATGGATATGGGCGAGAAACAGCTGGCCGAAGATAATTTTTTGCGCGCGCTGAAAATAGCCCCTGCCAATGTCGATATTGCGAATAACTATGGCTGGTTCTTGTGTCAGAACGGTCGTGAAAAGCAAGGCCTGCAATATCTTGAACGCGCGATGAAAGACCCGAATTATGCGACACTGGGCAAGGCGTTCAATAATGCAGGTTTGTGCAGCTTGCGTCTGCGCGATTCTGGCGCGGCTGAAGTGTATTTTTTACAGGGCTTCCGCCAGGAGCCTTCTAATCCGGGTATTAATGCCAATCTGGCCAAGATTTATTTTGACCGCGGTGATTATGCTCAGGCCCGCTTTTATATCGGGCGTGTACTGAAAATGGAAGTGATGGCCGCCGATGTGCTTTGGCTGGCAATCAAAATCGAAAAGCGGTCTGGAGATGAGGCTGCAGTTGCTGGTCTGGCCACGCAATTGCGCAGACGTCATCCTGGTTCGAAAGAATTTTTGCTTTTGCAAAAGGGTGCATTTGATGAGTGAAGGTGATTTGGATGTGGTTGGTGATGCGAATTCATCAGATGTGGCCGCAAAAGAAAAAGACCTGAAACAGGATGCCGGGCAGCAGCTCGCTCTAGCCAGATCCCGTATGGGGCTGAGTGTGGATCAGGTAGCTGAACATTTAAAGCTGTCGCCTAAGCAGATACAGGCGATAGAAGCGAATGCATTTAACTTGTTGCCAGAGATGGTGATCGTACGTGGCTTTATACGCTCCTACGCGAAGTTGGTGAAACTCGATGCCCAGGCCTTACTGGTGACTTTGCCTGCAGTTGCAGCTCACAACAGGCCAGTAGAGGCGGATTTTCGTCCTACGTTGGCAACACCTTTTCTGGAATCGAAAACCCGATTTCTTGCGAGGTCTGATCAGACCAATCGCAAGTATCTGATCGGCGCCATATTGCTGGGTCTGGCTGCTTTGGTCTTTGTCGGTGTGCAAAAGCTGGAGCAAACGGAGTGGTTTGCGAGGCAGCTTGCTTCATTCAATGCACCGGTAGCGGCGCCAACTGCTGAGCCTGTGCCTGCCTCTGTGGCGGCTGAGTCAGTGCAGGTCAGCCAGCCCGCCAGTTTGCCTGTCGCGAATCAGATTCAGCCGGAGAAAAGCCTGACTGAAATTTTGCAGGCCCCTGCATCTGCAGTGAAGGAAGCGCCGGCTGAGGCGGAGCCCGCGCCTGTAAAAGAAGTGCAGACCCCAGTGCAGGACAATGCCTTAACACTCAAGTTCCGCCAGGATTCCTGGGTGCAGGTTAAAAAAGAAAATGGTGAAGTAGTCGCATCCCGTTTGTTCAAAGCAGGATCTGAAGAAAAATTTGATTTGTCGCTTCCTCTGCAACTGAGAATCGGTAATGCCGCTGGTGTGGATGTTGTGGTGCGTGGCGCTGCGATGCCCGTCGCAGTGAATAAAGAAACTAACGTCATTAATCTGAATATTAAATAATAATGGATCCGTTTTTGTCTGAGATAGTCTCTGGTCCTGCAGCACGTCTGCAGCGCCGGTCTGCAAAAGTTGTTTATGGCGATAAGATCGTCGTAGTTGGCGGTGGCGCTCCGGTCGTGGTGCAATCGATGACGAACACGGATACCGCTGATGTAATCGGTACTGCGATACAAATCAAAGAACTGGCACGTGCCGGTTCTGAGCTGGTTCGCATTACCGTGAATAATCATGAGGCTGCACGGGCGGTGCCGGATATTCGCAATCAGCTCGATAAAATGGGTATTGATGTGCCGCTGGTGGGTGACTTTCACTATAACGGCCATACCCTGCTCAAGGAAGTACCAGAGTGTGCGCAGGCCTTGTCCAAGTATCGCATCAATCCGGGTAATGTAGGGCAGGGTGCGAAGCGCGACACTCAGTTTGCGCAGATGATAGAAATCGCCTGCCAGTACGATAAGCCGGTGCGCATAGGCGTGAACTGGGGCAGCCTGGATCAGGCTTTGCTGGCGCGGATTATGGATGCCAACGCGGCCCGTTCCCAGCCCTGGAGTGCGCAGTCCGTGATGTACGAGGCGCTGATCACTTCAGCGATTGAAAATGCGGAACGTGCAGAAGAGCTGGGTTTGTCCGGCGATAAGATTATTCTGTCCTGTAAGGTGTCCGGTGTGCAGGATCTGATCGCGGTTTATCGCGAATTGTCAGCGCGTTGCGACTATCCTTTACATCTTGGTCTGACAGAAGCAGGCATGGGTAGCAAAGGCATCGTCGCGTCAACTGCAGCCTTGTCTGTGTTGCTGCAACAGGGTATAGGCGATACGATCCGAATCTCGCTCACACCTGAGCCTGGCGGTGATCGCTGCAAGGAAATCGTAGTAGCGCAGGAAATACTGCAAACCATGGGCTTGCGTAAATTCACGCCTATGGTGATCGCTTGCCCGGGTTGTGGCCGGACTACCTCTACCGTGTTCCAGGAGCTGGCGGATGATATCCAGACTTTCCTGCGTGATCAGATGCCAGTCTGGAAGACACAATACCCTGGCGTGGAAAATATGAATGTCGCAGTAATGGGTTGTATCGTCAATGGGCCGGGTGAATCCAAACATGCGCATATCGGCATCAGCTTGCCTGGTACCGGTGAATCACCGGCAGCACCGGTGTTCATTGATGGCGAGAAGGCGATGACGCTGCGCGGCGAAAATATCGCACAAGAATTCCAGAAAATCGTGCTGGACTATGTGCAGCGCAATTACGCTCAGAAATAAGGATGGGCTCAGTCCGCGCTGTAGTCGCTGCGGTCAGTTCTGAAAGATTAATTTGTTAGGCTTGTTATGTCAGAGAATAAAAAACTAGAAAAAATTGTTGGCGTAAAAGGGATGAACGATATTCTTCCTGCCGACGCTGGTATGTGGGAGTTGTTGGAAAATACAGTGCAGTCTGTATTGAAAAGCTATGGCTTCCAACAAATCCGCACCCCTATCGTTGAGCCTACGCCTTTGTTTGCCAGAGGTCTGGGTGAAGTGACGGATATCGTCGAAAAAGAGATGTACTCTTTTGAAGATTCGATGAATGGCGATAAGCTGACGCTGCGTCCGGAAGGAACTGCCGGTGTGGTGCGTGCTGCGATTGAGCATAATCTGGTGTATGACGGTCCTAAGCGTCTGTGGTATGTGGGACCGATGTTCCGCCATGAAAAGCCGCAGCGTGGCCGCTACCGTCAGTTCTATCAAACCGGTATTGAGGCACTGGGCTTTACCGGTCCCGATATCGATGCAGAGCTGATCCTGATGTGTCAGCGCTTGTGGGATGATCTGGGTTTGCAGAATGTACGCCTGGAATTGAATTCCATCGGTGATGCCGGTGAACGTAACGCACACCGTGCGGCACTGATCGCTTATTTCGAGCAGCATATCGACATACTCGATGCGGAAGCCAAGCGTCGTCTGCATGCAAACCCTTTACGCATACTCGATACCAAAAATCCGGCGATGCAGGAGATGGTGAATGCGGCGCCTAAGCTGATCGAGTATCTTGGCAGCGAGTCGCTGGCCCACTTTGAAGGGGTGCAGGCGATACTGCGTCAAAACAATGTGCCATTCACGATTAACCCTCGTCTGGTGCGTGGCATGGATTACTACAACCGCACAGTATTCGAATGGGTGACCGATGAGTTAGGTTCTCAGGGTACCGTGTGTGCCGGTGGTCGTTACGATACCTTGTTCTCCACCTTTGGCGGTAAGCCAACCCCAGCCTGTGGCTTTGCAATGGGGATGGAGCGTTTGCTGGAATTAATGAAGGCAAACGGTGAAATGCACGAACCTGCGCAATGTGATGTCTATCTGGTGCATCAATCCACTGAGGCGCAGATGCAGGCGATGGTGCTGGGTGAACGTTTGCGTGACGCGGGTCTGAACGTGGTGTTGCATTGTGCGACGGCGACCGGTGTCGGTAGTTTTAAATCGCAGATGAAAAAAGCGGATGCGAGTGGTGCAGCATACGCTGTTATCATAGGCGAGGACGAAGCAGTGAATCAGCAGGCTTCGGTCAAGGCCTTGCGCGCTGATGAGCAGGAGACAAATCAGGTGACTGTGCCGTTTGACACTGTGGTGGATTATTTGCTGGATCAGATCGCCGGTGAGCACCACGGCGATGACTGCTGCGATGACCCTGATCATATTCATTTACATTAATTAAATTAGAAAAATATGGCTTACGATTTAGAAGAACAAGAGCAGCTTGATACCCTCAAAGCGACTTGGAAGCAGTATGGCAATCTGATTACCTGGACCCTGATCGCGGCGCTGGGCTCGTATGCGGGCTGGGTGCAGTGGAATAATTATCAGCGTAATCAGTCGGGTCAGGCTTCTCAGTTATTTGAAGAATTGTCGAAGTCTGTGGCGGCTAAAGATGCGCAGAAAATTCAACGCGTATCGGCCGATATGAAGGAGAAATATCCTTCTACAAATTATGCGGCGATGGCTGCGCTGACCACGGCAAAAGCGGCGTATGAAGCGAATGACCTGAAGGCTGCCAAGGCAAATCTGCAATGGGTGATTGATTCCGGTAAAAACGAAGAATATAAAGCGCTGGCAAAGATTCGTCTGGCTGGTGTTTTGCTGGATGAAAAAGCCTATGAAGAAGCGCTGAAAGTGTTGTCGGCTGAATTCCCGGCCGAGCTGCAGGCAGAAGTTGCGGATCGCAAGGCGGACATTCTGGTAGCTCAGGGTAATACTGCGGATGCAAAAAAATCCTATCAGCTCGCTCTGGATAAAATGACGGACAAAAGCCCCGCCAAACAACTGGTGCAGTTGAAACTGGATGCATTGGGTGGTGCTGTAGCTCAGGACAAACAATAATCGGAGTGTGTATGCATGTGTTTCTGAAGTCGCTTCCTATCGCTTTGCTGGCAGGTCTGACAGCGTGTTCTTCTTTGAATCCGTTTTCATCCAAATCGGATGCGAAATCGCCAGTCGCGCTGGTCGAGATTAAATCCAGTCTGGCAGTGCGCCAGGCGTGGTCTGTTTCTGTTGGTTCCGCAGGTAACCAATTATTTGCACCGGCAGCAGATGCTGGCAAAGTTTATGCAGCTGCAGCAGATGGTACCGTCATCAGAATTGATCAGGCTTCGGGAAAAACTGACTGGCGCGTGAGCGCCGGTGTCAAGCTCACTGCTGGCGTCGGTGTTGGCATGAATACCGTAGTCGTTGCGGCAGAAAAAGGTGGCTTGCAGGCGTTTACTGCGGATGGCACAGCGAAATGGAAGATTCAGGAAAGCAGTGAAGTGTTATCTGCGCCTGTGGTTGGTGGCGGACTGGTGATCGTACGCGGTAGTGATAATCGCATCAGTGCCTATGATGTCGATAGCGGTGCAAAAAAATGGACGGTGGAACGCCAGTTGCCAGCGCTGACCTTGCGTGCAGCACCTGGTCTGGTGATTTACAACGATACAGTGATTGTCGCTTTGCCGGGTGGCCGCATGCTGGCTTTAGCGCTCAGCAATGGCGGCGTGCGTTGGGAGGCTGTGGTTGGTGAGCCGAAAGGTGCGACCGAGCTGGAGCGTGTGGCTGACGTATCCGGATTGCCATTTGTGGTTGGAAAAGATGTCTGTGCCAGCTCTTATCAGGGCCGGGTGGGATGTTTTGATGTGAAAACAGGTGCAGTGCGCTGGACCAAGAATTTGTCCAGCCAGGTTGGTGTTGGTGCCGACGAGCGTTTCGTGTTTGCTGCCGATTTGGCCGGCGTAGTGAATGCGTATGCAAAAGAGGGTGGCGCCAGTGCCTGGAGAAATGAAAAGTTAGGTTATCGTCAGTTGTCTGCACCTGTCTCTTTTGGGCGTGCAGTGGTTGTCGGTGATTATGCAGGTTATCTCCATTTTCTCTCAAGAGAAGATGGTTCTTTCATCGGTCGTCTCAGTACCGATGGTAGTCAGATTTTGGGAACGTCAGTTGTGGCGGGATCGAATCTGATTGTTCAAACAAAGTCAGGATCAGTTGTCGCTATCGCGACCGAATAAATTAAATGAAGCCGGTTATTGCACTTATAGGTCGACCTAATGTCGGCAAATCCACGCTGTTCAATCGGCTCACCCGTTCACGTGATGCCCTGGTGGCCGATTTACCGGGCTTGACCCGAGATCGCCACTACGGTGAGGGCAGGGTTGGAGAGCGTCCCTTTCTGGTGATAGATACAGGTGGTTTCGAGCCTGTTGCCAAGGAAGGTATCGTTCACGAAATGGCCAAGCAGACCAAGCAGGCGGTCGCTGAAGCCGATGTGGTTATTTTTATCGTTGATGGTCGTCAGGGACTTACCCCGCACGACAAAACAATTACTGATTATCTGCGTAAATCAGGCAGATCAGTCATGCTGGTCGTGAATAAAGCAGAGGGTATGCGTTACACCTCAGTCACAGCTGATTTTTACGAATTAGGCATGGGTGATCCGTATGTGATTTCTGCGGCTCACGGTGATGGTGTTGCCGATCTGGTGGAAGAAGCGCTGGATATCGCCTTTACTCAGCGTCCTGCCGAGGACGAGTCTGAGCTGCCGCAAGAAAAAGGCATACGTATCGCTATCGTTGGTCGCCCTAATGTGGGTAAGTCGACGCTGGTCAATACTTTGCTGGGTGAAGATCGTGTGATCGCATTCGATATGCCGGGCACTACCCGTGATTCGATAGAAATCCCGTTTGAGCGCGATGGGAAAAATTACTCCCTCATCGATACGGCGGGTATCCGTCGTCGCGGCAAGGTATTTGAAGCAATTGAGAAATTCTCTGTTGTCAAAACCCTGCAATCCGTTTCAGAAGCCAATGTGGTTTTGTTGATGCTGGATGCGCAGCAGGATATTTCTGAACAGGATGCGCATATTGCCGGCTTTATTCTGGAGTCTGGCCGTGCCCTGGTGGTTGGCGTGAATAAATGGGATGGCTTGCAAAGCGACAGGCGTGATGAGATCAAGATGGATATTGAACGTAAGCTCAATTTCCTGACTTTCGCAAAATTTCACTTTATCTCTGCACTCAAGTCGACAGGCATAGGACCTTTAATGAAGTCGATAGATGCAGCTTACGAAGCAGCGATGGTGAATCTGTCTACGCCTAAGCTCACACGTGCCCTGATTGAGGCGGTTGAGCATCAACAACCTAAGCGTAAAGGCTCTATCCGTCCTAAATTGCGCTATGCGCATCAGGGTGGTCAGAATCCGCCGATTATCGTTATCCACGGCAATGCGCTGGATGCGGTGGGTGATGTCTATAAGCGTTATCTGGAAAAGCATTTCCGCGAAACTTTCTCGCTGACGGGTACTCCGCTGCGTATAGAAATGCGCTCCGGTAAAAATCCTTTCGATAAGTCGAAATGATGTTCATTTTTTAAAAATTTTTATTTTTAGCAATAATCAATTTGCGCTAAAGATAAAATGTAGTTTAGAGTTATTCCGTAATACAACTTGGGGTAGGGCTTGATACTGAGCAATTCGCCCCAATCTCCTGATCACAACAACACAATGGAGCTGCTATGAGTAATAAAGGGCAATTGTTACAAGACCCGTTTCTGAACGCTTTGCGTAAGGAACATATTCCTGTTTCTATTTATCTGGTTAACGGTATTAAACTGCAAGGACATATTGAGTCTTTCGACCAGTATGTGGTCTTGCTCCGCAACACAGTGACACAAATGGTATACAAACACGCCATTTCTACCGTCGTCCCAGCCCGTGCGGTGAGTATCAATTCTGAAGCGGACGCTGAGTAAATTTTGAATTTTTGTATTTTCTTTAGGTTGGCAGATTAATGCGTGCCATTCTTGTCGGGGTTGATTTTGGTCGGGAAGATACGACTGCAAGTCTGGAAGAACTAACGCTGCTAAGCCAATCTGCCGGTGTACAGCCGGCACATGTATTGACTTGTAAACGCAATGCGCCTGATGCAGCTTTGTTTGTTGGTTCTGGTAAAGCGCAGGAGATAGCAGATTTGGTGGCTGACGATCAGTTAGAGGTCGTCATCTTTAATCATGCCTTATCCCCTGCTCAGCAGCGGAATCTGGAGCGCGTTTGTAAGGTGCGTATTGTGGACCGTACCAGCCTGATACTGGACATTTTTGCGCAAAGAGCAAAAAGCCATGACGGTAAGCTGCAGGTCGAGCTGGCTCAGTTGCAGCATTTGGCGACCCGTCTGGTGCGGGGCTGGACCCATCTGGAGCGTCAAAAAGGTGGTATCGGCTTACGTGGTCCAGGTGAGACCCAGCTGGAGACGGACCGACGCTTGCTTGGCGATCGCGTCAAGATGCTGAAGTCGCGTCTGGATAAGTTACAGAAGCAACGTGAAACCCAGCGCCGCGCGCGAGGCAGGAATCAAGAGTTTACGGTGTCCCTGGTCGGGTACACCAATGCAGGAAAATCCACTTTGTTCAATGCGCTGACCAAGGCGGGTACCTATGCAGCAGATCAGTTATTTGCAACGCTGGACACGACTTCGCGGCGCTTGTATCTGGGTGAATCTGGCAGCATCGTGATTTCAGATACCGTTGGTTTTATTCGTGAGTTGCCACATCAATTGGTCGCCGCGTTTAAGGCGACCCTGGAAGAGACTATCCATGCAGATCTGTTGCTGCATGTGGTGGATGCGGGCAGTGCGGTACGCGAGGATCAGATGGCACAGGTAAATCTGGTTCTGAAAGAAATTGGTGCGGATAATGTGCCGCAGTTGATCGTCTTCAACAAGATAGATTTGACAGATACTGCGCCCAGTGTCGGCTATGACGAGTATGGTAGAATCGAACGTATTTCCGTAAGTGCAAGAACTGGTGCTGGCCTTGATTTATTGAGGCAGGCAGTTGCGGATTTTGCGCTGCAAAAGGCGCAACAGATTTCGGGGAAAAAGGGCCAGGCACCTGATCCCGACGATATCCGTTTTTTGTAACAGTAGTCCAACCTACTAATTTTGGATAGCAAAAGAATGATTGCTTCGTTTCTCAAAAGAATCGGTTTGACTTTGTCTTTAAATGACCCGCAATGGGGAAGAGGATCTAACAATCCTAAGGACGATAAAAAATCTCCCGATACGCCGCCGGATCTGGATCAGGTCTGGAAAGATCTGAATCAGCGCATCGCGCGTTTGCTGGGCGGTAAAGATGGTGGTAACGGCGGTGACGGCAATGGCTTCTCCCCTGATCCTGCCAGCGCCCGTTTTGGCGTAGGTGCAATCGCCGTTGTATTTGCCTTTGTCTGGCTGGTCAGCGGTGTGTTCATCGTTCAGGAGGGGCAGACTGCAGTCATTACCACTTTTGGAAAATACAGTCACGTTACCGGTGCCGGTATGAACTGGCGTTGGCCTTATCCTATTCAGCATCATGAAATCGTCAACGTTTCGCAGGTGCGTACTGTGGAAGTCGGTTACCGCAAATCGGTGAAGTTGAAAGAGGCCAGAGAATCACTGATGCTGACGGATGACGAAAACATTGTTGATATTCAGTTTGCAGTTCAGTACAAGCTTAAGAGCGCTGCTGAATGGTTGTATAACAACCGCGAACTCGGCAACAGCCGCGATCAGGATGAAATGATACGTCAGGTTGCTGAAACTGCGATTCGTGAAATCGTCGGTAAGAGCAAGATGGACTTCGTGCTGTATGAGGGGCGTGAAAAAGTCGCGCTCGACACCAGCGCATTGATGCAGCAGATACTGGACCGCTACAACGCAGGCGTATTGGTCACCAACGTCACCATGCAAGGTGTCCAGCCACCGGAACAAGTGCAGACAGCATTTGATGATGCGGTAAAAGCCGGACAGGATAAAGAACGCCAGAAAAATGAAGGCCAGGCCTATGCCAACGAAGTAATTCCTAAGGCTAAGGGTGAAGCGTCGCGCTTGTTGCAAGAGGCTGAAGGATATAAGTCACGTGTGGTGGCGAACGCTGAAGGTAATGCATCCCGTTTCAAACAGGTCTTGTCTGAATATCAGAAAGCACCTGCAGTGACCCGCGATCGCATGTATCTGGAAACCATGCAACAGATATTCTCCAGTACTGGCAAGCTGATGCTGGATACCAAAGCAGGCAGTAATATGTTGTATCTGCCATTGGATAAAATGCTACAGACGCCTGATCCTGCTGCAAAACCAGTGGCTCCGGTGGCGCCGCCTGCAACTGAGCAGATTCCTACCGTTGAAATGCGTTACAGTAAAGATGGGCGATCCAGAGATAGCCGTGATTCTCGTGATCGGGAGACAAGATAATGAGTAAATTAGCTAGTGTATTCGCCTCTTTAGTGGCAGCGCTGATCTTCGCGTATTCGACAATTTTCGTGGTTGATCAAAAGTCGCACGCTATCGTCTTTTCCTTCGGTGAAGTGAAGTCCGTGATCAGTGAACCTGGTCTGCATTTCAAGTTGCCACCACCGTTTCAGAATGTCTTGTTTTTAGATAAGCGCAATCTGACGATAGACTCTGCCGAAGCAGATCGTTTCATCACTGCCGAGAAAAAGAACATTTTGGTGGATTCTTATGTGAAGTGGAAAATCACTAACCCTAAACTCTACTTCGTGAGTTTTGGCAGTGATGAGCGTAAGGCCCAGGACCGTTTATCGCAAATCGTGAAAGCTGCTTTGAATGATGAAATCACCAAGCGTTCAGTGCGTGATGTGATTTCCGGCGAACGCGGCAAAGTCATGGAAGCGATCAAAGCCAAGGTCACTGAAGAAGCACGTCAGATCGGTGTGGATATTATTGACGTACGTTTGAAGCGCGTTGATTACGTAGAGCAGATTAATAACTCTGTGTATGAGCGTATGAAGGCGGAGCGTACACGTGTTGCGAACGAATTGCGCTCGACTGGCGCGGCAGAATCTGAGAAAATTCGGGCTGACGCTGACCGCCAGCGTGTTGTGATTCTGGCGGAGGCTTATCGCGAAGCGGAGCAAATGAAGGGTGCTGGTGATGCTGAAGCGTCGCAGATTTATGCGCAGGCATTTGGACAGAATCCAGAATTTTATAAATTCTATAAGAGTCTGGAAGCCTATCGCAGCACTTTCCGGAGCAAATCGGATGTGATCGTGGTTGATCCTAGTTCTGATTTCTTCAAATATTTTAAGGGTTCTAATCCTGCCGGTGCGACTGCCGCGCCAGCGAAAACGAAATAAGCGTTTCATCCTGACTTACTGACCCAGACTAGCGATCCGCACCTTAACCGGTGCGGATCGCATTTTGTTGCGGTCTTTCTTTTTTTGAATGTTTTTCATGCCAAACTGGCTTTTACCTGAGAATATTGCAGATATCTTGCCGTCTGAGGCGCGCAAGATTGAGGATTTACGTCGCGTTTTTCTGGATCATTTCCGCCTCTACGGCTATGAAATGGTGATGCCGCCTATGCTGGAGTACATCGAGTCCTTGCTGACCGGTGCCGGGCAGGATATGGACTTACGTACTTTTAAACTGGTGGATCAGATTTCTGGCCGCACCATGGGTTTGCGTGCGGATATGACGACCCAGGTGGCTCGCATCGATGCGCATTTGTTGAATCGCAATTATGTGACTCGCCTGTGCTATGCGGGCAGTGTATTGCATACCCGTCCTTCGGGTTTGCATGCAACCCGTGAGCCAGTTCAGATCGGTGCTGAAATCTATGGTCATGCTGGCTTGGAAGCGGATGCGGAAATCCATGAAATCGTGATCGGTTGCCTGCAGGCGGTTGGCGTTAATAATGTGCGTCTGGATCTGTGCCATGTTGGTGTGTTGCGCTCCATCCTGGAGTTGGATGCGCGTGCCAAGGCTGACGAAGATAAGCTGTATGCCTTGCTGGAAGCGAAGGATGTGCCTGGTATAGACGCGATCAGTGCTGCCTATGCACCGGTAGTGCGGTCTGCTTTGCTGGCCTTGCCTTCGCTATATGGCGATGTGAGCATACTCAAAACCGCGCGTATGCGTCTGCCGCAAGTGGCTGGCATAGAAAAAGCATTGAGTGAACTCGAAGTATTGTCTAATCTGGTTGGCGCAGATCATGTCATCATCGATCTGGCCGATTTGCGTGGCTACCACTATCACAGTGGTGTGATGTTCAGTGCCTTTGTCAGCGGCTTACCGAATGCAGTAGCACGTGGTGGTCGCTACGACCATGTGGGTGAGGCTTTTGGCAGGGCGCGTCCGGCGACCGGGTTCTCGCTCGATTTGCGCGAACTGGCCAGGCTGATGCCTGCTGCGGGACGTAAAGTCGCCATCCGCGCTCCCTGGAGCCGTGATTCTGCGTTGCGTGAAAAAATTAAAGCATTGCGTGATGCTGGTGAAGTAGTTATACAAAGCATGCCAGGTCATGAGAATGAACAAGACGAATTCGACTGCAATCGCGTAGTTGTTTTCGATGGTGAAAATTGGATTCTTCAAAATGTGGACTAAGTGATGTCGAACAATAAAATCGCAAAAAATGTCGTAGTTATCGGTACTCAGTGGGGTGATGAGGGTAAAGGTAAGATCGTAGACTGGCTGACTGATCATGCACAGGGCGTAGTACGCTTTCAGGGTGGTCATAATGCAGGTCATACGCTGGTCATCGGTGGCCAGAAAACCGCGCTGCAATTAATCCCGTCCGGGATTATGCGTGAAGGTACTGCCTGCTACATCGGTAATGGCGTGGTGTTATCCGTGCCTGATCTGCTGCGTGAAATCGATAAGCTGCAAGCGAATGGTGTTGAAGTCGCTTCGCGCCTCAAGATTTCCGAGGCTTGCCCTGTGATTCTGCCTTATCACACTGCATTGGATGCAGCGCGTGAAGCGGCGCGTGGTGCGGCAAAAATCGGTACTACCGGCAAAGGTATAGGCCCTGCTTACGAAGATAAAGTAGCGCGCCGTGCAATCCGCGTGGCTGACTTGTTGAATGCAGAGCGCTTTGCAGAAAAACTCAAAGAAAATCTGGATTACCACAACTTTGTGCTGACGAATTATCTGCATGCACCTGCGGTGGATTTCCAGAAAACGCTGGATGATGCGCTGGCCCTGGTGCCGCGCCTGCGTCCTATGGTGGCGGATGTGTCGAGTGAATTGTATGCCGCGCATAAAGCGGGTGCCAGCCTGCTGTTTGAAGGTGCGCAGGGCAGTTTACTGGACGTTGATCATGGTACCTATCCTTTTGTCACATCGAGTAACTGTGTAGCCGGTAATGCGGCAGCTGGTGCCGGTGTTGGCCCTAACATGTTGCACTACATTCTGGGCATCACTAAGGCCTACACAACCCGTGTGGGTTCCGGTCCTTTCCCGTCTGAATTGCCTACCGATGCAGGCGTCGGCCATCATTTGGCCAGCGTTGGTCATGAGTTTGGTACTGTGACTGGCCGTGCGCGTCGTTGCGGCTGGTTTGATGCAGCTTTGCTCAAGCGTTCGGTGCAAATTAACGGTGTGTCCGGCATGTGCCTGACTAAGCTGGATGTGCTCGATGGTCTGGAAAGTCTGAAGCTGTGCACAGGTTATCTGATCGATGGTAAGCCAGTTGACATTTTCCCGGTCGGCGCGGAAGAGGCATCCCGTTGTGTGGCTGTCTATGAAGAAATGCCAGGTTGGACTGAGTCCACCGTTGGTGCTAAAACGATGGAAGCGTTGCCGCTGAATGCGCGCAATTACATCAAACGTATTGAAGAGTTGGTTGGTGTGCCGGTAGATATGGTTTCTACTGGCCCGGATCGCGAAGAAACTATCGTTCTGCGTCATCCGTTTAATTAAGAAAGAAATAAGAAATATGAATACTCCTGAATCTGACGATAAGCACCTGTGGGTTTCCTGGGACGCTTATCACCGTTCTATCGAACAGCTGGCTTTGAAGGTGCATGAGTCAGGCTGGAAGTTTGATCAGGTACTGTGTCTGGCGCGTGGCGGTTTGCGTCCTGGTGATATTTTCTCGCGTATCTTCGATGTGCCGCTGGCGATTTTGTCGACCAGCTCTTACCGTGAAGAAGCAGGCACTGTGCAGGGCTCGCTGGATATCGGTAAATACATTTCGATGACTAAGGGTTCTTTGCAGGGACGTGTTCTGGTGGTGGATGACCTGGTCGATTCCGGCGTTACCCTGGAGCGTGTATTGCATCATCTGCGTGAAAATTTCCCTGGTGTGACTGAGGTAAAGTCCGCGGTAATCTGGTTTAAAGCATGCTCTACAGTAGAGCCAGATTATTATGTGGATCACCTTCCTACGAACCCATGGATACATCAGCCGTTTGAAGAATATGACGGTATCCGTCCGCATCAGTTGAATGCGTGGCTGAAAAGAGGCGAAACTGCGTAAGTCTGGCCCAATTTGAAAACAGAAGCTCAGGCTTCTGTTTTTTTATGTGTACGTAAAGGATGTGACTGGGTTCGGTGCGGACAGTTGCTGGTGAGGTGAGTGTAAGGGTGGGTATCGGGTGCAGAATGCAAAAAGCCCGGTCAATTTTCACTGACCGGGCTTAGCAATCTTGGTGCCCACGGAGGGACTCGAACCCCCACACCTCGCGGCACATGGACCTGAACCATGCGCGTCTACCAATTCCGCCACGTGGGCAACGGAAGACCGCTATTATAGGGTAATGTGCGTGGTTTGCACAGGGGGTAAGGGAAATTTATGCTGTGCGGTGGCAGGGTGCTTGGTAAAGGGTGTTGATTCTGGGGTGATTGCGGGCTGAACAATGCAAAAGGCCCGGTCAATTTTCATTGACCGGGCCTAGCAATCTTGGTGCCCACGGAGGGACTCGAACCCCCACACCTCGCGGCACATGGACCTGAACCATGCGCGTCTACCAATTCCGCCACGTGGGCAACGGAAGA
>NZ_JAABOS010000007.1:0-121114 GCF_010078235.1 Cognatundibacterium crateris | reverse complement strand
TAGCAATCTTGGTGCCCACGGAGGGACTCGAACCCCCACACCTCGCGGCACATGGACCTGAACCATGCGCGTCTACCAATTCCGCCACGTGGGCAACGGAAGACCGCGATTATAGATTAATTGGAATTTATGTCAAGGCAGTCCATTGAAAAATGCAAGAATAGTTAGGTAAAAAAGCGTTGCTCCGGTAAACTGTCCGTGTGCACTGCAGTATATTGTTGCTGTAGGCATTTTATTTTATTTTTAGAAATTCATTACATTTGAATAAACATTTATACCCCATTCCAAGTCGGGAAGAAATTCTCGGTATTCTTCGTACAAGTAAGGCTAAGCTCAGTGCTGAGGCGCTGGCGGATCAACTGCATGTAAAACCAGAGGAGTTCGAGGGCATGACGCGACGACTGAACGCAATGGAACGTGACGGGCAAATCAAACTGGGTAAATCTGGCCAATACACTTTGGCTAATCAAGACAGTTTTATTTCGGGAAAGGTCAGTAGCCACCGTGAAGGTTATGGCTTCCTGATCCCCGATGATGGCAGTGAAGATTTGTTCCTGCCTGAGCGTGAAATGCAGAAAGTCTTGCATGGCGACCGTGTCATGGCCAAAATCGTTGGTACCGATCGCCGTGGCCGGCTTGAGGGTGGGATCCTTGAAATTACAGAGCGCGCTAATACCCATGTGATCGGCAGATTGCTGCATGAAAATGGCGTATGGGTAGTCGCGCCTGAAGACAAACGCTTTAGTCAGGACATCCTGCTTGCTGCCGCACCCGGAAAAGTAAAAGCCGGACAAGTGGTCAGTGTCGAATTAATCGAACAGCCTACCCGTTACGCGCAAGCGGTAGGGAAGATAGTTGAAGTGCTGGGTGAAATTGATGACCCCGGCATGGAAATCGAAATTGCGGTACGCAAGTTTGGTGTGCCGCATATCTTCTCTGATGCCGCGTTAAAAGTTGCCGCGAAATTGCCTTCAGAAGTGCAGGCAAAAGACCTGGCAGAACGTGTTGATTTACGCGATGTGCCTTTGGTTACCATAGACGGTGAAGATGCACGTGATTTTGATGATGCAGTCTATTGCGAGCCGGTAAAAATAGGTCGTACTAAAGGCTATCGTCTGATTGTTGCGATCGCAGACGTGAGTCACTATGTGAAGCCTAATGATGCATTGGATCATGATGCTTTAGCGCGCAGTACCTCGGTGTATTTCCCGCGCCGCGTGATTCCTATGCTGCCGGAAAAGCTGTCTAATGGTCTGTGCTCACTGAATCCGGATGTGGATCGCCTGACGCTGGTATGCGATATGGTGATCACTAAAGAAGGTGAGATTCAGGCCTATCAGTTTTACCCGGCAGTGATCCATTCAGCAGCCCGCTTTACTTACACTGAAGTCGCAGCCATCCTGGGTAATACCAAGGGGCCTGAGGCTGCTAAACGCCAGACGCTGGTGCCGCACCTGAGCCACTTATATGAAGTATTTCAGGCCTTGCTAAAAGCGCGTCATGTGCGTGGTGCGATCGATTTCGAAACCACAGAAACCTATATCGTTTGCAATGCTGCGGGCAAGATAGAGAAAATTATTCCGCGCACCAGAAATGACGCGCATAAGCTCATCGAAGAATGCATGCTGGCCGCTAACGTGTGTGCCGCGAATTTGCTGGAAACTTATAAGCACCACGGTACTTACCGTATTCATGCCGGACCGACTAAGGAGAAATTGACGCAGGTCAGAAACTTCCTCAAGCAAGTTGGCTTGTTCCTGGGTGGTGGTGATGCGCCTAAGGCCAGCGATTATGCAGCCTTGCTTGAAAAGGTTAAGGGCAGGCCAGATGCTGCCTTGTTGCAGACTATGCTGTTGCGCTCTATGCAGCAAGCGGTCTACAGTCCGGATAATATCGGCCATTTCGGCTTGTCGTATGAAGCCTATGCCCATTTCACCAGCCCGATCCGGCGCTATCCTGATTTGCTCACGCACCGCGCGATTAAGGCCATCCTGCAAGGTAAGACCTACGAGCCTAAAGGGATAGATACGACTTTGCTGAACACCACCATTTCGAATGCAGCGCGTAAGCAATTGCAGGCGGATAAAGCGGCCGGTAAGCAAAAGGTGGAAAAAGATCCTGGTATCTGGGATATGCTGGGCACCCATTGCTCCGCCAATGAGCGCAGAGCCGATGAGGCTTCGCGCGATGTGGAAGCCTGGCTGAAGTGCTATTACATCAAAAACAAACTGGGTGAAGAGTTTATCGGTACGATTTCCGGTGTCACCCAGTTCGGTATTTTTGTTCAGCTCGATGATATCTATATCGAAGGCCTGGTGCATATCACCGAGCTTGGTACGGATTACTTCCAGTACGACGAGGCGCGCCATGAATTGCGCGGTGAGCGTACTGGTAAGCGCTACCAGTTGATGGACAAGGTAAAAGTACAGGTCAGCCGGGTGGATCTGGATGCACGCAAGATAGACTTGAGTATTGTCCAGCCTGGTTCGCAGGCAGGTGTTGCCGGTGTGCGTGGTAAGGCTAAGTCAGGACCAGCGGCAGAGAAATCTGAGCGTCCCTCCAAAGCTAAAGCTGCTTATGCGGCTGAGCCTGTGGAGGTGCGCAAATCGCGTTCTGCACCTGCAGGCAGAGCACCTAAAGCCAATCCGGTTGCGCGCAAAAAGAAAGCAGCAGTCAGCAAATCTGCGTCTAAATCCTCACGGAAGCGACGCTAGTGGTAACTCAGGGAGCTGCAGTCCTGTCACTGACCTGACTGTGCTCCCTGTCGGTGTAAAAAAGACGGATGCCTCACATACAGTAAGGTGGTATCGCGATTGACAGAACTCAATGGCCGTAACAGCTTGCATCAGTCTTCATTAAGAAAATTAAGAAAAAAGAGTTTATGAAAAGTAAAATGATTTTCGGCTTCCATGCCGTGACCTCCCGTATTCGCCACGAAGCTTCTTCGGTGGAAGAAGTGTATGTCGATGCTGAACGGCATGATCGCCGTATGAATGATTTGCTGCAGTCTGTGAAGGCGGCCGGTATCCGTATCATTCATGCAGATGACCAGCGTCTCTCCAATATGGTCGGCACCCGTCGCCATCAGGGTGTCGTTGCCAAAGCAGGTGAATTGTCTCTGGCGCGCAATCTGGATGAATTGCTGGATGCGATTGAGGGCCCGCCTTTGTTGCTGGTATTGGATGGCGTGACCGATCCGCATAATCTGGGTGCCTGCCTGCGTGTGGCCGATGGTGTCGGTGCACATGCGGTGATCGCACCGAAAGACCGTGCAGTCGGTTTGAATGCGACTGTGGCTAAGGTAGCCAGTGGCGCTGCTGAGACTGTGCCTTATATTACCGTGACTAACCTCGCGCGTACTCTGCGTGAATTGCAAGAGCGCGATATCTGGCTGATTGGCACTGCGGATGAAGTAGATAAAACCATCTACGACGTTGATATGACGGGTGGTATCGCTTTGGTCATGGGTGCCGAAGGCGAGGGCATGCGTCGCCTGACGCGCGAAACCTGCGATCATCTGGTCAGTATTCCTATGCTGGGCTCGGTCGAAAGTCTGAACGTCTCTGTGGCGTCCGGTGTTTGTCTGTACGAAGCCCGCCGTCAACGCACGGTCAAAGTGTAATCAACAGCCCCTGAACCGGGAAAGTCCGCGCCGTGCGGACTTTCTCAGGATGCGCTACTATTCCTGCCTGTTTCACTCCAACTTACCCCGTCCCATGTTTAGCCGTTTGCGCGAAGATATCGCCAGTATCATACAAAAAGACCCCGCCGCCCGTAATGCCTGGGATGTGGTGACTTGTTATCCGGGCTTTCAGGCGATACTCATGCATCGCTGGGCTAACTGGTGCTGGCAGCGTGGTTTGAAATGGCTGGCCCGCTTTATCTCGCATCTGGCTCGTATCCTGACCGCTATCGAAATTCACCCTGGCGCCACGATAGGTCGCCGCGTGTTTATCGATCATGGTTTCGGTGTGGTGATCGGTGAAACTGCTGAAGTCGGCGATGACTGCACGATCTATCAGGGCGTGACGCTGGGCGGCACTTCACTGACACGCGGTGCTAAACGTCATCCCACACTGGAGGCTGGCGTCATCGTCGGCGCGGGGGCCAAAGTACTTGGTAGTTTTACTGTCGGCGCCGGTGCCAAGATAGGTTCTAACTCTGTGGTGGTCAAGCCGGTTCCGGCTGGTGCAACGGCAGTCGGCAATCCTGCACATGTCATCAAGAAGGAGACGGGCTCGGCAGATTCCGGCAGTGCGCAATTATTTGCGGCTTATGGGGTCACGCCGAACAGCGATGATCCGGTTTCTAAGGTGCTGCATAAACTGATTGATCATGCGGTGTCACAACAGGAGCAGATCGAGCAACTGACTAAGGCGATTGCCTGTGCAGGAATACGCATAGACGAAATTACTGAGTGCGAAAAGCTCAATCCCGACCAGATTAACAGCCTGGTCGATTAAATCCGGCCAGTTACTATGCGGTTCAGTAAGGAGCGTATGACGGGCAGCAATTCGCTCGCATGCAAGCCTATTGGGCCGCTTCCTGCCGCCACCAGTTCATCGGCTGCCGCACCATGCGCCCAGCAAGCGAGTGCAGCGGCATCGCCCACCTCCATACCTTGCGCCAGCAGGGCGCCACATAATCCAGCCAGTACATCGCCGGTGCCGCCTGAAGCCAGACCAGGATTGCCACTGGGGTTAATCCGGTAATGTATGTCCTGTGGGCCGCAGACTATGCTGCCTGCACCTTTTAAAATGATGTGACTGCCAAATCGCTGTGCTAATTCTTTTGCTGCCATAGCACGGTTTTGTTGCACCTGTTCAGTGCTGAGAGCAAGCAGCCGTGCGGCTTCCAGCGGATGTGGCGTGAGCAGGGTGGGGGCGGTTCTGGTCTTGAGTAGCGCTGCCAATTCGGGCTTGGTCGCCAGCAGATTCAGCGCATCGGCATCGATCACCACGGGATAGGGACGCTGTAAGGCGGCACGTAGCAGATCTGTCGCAAGCTGATCTTGCCCCAAACCCGGGCCGATCACAATCACCTGCTTATTGAACTCAAATTGCCTGGCATCCCTGTACATGATTTCCGGGTGCAGCATATCCAGCTTGAGCTCGGCATCCGGCTGTACCAGAAAGATTCGCCCGGCACCGGCAAACAGCGCGGCTCTGGCAGCCAGGATGCCCGCGCCCGCCATACCCGGCGCAGCACCGATGATGGCCACATCACCAAAGCTTCCCTTATGGGTATTAGCCTTACGCGGCAAGGCATGGCAATCGATTTGCGCAGGATCAGACAGGCAGGCCATGTACTCGCTGTGGGCCACAGCAGCAAGTTGTAAATCATCCAGCAATACCTGACCGGCAAGCTGCTTACCATCACCGGTATGTAAGCCGGGCTTGTTGCCAATCAGGCTTAAAGTATGTGTGGCGGCGATGCAGCAGCCAGCTGCGCCGCCGACAATTGCGCCGGTTTCGGCATGTAAGCCACTGGGTACATCGATGGCCAGCAATGGGCAGCCAGTTTGCTCGGTGTAGTTGTTGATGCGGGCTACCAGTTGCGCTGCTGCACCAGTGATGGGCTTGTTTAAGCCAATTCCGAACAGGCCATCCACGATTAACTGATAGGGCGGCTGGTCGGGTGAAGGCGGTAAGGAGACATCGGCAGGCAGCTGTTGTATCGGGGCGTGTAAGGCCTTGTTCAGTGCAAGTTGTGCCTCCGGTGAGCGGGCGGCATCCTGGCCTAAGCGGATCAGATCTGTGGTGTAACCAGCAGCACTGAGGTGCGCTGCTGCTTCCAGCGCGTCACCGCCATTATTGCCGGGTCCGGCGATGAGCAGCACTGGACCTTGACTCGGCTTGATGAGTGCCAGTGTCTGCCTAAAGATCGCTTTGCCCGCTAATTCCATCAATGACGGCCGGTGTCTGTTGGCCTTGGCATGGCGCTCCAGTGTCTGGATTTGCTGGGTGCTGAATAAACGATCTGATTGTTGAGGCTTTGCCTGCATGATGGCCTTACTTCGGTTTAGGCAGCGGGATGGCTTTATCTCCGCCATACATCATAGCATTCAGACCTTGCTGGAATAATTTTTCTATCGGCGTTTCCAGATAAGGCATCAGCAGCGTCAGCATCAGAAAACCTACCCCTATCGTAATCGGAAAACCTATGCCGAAAATGTTCAGTTGTGGCGCTGCTCGGGTCAGGATGCCCAGTGCAATATTGGTGATGAGCAGAGCGGCAACGATGGGTAGCGATAACTTGAGGCCGGTAATGAAGATCTGCTCACCCCAGATCACCAGCCGATACATGCTGAAGCCTGATTTCAGATCGCTCGCAATAGGGATTGTGCTGAAGCTTTCCACCAGCGCCGACAACATGGCCAGATGCGCATTCAGCGCCAGAAATAATAAGGTAGCGGTGAGCACCAGAAATTGCGAAATTGCTGAGTTTCGCCCTTGCGTCATCGGATCAAAGAAGGTCGCAAAGCCCAGGCCCATCGTCATGCCGGCGACCTCGCCAGCCATTTCTATGCCGGCAAATAGGATGCGCATCACGAAACCCATGGCCAGGCCGATCACGAATTGCTGAGTCAGTATCAACATACCAGTCAGCGACAGCGGATCAGCACCCGGCAGCTTGCCTATCGTGGGTGCGACGATCATGGCCAGTGCCACACCCAGCATGAGTTTAATTTGCATGGGGATCGCATTATTGCCGAATGGCGGAGCGACAGCAATTAAGCCGAGTATGCGTGTCAGTGGCCACATAAAAGCCGTAATCAGCTCGATCAGTTGCTGACTGGAGAAGTTAATCATCCTGTCACTCTGTCAGCTCAGGCCGCCATGGTGGCGATGCTGGTCAGCATTTCGCGCATGTAATCGAGCAGTATGGACAGCATCCATGGGCCAGCCACGATCAGTGTGACGAAGATACCGACCAGTTTAGGGATGAAGGATAAAGTGGTTTCATTAATTTGGGTAGCCGCCTGAAAAATACTGACTACCAGGCCTATCGCCAGCGCCACCAGCAGCAGTGGCGCGGACACCATTAGCATGACTTCCATCGCATGCCGGCCCATATTCATGACGGTATCTGGAGACATGACTTCCTCTAGTAAAAACTTTGTGCCAGCGAGCCTATCAGCAGCGCCCAGCCATCAACCAGTACAAACAACATCAGCTTAAACGGTAGTGCGACGATAGAAGGGGAGACCATCATCATCCCCATAGACATCAGTACACTGGCCACCACCATGTCGATGATCAGGAAAGGAATGAAGATCGCAAAGCTGATTTGAAATGCGGTTTTTAATTCGCTGGTGACAAAAGCCGGAATCAGCACGCGCAGCGGAACCTGCTCCGGACCTTGCAATTCGGGGATGTTAGCCAATTTGACGTACAACGCCAGGTCGGTCTGGCGGGTTTGTTTCAGCATGAACTCTTTGAGCGGTGCAGCGCCTTTGTCCAAAGCTTCAGACATACTGATTTTGTTTTCAGAAAAAGGCTGATAGGCGTCGGCATAAACTTTGTCCAGCACCGGTCCCATCACAAATAAAGTCAGAAACAAGGCAAGTCCGACCATGACTTGATTCGGTGGTGCAGACTGAGTACCCAGCGCCTGACGTAACAGCGACAACACGATGATGATGCGGGTAAAACTGGTCATCATCAGCAAAGCTGCGGGTAAAAAACTCAGAGAAGTCAGGAACAGCAGGGTTTGCAGGCTCAATGAGTAATTTTGTCCGCCACCGGCAGCCGGTGTGGAATTGATGGCTGGCAGCCCGCCACTATTCTGGGCGAATACCGTGTCCGGAAAGAGTAGCAGGCATGAGAATGAAAAAAGACTCAGAAACAGACTTAGAAACAGACTCAGGCGTGGTACGGGATAGCGTAGCAGTTTCATGCAGATTTATGTTTGCGGTGGGCGGGTCTCAGCAGCGGAGCTGGTTTCATTCCGCTTAGCGATGGTTTTTTGCAGCCAGTTGTGAAAGGCACCCGTGTCAGTGCTGCCATGCTGTAAAAGCTCTTCCTGTTTGGCGACCTGGCCCAGCTGATTAATGCTGTGTGCGGTGACACCGAGTACCATCCATTGATCGCCGATCTCAACCACCAGGATGCGTTCGCGCTGACCAAGATTGAGTCCGCCTACAATTTTCAAGGCCAGCCGGTTTTGCTGACCAACTGGCGTGATACGTTTAAAAGCCCAGGCGGCCGCGAACATCAGGCCCAGAATAAACAACAGCGCCAGGATGATTTGCAGGAAACCGGTAGTGGGCGCAACAACCGCATTGTCGGCTGCCTGACTCAGGGTTGGCAGCATCAGGATTGACAGCAGGGAAGGGGACAGTTTCTGCATTATTTATTGAGTTTTCTGATGCGTTCAGCAGGCGTCACGATATCGGTCAGACGAATACCGAACTTATCATTCACCACCACCACCTCGCCCTGGGCAATCAGGCAGCCGTTGACCAGCACGTCCATAGGTTCACCGGCCATGCCATCAAGTTCAACTACCGAGCCTTGCGCCAATTGCAGCAAATTTTTAATCGCAATTTTGGTGCGTCCGAGTTCAACCGTGAGTTGTACCGGAATATCCAGGATAAAGTCGATGTCATTGTGGGTTTCTATGCCACTGCCTTTATTGCTGAATTCGGTGAAGATGGCGGCACTGGGCTCTGCTTTTGGTGCGGCGCTGGATGCTGCCGCTGCGGCTTCAGCCTTTTCCTGTTCGGCAATGGCGGCGCCCCAATCGTCTTCACTGATGGGTGTGTCTGCGCTTTCATCCATGATTTTCTCCTTGTGCTACTTCCTGTACGCTGGAGCTGAGTAGCTTTTCCACGCGTAAGGCATATTGACCATTAAAAACACCATACTTACATTCCATGACCGGGGTGCCGTCTACTTTAGCTGAGACTATCTCCGGCACGCTGAGCGGTATCACATCGCCCTCTTTCATGTTCAGAATGTCGCCCAGTGTGACGCGGGTAGTGCCCAGATCTGCCACCAGTTCGACTTCCGCAATCTGTATCTGCTGCGTCATCAGACGCACCCAGCGTTTATCCACTTCCAGCGTTTCACCTTGCAGGCTGCTGGTCAGTACATCGCGGATAGGCTCTATCGTCGAGTAAGGCATGCAGATATGCATTTCGCCACTGACTGGCCCCAGTTCTATCGTGAAGGTAGTAGACACCACTACCTCGTTCGGGGTGGCAATGTTAGCGAACTGCGTGTTCATTTCTGAACGTATATATTCGAATTCAATCGGATATACGGGTTCCCAGGATTTGGAATAGGTCTCAAAAATGATTTCCAGGATACGGTGAATAATCCTTTGTTCTGTCTGTGTAAAGTCGCGACCTTCGACCCGGGTATGGAAGCGTCCATCACCGCCAAACAGATTGTCCACCAATAAAAATACCAGTCCCGGGTCGAGCACGATCAGCGAAGTACCGCGCAAAGGCTTCATGTGCACCAGGTTCAGATTGGTCGGCACCACCAGATTGCGGATGAATTCACTGTATTTCGACACGCGCACTGTGCCGACGGAAACCTCAGCACTGCGACGTAAAAAATTGAATAAGCCTATGCGTAACAGACGAGCGAAACGTTCATTGATGATCTCCAGCGTCGGCATACGGCCACGCACGATACGCTCTTGCGTGGCAAGATTGTATGGGCGGACACCAGAGGTGTCCTCCTGAGAGAGGGAGTCATCCTGATCTCCCGTGACACCCTTTAAAAGGGCATCAACTTCTTCCTGGGAGAGAAAATTGTCTGACATGATGCTTATTGAACGACAAATGAAGTGAAGAACACACCGCCGACTTTTTGCGGATCGCCCTTAGGAGTAAATGGCTGAGAAGTTTTCTCAACGATTTCTTCTACCAGTTTTTCTTTGCCCTCAGTTGAAATGATTTCGCTGGCTTCTTTACTCGACAACAGTAACAGCAGGCGGCTACGCACTTGCGGCATATTTGCTTTGATCAGGTCAGCCTGATCCTGGCCTTCAACCTGCAGTGTCATGGTCACCTGCAGATATTTATCGCCTTCATTCGACTGCAGATTGACGGTAAACGGTTCCATAGGCAGGAAGACCGGTGGCTTGGCCGCTTCCACTTTGTGTTCTTTTTCTTTATTGGCTGATTTTTTAGACAAAAAGAAAGCAGCTCCACCACCTATACCCGCCAGCAAAACGACTGCAGCAGCAATGATGATGATTAGTTTTTTCTTTGATTTGCCGCCAGCAGCGGGTTCACCGTGATCCGGTGCTGCTTTCGCAGGAGCTTTCGCCATGTTCTTCCTCTCATCTGGCAAGACGTGCCACGATTTTCTCTATTATCCGATATCGAAGGCATGCGTGAACGGTGAAACAGAGGGGGGAAACACCCTTAGCTCAGGCTTATCCTGGCATTGACTGTTTGCTGCCGCTCCTGATGACTGGTTCGTATGCCTGCGTATCGCTTCAGGTTCTTATTTTACCTGTTTCACTGGCAATATTTCCAGTTTGCTGCTCAGGCAAAGGTATCTACTGCTCCCGGATTGGTTCTGGCTCTGCCAACTGTTGTTGTGCTACGCGTTGTTTCTGCATCATTTCGCACAATTTCAGAGTTCCGGCGTATGCTGTTTTCCGGCTGGAAGCTTGCCTGCTGTTGTCCCTGTCCTTGTCCCTGCCCCGATGGCGACGACTGGGTCTGCACATTAAATCCCGCTAATTGCATACCCGCATCATTCATCATGTCGCGCAACTTAGGCATAGAGGCTTCCAGTGCCTGCCTGACTTCAGGCTGGGCTGTAATGAAAGTCGCATTGGCCTGATCCTGATTCAGACTGAGTATGATTTTCAGCGGCCCCAGATCTGGTGGATTCAGAGACAGCTCTGCCTGTTGCAGCTTGCTGGCCGCCATGCTGATCACATGCTCACCGATTGCTTTGTCCCAGCCAGTTTGATGTACGCCAATGGGAATTTGCACTGGACGGACGGCTTGCTCCGTCTGCACATAGGATGCGAATCCCGGGCTGGCTTGGGTTACAGAGGCTGGGAGGGCAGTGCTTTCCTGTTCTTTGCTGATAGCGACACGCATAGAGTTAGCAAATGACAGCTTTTCCTCAGATTTCTGTGTAAGTGCATTGAGCGTGGCGGCTGATTTTTCATCCGGCTTAATATCTGCACTGACGCGCTCCGATACCTTTTCGTTCAGTGCTGTTTCTATTTCAGGTAATGCACCCGGTTTGATTGATTCGTGTCTGATATCTGCAGGCTTTGCTGGCGCAGAAGTCTGCTGAGTTTTACTCATCATTTCTTTGCTCAGACCCGCATTTCCGTTGGCCAGTGCAACCTCAGGTTTTGCAGCCTGATCGGTCGTATCCAGCTTAAAAACCTGGTCTGCAGCAGTTGCATTGGATTCGCCCTTGTCAGTGATGTTGGCGTTGCTGCTCAATGTATCCAGGATCTGCGCTAATTGTTCTGTAGTGACAGGTGCAGAGGCTGGCTCAGCATTCGCGCTTTTTTCGGTATGAATAGCATCGGAACTGATTTTGCTATCTTGTGCTTTCGCCTGCGGTGATTCACTATCACTCTGCTTAGTACGCAGATTCTGTAACAATGCAGCTAAATCCATGCTTGGTGCTGCGATGGGCTTATCTTCTTCTTTTTCCTCGTGCGCGGCCTGGGTCGCGTTCGTGTTAGTGGTGTTGCCCGTCACTGGCGCGGGGCTTTTTGCTGCTACCACTTGTGGATCCGGATTTTTTAAGGAACGACTCACCAGTTCTTGCTTCAATTGTTGCTGAAACGAGGAAGTTAACGCTGCGCCATTTTTATTTGCACCGCCAGTATTCGCTGGCAGGAAATCGGCTGATGGCTTAATACTCGTGGTTTGCATGATCTTACTCACTCAGAACTGAAATTATTGTTTGTAAAAATAAGTGCGCGCAGCGAAGTCATCGGTCTGTTTCTGGTCCCGCTTACTTTCTTTTGCCAGTCGGACGGACTCAGCGCGCTTATCCAGTGTGTTGTACGACAAGCGTTTTTTTTCGTTGGCCTGCCAGTTCATTTTTGCCATTTCAATTTTGCGCTCGGCGTCTTTGACCACTAACTTTTGGCCATCAACCGCGCTATCCAGTTTGGCCAGAAAACTCATGAAGTTGCCGTACTGCGTAATATTGATACCACGCGCACTGGCATCCCTGAATTTCGCATCGTAATCATCCCGGTATTGCAGCAGCAAGTTCAGCTTGCTCAAGGTATCTTCATGCGCGCGTATCGCTTTCCCTAGCGTCTTGGCCGCCTCATCGGTATCACGTTCCGCAATTTCAATCAGAGTTTGTAGTGGAGACTTCGCTGCCATAATGATTTCAGTATAGTCGCCTCACAGGAGAATCTAAGCGTTAAACAGAGCCTGAAGTCCCGCTAAGCTCTCGGATATGCTGCATTTTTCCAGGATATTCTGTTGTAAAAATGCGGTAATGTGTGGGTGTAGCCGTATCGCTTCATCCAGCATAGGGTCTGAGCCAGGCGCATAGGCGCCGACGCTGATCAGATCCCGGCTGCGTTCGTAGCGCGAATACAGTTGCTTGAGCTTTCGCGATAATTGCTGATGTTCAGGTGTGGTGATGCTGTGCATGGCGCGGCTGATCGATTGTTCGATATCAATCGCCGGATAATGGCCTGCTTCTGCCAATGTACGGTTGAGCACGATATGGCCATCCAGAATCGCGCGGGCCGAGTCCGCGATCGGATCTTGCTGATCATCGCCTTCAGTCAAAACGGTATAGAAAGCGGTAATAGAGCCGCCGCCTTCCTTGCCATTGCCTGCGCGCTCGACCAGTACCGGCAGTTTAGCGAAAACGGATGGCGGATAGCCCTTGGTCGCTGGTGGCTCACCGATCGCCAGCGCAATTTCACGTTGGGCCATGGCGTAACGGGTCAGGGAATCCATAATCAACAAGACGTTATGGCCCTGATCGCGGAAAAACTCAGCGATGGTGGTGGCATAGGCAGCACCTTGCAAACGTAATAGCGGCGGCGCATCTGCGGGCGCTGCGACCACTGCCGAGCGTGCCAGACCTTCTTCACCCAGAATCTGTTCAATAAATTCCTTGACCTCGCGACCCCGTTCGCCGATCAGGCCGACTACGATCACGTCTGCCGTGGTATAGCGCGCCATCATGCCGAGCAGCACACTCTTACCGACGCCGGAACCGGCGAATAAGCCCAGCCTTTGTCCGCGACCCACACTCAGCATGCTATTAATGGCGCGCACGCCTACATCCAGTGTGTCGCTGATAGGCGCACGTTCAAGCGGGTTGTAAATTCTGGCTCCCAGTGGCGCACTGACTTGGGTATTGAGTGGCCCCAGCGTGTCAAGCGGCCGTCCATTGCCATCGACCACGCGACCCAGCAACTGATAGCCGACCGGTAACTGGCGGCTGCGGTCATTTGGTCTGCGCTGCGCCTGCTGCGCTGCGGACAACACTTCCGCATAGACTGGTGCACCCGGCGTCACACCATCCAGGTCACTATGTGGCATCAGGAACAGACGATCACCATCAAAGCCTACGACTTCCGCATCAATGTGTGATCCGTTCGCCAGATGGATGGCGCAGGCGCTGCCGACTGGCAGGCGCAAACCAACTGCTTCCATCACCAGACCGGTCACTTTGGTGACGCGTCCGGCAATCACCAGATCATCGGACGGACGTATGCCGGACTGGCTGGTTTTCAGCAGCGATTGCCATTCATGGGTCAGGGTAGCTTCCATTTATTTCAGTCCGGTGTCTGCAATTGCTCGGTGATGTGTGCACTCAGTTTTTGCCAGCGGTTTTCCAGACTGGCATCAATCACGTTTTGCGGCGTCTCTATCATGCAGCCACCACGTGTGATTTGTTCGTCGGGACTTATGCGCCAGCCTATCTGTTGCAGGGCAGGGGTGAGTAATTCCTGCACTTGGGCTGCATCATCAGGATGGACATGGATCTGGGTTGCCTGTTGGCGCGATGGCAGCTGAGCAATCGCATCTTCAGCGATACGTAAGATGACATCCGGCCGCATCTCGATTTGACTTCTGAGCATGGCTTGCGCCAGATCTAAGGCCAATGCCAGCAGATCTTTGCCGGTTTCCTTGCCCATGTGTTGCAGCTGTGCGCTGAAATTCGCGGTCAGCTCTTGTAAATGCTGTAATTCCTGCTGCATCTCTGTACGGGATTCGGCATAGGCCTGCTCTTTGCCGTCCAGCAGTCCTTGTTCGAATGCGCTTTGATATGCATCCTGATAAGCTTCCTGGCGCGCCTGTTGTCGCACCGCTTCCAGTTCTTCTTCTGTCAACATAGGAACCAGCGGGACTTCCACAACTGGTGCCGGGATGGGTTCCAGCTCTATTTTTGGATGTTTATCCCCGAACGAAGTCAGCTCCCATGGTCGGAAGGCGGCCGGATCGAGGTTGTGGAAAATACTAGACATACGCGTCATCGCCTTTAGAGCCCAGCATGATCTGACCTTCATCGGCCAGGCGACGTACCACCAGCAGGATTTGTTTCTGCTGCGTTTCAACTTCAGACAGACGTACCGGGCCTTTGGATTCCAGATCTTCACGCATCATTTCAGCAGCACGCGCCGACATATTGCGGAAGATTTTTTCACGCATATCCGGATTGGCACCTTTTAGCGCCACGATCAGCGAGTCAGACTGCACTTCGCGCAGCAGCATTTGTATGCCTTTGTCGTCAATGTCCATGATGTTATCGAAGACGAACATTTCATCCATGATTTTTTCTGCCATATCGCCATCGTATTTCCGCAGATTGTCCATCACAGAGGCTTCGTTTTCACCACTCATGAAGTTCAGAATTTCGGCAGCAGCACGCACACCACCGATGGATTTTTTCTTCAGACTTTCATTGCCAGTCAGCAGTTTGGTCAGTACATCATTGAGTTCGCGCAGCGCCGTCGGCTGAATACCATCCAGGGTGGCGATCCTCAGCACCACATCATTACGCAGGCGTTCAGAGAAATTGTTCAGAATCTCGCAAGCCTGATCGCTTTCCAGATGCACCAGTATGGTCGCGATAATTTGCGGATGCTCATTCTTGATCAGATCCGCTACTGAGGGCGAGTCCATCCATTTCAGGCTTTCTATGCCGCTGGCGTCTTTGCCACCCAGGATGCGGTTGAGCAGGGACGATGCCTTGTCGTCGCCCAGCGCTTTGGTCAGTACATTACGGATATACTCATCCGAATCCAGACCAACGGACGAACTGACGTCTGCTTCGGCTTTAAATTCTTCCAGTACCTTGGCAATTTTTTCATGCGGAATGGCGCCTATCGTTGCCATCGCGGCACCGATTTTCTGCACTTCCCGTGGGCCAAGAAATTTCATTACTTCAGCCGCACCATCCTCACCCAGAGCCAGCATAAAAGTGGCTGCTTTCTGTACGCCGTCATCACTCATTATTCACCCACTTTTTAATCACGTTAGCGACGATTCTTGGATCGGATTTAGCCAGTTCACGGGCCAGTTCCAGATTCATCTCATAAATAGTAGCTTGTTTGCCGGCAACTTGTTGTTCTTCTTCGCTGGAAAGCTGAACCACGGCACCGTCTTCTTCTGCGGCTGCGGCTTCTTCGGCGATACGTTCTTCCTCGGCGACGCGTTCCGCTTCCTCGGCTTCTGCTTTTGCCTTGGCTTCGGCTTCTTCCTTCTCTTTGTCTTTGCCCATGATCTTGTACAGGATAGGGCGTAAGTAGCCAAAGAACAGGTAAGCCATGACTGCAGCAAGCAATAAGTAACGCCCTAGTTCTTTGGCCAGCTGGATGTTCTCCGGCTGCTTCCAGAGTGGTGCATCAATCAGGTTTTCTTTATCTGGACCTACAAACGGACTATTGGCAACGCTTAAAGTATCTCCGCGTTCCTTGTTGAAGCCCATGGCTTCCCGTGCGAGATCGGTAATCTGTGCTTTTTCTGCATCGGTCAACGCACGTGGGATGACTTTGCCATTTTTGTCGGTTTCATTTTTGTAGTTGACCACGACTGCAACCGACAGGCGCTTGACACCGCCCATGCCTTGCTGGGTGTAGCGTATGGTTTTGTCGACTTCGTAGTTAATGGTGGAATCCTTCTGTACCAAGCCAGCTGCTGCAGCCTGGCTGGCGCCAGTGGTGGTGCTGGTAACCAGAGGAGCGGTTGCCGGTACCGGGGGCTGATTGGTCAGTGCGCCTGGAACGCCGGAAGGATTATTGTTTTTGTTGAAGGTCTCGCTGGATTGCTGGCTGCGTATGGTCGACGCTTCCGGTGGGGAGTTAGGGCGATAGCTTTCCGCTGCCTGCTCGCTTTTCGAGAAGTCGATATCGGCGGTTGCTTCCGCATGCACATTGTTGGCACCAACGATAGGGGCGATGATGGATTCTACCCGCTTGATAATGTTTTGCTGGTATTCCTGTACGTATTTCAGTTGGGATGGGTCCAGGTTGGCACCTATACCCTGGCGGTTCATATCAGACAGCAGGGTGCCATTCTGATCCACGATGGAGACGTTCTTGGTAGAGAGTTCCGGCACGCTACTGGCAACCAGATGCAGAATCGCGCTGACCTGTTGCTGGTCGAGATTGCGTCCCGGGTAGAGGTTCAGCAATACCGACGCAGTTGGTTTTTGCTGGTCGCGGATAAAGACGTTTTGTTTAGGAATGGCCAGATGCACGCGCGCCGCCTGTACGGAGGAGACCGCCTGGATAGAGCGCGCCAGCTCACCTTCGAGCGCGCGTTGGAAATTGACTTGTTCCAGAAACTGAGAAATGCCCAGTTTTTGATTTTCCATCAGTTCAAAGCCGACATTTCCGCCTTTAGGCAGCCCCTGCGACGCCAGTTTCAGGCGTGCATCATGTACTTGTGCAGCAGGTACCAGGATCGCATTACCGCCATCCGAATACTTATAGGGCACATTCATTTGCTGCAGCGATGCCACAATGGCGCCGCCATCACGGTCATTAAAGTTGGAAAACAGTACCTTGTACTCAGGTTGCTGTCCCCACAGCCACAGTCCGGCCATGATGGCTATGATCAGGGCGGCACCGCCGGATAACATCGCGATGCGTATGCCCGGGGTTTGCGGAATGCCGAACAGGCGTGGCGGTTCGGCAGCGATCTCTTCCGGATTCAACAGTGTGTCAGCTGTGGCCATACTTTACTCCAACCGCGGCAAAATCAATAAATTGTGGGTACATGATACTCGTCAGCTTAAGCGTTGATGGTTGATGGCAGCGGTTTTACGCTTCGCACACCAAACCAAGATGGTTTTTCTCTGTTAGCTATTTTGCGTTAACCGAAAAAAAATGATGTCCCGAATAAAGGGGATTTTCCCTGCTTACTCTGGCATATGCGGCAGACGGAAGCTGGTAACTTATTGCCTGGGACATTCTTTTAATGACGCTCAGCGAAGCAGCTCGGCATCGTGGATACCGGTTGCGTGCTTATGCAGTAATCCGGTGACTGCCTGTGGCGGAGTTGATTAAGCGGAGTAAGCTGACAGATTGAATAAAGGAGTTGATATGAAACTCGCAGGCATAGATAGCAGCCGCATTGATGCAATGGTGGCACAGTTGCGTAATGCAGCGGCGAAAATGGAGGCTGGCGCTGGTGTGAATCAGGCTGGCGCCGCGACAGGGGCGGCGGCAACGACAGCGCCACAAAAACTGGATTTCGCGGATGCCTTAAAGGCGTCGCTCGATCAGGTGAATGAGGTGCAAATGAGTTCCCAGGAGCTCGGGCGTAAATTTGCTTTGGGTGACGATAAAGTCAGCCTGTCCGATGTCATGATCTCTATGCAAAAAGCAAATATCTCGTTTCAGACTACGGTACAGGTCAGAAATAAACTGGTGACTGCATACCATGACATCATGAGTATGCAGATTTGAATGGTCGCGAAATTGACAGAAAAGGCGAGGGCGTATCAGCGTATGCCAGTTAATTTGGAATTGCGCTCCCGCTCCAGTTTCATAATGTAACGTTGAACGCTGGCCAGTACCGCATTGGACAGGTTGATGAACTGGCAACCTACACGGCGGTTCGATTTTCCATTCAGCAAAACCAATTCCTGAGAGTTTCTGACCTGCAGACTCACATCAACCAGACCGATAGTCGGCAACTCTACTTTGCAATGATCGTAGGTCGTGCCTACCGTTACATCCAATAGTTTTTTCTCATCCAGTACTGCAATGCCACCACAGCTGATGTCTACCAGTGTCAGCTTCAGCGTTTCTATCCGGCCATCGACTTCAACCGGGAAGTTGGCTTTGATCGGTGTAGAAAGCGGGGTATTGATGCGGTAATATTCGCGCCTTTGCAGGCGTATCAATGTGGCGGGAATAGGAAATTGCAGAGAAGGCCGGTTCTCAAAGCTGGCAATGCTGACTTTGTTTGCGGAGAACTGGATGCCTATCTTGTCCAGTAAGCCTTCAAACGAGATACGGTTTGCTTCCGCTATCCGCTGGTTCGCCAATTGACCAGGTGCACTGTCTACGATCACCAGATTGGCTGCCTCGTCGATATGCAAAATAGAGGTGATAAAAACCTCTGCCCCCCCGTTAATCAACATGCTGATTAACTGATTACTGTCACTTAGCCCGCGTAGCAGTGAAATAATTTCCCTGCGGGACTCAACTTGATAGGGACTTTGATTCTCTGTCCCAAGAGTGGGGGTAAGTTGCATATTTGTGTTGTTATTGTCAGTAAAATGAATGCGTAAAAAAGTCAGTGCGAAGTCAGTGCAGGTAGATCTTACTTTTTGTTGAATCCTGACTTTTCGGCTTCGATATGGTAAAGCCAAGCGAGCAGTTCTGCAACTGCGCGATACAGCTCTGGCGGAATATCCTGATCCAGCTCCACCCGCATCAGTAAACTCGTCAATTCTTTCGATTCATGCACATGTACGCCGTGCTCCCTGGCTTTGAGTATGATCTGTTCTGCAATCAGTCCTTTGCCCTTAGCAACAACTTTGGGCGCACCTTCACCTTCCTGATAGGCCAGCGCAACGGCATTTTTTAGCGGCAAGTGATGGGACTTATCATCCATGTTGTGTCGGTGAGTCTTTTGTCATTAAATTACGCCAGCAAAAGGATGTGGCGAGCGTAGAGCGGCCGGCGCCAGCGTGCAAACTAAGGTTTCTCAGGTGCTGACACGACTGCCCCTGATACCTGTAGTCCGGATATCTTCATGCCAGCGGCTTCGAGTGCAGTCGTTAAGCTGCTCTCATTTGCCGCGAGTGTCAATGCCGAAGATTCTGGTGCAGAGATCGCGATCTGTACGGTTTGCTGATGCAATTGTATTTTTGCGTCCAGCTCGCCTAGTCCGGGCAATGTCATGCGCAGGCGGGTATGCCAAATTTCCGGTTGTGGTGTATCCGCAGCAGCCTGATGATGGGGGTCTTTTGTGATCTGCCATTCCAGCTTTTGGCCTGGAAACAGTTCGCCGCGCCATTGCAGCTTGTCTTGCTCAAGCAGTTGTAACTGATTCTGGATTATTTGCTTCAATGTATCCGTATATTCACTTTGCTCAGCATTGGTATTTGGAATAGCCGCCAGCAAGCTATGCTGAGGCTCAGCCTCCAGTGCTTTCTGTTCCAGCTGTCCTTGTGCCCAGGCTGCAATATGCGATTCATAAAACAAACCACTTTGTGACACTGCCTTTTCCATGACCCCTGCCAACGCAGCTGGTTTGGCTAAGTCCTGAGCATCGCTCAACAAGGGCTGTGCAGAAAGCAGTTCTGCTCCGGACATGGGTTTTCCCTTGTCCGTCAGCCGTAACAAAATCTGACTGAGCGGGCTGAGTTGGGTCACGCTGCTGGTTTCAGTCTGCGCCAAGGGTAAGCCCAGACTTGCGCTCAGCTGTTCAGGGCTGATTCTGACCCACTGCGTTTGTTGGCTGTTGATGTCAGCATGCAAATTCAGCGTGTAATGTGCAATGTCCAGCGGCTGAGCCGGATTTTGCAAGCTGATGTGAATAGTTGGTGTCAACGTCAGTAAGCGAAAACTGAGTTTGTCGGCACCCGAAAAACTGGCGGGCAGCCTTAAGCTCGTGCTCAGATCACCGATACGTATGGTGCTTAGCTTATCGGCATTTGTGCCGAGTACTTCGGCTTGAGAAGGCTGACCCAGCGCCAGTTGAGCAAACTTGAGGTACGTGTTCTGATCGCCCGCTTTGAGTGGCAGGGCAGAGCTGATCGCCTCGACAGCGGAAATGGGTTTGTACAAGCTGTCGAGGCGCACAGGCATGATGTTTAGGCCGCGTTACCGGTCCCGTAGGCAGTATTGACCTTCATGGCTGTATTTGAGCTACGCATTAATTGCGACAACTCGGTCATCCAGGGTTCAGTGATATCGCGAATTTCTCTGTCATCCGCCAGGATTTTTTTAATGACCCGAATTTTTCTTTCTTTTAATTCAGGGGAGAGCGGGGCAGGCGTATCTGCCGTCTTTATTGCTTCAACTTTCAAGGAGCAATCACTTTCCAATACGCTTAAACGTTCCCAGTCCCGGTCCCGCGCAGCATTGAGCATCTGATTGGTCAGAGACGCGACATTTTCATACAAGGAGATAATTTCTAAGCTTTCCATTCTGAATCAAGCCTCAAAAACGTGAGTAGGACGTGGTTGTAAAGGGTCGTGCATCATGACAGGTGGCGCATCGGTTGTCGTAGCCTGTGGAGCAATCGCGTCCCAGGCGGATTTCAGGTCCCGCAATAATTTTGATACTTCAATCAGTGCATCTTCGCTGTTATTCAGGTTGGCCAGCAGCAATTGTCTGGTCATGTATTCGTATAATGCGTCGAGATTCAAGGCAATCTCACCACCAACCCGTTTATCAAGGCTGGCTCGTAAGCCATTGTCAATAATCGAAATGGCCTTGGAGATCGATTTGCCTTTGCCGGCAATATCGCCGCTATGCATTTGTACCTGAGCATTATTAATAGCAACAATGGCACCTTCAAACAGCATCACGATCAGTTTGTGAGGAGATGCTGCAATAACACCGGTTTCAACACCTATTTTTGTATAAGCATTCGCGCCATTTGATGATGAACTAAACATGGGAATTCCTTCGCTTAATCTTTTACTTGTTGGTGGTACCGTTTAAAACGTTAATTTGCTGGGTCAGGAAATTTTGGGTCGCTGTCATAGAACTCACAATTTTATCTAGCGCTGAAAATTGGGCCTGATACCTGGCTTGGGTAGCTGCCAGCCGCTTATTGATGGTGTCGGTCTGTTTTTGTAAATCTTTGATGGAACTGTTAATGCCATTGGTGGCATTGGTGATAGCTCCATTCGCGCCCACAAAGCGACTCAGGGCAGCATTCAGGTTAAATGCATAGCCTTGCGAAAAATTCACACTACCGCGGTCGCCGGTGGAGCCACCGCTGATCAGAACTTGTATTCCAGCCGAATCTGAACCACTGGCACCGGTCAGAGTTTGCCCTGTACCAATTGCTGCAACCCCGTTTAGGGTTCCTGTTACATTTTTACCCGGCGTACCTGAGGTTACAACGCCAGTCAATTGGTCGAGTCCGGTTCCTGATTTATTGCTCAGGCTGATATTTGAAGTTGACCCATAGCTGCCTGAGGTCATGTTCAGAAAGCCACTGGAGTCTATCGTGGCATTCAAGCTGATGCCCTTAGCGCTAAAGCCGGCAGTGCCATTGACTGCAGACTGTATCATGCTGGCTAACTGGGTTGCCGTGTATGTGCCAGCTGTGAGATTCACGTCAGCTGCTACGCCATCAACTGAAAATGACAGGGTAGTGCCGCTGGCAATTGTTGTCGGACCACTGTTGAGATTAAGACTGCCGGTCAGGCTTCCCTGGGTCGCTAATTGTGTGATGTTGACGGCATAAGAGCCGGGTTTGGTGCTGGGGCCAGAGCCAACAAAACTGGTCAGACTATCTGTGGTTTTGCCCGCAGCTGCAAACAAACCCGCCACATCGCTGAAATTGGCACTCAGCGCAGATTGTAATTTGCTGGAGTCGACTGCCAGTGAGCCGTCTTTTTGGAAAGAGATGCCTATCTGTGCCAGATTGGTCAGGCCACCACCAAGCCCGGCGACTGAGTTTGTCATCACACTGCGTATCTGATTTTGTACAGATTGCACAGTCGCATCACCCAGCAAGGCGCCCGCAGCTTTAGTCGTCGGATTGTAGGAGGTGACTGAGGCGATGGTAGAATTCAAGCTATTGTATGCATTTACAAATGCAGTAATGCCGCTTTGTATCTGGGTCGTATTTGCAGTCAGATTCAGATTGGTGGTGCCCACTTTCTGAGCTGTGATCGTCACACCTTGAATCGCGCTCGACACATTATTGCTGGCGCTGGTGACAGGAATACCATTTACGGTCAGATTCGCACTTTGTGCATTCACAACTTCTTTAAAATTCTGTGTGCCAGCCGGATCATAGTTCATCAGGTTAGCCAGCGCGCTATCACCAGTAGTGCTGATTTTCATACTGGAAGTCGCGCCGGTCTTACTGGAGTTGAGTACCAGGTGATACGGGGTGGCACTGCCATCGCCGACTATCGAAGCTTGTACGCCGATTTTTGCAGCGTTAATGGCGTCGCGTATGCCTTGCAGTGAGTTATTGGTGCTGTCTATGGTGACCGTACCGGTTGCCTGTGTAGCATCCTGTTCAAAGCTTGCACCGGTATACACGCCGGACGCAGCGGTTCCCGTGATGGTACCAAATTGAAAGCTAATGGTCGTGCTGGCTCCAGATCCTATCGGTGTCGTGGTACTAACCTGGCCAGCACTGGAAATAGTTTGTGCTTGCGCAATTTTGCTGACATTGATGTTGTAGCTGCCAGCGACTGCCGTACTGTTAGTGGATGCACTGGCTACCGAAGCATCTGACATTGCAGCATTCAGATTCTTAAAGGTATTGACGTTGTTGAGGGTGGCAAGTGCAGTTTGTAATGAACTGAGCGCGCCATTGACTGTACCAAAGGCAGTCAGGTCAGCCTGGTAGCTGGCTTGTTTTCTGGTGATGTTGATTAAAGGCGTACTCTCAGCCTGCATCAGCTTACTGATGATGCCGCTCACATCCAGTCCAGATCCGACGCCAGTTGATTGAATTGTAGCCACGTGATTCTCCTTAATTAGCCATCACTTTATCAAATCAACGACCGACCCAATCCGGATGACAGAGGGGTATTTATGGGTCAATTTCCGAAAAAGCCATTACGCCTGCTGTTTTATGAGCAGACCTTGCAGCTTATCCAGCGATTTCGAGATTTCCAAAGCTTCTTCACTTGGAATCTGACGTAATACTTGCTTGGTTTGCTGATCGATAATTTTAACGACCACTTTGTCACTGTCTTTATCGACACTGAACTGCAAATCCTGAGAGAGTGACTGTATGCTTTTGTTGATGTCAGCGACAGCTTTAGTGACCTGGCTAAGGTCTGGTGCGGTGCCGGACTCAGTTTTGGCGTTTGTAGTGCCTGAGAGTCCATTGGTATTTCCGACACGTTGTGCATCAGAACTGATGTTCACTTTTTCACTGATCAGTTGTCCTGATTGCACTGAATTGCCAATCGATCGGATGTCCATGATCATTTCCTTAAAGTAGTATCCCCCGATCGTAATGACCGGGGGAAAATTTACATCATACTAATTGTATCCGCTGTTTGGGATTAGCCGCGCAGCAGTGCCAACACGCCGTTAGGAGCAGAGTTAGCCTGCGCCAGAATCGCCGTACCAGCTTGTTGTAATACCTGTGCACGGGTCATATTCGCTGTTTCAGATGCGAAGTCAGCATCTTGAATACGGCTACGTGCAGAAGATAAGTTTTCTTGCGAAGTTTGCAGGCTGGTGACCGCAGAAGTGAAGCGGTTCTGGAACGCACCCAACGAAGCGCGGGAGGAGTTCACAGATTGCAGTGCCGAGTCAATGGTCGCCAGCGCTGATGTTGCACTTGAGGCGGAGGTCAGGTCCAGTGAAGACAAGCCGCCACCGACTGTTACAGAGGCAGAGACTGCCGTTGTGCTCAGACCAACCGATGTTGCACCTACACCTGCCGCAGCGCTGGTTGTACCGGCAGTCAGACCAGAGGCTGTCAGGCCACCAGCTGTACCTGCAACAACAATGTTGCCACCTGTGAGGGATTGCAATTTCAGTGTGCCGCTGGAGTTTGCAGTTGCAGTTACGCCTGTTTTTGCAGCAGAGGCATTGATTGCGTCGGCGATGTTTTGGCCGGCAATCGCTGCTGTCGCACCACTGGCAACTGCACCAATATCAAAGCCATTGATGGTGATACCACCTGCAGACAAGCCAGATGTAGTCGCTGCACCACCTGCTGTGACGCTGGTTTCTGCGCCATTGGTTACCTGAATACCTTTGGAGCTGCTGGAAGTCAGGCTGACCTGTGCTGAAACGGTAGAAGTCGATGCACCGCTGGTGGCACTGGCTGTCAGACCAGTCAGCGCGTCAACTGTGGATGCGCTTTGTGTTCTTTCGATGGTGATATTACGACCATCGGAAGCCGACAGATTCACAGCGCCAGTAGCAGTGTCATAGCTGGCAGATACGCCGGATTGTGCGGATTTAGCATTGATCGCGGCTGTCATTTGGGAGCCGCGTTCTGCTGCTGTACTTGCAGAAGCAACTGCGCCGATGTCAACGCCGTTGATTTTGATAGAGCCAGAAGTGATAGCAGTCAGACCGCCGCTGCTGACTGCAGTACCGGCAACGCTGTTTGCATTCACGACTGCGGACACGCCGGTATTGCCGGAAGCTGCGTTGATCGCTGCTGCTTTAGCAATCGCACTGCCGTGAGAATCTTTGTAGGAAACGCCGTCAGCACTGGATGCGCCTATGCTTACACCGTTGATGACCAGGGAGCCTGCGCCGATTGCATCATTGGTGTTCGATGCGCCAGCCAAAGAAGAGGAGTAGCTGGAGCTGGAGCCTACACCCAAAGAGCTGGATTTAGCGCTGGAGATGGCGCCGATCGTGATCTGATCGTTAGATGTGCCGTTTGCACCAACCTGGAAAGTCTGGTTTGCGAAAGAGCCATCCAGCAGATTCACGCCGTTGAAGTTAGATGTGCTGGCCACACGGTTGATCTCGGAGATCAGTTGGCTTGCTTCGTTATTCAACGCTGCACGGTCAGATGCACTGTTAGTACCGTTGGATGCCTGAACGGCCAGATCACGGATACGTTGTAAGTTGGAGCCGATTTGCTGCAAATCGCCCTCAGCAGTTTGCGCGAGAGAGATACCATCGTTTGCATTACGAGCTGCCTGGTTTTGACCGCTCAGCTGGGATGTCATACGTTGGGAAATTGCCAGACCCGCCGCATCGTCTTTTGCACTGTTGATACGCATACCGGATGACAGACGTTGCATCGCAGTGGACAAAGACGCTTGAGAAGAGTTCAGATTGCGTTGTGCATTGATCGACGCAATATTGGTATTGATATATGAAGCCATGTTGATTCTCCTTACCTAAGTTATTCAATTCGGCGTTTGAGCCTCAAACTTTGGTCTGTCTTGTTGACTGTTGCACCGCCGTTGTGAAGGGTAACGGTCAAGGTTTGAAAACTTTTAGGAAGTTACCGCAAATAAATATTATTTTTTTTGCTTAAGTTTCTCTGTATTTTCCGCTCTACGACATTTTTTTAAAATACTTTAGGGTAATTTGGACTGTAATCTTGCCTCTGTTTTGCTGATTAAAAAGAAATTTTCTCGATAAAATGAGGGTGTCAAATTGGCTTCTTGCGCATCTGAGCTGTGATTTCTACGTTGCATGATAGGTGTTGCAGGAATTTTTGCTACATTTTCCGCGTCAGGACTTGAAAGAGGTAGTTATAGTGAAAGCAATTAATCCGCAAAAATTTCTGTCAGAAGCCAAAGCAAGTCTGAAAAATGGCGACCTTGCCCATGCCGCTGATCTGTGCCTGCAAATTACCGCACGCTATCCCTTGAATGCGGATGCCCATTATCTCCTGGCTAAAATAGGTATACAGCAAAGTAACTTTGAAGCTGCCTGGCATGCATTGCAAAAAGCCTTTGAAGGCAGCGTGGCATCAAAGATGGACGCCGATGCCTGTTACGACTTAATGAATGCGCTGATAGCAGCAAAGAATTTTGCTTTGCTCGAAAAAGTCAGTGCCTGGCTGACGACGGTCTTGCCACGTGACCCATTTGGCTGGGATTACCTCGCCATCAGTCGCATTGAACAACAGGATTTTGAACGTGCACTCGAAGTCGGTAAGCGCGCCTTAGCGCTGATGCCGCAAAATGCGCACATACAGGGCAATGTGGGTGCGGCGCTGAATGGATTGCAGCGTTTTCCTGAAGCGATACAGGCTTTGCAAAGAGCGATAGTGATGGAGCCTGGGCTGGCGAATGCGCACAATAATCTGGGTAATGCCCTCAATGGAAATGGTCAGCAGGAGGAGGCAATTGCTTCTTATTTGAGAGCGATCAGTATCAATCCTGAGGTGCCTTTCTTTTACAGTAATCTGGCTGAGGTCTACACGGCACAGAAAGAATACGACAAGGCCGAAGACTACTATCGCAAAGCAATCGCAATCATGCCTGATAATCCTATCGCGGTACCGGCATTGATCGACGTGCTGACACTTAAAGGTAAGGCCAAGGAAGCGATCGATTTTGCCGAGCTTGAAATTCTGAATCAGCCGCGTAATTCAAAAATCTGGGCCGCTTATGGCAATTCTTTGCAAAGAGCCAGCAAAGCCGATAAGGCACTGGATGCATATATGCAGGCCTTGGCCTTGGAACAAGATCCACAATCTAAATTCAGCCGTAAAATCTATAGTTCCTTGTTATTTGTCCTGAATTACCATCCGGATTTACCGGCCGAGGTGATTTATGGCGGCTATGAAGAATTCGAGCAGCGCTTTGGTGCGCCGTTCCGTGGGGAATGGTTGCCGTTTCTGAACCAACGCGACCCTGGCAAGAAGCTGAAAGTCGGCATCGTCTCACAAGCTTTTTACAACCAGGTCTGCCGTTATTTCCTGTTGCCTATGATGGAGCATCTGGATCGCAGCAATATCGAAGTATTTGCCTATTCAGATCCGCCAATGGAAGACGTGGTGACAGATAAATATAAGGCATGTACTGATCATTGGAGAGTAACTAATCATTTATCAGATGCAGAACTGGCTGCGCAGATACGTAACGATGGTATTGATATTCTGATTGATATTGGCGGACATTCGACCGACAACCGGCTGGGCGTATTTGCCCGCAAACCTGCACCGGTTTCCTTTCACTGGCTGGATTTCGGCTACACCACAGGATTGAAGGCGATCGATTACTACGTGACTGACCAGTACTCGGTGACCGATCACTGCGATCATCTGTTCTCAGAGAAGATTTGGCGCCTGAACGGGCCGACTATCGTATACCGCCCTGATCCCGGCGTACCTGAAATGAGTGAGCCTCCATGTCTTAAAGACGGCATTGTGACCTTTGGCAGCCTGTCACGCGCCAATCGTATCAATCACAAAGTGATCAAGGTGTGGGCGGCCATCCTGGATGCCATGCCGAATTCACGTCTGGTGCTCAATAGCGGAGACTTCCATGATCCAGGTATACAGGATGAAATGGCGAAACGCTTTGAAGCTTACGGCATAGAGCGTTCGCGTCTGGATATTGGCTATGCGTCGCCTTCATGGGTGCCCTTACAGAAAATCGATATCAGCCTGGACTGCTTCCCGCATAACTCTGGAACCACCTTAATTGAAAGCCTGTATATGGGCATACCCTATATCACCTTAGTAGACCGGCCTAGTGTAGGACGGCTGGGGGCCAGTATTCTGCATGCGGCCGGATTCCCTGAGTGGATTGCCGAAACCGAGATGGAATATGCGCAAAAGGCGCTGATATTGGCGCACGATATCGAGAGGCTGGTGCATTATCGCCAGACCATGCGCCAGACTATGCGCGAATCATTGCTGATGAATGAACCCGCATTCGGGCAGAGTTTTGATCAGGCTTTACGTCAGATGTGGTTGCGTTATTGTGAGGATAATCAGGTATGAAAGCGGTGATTTTAGCGGGTGGCCTGGGTACCCGGATTTCTGAAGAAACCCATTTGCGGCCTAAGCCCATGATAGAAATCGGTGGTCACCCTATTTTGTGGCACATCATGAAAAGCTATTCTGCGCATGGCGTGAATGACTTTGTGATTTGCTGTGGCTATAAGGGCTACATGATCAAAGAGTATTTCGCCAATTACTTTCTGCATATGTCGGATGTGACCTTCGACATGCAAAACAATCGCATGGAAGTGCATGAGAGACATGCCGAACCCTGGAAAGTCACCTTGGTGGATACTGGTGAAGAAACCATGACAGGCGGGCGTTTGAAGCGGGTCGCCCGTTACATCCAGGATGAAGAAGCATTTTGCTTCACGTATGGCGATGGTGTATCAGATGTGAATATTGCAGAGTCTATACGCTTTCACCGTGAGCACGGTAAGTCTGCCACCGTCACTGCGGTATTGCCGCCGGGCCGTTATGGTGCGCTGGAACGCCAGGGTGTACAGGTAGCAGGTTTTACAGAAAAACCACGTGGTGATGGCGGCTGGATCAATGGCGGCTATTTTGTCTTGTCGCCCGAAGTGTTGCAGCTGATTCCGGATGACAGCTGCAGTTGGGAGAGTGATCCGCTGAATCAGTTAGCCAGTCAGCAGCAACTGATGGCCTTCGAACACAGCGGCTTCTGGCAGCCTATGGATACCTTACGCGAAAAAAATATGCTGGAAGAATTGTGGAATTCCGGACGGGCGCCATGGAAAATCTGGTAGCGAGACCGCGTCTGCCTGACCCTGCGTTTTGGCGGGGTAAGCGTGTTTTACTGACCGGGCATACCGGCTTCAAAGGTGCCTGGCTGGCACACTGGTTGTCTGCGCTGGGAGCGCAGGTGCATGGGCTGGCGCTGGCTCCTGCCACTACACCTAACTTATTTGAAGCGCTGTCGCTGCCGGATATCAGACATCAATTGGCAGATATCCGTGACGCCGACACGGTCAAACGCAGCTTCCGGCAAGCCGAGCCGGAAATTGTGCTGCATCTGGCTGCTCAGGCACTGGTCAGGCCCGCTTACCAGACACCGCTTGAAACCTTGTCTAGCAATGTGATGGGAACAGCGCATGTGCTCGATGCGATGCGGCTGACGCCCGGTGTGCGGGTCGGCGTCATGGTCACTACTGACAAAGTGTATAAAAATCTGGAGACCGGCCAGTCTTATCCTGAAACCGCTGAGTTAGGCGGACATGATCCTTACAGTGCGAGTAAAGCGGCCAGTGAGCTGGTGATTGCCAGTTACCGCAGCGCTTTCCTGCAAGAGATGGATATCCGGATTGCGACGGCAAGAGCGGGCAATGTGATCGGTGGCGGTGACTGGTCGCAGGATAGATTATTACCCGATGCAGCCAAAGCCTGGCATCTGGAGCAGGAAGTTTTGATACGACGCCCTGATGCAGTACGCCCCTGGCAGCATGTGCTGGAACCGCTATGCGCTTACCTGTGCCTGGCGGAGTCGCTGTGGGTTGATGCGCGCTTTGCCACTGCCTGGAATTTTGGGCCGGACAGTGCCGCTACCGTACGGGAAGTGGTACAGACGGCGCATACCGCATTTGGACGTGGTGATCTGCGTTTTGCGACCCAGCCGGAAGGGCCGCATGAAGCTGGCTTGTTGGCACTGGATGCGGCCAAGGCGAGAGCTGAACTGAATATCTACGGACGCTGGCAACTGGCCGGGTCAGTGCAGCGCACGATGGCCTGGTATCAGCAGTTTTATCAAGGTGTGCCTGCGGCACAGCTGTGCGACCGTGATTTGCAGGATTTTCTGCAGGCCTGAAAGGACAGGACATGGCTCAGAGATTTGAATTGATAGAGACCCCGCTCAGAGATTTACATCTGATACAGCGCCTGCCACTGGGGGATGAGCGCGGTTATTTTCAACGCCTGTTCTGCGCTGAAGAACTTGCCTTGTTTGGCTGGCGTGACCCTGTACAGCAGATCAATCATACCTATACCAAAGAGAAAGGCAGTGTACGTGGATTGCATATGCAATTAGCACCGCATGCCGAGGCAAAGCTGATTACCTGTCTGCGTGGTGAAGTCTGGGATGTGGCGGTGGATTTGCGTGCGGGTTCACCCACCTTCCTGCATTGGCATGCGGTGCATCTGATTGCTGAAAAAGCCTGTTCATATTTGATACCAGAGGGCTTCGCGCATGGCTTTCAGACACTCAGCGATGACGTAGAAATGCTGTACTGTCATAGCCAGGCTTATGCGCCGGATAGTGAATTCGGTGTACATGTGCAGGATCCGCGCCTGCAGATCCATTGGCCACTGCCAATTGGACGACAATCAGAGCGCGATCAGAAATTTCCATTTTTAGACCAACATTTTCAGGGAGTAGGGCGATGAATTGCCGACACTGTGGCCAGGCCTTAACGCATACTTTTCTCGATCTCGGTAGCGCGCCTCCTTCGAATGCCTATTTATCTGCGCAGCAGTTGCAGCAGGCAGAGACCTGGTTGCCACTCAAGCTTATGGTGTGTGAACAGTGCTGGCTGGTACAAACCCTGGACTTCACTGGCCGTGAAAATCTGTTTGATTCCGATTACGCGTATTTCAGCTCTTGCTCGTCGAGCTGGCTGGCGCATGCACAGCGCTTTGTGCAGGATATGCAGCAGCGTCTGGGACTGAATGCAGACAGTCATGTGGTTGAGGTGGCGGCCAATGATGGTTATCTGCTGCAGTACGTACAGCAGGCGGGTATTCCTTGTCTGGGCATAGAGCCGACCGCCAGTACCGCTGCCGCCGCGCGTGACAAAGGGCTGGCGATACGTGAAGAGTTTTTTGGACTGACGCTGGCAAAGCAGTTGGCTGCAGAAGGGAAATCAGCGGATCTGACGGTGGCAAATAATGTGCTGGCGCATGTGCCGGATATGAATGATTTTGTGGCTGGATTTGCCGCCTTGCTCAAGCCGCAGGGAGTAGCCAGTTTTGAGTTTCCTCATCTGCTGAATATGGTGAACCTGAATCAGTTTGACACGGCTTACCACGAGCATTTTTCTTACCTTTCCTTGCTGGCGGTAGAGCGTATTTTCAATAGTCAGGGTTTAAAGGTTTTTGACGTGGAGCAACTGACTACCCACGGTGGTAGTTTGCGTGTGCTGGCGCAGCGTTCCGATACCGGCCAGCGTGAGCGCAGTGGGCGGGTAGATGCCTTGTTGCAGAAAGAGCGGGAAGCTGGCGTCAATAGCCTGACTTTCTACCGCAATGCGCAACAGCGTGCTGAGCAAACTAAATATGCCTTACTTAAATTTTTGATCGCGAGTCGTGAGCAAGGTCTGAAAGTTGCTGCCTATGGTGCAGCGGCTAAAGGCAATACCTTGCTCAATTTTGCTGGTGTACGGGCCGATTTGCTGTCCTATGTCGTGGATATCAATCCGCATAAACAAGGCAAATGCATGCCAGGCAGCCGGATTCCTATCGTCCATCTGGATCACCTGATCCAAGATCAGCCGGATTTTGTGTTGGTCTTACCCTGGAATCTGGAGCAGGAAATCAGTGCGGATTTGCGCATGATACGTGCCTGGGGTGGACGCCTGGTGTTTGCGATTCCTGAATGGAAGATAGTGTAAGAGGCTGCCTATGATAGAAATTCATCCCGATGCTGTGGTTTCGCGCCTGGCGGATATTGAAGATTCGGTCAGGGGAAGCCGCATCGTACTTGCTGCCCGTGCTGTGATCGATAGTTTTGTCAAAATCAAACCGGCAGGCGGCAGCGGTGATTTGTGGATAGGTGAGCGCAGTGTGATTAATTCCGGTTGTGTGCTGTATACCGGCAATGGCATCCGTATTGGCGCCGATGTGGCGATTGCCGCAAATTGCACTTTCGCGCCGGTGAATCATGCTTATATGGCGCGGGATATTCGCATTAATCAACAAGGCTTTTTGCCCAGCAAAGGCGGCATCGTGATTGAGGATGATGTGTGGATAGGTGCGAACTGTGTCTTGCTCGATGGTGCTGTGCTACGCCGGGGATGTGTGATTGCCGCCGGTTCGGTCGTACGCGGTGAAGTTCCTGCTTACACCATACAAGGTGGGAACCCATTGCGGCAATTGGGTGAGCGCGGTGTGCAGGCGTGATCAGGACTGAGGCCTGACAGAACTGGCAGAAAGGATGCGAACACATGGGCAATACATCAAAGCGGGTTGCGACTCTGGTTGGAGGTCGTGGATTCATCGGTCAGCATCTGCATCGTCGATTGGTGGCAGATGGCTGGGATTGCTGGATACCGGAAAAAAATGATCCTGGCTTGTTTCGTCTCGATCTGGGGACGGTGTTTTATTGTGCCGGTGTGACTGCAGATTTCGCACAGCGTGGGTTTGATTGTGTGGATGCCCATGTCAGTTGCCTCAATCAGATCCTCCATATGGGTGTATTCCGTAAGCTGGTGTATCTGTCTTCAACCCGCTTGTATGACCAGTCTGCATCGGCCTTGTTATCAGAATCTGACCCTTTGCAACTGAACCCGCATCATCCACGTCACTTGTTTGATTTGTCTAAAGCATTGGGCGAGTCCCTGTGTTTGCAACTTGGAAAAAACAAGGCCAGCGTTGCGCGTTTATCCTGCGTGGTCAGTCAGGATCTGGATGCAGAGGGTTTTCTCGCATCGCTGCTGCAAAAAGTCGTGCATCAGCCAGCTGGCGAGCCGCTGCGCATCGAATCCTCGCGCCAGTTTGTGCGTGATTATGTGATGATCGATGATGTGGTTTCTGCATTGCTGCATTTGGCCGGGTCGGAAACGGGTGGGATTTATAATGTGGCCAGTGGTACCAATACCAGTAATGAGGCATTGTTTGATGCTATTACGGAGATCACCGGCGTTACGATAGCAGCCATGATCGCCAATAATGAAGCGTATGTGCCGCCTGGGCAGATTTCAGTAGCAAAGATGCGTGATGAATTTGGATGGACGGCAAGCAGGCTATGTGAGCTGTTGCCGACTATGGTGAAAGGAAAAATATGATCAGTCTGCCGGGCATGGAGCGCAGCAGTTTAATGAAATATCTGGTGCGACAGCTGGAACATTTTTTTCCGGATGGTCAGCAGGATTTGTCGGTCAGAATAGACAAAGATTTGGATCAGGCGCTGGCGCGTCTGGAAGTCTGTATCAATGCCGTCCGGATGTGGAGACCAGGCGAATTCGACTATCTGCATTCCAGTCAGTACACGATTTTTTTATATTTTTTGTCGAATACCATATGGCGTAACCGTCAGGATAAACAGCTGTGCACCAAGCTGTTTTACCTGAATAAGGCGCTCAATGGCATCGATTGTTTTTACGAGATCGAATTGCCGGAGATTTTCTTTATCGGTCATTCCGTTGGTATTGTGCTGGCTAAGGCAAGCTATGCCAATTATCTGGTCTTGTATCAGAACTCAACCGTAGGCAAAAACCACGGTGTCGCACCGGTGCTGGAAGAGGGTGTGATCCTGTATCCGAATACGGCCGTGATAGGGCGTAGTCTGGTCAGGAAAAACAGCGTGATCAGCCAGGGGACCAGCATCATTAATCAGGAAACGCCGGGCGATTGTCTGGTATTTGCGGGAGAAAAAGGCAAGCTACAGGTGCGGGCGAATGAAAAGAATATTCTGGCTGATATTTTCAGGCTGTAGTATTTCGCGACGAAACGCGGCAAGGTAAGCCTCGACTGAGAAATGCAAGTGCCAGTTTAGACGCACTCAGCGCGAAATTTTTCTATTGCGGCTGATGAATATTTCTCCTCGCACCGATCATCTTCTAAGCGCCAGGGCTTACGCGATAAACAGTCGTGCAAGTTCTTGGAGCTAGAAAGTTGAATCAAATTCAGATTTGTTTCAGCTTGCTTTGATCACCCGGTTTTTGCCAGTCTGCTTTGCTTCATACATGGCTTTGTCAGCGCGTTTGATGACCTGTTCCTGTGGTTCCCGCAAACCACGCAAGGCTACCCCTGCAGAGAAAGTAATGAACAGTCTTTGATCATTGGCGGTAAAGAAGTGTTTGGTCAGTTCGCGCTGTACCCGTGTCATGGCCTGAGCCGCTTCATCAATTGCAGTTTCTGGCATGATGATGACGAATTCCTCACCACCATAGCGGGCAATAACATCGATGGAGCGCAGAGTTTGTTTTACGATGCGTACCAGATGCACCAGCGCTTCATCACCCGCAGCATGACCATGCGTGTCATTCAGCTTTTTGAAATTATCCAGATCAAGCAAGGCGACACACAGCGGCGCATTGCGGCGGTCGGCTCGGTCGGCTTCGCGCTCGAAAATATCTTCCATGCCGCGCCGGTTCAGGCTGCCGGTAAGCTGATCTTCACGCACCAGTTCACTCATGTGCGCCAGTTTGTTCTCCAGGTCTTTGATTTTTGCTTCAGCTTCTTCGACTTCTTTTTGGGCCGCAACGATGATGTCCCGCGAGCGCAGGGTTTCAGTTTGGACTGCTTTGGTTTCCAGTAAAATCTGGCCGATTACGCCGCTCACTTCATTTGAAGATTTGGCACTGCTGATCTGGCCAGCATACAGATCCATCTTATTCTGGTAGGCGCCAGTACTTTCAGCCATCGCTGATAAACGGTCGATAAATGCAGCCATCATGTTTTTGACTGAGGATTTCGACTCGGCGATACTATTCTTCAGGCTGCCTTGTTTGTAGATGACATCTTTCAGGCTACGTGTTGCTTCCTGCAAGGCGCGATGGTCTATTGGCCCGGCAATCAGGTTTTGTACCACCTCTATCTGTCCGCGCAGCCAGTTATCGTTATCTAACAAGTCGTGGATGTTAGTCAGCAGCAGGTCGAATAAGCGCAGCAATAATTCTTGTTGTTCTGCCGTATCGCCACTTTGTAGCTCGATCTGGAAACACAGGTGTTTGAGTCTGGCACCAATCTGATTCAGTTCATTTTCGGTTTCTGCATCGCGCACAGCCAATCCCAGCGCGTCGGATTCATTGGCCAGCGGTGGATTGGGTTTGAGCAGTGAACTCAAGGCCAGCGTCAGGGTGCGGTATAACAGGTCTTTCAGCAGTTTAGGGCGATTATCAGAGACGGCGACTTCATCTACCAGTGAAATGCTTGTACTTGCTGTTGCAGGAGCGGGATCGTCAACCAGGCTGATTTGCGGCGCAGGTTTGCTGGTCATGCGCTCAGTGACAGCACGTAATTCGCGCTCGTAAGCTTCCCAGTTGTCATTACTGATCGCACGGCTCAGGCGTTGACCGTAAATCGTGTAGTCACTTTGTGAGCTTTGCAGATAGTCGGCAAAGCTACTTAACAGCTTTTTGGCATGCTCAATGCCGGCATCTGGAATTGTGGTACTGATTTCCTCAGGTGACGCTGGTTTGGGCTGAGCGACAGGTGCTTCTGTACCGGCAATTTCATGGTACAACTGACTGTAGGCGTCCGGGGTTGGTGCAATTCGCTGTATCGCAAGCTGGCGAAATGTCTCACGTGCGATATCAGTTGGCGTTTTGAATTGCTGATTATTATTTTTTGTTGACATATTGCCCCATCTACACGCGGATAACCAAATTGACCTGCTAGCCAGCTTATCAATTGGCGAAGCCTGATTGACACAAGCCAATCAGGGTAGGCGGCATGAACGCGAGGGCCTGGCAGTATTACTCAACCAGTTGATTTTTAATCGCATAGTGAGTTAACTCTGCATTGTGCCGCAATTTCATCTTCAACAAAATCCTTGAGCGATATTCACTGATGGTTTTTACTGACAAAGATAAGTCTTTGGCAATATCACTGACCGATTTTCCGGAAGCGATCATGGTTAGCGTCTGAAACTCCCGGTCTGACAAGGTTTTGTGCAGCGCATCTTCATGTTCCTGATTCAGGTTATTGGCCAGTTCCTGTGCCAGTTGAGGGGTAATGTATTTCAGTCCATTGGCAACCTGGCGTATAGCCTGCAATAGTTCTGTGGTTGCGCATTGCTTGTTCAGGTAGCCAGCTGCTCCGGCCTTGAGCGAGCGGATTGCATACTGTTCTTCTTTGTGGATGGAGAACATTAATACCTGCACATCGGGCTTTTCAGACTTAATTTGCTTGAGTACTTCGATGCCGTTTTTATCAGACAGCGCGATATCGAGTAACATGACCTTGTAATCAAGTTGTCGTGACAGACGGATAGCATCCAGTCCAGAGGCTGATTCACCGGCAACTGCAATATCGTTGGCGGCAGCGACTATGCTTTTGATCCCTTCGCGGACTACCGGATGGTCGTCAACGATCAACAATTTAATAGCTGCGTGTTCAGTCATGCACATTTCCGTTTCTAAGTCAGTATCCCTCGCACGGTTTCACATAAAATCGTGGGGGATACAATAATTCCTGGGGTCTGGCGGATTATTACCGCGCTGACTGCGCTATTTGCAGTCATTTGATATTCACTTGGTATTTTATAAGGGATGCAGAAGCTGCGGTAAGAAGACGACAATAAATTTGATCTAGTTCGATATATGGTAATGATGAGTAAAGCATTTGTGAAAGAAACCGAGCAGGACGAGGATGATGATTTTGGTGCGCCCGCCATTCCTGCCGGTTCAAAAAACTATATGACGCCACAAGGGCATCAGCGTATGAAGGATGAATTTCTGCGCCTGATCGACGTGGATCGTCCTGAAGTCGTGAAGATAGTCTCGTGGGCTGCGTCGAATGGCGATCGCTCAGAAAATGGCGATTATATTTATGGCAAACGACGTCTGCGTGAAATTGACCGTCGCATACGCTTCCTGAGTAAGCGCCTGGATGTGGCGGAGGTCGTGGATCCGCGCGTGCATCATGGCAGTGATCAGGTTTTTTTTGGTGCGACCGTTTTGTATGAAAATCAGGATGGGCTAGAGACCACGGTGACGATAGTCGGTATCGATGAGTTTGATCCGCTCAATGGCCGCATCAGCTGGATATCGCCGGTTGCGCGGGCACTAACCAAGTCACGCACTGGCGACACGGTCATGTTGAAGACGCCTGCCCGGATTGAAGAGTTGACTATTTTGGACGTGAACTACCCGGCATAGTTATTGCGTCAATACAGATGATTGCTACGCTCAAATGAGGTCCTGCTATGTCTATGAATCATAGTCTGCGTATTCCATTAGCTGCGGAAATTCATTCCCGCCCCTCTTTGTATCTGAGTTCGCCGGAGCGCATCAGTCATCTGGCTGTGTTTGCAGGGCAGGATTTCCCGCAAGCCAGTAATGCTCAGTTATTGCAGCAACAGATACTGGCGGATTTATGTGCTTACTTTGGCGTAGCGAATCCCGCCGCTGAGGCCAAATATTTTTTCCACGATTTCGGCCGTTTCCGGCTGAAGTGGGAATGCCACACTGAATTCGCTACCTACACCTTTGTCGATAATGCTCAGACGTCCCCTGTGGAGTTTTCGTTCGCATCTCAGGAGTTGTTTGCAGAGACGCCATTGCGCCATGTACCTCAGACCTGGATTGAGGGCTTGGCAGGCAGAGTGATGGTGGCCGCTCACATAGAGTTGATGAAAGAGGGTATGGAGACCTGGTCAGGTTCCAGGCTGGATAGTTTGTTTCAGGGCAAAGTACTGGTGGGCAGTGAAGTATTGGGGCGGGGGCAGATCTGGACTGACTTCCTGATTCATGCTGATGGTTATAGCCGGTTTATTGTCAGGGATCAGGGGTTTTTGGGGCAGCAGTCAGGGCGCACAGTACAGCGTTTGCTGGAAATTGAGACCTACCGCATGATGGCTTTACTTGGTTTGCCTCAGGCGCAGGCTGCATTGCCTGTGCTGAGTGCAATTGAAGGCGAGCTGGTCAGTTTGATGAACGGTATGACGCTCAGTTCAGACGTGCAGCAGCTCGGTGCTGACACCGATGCTGAACAACAAATGCTCACGCAAATCATCGATCTGGCGGCCCGGGTCGAGAAGCTGTCTCTGCAAAACAGTTACCGTTTTTCGGCTTCAAAAGCCTATTTTCAATTGGTGAATGCGCGTATCGATGAGTTGCGCGAACAGCGCATCGAAGGTTTGCCTACGATAGCGGAGTTTATGGAGCGTCGTCTGGTACCGGCAATGCAGACTTGCGAGTCCGTAGTCAGGCGACAGCAGGCATTGGCGGCAAGGATTGCCCATACCAATGATTTACTGCGTACCAGAGTCGGCATTTTGCAGGAACAGCAAAACAGGAAGATCCTGCAGAGTATGAATGCTCGCGCAGCCCAGCAATTGCGCCTGCAACAGGCGGTTGAAGGTTTGTCAGTCGCAGCGATTTCGTATTATCTGGTCGGTTTGTTTTCTTATGTGGGTAAGGGCTTGAAGGCATACGGATGGGCCTTGAATCCCGATCTGCTTTCCGCCTGGCTGGTGCCGCTGATTGCGGTTGCCGTCTGGCTCGGTTTGCGTCGTATGCACAGGCAGTTGCATTGACCGTGGTTTTGCTGGGTTAGGGTAGGGGTGCTAAGAAAACAAAAGGCCGGTCACATCGATATGTGCCGGCCTGTTGACTGATGCTGCCTGAAACAGGCAGCTTACCCCTTATCAGCCTGGTTTACGTGTTTCAACCAGGATCAGCGGTTCATTCGAAGCTGCTGGCAAAGGCTTACGCTCACGTGGAACGCGTGGTGCGGCAACGATGTTGGCCGCTGCCTGTTGGGCTGCACGATGCTTTTCAGGATCGGTGCTGGCAAGTACCAGGCCAGCTGCGCTCAGCATCGCTTGCAGGTCAGCCACTGGCATGTGCCCTGCTTGCTTTGCCGGAGCAACAGGAGTTGCCTTGATTTCAGGCTGCTGTGCCACTGGCGCTGGCTCAACTGCTGTGGTCTGTGCAGTAGGTATTACGGCGACAGGCGGTGCAACATCAACAGCAACCGGTACAACCGGCTCAACAGCGGCTACAGGTGCTGTCACGACAGGCTCAACCGGAGTCACAGCAACCGGAGCAGGCGACGCAACTGGCGTGTCAGTAGCAGCGCTTACTGTCTGCGTCACTTCAGTTGCAGCAACTACTGGTGCAATTTCTGTAACTGCAGGTGCAGTCGCTGCGTTGACTTCCGTTGTAGTAACAGGAGTAACTGATTCAACTGCTGTGCTGATCGCAACTGCTTCTACAGGGACAGTCGCTGCCGGAGCTGCTTCTGTGTCTGCTTCAGTCTTTGCCTGGGCTGCAGCTTGCTGTTCGATGGCGACGTCAGCAACTGGCACAAAGCTTGCACCCTCATTGCCTTCGCTACCTTCGCTTTGCTCGTTCAGATCACCTGCTTCGCGCTCACGACGGTTACGGTTGCGACCACCGCGACGACGACGACGGCGGCGTTCTTCGCTTTGCTCGCCTTCCGCACTTTCCGGGTTACTGACAGGATTATTGGCCGGGATCAGTTCCAGCGGAACCGGGTCTGCATGTTTCTGCAATACGGGTTCTTCCTGCTTGGTTTCAGTCAGCAAGGCTTCTTTACGCTCTTCACGCAGACGTTGCTGACGTTCGCGGCGACCTTCCTGAGGTTCACGCTGTTCGCGTGGTTCACGTTCTTCACGCGGAGGTTTGGCAGCTTTAGGCGGACGGCTTTCAGCTGGTGCTGCCGCTTTCGGTGCTTCTGCCTTTTCAGTACGGGCGCTGGCCGGACGCTCTTCGCGCTCTTCGCGATTGCGACGATTGCGGTTGCGTTGGTTGTTGCGGCCGCTACGTTGACGGTCACGTTCTGCGGATTTCTCCTCAGTCACTTCCGGTGTAACGACTGCAGCAGGCTCGGATTTACCAAACAGGAAACCAAAGATTTTACTGAAGAAGCCAGGTGTTGGTGCGCTGACAGGTGCGGCCACCGGTGCCGGTGCCACTTCCTTGCGTTCGACGATAGGTGCCTGATCAGGCGTAATGCTCTTGACGACGGCTTCCTGGCGCGGCTTGACGTCTTCTTTCTGACGCTTGTTGTAGCCGATATCGGTGTCTGCCTGTTCAGCCATGGCATAGCTGGCATGATGATCTTCCAGGCGTGGATCGTCATGCTTGAGGCGATCCAGTTTGTAGTGCGGCGTTTCCAGATGCTTGTTCGGGATCAGGATTACGGTGACGCGGTGACGGGTCTCGATTTTCAGAATTTCGCCACGTTTTTCATTCAGCAGGAAGGCCGCTACGTCGACCGGAACCTGAACATGAATCGCGGCAGAATTTTCTTTCATTGCCTCTTCCTGGATGATGCGCAGGACTTGCAAGGCGGAGGACTCGGTATCGCGGATGTGGCCAGTGCCGTTACAACGAGGGCAGGTCACATGGCTGCCTTCAGACAGGGAAGGGCGCAGGCGCTGACGCGACAATTCCATCAGGCCGAAACGGGAAATTTTACCCATCTGTACCCGTGCGCGGTCATAGCGCAGTGCATCTTTCAGGCGCTGTTCGACTTCACGCTGGTTTTTCGCGTTTTCCATGTCGATGAAGTCGATCACGATCAGGCCACCCAGATCGCGCAGTCGCAACTGGCGGGCCACTTCTTCAGCAGCTTCCAGATTGGTATTGAACGCCGTTGTTTCAATGTCACCACCACGGGTGGAGCGGGCCGAGTTAACGTCCACAGACACCAGTGCCTCGGTGTGATCAATCACAATCGCGCCACCGGATGGAAGCGGTACTGTGCGGCTGTAGGCAGTTTCGATCTGATGTTCGATCTGGAAACGCGAGAACAGCGGCACGTCATCACTGTAGCGTTTGACGCGGTGCACCATGTCTGGCATCACATGGCTCATGAACTGCTGAGCCTGCTCATAGATATCATCGGTATCGATCAGGATTTCACCGATATCTGGCTGGAAGTAATCGCGGATAGCGCGAATCACCAGCGAGGATTCCTGGTAAATCAGGAATGCGCCGGGAGCCGATTTGCCAGCGCCTTCAATTGCGCGCCACAATTGCATCAGGTAGTTCAGATCCCATTGCAATTCATCGACATTACGGCCTATGCCTGCGGTACGGGCAATCACTGACATGCCGGTTGGCAGGTCCAGTTTGTCCATGGTTTCACGCAGTTCCTGACGGTCTTCGCCTTCTACGCGACGGGATACGCCACCACCGCGTGGATTGTTAGGCATCAGCACCAGATAGCGTCCGGCCAGAGAGATGAAAGAAGTCAGTGCAGCCCCTTTGTTGCCGCGCTCTTCTTTTTCCACCTGAACCATGATTTCCTGGCCTTCGCGCAATGCTTCCTTGATAGTGGCATTACGGACGTCTATCCCTTCTTTGAAATAAGAGCGGGCGACTTCTTTAAAGGGGAGGAAACCGTGACGTTCTTCGCCATAGTTGACGAAGCATGCTTCGAGGGAGGGTTCGATGCGGGTGATGACACCCTTGTAGATATTGGACTTACGTAGTTCGCGACCAGCAGTCTCAATGTCGATATCAATGAGTTTTTGCCCATTAACGATGGCAACGCGCAATTCTTCTTGCTGCGTTGCGTTAAACAGCATACGTTTCATGTTTTACTCCGTGACCTGTTGGTCATCTTTTGTTGCTGCCTCAAGTCGTGAGGCTCACAACTGTACTGATACGGGATGTATGCGAGGACGGAGAATCTGAAGGGATGGAGAATGCCTTTGGCGCAGCAGAATGCACAGCGTACTGAACTACGATACGCAATTATTAATTCAACACCATTCTGCTTCGCGCCTGGCGCGGTAAATCGCTGGAAATAACCGAGTGCACACGTCCCCCGCGTTGTCCTGTATTGTCAAATTTGTGCATTAACAATCGACCACGCCAGGCGATGAGCAACTTTGATGTCAGACCATCTTATTGTGTTGTGTCTGACGGAATCGCTAATTTCCTGCAACTACTATGCGTAAGCACGCTGACCAGCAATTAAGTCATCGTCTCTTGCGCAACTTATCCTGTTTTTTCAAATTCTCTGAGCCAGACCTGTTTTACTGAGCCCGATAACAACATTTGGTTGTTACCCTGACCTGAAAACACGCCTGCATACACATCTTTCCCATCATATTTGCAAACTGGCGAGGCTGATGGGCTTGCCCCTGTGTAAAATAGTCGTTTATTTCTCTTACACTGCCAACAGCGTAAATTCTGAGGCGAAAATGATTATATATTCAAAATGAAGGACTTAGCGACAATTAATCGGGAATTGCATCAAAAACAGGTGCAAAAAGTTTCCCAGAACGATCCTTCAAGCGTGATGCCCCAGGTCAGACTGATCACAATCTCGGAAGAAGAGGCCGGTCAGCGCATTGATAATTTCTTATTGCGTATTTGCAAAGGGGTGCCAAAAAGCCATATTTACCGTGTGCTGCGCTCTGGCGAAGTGCGCGTCAATAAAGGGCGCATCGACCAGTTATACCGCCTGGTTGAAGGCGATGTGGTAAGGATTCCGCCGATCCGGGTGGCAGAAACCGTGGCCCAGGTCGTGCCCAAGCTCGAATTTCCGATTGTGTTTGAAGATAATCACTTGCTGATTATTGATAAGCCGGCGGGTGTGGCGGTGCATGGTGGCTCAGGTGTCAGCTATGGCGTGATTGAACAATTGCGTGCGTCCCGTCCCGATGCCAAGTTTCTGGAGCTGGTGCATAGGCTGGACCGGGAAACCTCAGGTATCTTGTTGATTGCCAAAAAACGTTCGGCATTAACCAATTTGCATGAACAAATGCGGGATGGGGTGACCGATAAGCGCTATTTTACGCTGGTATCCGGTGATTGGAAAAATGCCAGACAGCATATCAAGTTGCCTTTGCATAAATACTCGACACCGGAAGGTGAGCGCCGGGTCAGAGTGCAGGCGGACGGTATGGCTTCACACACAGTGTTTACTTTGCAGCGCAAATTTAAAGATTTTGCCTTGCTGGAGGCGGAACTCAAGACTGGCCGCACCCATCAGATTCGGGTGCATTTGTCAGCCAGTGGTTTTCCAATTGCCGGTGATGATAAGTATGGTGATTTTCCGCTCAACAAAGCCCTGCAAAAAGCCAATGCCGAACGTGGCGCCTTGAAACGTATGTTTTTACATGCGCATCAAATCACTTTCATCCATCCCGAAACAGGCAAGCCAACTACGGCGAAGGCGCCCTTACCAGCAGAATGCTTGAATTTTTTGCAAAGCTTGCGGAGCGCATAGGTTTTAGCAGAAAAATTAATTGTTTAGTAATGGTATGATCGCTTAATGATGAATAAAAAGCGGTATCTCCTGGCGAGATACCGGGTAGAATAAAAATGGCAAAAAAACAATTCGATCTTATCGTTTTTGATTGGGATGGTACGCTGATGGATAGCACAGCGACCATCGTGAAATGCATACAGGCGGCAGCCAGGGACTTAGGCTTGCCGGTTCCGGATCAAACTGCGGCTGCTTACGTTATCGGCCTGTCGCTGGCAGATGCGATGCAAGTCGCGGTTCCTGGTGTCGATCCTAAATACTATCCGCGCATGGTGGAGCGGTATCGCTACCATTATCTGGCCAAGGATCATGAATTGCCTTTATTTCCGGGCGTACGCGAGATGCTGACTGACTTGTCGCAGCAAGGCTACTTCCTGGCGGTGGCAACGGGTAAAAGCCGGGTTGGCCTTAGCCGTGCCTTGCACACGGCGGATCTGACTGCGGTTTTCGATGCCACCCGTTGTTCTGATGAAACGTTTTCCAAGCCTCATCCGGCGATGTTGCAAGAATTAACAAGAGAGCTGGGTCAGGATATGCAACGTACCGTCATGATAGGCGATACCACCCATGATTTGCAGATGGCAAGCAACGCAGGTGCTGCCGCTATTGCTGTGGAATTTGGGGCGCACGATGCCGGCTCATTGCTCAGTCTGAATCCGGTTTTCTCTGCTAAATCGATTTTGGAACTGCATCAATGGCTGCAGGAAAATGCCTAAGCGTTACCATTCCACCCATTATTCGATTGAATGACTATGGAAACAGTTTTTATTTGTCAGTCTGACGCACTGGAAGAGGGCGGAAAAGGCGTGCGCTTTTCCGTGATGGCGGGTAGCGATGAGGCAACAGGTTTTGTGATCCGTTATGCGGGTGGGGTGCATGCTTACCTGAATCGCTGTGCGCATGTGCCGGTTGAGCTGGATTGGAATCCGGGCGAGTTTTTGGAATCCAGTGGTTTGTACATTATGTGCGCGACCCATGGCGCTATTTACGAACCGCAAACAGGACATTGTTCGGGTGGCCCTTGCCGCGGTAGTCGCCTGCGTAAGCTGGCAGTGACTGAGGCCGATGGCAAGGTCGTTTGGACGCCGGATGATTATGTGCGTCCGGTGTTGGCTTAACTGAGGAGGGCGACTATGAGTCAGGAACTTGGACCACAAAATAACGCGACTCCCACTACAGGCAGGGATGTGCAATGGGAACGCTCGGTATTGGAACGTCTGGCATTTGAAACTTTGCAGGAGCAGAGACTCAGGCGTCGCTGGAGTATCTTTTTTAAGCTGGCAACACTGACACTGATCATGTTTGCTATTTACCGCTTTTCAGATTACACCGATGACGCCGCAGAAAAGCTAGGGCCGCACACGGCACTGATTGATGTTTCAGGAGAGATTGAGTCCGAGGGTGGAGCCAGCGCGCATGATGTGATCCCGGCGTTGAACCGTGCATTTTCTGATAATGCATCGGTTGGCGTGATACTGCGCCTGAACAGTCCTGGTGGCAGCCCGGTGCAGGCAGGCATGATTAATGATGAAATTCAGCGTTTGCGTAGTGAGTATCCCGATAAGCCGCTCTATGTCGTGGTCGAGGAGATTTGTGCTTCTGGCGGGTACTACATCGCTGCCGGTGCCGATAAGATCTATGTCAATAAAGCCAGTGTGGTAGGTTCGATCGGTGTCTTGATGGATGGCTTTGGCTTTACCGGTCTGATGGGTAAATTGGGTGTAGAGCGTCGCATGATGACTGCTGGCGAGAACAAGGGCATGATGGACCCTTATTCGCCGCAGACCAGCAAGCAAAAAGCGTATTCGCAGGCAATGCTAAACGAAATTCATGCACAGTTTATTGATGTGGTGCGTAAAGGCCGTGGCACACGTCTGAAAGAGACGCCCGAGACCTTCTCTGGCCTGTTCTGGGTTGGCAGTAAAGCGGTTGAAATGGGTTTGGCGGATGAATTAGGTACGGTTGATTCGGTTGCGCGGGATGTGATTAAAGCTGAAAACGTGATCGACTATACCCAGAAAGAAGGTTTGCCTGAGCGTATGTTGAAAAAGTTCGGTGCTTCGCTGGGTGGTGGTGCAATCTCCACTTTACTGTCAGCCAAACGTCCATCATTGCACTGAAACCGGAAACTGTTTAGTTGATTTTTTAAATCCCGGAGTAACACTGCATAGATTTAATTTTCTTTGAGGCATCAGGTGCTCTGGATTATAGTGATTACGTAGCTGGCTCAAACGGGAGGTCGAAATTAGAAGCAGATTATCTCAGTATGCTTACCTTGGGCTCCGGTACTGATCCGGTTATGTACGTGGTAGTAGCAGATGTAAACGTAAGTTGGTATTTGTTTATTGTTAAGTAGTTGTTGGTAAGTAGTTGTTGGTAAGTTGTTGTTTACAATTTGTGCAGTGATGTGCCGTGTACTCTGGCGGCTTCGAGGTTTCTAAGAATCCTCACAAAATAGTCTGGCAACACCCAAAAAGACGGAAGCGCAATGCTCCCGTCTTTTTGCTTTCTCCTCCCGATTCTCCCGATTTTTGCTGACAGCAATTGTTCCAAATCAAGTAGGTTTGTCTGACTTCAGGTAAGATGACTGGATTGCATGGTTTCCTGTTAACGATGATCAGCGCACTCTCAAATTTCCTTTCACGCCTACAGCTGCCCTCTGCTGAAAAGAAGAGTGTTGTCTGTTTTCATTGTGGCGAGTGTTCCAGGCCAAGCCAGACTTTATACACCCAGTTTGACAATGCGCGCCAGGCTGTCTGCTGTCATGGTTGTCTTGCTATTCTGCAGGCAGTCGAAAAAAATCAGATGACAGCGGCCTACTTGCGTGCCAGAGAAGAATTGAACCCATCCTGAAAATCCGCATGTCTATTCCTTCCGGAACCAGCATTACCAAGGCCACAGACGCCGCTCCAGAACACTACCTGCAGGATAAGCTGGCCTTGTCCGGTATGCATTGCGCTGCCTGCATACAATTAATCGAATTCCGTGTCAGACAAATTCCCGGCATCCTGGCTTTTGCAATTAATCCAGCTACGCACAGGGCTGACGTGCAATGGGATGCCGCACAGACCGGGCTGTCGCAAATTATTCAGGCCATCGTGCAACTCGGATACGGCGCGTTGCCAGCGAATCAGTCACCCGACGAATTTGAGCGGCAGCAAAACAAGCTGGCAATTTGGCGTATCTTCGTAGCTGGTTTCGCCATGATGCAGGTCATGATGTATGCATTCCCCGCCTATCTGGTGCCGGTGCCTACCGCAGATGGTGACCTGACGCCGGATCTGGATAAATTACTCAAAATCGCCAGCATGGTATTAGCAATTCCCGTAGTCGGTTTTTCAGCGCTGCCTTTTTTTCAATCTGCCTGGCGTGACATCAAAAACCGTCATATCGGTATGGATGTGCCGGTGTCGCTCGGTATTTTGCTGACATTTTTCGCCAGTGTATGGGCAACTTATCAGGGTGGGGCGGTGTACTTTGACTCGGCCATCATGTTCGTTTTTTTATTGCTGGGCGCACGTTGGATAGAACAGAAAGTACAGAAGCGTACCGGCGCAGCGCTGAAGATACTGACTCAGTTACAAACCCTGATTGCCCAGGTCTTGCCGGGTTTTCCTCAGCAAAGAGAAGTGCTTGAAAAAGATGCCTCACAGTTGCTGGAGGGTGAAATCGTGTTGGTCGTACCCGGCGCACAAATCCCTGCGGATGGCACCGTCATTGAGGGTTGCAGCGAATGCGATGAATCATTGATGACGGGTGAATCACTGGCGATTCCTAAGGTAGTGGGAGACACGGTGATTGCCGGTGCCGTCAATATGAGTGGGCGCCTGGTCGTTCGCGCAACTCAGGTCGGCCAGCAAACACGTTTGGCCAGCCTGATAGGGATGATGGAACGCGCCGCGGCTGAGAAGCCTGCCATCGTGCTGCTGGCGGACAAGCATGCCAGCCGTTTTTTATTGATCATCATGCTGATCGCACTGGTTGCCGGGATCACTTGGGCCAGCATCGATCCATCGCGCGCACTGTGGATCGCTATCAGCGTAATCGTTGTGACCTGTCCTTGTGCCTTGTCGCTGGCGACACCCGGCGTGATGGCGGCTGCCATAGGCTTGATGGCGCAGCATGGCTTGCTGGTTAAGTCGGGTAAAGCAATTCAGGGCCTGGCGGAAGCCACCCACTTTGTATTTGACAAGACCGGTACGCTGACTGCCGGCCGCATGCAAGTGGCAGAGTGCAGGGATTTGACTTCGTCTGTGTTGGCCCGCCAGTTAGCATTCCGCCTGGCGTCGGAATCTGCCCACCCCGTTTCTAAGGCGATTGCTAATTATCTGAGTGGCTGGCAAGGGCAGGGCGCTGACTTGCAGTTGCAGAATGTACGCGAAGTGGCTGGCGCTGGTATTGAGGCAGAACTGAATGGCATGATTTATCGCCTGGGGCAGCCGGTTTATGCGACACAAGCTTTGCCGGTTCCATTTGTTTTGCCGCCAGAGCTGGCAGGGAAAAGTCTGACCGTATTGGCTGATCAGGAACAGGTACATCTGATTCTGCTGTTGGATGATGTGATGCGTGATGATGCGCCACAGCTGATACAGTCTTTGCAAACAAGTGGGAAGCAGGTAATGCTGCTATCTGGAGATGCGGAAGAAGCCGTGCAGAACCTGGCTGCACTGTGTGGCATCAAGGATGCACGTGCGCGCATGAGTCCGTTGGATAAGCACGATGTGGTCAAATCCTTGCAGGCAAACGGTGCCAGAGTCGTCATGATAGGCGATGGCATGAATGATGGTCCTGTGCTCTCGATTGCAGATGTATCGATTGCGATGGGACAGGGTGCTGCGATATCGCAAACCCGAAGTGACTTGTTACTGATGTCGAACCGCCTCAATGATTTGATGTTCGGATTGAGTGTGTCTGAGAAGGCTTTCCGTTTGATCCGCGAAAATCTGATGTGGGCGATCGTTTATAATCTGATCGCTATTCCTGCCGCAGTGGTCGGCTGGCTGGAGCCCTGGCATGCAGCATTGGGCATGTCGCTGAGTTCTTTGCTGGTTGTATTGAATGCATTGCGACTGTATCTGCTGCCCCGACCTGCTTTCCCACTTACTGATGAATGATTTGAGTATGGATATCCTGTATCTGCTGGTCCCCTTGAGTATCGTTCTTGTGTTCGCAATCGGCGGCGTATTCTGGTGGGCCATCAATCACCGCCAGTTTGATGAACTGGATCGTGAAGGTCAGCGCATTGTGGATGATGTGGATGGCTGAGCGGGGTTGAGTATTTCGCGTGCAGTCTGTGTCATCGCAGCCGGCGTCAAATCTTGCAGGCGCACAGTCTGCGCTGCTGAGAACTGTTTAAAGTTGTTATTGATGGATTTCAGATAGGCGGGATCATAGTGTTCACGCAGCAGGCTGAGCACCAGTGCGTCGAGTTGTTCGCTTCTGATCATTTGCTTCCATGCGTTGATTTTGTCATTGCCATGCAATTGGGATAAATAGCTTAATTGTTCTATGAGCAGCTCAGGCTGAGACTGGAAATGTGCATATTCCTCTTTGAGCAGACTGACCCGATGCGGCATGTCGAGCTCCAATGTCGTACAGGGTGCGGCACGCATGGCTTCCATCAGTTGTTCCGGTACCCGTAAATTGCCTACCTTTTTGCTTTCAGCTTCTACATAGACGGGTTTAGACGGATCAAATTGTGTGAGTGCAGACCAGATGTGGCTTTCAAATTGTTTTTGCGATGGTTGCTGCGTACCCGGTGTCAGACCCAGTACCGATCCTTTGTGGCAGGCGAGCTGTTCCAGGTCCAGCACCTGTGCGCCTTCCTTGCTGAGCGCAGTCAGCATGCGGCTTTTCCCGCTGCCAGTGGTGCCACAAATTACATGCCATTGCATGCGTTGTGCCAGTGTTGGCAGATGTTCGTTCACATGCTGCCGGTAGGCTTTATAGCCACCCTGTAATTGCGCGACCGGCCAGCCTACCTTAGAAAAAATATGGGCCATAGAGCCGCTGCGATTGCCACCGCGCCAGCAATAAATCAAAGGTCGCCACTCGCGTGGCTTATCCTGAAACAGGGTTTGCAAATAGTATGCGATGTTGGCCGCAACCAGCGCCGCGCCCAGCCTCTTTGCTTCAAAGGAGCCGACTTGCTTATACATGGTTCCTACCTGTATCCGTTGTTCATTGTTGAGTACCGGGCAGTTGATGGCGCCGGGCAGATGGTCCTCGGCAAATTCAGATTCGCTGCGCGCATCGATGATGCAATCGAACTGACTTAAATCAGTGGCGATGTCGGTGAACTGGATGAGTTCTGGATATTTCATGGGTGCTTATTTGAGTAAGGGGGAAAGAAGTGGCCATACATTGCCCAACATGATGGGCTGTGCCTGTGCAGTCGGGTGTATGCGGTCGGTCTGAAACATAGCAGGCTGATCGGCAAATCCTTCAAATATAAATGGGACCAGCGGTACTTTTTCGTCCTTGCTGATCGTTTTGAACATCGCAGAAAAACTTTTACTGTAGTCGGGGCCGTAGTTCGGTGGAATCTGGATACCGGTCAACAGCACTTTGGCATTGGCCTTTTTTGCGCTGCTGACGATGTACAACAGATTTTCCCTGCTGGCTTGCAGTGACAGGCCGCGCAGGGCATCATTGCCGCCTAATTCTATGATCACAATTTGTGGCTGGTGTTTATTGAGTAAATCCTGAATTCTGCTTTTGCCGCCTATGGTGGTTTCACCGCTGATGCTGGCGTTGAAGACCTTGAAAGTATGGCCATTGGCCTCCAGTTTATTCTCCAGTAATTTGACCCAGCCCTGGCCGCGTACCAGCCCGTATTCGGCTGAGATACTGTCGCCCAGCACCAGGATGGTTTTTGCGGCAGAATGCGCAGTGCCAGTCAGCATAAGCAGGCTTACAATGATCAGTCTGCACACCGATCTACATTTTAATTTCCAGGCAAATGACAGCATGAATAGTCCTAATACGATAAACAATGGCGGGCAAATGGCGCTTGAGGTCGTTCAGCTCCGCAAAGAGGTTGAAGATGCGACCGGCAAGCTCTCCATACTTCAGGGTATCGATTTTACAGTGCAAGCGGGTGAGACGCTTGCCATCGTTGGCGCTTCTGGCTCAGGTAAGTCAACTTTGCTAGGCATATTGGCCGGGCTGGACTTGCCGACTTCCGGTAAGCTTGCATTGCAGGGCGTGGACTTGTTTGCGCTGACCGAGGATCAGCGCGCCCAATTTCGTAAGGAGTATGTGGGTTTCGTGTTCCAGTCTTTTCAGTTGCTGATGCATTTGAATGCCTTGGAAAATGTGATGCTGCCCCTGGAATTGCGTGGCGATAAAGATGCGCGCAGCAAGGCGGAACAAATGCTGAAGCAGGTCGGCTTAGGCGAGCGCTTGCGGCATTATCCTAAATATCTGTCTGGAGGCGAACAACAAAGGGTTGCGCTGGCGCGCGCATTTGTGACCGAGCCCGCGCTATTGTTTGCGGATGAACCGACCGGTAGTCTGGATACGCAAACCGGGGAAGCCATCATGCAGCTTATGTTCAGGCTGAATAAGGAGCGCGGTTCTACGCTGATACTGGTGACCCATGATATGGCGATGGCTGCGCGCTGCGACCGCATACTGACGATACAGGCTGGCCGCATCGTCTGAATCAGTTTTTATTCAGGCAGGTCCTTGAGTGTACAACGCTTAAAGCGGCCTGCCGTATCGATTTCCAGCCATCCTCCGCGAGCCTGATCTTTGTCACAATCCCAGTCCGGTAACACGATACGCTGACGTAGCCCGTCGCTATGTAAGGCGGGGCGGTGGGTATGACCATGGATCAGAGTTAGCGCTGCAAACTGAGCAAACAGGTTATCAACCGCGTTTAAATTGACATCCATAATTTCTGCCGCTTTTTCTGCCTGCTGCATACGGCTTTGCGCGCGCATCCCTTGCACAATTTGTTTTCTTTGCTCCAGCGGCTGACTCAGAAATTGCGCTTGCCAGGCTGGTTGACGCACCACACTCCTGAACTGCATGTAGGCGAGGTCATCGGTGCACAGTGCGTCGCCATGGGTCAGAATGATGTGCTGACCCGCGATATGTACTTCGCAAGGATCGCTAAGCAACTGCATGCCGGTATACGCAGCGAAAGCTTCGCCCAGTAAAAAATCACGATTACCTGCTATCCAAAATACCTGGATACCCGCTACAGTCAAGGCTTTGAGCGCATCAGCGACCGCCAGATGATAGGGATCATTCAGGTCATCGTCGCCGACCCAGTATTCAAACATATCCCCCAACAGATAGACCTGTTTGGCAAATCTGGCTCTGTGGGTGAATAACTGCAGTAAGCTCGCAGTCGTTTGTGGCAGCGCAGAGGTCAGATGTACGTCAGAAACAAACAACGCAACCAGATCTGGTTGCGTTGCTGGTGCTCCGTCTCCTGATACTTGGGATCCGGCTGTCATTGATCAGATGATTTCTGCTTTTTGGATCACAACATCTTCAACTGGCACATCGGCAAACATGCCGGAACGTGTTGTTTTGACGGCTTTGATTTTGTCAACGACTTCAGTGCCTTCAGTTACTTTGCCGAATACACAGTAGCCCCAGCCATCCTGACCTGGGTAGTCGAGGAAGGAGTTGTTGCTGGTGTTGATGAAAAACTGAGCGGATGCAGAGTGCGGTGCACTGGTACGTGCCATTGCAATCGTGTACAAGGCATTCTTCAAGCCGTTATTAGCTTCATTTTCGATAGGCGCCTGCGTGTCTTTTTGCTTCATGCCTGGCTCAAAACCGCCGCCTTGTATCATAAAGCCGTCGATTACGCGATGGAAAATCGTACCGGCATAGTGACCGGATTCAACGTAGGAGAGGAAGTTGGCAACAGTTTTCGGTGCTTTTTCAGCATCGAGTTCGATAGTGATGTTGCCATGGTTCGTAGTCAGAAGAACGGCCATAATTGTCCTTAATTGGGTAAATAATCTGGTGATTAATCGGGTGATTAATTAGGTGATGAAAAGAAAGTTATTTTATTACAGTAGCGGATTCTATGATGATGTCTTTTTTCGGGACATTTTGCATCATGTGGGAATCGCCGGTTTCCACGCCTTTGATTTTTTCCACGACATCCATGCCTTTGATCACTTTACCGAATGGTGTGTAGCCTGCCGTGGCCAGTAATGCCTTGGCTCTTGGTGCAACTGTGTTGTTGCCACGGTAGAGGAATTCAACCGGATCACCATCGGGCAGAATCTGATGATTCAGGAAGTCATTGTCTTTGACATTGATATAAAACTGCGCCGTGGCTGAGTTTGGATCTTCGGTGCGCGCCATTGCAATGGTGCCCACATCATTTTTCAAGCCCTTTTCCAGGGCAGCGCGAGCCTCCAGTGGAATAGGTTTGCGGGTAGGCTTTTCTTTGAAATTTTTATCGTAGCCGCCACCTTGTATCATAAAGTTATTGATAACGCGGTGAAAAATCGTTCCTTTGTATTGGCCGGCTTTGACATATTTGAGGAAATTATCAACCGTGACCGGCGCTGCTTCCGGATAAAGCTCCACTACGATTTCGCCCATATTGGTCTTAAAGGCGACTTTGGGCAAATTTTCCGCAAATGCAGCTGGCGCGCTGAGTGCGGCAGTCACGGCAAACACCAAACTGATTTTTTTATAAAGCTGTTTCATGCTTATCTCCTGTACATCAGACATTTGTTTCGTAAATGATGCGCCATTTATTGGATTCTTTGATCCAATACTGACGCTTCCTGCTACTCATCTTTGACTTGCCGGAACTCAGTTCCATGGTAAAAGTAGAGACCAGTATTTCATCTTTACCCGGATAGCGGAAATGGGTAATGTCCTTTAAGCGAACAATCGGTGCGGTCCAGCCTTCCCAGGATGGTCGTTGTTTGGTGAACCAGGCATTTAAATCTTCGCTTTGGGCGGATTTGAAATTGCGCGAGTAATTAGCAAATATCCGGTTTACATTCTGGCTTTCCAGATCCAGGCGCCAATCTTCCAGCAGTTTGTTGGCTGAATGCCGTTCTTGCTGCCATTGCTGTGCTGAGATGAATTCCAGCTGATCTGAAATGATGACAGGGGTTCTGCCTATGTCTATGGTTGCCGCGATGCGCAGAAAATCCGGGTTGGTCAATACAACGCAGCCGTCAGATGCCAGCGGCGGGCGGCTGAAGTTAGCAGAAGGCATTCCGTGCAGCCAGATGCCGCTGCCACCTCTGCCATTCACCTTGTCCCATTCGTTAGGATAATTCAGCGGCAGTGCGCCGGGCCCATAAAAGTCAGGCAGCTTACTGCCAGATAATCTGCTGGTGATGTAATAAACGCCAATAGGTGTTTTTTGATCACCTTCTTTGAATTTATTTATGCCGAACTTGCCCTGGCTGATGTAATGGTCGCTGACCAGTTTAGGCAAGCCTGACTGATTATCATAAACATAGAGGCGGGAGCGTTTTGCATCGACCACTAAAGCCTGTTTCTGGTCTTCCTTGAGTTGAATTAATACCTTGGGAATCGCCTCTGGAGCCGGACGCTGTTGATAGGCGCGGATACGGGCAGCAGCTTCATCGCGCAACTCCTTGAGCTTTTCTGGCTGGCTATTGGCCGCGCTGCCAAAGCCTTGTAGCGGACGGGTATGCATCAACAGCAAATCACCACGTATCAGATGCGCCAATTGAAAGTGCGGATAGGCCGCAACCAGCTCATCAATTTTTTGTTGAGCGATTGAGAGCTGATTATTAGAGAGTGCCCGTACGGTTTCAATCAGCAACAGATCCGGATTGGGCAGGCTCACACCGGAAGGTGGCTCTATCGTGTCTGATTTGCTGCGGCGGGCAGCATGCGCCTCATGCATGCCAGTCAGCAAAACAAGTGAGAATAAGAAAATGGAAGCGACAGGGCGCAGCTTTACTCTCTTAATAAGTAAAGCATTTTTCAGTACTGCAGAAAACATCAGCTACCTGCGCGCTCCTGCTTGATCAGCCACTTACCGTCTTGCTTGGTCATTGCAAGCACTTTGCGACTATTCGCGGTCAGCCGGTCTGAAGTATAAATTTGGCGGAATTTGACGGTTGCTGAGTTACCGTCAACGCTGACTTTGGCGCTTTCTACCTTGACGTTGATGCGACCTTTGCCTTCAATTCTGCTGCGACGCTCTTCAGCCCAGGCTTTGCGGCTTTCGCCTTTTGGTGTCTGGAAGTCTTTGGCATAGTGGGCTAAATAGCTGTCAGTTTCCTGGTTACTCCATGCTTTCGCCCATTTTTCCACGGCGCGCATGACATCATCTTCATCCTTGTCCTGAGCAGGCGCTGCTGCTACAGCGGGCTTAGCTTTGGCGGGATTGTTCTCTGCTTTAGCTGGTTCAGGATCGGTTTTTGCGACGACATGGCTTGGTTTTGCCTGCGCAGCCGCGGTCACTGCAGTTGCCGGAGCCGGGTTGTTTCTAGGATTGGTGCCGCCTGTGGTATTGCCAACCAAATTTTTCACTAAGGTCAGTTTTAGCTTGGCAGTTGCGTTACCAGAGTCCAGTTGCAGTGCCTTGTCGTAGGACTGACTGGCCAGTTTGGCATACACATCACCCAGATTTTCATGTGCAGTACCATAGGTTGGATTGGTGCGTATGGCCATTTCCAGCGACGCACGCGCTTTGTCATATTGACCTGTCGCTGCATACAGCACGGCGAGATTATTGTAGGGTTCAGGAAGCTCCGGATAGTCGTCGGTCAGTTTAGTAAAAACAGTGATCGCTTCAGCGGACTTGTTCATCTCAGTCAATATCAGGCCGCGCAAAAAGCGCATCTGCGCATCTTTGGGTTTGCTGGCCAATGCTGCATCGACTTTTTGCAAGGCTTCCGAGGTCTGCCCGGCGCGCAGTAACTTACCGATGTCAGCGGCCTCATCGGCGCTGGCGGATGAAGAGGCCAATGCCAGTGCCAGAGAGGAGGTGATAAAAATACTTTTCAGGAGATGACGCATAGTGTTCTGGCTTGTAATCATTTTAGTAGTCTGAACGCGAGGGCTGTAATGCTAAACGGTAGCACACAAAATCACATCTTATCAAAGAAGTAGCCAGCATTGGGTGTTTCGATGGAATTAATAAATTGAACACATGCAGAACGTGGTAATTTTTTAAATCTTGCGAAATGCGTGCAGAAGAGGGCAGATAGCAGAATCTCATCCCGAGGAAGTATTCTAAGCTGGACAGATAGCCTGCTTTTGATATTTAATCTTGTCCGTCTTAATGGATTCTGATTCTTCAGTCTCCTTTGAGTGGCAAGTATATTAAGATTCATCTGTGTTTTTTCTTGTTTTGTGGTGTTGCTACACTCTTTGAGAGTGCGCCATGATGGCCATTATGGCCATTGGTGATAAGCAGATGTTTCTTCGCATTTTTAACTCGTGTAGATTGAAGGAGGCACGATGACTAAAACGACATTCCTGAGTTTTGAGCAATCCATTGCAGAACTCGAAACAAAAATTGAAGAGCTGCGATTTGTTCAAGATGACTCTGCTGTAGATATTTCGGAAGAAATCGACAGATTGTCTAAGAAAAGTCAGATGTTGACCAAGGACATCTATGCTAAGTTGACTCCTTGGCAGGTTTCTCAGATATCCCGTCACCCGCAGCGTCCATATACGATGGACTATATCAATCAGATATTTACTGATTTTCATGAATTGCATGGCGACCGCAGTTTTGCTGACGACCAGTCCATCGTTGGTGGTCTGGCTCGCTTCAACGGTCAGGCCTGTATGGTGATGGGGCATCAAAAGGGGCGTGACACCAAAGAACGTGCTTTGCGTAACTTTGGCATGCCTAAGCCTGAGGGGTATCGTAAAGCCATGCGCCTGATGAAGCTGGCTGAAAAATTCGATATTCCGGTATTTACCTTTGTTGATACGACCGGTGCATGGCCTGGGATTGATGCGGAAGAGCGTGGTCAGTCGGAGGCGATTGGTCATAATCTGTACGTGATGGCTGAATTAAAAGTCCCGTTGATCACGACGATAATCGGCGAGGGTGGTTCCGGCGGTGCGCTGGCGCTTGCGGTCGGTGATGCCGTGTTGATGCTGCAATATGCAACCTACTCGGTGATTTCTCCTGAGGGTTGTGCATCAATACTGTGGAAGACTTCTGACCGTGCCTCCGATGCTGCTGAAGCACTGGGCCTGACGGCACACCGGTTGAAAGCGATGGGTCTCATCGATAAAATTATCAATGAACCTTTGGGTGGTGCACATCGTGATCCTAAGCAAATGTGCGCACTGGTCAAACGTGCACTCGCGGATACCCTGCGTCAGTTCCAGGGAGTGAAGACTAAGGATTTGTTGTCTGCCCGTCATGAAAAACTCATGAGCTATGGCAAGTTTAAGGAAACTAAAGTTACTGAATGAAATCTGACAAGAATGAAATTGCGCTCAGACGCAAATTTTCGGATGTCCTAGGTTCTTGTCTTCAGAAAAGCAGTGCTAATCAAGCGCTCAGCCTGGCCGTCGCTTATAGCGGCGGTCTGGATTCCTCCGTATTGCTAAGCCTGGCCCATGCGTATAGTCGCCAGCACCAAATTCCTCTGTTTGCGTTCCACGTTCATCACGGATTAAGTCCGAATGCGGATGACTGGCTCAAACATTGTGAGGCAAGGTGTGACGAACTGGGAATTACTTTTCATGCCATCAGAGTGACTGTGGATTTGACTTCCGGGCTCGGGCTTGAGGCTGGGGCGCGCAAGGAAAGATATGCCGCGCTCGGTCAGCTTTGCATCACTCACGGTGTGAGCCACTTGATGACCGCACATCACCAGGATGATCAGGCGGAAACAATACTGATGCAAATGTTGCGCGGCTCTGGCCTGGCAGGATTGTCCGGGATGGATTTGTCGAATGCAGCGCCTGGGTTGCTGGGCGATCCGGCTTTGATGATCGTCCGCCCTTTGCTGGAAGCCAGTCGTGAGGAGTTGGAGCAATTCCAGTGCTTGCATGCGCTAGCCTTCGTGGAAGATGAGTCAAATGCGGATGTGCGTTACCGCAGAAATGCGTTAAGACACAGAGTGATGCCTGTGCTTGAGGAAATTTACCCTGGCTTTGCTGCGCGCATGTCGCGTGGTGCCAGACATGTCAGTGCAGCACGGGATTTGATTGAGGAAATGGCAGCCTCAGATCTGATTCAGTGTACAGAGGATAGCCAGTTGCTGGTTCCCAGGCTGGTGGCGCTTGGTGAAAGCCGGGCAGCCCATGTTTTCAGGTATTGGTTAAGTCAGCAAGGCGTGCGTCTGCCATCAACTGCAAGACTGCAGGAAATGTTTAAGCAGCTTTTTTATGCAAAAACGGATGCGCGTATAGAAATTCATTGCGGCGAGCATGTGCTGCACCGCTATCGGGCCGCGGTCTACCTCCAGCAAGTCGAGGGTAGCTTGTCTGGTTTGGATGAGGTCAGCTTTACTTGGAAAGGTGAGTCCAGTCTGGCATTTCCGGCCTACGGTGGCGTGTTGTATTTTAAGACTGCCGAACAGGGACTGGCGCCCGAATGGCTGTCTCAGTGCTCCTTGGTTTTACATTTGCGCCGAGGTGGTGAGCGCATGAAGCTGGCAATCGACAGGCCTACCCGTGATATGAAAAGTCATTTCCAGTCTTTGAATATACCTTTTTGGGTCAGGAGTGAATTACCATTCGTATCAGTGGGAGCTGACTTAATATATGCAGCCCGAGTGGGTATGAATGCAAAGTTTTTTGATCAGGATTCAACTGCAAAGATAAGTCTGCATTGGGTTTTTGATGAATCAGGGAAAAACGTATGGAACAACAATTAAGGCAAATTGTCCTTGATACGGAAACCACCGGCCTTAGTCCGCGTGATGGCAACCGTATCATTGAGATTGGTTGCGTTGAATTAATTAATCGCAAACTTACCGGTAATAATTTCCACCAGTACATTAATCCTGAGCGCGATTCAGAAGAGGGTGCGCTCGCAGTGCATGGACTCACGACTGAGTTTTTATCGGATAAGCCCAAATTTGCAGAGATTTCGCAAGAGTTTTGTGAATACATTCGTGGTGCAGAAGTCGTTATTCATAATGCGCCGTTTGACGTAGCATTTCTGAATGCAGAGTTTGCCAGAATCGGTCTGGGAAATTTTGCCGATCATGTCAGCCATGTCACCGATACCCTGGTTCAGGCCAAGGAGTTACATCCAGGAAAGCGAAACTCCCTCGATGCTTTGTGCGACCGTTATGAAATTTCGAACTCACATCGAAAACTGCACGGCGCTTTGCTGGATGCGGAGTTGCTGGCCGATGTTTTTTTGGCAATGTCGCGCGGGCAGAATAGCTTTGCGATCGACATAGAAGAAGAGGTTGTGCAAGTTGTTGTTGATTTGCCAGTCGAAGCACTTGCGATTGACGACATGGTTTGCATTGCAGCTGACGCGACTGAATTGGATGAGCATGAAAAACTGTTGGCAGGTTTAGATAAGCAAGGTAAGCAGGATTGTTTGTGGCGTTTGCAATAAAGGCCGTCTGTACCATTAGCTTTTCGCCTTTATGGACGGGATAATGTCGCCGTAAGTGATATGGAAGTATCCCAAGACCTTTTAAGTGCCTCAGGAAAAAAGCTTCAAATGGCCATATTTAAAAATTGCAACTGAGCTAAGTTCAGTTGCGATTTTTTTATTTTTGAACCAAATTCCATCACTTTCGCAAAATTCCCATCAAAAAAACGACAGTTGCCCTAAAGTTTTTTTATTCCCTGCCGTTATCAAACTGTAGGAAAAAATATTTAAAAATTTTTGCGATTAACCCTAAAGTTCTCGTTTTTAGTGCCGTTAATAGTAATGAGAGAAAACTAAAAAGCTGCCTTATTTAAGATAAGTCTTTGTTTTATTAAGATTATTTTTTGTTTTCTTGCTGTTGGTTAAAAAATTCAATTTTTCTCTGTTTTAAACAAAATAGAGAATGTCTTACGTGTGTAGGTTAATCTCCTATGCGCGCTTTCGTTGTATTCCGTCCGTAAATATCTACTTTTGCCTATACCTCGGTTTTTTTCGTCCAAGCACAATGTGTCTCAACGGCAATGAACTTGTCTTGAAAAATGGACTGGAGGGTGTGGAAATGACACAGAACGATATGATGGCGGAAATTCGCGATGCAAACTTAAGCTACTTGATGCTTGCTCAGCAAATGATACGTGCTGATAAAGCGACTGCAATTTTCCGTCTGGGAATAGGTAAAGAAATTGCAGATCTGATTGAGGGTTTGAATAACTCTCAGATACTGAAGTTGGCAGGCTCCAATATGATGCTTGCCCGCTTCCGTTTCGAAGATAGCGCGATTCTCTGCATGTTGACCAATTACAACAAAGAACGTGCTTTGGCACACTCCCATGCAGCCATCCTGATGGCTGGTCAGCCAGTTGAAGAAATTCATTAATTTCTTTTTTGAATATAAAGAGTGAGGCGAACATGGCGATCAAAAGTGTTGTAAATGAAGCTAATGAGATTCAGTTGGCAATAGAACTGGTTAAGTTGGGTGCGCGCTTACAATTGCTTGAGTCGGAAACTTCTCTGTCTCGCGAACGCTTATTGAAAATCTACAAGGAGTTGAAGGGCGTTTCTCCTCCAAAGGGAATGCTGCCTTTTTCGACCGACTGGTTCGTGACCTGGCAGCCGAATATTCATTCATCGCTGTTCATGAATATCTATAAGTACCTCAATGAACACGCTGAAATCACCGGCATCGAGGCTGTTGTTAAGTCCTACAAGCTTTACTTGGAGCAGGTCGGCTGCCTGAATCCTGATGATGCTTTGTTATCGCTGACGCGCGCCTGGACTTTGGTTCGATTTTTTGAGGGAAAAATGTTAACATTTGCCCGCTGCAGTGAATGTGGTGGTCATTTCGTTGCACACTCACTTGATTTACATGATCAGTATCGCTGTGGCCTGTGTCATGTCCCATCCCGCGCTGGCAAAACGAAAAAAGCGAAAGATGCGGAGATGGCAATGGTTGCCTGAGTCTAATTTGGGGGTGGATTGCTTAAGTTCCGTTTTTTATCTGACTTGTTCAAGCTCACCCCGGATCGTCAGCCCCTGATTCCGGTGGCGCTGGCTGCACTGTTCGTTCAATTAATTTGTTTCTTTCTTGTGCTGATTTCAGTGAGCCTGATACATCGCACGCTGAATGTCCCGATTTATCCTCTTTATTTTGTTATTGCGCTTTCTTGCGCAGCGGCGCTGGCTGCCTATATTCTGCGCTTGGACTGGTGGTGGTGCGTCATTGAGGCGTTGTTTCCCTGGCTCGTTTGGTTGGCTACCTCTTTACAGCTGAATCCTCAGCTCTATCTTATTCTCTTTTTGCTTTTGTTTGCCATCTGCGGCGCGACTTTGTTTAGTCGCGTGCCTTACTATCCTTCACCTCATCGCGCAGTAGAAATGCTGGCGCAACAATTGAGTCCTGAAAAATCACTGTCCGTGCTGGACGTTGGGTCTGGTTTTGGTGGGGTGCTTTTGGGTTTGGCTGAAAAATTTCCGCGATATAGATATGCCGGAATTGAGCTGGCTTTGTTTCCCTTTATTGTCAGCTGGTGTAGGGCGAAGTTGCGGCACGAGGCAAATGTTCGCATCCACTTTGGCAATTATGAAGAAATCGACTTGGCTGCATTTGATGTGGTGTATGCCTATTTGTCGCCGGTGGTGATGTCGGGTTTGTGGGAAAAAGTGCAGCAGGAAATGTTGCCTGGAACAATATTTATCAGTTATGAGTTTGTTGTTCATGGAAGAAAGCCGGATTTTGCAATACAGTGTGGATACGAGGAAATTTATTTATACGGCTGGAAAATGTGAATTTTGGTTTCTTGCTGTTGGTTTCTGGAAATTTTTTAGTTTTTCGCAAGAAATTCCCGCGTTTTTTCATGCTTCCTCTGGGTTGGACTGATATGATAAACGTAAGTGATTTATGCTTTGATTTTCCTTCAGGGAGTAATGTTCCGTGTTAGTCATCGTTGGCTATTTAGTTGTTATGGGGTCGGTGTTTGGTGGCTTCGTTATGTCAGGCGGCCATGTGGCCGTATTGTTTCAGCCGCTTGAATTGTTGATGATTGGTGGGGCTGCGGTTGGTGCAGCGCTGGTTGGGAATAATGCCAAGAGTTTGAAGGCGTCATTGAAAGCCATTCCCACCGTATTCAAAGGCTCAAAATACACCAAGGCACTTTACATGGAATTGATGACCATGATGTTTGACGTGCTGACTAAGGTGAGAAAAGAAGGCTTGATGTCAATCGAAGGTGATATTGAGAAGCCTGACGACAGTCCTTTGTTCAGCAAGTATGGTTTGATCGTTCATGATCATCATCTGATGGAGTTTATCTGTGATTATCTGCGCTTGATGGTATCCGGAAATATGGATGCATTTCAGATCGAGAATCTGATGGATAACGAACTCGAAACGCATCATCATGAAGCTGCTGTGCCGGCCCACTTTATCGCGAAGTTAGGTGATGGCTTGCCGGCATTCGGTATTGTGGCTGCGGTCATGGGGGTGGTGCATACAATGGAGTCGGTTGGCATTCCTCCGGCTGAATTGGGGATTCTGATTGCTAAAGCTTTGGTTGGTACATTTCTAGGTATTTTGCTTGCGTATGGTTTCGTTGGCCCACTGGCTAGTTTGATCGAGCAGCAAAATGATGAGGCCTCGAAAACTTTTCAGTGCATTAAGGTCACTTTACTTGCCAGTCTGAATGGGTATGCGCCAGCTTTGGCTGTCGAATTTGGTCGTAAAGTGCTGTATTCAACCGAAAGACCAACCTTTAGTGAGCTGGAAGAACATATTAAGCAGTCTAAATCAAAATAATAAAAAGTCTTCTGGGGTAGTGCGATGGCAAATGAGGAACTCAGGCCAATTATCGTCAAGCGTATTAAAAAAGCTGGCGGTGGTCATCATGGCGGTGCATGGAAAATCGCCTACGCCGATTTTGTAACGGCAATGATGGCTTTTTTTCTGTTGATGTGGTTGCTGGGTTCAACGGCAAAGGGAAACCTGCAGGGTATTGCTGAATATTTTCAGACCCCATTGAAGGTCGCGATGGCTGGCGGAGATGGAAGCGGTGATAGCTCCAGCGTGATTAAAGGTGGCGGTAAGGATCTCAGCTTGAGAGAGGGCCAGAACCGCAAGGGTGATATTGAATCATCTAAAAAAACATATAACCTGCAGGCAGCGGAAGCCGCGCTCGCAAAAGAAGAGGCGGAGCGGCTGAAGAATCTCAAAGGAAAAATTGAGGCAGTGATTGAATCGAATCCAACCTTGAAGCAGTATAAAAAACAACTGCTGTTGGACATTACGACCGAAGGTTTGCGCATTCAAATGGTGGACGAGCAGAACCGACCCATGTTTGCGTTAGCCAGGGCAGATCTGCAACCCTATACACGTGAAATTTTGCATGAGATTGGTAAGGCGCTGAATGAGGTGCCAAATCGCATCAGCTTATCCGGTCATACCGACGCAACTCCCTATGGCTTAGGTGAGAAGGGGTATAGCAACTGGGAATTGTCAGCGGATCGTGCTAATGCATCGCGCCGCGAACTGATTTACGGTGGTATGGACGAGTCTAAGGTACTGCGCGTAGTTGGGCTGTCCTCATCGGTGTTGTTTGATAAGCAGGATGCCTACAATCCGGTTAATCGAAGAATCAGCATCATCGTGATGAATAAAAAAGCAGAAGAGTCGGCTTCTCAGGATGGCGGCTCGGTCGAAGTAACCAGTCAATCAGATTCAAAAGCAGAAGTGACAGTAAAAGGTACAAAGTAACCTTTAAGTTTGCATCGCTTGTTTATTTTACGCATACGGGATGCTCAAGATGTCCAAAGAGAAAATGCTCGGTCCCCAGGTAAAACAACTGCTGTCAGGTGTCTCTGATCACAGCAGTGCGCATTTATCCGAGGTGGAAACGGACCTCGCTCAGACGGCTTTGTTACTGGGTGAGGCAATAGAGAAACTGGGTATCAGTTTCATGTCTCTGCATTCTGCCGTAATCAAAGAGCAGGATGAAATCAATCTGATCATTAACTCAGGTGCGGTGACCAATGAAAGTGTTGACCGTCTCAAGCTTATACAGAGTGAAATTGCCTCACATATTAATTCCGCTGTGACCTGCCTGCAGTTTCAGGACCTGACCAGTCAGCTTATTTCCAGAACGATGCAGCGCTGTGAGGGATTGCGTGAAGTATTGGTGACCCTGGGTGTGGTTGGTGATGATATTTCCACTGAGTCTGAGAATGAAGATCTGGAATCTCTGCTCAAGGAAACAACGCAAAGACTTGATAAGCAGAGCGCAGATTTGCAGAGTTTGTTAAGGAAGGCAGTTCACCAGAAGCATCTGGATAGCGGTGATATTGAATTATTTTAATTTTGTGCGAAACCCAAGCTATTGGGCCTTTCATTCGTAGATGGAGTAATTATGGCCAAGACAATTTTAGCTGTTGACGATTCAGGATCGTTAAGACAAATGGTTGCATTCAGCCTCAAGGCTGCTGGCTATCAGGTGATTGAAGCTGTAGATGGACAGGACGGGCTGGAAAAAGCCAGAAATCAAGTCGTTGATCTGGTGCTGACTGATCAGAATATGCCGCGCATGGACGGTCTGACTTTGATTAAATCCTTACGTGGACTTGCTACATATCAAAGAGTGCCTATTCTGATGCTCACAACCGAGTCGAGTGATGATATGAAAGCAAAGGGTCGGGCCGCCGGTGCGAATGGCTGGCTGGTCAAGCCTTTCGACCCGCAGAAGCTAACAGAAGTTGTGAAAAAAGTGATTGGCTAAGTAAGCCATGGCTTGTTTCGCATTAATGTAAATCTCGGAGTGTAATAATGACGATTGACATGAGTCAGTTTTTCCAGGTCTTCTTTGATGAAGCAGAAGAGCTTTTGGCCGAGAAGGAAAAATTGCTGCTTGCGGTCGATGTAGCTTCGCCAGATCCGGAAGATCTCAATGCCATTTTCCGGGCTGCGCATTCCATTAAGGGTGGGGCATCCACCTTTGGTTTGAACGACATGACCGAAGTGACTCATGTCCTTGAGTCCCTGTTAGATAAAATCCGCAAAGGCGAAATGGCCTTAACAGCCGAGCATGTGGATGCCTTTTTGTCGGCAAAAGATGTGCTCAAGATGCAGCTTGATGGGCATCGTTTGGGCTCTCCGGTTGATCAGGACGCGGTAGCCGATGTCCGTATGCTGTTGCAGTCTTTGTCGCAGGACGATGCTGCAGCACCACCACCTAAACCAGCACTTAGCTTAGTAGAAGACGAACATCAATATACCACTTTCCATTCCGCATTCAGGATAGAGTTACCTGCCGTCAGTGACGCTGATGCGAATGCGCTGATGTCCGAGTTGGGTTTATTGGGAAAAATCAGTCGTGAGTCTGAAGTCCGGGATGGCATGGTCTTGCATTTGCAAACCAATGAAGGTAAAGACGATATTATCTCTATCTGCTCTTTCATCTTAAATCCGGATTGTCTGAAAATATCTGAAGAGGCGGTCGAAGGACCTGCGGCTGAGGTGCAGCTCAGTGAAGACGAACTGGGCTACGGTTTTTTTGAACCATTGGACGCAATGTTCCCGCCGCTGGAAGGTGAAGCAGCGGCAGCCGCAAGTGTCGCAGCACCGGTGGCGCCGGCCCTACCTGCGGTGACCAGTTCGGGTGCAGAGAAGAAAGCTGCCGTCAAAAAAGAAATTGAAAAACCAACTGCCAGCCAGGAATCCACCACGATCAGGGTTGGGATAGAAAAGGTTGATCAACTGATCAATCTGATCGGCGAGCTGGTGATTACCCAGGCGATGCTGGAACAGCGCACCCAGCTTCTGGATCCGATTGAGAACGAACGGCTGCTCAGCAGTGTTGCCCACCTGACGCGTAACACACGTGACTTGCAAGAAGCTGTTATGTCTATCCGCATGATGCCGATGGATTATGTGTTCTCGCGCTTCCCGCGCATGGTGCGTGACCTGGCCAATAAGCTGGGTAAGAAAGTTGAATTTGTTACCTATGGGGCTTCGACAGAGCTGGATAAAGGCTTAATCGAGCGTATTGTTGATCCGCTTACTCACCTGGTCAGAAACAGTATCGATCATGGCATTGAAATGCCGGCAGCCCGTGTCAGTGCCGGTAAAACCGAAACCGGCCGCTTGTCTTTATCAGCGGTGCATCAAGGCGGCAACATCGTCATTGAGGTCAGTGATGATGGCGGCGGTTTACACAGAGAGAAAATTCTCGCGAAGGCAAAGCAAAATGGATTGTCTGTCAGCGACAGTATGACTGATGCTGAAGTATGGCAATTGATTTTTGCGCCGGGCTTTTCTACTGCTGATGTAGTAACTGACGTTTCGGGTCGCGGCGTCGGAATGGATGTGGTCAAACGTAATATCGCTGCGATGGGTGGGGTGGTGGATATACGCTCTGCGCGCGGGTTTGGAACCACGATAACGATTTCCTTGCCTCTCACACTCGCGATTCTCGACGGCATGTCGATCAAGTTGGGTGAAGAAATTTACATACTTCCACTTGGTTATGTGGTCGAGTCTCTGCAGCCTGCACCGGACGATGTGAAAGAAGTCAATGGTAAGGGGAAAGTGATTAAGGTCAGGGATGAATACCTGCAATTGGTTGCACTGCATAAGATGTTTGCGCTTGAACCAAAATTTTTAGAGCCCTCTGACGGCATAGTCGTGATTGTTGAGGTTGATGGTAAAAAAGCAGCCTTATTTGTCGATGATCTCGTAGGGCAGCAACAGGTCGTCGTAAAAAATATCGAATCGAACTATAAGAAAGTGCCAGGCATTTCTGGCGCCACCATTCTTGGAGATGGTGGCGTTGCCTTGATTCTGGATGTGCCTGCGTTACTCCGCTCTGGTAAATAATTACAACTGACTACAAAGATTTTTTGAAGGACATATGATGACTCAAGCAACTCAATTTCAAAACGATGCAAATACTTCTGAAGAAGGCGGTGCTGTCGATGTCGCCGGACATGAGTTTTTGGCTTTTACTTTGGGAAATGAGGAGTATGGGATAGATATCCTGAAGGTGCAGGAAATTCGGGGCTATGAGGCCGTGACCAGGATCGCCAATGCGCCGGATTTTTTGAAAGGCGTGATCAATTTGCGAGGCAACATTGTTCCTGTGGTGGATATGCGTATCAAATTTAATCTTGGTACGCCATCCTATGACCAGTTTACTGTAGTGATCATCCTGAATATCGAAGGAAAAATTGTTGGTATGGTAGTCGACAGCGTGTCGGATGTAACAACGCTGATGCCAGGGCAGGTCAGGCCAGCACCAGAAATGGGAACCACATTCAGTACTGACTTTTTGATAGGCCTCGGAACGTTGGAAGACCGTATGCTGATCCTGGTTGAGATCGATAAGCTGATGTCCAGTCCTGAAATGGGCTTGGTCGATCACGCCAGTTAAATTATTACTTGTCCAAATTAGAAAATACTACATGGCGAGGAGACTGCGATGAATTTGCGTAATCTAAAAATTGGCACACGTTTGGGAGCGGGTTTCGCTCTGATTCTCGGTGCTGTCACAGTGGTAATGCTGATCGTTAATGCGATGAATGCATCAAGTCGTAAAGAGATGGCCGATAGTTTGAGCGTTGCAAACCAAAAGCAATTATTGGCGAATGCGATGAAAACCTCGGTATATGAGGGTGGGATCGCCATGCGAAACATTGGCATTCAATCGGATGTCGGCGAAATGCAGAAAGAAGAAGGCAAGGTCAAGGCGCAAAGAAAACTGTATGAAGAATCAAAAGTAAAGCTGGTCAGCCTGGGCTTGTCTGAGGATGAAAAGAAAATTCTGGCTGAGGTAGCGAGAATAGATAAGGAAATCGAACAACCATTCAAAGACGCGGTCGGACAGGCTCTGGCCTTCAATGGTGAAGGCGCGGTCAAGGTCATCACTTCGGTACTTGAGCCACTCAGTAGCAAATCGATACAGGAGATAAATAAACTGGTTGATCTGCAGACAGTAGCTGCCCAAACTGCATTTGAAAATGCAGCCCGCACGGGAACCAGACTCTCGTACTTACTGTTTGTCGTACTCATTGCTTCGGTTGCTTTCGGTGCTTTGGTTGCGTGGATGCTAACTGCAAGTATTACCAAGCCATTGAGTGAGTCGCTGCAGCTTGCTGAAACTGTCGCAAGTGGAGATTTGCGGAGTACGATAGAAGTTGAGGGTAGTGACGAAGTTGCGCAGTTATTGATTGCACTCAAAAATATGAATGACAATCTGGCCGCCACAGTCGGACAGGTCAGGACTGGTACCGAAACGATTACTGTGGCCGCACAAGAAATTGCCTCAGGAAATGCCGATCTGTCCCAGCGTACAGAATCCCAGGCTAGCTCACTGGAAGAAACTGCTTCTTCTATGGAGGAATTGACCAGCACGGTGAAACAGAATGCAGACAATGCGCGCCAGGCTAATCAACTGGTTGTGTCTGCGACGAATGTTGCTGTAAAAGGCGGTGCAGTAGTCGGTCAGGTGGTCGAAACCATGGGATCGATTAAGGATAGCTCACGTAAGATCGTTGATATTATTGGTGTGATCGACGGCATCGCTTTTCAGACCAATATTCTGGCACTGAATGCTGCGGTTGAAGCAGCACGTGCAGGTGAACAAGGGCGTGGTTTTGCGGTTGTTGCAGCTGAGGTTAGAAATCTCGCGCAACGCAGTGCCAGCGCTGCAAAGGAAATCAAGTCTTTGATCGGTGATTCGGTCGATAAAGTAGATCAGGGTAGTAAGCTGGTCGACGAAGCTGGAAAAACGATGGACGAGATTGTGACCAGCGTTCAGCATGTTGCTGACATCATGAGTGAAATTACCGCTGCCAGCCAGGAACAAAGTTCCGGCATTGAGCAGGTCAATCTTGCTATTACTCAGATGGATGAAATGACCCAGCAAAATGCTGCTCTGGTCGAGCAGGCTGCCGCCGCAGCTGAGAGTATGGAAGAGCAGTCGGTTTCGCTCGCACAGGCTGTCAGTGTATTTAAGTTAAATACAGGCAATGTCATGAGCGCTTCGGCCAGACCTGCCGTGCGTGAAGTAAAAGTGCAGGCGCCGGCGAAAAAAGCGATACCTCAGGTGAGTGCAGAAAGTAATTCACCCAAAAAACTAACAAAAAATAGTGCCGACGATGACTCCTGGGAGGAGTTCTGAGTTTGCTCCTGACTAATTACCTGGGTGCGCAACTATGACAGACAGAGTGAAATCAGAGTCCTCGAAAGAGTTTAACTTCAATTCGCGGGATTTTGATCGGGTACGTGAATTGATCTATAAGCGTGCTGGTATTTCACTGGCAGATAGTAAGCAGGAGATGGTGTATAGCCGGTTGGCAAGGCGCTTGCGGGCGACAGGCCTGACTTCATTCACGGAATATCTGAATAAGCTTGAGGGCGATCACGATAGTCAGGAGTGGGAGGCGTTTACCAATGCATTGACCACTAACTTGACTTCTTTTTTCAGAGAGGAACATCATTTCCCTATACTTGCTGAGCACGTTAAGAAGTGTGCGACACCAGTCAGTATCTGGTGTTCAGCCAGTTCTACCGGTGAAGAGCCATATTCCATTGCAATGACTTTGTGTGAGGCATTTGGGACTATGCGTCCGCCAGCGCAAATTATCGCGACTGATATTGATACGAATGTTCTCAATACTGCAGCAAGAGGCGTTTATAACGCTGACCGGATTGAAAAAATGTCGCAGGAAAGAGTCAGGAAATTTTTTCTGAAGGGAAAAGGGGCGCAAGAGGGGCTGGTTCGCGTCAGGCAGGAACTGCGTGATCTCATCACGTTTAAGCAATTGAACTTGTTGGCAGATAGCTGGCCGGTCAGCGGTGAGTTTGACGCGATTTTCTGTCGCAATGTCATGATTTACTTTGATAAGCCTACTCAGGGGAAAATCCTTAAAAAATTTGCTCCGCTGATGAAGTCGGATGCCTTGCTGTTTGCAGGGCATTCAGAAAACTTTTTATACGTTACTGATGAGCTGAAGTTGAAGGGAAAGACAGTTTACGAGCTGGCAAATTCCAGGGCTGCCAGCCGGCCATCGGTAAGTCACCTGCATAAAGGTAGTTTATGAGCTTGAGCGAAGAGCATTTTGCAACCAATGTCTACTATGACCGCACATTTGATTGTGATGCTGCCAAGATATTGCCGGGTGAATTTTATTTCACCAATAAGGATATGCTGATCGTCACTGTGTTGGGCTCCTGTGTCTCAGCGTGTATCCGTGACCGGGTGTCGGGCGTGGGTGGGATGAATCACTTTATGTTGCCTGATACGGGGGGGGATGCCGACAATCCGGTGTCGGCCTCTATGCGCTATGGTACCTATGCGATGGAAGTGCTGATTAATGAGCTTCTGAAAGCCGGTGCTAAAAGAGAAAACATGGAGGCAAAGGTCTTTGGCGGTGGTAATGTTTTGCGCGGCTTTACAGCAATCAATGTTGGTGAGCGGAATGCTAAATTCGTTTTGGATTACCTGCGCGCAGAGAGAATGCGGGTGATTGCTGAAGATCTTAATGATATTTATCCTAGGAAAGTATATTTTTTTCCACGTACCGGCAAAGTACTTGTGAAAAAGCTGAAAGTCGAGCATAACGATACATTGAGAAAACGTGAACAGGATTACGCCAGCCGTCTCAAGACCACCTCAGTTGGTGGAGAGGTTGATTTGTTCTGAAATGATGGCAGTGATAAATGTGTGGTTGTGGAGTTTGAAGAATGAAAATAAAAGTATTGATAGTTGACGACTCCGCTCTGATTCGCAGCGTAATGAGTGAAATTATCGGTAGCCAGCCAGACATGGAAGTGGTTGGCGTGGCACCTGATCCGCTGGTTGCAAGGGAGCTCATTAAGCAGACCAATCCTGATGTCCTGACGCTGGATGTGGAAATGCCCAAGATGGATGGTCTGGACTTTCTGGAACGGCTGATGCGCTTGCGTCCCATGCCTGTCATTATGGTGTCTTCGCTGACTGAGCGTGGTTCTGAAATAACGATGCGTGCCTTAGAGTTGGGTGCGGTGGATTTTGTGACCAAGCCTAAGCTGTCCATACAGAGTGGTATGCGGGAATACGCTGATTTGATTACTGAAAAAATCAGGATAGCGTCGAAAGCCAGAATTCGTCGTGCAGCAGCAGCGAGTGATCATGCTAAAGTTGCACAAGAAAGTCTGCCGTTAGTGCGTAATCCGCTGACGAGCAGTGAAAAGCTGATTATCATCGGTGCATCGACGGGCGGAACTGAGGCAATTAAAAATTTCCTGGTGCAGATGCCTTCGGATTGCCCTGGTATTCTAATTACCCAGCATATGCCTGAGGGATTTACCCGTTCTTTTGCAAAACGGCTTGATGGCTTGTGTAAGATCTCAGTGGCTGAGGCCAGTGGTGGCGAACGTGTATTACCAGGCCATGCGTATATTGCACCTGGTCATTCTCATCTGTTGCTGGGACGGAGTGGTGCAAACTATGTGACTCAGCTCGATACGGGCGAGCCTGTCAATCGGCACCGTCCCTCGGTTGATGTGCTGTTCCGTTCAGCAGCGACTTGTGCTGGTAAGAATGCGGTCGGGGTTATTTTGACCGGCATGGGCAAAGATGGTGCAGCGGGCATGCTGGAAATGAAAAATGCAGGTGCCTATAATTTTGCTCAGGATGAAGCGAGCTGTGTTGTATTTGGTATGCCGAAAGAAGCAATCGCTGCCGGAGGTACACATGAAGTTGCACCACTGAATGAATTGCCTGCTAAAGTTCTGCAATACTTGGCAACGCATGGCAGTCGGGCATTAAGGGTGTAGTTCTCACTACGTTTTTTATGCTTTTCTGCAATTTCGGCACCCAGAAATTGTAATTTGACCGATAATACTAACAACTATCTTTAAAGAAATATTGGAGTAATTCATGGCTGACCAAAATCTCAAATTTTTAGTTGTCGACGACTTTTCTACCATGCGACGTATCGTCAGGAATTTGCTCAAAGAATTGGGTTATTCCAACGTGGATGAGGCTGAAGACGGCGCAATGGGTCTGGCTAAATTAAAGAATGGCGATTTCGACTTCGTCATTTCTGACTGGAACATGCCTAACATGGATGGTTTGACCATGTTGCAGCATATTCGTGCTGATCCGGCTTTATCCAAATTGCCCGTCTTGATGGTGACTGCCGAGGCGAAGAAGGAAAATATTATTGCAGCAGCGCAGGCTGGTGCAAATGGTTATGTAGTGAAACCTTTTACTGCTGCGACCCTGGATGAAAAGTTAACTAAGATTTTTGAAAAACTCGGAAAACCAGCCTGATTCAAACTATGTGCATTGCTGAATCTGCGTGCACGCTTGAATCAGATATCAACCTGACACAAGGCTTTGTTGTCCGTATACGTGCAGACAACAAAGCCCGTTTTTTTGGTGCTGAGGTTTTTTGCAAAAAATAGCCAAATGGCCTACACAATGTACTTGTCAGCTTGATGGGTGTTGCTTTAATGCATCATTTGTTGTAACCAGCCGTAAGATAATTTGCGGTAATTTTATGAAGTCTGACAGACTGCCTGATACCTGTCCCGCGCAGCGGCAGGCTTAACAGCCTTGAACACTGTGTCTGGATTTGGTGAGCGAGGCACTCAGCTGTTAATCCGGAACTTCTTTGAAAATTGTATATATGGTCGAAACTCACTTCATCGTGCGCGAGCCTTTGCTGGATCCTAAACAAAAAGTAATAGGGTTTCAGTTTTCCTGGCAAAACAATAATCCAGCTGTGGAATCGGATGTCGATAGTCTCGATGCGTTGCTGGCGTTCGTTGCAGGTCATCTCAATGATGATGATAAAGGCTTTTTATTAGATGACAGCCTGATCTTTCTTGAAGCAGCGCCCCAGTTATTGCAAGTCGAGGGACTCAAACTTTTCCCGCCTAAGAACACCGTTCTGATCCTGCATAAAAAGCACTTCGCAGATAGCGCTAATGTGGCAGCAGTCAAAATTTTGCGTGACCTGGGCTATGGTATTTGCCTCCGTGGCGCAGAGATTACGACTCTGGAGCGCGGTTTTTTTGCCTTTGTTACGCATATCGAAGTGAAACTGAATGCAGCGAATTTCGCCTCTCAGGCCAAGGTCTATGCGTCTTTGAAGCAGTCTTCGGTCAAAATGGTGGCGCGGAATGTGGCAAGCTGGCAGGATTTTGATGCTTGCTCGGCACTTTCGCTTGATAGTTTTGTCGGTAAATTGCATTTGACACCAAAGCCAAATGCTGCAGTCAAAGCGCTCAATCCTTCCCAGACCACAATTTTGCAATTGATGGAAATGGTCAGAAAAAATGCTGACATCCAACAGTTGGAGTTGGTCGTGAAGCGCGATGCGACACTTGCCTATAAACTGCTGCGCTATATCAATTCTGCCGGTTTTGGTTTGCGCACTGAAGTACAATCATTGAAGCACGCGGTGCAGATGTTGGGTTATAGTCCACTCTACCGCTGGTTGACGGTGTTATTAGCGACAGCAAGTACCAGTGGGTATTCGCCCGTATTGCTTGAGACGGCGATCGTACGTGGTCGTTTCGCTGAATTATTAGGCCAAATGAAAATGCCTAAGGCAGAAGCTGAAAACTTATTCGTTGCCGGTATGTTTTCTCTGCTTGATAGATTGCTGGGCTTGCCTATGGATCAGATTATGGCTTCGATACAATTGCCTGAGGTCGTGACGGAAGCATTGATCTCGCGTGGTGGTTTGTATGGCCCGTATCTGGCACTGGCAGAGGCATGTGAACTCAATAGCATGTTGGTGGGATCTCTGGCTGAATCGCTCAAGATTTCTGCTGAAGATGTAAATGCAGCCCACTTGTCCGCCTTAGTTTGGGCAAAAAATGTAGCTGCAGCCGCTTAAATTATTTTACCTCCAGGCAACGGCAAGCATCTGGCTTGCCGTTTTTTTTGCTGAATTACAGATTGTGTCAGGATGAATAAAAGTACTTCATTATCAGTCCCCGTGCTGCCCTTGTGGCTGGTGTGGGGCTTTGCTGTTTATTTTTTCGGATTCTGGCTAGGGGCGTATCCGGTACTGAATAATAATGAAGGCTTGTATGCCGAAATCCCGCGTGAAATGCTGGCTTCGGGCGATTGGCGACATTGGATCATTCCACACCTGAATGGTCTGGCCTATATGGAAAAACCCCCCTTGCTGTATTGGCTTACGGCACTGTTTATGGGGATCTTCGGGCAATCAGAATGGGTAATACGGCTGGTGCCTGCCTTGTCGGGGCTGGGCTGTGTTGGGCTGATTTTATGGTTTGCCAAGTCTGTGGCTCGACCGCAGTCAGGGCGTATGGCCGCACTGATCTTTGTCAGTGGTCTGGGTGTGACTGCCATGGCCAGGGTCTTGATGTTTGACATGCTGTTGACGGTTTTTCTGATGACTGCAGTGATGGCAGCTTATCTGTACACGGAAAAACGCAAACGTAAGCATCTATACCTTGCAGCGGTCGCATTGGGGCTGGCTTTGCTGGCAAAAGGCTTTGTGGCACTGATCCTGTTTTCGGCCGTGCTGGGCGTCTATCTGGTCTTGAGGGCAACATCCTTCCGTGACATTCTGGAAGGTATTGGCCTGTGGCTGGACTGGCGCGCAATTGCAGTGTTTTTGCTGGTGGCTGCGCCCTGGCATATTGTTGCAGCGGCGACGGAACCGATTTTCGCCTGGTTTTACTTTATTAACGAACATGTTTTGCGCTTCCTGGGTAAGCGCGAGCCGCATGATTACTATGCCGGCGCGTGGTGGTATTACTTGCCACGGGTAGTGATTTTCCTTTTTCCCTGGTCTTTCCTGTTGCCGGTATTGCTGTTTGTCCGGCGTCTCATTCCGGCCGATAAGCGTTTGCATCTCTTCCTGTTGGCTGGGTGGCTGATGCCCTTGTTGTTTTTCTCGGTATCCAGTGCGAAAGCTAATTATTACCTGGTGACAGTGATGCCGTTGATGGCCATGCAAATTGCTTTCTGGCTGGAAGAGAAGGGCTATGGCGGCAAGGCAGCTATCGTGTTTCCTTCGGCCTTGCTGATGGCCTTGTTTGCCGCTGTCGCGTATTGGGGATGGGGGCAGGCTGCATCAGCCAGTGCGGAAGTCTTCGCCTTTGGTATGGGGAGAAATGAATTCATTGGTTGGGTCGGGCTCATTTTTTTATGCGCCAGTTTCCTCGTGATGCTGATTGCATTGATATGGCCAAAAGCCGGTGTGAGTACATTTGTGCTGATTCCTGTGCTGTGCCTGCCGCTGCTGTTGAATGTCGCAGCCGGTATGGATGAGAAAGTGTCTACGCGGGCGTTGGTACAGTGGACGCAACAAGCGCTGCCGCAGCATGAAGCCGTGTTGTACCGTGTTTTTGAGCAGCAATCTTCATTGCCATTTTATTTGCAGCGTGTCGTCAGAATCGTTGATATCCGCAGTAATGACCTTTACTGGGGAAATAAACTCCATAAAAATTCAGTGGCGATCGATGATTTGAGTTTTGCTGATTTGCTGGCTGAGCGCAAAGTTGCATTGTTGGTGTTGAAAGAAGATCTGGCTGATTTTCAAAATAAACCCTATGCCAAAAAGCTAACAAAGACCAAGGAATCAGGGGATACCCTGGTATTCTCGAATTAAGTCAGGTATTTCCACGGATAAAAATACATGTAGTCTGGAGTGGGTGGGGAGCAAAGGAGTATAATCTCGGTTTTCTCATCCAACCAGCGATAGTGAGAGAGAACTGTCTCGAGCTATTGCCTCAACTATCTCTCAGCCATGTTGATTTTGCCAGGCTCTAATGCCCTGTCTAGTTTCCGTACCGCCAATCTTCTTTCCCGTTTGCAAAGCATAGCGCCGGATATCGCCGGTGTCACCGCGCGCTACCAGCATTTTGTCGATGCCAGTGCTGCGCTCAGCGCTGCCGATACGGAGCGTTTGCAAGCCTTGCTGACCTACGGTGATCCTTATGCCGGACCAGAAACCGGTGAAATATTTGTTGTGATTCCCCGGGTAGGTACGATTTCTCCTTGGGCCAGTAAAGCAACTGATATCGCCAGAAACTGCGGCATGCAGCAAATACGGCGAATCGAAAGAGGGATCAGTTACTTTGTGCATATGAAGCACAGTTTGCTCGGAAAAGCGAAGTCACTCGATGCCCAGGCCCGTGTAGCGGTTGCCTTAGCCTTACATGACAGAATGACGGAGACAGTACTCGGTGATTTGCAGCAAGTGAATATGCTGTTCGGTGAGTTGGATGCAAAACTGTTGGAATCGATTGATGTACTCGGTGGTGGTAAGCAAGCGTTAATCAATGCAAATGCCGAGCTAGGTCTGGCATTATCGGACGATGAAATTGATTATCTGGTTGATGCATTTACATCTGCCAAACGTAATCCCACCGATGTCGAATTAATGATGTTTGCGCAAGCCAATAGCGAACATTGCCGCCACAAAATCTTCAATGCAGACTGGACCATAGACGGCGAAAAGCAAGACAAGTCTTTGTTCCAGATGATCAAAAATACCCACGAATTACACCCGCAAGGCACCGTTGTTGCGTACAGCGATAACTCCTCTATCATCGAGGGTGCATCTGTCACCCGTTTCTATCCTAAGAATAATACCTATCAGGCCAGTGAAGAACTCACGCATATCCTGATGAAGGTGGAAACCCACAATCACCCGACCGCCATTTCTCCTTTCCCGGGTGCCTCTACCGGTGCCGGTGGCGAAATCCGTGATGAAGGTGCGACTGGGCGTGGCGCTAAGCCTAAAGCAGGTTTGTGTGGCTTTACGGTATCCAATCTTGTGATCCCCGGTTCGGTACAGCCATGGGAAAACGCAGGTGATTGCAATACCGGTACAGCAAGCGCTGAGTTCTATGGCAAGCCAGATCGCATTGCTTCACCTTTGCAGATCATGATAGATGGACCTATCGGTGGTGCGGCATTCAATAATGAATTCGGACGTCCGAATCTGGGCGGCTATTTCCGCACCTACGAGCAGAATGTTGCTGGTACTGTGTATGGCTACCATAAGCCCATCATGATTGCGGGCGGTATCGGCAATATCTCTGCCAAACACACGCACAAAAATGATTTACCAGTCGGTAGCTTATTGATACAACTGGGTGGCCCAGGTATGCGTATCGGCATGGGTGGCAGTGCTGCGTCCTCGATGGCAACCGGTACCAATACCGCTGACCTGGATTTTGATTCGGTGCAGCGTGGCAATCCGGAAATGGAGCGTCGTGCTCAGGAAGTGATTAACTCTTGCTGGCAACTCGGTGATGAGAATCCTATCCTGTCTATCCATGACGTCGGTGCCGGTGGTTTGTCTAACGCCTTCCCGGAAATCACCAACGATGCCAAGCGCGGTGCATTGTTTGATTTGCGTAAAGTGCCGTTGGAAGAGAGTGGCCTGGCTCCAAAGGAAATCTGGAGTAATGAATCTCAGGAACGCTATGTACTCGCGATTTCACCTGAATCGCTGGCTGTGTTCCAGGCTTTCTGTGAACGTGAGCGCTGCCCGTTTGCGGTAGTTGGTACGGCGACCGAAGAGCGTCAGTTAAAGGTAATTGATCCTCTGCATGGCAATGCACCGGTCGACATGCCGATGAACGTATTGCTTGGCAAACCGCCCAAGATGCATCGTCAGGTAGAACGTCAGACTCAGACCTTGCAAGCGATAGACCTGACCGGTATCGAATTGGCTACTGCTGCAGAACGCGTGCTGAGCCTGCCTACTGTGGCCGATAAATCCTTCCTGATTACCATTGGTGACCGTACCGTCGGTGCGACCACGGTGCGTGACCAGATGGTCGGTCCTTGGCAGGTGCCGGTGGCTGACTGTGCAGTGACCACCATGAGTTTCGAAGGTTATCTGGGCGAAGCGATGTCTATGGGTGAGCGTACCCCGCTGGCCGTCATCAATGCCCCGGCATCAGGCCGTATGGCGGTGGGCGAGGCGATTACTAATATCGCTGCTGCACCGATTCAGGCTATCTCGGATATTAAATTGTCGGCTAACTGGATGGCCGCCTGCGGTCAACCGGGTCAGGATGCTGCGCTGTTTGATACGGTGAAAGCGGTAGGCATGGATGTTTGTCCTGCACTGGGCATCAGTATCCCGGTCGGTAAAGATTCCCTGTCTATGCGCACCACCTGGAGTGATGACGGTGCGGCCAAGTCAGTCACCTCGCCAGTGTCGCTGATTATTTCTGCCTTTGCTCCTGTCTACGATGTACGTCGTTCACTGACTCCACAATTGCAGCTCGATAAGGGCGATACCAGCCTGATTCTGATTGATTTGGGCCGTGGTAAAAATCGTCTGGGCGCGTCTGCCTTTGCGCAAGTCATGCAACGCATCGGTGATGAAGTGCCAGATCTGGACCAGCCGGAAGATCTGAAAGCTTTCTTTGCTGCGATTCAGACTCTGAATCGTGAAGATAAATTACTGGCCTACCATGACCGCTCTGACGGTGGTTTGTATGCCACCTTGTGCGAAATGGCATTCGCGGGTCGCGCTGGTTTGTCGGTGAATCTGGATATTCTGGCGATGGACGGCGGCCATGCGGCTGACCAGGGTGATGCGAAAAACTGGGCCGGCCAGATTCCTGAACGCAGAAATGAACTGACCCTGCGCGCTTTGTTCAATGAAGAGCTGGGGGCAGTGATACAAGTTCGTACTGAGCAGCGTTCAGAAGTAATGGATGTGCTGCGTGCGCATCAACTGGGTGCCTGCAGCCATATCATCGGCAAAGTGAATGCCGGAGACAGCATAGAGTTTACCCGTGATGTGAAGCAGATCTACGCTGCGAAGCGCAGCAGCCTGCATCAAATCTGGAGCAAAACCAGCTGGCAGATCGCCCGTTTGCGTGACAATCCGGCTTGTGCTGACGCTGAATATGCGCGCATTCTGGATGTCAATGATCCGGGGATGCAGCCACGTATCAGCTTTGATATGCAGGAAGATATTGCTGCTCCGTTTATCGCAACCGGTGTCCGTCCTAAGGTAGCTATCCTGCGTGAGCAAGGCGTGAATTCGCACATCGAAACGGCCTATGTGATGCACAAGGCTGGATTTGAAGCAGTCGACGTTCACATGAGTGATCTGATCGCTGGTCGCGCTAATTTGCAAGACTTTAAGGGCCTGATCGCTGTTGGTGGTTTCTCCTACGGTGACGTATTGGGTGCGGGTGAGGGCTGGGCGAAAACCATCCTGTTTAACCAAATGATGGCTGAGCAGTTCTCCGGCTTCTTCCATCGCGATGACACCTTTGGTCTGGGTATTTGTAATGGCTGTCAGATGATGAGTAATCTGAAATCCATCATCCCTGGTGCGCAGGCATGGCCTAAATTCACGCGTAATAAATCGGAGCAGTTTGAAGCCCGTTTTGCGATGGTGGAAGTGCTGGAGTCGCAATCGATTCTGTTTGCCGGTATGGCCGGTACACAGACGCCAATCGCAGTCGCGCATGGTGAGGGCTTTGCTGACTTTTCACAGACAGGCAATCAGAGCGAGGCAAGCGCCGCTCTGCGTTTTGTGAATAATGCAGGTCAGGCCACTGAGGCTTATCCTTACAATCCAAATGGCTCGCCAGACGGTATTACTGCGGTGACCAATCTGGACGGGCGCTTCACAGTGATGATGCCGCATCCTGAGCGCGTATTCCGCTCAGTGGTTCAATCCTGGGCACCAGAGTCCTGGGGCGAGGACACACCATGGATGCGCATGTTCCGCAATGCGCGTAAGTGGGTGGGCTGATCTGTTGTTCACTTCGATGTTCGCGTCGAATCAGCAATAAAAAAACCGGGTCAGCACCCGGTTTTTTTTGTTTGTTGATGCAAGGCCGTAACCCTCAAAAGTAGGACGCATCGAGATGTGCCGCAAAACCATGCTTATCGCGTATCAGATGTTCCCGATAATGGTGTAAGCGGACTGCAGACAGCGTTTCTGTTAAAGGGATACTTTTTGAAACTCTACTTTTGATCAAGCGCACCGTTGTCGCAAAATTGCAGTCCTCTTGAAGTAATTTGATCTCATAATGGAGGGGGGCGGTAATACTACCCAAGCATGAATGGTGAACTGATGGCGCTCTTTTACCACGTGAGCCGATATGCGAAATTCTGTGATGTATCTGATCTGTAAATGATTACGCGTTGGCTCAAGCTAATTGATCACAAAACATAGGTAGCACCCAGATGCAGGCTAGTCGATAACTCGGCATATTCAGCTGAACGACGTTCCATGCGGCGCATCGCGATGCGTACCACTTGTGCGGGTTACAGCCTTAAAAGAGATTCGGTTGCCATCGGGGGAGTGGTTGGCACACCTAAGTTGATGTTAGCCAGCCCGCCAATTTCTGAAAAGGCTTATACCCAGAAGATGACTATTTCAATCGCACACGCGAAAGAAAAATTACAGCTTAACGAAGGAGATATTCAAATGTGGTTTCCGGATACCCCAATATCAACAGTGGATCTACCTGTTATGTATTTAGCTGCTAACAAATTGTTGACAAATACTAGCTCTCCTAAATTTAAGTTTGGTGTCTGCCAAATAGTGTCGTCTGAATCGACAGACGTATATCCGATATTGAATGCGGGAGACTATGTGAGCCGGTATCTTGGAAAGAGCATGGATTTTAGTAATAATCCTGATGGGAGCTTGCGGAAAGACACAACTGTGCGTGTTATTAAACAACCAAAGCATGGTAGATTGGGGCAACCATTTCCAAATGAGAATCGGTTTATAAAATATGACTATAACTACATCCCGGACTTAAAAGAAGATTTTGTAGGAAACGATCAGTTTATAATTGATGTAAGCGCTGACGGAATTACGGTCAGAATTTATTACACTATGTCAGTGGATGTAGGACAACCATATCAACATTTGAACGAAAAAGGTGAAAAAGTTGTTGATGCCCACCGTTGTCCAAAAGAGCGGTGGAAAATCTCCTCGAACCTGCCAACGGGCACAGATGACTTCACCAACTGGCAAACCACAGCCAATCTAAACGCCATGCTAGCCAACGCCAGCGGGTCACTGACTAACTTCAGCGACCTGGCAGGTACAGCAGTAGGCCAAACCACAGGCACTGGCAACACCGCCCAAATCACCCTCGACACCAACGCCGCAGGCCACGGCTGGTTCATCGACAGCACGCCAGATCAAAACGACGAGTTCTTGCCAACCTCGAACCCGGATGTCTGGATCGCCAAAGCAGGCTCCGCCGCCGATGGCAAGATGGATATGCTCTCTGCGCTCTTGCATGAATATGGGGATGCTTTAGGAATAGAGCACAGCGGCGATGATGGAGATTTCATGGTCACCAGTTTGCAGCCGGGCGAGCGTCGTCTGCCTGGCTCAGAAGAATTGAGCTTGATGGCAATGTACCGACTCCGTCGCGCTGACTATGGTTGGGTCTTGAATGTCGATCAAACGCAATTGGCGTCAGGCGTTGAGCTTGCTGCCAGCCATGTTGGATCGGGTGGATTTTGTTGAAGAAATAGGTGTTTGGGTACCCAACAAAAAAGCAGAAATGATAGGGAGATACAAGGCGGTAAATCACATGAACAGAGTTTGTCGAGATCTACCCTAGCAGCGGATTGCACCTAAGCCCATTGTTCATTGGCGGTAGCGTTGAATGCTTGCTTGCCCTGATCGTTGATCAAGCAATTTTGAAAGCAAAAAAAAAGAGGCATCACTGCCTCTTTTTTTGTTGCTGAGTAAGCTGAGATCACTTCACAACTGCTTTTTTCAGCAGGGATTGCTGGTAAGCCTGTACTTTTTGTTGTTGCATACCACTGACGATTTGCTGTTTCAATTCTTCCAGGGATGGGAATTTGATTGGGCGTACGTCGTCAACTTTGATGATGTGGAAGCCAGCATCTGTCTTAACCGGTGCTTCTGTGAACTGACCTTTTTGCATGGCGCTCAGAGCCTGTGCGAAAGCAGGTGGGAAGCCAGCTGGTACTGCCCAATCCAGATCGCCACCGCGCGATGCAGAGCCAGTATCCTTAGACTGTTTTGCCAGTTCTTCAAATTTAGCGCCAGCTTTCAGTTTAGAGATGAGTGCTTTCGCGTCGTCTTCTTTTTCCGTCAGAATATGGTAGACATGGTATTCCTTGTCACCAGCCTGGGTTTTTGCTTTGTCGTATTCAGCTTGGATGTCAGCATCAGAGATAGGGCTTTTTTTCAGTTGCTCTATCATCAGGGCGCGGATGATCAGATCCTGGCGGGACATTTCCAACTGAGCGATGACATCAGCATTTTTGGTGATGCCAGACTTATCAGCTTCTTGCAGGAACACTTCACGTGCGATCAATTGTTCTTTGACGGCTGCGCGCAATTGTGGCGAATCCTGTTGACCTTGTGCTGTGAGTTGCTTGACAACTGCTTCGATGCGTGCTGCCGGGATTGCTTTGCCATTGACGGTGGCGAGGGTTTGAGCCATTGCTGGCACAGCTGTTGCGAGAAGTACTACCAGCAAATGAGCAGGTTTAAAAGTCATTGTCTGTTCCTAAAATAACAAATATTGAATTGGATTGATAAATGAACTGCTTAGGTCGGTATCTCTGACGGAGCAAGCGCGACTATCGCCAGCGCGTGAACTTCCGTATGCATCATATCGCCAACGGCATCATACACCAGACGATGACGGGATACGCGGTTTAAGCCCTCAAATTGCTGACAAATTATTTTGACACTGTAATGACTTCCACCACTGGCGGCGCCGGCATGGCCAGCGTGGGCAGCAGAGTCATCCTGCAAGTGACATTCGAGCGGCTGCAAAGTTTCGCTCAGTTTGAAACGGAGTTTTTCAAAACGTGTCATGCCTCGGTATCCTCGATGTATTTAGACAAAAACAGGCTTTGGCCTATGATAAAGGCGGGCATGATGCCGACCAGTGAAACCAGTTTAAATGTGGCCCAGGCAGAGGTGCTGAATTGTTGGGCGACAAACAGGTTGGCTAAGCCCATCAGTGTGAAATACGCGATCCAGACCAGACCCAGTCTGCTCCATACGGTTTCAGGCAATTGCACCTGCGCAGACATCGCCGCTTTAATCAGATTCTTTTTGAAAATGAGCTGGGACAGCAGTAATGCGCCGCCATAGCACCAGTACAGCACGGTGGGTTTGAGCTTGATGAAGGTTTCGCTGTGGAAGTAGATAGTCGCACCGCCAAACACCATGATAGTGATGAATGATACCCACAACATCGCATCGACTTTCACGCGTTTCAGCAGCAGGTAACTGATTTGCAAAACGGATGCCAGCAAGGTAATTGCCGTGGCAAAGATGACGGCCGCCACTTCTGCTGGTGCCTTGCCACCAGCGATAAAGCCAGACAGGAAATGCTGTACCCATTCCTGCGCCATGGCCGGGTTGCTTTCGCCCCATTTAAACGCGATAAAAAAAAGTAGAACCGGAAATACGTCAAAAAGAAATTTCATGCAATGCTCAGGGTAACGGATCAAAAGTTAAAGAAGCAGAGTTAATGCAATAGCGCAAACCTGTCGGTGGCGGACCATCCGGAAAAACATGACCCAGATGGGCGTCGCAGATGTTACACAAAATCTCAGTGCGCGTCATGCCAAAAGAGTGGTCTTTCTCTTCTCTCACATTGGCAGGGTTCAGCGCGCGGAAATAGCTGGGCCAGCCGCATCCCGAATCAAATTTAGCGTCTGATGCGAATAAGGGCGTCTGGCAGCAAACGCAGGTATAGATGCCAGCTTCATGGTGATCCCAGTATTTGCCGGTAAACGCACGTTCCGTCGCTGCGTGACGGGTGACCTCAAATTGCATGGGGTCGAGTAAGGCCTTCCATTCGGCTTCAGTTTTTTTGATTTTCATCGTAGTCCTCCTTGTTATTTGGTTCAGGCATTCGATTCAGGATGAGCAACTGACTTCCAGGTCTGCCGCCCAGTCCGGCGGCAGGGCGGCATAGTGTTCATGCTCAGGCTGCTCTTCAAATGGCGTTTGCAATACCTGCATCAGGCGTTGGATTTCTGAGAAATCCCCTTGTTGCGCCCGTTCTATCGCTTGTTGTGCCAGGTAATTACGTAGCACATACTTTGGGTTAGTCGCGAGCATAGCAGTTTTCCTTGCAGTGTCTGGCCGTGTTTCCGCAGCCAGGCGCTGGCGATAGCGTTGCAGCCAAAGTGCCAGTCCGGCGCGGTCTATGAACAGATCACTCAAGCTGTGATCGGCTTCGCTGGCTTGCTGATTCAGGTAGCTCAGTGCCCTGAAGCTATTGGTCATATCGGCATGATTAGCCTGCAATAACTGGAAGAAGTCGTCAATCAGGACTTTGTCCTCGGGTTGGCTGGATGCCAGTCCGAACTTGGCGTTGCTCAGTCTGGCCCAGTGTTGCTCAAAGCTTGAGCGGTAGCTGCTGAGGGCTTGCTCGGTCTGCTCAACCGAGCCTATCAGCGGCAGTAAAGCCTGACCCAACGCGTACACATTCCAATTGCCTATGCTGGGCTGATTGCGATAGGAATAGCGGCCCTGTTGGTCGGTATGGTTGCAAATATGGTTTTCATCAAAGGCTTCCATGAATCCGAAGGGCCCGTAATCGAGCGTCAGACCCAGTATCGACATATTGTCGGTATTCATCACGCCATGCATAAAGCCGACTGCCTGCCAGTGGGCGATCATTTCAGCAGTGCGCTCGCATACTTGTGTTAACAATGCCTGATACGGGTTCTCATGCTGCAGGCAGGCAGGGAAATAGCGCTGAATGACGAAGTCGGCCAGTTGTCGCAGCTCTTCAAATCTGCGTTGGTAATAAAAATGTTCAAATGAGCCAAACCGTATAAAGCTGCTTGCGGTGCGCGTGACGACAGCACTGGTTTCTGGCGTTTCGCGATAGACCATTTGTGCTGAACCTGTGAGGCAGAGTGCGCGTGAAGTCGGGATGCCTAATGCTGCCATCGCTTCTGAACATAAAAATTCACGTATTGAAGAACGTAACACGGCGCGTCCATCGCCTGAGCGCGAGTAGGGTGTTAGTCCAGCCCCTTTCAGCTGAATTTCTGTTTCTTGTCCTGCGCCGTCAGGTAAGGCTCCCAGCAGGATGGCGCGGCCATCGCCTAGTTGTCCGGCCCAGACCCCGAACTGATGCCCGGAATACACGGCGGCCAGTGGCTGCACCTGTACCGGTGTCTGATTACCGGAGAGCAGGGTGATGCTTTCTTCAGCTCGCATCAGCTCTTCTGTGATACCCAATTCCTGCGCCAGTCGGCTGCTATGCGCGATGTAGTAGGGGCGGGATAGTGGCGTTGCCTGTAGCCGCGTGAAAAAAGCATCGCCCAGTTGCGAGAACTGACTGTCTTGTAATTGTTCGCTGAGTGGGGTCATTTGATTTGGGTGGAGTGCGCTCATAGTGGCTGGTGCAGAAGTGAAGCGCGTATTGTGACAGACTCAGAAAAAACTGGCTGGCGTTCACCTGAAATGAAAAGCCCCCTGGCTGAGCAGGGGGCTGGAGCAGGCTGATGTCGCTGACAGATAAATCAGGCAGTCATCATTTCGCGTACTTTGCAACCATCGATCAGGAAGGACAGGCTGATCACGAGTACCAGTTCGCCTTCGGCCGAGCGTGCAGTTCCGGTAATGCCTGGTGTGGAAATACAGGTCAAAGGTTTAATCACCAGATCCGCTGTGCCATCCACCGCATCCACACTCAGGATGTAAGGATTTGGTGCGGCGATGACGATACCAACCCGTTCTGACGATGGGGTGTAACCCAGTATCCGTCCCAGCGATTTGACTGGCAATGGACGTCCCAGATCGCGCAATACCGGTTGTCCGCCTACGCTCTCAAAGGTCTCAGGCAGCTCGACCACACGCTGTACCGTTGCCATCGGCAAGGCCAGCGATGCGCCATCTGTTCTGACCAGCATGGTAGGAACGATAGACAATTCAATTGGCAGGCGGATCAGGAAGGTGGTGCCTTTACCCAGCTCGGAAGAAATCCGGATTGCACCACGATGCCGTTCAACTGCAGTCTTGACCACGTCCATGCCCACGCCGCGCCCGGAAACGCTGGAAGCGACTTCCTTGGTGGAGAAACCTGGCAGGAAGACCAGCTGAAAGGCTTCATCGTCAGTGCGCGCATCGTGAGAATTGATGAGACCTTTGGAGATCGCCTTTTCACGCAAGCGCTGCGCATCCATCCCTTTGCCATCGTCAGATACTTCTATCATGACGCTGCTGGCTTCTTGCCAGGCTTTCAGGGAGATCGTAGCGCGTGGCGATTTGTTGGCGCGCAGACGTTCTTCTGAGGTCTCGATACCGTGATCCAACGCATTACGCAGCATATGCACCAGCGGATCATACAAGCTGTCGACCACGACACGATCAACTTCGGTTTCGGCACCCGTGATGTTCAGGTCTACATCTTTACCCAAGTCACGCGCCAGTTCACGCACCAGGCGTGGGAACTTCTGGAACAGACGTCCAACTGGCTGCATGCGCGTGGCCAGCGTTGCGCGTTGTAACTCGGTTGAGTAGCGCGAAGCGCGTGTCAGCGTCTCGGTCAGCGCCGACATGATCGGTGCTGCCTGACCATCAAATTTAAACTGCGCTAATTTTTCCAACAATACGGCAGCCTGATTCGCAGCCTGTACTGATTCACCGGCGACTTCAAGCAAGACGTTCAGCTTGACCGCATCAATACGGATGCTTTCTTCTTTTGCCGGTGCGTTTTGCTTGATGTCTGCTGCCGACAGCGAAGTTTTGATCGCCTCGGCTTCTTCTTTAATGGAAGCGGGTGGTGCAGCTGTCTCGCTTGCAGCAACTGGCACGGCGGCGGCTTCCGGCAGGGTGCCAGGCGGTGTCACAGCACGGTAGTAAGAATCCCAGTCTGGTTCACCATTCGCACTGGCAGCCGCTGAAGAGCTTGCTGGCGCTGATGCCACTGCTGCCGGGGCGGCTGCCGCAACTGGTACTGCTGCTGGCTTGGCAGGCTCGGCCTTTTTGCTGTTCGCACCACCTTCTATGGCATCGGTCAGCATTTTTTCCAAAGCCTTGGGCATGGTTGAAAGCTGTTCCGGCGGGGTGCCATTATTCAGTGCTGTGAGCTGATCTGCCACGAAGCCGCTGGCTTCCAGCGCAGCTTCAATCGCTTCTGGCGTAACTGCTGCCTGCCCGGTACGCAGAGCGTCAAACAGATTTTCAGTCAGATGGCAGGCGGATACCATCGCGGTCAGGTTCATGAATCCAGCGCCACCTTTGATGGTGTGGAATGAACGGAACACTGCATTCAGTGTGTTCATGTCGCCGGGATTACGCTCGAGTGAAAGCAGATGTTCTTCTACATTTGTTGCGAGGTCGAGCGCCTCAACAACAAATTCTTTGAGCATGTCATCCATTAGAATCCCAGGCTATCAAGAAGATTGTCGACGTCATCCTGTTCCAGTGCTGCGTTAGGAACAGATGGTCCCTCCATCAATTCAACGGCTTTCTCTTTCAGGTCAGAAGGTGCGTTGTCGAGCAGAATCTGCGCCAGTTCACGTTCGACCGCTTTGTTAATGGCAACCACTTTTTTGATCAGCTGACCAGTCAGATCCTGGAAGTCCTGCGCCATCATGATATCGAGCAGGCGCGCTTTTTCTGCATCAGTTGAAGCAAGGACGGTGTTGGCGAATTCTTTAGAATCGGATGCCAGACTCTTGAACTCTTCTACACTCATTTTTCCTTCGAACAGATCAGTCCAGCGCTTATCCATGGATTTGGCCTTCTTAGCCAGCTCATCCTGTTCCGGCATGCCAAGGTCAGTTGCATTGAGCACTTTGTTTGCTGCCTGCTCGGTCAGTGTCGCCACATATTCAAGGCGATCCTGGGCATCAGCTACCTGGATGGCTACGTCAGATAATGAGCGGTCGTAACCCAGTTGTCGCATGGAGTCATGTAGCATTCTGACCACATTGCCCAGCCGGTCAAACATAGGGCGGCTGGCATCCTCTTCAGAACTGCGCAAATTTAACTTGGCAGGCTGTTCGCTGACTTGCAGTGTGGCTGGTGCGGCGGATTCTTCTTCCTGCGGGGCAACTGATGCAGCCGGAGCGGCGTCGCTGTCCTGGCGCTGGTTCGCCATTTCTTCAAATAGGGCTTCCAGATCGTCTGCTGAGTCGGTCATTTATTTATTCTCCATAATCGCTGTGACTTTTGTGCAATTTTTCCACAAATATCATGGGCTGGTATTAATTTCTGGCAAAAGGAAAGCAAACTGAGGTCGCCATGATCTTGTATTGGGTTGGAGTCATTATTAGTCCTTATCGAATTCAATAAGCATGGCGTTCAAGCAAAATAATCTCCACATCATAGTAGCAGGAGTTTATGACAGAGTAACCTACAGCAACAAAAATTATCGTGCTTTTGTTGAATAAATACAGTTCAGTTGAGATTTTCCAACCGACTTTGCAGATATTGCTCGGGAGTTTCGATAGAAAACAGCCCCATTTTGCGTATGCGTTTGGCTAATTTAAGTAATGCTTTGTCTTTGGTGATCAGAATTCCTGCAGCGCCGTCGCGCGCCGATTCGAGAAATTTCTGGTCATCTTTATCCTTGCAGACCGGCAGTGTGATCAGTGGTGCACTATCTGCTTCAATGATGTGGATGTGGTGGTCAAATGCTGCATGGACGGATGCGCGCGTTTCATCGGTGATCGGTAAATGGGGGTAGCGCAATACCGCCAGCCATTCGTCCTTGCATTCTTGCTTTGCAATCGCCTGTACCCTGTGTGACGCCAAATCATCCAGCAAATGTTGCCAGCGTGGATCGCGAAATACAAACAGGTCCAGACAGACGTTGGTGTCAATTACGATGCGCTTAGGTATTATGTCGCTCATTTTCTTAATTCAATAAAATTTATGTTGATCGTATTATCGCCTGCAAAGAGTCTGGACTTCGAAAAAAAAGCACCTGTCGTAACGATGACTGAGCCGGTATTACTGGATCAGGCCGGAATGTTGATTGATCGTATGCGTGAAGTGTCGGCTTTGGAGTTGCAGCAGTTGATGGCGATTTCCCCGGCGCTGGCAGAGTTGAATGTGCAACGCTTCCGTGACTGGCAGGCGCAGCCAGATCGGGAGCGTATCAAGCAGGCTGCGTTTGCATTTAATGGCGATGTGTATGATGGTTTATCTGCCTCCACCTTGCCTTTAAAGAGCATGGATTATCTGCAGTCGCATGTTCGAATCTTATCCGGCTTGTATGGCGTGTTAAGGCCTTTCGATGCATTGCAGCCATATCGCTTGGAAATGGGGACTGCTCTGCAGAATCTGCGTGGCCGGAATCTGTATGCGTTCTGGGGTGATCGTGTCAGTCAGCAGATCAATCTTCAGCTGTCGCAACTCAAGCTAAAGACGGTGCTTAATCTCGCGTCTGAAGAGTATTTTAAAGTGATAAAAAATAAGGCTTTACAGGCAGAGGTGCTGACGCCAGTGTTTCAGGACTGGAAGTCGGGGCAGTATAAAGTGATTTCTTTTTTCGCCAAGCGTGCTCGTGGTTTGATGGCGCGCTATTGCATTGAACATGGCATTCAGGATGCTATCGCTTTACGCGGCTTTGATCTGGACGGCTATCGTTTTATTGAGGAAGAGTCTACGCCATCGCGCCTGCTGTTCCGGCGTAAGCGCGATGAGTAAGCTGTCAGGACGGTCAAGTCACCTGGTCCGGTACTGAAATAAAAACGGCCAGCTGTGTCGCTGGCCGTTTTTATTTGCTTACCTGGTGCTGAATTACCAGAATTTCCACCATGCCGCACGGTTTTTTGCATTACCGGTCAGGTAGGCACTTTGTGGGAAGTTCTTCAGGAAGACACGATTGGCATCGTCACGCAGGTCCGTCATGCCTAAAGAATCGTAGGATTTCACCAGAATAAACATCGCTTCCTCGATGGCAGGCGCGTCCGGATACTCAGTAATAGCTGATTGAGCGCGGTTTGCTGCAGCCAGATAGGCGCCACGGCGGTTGTAGTAGCGCGCAACGTGCACGTCATACTGCGCGAGGGCATTGACCAGATACTTCATGCGCGACAAGGCGTCCGGTGTGTATTTGCTGTCCGGGAATTGCGTGACTAACTGTTTGAATGCATCAAACGAGTCGCGCGAAGCTTTAGGGTCGCGTTCTGTGATGTCCTGATTTGCCAGGAAATTCAGTAAGCCTAACTGATCGTTGAAGGTAATCAAGCCACGCAGGTAGTACATGTAGTCGAGATTGGCGTGATTCGGGTGCAGCTTGATAAAGCGCTCTACCGCAGCTAATGCCTGAGCCTGATCGCCTTGTTTGTAATAGGCGTAGGCAGTATCCATCTGTGCCTGCTGCGCGTAAGTACCGAAAGGGAAGCGGGATTCCAGCTTTTCAAAGTACTGAATTGCTTTTTCATACGAGCCACTTGCCATTTCATCTTTGGCTTCAGCGTATAATTTTGCTGCTGACCAGGTTTTGGTCTCGTCACTCTTATCACCCAAGGTACCGCATCCACTGACAGCCAACGATGTGGCGAGCGCCAGAACCAGCATTTTCAAAGATTTTATGTGCATAAATTTGTGCATGAGCAGGAAAACAATTTACGGATTATAGCCGATGGCAAAAAATGTGAAACAAACTACGACAGTCATTTTGACAGATTCTTCGCTTAATTCCTCTTTTATTGAGGCGATTGAGCTCGAAAATGATGATGAACTGTCTGCTGAGCCGGATGCGGTCGCTGAAACGATAGAACTCAAGCTGACTTCAGATGCATGCGGCGAACGCTTGGACAAGACCATCTCCAAACTGGTTCCTGAATATTCCAGAAGTCGCATCCAGCAGTGGATAGAGTCGGGTTTTGTCAGTGTCGATGGAAAGCCAGGCAAAACAAAGATGACCATGTTGGGCGACGAAAAAATCCTCATTCATCCACAAGCCGCTCCTGACGAGCACGCATACTCACCTGAAGCGATTGATCTGGATGTGGTGTACGAAGACGATGCCCTGATCGTGATTAACAAGCCGGCGGGAATGGTGGTACATCCTGCCGCCGGGAATTGGTCAGGTACTTTGCTCAATGCCTTGCTATATCGCTGGCCGCAACTCGCAGGTGTGCCACGCGCTGGTATCGTGCATCGACTTGATAAAGATACCTCAGGCTTGATGGTAGTCGCAAAAACACTCATCGCGCATACTGATCTGGTGCGTCAATTGCAAGAGCGCACGGTGAAGCGCGAATACTATGCGCTGGTATGGGGTACGCCGAATCTGTCAGGCACAGTCGATGCCGCGATGGCGAGGCACCCGCGTGACCGTATCAAGATGGCGGTTTCAAAAAGCATCGTCGCCAAACCAGCCATTACCCATTATCAGCGGATTGGCGTTGGCATGCTGGAGAAGTTTCCAGTCAGTCTGGTTGCATGTCAGCTCGAGACCGGACGCACGCATCAGATTCGGGTTCATATGCAGTCTCTGGGCTTTGCGCTGGTTGGTGATCCTTTGTATGGCAAACAGCATCTGGCCAGATTCTTTTCCAGGCAGGCATTGCAGGCTCGTCGCCTGGGTCTGATTCATCCTGTCACTGGAGAAAACTGTGAATGGCAAGTCAAAATTGCTGAAGATTTCTCTGCGTTACTGACGCAGGCTGGTGTCTCAGCGCCGGAGTAAAAAAGTATGGATATCCTGCGCAATCATCAGATTATTCCTGACTGGGCAGGATTGCCTGCTCACATCAAGGCATTCAGTACGACACGGCATGGTGGTGTCAGTCAGGGTGTTTATGGTGACTCTGTTGGCCGCGGCGGGTTGAATCTGGGCGACCATGTTGGTGACCAGCTCCACGATGTGATTGAGAACAGAAAACGTATTTCTGGTCATTTTTCATCTGATGTCATATTTCTATCACAAGTTCATGGCATTATTGTTGCTGAGGCGGAATTGTTGCGGCCAGGTATGCAGGCCGATGCGGTCATTGCAACGACAAAGGGTCAGGTTTGTGCTGTTATGACCGCGGATTGTCTGCCAGTCTTGTTTTGCGACAAGGCTGGTACGGTCGTTGCTGCGGCTCATGCGGGATGGCGTGGCTTGGCAAGTGGCATATTGGAAAAAACCGTTGTTGCGATGCGGCAGAAAGGTGCTGGCGATATTTCAGCCTGGCTGGGGCCTGCAATTGGTCCCCGTGCATTTGAGGTGGGTCAAGAGGTGGTTGACACATTTACTTTTAAAAATGATCATGCTATACATTGCTTCAATGAAATTTCTTCCAGCGCTGCTGAACGCAAGTATCTGGCAGATATCTATGCACTTGCTCGTCTGGAGTTAGAACGGTGTGGAGTCAGTCAGGTTGCTGGTGGGCAGTGGTGCACGGTTGAAGACGCTGATAATTTTTATTCTTACCGGCGCGATGGTGTGACCGGGCGTATGGGGAGTTTTATTTCTATCGTTTAAGTGCTCAAGGGGGTGTTGTTACTCAGAATGGAATTCGGTATCTTTTTTGTGCTCTGCAGAAATTCTTTGCTGCATTGCAGCTATTCTTTGCGCCTTAGTGTGCTTGCGTTGTGATGAGCGCATCAGGTATAAAAGGATAGAAAGGGGGACAACGCAGTACATGATGAAGGTCATGATGCCAGCGACGATAGAAGTCTCCGTCATCGCCATCAGAAGAACGACGTAAATCCAGGCAATAGAAATGATGTTGAGCACTGTGTTGTATCCGGAAGCTAAAAATTTTTTTGTCGAACATTACCCGAAAATCAGGAGTCACGCATGAAGACCTTTGATCCTCAAGCTATGTACTCCGAATGGATGTCACAGCTAGCGAACCAAAAACCTTGGCAGGAGTGGGTGAAGCCTGCGAATTCATTGACAGATCTGCCTGTCATGGATGTTCTGAAAGAAGCCGGCGCAAAGATAGATCCTGCGTTATTCACCAAGTTGCAAACCCAGTATATGCAAGAATTCGGACAGTTGTGGCAAGATTTTACGCTGTCTAAGCTTCCTACATTAAACGACCGGCGTTTCTCAGCTGCGGGCTGGCAAAACCACGCAATGCATGCGTACAGTGCCGCCAGTTACTTACTCAATGCACGCTTTCTGCTGGCCTTATCCGAAGCAGTAGATGCCAATCCTAAGACTAAACAGAAAATCAATTTTGCTGTGCAGCAAATGATTGATGCCATGTCACCTGCCAATTTCCTGGTGACGAATCCGGAAGCGCAAACCAAACTGATAGAAAGCAAAGGCGAGAGTCTGGCTAAAGGAATCAGCCAGATGTTGGCTGATATGCAGAAAGGGCGCATCTCACAGACTGATGAGTCAGCATTTGAAGTGGGTAAAAATGTTGCGACTACGGAAGGAACAGTCGTCTTTGAAAATCGCCTGTTTCAGTTGATACAGTACACGCCGCTGACTAAGACGGTTCATCAGCGTCCTTTGTTGATGGTGCCGCCATGCATCAATAAATTTTACATACTTGATCTTCAGCCTGAGAACTCCGTGGTGCGTTACGCCGTCGAGCAAGGGCATACCGTGTTCCTGGTGTCCTGGGCGAATCCGGATGAACATCTGGATCAGGTCACTTGGGATGACTATATCGAAGAGGGTGCTATCAAGGCCTTGGAAGTCGCGTGTGCGATCAGTAAGCAGCCTCAGGTTAATGCTTTCGGTTTTTGCGTTGGCGGAACGATAGTCTCGACTGCGCTTGCAGTACTGGCAGCACGTGGGGAGCATCCGGCCAGCAGTCTGACATTACTGACGACCTTGCTGGACTTTTCAGATACAGGCGTGCTGGATGTGTTCGTTGACGAAATGCAGGTCGCGATGCGTGAGCAGACTATAGGCAAGAAAGGACTGTTGCCTGGACGTGACCTCGCCAGCACTTTCTCCAGCCTGCGTGCAAATGATCTGGTCTGGAATTATGTGCAGTCGAATTACCTTAAAGGTGAGGCACCGCCGCCATTTGATTTGTTGTACTGGAATTCCGACAGTACCAACTTGCCAGGCCCAATGTTTTGCTGGTATTTGCGCAATACCTACCTTGAAAACAAATTGAAAGTGCCAAATGCATTGAAAGTTGCTGGCGAGCAGGTGGATTTGGGTCTGATCGATGCACCTTGCTTTATTTATGGTTCGAGGGATGATCATATCGTGCCATGGCAGGCAGCCTTCGCCTCTTTGGCCTTACTCAATCCGGCACACCGCGAGCGCAACCTATTTGTGCTGGGCGCCTCGGGTCATATCGCAGGTGTGGTGAATCCTCCTGCTAAAAAGAAACGCAGTTATTGGTTGAATGATGATCGTCAGCAAACAGCCTCAGATGCTTGGTTGGCCGGGGCGTCGGAACATGCCGGAAGTTGGTGGCCAGTCTGGTCTGAGTTCCTGTCTGAACATGGCGGCAAGATGGTCAAAGCACCGGCTCAGCCCGGCAATACGCAATTTAAAGCAGTTGAGGCAGCGCCGGGACGTTATGTCAAAGTCAGGGCAGCTTAGTTAAGTGCTTGTTTGAGAATTACATTTATTCAGGAGAACAAAAATGACAAAACGTGTTGCGTATGTAACTGGTGGTATGGGTGGAATCGGTACCTCAATTTGCCGTCGTCTGTGCCGCGAAGGTTTTACTGTGGTAGCAGGATGCGGACCAAATTCTCAGCGCCGTGAAAAATGGCTGGCTGATATGCGAGCTGAAGGCCTTGATATTCATGCATCAGAAGGTAATGTGTCTGACTGGGACTCCACCAAGGCAGCGTTTGATTTGGTGAAAGCAGAAATCGGTGAGATTGATGTTTTGGTCAATAACGCCGGTATCACCCGCGATGGTCAGTTCCGTAAGATGAGTAAAGCAGATTGGGATGCCGTGATGGACACCAACCTGAACTCTCTGTTCAATGTCACAAAACAAGTGATCGAGGGCATGGTCGATCGCGGTTGGGGCCGTATCATCAATATTTCTTCGGTCAATGGCCAAAAAGGGCAGTTTGGTCAAACCAATTACTCGACAGCAAAAGCAGGTATTCATGGCTTCTCGATGGCGCTGGCGCAGGAAGTGGCGACCAAAGGGGTGACAGTCAATACGGTATCGCCGGGTTATGTTGGTACCGATATGGTGCGCGCAATTCGTCCGGACGTACTGGAAAAAATCGTTAACGGTATTCCGGTTAAACGTCTGGCTGAACCAGAAGAAATTGCTTCTATCGTGGCCTGGATTGCGTCTGACGAAGGTGGTTATGCGACTGGTTCAGACTTCTCCATCAATGGTGGCTTGCATATGGGCTAAGCAGTTTGCGGTGTCTCCATTGAAGTTGTTGTGGTGACACCGCAGTATTTGCACATATTTCTGCAAGTGAATTGTTGCAATGCGGTAAAATAAGTCGTGCTGACTTTGCACCGTCGGTTGTAGAGCAAACTGGTGTTTTAACACCGGTTTGTTCTGAACAGTAATATTATATTTTTACAAGAATCATAATTTTAGGGGACAAACAGAGTGGGCTGCGATGTGGCGACTACTCTGCTTGCTGAGTCAAATCCGGTCTCGTAACAGATGCCCGGAAGTCGTTTTATTACTTGAGATTTCAATGAACAGCGCAAAAAAAACCACGCAGCACCTGATCAAGAAATACCCTAACCGTCGTTTGTATGACACGCAAACCAGTAGCTACATTACCTTGGTGGATGTAAAACAGTTTGTATTGGAAAACGATGATTTTGCAGTTGTTGATGCAAAAACCGGTGAGGATTTAACCCGCAGCATACTCTTGCAGATTATTTTGGAAGAGGAGGCCGGTGGTCAGCCTATGTTCTCCAGTGCCGTGCTGTCGCAGATTATCCGTTATTACGGTCATGCTATGCAGGGCATGATGGGATCGTATCTGGAAAAGAACGTACAGGCTTTTATCGATATTCAGAATAAGCTGGCTGAAAATTCCAAAGGTATATACGAAGGTAAGCCTTTCAGCCCGGAAATGTGGACCCAGTTCATGAATGTGCAGGGCCCGATGATGCAAGGAATGATGGGCAACTATATTGAGCAAAGCAAACACCTGTTCATCCAGATGCAGGAGCAGATGCAGAGCCAGGCTAAGAATATGTTTAATGCATTTCCGTTCAATCCTGAAGATCAGAATAAAAAATAATGCGCCTGAGTCAGCTGTTAAGCTGCTGATTTTTCAGGAAAAACAGCGTCTGAACGGGTAAATGAATGCGGTAACAGGTACAATAGCGGATTCGCTCTTGTACCTTTTTTGTTTTTAAAGCATTTATGTCTATCACTGAAATCCGTCGTCAGGACGCCGCGTCCAGCCCTAAAGTGGGCTTTGTTAGTCTGGGTTGCCCAAAAGCTTTGGTCGATTCTGAACAGATACTTACTCAATTGCGTGCTGAGGGCTACGATACCGCGAAGTCCTATGACGGTGCCGATCTCGTGATCGTAAATACCTGTGGCTTTATCGATGCTGCAGTTCAGGAGTCCCTGGATGCGATCGGTGAGGCACTGGCTGAGAATGGCAAAGTCATCGTTACCGGTTGTCTGGGCGCCAAAAAGGACGCAGATGGCAAGGATATGATTCAGTCTATCCATCCTAAGGTATTGGAAGTTACTGGCCCACACGCTGTGGGCGAAGTGATGGCTGCTGTCCACAAGCATTTGCCTAAACCCCATGAGCCTTTTATCGATTTAGTGCCTGCTCAGGGCGTAAAGCTCACACCTAAGCATTTTGCATATCTGAAGATTTCTGAAGGCTGTAACCACCGTTGTAGTTTCTGTATTATCCCTTCTATGCGCGGCGATCTGGTCTCGCGACCTATTGCTGACGTGATGCTGGAGGCGGAAAACCTGTTCAAGGCGGGCGTGAAAGAATTGCTGGTGATTTCTCAAGACACCAGCGCGTATGGCGTGGATGTGAAATTCCGTACTGGCTTCTGGAATGGCAAACCGGTTAAAACCCACATGACCCAGTTGGTAGAGGCATTGGGTGAATTGGCTAAACAATATGATGCCTGGGTACGCCTGCATTATGTGTATCCTTACCCACATGTGGATCAGATCATTCCATTCATGAATAATGGTCATGTTTTGCCTTACCTGGACGTGCCTTTACAACATGCCCATCCCGATGTGCTCAAGCGCATGAAGCGTCCGGCCAGTGGTGAAAAAAATATTGAACGCATCAAAGCCTGGCGTGAGATGTGCCCTGAAATCACCATACGCTCGACCTTCATCGCCGGTTTCCCAGGTGAAACTGAAGAAGAGTTTGAATATTTGCTGGATTTCCTGAAAGAAGCGCAAATCGACCGCCTCGGCTGTTTTGCTTATTCGCCAGTGGAAGGTGCGACTGCGAATGAAATCGCGGATCAGTTGCCGGATGAAGTGCGTGAAGACCGTCGCCGTCGCGTGATGGAATTGCAGGAAGAAATCTCCAAACAACGCTTGCAAGCGAAAGTTGGTAAGACGGTGCGGGTTTTGATCGATGCGCTGGATCGTAGCGGTGGTATCGGCCGTAGCGCAGCCGATGCGCCGGAAATTGATGGCGTGGTCTATGTGAAGCCACCATTTGAACCGCATCGTAAATTGAAAGTCGGCGAATTTGTGGATGTACGCATTACTGCCGCAGATGCGCATGATTTATGGGGTGAAGCGGTTTGATGATGCGGGGCGTATCAGTCAAATTTGTGCGTCGTTTTTGCGTACGCCTGAGTCTGGGCATTGGCCTCAGTCTCAGCGCATACGCGCTGCAAGCACAGGCTGCGGTGACTGAATCTGCTCCGGCCAGCGCTACCGTACAGCATCCTGTACTCAAGCATGCCGTGGAATTTAGCGGCATGCTGGGCAAGCAAGCCGTGCATGTCTTTCTGCGTCCCAAGAAGGATGAAATTGATGGGCTGGAAGGATATTACACCCTGACTACCAGCGGCAAGACACCGCCCAAACGCATACTGCTGGCTGGTGAGCTCGCTGGTGATCGCATCAGCCTGGAAGAATCGCAAGACGGCACGGAAGTGTCGGGGCAATGGGATGCTGAGCTCAAAGCAGGGCAATTGACAGGAAGCTGGCTGTCCGCCGATGGCAATACCAGTATGGAGTTCACACTCAAGTTACGCAGTCCGCGGATGCTTCGGCAAGCTATAGCTAAATAGTTTTAGCTTGATTTTATTGCTGATTTTTTTGCAATAATCCTGTTTCTTTAAAATATCCTCGTTTTCCTTATAGTTTTCGCCAATATTGCCGTAACTCCAGATCATGGTGGTCATTTGGAGCTTATGATGCACATTCTCACCTCCCAGGTGGCGCTCGCCACCACCCAGTCTTCCAGTCGCACAGAAGTAGTGGTAGGGCGCAACGGTGCCAGCTTCAGTGCGCAGGCTACGCAAAGTCAACAGACGTTTGCCGCATCCACGGTTCAGATTTCCGAATCAGCTCAACAACTTGCGCAAGCTGAGGCAGGCGGAGCAGGCGCGGCAGCGTTGAGCAGTTCTGCGCTGGACCCGCATTTGCAGACCATGATTGCGTTGTTGCGTGAAATGTTTGGGCAGGAAGTGAATTTGCTCCAGCCCATGCAGGCGGTAGGAGCACAACACTCCGGCTCCAGTCAAGGCTCGCAGGCTTCCCCTGGTGTTCGTCAGCGGATAGAAACGGTTGCCATCCGGGAGACGACGAGTTTGCAATTTGAAGCCAGCGGTCAGGTGCAGACCGCAGATCACCAGACGATACAATTCCAGTTTTCTTTTGCATTGCAGACTGAAACCGAGTTGGTCAGGACAGTCCGGACACGTGCTGAAGCTGGTATGCGAGATCCGCTGGTGCTGAATTTTTCAGGAAATTCGGTCAGCCTGAATGGCCAAAAATTAAATCTGGATTTATTCAATGATGGTCAGCAAAGAGCGATACCTATGCTGAATAACGGCGCATATTTGGCACGTCGTCAGTATCCTGAGGACGAGATCAGGCAGGGTTCGCAGTTATTTGGCCCGGCGACTGGCGATGGTTTCGCGGAACTGGCTAAGCTTGATGCGGATCATAATCAGTGGATAGATGCTGCTGATCCTGTGTTTGCTGAGTTGGGCTTACTGTCTTCCGGTCCGCAAGGAAAGTCGCAATTTACGAGTTTGCGGGAGGCGGGAGTAGGGGCTTTATATCTCGGTCAGGTCGCAACTGAAAAACTGCTGACGACGCCGGACCAAAAGCTGGCGGGCAAGTTAGGCGCCACTGGTCTGTGGCTGGGAGAGCATGGTCAGGTTGGTAGTATGCAGCATATCGATTTGCTGGTTTGATGTCGGGTTGGTCCGCAGTGCTTGAGGCACCGCGTGGCATCGCTGAGCCCTGGCCAATACTGCACCGGGACTGACTAGCTTATTTGCCAGGTACGTACCAAAGCATAGGGTCGTTCAGAGGTACGTTTTTCGGCAACGTGGGATTTTCCAATCGGATCAGACGCCGGTTCTTCAGGTTCAGACTATCAATTGCCGTTTTATGATATTTGAGGAAGATGGCGTCCAGACTGCCATCTTTTTGCATGATATTTAAACCTGTAGTAATTCGCTCTCTGAGTTCTTTATCCTGGTGATTAAAGAAGAAATAATAAGGAAATGGATAATACAGCAGCAGATTCTTTTCTATCGTCAGTTCGGGATGATCATGGCGATTAAGCTCCATCTCCCCAAGAATTTCACCTATCCCCCTGGGAAATGCGTCAAAGCGCTGTGCTTCCAGCATTTTAAATAGTTGTCCATATTGCGCCTGGACTACTGGTATATGATGGAAATCATAAATCTGATTATCCACCCAGCCCACTCCCTGACCAAACTTCAGGCCTGTGAGGTCCGCCAAATTTTGTACGCGATCAAATTTTGCCTGCTGATCTTTGCGTATCATGAGTACGCGATAGCCGAGCAGGCCCTTACGTAATGGAATGCGGATAGGCGTAAATTCTTGCTCCAGTGCCTCAGTGCTGGGACTCCATACGATGTTAACTCTTCGTTCTTTTTGTGCCAGCTCCATCAGATATCGCTTTTTTGGCATAGCAATGGCACTGGGTTGACATACGTAGTCACCAAAACGGTAGCGGGTTTTTTCCAGCGCAGTGATTAAAACTTCGATCACATCGTTATAGCGCGGGTCATTCGGTGTTTCGCCGGCAGGGTAGATCACTTTCGTGATGGCTGAAGCACTCCCTGTGTAGGTGGCGAACCAGAGGCCAAGCAGGATAGCGGTATAGGTTCGCAGAAAAAAATGATACATACACGAAGGCTAGAGTGAAATGTGCTGGCAATGAGGGAAAGGCTTAAGGATGTTGGATGTCAATATCATCTTTCTCAAAAGTTGGTTGGCAATTGCCCCAGGATATGAACCAAAGAATTGATCATTTTAAGCGGAAATCACCTACACTAGGTTTAAAAAAGAACAGCCATTTAACAATTAGAAATGTATTTGCCTGATGAAGGCAGTTTGCCAGTCAGTTTTCTGGCGCAGATCCGTAATGCCCGGATTTCTCCGGCTAGCAAATTATGAAAACAGGAGGCTTAATATGCGTGATCAAGATCATCTGGGAATCCATACCCGGTTGGTGCATAGCGAATACCAGGCACCACAGGGATTTTCTGCATTTTCCTGCGGGATACACCATGCGTCCACGGTGTTGTTTAAAGACGTAGCAGCGATGCGGGCCCGCAGTTGGCAGGAAAAGACTTCGTATACCTATGGCCTGCATGGTACGCCGACCAGTTTTACACTGGAGGCGAAGCTCGCCGAAATTGAAAATGCCAAGCATTGCATCCTGGTACCCAGCGGTTTGGCCGCGATCAGTCTGGTCAATTTCAGTTTTTTGAAGCAGGGCGATGATGTGCTGATGCCAGGCAACGTGTATGGGCCGAATCGCGACCTTGGAATCTGGATGCACAAGCAATACGGCGTGATGGCCAGGTTCTACGATCCACTAATTGGTGCCGGAATCTCGGATTTAATACGTGATAACACGCGCCTGATCTGGGTCGAGGCACCAGGTTCTGTGTCTATGGAAGTGCCTGATGTGCCGGCAATTTGCGCTGCTGCGCATGCACGTGGCGTGCTGGTTGCACTGGATAATACCTGGTCGGCTGGTCTGGTTTTTCCTGCGTTTGAACTTGGTGTCGACATCGTGATGCAGGCCCTGACCAAATTCCAGAGTGGTGGCTCCGATGTATTGATGGGTGCGGTGTTGACGCGCGATGATGCTTTGTACCAAAGACTGCAGACGACACATATGCGGCTGGGTTTTGGTGTCGGTATGGATGATGTCTATTTGGTGTTACGCAATTTACCCAGTATGAAATTACGTTTCGATGCGCATGATCGCAGTGCGCGTGAGTTAGCCAGCTGCTTGCAAGCACGACCGGAAATTCGCAAAGTATTACATCCGGCTTTGCCGTCCTGTCCCGGGCATGAAATATGGAAACGTGATTTCCAGGGGGCGGCAGGTTTGTTTTCAGTGCTGTTCGATACGCGTTACAGTGAAGAGCAGACCGACCGTTTCGTCAATAGCCTGAAGCTGTTTGGTATTGGCTTTAGCTGGGGTGGAGCGCATAGCCTGTGTATTCCATATCGCATAGAACAGATGCGGGATCGTTGGAAAGAGAAGGGGAATTTAGTCCGCTTTTATGTCGGGCTGGAAGATACTCAGGACCTGATCGCTGATGTGGAACAGGCCCTGGCGCAGTTGTAAGCGATTATTTGCTGGCTGCTGTTGCATCGGATGCAGCGGCAGCTGGTGCTGTTACGACAGGTGTTTCAGCACTGGCGCTGGCTGAGGCTGAATGGACTTCGGTCGGATTGTGGGCTCCTGCTTCGCCTTGCATATCCACTTTATCGCCAGCTTTGAAAATCATAAACAAAGCAGCAGCTGCAAAAACGATAAAACCAACAAGAATTTTCCACATAATAGTCTCCGGTATCAGGATGTTTGTTAATTGCTCTATCTTGCAACGACTAGTGTTGCAAGCGCATGAGTCCAGACTATCCTGAGTTCCTTACAGCTTCCTTGCAACTTGAAAAAGCGTGTTTACCGGAGATCACCTGCTTGCCTGATTCAGCGTAGTTGCCCTGAATTCTAGTGTCCGCAAGTATGTTGATGGGCGTGTTTTTATCTTTAGATTGCTGACTTAAGTTGCACCTTAGTCAGAGCCTTGTGCTGCATTGATGGTAGCGGCGAAAAAAAACCTCCGCAGCGCGGAGGTTTTTTAACTGACGGATGAGACCGATCAGGCAGACAGCAATTGACGCAGGACGAATGGCAGGATACCGCCATGTTTGTAGTAGTCCACTTCGATCGGTGTATCGATGCGCAGCAGGACTTTCACTTCTTGCGTGTCGCCGTTTGCACGGGTGATCACCAGTGTGACTTCCTGTTGTGGTTTGATGTCGCTTTCTATGCCTTTCAGATCGAAAGTTTCATTGCCAGTGATGCCCAGGGAGTCAACGCTGTCGCTGCCCAGGAATTGCAGAGGCAATACACCCATACCAACCAGGTTGGAGCGATGGATACGTTCAAACGACTTGGCGATAACTGCTTTCACGCCCAGCAATTGCGTACCTTTAGCCGCCCAGTCACGGGAAGAGCCAGTACCATATTCTTCGCCACCGAAGATCATGGTTGGTGTGTCTTCAGCGATGTATTTCATCGCTGCGTCGTAGATCGACATCTGTTCGCCAGTTGGCTGGAACAGTGTTTCGCCGCCTTCGACACGGGAGCCATCTTCACGTGCAGGTATCATGAGGTTTTTGATACGTACGTTAGCGAAGGTGCCGCGCATCATGATCTCATGGTTACCACGACGGGAACCGTAGGAGTTGAAGTCCGCTTTCAGGACGCCATTTTCTTTGAGCCATTTACCTGCAGGGCTGGATTCTTTGATCGAACCAGCTGGGGAGATATGGTCAGTGGTGATGGAGTCGCCGAATACGCCCAAAGCGCGCGCGCCGGAAATGCCATTTGCTGCCGCTTTTGGCTCCATTGTGAAGTCAGCAAAGAACGGAGGCTCAGCAATGTAAGTGGACGTTGGCCAGTTGTAGACTTCGCCTTCTGCCACGCCTTTGATGTTTTCCCACAGCTTGCCTGGTGCACCTTTGACATCCGCATAGTTCTCTTTGAACGTTTTGGAGTTCATCGCGAATTTCATCAGCTTGTTGATTTCTTCGCTGCTTGGCCAGATGTCGCCCAGGAAGATATCTTTGCCTTTGACACGGCCAACTGGCTCTGTCATCAGATCTTTGGTGACATTGCCGGCGATCGCGTAAGCAACAACCAGTGGTGGCGATGCCAGGAAGTTGGAACGGATATTCGGATGAATACGCGCTTCAAAGTTACGGTTGCCGGACAATACTGCAGCTGCCACGATATCGTTAGCAACGATTGCTTCGTTCATCGCAGGAGTCAGATCACCCGCGTTACCGATACAGGTGGTGCAACCGTAAGCTGTTACGCCGAAGCCCAGTTTTTCCAGGTATGGCAACAGGCCAGCTGCTTCCAGGTACTTGGTTACCACGCGCGAGCCAGGAGCCAGCGATGTTTTGATATGAGTAGGTACTTTCAAGCCAGCTTCAACGGCCTTCTTCGCGACCAGACCCGCTGCCAGCAAGACGCTAGGATTGGACGTGTTGGTGCAGGAAGTGATGGCAGCGATCAGTACGTCGCCGTTTTTAACTTTGATGCCGTCTGCGTTGGTGTATTCTTTGGCCAGATCGTCAGCGTTTTTGTTGAAGCCGTTTTCTGCAACTGGTTTAGAGAACAGATCAGCAAACGTGGATTTCACATTGCCGATTTCGATACGGTCCTGAGGACGTTTCGGGCCTGCCAGGGAAGGTGCAACTGTGGCCAGATCCAGAGACAGTTCTGTGGTGTAGTCGATGTCGCCTTTTTTCGGGATGCCGAACATTTTCTGGGCTTTGAAATAGCCTTCGAATGCGTCGATTTCAGCCTTAGTGCGGCCTGTACCTTTGAAGTAATCGATAGTTGCTTCGTCAACTGGGAAGAAGCCCATGGTCGCGCCGTATTCCGGTGCCATGTTAGCGATGGTTGCGCGGTCTGTCAGGGACAGGGAGCGTGTGCCTTCGCCGAAGAATTCAACAAACTTACCAACGACTTTTGCTTTACGCAGCAATTCAGTGATAGTCAGTACCAGATCGGTTGCAGTTACGCCTTCACGCAGTGCGCCGGTCAGGTTGACACCAACCACGTCTGGTGTCAGGAAGTAGACTGGCTGACCCAGCATACCGGCTTCCGCTTCGATACCACCAACGCCCCAGCCGACTACGCCGATACCATTGATCATGGTGGTATGGGAGTCAGTACCGACCAGTGTGTCAGGATAGTAAACGTCGTTTTTCTTCGCGTCTTTGACTTTGTGTACGCCGCGTGCCAGGTATTCCAGGTTAACCTGGTGAACGATACCGAAGCCTGGAGGAACCACGCCGAAAGTGTCGAATGCCTGCATACCCCATTTCATGAACTGATAGCGTTCATTGTTACGGGAGAATTCCAGTTTCATGTTCAGATCCAGCGCTTTCTTTTCGCGGAAATGATCGATCTGTACAGAGTGGTCAACGACCAGATCAACTGGAACCAGTGGTTCGATGTTTTTTGGATTTTTACCTTGCTTTGCTGCGACATTACGCATCGCTGCCAGATCTGCCAGCAGAGGAACACCGGTGAAATCTTGCAGAACAACGCGTGAAACAACGAAAGGAATTTCATCAACGCGGGCTGCAGTCGCACCCCAGTTGGCTAATTGCTTGACGTGTTCTTCAGTGACTTTCTTGCCGTCGCAGTTACGCAGAACAGATTCCAGAACCACGCGGATAGAAACTGGCAAACGGGAGATTTTAACGCCCAGGGATTTTTCCAGTGCAGGCAAAGAGAAGAACTTGCCTTTCTTCGTGTCTGAAATCTTAAAATCTTTCAGGGTTTTGAATGCATCTTGGTACGCATTTTGGCTCATGGCTGTTCCTTATTTTTACAAATATCAACGATCAAAACATGCTAACTACAGAAAGGCCCTGAATCATGCTGATGTTGAAGTTTCCATTGATCAGGGCTTAAAACAAAATTGGTGCTGCTTATTTCACCTGGGATTGCACTTCACCAGCTGCCGGTGTTGCGGCGGCGGTTTCTGCCAGTTCCGGGTCGGTCGTTTTGCATTCATTGGCGAGTTGCTGGCCCTTGCGTGAATCCAGTAACAAGCCTTTGGATGGAATGCCGATAAAGACAAAGCCGGCTTTACGGTTTTCAAAACGATTGGCGCCGGTAGAAGTTTCTATGCGCTTCATGCGGTACAGTTGTTTTTTCCAACGCAGGGCAACGTGATCCGGATCTTCAGCGTTGGTGTACATGGTCAGGCTATTACCCAGTTCGCACTTATATTCCAGGCTGCGATGAGTAGTAATATCGGGCACGATATCGTCTTCATCTTTAACTTCCGGTGCAACGGGTTCTTTGGCGGCTTTTGCAGGTTTTGTTGCCGCTTTGCTTTTTGCAGGAGCTGTCGTCGCGTGAGCGATTGGCGCACATGCAAGTCCGCTTGCGAGCATCAATCCTGCTACGCGAATCATTAAGTCTTTCATTGAGAGTCTCCTTCAAGTAATACGTGTGCCTGAGCAGGCAATTCTTTGGCACTCAGTTGTGCCCGTTTTAATACCGTCCAGTAGTAACGATAACTGGCGCGGTCATGTAAGCGGCCTGCATATTGTATTGGCCCCCAGGATGCGATGCGGGCTTGCAGCAGTATGGCGCAAGCCAGTTCTGTTTCCGTGTCCGTTGGGGACATCGCATTGACAATATGCGGAATCTGGCTTGGGTGGATGCTCCACATTCTGGTATAGCCCAGCTGGCAGTATGCTTGTGCAGCATCTTGAGCAGCGCTTGTTGGGTCAGAAATGGAGGTGCAGACGTTGTGGGAAGCGACTTTGCCGTAACGGTGGCAGGCAGCGGCAATTTCCAGCTTGGCGCGCAGAATCAGCGGGTGGCTGAACTGCAGCGGGCTGCGCATGGCATCACCCGGTATTGCACCGTAGTGCGACGATACAAAATCCATGATGCCGAAAGACAGACACTCCACTTGCGGCAGGGCGGCAATCGCCATCACATCCGCCAGTGCGTCATGGGTTTCGATTAATACATGGACAGGGAGTAATTCAGTACGACCGGACTGTGCGGCATAATCATTGATTTCAGCGATTGCAACTGCAAGCTGACGTGCTGAGCTGACTTTTGGTAAGACCAAATAAGCGAGTTTTTTCGCGGCTGCTGGCAGGATCAGTTGCAAGTCCTGGCTGAAGGCAGCATGATCTATATCATGAACACGGACGCCGATACGCTGAAACCGGTTGTTTTCGCTGTTGATCAGTTGTGCGACCAGACTGGCGTGTGCAGCTTCATTGCCGGCGGCAGCACCATCTTCGCAATCAAACGTAATATCAAAACAGGGGCCCAGTTCTGACTGTAGCTGCATCGACTTGCGCATCAGTTTTTCAGAGCCAGCATAATGATCGCATACCGGTAACATAACCGGAGTCAGCTGGTCTTGAAATAATACTTGAGATGGATGCATCAGTCGGTGAGGGCAGAAGGAGTTGGGCGACTTCCCGATTGCTGAAGTCGCCCTGATTACGATTAACCTACGAGGTGTTTTACACCGTCACGCTCTTCTTGCAATTCTTTGAGAGTGACGTTGATGCGCTCGCGGGAGAATTCGTCGATTTCCAGACCTTGAACGATGGTGTATTCACCATTGACGGTAGTCACTGGGAAGCCAAACATTGTGCCTTCAGGGATGCCGTAAGAGCCATCAGAAGGGATGCCCATGGTGGTCCATTTGCCGTTTGTGCCCAGAACCCAGTCACGTACGTGATCGATCGCTGCGTTTGCTGCGGAAGCTGCGGAAGACAAGCCGCGTGCTTCGATGATGGCTGCGCCACGTTTGCCAACTGTAGGCAGGAATACGTCTTTATTCCATTCGTGGTCGTTGATCATGTCTTTGACAGATTCGCCACCGATAGTTGCGAAACGGTAGTCTGCATACATCGTTGGAGAGTGATTGCCCCAAACGCACAGTTTTTCGATGTCAGCAACAGCTTTACCTGTTTTTGCAGCGATCTGAGACAGTGCGCGGTTATGATCCAGGCGCAGCATTGCAGTGAAGTTTTTCGCTGGCAGGCTAGGAGCGGATTTCATTGCGATGTAAGCATTGGTGTTCGCAGGATTGCCGACTACCAGTACTTTTACATTGCGCGATGCGACTGCATCGAGTGCTTTACCTTGTACAGTGAAGATCTGTGCATTGGCTTCCAGCAGGTCTTTACGTTCCATGCCTGGGCCACGTGGGCGAGCACCAACCAGCAAAGCGACGTCAGCATCTTTGAATGCTGTCATCGGGTCGCTGTGTGCAGTCATGCCAGCCAGCAGTGGGAATGCGCAATCGTCGATTTCCATCATGACGCCTTTGAGCGCTTTTTGCGCTTTTTCGTCTGGGATTTCAAGCAATTGCAGGATGACAGGCTGGTCTTTGCCCAGCATATCGCCATTGGCAATACGGAACAAAAGGGAATAGCCGATTTGGCCGGCAGCGCCGGTAACCGCTACGCGCATTGGGGATTTCGCCATGATGCTTCTCCGAAGTGGTAAAAAAACGATGTTCAACTTTGCCGCTGCTAGCGTGCGGCTGGTGCAAATGCGCAATGATACTGCCGAAATTGCTAACAGTCAGCCGAAATTGATATGAATCATCGACTCCAGCCTTTACATTGCACGTCTTCGCGCTATATTGCTCGGTAGGGTAAGACTTCCTGCGCCCCTGCCTGATTAATCGTACGGGAGTTTAGGTGTTGTGGTCTGCTGTGTCAATCACTATCTTATGTCTTATATAAGACATATCACTTATCAGTTTGCTCTGGACGAAGTGGGTGCTTTTGTGGTGAAATTGCGGACTATGACTTCGACTACGCCAAATGCCAATAGTTATACCGCCAATGCAGCGAGCCCAGGCTCGGGCGTTGCTGCGTCGATGGCCGGTAATTCACCTACTTTCAGTCCGCTGTATCAGCAGATTAAGGCCTTGATTACGCAAAGCCTGCAGTCGGGTGAGTGGAAGCCGGGTGAGTTGATACCGAGTGAAATTGAGTTGGCTGCGCGCTTTAAAGTCAGTCAGGGTACGGTGCGTAAGGCGATTGATGAACTGTCGGCGGAGAACCTGGTAGTGCGGCGACAGGGTAAGGGTACCTTTGTGGCGACCCATCACGAAGCACGTGCTCAGTTCCGGTTTTTGCGTCTGGCTCCTGATGAGGGTGTGCCACATTATCCTGAAAATAAAATCATTGAAGTGAAGCGCTTGCGTGCGCCAGCTGAGGTGGCGCGTTTGCTGGAAATTAAATCCGGTGACTCGGTGGTGTTTATCCGTCGTGTTCAGTCCTTTTCCGGTGTGCCTACTATTCTGGATGATTTGTGGTTGCCCGGTTCTATTTTCAAGGGACTGACTGCGGAGCGCCTGAATGAGTACAAAGGGCCAATGTATGGCTTGTTTGAAACGGAATTTGGTACGCACATGATACGCGCCTCGGAACAGATCCGTGCCGTTTGTGCAGATGCAGCAGTGGCTGAGTTGCTGCAGTTGCCGCTTGGGGCTCCTTTATTGAATGTAGAGCGGGTTTCCTATACCTATGGTGATAAGCCGGTTGAGCTGAGGCGTGGGCTTTATCTGACTCAGCATCATCACTACCGCAATGAGTTAAGTTGATTTTGCATATAAGCTTATGCCGGTTTTGCGCCGCTTCCGGCGGGATCTCGTGAAAAGGTTTAAGATAATGATGTTTTCGTGCAACTCAAGTTTTTCTTGGTGCAATGCACCAAATCGGCGAAAATAAGAAGATTTGTGTAACAGACTAGTTAATGGGGAGATTATTTATGTCTGAAGTAGTGAAAAGTGGGCGACGTCACGGAGTGATGCGCCTGGTTGATGCGACAGGGTACCGATTGCCACTCGCTGGCGTCGTTTCTATTCTGCATCGTATCAGTGGCATGCTGATGTTCTTTCTGCTGCCATTTATTCTCTGTCTGCTCGATAAGAGTCTGGCGTCTGAGTATGGGTTTTACGCAATCCGCAGTCTGACCTCCGGTTGGTTTGTTAAGTTGGTGATATTGGCGCTGGTCTGGGCCTATCTGCACCATTTCTGCGCTGGCGTCCGTCACTTGTTCATGGACTTACACTATGGTCTCGATAAGCATACTGCGCGTAAATCTGCGGCAAGTGTGCTGGCGATCAGCCTGACTCTGGCTGCGCTGATTGGCTTGAAATTGTTTGGAGTATTCTAAAAATGGCAAATAACAACATTGGCCCTAAACGCCTCGTTGTCGGCGCACATTACGGTCTGCGTGACTGGCTGGCGCAGCGTGTAACGGCAATCGTCATGGCGCTGTACACCGTGCTGTTGCTGGTTCTGTTCCTGACAGGCAGTAATTTTAGTTACGAAGGCTGGGCGGGTATTTTCGCTCACCAATGGTTCAAACTGGCGACTTTTGCTGTCATCGTTTGCCTGCTGTATCACGCCTGGGTGGGCCTGCGTGATGTGTGGATGGATTATGTAACCAGTAACGTATTCGTTCGTCTGGTATTTCAGGTTGCCACCATCTTGTGGCTGGTTGCTTGTGCTGGTTATGCAGCACAGATTTTGTGGAGAGTATAAACGTGGCTGCAATTAAATCCACAATTCCTACCCGTCGTTTTGATGCGGTAATCGTCGGTGCCGGTGGTTCAGGTATGCGTGCCTCGCTGCAATTGGCTGAGGCTGGTCTGAATGTCGCGGTACTGTCTAAAGTATTTCCTACCCGTTCCCACACCGTGGCAGCGCAGGGTGGTATCGGTGCCTCGCTCGGTAATATGTCTGAGGATAACTGGTACTGGCACATGTTCGACACCGTCAAAGGTGGCGACTATCTGGGTGACCAGGATGCGATCGAATTCATGTGTCGTGAAGCACCGAAAGTGGTCTATGAATTAGAGCATTTCGGTATGCCTTTTGACCGCAATGCGGATGGCACCATTTATCAGCGTCCATTCGGCGGTCATACTGCCAATATGGGTGAGAAGCCTGTGCAGCGTGCTTGCGCGGCAGCTGACCGTACTGGTCATGCTCTGTTGCACACTCTGTATCAGCGTAATGTACGTGCCCGTACCCATTTCTTCGTAGAGTGGATGGCGATCGACATCATCCGTGATCAGGATGGTGATGTGCTGGGTGTGGTTGCGCTGGAAATGGAAACCGGCGAAGTCATGATGCTGCAGGCGAAAACCACGCTGTTCGCAACGGGTGGTGCTGGTCGTATTTTTGCTGCTTCTACCAATGCCTTCATCAATACCGGCGACGGTATGGGTATGGCTGCACGTGCAGGCTTGCCTTTGCAGGATATGGAATTCTGGCAATTCCACCCAACCGGTGTTTCCGGCGCGGGTGTGTTGATTACCGAAGGTGTGCGCGGTGAGGGCGGTATCCTGATCAATAGTCAGGGTGAGCGTTTCATGGAGCGTTATGCGCCTACATTGAAAGATCTGGCGCCACGTGATTTCGTTTCCCGCTCTATGGATCAGGAAATCAAAGAAGGTCGCGGTTGTGGTCCAAATAAAGATCACGTATTGCTGGATCTGCGTCACATCGGTGCGGACACTATCAAGAAACGTCTGCCATCGATTCTGGAAATTGGTCACAAGTTCGCTAACGTGGATGCGACTAAAGAGCCGATTCCTGTGGTGCCAACCATTCACTACCAGATGGGCGGTATTCCTACCAATATTCACGGTCAGGTGGTGGATTTCCGTAATGGCTCCAACCAGATCGTTAATGGTATGTATGCGATCGGTGAATGTGCCTGCGTTTCTGTGCATGGTGCGAACCGTCTGGGTACCAACTCTCTGCTGGATCTGGTGGTATTTGGTCGTGCGGCAGGTAACCACATCGTGGCACAAAGCCTGAAGGCAAAAGAGTTTAAACCTTTGCCGGCCGATGCAGCTGATAAGGCAATGTCCCGTCTGGCTAAGCTGGAATCCTCAACTGGTTCTGAGCGCGTGCAGGACGTGGCAAATGCGATTCGCAGCACCATGCAGCAGTACTGCGGTGTGTTCCGTACTGACGAGCTGCTGCAGACTGGCTATCAGAAAATTATGGAAATTAACGAGCGCTGCAAGCACGTTTCTTTCAAAGATAAATCCAAAGTATTCAACACAGCACGTGTAGAAGCACTGGAGCTGGATAATCTGATCGAAACCGCGAAAGCGACCATCACTTCTGCGGTTGCCCGTAAAGAATCGCGCGGAGCGCATGCTCACCGTGATTACGAAAAACGTGATGATGAAAACTGGATGAAGCATACCTTGTGGTACACCGAAGGCAATCGCCTCGACTACAAGCCAGTCAATACCAAGCCATTGACTGTTGAGACCTTCAAGCCAAAAGCTCGTACCTTCTAAAGAGAAATTGATATGGCACGTACACTGAAATTTAAAATCTATCGCTACGATCCGGATAAGGATGCAAAGCCTTACATGCAGGATCTGACTGTGACTCTGCAAGACACAGACAAGATGTTGCTTGATGCGTTGCAACGCATTAAGGCAGACGTAGATGATTCTCTGGCCTTACGCCGTTCTTGCCGCGAAGGTGTTTGCGGTTCCGACGCGATGAATATCAATGGCAAAAACGGCCTGGCATGTACTACTAACCTGAATGAGCTGACCGAGCCTATCGTGTTGCGCCCATTGCCGGGCTTGCCGGTGATCCGTGATCTGATCGTTGATATGACGCAGTTCTTCAAGCAATACCATTCGATCAAGCCTTACCTGATCAATGAGTCCATTCCTCCGGAAAAAGAGCGTCTGCAAACTCCGGCTGAACGTGAAGAGCTGGATGGCTTGTATGAATGTATTCTGTGCGCATGCTGCTCGACTTCCTGTCCTTCATTCTGGTGGAATCCGGACAAGTTCGTCGGTCCTGCCGGCTTGTTGCAGGCATATCGTTTCATTGCAGATTCCCGCGATCAGGCAACTGGTGAGCGTCTGGATAATCTGGAAGATCCGTATCGTCTGTTCCGCTGCCATACCATTATGAATTGCGTGGATGTCTGCCCTAAAGGTCTGAATCCTACCCGTGCTATCGGTAAGATTAAAGAACTGATGGTTCGTCGCGCCGTCTAAGTTTCAATTAAGCGCTAATGTAAATAGAGGCGGGTGGTTTCCCGCTTCTATTTCATGCAGCTTTGTGTAGAGCTGCATGAAATAGAAAGCATCAAAAAAGAAAGTAACTATGTCTGAGCTGGCAGGTGGTTCCCATCAGGATGATCCGGTAAAACGTGCGCGACTGCGTTGGCGCGCGCGCCGGGGTTTGTTAGAGAATGATTTGATATTGACGCGTTTTCTGGATGCGCATGAAACAAATCTGAGCGATGAAGAGGTGGATGCCTTCAGTCGCCTCATGGAATTGTCCGACAATGTGCTGATGGATTTGATTATGGCAAAGAAAGAGCCTGAGGCGGAAGTGGATCTGCCGCATGTGCACGCTTTGCTGGCCCGGCTGCGCAGCGCCTGACGGGATATGATTTTTTTTGTGTTTTTTTGATTAACGACTCACCTCTTATCTGAAGGAAGAGCCATGACTAATTCCGAAACAAAAGCAACCCTCTCATTTTCCGATGGTTCCCCATCGCTGGAAATGCCGATTTACAAAGGATCGATCGGTCCTGATGTAATCGACATCCGTAAGTTGTACGGCTCTACAGGCATGTTCACTTATGACCCAGGCTTCATGTCTACTGCTGCATGTAATTCTTCGATTACTTACATCGATGGCGACAAAGGTGAGTTGCTGTATCGTGGCTACCCAATTGAACAACTCGCAGTAAATGGCGGTGACTTCCTCGAGACTTGCTACTTGTTGTTGAATGGTGAGTTGCCGAACGCTGCTGAAAAAGCAAATTTCGTTTCTACAGTGACGCGCCACACCATGGTGCACGAACAGATGCAATTCTTCTTCCGTGGCTTCCGCCGCGACGCGCATCCTATGTCTGTGCTGGTGGGTACAGTTGGTGCGCTGGCTTCGTTCTATCACGATTCTCTGGACATCAATGACGAACGTCATCGTGAAGTATCAGCTATCCGTCTGATCGCGAAAATGCCTACCCTGGTTGCGATGGCGTATAAATATTCTATCGGTCAGCCTTTCGTATATCCACGTAACGACCTGTCCTATAGCGCAAACTTCATGCATATGATGTTCTCTACGCCATGCGAAGAGTACAAAGTCAATGAAGTATTGGTACGTGCTTTGGACCGTATCCTGATTTTGCATGCAGATCACGAGCAAAATGCATCCACTTCGACAGTTCGTCTGGCTGGCTCTTCCGGCGCAAATCCGTTTGCGTGTATCGCAGCAGGTATCGCCTGTTTGTGGGGTCCTGCTCATGGCGGCGCGAATGAAGCGGCACTGAGCATGCTGGAAGAAATCGGCAGCGTAGACAATATCCCTGAATTTATCGCTCAGGTGAAAGACAAAAACTCTGGTGTGAAGCTGATGGGCTTCGGTCACCGCGTCTACAAAAACTATGATCCACGTGCAAAACTGATGCGTGAAACCTGCTACGAAGTATTGAATGAGCTGGGTCTGCAGGATGATCCGCTGTTCAAACTGGCGATGGAGCTGGAACGTATCGCTCTGGAAGACGAGTACTTCGTTTCCCGCAAGCTGTATCCTAACGTTGACTTCTACTCTGGTATTGTTCAGCGCGCACTCGGTATTCCAACTGCACTGTTTACAGGCATCTTCGCATTGGCGCGTACAGTGGGCTGGATCTCTCAGTGGAAAGAAATGATCTCTGATCCTGAGCAAAAAATCGGTCGTCCACGTCAATTGTTCGTGGGCTCCCCGCGCCGCGACGTGCCTGCAATGGATAAACGTTAATCTTTATTTATCCATGCCGGAAAATAAAAAAGCGAGTCTGAATGACTCGCTTTTTTTTTCTCCGGTAAATATGCTATGCTTCGGCTCGAATGTAAATTTTAGATGTTTTTTCGTTTCAAAATCAAAAAGTATGTTGTTCCCAATATGTGTTTTGACTTCGTAGCGAGAACTGTTTGAAACAAGCCCTTCCCCACAACTTGATGTGCAATCCGCTAACCGGTCAGGCCGTGTCGCGGAAGGTTAGATTAACCCGCTAATCTCGCGAAACGCGAAGAAAGGTGAGCAAGATGATGCAACAATATAACGCTAACTCGTACTTGTTCGGCGGTAATGCGCCGTATGTAGAAGAACTGTACGAAGCCTATCTGAATAATCCTGGTTCTGTTCCTGAAAACTGGCGCGCCTATTTCGACGCGATGCAGCACGTACCAGCGGTTGATGGTTCCTCCAAGCCTGACGTGGCCCACGCACCTGTGGTTGCCTCTTTTGCTGAGCGTGCAAAACAAGGTCCTATCCGTACCGTTAATGCTTCCGCAGACGCGGAAATGGGTCGTAAGCGCGTCGCTGCACAACAGCTGATCGCTGCATATCGCTTCCTGGGTAGCCGTTGGGCCAACCTCGATCCGCTGCAACGTCAGGAGCGCCCAAGTATTCCTGAGCTGGAGCCTAGCTTCTATGGTTTCACTGATGCGGACATGGATATCCAGTTCAATATCAGTAATACCTATTTCGGATCTGAAACTGCATCCTTGCGTGATCTGATTAACTCTCTGAGAGATACTTACTGCCGCTCTATTGGTGCGGAGTTCATGTACATCTCTGATCCAACTGAAAAACGCTGGTTGCAACAAAAGCTGGAATCTATCCGTTCCACGCCATCGTTTACACCAGAAAAGAAAAAACATATTCTCGATCGCCTGACTGCAGCCGAGGGTCTGGAGCGCTACCTGCATACCCGCTATGTTGGTCAGAAACGCTTCTCGCTCGAAGGTGGCGAAAGCTTTATCGCTGCGATGGACGAAACTATTCAACGCGCTGGTGAGCGTGGTGTGCAGGAAATCGTTATCGGTATGGCGCACCGTGGCCGTTTGAATGTCCTGGTGAATACCCTGGGCAAGATGCCACAAGATTTGTTTGCTGAATTTGAAGGCAAACATGGTGACGATCTGCCAGCTGGCGACGTGAAATATCATCAAGGCTTCTCTTCTGATGTATCGACTCCAGGCGGTCCGGTGCATTTGTCACTGGCATTTAACCCATCCCATCTGGAAATCGTGAATCCTGTGGTTGAAGGTTCGGTTAAAGCACGTATGGATCGTCGTGGCGACAAAGACGGTGCGCAAGTCTTGCCTATCCTGGTGCACGGTGATGCAGCGTTTGCAGGTCAGGGCGTTGTGATGGAAACCCTGAATCTGGCGCAAACCCGTGGTTACGGTACCGGTGGTACTGTGCATATCGTGATCAATAACCAGATCGGCTTTACTACTTCCGATCCGCGTGATGCGCGCTCCACTACTTACTGCTCCGACGTCGTGAAAATGATTGAAGCGCCGGTATTGCACGTGAATGCGGATGATCCTGAAGCGGTTGTTTTGGCGACGCAGATCGCGATGGACTATCGTACAGAATTCAAGAAAGACGTTGTTGTTGACATCATCTGCTATCGTAAACTGGGTCATAACGAACAGGATACGCCTGCACTGACACAGCCTTTGATGTATAAGAAAATCGGTCAGCATCCTGGTACTCGTAAGATGTATGCAGACAAGTTGGCTGCGCAGGGTACGATTCCTGCGGATGGTGGCGATCAAATGGTGAAAGCCTTCCGTGATGCGATGGATGCTGGTAAGCATACGCACGATCCGGTGATTTCCAACTTCAAAAATAAATACGCAGTTGACTGGATTCCTTTCCTGAATCGCAAATGGACTGATGCAGCTGATACAGCGATTCCAGCGACAGAACTGAAGCGTCTGGCTGAGCGTATTACTGTTGTGCCAGAAGGATTTAAGCCACATAGCCTGGTTGAAAAAGTGCTGGGTGACCGTGCTGCGATGGGCCGTGGTGAAGTTAATCTGGACTGGGGTATGGGCGAGCATCTGGCTTTCGCATCGCTGGTTGCATCTGGCTATCCTATCCGTATCACGGGTCAGGATGCTGGTCGCGGTACTTTCGTGCATCGTCACGCGGTATTGCATGATCAGAACCGCGAACGTTGGGATTCCGGTACTTACATCCCACTGCAAAACGTCTCTGACAAACAAGCGCCATTTACTGTGATCGACTCCGTGTTGTCCGAAGAAGCTGTTCTGGGTTTCGAATACGGTTACTCGACCGCAGAGCCAAATACGCTGACTATCTGGGAAGCGCAGTTCGGTGACTTCGTCAATGGTGCGCAGGTCGTGATCGATCAGTTTATCAGTGCCGGTGAAGTGAAGTGGGGTCGTGCTTCCGGTCTGGTCATGATGCTGCCGCATGGTTATGAAGGCCAGGGTCCTGAGCATTCTTCCGCACGTCCTGAGCGTTTCCTGCAACTGTGTGCTGACAACAATATGCAAGTTGTACAGCCTACGACTGCAGCGCAGATTTTCCATCTGTTGCGCCGTCAGATGATCCGCCAGTTCCGTAAGCCACTGGTGATCATGACACCTAAGTCTTTGTTGCGTAACAAAGATGCAGGTTCGCCTTTGAATGATCTGGCAAAAGGCAGCTTCCAGACCGTTATCGGTGAAGTTGACGAGAAAATCGATGCGAAGAAAGTTAAACGCGTGATCGCTTGCTCCGGTAAGGTGTACTACGATCTGGTTAACTCCCGCAAAGAACGTGGTCAGACAGATACAGCGATTATCCGCGTTGAGCAGCTGTATCCGTTCCCGCATAAGAGCTTCGTTGCTGAGCTGAAGAAGTTCCCGAATATGACAGAATTGGTCTGGACTCAGGATGAGCCGCAGAATCAGGGCCCTTGGTTCCAGATTCAGCACAATATTTTTGAAAGTCTTGAAGAAGGCCAAAAACTGGCTTACGCAGGTCGCCCAGCCAGTGCATCTCCTGCAGTTGGATACTACGACAAGCACTACGCACAACAAAAAGCATTGCTGGAAACAGCATTTTCCAAACTGAAGGGCTTTGTCCTGACTAAATAATGACGCGGCGCTGCACCAGAAGCTGGTGCAGCGTTTGGCTACCCGTAACGGAGAGTAAAAAATGGCAATTATCGAAGTAAAAGTTCCTCAGTTATCTGAGTCCGTCGCAGAAGCAACCTTGCTGACGTGGCATAAAAAAATTGGCGAAGCAGTGACTCGCGATGAAAATCTGGTGGATGTGGAAACCGATAAAGTTGTGCTGGAATTGCCAGCACCTGATTCCGGTGTCATCACACAAATCATCAAAGGCGACGGCAGTACCGTTGTTGCTGGCGAAGTGATCGCGATTCTGGATACTGATGCATCTGCAAAAGTCAGCCCATTGGAAGTGTCTGCTGCTCCGGTCGTGGTTGCTGCAGCTGCAGCGCCTGCTGACTCCAAATCCGCAGCTGGCGTAGCGATGCCTGCGGCAGCAAAGATTTTGGCAGAAAACGGCTTGTCTGCTGGCCAGGTTGATGGTTCCGGTAAAGATGGTCGCGTGACTAAGGGTGATGCACTGGCAGCGGTTGCCGGTAAAGCGGCACCTGTGGTTGCTCCTTTGGCCGCGCCGGTTGCTGCTAAGCCAGCTCTGCAACAAGTGGCTGCGCCTGCTGTTGCCAACCTGGGTGACCGTCCTGAAGAACGCGTTCCTATGAGCCGTCTGCGTGCACGTATCGCTGAGCGTCTGGTGCAGTCTCAATCGACCAATGCGATTCTGACGACATTTAATGAAGTCAACATGGCGCCAGTCATGGAATTGCGCAATAAGTACAAAGATAAGTTTGAAAAAGAACACGGCGTGAAGCTGGGCTTTATGTCTTTCTTTGTTAAAGCTGCAGTCGCTGCATTGAAAAAATACCCTATCCTGAACGCATCGGTAGATGGTAACGACATCGTTTACCACGGTTACTTCGATATCGGTATCGCGGTTGGTTCTCCACGTGGTCTGGTGGTGCCTATCCTGCGTAACGCGGATCAAATGAGCATTGCTGAAATCGAAAAGAAAATCGGTGAATTCGGTGCCAAGGCTAAAGATGGCAAGCTGACTCTGGACGATCTGTCTGGCGGTACATTCTCTATCTCTAACGGTGGTACTTTCGGCTCTATGCTGTCGACACCTATCATTAACCCGCCACAATCTGCGATTCTGGGTGTGCATGCAACGAAAGATCGTGCTGTTGTTGAAAACGGCCAGATCGTTGTGCGTCCAATGAACTATCTGGCGATGTCTTACGATCACCGTATCATCGACGGTCGTGAAGCGGTTCTGGGTCTGGTAGCGATGAAAGAAGCGCTGGAAGATCCTGCCCGTTTGCTGTTGGATCTGTAAGCTAAGCACTGTGAGCATCGCTGAAGAAATCCAGCGTTTGCATCATCTGCATCAGTCGGGCGCACTGACTGATGCAGAGTTCGCTCTTGCTAAAGCAAAGCTTCTGTCTTCCTCGGAGGCAGAAGCTTTTTCGCAATCTGCGGGGCAGCAAACTGGTCTTGGTGCAGATACTTCGCTGCAGCAGCTGAATCAATTCAGACGTTCTAAGACTGATGCCTGGTTTGCCGGAATTTGTGGCGGGCTGGCTCGTATGACCGGACTGGATTCCTGGATCTGGCGCTTGCTCTTTGTGTTTTTTTCTTGCTATTTCGGTGCGGGATTGCTCGCTTATCTGCTAGCCTGGATATTCATTCCGGAAGAGTAGCGATCCTTGTGCTGAGTATTATTTAATTTTTGTATTGTCAGGAATTTTCATGAGTAAACAATTTGACGTTGTCGTTATTGGCGGTGGCCCTGGTGGCTACATTGCGGCTATCCGTGCTGCTCAGCTGGGCTTTTCCACGGCTTGTATCGATGCCTGGACCAATGAAAAGGGCGGCCCTGCACCAGGTGGTACCTGTACTAACGTCGGCTGCATCCCATCGAAAGCTTTGTTGCAATCCTCCGAGCATTTTGAGCATGCCGGCCATGCGTTTGCTGATCATGGTATTCAGGTTGGTGAGTTGAATATTGACGTCGCCAAAATGCTGGGTCGTAAAAACACGATCGTGAAGCAAAACAATGACGGTATTATTTATCTGTTCAAGAAAAATAAAGTCAGCTTCTTCCACGGCCTGGGTTCTTTCGTCAAAGCGGACGCGGCTGGCTATGAAATCAAGGTAGCTGGCAAAACAGAAGAAACCATCACAGGTAAGCACATCATCGTCGCAACCGGTTCGAATGCACGCGCATTGCCAGGTACACCATTTGACGAACAGATCGTGTTGTCCAATGAAGGTGCACTGAATATCACAGAAGTGCCTAAAAAGCTGGGTGTGATCGGTGCCGGTGTGATTGGTCTGGAAATGGGTAGTGTATGGCGCCGCCTGGGTGCAGACGTTACCGTTCTGGAAGCGCTGCCAACTTTCCTTGGTGCTGTGGATGAACAGATCGCTAAAGAAGCGCATAAGCTGTTCGTTAAGCAAGGCCTGTCGATTAATCTTGGCGTTAAAATTGGTGAGATCGCCAATTCCGGCAAGGATGTATCGGTCGCCTATACCGATGACAAAGGTGTTGAGCACAAAGCGGTATTCGATAAGCTGATCATTTCCATCGGCCGTACACCAAATACCAATGGCCTGAATGCGGAAGCAGTCGGATTGGCGCTGGATGAGCGTGGCTTCGTTGCTGTTGATGGCGACTGCAAAACTAATCTGCCTAACGTTTGGGCGGTTGGTGACGTGGTGCGCGGTCCTATGCTGGCACATAAAGCAGAAGAAGAGGGTGTTGCAGTGGCTGAGCGTATCGCCGGTCAGCATGGTCACGTCAATTTCAACACTATCCCTTGGGTTATTTACACTTCGCCTGAGATCGCATGGGTTGGTCGTACCGAGCAGCAGTTGAAAGCAGATGGCGTTGCTTACAAGGCTGGCACTTTCCCGTTCATGGCAAATGGTCGTGCACGTGCCTTGGGTGATACTTCTGGTATGGTGAAATTCCTGGCCGATGCGAGCACGGATGAAATCCTGGGTGTACATATCGTTGGCCCTATGGCATCTGAATTGATTTCTGAAGCCGTGGTGGCGATGGAGTTCCGCGCTTCTTCCGAAGATATCGCACGTATTTGCCATGCACATCCTTCCTTGTCTGAGGCAACGAAGGAAGCAGCATTGGCAGTTGATAAGCGTTCCCTGAACTTCTGATAATTCGGCAAACTAAGCGGTTTGCCTGTTATCTCTATATCCCGCTGTGCTTGTGGAAATGAGCAGTATGGCGGGATTTTTTGTTTTCGCTGCCTTCGTGAGAGGTGGCTTGCTCGAATTGTTAACTATGAATGTACAAGAGTTTTATCAGAAGGCATTGGATGAGCGTGGCTTTCAATCCGATGATGCTCAGCGCAATGCAGTTGCGCGGCTGCAGGTCGCATATGATGACTGGGTGGGCTATAAAGCGAAACGCTCCAATAAATTCACCCGACTCTTGACGCGACCCGAAGTGCCTCGTGGCGTTTATATGTGGGGCGGTGTAGGGCGCGGTAAATCCTTTTTGATGGACAGTTTTTTTTCTGTGGTGCCGGTGGTTCGCAAAACCCGCTTGCACTTTCATGAATTCATGCGCGGCGTGCATCGCCAGCTGGACGAGTTGAAAGGTGTCGCAGATCCCTTGGATGAGGTGGCGAAACGTGTCGCCAAAAAATACCGTTTAATTTGCTTTGATGAATTCCATGTGTCAGATGTGGCAGATGCCATGTTGTTGTACAACTTGCTCAAGGCCTTATTTGATAATGGTGTGTCCTTCGTCATGACGTCCAACTATCAACCGGACACCCTTTATCCGGATGGTTTGCATAGAGATAGAATGTTGCCGACCATCGCACTGTTGAAAGAAAAGCTTGATGTCCTGAATGTCGATTCTGGCAATGATTACCGTAAGCGTGCGCTGGAGCAGGTGCAGGCTTATCTGACGCCGCTTGGTGCTGAGACCGATGCCAGTTTGCGCGCAGCATTCTCCCGGCTGTCGGATGCGAGTGAAGAGGATGCAAAAATAGAAGTCGAAGGGCGTGTTTTAAAATGTCTGCGTCGCGCCGGCAGTATTATCTGGTTTGATTTCCAGGTCTTATGCGGCGGCCCGCGCTCTCAGAATGATTACCTTGAAATAGCGAGTCGTTTTCATACTGTGATTTTATCCTCAGTGCCCTGCATGTCTGCTGCTATGTCCTCTGAAGCGCGGCGTTTCACCTGGCTGATAGATGTGTTCTATGATAACAAGGTGAAGTTGATCATTTCCGCGGAAGTAGCACCTGAGCTGCTGTATACGCAAGGGGTGCTATCCAATGAATTCCATCGTACTGTATCGCGCATCATAGAAATGCAATCGCAGGAGTATATGGATGCGGATCAGCGCCAGGTCGTTAATTCTATTATTTAGGGAAGAATGTGAGCATTTCTGTCTATCTTAATCGTGCATCCCTAGCGATATTGCTTATCACCGGTTTGACTTCGCTTCATTGCGCTGCTGCAGTCAGCGATGAATTGAAATCGGTTGCTGAAAAAGTCAGCGCGTTGAATGTGCACTTCCCGGCTAGCTCAATTACCACTAATGATGTCGCAGTTGTCGCGTTGGATGAGACTCAGCGTTTGGAGCAGGAATTGCAGGCCTGGTATACGAATGCAGAGCGTGATTGTCGTCAGCGATTTTTTGTTAATGATTGCCTCAGGCAGGCCAAGAATCAACGCAGGGACTATTTGCCGATAATTCGTCGTGTCAGTCAGGAGGCGAAGGCCTTGCAGCGTCAGTTGCGTGTATTGGCTGCAGATGAGCGCTTAGCCAAAGAGCAAATCAAGGAAAAGTAATTTAGGAAGTTTT
>NZ_JAABOS010000006.1 GCF_010078235.1 Cognatundibacterium crateris | reverse complement strand
TGTTCGTCAGCAGCAGAGAAACGAGATTATGAAGCCTCGGCCGGATTGTGTCAACACCCTTCGATGAATTATGCGATTACGTGTGGTTTTCTTAGGAAAATCATCTGTACCCAGCGGAAAGATTGAGGATGCAGATTGCTTGATGCAAAATCACTATTATTCAAATCAGGAATTCAGCATGTCCCCGGAAACAACCCCAGATACAGATATTACTGCGGCAGCGACCATCGCTTCAGGCCTTTCCCTAGATAAGCAGGCGGAAGCTGAGCATGGCAATTGCGCCAATTGTCACCAGCCTGTGATAGGTGCTTACTGCCATCACTGCGGACAATCCACACATATCCATCGTTCGCTGCTGCATATGGCAGAAGAATTACTGCATGGTTTATTTCATTTTGAAACCAAGGCCTGGCGTACTCTGCCAGCGCTGGCGATCTCTCCGGGAAAACTGACCCGGGACTATATAGAAGGGAAGCGGACCCGCTTCGTATCTCCGCTCGCACTGTATTTATTTTTATTATTCCTGATGTTTTTCGTCTTCTCTTTAACCGGAGCGACTGATGGTGGGTTTCAAGCCAAAGAAGAACCCAAGGTGCTTTCGCAAAAGCAAAAGGAATCATTGAAAAACGAAATTGCGGAATTGCGTACACAGCAGAAACAAGTCCAGGCAGGCAGTGAGGCTGCGAAGGACTTGCAACGTGATATCGAAGAACTTGAAAAGGATCTCGCTGCGTCCGCAGCCAGTCAGGCACAAAGCAGCACAACAAAGCTTACTAAGCCAACAAATAAGGACCAATCCGCAGCTACCGGTTTAAAAGAACTGACGACAGAGCTGGAGAAAAGCGCAGAGAACAATATGCCAGCCTGGCTAACCACGCGACTCAGACATGCATCGGAAAATCCTGAGCTGGTAATTTACAAAATGAAAAGCGGGGCCTCTAAGTTTGCGCTGCTACTTCCTCCTTTGGCCTTGCCGTTTTTATGGCTGATGTTTGTTTTTCGAAGAAAATTTGTGATGTTTGACCATGCAGTGTTCGCCTTGTATTCGCTATGCTTTATGGCGTGCCTGATGATAGTCTGTAGCGTACTAAGCACATTTGGCCTGGGCGCCTTAGCAGCCGTGTTGATTATTTGCGGGCCACCTGTACACATGTATGCACAACTCAAAGGGACGTATCAGCTAACTCCCTTAGAAAGCATCTGGCGCACCGTGTTTTTGATCTTGATAGCCATCATTTCTATCTTGCTCTTCATCTTGTCATTGCTGGCAGCCAGCATGTAATTATTTGCATGCGTAATTCCATGGCAATCCTGCAATTTAATAACTGACAAGCATGCCAAGGGCATCATGTTCTACCCAAATTAACCCTGACTTAATATGAAAAAACTGATCTTCGCTTTATTCATGACCATCATGATGACACCCGCGCTCGCTCAACAGGAATATATGGAAGCGATTGCGAACCGTTCCTGTGCCTGCATAGAAAAAATTCCGCGCAAAGGAATTAACAAGGAAGCGCTAACCATACAGCTGGGTGTGTGCATCATGCAATCCGTCACCCCTGCCGACCGGGAAAAAATATTGGCAGATTACAAAGTCGATTTGTTTGATATTGAACGCAAGGGTCAGGAAAAAGCCGGCGCTATCATAGGCACCAGAATGGCCGCCGTATGTCCGGGCCCGATTACCAGCTTGTATAGCATGATAAAAGACACTGTGACTGACATATCAGGAACGATACAAAAAATAGAGACAGAAGGCTATGTCAGTTTAATCATCAAAGATACCCAGGGTAAGACGCAGAAAGTTGTGTGGTTATCGCCAACCAAAGGAAACCTGGATCTGCCCGCTCAGTACACGGGTCTCACAGGAAAAATGGTCACCGTACGCTGCGAGGTAAAGGATATTTTTGATCCGCGTATCGGCGAATATCGCCCCATGAAAATCATCACAGAGATTTCTGAAGGCTTCGTTAAACCGTCGGCCAATTAATGCAGAGAACAGGTGAGTGCTGCAAGCTGAACGCTGCTGCAGATGTCCGGACTATGGTGCATCACTCATCGCTCGTCACTCATACCTAAGTCGGATATCTGTCTTTAAGGTATAAAAAAAGGTTTGCAGCGATTGCAAACCTTTTTTTAATATACAGACCCACTACATACTTGAATGGCCGTGTAAGTGCAAACGCTTGTCGTCTGCCTCCAGCGCAGTCTGGCATGGCATACAACGCTCGGCAGTAGGCTCCACGTCCAGCCGGGCAAAAGGAATATTGGCACCGCACTCTTTACAGACATCCGCGATATTTTCGCTGAGTCTGGCCTGAGCGCGCTGCAATGCCTCCCATTCCGCATGCTGGTGCAAATACTGCGACATCGCTTCGTGATTCAGTGTATCGCCTGTTGCGCTGTCGCCAGCTTCAGCAGCAAGGCTGTGCGTGGCCGGGTTATGCTGTCGCAAGTCTTCCTGAATGCGCAACTTTAAAGCATCCAGCTTCTGTTTCAGGCTCTCGATTTGGGAACTGCTCAGACTCATTTTATCTCCGGATTGAAGTGATATGAGTCAGATTACTCCGCTACCCCCTGATGACTTTGATACAGCGCAATACCTATGCGGGCAAAATTTCAACCCTGCTTTGATTACGGCCAGAGTGTTTAGCCTGATACAAAGCTTTATCAGCGCGCTCAAGCAAACGTTCAAGTTGCTGGTCTTGCGGATGGTTAGAAGCGATGCCGAGACTGACGGTCACACCAAACTGGGCGCCATCATTATCAAAAAAGCGCAATTCTTCAACACGCTTGCGAATACGCTCAGCAACAATCATGGCCTGCTGATCTGTAGTCTGTTGCAACAATACGCAAAACTCTTCGCCACCCAAACGACCAAACAAGTCAATCTCTCTGAGCTCAATTTTTACTGCTTCTGCAAATCTGACCAAAACCTGATCACCAACCAAATGTCCATGCTCATCATTGATGGTCTTAAACAAGTCCAGATCCAGCATTAACAAGCTAACCCGCGTGTTGTAACGCTGAGCGCTTTTAAAGACATGTTCGGTATGCTCAAGGAAAGCACGCCGGTTTTCTATATTCGTCAACGCGTCAGTGGTCGCCAGACGTTTAAGCTCCAGCTCCATTGCATTACGTTGCGTGACATCGCGGAACACGCCTTCTATGCCTGCAAAATTGCCCTGCTCATCGCACAGCGCCTGACTATTGAGAGAAATATCAATCACACGCCCGGATTTGCAGCGCATTTTCCCGGGGAAATCAGTCACTCGTCCTCTGGACAAGATCGCCTGCCGGTAAGACTCACTCTCTTCAGCATCCAGATAGAAAGACTTCGCGTCTTTACCTTCCACTTCGTCCGGTTCATAGCCCAGCATATTCAGCACTGAGGGGCTGATTTTTCTGATATATCCCGCAGCGTCTGTGCGGTAATACACGTCCTGCATATTTTCAAACAAACGGCGGAAATCCAGCTCACTTTGCCGCAAATGGGCATCCATCTCATCATGTTCTGTCATGTCGAGCGCACTGATGAGCACCGCATCCTGTTGTTGGTATTGAATGGAACGGCTAGCCACCAGCAGAATACGGAAGTGATTTTTCAAGGTGCGGATACGCATTTTTGCAGCCGGATTTTCCCAGCTACCGCCATCTTTCTGAATTCTGACCTGTGAGCGGGTCTGATCCAGGGTATGTACCAGATCAGCCACTTTCTGCCCCTGCAGTTGCGACAACTCCTCAGCCTCAAGCAAGCGCAATGCTGCCGGATTAGCATCAACCAATACGCCATCTACCGCGATGAAGACCGCGCTGGGAAGAACGTCAATCAGGGAAATAGAAGAATGTAAGGAATTCAAAAAGAGACCTTTGGAAAGTGAAGGACATCAGAACAGCTTTTATTTTACTCTGCGATCTGACAAAAGCACGCACAAAATTACTGTGCAACATGATTTTCTACAAAGCAACAATAATCAACAGCCTTTTTCTGCCTGCTTGATCACAAGCGCATCATAAGCATGAAATAATAGCTAGCTAAACTAGGCGCGAAGGTCAGCTCCGCCAGCAACAGCTTAATTCTGATTTCCCTATCAACCAGGATACTATTTCCATGAAACTGCAACTTACCCCATCCGCCAATTTGCTGCGACGTTTGCTCATCACCAGCCTGCTCAGTACCCCTGTTATCGCTCTCGCCGCGCAAGCTGGCGAAAAGCTGGCACAACCCAAACTGATGGTCGTACTGGTAGTGGATGGCCTGCCGCAAGAGCAGGTTGTGCGTTACCGCGAACAGTTTGCCGCTAATGGTGGCTTCCGCCGTCTGTTAGACAAAGGCGCCTGGTTCAGCAATGCCCACCAGGCTCATGGCGTGACGCTGACTGCCGTTGGTCACACTGCCATCCTGACCGGTGCCTATCCGTATCAGCATGGCATTATCGCCAACGAATGGACAGATCGTAAAACGCTGGAACAGATGTATTGCACGCAAGATAATGCGCATACTTATATAGGCGAAGAAACGAAAGCCGGCGCCGGGACCTCTCCAGCCAATTTGAAAGTCAGTACAGTTGGTGACGAACTCAAGTACGCGACTGGCAACCAGGCCAAAGTGATTACCGTGTCCGGCAAAGACCGTGGTGCCATCCTGTTAGGTGGCAAAGCAGGTACGGCATATATGTACATGAGCAAATCTGGCCATTTCGCCAGCAGTACTTACTATATGCAAAGTCATCCGGCCTGGGTGCAGCAATATCACCAGAACAATCCGCAAGATCGCTTTTACGGTCAGGAATGGAAGCCTTTATTGGCTGATAAGGCATATACCAATGATGCCAGCGATGATCTGGTCGCCGATCCTAAAGAGCGTTTCCCTTACCAATATGTAAGCAAGTCCGGCAAACCGGATGCCGAGTATTACAACAAGCTGCTCACCGGCCCGTTTGTTGATGAAATGACGCTGGACTTCGCACGTGCTGCAATTGAGGGTGAAAATCTGGGTAAAAATCCAGCTGGCGTGACTGATGTACTTGGCGTGAGTTTATCCAGCCACGACTATGTAAATCATGCCTATGGCCCGGAAAGCCGCATGTCACATGATCATTTGCAGCGACTGGACAGACTGCTGGGTAACTTCTTCAGCTATCTCGATAAACGTGTCGGTCTGGATAACACCATCGTCGTGCTGACTGCCGATCATGGTTTCCCGAATGTGCCTGAGTTTTCGCAATCGATCAAACGTGAAGCGCAACGCATCAACAGTAAAGACATGATGGCGGCATTGAATAAAGCGCTCAATGCCAAATTCGGCAGCGATCAACTGGCAGAAAAATGGTCCAGCCCGACTGTTTTGCTCAATACTAAGCTGATCGCTGAAAAGAATCTGAAGCAAAGTGACATCGAAGCAGCCGCAGCAGAATTCTTGCTTGGCTATTCGGGCATCGCCAATGTCTACACCCGTCACCAACTGGAGCAAGGTATGGTAGCGGACACGCGTCAGGCCAAACTGATACAGCGCGCCTGGAACCGCCAATTGTCCGGCGACTTGTTGTTAGTGACCCAGCCTTACACCTATTTCAGCTATGGCGCCAAAGGGACCTCACATGGTTCTCCGTATAGTTACGATACCAATGTGCCATTGATGATCATGGGTAAGCCATGGTTCCGCGCTGGTAACTACAGCCAATATGCAGAAGTCGTTGACATCGCACCTACCCTGTCCCATCTGTTACGGATACGTCCACCATCCGGTGCGGAAGGCCGTGTGCTGAGCGAAATTCTGAATTGATAATAAGGAAGCGATGTAGCGCGTTAGCCAGTATCACCGGGTACTCCGTTAAATACGCTGCAATAAAAAAACCGCATGTTCAAGACATGCGGTTTTTTATTTATTGCAGCCTGCCAGCAATCAGCAGATACAGAATCAGTATCAGGACTTACGATAATTATTCAGCATCTGGTAACTACGCGCATACAGCGCAAATAACAAGGCAGCGACCAGCGCAAAACCGGCGAAGAAGAACATCTGGAAAGCCGTCACGCTGATACCTGTCGTTTTAATGTACTCGGTCACAGCCGGGCTCTTCACGCTGGAATTGGCCAGCAAAACCCACAAGTTACCGATCGTCACAGACAGATTCCAGAAACTCATGATCACGCCCTTCATCGCCAGCGGCGCCTGACTGTAAGCGAATTCCAGACCAGTCGCCGATACCAGCACTTCACCAAATGTCAGTAATGCATACGGCAGAATCTGCCAGGTAATCGACAAGGCATCACCGCCATCCATCGCGAGCTGCATAAAGCCAACCACGATCCAGGCCAGACCAGAAAAGGCGATACCAAGTCCCATGCGACGCAAGGCCGTCAGCTCCACCCCCATACGTTTGAGCATAGGATACAGAACCAGATTATTAAACGGAATCAAGAGCATGACCAGTAAAGGGTTCAATGCCTGCATCTGAGCCGCCTGAAACCATTCCGGCTTAGTCATATCGTTGGCCTGCAAGACCCAGGTCGATGCTTTCTGATCGAACAGTGACCAAAACGGAGTGACCAGTGCGAATACCACCAATACACGTAGCACAGCACGTACACCGTCTACAGCTTCATCCGGATGCACGCCGCGTGCACGCTCCAGTTGCAGCCATGCGCCCATACCACCAAAACCCAGGACCAGCACCAGCGCCAGACAGAACGCTGCCACCACACCGACACTTGGGATCAGGGTTAAGGACGCAAGCGCCAGCAACCCGCCCAATACCGCAATGAAATAACCAGTGCGGGCCTGACCTGGCTGATGTGCATTCAGCGCGGTTTTCACCACGTTCAGGAAAGAGTGAGGATTTTTTGGGGATGGCGGCACATGGACATATTTAGTGCGGCCCGACCAGAAAATCACGGTCGCAATAAACATCAGGATACCCGGAATACCGAAGGCGACACTTGGACCGTATTGTTTAAGGAAAATAGGCATCAGCAGCGATGCAAAGAAGGAACCGAAGTTAATGATCCAGTAAAAGCCATCGAATACTTTCTGGGCCAGACTGCGGTTACTCTGATCAAACTGATCACCGACAAACGAGGTGACCAGTGGCTTAATCCCGCCCGAGCCCAGCGCAATCAGGAATAAGCCGGTATAAAAGCCTTCCTTATTATTTTCAAACACCGCCAGACAGGCATGACCCGCGCAGTACACCAGGCTGAGCCAGAACACGGTATTGTATTTACCAAAGAAACGGTCAGCCAGCCAGCCACCGAGTAAAGGGAAGAAGTAAACGCCGATCACAAAGGTATGGAATACCTCTTTTGCCATGCCAGCGCGCATGCTTTCCGGCATAGATAACAGCAGACTGGTAATCAGGAACGGGGTCAGGATATTACGCATGCCATAAAAGCTGAAACGTTCACATCCTTCGTTTGCGATGATGTAGGGGATCTGCCCTGGCATCTTCGGCTTATCCAATTGAGCAGTTTGCTGCGTCATCGGTTTCTCCAATTCAGTTATTGTAAGTTGTGGTAAATCATTAAATGCATGATGAGCGCGCCCTTATTGCAAGCTGCGCTAAGCCCAGACACAAGCACGTCCGGTCAGGCAAAGCGCAGTAAGGGCGGCAATCCATTCCGCTAGAAAATAGTGCGCGCAGTATCCCGATTTGCCCCGATCAAGTCAAGCAAGAAGCGCTTGCGCAGCGCATCATTGCTGATCTGCTGCGCAACAGGCGTTAACGGCGCTTGCGCATCCAGCGCAGCGGCCACATCAGCATACGGAATACGAAGCGCACTAACAGTAAAGTCAGCAGGGCTTCGAGTAAAGTCATCACAAATGCGACAAACGTATTCCAGCGTTGCTCACGTCGTAAAAACTTGGCGATCATGCTGTCGCGCTTGATTTCTATACTGTCATAGAAAGTCGGCACCACCAGCAAGGTCAGCAAGGTAGAGGTAATCGTACCGCCAATAATCGCAATGGCCAGCGGGCGATAGAATTCACCGCCCTCACCCAGACCTATCGCGACCGGCAGCATACCGGCGATCAGCGCAAAGGTCGTCATCAGGATAGGACGCAGACGCTTACGCCCTGCTGTCATCAACGCTTCTTCGCGGTCTAAGCCTTCGCGTTCCAGTTCGCGTGCACAATCGAGCAAGAGAATCGCATTTTTCGCAACCAGTCCCATCAGCATAATAATGCCGATAAAACTCATCAGATTCAGCGTCCCCTTAGTCATCAACAGCGCCAGCACCACACCGATCAGACTTAAAGGCAGCGACAACATCACCGCGATCGGCGCCGTAAATGAGCCAAACTGCATCACCAGGATCAGGTACATCAGGCCTATACCCATGACCAGTGCAATCGCCATTTCGCTGAACAATTCTTTTTGCGAGCGCGCCGCCCCGCCCAGTTCCAGCGCATAGCCAGATGGGAAATTCATCGCCTTGGCGATCTTCAGCGCATCAGCAGTCACCTCACCCGGCGAACGTCCCTGCGCATTCGCAGAAACTGAAATCATGCGTTTGCCATCGAAATGCTGAATCTTGGCCGGACCTTTCGCCATGCTGATTTTAGCGATCTGTTCGAGCGGAACCATTTTGTCGCTGCCACTCACGGCGATAGGCAGGCGTTCAATATTTTCCAGATTAATGCGGTCAGCAGGATGCAGCCTGACCGCCACATCACGCGCCTCACCGGTAGGGTCGACCCAGTCACCGACCTCTACGCCTGCGAAGGCAACCCGAAGAGCCTGCGCCGCATCGTTGACCGAAATACCCAGAGAATTAGCAAGACCACGATCCATCTCTATCTGCAGCTCATCCTTAGGTTCCTGCTCAGACAAGCCGACATCCACTGCGCCATCTACCTTACGCAGTTTATCCATGAATTCATTGGCAATCGCCAGCAATTTGCGCGCATCCGGACCGGAGAACTGGATCTGCACTGGCTTACCACCACCGTTGTTCAGATCGTCCTGCACCACATATTCGGCACCAACCAGACTGCCGACCAGGCCGCGTAACTCCACCGCGATTTGCGCAGCGGAACGCTGACGTTCGGTACTCTTGCCGATATCCACATACACGCGACCACCGCTCGCATTTATATTACTGTTGGTGGCCTTGGTTTCTTTGATAGTACGTGCGAGTTCAGCCGCTTTTTCCACCTTCAGACGTGAGTAATCCAGACTGGCGCTGGAAGGTGTTCTGACTTCAACGAAAATCGTGCCATTATCGGCAGAAGGTAAAAAGCTGGAGCCACCAAACTTCGCATGCAAACCTAGCGCCAGCACAAACGACATGGCAGCGATCACTGCCATCGATTTACGGTGATGCAAAGCCCAGGCGATCACATTGCCGTAACGGTCAGACTGATGATCAAACCAGGCATTGAATTTCGCCAGCACCAGACTCAGACCGGTCTTAGGCTGCTCATGATGGCCAGGCGGGTCGCCCCAGTAAGCTGACAGCATAGGATCAAGTGTGAACGAGATAAACAGACTGACCAGCACCGAGCTGGCAACAGTCAGCGCAAACGGACGGAACCATTCACCAGAAACGCCGGGCATGAATGCGACCGGAATAAAAACCGCGATAATCGAAAACGTGGTGGCGGCCACCGCCAGCCCGATTTCCTTGGTACCGTTACTGGCAGCCGTGCGTCGGTCCACGCCCATTTCCATATGACGCACGATGTTTTCACGCACCACAATCGCATCATCAATCAAGACCCCGATCGCCAGCGACAAGCCAAGCAAGGTCATAAAGTTGAGGGTAAAACCGCACAACCAGATAGCGATAAAGGCTGCCACCACCGAAGTCGGCAAACTGAGCGCTGTAATCAGCGTAGAGCGCCAGGAATTGAGGAACACATAGACCACAAAAATGGTCAGCACTGCGCCAAAAATCAGGGATTCGATCACATTATTCAGACTGCTTTCAGCATCCTTGCCGCCATCCTGGGTGACTTCCAGCCGCGTACCCGCAGGCAGCGTCTTATTAATTTCAACCACCAGCTGGCGCACTCTGGCTGCGACCGACACGGTACTGGCATCACGTGAACGGGTAATCGAAATCCCCACATTCGGATTACCATTGCGTACACTGAAGCCGCTGATTTCAGCAAAACCATCCGCGATGTCAGCTACTTGCGCCAGGCGCACGACTTCCGTGCCACGGCGTTTAATCACGATAGACTGAAATTCCTGTGGCGACTCGATACGACCGATCAGACGGATACTCTGTTCTTTCAGATCGCCTTTGACCTTCCCTACCGGTGCCGTGGTGTTTTGATTTTTGAGGGCAGTGACAACCTCAGCCACCGAGACATTGTATTCACGTAGCTTCTGCGCATGCAGCAAGACACTCAGTTCACGTTTGAGAGAACCATTGACAGACACTGTGGCGACGCCATCGATGCCACGGAATTTATCCGAAAATTCATCCTCAGCCTTGCGTGAAATTTCGGCATGACTCAAAGTGGTCGATGACAAAGCCAGCTGCATGATGGGCTGAGCCGATGGATCTATACGCTGCAATACCGGTTCACGCATTTCTACCGGCAGCTTATAGCGCACCGCCGCGATAGAATTCCTGACCTCATCCGAAGCTTCGATCATGTTCTTATTAAAATTAAAGAAAATGACGATGCTGGCATTGCCCTCAGCCGCAGTCGAAGTCAGGCGGTCTACGCCGGAAATACTTTGCAGAGATTTTTCTATGCGATTTATCACCTCGCGTTCCACGGTTTCCGGCGACGCGCCCGGATAGGGAACGCTGACCACCAATACCGGTTGCTCCACATCGGGAATCTGATTGACTTTGAGTTTTTTCAAAGCCAGCAGCCCCAGCGCCATCAAGGCGATGATGATGACTATCATCGCGATGGGGCGCTTAATACTGAAATCGGATAAGAACATGGCTTATTTCCCCGCAGCGGAAGAAGCGGCGACTGGCGCGCTTGCGGCTTTAACTGGCATGGCAGACGCCACCAGTTGCGCCTTTTGTCCATCTTTCAGGGTGGATAAAGGATTACGTATCACCTGATCGCCATTATTGAGTCCGGCACGCACCGCAAAATCACCGCGGCGCTGGTCGCGCTCACCGAGCTGTATCGCGACTTTGGACAAAATGCCGTCTTTCATGCGCCAGACGTAAGCCTTGTCACCATCGCGCACCACCGCTGAATTTTCCACCATCAGGGTTTCTGAGGTAGTCGCCTCTATCATGCCTTCCGCATATAAACCCGCGACTCTGGGTTGATTGGCATCGGCAAACGCAATCAGGACTTCGACCTGACGGGTCGTGGCATTGGCGGCCGGGTCCACCCGTTTCACCTTACCTGCAAAATTCTGACCGGCATAACCATTGATGCGGAAGCTCACATTCTGGCCCACACGCACCGCGGTCACCTTATCGGCGGAAATCAGGCCATCAAAACGCATACTGGCCGGATCGATCACTTTCAACAATTCCTTACCCAATTGCGCGGTGTCGCCAGGAGAGACTTTACGCTCACTGACCACGCCATCAAACGGAGCGCGTACTTCGGTGCGGGTAATCTGCTGTCTGGCCTGCGCGGTACGTGCCTTGGCGGCGACCAGGTCGCTCTGGCTGTTATTGCGCCGGATTTCTGCATCTTCCAGTTGCTGAGTCGATGCCATACCGGAAGCACGCAGCGTTTTTAAGCGCTGGAACTGACGCTCGGCCTGCTCAAACGACTGACTGGAAGCACGTTCCGCTTCCTGCGCAGAATGCAGACTGTCGCGGATTGCAGCGTCATCCAGCCTGACCAGTAAATCGCCACGCTTGACCGCTTCCCCGTTTTCTTTCAATACCTGCAAAACGACCGAGGAAATTTCAGAGCGTAAATCCGCCTTACGTTCTGGCTGTATTGAGCCAGTCACCACTGGCCCTGAGCTCAGTGCGCTGCTTTGTACCAGAGATAAGTCCTCACGTGTCACCATGAGGGCTTTGTCCAGGCTGGCGGGCACAGAAGCAGAAGCGGACGCAGAACCAGCGGCGCTGGCCTTGCCGGATTCATCCTCTTTTTTCAACTTACTACAGCCTGTGAGCGCGAGCATTGCGCACAATACGATCAGACCAGGACGCGACATAGTGTATCTCCGGATAACAATTATTATAATGAAGGCCACTTTGATGACGCGGCACATAAAAAGTTTCAGCGCCAGACACTGCCTACTCTCTGCATATGCACAGCATTGACAGCCGGAACCAGGATCAGGCAAGACATATGCAAACCATGACTGGCCGTCGCCGCGCTGCAGGGCATACCTGAAAAACAGTATGCAAGCCGGACAGCGCCAGAATACGGGTTCAGCGATAGGCATTAAGTCTTGCAAACGAAGCATGTTAGCAGACAAAGTTCGCTATGTAGACGACAAAAGAAAGGTATGCGGCTCTGCGTTCACACACTGCGGCATCCTTGCAAAAAAACGCCAAGTCCGGTAGTCTGCGCCCTCCCTGCTTTTTGTTGGTCTGTCCTGTGTCTGTTTCTGCTGTAGCTCACGCCCCTGTCGTCCTGATTGCCACCGATGTCTTTGGTCACACTGCCGCAGTCGATGGTCTGGTGCGCCAACTGGCTCAGCCAGCACTCATCGTTTCCCCATTTGAAGACAGCAGCCGCCATTTTGGGTCTGAGCAGGAAGCCTATCAAGCCTTTCTGGCCGAAGGTGGCATTGCGCGTTTTGCCGACAAGCTGGCAGCAGCCCAGCTGGCCCATGCAGCCAGCCTGCGCTTCGCGATCGGCTTCAGCGCCGGCGCCAGTTCACTCTGGGTCAATGCAGAACACAGCATGATGTCCAGCCTGCAGCAAATGGTATTGTTTTATGGCTCACGCATACGCGAATACCGCCAACTGCAGCCGCTATGCCCGGTCAGACTGATTTTCGCCGAACAGGAAGCGGCATTCGCGCCAGCTGAATTAGTGCAGGATTTACAAAAGCGTGGCCATCAGGCTGAGCTGCTGAAAGGCAGCAAACATGGCTTCATGAACGTGTATTCGCGCGGTTCCTGCGTCAAAAGCCAGACCCGCTATGGCGATGAGCTGTATCACATGATGCAGAACGCCAGCATTGCTGATGCGGCCTGAGCACTGAATTTAGCGCCCGGCAAGCTGATGCCAATCCACACTAAGGGCTGTCCCGAATTGCCTTCCCCCCTTGCCTTCCCCTATACTCTGCCCCGCGTGACACAATCACCGCCCAGTGCCTGAATCTGCCGCAACCAGCAGCCACAGGCCGTTTTTCTATCTGCAATACTTTCGGTAGCCCTTTTATTGGGACATTTATCAATACATTGATCAGCACATGGATGAGCACAGATACAGCTTCGTCGCTGCAGAAGCAATGTCGTTAAATTCCTATTTATTAACTTTTTTGCGGGATGATGAGTCTGCCCTATCCGGCACTGTGATTCAGTCAAACCGCGCGGAGCCATAAGCATGACCGCTTTTGTATTTAACGAAATCAATTTTGACCACCACGAACAAGTCGTTTTTGCCTCAGAAGAAAAATCCGGCCTGAAAGCCATCATCGCCGTACACAACACCAACCTGGGCCCGGCCATGGGCGGTTGCCGTATGTGGAATTACGCCAGCGAAGCCGAAGCGGTACGCGATGTACTGCGTCTGTCGCGCGGCATGACCTATAAAAACGCAGTGGCCGGCCTGCCTATCGGTGGCGGCAAAAGTGTCATTATCGGTAATCCAAAAACAGATAAAACGCCTGCGCTGTTTGAAGCGCTGGGCGAAGCCCTGGAACGCCTGGGCGGCCGTTATGTAACGGCAGAAGATGTCGGCACCAGCCCGGCAGATATGGCCTATGTAGCAGGCAAAACAAAATACGTCGCAGGTCTGGGTGACCGTGGCGATCCATCTCCATTTACCGCACTGGGTTGCTTCGTCGGTGCCCAGGCAGCCGTTAAACATCAGTTAGGCCGCGATGATATGGATGGCCTGGTAGTTGCATTGCAGGGTCTGGGTCATGTGGGTTTCGACTATGCACGCCGCCTGAAAGAAGCTGGTGCTAAGCTGATCGTGTCCGACATCGATGAAGGCGCGCTCAAGCGTGCTAAAGATGAGCTGGGTGCAGAAGTTGTCGGCACTGATGCGATTTATGATGTTGCGGCTGACATCTATGCGCCATGCGCACTCGGTGCAACTGTCAATCCTGACACCCTGAAACGCCTGAAAGCGAAAATCATCGCCGGTGCAGCGAACAACCAGCTGTCCACACCGGACATGGGTATCGCCTGCCGCAATCAGGGCATCCTGTATGCACCGGATTTCGTGATCAACGCCGGTGGCATCATCAAGGTTTGCTACGAATACCTGAACACACCGGAAGACGGCATGGATGCGCATGTACGCCGCATCGGTGAAACCCTGGCTGAAGTCTTTGCGCGCGCTGATGCAGAAGGCTTGCCGACCAGTGTGATCGCGGACCGCGTTGCTGAAGCGAAGTTCAAACGCTAAATATAAGTTGTAAGACTGGCTGAAATTTCAGCCTTCAACGCAAGCTGAAAATAGCTACCTACCACGGGTAGCTATTTTTTTGCCCGCTTGTTTTGCATTATTCTGGGATAAAATTGAAAGCCAAATTGACACTTAAAGCTAAGCGCCCATGACAATACTGCACACCGCCAGACTCAGGCTGGAACCAATGAACGATAGCCATCTGGATGGCTTGTTTGCGATGAACAGCGATGCGGAAGTGATGCGCTATATCACGGGCAAACCGGATACCCTTGCCGATACCCGGAACATGATCGATCTGGTCAAACCGCGTTGGGAACAGTTTGGCTTTTCCTGGTGGAGTTTCTTTGAGATTGAAACCGACACCCTCGTCGGTGCCGGCTGCATACAACATCTGGGACGTGATCCGGCCAATTCTCTGGAAACCGGCTGGCGTCTGCGGCGTGACCGCTGGGGCCGCGGTTATGCCTCAGAAGCGGCGCAGGCGATGGCAGCGTTTGCCTTTGATACCCTGCACAGCCCGGATCTGGTGGCGGTATGCGATCCGGATAATCATGCGTCATCCCATGTCATGAAAAAACTCGGCATGCAGTATCGTGGGCTGGAACACTGGTATAACCGTGATATGGCGGTGTATGCGATGCAGGCAACGGATTTTCAGCGGCGCTGATTTAAGCCTGTTGTTCGCTCTGTTGCCGCGCCAGCGCGTCCAGCACCTGTAACAAGGCTTGCGCCAGCGGCTGCCGCTGCTGGGTCTGAAATCCATCCAAAGCGCGCGTCACGCCTTCTATCCAGGCTTCAGATTTCAGGATGCGCTCAAGTTGCTGAGGAATATGCGCAGCCTGACTGGCACAGGCAGCCAAGTCCAGCGAATGCGCTTTGCGACATACCGCTGGGCGGTAAGCATAGATACTGCAATGCTGATCCTGCAATAAGGGACAGGGCTGACGCTGACCGCTCGCATACGCATCGACATAGGCCTGGCAGGCCACACGCAAAGCAGCGATATCACGCCTTTCGGCGATCCACTGATACACAATAAAACTGGCTTCAGCGCTATTCACTTCCACCGTCAGATGATGGCAGCAATGACTGCAGCCTGCGGTACAGGCAACTGCAGCTGTAGTCACAGACTGAGTAGCGATCAGATCCAGCGCGCCATGCAAGCGCGGAATCACATGCAGCGGCCAGACCGGATGCTGTTTGCTGTTTTCCAGCAGGGTCTGATTGTCTTGCTTAACACGCTCTATCGCCGATAAAAAAGCCTGTTGTTCTTGCTGGCTCAGTGCCATATTTGCTCCGTAAAAAAACCCACCGGCCGGCGGTGGGTTTGTCGTAATGTTGTAATCCCAGCGATGAGAATTTAGTTCGCGACGGCTGCAGCGCTCGTATTTTCTTCCGCCTTCGCTGGCTGAACGGCCTTCGCTTCTTTACCTTTGCTGTCAGCTGGTTTAAACAAAGGCGTCACATCACGCTTGCCGCGTTCGAGATAAGGAATCGGTTTCTCCATCCAGCCCGGACGCGCAGCACCCAGCAGGAAGTGATCGAAAAACTCCGCCATATGGACCGTGTAATGCTTCACATTTTCGCGGTCACGCAGACCATGCTTTTCGCCATTATAGTTAAACCAGTAGGCTTCTTTACCCAGACGGCGCAAGGCAGTGAAGAATTCTATCGCCTGATACCATGGTACCGCATCGTCTTCGTCATTATGCTTGGTCAGGTAAGGCGTTTTCACTTTATCGATCTGGAACAAAGGCGAGTTCTCGATATACTCAGCGGTTTTATTCCACGGTGTCCCACCCATACGGCTTTGTCCGGTTTCGTACTGGAAGGCACGGCTGACACCAGCGCCCCAGCGGATACCGCCATAGCCACTGGTCATATTCGCCATCGAGGCACCGGCTTCTGCCGCTGCGAACATATTGGTTCTGGTGATCAGATAATTGATCTGATACGCGCCCCAGCTATGGCCCTGGATACCAACCCGTTTAGCATCGACAAAACCCATGCCCACTACTTTGTTGACCGCACCTGTCACGGCTTGCAAAGCACTGCGGCCAGGATGGCCCGTGGTATAGGTGATGTCCGGACGCAGCACGATATAGCCATTGCTCAGATAACGGGTGACATTGATGTTCTGGCTAGGCGCAGGCACTGTATGACGGTGCAGATTGTCGGTCATCTTTTCATAGATGTAGACCATCATCGGATACTTTTTAGCGGGATCAAAATTTTCCGGCTTAGCCAGCAAGGCCTTGAGTTTTCTGCCGTCTGTTGTGCTGTACTCGATGATTTCCTGCGTGCCCCAGTTGTATTGCGCTTGCTGAGGATTAGCCTGACTGATTTTTTGTGGCGCATTCAGTTTGACATCACTGGCCCACACATCCGGAAATTCCGTGAAGCTCTGACGGGTGAATAAGACCGTATCGGCTTTCTTTGCCTTGATCACACCGGCATACAATTTGTCGCCAAAGACCAGTTGCTGCGGCTGCGCGCCGTTCGCAGGCATCTGGTAAAAGCCGGTAGCACGTGTATTTTCATTTAAGGCAGACAGCATCCAGTCACCCAGCGCCAGCGGCTTGCTTTCGGCGACCGGCGTCGGTTCTTCCATGTTTTCAGGGCGGGTATTCTCGAGGTTGATATAGCGCAGCTGTAACTGATGCGCACGACCATAGCCCTGACTCAGATTGCGGTTAGCCAGGGTGGCCGGCGTGACTTCCCATAAGTCAAACTGATCGTACAACACCACGCTGCGATCACCCTCAGTCCAGCCTGCATAGCCATAAGGTGAGCGTGGCTGCGGCGTATCATGCTCATGATCTTCAAAGCGGGCTTTGATTTTTCCAGTCAGGTTGATCTGCTTGCCATCTGCAGTCGACCAGGCCTGCCAGCTATAGTTTTTCGCATCGAAACCCAATACATATTTACCTGCTGGCGACATGCCTGCGACAAAGCGCTGCTTCTGCGCTAACAGGCGCGACTGCCCGGTCTTCAAATCAATCGCATATACATCGCGGTAAGAACCATCCCAGGACAGCAGCATTTTGTATGGCACATCGCTGCTACCCATCGCGAAGTCTGGATTATCATTGACGGACACAGCAGGAATCTGCACGCTGCCTAACTGCACAAAGCGCTGATCTGCCAGATGTATCACTGCCTTGTAATTTTTTTGCTTATCTTTTTCAGCGCGGACTTTCTGTACCGATTGCAGCTCAGGATCTTTCCAGTGCCACAAATCGACTTTCACCGGTTCCGGTGCATCCTTGGGTTCTGCCTTCTGAATTTCTGCGGTACCAAAGAATAAGCGTTGCCCATCTTTGCTAAAGCCCAATTCACCGAATTCGCTGACGCCCCACTTTTCCGGCATGCCGGAGGTCGCTGCACTGGCCAGCAAGGCGGCATTGCGCTCACCATTTTTCCAGTAATACAGCTGATACACCGGAGGATCTTCTTTCTCGGCAGCGGCGTCAGAAGCAGGTGCTTTTTTAGGTTTTTTCTCGTCTTCAGCACGGCGCCTGGCCAGGTCATCGCGATTGCTCAGGAAGGCCAGCTGTTTGCCGTCTTCATCAAAGCGCAGGTGTTTAATACTGCCTGTACCGGAAAATATCTGCAGTTGCTGCTGATCAGCCGGAGTGAACAGGTAAACGCCTTCTTTGGCCGCCAGTTCAGCGGCTTCTTTTGCGCTTTCCTTAGTCGCCTCTTTATTTGCTTCTTTATTTGCGTCTTTAGCCTGCTCTTTGCTGTCTTTCGCGACGGGTTTCAGCGTATAAGCGAGTGCAACACCATTTTTTGCCCATAACATCTCGCCCACATCTTTCAGGCTGATGCGCTGGCTGTTGGCGACATCGATTAACAGCAACTCGGACCCACTCTCTTTTTTCTTGGCCGCAGCACCCGCAGCACCGGCAGCAGCGGCTCTGGCGACCTGATCCGCTTCATCCAGGTCTTTCTTATTTTCTGCGCTGTCTTTTTTCGCATCTTTCTTAGCTTCCGGCACAGCTTCCATCAGCACAGCCAGCCAACCGCCACCTTCTTCAGACCAGGCATACTGTTTGACACGCTCGATCAGCTCGATTTTGCCGCTTTGCAGATCAATGATGCCCAGACCGGACTTCGGTGCATCTTCTGGTTTTTTCTTTTCTTTTTTGGCTTTGTCCTGTTCGGCACGGGTAGGGCGTACCGCGAATGCCGCAAATTTTCCATCCGCGCTGAACAGCGGTGCAGCACCGCGTGGCGAGCGGAATTCACGACCATCTTTGAGATGACGGAACACCACTTCTCCATCACCCTCCTGAGCTGCCAGTACATAGGCGGCCCATAGACCGTCACGGCTCAGCGTACTGCCCTGAATGTTGCGCCAGTTGGCATACACATCATGGGTAATGACTTTTTTGGCACTGACCGGTACCGGTGCTGCCAGTGCGGCTTCCGCTGCCAGACTGGCAGCATGGGAGGCAGGTGACCAGGTGCCGGATAAGACGCCTAACATCAGTGCTGCGGCACAGACTGGACGCCATGCTGGCATCGCTTGGGAAAACTTAGACATGGTAATAAACTCAAAGACAGAGGGATAAACAAAGAGCGCACAGCGCTCAGGTAATTCAGGACAGGATATTGAGCGTGGTGACTGAGCGTATCTCGGCACGATCACCCGTACCGGAGCTCAGATTTTTTCTTTCTTTTTTCTGCACCAGCAAACGATCACCCGTTACCGCATAGACCAGGTTATCTTCTTCGCGGATTTCAAAGCTGACCACAACGAAGGCACGTCCGGATATCTGTTGGCTGGTGCGACTGGCCAAAGGTGTACCATCGGCATCAACCCAGACATCAAAACTACCTTCATACTTTTTGATGTACTTTTTTTCTTTCTCACTCAGCCTGTCGACCGATAATTCAAAATTTAACAGGCGTGCCGGTTTGCCGTTATAGCTATCAGCTTTCTCGCTTTTGAATTGGGCTTTTTCCAGTTTGCGCAAAAAGGCTGCTGCATAGTTCACGACCGGTCGCAACTCGGACGGGCTCAATTCTTTGATGCTGGACAGCGCCGGGGTTTTCGCTTTCGGATCTTTCTCTTTCGCGCGTTCTTCTGCTTCCAGTTTGCTCAATAAATCTTTACTGAACACCAGTTGCAAGCCACGGTTGCCATCTTCCAGCTGTATGCTGGCCTGACCCGAGATTTCCTCCAGCTCCTTGCCTTCACCGATGCGGTTATTGATGCGGGTTTCAACTTGTGCTTTGACTGGCGCACTGCCATGCAGACGGCCCAGCGCCGTTTTGAGATCACTCAGGCCATCAGCATGGGCCGACAGGGCACAGCTGCTTAAGACTACGGCAGCGGAAATCTGGTGTAAGGCAAGAGGCAGGCGCATAGACTTTCCTTTTCAAAGACTTGTTGTGACCGGCAACTGTGACAGAAGTTCAGGCCGCCAGTGCTTTTGTTTTGAGCTCACGCCAATGCAGATACACCAGCAAAGCGACATGCGCATCATTAGCCGCATAAAAGATTTGCTTCTCACTTAAAGGACTTTGAGCCCAGTTAGAAGTCGAGGTTTTTTTGGACTTACTCATCTGCATGCCAAAATATTTGGCAACCGCAGCCTTAACGCCCATATCACGCTGTTTGCTTTCGCGCATCACGCGTGCCAGATCCAGCACATTCGCCGTCACAATGCCAAATTTGCTTTTCAGATGGCGCAGGTCATCAACCAGGCCGAAACCGACTTTTTGTATCGCAGGCTGTTCCAGCAACTGGCGGATGACCACGACAGCCTCGGCCTGCAACGCTGTAGTCAGCGGGAATAAGAAGGCCTGGGTCTCTGTGGCGAGTTGCACCAGATGCGGACCATCATTTTTCTGGCCCTTTTGAAACACCGGTTTGGTCTCGGTATCGAAGCCAAGTATGCTGGCGCTCTGCAATTGTGTGAGTGCATATTGCAAGGTGGCGGCATCTTCCACCATGCAGATTTGCTGGCGCTTCAGCCCGGGATAGGCGGGCAGCGCAGATTCAGGCTCCAGCTGCACTTCATCTTGTTCTTGTTGTTCTGGTTCTTGATTCATTAATCTATATCTTTATGCTTAACTGGAATTGCCCTGCGCTGTTGTGGCTGAAGCACAGCGACTGCTGCGCAATGGTGAGCACCAGCGAGTACCAGCGTACATACGGTACATTAGTGCCCACTATCATCCTTATCCTTATTTTCTGTAACATCTTTATCGATACGGCGTCTGGCCGGTGCTGCGGGTGGCTGCAGGCTGACCAGCACCACATTATCCTGCCCGGTACTGAGCGCCACAATTTCGTCATCACCAGTCTGGAAATGATACAGGGTCGCAGCACCCACCGCAGCAGAACTCAGCAATTTAGCTTCGACCAGCAATTGTGCCAGCTCAGCGCGCTGTCCGGCGTGCCATCTGAGCTTAGTCATGTTTTACCGCCTTTTGCTTTAACTGAAAGTGAGCGAAACTCTGTGCATCCATAGGACGGGCAAAATAATAGCCCTGTACCTGACTGCAGCGCATATCGCGCAATAACTGTATCTGTTCCTGACGTTCCACGCCTTCAGCGACCACATTTAATCCCAGACTCAGGCCCATGGCAATCACGGCACTGGCAATCGCCGCATCATCGGGGTCGGTATGGATGTCATTGACAAAGGATTTATCGATTTTGAGTTCGTCGATAGGAAAGCGGCGCAGATACGACAAACTGGAATAACCGGTGCCAAAATCATCCAGCGAAATCGACAAACCCAGTTTTTTCAAGGAACGCAGGGTGCTCAGGGTGCTGTTCACATCCTGCATCACCATACTTTCCGTCAGCTCCAGCGTGATGTAGGCAGGATTCGCACCGGCTGCAGCAATAATCGCGGCAATCCGGCCAGCCAGATCTTCCTGCCTGAACTGGCGCGAGGAGATATTGATCGCCACCTGTAAATCACCCAAGCCCTGCTCGCGCCAGCGTACTTGCTGGCGACAGGCTTCCGCCAGCACCCATTCGCCCAGCGGCAGTATCAAGCCTGTTTCTTCAGCCAGAGGAATAAATTCGACCGGATGCACCATACCTATCTGCGGATGATTCCAGCGCACCAGCGCCTCAGCGCCGACCACGGTTTGCTGATCGAGATCAATTTTTGGCTGGTAGTGCAGCAGGAATTCGCCGCGCTCCAGACCGCGCCGCAAGGCACTCTCCATATTCAGTCGGCTGATCGCGTTCAATCCCATTTCCGGCACAAACTGGCGCACGCTGTTGCGCCCATGTTCCTTCACGCGATACATCGCAATGTCAGCGTAGCGCAGCAGGATTTCTCCATGATCGCCATCACGCGGATACACCGAAATTCCTATACTGGCAGTCACAAACACATCCACTGCCTGAATCTGGATAGGACGGGACAGCGCTTGCAGAATTTTATCGGCGACGATATCGACATCACTGCTGTCGGGCAGATCGGTCAGTACGACGACGAACTCATCTCCGCCCAGGCGTGCAACCGTATCGGTATCACGCACACATTGCCTGAGTCTGTGTGCCACCTGCTTGAGCATTTCATCACCGGCACCATGGCCCGAGCCATCATTGATCAGCTTAAAGTGGTCAAGATCGAGCAGCAGCACACCCACATGCAAATCCTGACGCTTTGCCCAGGCAATTGCCTGGGTGATGCGGTCATTGAGCAAATTACGGTTCGCCAGCCCGGTCAGGCTGTCATGATTCGCCTGATATTCCAGCTCTTTCTGATAATTGACGCGTTCACTGACATCATTAATCACGCTGACAAAATGGGTGGTGTTTGCGCCTCGCGCGTCTTTAACCGGCGAGATATGCAATTCATTCCAAAACTGGGTGCCGTCTTTGCGGTAATTGCGCAACAATGCCCGGCCTTCACGTTTTTCGCGCAAGGCGGTACGTATTTCTTCCAGATCCGGCTGTTGTAAATCATCACGCACCAGAAAACGTCCCTCGCGACCTATCACCTCATCCGCGTGATAGCCGGTTATCCGTTCAAATGCAGGATTGACATAGACGATGGAGTGATCATTGGCGTCGCTGCGTGTGATCATGATGCCATTACTGCTGGAAACCAGCGCCTGTTCGCGCAGCAGCAAAGCCTGCTCCACTTCTTTCAGCTGAAACTGGGATGCGCTCAGGTCCTGACGTATCGCGACCAAATGGGTAATCCTGCCATCCACATCGGCGAGCGGGCTCACCACCTGCTTTTCCCAGTAGCGCTGGCCGTCACGGGTACGGCTCAGAATATCGCCATGCCAGTGTTGCCCCAGCGTCAGCGCCTGGAATTCAGCCTGTAGACGCTGATCGGTACCATCCCCGCTATTCCACAGCACAGGAATCCCCAGTAATTCCTCGAAGCGAAATGCCGTTCTTTGCAGATAAGCCTGGTTACAATATTCCAGCTTGCCTGCACGATCTGTGATGAGCACAGAGAGCGGGCTTTGTGCAATCGCCAGCGCCAGCAACTCCAGGTTATCCTGCAAATTCTGATGTTCGTGCGTGGTCAGCACCGCATCCACTGCGCGCGCCAGCTCCTGCGAAATGCGTGTCAACAGCTGGCCGGTTTCGGATTCATCCCACAGGCTTGCAGGTCCGCAGACTTCCAGCAGCACATCGCAACCGGTACGTGTCAGCGTTCTGCGCTGCACAGGCTGATCCACGCTGACCGCATCAGCACCAGCCGCAAAATGCAGCTTCAACTGTTCGCTGTTCAGCGTCACCGCACAACGCTGATAGCCGGCACGAGTGACCATAATGCTGCAAAAAGCTTGCAGCATCTGCTCTATGCTATCGGGGTACCACAAACAATGCGTGAGTTCGCCCAGCAGGCGATACCAGGCTTCGAGACGCTGTGATTCTGCGTCCAGCACATCCTCAACCGGTGCGCTTGTTTTCATATTTGGCAAGTCTCCTCTTAGCCAACTTCATCGACAGGTAAAGCAGACATCCCTGCCCTGCCAGCGGCGGATGCTGAAGGCTACTGAGGCTGTGGCTGCAAGCTGAGGCGAAGCCGCCATAAGCAAGCATTAAGCTGCCTGTTGTGCCTGTCCTGTTTACTATTATTTTTTTAAAAATCAGGTCGCCGCTGGTCGTGTAGCCGAGGCTACTTTATCCCGCGTGCGTCGGGCAAATTTATACCCTGTAACAAGTGTTACCGCAATAGAAACATTGCATCAGGAACGGTCTGATCGCAAATAACTTGTTGCGCAGCGCAGCAAGAGCGCCATATCATCAGCGCCAGCAACTGTCTTATCCGTAAGAAGCGTGATTTCTAGGTTAAAATCTAAGGTTTGGCAAACCATTTTCTCCACTCCATCCGGAGTCACAAGGCAGATAGCACGATGCTCACATTTCAACAAATCATCCTGACATTACAAGATTACTGGGGCAAGCAGGGTTGCGCCCTGTTGCAACCTTACGATATGGAAGTGGGTGCAGGGACTTCGCACACCGGTACATTTTTGCGCGCCATCGGCCCTGAACCCTGGCGCGCCGCCTATGTGCAGCCATCGCGCCGCCCTAAAGACGGCCGTTATGGCGAAAATCCTAACCGTCTGCAGCACTACTATCAGTATCAGGTTGTGTTGAAACCGGCGCCGGAAAATATTCTGGATCTCTACCTGGGTTCGCTCAAGGCGCTGGGTCTGGACCTGCAGCAAAACGATATCCGTTTTGTTGAAGATGACTGGGAAAATCCTACCCTGGGTGCCTGGGGTCTGGGCTGGGAAGTCTGGCTCAATGGGATGGAAGTCACGCAATTCACTTATTTCCAGCAAGTCGGCGGTCTGGATTGCAAACCAATTCTGGGCGAAATTACGTATGGCATAGAACGTCTGGCCATGTATCTGCAAGGCGTGGAAAACGTGTACGACCTGGTCTGGACGGAACGCGAAGAAAACGGCAAAACCGTGCGCCTGTCTTACGGCGATGTATTCCATCAGAATGAAGTCGAACAATCGACCTTCAATTTTGAATATTCAAATACCGATTTCCTGTTCTCACTGTTTAACAACTACGAAGCAGAAGCCAAGCGCCTGCTGGAAATTACAGAAAAATCACTGGCCCTGCCTGCTTACGAAATGATTTTGAAAGCCGCCCACACCTTCAATCTGCTGGATGCACGCGGCGCGATCTCGGTCACTGAGCGCGCAGCCTACATAGGCCGCATCCGCAATCTGTCGCGCGCGGTAGCCGCTGCGTATTACGCTTCGCGTGAGGCGCTGGGCTTCCCTATGTGTGCCGCTGACGATATGCATAAACCAGCGCCACCGGCAGCCTCCGCAGCCACTGCAGCCACGAAAACAGACGCTGCCTGAGTCAGCAGCCGGACAGAATGGACAGGAATTTCTATATGAACCAAACTTTATTAGTCGAATTATTTACTGAAGAACTGCCGCCGAAAGCGCTGGCAAAACTGGGCGAAGCCTTTGCCGCCGGTATCGTTGCCGGTCTGCAGTCACGTGATTTTTTAGAGGCCGCTTCGGTCGCTACGTCGTATGCCTCACCACGCCGTCTGGCAGTCAGCATCACCCAGGTGCGTGCGACCTCGCCGGATAAACAAATGCGTGACAAAGTGCTGCCTGTCTCGGTCGCACTCGATGCCAATGGCAATCCAACTGCACCGCTGGCGAAAAAGCTGGCTGCGATGGGTTTTGCCGATGTGCAGCTGAGCCAGCTGGAACGTGCACAAGATGGTAAAGCCGAGAGCTTTTTCTACAGCTATACCAGTGCCGGTTCAGCACTGGCACCGGCACTGCAAAGCGCGCTGGAAGAATCGATCAGCAAACTGCCGATTCCTAAGGTCATGAGCTATCAGCGTCCGGATGGCAGCACAGTACATTTTGTGCGTCCTGTGCATCAGCTGATCGCGCTGCATGGTGACAGCGTGGTGCCACTGAGCCTGCTGGGTCTGCACAGCGATCGTCTGACTGGCGGCCACCGCTTCCTGTCTCAGGGTCAGGTCAGCATTGCGCACGCCGATGACTATGCCAGCACCTTGCAGCAAGAAGGAAAAGTGCTGGCGCATGTCGCACAACGTAAAGGACAGATACGTCAGGCCCTGCTCGCTAAAGCAGGCGCTGACCTGGTGCTGATGCCAGACTCTTTGCTGGATGAAGTCACTGCGCTGGTCGAATGGCCAGTGGTGTACGAATGCCATTTTGAGCAGGAATTTTTAGCTGTACCGCAGGAATGCCTGATTCTGACGATGCAGACCAATCAAAAGTATTTTGCGCTGACCGATGCACAAGGCAAGCTGCGCTCGCGCTTCCTGATCGTGTCGAACGTGGAAACCAGCGATCCGCAACATATCATCCAGGGCAATGAACGCGTGGTCCGTCCACGTCTGGCGGATGCGAAATTCTTCTTCGAGCAGGATAAAAAGAAAAGCCTGGAATCGCGTCTGCCGCTGCTGGCCAACGTGGTCTACCACAACAAACTGGGCACCCAGGCAGAGCGCACCCAGCGCGTGAAAACGCTGGCCGGTCAGATTGCAGGCATGCTGCACGCAGATGTGGCACTGGCAGAACGCGCTGCACTGCTGGCGAAAACCGATCTGCTGACCGATATGGTGGGCGAATTCCCTGAGCTGCAAGGCATCATGGGCACTTACTATGCGCTGCATGACGGTGAGCATGCTGAAGTCGCTGCAGCTGCATCAGAGCACTACCAGCCACGCTTTGCCGGTGATGCACTACCAGCCAGTGCTACTGGTACCGCGGTGGCACTGGCCGACAAGCTGGAAACTCTGGTCGGTATCTGGGGCATAGGCCTGCAACCTACCGGCGACCGTGATCCTTTCGCGCTGCGTCGTCATGCACTCGGCGTGTTGCGTATGCTGGTGGAAAAGCAACTGCCACTCTCGCTGAACAGCCTGTTAGCCAACACTGTCGCGCTGTTCAGCGCGAATCCGCAGTTCAAAGACCCTGGCGCTGAAGTACTGAGCTTCCTGTATGACCGTCTTCGTGGCCAGTTGCGTGAACGTGGCTTCAGCCAGCATGAAGTGGAAGCTGTGGTCGCACAACAGCCAGATACGCTAGACACCCTGGTCGCACGTCTGCAGGCAGTACAAGCCTTTGCTGCACTGGACGAATCGGCGTCACTGGCCGCCGCCAATAAGCGGATTACCAATATCCTCAAAAAAGCGGAAGTCACACCCGGCGCCGTCAATCCTGCCTTGTTGCAAGAAGCTGCTGAACAGGCGCTGGCCAAAGCGATGGCCGATGTCAGCCCGAAAGTCGATGCGGCATTCAGTCAGGGCGATTACACCGGTGCGCTGAAAACCCTGGCAGCTTTGCGTGCCGAAGTCGACAGCTTCTTCAATGATGTGATGGTGAATGCGGAAGACCTGGCCTTGCGTAATAACCGTCTGGCACTGCTGTCTACACTGCATGGCATGCTGAATCAGGTCGCCGACATTTCTAAACTGGCAGCCTGATATGCCAGAAAAAGGACAGCCTATGAAACTCATCATTCTGGACCGCGATGGTGTCATCAACCACGACTCCGATGCCTTCATCAAATCCCCGGATGAATGGGTGCCTATCCCCGGCTCACTGCAAGCCATCGCCCGCCTCAATCAGGCGGGTTATCAGGTCGTGGTTGCCACCAACCAGTCAGGGATAGGTCGTAAGCTGTTCGATATGGCGACCCTGAATGCGATACATCAGAAAATGCATCAGATGGCGCAGCAGGTCGGTGCCACCATCGATGCGATTTTCTTTTGTCCACATATGGCCGACGATAACTGCGACTGCCGCAAACCTAAGCCTGGCATGCTGCATGAAATCGCGCGCCGCTATGACATCAGCCTCAAAGGTGTGCACAGCGTGGGCGACTCACTGCGTGACTTGCAATCCGGCTTTGTAGTCGGCTGCCTGCCTCATCTGGTATTGACCGGCAAAGGCCAGAAAACGCTGGACAAAGGCGGGCTGCCACCAGGCACCCACATTTATCCGGATCTGGCGACGATGGTCGATCAGTTGCTGGATGCACCAACAGAACAACAACACGCGAACTGAATACAGATTCGCTACTGGAGAAGACATGTTTCGTTTTACCTGCTTTATCCGTTCGCTGATTTTCATGATCGTGATGGTCATGGCGACAGTGATCTGGGCCCCCATCAGTATGCTGTTTGCTTTTTTGCCGTACAACCAGCGTTACTATGTGACCTCACGCTGGAATGTGTTTATTATCTGGGCCGCCAAAGTCATCTGTGGCATCCACTATGAACGCCGTGGCTGGGAAAATTTTCCTGATGAACCGGCCATCCTGCTGGCGAAACATCAGTCTGCCTGGGAAACCATATTCCTGTTGATGGCAACCCCGCGTCCGCTGGTGTTTGTATTCAAAAAAGAAATTACCTATATCCCGTTTTTTGGCTGGGCGATTTCTATGCTGCGCATGATACCGATAGACCGCAGCAAGGGGAAAGATGCGTTTGCCCAAGTGGTCACGCATGGTAAAAAACGCCTCGCAGATGGGCAATGGATCATCATGTTCCCGGAAGGTACGCGCATTGCTGTCGGTAAAAAAGGCACTTACAAAGGCGGTGGCGCACGTCTGGCGGTAGAGACCAATACGCAGGTCGTTCCTATCGCGCTGAACTCCGGTGAGTGCTGGCCGAAGAATTCTTTCATCAAAAAGCCCGGTACTGTCACGGTTTCTGTAGGAAAGCCGATTTCGTCTGAAGGAAAAACCGCGCCTGAGCTGATGCTGGAAGTGGAACAATGGATAGAAGCTGAAATGCGGGTGATTTCACCGCAAGTCTACCAAGAGTAAGTCTGCCCTCATGCCCTGTGATCAGGGCATTTTTTTTGTGTAAATCAGGCCTGCTGTGCGAAGTTTTGCGACTTGGTATACATTGCTGTCCTGAACCAGTCGCTGTGCCAGTTTCTACCACTCTCTATGTCATCATTCTCGTCGCTAGGAAAAGCTATACAAATGGCCTTGCAGCTGGATTTATTCAGCGAAATTTTGCCGTCTGGCGCAGGAAAACCCGGCTTGCAACCATCGGCAACACCTGCAGCCTTGCCCAACCCTCTGGCAGAACTGAGTCCACCGGCCGCGACACCGTCAGCCAGCGATACGGCTTCGGGAAATAAACTGCGAAAAATGGTGCTGGCGGACTGCACCATACACTATGAATTGCTGCGATCAAAACGGCGCAGCATAGGCTTTTTGATTCATGATGGCGGCTTGCGTGTGACCGCACCGCGCTGGGTCACCATCAGCGACATTGAGCATGCCATCAGTGAGAAGCAAGGCTGGATACAACGCAAGCTCAGTGAGCGGCGCGAACGGGTTGCCAGACGCCTGGAACCCGCCATGCAATGGCAGGATGGCGCACAGTTTCCGTTTCTGGGACAGACCCTGACTTTACGTATTTCACCGGGCTCGCTCAGCGGTACTTTCCTCGACCAGGCTGCAGCGCAATTGCATATCCACGTGCCAGCGAATGCTGCTGAACAGCAGATCAGAGACCGGGTACAAGGCTGGCTGCAACAGGAAGCGAAACGGCTGTTTCAAGAGCGCCTGCCCGTATTTGCCGATAAGCTGGGCGTGCAGTATCGCAGCATGTCGTTGTCGGCCGCACAGACACGCTGGGGCTCCTGCACCTCCGATGGCAAAATCCGGCTGAACTGGCGACTGATCCACTTTTCGCCCATGATCATTGATTACGTGATTGCGCATGAACTGGCCCATTTACGTGAAATGAACCATAGTCCGCGCTTCTGGGCGACCGTACAAAGCGTTTTCCCGGAAATGGAACAGGCCAGACATCAGTTAAAGCAGCAATCCACTGCCGATTTACCGGCATTCTGAGCAGCCTGAGCTACTCATGCATAGTCAGGCTGACGCTGATATAAACACTCTCATCAACTAAAGGAAAAATAATGCGAATTCTGCACACCATGCTGCGCGTAGGCGATCTTCAGCGCTCTATCGATTTTTACACTCAGGTATTGGGCATGCGCCTGCTGCGTCAGTCAGACAATCCAGAATACCAATACACGCTGGCTTTTCTGGGCTACGGCGCTAACCCTGAACATGCCGAGCTGGAGCTGACGTACAACTACGGCGTGGATAGCTATGACATGGGCACAGCTTACGGTCATATCGCCATTGCCGTGCCTGACGCCTATGCAGCCTGCGAGGCTGTGCGTCAAAAAGGTGGTAATGTCACGCGCGAAGCCGGACCGGTGAAAGGCGGTAAAACCGTGATCGCTTTTGTGCAAGACCCGGATGGCTATAAAGTGGAACTGATACAGCGCGATAGCGAAGTCACGCTGTAAGGGCGGATAGGGCTGAAACGGTTTCCAAGGCTCAGCAGGCTGGCTGTATGACGGCTTGCTGGCTATGCAGACAGGCAGGCTTCAGCCCCTTGCGCAATGTTAATGCTCGTCAGATTTGTTTTTTTTGACTGGCATATGGGTGACGTTATTCATCGCTTTCACCAGAAAGATGATCCCTAAAATAAAGACTAGAATTAAACCGGTAAAAATACCTGTCCACATGACTGCTATCCTGATGAAAAATGGTCAGGAACTACGCAAAAACCGTGAAAAGGATGGCATCTCCGCTCATCAGAACGCCTTGCTACAGCGAATTTTATCGGCAACATGTTTGCGTAATTCCCAATAGAAACTACTATTGCCCGAAAGCATATCGCAGATCAGATTCGACCCAAATTGAATGACAAGTTTTTTTACATTATTTAACGGAATTTAAGCTTTTTGGAAAAATACCAGTCACAAATGATGCTTAAAATCAACATTGTCTGAGGTGTCTGAGGTATTTGTGGTGGGATTGATATGTTACCCCTCAGGTCTAAACGGGACCGCAGCGGGCGCCGCAGTTGTGCGCGATGGCACTTGCCACACTCAGCAAGTGCCACACGCTTTAAACGTGACCGTGTCGGCGGAAATACGCAATCAGCCCACTGGTGGAAGCATCCAGCTGCGCATCAAAGGCCTGGTCGCCGAGTATCGCTGGCAACAAGCGGTTCGCCAGTTGCTTACCTAATTCCACACCCCACTGATCAAAGGAGTTGATACTCCAGATCACGCCCTGCACAAACACTTTGTGCTCATACAATGCGATCAGCATACCAAGCTGGAACGGGTCCAGGCTAGGCATCAGTATGGTGGTGGATGGCTGGTTACCGGCAAACACCTTATGCGGCAACAGCCGTGCCAGCTGCGCCTCAGACAAACCAGCCTGACTCAGTTCTTCACGTGCCTGTTGCTCGGTTTTACCAAATGCCAAAGCCGCGCTCTGTGCCAGGCAATTCGCCAGCAGCGGCGCCTGATGTCCAGGCAAAGGGTGATCGCTGGAAGCGGCCACCACAAAATCACATGGAATCAGCCAGCCGCCCTGATGCAGCAACTGGAAGAAAGCGTGCTGGCCATTGACGCCAATCTCACCCCAGACGATGGGGTTGGCGCGGCAGCTCAGCGGCTCGCCGTCACGGCTTACGGTTTTACCATTTGACTCCATTTCCAGCTGTTGCAGGAAGGCCGGTAAATGCCGTATCGATTCGTTATAAGGCAGAATCGCTGTGGTTTCTGCGCCCAGGAAATTGGTGTTCCAGATGGATATCAGTGCCATCAGTACTGGCAGATTTTTTTCCAGCGGCGCTTCACGGAAATGGCTATCCATGGTTTGTGCACCTTGCAGCATGCGCTCAAATCCATTCATACCGATCGATAAGGCCACCGACAAACCGACGGCAGACCACAGGGAATAGCGTCCACCGACCCAATCCCAGATCTGCAGAATATTTTCGTCTGGAATACCGAATTCATGTGCTTTGGCCGGGCTGGACGTCACGGCGATAAAGTGTTTGGCAATCGCCCATTCTTCCATCGCAGCTGCCATCAGCCAGGTTCTGGCGGTCTGCGCATTGATGCTGGTTTCCTGCGTGGTGAAAGTCTTGGATGCCACGATGAACAGCGTCGTGCGCGGGTCCAGTTTTTCCAGTAAAGGTGCCAGATGCGCACTGTCCAGATTCGACACATAGAAAAAATTCAGATTCGGATGCTGGAATGCGGACAAAGCCCGACTCGCCAGTTTAGGCCCAAGATCAGAACCACCGATACCGATATTCACCACATTCTGAATCGCGTCACCTTTAAAACCACGCCATAAGCCACTGCGCACACGTTCAACGATGTCGCGCATTTGCTTGCGCACCGCGCGCACCTGCGGCATCACATCCAGTTCTGCACTCGGGAAAGGACTAAATTCCATGTGGCGCAAGGCTGTGTGTAATACTGCACGGTCTTCGCTGAAGTTAATCTTTTCACCCGCAAACATGCGGTCACGCCATTCCTCGACATTCGCCAGACGCGCGAGCGACAACAAATGCCGCAAGGTTTCAGCATCTACCCTTTGCTTGGAATAATCAATCAGCAAGCCATCGAGCTCTGCGGAGAAGCGCTGAAAACGCTGCGCATCGCTGGCAAACAGCTCGCGCAAATGGGTTTGCTCCAGCCTTTGCTGATCCTGTAACAAAGCCTGCCACTCAGGGGTCTGGGTAATATTCATCGTGAAGATAGAATTAGTTGAGTTCAGTGTTGGCTGCCTGCAGTACGTGCGCTGTAAAGACGTGTTAAAGCAATGTACTGCTCCAGTCCCACGGTTTCCGGACGTGCCTGCGGATCGACGCCTGCCTCCAGCAATTCAGCTTCAGTGAACATGCCAGCCAGACAGTTACGGATGACTTTGCGGCGCTGTGAAAAAGCCTTAGTCACCACCGCTTCTAAATCAGCCTGACGGCAATCCAGCATATCGCGCTTAGGTATCATGCGCACGATGGCCGAATCCACTTTGGGTGGCGGATCAAACGCATCGGGCGGTACGACAAATAATAATTCCATGTGGTAGCGCCATTGCAGCATCACTGACAAACGGCCATAGGCCTTGCTGCCAGGCTCGGCCACCATGCGTTCTACGACTTCTTTCTGCAGCATGAAATGCTGATCCGATACCACATCCGCCAATTCAGCCAGATGGAATAGCAAGGGACTGGAAATGTTATACGGTAAATTACCAACCACGCGCAGCTTTTGTCCTTCCGGCACTGGGATAGTACGGAAATCGAATTTCAGTGCATCGCCTTCATGGATAGTCAGCTTATCTGCCGGAAAAGTCTTCTTCAGACGCACCACCAGATCGCGGTCCAGCTCCACCACATGCATATGTGGCAGGCCTTCGAGTAAGAGGCTGGTCATCGCAGCCAGACCGGGCCCAATCTCGACCATGGTGTCGGCCGGGCGCGGATCGATGGCGCGGATAATCTGACTCAGTACCAGCTGATCCGTGAGGAAGTTCTGGCCAAAGCGTTTGCGGGGTATGTGTTTCATGATTTAAGTGTGTGAGTTGCCATGGCGGCGGCGCTGCGGATGGCCACCACCATGCTGCGGATATCGGCCAGGCCGGTACCCTGAATTGCGAGATCAAGTGCGGTGCCATGATCGACCGAAGTCCGTATCAGTGGCAGACCGAGCGTGATATTCACACCCAGGCCAAAACTCGCATGCTTCAGTACGGCCAGTCCCTGGTCATGATACATGGCCAGCACACAGTCAGCCTGCGCCAGATATTTTTGCTGGAACAAGGTATCAGCCGGATACGGTCCTTCAACCTGAATTCCCAGTGCGCGCGCTTGCTGCAGCACAGGGATAATCACATCGATTTCTTCACGCCCCAGGTAACCGTTTTCACCCGCATGCGGATTGAGTCCGGTCACCAGTATGCGCGGTGTGGCAATACCAAATTTTTGTTTCAGATCGCTGTCTATGATTTGCACGGTGCGCAGCAGCACATCGGCCTGTATCGCATCAGGAACCTGTCTGAGAGGTAAATGGGTGGTCGCCAGCGCCACCCGCAAAGGCTGTGGCAGATGGGCATTCGCGTCCGCCGCCAGCATCATCACGACTTGCGCAGTGCCAGTTTTTTCAGCCAGATATTCGGTATGTCCGCTGAACTGTACGCCTGCATCATTGATGGTGCTTTTCTGCAGCGGCGCCGTGGTCATGGCATCAGCCCAGCACTGTTGTACACATTCGATTGCGACATCCAGCGTCTGCAGCACTGGTCTGCCGTTACGCGGATCGGGCTGACCTGCTTTGACGTGCGCATTGAGCGGACAATCGATCAGGGTCAGCCGGTCCGGTGGACAGCCTGGCATACCCGCATAACGCAAGGCCTCCAGGGAGATTCCCATGAAGCGGATATCAGGATTAATTTCATTGGCGATCATCGCCAGGTAAGCGGCATCACCAATCAGGACGGAACGCACTTCGTGCCGCAATTCCCAGGCGGCGCGCAAAGAGATTTCCGGCCCTATTCCTGCCGGTTCACCTACCGTCAGGGCTATGACCGGCAATCTGGATTCAGGCATTATTTTTCTTCCGTACGGAGTTCAACATAGGTGCGGTCGCGTAATTCGCGTAACCAGTCCTGCAAGGCTTCATCCGATTTACGTTCACGCAGTGCCTCACGTGCCGCCATGCGTTTGCGGTCTTTCGACTGGTCTTCAGACTTACGCTCTGTGACTTCGATCAGATGCAGACCAAACTGGGACTGAATCACATCGCTGACCTGACCGATGGCCAGTTTCGCGATCACCTCGTCGAAAGCAGCTACATCACCGGGATTGATCCAGCCGATGTCACCGCCTTTTGAGGCCGTGCTGTCGGCTGAATAGGTTTTGGCCGCTTCTTCAAAGCTGATTTCTTTGGCTGCGATCTTACGTTTCAGGTCAGTCAGTTTCTGACGTACTTCAGCTTCGGGCACGATCTGGCTGGGCTTCATCAAAATATGACGGACCCGGTTTTGCTGAACGATTTCGGTGCCTGCTTTAGGATCATTACCGGCACGTTTGCCAACCAGCTTCAGGATGTGGAAGCCATTCGCGCTGCGGATAATGCCGGAGAATTCGCCGGTCTTCACCTGAGCAACAGCATCAAGGAATAATTGTGGGATACGTTCCTGTTCACGCCAGCCGATTTCCCCGCCTTTCAAGGCTTCCGCGCTATCGGAATAGGTCACGGCCATCTTGGCAAAATCTGCGCCGCCACGTAATTTCTCCAATACTTCTTCAGCGCGGTTACGGCGCAGCGTAATCTGTTCTGCACTGGCATTTTCCGGGATACGCACCAGAATATGGGCCAGGTTGATTTCCTGCTTACCGGCTTTAGCACTGGCTTCAGCGGCTAAGAAATTGTCGATCTCAGTTTCGGTGATGATGATTTTGCTGTCGACTTCACGATCGCGTATGCGCTGCATCATGATGTCTTCGCGCATCTCTTCGCGGAAGCGCGCGAACGGCGTGCCTTCACGTTCGATCTGATTACGCATTTCCTGCAAGCTCATCTTATTTTGCTCTGCCATACGCTGCAAAGTGCGGTCCAGCATCAGATCATCGGCACGCATACCGTTTTCTTTCGCCAGTTGCAGCTGGGCGCGGTCCAGTATCAAGCGCTCCAACAATTGCTTCTGCAGTTCTTCGCGTGAGGGCAGAGCCGTACCCTGAGCTTTAAGGCGTTTTTCAACCACGTTGATACGCTCGTCAAGTTCCTGACGGGTAATAATTTCATCGTTCACAACAGCAATGATGCTATTCACCGCACGTGGCTTGCTGCTGACAGCTGGAAGTGCGGTCGCGGGTTTCAGTTGCGTTGTTTGCGCCCAGGCGCCCGGGTTAGCCAACAAACCGGTAGACACTGCCAGTAAAGTAACAAGAGTACGTTGTTTCATGTGCAATAGTTGTCGCATAAAAAGTTAAAACCTGGTTAAGCTTTGCCTTGAACTGAGCATCGCCAATGGCGCAAAAGCTGCAATATACACGTTAGCAAGCATTTCACAAACTGGGCAGCTGGAAAGGGGGCTGAATCCGCCTTCCGGCCGCAAACAAATCAGCGGTCGCTAATCGGCTGATATCCATTAATATTCCGCTTCAAGGCTTCGAGTGGATTTCCGCCTACACCCAATTTCGCCAACCCGCTTAATTCCAGCTGTATAGAAAATCCGGTATTGCTGGTCGTACTGTTGACCGCAAAACGCTGAGCCACAAAACGCAGCGACCAGCAATCTGCTTTGTATTCAAACCCAGCCAGTCCATCCACTACCCGCTTATCCATCAGCGAGTAATTGCCACGACCCACTGCGTACCAGCGCTGAGCGACTGGCCATTGTGCGGAGATATCGACCTGTTCCAGGCTGTCGCGCTGGAAGCGATACGACAAGTTCAGCACTTTCTTCGCTTCCGGCTGCCAGCGTATGCCGTAGTTGGATTGCACAGACTGGCGTGTGCCGGCACTGATCTGAAACCCCAGATCGCCGGACAATTGATCCGACCATTTACCACTGGCGGCCAACAACAAGTCTGAGCGGCTCGGGCTGATGGTGTTATCCAGCCTGACCTTCTGCGTATTAAAGTAAAAACGCTGTCCCATCGCGAGCTTCAGGCGTTCACTGCCATCCTGCTCCAGATAGCGCGACACCAACGCAGCCGTAATCTGATTCGCATCGCCTATCCTATCTTGTCCCACAAAACGGTTTTCGCTGAAAATCTGGGCAAAGTTAAAATCGGCCAGACCACTGTCAAAATTCGGCAGCCTGGACTGATCGCGGTAAGGCGTGTTCACGTAAAACAGACGCGGTTCCAGGGTCTGGGTGAAATCGCGTCCCAGCACACTAGTTTGTCGCTCAAAAATTAAACCACTGTCAACCGAGAAAGTCGGCACAATTCTATGCGAATCTTGCTCTTGTCCGGGAGCTGGATTCACCAAATGATAATTGGTCGCATGCAGCGATACTTTAGGTGTTAAAAAATATCCGGAACTGATCAGTGGTGCCGATACCTGGAAGTTATTCGCGAACCGGTCACCACGAACCAGCGTCGGATGCCAGAAACGGGTGACGCTGGAATCCATCAGGAAGTCCAGTCCCAGCACATCATATTTTTCTGCATGAAACTGCAGCTGCGGCAAACGGTCATAGGGACGACCAATCGGTACCGCAGCCGTTGTATCCTGCAATACCTGATAATTCGTGGCCCTGAGTCCCAGATTCCAGAACGAACCGTAATAAATCAGACTGGTTTCACGCGAGAGCAAACGCTGCGCGGTCTTGGCGATTGAGGTTGAAAAATCCGCCGGATAATCGTCATCGGAGGCGACATTGATGTTCCAGGCCAGACGCAGGCCAGGCATCAGATCCTGCTCGTGCACCGAGGTCACGGCATAGCGGTTGGTATGGGTCAGGCGATCACTGGGTAAATCCTCGACTGTGGTTTCACCCTTGTATATCCCGCCAGGGAAAGTCTCGCCCATGTAACGCGCTTCTGCCCCGAGCTGTATGCCACGGCGGCTGATCATTTTCGGATACAGGGTGAGATCGCGGTTAGGCGCAATATTCCAGTAATACGGCAACGCGAACTCTACACCACCCTTGCTGGTGGTGCCCACGGTAGGCGGCAAGAAGCCGGAATGGCGGGCGCCGGACAAAGGGAAGGTCAGCGAAGGCGTAGCCAGAATCGGGATATTTTTAAAGTACAGCACCGACTTCCCGGCGACGCCGGTATCGAGTCCGGTATCCAGACTCAGGGTATTTGCCTTCAGATACCAGTCAGGATTGAGACCTTCACAGGTACTATACGTCCCTTCGTGAATCAGGGAACGCTCATCATCGAGTAAATCTATGCGCCTGGCGTGACCCTGCGCATTACTGCGCAATAGTTTGTACACAGGATTGTCTATGCGTCCTGCACCGGAATCGAGCTGCACGGTGGCATTATCGCCGTAATAGCAGTCGCCATTTTTCTCTACCCGTACATTGCCGCTCGCCTCTACTTCGTCTTCCAGAAAGCGGTAACTGGCCTTATCAGACCGCAGATTCAGCGCCCCCTTATTGACGTCGACATCATGTTCGAAATGGATAAAGCGGTCTGAACGGCCCCAAAATTTATACGACTTGACGATGACAGGCGCATCTTTGTCATCCACCGGCTTTATTTCAGGCTTTGTTTCAGGCTTTTTTTCATCCTTCCTGACTTCCGCATTTTTCTTTTTATTGCGGGCCAGTTCTTCCTCGAAACTGGTGCTGGTCTGCGCCTGTGCCCTGGCTTCAGAAAAGAAGGCAGGCAGCAGTACCGACACGACAATCGCGGGGATAGTAGGAAACAACAGCGGTGAGTGAGATAATACGGGTTTCCTGCGCATGTATTCAGTATGTAGTAAGCGTTTTGGCAAGTAGGCTAGCTGGTATCCTGCCGACTGGCCGCCAGAAATCAGCCGCCTATTATAGGTGAAATGCTGCTGAACCGATCTGAAGCTTGTGTACAAACCTATTCAATTATTCATTTAGCCATGTCCTCTCACGTTCCAAGCACGCCGTCCGCAGTCGCACCGGACAAAGAACAACGCCGCATCGCCCTGCAACAATGGCTGGCCAGCCTCAGCGATCAGGCTCTGCTGACAGACACCCTGCGTGCTGCCTCGTCCGACGCGAGTTTCCGTTCGTTTTATCGGCTCGATACCAGTGATGGCAAAACCCGTATCGCGATGGATGCGCCGCCTGCGACAGAAAATTCAGCCGCGTTCATTCGTATGGCCGGCTTGCTCAAGTCCATGAATCTGTCGGTGCCGGAAGTCTTAGCCCATGATCTGGAACAGGGCTTCCTGTTGGTCAGCGATCTGGGTCAGCATACCTATGCCCATATCCTGAATCATGACACTGCGTTCAAACTGTATATGGACGCGATTGATGCGTTGGTGTTGATGCAGGCACAAAGCCAGCCGGATGTATTGCCGGAATATGACCGTGCTTTCTTAGAGCGCGAACTGCAGATTTTCAGTGAATGGTATGTAGGCAAACACCTGGGCGCGACGCTCAGCGAAGATCAACAAAAAACCCTGCGTGGCGTATTCGATCATCTGCTGGCCAGCGCGTTGGCTCAGCCTCAGGTATTTGTACACCGCGATTTCCATTCACGTAATCTGATGTGGATGGATCAGGGCAATCCCGGCATCGTCGATTTCCAAGATGCAGTTTATGGGCCTATCACCTATGATCTGGTGTCGCTGCTGCGTGATGCCTATGTACAGTGGGATGAAGAAATGGTGCTGGACTGGGCTATCCGTTATTGGGAAAAAGCACGCCGTGCCGGCCTGTCGGTACCACCGGATATCGACCAGTTCTATCGTGATTTTGAATGGATGGGCTTGCAGCGCCATCTGAAAATCCTCGGTATTTTCGCGCGTCTGTCGCACCGTGATGGCAAGCACCAGTTCCTCAATGACATCCCGACCGTGATGGACTATGTGCGTAAAACCGCCCATCGTTACAAAGAATTAGTCCCACTGCTGCGTCTGCTGGATCAGTTAGAAAACACAGCGCCACAAGTTGGCTATACCTTCTGAGGCCAGCACGATGAAAGCGATGTTACTGGCAGCCGGCCGTGGCGAGCGCATGCGACCACTGACCGACAGCTGCCCCAAACCTTTATTGAAAGTGCGTGGACGTCCGCTGATCGTCTGGCATATTCTGAATCTGGTCAAAGCAGGCATTACCGAGATCGTGATTAACCATGCGCATCTGGGGCAGATGATTGTGGATGCACTCGGTGATGGCAGCCAGTTCGGCGCCAGCATACAGTACTCGGCAGAAGAACAGGCTTTAGAAACTGCGGGTGGCATCGCCAAGGCACTGCCCTTACTCGGCGATGCGCCATTTGTGGTGGTGTCGGCCGATATTTACATCCCGCATTTCAACTTCAAAGAATGCCTGAATACGCTGGAAGAAAATGACCCGTGGGGTAATCCGCATCCGCCTGAGCAGCGCGATATCGCCTGGCTGTATATGGTAAAAAATCCCAGCTTCCATCCGCAAGGTGATTTTGCGCTGACCCTGATGGGGCTCGCAAATGAAGGCGAACCAAGGCTTACCTTCGCCAATATCGGTGTCTATCGTCCAGAAATGTTCGCCAATATTAAAGCGGGTGAGTATGCCAAACTGGGACCGCTGCTGCGTGATTACATCGATGCAGGGCGCGTTGGTGGCGAACAGTATCGCGGTGACTGGCACAATGTAGGCACGCCTGAGCAATTGCAAGCCCTGAACGCGCCTCTGCAACTCACACAAGGTAAAGCATGAGCACCTCCTCCCTGAGCCTGGCCTGCCAGACACGGCGGCAACAGCTGATGCGGCAGATGCAGGCGCAGGGTGGCGGCGTGGCCGTGATCCCGACTGCGCAGGAAATGACGCGTAACAACGACAATCATTTCCCATTTCGGCACGACAGTTATTTTTACTATCTGACTGGTTTTTGCGAGCCGGAAGCCGTGCTGGTGCTGATCGCGACTGCTGAGAGACAGGAATCCATCCTGTTCTGCCGCGAAAAAAACATAGAGCATGAAATCTGGGATGGCTACCGTTATGGCCCGGAAGCTGCGCGTCAGCATTGCCTGGTCGATGCGGCCTATCCGGTGAGCGAACTGGCTGTCAGGCTGGAAGATTACCTGGCTGGTGCTGCCACACTGTACACCAGCCCCTTATTCGATCATCGTCTGACACCGCAAATCCAGCAGGCGCTGGCAGGAATAGCTGCCAAAAGCCGCACGGGCATTCAGTCTCCGGCCGGTTTGATGGATGTCTGCCGCCTGATAGATGAAATGCGCCTGTTCAAAGATGCGCAGGAAATCGCCTGCATGCAGGAAGCAGCGCGCATCTCAGGACTGGCGCACCGCGCCGCGATGCGTGCCGCGCGTCCCGGTCTGCATGAATATGCGCTGGAGGCAGAATTACTGTATTGCTTCCGGCGCCATGGCGCTCAGGCGCCCGCCTATTCGTCCATCGTCGCCAGCGGTGCCAATGCCTGCACCCTGCACTATCAGAGTAACCAGGCCAGGATCAATGATGGCGACCTGATACTGATTGATGCCGGCTGTGAATTTGACAGCTATGCCTCGGATATCACACGTACTTTCCCGGCCAATGGCCGCTTCAGCCCGGCCCAGAAAACCCTGTATCAGATCGTACTGGCGGCGCAGCAGGCAGCACTGGCTTGTGCCCAGCCCGGCGCAGGCTATATGGATGGGCATCATGCAGCGGTCAGGGTACTCACAGAAGGTATGCTCGACACTGGCCTGCTCAGGCGTCAGCAAGTTGGTACTGTAGACGATGCGATAGCGAGTCAGGCTTACCGCCAGTTTTACATGCATGGCACTGGCCACTGGCTGGGTCTGGATGTGCATGATGTGGGCGATTACCGCACGCCACACAGCGCGGGGGATGCAGCGACTACGCGCCCTTACCGGCCACTGCAGCCCGGCATGGTGATCACCATAGAGCCCGGCTTATATGTGCGTCCGGCTGCTGGCGTACCTGAGCAATACTGGAATACCGGCATACGGATAGAGGACGATATACTGATCACCGCCAGCGGACATCAGAATCTGAGTCAGGACACCCCGAAAACCATCAATGAAATCGAAGCCTGGATGCGCGGCGACTGAGATACAACATGACGACCATCATCAATGATGCAGACATTGCGATTTGTGGTGCTGGCCCGGCCGGGCAGGCACTGGCTTTACTGTTGGTACAGCAAGGCATACCGGCAGCAAGAATCGCTCTGTTTGACGGAAAAACTGCAGCCGAGGCCGAACAGGATGCGCGCTCAATTGCGCTGTCTTACGGCAGCCAGCAAATACTGCTGCAGGCTGGTTGCTGGCCGCTGCGTGCGACTGCGATTCAGGACATCCATGTCTCGCGGCGCGGCCATTTTGGACGCACCCTGATCCAGGCTGCGGACTATCAGTTGCCTGCACTCGGTTATGTCGCGCGTTATGGTGACATCGTGGCTCCGATGCAAACTGAGATCGCACGCTCGGGTGTGCAAATGCATAGACCCTGCCAGGTCACAGCGATAGAAGAATTCAATGATCATGTCAGGCTGACGGTGCAGACCGGGACCGGGAACGGGACTGAGACTGGAACTGCGCTGCAGCGCCAGTTTTCTGCGCAGGTCGTGGTGCAGGCCGAAGGCGGCACCTTTTCCGACCAGAGCCAGCGCCAGCAAAGCCGCGACTATCAACAGACGGCTGTCATCGCCCATGTCTGTTTTGATGAGGCGATTGCGCACCGCGCGTTTGAACGCTTCACCGAAGAAGGCCCGCTCGCCCTGCTGCCGCAAGAAGATGGCTATGCGCTGGTCTGGTGTGTTAGACCCGAACATGCGGCGCAGTTAATGGCACTGGATGAAACCGCATTCCGGCAGCGGCTGCAAACCGCATTCGGACAACGTATGGGGCAGCTGACACGCATTAGTAAGCGTGTCAGCTATCCGCTCGGTCTGAATGCCCAGGCACAGGCCAGCGCGCGCGTGGTCAGCATAGGCAATGCCGCGCAAACGCTGCATCCGGTCGCTGGACAAGGATTAAATCTGGGGCTGCGCGACAGCATCGTGCTGGCGAAATGCCTGAGCCGTGAACTGGCGATGCCGGAAGCCGCATTGCAGCAGTTTTTACGCGAACGGCAGACCGACCGCAGCCTGACGATAGGTCTGACGGATACACTGGCCCGCATTTTCGCGAGTTCCCCCGATGGCAGCTTCAAGCAAAGTCTGTTAGGCCTGTCGCTGGGTGGACTGGATTTATTTCGCCCGGCACGACATTTGATTGCCGAGCATATGCTGTATGGCTGGCGTGCCTGATCGCCTCTACACACACAAAATTACACTATTTTTTTCGCAGGCCTGCCCTGCATTTTTTAAACGAAGGATCTACCATGAAATTACGCACCAAACGCCGCCTGATGAACTATGGCCGCCTGTATAACCATCAACTCGCCAGCGTGCTGGAAGCCGCATTTGAAGAATTCCGCGCCAGCTTCGTGCAGGAAGGTGAATCCATCGCTGAATCGGTTGAGGCAATCGAACACCTGAGCGCGAGCTACCGTCATTTCAAAAAATTCTCGCTGCGTTTTGCCATCGTACGCTGATCAGACTGCCTGAGTAAACCGACCTGGTTTGCATGACCCCGCCACAGCTGCGTTGCAGCGGCGCGGGGAAGCAGACACAAGAGTCTGGTGCTTAAGTGCCTCATCTGCTCAGGCTATTCTGCCTGCTGAACTGCTATGCCTACCCTGATCGCCCAGCTGGATGCGGCCTTAAGAGCGGCCGCTGATCCACAGCGGGCAGAAAAAATGTCTGCTTATATGCAGCACAGGCTGCACTTCCTGGGCATTCCAACTCCCGCACGGCGCGCCCTGTCGACGCCATTACTGCGTCCCTATTACCGTGCTGATTTCGCCGAAATTCAAGACATAGCGCTGCAGCTATGGGCACAACGCGAACGCGAATTCCATTACTGTGCGATAGACCTGCTCGGCAAAGCCAGACGCTATCTGCCTGCATCCACCCTCCCTTTTCTGCTCGAACTCGCACAACAGCATGCGTGGTGGGACAGTGTCGATGGGCTGGCTGATGTGGCGGGTGACCTGATCCGTCTGCAAAGACAAGAACAGCCGCAAGTGCTGAGCCAGATAGAACAGGCGGTGCAGCATCCCTCATTCTGGATCAGACGTATCGCGATGCTGCATCAATGCGGCTGGCGCGCAGAAACAGACAGCGAACGCCTGTTCCGCTTTGCGCTCACTCTGGCCCCAGAGCAGGAATTCTTTATCCGTAAGGCTATCGGCTGGGCCTTGCGCGACTATGCACGCCATGCGCCGCAACAGGTCACGCAATTTCTCGCTCTGCATGGAACACAACTCTCCGCGCTAAGCCGGCGCGAAGCCGCGAAACACCTGCCAGACCTCATCTGATGGTCTGATGTTAGCGTTTTAAGTTTTAAAAAGTGTTAAACCAACATAAAGATAGCTGCGCTTTCGGTCATTAGTCCTTACGATGTGTCAGTTCCCTGACTACAATAAGTTACCGCTTCGAAAAGCCCTGGTATGCGCCGCTCAGACTATCTATCCACTTTATTGCTTTGCTGTTCGCTGCCAGCGATGGCTGCTCCTGTCAGCTTATGCTATGAAGACAGCTCAGTCTATCCGTGGGTCACTGGCACTGGCCAGGGGCTGGCATTATTGCAGATGCAATTGGTCGCCAAAGAAACCGGCATAGAATTCGATTTTGTGCGTCTGCCCTGGAAGCGTTGCCTGCTCGAAGTTGAAGCCGGACGTATCCATGCCGCGATTGCTGCCAGCTACAATAAAGAAAGAGCGATCTGGGGAGTCTATCCGCGCAGCCCGGATGGCACTCTGCAGCGCGATTACCGCATGCATACAGATAGCTTTTATGTGTATCGCCATGCTGATAGCCAGATACGCTGGCAAACCAAGGGATTTCAACATCTGGGCAATGAGCCGGTAGGCGCACAACTGGGCTATAGCGTCGGTAAAGATCTGGAAGAAGCGGGGTACCGTATCAAATATTATCCCGCTTCCAGTGACTTGCTGAGTTACCTCGAAAACCGCGTACTGCAAGTCATTGTGCTGCAGGACCATGAAGCTAAGCGCCAGCTCAGCCACCGTCCTTCTCTCAGAGACATCGTCATCAGAGAAGCACTGCCAGTCAAAGTCGCGGATCAGTATCTGTTATTCAATAATGCGTTTTATAAGGCCAATAAGGCACAGGTCCAGATGATCTGGCAAAGCATAGAGAAAGTACGTAAGAGCAAACTCTATCTGGATGAGGAACGCGAGATGTTGGGTTCAGGCACGGGAGCGGGCGACAAATAAAATCTGCTGTCTACCGATTGATGTTGCGTGACCTCTGCACTGCCAGTATGGGCTGATACACAGTAAGATACTGGCTTCAACCCTAACCTGCCACCGGCGCCAGCTATGTTGTTTTCCTTTACTTCCTCATCACCCCGCTCATCCCAAATACGATTTCCGATTTCTGCCGAATGCCGCAACAGACTGACTGGTGCGCTGTGCACGCTGCTGCTCAGTCTGGCGCTGGCCCCGCTCAGTATTCAGGCGCAAACACCAACGCCGGTCAATGATGGCCCTCACGTATTTTTCAGCAGCGACAGCGCGCAACTGCAGGCCAGCTGGGTCTGTAACGATCAGCGTCAGGATCAGCTGCTTGCGACGATCAACACAAGCATAGCGCCGCTCTGTGGCTACCCCTATACACTACAGCTGCGTGCGCAGGCCGCCGCCGCACCGGTCACAGCCAGATTTGAAGCAAAAAAAATCGCGGCTTTCAGTGATATCCACGGCCAGTTTGATCTGATGCTGAACCTGCTGCAAGCGAATAAAATCATTGATGCACAGGGTAACTGGCAATACGGCAGCGGCCATCTGGTCATCGCTGGCGATGTATTTGACCGTGGCCCTAAGGTGACTGAAGCGCTGTGGCTGCTGTATATGCTGGAAGCACAGGCCGAAGCGGCGGGTGGCAAAGTACATTATCTGCTAGGTAATCACGAAGCGATCAGCCTCGCCAATGACCTGCGTTATCTGCATCCTAAATACCGCGTCGTTGCAGACAAACTCAATACGACTTACCCACGTCTGTTTAGTCAGGAAACCGTATTGGGACGCTGGCTGCGCAGCAAACCGGTCATCATCCGTATCAACGACAGCCTGTTCATGCACGGTGGCCTGCATCCGGATTATGCGCAACTGAAACTCAGTCTGGCTGAAGTCAATGCACAGTTTCATGCTGGTCTGGGTTTGCCTAAGGCCAGTTTTAAAGAAAATAATGTGCTTTCCTTCCTGTATGGCAGCACCGGCCCGCTGTGGTATCGGGGCTACCTGAAAGCACCGCTGCTACAGAGTGAAGCGCTGGATCAGTTACTGCAAACGCTGCAAGTACAACATATCGTGGTTGGCCATACCACCATGAACGGTGTCTACGCGCACTGGCAAGGACGGGTTTATTCCATCGACTCAGATATCAAATCCGGTCAGCGTGGTGAAATGCTGTTTTGGGAAAACGGTGTATGGACTAAGGCCGGAGTGGATGGCAAGCGGGTGCCGGTTCCAAGTCCGGACTCAGTGCAAAGCACGACAGAATAAGCGGTGCCGGAATGGAGTGGCGTCAGGCAGTAAAATTAAGCTCTATGCCATTGCCGGCAGGATCATGAAAAAATATCTGACGCTGCAAAGCAAAGCCTGCTGAGGCCGGGACTTCCGATAAGCGATAAGGAATCCCATCCTGCTGCAGGCATTGCAACATCTGCTCAAAACCTGCGCAGTTAAATGCCAGATGATCGAAGGTGGTCTTTACTCCGGTTTGCGCAGACTCGCCAGCACGATTTTCTGAGATATGCAGCACCGCCTGTTCACCCGCATACAGCCAGTACCCAAAACTGCTTAAGGCAGCCCGCGGGCCATCGACCAGCCCTACATAGCGAATATAAAAATCACGCAGCTGCGCCATCCCGGCACGGTCGGTGCGCAGATTGGCATGATCGAGTCCGATAGCAGCCATTATTTCAGCCAGCCGCGACGACGGAAATACCAGAATGGCGTGATGGCTGATGCGATCATCAGCATCAGTGCAAATGGATAGCCGAGCTCCCATTCCAGCTCTGGAAACCAGCCTTTAAAGTTCATGCCGTAGATACTTGCGATCAGGGTAGGAGGCAGGAAGGCCACGCTGGCGACCGAGAAAATTTTGATGATTTTATTCTGATTAATATTAATAAAACCAACCGTCGCATCCATCAGGAAGTTGATTTTATCGAACAGAAATGAGGTGTGGCCATCGAGCGATTCGATATCACGCAAAATCTGTCTGGCTTCTTCAAACTGATCCGCATTCAGCAAACGGCCGCGCATCAGAAAGCTCACTGCGCGGCGGGTGTCCATCATATTGCGACGGATACGGCCATTCAAATCTTCTTCCTGTGCGATCGCATTCAAGGCTGCTGCGGCATCCTGATCGCTGAATTCTTTTTGCAATACGGCGCGGCTGACTTCTTCTAATTGTTGATAAATGCCTTCCAGCGCATCCGCCGAATATTCAGCGTCGGTCGCATACAAATCCAGTAAGACATCTTTATAGTCGCCTATCGAACCCGGACGGGAACGCGCGCGCATGCGCACCAGACGGAATACCGGCAAGTCGGTATTGTGTACTGAGAACAGGATATCGCGCGCCAAAATGAAGGCCACCGTTACAGTGCGGGCTGGCTCGTCATCCTCATCTTCGTCGATCAGAAAATCGGTGCGCAGATGCAGATCACCATTGTCTGCTTCGTAATAACGGGCCGAGGCTTCGATATCCTTGACCTCATCCTCACCTGGCAAAGTCACGCCATAGATGCTCTTGACCCATTCACGCTCTTCCTCGGTAGGGTCAGTCAGATCAACCCAGATCGGCAAAGTGTTTTCGAGATCTGCGCGGTTTTCGATATTGATCTGGCTCAGCCGGCCATTGTGTAAAACAAAGACATTAATCATGAGGTGATTCCGGAAAAAGCGTGACAAACGGTTGGGCTGGATTGTAAACCTGTTTGAGGTCAGCGCGACCAGCGGCGCAGGACTTTTTTACATATATCCTGACGACGCTGGCCCGGACTACACCATCCATGCACGACTTTATTTGGATGCCTTCTCTATGGCTTTTTCTATCATCTTGATACGTGCATCCTGCTCAGGCGAGCTGGCTGATGCCGCATCTGCAGCTGGCTTAGGTTTCTGGAAGCCCTGAGTATCCTGCAGCTTGATGGTAGTGGCGGTCGCATTATTGTGGCAATCAGTGTCGGAGTACACGGTTTTGCCATTGATGACGCAGCGTTTGACACCGGATTCAACCGTCACCGGAGCCGGCATATTTTCAGCGCCAGGCGCACTGCCAGTGGCCGGTGCAGACGAATCCGGTATGCCACTTGCATTCTTTAATTCTTTGCCGATCACATTGGCCGACTTACCCCAGCGTGCCCAGACTTCCTGCATAGGCAAATGTCCATAGCGTATGGTGTATAAAAATCCCATCGCAACCAGCCCCAGTATCATAAATAAAATCGATACGGCAACCAGACTCATTCCTCTTTGTTTGTGTAAATTCATGGTAGTTCTGCGCTATTCATGCGTTTCATGATCAGCTCGCTGCGTCTTTGCAGATAGCCGGATCCCTGATTTTTATCAAAATAGCGTGGTTTCGGTAACATCACTGCCAACCTGGCCGCTTGTGCCGGACCCAGCGTCGCGGCACTGCTGCCGTAATAATGCCTGGCGGCGGCTTCTGCACCGAACACACCCACGCCCCATTCCACCACGTTCAGATAAATTTCCAAAATACGTTGTTTATCCATACAGGTTTCAAGCATGTATGTTATGACAAGTTCTTGTCCTTTGCGCAAATAACTGCGCTGTCCGGATAAAAATAAATTCTTGGCGAGCTGCTGGGTGATGGTGGAGCCACCGGAAACGACCTTGCCTTTCTTTTGATTTTTTTCGTAGGCTTTCTGCATCGCTTCCCAATCGACACCATCATGATCGACAAAGCTGTCGTCTTCCGACGCGATCACTGCGCGCTTCAGGTGATTGGAGATTTTGTTATACGGCACCCATTGATGCTGTAATTTCGCATCAGGCTTTTTTTCCTGAAGTACGCTGAGCTGCTGACGCATGAAACTGGTTGAGGATGGATTAAACTGAGTCCACCACAGTATCTGCAGCAAAAAATAAAGCTGCAACAAGAGCACCAGCAATAGCGGCACACCGACCAGCCAGAACAGTAAGCGCCGCAGCATCTTCACCTACCCTCCACCGCTGACATTTCCATCCTGAGCTCGTGCAGTACCGGCCCGGTAGCTGGCTGTACGCCGCGCCACAGGGCGTATGCAGCAGCGGCCTGCTCCACCAGCATTCCCAGGCCATCACGGCACAACGCAGCATGTTGTGCTGCGACCTGCAAAAAGGTGGTAGGTGTAGCGCCATACATCATGTCATACGCCAGCGGCCGTGCCTGCCACACACTGTCAGGCAGCGGCGGTACCGCATCCTGCAGACTGGCAGAAGTCGCATTGATAATCACGTCAAACGCACAGTCTGCCGGAACCGTTTCGAAAGTACAGGCCGCGACCACAAGGTCAGGGAATTCTGTCTGTGCCGCCTGCGCCAGCTGTTGCGCTTTACTGAGTGTGCGGTTGGCGATAATTAACTGCGCAGGCTGCTGTTCCAGCAAAGGCAGTAAAGCACCTCTGGCTGCACCACCCGCACCTAGCAGCAGTATGCGCTTCGCTTGCAAGGGGATACCGGCATTGCGCACGATGTCGTTCACTAATCCAAGGCCATCGGTGTTATCGCCGATAATGTCTGCACCATCAAACATCAGGGTATTCACCGCACCGGCCGCCTGAGCACGCGCTGTCAGCCGGCTTGCATAGTCAAATGCTTCCAGCTTAAAAGGCACGGTCACATTCGCTCCACGCCCACCGGCAGCGCGGAAGGCCTCAACGGTAGCGACAAAGCCATCCAGTGGTGCCTGCAGGGTCGCATAATGCAGAGTCTGAGCAGTCTCAGCCGCAAAGCGCGCATGGATGCGTGGCGACTTACTGTGGGCTATCGGATTCCCTATCACCACATATTGATCGACTGCCTTGCCTGCGCTTTCCTGTAAGGGTTCAGGCATCAGTTTTTCCCTCCGCGCAAATCGGTTTCCAATTGCTGATCGCGGGTGAAGCGGAAGCGTGAAATCACGACCCACAAATCATCTTTGTCGCCGGAACGCATATTCTGCGGGAACTTGCCAAAAGGCGCGGCATTGCGCACGATGCGTAAAGCGGCTTTATCGAGTGCCTTATTGCCGGACGATTTTTCGATACGGGGGCCACCCTCTTTTTCATAGATGCTGCCATCCTGAAAAATCGGAATATAAATCACCAGTTCCCCGTACAGTTTTTTCCCATCTTTCTGAGGAAAATTCAGCGTGCCAAAATCCTCTATACGCTTTTGCAACTGCTTGTAGTAAATCGCATAGCCGACCCGCTGGGTACTTGGGGTGATAAAGGTTTTACGCGGGCGACGATTTTGGTCTTCGATGGTCTGATTGATTTCAGCTGCCATCCGCGCCAGCGCCTTAGTCGTTTCCATATCTTCGGCACCGGCATTTGGCGCACGCTTATCATCGAGCTTACGTTTATCCTGCGCCGGTAACAGGAAATCGGTATTTTTTTTTGACCTGATCCAGCAGGTGCTTTTGTTGCTGCTCGATTTCTTCGATACGCTTGGTGGCGGCGATCAGATGATCACCATTTTCACTGCGCTGCATATCGGGCAAAGGGGACTTGCTGCGTCCGGCATCATGCATGCCGCCGCCATCCAGATCGGCCTGCGCCAATGCCTCTGCCTTGACGGGTTTTTTGTCGTGTTTGGCATTCACCAGTATCACTTCCAAGCCTGGGTCAGTGGCTGGCGAAGACACGGCCGGTGGATTGACGAAATGCATAAAGGCGAGCGGGATCACATGCGCCAGTACCGATACGGTAAGCGCTGCACCAAGTACGAGATTTTCAAAGCCTGGTCGGTTAGACATACTGCGGGTCTCTGTCATCAAGGGTTAGCGGTTGTTTCAGGCGTACCAGCAGCAGAGACGGGCTCTGCTTCCGCTACTGCTTCTGAATCTGAATCTGAATCAGATTGGGCTAAGTCTGGCTGAGCCTGAGTATTTTCCTCACCCAAATCGGTATCGCTGGCTTCTGTATCGTTTTCTTCCTCCAGCTCTTCCTCGCCGATATCAGTCACGACGTTCAAAACTTCCAGCAAACGTGCCTCTACGGTCAAATCGACTTCATCCCAGCGCAGGATATCAAGCCTGACCTGCGCACCACGTGCAGTCTGCGGCATACCCGGCAAGCGTATCACGAGCGGAATATCGACCAGACGCAAGACTTCATCTTTCAACACCACCGCATCGACCTGACGTGCATTTTCCTGTTGCAGCCAGCGCAGGCACCAGTAACGTTCCATATTGCTCTGGAAGTCGGCATAGGCGGAGTAAGCCGCATCAAATCCGGACACGATCGCAAACAAATCGGCATCTTTAGGTTTAAACGGTGCGACCAGCGGTGCGGTAATGCCATGCTGAACGCAGGCGATAATCTGCCATTGATTGACCAGATCGGTATAGCGACGCAGCGGCGACGTGCTCCAGGCATATTGATCCACACCCAGGCCCTGATGTGGTGCCGCATGCGTCAGCATGCGGACTTGCATACGCGCCGCCCAGCCTCCAGGGCCACGGCCACCAGCCACACCTTGTGCACGGTAAATGCCAGGGATGCCATGATCAGCCATCAGTTTGCCCCAGGTGCTGTTGGCGAAGATCATCAGTTCAGCCACCATCTTATCGAGCGGCGCACCGCGCTTACGGCGCACGATGCTGACCACATCGTCTTCGACATAGAAATTAAAATCGACGCGGTTATTTTGTTCCGGCTTCATACCGAAACTCTCACGCTTCGCCATACGGCCCTGCTCCAACGCCAGCGCCCATTGCCAGATACGGGCGATTTCGGCTTTGTGCGGATAATCACCGGCATCATTAGCCAGGTTTTCTTCCGTCACCAGCGCATCCAGATCGTTATGACGCAGATTGGAAGCCATGGTGATCGCTTCCACTTTGGTCTCGGTACTGAGCACACTCCAGTCCGCGGTATTCAAGGTCGCATACAGCGATAAAGCCGGACGGCTTTGCCCTGCGCCCAGCGTGAATACATCCACTAACTCATCCGGCAGCATGGTGATTTTATCGCCAGGCATATACACGGTAGACATGCGGCTGCGTGCGAGCTGATCAATCGCATCATTCCTTTGTATCGACAATCCCGGCGCCGCAATATGAATGCCGACCCGTATCTGTCCATCACCTAATTCTGCGATTGAGAATGCATCATCAATTTCTGTGGTGGTCACGTCATCAATCGAAAACGCCTGCACATCCGCGACCGGCAAATCGGCCGCCAGCGCAGGTAAAGGCAGTGCAGGAAATCCTGTGCCCTTAGGGAAGTGCTCATAATGAAACTTCGCCAGATGCAAATGCTTGGGACTGCTGATTCCACCCGCTGCCAGCATCAGACGTGCGGCGCTGGTTTGTAAGGCATCACAGGCTTCCACCAGTGCCTTGTATTCGATACTGTTTTTATCCGGTTTGAACAGCAATTGCAGCGCCAGCGGGCGCATCGCTTCCGGTAACTGATGCTGCATCAGCTGTTCAACATAGCCCGCCTGTATCAGCAATTGCTGCTTCTTTTTCTCTATCCCGGCCAGCGCCGCTTTGAGCGCAGTCTCGGGCGCTGCCTTGTAACGGCCACGGCCTTTTTTATAGAAATAGACCGGTGCATTATGCAGCGCAAAAATCAATCCGGCCGCTTCCACTGGCTGTGCAGCCTGGCCGAAATATTCCGCACCCAATTCGGCAAAACCAAACTCTTCCTGACCTGCGACTTCCCATAAAAAAGGCAAATCAATTTCAGCTGCAGCGGCTTTGGCCTGTTCGATCAGGCTGACCGGATCGGGCGCTGTGAACTGCAGCAGCACATCTTTCGCTTTGACCTTAGCACGCTTACCGCTGGCCAGTTCAACCTGATAGGCTTCCCCTGCCTGCGATAACACGCTGCCTGCTTTAAAGTCGCCTGACTCTTCAAAAAATACATTCATTACAGTTTTTCTTTTCTCTACGGACGGATGCAATGGCGGCGGGTTTCAGACCAGCACACGCTGCGCTATCTATCCTTGCTATGATGCCGGCAAACTGATGTGGGCGCGTCCAGCGACGCGCCTCAGCTCCAGTCTGCCAGCTTAATTCTTGTTTAGCCCGGCTGCCAATGGCGCATCCGGTAAATTTCTGCTGGCTGGTAAAAATACTTCTGTCACTAATAAACAGGCACCACGTCGCCAGAACAATGAACGCCGTGCCGGCAGCCAGCTGATGCCACGCAATTCAGGCAAGGTCTGCACGATGCGCTGCATCAGCGGATGACTGGCATGCAGTCGCGCATAGCTGAGCTCGCCACGCCGCACACCGGGATCATTAAACAAAGTGCTGCCCAGCGACTTTTCGCCCAAAGCATGAAACAAGGGCCATTCATTGGCAGTGGCGCTGAGCGGCACCACGGTATGCCCATAAATCACCGGTATTTCATCACAGCGCAGTATCACCTCGCGCTCATGCACCATCTGCGCCCGCGCCAGTCCAATCGCAGCATACTCATCGGCCAGACAGCGCGCTTTGTGTTGCGACAAGCGCTGCACCCGGAAGCGCTGACACCGCGCAACCAGCCTGGCCGTCAGCGAGTCACGGTTACTCAGCCAGGTCTGCATCTGACGGCTGACCTGCACTGCATTCACATGCCTGCTCCAGCCTGCCGGTTTGCAGTGATAACTTTGCTGCCGTATTGCACTCTCCATCCGCTTAAGCACTCCGGCCATCGCAGTAATCCAGCACCAGATCCAGATGGTCAGCAAATTCAGCGATACCGTGATCACTGCCCTCGATAATGAGTTGTCTGGCCCCGGCGTAAAAACTGATCATTTCACGGTAATCCAGCACTTCATCACCAGTCGCTGCCATCAAAAAATAGCGTTCAGGCCGGGTAATGCCGCTGATGGCCAGCGCGCGCAGCTGATCCACGTATTCCGCCTTAAATTCAAATACCTGATCGCTGTGATAATACGTCGTCACCCCCACATAGGATTCCAGCTCGCGCGGCGGCTTCACCGCCGGATTAACCACCACGGCGCGACAGCCATACTGTTCCGCCAGCCAGGTCGCATAAAAGCCGCCCAGCGATGATCCGATTATCGTCAGTTGTTCCGGTGCGGTATCCGCAATGATGGCCTGCGCCTGTGCTATTGCCTCTGCTGGTGACGGCGACAAAGCCGGACTATGGAATTCTGCGCTGCGGCCAAGCTGATCCATATGGGCCTGCATCACCCTGGCCTTAAAGGAACTGGGTGAAGAACGAAAGCCGTGCAGGTACAGTATCATGCCTGCTCCGCTGGCAAGGCTGTGAGCGCATCGAGCAGCTTCTGATGGATGCCGCCAAAGCCGCCATTACTCATCACCAGCACCGTATCACCGGGACGGGCTGCCGCCACGATGGCATCGACCAAAGCCGGTATCTGCTGAAATGCAGCTGCCTTGTCACCCAAAGGCGCGAGAGCCTCTGCCAGGTCCCAGCCCAAGGCATCCTTGCCATCCTGGGCGCCATAGCCAAACACCAGATCGGCCTGCGCCAGCGCTTCCGGCAAGGCCTGTTTCATGGTGCCCAGCTTCATGGTGTTGGAACGCGGTTCCAGCACAGCCAGTATGCGCTGCGCACCGACTTTGCGACGCAAACCAGCTACCGTGGTGCTGATTGCGGTCGGATGATGGGCAAAATCGTCGATCACTGTGACACCCTGCACCACGCCACGTACTTCCATACGGCGTTTGACATTCACGAATTGCGACAGTGCTTCTATCGCCAGTGCTGGCGGCACGCCCACGTGGCGTGCAGCAGCTATCGCAGCCAAGGCATTCTGACGATTATGTTCGCCATTCAGCGCCCATTGCACGCGGCCTTGCAATTGCTGCTCAAAATACACATCGAAATCTTCACCCTGTTGCAGCTCCAGACGCCAGCTCTGCTGCTGTCCGAAGCTTTCCTGCTCACTCCAACAGCCGCGCTGCATCACATGAGCGAGTGCCTCACTGTCACCATTGAAGATCACACGGCCCACACCTGGCACGGTACGCACCAGATGATGGAACTGGGTTTCTATCGCTTTCAGGTCAGGGAAAATATCGGCGTGATCGTATTCCAGATTATTCAGAATGGCGGTCTTGGCATGGTAATGCACAAATTTACTGCGTTTATCGAAGAAGGCAGTATCGTATTCATCCGCTTCGATCACAAAAAAATCAGAAGCATGATTGCCCTGCAGGCGTGCCGAAATACCGAAATTCATCGGTACCCCGCCGATCAGAAAGCCCGGTGCGTAACCGGCATACTCAAGTATCCAGGCCAGCATGGCTGACGTCGTGGTTTTACCGTGCGTCCCTGCGACTGCCAGTACCCACTTATGGCGCAGGATGTGCTCGCCCATCCATTGTGGGCCAGAGACATAAGGCAGACCGCGGTTCAGTATTTCTTCCATCAGCGGATTACCACGCGAGACCACATTGCCGATCACATACAGATCCGGCTCTAAGGCGATCTGTTCTGCACCGAAACCCTGGGTCAGGGTGATGCCCTGCGCTTCCAGCTGGGTGCTCATGGGCGGGTAGACATTGGCATCACAGCCCGTCACGGTATGCCCGGCTTCCTTCGCTAACACCGCCAGTCCACCCATGAAGGTACCGCAGATACCTAAAATATGAATATGCATAATGCCTCTAAATTTCAGAATCCCGCAATTCTACCCGACATCAGCATGGATACCCTATGGGGAAATCGGTGGAAAACGACAGAAATGCGGCGTCGGCAGCCGCTCAGGGTGATGCCCGGGCAGCAGCGACGTGTGGCAAGCCTGACGGGCTTGGGCTATCATGCCCGCATGATGATACACACACCGAATGAAGCCGAAGCACTGCGTGCGGAAATCGCGGCACTGGCAGCCCGCATGATCGCTGAAGATGGCGCAGATTACGCGTCAGCCAAGAAGAAGGCCGCCAAACAATTACTGGGCAATCAGCGCATCAAAGGGGATGTACTTCCTGACAATGCACAGATAGAACAGGAAGTGCGCGAATACAATGCGCTGTTCTTTGGCGACACCCAGCCGCAACGCTTACAGCATTTACGCCTGCTGGCACTGGAAATCATGGAACAACTGGAGCAATTCCAGCCTTATCTGGTGGGCGCCGTACTGAATGGCACCGCCGGTCAGCATTCCGATATTTATCTGCATCTGTACACCGATAATGCCAAGGAAGTCGCGATTTTCCTGCTGAATAAAGATGTGCAGTTTGAGGTATCAGAAAGCTATAACGCGCGCAATGAGAGCATAGAGACGCTCAGTTTCTTATATAAACATGAAGGCGTACATCTGATCCTGCACGAACAGGATGGTTTGCGCAGCGGGCAAACCCGCAGTAATGAACGCGCAAATCTGTCAGCCTTACGCCAGCTGATTGCTACACCCACGGAATAAGCTGGCAGCCTGCCAGCCTGATCAGCCAGCGCCGGTATTGCATGAGGCTGGCTGTTCAAACTTTTCTGCTATTTTCTGCTACTTAGCTGCTGCAGCGCGCGCACGCTCTATGCGCAGCCTGGGATTCGGATGCGAACTCACATAGTCCAGACTTTTACGCATCCAGATCGGCAGGCTGTTCATTGCACTATCGCTTTTTTTGCTTAACATTTCAAATAATTCAGCAAAGCGATCCGGGGAAATCCCCAGCACCTGCAGTCGCGCAAACGCATAGGCGTCTGCCTCAGTCTCAGCATCGCGCGAATAATCCATTTTGAGCAAAATGCCCGGTGCCACCGTTGCAACCACACTGAAATCACCGAACAGCGTAGCCATCATGATCGTGATCATGGAATCACTGATCAACCCGCGCATGGGATGGCGATATTGAATATGGCCGACTTCATGCGCGAACACTGCAGCGAGCCGCTCCTCTGCTTCAGGGTTTAGTAATGCATTTTTTTCCGTTTGCAAAAGCCGTATCATCTGATCCGTCACCACGACCGTACCACCTGGCAGGGCGAAGGCATTTGGACCAAACTGGCCGGAATAACGCACCTCCAGATGAATCGGGAACAGCGCATTCGCTGGCTTAGTACGTTTTAGTATCTGCTCGGCCTGCAAAATTTGTGCGTCGGTGAGCAGACTCGGCTTGAAAGTATGATCATCTAAGACTGCCATCACCCTGGCACCTAACTCACGCTCAGCGGCGACAGGCACCCAGTTCACAGCCCGGTCAGCAATCGCCGGGATCAGCCAGCGATACACACTGAACAGCATGGCCGCCATCAGGACGATCGCCAGCAAGGCCAGCATCCACTTTGACTGCCAGCGCTCGACCAGGCCGGGCTGGTAAGCCATCATCTGGCGCAACGCCTGCTTATCAGAGGCTGCCTGTACTTCGGCATGCGATCCGTCCGGGAAGCGCAAAAACCCTGGCGCTGCACGAAATAACTCGTCCAGCTGGGTTTGCGCTTTGCTGTAACGCTGCGTCCAGGCTTCACCACTCAACTCCAGGACATCACCGTGATCCTGCAGCTGTGCAGAACGATGCTGTGCGTGAAGTCCATCAAAATACAATACTTGCATCACATCACCCTCACCAGGAAAGATCAAAACCAAACATATCTGCCGATGCATCCGCAGTCGCGGTGCTGCGCTGGCCATCGGCGGCAGCTCCAGCCGCCTCAAAACTGGCAACCGTCAGTTGCATATGCTCAAGCCGGAAACGATACGCCGCCACGACTGCGAAAGGACGATAAAGACCCAGGCTCAACATGGTCAGGAAGAAATTTTTTGTTTGCAATTTGATATAGGCCTGCATAGGCAGTACAGATTGAATTTGCACGCCTTGTAAAGAGGTGCTATTCCAAAGCCGGTTCCAGAGACTGATTTGCAAAGCCGGACCCAGTATCAGATAAACAATATAGGCGGTGGTGAGCCCGCCTATAATTGCCATCAGGACAGAAGCAAAAGCAACTTTATCCTTAGCGAAAATTTGAGAGCCATCGACAGTGACAGCAGTCACCAAGCCAATGATAAACACTGCCAGCAGCATCACTAAAACAGCAGCGACGAAAGGCCAAACAAAACTAGTCCACCCCAGTGTCGTGGCAGAGCGCAAACGCCCATAAGCAAAATTCCCATTTTGATAGCGCTTCATCCCCGCATAGAGCCAAGGCCAGCTCAAATAAGGCAGGAAGGCATATATAAGCAAGGTGGTGCGGCGTGGATACAGTACAGTCACCAAGCCTGGCAACAGAAATATCACCACCACCGGCAAGTACACCAGGTAAGCACGCATGCGGCTGCCATGAAATTGAAAGCGAATGCCGCGGTAGCTGGTATTTTGTAAGCGAAAACGTAAGGCCCCTCTGAGCATCAGCGGCAACATGAAGAGCAAAGCCACCGCGATCAGGATTGCACTCATTTTAGACAAGCCATACACATAGTGATAAAAAAACAAAAATATCACGCTAATGATACGTCCACGCAAAATCACCTCTGGACGGCCATGGAAATTAAAAACCGCCCCTGCATACACCGTGTTCTGGTCAAAATACTTGAGCCGCCTGACCTTGGCCCAGGCCGAATACACACCCAGCGTGAGCAGGCTCAGGCACAGGTTAATGATCCAGATACGGAAGTATTCCTTGCCGCTGCCGGTAAAATAAATGCGGTCGTCGACAGACGGAACCTGCGCCGTGTCCGTCAAAGTGACGGGCGGACTGGATGGCATGGCATCCTGACTTTCAGTGGCCGGAGCGCTTAGCTGGTCCACAGGTAATGCATGACTACTTAACATAAGACTTTCCAAATCAGTGACGACCTCAAGGCGGACAAATTAGCGATTGCAAATTAGCGATTGCAACAGTTTCAAGGCTTCAGCATGGCAACGCTCCCGGCACGGTGAAGGACTTACTACGCCCACACCGCCACAAGCCATGGCCCGCCCTTTGCTGCATTGCGTCAATCGCGTTACTATTTTTACATATAATTTGCACAAATACCACTTATGAGGCGGCGTGCAATCAAGCTGCGTGAACACGCGCTAAGACAAACTGCGCTAAGATGCCTGGCAGTCAGAAACCCAGCAACTCAGTCATACAGAGAGCAAGCGATCATGATCAATAAAAAATTCCTCTCCTTTGCCGTCCTGGTCGGCGCCACCTGCGCCGGTCTCGGTATTTATGCTGGCAATGTCCATTCCACACCGGACACACCGCAATCCGGCGCAGTCAAACAATTGATGAGCAAATCCTTACCGGACGCAAGTGGTAAACCCCACGCGCTGGCACAATACGGCAATCAACTCCTGATCGTGAATTTTTGGGCAACCTGGTGTAAACCTTGCGTTCAAGAAATGCCAGAATTATCTGAATTGCAAAATGAACTCAAATCTAAAAAGGTGCAGATACTGGGTCTGGGCATAGACAGTCCATCCAATATCACCGAATTCACGCAGAAGTATCCTGTCAGCTACCCCATATTTGTCGCGGGTCTGGACGGTAGTGAGCTATCACGTCAGCTAGGCAATCAGGCTGGTGGTCTGCCATTTACTGTGATGCTGGATGCGCAAGGTAAGCTGGTCAAAACCTATCTGGGGCGCTTGAAAATGCAGGAATTAAAAGCGGATATCGCCAAATATTCTGCGGAAAAATCAAAGTAAGTCGTTTTTTTCTTGCCAATCTGCGGTTATTAACGGCAAAATGCGGCCATCTTCGTCAAACTGAATGCGACTATGGCAAGCAAACTGCTGCTGCTGAATGGCCCCAATCTGAATTTGCTTGGCACCCGTGAACCTGCAACCTATGGTTCCACCACCCTCGCTGAAGTGGAAGCTGCCGCCATTGCGCAAGCGCGGGCGGCGGGTGCAGAACTGTTCTGCTTCCAAAGCAACCATGAAGGCGCGCTGATCGATCGCATTCATGCTGCACGTGCGGAACAAATTGACGCCATTGTGGTCAATCCTGGTGGGCTAACGCATACCAGCGTGGCATTGCGGGATGCATTGGCTGGTGTGGCGATTCCTTTTATTGAACTGCATATCTCCAATGTGCACCAGCGCGAAAGTTTCCGGCATCACTCATTTTTATCCGCCATCGCTCAAGGTGTAATTTGCGGCCTGGGCACAGACGGATACCGGTTAGCGATTGATTTTTTCCTCAAAAAGCGCTAACTTCTACCATCTCCGCGCTAACTTAGCTTAAATTTAAATAAAATAGTTTATAATTTTCTGCGCGGAAGCATTGCAGAAACCGAGTAAACACTCTATATTGCGCGCTTACTTTTTCCAGAACTACTTTTTTCAAGGGGATTCCACATGGATTTAAGAAAACTCAAGACCCTGATCGACCTCGTAGCAGAATCGGATATCGCAGAACTCGAAGTAACGGAAGGTGAAGGCAAAGTCCGTATCGTTAAGTCCTCCGCCATGCCCCAGAATCAAGTTGTGATGATGCAGCCTCAGGCGCAACAAGTTGCTCCTTTAGCGGCAGCTCCGCTGGCAAGTGCAGCGCCAGTGGCAGCAGCACCTGCAGCACCGGAAGGCCTGATCGTGAAATCACCGATGGTCGGTACTTTCTACCGCTCTTCTGCACCAGGCGCAGCGCCATTTGCGGATATCGGTAAGAGCGTCGCCAAGGGCGATACCCTGTGCATCATCGAAGCGATGAAGCTGTTGAATGAAATTGAAAGCGATTACGAAGGCACGATTAAGCAAATCCTGGTAGAGAATGGTCAGCCAGTCGAGTTCGGTCAACCACTGTTTGTGATTGGCTAATCCTGGCCGGGATGCCTGACAGGCACCGCAGCTGCAACCATAGCTACAGCAAAGTTAAATCATGTTTGAAAAAATTCTTATCGCCAATCGTGGTGAAATCGCATTGCGTATCCAGCGTGCGTGCCGCGAAATGGGCATTAAAACCGTGGTTGTGCATTCTGAAGCCGACCGCGAAGCCAAGTATGTGAAACTGGCGGATGAATCCGTCTGTATCGGCCCGGCACCTTCTAATCTGAGCTATCTGAGCATGCCAGCCATCATCAGCGCGGCGGAAGTGACCGATGCCCAGGCTATCCACCCAGGATATGGCTTCCTGTCTGAAAACGCTGATTTCGCAGAACGCGTAGAACAATCCGGCTTTGTTTTCATCGGCCCACGTGCCGAATCCATCCGTATGATGGGCGACAAAGTCTCAGCCAAGCATGCCATGATAGAAGCTGGCGTACCTTGCGTACCCGGCTCAGAAGGCGCACTGCCGGATGATCCTAAGGTGATCGTCCAGACTGCACGTAAAGTCGGCTATCCGGTCATTATCAAAGCTGCCGGTGGTGGTGGTGGACGCGGTATGCGCGTGGTTCACACCGAAGCTGCACTGCTCAATGCAGTCACCATGACCAAGACCGAAGCCGGTGCCGCCTTCGGCAATCCTGAAGTCTACATGGAAAAATTCCTGGAAAATCCACGTCACGTGGAAATCCAGATTCTGGCCGACCAGCATGGCAATGCAGTCTGGCTGGGCGAACGCGACTGTTCTATGCAGCGCCGCCATCAAAAAGTCATCGAAGAAGCACCGGCACCAGGCATTCCGCGCGAGCTGATCGCCAAAGTCGGTGAGCGCTGTGCCGCAGCCTGCCGCAAGATAGGCTACCGTGGCGCGGGTACCTTTGAATTCCTGTATGAAAACGGCGAATTCTATTTCATCGAAATGAACACCCGTGTGCAGGTTGAACATCCGGTCACAGAAATGATTACCGGCATCGATATCGTGCAGGAACAAATCCGTATCGCTTTCAACGAAAAGCTGCGCTTTACGCAAGACCAGGTACAGTTCCGTGGTCACGCGATCGAATGCCGTATCAATGCTGAAGATCCGTTCAAGTTCATCCCTTCACCAGGCCGTATCACTTCCTGGCATACTCCGGGCGGCCCTGGCATTCGTGTTGACTCACATGCCTATGCAGGGTATTTTGTACCGCCTAACTATGATTCCATGATAGGTAAGGTGATTGCTTACGGTGAAACCCGTGATCAGGCTATACGTCGCATGCAGATCGCGTTGTCAGAGATGGTGGTGGAAGGCATACAAACCAACATCCCTTTACATCGTGAACTGATGATCGATGCACGCTTTATCGAAGGTGGCACCAATATTCACTACCTGGAACATAAACTGGCAGGCATGCCAGTGCTGGATAAGAAGGTCAAGTAATCAGTAAAAAATCAGTAAAACAGACTGCGCCACATCCTGATTAGCGCAAACTGAAATTGGCAGAAGTGTACAGAGGCTGGCAACAGCCTCTGTGCGTTACAACAGACTAAAACTGAGAACAACAGAGTTTAGGCAAAACCGTTCCGGCGGCGGCCCGGCCGCCAAAAAGGCGAAGCACGGCCGCCATACCGGAACAATTTTGCGTGAGTTCTGAGAAAGAAACAAATTATGGGTTGGATAGAAATCGTCATCGAAGTGGCGCGTGAACATGCAGAGTCTTTATCGGATGCCCTGATGGAAACCGGTGCTTTATCAGTTTCCGTGGAAGATGCAGATGAAGGTACCGATGCAGAAAAACCGCTGTTCGGTGAGCCTGGCATGGAGCCGGATGAAGCGGCCTGGGATCGCAGCCGTGTAGTTGCACTCGCCGATGTCGATATCGATCACGCCGCACTGGTGGCAGAAGCAGCGGCCAGTATCGGTTTGCCAGCCACGCCGGCTTACACTACACGTAGCGTTGAAGAGCAAGACTGGGTACGTCTGACCCAATCCCAATTCGCGCCTATCCATATCGGCAAAAACATCTGGGTCGTACCTAGCTGGCATGATGCACCGGATGCGAATGCACTGGTACTCGAACTCGATCCTGGCCTCGCATTTGGTACTGGCAGCCATCCGACCACCCGTCTGTGCATGGAATGGCTGGAAGCGCATGCGCCGCAAGGCTTATCGGTACTGGATTACGGCTGCGGCTCCGGCATTCTGGCCATGGTTGCCAAAAAGCTGGGTGCGGCGAAAGTCATCGGCGTCGATATTGATCCGCAAGCGATAGAGTCAGCTGGTTTTAATGCTGAGCGCAATCATTGCGAAATCGAATACGCGCTGCCAGAGCCATTTTCTGTCGCCTATCCTGAATCTGAAAAATTCAATGTGGTCGTTGCTAACATCCTGTCCAGCCCCTTAAAGCTGATGGCGCCTATGCTGGCCGGACGCGTTGCGCCAGGTGGTGCACTGATACTTTCCGGCGTATTGGCACGCCAGGCCGAAGAAGTCGCAGCCGCTTATGCGCCGTTCATCCAGCTCAGCGTGTGGGCAGAACATGAAGGCTGGGTTGCCCTGGCCGGTCATTTACCCGCATAAGCCATGGCACTTGCCACCCGTTGCCCCCATTGCCAAACGACCTTCCGGGTCGCGAATGACCAGTTAAAGCTACATGCCGGACTGGTCCGTTGTGGCGCCTGTCATCAGGCCTTCAATGGGGTGGAACACCTGGTGGCGCCGGATGCCGTCAAAGCGGCGCCAGCCAGCCAGTCTGCACAAGCAGCTCAGGCGGACAACAAGCCGCTGGTGCAGACACCTGCTGCTGTAACTATCGGCCTCCAAACGGCAGTAGCAAGCGAAGTGCAAAGCGACACAAACACTCGGAATCAGCTGGCCAGCGCCAGCGATAACAATTCAGCAGATGCAGAATTAAGTGTCGTGCTGGCAGCAGCGACACAGAATGTAGCAGACAGCCATATCAGCACTACCCAAACTGCAAGCGCAGAAACTCAGACCGCAAGCCCACAGGTCTGGAGCCATGCCAGCCGTGTTGAAGCTGATGTTGAAGCTGATGTTGAGGCTAAAGCTGATGCGGAAGAGCTCGACGAATTCGCACTGGCGCTGCGTGAACAACAAGAACTGGAACGCCTGCAGCTTCAGGCCGAATCCACAATCCTGACTGCCGAACCGCCAGTCAGCCAGGCTACACCTGTGAATACGGACGCGCCAGCCGTCAGTGCAGCGGCGATAGACTTCGATCTGGGTGAAGGCATGGACAGCATGTTGCCGGACAGCCAGGCATCGGAAGCCAGCATCGCGTCCAGTATAGAGCTGAAAACCCGTGCAGCACTGGCAAGCGAACCGGAAATTGACTGGTCGGTCGCAGAAAATGGCAGTGACGCGGATTTACTATCGGAACTCACGCAGCAGGATACGCTGCAGGCCGACCCTTTGCTGGCAGAGCACCCTATTGCTGACTTCCCGCTGTCGGATGCAGAAATGCACGCGCTGTCTGCAACAGACTTATCCGTATCACTCACAGAAACAAACGAACTGAATGCCGACAGTGCAGCAGTATCGCAAGCAGAACCGGCAACTGAAGACAAGCCGGAATTTGTATTACAGGCAGAGCGCGCCCAAAAACGCAAAAAAATTCTGACCATCGTGTATGCACTGCTATCACTCATCCTGCTTCCTGCGCTGTTGGGACAAGTGGTCTACCTCAATCGCAACAGCATTGCCGCGATGTATCCGGATAGCAAGCCGGGTTTGCAAAAAGCCTGCGCCCTGCTGGCTTGCCAGATCAGCCTGCCAGCAAAAATTGAGCAGATTACGATAGAGGCGAATGAACTGATTTCTCAGGACAGTGAGAAAAATATCTTCCAGCTCACACTGCAATTACAAAATCACAGCGCCATGCCGCTCGCCTGGCCCCATGTGGAACTGATCCTGAATGACGCCAAAGATAAGACGGTGATCAGAAAAAGTTTCAGTCCCAAAGAATATCTGAGCGAAGCAGGCGAAGAAGCCAAGGGCTTCACGCCCAACGCAGACAAAAACATCAAAATTTATTTTGAACTGCCTCAACTCAAAGCCTCTGGCTATCATGTCGGTGCGTTTTATCCTTGATGCTTACTGCCACAAACTCAGGCCTTACGCTGACGGCGTTTGATCTTCTTCCATCGTCACAGCGGTTTCAATTCCCCGAGCTCTAAATCAGCTTGCAATACTTCATGGCAGCAGCCACCCCGCCTGCCCGCTCACACTCACGCAACTCATGGGTGCTGGCGCATACTTACCTGTAGAACTTATGTAAAACCGCCCCTGTAGCCAACACGGGCATCGCTGGCAAGATATGACAAGAGGGCTTGCTCCTCTTTTTCTGGCGCCTATCTTCTTTGGTACAAAAACAACATCGCCACCATGTCCATCCTGAGTCCATTGCCGACTCACATTACAAGGGGAAACTAAATTTCCCAAACAACATCTTGCCACCTCTCCACTCTTAAGATTTCTGCTGAGCTAGCTTCCACAGCAATGAAATCATTCTTCAGTGAAAGTTAATTAGTTTTCAGAAACATTTCTATTGTTGTTAAAAATAGAAAAATTATTAAACCCTGCAAAAAGCCTGTTTAAGATGAATTTGCGTTGTCTTTGACGCCTTTTTTTTGAGGAAGAAATTATGAAATTACGACATCATCTGGCGATGCTTGCAGCAGGAACATGCATGGCTTCATCCGTATTCGCGGCTGGTGCCTCAAACGGTATGTATGTGGATGCTTCCATCGGTAAATCCTTCTGGAATGTCGATTGCTCAGGCAGTTCCAATTGCAAATCCAACGATACTGCCTATAAGTTATTGGCGGGTTACAACGTTGATCCTCATTGGGGAGCTGAGTTTGGCTATTACTCATTGGGAACTATTGGTGCAAACGTCACAGTTCCTACCTATGGCGCAGTGGCGGGCGCCTCTGTCAAAGGAAACGGCGTTGAAATCGTGGGCGTCTATCGTATCGATTATGGAAATAATGTTGCCGTATTTGGAAAACTAGGCATAGGTCAAACCAAGACAGAAAGCACTTACACAATTCCTGCACCCGCTTTATCAGCATCCAGCTCCATCAGCAGAACCCAAGTGGTCTTCGGTGTCGGTGCCACTTACGGATTAACACCTAATCTGGCACTGCGTGCTGATATTGATGCGCGCCGCGTCAATGCAGGCTCTGGCAATTCCAGCAATGCCACCAGCGTGACAATAGGCTTACAAGCCCATTTCTAAACTGGTTAAACGCGTAGCTGCGGATACGGCGCTACGCGCTATTCTTTACTCAGAACAGCTCCATTCAAAATATCTTCAAATTTAATCAGCGTAGATTCAGACATGATGCAAGATCCTGCCGCGCTTTCGCTCACAAAAACCGGCTTCATTCTTGCCCAACTTAAGCAAAGTTACAGCTCAATTCGCAGCCAGTTGCCAGATAACATCTACATGCAGAGGGAAGCAGCCATGAACTCCTCGATAGCCGCTAAATTTTTGTTACTGCCTATAAGATTTATCAGAAGTCCGGCGCTTGAATTGCCCTGAAATCTTAAGCATGATGAGTTTCATAAAAAAACATTTTCCATGAGAAACCTAAGCACTCCGTTTTAAGTTCCGCAGGTAAGCAAAGTAATCGAAAAATCTTGCCTTCCAACTTGCGATTCTGAGTTCGAACGATGACAGGCTACACGACTGTATGTACTGAGATGAATAGATTTCTCAAGCAGAGTGTTCAGCCTGGCAAAGTCCGGCCAGCTTAAGCAAACACCTATTCCTCATTCCAGATTGCCTGTTTCAAGAAATATTGAATATGCCAGACCCTACCCCAATCGATCCACGCCCCGTGCTGAGCAAACTCATAAAACAGCAGGCCACTCCATGCGACCATGTGGCTGGCGATAAGTATTGCCCTAAATGCGGTAAGCAATTACAAGTCAATCCGGTCGACTGGTTTTTTATTATCGAACAATTTTATAAAACCTGGATGCTCAAAGGCTTCCGCGACACCCTGCTGGGTTTATCGTTTCACCCTGGTCACTCGGTACGCAAGTATCTGCAACATGATCGTGATCTGATCATTAAACCGGTCGCCTATATCGCCGCCTGTGCCACGTTTTTTGTCTGGATCAACAGCGTGTATCCCGACTCTCTGGCATGTGACAAGTTGGTCACAAAATTTTGTCAGTTTTTTCTGGAAAACACGACGATGGTGCAACTCATACAGGCGGTATGCCTGTGCATCACGATCAAGTTTATTTTTTACCGCAACACCAAATATAATTTTTTTGAGATTCTCGTCTTTAGTATTTTTCTGCTGGCGCAAATTTTACTGTTCTCAACCCTGTTAACGATCGCGAATCATTTCCTGGAAGGTAACTGGCGGTTTTATGGCAATCTGTTCGCAAAAATGGTTTTTTCTACGTTAGCGCTGGTTCAATTTTTCGAGCAGGAATCCTTCAAAGGCTATCTGAAAGCCCTGTGCTGCTTCATGCTGTCTTCATTCATTTTCCTGACCGGACTCACCTTCTATGTCTTTTTTTCTTTGGAAATGGAGACGCCATGAGTCACCGCCAGCGTTCGATGTCGGCACTTGTATGAAAAAAGCTGCGGCCAGGTCCGGCATGTAGCACAGCACCCAGCCACAGCTCCCGGTTTATGCGGTCTGGTTCAATGCCAGCGCAAGCTGTGCTCCACATACCGCATTGTTTTTCACCAGCGCGATATTGGTGACCAGACTGCGGCCAGCAGTCAGTTCCTTGATGCGTGCTAACAGGAAAGGCGTGACTGCTTTACCGCCTATACCCTGCTGCTGCGCCTCATCCAAAGCCTGACGCGTAATCGCCTCGATCTCGGCTGCAGGCATGGCATCCGCTTCCGGCACCGGATTGGCGATCACGACACCACCTTGTAAGCCCAGTGCCCATTTGGTGTTCAGGAAGGCTGCCTGCTGTTGCGCCGTATCTAAACGGAAGTCAGCACGGAAGCCACTGTCACGCGTAAAGAAGGCCGGGAAGGCTTCCTGGCCGACACTGACGACAGGCACCCCATGGGTTTCCAGATATTCCAATGTAAGTCCCAGATCGAGGATAGATTTCGCACCCGCGCACACTACAGCTACCGACGTCTGCGCCAGCTCCTGCAAATCAGCAGAAATATCAAAACTGGTTTCGGCGCCGCGATGTACACCGCCTATGCCGCCAGTGACGAATACCTTGATACCTGCGAGTTCGGCACAGATCATAGTTGCGGCCACCGTGGTCGCGCCCAGTTTGCCGGTAGACAGCACATAAGGCAGGTCACGGCGGCTGACCTTAATCGCATCACGCGACTGGCCCAGCAATTCCAGTTCCGCATCGGACAGGCCAATATGGATTTTGCCATTCATGATCGCTATCGTGGCTGGCACTGCGCCATGATCACGAATGATTTGTTCCACTTCTTTGGCGGTCTGCACATTTTGCGGATAAGGCATACCGTGAGAAATAATGGTCGACTCCAGCGCGACCACTGGCTTGCCAGCCTCGCGTGCGGCCTGAACTTCTGCTGAAAATACCAGGTAATTATGCATAGCTTTCCTCTTGAAAAATGTTAGGGTGCAGGCGCTCAGACACGGTCCGGCTACTCTGCAAAGTCAGTGCCGCCATTTGCTGTCCGCGCTGGCAAGCGAGTTCTAATTGTGTAGCTTGCTGCAATAAGGAGTAGCAAACGCCAGCGCTGAAGGCATCGCCAGCACCGGTCACATCCACCACCTCACACTGTGGCGCAGGTATCGCCGTCAGCAAATCGGTATCAGGCCGGGTGCACAAGACACCTGCGCTGCCCATGGTGACAATCACATCCTGCACGCCTTGTGCACGCAGTGTAGCAACAGCTTGCTGTATCGCGGCCTGATCCGGCAAAGCCTGTCCGGCGCGCTGTTCCAGTTCACCATGATTCAGTATGAGCAAACTTAAGCCCTGCAATTGCGCAGGCAGGCGCTGCATTTTCGGTTGTGAGACCGCGATCAGCACCAGCGGAATTTGCTGCTGTTGCTGCTGCGCTTCCTGCAGTAATAAGCTCAGACTGTCGGCTGGCAAATTCAAGTCAGCAATTATCATGGCAGCTGCGCTGCGCTGACGCTGGCGCGAGCGCAGAAAATGCGGGTCCAGCCGTTCGCACACATCCATCTGCGCCAGTGCCAGCACCATCTCGCCTTGCGGATCGAGCACAGCTGTGTAACTGCCGCTGCTGACGCCAGCCAGGGTCTGGCAAGCGCTGGTATCTATGCCCTGCTCAGCGCTATAGCTGAGTATGGCCTGACCGGCAGTATCATCACCGACTATGCTCATTAACTGCACGCGTTGACCACAACGTGCGAGGTTTTCGGCCACATTACGCGCCACACCGCCAAAGCTTTCATATTGGCTGACCGGATTCGAGGTACCCATTTGCAAATCGCTCAGGGTACGCAACTTACGATCCAGATTGGCACCGCCTATGCACACGACTGGCCGGCTATCCGGTAAGACATAGGCACGGCCCAGTATCTTGCCTTCGCGTATCAGTGCCGCCACATAACCGGCCACGGCCGAACGTGACAATTGCAACTGATCGGCCAGCTCTTGCTGAGTGACTGCAGGATGGGCCTGTATCAGCCGCAGCAAATGCTCTTTTCTGGACAAGCTGTTCATTTCAGGGATCACAGTTTCTTTCTAGGGGAGGCAAGTTGCCAGGGCTACGCTGGCTATCGAATGCAAGGATCTTGCATTCAAGGATGTGCGTATCCAGGAAAATGATTAGACAAGCAAATAATCGAATACTCGAATACTTGAATGATCAAACAATTGTTTGCAACTCTAAACAAATGTTTAAATCAAGTCAACCAACAGAACGGAAGCCCTGCCGGCCCAAGCCCCTGGATCATGACCAGGACACCAGCAAATTGAGAAAAACTGAATACGTGTTTTCAGACCTGTTTTTAAGACCTGTTTTTAAGACCTATTTGACATAGCGTGACAAGCCATCCACAATCTCGCTCGCCGCCAGAAAATCCAGACTAGAGCATCTATTCAGCGCAGCTTTTCTGCTCAATTCTGGCCTTCAGGGAGTGCAGTCCGGAAAAAGTGCATCCTGACACATGATTTCAGCCTGCTTCAGCACGGAAAAAACCTGGCGCAGCAGGCTCTGGAAATTGCACAAAAAATCACCAGAAAACGCGAATCCGCTTGACTAGGCGTTTCGCCCATAGTTAAATACGAAATCGTTTGCGCAAACGATTGCGCAACCCTATTTATTTGAGAAAAACAGCATCATGAAGCCACAGATATGCGTTGTCGGCAGCGTTAATATGGATCTGGTCTTCCGCACACCGCGTATGCCTGCGGTGGGCGAGACTTTGCATGGACACGAATTCCGTCAGATACCCGGCGGCAAAGGCGCGAATCAGGCAGTTGCTGCAGCCCGTCAGGGAGCAGATGTACGCTTTATCGGCGCAGTCGGCGATGATGGCTTCGGCGATTTTTCTCAGCAATCTCTGTCCGCTGACGGCATCAGCCTGACTCATCTGAGCCGCATTCCCGGCGTCGCTACAGGCGTAGCCGGTATTTTGGTGGAAGACAATGGCAGCAACAGCATCGTGCTGGCTGCTGGTGCCAATGCCTCACTGACCCCGGCCCATATAGATGCGGCAGCAGCGGATATCCGCGCTGCGCAAATCCTGCTGTGTCAGTTAGAAACACCATTGGACACCGTCACCCGGGCGATCGCTACCGCGCGTGCCGCCGGTGTCAAGGTCATCCTCAATCCGGCTCCGGCACAGGATCTGAGCCCGGCACTGCTGGCTCAGGTGGATTACCTGATCCTGAATGAAACTGAAGCCGGTCAACTGAGTGGCATCGCCGTCACTGACAATGCCAGTGCTCAGGCAGCCTCTGAAAAATTACTGGCCATGGGTGTCGGCCAGGTCTTACTGACCATGGGCGGCCACGGCGCGTTGATCACGCAAGCAGGTCAGAGCCAGTTCATTCCGGCGATCCGGGTGGATGTGGTCGATACAACGGCGGCAGGTGATACCTTCGTTGGCGCGTTTGCCGTCGGCATCGCCAATGGCTTATCGCTGCTGGAAGCCAGCCAGGAAGCGCAATATACTGCGGCACTGACCGTGACCAAACTGGGTGCGCAGACTTCCATACCACAAAGGGCAGAAGTATTGGCCTTCATGGCAGCCCGTAAAGCATAAGTGACAGATTACATCCCCGAATACAGCGCGGGATTTGATAAAATTTTTATTCCATGGTGAGCCAGAGGTGTTCGCCATGTTAGGCTGGTGAAGATCTGACTATCGTTAAGCGTCTGCATCCCTCACACTACGACATCTGAATAAGGAAGCTCTCATGAAACTCAAACCTTTCTGCCTGACTCTGGCTGCTCTGTTGACTGCAGCCAGCGCCCATGCTGCAGACCCTAAGTTTGCGGTGATTTACGATGCAGGCGGCAAATTTGATAAGTCCTTCAATCAATCTGCTTCCGAAGGCGCAGAACGCTTCAAAAAAGAGACCAAGATCGGTTTCATGGAAGTGCAGGTCGCGAGTGACACCCAGACTGAACAGGTATTACGCAATCTGGCGCGCAAAAAAGTCGACCTGATCGCAGCAATCGGCTTTGCGCAGGCGCAGGCGGTACAGAATATCGCCAAAGAATTCCCGGCCACTAAATTCGTTCTGATCGACGGCATCGCCAAAGGTGACAACGTGAGTTCGGTACTGTTCAAGGAACAGGAAGGCTCGTATCTGGTTGGCGTGGCAGCAGCACTGGCCAGCAAATCGAAAAAAGTCGGCTTTATCGGTGGTATGGACATCCCGCTGATCCGCAATTTCTCTTGCGGCTATGCGCAGGGTGCCAAAGCAACTGACGGTAAAATCGAAATTCTGCAAAACATGGTGGGCACCACCACTGCGGCCTGGAATGATCCGGCCAAAGGCGGCGAACTGGCGCGTGCGCAGTTTGAACGCGGTGTGGACGTGATCTTTGCCGCAGCTGGCGGCAGTGGCATGGGTACGCTGCAAGCAGTCAAAGAAAAAGGTAAGCTCGGCATCGGTGTGGATTCCAATCAAAACTACATGCATCCGGGCAGTATGCTGACGTCCATGGTCAAACGCGTTGACCAGGCGATTTATGACAGCTTCATGCAAATGAAGAATGGTGACTGGAAAGGCGGCACCGTCTACAAAGGCCTGAAAGAAGGCGGCGTGGACTGGGCGCTCGATAAAGATAACCGCAGTGTCGTCAGCGCCGAGATGGAAAAACGCATCAACGCCGCTAAACAAGACATCATCAATGGCAAAGTGAAAGTGGTCGACTTCCGCGATGCCAATAAGTGCCCGGTCTGACCCATACAGTAATTCAGCGGGGCGCAGTAAAATGCGCCCTGATTCATTACTCAGTTCCATAGTCCTGATCCTTTTCACCCGTTCCGCCGAACCTAACATCCTGAACGTATGCAGCCAGCTGTCGAATTTCAACACATCTCCAAACGCTTTGGCGCAGTACAAGCCAATCGCGATGTGAGCTTCTCCATTGCGCAAGGATCGATCCACGGCATCATCGGCGAAAATGGCGCAGGTAAGTCCACACTCATGAGTATCCTGTACGGTTACTACCGTGCCGATGGCGGCAAATTGCTGATCAACGGTCAGCAACAGGATATCCGTAACAGCCATGAGGCAATCGGTCTCGGCATCGGCATGGTGCATCAGCACTTTATGCTGGTCGATAACATGACCGTGCTCGACAATGTAATGCTGGGCGGCGAAGGTGGCTTCCGTCTGCAAAAAAACCGCAAACAGGTTGAGCAGCAATTGCGTGACATCTGCCAGCGCTATTCACTCGACGTTGATCCGCTCGACAAGATTGAGGATTTATCGGTCGGCGTGCAGCAAAGGGTGGAAATCCTGAAGCAGATTTACCGCAGCGCGAACATCCTGATTCTGGATGAACCGACCGCGGTGCTGACGGTACAGGAAACCGCTTCCCTGTTCGAAGTATTACGCCTGTTCAAAGAACAAGGCAAAACCATCATCCTGATTACCCACAAGCTGCAGGAAATCCTGGATATCACGGACGAAGTCACCGTGATGCGTGCCGGTACGGTGGTGGGTGCGGTACAAACAGCAGCAACCAATAAAGAACAACTGGCAGAACTGATGGTCGGCCGCCCTATCGAGACCCAATTGCCGCGCGCGCCGTATGCGCCGGGCGCGACGGTGCTCGATGTGAAAGGCCTCAACCTGATCAATGCCCAGCAAGTCAGTCTGCTGAAAGACATCAATTTCCAAATCCGCGCCGGTGAAATCGTCGCCATCGCCGGTGTTTCCGGCAATGGTCAGAGCGAATTACTCGAAATTCTGAGCGGTATGCGTCTGCCTACGGCGGGCGACATCAGCATGCAGGGCAAGGCTTTGCCGTATGCCGGACGCAAGGATGCCGATGGCTTGCCAGCTACCTTCCGTGAACTCGGTATCGCCCATGTACCGGAAGACCGGCTGCGTGACGCGGTAGTCAAAAACTTCTCGGTCATGATGAACAGCTTCCTCGGTTACCAGAAAAAACTGGGCAAAAGCTTAGGCTGGCTGGATTACAAATCGATTCTGAAAAATTGCCAGAATTTGCTGGCACAGTTTGATGTGCGTCCGTCCGATCCGCATTTGCGTATCGCATTGCTGTCCGGCGGTAATCAGCAAAAAGTCGTGATGGCGCGCGAAATGGCGGCCAATCCGCAACTGATCTTAGTCGGTCAGCCTACCCGTGGCGTCGATATCGGCACCATAGAAAGCCTGCATGCACGCCTGCTCGCGATGCGCGATGCCGGGGTTGCGATTTTGCTGGTCTCGGTAGAGCTGGAAGAAGTACGCGCGCTGGCTGACCGCATCCTGGTGATGTCAGGCGGTTGCATTACCGGCGAACTGAAAGTAGAAGAATTTGATGCTACCCGCATCGGCCTGTTAATGGGTGGCTTACACAAACACTGATGCGGCTGTCCTACCCGGACAGTCAAGCGTCACCAGAGTAATTCTTTAAGACGATACGTATGAACCAAACCGATCTGCCTCGCTGGGCCACTGCCTTTGCCCTGCCCCTGTTGAATCTGCTGTCAGCCTTGCTGGTCGCAGCAGGCGTGATTTATCTGCTGGGTGAAAGTCCGCTGGAATCACTGGGCATCCTGCTCAACGCGGCTGTATTTAACCCTGAAGGTCTGGGCTACACCTTGTTTTATGCAGCGACCTTTATCTTCACCGGTTTATCGGTGTCGATTGCGATGCAGGCTGGCTTGTTTAATATCGGCAGCGAAGGCCAGATGTATATCGGCGGTCTGGGGCTGACACTGGTGGTGCTGGCACTCGATGCGAGTCTGCCGGGCTGGGCGCTGATCCCGCTGGCCATGCTGGGCAGCGCGGTATTCGGCGCGGCCTGGGCCTTTCTGCCTGGCTATCTGCAAGCCAAACGCGGCAGCCACGTGGTGGTCACGACCATCATGTTTAACTTTATCGCTGCCAGCCTGATGAACTATGTGATCGTGAGCTTCCTGATCCCGGCCGGCGAACAAAACACCGCCAGCCGCGTGTTTGCTGAAAGCGCCTGGCTGCCTAAACTCAATGGCATTTTACCGATACTGGGCGAAACACCACTCAACATCAGCTTTATTCTGGCGCTGCTGGCACTGGTCATTTACGGTCTGGCGGTGTGGCGCACCACCTGGGGCTATCAGTTGCGCGCCACCGGCCTGAATCAGCATGCGGCCCACTATGCCGGTATTTCTATCAGCAAAACCATCATCGTCACTATGATGATTTCCGGTGCGCTGGCAGGTCTGGGCGCGGTCAACTCGGTGATGGGTTCCACCCACTATCTGAATCTGAACTTCCCGGCCGGTGCCGGTTTTATCGGTATTGCGATTGCCCTCATGGGACGTCAGCATCCGCTTGGCATCCTGTTATCCGCTATCCTGTTTGGCGCGCTGATTCAGGGTGGCTTCGATCTGTCGCTGGAAAAACCGAATATTCCACCTGAAACCTTTATCTTTATCCAGGGCCTGATTATCCTGTTCTGTGGCGCCATGGAAAACCTGTATGCACCGGCTTTAACTGCCCTGCTCAAACGTAAGCCATCCTGAGGAAAAATGATGTTTGATGATTTTCAATTTTCCAGCATTCTGGTTTCTACCATACGTAATGCCCCGGTCCTGATTTTCGCTGCCATGGCGGGTCTGTTTGCAGAGCGCAGCGGCGTGGTTGATCTGGCGCTGGAAGGCAAGATGCTGGCATCGGCCTTTGTCTCAGCCGCAGTCGCCTATGTGACGCAAAATCCATGGCTGGGCATCCTGGCCGGAGTCGGCGTATCGGTCGCTATCGCGCTGTTGCAAGGCTTTGTCAGCATCACCCAAAAAGGCAATCAGCTGGTGGCCGGGATCGCAATTAATATCACTCTTAGTGGTCTGACTTTCGTCGTTGCCCAGTTCTTCTTCATGCAAGGTGGCCGTACCCCGGATCTGGGTGCAGCGCGCCTGTTTGACATCGTGCTGCCAGGTTCGGAAGCGCTGGCTTCAATACCGTTGCTGGGCTGGGTATACACCCGCCTGATAGGTGGTCACAGTGCACTGGTGTATCTGGCATTTGCACTGATACCGCTGGTGCACTGGGTGCTGTACCACACCCGCTTTGGCCTGCGCCTGCGCGCGGTGGGTGAAAATCCGCATGCAGCAGATGCAGCAGGTGTCAATGTCGAACGCACCCGCTTTATGGCGATGCTGTGTGCCGGTTTGCTGTGCTCATTCTCGGGCGCTTATCTGTCCATCGTACAAAGTGGTTTTTTCCTGCGCGATATGTCAGCCGGTAATGGTTATCTGGCGTTGACCGCGCTGGTATTCGGTAACTGGCGTCCGCTGCAAACGGCGCTGGGCTGCCTGATGTTTGGTTTTTTCACTGCTCTGCAAGTCCAGATTGAAGGCGTGGTCTTCCCTGGCTTAGGAAAAGTGCCGGGATCATTGATACAGATGATTCCTTATGTAGTAACCGTCGTCGTTCTTGCAGGCCTGATGGCGAAATCCGTCGCGCCTAAGGCGATAGGCGTGCCGTTTGTAAAGTCAAGATAAAAGACTATAAAACCTGCCGGCAAACAGCATGGGGTTGCCCCGTACTGGCTGCCGGTGATTTATTCATTTAAATCGAACATTGAGCTCTTTTTTGCTCTTTTTTAGCTCTTTTGCAATTCTCTTGTAGCTCTTTAATTCGGCCTCCTTGAACCAGGTCAAACACAACAAATCGCTTCAAACTGGGTTCTGTCCAATGGCCAGCTGAAGCTATTTCCTGGAGTATTTTCATGCAAGCAAAACATAAAGTCATATTCGATACAGATCCTGGTGTAGATGACGCAATGGCGCTGTATTTCGCGCTGGCCCATCCTGATATCGATGTAGTCGGTATCACCACTACCTTTGGTAATGTCTATGTCGAACAGGCGACCATCAATGCCCTGTACCTGACCCGTATTGCAGGCCGCGCTATCCCGGTTGCGCAAGGCGTCAATGTGCCATTCGCAAAAGCGGCCGGTACGCCGCCAGACTTCATCCACGGCGCAGACGGCCTCGGCAATCTGCCATCCCGTATCGAAGTCGGTGGTCAGGCTGAAGTAGAAAGCGCAGCAGAATTCATCGTCAAGATGGCGCGTCAGCATCCGGGCGAAATCACGCTGGTCGCAGTCGGTCCGCTGGGTAATCTGGGTCTGGCACTGAAAATGGAACCACAACTGCCTAAGCTGCTGAAAAAAGTCGTACTGATGGCGGGTGCAGTTGATGAACCGGGCAATGTCTCGCCGGTCGCCGAAGCCAATGTCTGGAATGATCCGGACGCAGCCGATCTGGTCTTCACCGCAGGCTGGGACCTGACCATGGTTGGTCTGGACGTTACCCACCGTGTGGTCTTGCCATCGAGCTTCTTTGCACGTCTGGCAGAACAACATAAACACGTAGCGATGGATACCCTGTCGCACGCTGTGAATTTCTACGCAAACTTCTACCAAAGCATACGCCCTGACCTCGGTCACGCTTGCTACGGTCATGACGTACTGGCCTTTGTCTGGCTGGTGGCACCGGAAATCTTTGAAACCCAGAGCGGTCGTGTGCGCGTTGCCAAAGAAGGCATAGGCAATGGTCAGACCATGATGGCGAAACTCGCTATCCCTTACCCGCAAGCAGGCTGGGAAGTCAGCAAACCGGAAACCCGCGTCTGCATGAAAGTGGATGCCGAGGCCTGCGCTAAGCTGATCGACCAGACCCTGTCCGGCGACTGGCTGCAACCAGCGCTGGCATAATCGGGAGCGGAAAATGCTGATACAACCTGTCGATTACCGTGATCCGGATGCCGCGAAAAAATTCACCGAAAGCCTGCACCAGACCGGCTTTGGCGTATTGACCAATCATCCTTTATCGCAACCCCTGCTCAACACCATTTATCAGGAATGGTACGAGTTCTTCCAGACTGATGCGAAGCACAAGTACAACTACGATACTGAAAAAATGGATGGCTATTTTTCGCCTAAAGTCTCCGAGACCGCCAAAGGCTTTGCCAAACGCGATCTGAAAGAGTTCTACCATGTGTACCCTTGGGGCCGGGTGCCGTCGGAAGTATCGAACGCGGCACGCGAATACTACGAACAAGGCAATCAGCTGGCGACAGAATTGCTGCAATGGGTGGAAGACCATACCCCGGCAGACATCAAAGCCAAGTACTCCATGCCTTTGTCGGACATGATCACCGACAGTGACATGACCCTGCTGCGCGTATTGCACTATCCACCGCTGAATGGCGATGAAGAACCGGATGCAGTCCGTGCTGCGGCCCATGGTGACATCAACCTGCTGACGGTTTTGCCGGCAGCGACGCAGGCTGGCCTGCAGGTGCTGGGCAAGGACGACGCCTGGCATGATGTGCCATGCGACTTCGGTATGCTGATCGTCAACATCGGTGACATGCTCGATGAAGCCTCACAAGGCTATTACCCATCGACCATCCACCGCGTGCTGAATCCGACTGGCGAAGAAGCGAAGAAATCCCGTATTTCGCTGCCACTGTTCCTGCATCCGCGTCCTGACGTTGTGCTGTCTGAACGTCACACGTCCGGCAGCTATCTGCAGGAACGTTTGCGTGAACTGGGCGTGAAAAAATAAGCAGAGACCCAGGCAGAATGCGGCTGCTGGCAGCTTTTCGGGCTGACAGCCATATTCTGTGCGGACTTCTGTTTGCAGTAAATAAGCAGCAAAGAATTCTGAAGGCATGCGAGGCATGCCTTTTTTTTCCTCAACACGAAACACTGACAGACGAGTCAAAGACTGGTACGGAGAACTTCGATATGCAAGACCAGGAATTAATCGCCCTGGCCAATCAGGCCAGAGAAAAAGCCTATGCGCCGTATTCGCGCTTTTTGGTGGGCGCTGCCTTGCTGACCAAAGATGGCAAAGTTTTTCAGGGCTGTAATGTAGAAAATGCGTCCTACGGCCTGTGCAATTGCGCCGAACGCACCGCTTTGTTTTCAGCCATCGCGGCGGGCTACCGCCCACGTGAATTCGCAAAAATCGCCGTCACCGGCAATACCGAAGCCCCGATCGCCCCTTGCGGCGCCTGCCGCCAGGTGCTGCTGGAACTCGGCGGTCCTGAGCTGGAAATCATCCTGACCAATCTCAAAGGCGACATCAAAACCACCACCGCCGGTGCGCAATTACCGGACGCGTTCTATCTGCAACCGGATTAAGCTGGGCGGTATAGTGTCTAAAGCTTAGCGTTCAGAGTTGATCCAGACTAGGAAACAGCTTCACCAGGAGCAAAGGCAAAAACAAGACTAGCAAGCGCTGAAAGCCCGGGACGGCTGCGATGAACATAATGCTGAGTGCCATCGCAGCGCCGCCCTGCATATGTTCTGCGCCAGCGCGTATCAGCCAATAGCACAACATACTCAGTCCCAGGCCGAGTACCCCAGTCGTGATCTGAAAAGAGCGTCTTAGTTCGAGTGGCATGGTCTAGTCCTTTCTCCAATTTTTTTCAAATTAATTCCAGATCGCCAAGAGCTCAATCGTCAGCCTTTTCCTCAGCAAGTTCGGCGTCATGCAGCCGCAATAACTCGATAGCGATATCCAATTTGCGTTGCACTCCGATGAGGGCAAAGAAAGTCGCTGCCGCTACACTTCCTATTACCAATATCAGCATATTCATGCCTGAAGGCTTTGAGAACTCGGGCAGTAAGCTTATCCCTACGCCCAATAAGGGCACACACAATATGTTGAATAAGTTGCTCCATGTTCCAGCCGTCTGCAAACTATGAGTCAGTATCTGTTTGCGTCTGCTTTGGCGAGCTACTTTGCCCAGCAGGTGATCGATGTCGCTGTCTGTCAGTGGCGGTTTAGTCTGGTTGGTATGCATGATCAATACGGGTGCAGGATTGAGGGCGGCAGTGCCGGGCGAGCGTCTCGCCAATATACGCCCGCACGTAAAAATTTGCAATTTGCTCATTTTATTGAACCTACTTGCTGACTGCACTGCCAGCCAATGTGAAAACCGCTAATATGCAGCCTGATACTGCGCGGCCTTAATCGCAGCGCGCGGTATCGCTGTAAGCACGCCTCTATTTCAGCCCTTATTCAGGAGACCCGCATGCATAATCAGAATGACAGAGCAGAATTTAACAGCCTGACCGGCGCCAGCGTAGACAGCACTGGCACGCAGAAAAAAACGAGCAGCCAGCAGGAAAGCAATCGACGCCAGTTTTTGCAAAGCGCGCTGGGCGTGGGCTTTGCAGCAGCGGCCTTACCGGTCTGCGCCCAAACCATGCTGCGCACACCAACTACTGGTCTGAGTGAGCAAAGACTGCAGATAGAAGTCGATGGCCAGGCAGTGCCTGTGTATAGCGTGCGGCCTGAGGGCAAACAAAATCTGCCTGTGATTTTGGTGGTGTCAGAAATCTTTGGTGTACATGAACATATCGCGGATGTGGCGCGCCGTTTTGCCCAACTCGGCTATCTGGCGCTGGCACCAGACCTGTTCGTGCGTCAGGGTGATGCGAGCAAATATGCGAGCGTGGCAGAGCTGATCAAAGAAGTAATTGCCAAAGTTCCCGATGCGCAGGTGATGCGCGATCTGGATGCGGTGCTGGCCTGGGCTGATAAACATGGTGGCGATCTGAAGCGGGTCGGCATCACCGGTTTTTGCTGGGGTGGCCGCATCACCTGGATGTATGCAGCACATAACCCTGCTATCAAAGCCGGGGTAGCCTGGTATGGCCGTCTGGTGGGTGAAGCGAACGCGCTGTCGCCACAGCATCCGGTGGATATTGCAGCCGCGCTCAAGGTACCGGTGCTGGGTTTGTATGGCGCTAAAGATACCGGCATCAGCCTGGACTCTATCGCCAAAATGGAAGCAGCGCTAGCCAAAGGCAGCAGCCATTCCATATTCAAAGTGTATGAAAATTCCGGCCATGCCTTCCATGCCGATTACCGTCCCAGCTATGTGGAAGCGGATGCCAAAGATGGCTGGAAAGCTTGCGTGGCCTGGTTAAAGGCGAACGGCGCGGGCTGAACCGGATTGCCGCATTCTGTGAGCCGCTGCGTGCAGCTGCCTGCACACCAAGAGGCTGATGCAGGCCGGCTCCGGCCAGTCTGCATCAGCCTTGGATTTGCTTAATTCGCCAGTCTGTGCTTTAATTTGCAACCTGGTTGCAAATTCCCCCGAGGTTCAAAATTCACTCCACCCTGTTATCCATCCTCTTCACCACAGCCTTAGCAGGGGTGCTGAGCATATCTGCCGCTGCGATTTTCTCGTTCTCCCTGTTGTCGAAAATGGTGGAAAAACTGGTCAGCCTGTCGGTCGGTATTATGCTGTCCACCTCTTTGCTGCATGCGCTGCCGGAAGCCTTCGAATCCAAGGCTGATCCACGCACGCTGTTCGCCTGTCTGCTGGCCGGTTTGCTGGCGTTTTTCCTGCTGGAGAAGGCGGCCATTTTGCGCCACTCGCATCATCATGAAGGCGATGGTCACCATCACGAACATGGGCATGATGCGCATGAAGCAGGCAAATCCGGCTGGATGATTTTGGTCGGCAATGGCATGCATAACTTCACCGACGGCATCCTGATCGCGGCGGCTTTTCTGGCTAATCCTGAACTCGGTATCGTGACAGCATTCGCGATTATCGCGCATGAAATTCCGCAGGAAATCGGTGACTTTATCGTTTTGCTGAATGCCGGTTTCAGCCGCACCCGCGCCTATCTGTACAATCTGATGACCAGCATGATGGGCGTGGTCGGTGGTGTATCGGGTTTTTTTTTACTGGAGCAGGCGGCCGACTTGCTGCCCTATGTACTGGTACTGGCTTCTTCGGGATTTATTTATATCGCCGTCAGCGACCTGATGCCGCAAATGCAGCGCCGCGCCACATTCAAAGAAACCGTGCCACAGGTCTTGCTGGTCACGCTGGGCATCGTGCTGGTCTTGCTGGTGACGAGGCATCATTAAAGGAGCGATGCAGCTCTCCATAAAAAAGCACTGTGTCTCAACAGTGCTTTTTTTTCGTACACAGACTACATGCAGTATTAACGTTCAACCGGACGCGCAGGATCGGCGCACCATTCGCTCCAGGAGCCCGGATACAAAGCCGCACCACGCAGGCCAGCGACTTCCAGTGCCAGCAGATTATGGCAGGCAGTCACGCCTGAACCGCATTGCATGATGGCGCGGGCCGGATCACTGATCAGTTGCGCCCATTCCTGGCTTAATTGTGCGGCGGGTTTGAAGCTGCCGTCGGCTTGCAGATTATCTTTGAAGAAGCGGTTTTTCGCGCCCGGAATATGGCCGCCTACCGGGTCCATGGTTTCATTTTCACCGCGGAAGCGATCCGGCGCACGCGCGTCGATCACGATGCGTTCTGCACTCTCCAGATTGGCTAGCACCTGCGCCACGCTGACCTGGGTGACCAGACTGGACTGTACCTGGATATTGCCCGCCGCACGGCTTACTTGCTCAGTGCTGAGTGCATAACCCGCTGCCTGCCAGGCCGGTATACCACCATCCAGCACAGCGACTGCAGCATGGCCTATCCAGCGCAGCATCCACCACAAACGTGCCGCAAACATGCCGCCATGGGCATCTACCGCCACCACTTGAGTATCCGCATTGACGCCCAGCTGACGCAGGCTGGCGGCAAAGTCTTCTGCATCGGGTAAAGGATGACGGCCACGGAATACGCTATCAGCACCGGTTTTAGCAGCAGATAACACCTGATCAAGATGCACAAACTGCGCACCGGGCAAATGTCCGGCTGCAAATGCGCGGGTGCCGGCATCGGTATCAGTCAAGTCATGGCGGCAATCCAGAATCACGGTATGTCCCTGTGCTGCAGAGTCAATCAAAGCGGCCAGTTGGCCGGCACGGATTAAGCTGGTGTACATCGTTTCCCCTTAGATGAAGAATCAAGACATGATGCAGACGAGCGGCCTGCTGGCCTACTCAGTCGCAATCGGATCAGGCGCTACTTTAGCAGGACTATTGCGCGCATTGTAAAAACTGGCCAGACAACCGCTGCACAGTATCACGACGATACCGGCCCAGCTGAGCCAGGACAGGCTGTCATGCCAGATCAGTACATCCCAGATACTGGAAAAGACGATGCCCAGATACTGCAGATTCGCAGTCAGTAAAGTATTACCAAGCCGGTAGGCGCGCGTCATCGCCATTTGTGCCAGTGCCGCCGTAATGCCGATTGCCAGCAGCAGCAAAGCACCCTGACCCGTATGTGCATGCCAGCCTGTACCGCCAGCTAACGCGCTCAGGCTAACGCCCAGAAAACCGGCGACTGCACAGGTCAGCGAAAAATAAAACACCACGCGGTATTCCGGCTCACCAGCCACGCCCATTTGCCTGACTTGCAGATAGGCCAGAGCTGCCAGCATGCCGGACACCAGCGCAATCACGCCACCCAGCCACTGATCGGCATGTATCGTTGGTCTGAGCAGCAAAATGACACCGCCAAAACCCAGCAGTATCGCCGCCACCAGACGCCAGTCCAGCTGCTGTTCACGCAAGCGCCAGGCACGCAAGAACAAAAAGGCAGCGATCCAGACGGCGGACATATAGTTCAGCGTAACCGCCATCGCCAGCGGCAAGCGGCCTATCGCGTAAAACCACATCCACAGCGCTGCCACACCGACCAGACCACGCCATAAATGACTGCCCGGCATGGTCGTACGCAAAGTGCCGCGCTGAACCCGTATCAAGGCCAACAACAGCAGGCTGCCGATCAGGCCGCGGTAAGACACGATTTCTGCGGTTGCATAGTGATCAGAAGCGAGTTTGACGCAGACGCCCATCAGTGAAAACAACAGACTGGCGACCAGCATCCATAAAGATTGCATTTCTATTTCTCCGCTCGCCTCAGGCAAGCTGTGCTTCACCGAGGCATAAAACAAATTCAGGCAACATTATCGCGACAGGCAGTCGCCACAAACGTTTGCGTCAGGATGAAAAAAGAGGCGCATAGCAAATGCCAGCGCCTCTTCAATGTTTGATCGCATACGACAACACAATGCGGAATCAGAATGTCATATTACGACGATACCATTCATGGAAATGCTGCATGCCATCTTCCATCGGTGACTGATAGGGTCCAACTTCATTTTCTCCGCGTTCCAGCAGGATCTTACGGCCAGCATCCATGCGCATGCCGATTTCATCGTCTTCTATGCAGGTCTCCATATACGCGGCGCGTTCTGCTGCGATGAAATCGCGTTCGAACAAGACGATTTCCTCAGGATAGTAAAACTCCACCACATTGCGGGTTTTACCGGTCGCGGTTGGCCACAGCGTGGAAACCACCAGCACATGCGGATACCATTCGACCATGATATTCGGATACAGCGTGAGCCAGATCGCCCCGTATTTCGGTGCTTCACCATTGCGGAACTTCAGCAATTGCTCTTGCCACTGGCGATACACCGGTGAGCCGGATTTGAGCAAACCACTGTTCACGCCTACGGTTTGTACGCTGTAATCTTCACCGAACTCCCACCGCAAATCATCGCAAGAGACGAAACTGCCCAGGCCGGGATGGAAAGGCTCGACGTGATAATCTTCCAGATAGACCTCGATAAAGGTTTTCCAGTTGTAATCACATTCATGCACTTCCACGTGATCCAGCATATAGCCGCTGAAATCGAGATCCTTGGTCACACTCAGTTGCGCCATGCGCTCCATCACGTTGTAACCATTTTGCTCGAACAGCAAACCATTCCAGTTCTGTAAAGGCGTGCGTTTCAGATTCATACAAGGCGTGTCTGAAAAGTGCGGCGCACCGATCAGCTCACCCTTGAGATCATAGGTCCAGCGATGTAAAGGACAGACGATATTATTCGTATTGCCGCGCCCATTGAACATCAATGCCTGACGGTGACGGCAGACATTCGACATCAGCTCTATGCCCTGTGCATTACGCACCAGCATGCGGCCTTCATTTTCAGACTGTAAAGTAGCAAAGTCACCTACGTTAGGAACCATCAGTTCGTGGCCCACGTAGCGAGGACCTGCCTGGAACAAATCCTTGATTTCACGCTGCAAAAGCGTCTCATCAAAATAGACGTGTACCGGAAGTTGCGCGTCAGAACGCGCTAATGTAGACAAAGAAGCCAGATCGGACATCCCCACCCCCCAAATTAATTTGCACCAACCTAAGAGAGAAAGAATCCACAAAAACCTGTTTCCGACTGGTTTGCTGCCAGAGCGGAAATTCAAACGATCAAACGACTTGAAGAGGAAATTTTGGACAGAACCCGAGATTATACCTGAATCTTGTAACTTTGCCCCGGGCTGCTGAAATTTCCTGAGCAAAATCAACTTCTTAGCATATCTAACTCTGTACTGCTCTGCTTGATAAACAACATCGCTGACGTTTTAGGTAAAAACATCTAAATCATTCCCGGCAGAAAAATAAAGAGCCACCCGCCCGCCCCATTCAGTCGGCATGATCATAGACAAATGTTGGCACATTCACTGAGCGACATGCAGTTCCGTTGTCAAGCAGGCCGATGCGAAACGCTGCACACGATGCCAATTTGAAGCTTGTTTATGCTGCATCGCAGCTTGTCGCTTGCGTGTTGCAAACTTAGTCTGCAAACACGTTGGTCCCCCTGCAGTCAGTCTGAATGCCCACAGAGGCAAACCGACCAACGATGCCTGGTTTCATTGGAGTCTGCTTTTGAATCAACTCAGGACTGGCACAAAATTTATCCGGTAAAGCTACCCATTGAAGCCCTCACAGTGAGGCAAAACAAGTTGCTACACCGTACAGGTTTTGGCTCAGCCCTACAACCTTTGAAAGAGTCAACATGAACAACACAATGATGAAGAAAATGCTCGCTTTCTTTCTCGCATTGTCTGTATTACCGCTACAGACATGGGCAGCAGGTTACACGGAGACAAAATTTCCTATCGTGCTGGTGCACGGCCTGTTCGGATTTGACAAGATCGGTCCCGTTGATTACTGGTACGGCATTCCATCTGCCTTGAAAGCAGACGGCGCCAAAGTTTATATCACGCAGGTGGCTGCGGCTAACAGCACCGAAGTCCGTGGCGAACAATTGCTGACCCAGGTTAAGCAAATCCTGGCCGTTACCGGTGCCAGCAAAGTCAATCTGATCGGACACAGCCATGGTGGCCCAACCATACGTTATGTGGCTTCAGTACGTCCTGATCTGGTCGCCTCTGTCACCTCGGTCGGCGGTGTCAATCGCGGCTCTAAAGTGGCCGACATCCTGCTAGGCGTCGCGCCGGATGGCAGCCTGCCCAATGCCGTGCTGGTTTCCGTGGCAAATGGGCTGGGAACACTGATCAGCTTCATTTCTGGCAAACCCGGCATCCCACAAGATGCGCTGGCTGCGGCCAAATCACTGAGCACTGCCGGTTCACTGCAATTCAATAGCCGCCACCCTGCCGGGGTGCCGACCAGCGCTTGCGGTGAAGGTGCTTACTCTGCGAACGGGGTTGCCTATTATTCCTGGAGTGGTGCGAAAATCATGACAAATCTGTTCGACATTTCAGATCCGGCACTGGCACTGACATCACTCGCGTTCGCCGGCGCCAAGAACGATGGTCTGGTCGCCAGTTGCTCTACGCATCTGGGTAAAGTGATCCGTGACGACTATGCCATGAACCATTTGGATGAAGTCAATCAGGCGATCGGGCTGGTGAATATTTTCGAAACCAATCCAGTCACGATTTACCGTCAACATGCAAACCGCCTGAAAAACAGCGGTCTCTAGCCTAAACCACTCTGACGGAGCCGGCAGCATGAAAACACTTACCTGGACTCTGGGTTTAGCGGCGTTAGGCAGCGCCGCTTTTTTCACTTTCTGGAACACTAAACTCACTGAGCAGCAGGACAGGGCTCAGCTAACAGCGCCAGATACGCACTTGTCTTTTGTACGCTCCATGGAGGGCACGCAGACCGATGGCAAGCTCGAAGAAGCGCAAGGCGAGCTGGTGGTCAATGCCGAATTGCGTTTAATGTTTGATTACTATCTGGCCGCCACCGGAGAAAAATCGCTGGCTGAAATCCGCAAGGAAATCGAAAAAGTGCTGGACCAGCGCTTGCGTCCACATGCTGCGGCACAAGCCAAGGCGTTGCTGGCACGCTATCTGCAATATAAAACAGCCTTATTCGACAGTGAAAAACAGCTGGGACAGCAAGTTCAGTCTGCCACCATGATGGCGACCGCTATGCGTACACGCTGGCAGGCGATGCAAAATCTGCGGCTACAGTATTTCAGCGCCAAAGAAAGTCAGGCCATGTTTGGCTTTGATGATGCGTATGATCTGGATGCAATTGCGCGGCTGGAGATAGCGAACAACCGCGCACTGACGGAAGCTGAAAAGCAGACGCGTTTGCGCACGTTGGATGAGAACTTACCAGCAGATCTGAAAGAAGCGAAAAACGCACCACTACAAGTGATACGGCTGGAAGAACAGGCAAACGCCATGCGCAACCAGGGTGCCAGTGAAGATGACGTATATCGCATGCGCGCCGCCGCCATCAGTCCGGATGCAGCAAACCGGCTGGCACAAGTAGATAGAGAAGAAGCAGACTGGACATCGCGGATACAACGTTACCTGAATGAGCGCCGCAGTTTGCTCAATATGGGACTGAATGAGGTGCAGTTATCGCAGTCAATATCCGCGTTGAGGAATCGTTATTTCAGTACACAGGAACAAATGCGGCTGCCAGCGTATGAAGAGCAGTGAGCAGCACGCGCCGCAGGCTGCTCAGAGCAATATCTGAAGCAGCATTTCAGCTAGTCTGCTGATGCGGTTTTGAGTGGATTAGTACTAAAGAAACCAGTTCAGTCAGGGGTGACTGATACGCGGGCATCAGTATCAGTTATCGGGGCACCTGGCTCTGCTGAAGGCGTCACATCGTCAGGGTGCAAGCTGCCCAGGGCTTCTATCAAGGCGCGGTCTACCACTTTATCGAGTTCCAGTAAGCGGGCTTTCTGTTCGCGGAAAGCCTGTTGCAGTTGTTTGACTGGTATGGAAAAACTCTGCTCTTTCTGACTGGATGTAAAAATAAACAAGCTGCGCATAGGGCTGACCCAGGCCAGTCTGACCTTAACCGGCTCACCATCTGGCTTCTGCAACTCCAGCCAGACACCGCGCTCCAGACCTTCGACCAACTGTATGGCCGGATCATCATCCGCTGCGGCTTCCTGCTCGGCCTGTTGCTGTGCTTTCTTCTCCGCCTCGGCGCGTATTTCCAGTCTGCGCTCAGCTGCATGCTGTGCCGCTTCGACCGCAATTTCCAGCTGCTTATCGGGTGACAATTCCAGCGGCGCACGTACGATGGAAGCATGGCATTCCGCCAGCTCCGCGAAAAAGCGTACGCGGTCAGCATCATCCCATTTAATCAGACTCAGCCATTTATTCAGGCGCGCCAATATCGCTGGCAAGCGGTTGAGCAGCTCTTGTCTGTCTTGCAGTGTGATCTTGGGTTTGACGCTCCAGATCAGATCATCCATGGTACGGATCGCATCTTCCACAGCCTGGGGTTTTTCTTCTTTCACGCTGTAAGCCAAGGTCAGGACCTTAATCCAGCGGTTTTCCAGGAAGGTTTCCACAAAAGCCACCACTTCGCCAGTACCAACGCGTACCGCCACGGTTTGGGTCGCAGTCATGCTGGCCTGCTTGATTTTCTCTTTGCGCAGCGCAGTTTGTATCGGTGCCTGCAGGGCCTGCACACTGGCCTGCTCTTCTTTCGCAATGAATGCTTCCAGATCATTCACAACTTCTTCGAACAGCGCTACTTCCTGATCGAATTCATCACTGACGCGCTGCACATTGCGCTGCATAGTCTGGAACAGGGGATCTTGCTGTGCCTGCTGAGAATTGACCGCAGGACTGTAGCGCGACAGCAGGTCAATCAGGCGCCGTGCCGGATGGTGCTCGTTAAAGAAAAACTCTTTATCGATCATCGCCGCTTTCAGCACCGGGATCTGCAGCACAGAGATCAGTTCTTTCACCTGTGCCGGGATGGCCTGATTACGGAAAACATTGTCGAACACCTGAGACAGCAAATCCAGCGTCTGTTTTTCCACGCCGGTTGCAAACATTTCCGGTGCCTGTTCACGCATCTGCGACAAACGCAGTACGTCTTTGGCCTCCGACATCAGTTGACGGAATTGCAGACTTTTCTGAAAGTCAGATAACTGCTGCAAAGAGCTTCCTGAGACACCAGAGCCAGCAGGGCCACTGCCCGTCAGTCCATGGTGTGTCCTGTCGGTCTGGGCACTATGCTGCGCGCCACCTTGTGCAAAGTACTGGCGTAATTTTTCTTCGGTGGCGGTGGCTGCACCCAGCTCATTTTGCTCTTCCAGCTTTTTCTGAAGCTGGCGGCGAATGCGGTACGATTCCTGCAAGTCAGGTAACACACCTTTCGCGACCAGTGCCTGATTTAGCTCTGCCAGTATCGGTTCCAGATCAAACAGGATATCGGGGCTCAGTAAAGACAGCACCAGTTCATGCGTTCCTGTTTCGGGATCAAACTGACACCAGGCCTGATGCAGTGTGGTCAGCAATAATTCTGGCCGGAAGGGGTTTTGCGCTATGCTTAAGGCTTCTTTTTGCATCAGGTGCGCGATGCGCATATTCAGCGCTGTGTACTGCTCTGCGTTATCAAGCTCTATGCTGCGACTGGCGCGACTCAGCGCCAGTTTTTTATCCATTTCTTCGTAAGACACCAGACTCAGATCGGGCTCCATCACGAGCTTCTTTTCTGGTTGCGCCACACGCTGTGGCGACAACAGCTGGTCGATATCTGCACGCAGGGCTTTCTCTATATCAGCTGCAACCAGATAATAAAAAGCATAGGCATTTTTTTTCAGCAGCTGTCCGGCATGAAAACTCAGATTGGCTTCGCGCGAATCCTGGCTGGTTTCAGACATAGCCAGAAAAGCAGCCGATAAGCGCACCGACATTGCCTCAATTTGCGCCCCGACCAAATGCGTCGCAATTGGGATTAAGGCGCGCAGCAACTCACCGGCAGGCGCGTTGACGCCCACTGACTGACCGGTATGCTTATGCTGAGTAGGCATGTTTAGGGATGCAAAATTGAGGTAAGTGTGTTGTTTGCCCTATCCAGCCTGAGTGAGGGATGTTACCTGGATAAGAAAAAAAATTTGGACATCAGAGGTGAAAGCCATGTATTTTTGATAAAATTTCATGGATAATATATTGCGCCACGCCTGTATCTCACCGAACTATATACACATAATTTCCACATGGAAATGTTTGAAACGCAATTCTGCGTCTTTTTTCAGTGTAATTCGGTTTTCCCCAACATTAGCATTTCCGATTTGAAACTGTAGTTTCAAATTGTAAGCAAATGCACTTTGAATTTGCATGGTTTTCATACTGACTACAGCTGCTTTGCTCTAAAATAGAAGGTTCATTAAATTTTGTGTCACACGACGCCGTTTTCAACATCTTCACCATCCTATGCCCAAGAAAAATCCAGACTCTCACACCTCTGCTGCCAGTCAGCCAGCCAGCTTTGAAGCGGCGATGGCGGAACTGAGTCAGCTGGTTCAGCAGATGGAAAGCGGCAATCTGCCGCTGGAGGCCTCTGTGACTGCGTATCAACGTGGTTCAGAATTGATACAGTTCTGCGCCAGCCAGCTTGAGAAAGTTGAACAACAGGTCAAAGTACTGGAGGCGGGCGTACTCAAACCTTTTAATGTCGATCACGACGAGGAACTTGCATGAGCCAGGATTTCCAGACTTGGATGAAACTTACCCAGCAAACTTGCGAGCAAGCTTTAGATGAACTGATCCCTGACACGGGCACCACACCACAGGAATTGCACGAAGCCATGCGCTATACCGCGTTGGATGGCGGCAAGCGGGTGCGGCCTTTGCTGGTGTACGCAGCGGGTCAGCTGTTTGATGCGCCAGCCGAATTGCTCAAACGTGCAGCGGCAGCGGTAGAAATGATACATGTCTATTCGCTGGTACACGATGATATGCCATGCATGGATGATGATGATCTGCGCCGTGGCAAACCGACTGTACACATCCGTTACAACGAAGCGACCGCCTTGCTGGTCGGTGACGCGCTGCAGGCACAGGCATTCATCACCTTGTCTGAAGGGCCAGGCGATCCCTCTGCCAAACTGGCCATGGTCAAAGTGCTGGCACAGGCTTCCGGTTCGCTGGGCATGTGCGGTGGTCAGGCCATCGATCTGGCCAGCGTAGGCCTCGCACTCAACCGCGAACAACTCGAACAAATGCACAGACTGAAGACCGGTGCCCTGTTACGCGCATCGGTCATGCTGGGCGCGATCTGTGGCAAATTACCCGATGCGACAGAAACTGAAGCGCTGCATGCGTATGCAGGCGCCATCGGTCTCGCATTTCAGGTAGTGGACGATATTCTGGATGCGACTGCGGACTCAGCCACCCTGGGTAAAACTGCAGGAAAAGACGCGGCAGATAACAAGCCGACTTATGTCAGCCTGCTTGGTCTGGACGCCTCACGTCAACTGGCCAGCCAACTGTGCCGGGATGCCCATGAGGCACTGTTGCCCTTTGGTGAAAAGGCACAATACTTGCATGATCTGGCCGATCTGATCGTACAAAGACAAGCATAAACCGCGACCTACTATGACTAGCTTATTACAACAAATTCAATCTCCGGCGGATCTGCGCCAAGTTCCGCGTCACCAGCTCAATCCCTTAGCGGATGAGCTGCGCCAGCATGTACTGGAATCGGTATCGAAAACTGGCGGACATTTATCCTCCAACCTGGGTACGGTAGAACTGACTATCGCTTTGCATTATGTGTTCAATACGCCGGAAGACAGACTGGTGTGGGACGTGGGTCACCAGACCTATCCGCATAAAATTCTGACTGGCCGTCGCGACCAGATGCCTACGCTGCGTCAATACGGTGGCATCTCCGGTTTCCCGCGCCGCGATGAAAGTGAATACGATACCTTCGGCACAGCCCACTCTTCAACTTCGATCTCAGCCGCACTGGGCATGGCGCTGGCAGCGCGCACCAAAGGTGAAAGCCGCCACGCTGTCGCGATTATCGGCGATGGTTCCATGACGGCTGGTATGGCTTTCGAGGCCTTGAATAATGCGGGCGTGTATGACGACATTAACCTGCTAGTGATCCTGAACGATAACGATATGTCGATCTCACCACCGGTAGGCGCACTGAACCGCTATCTGGCGCGTTTGATGTCGGGTAAATTCTATGCAGCAGCGCGTAATGTCGGCAAGTCGGTGTTGCCTTCACCGATGCTGGAACTGGCTAAAAAGTTTGAAGAACACGCTAAAGGCATGCTGGTCCCTGCGACCATGTTTGAAGAGTTTGGCTTCAACTACATAGGGCCTATCGATGGTCATGATCTGGATTCCCTGATCCCGACTCTGCAAAACATCAAAAACCTGAAAGGCCCGCAATTCCTGCACGTGGTCACGAAAAAAGGTAATGGTTACAAGCTGGCGGAAGCAGATCCTGTGCTGTATCACGGCCCGGGTAAATTCAATCCGGCTGAAGGCATCAAGCCATCCACCACGACCAAACAAACGTATACACAGGTATTCGGACAATGGCTGTGTGATATGGCTGCCGCTGATAAGAAGCTGGTGGGTATTACACCGGCCATGCGTGAAGGTTCAGGCATGGTGGAATTTGAAAAGCAATTCCCTAAGCGCTATTACGACGTCGGCATCGCGGAACAGCATTCTGTCACGTTTGCGGCAGGCCTGGCTTGCGAAGGTCTGAAGCCGGTCGTTGCGATTTACTCGACTTTCCTGCAACGTGCCTACGATCAGTTAATTCATGACGTGGCATTGCAAAATCTGGATGTGACATTCGCGCTGGACCGCGCCGGACTGGTCGGTGCCGATGGCGCTACCCATGCCGGTAATTACGATCTGGCCTATCTGCGCTGCATTCCGAATATGGTGGTGATGGCGGCCTCAGATGAAAATGAATGCCGTCAAATGCTGAGCACTGGCTATCACTACCCAGGCCCGGCAGCGGTGCGTTATCCGCGCGGTGCCGGCATAGGTGCGCAAGTCACAGCGGATTTGCAAACGCTGGAAATCGGTAAAGGTGAAATCAAACGCGAAGGCAAAGAAATCGCGATACTCGCATTCGGCTCTATGGTGCATCCTGCGCTGCAGGCGGGTCTGGCCCTGGATGCCAGCGTTGCCAATATGCGCTTCATCAAACCATTGGATGTGGACTTAGTGCGCAAACTGGCGCAACAGCACAAAGCCCTGGTCTGCGTAGAAGAAGGCTGCACTATGGGCGGCGCCGGTTCTGCAGTGGCCGAGGCGCTGGCTGCAGAGGGCATTTCTGTTCCATTGCTGATCCTTGGTTTGCCGGACAAATTCATCGACCACGGTGATCACGCACTGCTGCTGTCGCAATGCGGACTGGACGCCAAAGGGATAGAGAATTCTATACGTCAGCGCTTTCCGGAAATCACACGCAGCAACACACAGTAAAACCGGCAACCGACTGGTCGACTGGTGATACAAACAAAAACGGCAATCTGAGGATTGCCGTTTTTTTATATGCTGAAACGCAGTGCTGGTGCGCTAATACCTGTGCGCTAGTAGCTGCGCACTCTCAGGCCGCCACCCATTCACGCTGACTTTGTTCTGCATAGGTGATGGGCGCATTTTTTTCATCGTCAAAACTGACGATTTCATACGCATCCGGTTGCGATAACAGTACGCGCAATAACTGGTTATTTAAGCCATGACCAGATTTATGGGCGGTATAGCTGGCCAGCAATGGATGTCCGATCAGGTATAAGTCACCGATCGCATCCAGGATTTTATGGCGCACAAACTCGTCGTCGAAACGCAAACCATCGGCATTCAGGATGCGGTACTCATCCATCACGATCGCATTTTCCATCGAGCCGCCACGCGCCAGTCCTATGCCACGCAGCATTTCCACGTCCTGCATAAAGCCGAAAGTACGGGCTCTTGCCACATCTTTCACGAACGATACTTTTTCAAAATCGACCACGGCAGTCTGTACCGTGCCATCGACCGCAGGATGATTGAACTCGATAAAAAAGTGTAATTTAAAGCCATCAAACGGCTCCAGACGCGCCCATTTTTCACTGGCACCTGAGCCTTCACGAATTTCGACCGGTTTCAATACACGGATAAATTTTTTGGCAGCTTCCTGCTGCTGCAATCCGGCTTGCTGCAATAAATACACGAAAGATGAGGCGGAGCCATCCATGATGGGGATTTCTTCTGCACTCACATCGATGTACAGATTGTCCACACCCAGACCGGCACACGCAGACAGCAGATGTTCAACCGTAGAAACGCGCTGCCCGTTATTGGTCAGCGTAGAAGCCATGCGGGTATCGCCGACTGTGGTCGCGGATGCAGGAAACACCAGCGGCGGCTGTAAATCAGTACGGGTGAAGACGATGCCGGTATTCACGGGCGCGGGACGCAGCACCAGTTCGACCTTGGTACCGGAATGCAGGCCGACACCGACGGTCCTGACAGTTTGTTGGATAGTGGTTTGCTTTAACATAGGCGTATTATAGCGATTCAGCACAATTCATATCGCCAGCAATGAAAAAGCACTAAATTATTCACAGTAATGTGGCGTGGGCCGGACACTGACAGTCAGGCTTGCGCAAAGTTACCTGGCGTTTTTGACAAAAAAATGCCCGGCGCAGACCGGGCATTTTTATCACGAGTGCAGACAATCAGCCTAACTGTGCCAGCAGCGTTTCTGCATTCGATACTTCGAACTTACCGCCAGCTTCTACGTTGAGCTGCTTTACCACGCCATCCACGGCGAGCAGCGAGTAACGCTGGGAACGGGTGCCCATGCCAAACTGGCTGAAGTCTGCATCCAGACCCAGTGCTTTGGAAAAAGCCGCATTACCATCTGCCATCATACGGATAACGCCAGTCGCTTTTTGATCGCGACCCCAGGCACCCATCACGAAGGCATCATTGACGGACACACACCAGATTTCATCCACGCCCTTAGCTTTCAATGCAGCGGCATGTTCGATATAGCCAGGCACATGTTTTGCCGAGCAGGTTGGTGTGTAGGCACCAGGCAGACCAAAGATCGCGATGGTTTTACCTTTGACCAGATCAGCTACCTGGAAAGTGTTAGGACCCAGTGTGCAGCCCTCGCCTTCCACTTCTATGAATTCCGCCAGACTTGCTGCTGGGAGTTGATCGCCGATCTTAATCGTCATGATGTTTCCTTTCAAAATAGGTAAGTTGACACGTGTTGATCTACATCAGGATACCTGCATTTTCCTGATCAGGCTGAAGTATGCATCAAGGCGCGAAGTTTTGCTGGACAGCGTCTTTCCTGTAGAGCGCAAAGATAAAAAAACCCCGCCGCAGCGAGGTTTTTTTCAGACATATCAGCAGCGCTGACAAGTCAGCAGCATCAGTCAGCCTGTTTGCGCAGGAAAGCTGGAATGTCATAGGTTTCCATGCCATTTTTTTCCAGAGCACGTACTGTGTCTGACGCAGATTCACGACGCCATACCGCAGGTTTGCTGAGTCCGTCAAACGCTGGCACTGCATTCACCATACCATTGGAAACAGTAGTGGTCGCAATCGCTGCAGCCGACATCACCGTTTCATTATTGGTACCAGTACGCAGCACCGGAGTCTGTACCAGCTGGATATTTTTCTTGCCACGTCCGAGGCCAGTTGCAACCACAGTCACACGGATATCATCACCCATGGTGTCGTCGTAGGCGATACCCTGAGCGATAGAAGCGTCCGGAGCTGCAAACGCGCGCACAGCAGCCATGACTTCCTTGATCTCTTTACCTTTCAGACCACGGCTGGCAGTGACGTTGACGAGTACACCGCGTGCGCCGGACAGATCAATACCATCGAGCAGAGGAGAAGCCACTGCCTGTTCCGCCGCGATACGGGCACGATCAACGCCGGAGGCTGTTGCGGTACCCATCATTGCTTTGCCCTGCTCACCCATAATGGTTTTGACGTCGTTGAAATCGACATTAATGTGACCTGGTACATTAATGATTTCAGCGATACCTGCAACCGCATTATTCAATACATCGTCAGCATGTTGCAGCCATTCGATCATGCTGTCGTCTTCATAAATCTCTTCGAGCTTCTCGTTGAGAATAATGATGAGCGAATCCACATGCTGAGTCAGTGCATCCAGACCTTCATCAGCGATATCCATGCATTTCTTACCTTCGTAAGAAAATGGTTTGGACACGACTGCCACCGTCAGTGCGCCTAATTCTTTGGCGACTTGTGCCACCACAGGAGCAGCACCGGTACCGGTACCACCGCCCATACCGGCAGCGATGAACACCATGTGCGCGCCACGCAGTGCATCTTCGATGCGGGCACGCGATTCTTCTGCCAGCTGACGACCGACTTCCGGTTTCATACCAGCGCCCAGACCGGTATCACCGATCTGTATCACATTGTGTGCTTTGGATGCGAGCAAAGCCTGCGCATCTGTATTTGCTGCGATAAATTCAACGCCGGACACACCTTTGTTGATCATATGCTGAACCGCATTGCCGCCTGCACCACCCACGCCGACAACCTTAATTACGGTGCCTTGTGTGGCGTTATCAACCATATCGAACTCCATCATGACTCCTCCAGGTAGGCAGTTATCAGTCGCTAATGATCACGGATGAGACGACTAGCGACTAATAACTGTATATCAGACCATTATAAAATGACTACACCAAATGTGGTACAAAAAGCTGCTTAAAAATTCCCCAAAAACCACTCTTTCATGCGCTGCCACACCGCTTTAGCAGAACCTTCCTGCCGTATCACGAGATGACCACGCAAATACTGCTTCTTCGCTTCCAACAACAACCCTAAAACTGTCGCATAACGCGGGCTGCGCACCACATCTGCCAGCTGTCCGCTGTAGGCTGGCATACCCAGCCGGGTCGGCTTCAGGAAGATGTCTTCCGCCATCTCCACCATACCCGGCATCAATGCCGATCCACCGGTGAGCACGATGCCTGATGACAGCACATCTTCGTAACCCGATTCACGCACCACCTGATGCACCAGTGCGAACAATTCTTCGACGCGAGGCTCGATCACAGCCGCCAATGCCTGACGTGATAAAGACCGTGGACCACGATCACCCAGACCCGGTACATCCAGCGTATCAGAAGGATCAGCCAGTACCTGTTTGGCGACGCCAAAGCGAACTTTGATTTCCTCCGCTTCTGAAGTCGGTGTGCGCAGTGCCATCGCAATATCATTGGTGATCTGATCACCGGCGATAGGAATCACCGCAGTGTGACGTATTGCACCTTCACTGAATACCGCGACATCCGTAGTGCCGCCACCGATATCGATCAGCACCACGCCCAGTTCTTTTTCATCGCGCGTCAGTACCGCTTCGGCCGATGCCATTGGTTGCAAAATCAGATCCGAAACTTCCAGGCCACAACGGCGTACGCACTTCACAATATTCTGTACTGCCGACACCGCACCAGTCACGATGTGGACTTTTACTTCGAGACGGATACCGCTCATACCGATAGGCTCACGCACATCATCCTGGCTGTCGACGATGAATTCCTGCGGCAAGGTATGCAGCAATTGCTGATCGGTCGGGATGTTGACGGCTTTTGCGGTTTCTATCACACGCGACACGTCAGCTGCGGTGACTTCCTTATCCTTAATCGCCACCATACCGCTGGAGTTGAAGCTACGGATATGGCTGCCGGCGATACCGGTATAGACGCGACTGATTTTGCAGTCCGCCATCAGCTCCGCTTCTTCCAGCGCGCGCTGTATCGATTCAACGGTCGCCTCGATATTGACCACGACACCTTTTTTCAGGCCTTTCGATTCATGCTGGCCCAGGCCGATGACTTCATGACGGCCGTCAGCCATCACCTCGGCAACCACGGCCACGATCTTGGATGTCCCGATATCGAGACCAACGATCAGATTTTTAGCGTCTTTTGTCATGTCTTTCCACTTGCTTTTATTTGTTTTTTTGAACCCACAGCGCTATGACTGGACTTTAAAGCCAGGCCATTCGGGTAACGCATATCCACACTCTCTATACTATCTTGCAGACTGGCGATTAACTGTGGGTAAACCGTCATAAGGCGATCAACCCGGTTTTTCAGTGTTTCGCTATCCTGCACCCGGCCCAGCTCCACATTCATGCCATTATTGAGTTTCACACTCCAGGCATAGCGTCCCGAGTAATTCACGCCATCGGGTTCCAGACCAATTTTCTGAAACCAGCTTTTAAACTGCATATACTGCGACAGCACTTCTTTTTCACTGCCATCCGGCCCGGCAAAAGCAATCAGATCGGCGTCTTCTTCTGCTTCAGCCAGATTCGCGGTGAACACATCGCCTTTGACCGACAACAGCTTACCCTGATCACCCCAGGTACCCAGCGCGACATGCTCATCCAGCGAAATCACCAGCCGGTTCGGCCATTCTCGCTGTACCGATGCTTTCCTGACCCAGGGCACGCTTTCAAACGCAGCGCGAACTGAGTCCAGATTCGCCGTAAAGAAATTCCCGCGTATCTTGGGAATCGCATTATTGCGTATCGTGAGTGTATTGACGTGGCGCAGGCTGGCATGGTTGACGCCTTCCACCTTTATCGTGACCAGCGTAAACATGGGTCTATGAATCACCCACCATACGCCCGAGGCGATCAGCGCGAGCAATACCAGGCCAAACAAGGCGTTGGCGGTATTGTTCATCAGTCTGATGTCATGCCACATAAAATTTACACTCCGCTCCGCATTTCAGCTCAGGACTTCTCACCCGAAATTTTCAGGCGTGCTGTCTTCAATATCTCTACGCACAAATCTTCATAACTCATACCCACTGCCTTGGCAGCCATAGGCACCAGTGAATGTCCGGTCATACCAGGTGAAGTATTGATCTCCAGCAGGAAAGGCCGCTGATCCGATTCGCGCACCAGCACATCGATACGTGCCCAGCCTTCACAATCGAGGGCACGATAGGCATCCACTGCCATTTTCTGGATAGTCGCACTCAGTTCTGCCGTCAGCGGCGCTGGACATAAATACTTGGTATCGTCAGTGAAGTATTTGTTTTGGTAATCGTAATTGCCTTCCGGTGCCACGATCTCAATAATTGGCAAGGCATAGGCTTGTTCACCACGGCCCAGGATCGCGACCGTGAATTCACGGCCTTCGATAAATTCTTCTGCCAGCACCACCTCATCAAATTGCGCGGCGAGAGTATAAGCCTGTTGTATGTCAGCAGTATGATTGACTTTGGTAATACCGATGGTCGAACCTTCATGCGGCGGCTTCAGTATCATAGGCAAGCCCAGATTCTGACCTAAAGCCTGCAAATCGGACTGTGCATTGAGCACTGCATAGCCCGGCGTGCTGATGCCGTGGGTTTGCCAGATGCGCTTGGTGAAAATTTTATCCATTCCTATCGCACATGCCATCACACCGCTGCCGGTGTAAGGAATATTGCATTGTTCGAGCACACCCTGCAGGCTGCCGTCTTCGCCATAGCGGCCATGCAGCGCGATGAAAACGCGATCAAATTTTTCCGCCTGCAGTTCAGCCACGCTGCGTTCAGCCGGATCAAACGGATGCGCATCCACACCCTTGCTGCGCAAAGCAGCTAATACGCCGTTACCGGACATCAGCGAGACTTCGCGCTCAGCAGAACGACCGCCGAACAGTACGCCTACTTTACCCAGGGATTGCATATCAAAATCACTCATTTTCGTATCTCGGTTTTCAGTATTCTGTTTTCTATTGTCAGTTTTCAAATTTCAGTTTTCGACTGATTATCTTTACTGATTGTGCGCTAATTTTCCCGGTATACCACTGATCGATCCGGCGCCCATCACGATCAGCACATCACCGTCCTGCAGAACATGCAGCAAGCCATCCGGCATATCCTGGATAGACTCAATAAACACAGGCTCAACCTTGCCCATGACACGCAAAGCGCGGGTCAGTGCACGGCCATCCGCGGCTTGAATCGGTGTTTCACCGGCCGCATAAACCTCGGCCAGCACCACCGCATCGGCGGTGGAAATCACACGCACGAAATCTTCAAACAAATCACGGGTCCGGGTGTAACGGTGGGGCTGAAACGCCAGTACCAGACGGCGATCCGGATAGGCACCGCGCGCGGCAGCCAGCGTTGCCGCCATTTCCACCGGATGATGTCCATAATCATCAACCAGCGCAAAGCTGCCGCCCTTCGCCAGCGGGATTTCGCCATAGCGGGTAAAGCGTCGTCCGACACCATTAAATTCACTCAGGGCTTTCTGGGTCGCACTGTCTTCCACGCCGACTTCACGTGCAATCGCAATGGCGGCGCAGGCATTCTGTACATTGTGCATACCAGGCTGATTCAGGCTGACCTGCATATCGGCATAGCCTTGCTGAACCACGGTGAAATGCATCTTGCCGCCACCCGCATGCGCATCGACCGCGCGCACATCAGCCTCTTCATGAAAACCATAGCTGACAATGGGCTTAGAAATCTGCGGCATGATTTCACGCACATTGGCATCGTCCAGACACAACACAGCCACGCCATAGAAAGGCAGACGCTGGGTGAATTCCACAAAAGCCTGTTTCAAACGGCCAAAGTCATGGCCATAAGTTTCCATGTGATCCGCATCGATATTGGTGATCACTTCTATCACTGGCAGCAGATTGAGGAAAGACGCATCCGATTCATCGGCTTCCGCTACGATGAAATCACCGCTGCCGAGTTTGGCATTGGCACCTGCGCTGTTCAGGCGGCCACCGATCACGAAGGTCGGATCTAAACCACCTTGTGCCAGCACACTGGCAACCAGACTGGTGGTGGTGGTTTTGCCATGGGTACCGGCAATCGCAATACCGCTTTTCAAACGCATCAGTTCAGCCAGCATCATGGCACGTGGCACGATAGGAATGTGACGCGCACGCGCAGCAAGCACTTCCGGATTATCGGCCTTGACGGCAGTTGATGTGACGATCGCATCAGCCCCGGCGATATGTTCTTCAGCATGTCCCAGTTTCACGTCGGCACCCAGCTCGGCCAGCCTTTGCGAAGCGGCATTGGTGCTGAGATCGGAGCCGGAAATGGTATATCCAAGATTCAGTAAGACCTCGGCGATACCGCTCATACCGGAGCCGCCAATACCGACAAAATGAATATGCTTGACTTTGTGTTTCATGCTAATGCTTCCAAAATAGTGGCGATCTGTTGCGTCGCCGCGCGTTGTCCTAACTGATAAGCCGTTTCTGCCATACGCTGGCAATCTGCGCGGCTCAATGCAGACAACTGTGTTGCCAAAGCTTCGGCAGTAAGCCCGCTTTGGCTAATAAAAATTGCGGCCTGCTGTTGCGCCATCCATTCCGCATTCTGTTTTTGATGCGAAGTACTGGATGCCATGAAGGGCACCAGAATACTCGCGACACCTGCGGCTGTTAATTCAGACACGGTAATCGCACCGGCGCGGCAAATCACCAGATCGGCATCGGCATAACGGCGTGGCATATCATCGATAAAATCGAGTACCTCAGCCTCCACCCCGGCTTGCTGATAATGCGCACGCAAAGCAGCGATATGCTGTTTGCCAGATTGATGTGTCACGACCGGACGCTGTTCCGGTGCCAGCAATGCCAAGGCTTTAGGCAGCGTTTCATTGAGCACTTTCGCCCCCAGACTGCCACCTACGATCAGGATACGTAATGGTCCCTGACGCTGCGCATAACGCTGTGCCGGTGCGGGCAGTTCGCAAATCTCACGTCGGATAGGATTGCCGGTCAGGCGCAACTTTCCATTCATCTGCGAGCTGCCAGACATTCCTGCTGCCGGTAAGCCAAACAGTAAATGCTGTGCCAATGGCTGCAGCACTTTATTCGATAACAGCAAAGCAGCATCCGCATTCATCAACACCAGCGGCACACCACGGCAGGCAGCCATCACACCGCCGGGCACAGTCACATAACCGCCCATACCTAACACCACATCCGGTTTGCGCTGGCCAATCAGACGATAGCATGCGATAAAACTGCTGATCAGTTTCCAGGCACCGGTCAGACTATGACGCAGGCCTTTACCGCGCAAGCCTCGGAAATCCAGCGTATCCATCGCGATGCCGTGTTGCGGCACAATCTGATTTTCCATACCGGCTTGTGTGCCCAGCCAACTGACCTGCCAGCCGCGCTCACGCATGATGTCGGCAATCGCCAGCCCAGGGAAAATATGACCGCCAGTACCGGCCGCCATAATCATCAGCGTTTTCTGAGTGCTGTTCGCGTTGCGCTTAATCATAAGCGGCCTCCGCGCATCAGTACCCGGTTTTCAAAATCGACCCGTAACAAAATCGCCAGTCCTACACAGTTAATCATCACACCTGAACCACCATAACTCATTAACGGCAAGGTCAGTCCTTTGGTTGGCAGCAAGCCCAGGTTCACACCCATATTAATGAAGGTCTGTACGCCTATCCATAAACCTATGCCCTTGGCAGTCAGGCCAGCAAAAGTCTGATCCAGCGCGATCGCCTGACGGCCGATTTCAAATGCGCGTTTGACCAAAAAATAAAACAGCAGGATCACAGCAGTCACACCGAAAAATCCTAATTCCTCACCGATCACGGCCAGCAAGAAATCGGTATGCGCTTCCGGCAGATAATGCAGTTTTTCTACGCTGGCGCCGAGGCCAACACCAAAAATCTCACCGCGGCCAAACGCGATCAGGGAATGCGTGAGCTGATACGCCTTACCGAGCGCATGATCTTCGTCGAAAGGACTCAGATAAGCGAAAATCCGCTCCCTGCGCCAGGGTGACAACACAATCACCATGGTAAATATGCCGACCAGCGTCGCAGCAATACCGCCAAACCAAATACCGTTAATCCCGCCCAGGAATAAAATGCCCATCGCGATACAAACGATCACCCCGAATGCTCCCAGATCAGGCTCCAGCAACAACAGCAAACCGACTACCGCGACCGCTGCCATCATAGGCAGAAAACCCTTGGTCAGTTTATGCATGTACTCCTGCTTCCTGACTGTGTAATCAGCCGCATACAAGACCATGAACATTTTCATGAATTCCGACGGCTGCAGGTTGAGCACCTTCAGAGAAATCCAGCGCTTCGCACCATTGACACCCTTACCCAGACCCGGCACCAGCACGATGACCAGCAAAATCAGGGTGGCGACAAACAAATACGGTGCCAACTTTTGCCAGGTGGCGACCGGAATCCGGAATGCCAACGCTGCCGCCACCATAGAAATCAAAATAAACATCGCCTGCCGCAGCAGGAAATGATTGTTCTTATAGTTCGCATATTTCGGCGAATCGGGCAATGCGACAGAGGCGGAATACACCATCACCATACCGAATAACATCAGTATCATGGTGACCCACACCAGCAGCTCATCGTAGTTCATCATTTTGGAACGATGTACCAGCTGCGTCTCCGGCCCCGGGGCCGAAAACGGGAGTAATTTCTGCAATGGAAGCAATAACTGCTTCATCAGCAGACCTCCCCGCGTTCCAGCGCGATCTCACGCACACTGGCAATGAACACTTCAGCACGGTGCGCATAATTGCGGAACATATCAAGGCTGGCGCATGCTGGCGATAACAATACGATGTCACCTTCCTGCGCCAGCGCGGCGGCCGCTGCTGTCGCGGCTTCCAGAGTGGCGTAGTCTTGCAGCTCAGCACCGCTCTCGGCCAATACCTGACGTAACACGTCTTTGTCTTTACCGATCAGCAGTACTGCTTTGGTATAGCGGCTGACCGGATCACTTAAAGGAGAAAAGTCCTGGCCCTTGCCATCACCACCGGCGATCAGCACGATACGTCTGGCACCTGCGCCCAGTTGCTGGCCCAGTCCGGTTAAGGCGGCGACAGTAGCGCCAACATTAGTGCCCTTACTGTCATCGACATAATCGACGCCTGCCACAGTTGCGACTGTCTCTACACGGTGCGGCTCCCCTTTGTATTCACGCAGCGCATGCAGCAAAGGCGCCAGCGGAAGACCTATGCCACGGCACAGTGCCAGCGCGGCCAGCGCGTTGCTGGCATTATGCTGACCACGAATCTGTAAGGCATCGACCGGCATTAAGCGCGTCAAAATCACAGGGATTTCTTCTGCTTCTTTTTTCTTGCGACGGCTGCTCACGACCGGTATATCTTCAGCCGGATTGGCGGTGACCAGCCAGGTCATACCATGCTCATGCAACAGGCCCAGATCATGCAGATAATCAGGCGCGGAACAACCGAAACTCACGACAGCAGCACCGCTCTTAGCCATGATCATGACTTGCGCATCATCGCGATTGAGTACCTGTATCGTACCTTCGCCAAATATTCTGGCCTTGTCCTGACTATAGGCAGCCAGGCTGCCATGCCAGTCCAGGTGATCCTGGCTGATATTCAATACTGTCGCAACATCTGGCCGCAGACTATACGTGCTGTGCAACTGGAAGCTGGATAATTCCAGCACCCAGACCTGCGGCAGCGTCTGCTGTTCCACACATTCGAGCAAGACATCGAGTACCGCCGGGCTGATATTGCCCGCAATCCGGGTTTGCAAGCCTGCGCGTTCGCACAGCAAGCCGACCATGCTGGTCACTGTGGTTTTACCGTTGGTGCCGGTGATCGCAATCACTTTGGGTTGGTACGCAGTTTGTTCACGCAAGTCCTGCAAAGCCTGGGCGAAGATTTCCATCTCGCCCCAGACCGGGATTTGGCGCTCCTGCGCCAGCGGCAGCAATGCGGCTAATTCTTTGCCGGGTGCCAGACCAGGACTGACAGCAATCAGCGTAATCCCATCCAGCAAAGACGGCTGAAATTCGCCTGCCACAAACTCTGCTGGTGTGGCGAATTGCGCAAGAGCAGACAAACGCTCAGGCTGGCTACGGGTATCAGCCACACGCAGGGTGGCACCGGCACGCGACAACCAGCGCGCCATTGCCAGACCGGACTCACCGAGCCCCAGAACCAGTACGTGTTGATCAGAATAATTCATACCCGGCTACATCCACTTTTTCTAAATAACGATACAAAAAAACACGAGTCGCTTTGCGTATTGGATTAACGCAGTTTCAGCGACGACAAACCGATCAGCACCAACAACATGGTAATGATCCAAAAGCGCACCACCACCTGCGTTTCTTTCCAGCCTTTTTTCTCAAAATGATGGTGCAGCGGCGCCATCAGGAACAAGCGACGACCAGTGCCATAACGCTTTTTGGTGAACTTGAAATACGAAACCTGCAGGATGATGGACAGGGTTTCTGCGACAAAAATACCGCCCATGATGAACAGCACGATTTCCTGTCTGACGATCACGGCGATAGTTCCCAAGGCACCACCCAACGCCAATGCGCCGACGTCACCCATGAAAACCTGCGCCGGATGGGCGTTAAACCACAGGAAGGCTAAACCCGCACCTGCCATCGCGCCACAGAAAATCAGCAATTCACCGGCACCCGGAATATAGGGAATCAACAGGTATTTGGAATACACCACGTGACCCGAAAGATACGCAAACAAGCCCAGCGCCACACCGACCATGATGATAGGCATAATCGCCAGACCATCCAGACCATCGGTGAAATTTACCGCATTCGAGGTCCCCACGATCACGCAATAGGTCAGGAAAATAAAGCCCCAGACACCGAGCGGATAACTGATCGATTTAAAGAAAGGCACGATCAGATCTGCCTTCGGTGGCAGATACATGCTGAAACCCGATTGTACCCAGGCATAAATCAAATCCAGAATTTTGGAGCCACTTGGTGCCGATACCGAAAACGCGAGGTAAAACGCAGCCGCAATACCAATCACCGATTGCCAGAAATACTTTTCACGCGAACGCATGCCTTCCGGATCTTTGTGTACTACCTTGCGATAATCATCGACCCAGCCGATCGCACCATATCCCAGCGTTACGATCAGCACGATCCAGACAAAACGATTGCTCAGATCGGCCCACAACAAGGTAGAAATCCCTATCGACAGCAAAATCAATGCACCGCCCATGGTCGGCGTACCGGATTTGACCAGATGCGTTTCCATTCCATAGGCGCGCACTGCCTGGCCAACTTTCATGCGAGTCAGCATACGTATCACCGCCGGTCCGGCAAAAATGCCGATCGACAGTGCAGTCATGGTGGCGAATACCGCGCGGAACGTGATGAATCCAAAGACGCGTAGCAATCCCAGATCTGACTTAAAATATTCTGCTAACCAAAGCAACATGCTAAAAACTTCCTATTGTTATTGTAGTGTTGATACCAATTCGGTCTGGCTCGCCAGATACTGCACGACCCTTTCCATTTTCATGAAGCGCGAGCCTTTCACCAGCACGGTGCTGTCTGCGGTGAGTGCAGCTGACAGCGCGCTTTGCAGCGCCTCTGCGCTGGCAAAATGCTGTGCACCAGTGCCATAAGCGCTGACCGCATGCGCCACCAGTTCACCCAGCAAGTACAGATGGGTGATGCCGGACTCGCGTGCAAAGGCACCGATCTCAGCATGGAACTGCGGTCCGTTCACGCCCACTTCACCCATATCGCCGAGTACCAGCATGCGTGGTCCGGCCGACTGGCGCAGCACATCGATTGCAGCGCGCACAGAGTCAGGATTGGCGTTATACGTGTCGTCGATCAGCAGCGCACCATTGCTCAGGGTTTGCGCCTGTAATCTGCCTTTCACCGGCGCAAACGCTTCCAAACCCTGCACGATCTGCGCATCTGGAATACCTATCGCCACACAGCAGGCAGCTGCAGCTAAAGCATTCAGTACATTGTGTTCACCAGCCGCCTTCAGACGTATGCTGTGATTGCGCCCCTGAAAACTGGCTGTCAGTAAACTGCCGAATTGTTGCGGCACATAGCTGGCACTGACTTCAGCCTCAGCCTGCAAGCCAAAACGCAAGATGCGGCGCTGGCCGGATTCCTTCGCATAAGCAGCCCACAAGGCACTGTACTCATCAGCATACGGGAATACTGCGACACCATCGTGAGGTAAGGCGCGGATGGCAGAACCATTTTCTTCTGCCACAGCCTGCACCGTCTGCATAAATTCCTGATGTTCACGCTGTGCGTTATTGACCAGCACTACGCCGGGTTGCGCCACTGAAGCCAGCAAGGCGATTTCACCCGGATGATTCATGCCCATTTCTATCACCGCAGCACGATGCTGTGATGTCAATCCCAACAAGGTCAGCGGCACGCCGATTTCATTATTCAGATTACCGCTGGTCGACAAACGGGCAGTCTCCCCGAAGGCCGTCGCCAGAATAGCTGCGATCATCTCTTTGACGGTGGTCTTACCATTACTGCCGGTGACACCGATCACCGGCAAAGTAAATTGCTGACGCCAGTAACGCCCGGTTTCTGCCAGTGCCAGCTTGGTATCCGGCACGATGATGGCAGGCAGTGCAAAATTTGCCGGTACGCGTTCGGCGATCACGGCAGCAGCACCGGAGCTGGCGACCTGCTCAAGAAAATCATGCGCATCAAAATTGTCGCCGCGCAGTGCCACGAACAGATTGCCCGGCGCAATACGGCGGCTGTCGGTAGTCACGCCGCTCAGGCTGACGTCTGCAGCCAGATCTGCACTGACAGTGGCCTGGCTGAGTGCAGGTAATAAGTGCTGAAGCGTGGTTTGCATTATGAAGTCCTCTTCATGCTGGTAGCGACCGTGGCCAGCGCCAGCGAGGCGTGTTCCTGATCAGAAAACGGCCATTTTTTGCCCTGAATATCCTGATAGGTTTCATGGCCTTTACCAGCAAGCAAAATGACATCGCGGTCACTCGCATGCTTAATCGCATACAAAATCGCAGATGCACGGTCTTCGATCACGTGAGTCTGACGACGCATACCTGCCACGATCTGAGCGATGATGGCGGATGGATCTTCGGTACGCGGATTATCACTGGTCACCACGACATGCTGTGCGGTTTCCGCCACCAACCCCATTTGCGGACGTTTGCCCGGATCACGATCGCCGCCGCAACCGAATACACACCAAAGCTGGCCCGCGCGCTCAGTCGCGACTGGCAGCAGGGTTTCCAGGGTTTTTTGTAAGGCATCCGGTGTGTGTGCGTAGTCGATCACGACCATGGCGTGGCCAGGCGAGCCGAGTAACTGCATACGTCCCGGAACCGGCTCCAGTTTTTCTATCACTGAGACTGCCTTGGCAAATGGAATGCCCTTAGCCAGCAGTACCGCGATCACAGCGAGTACATTGCTGATATTGAAGCGGCCGATCAAATGCGTTTTGACCTGGGCATGACCAAATGGGGAATCCAGATGAAAGCTGGTGCCGGCATGCGTCGTCTTCAAATGCGTCGCCAGCAGTGTTGCGCTGCCATCTTCAGCATTTTTTTCCAGACTATAGCTGAGCAGATTGACTTCGGGATGCTGGGCACGCATGTGCTGCAGCATCTGTACACCGAATGCGTCATCCAGATTCACGATCGCATTTTTCAGACCTGGCCAGTCAAACAGACGCTGCTTCGCCGCTGCGTAGTTCTGCATGTCACCGTGATAATCGAGATGATCGCGGGTCAGATTAGTCAGCACAGCGGTATCAAAATGCATGGTATCCAAACGCCCCTGATCCAGACCGATGGACGAAACCTCTATCGCCAGCGCCTGTGCACCCTGATCGCGCAAGCCACCTAAGGCGCGCTGCAGTTGTATCGCATCCGGCGTGGTGAAACCGGTTTCCTGCAAATGCGCGATGCTGCCCTGCTGATACAGGCCCACACCCAAGGTGCCGATGACTGCGGTATCGCATTTAAGTAAGGACAAGGCCTTGGCTATCCATTGACTGCACGAGGTCTTGCCATTGGTACCGGTGATACCGACGGTATGCATAGTCTGATCCGGATGGGCATACCAGGCAGCAGCCAGTTCAGCGACACAGCTGTGTAAATCTGTCACTGCCAGATGCGGTACAGCCCAGTCGGCTTGCCAGCTAAAATCTGCGGCTTCATAGACGATGGCAGCCGCGCCCTGCTCTATGGCTTGCGCAATGAAATTGCGGCCATCGCCCTGATGGGTCAGTAGCGCGAAAAATACGTCACCCGCAAGTATCTGTCGGGAATTCGAACACAGCTGGGCATCTGCCGCATGCGTTCTGAGCCAGTTTAAGATTTCGTTCATGGAGACATCGGTGTTGATCATTACATGCTCTCCTGCACACTGGTATCAGGAATAATGCTGGTCACTGAAGAATCAGGAGGAACATTCATAGAGCGCAAAACATTCGCCGTGATGGCGGCAAACACCGGTGCGGCGACGATACCGCCGTAATAGCCACCGCTAGTCGGTTCATCGATCATCACCGCCACAATCACACGTGGTCTGGAGACCGGCGCAAAGCCGACGAAATCGCCTATGTATTTTTTCACATAGCGGCCGCCTTCGAGTTTATGCGCGGTACCGGTTTTACCCGCCACGCGGTAACCGGCGACACGAGCCTGGGTCGCAGTACCACCCGGCTCAGTCACGGATTCCATCATCAGGCGCATTTGCTGCGCGGTTTTTTCTGAAATCACGCGCTGACCACGCGGCATTTCTGTCGTTTTTTCAAAGGTCAAAGGAATCAGGTCGCCATTGCGTGCAAAGATGGTGTAAGCACGCGCCATCTGGATCAGGGACACCGAAACACCATGGCCATAGCTCATCGTGGCCTGTTCAATAGGACGCCAGTTTTTGTGGTTGCGTAAGCGACCTGCGACTGCACCCGGGAAACCGATTTTTGGCTGCTGACCAAAGCCTACCGTGGTGAATAACTCCCACATCTCTTTAGGCGGCATTTGCAAAGCCATTTTGACAGTGCCGATATTCGAGGATTTCTGTATCACCTGCGATACCGTCAGCGAGCCTTGTTTATGCGCATCATGAATCGTTTCAGGGCCGATTTTCATCACACCTGGTGCGGTTTCTATGATGGTATCCGGTGTCACACGGCCAGTTTCCAGCGCCCATGCGACTGGAAACGGTTTCATGGTCGAACCGGGTTCAAACGTATCGGTCAGTACCCGGTTGCGTAATTGCGCACCGGTCAGCACCGAACGGTCATTCGGGTTATAGGTAGGCAGGTTCACCAGCGCCAGCACTTCGCCAGTCTGCACATCAATCACGACCGCACCACCAGCCTTGGCCTTATGTTTTTCGACCGCCTCTTTCAAATGGGTGAAAGCGATGTACTGGATTTTGCTGTCTATCGACAGCGTCAGATCCTTGCCATCATGCGGTTCACGAATCGCCTGTATGTCTTCCACGATACGACCCAACCGGTCTTTGATCACGCGGCGGCTGCCAGGCTTACCGGCCAGATTTTTTTCTGAAGCCAGCTCTATACCTTCCTGCCCGATATCTTCCACGCTGGTAAAACCAACCACGTGCGCCATCACCTCACCTTCGGGGTAATAACGTTTATATTCTTTGCGCGCTTCGATGCCAGGGATGCCCAGTGCCAGGATTTTTTCCGCCACTGGCATTTCTACCTGACGCTTCAGATACACCAGCTGACGGTCAGAATCGAGCTTCTTACGCAAATCGGGCTCGCTCATTTCCAACAGCCTGGCCAGCTGGCTTAATTTTTCTGCGGGTGCGGCACGCACATCTTCCGGATCGGCCCAGATCGCACGCACAGGGACAGAAGACGCCAGTACCTGACCGTTTCTATCCGTGATTTTGCCGCGGGTGGCAGGTAATTCTATGTTGCGGGTATAGCGGCTGGCCCCCTGCTTTTGCAAAAAGTCTGTGCTTTTCACTTGCAAGAATAAGGCACGTGCAATCAGCGCGAAAAATGCGCTGAACAACAGGAACAGCACCAGACGCGAGCGCCAGGTCGGCAGCTTCACTTCCAGCAAGGGGTTGGACGCATAGGCCACCCCGCGCGACGCGGCGGTACGGGACATGTTGCGGCTGCGGCTCATTTGACTTCCACCGCTTTCAAATACTGGGTGCGATCCGGTGTGATCGGCTGCATATTCAATTCACTGGCCGCTGTGGCCTGGATGCGGGAATGCTTACCCAGCGTTGACTGATCCAGTTTGAGCTGGGTCCATTGCAATTCGTACTGACGACTCAGGGTCTGTTCGCGCTCGAGCTCAATAAACAGGCGACGGGCCTGATATTGCGCATTGATCAGCAGCAGTGCGCAACTGATCAGTAAGGCTGCGAGCACGATATTCACCTTGGTCATTGCGCGCTCCCCTCCGGCAAGCGCTCTGCCACACGCAAAATCGCTGAGCGGGAACGCGGATTCACGGCGATCTCCTGCTCAGACGGTTTGATACGTTCGATCAGCCGCATTTTGGGCTGCGGCAGTTCAGTCTGACGTATAGGCAAACGGCGGTCAGGTTGATCGACCTTGACCTTAGAGGCAAAGAATTGCTTGACGATGCGGTCTTCCAGCGAATGGAAGCTGATCACCGACATGCGTGCCTGCGGGGCCAGCGCCGCATAGGCGGCGTCCAGACCTACTTCGAGATCTTCGAGCTCTTTATTGATGTAAATCCGTATAGCCTGAAAGGTGCGAGTTGCCGGGTCCTTACCCTTCTCGCGAGTTTTGACGGCGTGTGCGACCAGTTGTGCAAGTTGTCGGGTTCCAGTAATGGGATCCGTTTTCCGGCAAGCAACAATCGCCTTTGCAATCTGAAAAGCAAACCGTTCTTCCCCATAATTCTTAATAACCTCCCTGATTTTTTCCTCGTCTTCTTGCGCCAGCCATTCTGCAGCGGAGATACCACGGGTGGTATCCATACGCATATCGAGTGGACCATCGGCCCGAAAACTAAAACCACGTGCGGCATCATCCACCTGCGGCGAAGAAATGCCGAGGTCGAGTAACACGCCGTCTACGTGCTGTATCTGTAATTGCGCCAGCGCTTCTGTGATGGTCGCAAAACTATTGTGTACGATCTCAAAACGCGGATCGCGTATTTCTGCGGCATTGGCAATGGCCTGGGTATCTTTATCAAAAGCGATCAGACGACCGCGTTCCGATAATTTTTCCAGGATCAGGCGGCTATGCCCGCCACGGCCAAAAGTGCCGTCTATATAGGTGCCATGCGCACGCTCGCCACTCAAATCGAGGGCATCCACCGCCTCGTGCAAAAGCACGGTGGTGTGCGTGAATTCTGTCGCCTGCTGATTGGTCATTGCTCGCGATCAGAAAGTGAAATTGTTTAAAACATCCGGGGCACCTGCCGCTTTGGCATTGGCTTCATTCTCAGCCAGACGACCGGCATCCCAGATTTCGAAATGACTGCCCATGCCTAACAGCATGATGTCGCGCTGTATGCCCACTGCATTGCGCAGCTCCGGTGCCAGCAGAATGCGCCCTGCGCTATCCATGTCGACATCGAAGGCATTGCCAAGAAAAATACGTTTCCAGTCGCGCGCCTGAATAGGCCAGGCAGCGATTTGTTCACGGTGGGATTCCCAGGTGGGGCGCGGAAACAGTAACAGACAACCATCAGGATGACGGGTCAGGGTGATTTGCCCCTGATAGCGTTCGCTCAGGGCATCACGATAGCGCGCAGGAATACTCATCCTGCCTTTCGCATCGAGATTGAGTGCGGATGGACCCTGAAACACGCTATTTACCTTTTGTCTGAACTTGTACGCGGAAGTGGTTTGGTGAAGATATAAGAATGCTGGGATTTTATCCCACAAAATTACACTTTTTCACACTAATGCCCACTTTAGAGGATGCATGAGACATGGTCAAGCAAAATTACAGGCGAAAAAAGCAATTTCTTTAATGAAGTCAATGACTTAGCTCGCAATGCAAAATGTTTCCAAAATAAAATTCTTAGATAAATGAAAGACTTACACAGCTTTGTGCAAGTGAGACCTCAGAAATAAACACAAAATGCCGGAATTTTCCGGCATTGAATTTTTACAATTTGGAAGAATTTAAGCGATCTTAGCGACGGCTTCCCGCTTTTTACAGGCGGGAAAAGCCGTCACCGCGGCGCTGGCGGCCGGTTCTGCATCAAATGCTATCGATTGCGATAGGCTGACCGCTGCTGACCTGCCTTTGCAGCAGGGTCTGGAAGTCTTTGGCGGTGATCGCTTTGCTGAAGTAAAAGCCCTGATATTCATCACAGGCAAAGTTGAGCAGGGTATCAAGCTGCATGCGCGCATCCACCCCTTCTGCAATGACCTTCAGGCCCAGCGTATGTGCCATCGCGACGATGGCCAGTACGATCGCGGTGTCATTCGGATCATCGGGAATATCTTTGATGAAGGAACGGTCCACCTTCACGCTGTCGACCGGGAAGCGCTTGAGATAAGCGAGCGATGAATAACCGGTACCGAAGTCATCAATAGACAAACTGAAACCGGCATCTTTAAAGCCATCCATCAGTTTGATCGCCTGTTCCCGGTTATGCATCACCATGCTTTCGGTGATTTCAAATTCCAGCGCATTCGCAGGCACGCGCCAGAAATCGACCACACTTTTGACCTCTTCCAGCAAGCCGATATCATTGAACTGTGAGCCGGACAAGTTAATCGCAACGCGTCCGAACTGCGGGTCGGTTTGCCTGAAATTGAGTACATCGCGGCAGGCGATATCCAGCACCAGCATACCCAGACGTGGAATCAGACCAGCCTCTTCTGCCAGCATGATGAAATCATTCGGATAGAGGATGCCGCGCTCAGGATGATTCCAGCGCACCAGCGCTTCTGCGCCAACGATCATGCCGGTGTCGACCGCGATCTTAGGCTGGTAATACACCACGAATTCACGTCGCTCCAGCGCCTTACGCAAGCGTGCCTCAAAGGCCAGCCGCTCGACCGTGTGGGTATTCATTTCCGAGGCATAGAACTGGTAATTATCTTTTCCCTTGTTCTTGGCGCGATACATCGCGATATCCGCATTTTTCAGCAGCGTCTGCGCATCTTTACCATCGGTCGGGAAAGTCGCAATACCAATACTGGCGCTGAGCTGGCATTCCTGTCCGTCGATTTCAAAGGGCTGCGAGGCCTCATACAGCAATTTGTCGGCGATATCGCCCAGATCGCGCGGCTCGTGGAATTGATCGATCAGCAGAATAAACTCATCGCCACCAATGCGCGCCACGATGTCCGATTCCCGCAAGGTGTGACGGAAACGCTGTGCCACGCTGCGCAATACCTTATCGCCCTCATCATGACCAAAGGTATCGTTAATATTTTTAAAGCGATCCAGATCCAGAAACAAGACCGCCAGACGGCTGCGGTTACGTTCAGCCAGCGCCAGCGCCTTGGCCAGATGCTGGTTATACAGAAAGCGGTTGGGCAAGCCGGTCAGTTCATCGTAATGCGCGAGCTGCAGGATTTTTTTCTCGGAACGGCGACCTTCTATCGCAATACTGGCGATTTCTATCATGATGCCAATCAGGCCCATGTCTTCATCGTTCAGCACAGGCTTAGCCGGAAACAGCAAACTAAACGCCCCCAGCACCTGACCGTGTTTATCCATCAGCGGCCAGGCACTCGCCGAACACAAATGACTGATGGACTCCAGTTGATTCACAAACTGCATGCTGGGCGCACTCAGCAAATCATCACTCTGAACCGGACAGGCCACCAGCACGGCCTCGCTCCAGATACCATTCCCATGCGTGACCGGCAAGCCTGACAGCTGATCCAGCAGCACTTCCGGAAAACGCTTGCCCACGCCCTGTACAAAGGTGCGCTGATCGTCCGACAGCAGCTGTATGCCAGCTATCCACTGCGGGCGCATCTCTTGCACAAAGTCACAGACCGCATTCAATATGTAGATAGGATCTTCATTCCCGCCTATCAGCTGCAACAGCCGATTCTGACCTTCCAGCAGGCGCTCTGTGCTCTTGCGTGAGTTGATATCACGTTCCACACAAAACACCAGCATCTCGCCATTCAGCTCGACCCGGCTTAAGCTGACTTCATTGTAATAAGGCTGACCATTACGGATCATGACCCATTCAAAACGCTGCGGCACACCGGCAAATGCACGGTCTACCAGCAATCGGACCAGCTCATCGCGATCTGTTTGCGCAAAACCGGCAACCGACTGTGCAGTCTGAGAAAAACAACCGACCGGCTTACCGATAATCTGCGATTCATTATTCAGGCCCAACAGTGCGACCGCAGCCGGATTGCAATCGACATACAAATAATCGCGGCTGATGAGTAAGATGGCATCCTGTGCGCCGGAAAACAGCAGGCGGTAACGGCTCTCACTCGCATCAAACCTGGCCTTGGATTCCTGCAAGCGCCTGAGCTGTATCAGCAACAAGATCGCCAGTACCAGGATGAAGATCACGGTGGTTGCGGTAAACATTGTCCTTTGACGTACCCGGCCATTCCAGTCGGCCAGGATATCGTCGATATTTCGTGCATACACCAGCGTCAGTGGCACACCAGTGATCTTGCGATAGGTGTACAGATATTCCCCGGCGCCCCCCATCAGCGGGCCGCTCTGCAATGAGCCTTCGGTACTGGCATCGGTAATCGCCTTCATCACATTGCTTTGTGTGAGTGGCGTATCCAGATAAGCTTTATCGAAAGGCGCACGGGCCAGCACATTGCCGCTGCTGTCGTGCAGAGAAATTGCCGCAGCGCTGCCGCGCGCGACCAGTTCATAGAAATCCTGAAAATAGGCCAGACGAATAGCCACCTCAAGTATCGCCAGCAGCCGACCATCCTCACTGTAGACATTGCGAGCCACCGGCAAAATCCACAGATCAGACTCATCCAGCCTCAAAGCAGAACCGATCGCCAGGCCCCGGTCTTTAGGATTTTTTAATAAGGTCGCGATATGGATCTGGCTATGGCTCTGGGGATTTTTTTCTGTTGCCACCTGCTCGGCCGGGCGGCTGGCTACTTCGCGCAGACCTGCGGCGTTATAGACCGAGATCGCATAGATAAACTGGGTTTCCTGATGTTGGGTGCGCAGGATTTTTTGCAAGTGCGCTTCCTGCTCAGCACTACCGGGGTTTTGACGGATTTCAGCACCGACGGCTTCCATTTCACGCAGAGCTTCACTCAGGGCGCGGCCCGCATGCTCTTCCAGAATGCGCACCGTGAAATAACTGTTCTGCTGCGCATCGGCCAAAGTCAGGCTACGGTCTTCCCGCACCGACCACCAGCTTTGCGCAATGATGACGAACAACACTAACGCGATGCAGATGACGAAGGCCATCAAGGGCACATCGCGCACTTTTTTAATCCCTGTTGTCTCCATGCGTTTCGTTTTTATATGTTGTAGGACTTACGCAAAACCGCCCCAGCGGCGTTATGGCTCCTTGCCGTACTATGCGTACTGCCTGCGTCGCCATGCCTTGCCGGGACAATTTTGCGTAAGTCCTATGTTGTAATGGGTAACTTTACACGCCGAAGCTTGTCATCAGACACGGCAGACCTGGTGTACCACCTGCCGCGCTGCATACTGCTACATATGGCGGCGGCGCCAGCGAGAAAACGGCTAAGTGTAACACCAGTGTTTTTGATTTTGCCTGAAACTTTGGCATGAAACATCGATTTATCTCATCCTGAGCGTGAGCAGGTGTGAATAAACCGGAAACGATGTGGGTCGGGCTGATTTGCCCATGTGCTGCGGCCTGTCAGCCCTAGGCTGAGGCGCACGGTGACAAGAAGTGAATTAGAAGTAAAGCAGGCCGGTAGGCCGGATTCTGTTACGGTCTTTCATATTGCTATGAGCGACTATGACAATCATTCCTCTAGGCGACGGATTGCTCCGCCGCTCAAGCTTTCTACCCGCACGCTCCGCGAGCCACATCAACGCGTGCCTATTTGAAATTGCTCCGGGTGGAGGTTACCGCGTTTCACCGTAACTAAATACGCTCGTCTCTGTGGCCCTATTCCTCGCCTTATATCGCAAGCTAAGCCTGCGACTTTCAACGTACGGCCGTTAGCCGTCACCCTGCTCTGTGGAGTCCGGACCTTCCTCCCGTCACCACATTGCTATGGCAACCAGCGATTGTCTGGCCTGCTTCGGGCGCTATTGTAACCGAAAGCAGGCCATCCCGCCCTGATTATCCGCACCGCGCCTGAATAGCGCCACCATCCCGGCTAAGAGCAGTCAGCTGCCGCTGTTGTGATTTCCCTACGCCCGCACAGATCGGAAAACACTGATTTTCAAATAGAAGACCTATATTCCATGCGGCTTTCCAAGCCAAAATGGCCTGTCAGCCAGTCTGCATCAGGGCTATGGATTCCATTCCAAATATGGCGCAGTTTCTGGTAGCGTACGGTTTCCTTTGACAAAACACAGGCTTACCCAAACTTGCTGCGGCAGTTCAGGTAAGACCAACAACGATAAAAAATAGAATGAAGACATTACGCTCTGGTGGTCAGTTGGTGGTGGACGCATTGCGCGTACACGGAGTTGAGACAATTTTTGGTGTGCCCGGCGAGAGTTACCTGCCGGTGCTGGATGCGCTGCATGACAGCGCGATACGCTTCATCATCAACCGCCAGGAAGGCGGTGCGGCATTTATGGCCGATGCGTATGGCAAGATGACAGGCAAGCCCGGCATCTGCTTCGTCACGCGTGGGCCGGGTGCCACCAATGCCTCGATAGGCGTGCATACCGCGTATCAGGATTCGACACCGATGATCCTGTTCATCGGTCAGGTCGGCAATGATTTTGTGGAGCGCGAAGCCTTCCAGGAAATCGATTACCGCCGCATGTTTGGCCCGATGGCGAAATGGGTGGCGCAGATAGACCGCGCCGACCGCGTACCCGAATACATTGCGCGCGCCTTCCAGGTCGCCACCAGCGGCCGTCCCGGCCCGGTGGTGCTGGCACTGCCGGAAGACATGCTGGCCCAGACCGTGGAAGTGGCCGATACCCTGCATTACACACCGGTACAGGCCTACCCTTCGCCAGCACAACTGAGCCAGTTACGCAGCATGCTGGAGGCGGCTGAACGTCCCGTGCTGATTCTGGGCGGCAGTGGCTGGGATCAGACCGCCTGCACGCAACTGCGGGAATTCGCGGAATTGAATCATTTGCCGGTCGCCTGCGCTTTCCGCTTCCAGGACTTGCTGGACAATGCGCATCCTAACTACATCGGCGATGTCGGCATCGGCATCAACCCACAACTGGCAAAACGCATACAGCAAGCCGATCTGGTGATCGCAATCGGCCCGCGTCTGGGTGAAATGACGACCGGTGGTTATACCCTGCTCGAAGCCCCGATACCCAAACAAACCCTGGTACATGTGCACAGCGATGCGCTGGAACTGGGGCGCGTGTATCAGGCACCGCTGATGATCAATAGCGGCATGAAGGAATTCGCCCATGCGCTGTCGGAACTCAGCAAGCAGGGCAAGTTAGAAAGCGCCGCCCGCTGGCAGCACAGCGTGGCTGAAGCCAAAGCAGAACTGCACGCCTGGCAGCAGGAACCCGCCATTTTTGCCAAAGAAAATGCGCCGCTCAATCTGTGGCAAGTGGTGCAGGACATCATGCGCCTGGCTCCGGCTGACAGCATCATCACCAATGGCGCAGGCAATTACGCGACCTGGGCCCATCGCTATTTCCGTTATGCCGGAATGCGCACCCAGCTGGCACCGACTTCAGGCGCGATGGGTTACAGCGTGCCATCCGGCGTGGCCGCCAAGCTCACTGCACCTGAGCGCTGCGTGATCACATTTGCGGGTGATGGGGAATACATGATGAATGGTCAGGAGCTGGCCACTGCCGTTCAATACCGCGCCGGTATCGTCATCATCGTGTTTAACAATGGCATGTACGGCACCATACGCATGCATCAGGAAAGGGAATTCCCGGAACGCGTGTCCGGCACGGAATTACATAATCCTGATTTTGCCGCGTTGGCGCGTGCCTATGGTGCGAGTGGTGAAACCGTATTGACGACGGCAGAATTCGGCCCGGCACTGGAACGCGCGCTGCAGCATACACGCGACCACCAGTTGCCTGCGCTGATCGAGTTGCGATATGACGGCAATCTGATTACGCCAGGCGCGAGTCTGATGCAATTACGCGCGCAGGCCAAAGCCAGCGGAAAATAAGGCAGCAAAAAAATCGCGCAATGATCGCGCAATGATCGCGCAATGATCGCGTCAATATAAACGCCGCATACGCTCAAGCGTTGCGGCGTTTTTATTTGCAGCAAAATCAGGATGCGCGGAAGGTCTTCAGCGCTGAATTCCAGGCAAATTCATTGGCGTAAGGCTCTTTTTTCCTGAGCACCGCCAGACAGTCCTGCGTCTCCATGACCTTATCTTCTATCGTATCCAATGCTTCAAACTGACTCAGCAATTCCTGATGCACGTCTGCATAATACACATCGTCCAATATCAGGCGCAGTGCCATTTGACGTGTTAATTGCAGTTTTCTGTGCAAATACAAGACGCTGATCGCCAGAATCAGAATGACTGTTCCAGTTAACAGATGTACCTGCATGTTTTTCTCCTGAGTGTTCGGTCAAAATACGGTCAAAATAAGGGCATGCAAATTGCATGTGCTTCCCGGCAACTCTCAAGCTAAGTTCAAGCTGCGTTCAAACTGTCAGACCAGACAGCAAAACTGATGCCAGCTCTCGGTGCGATACCCGGTCTGCTGCATGGGCATCTGCATCGAGGTCTGCATTTGCGTCTGAATGCATCGCTGAATGCAGTCGCAAACACGAATCCGGGCTAGCTATTTTTATATGTAAATTGACATGGCAGGCAATGAAATTTACATTCACTGCTTTACATGTATTTCAAGAAAAGGTCTCCATGAGTTTCAGCGATCACACCATGACCTCTCCTTCTCTGCTGGTCGCAGGCAATAGCAGTCCCATGCTGGGCCTGACCATCGCCTGGCATCCGGACAGCAATCGCGTCGGCGAGCAGTTTATCGTTGCTGATCCCCAGGCCGAACTGGAGCTGAGCCGCTTCAGTCCCGCCTTCCGGCTGGCGGGTAAAGAAGCGCTGCCTCTCGGTCATGGCGGCATTTCGCGCGAGGCGCTGCGCATACAGCGCAATGGCGATCAGGGCGTGCTGATTACGCCACCCGCCAGCCGTATGGTGGTCGAGATCAACGGCGTACCTATCCATGCCGCGGTTCACATCACGCAGGAACAACTGAACAAAGGCCTGATACTCGGACTCGGGCGCGCCGTGCTGATTTGCCTGCACTGGATGCAATGCCTGCCCAAAACCAATGAGATGGAAGGCGTGATCGGCGTCGGCAGCAGCGCGATACTGCTGCGCGATCAGATCCGTCAGGTGGCTAATACCGATTTTCCGGTGCTGCTGCTGGGTGAGACCGGCACCGGTAAAGAAATTGCAGCACGTGGAATACACCAACACAGCCAACGGCGTCACAGCCAGATGGTGACCGTCAATATGGCGGCCTTGAATGAATCACTGGCCGCCGCCGATTTGTTTGGCGCAGCCCGTGGCGCTTACACCGGCGCACAACAGGCACGTAAGGGCTTATTTGCGGAAGCGGAAAACGCCACCCTGTTTTTAGATGAAATCGGCAATACCCCGGCCAGCATACAACCCATGCTGCTGCGGGTATTGGAAACCGGCGATTACCGGCCACTCGGCGCGACCCAGGATTTGCATGCCAATGCACGCCTGATCGCAGCAACCGATCAGGATTTATACGGTGAGAATTTCAATCAGGCCTTGTTACGCCGCCTGGAAAGTTTTGTGATTCATTTGCCGCCACTGCGTGAGCGCCGCGAAGACATAGGCGTACTGATCCTGTATCTGCTGAAGCAAAATAAACTCGAGTATCCGGTGGCCTTACCCACTTCACTGATCAGCGACTTATTGATTTACGACTGGCCAGGCAATATCCGCCAGCTCAGTCATGTGCTGCGCCGCATACTGCTTGCACTGCAGGCAGGGCAGCCTGCAGACTTCCACCAGCTGGTCGGCATCAGCAAAGAACGCAGCAGCATCGCGCCAGCCGCTCAGCCCGCCCAAGCCATCCATCCTGTGACGGGCACGGTAGGGAAAACCGTGGAAGTTACCCAGTCAGCGCGCAAGAAACTGACCGACCTGAGTGAAGACGATGTACTGCAGGCGATGATACGGCATGACTGGTATATCCAGGGCGCGGCGCAAGAGCTGGGTATTTCGCGGCCCTCCATGTATAAACTACTGGAGCAGCATAGCCAGATACGTAAAGCAGAACAGATACCGGTCGCAGAATTACGCGCCGTACTGGATGCGACCCAGGGCGTGATCGAGCAAGCCGCCCACAAACTCAAAACCCCAGCCGAAAGCCTGCGCCGTTACGCACGCATCATCGCGATTAGCGCACTCAGCGGATAAGCTGCTGCTGGCCTGATCGCCTTGCTCGTCGCAGTAAGGATGAAAACAAAAAAACCGGCCTCAGCCGGTTTTTTTTTCATACAGCACAATTAGTATTAAGTTGGACCTGCACCAGTACCCACATCCGCTTCAGGAAGCAGGCAGATGACGACTTCACCCACAGCCGGGATCGTTTGCGGCGCTCCGCCCAGACCACCACTTACTTCTTCTACTTCCACTGTATTCAGTTCTCTCACAGCGATCTCCTTCAAAGTTAGAAATATGCGTACACTGCAGTTAGCAGTTTCTCAACAATACCAAGTCAACAACAAGATAGTCAAGTGCAATATTGCATTAAGTCAACAAATTACCAAATGTCTATTTTGAATTGCTTGACGCCCAGCCTAACCGATTATCATGACTGCCACCCTAAGCTGATAAAGCCACTTAGATTGTGCGGACATTGATCAGGACAGCAACTGCGCAAACAAAAAGAGCTGGCTTAGCGGCCAGCTCTTCATCGTTGTGAACCCGGCTAAATTTTGCTCAAGTCACAGCTCCCAATTTACTTAGCCAGGACCTCCACCACCAGTTCCCACATCCGCTTCAGGAAGCAGGCAAATCACGACTTCACCCACAGCCGGGATCGCTTGCGGCGTGCCGACAAGACCACCACTTACTTCTTCTACTTCCACTGTATTCAGTTCTCTCACAGCATTCTCCTTCAAAGTTGGAAGATACTTACACTGCAGTTGGCAGCTTTTCAACAATACCAAGCTAGGCATAAGAAGGTCAAGGTCTTGAAGCAAGAAATAACTGCATTTCCCTATTTTGTTTTTTAAGTTGTTGGCACTCTCACCCTAGGATTATCACTATCTACGCACTCGACAGATAACGCGCTTCAGGTCTAGCATCCCTAACTCTTCGTACCTACAACGTAAAAAACCGGCATCGCAGCCGGTTTTTTACCTACATTGCAAATCAGTATTAACGCGGGCCTACACCCGTACCTACGTCAGCCTCAGGATCGATCAGGAAAGGAATGCTGATCGCTTCATGGCCAAAGGTCAGGGTTGCCTGATAAGTACCAGTGATCACAAAGCTCCAGTTGCCGGACTTTTTATCGATGGTAAATACATCGCCTTCTTTGACCGGAAATTTAAACCCCTCTTGCCCTGCAAATGGATTCAGTGGCAAATCATTTGCCAGCGGGCGCCAGTACATCGCGCCATCCAAGACTTCACGTCCTTTAAATGAGAAAGTGATGGTGTCATCTTTCTCCAGCACAGGCATAGTATTCAAAGGCAGGATGTCCTTGCCATCTAAGAAGATCAGAAAGGACGGGGTGGTGCCGCCATATCGTAAATCCACTGTAAACACATAGTTCTTTGCCATTCAGACTCCGCAATATTAAGTTCTACTTCAGATAAGCCGGATCTCGGCGCAAGGCCATCAAATCCGGTTCCGCTTCTATCGACTTGACCGGAAAGCCAAGTTGCACGGCTTTTGCAATTTCTGCCAAAGCCAGCTGCCTGTCACCAAGCAATTCATATGCCATACCAACCCGAAAATGTACTTTCGCACTATTAGGTGCCAGTTCCAGTGCCCGCCGGATATGGCGTACCGCGTCTTCTTTTTCACCCAGCCTTGCCGCATATAAGCCCATACGGTACACCAGCACCACATCGTCAGGCGCACGCTGCAATTGCGGTATCAATAATTCCTTGGCTTTCAGATAGGCGTTGCGCGCTTCTGGTTGACGGCCAGGTATCCATAACAAGGTGTCAGCCAGATTAGCCCAGTACACATAATTGGCAGGATTTCCCTTGTCAGGTGCTACGGCCTGCTCAAACGCACTGGCAGCCCCCAGATAATCCGCCTTTTGAAATAAAGCCACGCCTAACGCCGTATTCAACCTGCCGCTGGAGCGTATCTGCAAGCCTTGCTGCAGGATGTGCAGTGCGTCTTCCGTGCGTCCCTGGTCGCTCAGCGTCGCGCTCAGATTGGCATAGGCATTTACCGCATCCGGTTGCAAGCGTATGCTGTCGCGGAATGCTTGTTCAGCGGATGCCAGGTCGCCAGCCGTGTAATACGCAGTGCCCAGACTATCAGCAAATAAGCGGTCATTTGGAAAGCGCTTGCGTGCTTCGAGTGCTAAATCACGCGCCTCATTGAGACGCCCCAACAATATTAAGGTGTCAAACTTCCCATACCAGGCAAAGCAATTCTTTGCATCTAAGGCCAAGGCTTTATCGAAAATTTCGAGTGCTTCATTTATGCGCCACTTATTCAATTGCAGAAGACCATTGGCCGCATGGGCGATAGCTAGCTGTGCATTCAGTTTCAACGCATGCTGCGCACTTGCGTCGGCCTTACTTAACCACAGCTCATCTTTCTCATCACCAGAATAGCGAAAACTGTACACCAGCGACATGCCGGCCACTGCGGCTGCGTTTTCGGGGTTGTGTCTGAGTATGGTTTCAAAATTCTTGGCAGCTTTATCCAGGCTACCCGGGCGGTCAAATAACTGTACAGCCTGTATGCCTTGCTGCATGTTCAGAGTCTCTGAATAGGGTTTGAGCAGGCTGAGCCTATCCTCCAGATAGGGATAGGCCTTCCATGCACCTAAGCCCAGTACCGCTACGACAGCGAAGATACTGGCGTAACGCCGCCAGGAGGCAGTCAGTATGCGGCTTTGTCCGGAAATCAGCTGTGCGGGTGCAGCGACCGGTACTGCATCCGCAACAGGCTTGGCGGCGACCACACCGCTGGCATCGGTATGTTCCAGCAGATACTGCATACGCTGCAGCACGTCTGCCATGCCTGCGGGACGGCGTTCAGGCTGGCGTGCGGTCATGCTGACGATCAGTTGCACGACTGACTGTTCTAATTGCGGTGGAAAGCTCCAGCTATCGGAATTGGATTGCATGTGTGCCGCAGCCAGTGCCAGGCCCTGCAATTCCGGAAATGGTCGGTGGCCAGCCACGGCTTCATACAACATCACGCCGAGCGCATACACATCAGCCAGCGCATCGGCAGCGCGTCCTAATAAACGTTCCGGTGCCATGTAGGCGATGGTTCCTTGCGGGTTTGCGTAGCTGACTGAGCCGGTTGCCTGAGCATCTTCTTGCGAAGCCAGACCAAAGTCCAGAATGCGTACGCGGCCAGCGGCTTCCACCATCAGGTTCGAGGGTTTGAGATCGCCGTGTACCAGGCCAGCCTGATGCGCGACCAGCATCGCCGCAGCCACCTGCACCAGCCATTCGAGTGCACGTGAAGCAGACACCGGACCTTGCTGCATGAGCTGCTTCAGGGTTTTTCCCTGTACCAGCTCCATCACAATGGCGGCCGGGGAGACATCATCTTCAATCGCAAATATCTGCACAAAGGCGGCATGATTGAGCGAAGCGGCCAGGCGCGCTTCTTTCAGCAAATTAGTCGTTGCGGGGCCGGATTCCTGACTGTCGATTTTCAGCTGTTTGATCGCGACATGGCGGCACAGCTTAGGGTCCCAGGCCTGAAAGACATGACCGAAGCCGCCTTCACCCAGCTGCCCCTCGATCTGATAGTGCTTGTAATAGCGCTGCGGCGGCAACTCTGCCGCGGCTGCAGCATCATTCTCAATGCTGTTGGTAACTGTAGGCTGGTTTTGCATGTGGTTTCAGAATTCGTCCGTTGTCTGCCTGATCGCTGCCTGATCGCTGCCTGCGCCAGCTGCACGCAAACTATGTCAACAATTGCCATATGATAAGCATTTTATATGTAAATAACATGTCAATGAGAAATATGACATAAAGTCAGTTCAATTTTGCTCAGTTTTATTCCGTTTTATTCCGTTTTACTGCGTTTTGCTCAGGCTAGCCCGGATTGACGCTGACATTCCACGCATGCTGATGCTTAATCCTCGCTCAGACCATTGCGCGACCTCGCCAGTGCGGAGCGCAATTGCTGCTTTTGCTTACGCCTGTCCTCGCGCAAAGGATGTGGCCCGCTATGGGCTCCGGCATTGCGTAAGCGCGCCGCCAGCGCATGCGGATTGCGCGGCTTGGCCAGCGCAGATTGCAAATTTTTGCGTTTCATCGCGAAAAAAATCCTCTTTCAATTTCATCTGTTACGGCTGCGACAAGGATTTCTTTTGGCTGTGCTGCGCAACTTAAGCATAAACAGATTATTAATATTCAATGTAATTAACATTATCTTTCACAGATTTCAATCTTTCTCTTCTTACATTGCTGAATTTCAATAAATTTCTCGGTAGAATCTTTCATTGACGCCATTCCGGTGTCCCGCATCAAGCCCTGCCTGCTGTTTGCTGCAAGGAAGTGTATGCAGCTAACCATTTTTATCCTCTGAATTGTCCCGATATGTTCAAGAAGTTCGCTTTAGGACTGGTACTGGCTGCTGCAGCCAGCATTGCCAGTGTTGCCAGTGTTGCCAGTGCCACCACCCCGTTTTCAGATTGCCGCCAGTTTTTTGCCAAAGAAACAGTACCTGTGATTCCGAATGATCAAGCGCTGATGACGCGTCCGCTGTGTTTCTCAGCATTTGCCATCATGCATTCCGGTAAAAGCCGCACCCCGCTGTATGTCGCAGAGAAGCTGAACCGGCGCAGTGTGCTGGACGCACAGGACAAGGAAAGAACCAATCGTTTCTTCGCCGATGCACGTCTGCCACGGGCAGAACGGGCTGAACTGGATGATTACAAAGGCTCCGGTTTTGACCGTGGCCACATGGCGCCAGCCGGGGATATGTCCAGCGATGAAGGTATGGCACAGAGTTTTTCTCTGGCGAATATGGTGCCGCAAGCACCTGAAAATAATCGCAAGACCTGGGCCAATATCGAAAAAGCCGCACGCAAATACGCGATGCGCGCCACCGGTGATGTCTACATCGTGACTGGCCCGGTATTCGACAAGCAGCCACAAACCATAGGCAGGAACCAGGTCTGGGTGCCTAAGTATTTATACAAACTGATGTATGACCCGGCCGAAAAACGGGCCTGGGCGTATTGGGTGGAAAACGCTGACGATGCCAAAGCGGGCAAGCCTATCAGCTATGAAGAATTGGTGAAACGTACCGGCATCCAGTTCCTGCCCGGCATACTGTAAATCCGACAGCCCGACTCAGAATGTGCATAAGGCCAGCATGATGCTGGCCTTATGCACATATTCGTTGGTGCGACTACCGCAAGCTTGCGTTGCAGGCCGGTGTCAGCTTAATTGAACTGACTGAAATCCGGTTTGCGTTTTTGGAAGAATGCCATGAAGGCTTCACGCGCTTCCGGTGCCGCCAGCATCGCGGCAAAATGCTGGTTCTCTTCAACCATCTTGGCTTGAATCGCAGCTGGCTGGTTCGCCTTCATCAGGCGCTTGGTAACGCGGATGGAGGCTGCTGGCAGCGCGACCAGTTTAGCGGCGACCTGCTGCGCATAAGGCAGTAATTCAGCCAAAGGCAATACCTTGTTCACAAAGCCCATCTCCATCGCTTCCTGTGCGCTGAAGGCCTCGCCCAGCATCAGTTTTTCTGCTGCGCGCTGATAACCGACGATTTGCTGGAACACCATGCTGGATGCGAATTCCGGGCACAGACCCAGTTGCGTGAAAGGCATGGACAGCTTGGCATTATCGGCCAGATAAATCAGGTCACAATGCATGAGCAAGGTGGTACCGATACCCACTGCTGCACCAGACACGGCTGCGATGACTGGCTTGCTGGATTCATTCAGCGCCTGCATGAATTGATACACCGGTGGTACTGCGGTGCTGGTGGCAAAGCTGCTGGCGTTTTTCATGAAGTCTTCCAGATCATTGCCTGCCGTGAAAATCTCTGGCTGGCCGGTGATCAGGATGGCGCGCACTGCGCTATCGGTTTCCGCTGCACGCAAGGCATCGGCCATGGTCTGGTACATGCTTTGGGTGATCGCGTTCTTTTTTTCCGGACGATTGAACTGTATGGTCAATACGCCTTGTTCGGTCTGAGTCTGAATATCCATGTTGTGTCCCGTTATATGTTCTGAATTCTGTAATGTGAGGTGTTTGCATGCCTGGCATTGTAGCGCCAGCAGCCAGCGGCTGCGCGGACTTCCGGTCTGAAAAAAAACCGCACAAATCGCTCTGTGCGGTTTTTTTCAGAACCCAATGCGGACTATCAGCAGCGTTCGAAAATACCTGCTGCGCCCATACCGGTACCCACGCACATCGTGACCATACCGTATTTCAGGTTGTTACGATGCAGCGCATGGATAGTGGTAGCGGAACGGATGGCACCGGTTGCGCCGAGTGGGTGACCCAGAGCGATCGCGCCGCCCATAGGGTTGACCTTGGCTGGGTCCAGACCCAGATCCTGCACCACGGCCAGCGATTGTGCTGCAAACGCTTCATTCAGTTCAAACCAGTCGATCTGATCCTGAGTGATACCAGCAGCACGGCAAGCAGCAGGGATCGCTTCTTTAGGACCGATACCCATGATTTCCGGTGGTACGCCACGTACTGCGAAAGACGCGAAACGTGCCAGCGGTGTCAGGTTGAACTGCTTGAGGATTTTTTCGCTGACGATCAGCAAAGCACCTGCGCCATCGGAAGTCTGGGAGCTGTTACCGGCAGTGACAGAACCTTTGGCGGCGAATACTGGCTTCAGACGTGCCAGGCCTTCGATGGTGGTGTCTGGACGTGCGCCTTCATCACGGCTCACCGTGCGGGTTTTCAGTTCGATTTCGCCAGTGATCAGATTTGGTACACGGTCGATGATGTCCACGGAAGTGGTTTCTGCATCGAAGTAACCCGCATTCTGCGCAGCGATTGCGCGCTGGTGAGATTGCAGCGCAAATGCATCCTGCGCTTCACGCGAGATTTTCCATTGCTGTGCGACTTTTTCAGCTGTCAGACCCATGCCGTAAGCCATGCCGACGTTTTCATCGTTCAGGATCGCCATGTTCATGGATGGATTGCTGCCCATCATAGGCACCATAGACATGGATTCCACGCCAGCTGCGATCATCACATCAGCCTGACCAACACGGATGCGGTCCGCTGCCATCGCCACGGCAGTGATACCGGATGCGCAGTAACGGTTGATGGTGACGCCACCGATGGTATTCGGCAAACCAGCCAGCAATACGCCCATACGTGCCAGATTCAGACCCTGTGCGCCTTCCGGGAAGGAGCAGCCAACAATCGCGTCTTCAACCAGCTTAGGATCCAGATTCGGTACCTGTGCCATAGCCGATTGCAGTACGCGCACCAGCAGGTCGTCCGGACGGGTGTTACGGAACATACCGCGACCGGATTTACCGATAGGGGTACGGGTAGCAGAGACGATATACGCGTCTTGGAGTTGTTTAGTCATTTTTGATTACCTCAATTCGTTAAGGTCAGCTCAGGCTTAATCTTCAAAAACCCCTCACCACAGAGGCACAGAGACACAGAGGAAAAACAGAGCAAGTCAACACTACAGGGTGCTCTCTGTGCTATCTCTGTGTCTCCGTGTCTCTGTGTCCAAGGGTTTTTGGTCTTTAAGCTTTTAATTAGTTACGTACTGGTTTGCCGGTTTGCATCATGCCCATGATGCGCTCTTGCGTTTTCGGATGATTCAGCAATTCCATAAACGCTTTACGCTCCATATCGAGCAACCATTGTTCGCTGACCAGACTGCCATTGTCGATATCGCCACCGCAAACTACTTCTGCAATCATCTTGCCAAGTTTGAAGTCATGCGCAGAGATGAAGCCACCGTCACGCATATTGATCAACTGTGCGCCGATAGTCGCGATGCCATGACGGCCAGTCACAGGCACCAGTTTTTTCATCGGTGCACGGTAGCCCGCATCGAACATCGCACGTGCTTCTACCTTCGCTACATGCAGCAATTCATATGGGTTGAACACGATTACGTCGCTGTCAGACAGGTAACCCATTTTCTTCGCTTCCAGCGCAGATTTGGAGACCGCTGCAGTCGCTGCATTGGTGAAGTAGTTTTTCAGGAATTGCAGCAAGTCTGTGCCTTTGGCATCCGCTGCAGCACGTACTGCGGCTTCTTTCAGACCACCACCGCCTGGAACCAGACCAACGCCGACTTCTACCAGACCGATGTAGGATTCGATCGATGCCACACGCTTCGCAGCATGCATCATCAATTCGCAACCGCCACCCAGTGCCAGACCGGACACCGCAGCCACGACCGGGATGTTCGCGTATTTCAGTGCCTGATGGGCATTTTGCAGACGGGAGATCGCAGGCTCAATCGCCTTGATACCACCGGACATGAACAGCGGCAGCATCGCTTGCAGATCAGCACCGGCAGAGAACGCGCCGCCATCGGCTGCATCCGCACTCCAGATCACCAGACCTTTAAAATTCTTCTCGGCTTCAGCGATGGCTTTTTCCATGCCTTCGATCACGCCTGGGCCTATCACGTGCATCTTGGTTTTCATGGACAGGATCAGCACGTCATCGTTCTGGTGCCAGATACGAACCGATTCATCTTCGAAGAAAGTCGTGCCGGCATTGGCACCGCTCTCTGCGCCTGCACCCAGTACCGGTGCACGGAATACCTGACGGTCATATACCTTGAGTGCAGAGCGTGGTACATAGCTGCTGCTGACTGGCGACCAGGAACCTTCGGCGCTGTGTACGCCGGTGCGGCCATCGAATACCCAGGCTGGCAATGGTGTGTTGCACAGTGCCTTACCTGCTTCAATATCTTCTTTCACCCAGCCTGCCACTTCCTGCCAGCCAGATGCCTGCCAGGTTTCAAACGGACCCACGTTCCAGCCAAAGCCCCAGCGCATTGCGAAGTCGATATCGCGTACATTGTCAGCGATCGTCGCGCCATGCACAGCGATGTAGTGGAAAGCATCGCGGAAAATCGCCCACAGGAACTGTGCCTGTACGTGGCTGGATTCACGCAGAGTCTTCATTTTCTTGACCGGATCTTTTTCCTTGAGCATACGCGCAACTACGTCGTCTGCCTTGGCACCACCCGCGACATATTCGCCGGATGCGAAATCCAGACGCTGGATGTCTTTACCGACTTTTTTGTAGAAACCGGCACCGGTCTTGGAACCCAGCGCGCCCGCCGCTACCAGCTTAGCCAGCACGTCCGGCGTTTTGTAGACAGCGAAGAAAGGATCATCCGCCAGGTTGTCCTGCATGGTTTTGATTACATGACCCATGGTGTCCAGACCAACAACGTCGGCAGTACGGAAAGTACCGGAAGAAGCACGGCCCAGTTTTTTACCGGTCAGATCATCCACTACGTCTACGGTCAGACCAAATTTTTCTGCTTCATAGATGGTGGCCAGCATACCGAAAATACCAACGCGGTTAGCGATGAAGTTCGGTGTGTCTTTAGCGCGTACCACGCCTTTACCCAGCGTGGTGGTCAGGAAGCCTTCGAGCTGGTCGATGATTTCAGCACGGGTAGACACGGTAGGAATCAGTTCCACCAGGTGCATATAGCGTGGTGGATTGAAGAAGTGTACGCCGCAGAAACGGGCTTTCAGTTCTGCCTCGAAGCCTTCAGACAAGGCAGTAATGGACAGACCGGAAGTATTCGATGCGAAGATTGCGTTTGGCGCAATGTGTGGAGCAACCTTTTTGTACAGGTCATGTTTCCAGTCCATGCGCTCAGCGATGGCTTCAATAATCAGATCGCAGCCAGCCAGTACATCGAGGTTGTCTTCGTAATTGGCGACTTCGATTAATGCTGCATCATCTTTGTTACCCAAAGGAGCAGGATTGAGTTTTTTCAGGTTTTCTATCGCGCGCAGAACGATGCCGTTTTTTGGACCTTCTTTTGCTGGCAGATCGAACAGGACTACAGGTACTTTTGCATTGACGCAGTGAGCGGCAATCTGCGCACCCATCACGCCGGCGCCCAGAACAGCGACTTTTTTAACGATGAAATTGGTCATTTTTAACCTCGGTTGAAATTCGTAAAACAACGAAAAGCAAATTATCTGTGAATGATCTTTTCCCTCAACAGCGGGCTGAACCGACAGGCCGCGCACTGCGCAGCCTGCCAATCCGGAAGATCATGGTGTGTCATCACACATCACTACCAACCCGCAGCGTGCAATGCACACCCCGGGTATTAAAACATCAGAACAAATCTGCTTCGAGCGACAACAGGTTAGCGGAACCGGAACGTGCCTGACGGATCAGCATCGCTGTTTCAGGATACAGACGGGCGAAGTAGAAACGTACGGTCGCCAGTTTCGCTTTGTAGAATGTATCGCCGGAATCCTGTTTTTCCAGAGCGATTTTCGCCATTTGTGCAAAGAAATAGCTGTATACCAGATGACCAACTACACGCAGGTAAGGCACGGCAGCAGCACCGACTTCGTCTGGATTCTGGAAGGCTTTCATACCGATTTCCATGGTCAGCTTAGTGACTTTATCGCCCAGCTCAGCCAGTGGTGTCACGAATTCAGCCAGTGCTTCGTTAGTGCCGTTGGCTTCAACGAAGGCTTGTACTTTAGCGCCGAATTTACGCAGTTTTGCACCGTTATCCATCAGGATTTTACGACCCAGCAAATCGAGCGACTGGACGGTATTGGTGCCTTCGTAAATCATGTTAATACGTGCGTCACGGACATACTGCTCCATGCCCCATTCTGCGATAAAGCCGTGGCCACCGTACACTTGCAGACATTCAGAAGTCGACGTCCATGCATTGTCAGTGATAAAGGCTTTGACGATAGGTGTCAGCAGAGCGACTTCGTCAGCGCAATCTTTACGGGTTGCTTCGTCTGGGTGGTTCAGTTCTTTGTCGAGTTGCAGTGCGACGTAAGAGCAGAATGCGCGCGCACCTTCAGCATAGGCTTTAGCGGTCAGCAGCATGCGGCGTACGTCAGCGTGCACGATGATAGGATCAGCTGGTTTGTCCAGTGCTTTCGGGCCGGACAGGCTACGCATCTGGATACGGTCTTTTGCATACACCAGCGCGTTTTGATACGCGACTTCAGTCAGACCCAGACCTTGCATACCAACGCCCAGACGCGCTGCGTTCATGAACACGAACATCGCGTTCAGACCTTTGTGCGGGCCGCCGATCAGCCAGCCAGTTGCGCCATCCAGATTCATCTGGCAGGTAGAGTTACCGTGGATACCCATTTTTTCTTCGATCGCGCCACAGAAAATCGGGTTACGTGCACCGTTAGAACCATCTGCATTCGGCAGGAACTTAGGCACGATGAACAGGGAAATACCTTTCGAACCTTCCGGTGCGCCTGGCAGACGTGCCAGTACCAGATGGACGATATTGTGTGACATGTCGTGTTCACCGGCAGAGATAAAAATCTTAGCGCCAGTGATTTTGTAAGTGCCATCTTCCTGTGGTTCTGCTTTAGAACGCAGCAGGCCCAGATCGGTACCGCAGTGTGGCTCGGTCAGACACATGGTGCCTGTCCATTCGCCGGAAATCAGTTTAGGCAGGTACAGCGATTTTTGTTCGTCTGTGCCGTGCTCATGGATGCACTCGTAGGCGCCATGGGACAGACCTGGGTACATGGTCCATGCCTGGTTAGCCGAGTTCAGCATTTCATAGAAAGAATTGTTGACGACCAGCGGCAAGCCCTGACCACCGTATTCCGGGTCGCAGGACAAAGCAGGCCAGCCTGCAGCGATGTATTGTTCGTAGGCTTCTTTAAAGCCTTTTGGTGTGGTGACGGTATGCGCTGCTTTATCGTGGTGGCAGCCTTCGCGGTCACCGGAATGGTTCAGCGGGAACAGTACTTCAGAGGTGAATTTGCCGCCTTCTTCCAGAATCTGGTTGATGATATCGGCATCGACTTCCGCGTGTGCTGGCAATTGCTTGAGCTCGGATTCGACATTCAGTAATTCATGCAACACAAACTGCATATCACGCAATGGAGCGATATATTGACCCATGATTATCTCCTGACGGCAAAATTAAATAGTTAAATTTACGAAACTAGTGACAGGCATGTCCGGCACATGACAAGCGCCCCTGTCGCTACTGAAAAAAAACAGTCTGGTATCGGCTTACGCAGCTTCTCCGACTGGTGCATAGCATTCGATCATACGTTCAAAACCTGCCTGGGCCCGGTCGACACTGCCAGGTTTGCGCAAGAAACGCGCATCGTGGTGTAACGCCAGTATCAGGCCATACATTTCATACACTATCTGTTCCGGATCGACCCCGGCGCGCAAATGCCCAAGCTGAATTGCCTGGGTGGCAGCGCGGTGCAATGCACCCTGCCAGGCTCTGACCATGCCGACCAGTTCATCCCTGATCGGACCAGGCCGGTCATCGTATTCCGCCGCACCACTGATGTAGATGCAACCGGAGGCGATTTCCACCGTCACGCGCTTAATCCACAATGCAAACATCGACTGCAGGCGCGGTAAGCCACGCTCTTCTTTCATACTCGGGTAGAACACTTCCTGCTCGAAGTGATGGTGATACAGCTTCAACACTTCGATCTGTAAATCCTCGCGTGAGCCGAAATGGGCAAATACGCCGGACTTACTCATGTTCATCTTGTCAGCCAGCAAGCCTATAGTCAGGCCTTCTATGCCGTCACGACTGGCGGCATCCAGTGCTACGTCCAGGATAGCCGCGCGGGTCAATTCCCCTTTGCGCATGAATTTCGATGTCATATTCATATTACATTGCTTATTTTGAAATGCTTTACGTTTAGCAAAAATATGCAAACGAGTGAATTAATCGAACGCTCGTACTATTAGTCAGAGCGCATGAAAAGTCAAACTGCTTTCCGCCTTTAGAGGAGAGTATCTATTTGTTTTGCGACAGCGGTATTTCATTGCTTCAGGCTCCGGCTGTTTTTTCAATGTTGTCAGTGATTGCAAGCGTCCCGGCGACTCAGGATCGGTCAAAGTCGAGCTGACGGCGATCCCGCTTGGTCGGTCGCCCCTGTATCGCTGCAGCCGGCTCGCGGTAATACTTGCGGTTCTCAGCCTGCGTGTGACGGCGCGCCAGACTGTCCTCGGTTTCCTGATACATGGTCTGCGCCACCGCTGCTGGCCCGCGCATTTCGAGGATGCGCACCACATGGACTTCCCAGGTTTGCTCACCATGCGTGACCTGGATCAGGTCGCCGGGTTTCACGCTGTGCGCCGGTTTAACTCTCTGTTCATTTTGCAACACGCGGCCTAACTCGACGGCGTGGGTGGCCAGACTGCGGGTTTTAAAAAAACGCGCAGCCCATAGCCATTTATCAATACGGGTTGTGTCTGTCATGGGGATAGGTAAAACGAAGATGGTGCAGTCCGCTGACTGGCAGTCAGGCGCCCAAAAATTTTCGTACGTTCATTCTATTTTGAAGCAATGTATTGCAGCCTCAGGTGAATTACAAGCCATTTCTGTGCTGCGTTGGCGGCCCGGCACACAGGTACTCAGATGGCAGCCAGCTCACAACCTGCGATCCAGCCTTCCAGCGCATCAAAAGCCGGCAAGCCAAACTGTTGTTCCCGGCGCTGCCAGGCCCAGCCCGCCAGCAGCAGACACAGCACCGCATCGAGTAAATCGGCACTGCCATCGGCCAGAATCGCATCGCGCCACTGCCCCAGCGATAAAGGAGTTTGCCAGGGTGTAGCCCCCGCTTCGATGGCAGCGATGATGCGGCTGCGCTGCTCTGTACGGGATGCATCCTGCTTCGCTTTATCATCGCTTTTATACGACAGCCGGGTAATGCTGCGCGCGACCATGCCGGGATAGGCTTCCAGCGCAATTTTGTGCGATTCCGCCATATGCATGCCTGGCACCGAAAAGCCAGCTTGTAATATCAGCGGCATGCCCGCATGCAGCATGTAGGCGACGGGTGGATTAACCCATTTCATCGAAGGTGAAGATCCGGCGGGCCGGTCGGTGGCGCGGTGGGCAAACTTGTTGCCGGCCGGTCTGGCATCGCAAAAGGCTTTGCAGACCTCACGCAAACCGGCACGGCTCAGCGTGCTCAGCTCAGCGATCAGCGCGGGCCAGTGCTGTGACCAGCCCTGATGCTCGATCAATTCACGTGGCAGTGAAAACGGCAGATCAAACGCGGCCACGCAGTGTTCCTGTTGCTGTAACCACGCGGAGAATTCAGCCAGACCAGGCAGCGTCGTGAGGCCACTCAGCGTCAGCATACCGTCCTGCGCTACTGCAGTCGCGATCGTAATACCCTTACGACGGCTGGGTGCGGAAGTGAAATCTATGCCGTGTAGCAGCGTCATCAGCCGTAATGCCCGGAAGTCATGATGCGCATCAGGTTGCGGTAAACCAGAAAAGCGAAGCCATTCCATAGCTTGCGCGTCCACGGCAAGCTGGAAAAATCCGCTTCCTGCACTTCGGTGCCGTCGGCGATCCCCTGATTGAGTTCAGCTTCCAATTCAGCGGTAAATTCAGCATCCTGAATCACGATATTGGCCTCATGATTCAGGAACAGGCTGAGCGCGTCAAAATTACTCGAGCCCACCGTCGCCCAGTCATCATCGACAATCGCGACTTTCGCATGCAATTGGGTTTTATGATATTCGATGATCCTCACGCCCTGCCGTAACAGGCTGGGATAATAGGACTGCGCCACCGCATCCTGTAAGGCAAATTGTCCGACCCCGACCACCAGTGTCACCTGCACACCACGGCTGGCGGCGGCAGTCAAAGCACGGCGAAATTTGCGGCCCGGCGCAAAATACGGCGTGACCAGGATCGCACGCTGCCTCGCCTGCCCCAGCGCCTGCAGATAAGCTTTTTGGATAGTGCTGCGGTTACGCAGATTGTCGCGGACCAGCAAGGCAGCCGGGCTCAAACGGGTGCGCGCGACTTTAGCTTCCTGATGTAAATCGCGCATCAATGCAAAACGGGCGCGTAAATTGAGCTTACCGGTACGCCGCCATTGCGCATCCACCTCATGAAACACAAGATTCACCAGGGGCCCACGCAGGCTGACGGCAAAATCCCAGCGTGGATAAGGGAGAGGCAAGTCCCAGCCATCATCCGACACCAGATCATCAATAATATTCAAGCCGCCAAGCAGTGCGACGGCACGGTCCGCCACCAGAATTTTGCGGTGGGTACGCGCCAGCCCACGGCGGAACCAGGGATTGAAACAACGTGCGGCCACACCGGCAGCGCATAACTCAGCCACCAGCGTTTCTGCTGCTGCCCTGCCACTGCCCAGCCAGTCAATCACGACCCGGACGGTCACGCCACGGCGGGCTGCCGCCATCAGCGCATCCCTGACCTGGTTGGCCGTCGGGTCGGCAGTGAAGATATAGGTTTCGAGATAAATTTCCTGCTGCGCGGCATGTATCGCGCCCAGCAATTCTGGAAAAAATTCCTTGCCTGATCGTAGCAGGCGCACATCGTTGCCATCGATGAACGTTAGCTTACTCATCGCTCAGGCTGCCCCGGCTGCAGTAACTGCAATTCAGCGCTGATCGGCACATGATCCGATAAACTTGTCCAGGGCTTACCGCTAAGTACCTGCGCCTGGCTGACTTCAAAGCCGCGCAGATACACGCGATCCAGGCAGAGCCAGGGTAAGCCAGCCGGAAAAGTTCTGGCATGACTGGGGCGCGATGGCTTCCACAAACGATGCAGACTGGCCGGTAAAAATGCGGGATGCCGGTGCCCGGCATCGATGTCAAATGCCTCGCGCACACCCAGCGCTGTGTATAAATCCTGACTCAGACGCTGATTCCAGTCGTTGAAGTCGCCCGCAATAATCAGCGGTGCATCGCTTGGTGTATCGCGTTCTATGGTCGCGATCAGCGCCGCAATCTGGCGTTTGCGGCTGGCGGCAAACAAACCCAGATGAATCACGAAACAATGGATGGCGGCAGCCGGATGATCGACCACGGCATGCAAAATGCCACGCTGTTCATAAGCATGGTCAGACACATCGTGATTAGCCTGAGAGTGAATCGGGAAGCGGCTCAGCAGCGCATTGCCATGGTGTCCGTGGTTATAAACGGCATTCATGCCATAGGCGGCATGATGCGAATCTCCGGCCAGGAATTCATGTTGTGCCTGTTGCGGCCACAGTGCGTGACGGCGGGCATGCAAGTCGTGCTGCCCCTGTACTTCCTGTAAAAACACCAGATCCGCATCCAGCGTAGCAATCGCATCTTTTAAATGATGGATACGGGCCTGACGGCCAAATGCGCTGACGCCTTTATGAATATTGTAGCTGGCGATTTTAAGTGTCATACGCTGACAATCTGTTCAACAGACCCGGGATGAAACTTAGCATGCAGGCGCGGCAGCTGCAAAATGGCTTCCGCATTGGAGGGTGAAAAACAGGCATCGGCAGCCGCATGCCAGGGCAGCCAGCGATACTGCAAATGTTCGCGCGGCGCCAGTCTGACCGCCTGAATCGCATCCACACACAGTCCGAATACATGCTCAGTATTTCGCGTCACACCCGGCGCATAACGGTGGCGCCAGACCGGGTAAATGTCATAGACATTGCACAGTTCCCAGTCATGCAAGCGATGCAGGCTTGCGTCTATCCCGGTTTCTTCTGCCACTTCACGCGCTGCGGTATACGCCAGCGCCTCATCGGGCGTATCTTTGGAGCCAGTGACAGATTGCCAGAAGCCAGGCTTATCAGCGCGCTCCAGCAAGAGTACATCCAGCGCAGGGGTATAAATCACGACCAGTACAGACTCAGGAATTTTATAGGGCATAGCAACAAGTCAGAAGCAGAACCTTCATCAACACTGACCGGAAGTCAAAACCGACACAGCCGTCACAGCAAAGGCGGAGGCATCATGGATCTTCATTCCGAAGTCAGCAACAACGCTATTCTAACTGGTTTCGGTCACGGTGCTGTGAGCGGCACTGGGCAGCAAACTGGCTATGATTACTGCAGCTACCTGATCCCAACAAATCGACAAAAAAAAGCATGGCGCTGATGAGACGCCATGCCAACTCTCGTTTTGATTTTCATTGAGGAATTGCGCAAAATTGTCCCTGCAAGGCCTGGCGACGCAGGCAGTACGCTAAGCAGGACAAGGAGCCAAAACGCAGCTGAGGCCGTTTTGCGTCAGTCCTTTTATTTAGATGCGTAGACGCCCACGCATAGCATGCTGTCTCCTGCACCACGCTCACAATAGGATTTTTTCAGATCATAGGACTGGGTGGCAGGATTATTGAATTTATAGGGTCCATACCAGCCTTTACCCGAAGCTTTAACCATGTCTATCATGCCTTTGATGAAGGCATTGCCGTCCACATCTTTCATGCCTAATAAATTTTTCCCCACCATCTTGGCATTCGCTCCCTGCGCCAGGCAATTTCCCTCAAAATCATAGGCGAATACATACAGGTCGCGGTCTTTAAACGCGCCATCAGGATGTTCGGTAAAGGTTTTATAGGCTTTGTCTGCACCGGCTGATTTCACCAGCGCGATACCGTCTTTCACCATTTTCTGCGCTTCGGCTTCGCTGCCGTGTTCGGCCGCACTGGCCAGGCCCGAGAAGAAAACAGCGACACCGAAAACGCTGGCGGCGAGGGAGGCAGAACGTAGTTTCATGTGGGCTCCTAAAAGTGCTGAACAATCAATCGGTTTGATGTGTAAGTTATAGCACTTTCCTGGAGGAAAATAAGGGCCTTATGGAGAATTGACAATACTTAACTTAATGCAGCGCAATATTTCTTAATTAAAACTATCATTGCATTTTTCTACTCTGACTCAACAGCCAACAGATTTCAGACAATCGCCGCTGCTACTGTGCGATGCAAAAAAAACTCTGCCTCCTCACCGTCTTAAGCTGACTAAACCGCAACATAGCAAAAAGGCTGACAGCTCACACTGTCAGCCTTTTACTGGCGATACGCTTCGCTTATTTCTTCGGTACTGCAGGTGGCAATTCTTTGCTCTGTAAATGCTGTACCTGGCTCACCAGTTTATTATGCGCATCCAAAAAAGCCGCCACGATGACTTTGGCTTCGTTGGTATTACTCCAGCCAGCGCCCAGACCGCCGCCACCTGCACCGAAGCTCAGGCCACCCATGCCGAGATCGGTGGATTTGGCGGCCCCGGTCGCCGCCGCAATTTGCTCCGTGGTCTCATTGTCAGTGAGCAGCAAGGCGACTTGCGCCTCTTTGAAAGTGACTTTCTCGGCATAACCCGTGAAATTTTTAAGGAAAGGGATCATACCCATGATGGCGCCTATGCCGCCTCCGGCGTGGCTTTCTGAAAACGTCAGGCTGGGGATCATGGTGTATTGCGCCTCGTAGCCTTTGCCCTTATGCACCGTGGTGTTCTTGCGGATAATGCCTTGCGCCTGCAAATCCTGCTCCTGTATCACAGACTTTAAACCGGAAGCGCGGTCCACCACGCGGAAGCAGCCACTTTGCTGCGCCAGCAAACGGATCAGCGGCACCGGCGAAGTCGGCAGATTATACGAACTCTGTAAGGTATAACCATTGGGATTTTCTACCATCGCCAGTGTGGCGACCGGCGCGCTGCATTGCGTCAGGGATTTACTGGCACCTTTGGCACCTGCCGGACCGGCTGAGCCTGTGACCTCCGAAGTACCTTGTCCGAGCTCGGTTTTTTTCTCACCGCAGGCACTCAGTGCGAGCACGGTGATCAGGCATAAGCCAATGTGATACGGGGTAGTGGTGCGCAGTGTCATGTATCCTATCCTGAGTAGCATTAGAAAACGGGAAATTTACACTAAGCAAGGCGAAAAGTGATCTTTTCAATATGTAAAAATTGTAACTTTCACCTTACAACGGTCGTCATCCTTTCCACCGTTTGCTATTGCCCCATCAGGTAATTCAGATAACGCCCCTCACCGAGCTCAAAATACCAGTCACCCAGGCGTTGATAAGCGTGTTTTTCATAAAAACGGATCGCCTGGGTATTTTCCGCATTGACCTTTAGCCATAGCCGCGCTTGCCGGCTCGCTGCGAGCTGCTCTGCATGCTGCAGCAAAGCGCTGCCTATGCCCTGCCCGGCTGCATGGGCTTGCACATACAGAGTCGCCAGTTCCACGCCATAAGCGGACTGCGCACGCTCAGTCGCGTTGAGAGCGGCACTACTCGCGGTATCCATCAAAGCGTAAGCCAGCAAGAATCCACCCTGCTCCACCACAGTCAGGCGCAATTGCGGCTGATTTAGCGTAGCCAGAAAAGCAGCAGGCGTGAGGCTGCTCAGCACATATGCAGCGATATCCTGATTAATGCCCTGCTTGCAGTAAGTATGGGTCCAGACCTGCGCCGCGAGCACGGCCAGCCGGTTTGCATCACTCACTACGGCAGGACGTAGTGTCCATGTGGCCGACATCCTGATTTCCTTGTTCGATACATTGCGGCCATCGTCGCAGCCTGAAAAAAAAGCGCGGACATCATCCGCGCTTTTTAATCTGAGGATCCTGCCTTACATCAGCAGGACAGGCTGCATCAGGCCTTGATGGCTGGTTCAGCTGCGCGCAAACGGATGTGCAGTTCACGCAATTGTTTTTCATCGACCGGGGATGGTGCATGGGTCAGCAAGTCTTGTGCACGTTGTGTTTTCGGGAAAGCGATCACGTCACGGATAGACTCAGCACCGGCCATCATGGTCACGATACGATCCAGACCGAAAGCCAGACCACCGTGTGGAGGCGCGCCGTATTGCAGTGCGTCCAGCAGGAAGCCGAATTTCAGTTTTGCATCGTCGTCGCTGATCTTCAAAGCACGGAATACCTTGCTTTGTACATCAGCACGGTGAATACGCACAGAACCACCACCCAGTTCCCAACCGTTCAGAACCATGTCGTAGGCTTTAGCGATACATTTGCCCGGATCAGTTTCCATCAAGTCTTCGTGACCATCTTTTGGTGCAGTGAAAGGATGATGCACAGCGGCCCAGCGGTCGTTTTCTTCATCATGTTCAAACATAGGGAAGTCGATCACCCACAGTGGCTTCCAGACGTCGTCGAACAAGCCATTGGATTTACCGAATTCGCTGTGACCGATTTTCACGCGCAGTGCGCCGATCGCATCGTTGACGACCTTGGCTTTGTCGGCACCGAAGAAAATCAGATCGCCATCTTTTGCGCCGGTGCGTTCCAGAATCTGGCTCAACGCGGCATCGTGGATGTTTTTGACGATAGGCGATTGCAGACCATCACGGCCTTTTGCCAGTTCGTTGACCTTGATGTAGGCCAGACCTTTAGCGCCGTAAATCGCGACAAACTGGGTGTAAGCGTCGATTTCAGAACGTGGCATGTTGGCACCGCCCGGTACCAGCATACCAACCACGCGGCCATTGTGCATATTGGCTGCACCGGAGAAGACTTTGAAGTCTACGTCTTTCATTACGTCGGTCAGTTCTGTGAACTGCAGTTTGACGCGCATATCCGGTTTATCGGAACCATACAGGCCCATGGCTTCCGCATATTCCATGACCGGGAATGGGTCAGGCAGATCGATGTTCAGGGTATTTTTGAATACCAGACGAATCATGCCTTCGAACATGTCGCGGATTTCCTGCTCAGACATGAAGGATGTTTCGCAGTCGATCTGGGTAAATTCTGGCTGACGGTCAGCACGCAGGTCTTCGTCACGGAAGCACTTGGTGATCTGATAGTAACGGTCAAAGTTAGCCACCATCAGCAATTGTTTAAACAATTGCGGCGATTGTGGCAAGGCGAAGAATTCACCGGCGTTCACACGTGATGGCACCAGGTAATCACGTGCGCCTTCCGGTGTCGATTTAGTCAGCATCGGTGTTTCGATATCGATGAAGCCGTTCGAATCCAGGAACTTACGCACTTCCATCGCGACTTTGTAACGCAGACGCAGATTGTTTTGCATCTGTGGGCGACGCAGATCCAGTACGCGATGTGTCAGACGTGTAGTTTCAGACAGGTTGTCATCATCCAGCTGGAACGGTGGCGTAACGGAAGCATTCAGGATTTCTACCTGATGCGCCAGCACTTCGATTTTGCCGGATTTCAGATTTGCATTACCTGTGCCTTCAGGACGTGCGCGAACCAGACCAGTGATGCGCAGGCAGTATTCATTACGTACCGTTTCAGCTGCGGCAAACACATCCGCACGATCCGGATCGCAAACCACCTGCACCAAGCCTTCGCGATCGCGCAGATCGATAAAAATCACACCGCCGTGATCACGACGACGATGCACCCAGCCGCACAGGCTGACGGTTTGGCCGAGTAATTCCTCAGTAGTGAGGCCACAGTAATGGGTACGCATGGACATATTTCTTACCTGTCTGTTTTCAAAATTAATAATGTGTAGGAAGCGCAGAATTCCGCGCTATCTTATTTTGGTGGTTGATGCTCGGGAGCCACCACGCCCATGGAAACGATGTATTTGAGTGCTTCATCCACACTCATATTGAGTTCTATGGCATCTGCCTTAGGCACCATCAGGAAAAAACCGGAAGTCGGATTTGGCGTGGTGGGTATATACACGCTGACGTAATCGCCTTTAAGGTGATTCACTACGTCGCCACCCGGCACGCCAGTCAGAAAGCCGATACTCCAGGAACCCTGACGCGGATACTCTATCAGCACGGCTTTGCGGAAGGCATTGCCGGACGAAGAGAACAGCGTATCCGACACCTGTTTCACACTGGAGTAAATCGAGTTAACGATAGGGATACGCTTGAGCAAACCTTCCCATACCCGCACCACATAATTGCCGATGAAGTTCTGCGCCAGCAAACCGGTCAGGAAAATAATCAGCACCGTCAGCACGGCACCGAAACCCAGCATCTGAAAGCCGAACAATTCTTTCGGGCGCCATTGTGGCGGCAATAACAACAGAGACTGATCCATGGTGCTGATGATGGCATGCAGCACCCATAGCGTAATCGCCAGTGGAACCAGTATCAGTAAGCCCGTCAGGAAATATTTACGCATGGTGAACATTCTATGTTGATCAAAAAAATCGGTCCTTACAACCTGCGCTTAAGTGCTCAGGCGCTGTCGCCAGAGCCGGATGCAGTGGCTGCCGCTGGTGTAGCCGCAGCAGTGGTTGCAGCAGGTGCTACAGGTGCCGCCGCAGTTTTCACTTCGCTGGAGACGGCAGGTGCAGACGTACCGGGTACACTGGCAGATTCACCTGATGCCCCTGAAGCAGCAGAGCCACCCGAGCCACCGCGGAAATCAGTCACATACCAGCCACTACCCTTGAGCTGAAAACCGGCCGCAGTCACCTGCTTCTTAAATGCAGACTTGCCGCACTCAGGACAATCGGTCAGCGGCGCATCAGAAATCTTTTGCAATACATCTTTGGCAAAACCACACTGTTCGCAACGATAAGCGTAAATCGGCATACTCTCGCCCTAAAAAACTGATAAAACCCTGAATTATAAAGGTTTTACCGGAAAATTTGCGCATTGCATCAAGCCTGATTCAGACTTCCGCCGCTTTACGTGTATATTGCGGCAACAGAGAACCCAGTAGCATACCCGTCATACTCATCAGCACGCCCACCAGTTGCGGCGGCCAAAAGCCTTCCGGCGCGGTGATTTCGAGTGCAATCCAGCTGCTCAGTCCGAGCAGGATGGAGACCAAAGCCCCCTGCGCCGTGGCAGGCTTCCAGTACAAGCCAAAAGCCAGCGGGACAAAGGCTGCCACCAGTGTGACTTTATAAGCATTCTCCACCATCTTATAAATACTGGAATCGGTATTCATTGCAAACAGGGTCACCACAGTAGTGAACAGCAAGACTACGATACGCATCATGCGCAGGAATTGCTTATCGCTTTGCTGCGGGAAAAACGGCTTCAGAATATTTTCTGAGAACGTGACCGATGGCGCCAGCAAAGTCGCACTGGCACAGCTTTTAATCGCCGATAACAGCGCACCGAAGAACATCACCTGCGCCAGCATAGGCACCTTGGTCATGATCAGGGTAGGCAAAATCAGCTGCGAATCCTTGTCGATCAGGCTGGCCACCATGGAAGGATCAATCAGCGTGGCCGAGTAGGCCAGGAACATAGGAATAAAGGCAAAGCCAAAGTACAGCAAGCCACCCAGTACCGAGGCGCGTCCGGCGATGGTTTCATTTTTAGATGAAGCTACGCGCTGGAATACGTCCTGCTGCGGTACCGAGCCCAGCATCATGGTGATCCAGGCAGCAAAGAACCACAGCATTTCACGCGCGGTCGGGGCTGGCCAGAATTCAAATTTACCGGCATTGGCCGCATGCTCTATCACCACGCCGGCACCACCGACCATGCCAGATACTTCCCAGCCTATATAGACCATGCCGATCACGATGATGATCATTTGTAAAAAATCGGTAATCGCGACCGACCACATACCGCCCATCAGGGTATATATCAACACACTGGCAGCGCCGATCACCATGCCCACATCCATAGAAATATAGCCACCGGACACGACATTAAATACCAGCCCCAGTGCCTTAATCTGTGCGGCTACCCAGCCCAGATACGAAACCACGATACACAGGGTGACCAGCACTTCAACTGCACGGCCAAACTTATTACGGTAATAATCACCGATAGTCAGCAAATTCATGCGGTACAGTGGTTTGGCAAAGAACAGACCAACCAGGATCAGACACATGGATGAGCCAAACGGATCAGCCACCACGCCCTTGAGCCCTTCTTTGACGAAGGTAGATGAAATCCCCAGCACCGCCTCAGAACCAAACCAGGTCGCAAACACGGTGGCAGTCACCACATACATAGGCAGCGAGCGGCCAGCGACAGCGAAGTCCTTGGAGTTATTTACATAGCGCGCAGCATATAAGCCGATACCAACCGAAATCACCCAATACAGGATGACAAACCAGATAAGTGTGTTCATGTAGGCGTGTGTACCAATAGTTCAATAAAAAAACCCGCATTTTTTGCAGCGCGCATTATAGACCTAAGTAAGCAAGGCTTTAGAAAGCAGTTAAAGGATTTTTGTCGCTAAAACCACGAATTAGCATTCTAAATACGCAGATACCGCCAGTCCGGCCTCAGCCGGGTGCGCCCTTCACAGTAGCAGGTGCAGCATTCTTTTTCCGGGCTTGCAGGCCAGCTTGCAAATCACCTTGTAGTATCCGCTGATCCGCCGCCCTGAGCGCCTGCGCGATCAAGTCGACCGCAGCCTGATAAAAGGCGGGCTGGATTTTATCCGGCGTATCACCAGGCTGGTGGTAGTCAGCATGGTCTTCCACCCCAAAGTACAAAAACGGTATCCCGGCCCGGAATAAGGGATAGTGGTCAGACTGGGTGGTCCAGTCATCCTGGCCCTGCTCCGGTCTGTCATGTCCCAGCTTCAGGCGCAGGTCCGGCGAGGCGGGCAAGGACTGCAGCAATTCGCGCAGCGCCGGCGTATGGTAACTGCCACTTGCATACAATTCCCCATGATCGCCGCGCCCGACCATGTCCAGATTGATATTCAGCGCCACCCGCTGCAAATCCAGCACTGGCTGGGCGATCAGTGCCTTTGCGCCCTGCAGCCCCAGTTCTTCTGCATCGAAGAATGCCAGCGCCACATCATGCTGCAAAGGCTGAGTCTGTAATCCACCTGCAATCGCGAGCAAAGCTGCCACACCGGAAGCATTATCATCTGCACCAGGATGCACTTTGCCATTGTGCACGCCCAGATGGTCATAGTGGGCCGACAATAACAGCATGGGGCGACTGGCATGATCCGGCGCACTGCCAGCGCGGCAGGCCAGAATATTCCTGCCCTGTTTATCCTGACCTCGCACCGTAAAACGGAATTCCTGAATAAAATCCACACCACAAGGACGCAGGCCCAGTTGCTCTAAACGGGACATGATCCACGCCGCTGCCTGCCGGTTTCCTGCCGTATCGGTCGCACGCCCTGCCATCTCCGGCGCGGCCAAGGTGTAAAGATCATGCATCAATTGCGTCTGCACGGATGGCGCCCTGTCTGGCACCGCAGCCTGCTGCGCCTGTGCCAGCCCACCCAAACAGGCCAGCCCAAACAGGCTCATACCCACACAACGACGCAACACACGGCTACATCCATACTGACCAAGGGACATTGAAAACATAGTAGCTATCCTGAATATCGTAAAAAATACACCGCTCAGTGCGTCGCACCGGCACTCATGCGCCCATCCTGCGCCACACCCAGATGACGAAAACCGTAAGGTCCCTGATCCTGCACACTGTTGTGCAATCCTGCGCGCACTAGTTCAAGCATCAGCCGCTCCTTACGTGACGGGGACAAAGCGTGCCAGATCATCGCTTTGCAACCAGCTGGGTTCTGCGCGGGCAGGGTCAAAAAGGCTAAAGCAGTGCGCCCTGTCAATTGCCAGCCACCCGGGCTGGCAGCCGTATAAATGCCGGTCTGCGCACCACCTATACCAACCGAGCCAGCTGGCGCGCTGAGCCGGGGTTCAGCCCGGCGCAGTGTGAACAGCGACTCAGGCAAACTACCGAGATATGCAAAGCCCGGCTGAAAGCCCAGAAAATACACCCGGTATTCCGCCTCGCTGTGAGCGGCAATCACCTGTGCTGGTGACATGCCGCAATGCACGGCGACCAGCGCCAGATCAGGACCATCCTTACCGCCATACTGCACCGGTATCTGCACCAACCTCGGAGCAGACGCAGCGTGCGAAACAGGATCAGCAGCGGCACTCTGCGTTTGCCATTGCTTCTGCAAGGCGGACAGCATTTGCGCAGGATCGTAACGCCTTTTGTCGAAGCGTACACTCAGATTATTCATACTAGGTACCACCTCGATGATGCCTGGCTGTCCGCGCAAACTGGCCGCCAGCGTCCAGCAGATTTGCTGTTCTCCAGTGTGGCGGCAAGCTGAGCTGCCGCTTGCAAAACAGCGACATCCTCTCCCAGCAAATAGGCCTGCACCGGCGATTTGCCACTGCGCGCCGCCACAGTCTGTCTTTTGGGTACCATATTCTGCCTTCAGGTCGGTCTGGTATAAGCCGAGATGCTAACAGAGCCCCTGTGCTTTTGGCGCGGCTTTAGCCTTATTTGCCGGACGCATGCGAAAATAGCCGTTTTGGCTGGCACCGTCTTCACAGGAAATCCCTTTGCGACTTTTACATACTTCTGACTGGCATCTGGGCCAGACTCTGCAGCAATTTGACCGCAGCGCGGAGCATCAGCATTTCCTGGACTGGCTGTGTCAGCAAATACAGGCGCAGGACGCCGATGTACTGCTGATTGCGGGCGATGTGTTTGATACAGCCAATCCCTCGGCCGCGGCGCAAAAAATGTTTTACCGTTTTCTGCAGCAGGCCAGAGCGGTACAGCCACATCTGCAAATTATCGTCATTGCGGGTAACCATGATTCACCGGGACGGCTGGAATCAGCCCTGCCTTTGCTGGAGCAATTCAACACCCATGTGATCGGCTTTGTACCGCGCCAGGACGATGGCAACATCGATCTGGACAAGCTGATCCTGCCGCTGCGCGACCGCCACGGAGTCACGCGTGCCTATGCACTGGCGCTGCCATTTTTGCGTCCAGCCGATGTACCAAAAGTGGAAGATGCGCTTGATCCGTATATGGCGGGCATAGGCCTGCTGTACCAGCAAGTGCAGCAGCGTGCGCTGGAATTACGCAATGAGGATCAGGCGATTGTGGCACTCGGCCATTGCCATCTGGTCGGAGGCCAGGTATCGGCCGCATCCGAGCGCAGTATTGTGATCGGCGGCAGCGAGGCTTTATCAGCCAGCATTTTCGATAGCCGCGTGACCTATGTCGCACTCGGTCATCTGCATCTGGCACAACAAGTCAGCCAGCAACAACATATACGCTATTGCGGCAGTCCGCTGGCTTTATCGTTTGCTGAAACGGACTATCTGCATCAGATACTATGTGTCGATCTGGCCGGAGCGCAGCTTGCCAGCGTCACACCGCTGCCGGTGCCGCGCGCAGTGCCGATGTTGCGCGTGATGCCGCAACCAGCGCCGCTGGCACAAGTCCTGGAGGCGCTGCGTCAGCTCGATTTGCCCGCGACAGACTATCCACCGTATCTGCAGGTACGGGTACGCTTGCAAGAACCGGAACCAGCGATCCGCAGTCTGGTTGAGCAGGCACTGGAGGGCAAGACGGTACGCTTAGTTCGTATAGAAGTATCTTATGCGACGGCAAAAAATGACCCGAATGAGCAGAGCGCGCCGCAAGAACTGGCGCAGCTGAACCCGGCCCAGATGTTTGAGCGCCTGTATCAAAGCCGTTATCAGGAAGCCCCCTCACTGGAATTGCGGCAGGCATTGAATGAATTAATGCACGGAGTAGCGCAATGAAAATACTGGCGATCCGTGGCAAAAATCTGGCTTCGCTGGCTGGAGAATTTGCACTTGATTTTCAACAGGAGCCTCTGGCATCGGCCGGCTTATTTGCGATCAGCGGCGCAACCGGCGCTGGCAAAAGTACCTTGCTCGATGCACTGTGCATGGCCTTGTATGAAAACACGCCGCGCCTGCTGCGCGCTGCCGCTGGCAAGGTTTTGCCGGATGGCGAAGAACTGATTTCTCAGCAGGATGGCGGCAATCTGTTACGCCGGGGCTGCAGTGAAGGCTATGCCGAAGTCGATTTCGCTGGCATCGATGCGCAGCACTACCGTGCGCGCTGGAGCATCAAGCGTGCTTACAACAAAGCCAGTGGCAAATTGCAGGCTGCCAGCATGAGCCTGCACCGCTTGCCGGAGCTGACGCCGATAGGCGGTAAAAAAACCGAAGTCAAAGAAGAAATCCGTCTGAGGATAGGACTGGAATTTGAGCAATTCACACGTGCCGTGCTGCTTGCACAAAACGAGTTTTCCGGTTTTTTAAAAGCGGATGACGATGAACGTGGCGCGCTGTTGGAAATGCTGACCGGCAGCCAGATTTACCGCGATATTTCACGCCGCGCCTTTGAACGCGCCAAGACCGAACGCGAAGCACTGGATCGCCTGAGCCAACGCCTCAGCGACAATGCCGGACTCAACGATGAACAGCGCGCCGCACTCGATCAGCAACTCACAGACAGCCAGCACACAGTACAGCAACTGAATAGCCGCAAAGAACAGGCGGATGCCGCCTTGCGCTGGCTGGACACCGCACAAACACTGGCTGTGCAGGCAGCGCAGGCGGACAGCCAGGCGCAGCAAGCCTCGCAGGCCTGGCAGGCTGCACAGCCGCGTCAGCACATACTGAGCCGGGTGGAGCAGGTGCAGGCGGCGCGTCCTTTAGTGCGGCAGGCAGAGCACAGCCAACAGCAATACCAGGTCAGCGTCCAGCGTCTGCAAGACATACAGCTGCAACACCAAGCCACTGCTCTGCGCAGCAGCGAAGCCCAACAACAGCTGGCGCAAGCACAGGCCGAGGCACAACAAGCGCTGACAACTTGGGAGCACAGCCAGCCAGAATTGCAACAGGCGCGCCAGCTCGATAGTGAGATCGTGCAGCAGGCAGCGCAGTTACAGCCGCTGCAGCAACGTCAGCAGCAGCAAAGCAGTACACTGCAGCAGGCCACACTCAGCCTGCAACAACAGACCGCACACCAGCAGCAATTGCAGCAGCAATTGCAAGACAACGCGCAATGGTTGCAGCAGCACACACACTGGCAGGCGCTGGTCACAGTCTGGCCTCTGGCCGACCGTATCTTGCAACAGGCGGCAGAACAGCGCAGCCGCTTACTGGCGGATCAGCAAACGCTGCAGATGCTGGAGCTGCAACTCGGCGAACAGCAACAGCATTACGACCATGCGGCAGAACAGGCGCAGCAAGCCGAACAGGCACTGCAACGGGCGCAAACTGCACGTGAAGCGAGCCAGCAGGCATTGGCAGCGCTGGATCAGCAGGCATTACAGCAAAGAGCACAACAACTGACGCAGGAAAAACAACAACTGCAGGAGCTCAGCCTTTGCTGGTCACAAACGCAGCAAAGTGCGCAGCAGTTACAGCTGCTGGAACAACAACTCAGCCAGGCACATCACACGCAGCAGCAAAGCAGCACTCAACTGCAGCGAGCGCACAGCGAACTGCCGACACTGCAAGCCGCCACGCTACAGGCACAGCAGGCATTGAAAATCGTGGAGACCGCCTGTGCTCAGGATGTGGAAAGTTTGCGCGCTGGCCTGCACGATGGCGAGGCTTGCCCTGTGTGTGGCAGCGCCAGTCATCCGTATGCAGCAGAGGGTCAGCAAACCCGGCTGCATACTGCGCTGACAGGCTTACAGTCAGCGCTGGACGCCTGCCGCCAGCGCGAAGCCGCCAGCCGCGATCAGATCACCACCCTGACTGCGCAACTGAAGCACGGCACACAACGACTGCAAGAGTTACAGCAAGCAGAAACAGACGCCAGACTGATCCACAGCAAATTACAAACACAGTGGCAGCAATTACAGCACCTGCGCTGGGTATTGTGCCAGCCACAGCCTGATGCCAGCTTGCCCGATGTGGAACACAGCGCGCAGATTCAGAGCTGGCTGGAGCAGGCGCAAACGCAGTGGCAACAGCATCAGCAGGAAGTGCAGCAACAAGAGCGGCAATGGCAGCAAGCCAGCCAGCATCATTCTCAACAACAGGCAGCATGGGAGCACCAGCAACAACGGCAGATACAGTGCCGCGAACAATTGAGTCAGATCAGTCAGGCACGCGAGCGCTTAAGTCAGCAACAGCGCAGTCTGCAACAACAGTGCGCGCTGGATGCTGCACAAATACAGCAGGACTTAGCGCAAATCGATGCTGCCATGCAGAGCGCGCTGCATACGGCCGAAGCTGAGCAGCAAAGCGCTACGCCGACATGGCAAATACAGTGGCAAGTACAGTGGCAACAGGCAGCGGCGGATGTCCATGCACAGTGCCGCATCCAGGTCGGGCAGTGGCAGCAAATCCAGCGACAGCAGCAAGAGTTGGAGCGCAGCCTGCAGGACGCCAGCCATGCACGTGATCTGGCACAACAACAGCAAGAAGCGGCACAGCAAGCGCTGGAACTGAGTTCGCAACAAACGCGGGAAGCACAGGCCCTGCTGCAGCAAAAACAGCAGCAACGTCAGCGCTGTCTGGATGGACAAGCGACCGAAATCGTCGCTCAGGCACTGCAACAGCAAGTACAACGGAGTCGTGAACAATTCGAACAACAGCAGCAACAGGCACAGCATCAACAGCAGGAATTAATCCGTTTGCAGCAGGCCGCTGAACTGCTGCAGCAACAACAGCAGGAAACGCAGCAAGCCTGGCACAGCGCCACTGAAGCGCTGGACACCTGGTTGCTGCAACACGCGGATTTGCTCCTCACTCAAGCTGTTGAGGATGACAACGAAAGCAGCGCTGCACAAGTCAGCAACGGCACAACACCGCCAGCGCTGCCTGCCTTGCATGCACAGTGTGCACACTTGCTGCAATTGGACGGCGACTGGATACAGGCTGAAAGAGATGCGCTGCAAGCGATAGCCAGTGCGCGCTTGCAGGCTGCGGCCATCCTGACTGAGCGACGCCAGCAAGTCGCTCACCATCAACAATCCCTACCTACCTCCCCGCCATCATTTGAGACTGACAGCCCACACCAGGCACAGGCAGAGCACACTGCTGAACAAACGCTGGAGCAGGCATGGCAAGCCCATGCGCACAGTCTGCACCAGCAATGGCAGCAGGCGCAGCAAGCCTGCAGTGAGCTCATGGCGCAACAACGTCAGGATGATACGCGCCGTGCACATAACAGCAGCCTGCGTCAGGAGTGGCAACAGCAGTCCACACAAACCCGCTTGTGGGAACAGATGCGTGAACTGATCGGTTCTGCTGATGGAAAAAAATTCCGCAATTATGCGCAGCAAATCACGCTGGATGTATTGCTGGCCTATGCCAATCGCCATTTGCAGCAACTGGCGCGACGCTACCGGCTGCAACGCATACCGGATACGCTGGCGATGATGGTGATTGATCAGGACATGGCAGATGAACAGCGTTCGGTGCATTCGCTATCAGGAGGTGAATCCTTCCTGGCTTCGCTCGCGCTGGCACTGGGTCTGGCCTCCTTATCGAGCCAGCGTGTCAAAGTCGAATCTTTATTTATCGATGAAGGCTTCGGCAGTCTGGATGCGGACACCTTGCAAATCGCGATGGATGCACTCGATACGCTGCAGGCGCAAGGGCGTCAGGTCGGTGTGATTTCTCATGTACAGGAAATGACGGAACGGATTTCCACCCGTATTCTGGTGCAACGCGCAGCGGGTGGGAAAAGCGCTATCACAGTCAGTTGAGGCAGGCTGGCCAGTCATTAAAGCTGGCCAGCGTAGTCATCGGGATCAGCGTCCCATTTCTTTCAGATAGTCAGCACGACTGCTGAGTGCAGTGTCAGCAAAATCCGAGAACATGCCGTCTACACCCAAGCGCAGGAATTGCAGATACTCGGCTTTAGGATCACCTTTGTAATTCGCAGCTAAACGGCGCTTTTCATTGCGGAAGGTGTATGGATGCACCAGCAAACCGGCTTTATGCGCATCGGCGATCAGACTGCCCGGTGCCAGCGTGGTCGTGTCAGCTTCATTAATTTTGCCATCACCATTGATGTCCTGCAGCTTACCATCGACACCGACTGTGCCCTTCACGCTCACGATGTAACGCTTCCAGGGACCGATACCGTCGGCATAGGTTTTGATTTCAGCCAGCCCGGCTGGCGTCACCATGTCGGAGAACATGCGCTTATCACCGGCCAGCGCCCAGTCATACGGTCTGTCATACGGCGCAGCATATGTCAGGGCACCGGTTTTGAGATCGACATCATCGGCGTCAATCAGCTGTACCAGGCGTACATTCAAGCCTTTTTTGCGCATTTCCTTGAGACTGCCCGGCTCAAATGACTGCACCAGTATTGGCGCAGTTTTACTATTCCAGCCTGCCTTATTAATCAGATCTATCAGCTTGTCTTCCAGCGGCAATCCTAATGCACGATGGTAGCTCGGGTTCTTGGTTTCCGGATATACCTGGATGGTACGGCCAGTCTCTTTAGACTTGGCTTTGACCAGATCGATGATCTCCTGAAAACTCACGATTTTGTACAAGCCATTATATTGCTGAGGACGTTCCGCATCGGTGGAAATGCCGCCCAGGGTTTTGATTTCAGCGAAAGTAAAATCGCTGGCGAACCAGCCAGTCTGCACTTCACCATCGACACTCACCGTTTTTTTGCGGGATGCAAATTCCGGATGTTTATCAACGTCAGTGCTGTAAGCCAGATTCGGATCATGGCGCGCAATCAGTACGCCATCCTTAGTCGAAATCAGGTCCGGCTCTATCGCATCAGCACCGATCTCTATCGCTTTCACATAGGCTTCATAGGTTTCTTCCGGCAGATAGCCGGACGCACCGCGATGCGCAACCACCATCGGTTTTTCGCCATCCAGAGTCAGCAAAGGGAGCGCTGGTGTGGAATTTCCACCACAGGCACTCAGAGACAAGGCAGTGATTGCCAGCATGATTTTTTTGGGAGTAAAGGACATAGTCAGCGATCCGTCAGAAAAAAACCGAACGATATAGAACAGTTATGACGAGCAGATGACGCGATACGATTCTTTTGAAAAAACAGAGTTTCCACAAGCTTGGATGAAGCCATTTAATATGGAAAAAAGTGACTTTTTATAAAATGAGCATGAGTACGATATGCCTCAGGGCATGCTACGGCATGCTTGTATGTCTGCCTCTGTCCGCGAGCCAGGATAGCATTGCGTGATCAGGCAGCGATGCTAAGCAGGAGCACTGCAAAACATCCGAAGCACGCTTACAATATGCCCCTTTCATCTTTACTTTTCGCTGACCGCATATGCAATTCTCAGAAATTTTATCCTCCCTGCCCACCATCGATCATCTGGCTGCCATCACGTTGTATCAGGATGGTACTTTGCTGGCACGCATAGAAAACCAGCCTGGCTCTGCCGGCAGTGTGCGCGTCTATCATGCGCTGATCAATGCAGCATCGCAGATTGATCAGGCGGCAGCGCAACAGGGGCTGGCATGGTATGCCGAACACACAGCCGATGCGCAGCAGCATCCAGGCAAACATCCGAATATAGATCGCTTGCTGCAATTGTCGCAGGCCGCCCCGGGCAGCTTTTTTCACGCGGAACTGATACAGAAATAAACCGGATTGCCAGCATCAATAGTGACTAAATTATTTATTTACATTAGTTATCTAAATTAGTCATTTAACATAGTCTGACTTGCCAAGTCCCCCACGTTCACCTAGAGTCAAACTATGTGACAGAAAGGGACTTATGAAGCTGTTTTACTATGTTGCGTGCGGCTTATTGGCGTCAGCAACTGCGCATGCACAAACCCGTGCCTGTGGCGGCGAGAGTCAATGGCCGCCATTTTCTTATCAGGCGACAGGGGATAATGAAGTGCAGGGCATCTCTGCCGATTTGTTACGTCAGATTTTCCCCAATCCCGTTATCAAACTGCTGCCCTGGCTACGCTGTCTGACCGATATGCAGGCCGCAAGCCAGATCGATATCTCCATGTCGACCTTGAAGAGTCCGGAGCGCGAGCAGATATATCTGTTTTCACGTTCCTATTTTTCACTGACACCGTCTTATTTGTATGCAAGCCAGCGCTTTCCGTCAGCCCCAGTCACGCAGCTCAGTGATCTGACTAAGTTTAAAGTCTGCGCCTTGCGTGGCAGCTTTACCTCCTACAGCAAGCTGCCCGCTTCCAGCATAGACAGTGGCGCACCGAATTACACGAGCCTGTTGAAAAAACTCGATATCGGCCGCTGCGATATTCTGATCGATATGCAGGAGATTTTTGCAGGTTTCGCGCAATTAGAAATCCTGCCGTTTGACAATGAGCGCTACCGTATCGTGCCGCTGCCGGGCAGCAGCCGCATCGCGCTGCATTATGCCGTCAGCAAAGCCCATCCTGAGGGCCTTAAGCTCATTCATCAGATCGATAAACGCCTGGATGAAATGCAGCAATCGGGACAGTTAAACCGCATACTGCGTAAGCATCTGCCTGAGCGCTCAAATTGAATACATACCGTCATTTCACTGCGACGTGCCTAAGGCCTGGCGCGGTGGGAAGCGTAAACTGTATTGAAATTCGCCATCTGGTTTCATTGTTGAACGCAGTGCATCCAGTTCATTGAGTAAAGCAACAAACTGCTCTGGTCTGATCTGCGGGCCCAGCGTCACTTGTATTTCATAGTTATGCGGCGTATTTGCTGCTTTCCCGCTCTCTTTTTGTACGTCTTTCTGCGTTCCGGCCAGCTGTATATGGACTTGCCGGAACTGCGTGACATCAAATGGGCTGATCGCGGTATGACGGAAGATCACGGCTGCCAGCGCCTGCATCAGCGCGGGCTGACTATCCCGGATCAGTATGCTCTGGGACAGCACGGTCTGCTGTTGCGGATAATTCTGTCCATATAAATCTGCCAGATGAAAACGGCCAGATAACTGGGTGCCTGTAGCAGTTGCGGAGGCGCCTGAAGCGACAGGTTTGCGATCACAGGCAGTGGATGCCAACACGGTCAGCAACACCAGCAGAGTACAAAAACTTCGGGAAGCAAACATGATGGAAACACGCAAGACGCGTGTAAAAACAAAAAACGCAACATATCATTTTCGCGCCAGCTGCGCCAGCACAGCTGGCAGCGCAGCAAACATATAGCGTCAGCAGTTCAGCACATCAGGCCCGCAATAAGGCCTGGCTAGCCCGTGCCTGTGGCATAGCCTGAACCGCTGCAGAGAACTGATTCTGTAATTTGAATACACCGACCACCTGCACGAGTTCTTCTGCCTGATCCTGCAGCGACTTGGCGGCAGCAGCAGCCTGCTCCACCAGCGCCGCATTTTGTTGTGTCACGCCATCCATGGTAATGATCGCCTGGTTGACTTGCTCTATACCGATTTCCTGTTCACGGCTGGCGGCAGTAATTTCACTCATGATGTCGGTCACCCGCTTGACGCTGTTGACGACTTCCTGCATGGTACTGCCTGCCTCGCTGACCAGACGATTACCCTGTTCCACGTTTTCGACAGAATCTGTAATCAGGACTTTGATTTCTTTGGCGGCAGCGGCAGAACGCTGAGCCAGATTACGCACCTCAGATGCGACTACTGCAAATCCTCTGCCCTGCTCACCGGCACGTGCAGCTTCGACTGCTGCGTTAAGTGCGAGGATATTGGTTTGAAATGCGATGCCATCAATCACGCTGATGATGTCGACAATTTTTTGCGAAGAGCTGTTAATCGAGCCCATGGTATCGACTACGCGCGACACCACCTCACCACCTTTGACCGCGATCTCTGAAGCGGACAAGGCCAGCGTATTCGCCTGACGTGCATTGTCACCATTTTGACGGGTGGTGGAGGTCAGCTCTTCCATCGAAGAAGAGGTTTCTTCCAGTGAGCCTGCCTGTGCTTCAGTACGGGCGGACAAATCCATATTGCCGCTGGCAATTTCAGTCGAAGCAGTCGTGATGGTTTCCGTCCCTGTTCTGACCTGTTGTACGATTTGCTGAAGATTGCCACTCATTTTTTGCAGCGAATGTAAAAGTTCACCGATTTCATCCTGAGAGTCGATACGGATCTGGCGCGTTAAATCCCCCTCCGCAATCGCATCAGCAAAATCTACCGCCCGGTTCAGCGGTGCAGAAATCGAGTTAATCAACCAATAGCGCATGCCCAGCGCCAGACCTAACCCCAATATCACCACCATAATGGCAACCCAGGTAAAACTGCTAAACGTTGCCTGGCTATTCTGATATTCCTGCTTGGCCTCTTTGAGCTGCAATGCCAATAAGTCATCCATGTTTTTTTTCACGGCTTCAAACTCAGTCCGCATCGCCCCCCGGAACAAGTCAGCGGCTGTTTTCTGGTCTTTTTGCTGCAAGGCTTTCAATGCAGGCAACAAACCACGCTCCAGAAACTGCTTACGGCTTTGGGTAAATTGATCCGCCAGTATTTTCTCTTCCGGCGTCAGGTAGGTCGCCATGTAATCGGTCCATTCCTTATCGGCGATCTCTTTATTCTTTTTGACTGCATCCAGATACGGCTGTATCGCATCCGGTTCCGCAGATAAGGCGGCGGCGACTTCAATCTGATTGCGTAATATGGCGCGTATCACGGTATCAAGCTGACCCATGGCAAGCAATCTGTCTTCATACACGGTTTGCACTGCATGGTTAGACTGACGCAGCCCCATAAATCCACCGGCTGCAATCAACACCAGAAGTACGCCCAGACTAAGCATGGCAAAGTTCAATCTGGCGCGGATAGAGATATTCCACATCATTCTTCTCCCTATAGTGACAAATACCAATAAGTCTATTGCGTGAAAATCGTGATTGCTGGATCACTATCACGTACACAGGCATGGGGTGCAACGCATACGGATCAGGTCAGCTGAGGAGACTGACTATGCGCAGGCTTCGCCTGCCGGTGATACCACCACCAATGAAACATAGAGAGGACTTACGCGAAATCGTCCCGGCAAGGCATGGCGACGCAGACAGTACGCAGTGTACGACAAGGAGCCATAACGCAGCTGGGGCGGTTTTGCGTAAGTCCTAATAGAAATCAATGTAGCAGAAAACGCGGTAGCTACAGCCTCGCTTAGATCAAACTAATGGAAAGTAAATTAATTGACGTGTAAATATGCGGAATGCTGTTGCACCTAGCCAACAGCCAAGGTCATGAGTACGAACTACTTGCTATGCGCTTATTTGCTACAAACTGATTTGCTACGAACTTATTTGCTACGCACTTATTTGCTACGAACTTTATTGCTGCGTTTTGGCGGTACGTGGGGGCGCGATGCATGGCGCTGATCGTAGATCGTCTGCGCGTCCTGCACTGCGCGCTCCAACGTACGCATGGCAGGCATATCATCATGCAAAGTGAAAAAGTCATTGGCCTGAGCACGCATCACATATTTGATCGCGGCTTCATCAGACAAATCAAAATTTTCTGTCATTAATGTGGTGACTTCGTCCAGATATTCCTCGTAACTCATGGTCATGGTGATCACTCCTGTCTATGTTGGGGGACGCGCATTGTACTTGTATGTCAGTCTCAGGGCGAGCAGATAAAGTGGCACACCTGCAGCGTACGGCGCCAGGCTGGCTGCAAGGGCGGACTCAGCATGCCTGCTGACATCTGTATTTGCCATCTTAGACTAAGTATCGTCTAATGCGCGTTATTCAATAATTTCCGGGATGAATTCCATGATAGATGGCTTAGTGGCAGGACGTTTGTATGGTATCGCAGAGCAGCGATCAGGCCAGGCGGGCTCGGTCTATGTAACCTGTAAGCTGAAAGTCGCCACCGATGAGGGCGATACGATAATGTGCAATGTGATCACTTTTCAACAGGCCGTGCGCAGCGCGCTATTGGCGCTGGGCGATGGTGAAAGCGTGTGTTTGTCAGGTGCGCTGACACCTAAAGTCTGGACCGATAAGCAAGGCAATACCCGCCCAGCGATCGACCTGATTGCCCACGCGATACTGAGTGCGCAGCGCGGGGAATAAAGCCATCCATTCAGTGCCAGTCAATGCATCATGGATGCGCTGACTGGTTTGCGCAGTAATTCAGTAAACACTTGCCAGCGCAACGCGACATCGGTTTTACCGGCCCGCTTTTCGACAAAGGCCTGCACCGTATCCTGACCCAGGTTGTAGTTGATCACATAGGATCGGTTATGCTCAATAAAGCGCAAGCGCTGCGCAGAACGTGCTGCATCTGACAGGCTGTACTTCATCAGCATCGCTATTGCCGTCTCACGCCCGATTTCTCCATCCAGATAGCTTTTGGCGACCATGTTCCCGGAATAGGATAATTGCTGCAGCACTGCCTGTATCCGGTAATACAGCTCGGCCTTTTCCGGATCTATGCCTGCCAGCGGAAACAACACCGTCTTTTCAAACTCCATACGTTCTGCATGTGGGAAGGCGATTTCTATACCGTAGTTGGCACTGCCTTCTGCCAGAAAAGACATGGGTGAATACAGTGGATAGACCGCATATTCCATCCAGGCTTTTTGCTGCACCATGTCTTGCTCCAGCAGCAAATTGAATACATGGTGGCCAGGATAAGCTTCATGGCTGGCCAGGTCTATGGCACGACTGATAAACATGGGAAAGTCAGTGTTGACTTCGATCAGGCTGCGGTTATTTCCCTTGTACCAGTTATAGGCACTCCAGACCTGATTATTGACATAGGCAATTTCAAAACTCTCATTGTCCGGTAAAGCGATGTAGCGCCGTGTTCTGGCACGAGCTTCGTTGACAGCTGCCGTGAACACGGCATCGAGTTTGTCACGCGGAATTTCGAATTGGCGGTTGTAGTCAGACAGACGCGCATTGAGATCACCCTGCCCCGGTACCAGCGCATCCAACTCCGCCAGTGTTGCATCCAGATCAGCTGGCGTCAGTGGCGGAGAAACCGCATCATATAAGGCCAGCGACTCCTGATCAAAGGGCAGCAACTGTCCCATCAGTTGCTCTATATACGTCTTCACCGAGGCGATCTGTAAGCGCAGAAATGCCTGTCGCGCTTTTTGCTCTACATCGCTGTCAGACAGCGCAGCGATACCTTCCAATAAATCAGCGGCCTGCTGCTTCAACTGCGTCAGCGGCAACTGCTGTGCCTCATCGCGCCAGGCCTGCGGCCCAATGTAGGCATCGACATAACCGGGATCATGCAAACCGACAGCCAGGACTAAGCGGACATAGGCTTCAGCGATGGTTGAAAGTTCTGACATGAATGGCCCTTGGCAAAAGCTGCTGAGTAAAAATGCTGGATAAGAAATACTTAATGGGGAAATAATTCCCGTTTAGCATTGTGTATAAAATTACAAAAATTAACAAGTTTTATTCAAACAGCCATATAAAAAAGCCCCGTCTGTTCAACAAACGGGGCTGTATTTTCATTGCAAACTAGCGGCTTGTTACTTAGGGCAACACCACACGGAACAAGGCTGCATCAGTCGTAACCAGCAAGGAACGACTATTTTTATCATAGGCCAAGCCAGATAACGAACTCAGATTGGCGGGCAATTTACCGACCGAGCTTAAATAGCTGCCATTTCCAACGACCGTCGTCACGTCGCCTTGCGGGGTGATTTTACGGATCAGGCGGTTGCCGTAATCCAGTACGTAGAGATTATCAGACTCATCCGCAACTACCGCATTGGGGCAAGCGAACCTCGCATTGATACCATTACTATCCGTTTTACCCCGCTCGCTGTTGAGCGAGCCAGCGACAGTCATAATTTCACCGTTGGGTGTGAGTTTTCTGATCCGATGTGAATAACAATCTGCAAATAGCAAATTATCTTTACTGTCTATCGTCATCCCATAAACGTATCCCAAGCCAGCACTCAAAGCTGGTCCGTCCGGATAAATAAAAGTCGTTACTCCACCAACGGTAGCAAGCTGATATTTACCACCTGCAATGGTCGTCACCTGACCGGTCGTTGCTATTTTACGGATAGAGTAAGTTTCACCAACATAAATGTTCCCACTTTTATCCTGAACAACACTGTATGGTGAGCGGAAGGACGCGCCTGATATACTTCCATCTATCCGGCTTGACACACCCTGCCTACCAGCCAGGGTAGTTACTTTTTGATTAGTGTCGACCTTGCGTATGAGCTGATTATAGGTATCAGCAACAAGCAATGCACCATCAGCATTGATAAAACTACCCATGGGGTAATTGAACTTTGCAGCATTGCCAATACCATCTGCGTAGCCACTGGCAGCATTTCCTCCTGCAAAAACCTGTACCTTACCGTTTTTATCTAATTTCCGTATCGCATTGTAACCAGATTCCGACAGAAAAATATTACCGGTCGCATCCAAAGTCACACCGAATAAAGTTGAAAATCTGCTGTCAGTTGCCAAACCAGACTGAATACCACGATGCGGCGCACCGGAAATGGTCGATACTAAGCCTGTTGCCGTAATTTTTCTGACTTTCTCGTTATGGTATTCCGTCAAATATAAATTATCTGCAGCATCAATAGCTAAGCCATTCACATCACTGAATTTCGCCGTCGCAAGCAATCCATCCTGAAAACTGTTGAGGCCTTCCGCTTCGGTCACCGGTGCAGATAAAAACACGACCGGGTTAGCGCCGCTATTCATGGCGAATACTTTATTATCCGTGATACTGGCAATATAAACGATACCCTGACTGTTGATTGCAATAGCCGCATAGTTGAAATCAGTGATACCGCGTCCTCTTAACCATTGGAAGGGCTGCGCCACTATGTTACTGCCTGTGATTTGTAGTTTCACAAGGCCGCCAAAATAACTTTCCAAGGCATAGATATCGCCATTGCGGCTATCCACACCCATGGCGACGACATTAATATTCGATTTACTATTTAAGAGTTCGACAATGCCATTTTTAACGCGATACACGTTAGGAGCTGGAACAGAGACAGGCATATTCTCCTGGTCCCAAATAGCATCAGAAAAAACGACGCTACCATCCTTGGCAACCGCAAGGCTAGTAAGCTTGTCAAAACTTTCCTTGTTATTGGGTTTCAAAGGTCCGGCTATGGTAGTGACCACACCTGCCGTTGTTATCTTCTTGATCGTTTTATCGATTACATCAATTGCATATAATGTGTCATCTGGCGCGATCGCTAATTGGTTCAATGAACTAAAATTGACGTCATTTGCATTGCCCTCTTTGAGTGTTCCTTGCATGACAGAACCGGCAATGGTGGAGACATTGCCGTCTGGTGTAATTTTGCGTATGGACATACCACTATTGATGACATACAGATTGCCCTTGGAATCGGTTACAGCATTTCCCGGACGCAGCTGTTTTGAGATATTTACCGGACCATCCACCATACGTCCGTAGTCACCCGCCAGCAAGGCAACACCGGCTGCGCGTTGTACCGTCAGACTCACAGACTTACTGACCTGACCAGCGCTGGCAGTAATAGTCACTGGCGTATCAGCCAGCACGGTACCGGCCAGTGGCGGTATGTATTTCACCTGCGTGCCGCTGGTGCTATCCAGACTGCCGATACCAGCAGGTGAGATACTCCAGGTCACTGCGCTTGTGCTACCTGTAATCTGGGCACTCAACTGCACACTGCCATCACCCGCTGCGACCGTGCTGACGCTGGAACTGACTGTGACGCTTGGCGTTTGCGTCCCGCCATTCGTATTGCCATCTGATCCACTGGCACTGCTGCCCCCGCCGCCACATGCGCTCAAGCTAAGCGACAATGCAAAAATCGCGGCCAGCGTCCCATTCTTCTTCTGTAAATGCTGCTTCCTCACTTCTACACCTTTGTTTTTATTAAAAGAGTAAAAAGTATAAATGATTTGCTTTTTCATCATGTTGAGGTATTCATCAAATAACTGAAAAACAACAGCCTGAGACATGCATGCGGCTGACAAGCTTACTCATATTTTGAGGTCAAGCTGAGTCTAAGCTTTATCTACATTTATTCGCGCATTGGCTACCTCAGTCATCACAAGCCGCAACTACAATTTGTTTTTGGAATTTCCATGCTGCGTTTTTTGATATGATGCGTGCATTCAAATTTCCCCCACCCCAGACATGTCTCCGGAACTCGTACATACCATGGTGCTAATGGCCACTGCGATGGCTGCCGGGATCAGTCTGGTCATGTTTTCGGCTTATCGCAGTTTTCCTGAAGATATACAGGGACTGGGTTACTGGTGTTTAGGTGCTGCGGTTTCCGTTTTGATCGGCCCCAGCTATGGCTTGGTCTATGTGTTACCACAAGCTTGGGCACTGATCATTGCCAACTGCATGGTGTTCGTCAGCACCATCGCGATTGTGGCCGGCACGACGTGCTTTTTCAGGCGCCCCATATACTGGCCTGCTTTACTGGTTTTTTCCGGTACAGCGTATCTGGGCATACTCTGGTTTTTGCTGCTGCATGACGATTTTCCAGTACGGATAGTGATCGCTGCTTTTTTCTTATGCAGTATGTATCTGCTGCAGGTCTTCCTAATCCTGCGGCACGGCGACCATCATTTTTCCTCTTACTTTTTGGTCGGGCTGCTACTCATACAGACGCTGGCAATTCTGATTAATGCCTGTCACATATACCAAAGGCAGGAAACTCCGTTTGATATTTTCCATGGTGGATTCGCCCATCAGTTCTACTTGTACAGCAATACCTTCATGTCGCTGTTAATAGGCGTCGGCATTATGCTCATGAGTACCCATGAATTGCAGAAATGCCTGGTACAGCGTGCATTAACGGACCCGTTAACCGAGGCCTTAAACCGGCGCGGCTTTGACATCGCCTATCAACAGAAAAATGCAGCCGCAGCCTCGCTTCAAATACGGCTGAGTGCGCTGGTGATAGACATAGACCACTTTAAAGCTATCAATGACCAGTATGGTCACGGTATGGGTGACCTGGTATTGGTAGATATCGTCAAAAAGATACGTGATCACCTGAAGCCAGATGATGTGCTGGCACGCTTCGGCGGGGAAGAATTTGTCGTGTTGTCTGCAGTCAGTTCTACTGATACTGCATTGGAGCTGGCATATGCAATTCAGCGCCAATTAGCACAACAAACAGCACAGCAAACCAACCCCGCCCTACCCGCCTATACGATCAGCATAGGGATCGCTCTGCAGAAGGATGACGGCCATGCTGAAGCCTTGATCCATGCGGCTGACCGCGCTCTGTATCGTGCCAAGAAGAAGGGCAGAAACCGGGTATGTGTCGACGGACAAACGGAATTCGATCCCGTGCTGACCGATGATGCAAAGTACCAGCAAGTTTCACTCAACATGCTGTAAAAGGGACAGTGAGCGGGGCGCCAGACTGGCCAGCAAATACAACTTGCGGTCTGAGACCAAGGTGCTGTACTCAAAAAAAAAACAGGAGGCGATTGCGCCCCCTGCCTTGTTATTACACGCAACATCGCGCTGCTTACTTGTTAGCCCGCATTTCTTCCTGGACGTGTTTCTTAAACATACTGAAGAAAAACACCCCCATAAACAGCACAAAAAGTATCACGCCCAGGCTCATCAGACCATAATCAGTAGAAAACAAATCTATCATCAGTTTCATCGCTCACCTCGGTAATTAGTGGAGTAAACAATCCTGGCAAACAAGCTCTGTCAAATCGCCTTTTTTTACATAGAGGGAGATGAAGGCCGCACGCCGGATAGTTATCAGTATGCTGATTCAGTTGTAGCAAGCGTTGATAAGGCTCAACGCAGCATAATCTAGTGAGCAGGTATCAGCCTTGTATGCAGCAAACATCCGGTATTGGTCTGACAGTCATAGTCAGCGATAGTCAGCGCGCCCGCAGAGCACTCGTCTTTGCACCTACGCTGCATACCAGTCAGGCCTCAATTCGAAAAAACTATCCTCACAAGCTAGCTTGATAAGCTTTTTCGCCTGGCTGGTCACGCAATTACAAACAGACCAGTTCATCGCTTCATCCTGTTTATTGCACTGAAATGAGTTGCCTGAAACGAAAAATCATGGCATAAGCTAAGCTCTTGTAACACAGTGTAGCTATTAAGTTTCCATATAGACATACGCCGAATGAGTTGTTTGTTTGAGTGAATCCGTACGCATGAGCCATTTACAGAAAAAGATAATCCGATCCGAGGCCGACTTCGATGCACTGGCAGATGCCTGGCGCAAGCTGGAGACTCAGGTGACAGACTTGCTGCCGTTTCAGACTTATGACTGGAACCGGGTCTGGTGGACTAGCTTTGCTCAACGGACTGGCTGGCGCAAGGATGAATTGCTGATTTGCGCGCTGTTTTCCGGCCAGGATCTGGTCGCAGTGCTGCCGCTCACCAATGCCTATGTCGGCACGCATCATTTTCATCTGTACCGTTATGTACGCCCCTTCGGAGCTGACCCGAATCTGACTGAGCTAAGACTGCCGCTGTGCCTGCCGGCTTACCGTGAACGGGTTTTGCAGTGTTGGGAAGAGATTTCCAGAGAAGAGCTATTCGGACTGACAGAATTTCAATTAGTGCAGGATGCAAATAGTGCACGGCACTTCCTGCAAACCCATCATGCCTTGCATGCGCTGACCAGCCGCGAGATTCCTAACTTTGTACTGCATCTGGGCACGGACTGGGATAGTTTCAAATCCCAGTTAAAGCGCAATATCAAGGAATCGCTGCGGCGCTGCTATAACTCGCTGAAACGCGATCAGCTGGAACCGGAATTCTGTGTGCTGCAAGGGCGCGAGCAAATCCTGCCGCTGCTACCGCTGTTTTACCAATTGCATGGCATGCGCGCAGCAGCCAGTGACACCATACAGCATCCCGATTATTTCGCCGCGCCGCGCCATCGTGCACTGCTGGAAGCCTTGCTCAACAGTCCGTTTTCGGAACGCTGTCTGCTACTGGTTCTTAAACTGAACGGCAAGATAGTCGCACTCAGGCTGGCCTTCCGCATGGAGCAGCAAGTCTATCTGTATTATTCCGGCTACGACCTGAACTATGGTCAGTATAGTGTGATGACCACCCTGGTCGCGGAGACCATACAATGGGCTATCCGTTGCGGCATCCCGGCCATCAACTTATCTGTCGGCGAAGACGTATCAAAAACCCGCTGGGGACCAGAACAAGTCGATTATCTGGAATTTCATTGCGTGAAGAACAGCCGCTGGCATCGCCTGGTCGCTGAACAAATCTATAGGCTTAAACAATGGCGTAAGACACGGCAAAACAAACTGGCACTACAAACCTCGTCCATTGCAAGCTCTAGTCCGGCAGATAGCGCCAGTCCTGTAAAGCCAGATAGCCATCAGCACAAGCCAGCACCAGCGTATTCCCAGCGTGATGTAGCAGGGTACCAGGGTGCAGACTGTGGCCGGTAGGCCAGGCACTGGCTCGCTGCACCTGGATTTTTCGTCCCTGAAAACGGGTATAACAGCCGAGCTCGCCAAAAGCGCGTAACTGACGCCGGATAGTTGCGACGCTGCCACTGCAATCCAGCGTCTGATCTTCCGTACTGAACATAGGCCAGTATTCACCCTCATCCTGAATTTGCGCCTCACGCCATAACTGTCCAAATCCGGCTGCGACCCTGGTCGCCAGCACCTGGCTGGCGATCTGTATTTTCAGGTGCAGGGTTTCATGCGTATCGTACTCATCGAGCGCAAAAGCCTCGGCATCCAGCACCGCGCCGGTATCATAGCCTGCATCGATACGGTGGCAACTCACCGCCCAGGAGCGATGTCCGCGCAGGATAGCCTGAATCAGCGGATAAGGTCCGCGCCCGACTGGCAGCGGTGAAGGATGAAAATTCACTGCATACGGCAGATAAGCACGCCAGTCGGGAATTTTATGGTTATAGCTGGCCACGATCAGGACCTCACATCCAGCATCTGCCAGGCTCTGCAAATCGGCAGCCTGTATGCGGTTTAATTGCAGCGGAATACCCTGCAAGGCCGCCAATGCAGTCAGTTGTTGATTGCTGCCCGAGACCTCCGTGGCTAACTGGCTGTATGCTTTGAGCAAAGTCCAGCCTGAGGCTTGCAGACTTTCCAGTACGCCGATATTTCTGTCACAACCCACAAATGCAAAACGCATTACTTACTCCTGCTCAGCGCACATTCTGCCATGTGCAAGCCTATAACACCCGGTAGGCCAGGCGGTCCAGCCTTACCGTACTCAGACGTCCGAGTAATTTACTTACATCCGCCGGATAATCGCGGATTTTTTCGAGTTGCTGATAATCGCGGATCTGGCTGGTATGCTGCAAAATGCTGTTCAGTTCCTGTTGCAGTTGTGGCTGCAATTCATGCTGAGGATCATGAATCAGCAAGGCATTTTCCAAATCCAGTCTGAAGGCACGCGGATTCAGGTTATTCCCTGTCATCAGCGCATAATCCTCATCTATCCACATGCCCTTGAGATGATAGCTATTCGTCCCCTCACGCCACAGATGCAAACGCAGGCGTTCAGCCTGAATATCTTTCTGATGCGATTTGGCGAAGCGGCGTAAATTGGCCTCATACAGATACGGCAGCGCGGAAATCACTTTGAAGGGTTCTTCCGGCGGTATATAAAAATCATTCGCGGTTTTATCGCCGACGATCACGTCCACTTTGACGCCACGTTTTAAGGCGCGGTTGATTTCACGGGTAATCGCGACCGGAAAATTGAAGTATGGGGTACAGATACAAATTCTATGCTGGCTATTCGCAATCAACTGGCATATCACGCGGTTTAAGGGATTGTTTTTCCCCACACCGACGATAGGTGTCACGGATAATTGCTGCGCATGCCGCTCCAGCCCGGATGGAAAATGATAGCGTGCTTTTTTGAGACTGGCACGAAAGCTGCGGATTTCCGGACGTATCTGTTTAGTCGCCGGATAGCCTGGCTTATCCAGTCTGTGTACCGCCGAGGCGGAAAGCAAATGCTGACGGATAAAGTCCACCATGGAATTCGCAAGCACGGCATTCTGTATCAGCAAATAGCGGTCATGCCGGTATTTATCAAACTGATGCAGATAGACATTGTTCAGACTGGCACCACTGTAGATGACCAGATCATCAATCACAAAGCCTTTGAGATGCAGCACGCCAAACAATTCACTGGTCTGTACCGGTATGCCATATACCGGCACCTGCGTCTCACTGGTACTGCTGACGCGTTGATACCAGGCGGCGTTACCGGCACTGACACCTAGCTGTTTTTTCTCACCGATTAAACCACGCTGTGCGCGGTGCCAGTCCACCAGGACGGCTATATCCAGCGCCGGACGCGCAGCTTTGGCAGCATGTAGCGCCGCCAGTATTTCCGCTCCGGCTTCATCATTCTGCAGATACAGACTACACAGGTAAATCCGGTTTTTTGCATGCGCGATCTGCTGCAGCAATTCCTGCTTATAGGCAGCAGCACTCAGCAAAGTCCGGACTTTACCCGCATCCAGTGCTATCGCTGGCAACTGATCTAAGTTTGAACGTGGTCGTAGAAATCGCATCGGGAAGTGTGGCTGACAAAAACAGGAAGATAGTAGCACTACCTGCGCTGGCTTCCTAGCAAGCGCAGCCCGCTAAGCATCAACAAAACTCACTTATATCCGGCGCCAGACTTGCCAGCGCTCTTTGCCACCGAATACCTCAAGCGCATCCAGCGAAGGCTGATCCAGCACTAACTGAAAATAAGGCGACATCATTTGCATCAGGCTGTCGGCATGCGTCAAAAATGGCGGTCCTTTGGGCGTATGCAGTGGGTTCTCATCAAGGTAAAAATAGCCCGCCAGCGTGGCGCCGGCCGGCAATAGTTCTGCCCAGCGCTGAACGATGCGTGGCCGGAATTCAGGTGGCAGTGCGCAAAAAAAAGCGCGCTCGTAAATCAATGCCAACGGCTGAGCGGGCGTAAATTCAAAAAAATCTGCCTGCGTCACCAGCTTTGCCCACGGCCCCAGCACTTGCTGGGCACTGTGTACCGCAGCCGCAGAAAAATCAATTGCCTCGACCTGCCAGCCTTGTTGCGCCAAAAAACCCGCCTCATAGGCATTACCGCAGCCGGGTATCAGCACACTGCCAGCCTCACTTTGCGCGATGAATTGCCGGAATTGCTGAGGCACCGCCCCTTTGTCCCAGGGCGTGAATTGCTGCTCAAAGCGCTCATCCCAGAAGGCTGGCTGGCGCGCATCACGTTGCTGAAAGTTTGACATAGTCGCAGCTTCCCTGCCTGAGGTTCAGGCCAAAAAGTACCAGTGGTATAGCAATTGCGCAGCAATCACACCAGCCAGCAAGCCACCGGCAAAGTAAATGATGGTACGCAGCAGGGTATTGGTCGCCCTTTGCTCTGCCAGCAAAGCAGCCAGCATCTGGTGATCCTGATTCCCCTCTGCCACCCGGCTCAGGGCCTGATGCGCGAGACGTGGCAATTGCGGGAAGATATGGCTGTAGCGTGGCGCCTCGTCTTTGAGTTTATCGAGCAGCCCGCGCCAACCCACCTGCTCGCTCATCCAGCGCTCCAGATAAGGTTTGGCGGTTTTCCATAAATCCAGATCCGGATCGAGCTGACGTCCCAAGCCTTCAATGTTCAGCAGTGTCTTTTGCAGCAGTACCAGTTGCGGCTGGACTTCTACATTAAAACGGCGTGAAGTCTGGAACAGACGCAGCAGCACCTGACCAAATGAAATATCTTTTAGCGGACGATCAAAGATGGGCTCACAACAAGCGCGTACTGCGGCTTCCAGCTCATCGACACGGGTCTCTTTCGGCGCCCAGCCAGATTCGATATGGGCTTGTGCCACGCGTTTGTAATCGCGCTGGAAAAAGGCCAGGAAATTCTGCGACAGATAATCTTTATCAAAGTCATTGAGGGTGCCAACGATACCAAAATCCAGCGCGATGTAGCGTCCAAAGGTCGCCGGCTCTGTCGATACCAGGATATTCCCGGGATGCATATCCGCATGAAAAAAACCATCGCGGAAAATCTGGGTGAAAAAGATGGTCACGCCATCTCTGGATAATTTACTGAGATCGACCCCGGCTTCACGCAAACGCTCAATCTGGGAAATCGGTATACCCTTCATGCGCTCCATCACGATCACCGATGAAGAACAGTAGTCCCAATGCATTTCCGGTACCAGCAATAAATCGGAGTCCATGAAATTACGGCGCAACTGGCTGCCATTCGCTGCTTCACGCATCAGATCCAGTTCGTCATGCAAGTATTTATCAAATTCTGCGACCACCTCTCTGGCCTTGAGGCGCTTGCCATCGGCCCACAAGGCTTCCAGCCAGCTGGCGGCGACCTGCATCAGGGCTACATCTTTATCGATCGTGTCTTTCATCCCGGGACGCAGGACTTTGACCGCGACTTCACGGCCGTCTTTGAGCGTAGCGAAATGCACCTGCGCGATGGAAGCAGATGCGACCGGTATGCGTTCAAAACTGCCGAACAAGGTATCTGGATGGGCACCCAGTGATTTCTGTATCTGTGCTATTGCCAGATCAGGATCGAAGGAAGGAACGCGATCCTGCAGCTTCGCGAGTTCTTCGGCGATATCCGGTGGCATCAGATCACGCCGGGTGGATAAGACCTGGCCGAACTTCACAAAAATAGGACCCAGGTCTTCTAAGGCTTTGCGCAGGCGCTCGCCACGCGGCGCTGACAAGTCACGCCAAAACAAAGCGGTTTTCAACAGCTTCAGCAAGCCCGGTACTTGCAAGCCGCTGAGCGCGATTTCATCTATGCCATAACGCAGCGTGACACGGATAATTTTAAACAGACGGACAAACTTCAAAATCATGAACGCAACCTTTCCAGTCTTTCGATGCGCTTCATGAGACGCTCGACATCATCGCGGGTTTGTTGAACTTGCTGACTTAGCTGGCGGGTCAGCTGCGGCCGTACCAGCACGGGTTTTTCTTCGGTGAGATATTCAGCCAGATTGTGTTGCAGCCGCTGGTGCGCCTGCTGCACGTTTGCTATCAATGATTTACTGCCCGCGACCAGATGGACGGCGGGAATATCGCCAATCACACGGCTCAGATCGGCCTCCGCATCCCAGCGTAAGTGTTCACTGAGCCGGGATATGGTATTCGCCAGATCAGCATCCCCTTCAATTTTCACATAAGAGAAAGCACGTTCGCGGTTTTGCAGTATCAGCGGCACATCGCTGGCCTGTATCCGTATCGTGACATCAGCCAGCGCATCCGGCGCTACCGCTTCCAGATAGCCATCGACCGCTATCCTCAGGCGGATTTGCAGCATTTGGGTATCAATACAGGCGACCTTACCGGCATGCGGTAATAACTGCTGCAAAGCCCAGTCTTCGCGCGCTAACAAGTGATTAATAAAGGGAGCAATGGAGATCATAACAGTCCCGGTGGCAGGCTTAGTATCCAACACGTCTGGATATGCTCTGCCAGGTATCAATAAAAAAACCGCCCGACAAATGACGGGCGGTCTCCAGTTTAACAGTTTCCGGGCAGGCAGGTCCTGGATCTGTATCAGCTGATGTCAACTTATTGCTATCAACTGATTGCGATCAACTGATTGGCAGCGCATTGCTGCGACCTGTCTGCACTGCCAGATCAGACTTGCTGTATCCCTGCCAGTACCCAGCCACCCTGACCATTTGCAGGTTTAGACAGATTCCAGACTTCGGCGAAAGGCTCGGTCGGCGCATTCGCCGCTTCTTTGATCATGCCAGTGAATTTCACGCTGGCCATGTAATCATTGCCTACCTGTTCAATCCCCAGCAAATCGGCATCGATACTGACCACGTCGGTCACATTCGCACTGGCACCACGTTCCTGCAATTGCAATTTCAATTCAGCGAACATTTCGGCGGTAGTGAATTCACGCAGATCATTGATGTCAGCCTTATCCCAGGCCGCTTGCAAGCGGATGAAATAAGACTTGGAGCTGCGCAGGAAGCCAGGCACATCAAAATCAGCCGGAATTGTCCAGGAACCCGCATTCGGATCGACTGCAGTCTGTGTCTGGGCTGACTGATAAGCCTGATGATCTGCCTGAGGCTGAGCCTGATTAAAGCTCTGCGCCTGTGGTACACCGGCATACGCTGGCTGACTAAAGGCGTTCGCCGGTGCCGCTTTATTGCCACGGAACAGACGGAACAGGAAGAAAATCAGAAGACCGATGGTCGCAAAAGTCAGCAGCGAACCCAACATACTGGCGACGGCACCACCCAGACCAAAGTGCGACAACACACCCGCCAGCAAGGCACCACCGATCAGACCGCCGACGATACCTTTCCATGGTGTCGCTGGTTTAGGCGGAACAGCAGCTGCCGGTGCAGCAGCTGGCGCACCAGGCTTGGCCTGATTCGCAGCATTACCCGGATTCGCAGGTGTAGCCGGCGTCGCCTGGCGTGACACGTTTTGTGACTGGCGTCCGGAAGACCCACCGCTACCCAGGCGTTTAGCATCAGCATCCGTCACCGTCATTGCTAAGGTGCTGGCGACCATGACCATGGCGAGTAAAAATTTCTTCATTGCAGTGACTCCTTCACTTCTTAAAGTTTGATTCCAGTGTGTAATGCGGCCACACCTGCCGTCAAATTGAAATATTGTACCTTTTCCAGACCGACCGCTTCCATCATGCCTTTCAGCGTTTCCTGATCCGGATGCATACGGATAGATTCCGCTAAATAACGGTAACTGTCTGCATCACCAGCGATTTTCTGGCCCATCCAAGGCAGTATCTTGAATGAATACAGGTCATACGGTTTTTGCAGCACTTCAGGCACCTTAGAGAATTCCAGCACCAGCAATTTACCGCCCGGCTTTAACACCCTGTGCATTTCTGCCAGCGCCTGCTCTTTGTGCGTCATATTACGCAAACCAAAAGCGACCGTGACGCGGTCAAAATAATTATCCTGGAAAGGCAATTTCTCTGCATCGCACAGTAAAGTGGGGGTGATCAGGCCTTTATTCAAGAGGCGATCGCGTCCTACACGCAACATCGACTCATTAATATCGGTATGCCAGACTTCGCCAGTCTTGCCCGCCTGCTTCACAAATTCCTTGGTCAGATCACCGGTGCCACCGGCGATATCCAGCACCTTGAAGCCGGGACGCACGCCAGCCTGGGCGATGGTGAAGATTTTCCAGATGCGGTGCAAGCCACCGGACATCACGTCATTCATGATGTCGTATTTGGCCGCCACAGAATGGAAAACTTCCGCAACCTTATGTACTTTTTGATTTTCTTCGACTGTGGTGTAACCGAAATGGGTGGTATTGCTCATAATTTCTGACTCCTTTGCGATGCCGCATTATAGGGGAAGTGCCCGCAAACGGCATGGATTTTGGTCATCTCAACATGTATCCAGGGTACTGGCCGCAGCCCGGGACGCTGCACAGCAGCCTACTCTGCGCGCTGAGGTAAGGCGATACTGCGCACCTGAAAACGCCCATCATCATTGAACAGCCAGGTTTCAGATAGCTCCAGTCTGGCGCCACGAATTAATTTAGCCGGCGGTTTGGCAAACGGTGCAGCCTGACGCAGGCTTTGCATGGCGCGCTGTTCAGCAAAACGGTCGCCGTTACCGCGTAACAGTTCCACCCGGCTCAGACTGCCATCGGCATTGATCACATAACGCAGCACGATCACGGCACGCAGCAAAGGCTGAGGCTGCTCCTGATACACATAAGAAGGGAAACTGGCATAGACGCGCTGCGCCACCTCGCGCTTATATGCATCTATGCTGGCCGCCTGTGATGGTGCCGGAGGTGGCAGTGAACGTGCTGGCATCTCCGCCGGAACAGCATTCGTATGACCAGAACCAATGACAGGGCTGGCTATGCCAGGCACAGAGCCACTGCGATCAGGCGGCGCTTCAGTAATGCTGCTGCAAGCGCTCATCAGCAGCAAACCTGCCGCACTGACACTGGCTGTGCGGCCAAAGCGGCGCATTTGCCTGCGTCCGGTCTGTAATAAACGCTTAGTGCGCGCTGCCACAGGAACGTCCTGCACTGATCATGGGCGCATCGCGGCCAGTCTCACCCGGATGCCCAGCTGCCTGCAGCTTTTGCAGATAGTCCTGCCACAGCTGGCTCTGATTTTCGCCTAACCAGTGTAAATACTCCCAGGTGAAAATTCCTGAGCTATGTTCGTCTGAAAACAAGGGCCGCACCGCATAATTCCCGACCGGCTCTATGCCCACCAGGCTGACTTCGCGCTTACCGGTCTGCAGGGTTTCCTGCCCCACGCCGTGACCACGTACTTCCGCTGAAGGCGAATACACACGCATCAGCTCAAACGGCAGCACAAAGCTGCGACCATCGTCAAAGCTGATTTCCAGGACGCGCGACTGGGTACGCGCATTGAGTGAAGTAGGTTGTGGTTTAGCTGTACTCATCGTTGTTATATGCTGGATAAGCGCTGTTGTATGGCGCGGATTAATTGCGGCAGGCGTTCACGTCTGGCGGTCAGAATTTCTTCTGCCGGGCCACGGGTCTGTACTGCTGCCCAGACCGGATTCGGAAAATGAACGTCATCCAGATAGCGCGGTATCACATGCCAGTGTAAATGCGGCACCATATTACCAAAACTGGCCAGATTGATCTTATGCGGCAGCAGCACTTCACGCTGCGCCGCTTCCACCTGCCACACCACCTGCATGATTTCCAGCCGTTCTGCCTCAGACAAATCGGTCATTTCTTTAACATGGTGGTTCCAGATCACACGGCAAAAGCCAGGATAACTCGCGTCATCCACCAAAATCACGCGCCAGTTAGCACTGCTCACAATAAGCTGCGGCTGAGTAGCCGCACATAATTCACAGCCGGGCACGGCTTCATGCTGAACAGACTGCATCACACCAATACCCTTTCAATTCCGCCGTTATTCGCTTTAGCCACATATTCAGGCAACCAGTTCTCACCCAGAATATGCTTCGCCATTTCGACCACAATGTAATCAGCCTCAGTGCCACTGTCGTCGTTATAGCGCGACAGGCCTTGCATACAGGATGGGCAGGAGGTAAGAATTTTCACATCACCGCTAAAGCCATCCGCGCGCAGCTTATCGGCACCGCGCTGCATTTCGCCTTCTTTGCGGAAGCGTATCTGAGTAGATATGTCAGGACGGCTGACTGCCAGCGTGCCAGACTCACCGCAGCAACGTTCGTTTTTCTCTATCTTCTGTGTGCCATTGGCAGCCGGAATCAACGCGTTCACTGTCTTCAGCGAGTCCTGCAACTTCATCGGCGTATGGCAGGGATCGTGATACATGTAACGGGTACCGGTCACGCCTTCCAGACGCACATTTTTCTCCATCAGATATTCGTGGATATCGATAATGCGGCAGCCCGGGAAAATTTTATCAAACTCGTAGGTCGCGAGCTGGTCATAGCAAGTACCGCAAGATACCACCACCGTTTTGATATCCAGATAATTGAGTGTATTCGCCATGCGGTGAAACAGCACGCGGTTATCCGTCATCATTTTCTCTGCCTTATCAAACTGGCCGTTACCGCGTTGCGGATAACCGCAGCACAGATAGCCAGGTGGCAGCACCGTCTGTACACCGACATTCCACAACATCGCCTGCGTCGCCAGACCTACCTGCGAGAACAGACGTTCCGAGCCACAGCCCGGGAAGTAAAACACGGCTTCGGTATCGGCATTGGTGGTGTGCGGATTACGGATAATCGGCACTACTTTATCGTCCTCAATATCAAGCAAAGCACGCGCAGTTTTCTTAGGCAGATTGCCCGGCATTTTTTTATTGATAAAGTGGATGACCTGCTCTTTGACCGGTGCGCGGCCTACCGTTGCCGGTGGTGCCTTAGTCTGCTTCTTCACCACTTTCTTCAGTAAGTCGTGGCCTAAGCGCTGCGCTTTATAGCCCAGCCCTATCATGACCTGACGGGTCGCATTAATCGTGGCCGGGTCAGTCGCATTCAGGAAGAACATCGCCGCCGAGGTACCTGGGTTGAATTTTTTCTGTCCCATTTTGCGCAGCAGATTGCGCATATTCATAGAGACATCGCCAAAGTCGATATCCACCGGGCAGGGGTTCACGCACTTATGGCAGACCGTGCAGTGATCAGCCACATCCGAGAACTCATCCCAGTGTTTGATCGATATCCCACGCCGGGTTTGCTCTTCATACAGGAAGGCCTCAACCAGCAGCGAAGTCGCAAGAATTTTATTACGCGGCGAATACAGCAGATTCGCGCGCGGCACATGGGTGGCGCACACCGGTTTGCATTTACCGCAACGCAGACAATCCTTGACACTGTTAGCAATCGCGCCAATATCGCTTTGCTGCATGATCAGCGACTCATGGCCCATCAGTCCAAATGAAGGCGTATAGGCATTGCGTAAATCCGCGGCGAACTCAGGCAGATTCAGCAGCTTGCCTTTATTGAAGCGGCCTTCAGGATCGATTCTTTGTTTGTAGCTGCGGAAGTCACGGATTTCCTCTTCAGTCAGGAATTCCAGCTTGGTGATGCCGATGCCGTGTTCGCCTGAAATCACGCCATTGAGCGAACGTGCCAACACCATGATGCGCGCTACCGCATGATGCGCCACCTGCAGCATCGCATAGTCATCCGAATTCACCGGCAAATTGGTATGCACATTGCCGTCACCTGCATGCATATGCAAAGCGACAAACACACGGCTGCGCAGTACTTTTTTATGCAGGGCGACGCACTCATCCAGTATCAGGCGGAATGCGGCGCCGTTAAAAATCTGACGCAAAGGGCTGCGTAATTCATTTTTCCAGGAGACGCGTATGGTTCTGTCCTGCACCAGCGAGAACACCGTTGCGTCAGGCTGGCGTTGCAGCCTTTCTTCAACATTCGCTGCCAGTTTTTCCAGGCCCAGTTGCAGTAATTCGGACTGTGCTTCACGCAAAGGCTTATCCAGTTGCTGCAGTAAATAAGACCAGCGTGCCTGGGTCGCATCGAGTAAAGCCTGGGTTTGCAATACCCGGTCTTCCAGCAATTCAGCCGCCGGAATATCGTCGCCATCGGCATCCTCACTCTTACCCAGCGGCAGATTGCCTTTACTGAAAAATGCTTTCAACTCAGCCAGCATGGCGAGTTTATTTTGTATCGACAATTCGATATTGATACGTTCTATACCGTCGGTATATTCGCCCATACGATTGAGCGGTATCACCACGTCTTCATTGATTTTGAAGGCATTGGTATGCTTGGAAATGGCGGCTGTTTTAGCGCGGTCCAGCCAGAATTTTTTACGTGCTTCCGGACTCACCGCGACAAAGCCTTCACCCACGCGGGTATTCGCGATGCGTATCACTTCCGAGGCAGCCCGCGCTACCGCATCTTCATCATCGCCGACGATATCGCCGAACAAGGCCATCTTTGGCAACACACCGCGTTTGGATTTGGTGGTGTAGCCCACTGCTTTCAGATAACGCTCGTCCAGATGCTCCAGACCGGCGAGTATCGCGCCGCCCTGCTTGCTTTCGCCATCCAGATAGTCTTTGATCTCGACGATGCTAGGAATCGCATCCCTGGCCTGGCCAAAAAATTCCAGACAAACGGTGCGCGCAAATTTCGGCATTTTGTGCAAAATCCAGCGCGCGGAAGTAATCAGTCCGTCACAGCCCTCTTTTTGCACACCTGGCAAGCCAGCCAGGAATTTGTCAGTCACGTCCTTACCCAAGCCCTCTTTGCGGAATACGCGGCCCTTGATTTCCAGCTGCTCGGTTTTGAAAGGCTGCTTATCGCCGGGATGGGTCCACTCCAGCCGGAATTTCGCCAGTTCCACGTCATGGATCTTGCCCAGATTATGTTCCAGACGCGTGACTTCCAGCCAGTCGCCATTCGGATCGACCATTTTCCAGGAAGCCAGATTATCCAGCGCCGTACCCCACAACACGGCTTTCTTACCACCCGCATTCATCGCCACATTGCCGCCTACGCAGGACGCCTCGGCCGAAGTCGGGTCGACTGCGAATACGAAGCCAGCTTTTTCTGCCGCATCCGACACCCGCTTGGTCACGACCCCTGCGCCGGAATAGATGGTCGCGTAATCGCGATCCACACCCGGCAGGCGTGTCATCTCGACTGCACCCAGGGTTTCCAGTTTTTCCGTGTTAATCACAGCCGACAAAGGCGTGAGCGGAATCGCACCACCGGTATAACCGGTACCACCGCCGCGTGGAATAATGGTCAGCCCAAGTTCTATACAAGTCTTGACCAAGCCTGCCATCTCATCTTCGGTATCCGGCGTCAGTACCACAAACGGATATTCGACGCGCCAGTCAGTCGCGTCCGTCACATGTGAGACCCGGCTCAGGCCATCAAATTTGATATTGTCTTTGGCGGTATAGCGCGCCAGCAGACGGCTGGCTTTTTTACGCAAATCATAGGTGTCGCGGAATTCACGCGCAAAATCGGCGACTGCCTTGCGCGCAGCCTGTACCAGCGTTTCCACGCTGTTGCTACGCTCGGCATCGTCATCATTCTGGGTATTCAGGCGGCGTTTTTCGACTTCCGCCAGACGGTGATTCAGCGCATCGATCAGCGCCTGACGCCGTCCCGGATTATCCAGCATATCGTCCTGCAGATACGGGTTACGGCGCACGACCCAGATATCGCCCAGCACTTCATACAACATGCGTGCAGAACGACCGGTCTGGCGTTTACCACGCAACTGATCCAGCAGCGTCCAGGACGCTTCGCCCAGCAAGCGGATCACAATTTCACGGTCGGAGAATGAAGTGTAGTTATACGGAATTTCCCGGACACGGGTGGGTAAAGCGCCCTGCGGCGTCTCTGCATGCAGGGTGGGTATCTGGACTGGAGCGTTCATGTGCGGCGGCTTAGACGATGGCAGACAGCGCAGGCAGGCTGCCGGCAAACCAGCGCCAGCGTACCAACTTGCTTCCGTCTGAGGTTTCTCAAAGGCTTATTCTAACTTATTGCGATGCACCATGCGGCAACAGCCTTGAAGTTTGTACGGCTATGGCTCCATTTTGTGGCATTTGACCAAAGTTTATTCCGTCTGCCAGCCCTATCCTGATTAAATCCATGAAAATTTATTCACCATACAAAAATCATTTCTGGAAAAATATAACCATTTGTTCTGGCCAGACTGCCCCATCAGGGTAGCGATTTCGCTTACCTTCGCGCAATATACATGGCGTGATCGCATGGGGGTGGCAATAATTACCGAAGTAATGAAGTGGCAAATTGCCACCTCTGTATTTTGTCCAATCACTAGTTCACTGTTTATGATCAAATTTCTCGAAGCCAATATCACGCATCCCCCACTAAACCAAGGCTGGCAAACGGTGCCGCTTGGTTTTTCCAACCTGATGCTACGGTTTATCAGTTATGGCACGATCTTGCTGTTTTTTATAGTCAATGGCCTGTGTCTGCACTACTTTGGTTTCAGTTACCTGCAAGACTTTGTACAGACTGTGGGCAGTCAACCAGTTCGTATTCTGAGCACGATTTGCATATTCATCGCACTGTATTTTGTCATCCACGAAATCATCCACGTTGCATTTCACCCTGATCATGGCTTTTCAAAGCGCACCATGGCCGGGGCTGCAAATGGGACGATATTTGTCGTTTACAACGGAGAGGTTTCATCTCGCAGAATGTACATCATTTTGCTTGCGCCGCTGCTGACACTCACGGTTGTACTCAGCATTTTCTTTTACTGCAACCCCAACATCAATCAGGCACTAATGGTGAATACCTTTGGTATGCATTTCAGTGCGTGCTTTGGTGATCTTGCCTTACTGTTCCAACTTCGAAAGACTGCATCCAAAACCATGTACTGGAACAGCGTTTCGGTTGCATGGGCGAAGTAAGCTTGAGTAAAAAAGCAAGTTCTCCTTCATACCTAACTTCAGGGTCGTTTCTACAGGCAACCAGTTACCTGTCGATTCCTGGCGGCCTTGCAGCAGGAAGCGTGGATTCGCTTCTTTCAGTGCGCCTGGGCGATCGCTTTCAGCTCTGAGGCCGTGCCCTCCGCGAATCCCATCGACCAGGACGAGAAGTGACGCAGGAGTCCACCGCATGCGACCGAATCAGCGATTCTTCAACGATAGTAATTAAAAAAATCAGGCGACACAGCGCTTGGAATTTTGCCAGAAGTGCAGTAACAACTTTAAGCCAGGCGACACATGAGATGCCCCCTTGAGATTTCTGCGTTCATGGTTCCAGTGCGCCTGGGCGATCGCTTTCAGCTCTGAGGCCGTGCCCTCCGCGAATCCCATCGACCAGGACGAGAAGTGACGCAGGAGTATGGGTTCGCTCACTAACTCACAAATATTTCGATGGGAGAAAGAACGACGAATACGCTCATAGACGAGATCAACTGCGTCTTTAGAACCCTCAAGGTATTGAAAAAAACTACCATCATTGTGCAACAGCACCCCGGTAACATCGCACTTACGATTGAAGGCTCTGGCATCCACAAGTAAAGCATCAATCGCCTCTGGCGTACTTAATCGTTCTGTTGCAGTACTGATGTAGGCTAAGGCATAAAGTTTTGTGGGCATTATTTTTTATAAGCGCGAACGTTAATGGATTCAGGAAGCTCCGCAGACCGCAACATGTCGAGCCAATCAGATGATGCCGGTTTGGAGACTGCCACATAGGTTTTATCAACGATACCAAATACTCAAAAGAATTCACGATTGGGTTTCAGAAAAATCCTCAACAGCTAAGGCCTCATCCCAGTATTAGTTAATCCACAGCATTATATGTACATGATTTACCAAATTACCATTAAATTATTAGAGAAACAATATCCGGGCTAATTCGCTGTTAATGCACAGTACCGTCATATGTTCCATTTGAAAGACGCGTCCTGCGAGGGCTTGAGATAAGATCCACGCGGCTCGCGGTATATCTCTGTGCCTTGGTGTCACCGCTTTTACAAGCCTGGGCTGTCATAAAAAAAGGCAGTAGCCGGTAGGTCGGCCACTGCCTGTAAAAAACACCCCTTGCATTGCGCGTTGGGGAGCTTGCGGGACTTGTGTTTGCAGATCAGAACTTGTAATTCAGGCCCACGTAAAAAACGCGACCTGAATAGGCATTCGAGTAAAAGCGATCCCTGGTGTCGTTACCCAGATGAGAACTTGATTCCGATTGCGTCAGGTTAGACACAGAAGCAGTCAGGCTGAGTTGCGGACTAATGTTATAAGCTGCGTTCAGATCCAGCTGGCTGTATGGGTCCTGATAAACATTCAGCCCATTAATCAGCCCTCCCACGACTTCGCCACGGCGGTTATACGAAGCACGCACCAGGTATTGCTCTGTGCTGTAAAACAAGGTCAGATTGGTTTGATTTTTGGCGCTGCCAACCAGCGGTGATTTACCGAGCTCCTTACCATTAGCAAGCGTGATTGCGGCTTGATTAGTTTGGTTATAGGTATAGTTAAACTGAAATCCAACACCGGATTTGAACGTATGCTGCGCATACAATTCAACGCCTTGCGACACCGCGTCGCGGCCACCCGCATTGGTGGAAAAGTTTTGTACCGTCACAGGATTACCACCAACGACCATAGGCATACTTACCAGTACCGGTACCGCAAAATTGCTGACATTCTTGCGGAACAAACCAGCACCAAGTACCGATCCGCGATCGAAGTACCATTCCAGCCCCAAATCAAACTGAGTGGCCTTGTATGGTTCCAAGCCCTTGTTGCTGCCCTGGCCAAACCAGCCCTGCTGATCAGCACCGCCGATCAGACGACGATCATTCACATATTCCTGGCTGTAGTAATTCAAACTGCCAGGCGACGCAATGTCACCATAACTTGGCCGCGCCACTACCTTGGAAGCTGCTGCACGCAACAATAGTTTGTCGCTCAAATCATAGGCCAGGTTAAAGCTGGGCAGTACGTCTGTATAAGTGCGATCCAGGGAACTGACGACGAAAGACGACTTGCGTCCTATACTGTCCGGCAGTGTGGTGTAACCGCTGATGCAGCCGGAACCGGCAGGCGCACCGGTGGCTGGCAGCCCACCCGCACGGCAGGGTGCAGGCGCACCATTCGCACCGTTGTAGAAATAATCGTTGTAGTAATCCACCTGATCGGTCGAATCGGCATGCTGCTTCGTTTGCACCAGTCGCAAACCGGCATTACCACGCAGGCGATTCGTTTTGATATTCGCCTGCAGATAAGCTGCTGTAATTTTTTCGCTGACGTTGTACACGAAATTGTCTTCGTTACGCGTCCGCATAGCACCATAGGTCTGATTCAGGTAGGCGATATAGGCAGGAAAATTAATCGCCGGGAATGCACTGGCCTTAAAGCCACCGGCAATATTATCCAGCGATGTGGGATACAAAAAGCCCGGCTGAAACTTGGAAGCACTGGAGTCGCAACCTGCCTGGTAGCGGTTATCATAGTTGCTGCCATCCGTGCCCTTACAGGCCCAGTAATTATTTCCTGTGCTGCGACGAATGCCGCCATCACGGTACTTGGCACCAAATTGCAAGGAGTCAAGCCAGTCACCATCGACATGCCAGGTAAAGTCGGCCTGCGCATACTTTTGCTCGGTACTGTTCTTAGTCCATGAAGAAGAGGTTGAACCCAGGTCGATTTCGCCTATGCCTTTTCTCAGGTTATCCATCAGTTGCGGCGAGAAGTTCATGGTCGGCGTACCGACGGTACTCCAGGAACTGGCGTAGTTCCCCAGTGTCCAGCTGCTGTCCGCGTTTTGCATGCGCGGCTTGATCGGCATGGTAAATTGCATCTCAGGACCACCGCTGGCCCAGGTACGTCCGCCCTTGAAAGTCGCATCGATCGAGCTACCAGTCCATTCAGCTTCGAAATCAGCTGTCTGTGACAAAGAGCTTTCGCGATTAAAGCTACCGGTAATCTGCGGCGTCGGGATAGTACAGTCATCAGGACCGAAACCACCTGTATTTTTGAGGCCACCAGCCGCTGCTGCGCTACCACTGCAATAATAAGTCTTGCCGGGACGTGCGCTGTATTGCGCACCAGTGACAATAGTACCGCTACGGTCGAAAGTCAGGCCGTCGAGCATACGCCCGCCTGGCCAGTTGCCGTCTCCGTCATAGCGTGCCAGATTCCATTCCGGAATTTTTAAAGTATTGGTTTGTGAGTTTTGCGACAGATCGAAACGGAAATAGTTGGCTGTCAGATTCAGGTTGCGCACAGGCTTGAATTGCAAGGTCAGCTGTCCGCCCTTGCGTTCACGATCCTCGCTCTTCACATCCAGATTGACTGAGGTTGGCATCATGAAGTTTTTGTAGTACTTGCCATTCTGGTCGTAGAAACCGGATTGCCCCCACCATTTGGAGTTCAGCCCCGACGGTGCGCCATTGACATCGACAGGTGGATTAGTCTTGTAGTTATCGGCATACCATTGCCAGTTTTCTGTGCTGGCCCCCATGGTACGTGTGGTGCGCTTTTGCTGGGTGTAGCCGACCAGCACGCCAAAGCGATTGCTTTCATCATGCCAGGCATATTGACCGGAAAACTGTCCATCAAGCTTCTTGCTGGTATCCGCCCAGGTTCCTTCCGTCGAAATAAAACCGCTATGCGACTTGACCTCCAGCGGACGACGGGTGCGCAAGATAACCGTGCCACCAATACCACCTTCATCGAGACGCGCTTCCGGTGTCTTATACAGCTCTGCACTCGACAGCATATTCGAGGGCATCAGCATATAGTTGAATGAACGGGTAGGATCGCCATTGGATTCAGCTGTGGCGATGTAATTGCCATTCAGCTGGGTCAGTGTCAGTTCAGAAGATAAGCCACGAACGCTGACATTTTTACCTTCACCACCGCTGCGATTCACAATCACACCGGGTACGCGTTGTAAGGCATCAGCGACATTTTTGTCAGGGAATTTACCAACATCCTCAGCCGTCACCACTTCAACAATCGCATTGGCAGAGCGCTTTTGATCAAGGCTATGCTCGATAGCATAACGGTAGCCTGTCACGACCACTGCAGCTGGTTGTGTCGTTTCGGTTGATTTTTCTGCTTCCTTCTGAGCAGGTTTTTCTGTTGGAGCAGTTTGTGCGTGCGCGCTGGAAAGAGCCAGCAATGCGGCACTCACAGCCATGGCGATGGGGGTAAAGCGACAACGACGATAATGATGTGAGGCGGGATCAATTCTAAAGCTCATATTATGTCTCCTGATTGTGGCCAACAGCGGGCTTGTTATATGGCGCTGGCTGATTACTCTTCGTTCGTGGAACAGACCTGCACCTTCCGAATCTGCTCGCTTCCCCAGAAAGCGCATTACGCAAACTGATGAGAGTCCTGACGATTTACTAAACGACATTTTTTCTATGTACATGTCGTTGGGCACGGAAATACACCCAAATCCGTTTATACAAAAAAAGAAAACACACTTAAACAAGATCTCAAAATTTGGGCGAAGTTTAGCTTGATTAGTAAACACAAGTCGAAAAGTGTGGATCGTGCTCCCGCATAATCTATGTAATGCCAACTGACTCTGTCATTCCGCGTCGGCTGTCACGCATGCCTGCTCTGTCAGCCAAAGCCGGACATACTGCCTTTGCAATCAGGACTGCGCGCAGTTAAGTCAACTTTCTCCTCTTCGCTGATGGTAAGCATCCTGATACAAGTTCTAAATCCAGACTCCGTATCACGAAAGCTGAACTTCAGCCCAGGCACGATGCGCGCGAGCGCACAAGCGCTGCCGACAGTAAGAAATTTTGTTTAGTGAACTCTATAAACAAGCGCAGATTTTTTTGTATTAATTGAAGTAAAAAAATTGGCGCTATATAAACCTTCATCAGAGGGATTCAGGGCCTGTTTACCTATAAACGATGAAATGCATGCGCAGCAGTTCCTCTGTCGCATGCAAATTTCGGATCAATCCGCGTTGTTTTTTCAGTCGCTTAGCAACTCAGTAACTGCGCATTCAGGCAGGTCTGACGAATCAGTGCGCGAAGCCCAGCCCATCCCCCAGGTCGGCAAAAAAATTATGGATAAGGCGGTATCCAGCACGCTGACACAAGCTGGCAGCCCGTTCTTACTGTCGCAGCTTTGTCGATTGCAGTTGGTTTGTGATGGCTGATTCAGCTGTCTCTTTCTTCAATTCTTTTGATGATCAGGATGTCGACATGAACCTACCCCACTCTTCCTTCCGGCGCTATTTTCACAAGGCTTGCCTGGGCTTGCTTGCAGCCTCATCCAGCCTGATCATGGCGGCACCTGTAACGGGAGCCACTACGCGTGTGCAGAATTTATCCGGCAGCTGGTCTTTTCGCTTGCCACACAGCGACCCTGCGGCCGCCAACTATGCGAAAGCAACCGAATGGCATACAGCGCAGGTTCCCGGCCATGTCCATACAGATTTACTGGCACACCAGTTGATTGCCGATCCTTATGTGGGTGATGCTGAAGCTGCCTTGCAATGGATAGGAAATGCGGCATGGGAATACCGGCTGCAATTTGATCTGGATGAACATATCCGGCAATCCAGACATCAGGATCTGGTATTTGAGGGTATCGATACATTTGCCGACATCTATCTGAATGGGGAAAAAATTGCGACGACGGACAATGCCTTCCGGCGCTGGGTTTTACCGGCCAAAAGCCTGCTCAAAAAACGTCAGAATGAATTAAGACTCATCCTGCATTCCCCCATACAACGCTTACTGCCACAGGTACAAGCCATGCCCATCAAGCTGGCAGGTAACTACCCATCGCCATTTGGGGATGAGCCGCGTGATGCCATGACCGGCAATTTTGCCCGCAAGCCTGGATATCATTATGGCTGGGACTGGGGCCCCAGGTATGTCAGTGCCGGTATCTGGCGCGCCGTCAAAATCGTCAGTTATGACGAGGTGTTTCTGCAGGATTTTCATATTCAGCAAGGCCGGCTGAATACCCAAAGTGCGGAACTGCAAGCTAAGCTGGAAATACAAGCCGATCAGGATACACAGATCGATCTGGATTTACGCATCCTTGATCCGGATGGCAAACAGATCCTCTCCAAAAATGTGCAGGCTCAGCTTGGCAAAGGACACAATCAACTTTCACTGCCGCTACACATAGATCATCCGCGGCGCTGGTATCCGCATGGCATGGGTGAGCAAGCTTTGTACAGTGTCAGGCTCAGCATACGCAAGGGCAAAAAAATCATTACGGAGACAACTAAGCGTACCGGTTTGAGGCAGGTTGAACTGGCGCGTGAAAAGGATCAATGGGGCCAGGCATTTGGCTTTGTGATCAATGGTATCCCGGTGTTTGCCAAGGGTGCCAATGTAATTCCCTTCGATATGTTTCCCAACCGCGTCAAGCCCGGGCAGATACGCGCCATTCTGCAATCAGCCAAAGATGCCAATATGAATATGCTGCGCTTGTGGGGCGGCGGCTACTACGAAAGCGATGCGTTTTACGACATGGCAGATGAGCTGGGTTTAATGCTATGGCAGGACTTTATGTTTGGCGGTGGCGTCGTTCCGGCATATGATCCAAAATTTCGTGACAATGTCATTGCTGAAGCCAGAGAGCAGATACTGCGTCTGCGCTCCCATCCCAGCATAGTACTTTGGTGTGGCAACAACGAACAGGAGACGGCTTGGAAGGATTGGGGAATAGGCCAGAAACTCACCGAAGCCAATCCGATTTTCGCTGCGCACGTTTGGGCAGGCTATCAGACGCTGTTTGGTAAAGATTTGCGGGAGCAGGTTACCCGTTTAGGCGCGGGGGTTCCGTATTGGTCCAGCTCGCCAGGAAATGATCTGGCGGATCGCGCCAATGACAGCAATAACGGTGACAAACATTACTGGGATGTCTGGGCCGGCTCACAAGCGATAGAGTCTTATTTATCCGAGACACCCAGGTTCATGTCAGAATTTGGCCTGCAAGCCTGGCCAGTACAAAGTACCGTCGATGCCTTTGCGCCCCGCAGTGAACAGAGCAGCGATAGCCCGCTGATCCGCGCCCATCAAAAATTCCTGGCGGGTGATGGCAATCAGCGCCTGCTGCACTATATCCGCGCCAGTTACCCGGAACCCAAAACCTTTGCCGATTTTATTTATCTGAGTCAGTTGATGCAGGCCGAAGGCATAGAACTGGCAGCGCTGCATCACCGCAGCAGCAAACCTCGCACTATGGGTTCTCTGTACTGGCAACTGAATGACGTATGGCCTGGCGCATCCTGGTCCGGCATCGATTATTTTGGGCACTGGAAAGCTTTGCATTTTCATGCGAGAAGATTTTTCGCACCGCTCGCCGTTGCAGCGCTACATGATAAGGGCATCACCCGGATCAGCGCTGTGTCTGATCTGCTGCAAGACCAGGCTCTGGAATGGCGATTGCGCATCATGGACGTAGACGGCAAGCTCTTGCGCGATGAAATCCGGCCACTCACATTATCTGCCAACAGCGCGATAGAACTGGCACAAATCAGCGATGCAGAATTACCTCCGGCGAGCAAAGCCGATACGACGTTTATCGTGGCTGAATTAATCAGAGACGGGAACAGCATCGCGCGCAGTATCGCCTATTTGCAAGCATCCAAACAGCTGACTTTACCCGATCCATTACTGGAGGCGACTATTGTCGCTGAGGCGGACCATTATCGTCTGCACTTACATGCAACCAAGCTGGCACGCGCTGTCTGGCTGGATTTTGGCGAGCATCAGCACAGCTTGTCCGACAACGCGCTGACCTTACTCCCTGGCGAAAGCATTTCCCTGCGTCTCGACAGTGCGCAAAACCTGACGACGCTGCGCGACAGTTTGCGCATTCGTCACCTGGCTCAACTCAAAGCCGCAGCTCCGGCACCATCTCCTTGAAGAGGCATCATATGTCGATACCACGTCTGCCACGAAAGAAACTGAAAAACCTTTGCACTATTCTGCTGTGTAGCTCCAGCCTGGTGCTGATGATGACAGAGGTGCTTGCTCACCCTGTTTTGCAGCCAGGGAAGCTCATTTCTTACACACGCAATCCCAACGGGGTGGCGATAAAAACCGAACATGCACAGGTCGAACTGACAGTGTTTTCACCCGGCGTGATACGGGTGCGTATGGATAAAAAAAATTTGGGGTCCGATTTTTCTTATGCAGTCACTGGTCAGGCAAGTAAGACGGATTTTCAACTCACTGAGCTTGACGACAAGCTGATTCTGCAAACCTCAGCATTGCAGCTCTTGATACAGAAGCAGACCTTTTCTTTGCGCTTTGAGACCCCTGACGGCGTGCTGATAAATCAGGATGAACCCGGTCTGTCGAATTCATGGATAGGCGATGAGGTCAGCAGTTACAAAACGCTGCAGGATGGCGAGCGTTTTATTGGACTGGGTGAAAAAACAGGTAATCTCGACCGGCGTGGCAGTGCTTATACCAATTGGAATACCGATGCGTTTCGCTATACCGGAGAAACCGATCCGCTCTATGCAAGTATCCCTTTTTACATCGGCATTCATCATGGCATGAACTATGGCATCTTCTTTGACAACAGCTATCAGACGGATTTCAATTTTGGTGCCAGCAACCGCCGTTTCTCCTCCTTTTCGGCGCAAGGTGGCGAGTTAAACTATTACTTCATTTTTCAGCCGCGTGTGGCGGATATCCTCCGCGCCTATACCGACCTGACCGGGCGTATGCCTTTACCTCCGTTATGGAGTCTGGGTTACCAGCAAAATCGCTGGTCTTATTATCCGGAATCAGAAGTGATGCGTATCGCTCAAACTTTACGCGAAAAGAAAATTCCGGCTGATGGCATTACCTTAGATATTCACTACATGGATGGCTATCGGGTATTCAGCTGGGATAAGCAGGCATTTCCAGATCCCAAAGCCATGACAGCAAGGCTGGCCAAGCTGGGCTTTAAAACTACGGTCATCGTTGATCCCGGCATCAAAATAGACGCAGGCTACGCCACCTATACACGCGGTCTGCAGCAGGATGCATTTCTGCGCTATGCCGATGGTACGCACTACGCTGGCGAAGTCTGGCCGGGCTGGGTGGTTTTTCCTGATTTTACCCGCGCCGCCACCCGTTCCTGGTGGCAGGCTGAAGTCGCCAGTTATGCAAAACAAGGCGTGGCCGGCATATGGAATGACATGAACGAGATTTCCACCTGGGGCCAGAAAATGCCCAACAATATCTTATTCGACTATGATGGCCAGCTCACTACCCACAAGCAAGGCCGCAATGTGTATGCCTTGGAAATGGCCAGATCCAGCCATGAAGGGATGAAGCAGGCGAGCGGGGAACGTCCGTTTATTTTGTCGCGTTCGGGCTATGCCGGTTTACAACGTTATGCGGCAATCTGGACCGGGGACAATACGGCAGACGAAGAACACATGCTGCTCGGTGTCCGCCTGCTCAATAGTCTGGGTCTGAGTGGCATGCCTTTTACCGGCATGGATATTGGTGGCTTCACAGGTACACCGACAGCTGGCTTGTATGCGCGCTGGATGCAGATTGGTGCCTTCACCCCCTACTTCCGTAATCATGCCGCCAGTGACAGCCGTTCTTCCGAACCATGGACCTATGGCGAGGATGTGCTGAACATCAGCCGCAACTACATTAATTTGCGCTACCGGCTCATGCCTTATCTGTATTCCAGTTTTCACCAGGCCGCCAGCTCAGGTCTGCCAGTCATGCGCTCACTGGCAATCGATTACACTCATGATGCGCAGGTGTATAGCAGGCATTACCAAAACCAATACATGTTTGGCGATGCTTTCCTGATTGCGCCTTTTACCAGCAACAAAGAGTTTGGCCGCCTCTATCTGCCTGAAGGTGAATGGTATGACTTGTATAGCGATAAACGGGAACCCGGCAAACAAGCAAAAACGCTGGAATTGCGCCTGGACCGCTTACCTGTCTATGTCAAAGCCGGCAGCATCATCCCCATGCAATCTCAAGTCCAAAGCACCGCTGAGCAGCCGGAAGACAGCTTGTTTATCCATGTGTATAACGGTACCCAAAGCAACAGCGCCAGCTATTACGAAGATGACGGCCACTCCTATGCGTACCAGAACGGAGATTTCTACCAACGTCAGATGCGCTTTGTTCCTGAGCGCAGGGAAATTCAATTCGAGGCCAGCCAGGGGAAACACGCATCCAAATTTCGTAAGCTGGAGATCCTGTTACACGGCTTTAATGACGTGCGCAGCATAGCGTTCAATGGCAAGACCATCGACCTGGAGACACTGCGCTTGGGATTTTTTGGGCAGGAAGACAGGGAGTTGAATGTATCCAAATTCACTATCCCGAACAGCGCTGGAAAAATCACACTCAACTACTGAGTTCATTTCCGGTCGCAGGTACATGCCGGCATGTACCTGCGATACCGGGATACGGCTATGCGCCGAAATCCGCTCTTAAAACACGCCGGGCTGCCCTAGCCATTAGCAAGGGCAGCCCGGAACAAACAAGCTCACCGCAACACTAGTGCAGTCTAATGCCCATCCAGCGGACCCGGAGGCAGTGCCTGCACACTGCTGCCCCAGGATTTAGCCTTGTCGTCATGGCTCAGATCCAGAACAAGTTTGCCGCCACCTTGTATCTGCTCCCATGACAGCCATACCTGAGACAAAGGCTTGCCTTGCCATTGTGCCTGCCGGATCAAAGGGACCGCTGTTGACCCTGTTGAACCTGTTGGTGCTGCAGGTGCTGCTGCCTTACTCACTATGCTAAGCGTTTTTCCATTGCCCAGATCCAGCTCCACCTTTGCGAACTTAGGCGCATGCAGCAAGAACTGACCACTGCCCGGCATCCACGGATAAATGCCCAGGCTGCTGAATATATACCAGGCGGACATCGTGCCTAAATCATCATTGCCCGTCACACCATTGGGGGCATTGCTGAACAGAGTTTCGGCGGCACGTAATACGGTGCTTGTTTTCCACGGCTGACCGGCCAGCGTGTACATCCAGGGTACATGCAAGTCTGGCTCATTATTCGGATTGTAGCGATATTGATTGTAGTAGCTGTATGGCCCGACTACCCAGTCTTTACGCACAGTCTGATAGGCGTTTTTTTCTATCTGATCAAAGGCAAAAAAAGCATCCAGTCGCTTCGCAGCGGCCTCGCGCCCGCCCATTGCAGCAAACAGCTTCTGTACATCCTGAGGAACCAGCCATTGATACTGCCAGGCCGTACCTTCATGAAAACCATGTTCTGCCCGTGGATTGTAATGCCCCTGCAATTCAGAGAACCAACTGCCATCCTCCAGCCGTGGGCGTGGGAATCCTGTGAATCCCAACTCTTTATCGACCGCGTCTTTGTCCCACAACTTACGCCAGTTTTGCGCACGCTGTCGCAACAAAGCAGCATCAGCCTGCTCGCCCAAAGCTGCTGCCATATAGGATAAGGCGGCGTCGGCTGCAGCATATTCCAGACTGGCTGAAGCACCGTGATGCGGGTCTACGTCCATCCCCTTCGCCCTGAAGCCTTTGTCATATTGCACAAAGCCCTCGCGCAGATATTGTGGATTGCCTGCCCGTCCTTCTGAGCGTAATTTGAAGCTGGGTACACCAAAGGCATTTTGACGTAAGGCGGCATAGGCTGCCGTCTCTTTGCCTGACAGCGCACCGTAGCGCCACAGATCCACCAAAAACGGTGTCACCGGATCACCCGTCATCACATTCGATTCAAAATTCGCATAGCCCCAGCGTGGTAGCCAGCCGGCCTGCTCTTGTATTTTCAAGACAGAACCGGCGATATCACGCGCCCGTTCTGGCCGTAGCAAGGCGATGAGCTGATTTTGCGCGCGATAGGTGTCCCACAGCGAAAAGAATTCGTAATAAGTGCCGCTATCGACGGTATGAATGGCATCATCATAGCCACGGTAACGGCCGTCGCTGTCATTGCCGGTCAGCGGCTGCAACAGTGCATGATACAGCGCCGTGTAGAACACGGTACGATCGTCATTATTGCCATCCTCTATGCGGACACTGGCAAGTTCCTTATTCCATTCATCCTGCGCCTGCTTGCGCATCGCATCGAAGCTGCGCAGCTTACCGCCAGACTTTCCGTCAGCTTGTAAATTACGTCGGGCACCCTCTGCATCGACATGGGAGATCGCAGTAATGGCCGTCACCGCCTGATCCGGCTTCAGATCGAAACTGAGCCAGGCGCCATGGGGCTTGCTATCCCCTTGCTGACTTAATTGCATGCTGGCTTCGGTACCGCCGCTTTCATTCCAAATACCATGGGTACGGAAATCCTGATCAAACTCCATCCTGAACCAGGTGGTATATTGCGCCCCGCCACAAAAACTGCGTGTGACGATTTTTCCTTCCAGCGTATGTTTGTCCACTACTTGCAAATGGCTGCCTACGACTGAATGACGCTCATTGGCCTGCCCCAGATTGACCAAGATATGCGCGCGTCCATTCGGCTGATGAAAGGTATAGCGCTCTGCCCCCGCTCTGGTGAGTGCGGTGGTCTCGGCGGTAATGCCGCCGTAGTCAGTGAGCCTGACTTTGAAGTAGCCCGCTTGCCCCACTTCGCCATCGTGGGTATAGCGGGAACCATAGCTCTTGTGATCGAAGCTGCCAGCTTTACTGGTATCAAAATTTCCGCCCGCCTGAATGCTGCCTGTGACCGGCAACACAGAGAGTTGACCACCCTGTTCCCAGCACCCTGCACCAGACAAAAATGAATGGCCAAAGCCACGAATTTTCTGATCAGTATAGCGCCAGCCTGCATAGTGCTCGCCGATAGGGCTGAGTTGTATCATGCCAAACGGAGCGACCGCACCGGGAAAGGTATTCCCGTCGTCCTGCGTACCAATAAACGTATTGACCGGGAAGCGCTTGTCGGTAGCACTAGCTGCGTAAGTAAAATCGCCGGTACCGGCCAGCAGCGTCAGCACAGCTGCAACGGCCACGCGTCCAAAGTTGGATAGTGTATTCAATTTGTCTCCTGAATTTTGTCAGCCACCACAACGGTAGCGGCCATTGTGATGGACTCTTTTCTTATTTTTTGATGATTTTCTTTTTTTGATTCAGCCAGAAAGGATGGGCTTCTGTATTGAAAGTGACATCCTCAAAATTAATGGTCTTCTTTGGCGCAAACAACAAATAAAAATACTTGAAGGTTTCGGCAAACACAAAGCTCTCCATCGAATCTTCGCGGCTGCTGTTACGCACATCTTTTAGCGCAGTGTATCCAGCCTCGCTGCGGCAGCGTTTCACAAAATCGAGGAAAAATTCTTTACCCATGGCGCGGTACTTGTTATCTCCGGTGTAGTGATACAAGTAATAGGCCGACTCGATGATCTCAGGCCGCAATGCGTATTCCGGCGAAGTGACCAGCATGGATTGATAGTTCAGGGCTTCAGGTTCCATGCCATGCAAGCGCCACATTTTCAGATTAGATTCTTGCAGACGTTTGGCGCGATCCAGATCGCCACCCAGAGCAAGCAAGGCTGGCATAAAGGCATCCAATGCGCCATATTGGGTGGCGTTGCGGGTCCCCTTATCCATGTCAGCATGACCGTACCACAGCTCGCCGCGTACTTCGTCCGCCAGATACTGATTGACACCGGGAATACTCTTTTCCCACATCATTTTGCAATCCTGGTCACCAAACAGCTTCCAGCATTTGTACAGATACTCGTAATAGGAATCGATGCCACCACCGATATGCGCGTTCTTGTTAACCCAGACACCCGTCTCTACATCAATGGCTGAACCAACCAGCCCCAGTTTGGACCTATGCTCATAGGTGGCAACCAGCGCGCGTTTGGCTTTGTTATAGAAAACCGGATCGCCGCTCAGTTTGCTCAACATGCCAAACTCCAGCAGCAAGGTGCCAGTTTCAGCCGGGTTACTGATCTTGCCGCGTACCTTGCCAGTACGCAGATTCACATGCGTAAAAGGTAAGCCGGTAGGCGACTCAAAAACCGGCAGCAAACGCTGACCCAGATCCTTTGCCAGATTCAACAATCTTGGGTCTTCGGTCATCTGGTAGGCGGACAACAGACCACCCAGCAAGCGTATGGTGATTTCGAAATTCTGTACTTCCATATCGTGATCAAAAGAGAGCTTAGTGGCGATCAGTTCGCGCGCTTCATCAGCTTCTTTCTTCAAGCCCATCAATACCAGCGTATCGAGTGCATCCACCGGCGTCATCAGCAAGGATTGTGCGTACCAGTTATGTCCGGATTTACTCAGCGGCTTTAAGGCGTCGTAGCCCCAGGCATAGCGTTTGTAGGATTCCCAGGCATGCCGGGTTTCATTTTTCACTTGTAATGCCAGATGAGCAGCTTCTTTTTCCGTCACGCTTTCTTGTTGAGTCGCATGACTCAGTGTCGCGACACCGAGAGCCAGCACCAGCAAGATGCCAGACCATATTTTGATACGCATGTTGTTCTCCTTTATCACTGTCAAGATTCAGTTCTTTTTGTACGGGCCTTTATATAAGGCCTCTATTTGTTGCAAGCCTGGCGCCTGTGCGCCTGATGCCATGCAGGCTGCAGCCCCGGCTGCCAGAGCAAAGCGCAGATGATTTTCCGGCGCTCTTTCCGGATGCATGAACAGGCTGTAGAGCAAGCCTGCAATGCTGGCGTCGCCAGCACCGATGGTGTCTGCAACCGCGACCTTGAGTGCATCTGCGCGCCATACCGATTCTTCGATATGGAGTGAGGCACCCAATTCACCACGGGTATATAAGACGGTCGCAGCAGGATTGATAGCACGCAGTTGTTTGAATGCCAGATCAGCATCATCGCAGCGAAATAGTCCGCGCAAATCGTCGTCGGAGACCTTGATCAGATCCGCCAGGCGCCCCATTTCATGCAGCGTGGCGTCGTAGTCAGCATGCATATTGTTACGAAAATTCGGGTCGTAACTGATCTTTACGCCTTGCGCTTTCAACTGTCGCGCCAGTCCCACCAGTTTTCCAGCCAAAGGCTGGCGAGCCAGGCTGATGCCGCCGAAGTGCGCCCATTGCAAACGCGAACTCCAGCCAGTCGGTAACTGTGCCGGGTCAAAATGCAAGTCGGCACTATCGCTGCCAATAAAGAAGTAATCAGGGGGAGTACTTTCACCAACGATAGCCAGTAAAGGGGGACGTTCATATTGCTGCAGCAAGCGTAAATCCAGCCCGGCATCGGCACTGGCCCGCAACAGTTCCTGACCAAACAAATCCTTGCTAACCGCACCGGCGAAACCGGTAGACAGTCCCAGTTTGGCCATACTGCGTGCGACATTCCAGGTCGAACCACCTACGACACTGCGCCACTGTCCATGACCGCAAGCGATCATGTCAGTCAGTGCTTCGCCAGCACTGAGCATTACAGGAAATTCAGCATCCATGTTGTTCCTCCTTCAAAACACGCAGGATTTCATAGCAGGCACCCATGGTGTGATAATCGACTTTGCCTGCCGGGCTTTTTTCATCGCTGAGCTTACGGTTGTCACGGGACAGAATACGGAACCAGGCACCAAACTCGTGATCGATCATGTGTTGCCAGCTGTATTGCCACAGATGTTCATAACGCTCCCAATAGCTGTCGTGACCCGTTCGTTTGGCCAGCATCGCTGCTGCGGCCATAGATTCCGCTTGTACCCAAAAATATTTGTCACCATCGCAGATGCTGCCGTCAGGCGCAAAACCGTAGCAGATGCCACCGTATTGCTCGTCCCAGGCAAACTGCATGGCCTTTTCGAACAAGGCTTCAGCAGTCGGCAATAGCCATGCCTGGTCATGTTGAAGATGCTGGGAATGACTTTCCAGTTGCAGCAATAATTTGGCCCACTCGGTAAAGTGGCCGGGCTGAAATCCCCAGGGACGGAACAGGTTGGCCTTGTCTTCGAGGTTGTAATTCCAATCGATGTTCCAATTCGCGTCGTAGTGTTCCCAGATCATGCCTTGCGCCAGCGCGGCCTGGCGCTGCGTGATGTTGTGCGCCACGGTTTCTGCACGATGTAAAAAGTGCAGTTCGCCGCTTGCCTCGTAGGCAGCCAGCAAGGCTTCGCAGGCATGCATATTGGCATTCTGACCGCGATAACTGTCCAGCTGCTGCCAGTCAGCACTCGCCTGGTCGGCATACAGACCATGCTGCGGCTCCCAGAAACGCTGCTCCATCAAGTCCATCGTCTCATCAAGAAAAGCGCGCGCCTCAGTCAGCCCTGCCATCAGAGCATGGGCATAGGCCAGCATGACGAAAGCCAGGCCGTAGCAGTGATTATCAGCGTCGATAATGGTCTTGCTGCCATTTTCCCAGCGCAGTTGCCAGGCATAGCCACCTGTGAGCGAATCACGGTGTACCTGCCGTAAAAAATCCACTCCGTGTTTGACTTGATCCAAATATGCGGGATTGCCGAAATGGCGATAGGCCATGGCATACACAAAAACAAAACGGGTACTGCTGACCAGATGACGACTGTGAAGATCATAAATACTGCCATCATCTTTAAAGTAATGAAAAAAACCACCACTGGGATCAATACTGCGCGGGTAGTAGAAATTCAGTGTGTCACTGATGTGATCGGTCAGGACAGAAATTGATTTAAAGTCGGGAAGTGGATGCATACAATTAGGAATGGAGCTCAAAAGAGAGAGAAAAGTGAAAGCCTGAGTGCTGCGGCTAATCGTCGCAGCTGCTTTCGCGTACGATTAATTCAACTGCCAGCGTTTTTTCTATGATGTCGTCAGTTTGTTTGCGTATCAGTAAATCCACGCCGGTCGCGCCCAGTGCTTCTTTATTGACTCGGATACTGCTCAGCGGAGGGATAGATTTGGCGGCAGCATTGATATCATCAAAGCCAACGATGGCGATGTCATGCGGCACCTTCATGCCAAGATCAAGACAGTAATGCAGCGCCGTCAGTGCGGCACTATCGTTGTAGCAAAACACAGCATCTGGCGGACGACTAAGACTCAGCAATTCACGCATCGCTTCACGCACGCCGTTTTCGATATCACTGGGGTCCGGAATGCTGACTTCCAGACTGGGGTCGGCCAGGGTTTTGGATTCATACAAGGCCTGACGAAAACCGCGTGCCCTTTCCTGAATACTGAAATGCGCAAGTGATCCAGAGATCATGGCGATACGTTTGCGTCCGCTCTGTATCAGATGGCGGGTCGCCAGAAAACCACCAAGCCGGTTATCCGGATTCACCGAGGTATAACCGCGCAAGCGCATATCGACCAGCACGATAGGCTTACTGGTATGCAGCAGGGCCTGGAGTAATTCCGGTTCAAAAAAACCAGCGCATAAAATTGCATCCGGCTGATGCAGACGTATCTGCTCCATAACGGGTTCTGACGGGCCAATGGCCACGAACGAGAGCGCGATTCCCTCCCTGCGACAAGCCTCTTCAGCTCCATGCAGCACAGGAGAGAAAAAGGGACTGCTCGACAGAGTATTATGCTGCCGATGTAAAAGAAAAACGATGCGCCTGATTCTGCCCTGCTTCAGATTGGCAAAGTCATAGCCGAGCTCACGCGCGACTTTGCTGATACGCACGCGGGTAGCCTCGGTCAATCCACCCTGGTTCTTCAATGCACGTGATACCGTACCAATCGACAGCCCGGTAGCCTGCGCAATATCGCGTATGGTCACACTCATGCCGTGAACTCCTTGCAAGTTAGATCAGTTTCAAAATCAGGAAAGCGAGCCTGTATCTTGTTCATTGCTTTGTTCCTGCTGATAGTGCTCGTAGTGGATAGTGCTGAAATGCGAATGTGATGCGTTTACCTTGGCTGGTATTTACATCGTTAAACCTATTCCATTTAACGACTTCCAGCCTGTCAGCGACAGTATGTTTAATAAACGATACAGACCACTTCAAGCTAGCAACTATTTGCCCCAAAATACGAATTCTTCATTTGAACTCATTTATACAAGTGGCAAAATCAAGGGTCAATTAAGCGAGAAAAAATGGTCTCAGTTTATTAATTTTAGTAAACAAGACCGGAAAAAACACTGAGCGGAATTCGCTCAAAAATAATGGCGCACTGATGACAGTGCGCCACAACAATGAACAAGGCTAATTTTAGTGCGCTACCGCAGTGGACTTACCAAGCCTGATGCCTTGCGCACGCAAAATGCCCTGCACCTTCCAGGCATAGAAAGCCAGGTAAGAAAAACAGGCAACGCCCACCACATAACTCATTTGTATACCGATCTTGTCAGCCACAAAGCCTTGCAGCCAGCTGACGATACCGCCCCCCATAATCATCATGACCAGATAATTACTTCCCTGCCCGGTATACCTGCCCAGACCGCTGATTGCCAGCGTAAATATGCATGGCCACAAGGTGCTGCAAAATAAACCTATGCTGGTGAAAGCGTAGACACTGATCATGCCGGTGGTGCTCATCCCTATACACAGCGCAGAAATGCCGAGCACAGAAAATATGCCAAGCATTTTGGCTGGATTACCCTGACTCAGCATGTCAGCCCCAATCAGTACCAGCACGATCAGGGCATACACATAAAAATGACTGAGCTCGTGCCGGGCAATTGCATTGACCAGTAAAAACACGCTAAAGGCCAGATATGGCGCCAAAAATTTACACAGCTTACCCAAGCCCGCACCCAAATCGAAAGCTTCAACTGCGCCCGTCCAGCGCCCTATCATCAGGCTGGCCCAGTAGAGCGAAATAAACGGAGCCACATCTCTGGTTGGCAAACCCAGCTTGCTCTCCATGTAGGCAGGAAGATTGCTGGCGGTAGATACTTCCACACCGACATAGACAAAAATAGCCAACATGCCCATCACCAGCTGCGGGAACTGCAGTGCAGATTGCTTGCCCGAGCCATCTGCTGCATCTTCATTAGCCTGTATCGCCGGGCGATCTGGCAGAGATGAAAATTTAAGCATAATCGCGACCAGAAGAAACGCAGCGCCTAACATCAGGTAGGGGAATTTGACGCTTTCTATACTGAGTTGACGGTTCATGCTAGTCGGCGCACCAAAGATAGCAAAGCTGACGATGAGCGGGCCTATGGTCGTACCGAAGTTATTCACACCTCCGGCCAAAGTCAGTCTTTGCGAACCTGTTTCGGGTGAGCCCAGGGCAATTGCCAAAGGATTGGCAGCAGTCTGTTGCAGTGAAAATCCCAGTCCCACGATAAACAGGCCCGACAACATCAGCGTAAAAGAGCCGGTGTTAGCGGCGGGTAAAAACAACAGCGTACCCGCAGCAGAAATGATTAAGCCGAGAGCCAGACCATTTTTGTATCCCAGTTTATTGACCAGATCATTGCCGATGAAGCGGGAAACAGCCAGATAGATCAGCGAACCAACGGTGTACGCCACATAAAAAGCCAGCGACACTAGCTGGCTTTGCTCCTGACTAAGATGAAAGGCTTCTTTGAAGACTGGGATCAGGATATCGTTGCTGGCCGCCACGAACCCCCAAAAGAAAAACACTGTCACCAGTGGTATAAATTGTCCCCATTGTGTTTTTGTATTTGTCGCATGCATAGTGATATAAATAGTTTAGGTTTGACTGCACATACTGCACCAGGAAGTTATTCTTTAACGCTTATTTAACGCTTATTTAACGCTTACTTAAGGCTTGCTTATTTGGCAGTTTGATCAACTACGATGAGAGCAATCGCTATCACCCTGAGCTTGATTAGGAAACTACTGTTTGTATATATACTGCGCTATGAGTGAGCGTGCAAATCCAGTTTGCTCTTCGGGGCATGTTTAGGTTTTTTACTAAACAAACGCTTACAGGGCAAGGTCAGAGCGCGATAACAGCCAGAGTGCGTATGCGAAAAGAATAAAATACGGCGCCTCCGTCACACTAACAACAAGCCATAAAACGCATAGGCCCAATAAAAAACCCTCAGCCACCGCAGTGTGCTGAGGGTTTTCTGCTAACCAGCATCAATGCGCTGGCAGCCCGTCCAATTAGCCTAACAAGGCTGGTGCAGTCTTACCTAACTTCAGGGTCGTTTCTACAGGCAACCAGTTACCTGTCGATTCCTGGCGGCCTTGCAGCAGGAAGCGTGGATTCGCTTCTTTCAGTGCGTCGGCGGCGGCTTTGGATAATTCGCCGATTTTGCCTTTTTTCAGGCGATTGACGATCAGGCCGACTGCGGTTTCCGGGAAGTCGCGCAGCATGTCGTAGTCGCCATCGCTGTCACCGGCAACAAATACCGGGCCGTAGCCTTTTTTCGCGACCAGCTCTTGTTTGATCACGATAGTTTTGCCCGGACCCCAGTTCAGTGTCCAGTTTTTGCGATAGGCATTTTTGTACACTTCGCCGTCTTGTTCCAAACGCAGGCCAAGTACGTTTTCACGCTTGACGTGGTAACCGTATTTAGGATTGGTTGCGAACTCTGCGACCACATCTTCCAGCGAAGCGGTGCTCACATACACATCGATACCGTGATTGCGGAAAGTATCCATCAGTGTCGCTACTTCAGTGCACAGACGTATACCTTGGGAATGCGAAGCAGTGATCACACCGGCCTTACCTGGCAGAGACGCCGGGCTGGTGAATTTAGCCTTAACCAGACTCATACCCAGATTGGCGTCATGCGAGGCTTCTGCCAGTTTGCGGACTTCGCTCACCGTCATGTTGGCGAAGAAGTAGATCACCCATGGATAGCCGACATTCACGCCGTGAGTATCATTCACCGCTTCGTAAAGGAAGTAGAGCTTGGCGCGGAAATCGAGGAATTGTTCGGTAGTTGCGATATCTTCCAGCGTGCGGCTGCCAGCCAGACCTTTGTAGTTCGCATGCAGGAAGGCGTAATCGCTGTCGAGGTCGGCGCAAATGCTTTCCAGATCGACGACTTTACCAGCTGCATTTTTGAAGTCAGGCGCAAAATTACCAGCCGGGACATTCTGACGCACGATCGCAGAGAATTCTGCCGGGCTCAGTTTGAAGGCGAGCTGGTTGATCTGGTACAGCAGCAAGGCTTCTTCGCAGTCATTCATGATGCTGGTGTTATCCCAGTCAAACACGGCGTAAGGCTTGCGTTTAGGGTTATAGGTCTTGCTGGTGATGCCATGCTTAGCGATCATAGCAGCGATCAGTTCACGGTTGCGTGGTGCCCATTTCGCACTGTCCAGGATAACGGCAGGTACAGCCGCTGCTACCGGGCGCGCCAGCGCTGGTGCTGCCAGCGTAGCGCCAGCTGCCGTTGCCATCAGTCCCTGAATAAAGCCACGACGTGGTTTGTCTGTGTGTTGCATCGTTATGATCCTTTAAAAGATAGTGAAACGAAATACTGACCAGCGCATCCACGCTGACCGGTCGTATGAGTAACCCGCGAGTATGTCAGCGATTCATGACATTGTTACGACAAACAAACATGCCGCAGGGAAACAAATGGCAAAATATTACCTGAATCCTGGCGTCAGGTCAGCCTGATTTCAGGAAATCAGCTCAACCAAGCGGCGCCAAAAGCCATCTGGCACCTTCAACAATAAAAAAGTGACCGTTACATAGCGCAGAAACTTACCCACTGCCATGTACAGCAAGCTGGGCCAGAACGGCAGTCTGAGCCAGCCGGCCAGGGTGCAAATCGGATCGCCGATGATGGGCAGCCAGGCCAGCAGCATGGCCCTCGGGCCGAACCTTTCCAGCCAGCCAAACCAGAAACTGCGGCGCTCTTTGTGAAAAGCCTTTTCTGCCGCGTAGCCCATCGCATAATCGACCGCTCCACCCAGCGTATTACCAACGGTGGCAACCGCAATCACCAGCCAGAATAGTTCGGGATTGGCTTTGATAACGGCAAACACGGCAGGCTCTGAGCCCATGGGCAGCAATGTTGCCGAAATAAAACTAACAATAAAGACTGACAGCAAGCCCACCTCGGGCACTGCCAAAACCTCAAAAATCCAGTGTATCAGTGCATCCATTCGGCTTCCATTTAGCTTTCATTCTGTTTCAAATCAGGTCAAATTAAGCGATGTTACATTCAGCCTGCGGGTCTCAAAACCGCATCCATTATAATAGATGCTTAATTGCAGCAATTTTCAACCCTACTGAGCCTGCCACTGAGCTCAGACTCACTTTCAAAGCATATGAGCACTGATTATCTGAAAAAGATCCTGACTGCACGCGTCTATGACGTGGCTTTTGAAACACCGCTGGAATTTGCACCCAGCCTGTCAGCCCGGATGGATAATCGAATTATGTTCAAACGCGAAGACATGCAAAGTGTGTTCAGCTTCAAGATTCGCGGCGCATATAACAAGATCGCCCATCTGAATGCTGCCCAGCTCAAGCGCGGTGTGATCTGCGCTTCCGCTGGTAATCATGCGCAGGGTGTGGCACTGAGCGCCAAACGACGCGGCTGCAAAGCAGTGATCGTGATGCCGACCACCACCCCGCCAGTCAAAATCGACGCGGTGCGTGCGCATGGCGGCGAACTGGTGGAAATCGTGCTACATGGTGACTCGTATTCCGATGCCTACGCCCATGCGCTGGAGCTGGAAAAAAAACGCAAGCTGACCTTTGTCCACCCTTTCGATGATCCGGATGTGATCGCCGGTCAGGGCACGGTGGGTATGGAAATCCTGCGCCAGCATGCTGGTCCTATTCATGCGATTTTTGTTGCGATTGGTGGCGGTGGCCTGATCGCCGGTGTATCCGCCTATGTCAAAGCGATCCGTCCTGACATTAAAATCATTGGTGTGCAAACCACCGATTCTGATGGCATGGCACGCAGCCTGGCTGCAGGCAAACGGGTGACGCTGAACGATGTCGGCCTGTTCTCGGATGGTACTGCAGTCAAACTGGTAGGCGAAGAAACCTTCCGCCTGGCGAAAATGTATGTGGATGAAGTCATCACGGTTGATACCGATGCGGTCTGTGCTGCGATTAAAGACGTATTCCAGGACACGCGCAGCATATTGGAACCCGCCGGTGCACTGGCGGTAGCTGGCTGCAAAGCCTATATCGAGCGCGCCAAAGCACAGAAAAAACCACTCAAAAACGAAACCCTGGTGACGATAGCCTGCGGTGCAAATATGAATTTTGACCGGCTGCGCTTTGTGGCTGAACGCGCCGAAGTCGGTGAGGCACGTGAAGCCGTATTTGCGGTGACCATCCCCGAAGAGCGCGGCAGTTTCCGTCGTTTCTGCGAACTGGTCGGCGCACGTAATGTCACTGAATTCAACTATCGCATCAGCGATGATAAAGCCGCGCATATTTTTGTCGGCATCCAGGTCAATGACAAGCTGGAGTCCAGCAAGATTGCCAAAAATTTTGAGAAACATGGTTTCCCAACTTTGGACTTAACACATGATGAACTCGCCAAGCTGCATATCCGCCATCTGGTCGGTGGAAAGAGTGGACTGGCGCAGAATGAGCTGCTGTATCGCTTTGAATTCCCTGAGCGTCCGGGTGCGCTGATGCGCTTCTTAAACAGCATGGCTCCGAACTGGAATATCAGCCTGTTCCACTACCGTAATCACGGTGCCGACTATGGTCGCACACTGGTCGGCTTGCAAGTGCCGAAAAAAGAAATGAAGGATTTCCGTTCCTTCCTGTCCACGCTGGGCTATCGCTACTGGGATGAGAGTCAAAATCCGGTATACAAATTATTTTTAGGCTGAGTTCTTCAACAATTTTAAGAACTGTAAGCGCTTTAGAACTTTAAAACCATGACACAAGACCACACACTGAATTCACCGGAACAATCCCAGCTGGGTAAAGTCGCCACCTACAAGGCGGAGTATGATGCATCCCTGCTGTTCCCGATTCCGCGCAGTGCCAAACGCGAGGAAATCGGTGTCAGCGGCACCCTGCCTTTCTTTGGCGTGGATATCTGGAATGGCTATGAACTGTCCTGGCTCAATCAGCGCGGTAAGCCACAAGTTGCGATTGCGCGTTTCCATGTGCCGGCAGACTCTCCTAACATCATAGAATCGAAGTCCTTCAAGCTGTATCTGAATTCCTTTAACCAGACTAAGGTGGTGGATACGGATACGCTGATCCAGACTTTACAACGCGATCTGACTGCCGCAGCCGGTGCGCATGTGTCTGTCAGCCTGACCCTGCCGGAACAGTTTTCCCAATTGCAGATGCAGGAACTCAGCGGCACTTTACTTGACCGGCTGGATATTGAAGTCCATGACTACCATCCGGCACCGGAATTATTGCGCGCTAACCACGATGAAGCGATAGTCGAAGAAACCCTGGTGTCGCATCTGCTTAAGTCTAACTGCCTGGTCACCGGCCAGCCCGACTGGGGCAGTGTACAAATCCATTACGTCGGTCCGCAAATCGATCAGGAGAGCCTGTTGCGCTATTTGATTGGCTTCCGCAATCACAACGAGTTTCACGAACAATGCGTAGAGCGCATCTTTGTCGATATTCTGCGTCAGTGTCAGCCGCAGAAACTGGCCGTGTATGCACGTTACACACGACGTGGCGGGCTGGACATCAATCCGTGGCGCAGCAATTTTTCCACTGCCCAGGCACCGGGGAATGCACGCAATGCGCGGCAATAAACACCCTGCACACACTTTCATTTAAACCATTAGCTACTTAATTAACTTCTTATTCGACTGGACCCATGAAGTCTTATTTCACAAAAACTCTGCTACGCGTTAGCCTATGTCTGGCCGCAGCACTACCCTTGGCCGCCATGGCTCAGGAAAAAACCGACACCAGCTGGTGGGAAAAATATAAAAACAAGGCCGTTGGCTTGTATGACAATGGACAGCTGTCTCTGATGTTGTCGGGTTATGCGCGTCATGGACGTAATACCTACACCCCAGAACGTATCGCTGAATTGAATGAACGCGCCTGGGGACTGGGTTTCAGCAAAGTCATGCGTGATGAAAAGGATAATGAAGAATCCATCTATGGCATGGTGATTTCAGATTCCCACTTCAAGCCCCAGCCTATGGTCGGCTATGCCTATCAATGGACTAAACCATTATCTGAAAAACTGGAAGTCGGCGTAGGCGCGACTGGCTTACTGATCAGCCGCACCGACTATTTTGGTGGCTTCCCCTTCCCGGCCGTATTGCCGGTCGCCTCAGTCGGTACCCGTCACAGTAAGCTGATGGCGGCCTATGTACCGCGTTTTTCTAAAAACAAAGGCAATGGTGACGTTTTATTGCTATTCGTACGCATCGATCTAAACTAAACGATTGACGGACGCCATCCGTATTTGCGATGATCATTGCCTTGTGTCAATTTGATGGCATAAAGCAATGACCAGGCATGCATGCGGATACGCAGCAGCCGGATCATACGTCGTAATTCATGTAACAAATGCAATAAAACTGACACCAGTTTGCATTTCCACACAGGTCCTAAGAAGCATATTATGTGAGTCGCTAGCGCCGATCAGAACGCAGCTGACTTTTTTTGTTGAACTTGTTGCTGCCTTGTTTTTACGTTGTCGTGATACCGTCCAAACCTAATTTTGAGCCTGCGCCAGCTGTGCTCACCGTCAGCCCAGAATGGCATAGCGCCATGCTGGACATGCAGCCGGATGCGATCTTTGTTTTGCTCGATCAGAAAATCGCCTATGCCAACCAGGCAGGACTGGAGCTGCTGCAAGCCAGTAACACCGAGCAGATCATGGGAATGCGGCCAGAAGATTTTTTGACAGGCCAGTATCACTTTGCGGTACGCCAGTTATTTGAACTCGGAAAAAACGAACGTATTCCTGGCCCACAGTACTATCAATGCGTAGGACTGGATGGGCAGACTGTAGACGTAGAGGTTTACAGCAAAGGCTTGCTGATCGGCGAACAGACCGCAATTTTACTCAGCGCACGGCACTACAAAAGCCCTTCCCCAGCGCAGCAAACCATTGAGCAATTAATCAACGAAGTCAAACACCAGAGCAGCCGGGTGCACGAAGCGCTGCACCACGAAAAAGAAATCCTGGAAATGATCGCACTGGATAAGCCTTTGGCCGATATCCTGGAAGATGTGTGCGATCGCATGGAGCGCTTGCTGGACAACGGTGCCTTATGCGCCATCAGCCTGGTCGATGAGGAACTGCAAGTGCTGAATCTGGGAGCCGCCCCTTCGCTACCGGAAGCGTTTGTAAAACGGATATTGCAGCTGAAAGTACAGGAAAACAATGGCTGTAGCGCAGCGACGATACTGAAAAACCGGGTCACTATCGTACAGGATATACAGCACAGTCCGGTCTGGGGTGAGCTGCGGCAAGTGGCCGCGGACAATGGCTTGCATGCAAGCTGGTCTACTCCCATCAGTACGGCCTTCGGCTCGCTGCTGGGTACGGTGGATGTGTACTACCAGCATCCACATGCGCCGGATGAAGATGAACAAGCCATGATTATGGATGCCTGCGGTCTGATCGCACTGGCCATCGACAAAAAGAACATGGAGCAAAGTCTGGAAGAGAGCGAGGAGCGCTACCGTTCCGTCGTGACCAACCTGACTGAGGGTATCATGGTGATAGGCCCGGGCGGTCAGATCCTGACGTCCAACCCTTCCGCACTGCGCATCCTCAAAATTGCAGATATCAGCTCGGTCGGACGCCGTCACCGCTATTTCAAACGTATATTCACTGAAAATGGCGATGCATTGAAACTGGGCGAAGACCCTGCTTCACAGGTTTTCCGCAATGGAACCGCCATACTGGATCTGTCGATAGGCATGGAATTGCAGGATGGCTCTGTGGTCTGGCTGCTGGTCAATTGCTTACCGATTTCCGGCAAAAACAGTCAATATGCCTCGGCCGTATTGATTTCATTTACCGACACCACAGAAGTAAGAGAAACCCAGCACCAGCTTAATCTGATGGCCAGTTTTGATGCCCTGACTGGCCTGCCGAACCGGCATCAGTTGAATCAGCGGCTGGATAAAGCCATCAGCGAGGCCAAACAGCATCGCCAACATGTCGCTTTACTCTTTCTCGATCTCGACCGCTTCAAAAATGTGAATGATACTGCGGGACATGCGGCTGGCGACAGCCTGTTGCGCAATGTCGCCGAACGCCTGCATTCCTGTATACGCGAGACCGATATGCTGGCGCGCCTGGGTGGCGATGAGTTCGTAATCATTGCGGAACAAGTCAGAGATGCGTTCTATCTGCGCGAACTGGGTGAACGGGTACTGGTGCGCATGCGCGAGCCATTCATCATAGACGGCAATGAATATCATCTGGGCACCTCGATAGGCATCAGCGTCTTTCCGCATGATGGCCAGGATGCTGCGACACTGATGCGTTGCGCCGATTCTGCGATGTATCACGCCAAAGAATGTGGCCGCAATAATTACCAGTTCTTTACCACCGAACTCAATGTGCGGGCCCAGCATCGCTACTCGCTGGAAACCAACCTGCGCCGTGCGTTGGCAGAGCAGGAATTCCGCGTGTATTACCAGCCTAAGCTATGTTTGAGCAACTCCAGCATCGTTGGGGCCGAAGCATTACTGCGCTGGCAGATGCCGGGACTGGGCTTGATTTCTCCGGCCGAGTTTATCCCTATTGCGGAAGAAATCGGCCTGATCCTGCCGCTTGGGCGTTGGGTACTGGAACAAGCTTGCCAGCAAACCCAGTACTGGCGCGAACAGCATCATGCGGATCTGGTCATCAGTGTCAATATCTCGCCCAAACAGTTTCAGGATACCGGCTTATGTAAGTTCATACAGCGCACTTTGCAGCGCACGGGCTTACCCGCCCATGCACTGCAGCTGGAAATTACCGAAGGGCTGCTGATGGCAGACCTCGATACTTTGCTGCCTATGTTTGAGAGTCTGCGTCAGCTCGGTGTCAGTATTTCCTTAGATGATTTCGGTACCGGATTTTCTTCGCTGTCTTATTTGCAGCGTTTTCCAATTGATAACCTGAAGATAGACCGCTCTTTTATTCATGATATCCCGCACAACCCGGATTCCGTCGCGCTGGCCCGTGCGATTATCGCGATGGGTCAGGCCTTGCAAATGAGCGTCACCGCTGAAGGCGTGGAAAACCGTGAGCAGATGCAATTCCTGGCCGGATCAGGCTGTCAGGAGATGCAAGGCTATTACTTCAGCCCCCCGGTACCTGCGGCCGAATTTGAAACCTTGTTTCAGCGCAGCTGGCACAATGATTAACTTAAGTTAATTACACTGAGCATCCATTTCCAGCCTATAATTTGCATGTCTAGCTCCTATCGCAGCTGTACTTTCTTCGCACCATGACAAATATTGCAAAAATTCTGCCCCTTTCCAATGTGCTGCTGGATCTGGAAATATCCAGCAAAAAAAGAGCATTTGAGCAGGCAGGCTTGTTATTTGAAAATAACTGCAGCATCGCCCGTTCCACCGTGTCGGATAATCTGTTCGCGCGGGAGCGCCTGGGTTCAACCGGGCTGGGGCATGGCGTTGCGGTTCCCCATGGTCGCATCAAGGGATTGAAAGCGCCGATTGCTGCTTTTGTGCGCCTCAAAGATCCGATTCCGTTCGAATCGCCGGATGGACAGCCGGTCAGCCTGCTGATTTTTTTACTGATGCCTGACAATGTACAGCAACAGCATCTGGCCATACTCTCTGAAATCGCTGAAATGCTGTCCAATGAAGCATTCCGTGATGAATTACAGACTGAGACCGATGCCAGTGTCGTCTACGATAAAATTCTGGCCTGGCGCCCGAATTTACCTCCTGCTGTTTAACGCCTGATCGTCTTCGCAGATTGTTGATTTCCCCGCCATGCCAATATTTACAGAATTAACGATACAAAAAATCTACGACGACAACCGCGACATCATGCAGCTGGGCTGGTTTGCCGGCTTTGCCGGAGCGGATAAACAAATCACTGGCGATGCCGCTTCTTCGGCCGATCAGGTCGGCCACTTAAACCTGATTCATCCTGGCCGTATTCAGGTACTCGGGCATCAGGAACTTGCTTACTACAACCGTTTATCCAATGCTTCGCGCGCTAATCTGATCCGTGAACTGGTGGCCGGTGGCCCGCCTGCACTGATCGTAGCGCAGGGTCTGGATTCGCCACCGGCGTTTCTGACTACCTGCGACGATAACAATATCCCCTTGTTTTCCACGCCCTATCCATCAGCACAGGTCATCGATTATCTGCGTGTTTATTTGTCGAAAAAACTCGCGCAACGCATCACCATGCACGGCGTTTTTATGGACGTGCTGGGTGTAGGTGTACTGATTACCGGTGAATCCGGCTTAGGCAAAAGCGAGCTGGGTCTGGAGCTGATTTCACGCAGCCATGGCCTGGTGGCGGATGATGCAGTGGAATTTTCACGCATTGCACCGAATATGATAGAAGGCCGCTGTCCAGAATTACTGCAAAATTTGCTGGAAGTACGCGGCCTGGGCTTACTCGATATTAAAACCATATTCGGCGAAACGGCGGTAAGGCGCAAAATGCGTTTGAAGCTGATCGTGCATCTGGTCAGACGCAGCACGCTGGAAGAAAATTATGAACGCCTTCCTATCGATTCGCACACCGAGGAAGTGCTGGGCCTGCCGATACGCAAAGTGGTGATCCCGGTCGCGGCTGGTCGCAATATTGCGGTCTTGCTGGAAGCGGCGGTACGTAACACTATCCTGCAGCTGCGCGGCATCAATACACTGGAAGACTTTATGGAACGCCAGCGTCGTGCCATGGAAGCGGGAGACTGAGCATGGATGTGATACTGATTTCAGGTATTTCCGGTTCAGGAAAATCGGTGGCGCTGAATGTGCTGGAAGACGCTGGTTATTTCTGTGTCGATAATCTGCCGCCTTCACTGTTACCGGAACTGATAGACACGCTGGAACGCGAGTCACAACAAACGGTTGCGATTGCAATGGATTCCCGCAGCGCGCATTTGCTGACCACGGTGCCAGCCACCATAGAAAAACTGCGTCAGGCTGGCCATACCGTCAGAATTTTATTCCTGACTGCCAGCACAGAATCGCTGGTCGCACGCTTTTCAGAAACACGCCGTAGCCATCCTTTATCGCATCGCATGGGCATCGATGCCTATGCATCGATTCATCTGACCTTAACCGAATGCATAGATGAGGAAAGAGAAATACTGGCGACTATCCAGGCCAGTGCGCATGTGATAGACACGACTGATCTGAACGCCAATCAATTACGCAAATGGGTGAAAGAATTTATTCAGATACAGCACGTTCCACTGACGCTAATGTTTGAGTCTTTCGCATTCAAACGTGGCGTTCCACTGGATGCCGACCTGGTATTCGATGTGCGCATGATCCCGAATCCGCACTATAACCTGGCGCTGCGCCCGCTGACCGGACGCGATGAGCCGGTGATAGAATTTTTGGATGGACAACCCATGGCGCAGGACATGTATCAGGATATCCTGCAATTCCTGCGCAAATGGATACCTGCGTTTAAGGCAGATAACCGCAGCTATCTGACGGTGGCGATAGGCTGTACCGGTGGCCAGCACCGCTCTGTTTATATGGTGGAAAAACTGACTCAACAATTCCTCACGACGGAACAAGTTTTGATACGCCATCGCCGCCTGCATTAAGCGCAGCGCACTGGAAATGATGCATAAAAAAACCGGGAATTTTTCCCGGTTTTTTTTATTTCAACTTCCTTGCTCAAGCTCAGACCTGCTCAGACCATCACCACTTTACGCATTTTTTGTGCGATATACAGCAAGGCGGTCAGCGTGATTCCGCTGCAGACGATCAGTGCGGCACCGGCAGCCGGGAAATTCAGCGCTTCGCCCTTGAGCACCTGATTCATCATCTGGTTCTGCGCCAGCACTGGCACCCATTGAAACCAGGCTGGTTCACGCCCCGGAAACAGGATAGGTGCGAGCGATACAAAAGGGATAAACATGGTGACGATCTGATTCCTGACCTGTGCCTCTTTATAGCTCTTGCAATCCAGCGCAATCGCGATCTGTAAGGCTGCGACGCTGGCCGCCAAAGGCAATAAGATGAACAGGAAACCGAAGGCGTCTTTCAGATTAAATTGAAATGCAGCCCGCAGGGTCTCATTCTTAATCAGCCACTGGGTAGGAAAGAAGCTGAAGATCGTGAGCACGACCACCCCCATACCGACCAGCGCCACCGCGCCCCATTTACCGACGGCCAGTTGCCAGCCACTCACAGGGTTCATCATCAATGGTTCCAGCGAACCACGCTCACGCTCACCGGCGGTGGTGTCGATCGCCGCGTACATACAACCCACCACGATCGCCATCAATACCATCATGGGCAGCATTTCCGTGAGCGTGGTTTTGCGTTCCTCCGGTTTTTGCAGATGGCGCTCACGGATTTCTATCGTCTGTAACAAGTCAGGAGAAATACCACGCATGGTCAGATTCATCACCATGCTCTCCTGTACAAACGCATCAAGCAAGCGGCGCAAAGGCCGCAGGCCGAATTCAGCCTGACGATTCGAGGTATCGTAGGCCAGCTCGAGCCGGACTGGCTCAGCGCTCAGCAGCTTGCTTTCAAAGTCTGCCGGGATCAGCAACACCGGCTGGGTCAGCTCCTTATTGCGTGACTTAGCTTCGTAATCGGCTGCTGCCGCCTGAATCTGATAACCCTGACGCAGAATGAAGTTCTCGAGTTGCGGCGCATGCTCCATGCCGACCGCGATCACGATACGCTTTTCTTCCTGGGTTTCGACCTGGGACAGTATGGCTGAAAAGATCACCAACATGATGGGTACCCCCAGCAAAGAGCTGATCAGCGCAGTCATCAGGGTACGGCGATCACGCAAGGCATCGCGTAATTCTTTTTTCAGAATTTCTATGGTAGCCATCATGCCGGCACTCCTTTCACAGCGTCGGCATCATTTAAAAATGCGAGTTTCACGAAGGCGTCTTCAAAGTCCGGTTTACCCGCTAAATCCAGTAATTGCGGTACCGTGCCGCGCGCCACATTCCGGCCTTGTGCCACGATCACCACATCATCGCAAAGACGTTCCACTTCCTGCATGATATGGGTAGAAAAAATGATGCATTTGGCGCCGCCTTCTGCTGAGCGTAACCAGCGTAAAAACTCGCGCAGTGCCCTTGTAGCGACGACATCGAGTCCATTGGTCGGTTCATCCAGAATGATATTTTTAGGGTCGTGTACCAATGCACGCGCCAGCGCGGTTTTCATTTTCTCGCCCTGACTGAAACCATCAGTACGCCGGTCCAGCAGTTTTTCCATTTCCAGCCAATGCGCGAGCTGGGAGATTCTGGCATCCACCGCGTCTGCCTGCAGACCATGCAGCAAACCGTAATAGCGTATGTTTTCACGTGCCGTCAATCGTGGATACAGACCACGCGCATCCGATAACACACCCATTTGTGACTGAGTGGATTGCGCACCTGGCTGCACAGTGACACCATCAACCTGTATCGAACCTGAGTCCGGTTTCAATAAGGCGGCAATCATTCTCAGCGTGGTGGTTTTACCCGCACCATTCGCGCCGAGTAAGCCGGTAATCGCACCATCCTCCGCACTGAAGCTGACGCCGTTGACTGCCTTCACCAGCTCAGGCTGTTTTTTCATCAAACCCAGCGAACGGGCTATGCCTTGCACGGTCAGCGCTTCTGCTTTACCTACGCGTACAAATTCTTTATGCAGATTGTCGACGATAATCATGGCTGAGCTCCCTTCTTTTCCTGTACTGGCATCCATGCCAGCGGTCTGGGTATCTGACGTACACAACTGCTGTCAGTCGCCAGGGCTTCTTTATCTTCCTTGGCGCTGAAAAAGCGAACCACCACATCGCGCACGCATGAGTGAGCGAGCAGTCCGTGACCGGCGTTATCAACCGTGATATGCCGTGCATTGGCACCCAGTGCCTGTGCAACTGCGGCACCATTGCGTATCGGCGTGACCGGATCGATACCACCGCTCAACAGCATGACGGGCGCGGCAGTCACCGGTATCTGATAAAAAGCCTCAGGTACTTTGCCGCGCGGCCAGTTTTTACAGGCTTTTTCATACATGCCATTCATCAGTTTTTCAAATTCATTGCGCGCCGCAGGCAAGGGTTTAGCCATTGCCTCACTACACCAGACCGAGTAATGCATACCGTAATTGATTGCGGCCGGGCCGGGCAAATTGGTCGAGCCACTGAGGCCAACCAAAGCCTGAAAATTCCCTTGATCCGCCTGCGATATCGCGTAGGGCAAACCTGCGGTCAAGGCTGGCGTATAAAGGGTACGGTGCACCATACCCAAGACCTGATCACGACTCAGCTCCAGCTTCATCGTGGCTGCGGTACGCGGGTGTGTCAGTGTCACTTGCTTAGGCAGACTGTTCAGTAAATGCTGCCAGCGCTGTGCCAGTTGCGGATAAGCCTGATTGCAGCGCTCCTGCTTGGCGCAATCCGTGAACAGCCCATCCAGTGCCGCCTGTGCATCAGCGCTTTGTATGCCCATATCGGGCGGCACTACACCATCCAGCACCAGTCGTCTGACTGAGCCTGGGAACTGACGCAGGTATTCGAGACCAACGCGGGTACCATACGATGCACCGGCCAGATTGATTTTGTTATAGCCCTGCGCCAGTCTGACCGCCTCCAGATCCTGCACCGCGATACTGGTGGTGTACATCCCCAGTTCGCCATGCGGCAAACTTTGCAGGCGTTTCAGACAAGCCTCGGTGCGCCGTTCTGTCTGCACCTCATCCAGCACCTCATCGCGTGCTTCCAGCTCAGGACAACTGAGCGAAGCGCTGCGGCCAGTACCGCGCTGATCGACAAACACCAGATCGCGCCGCTTATTCAGACGTCCCAACACAGCCTGGCCAAAACCCGCGACCTGTACCGCGCTCTGACCAGGTCCACCGGCCAGCAAAAACACCGCATCCGGTAATTTGTTTTTATCCTGGGATGGCAACACTACATAATGTACGTCGATTTTTTTACCGGCAGGCTGATCCGGATTGAGCGGGCGTGACACCACACCGCATTGCACTTCCTGAGGAAAATCGGGCACGCGACAAGCGCTGGTCGCGGCTTGCGCACCGCCTGCGGCCAGTAAGGCTGTCAGGCTCAGTAGCTGAGAAAAAACATGACGGGGCAAGGCAGTCTCCTGAGTTGTTTTACTTTGAGGACGCCTAGTGTATCGCTAACAATTAGAAAAGTGGCAGCATGTGACGAAACAAGGTTTTGCAGTGACTAAATACGGCAACACGATGCTGAACTAAGCAGCGCTGTGTTGTGTACTCAGACACAGCCATCAGCGCGCAGTGATCTGCACATCACCGGCCAGGCTCAGCAATAAGCTTTTCACCGGTGCCGGCAAAGCAGCATCCTGCACTTCATTGAGTGGCAGCCATTGGTATTTGTCTTCGGCCACAACCAACCGGGAGCTTGCGGCGGCAGGCTGCAACTCCATCAGCAGCGGATGCATCCATAAGCGGAAATGGGTAAACACATGCTCCATGACCGGTAATAAGCGGCCGGTTCCAGCCTGACCAAATGGCCGTATCACCGTGTTGAAGGCATCAGTGGGCAGTTGTGGCAGATCGGGGCTGCGGCCTGGTTCGCAGGCTTGCATGCCATCCAGTTCTGGCAGTGATAACAGGCCTCCCCAGATGCCGATATCGGCACGACGTTCGACTAATACCGCATCCTGGTGCATCAGCACCAGCATCACAGTCTGTTTTTGTTTTGCGGCTGTCTTAGGTTTTTTGAAGGGCAATAGCCCGGTCAATCCCTCTGCCTTGGCCACACAACGTTGCTGCAAAGGGCACAGCAGACAAGTCGGACTGCTACGGGTACAAACGGTCGCGCCCAGATCCATCAGGCCCTGGGTGTAGGCTTCAATGCCGCTATCTGGCAATAGCGCATCGGCCAGTCGCCACATTTTATCCTCAACCGGTTTACTGCCGGGATAACCATGTATGCCAAACGCTCGCGCCAACACCCGCTTGACATTGCCATCCAAAATGGCCGCCTTAGTGCCATAAGAAAAAGCAGTGATCGCTGCCGCCGTGGATCTTCCTATTCCAGGTAAATCCTGCAGTAAAGCTGGATCAGCCGGAAATTCCCCGCCATACTCAGCCACCACGCGTTTGGCACACTGATGCAAATTGCGCGCACGGGTGTAATAACCGAGTCCGGCCCAATGCGCCATCACCTGTTCCGACGGTGCCTGCGCCAACGCATATACGTCAGGGAAGCTGCTTAAAAATTTCTGATAATACGGAATGACTGCACTGACCTGGGTTTGCTGCAGCATGATTTCTGACAGCCAGACGCGATACGCCGCGCGGCTTTGCTGCCAGGGTAAGCCATGGCGGCCGTGCTGCTTTTGCCATTCAATCACAGCAAAGGAAAAGCCGGCATCGGGTGCATAGTCAGAAAAAAAACTGGCGGCCGCAGCCGCCGGTGTCACATGGGTCATGGATAAATTCAGGCGGCTACTTTTAATTTGGATAAATTAGCGGCCAGCGCTTCTTTGAGTTCGGTTTCCAGATCAGTCAGCGCTTTTTTCTGCGCATCGACCTCAGCCTGCATAGTTTCAAATGAAGTGATTTTATCTTCCAGACTATCAGTCGCCACATGGATACGCTGTATCGATTGCATGCGATTTTTGAGCTGAGATTTATGCTCACGAATCTGCGCTTCCAACGGTGCCATCACCACTTTTTGCCAGGCTTCCACATCTTTATTTGCCTGTAAAAAGTTTTGTTTGACGCGCGCTGCCACTGAATCAAAGAATTTATGAATCAGCTTGACACGGGTTTTGCTCATCATCTTGGTGTAGCTAAACTGTTTTTGACACACTACTTCAATAGCGTCTAACTCATTGATGTATTTATCGAGTGAAAAAGGCATAGGTGCGGACAAAGCCAGGCCATGCTCAGTCGAGAATTTACGATACATCACCGCCATCATCTCAGAAATCTCATCGGTCTTTTTGTTAGAGGAAATGAGATTCAGTCTGACCTGCGCAAAGAACTGACGTATCGAATCACGCAAACCGGTTGTCAAATGACTGGCTTCCATCGCTTCCCGGGTTTTGCGCACTTCCTCGCGCAGAATATCCATGCCCAGGCTGGTGAATACTTCTGTTGAGAGCTTGGTAAATACCGCACGGGTACCCTGCATACGAATCAGGCTCGCATCGAATTCCCTTTTCTCGGCGTCGACACGCTTCATCATGTGCTCGATCACGTTCATGTTCTTACCGCGTAAGCTTTTCAGCTCCAGCATCTGCTCCACCACGCTGCGGCTGCGTGAAGTGATCACGGCTTGTTGTGCATGGGTGATTTCAGTAATTTCTGCGATCAGTTGCGAACGGATGATGTCTTGCTTTGCCGGGATCAGCTCTTTCGATAAGGCATATTCCAGGCTGGGCAAACGGCTGCGTGCCAGCAAAGGCGCATCCTTATTGATTTTTGCAACCAGGCCTTTTTGTGCGGAAACCGGGAAAATCTGTTTTTCTTCCAGCGCCAAGGTCTGTGCGACGGTGCTGACCTGACGTGCAATCTGCCGCTCAGTTTCCTCAGTCGTACGCAACTCATCCCACATGCTGTCGATTTTATTGAGCACCACCATGCGGCCCATACCAGAGCCTATATGATTGCGCCAGACATCGATATCACTCTTGGTCACACCAGTATCGGCGGCCAGAATGAACAGGACGGCATGCGCATTCGGGATCAGGTTCAGCGTCAGTTCAGGCTCGGTACCAATCGCATTCAGACCCGGCGTATCAACAATGATCAGGCCTTCTTTGAGCAAAGGATGCGGGAAATTGACGATGGCGTGACGCCATTGAGAAATTTCGACCAGGCCGTTTTCATCGACTTCCAGCGCTGCGTCGGGATCATCTTCATCGAACAGGCCGTATTGCTTGGCCATCTCTACACTGACTTTTTTGGTCAGACTGACTTGCTTGAAGGCTTCCAGCATGCCATCGCCTGAACTGATATTCAGCGGCAGCACTTTCCATACGTGGTTCTGTCCCTTGTATTCGCTGGTTGACTGCGCTTCGGCGCGGGTTTCAATCGGCAATAAGCGTATGCAAGGCGGAATCGTATCGTCGTACAGCAGTTCAGTCGGACACATGGTAGTGCGTCCGGCCGATGACGGCAGGATGCGCTGACCATAATCAGCAAAGAAAATAGCGTTAATTAACTCAGACTTGCCACGGGAAAATTCAGCAACAAAAGCAATTGATAACTTATCGTCAACAAGACGCTCCTGCAAACGGGCCAGACGCTGATCAGTTGCCGCATCAGCCATGTCTGATCCACTAATCCAGCCGCGATACTGTTCCAGCGCCCGGGCGACACCCTTGCGCCATTCGCTATATTCTTGGAATTTTTGAACCAGATTGCTCATGTTCCCCTCAGTAAATTTTTTATTCGTTCAAGTATATATGTAAGCGCCGCAAAAAAAACGCAAAACACGGTATTACCAACAAGCATTGCCCCAAAGTGCAGGCATTTTGACTATTTTTTGACTTATTTCTGACAATACGCGCAATAAAAACTACTGCGCTGCCCCTGCCGGATTTGCCTTATAGGGCGCTCACACAAGCGACAGGGCTGCCCCGCGCGGTCATACACAAAATACGATTGCTGAAAATAACCGCTCTGTCCATCTACGCCGACAAAGTCTTTCAAGGTGCTGCCACCCTGAGTAATGGCTCTTTCCAAGGTTTCCTTAATGGCATGAGCCAGCAACTGGTAGCGCTGCAGACTGATACGCTGTGCGGCAGTTTCCGGGCGTATACGGGCCTTGAACAGGCTCTCAGACGCGTAGATATTGCCGACCCCGACCACAATATCACCCGCCAATAGCACCTGTTTAATCGCCGCACTGCGCTTTCTGCTTTGCTGGTACAGAAACTGCCCGTTGAAATCAGCCTGCAGGGGCTCCACACCCAGGCCGCTCAACAGCACATGCTGTTCCAGCGGTCCATCTGCATGGTCATGCCATAACACCGCACCAAAGCGGCGCGGATCTGTCATTCTTAAAGCCTGCGTACCGACCACAATATCAAGATGATCATGTTTTGCGGCAGGCTGATCTGCGGGCAATATGCGCAAATGGCCAGACATGCCCAGATGTATCAACAGACTGCCATGCTCAAAATGCAAGAGTAAATATTTCCCGCGTCTGCCAGTGCTCAATATTCTGCGTCCGCTGAGCAGGCCGGGCAATTGCTCAGGAAATGGCCAGCGCAAACCCGCCCTGCGCATCACGACGCTGGTGACGACTTGTCCATGCAGATGTGGATCAAGCCCCTGACGGGTCACTTCAACTTCTGGCAATTCAGGCATAGCGGGAACTTTTCTGAGCAGATAAATCTAAAAAGCTGGATGCGCCATTGTGCCACTTCAGTTTGTGACCGGGATGCATTTTTACCGTCATCATGGTGTAAGCAATCAAGGCAGACAAACGCATTTACAATTTGACACAGAGCAATAATTTGAGGATAAAGGCCAGTCGCTCAAATCGTAAGGCTGGCGGCGTTTTGTATAAAATCCTAAGAAACCCACGCTGAGATAAGTTCAGCGTAAAATCGCTCATCCTCTTCTCTATTCGGATCCGACTTGAAAACTCTGAACAATTTTGTTTCGACCGCTATTGTAGCCGCTCTCAGGCCTACTGCTTATCTGGCATGCACCGTCGTGCTGACTGCCTGCGCCGGATTAGGAACACAGACGGCACTACAGCCTGAGGATGCGCATCATGCACGCGATGCCGCCCATGCTGCGCTGTCCGCCGAAAAAGAAGTGGGTGCTCCCCCGGTGGCGCAGGTGCCGCAACAGGATAAGCTGCCCGAACTCAGCCTGAGCCCCGAATTACTGTACAAAGTGATGATGGCAGAAGTCGCCTATCAGCGCGGCAGCTGGCAAGCAGCCTATGTGACACTGATGTCGACCGCACAGGAAACGCGTGATCCACGCTTTGCCAGCCGCTCCGCTGAAATCGCGCTGAGCGCTAAACAACCGAGCGAAGCCTTGTCGGCCATCAGGCTGTGGCGCGAACTGGCACCGGAATCGAATGAAGCCATGCAGTATTACCTGGGCTTCATGCTGATGAATAATAATCTGAGCGAAATCCGTCAGGTCTACACCGACAGACTGAAAGCCGCCAGCCCTGAGCAATATCAGGTCATCATGCTGCAGGCGCAGCGCTTGCTGTCACGCGCGCGCGACAAACAAGCCGCCATGAATATGCTGGAAGAACTGCTGGCACCGTATCAAAATTTCCCGGAAGCGCATCTGGCACTGGCGCAAGGCGCGATGGTAGCTGGTAACAAAGCACGTGCACTGTCCGAGGCACAACAGGTGCTCAGCAAAAAAACCGATTCCCAAATCGCCGCACTGACCATAGCACAGGCTTCCACGCAGGCCGATGCGGTTAAATTCCTGAATAGCTTTTTGAAAAAAAATCCGCAGGCACGTGATGTGAGACTGGCGCTGGCCAGCTTGCTGATTGAACTGAAAGAGTACGACAAGGCCTATAACGAATTTGCTCAACTGCTGCGCGATAAGCCGGACGACACCAATGCACTCTACACACTGGGTGTGCTGTCTATGGAGCGTAACCAGCCCGAGCAGGCTGAAAACTATCTGAAGCAATATCTGAAACTGGCAGAAGATAAGCCGGAAGATCGCGATCTGAGCCCGGCGCTGTTGAACCTGTCACGTATCGCCATCGAAAAAAAGGATTACCAACAAGCGCTGGACTGGTTATCACAAATTGAATCCTATGATGGCAAAAATCCGGTCTGGTTCAATGTGCAAATCCGGCGCGCTCACCTGTTAGCACGCACTGGCAATGCGGACGCCGCAATGCAATTACTCAAAACCACGTCTGCAGCAAATGAAGCAGAACAAGTGCAATTGATACAAACCGAAGCGCAGTTACTGCGTGACCGCGGTTCCGTGCTGGAAGCCGGTCAGTTACTCAGAGAAGGCAGTAAGAAATTCCCGGACAATGCCGACCTGCTGTACGACTATGCCATGCTGCTGGAATCCCAGCAAAGCCTGGAGGAAATGGAAACCAGTCTGCGCAAAGTGATCGCGCTGGCACCAGAAAATCAGCATGCTTACAATGCGCTGGGTTACTCGTTCGCAGACCGTAATATCAGGCTCGATGAAGCGCTGACCCTGGTGCAGAAAGCGAATCAGCTGGCACCGGATGATCCGTATATTCTGGACAGCCTGGGCTGGGTTTACTTCCGCCTCGGTAAAATCAACGAGGCAGAAAAAGCCTTGCGCCGTGCTTATGAAATCCGTAACGATGCCGATATCGCGGCACATTTAGGCGAACTGTTGTGGAGCAAAGGTGATCAGGATGCCGCAAAAAAAATCTGGCGTGAAGCGCACCGCAAGGATGCGGGCAACACGACATTAAAAGGCACGCTGCAGCGCTTTCAGTTTCAGCCCTAAAGACTGAACGGCTAACGACTACAGGCGATACCGGCACAGGTATCGCCTGCCTTAGGCTCACTCTGCACTGCCCTCCCTGACATCCAGGTCTACCTCTATGAATTTGATTAATCCCCTGCTGTTGGGCATGCTGCTACTTAGCAGCGCCTGCTCCGTCATACCGCTCACTCCATCCGAAAGCGGCACGCTCAAGACTCAGCCAGTCAGCAGCTATCAGCAGCAAATCAGCCTGAGCGGCAAACTGTTTATACGCTATGAACAGAATGGCAAAGCACAGCAATTACCCGGCAACTTTGACTGGAAGCAGAACGCGCAAAATCTGGTCATCGATCTCTACAATCCCTTGGGACAAACCATCGCCAGAATTACCCAGACTGCGCAATCCGCGCTGCTGGAGCAACAGGACAAGCTGCCGCTACAAGCCGACAATCTGGAACAGCTGCTGCAAGACAGCCTGCACTTCCCGCTGCCGGTTTCCGGTTTGCGCTACTGGCTGCAGGGACAGATACGCCAGGCTGATGGTCAGCTGATCGCCTTAAGCACGAATGATCAGGTGGTAGAAACCGATGGCTGGAAAATCCGTTACGCCAGCTGGCATCAGCCGGGTTCACCCAAGCGCCTAGAATTATCCCGTTACACTACCGAGGCTGGCCAGGTCAGCCTGCAAATTATTTTAGAAGCCCCTTCCTCACCATGAAGTCTTTACATCAATGTCCGGCACCGGCCAAACTGAATTTATTCCTGCACGTGACAGGTCGCCGCGATGATGGCTATCACCTGCTGCAAACCGCATTCCAATTGATAGATCGCTGTGATTTGCTCGATTTCGATGTACGTCAGGATGGGCAAATTCTGCGCACCAACGATGTGCCGGGTGTTCCGGCGGACAGCGACCTGATCGTACGCGCCGCCCGCCTGCTGCAACAGAAAACCGGCACCACGCTGGGAGCTGACCTGACTTTGCATAAAATCCTGCCTATGGGCGGCGGTGTCGGTGGTGGCTCCTCGGATGCGGCGACGACGCTGATGGCTTTAAATCATTTATGGCAAACCGGACTGAGCCGCACTGAGCTGATGGCACTGGGTTTGCAGCTGGGTGCCGATGTGCCGTTTTTTATCTTCGGCGAAAATGCATTTGCCGAGGGCGTAGGCGAGGAATTACAAGCGATCAGCACGCCGGAACGCTGGTTTGTGGTGATAGAACCGGGCGTACATGTACCGACTCCAGCAATTTTTTCGTCCAGGGAGTTGACAAGAGACAGTAAGGCCGTCAGAATAGCGGACTTTTCCAGCAATGCAGAAAATTACTGGAGAAATGATCTGCAAACAGTTGCCTGCGCAATGTTTCCGCAAGTCGATGAAGCCATACAGTGGCTCTCGAAATTTGGAAATGCGAAGATGACAGGATCAGGAGCTTGTGTTTTTTGTGCTTTTGCTGATGAATCAGCAGCAGACAAAGTAATAATGCAAATGCCCGGTCGCTGGAAATCATGGAAGGCAAAATCGCTGAATCAACATCCTTTAGTTGATTTGCTGCAGAGATAAAAATTTGGTCTGTTGCGAGTTTTACGCTAGAATAGCGAAAGATTCTGACAACAGATAAACGGTTGTGTAGGGGAATCGCCAAGCTGGTTAAGGCACCGGATTTTGATTCCGGCATGCGAAGGTTCGAATCCTTCTTCCCCTGCCATTAAATTAAAGCCGCCGCATACAATGTGCGGCGGCTTTTTCAGTTTATACCTCTGATTATTTTCTAAAGCTTCACCAATTAGACAAATAGTCTGGCCCTCAAAAAATTCAGCCGATAGGTCCCGCCATGGCAAACGCGCGCGCACACGACAACATGATGGTCTTCACTGGTAACGCCAATCCTGCATTGGCTGCCGGCGTTGCAAAACAATTGGGTATTCCGCTTGGTAAAGCAGATGTCTCCAAATTCTCTGATGGCGAAGTTGCTGTCGAAATCAATGAAAACGTGCGCGGTAAAGATGTTTTCGTTCTGCAGTCCACTTGTGCGCCAACCAATGACAACCTGATGGAAATCATGTTGATGGTCGACGCGCTCAAACGTGCATCCGCTGGCCGCATCACTGCAGCGATTCCGTATTTCGGTTATGCACGCCAGGATCGCCGTCCGCGTTCCGCACGCGTGGCTATTTCTGCCAAAGTCGTTGCCAATATGCTGGAAGAAGCCGGTGTAGACCGCGTTCTGATTATGGATCTGCATGCAGATCAGATTCAGGGTTTCTTCGATATCCCGGTTGATAATATTTACGCATCCCCGATTTTGCTGGGTGATCTGGTTTCTAAAAACTATGATGACCTGCTGGTGGTATCGCCTGACGTCGGTGGTGTGGTTCGTGCACGTGCGCTGGCAAAACGCCTGGGCTGCGATCTGGCGATTATCGACAAGCGCCGTCCAAAAGCCAATGTGTCCGAAGTCATGAACATCATCGGTGAAGTTGAAGGCCGTAACTGCGTAATCATGGATGACATGGTTGATACCGCAGGCACACTGACTAAGGCAGCAGAAGTACTGAAAGAACGCGGCGCGAAAAAAGTGCTGGCTTACTGTACTCACCCAGTCTTGTCCGGCCCGGCGATTCAGCGTATTTCCCAGTCCCCGCTCGATGAGCTGGTTGTGACTGACACCATTCCACTGTCAGACGCAGCACGCGCCTGCAGTAAAATCCGTCAACTGTCCTGTGACAGCCTGCTGGCAGAAACCTTCCGCCGTATTACTAAAGGCGAATCGGTCATCTCCCTGTTCACAGACTAACAGACTAATCGACGAACCCGTTTCCGGCGCTGCCATGTACGTGGTGGCGCTTTTTACTGTATCCCTGGTCGCGGGGATACAAAACCGCAAGTTAGCTCTTGCATTTTTTGGAGTAACACCATGAAAGTTATCGCATTTGCACGCAAAGAACAGGGGACCGGAGCGAGCCGCCGCCTGCGCAATGCTGGCCAAACACCTGGCATCATCTACGGCGGCACAGAAGCGCCAGTAGCAATCAGCCTGGACCACAATGCGCTGTACCACGCATTGAAAAAAGAAGTATTCCACTCTTCCATTCTGGATCTGGAAGTTGACGGTAAAGTAGAAAAAGTTCTGTTGCGCGACTTCCAAGTCCACGCATACAAACAATTGGTATTGCACGCAGACTTCCAACGCGTTGATCCTAACCAAAAGATCCACGTTAAAGTGCCTCTGCACTTCGTTAACGCTGACGTATCTCCAGCAGTAAAACTGTCCGCAGCAGTCATCAGCCACGTTGCTGTTGAGCTGGACGTTTCCTGCCTGCCAGCTGATCTGCCAGAATTCGTTGAAGTTGACCTGTCCAAACTGGAAGCTGGTCAATCCGTACACGTTTCTCAACTGGTTTTGCCAGCTGGCGTAACAGCAGTTGTACACGGCGACGACGCAACTGTAGCGATCGCTACCGTACCAGCAGGTGCTGTTTCTGCTGACGCTGAAGCAAAATAATTCTGCGAATTGATTTCGTCAGAATGATCTGAAAAAACCAGCCTGCGGGCTGGTTTTTTTACGTCTGCAGTTTTTCGCTTACACTACAGGTTTCGTTTTACGCAAAATCATGCCAGCAAATGGCCTGGCATCGTCCTGCTGGCCTCATGGTTTTGCCTAAGCCCCCACACATCTGATGCTGACCGGAGTAGACCATTGTTGAACCGTTCCCACTTATTACCAGCCTTACTTCCTACCTTATTGCCAACAGTATGTGCAACACTGCTGGCCCTGACTGCACTGAGTAATGCACAGTTCGCGCAGGCGCAGATTGCGGCCAACATCAAATACGACACCAGCTATCCCATCATCAGTCCGGTAGAAGGCAAAAAAGGCCTGGTCGCGAGTGAGCATCAACTGGCCTCGCAAGCGGGTATCGATATCCTCAAACGCGGTGGTAATGCGGTCGATGCGGCGATTGCAACCGGCTTTGCGCTAGCCGTGGTATTGCCGAATGCCGGTAATATCGGTGGTGGCGGCTTCATGATGATACATCACGCGAAAAGCGGCAAAGATGTGGCGATTGATTTCCGTGAACTGGCACCGCAACTGGCCAGCCGCGATATGTATCTGGATGCCAATGGCAATGTGATACGTGGCAAATCCCTGTACAGCCATCAGGCCGTCGGCGTGCCCGGCACCGTGGCGGGATTCGAGATGGCACTGCGTGACTATGGCAGCCTGCCGCTCAAAGACTTGCTGGCACCGGCGATCCGTTATGCCGAACAAGGCTTTGTGGTCAGTCCGCATCTGGCTGCGATGCTGGAAGCGAGTAAAGAACAACTGGCCGCCTTCCCTGCCGCTAAAGCGATTTTCTTTCAGGATGGTCGTCCGCTGCGTGCCGGCGAGCGTCTGATACAAAAAGATCTGGCGAATTCCTTGCGTCAGATTGCAGCACAAGGCGCGAAAGCATTTTATGAAGGTGATATTGCGAAGAAAATCGTAGCCGAAATGCGTCAGCATCAGGGACTGATTTCTGAAGCGGATCTGAAATCTTACCGCGCCGTGCAGCGCCAGCCGGTACGCGGTCAGTATCGCGGCTTTGACATCGTCTCCATGCCGCCACCAAGTTCCGGCGGCGTACATATTATCCAGATGCTCAATATGCTGGAGCGTTTCCCCTTGCGCGAGCAAGGCCATAACAGCGCCCAGACGCTGCATCAGCTCAGTGAAGTCATGAAACTTGCCTATGCCGACCGTTCGGAATTTCTGGGTGACCCGGATCACGTCAAGGTGCCGGTCACTGGCCTGACCTCACGCCGCTATGCAGACACCTTAGCGCAGAAAATCAAGCAGGATAAAGCCACGCCTTCGGCCGAGATTAAACCGGGCCAGCCGCAGGCCTATGAAAGCGATCAGACCACGCATTACAGCGTGGCGGATCAATATGGTAATGTGGTAGCGACCACTTACACGCTGAATCTGAATTTTGGCAGCTGCATCGTCGCCGCCGGTACCGGCATCCTGTTGAATAATGAGATGGATGATTTTTCGATTAAAGCCGGGGTGCCGAATGCATTTGGTTTAGTCGGCGGTGATGCCAACGCGGTGCAGGCATGGAAACGTCCGCTGAGTTCGATGACACCGACTATCGTACTCAAAGACAGCAAACCCTATCTGGTGACAGGCAGCCCGGGCGGCAGCCGGATTATCACCACCACTTTGCAGACTATTCTGAATGTGATCGACTTTGGCATGAATCCGGCGGAAGCCGCCGTCGCTCCGCGCATCCATCAGCAATGGATGCCGGATCAGCTACGCTTCGAAAAAGGTATCAGCTTCGATACCCTGCGTCTGCTGGAACAAAAAGGCCAGCAATTAAAAGCCGGTGCCACCATGGGCAAAACCCAGACTATCCTGATCAAATCCGATGGGATCAGCGGTTATTCAGATCCGCGCAATCCTGATGGTGCGGCCATCGCATACTAAAAAAAACGCAGGGCAGCATCACACCGCCCTGCGTTTTTGCATCTGATACCTGATCAGAACTGATGCTGCACTTTGAGCGACACAAAGCGGCCACGCGGATCAGCCTGGGTAATATCGAAGAAGCTGGTTGATGAATCCCAGGATGGACGACGATTCGTCAGATTCTGTACCAGCAAACTCAACGTGGTTGCCGGGCTCAGCTTGTAAGAAGTCGTCAGATCCAGGCTACTGAAAGCCACCACCGTTTCATTGCTGGCAGATTTTTGCTCATAGCCACCGACATAATTCCAGATCAGAGTATTTGACCAGGCAGCTTTAGTCCAGTTGACGGAGCTGACGCCACGCCACTTAGGAATGGAACCGAAGTAATTAGTGCCCGCTCCCTCTGTCAGTTCAGCACCCGCAGATAAAGGCTCGGCAAAGCGCAGCACATAGCTGAGCTGGCCATTCAGAGTCAGCTGACCCCAGTCACTGCTCTGGAAGCGTTGACGTATATCGAGATCCAGTCCGGATACTTCACGATTGCCCTGATTACGGTATTGACGATACAGCGTCGTGATACGGCCCTGCTCATCGCGGGTCACTTTTTCCGGACGTGTTTTTTCTGAAGCCAGAATAGTGTCAGCGGACTCAGTACCGATCACGCCTTTCTGGGTGATGCGGTAGTAATCGATGCCCAGGCTGGTATTGGCGGAAGGCGCGATCACGATACCAAAGTTCAGATTATCGGAACGTTCAGGCTGCAAAGCCGCATTGGCGATCGTGATATTGGTCACGCCACGTGGCTGATTCGGCGTCAGCGGATCGCGCGGATCGGTCACACTGCCATAGCTGACCGAGGTGCTCTTGGTAATTTCCGGGAAAGACGGTGCGCGGAAACCACGCGAGGCAGTACCACGTAACAGCAACCAGTCAGCCGCCTGATAACGCAGGCTGGCCTTAGGTGAAAACGCATTGCCGAAATCGGAATAATGATCATAGCGACCAGCCAGATTCAGATTCAGGTCTTTGACCAGCGGCACGCTGAGTTCACCAAACAGTGCAGACACGTCACGCTGACCGTTGATGATATTGATCGCGGGACGCAATTCGGTGCCGCTCAACACTGCAGTGGAAGTCTGGGAATCCATGGCCTCCCTGCGCCATTGCGCACCACCGGCAAAACCCACTTTACCGGCTGGCAGCGTCCACAACTCGGACGAGGCACTCAGATCCACAGTGGTCAGCTCAGATTGTGCAGGACGGCGGGTAGACAGACGCAGACGGTTTCTGAGTTCTTCAGAATTTTTCGACTGATCGGCAAAGTTATAGCTGCCGTCAGCCAGCACTTGCTGGAACACATAACGGTTCACGAAATTGGCGACCGTTTCCACCATCACACTGCTGGATTTCCCGGCGGATAAATCCCAGTCCCAGCCTGAGGTATAGCCTTTTATCCCAGCCAGTGCGCGGTAAAACGTGACGCGATCAGTTTTCAGACGCGGTCCCAGATCGAATAAAGTGGCGCTGAAAGCCAGCGGTGTGGAGCCCGGATTATTCGGATGACCGACCGGCAGCACGACCGGGATCGTGGTCAGCGATTGATTTGCATTATTCCAGGCACGCAGATTACTCGATACGCTGAGTGGTGCGCTGAAAGTCTGGTCGGCGCGCGAATAGCTATGCAGCCATTCTGCATAAGCCTGGGTATCAGCGTTGATCTGATACGTACCGGACAAGGCGGTATGCACACGCTCTATGCCTGGAATCAGGGTACGGTAAGGCGCAGGATTATAGGCCAGCACCTGCCCCGTCTTACCCGGGGTCAGCGCGGAGTAAGGCAGCAACTGCAAAGGTCCCTGCACACCGCCCAAAGTACGGGTAGGATCAGAGCCGAAGTAATTGGTCGCGACCCAGCCCAGACTGCCATTTTGCTGATCGCGGAAATCCGCATCGCGTAACCAGCTCACATCACTCTGCTGCAATTTGCTGCGCTTTTGCGCATCCACCGACAGCGAAATACTGTAGCCATCTTTGTTCAGCTGACCCCAGCCTGTTTGCAGCAAGGCGCTTTGCTCAGACTGGCCGGTGCCGGTAGCAGACTGACCACCCTGCACCGTCAGCTCGGTTCCGGTGAATTCACGGTAGAGGATAATATTCACCACACCGGCCACCGCATCGGAACCATAGACAGAAGACGCGCCGTCTTTCAGCACTTCTATACGTTGTACCGCAGCCATAGGCAGACTGTTCAGATCAACGAATACATCCTGAATATTTTGCGCAGTTGCATAGCTGCTCACGCGTTTGCCATTCACCAGGATCAGGGTATTTTTTTGACCGATGCCGCGTAAGGATAAGCCGGAAGTACCCGCTGAAAAACTGCCGGTATATTGTTCGTTATAGCTGTTACCGCTATTCGCAGAAATCGAGCGTAAGACATCAGCGACGCTGGTCTTGCCACTGTCACGGATATCCTTGGCGCTGATCACCTGCACCGCAGCAGCACCTTCTTTTTGCGTCACACGCAGGTTAGAACCGGTAATCACCACGCGTTCTGCCTCTTGAGCAAAACTGTGGGAAGGGTAAATGGCGGCCAGCGCCAGCACCAGACTTAAGGGTCGTATCATAATTTCCTCTTTAAATATATGCGTTTGCGATCACAAACGATGAAGCTCACCACACCAGCCTGATGGGTCAGGTGATGAAAAAAAATCGATGGGGGTAACACGGAAGCTGAGCGACAGAGCGGCTCAGCGTGGGGGCACAATCACATGCACTGCGCCATGCACAGTGAATAGAGTGTGTTCAGAACGGGGATGCAACAAAAGCGGGATACAACTAAGTAAGACATGAAACACTTTACATAATCAACAATGCGCCCAGTGTAATCAGCACGCTTCAGATTGAGAACGAATTAAAAGTGAGTTGCATATATGAAATAACACATAAAGACAGAGCTGAAGCAAAAACACCGCTGCGCGGGTATGGCGTCAGTCCTGACAGCGTAACAGAGCCTCAACGCGCGACCAGCATCTCATGCATGGGCAAGTCAAAGTGGTCCGGCTCGAACTCACAGGCCGCAACGGGATACGCAATACCCAACGCCAATGCTTGCGGTAACTGCGCCAGTGTTCTGTCATAAAAACCACCGCCATAGCCTAACCGGTAAGCAGCAGCATTAAAGCCTACACAGGGAATCAGGATCGCCACAGGATCCAGCAAATGACTACGCTGAGCAGGCAAAGGAATGCCGTAACTGTCAGCCTCCATCGCATCACCCGGCTGCCAGGCCAGAAAACGCAGCGGCGCCTGCGCCTGCACCACCCAGGGTAAGGCCAGCTGTATGCCCAGCGCATGCAGTTCTGCATACACCGCACGCAAATCCGGCTCGGCGCGAATAGGCCAATACAGCGCCAGACTGGCTGGTCGCAGCGTCTGCATTTTCTCCAGCAGTTGTTGTTGCAGGCTGCGATCCCAGGCTGCGCGCTGCGCGGCAGGCACGGCGCTGCGCTGCGCTAATAACTGGCGGCGCAGGCTCAGTCTTGAGTTGGAAAGAAACTGTTCTGGCGCATGCGCGCCCTTGTCTGGCTGTGTCATACTGTCAGCAATCATGCTCAAAAGATAAACGAATGATGTCTTTCAAAAGAAAATTAGCCGGGCTAAGCCTGACGATCTTAGCAGGTTTGTTGGGCCCGCTGTCACATGCGGCGAATGCACCCAAAAAAACCCTGGTCACCGATGATGACCGCTTCATGGCGCTGCGCGATGCCGCCTTTCATGATGATGCCAGCGGCGCCGATCAGCATGCCGCTTTGCTCAGCAATTACGATATTCCCTCTTACGTTGATTACTACCGTCTGCGCTCGCGTCTGAGTAAAACCAGCAATGCTGAATTCCGCGAATTCCTGAGTAAGTACGAAGGCAGTGCGATTGCCGACCGGCTGCGCAATGACTGGCTGCTGGTATTGGGACGACGTGGCGAATGGGAGCTGTTCGATCAGCAGTATCCACAATTTGTGGTGGCGGATGATAACCAGCTGCGCTGCTATGCACAGCTGTCACGCGCCAGCCGCCAGCAAAAAGTCGCGGCTGAAGCCAAGGCCTTATTGAACTCGCCCAAAGACTACGGCGAAGGCTGCTACAGCCTGGTCAATGCGCTGGCCGCGAATGGCCAGTTCAGCCAGTCCGATCTGTGGGATCAGTTAAGAATGGCCGGTGAATATGGCGCCATGCCCTTAGCTCAACGCCTGGGAAAATTACTGGAACTGCCGGAAAAGAAAATCAGCGAAGCACTGGAAAAACCCGCTGCACTGCTCAAAAAAGGCCCAGACGGGACGAAAGCCGGTAAAGAATTATTTATCATCGCACTCGGGCGTGCAGCCAAATCCGACCCCGAAGATGCGGCTGAAAAATTGTCACGCTACAGCGCCAAACTGAATGAGACAGAACGCGCAAACGGCTGGGCACAAATCGCCTTGCAATCAGCGTTGAAACTGGAACCCGAAGCACTCGGTTATTGGGTGCGCGCAGAAGCGGCCCGTTTTAGCCAGGAAGCCTATCAGTGGCGTGTACGCACCGCGCTGCGTGAAGGCGACTGGAAGCTGGTCAAGAATGCGATTCTGGCGATGCCCGCCAATCTGCGCAATGAACCCGCCTGGATTTACTGGCTGGGCCGCGCGCTGAAAGCCGAAGGCAAGCAGGAAGAAGCGCGCCAGCTGTTTAATGGTATCGCCGATCAGATACATTTTTACGGTCAGTTAGCGAGCGAAGAAAATGGCCGCAAAATCGGTATCCCACCTGGCAATAAACCTGTCAGCGCCGAGGAAGTGGCGCCGATGGAAAAAAATCCTAACCTGCAAAGAGCGTTGCGCTTTTATGCGATGAATCTGCGACTGGAAGGCACGCGCGAATGGAATTGGGAATTGCGCAAAATGAATGAGCGCCAGACCCTGGCCGCAGCTGAACTGGCGCGTAAAAACAATCTGCTTGACCGCATGGTAAATACCTCAGACCGTACCCGTGGCGAGCTCGATTTCAGCCAGCGCTATCCGACACCATTCAACGACAGCATGTACAAAATGACGCAGGCGCTCGGGCTGGACATGGCCTGGGTGTATGGCCTGATACGTCAGGAATCGCGCTTTGTGATGCAGGCCAAATCGCATGTCGGTGCCTCCGGCCTGATGCAGGTAATGCCATCCACCGCACGCTATGTGGCGAAGAAAATAGGACTGGGCAATTTCGTGCCTGAGCAGGTCAATGATATAGAGACCAATATCGCGCTCGGCACCAATTATCTGAACATGGTACTGACCGATCTGGGTGGTTCGCAGGCACTGGCTTCAGCCGCTTACAACGCTGGCCCTGGCCGTCCGCGTGCCTGGCGCGCCAAGCTCAGCCACCCGGTCGAGGGTGCCATTTTTGCCGAGACCATTCCGTTCAATGAAACCCGTGGCTATGTCAAAAACGTATTGTCGAATGCGACCTATTATGCTGCGCTGTTCGAGAAAAAACCGCAATCGCTGAAAGCCCGTCTGGGTGTGGTGGTGCCAAAAGGCATGTCCGCCAGTGATGCCGAATTACCTGATGAAAGCCAACGCAATGCAAGAGACTGAAATTCATCCTGCCCTCGCAGCCATCATGCACGATCAGCGTTCGCCGCTGACACTGGTGATAGGAAATAAAAATTATTCTTCCTGGTCTATGCGCCCCTGGCTGGTGTTGAAAGCCTTTGGCATTCCGTTTGAAGAAATCCGTATTTTGCTCGGGCGTCCGGATACCACGTCATTGATCAGTGAATACTCGCTGGCTGGCAAAGTACCGGTGCTGACCAGCAAAGACATCACCGTATGGGATTCACTGTCTATCTGTGAATTCCTGGCCGACCAGTACAGCAGCCTGCATCTGTGGCCGCAGGATGTGGCAGCACGTGCGCATGCACGCAGCATCTGTGCTGAAATGCATTCCGGTTTTTCTGCATTGCGTTTTGATATGCCTATGAATATCCGTGCCGCACTGCCGGGTAAAGGCCGCACCATGGGTGCGCAGGCTGATATAGGACGTATCTGTGAAATCTGGGAAGACTGTCTGGCACGCTATGGCGCACATGGCTATTTATTCGGCAGCTTTTCGATTGCCGATGCCTATTTCGCACCCGTCGTGATGCGCTTCCGTACCTATGAAGTGTCGCTGGCTCCGGCCTTGCAAGCCTATGTAGAACGCGTGATTCAGCATCCGGCTGTGGCGCAGTGGATACGTGAAGCGGAAGCCGAACCCGAAGTCTTTCCTGCCCATGATGCACGTTTAGAGAAGTCGCCCTGATGAAGATTTATGAAGTGGGTGGCGCGGTGCGCGACCGTTTGCTTGGTCTGGCAGTGCAAGACCATGATTATGTAGTGGTAGGCAGCACGCCGGAACAAATGCTGGCTGCCGGTTTTCAGCCGGTAGGCAAGGATTTTCCGGTGTTTTTGCATCCGAAAACCCATGAAGAATATGCGCTGGCCCGCACCGAAAGAAAAACTGCAGCGGGCTATAAAGGCTTTGTTTTTCATACCGATGCCGAAGTCACGCTGGAACAGGATCTGATACGGCGCGACCTGACGGTGAATGCGATGGCGCGCGACAGCGACGGCCACATCATCGATCCGTTTGGCGGCCAGCAGGATTTACAGGCCGGCGTGTTCCGCCATGTATCGGCGGCGTTTGCTGAAGACCCGGTACGCATACTGCGGGTAGCACGTTTCGCGGCGCGCTTTTCGCAACCACCTCGTGTATTTCAGGTGGCAGCAGAAACGAATACGCTGATGCGCACTATGGCGGACGCGGGTGAAGTCGATGCACTGGTGCCGGAACGGGTGTGGCAGGAAATTGCACGCGGCCTCATGGAAGCCGTCCCTTCGCGCATGTTTGCGGTATTACGTGAGTGCGGTGCCTTGCAACGTCTGCTGCCAGAACTCGATGCGCTGTGGGGCGTGCCGCAACCGCCACAACATCATCCCGAAATCGATACTGGTGTGCATGTGATGCTGGTGGTCGATTACGCCGCACAACAAGGCTATACACTGCCGGTCAGACTGGCGGCTTTACTACATGATCTGGGCAAAGGCCAGACTGATCCTGCATTATGGCCACGTCACCACGGCCACGAAGCGCGCAGCGTGGAACTGGTACAGGCGATTTGTCAGCGCTTGCGGGTTCCGGGGGATTGCCGCGATCTGGCTGTGATGACGGCGCGCGACCATGGCAATGTGGGCAGAGCGCTGGAAATGCGCAGCGCCAGTCTGGTCGACCTGCTGATGCGTAATGATGCTTTCCGCAAGCCTGAACGTTTTCTGGAATTTCTGCTGGCGGCGGAATGCGACCATTTTGGCCGTACTGGCTTTGAACAAGTGCCTTTCCCGCAAACCGACTTCCTGCGTGCAGTGCTGCAGGCAGCGCGCCAGGTTAATGCCGGTGCCATTGCCGCACAATGTGCAGACAACCCGGCGCGGATACCGGAAGCGGTACGCAGCGCGCGCATTGCCGCTGTGCGTGCCTTGCGTGCTGAGCTTGCTGAAGGAGCCGAAGCTGCTGCAGCTAATGAGAACAAATAAGCCGAAACCAAAGTCCGCATGAAATAAGGCGCGTAGCCGTTTTTCGAGCCAGAAGCCGCAGCAAATATAGGTCTGCTGAATTTTCGCTTGCCAGCAGCTACGCAGCGGATGGCAGTGCGCTTGCTCTACAGCAAAAAAACAGCCAGCTACTCAGCGAGTCCAGCTATCATGCGGAATAGCTGGAGTTCAGCCAGTTATTGCTCTACAATTGATTGTGCACTGCACCATTCATGCAGTAAGGAGTTGTTATGCAGCCCTCCGACCTCTATTCCGATCCCTCATCCGGCGCGCCGGAGTCTAAGTCGCGTCCCATCATTCATGTCAAGGAATTATCGGAACGTGACCGTCACCGCATCTTGCACCATTTCCTGGCACTCGAAGAAAGCGACCGCCTGCTGCGCTTCGGTACCTATCTGCCGGATGCCATGATAGAAAAATATGTAGATGGCATTAATTTTGAACAGGACAAAGTATTCGGCGTGATGAGTCACAGTTTCCGTCTGATCGGTGTCGGTCATCTGGCATTTGCACCGCGTACCGAAAAAGATGAAGCCACCGACAAAGCCAGGGTCGCGGAATTCGGCGTATCGGTGTCGCAAAACGCACGTGGCAAAGGCGTCGGCGCCAGACTGTTTGAACGTGGCGCCATCCATTGCCGCAATGCCGATGTCGATACCCTGTACATGCATTGCCTGTCATCGAATGCGACCATGATCCATATCGCTAAAAAAGCCGGCATGGAAATTCACCGCGAATATGGTGAGGCCGATGCCTATCTGAAGCTGCTGCCAGCCAGTCCGGCCAGCGTCTTGATGGAAGCGATGCAGGAACAGGTGGCAGCTCTCGATTACAGTTTCAAGGCCAATGCGCGCGCCGCGGCCAAGTGGCTGCGCCATTTACCGGGCTGGAAATAAAACGCGGTGCGTGCTTTAGCCAGCGCCATTCACGGTTTTCAATACCAGACTGGCGCAGAGTAAATCCGCCAGCGCGGTACCGACCGATTTGAACACGGTGATTTCTTCTGCATTTTTCCGTCTGCCCTCCCCGCGGCATAATTGCGCTAAATCTGCGGCGATGGCCGATGCCTGAAACTGACCTTCTGCAATAGGGATTAGTAATTCCCCGGCTTCCCTGAGTACGTTTTCCCGCGAATCAACGCACACCCGCGCACGGGTAATCAGGGCGGTATCACATTCGCGCCGGTCCGGACTGTGATTGCCCAGCATATCCACATGACAGCCAGGCGCGATGTGTGCGCCCGCCAGCAAGGGCGTGGCGGAACCGGTGGCGGCCACGATGATGTCGGCGCCTGCCGTCACCTGGGACAGCTCACTGACTGCCTGCACTTGCAATTCAGGATAAGCGCTGCCTGATTCAGCATAAAACTGATCGACCACCGCCTGTGCCTTCGCGCTATCCCTTCCCCACACCGATATGCGGCTCAGCGCATGCTGGCTCAGATGCGCGCGCAGCAAAGGCAAGGCAAGCCGACCGGTACCCAGCAATAGCAAATGCTGTGCATCAGGCCGGGCCAAATAGCGCGCCGCCAGCGCCGATACCGCAGCGGTGCGCCAGTAGGTCACGCTGGTACCATCGATCATCGCCAGCGGAACACCATCTGCACGCCGGAACAGCAGGATTTTGGCAAACACAGTGGGCAACTGATTTTCTGCATTATCCGGAAAATAGGTGAAGGCCTTCATCCCGATCAGCTCCTCATTCCAGGCTGGCAGCAATGCAAAGCCTTCATGGTTGCCAGCTTGCTCTGACAGGCGATAGACCTGGCGTGGTGGCATGCTGAAATCCTGGCTGAAACCCTGCGCCAGCGCATCGATCAAACGCGGGAAATCCAGCGCCTGCCCGACTTGTGCTGCATCGATAATCTGCATAGCTGCTCTCTCTCTGCTCTGTGTTGAGTGATAAGGAATAAGGGCGAGTGGTTCTTTATCCTGCCACCGGTAAGGCCGTGGTTTCTTTAATCTGTTGCAGCGCGAAGCTGGACTTCACATCCAGCACGGCCGGATGGCGCAACAGGGTCTCCATCATAAAGCGGGAAAAGTGATCCATGTCTTCGACATGCACACGTAGCAGATAATCCATTTCACCGGTCATCGCATAACAGGCGACCACCTCCGGCCATTGCGCGACCGATGCTGAAAAATCCTCGCGCGGCGAACGCGAAGCACCCTTGCCCGGCTGATCGCTATGTTTTTCCAACCGAACATTCACATAGGCGAGCAGGCCGAGACCGATTTTGGCCGGTTCCAGCAAAGCCACGTATTTGCGTATCACGCCACTGTCTTCCAGCCGCTTGATACGGCGCAGGCAAGGGGATGGCGATAAGTTAATCCGCTCTGCCACTTCCTGATTGGTCAGACGACCGTCTGCCTGCAGTATCGCCAGAATTTTCCTGTCGATTTTATCCAGCACTAACTCTGTCATGATTTGCCAAGGATTGATTGATATGAGCAATATTATTGCGCAATTTTAGTCAGCTTTGGATAAATTTGGAATTTTATGGCGCGTTTTGCGGACTATACTGTGAGTTTGATCTGCATCAAAAAGTATCCGGAAACGGACATTGATACAGCCATAAAGACTGATGCAAGCCTGCAATTATCCGGCAGACTGGACGCAGGCGACATCGGTTCTACATTCGATGATTTGACACAGGAGACAAGCATGACCTTCCAGACTTGGGACAACCCGATGGGGACCGATGGGTTTGAATTCGTAGAGTACGCCGCACCGGACCCAAAAGCCATGGGCGAACTGTTTATCAGCATGGGCTTTACCGCTATCGCTAAACACCGCACCAAGGATGTAACGCTGTATCGTCAAGGCGATGTGAACTTCATCATCAATGCAGAACCTGACTCTTTTGCACAAAAATTCGCACGCAAACATGGTTCTTGCGTATGCGCCTTCGCGTTCCGCGTGAAAGATGCGAATGCCGCTTACAAACGCGCACTCGATCTGGGCGCATGGGGCTTTGATAACAAAACCGGTCCTATGGAACTGAATATTCCTGCCATCAAAGGTATCGGTGATTCCCTGATTTATTTCGTCGACCGCTGGCATGGCAAAGATGGCGCTGAGCCTGGTTCCATCGGCAACATCAGCATTTATGATGCGGACTTCGTTGCTATTCCTGGCGTAGCCCCTAATCCAGTCGGCAATGGCCTGACCTATATCGACCACCTGACCCACAATGTGTATCGTGGCCGCATGAAGGAATGGGCAGACTTCTATGAAAGCCTGTTCAACTTCCGCGAAATCCGTTACTTCGATATCGCCGGTAAGCATACAGGTCTGAAGTCCAAAGCCATGACTTCCCCTTGCGGAAAAATCCGTATTCCTATCAACGAATCGTCCGACGACAAGTCCCAGATCGCAGAATATCTGGACCTGTATCACGGCGAAGGTGTGCAGCATATCGCGATGGGTACCGACAATGTGTACAAAACCGTGGCCGATATGAAGGCAGCCGGCGTTTCTTTCCAGGATACGATAGAAACCTATTACGACCTGGTCGACCGCCGCCTGCCTGGCCATGGCGAAAATCTGGAAGAATTGCGCAAACTGCGCATTCTGATCGACGGTAAGAGCACAGAAACTTCACGTGAATTGCTGCTGCAGATTTTCACGACCACCGTGATCGGCCCTATCTTCTTTGAAATCATCCAGCGCAAAGGCGATCAGGGCTTTGGCGAAGGTAACTTCCGCGCGCTGTTTGAATCCATAGAACTGGATCAGATACGCCGCGGTGTACTGAAAGATGAGAAAGCAAGCGTATAAGCTTGCTGCACTAATGTGAGACTCCAACAAAAGGCCGACACTTTGTATGTCGGCCTTTTGTCTAAAAAAGATTAAAACAATGGATACGAATACAGTTACCACCGTCAGCAATGCGGATTTTCTCGCCACCGTTGCTGAAAAATCAGATGGTGCCGCGCTGCGCGGCGACTATAGCAAGGCGGATGCGCACTATGTAGTCAGCCAGGATTGGGCTGCCTATACCGAAGAAGAACATGCGCTGTGGCGACGTCTGTATCAGCGTCAGATGGCCTTGCTGCCAGGACGTGCGTGTGATGAATTCATCGAGGCACTACAGGCGATGAATGCGGCCGATGGCATCCCGGAATTTGAAAAAACCTCGCAACAATTATTTGCTGCGACTGGCTGGACTATCGTTGCGGTACCGGGTCTGATTCCTGAACTGACTTTCTTTGAACATCTGGCCAATCGCCGCTTCCCGGTCACAGTCTGGCTGCGCACACCGGAAGAATTCAACTACATCGTCGAGCCGGATGTATTCCACGATTTCTTCGGGCATGTGCCCATGCTGTTCAATCCTGTGTTTGCCGATTTCATTCAGCTGTACGGCAAAGGCGGCCTCAAGGCGATGAAGCTGGGTGGACTCGATCAGCTGGCGCGCCTGTACTGGTACACCGTGGAATTCGGCCTGATCAATACGCCGCAAGGTTTACGCATCTACGGCGCGGGCATCCTGTCTTCCGGCGGTGAAGTCGAATACTGCCTGACACCGGGCACCAGTTCGCGTCACATCCATCTGGAGATAGAACGCTGCCTGAATACCTTGTACAAGATAGACAGCTATCAGGAAACCTATTTTGTGATCGACAGTTTCCAGGAATTGTTTGACGGTACCGCGCCTGACTTTACGCCTTACTACGATAAGCTCAGATCAGGTAATCCATTGCCAGCAAATACCCTGTTGCCGCATGAAGTGGAATTACTGCCTGCACAGTAATCCACCAACCAGTTACGACGGCTGCGATCAACGCGATCGCAGCCGTTCCACGCGCCACCTCAGCTGGCTCAGCTTTCCTTGTTCGCTGCCGTCACACACCAATACACTGCATTCTCACGCTGCATCAAACCGTGCATGATCATTTCTCTTCGCAGCGTCGCGCAATCTTCGTGAAACTGTAGCAGGAATTGATTCAGCTCCGCTTCCGGATATCGCCTGTGCTGATCCAGCTGCGCCAGCAGCCAGTGCAATATCACCAGCCGTTTTTTTCTTTGCTCAGGTATTTTCAGTAAACGGTCATCACGTACAAAACTGGCCATGACACGCGCCGCTTCCTGCGCGTTACTGTGCAAATCCAGATTCGCCAGCTGCACATTCCAGCGCTGATGCAGACGTTCGGTTCTGGTATGGCGTAAACGCTGTAACACCAGTTGTTGCCAGGCTGGCGTCGCATAGGCCTGTACCAGATCGCGCTGTATGCCATCCCAGACACCGGCATCAGCAGTCAGCCCCAGCGCTTGCAGATACTCGCTTCTGACCAACATAAACTGCTTGCGGTAAGGGAGCAGGAACAGACTCGCATCCTGCTCAGCGCACTGACGCGCTTCTGCATACTCACTGAACCACAGATTGGTCAGGCCTGCGACTTCAGCGCCATGCCATAAAGTCGCCATATCGCTGCCGGGCGCCGCTTTACCGGATAAGACCTGCAAGGCATGCTCCCAATGTTGAAAGCCCAGCTCAGCGGCGCACAGGTTCAGACTATGGCGTAACTGCCAGCACTCTGGCAAAGTCCAGTGCTGCTGACGACTGAGCACCAGCGCATGTTTGCATGCAGGTGCATGTCCCTGCTGCAACAGCTTCAACAACAAACGTGCGCGCGTTTTCATTTCCTGTATCAGCGGATTCATACCTGCACCTCGCTGTAACTGAAGACAGGCCGTGCATACATGGAACAGGAAACCGGACAGGGGTAAAACTGAAATAAAACTAAAGACAACATGATCGCTCCAATTCGTTATCTGACGACCCGCTACGTCAAACGAATAATCGCTGATCACATCTGATGATGGCCAAACCGGCTGGCCGGTAAGGATGCGATAACACAGGGTGAGAGCCTCTTTTGCGGGCAGGCGCCCCTGAGCACCTGAGCCGCGATTGTAAAGTCAGGCTGAAGTCGCTGTCAATCAGACTGTTGGCGCTGTTGCGCGAAATCGCCAATCAGCTCCAGCCTTTGCCCCCCATCTTGCAAAGATCCATATCGAGAGCCACTCGCCATCATGGCTCAGGCGAAAGCGCCTCCGAACAAGAGTAAATAATGGATGCACGAAGTGGAACTCAGTGTTTGAAAATGAGTGCCCGGAAGCGTGCCAGTTTGGGATGTACCACGGGTACGGTAAGCATGGTGCTGCCTATGGCCATCAGTAGCAGTGCGGTAAATGTCTCACTGGCGATAATACCTTTTTCGAGCAGAATATTGACAAAAATAATCATAATTAAGGCCTTAGTCTGTAGCAGCCATCCGATCACCGAGGCTTCGCCTTCGCCCCATTTGAGTATCCTTCCAGCGAGGTGGACACCAGCCAGCTTACCACTGACCGAAGCCAGCAACAGAAAGGCAGCAACGACAAACACCATCGTGCCCCCCATCGCCCAGTTCGTTTTTAATCCGGTGCTGAGAAAGAATACCGGCATGATGACGAGTAGTACGTGATGCCGGAGTTGGTCCATTTTTTCCTGATCATACCAATCCGCATCCATCACCACACCCGCCAGGAATGCGCCAACCATGTAGTGCAGACCTGCCCAATCCGCAGCCAATGCGCAGCTGGCAAGCCAGATCAGGGCGACATACCAACGGTCACGTTCCTGCAGCCGCACCATCACTGCGCGAAACAGGATAGTGACTACGGTATAAACCAGTAAAAACCCCAACTGCCGCCCCACACGCGTCCAGTCAAGCAGGAGTATCGCCAGTACGCCCCAGATAGCAACATCGTCCAGACTGGCGTAGCGCAGTATGCGTTGCCCTATCGGTTGGCGCAAGATGTCCAGTTTTTCCATCAGCAAAATCAAAATAGGTAATGCCGTCACTGCGCACGCCATGCCTATCCCGATCACGAACTGCCAGTCCGATGCAAGTGGTCCTTTCCAACCGTCGTACATCAAGATGCCAAGGGCGGTGACACAGCCAAACAACATCGGCGTACCTAGTGCCAAGAGTGCAGTGATCGTGCTTTCTTTTCTGTATTCCCAGACTTTGCGAAAGTCGAGTTCTATACCGGCGATCATGACGAAAATCATGACGGCCCAGAGTGCAATCCCGTTCAACGATTGAATCACCGGCGCGCTGAAAACAAACTTGTAATATTCCGGATACAGCGCGCCAAGCACGCCAGGACCAAGCACAATGCCGGCAATGATCTGTACCACAACCAAAGGTGCGTAATAGTCGGTATTGCACACGCGCCAAATGGTATAAGGAATCGCAAATATCATTAGCATTGCGATCAGAAATATTTCAGTGACACTCATAGATGGATACATATTTGATTCACCTGAAAGTTGACAACAAAGAGAAGGACTGGTGAATTCAAGGCTCTGCTATTGGCGGTGGAAACCAGCCCCCCAATGCATCCTCGAGCAATAAAGCACCGGCGATCGTGATATGGTCCGCGTTGTGACAAGCGACCAGTTGCACCGAAGCGGGTAACCCTGACTCCGCCAACCCCACGGGCGCAACTGTCGCAGGCAATTCCAGAGCATTGAACAGTGCGCAATAGGCCACATCGAATGGATGCCAGAGCGAACCACCGTGCAAAGGTGCCGGGCCTGGCGTCACCGGCAACAGCAACAAGCCGTCAGGGCCAAGCGCCTTACTCAAGTCCTCACGCAGCGATCTTCCCGCCGCCAGCAGTTTGGCAACGCGCGCCGGCCCCGGCGAAGCGTAGCGTTCCACCACGCAGGCGAGCAGCGGGCCTGGCGTGTGGCGAGGCTTACCCAGCAAAGCTGCCATTGCAGCAGAGAGCAAGGCAACAGGACTGCCATTGCCCACAAGTCGATTGAGCGATGGCCCCGCAGCTGCCATCGTCGTTGCCAGCCAGATGTCAAACGAATCGCGCAATAAGGGATGCTCCCACGAACGGACTCTGGCACCACGTAATTCGAAAGCATGTGCAGCCCGTGCCACCGCTTGTTGTGCGGCAGAGCTAATCTTCCCGACTCCGCGAACCGACGGTGCTTCGCATACCAGCACGGTCTTGCCAGCGAAATCGACGCTAGCCGGGTCTCGCAGAACGGACTGACACATATTGCTATCGATTCCATCGGGACCTGCGATGATGCGCAGCAGCGGCATCAAATCTGCAGCAGACCTGGCAATCGGACCGGCGGCAAAATATCTGGCCATGGCTTGTGCGCCAGGTTCAGCTGCGAACATATCATCCAAAGGTAGATGGCCACTCAGGGGTACCAGACCGCTGCTGGGCTTATGCCCAAAAACACCGCAATAGGCAGCCGGAATACGGATAGACCCACCACCATCGGTACCAAGTCCGAAGGCGGCAGCACCGGCAGCGACGCTCGCCGCCTCCCCGCCACTGCTGCCGCCCGAGGTGCGACGCAGGTCATATGGATTGCTGGTACGTCCATAAACATGATTGTCCGATTCCGGCCACAGTGCCATCTCAGACATATTCGTCAGGCCTATAGGAATTGCCCCGGCCTGACGCACCCGCGCAACGATGCTTCCATCGCTCTTTGCCAGCTTGCCCATGCGCAGGACCGATCCGCTGGTGTGTGGTAAACCCGCCATGCCCAGCCCTTCCTTGATGCTGCATGGCACACCATGAAGCGGACCGATTACAAGCTCTGTATCCAAGGCGATATCTGCCTGCCGCGCTTCCGCGAGTGCCAGTTCATAGCGTGGTACGACAATCGCATTCAAGCCAGGATTGAGCGCCTCGGCACGCGCGATGTGGGCTAGCATCACTTCCAGCGCTGACACCTCACGGCGTCGTATACGCTGCGCAATTTCCATTGCTCCCATGTGTAAAAAATCGGGGCGATTCATGCTCAAACGTGCATCTCGGCTGAGCTCGCTTGCATGCTCCCGGCAGCAATAGCAGACAACTGGCGTCCATTTTTTTGTAGCAAAGGCGCACATGCTGCCGCGTCATGAGACGCCAGACGGAGGAAAGCAGCATGCGGCTCAAATGGTGAAGCCAGTGATTCAGGCGGAGTTCCATATTTATAAAACAGACTGGGAAACAGCGTCAGCGCAACGCTTTGTCCAGCATCTGCTATCAGACCACGTATATGCTTTTGTAATAATATGAAATGGGAGAGCTTGAACTGCCACTTCACCATCCCCATCAACTTCAGACGCATGCGAACCAGCATACGGAAATACCGAGCCGCATAGCGCGGCCGCGCCGCCTCATCCGGCCGGTACAAATCCCAGTTAACTGTTTTTGGATAGAGATTGGGAATGCAGTCGGCCAACTTGTTACCATCGGAAGCCAGCACGGCATCAATCAGGCAGGGAAAAGGATATGCTGCCGGCTGTTTGTCGGGCATGTAGCGCGGTACCAGATCGGCAAAATGCCGCGCCTGGTGCCCGTCAAGGAATCCGCCATTCACGTAATTGGGCAGGCTGATATGAAAATAACCCAGATTGGCAACCAGCAGCGTCCACGCCATTTTGAGCGGCTCATGCATGATCTCATACCATTTGCTCCAGGCATCCTGCAGTGCCAATTGCGCCACCAAATGCCGCTCCAGTGAGGCGACGTAGGCTGGTGTCAGGGTTCCAGCCATATCCTTCTTGATCATGGCCGCAACTTGCGGAATCTGATGCGCCAAATAGGCCAGACCTGCACTATTGGCAGGATCAAAGGTAAAGCCAGAATCACCCACCAGGAACCAGCCGTTTTCCGAATAATACTGAGACGACTCGTACATATAATTTTTGTACAAATTCGTATCAACGATCACGCCAGTGTGGATCAGCCCGGCAATCACCGGGTGGTCACGTTGCATCAGGGCGATGAATTGTTCTATCGATGTGACCTCTCCGTACATCAGCTCGGCACGGTAAGTCACGCCTATGCTGATCAGGTCATCACCATTTTCCGACCGCATAGGAATCAGCCAGATCCAATATCCTTTGCCGTAAAAATGGTGGGTCACATAGTAGGGGTCGTAGCAACGGTGCTCGGTCCGCGTGTCGTCTATTTCTCGCAGGCGGGTACGATCGAATTTCGTCAGGCGAAACCAGAAACTGCTGCGTTGATAAGGGACGGGTTTGTTCAGCTGTAATTTTCTCGCGAGAAAACGGTTACGTCCGCTCGCATCGACTATCCAGTCAGCTTCCAGAGTACTCTGCTCACCTTCGCTGTGACGTACAGTCAGGACGTGACGGTCTGGCCGTTTTTCAGCCAGTGACACCTCAGCGATATCTGCACGCAGAATACGGATACCCAACTGCTGATTGATGCCTGCTATATCGCGATCAAACCTGTTGCGGTTAATGTTATAGGCTGGCATACGCAGTACGCCCGGCGCTTCGTGAATTACATAACGGCGACAGCTGGGATCAGGCTGCAATTTGAAGTAATAGGTCAGCCCATATTTATGGTAATGACTTTCCTCAAGGAGAGTGCCGAGTCCCAAGGCTTCAAGAAAGTGTGTGGTCAATTCCACCGTCGACTCACCGACTATCGGACGCTTGCGGTCTAACCTCCCAACCAAGGTAATATCAATCTCCGGAAGCAGCTTGCGAAAATACATGGCTGTCAGATTGCCAGCGATTCCGGCACCGATAATGACGAGTTTTTTCATAACAATTCCAGTCTCCGGCAATTTCATCAATCTGCACAAACGTACGCATTCGTACCTGGTTATACCTGGTCGTGCGTAGTCATGTATTCGTGTGCAATCGTGCGCAATCGCGCGTAGCTGAGCTTTCCCCTGAAACGCAGCAGCGCGCCGGGTTTGGACAATCAGGCAGACTTCAAGCGCTCAAGCACAGCACACATGTCGCTTGGTTCCATACGATGCGTGTAGTCGGCATCGACAAATGCATACGCGATCGTGCCGTCACGGGCGATGATGTAAGTGGCTGGCATAGGCAGCATAAAGCTGTTGTCACCATTAGCTGCTGGCAGATCTATGCCTATTGCTGCGTAGATCGGGCGCAAGGATTCGGACAAGGTAAAGACCAGACCGAACTCCCAGGCCAACTGATTTCCCTGGTCGACCAATACTTTGAATGACAAGCCAAGCTTGCTCGCTGTTGCGGCACTCGCTTCCGGCGTCTGCGGCGATACCGCAACCAGAGTCGCATTCAGCCCCTCTATTGTCGCCAGGCTTTTTTGCAGCGCTGCCAGCTCAAGATTGCAATATGGGCACCAAAGTCCGCGATAGAAATTCAGCACCAACGGTCCCTGTGCGAGCAAACCGCTCAAAGTGACCGTTTCACCATCAGCAGCTGGCAACGAAAAAAAGGCGCACTGTCACCGACGCGCAGACTGTTCTGCTCAATACCCGACACCTTCATTTCCTGTATCGCGCGTCCAAACGTAGCCAAGACTTGCGCCGGTACCTGTTGTGCCAGCCCAGCGCTGAGTTGATCCAATTCCTGTTGCAATAACATAGACTTCTCCTTTGAACATCAATGAAAAAGACACCCGCACGTGTCCCGACGAATGTCCGTTAAGACATATTCAATAACGATGTATCTTTCTTACTCAAGGTGCGCAAGGCGCGCGTAATGATTTTATTGGTATCGGGATTGGCTTCTTTTTTCCAACGCGTACAAAGCTGGATGGCCCAGTCCGGCGCACTCTTGCTGGCATCATTGATCCAGTTGGCGACGGAATTCTGGACATAGCGTTCAGTGTCAGCCTTCAGACATTCAAGCAAAGCCTCACCCTGAGCCGGGCGTTCTTTGAGTTGCTTTATGTGTTCGCACCAGACACCGCGTGGACGCGTACTTTCACAGGCAAAACGACGGATATTGGGATCGGAATCTGCAGTCCATGGCAACAAACAATGCAAGGCGAGATCAAGATCAGCCGCAATATAGGGCCGTACTGCGATCCACGCCCACTCACGAACGCCAAAATGGGAATCTGCGGCGAACGGCCTCATGTAATCCAGCCTTTGTGTAAGACTATGTACGGCACTGGTACGGCCGACAGCAAAGGCAGCCCAACTGCGAACGGTGTCTGACGGATGGGTGCTCAGTTGCGCCAATGTGGCATCACGTTTCGCCTTTGGCATGCGCGCGGTCACCTCGCCAAGAAATTCCCCGATGATCGCGACCTGAATGCTGATACCCATACCTGCGCAGCGCTCATCCAATGTCGCGAGCGCACTGTTATCCACAGTCAAATTGAGTGCAGTCAAAATATGTCTAAGCAGTACAATCTGGTCGACCGCCAGACACTCGCCTAAGGTGCTCGCAGCCACAGTGCCATTATTCAATGCAGCCAAGCGGCTGGTATTTATCGTCGCCATGCGCTAATCCTTATTTTCAGTTGCACGCTGCTCTTTAACGCCACACAGCGAATAGCGGCCATTTGCCATTACGCCACCGGGATCTATGGATTGCTGCATAGTTTGCGCCATGCGCCAGCAAGTCTGCTCTGCATCAACAACCAGATCCATGAATTGGCTGGCGACACGATATGGAACAAAGCCGAGCGCCTTACCAGCAGCAAAAAGAGCACGGTATCCCTGTAAAGCACGGGCTTCCTGGCAAGAATGGTCACGCTTGAACAGGATAGGCAGGGTGCTGTCGAAGCCGCGTTCGGATAGCGAAGTGAGCGTGACCGCTGGCTCGATTCCAAAGCGTGCACACTCACTGCGTACCATCGTGAGGTAATCACGTACCGCTTGCGCGCGCATAGGAATTATTGGTGCATACCATAGCAATCCACAGGCATCGCGCGCTGGATCCAGCTTCGATGACGGCGGCGTAACACCGGATTTCCAGTAAGCCAGCGGCAACGCGACTTCATTGGGTATGCCTTCCATCAAATCAAGGCCACCAGCCATCTTATTTATCATCGCGGGCAGATTTGCCGAGAACTTTGCAGGCAAGAGTCTGACTAACTTTTGCAACAGCTGCACACGGGCACGGTCTGCGAACACGATACGTTTGACGTGGGGCGCGAGCAGGCGCCTGATGACTGCACAGCTCGCCTTGACATGTTCACGGCTACCATAAACAGATCCCACACCGGTCCAGGCTGTGATTCCGTGTTGTTTAGCGAGTGCGTCTATCGTGGCGGCTGACAGTGCAGCATTTTTCTCTGCCAGTTCTTCAGGATAAGGAACAGACATCGCAAGCACACGTGCACTGCTCATGAGGTTGATACCGCCGACATTTGAACCCACGATCTGTAGCACTTCCCGTACAGCGACGACCACGCGCTCCAAATCCGCATCATGTTCGACCCAGAAGTAAAAAGCCTTGACCTGCTGCGGGCGCCGCGCAAGTGCAATCGTCATCTGAGTCACGATACCGAAATTACCCTGTGCAAATAAGCCGTCAAGATAAGGGCCTATGCCCCATTTGAATACCTGGGATGGCGCACCTGCCTTGCTCGTGGCTGTCAGTGGAGAACGGTACAAATCACCGTTAGGCAGTATCGCTTCAAGCGAGGTGACAGCCTGAAAATGGTCCGCGACAGGAGTGACGCCATAGCCGCGTTCAAGCGCATTACCGATCAGACTGCAGCTTGGCCCCGCCCCGGTCACGGGAACCAGGAAAGGCAGCTTATGCTGATCGAGGTAAGCCCTCAAATCAGCCTGGGTAACACCAGGCTCAATAGTGATCAGGCCCAATTCCACATCCATCGCAATGATGCGCTTCAATTTCGCGAGATCGACGATCACACAATGATCGACAGCTGGCTTAGCGCTACCATAGCCCCAATTGTGTCCGGTGCTGATTGGGTACAGCGTAATTTCATGGTAACGTGCGATCTTCACTAATACGCTTAGCTGCTCCTGCCTATCCGGTGTGATGACCGCATCGATCTGTCGCAATTGCGAGCATGTATCCATACCAAATCTGAGCATCGCCGCATGAGCATCCTGCACTGCATGCTCACCCAGCGCCAGACGCCATTCGAGTATGGCAGCATGTAAGCTGCCGCAATCAGCTACAGAGGAGCAGACGCCGGAATCAGAGTGCACTTGGCAGCCCTCCCAGACGCAGAAATAATTTCAGTTGCTGCACATCGTTTTTGCGTGGCGCAGGCAGAGCACGATAGATCATGTCCAGTTCCCGCTTCGGCACCAATGAAGGAGAGGAACTGCCGCCTTTGATGACCACGGTCAATGGGCTGATTATCGTGCTAAATACCCTGGCCCTTCCTTGCAAATAACGTGCGACAAGCGCTTCGAATTCTTCTTTCGAAAATGCGGCGTGCAGCGATTGCGTGTAATCATCGGCCAGTGCCTGCTCTTCACCGGCCGCTGCACGCCCGACAAAGTAGCCGACTGATTCACGGCATTTCAGACGCCCGAAATCATTCAGATAGATGCGACCATTTGGTCGCAGCACCCGTCCCATTTCGGCAAAGCAGCACTCCAAAGCAGATATGTCTGGCAGATGATGCAGCGCCATAGAAGAGATGATGGTGTCAAAACTCGCATCACCGAACTGGCTGAGCCTGGTCATATCGGCAAGCTGCAATTCGACGTTGGGAATCTCAGCTTGCCTGAAGCGTAAATCGGCCAGAGCCAGCATAGATTCGGACAAATCAACGCCGATAAATTCTGCGCGTGGATTCAGTTTAGCAACCTGCGCCAGCAAGTTACCCGGACCACAGCCCAGATCCAGCACCAGATCCCCAGATTTGATCAATGCACACATCTGAGCCAAATGATACAAATATGCGCCCGCCAGCGCGCCGGTCGGACGCCCACCTTTTTCATAGGCGAGTACCGATCCTTCATCGTTCATGACCAGATCTGTTTCCGGAGTCCGGGTAAAGGGTGGATGAGTACCGGTCTCACGCCAAATCGTTTTCAGTAAGCCGAAGTCGAATAACATAATTAGCATACCTCTTGTCGCAGTGTGTGCATGGAGGGATCGGGCAGACTACTGTAGTACTTTGTCAGCACACGTCTTTGCTGACGCGGCAAATCAGCAGGACGTACGCCGCCTTTTCGTAAAATCCACATGAGCTCGTCCGGCCCCCATATCGGTGGCGACTGTAAGCACGGCATAAAAGGCGAGCGCTGAGGCAAGCAGAGATTTGCTTCCCACTCCTCACAAAAAAAACGATATACATTGGCCGAATGGCGACTGAGGCCTATATGCATGTCAGGGCGATCATAGATAGCGCGGAATTGCTTCAATCCGGTCGATAAATCAACGCACAGCGGCACTGACGGAGCGCAATTGAGCTTCTTGTATGAGTGAACCGGCCCCATACGTTTGAAGAGAAAAATCACACTGAAAAATTTTTCAATACGAGGGTGTACAGCGATGGCCAGATTGCGGATCAGGCGATACTGCCTGGCCCAGCGCAACAGGATGTTATACAGCATGAGAGACACGCCTTTGCCGCGTCTTTCCTGCGTGACCGCAAGTGCCCCTACTTCGGCAAAACGCAAGCCGGCCAGCCGTAGCGAAAGTATCTCTTTCGGATGCGTCTCTTCCATAGGGACGCCTAGTGGTGAATCCTCAATCAGCGACACTGAGCCAATTATCCGGTCGCCGCTCTTGGCGACGAAGATGGTGGTAGTCGGAAGCAAATGAAACACCGATAAGCGCCAGTTTTTTTCCGAAGCAGGAATAATTCCACGGCGTACGTACATCTCGTGTACCAGTTTGAATGCTGCGGTTTTTTCTTCCAGTGTGTCTGCAATTTTGAAAACGACGCCTTCAATCTCTGACTGATTAAAGCGCATACGGCGTATCATCAATGGACGCAACACCGGGGTTAGCAGTGATGAGAAAATCGGCAGCATAGGGTCTTCTCCGTATGGATTCAACAGCTAAACAAGCTGGCTCGCTGAAGCTGGTGAGCTCGCGACGAGCAGCTATGCATGCTTAAAAGCGGTAGACGAGAGCGAAGGAAAACAGACTGGCTTGCGCACGTGCAGTCCCTTCACCATTGGCATTAATTGCGCTACCCACCTCACCCAGATACTGATACTGAGCACGCAAATCGACTTGCGGTGTCATTGCATAGCTCACGCCAGCGCCAAATAACGCGGATGTCCGGCTCTTAGAGAAAGAATATAAAGTCGGCGAATTTGAGAATTTATAATTGTCATTCACGCTAGTCGCCGCAACACCGATTTTGCCAAATGCGCTGAATTTGGCATTGATAGGAAATTTGACCGTTGCCGCAGCAGTCAACGCATCGACCTTATAGTCTTCGGCAATGCCGACACCATTTGGCATGGTCACGTGAATTTTGAATTGACCTAATTTCAGATATTCCGCTTCCAGCCCAAACATCGGCGTGAACTGATATCCGCCCATCAAGGCGATCGCAGTATCGCTTTCTACGACCGTATTCAAGGTAGTTGGGCCCATGATCTTGCCCGTATCTTCGGAATCAAATTTATTGTACGACTTCCCCAAACTGAGCCCAGTGTAAAAACCGGTTTCCGACGCAGCCAGACAAGGGAAAGAAACAAGTGCCAGCGTTGCGACACAAATTGAAATAGAAATCCTGGTCTTCATTTGAGTGCTTCCTGCGTTAGATGGGTTAGAAATAAAATCTTGAGTTTTCATAATCATTGCCCGAAAAATTTTGCTTACAAAAATGTGCGGTATAGCTATTTACTCATCAACATCACTCAGTTTTAAGTTGTGTTGCCAGACAAATCGGGGAGGGTGTTTATGGCGTCCCAAATCGTTTTTTTTAACCATAAAAATGTTTCATTTTTTTTAATTTAACACGCAAACTTTTATAAAATTACAGTAATTTATTTATTTTTTTGGATTGTTGTTTGCAAAATACGATTTATTAACTGGTATTAACAAACTCAAACAAAACGATATCCAAACACCTATTTAAAACAGGTAAATCTATAAATAAAACCTATAGTGGTATTGTTGAATTACGGAATCAACGATTCCAATTAAAACAAAACAAAAAAAACAAAAAAACAAAAAAAAACTGCATGCCTGTTAGGCATGCAGCTTCTGAGTGTGCTGACCGATCGTGTTTAGTACACGCCGGGCTCACCTTCGGGACGGGTCTTGAAACGCTTGTGTGCCCAGAAGTATTCGGAGGGGGCTTTCAATACTTCCTGTTCGATAAACGCATTCATTTCACGGGTGGCGGATGCCAGATCACCGGAGGGATAATTGTCCCAGGGGGGATGGAAAGTGACTTTCCATCCCTGATAATCAGGCAGCATGGTGGCGATCACAGGCACGACTTTGGCGTTGGTAGACGCAGCCAGGCGCGGCAGTGCAGTCAGGGTTGCGGCGGGGATGCCGAAGAAGGGAATGAAGTCAGCATTCTTCACACCAAAATCCATATCCGGCAACATAAAGTAAGGCAGCCCTTCATTGCTCATGGCACGGATAATCGGCTTGACGCCTTCAGCGCGCGAAAACAGTTTGACCGGACGGAAGCGCGAGCGGCCTTTGCGCAAAGCCTGATCAAACACTTTATTGCGCTGCTCGGTATAAATCGAACACAGTGAAGACTCCAGCATCACGGCGACACCGGCTACATCCAGACACACAAAATGCGGACACATCAGTATGGTCGGGCCGGACTGTATCACATCCAGCGGAACTGCAGGCTCAACCTGAATCAGGCGCTTCAGACGGGCTTCAGAGCCCCACCACAAAATACCGCGCTCGAACACGCTGCGTGCATACATTTGAAAATGCTGCTTAGCGATCTGATGACGCTCCTGCTCACTCAAGTGCGGCAGACATAAGCGTAAATTGGTCAGCGCGATATGACGCCGTTTGCGCAGCAGTCCAAACAGCAAACTGCCGACAGCTTCCCCTAATCTTCCTAAAACCGGCAGCGGCAACCAGTGCAACAACCACATCAGCACCAGCACGGCTCTCATGCAGACTCCTTATTCTCTGCGTCCGGTGCTGCCACGCCATCAGGCTGCTTATAGCGGTTATAACTCCAGAAGTACTGCGCCGGTGAACGTGCGATCAGTTTTTCCATGGCGCGGTTAATCGCTGCTGCCTGCGCTGCAGTATCGCCGTCCAGATTTTCTTCAAACGGTACAAAGCGCACGATATAGCCTTTACCGGCTGGCAGCCGTTCGGCATAGGTCAGGATAATCGGCGCGCCATTCATGCTATGCAATTTGGCCGACAAGGTCATGGTGTAAGCGGGCTTACCGAAAAAGCGTGCCCATACGCCCTCACCTTCCTGCGGCACCTGATCCGGCAACAGGCCTATCGCTTCGCCTTTTTTGAGCGCTTTGGCCATGATGCGCACGCCGGACAAATTGGCCGGAGCGAGTAGCAGATTGTCACGCGCGCGCGCATCCTCGATCAGCGGCTTCAGCGCTGCTTTACGCGGTGGCCGGTACATCACGGTCAGACGGGTACGCTCTGCAATCATTTGCGCCACGATTTCAAAGCAGCCCAGATGTGGCGTTAAAAAAATCACGCCTTTTTTTGCATCCAGCGCCTGCTGCACCAGTTCCCAGTTTTCCAGCGTAGCGGTTTTCAGCACCCGCTCAGGACGCGCGCACCAGATAAATGGCAGTTCGGCGATGTTCTTACCGGCTTCGCGCACGGCATGCCAGCGTTGATCAGAAAAACCGGCCCGCTGCAGGTTTTCCTGCAGGCGACGACGATAAGAACCAGACAGCAAATACACCAGACAGCCAAGCACTGCGCCGCCTGCATGCAGCACAGGTAAAGGGAAACGGGATAGAAATCGGAATAGATGGACAAGCATGACGCCGCGCAAGAATCAATGAAAAATGGAGGGGTATTCGACATAGATGCGCCGAAAGGCGTAAAATATCATACATTGGCTGGCTGATGAACGATCCTCAGCAAGCCGACCGCCGAGTTAACAGACAACTTGCGAGGCGGTATATAAGTTCCGCTAAAGCGTCGCAGGTTCTAATTTTCGACTGCGGCACATTTTTTCGGTCAATTTTTATAGGAGCCTGCGATGGCGAATGACTTCCTTTTTACCTCTGAATCCGTGTCCGAAGGACATCCGGATAAGGTTGCAGATCAGATTTCCGATGCGATTCTGGATGCAATCCTCGAACAAGATCCTTACTCCCGCGTTGCAGCTGAAACCCTGACCAATACCGGTCTGGTGGTGCTGGCCGGTGAGATCACGACGCAAGCCAATGTGGATTACATCCAGGTGGCACGCGATACCATCAAGCGCATAGGCTACGACAATACAGAATACGGTATTGATCACAAAGGCTGCGCGGTGCTGGTCGCGTATGACAAACAATCGAATGACATCGCCCAGGGCGTGGATCGCGCCAGTGATGACTACCTGAACATCGGCGCGGGTGATCAGGGTCTGATGTTTGGTTACGCTTGCGATGAAACACCTGAGCTGATGCCAGCGCCGATTTACTATGCACACCGTCTGGTTGAGCGTCAGGCACAATTGCGTAAAGATGGCCGCCTGCCTTTCCTGCGTCCGGATGCGAAATCCCAGGTCACCATGCGCTATGTCGATGGCAAGCCACACAGCATAGACACCGTCGTGCTGTCGACACAGCATAGCCCGGACCAAAGCGAAACTTCCACCAAGATGAAGCAATCCTTCATCGATGCGGTGATCGAAGAAATCATTAAACCTGTGCTGCCTAAAGAATGGCTGCAGGATACCAAGTACCTGATTAATCCTACCGGTCGCTTTGTGATCGGCGGTCCGCAAGGCGATTGCGGTCTGACTGGCCGTAAAATCATCGTTGATACTTACGGCGGTGCCTGCCCGCATGGCGGCGGCGCGTTCTCCGGTAAAGATCCGACAAAAGTGGATCGTTCCGCTGCCTATGCTGCGCGTTATGTGGCAAAAAATATCGTAGCAGCGGGTCTGGCACGTCAATGCCAGATTCAGGTGGCATATGCGATTGGCGTGGCACGTCCTATGAATGTCACGGTCTATACCGAAGGTACCGGCGTGATCCCGGATGATCAGATCGCAGCACTGGTCAATGAACATTTTGACCTGCGCCCGAAAGGCATCATCCAGATGCTGGATCTGTTACGTCCGATTTACTCCAAGACTGCGGCCTATGGTCACTTTGGTCGCGAAGAGCCGGAATTCAGCTGGGAACGTACCGACAAAGCGGCTATCCTGCGCGCTGCAGCCGGTCTGTAATTACGTCATGAAGGAGCCAGCGTCACAATGCTTGTGCAGTATCGTTTGAACACAGTATCGCTGACGCGCTCCGCTTTTTGCTTACGCCTGCTGGCTGCTGCAGCCATCCAGGCGGCCCTGGCCGCTACGCATGTCTATGCGGCAGCGCCAGCAGCAAATGCCACACCCGCTGTCACTAAAGCAGCGAAACCAATCACTGACTGGTGTCCGGCTTTAACTGCCAGACTCCCCAAAGTATCTGTAGCTGACTGCCGCAATGCACAGCTCAAACCGACAGGCGTCAATTCGCTCAATGGTTTTCCGGTGTTGTTCCGCGATATGCAGGCCGACGCGCGCCATCCCGGCGCAATACGCGTACTGTTATTAGGCGGCATACATGGTGATGAACAAACCGCATCTTCTATCGTCTTCAAATGGATGGAGCTGTTACAGCGTCCCGGCGCGGCAGAATTTAACTGGCGCATTGCACCGGTGGTGAACCCGGACGGATTGCTGGCGGCTAAGCCTAAACGCGTGAATGCACGTGGCATTGATCTGAACCGCAACTTCCCGACTCCGAACTGGGAAAAAGAAGCGCCTGCTTACTGGGCCCGCGTGACGCGTAAAGATCCGCGCCGCTTCCCCGGCAAGAAGCCAGTCTCCGAGCCGGAAAGCCGCTGGGTCTATGACACCATAGAACGCTACAAACCCGATGTGATTATTTCGGTGCACGCACCCTTCGGTGTGCTCGATTTTGATGGCCCGACTGATCCGCCTACCCGCTTTGGCCGCCTGGTCTACAACCGCGTCGGCATTTACCCAGGCTCACTGGGAAATTACAGCGGCATACACAAAGATATTCCTGTCGTGACCATAGAGCTGCCACATGCATCGGCCATGCCGCCGGATGCAGACGTTCAGCGTATCTGGACCGATATGCAGAAATGGATACGCCAGCATATCGCTGCGCCACTCAAAACTGCTGGCAAATCCTGAAGCCAGTTCTGCCCTTTTTTTGGGCAAAATCAGATCAAAATTGCACGAAACCCCGTCAGACTTACTTTTTGCAATTCTTTTTACATGGCAAGAAATTTTCAAGAATCCAGCATCTGCTGGAACTTTTCCTGCTTTTCCCTCTCAAAGCTGAGAATTTTCTTACTTCCCCGCCCTGAAATCACTCTCAATTTCAGAAAAAACGCATACCGTCAAGCTGTTTTTTTTGGTGCACTGCCACTTTTATCAGCATTCCAGTTAAAACAGCTTTGATTTTTATCAATATAGAATTCACCTTTACGTAGTTTCCACAATCAAACAATGAAGCAAGTTTGCTCAAAGTCGATTGCAAAGAAATTTTCTTTTGAAAATATATTTTTACACTTTTCCTCAAGAAACAATAAACAACAATCCCCGTTTTCGTTTTTTCCATTGTCTGATTTACTAATACTCAGCTAAACAGGCGTAGCACCGAAGTCAACACTGTGTAAGCAGCGTATTGCTGAGAGCCGGACACCTGCCTGAGGTCTGCTCTGTTTCGGTCTGATTGAAGAAGTTCAACTCTGGCTGTACCGGCACGCTGGTCAGCTGACAGTAAAAATAAACAATCATTGGAGAAAAAATGACACGAGCTTTGAAAATGAAACAGGTCTTCCGTCCAACTGCGATTGCCCTGATGCTGGCATGTGCATGGGATGCGCAGGCAGCAGAAAGAATCAATCTGAATCAGGCAGGTGCTGAGCAGGCAGTTGCTGCTTCCCTGGCAAAAACCGGCGCAAAGCGCGCCCATGAAGTGCTGGGTCTGGCCAGCGATGAACTGCAGGCAGTGCGCAGCCACACCTATGCCAATGGCAAAGTCGTGACACGTCACCAGCAACTGCACAAAGGGATCCCAGTATGGGGTGAAGCAGTGGTTGAGCATACCGGCTCCAGCCAGCCATCTCTGGCAGGCGGCTTCGTGCGTGGCCTGGACAAAGATGTGCCTAGCACAAAAACCACCTATTCCGCTGCGCAGGCACTGAATCTGGCGAAAACCCAGGCACGTACCCAGCAAACCGAAAACGAACAGTCCAAACTGTACGTTAAACTCGACAGCAATAACATCGGCCGTCTGGTGTATGCCGTGTCCTTCGTGGACACACGCGATCCGGCCAAGCCTAGCCGTCCACATTTCATCATCGATGCCAACACCGGTAAGGTACTGGAACAATGGGACGGTATTACCCACGCCCTGTCCGGCACTGGTCCTGGCGGTAATGCAAAAACTGGTCAGTATGAGTTTGGCACAACTGCAGGCTATGGCTTCCTTGACGTTGCTGTGAGCGGTTCCACCTGTAAGCTGAGCAGCACCAATGTCGACACGTACAACATGAACGGTGCGACTTCCGGTTCCGGCACCCTGCATTCTTACACCTGCCCACGCAATACCGTGAAAGCCATCAACGGCGCTTACTCGCCAATGAATGATGCGCATTACTTCGGCAATCAGGTCTTCAACATGTACCTGGCCTATGTAGGCGTACGTCCTATCAGCCAGAAACTGGTCATGAAAGTGCATTACGGCAGCAACTACGAAAATGCATTCTGGGATGGCTCTGCAATGAGCTATGGCGATGGCGCGACCACTTTCTATCCATTGGTCTCGCTGGACGTCACCAGCCATGAAGTATCGCACGGCTTTACTGAACAAAACTCTGGCCTGAAATATCAGGGCATGTCTGGCGGTATGAATGAAGCTTTCTCTGACATGGCCGGTGAAGCAGCGAAATTCTATGTCAAGGGCACGAATGACTTCAAAGTCGGTACTGACATTTTCAAAGGTTCAGGCGCGCTGCGTTATATGTACAACCCGCCACTGGATGGCCGTTCGATTGATAACGCCTCCAAATACACCAGTACCTTAGATGTGCATTATTCCAGTGGCGTATACAACAAAGCCTTCTATCTGCTGGCAACGACTGCAGGCTGGGATACCAAAAAAGCATTCCAGGTCATGGCCGATGCGAACCGTCTCTATTGGACAGCCAGCAGCACATTCAATGAAGGTGCCTGCGGTGTAGAAAAAGCAGCGGCTAACCGTGGCTATGTAGTAGCTGACGTCACCAACGCATTCAAAGGCGTAGGTGTAAGCTGCTCTACAACACCAGTTCCAGTAACCTCTTTGACTAAAGGTGTACCGGTATCCGGGATCAGCCTGGCAGCTGGCGCAAGCAAATTGTACGCAATCGCAGTTCCTGGCGGCGCGAAAAACCTGAGCATCAAACTGTCTGGCGGCACAGGCGATGGCGATATCTACGTGAAAGCCGGTTCTGCACCGACTACCACGTCTTACACGTTCAAGTCGGATGGTTCCACCAATGCAGAAACTGTCACAGTCGCGACACCTACTGTGACAACTTACTACATTCTGGTGAATGGTTACGCAGCAGTCAGCGGTGCTTCTCTGGTCGCGACTTACCAGTAATTCCTTCCTCAAGTCACACTTACAATTTTCCCGCTCCGACCGGAGCGGGATTTTTTTCGCCTCTGTTTCGTCTCTGTTTCAGCTGTCCTCACACCTTTCAAGGAGTTGATCATGCAAAAACGAATGTCATCCCTGTTGATTTCCAGTCTGTTTGCCCTACTCAGTCACCAGGCTAGTGCTGCAGAAGATAAAGTCTGGATCTCTATCGGCGACAAAGCCTTTCAGCAATTACAAAAACTTGCCCCTGCCACCGTCATCCAGCAATCCAGCATGGTGCTGGCCACCCCGGCCAACAGCCTGAGCAAACAAGCTGCGCAAGAAGAGCAAGTCCATCTGGTGCAAGTCAGTCAGGATCAGATGCTGCGTTTGTCCGATGCCATACATCATGAACTGAAACGCTGCGGCGGCTTCATGTTTCACCGCGATCTGAACAGCGCAAAAACCAGCCTCAGCAAACTCTCAGCTCAAAATAAAGCGGGGCTGGCTACACTCGCCGCCCCCTCGTACACCATCGATAATCAGTCCACCGTGACACCGATGCTGACGCAAATGCAGGCTACCAATATCGGACAAACCATCGTCGATTTCTCTGCCTTTGCCAACCGCTACTACACCACCAATAATGGCGTGAATGCCTCCAACTGGCTCAAGCAAAAATGGAGCAGCATGAGTAGCGGCCGCAGCGATATCACGGTCGAACAATTCACCCACGCAGGCTGGGCGCAAAAATCTGTCATCGTCACCATTAAAGGCAGCGACAACAGCGCTGAAGTCGTGGTTCTGGGTGCGCATCTGGACTCCATCAATACCAAGGGAACCACAGAAACCACCAAGGCCCCTGGCGCAGATGATGATGCATCCGGCATCGCCAGCCTGACGGAAATCCTGCGTGTGATGGTGGCGAATAATTACAAGCCACGCCGCACGATTAAACTCATGGGTTATTCAGCAGAAGAAGTCGGTTTGCGCGGTTCGCAGGATATCGCCAAGAGCTATAAAGCGGCCAATACCAATGTGGTTGGTGTGATGCAGCTGGATATGACGAATTACAAGGGCTCGCCACAAGACATCTATCTGTACACCGACTATACCAATGCAGCACAAAATCAGTTTGTCGCCAATCTGATCACCACCTATCAGCCCAGCCTGACCATAGGCTACGATAAATGCGGCTATGGCTGCTCGGATCATGCCTCCTGGAATGCCCAGGGCTATGCAGCATCCATGCCTTTTGAAACTGCATTCAATCAGGATAATCCTTACATTCACACTGAAAACGATACGTTCGCCAACAGCGGCGGGCAGGCTAATCACTCATTGAAATTTGCACGTCTGGGTTTATCGTTTGCCGTCGAACTGGGTAGCGATGGACCGGCCACACCGGGAAAGCCACCCGTCACGGACAGCTATAGCGGCAGCCTGACACAAAATCAGACCAAGAGCTTTGGCCCCTTCAAAACCGCCTCAGGCAGCGTGACAGTAGCGACCACAGGTACCGGAGATGTGGATCTGTATGCACGTAAATCCAGCGTGCCAACCACCACGACCTATGACTGTAAATCCGATGGTTCAACTGCGACGGAAAGCTGCAGCCTGAACCAGAGCGCCAACGGTGATGTGTATGTTTTACTCAAGGGTTATACCGCTTCCACCTATAGCCTGAAAGTCACTTATACACCGCAATAAGCGTATTTGACTGTATGTTCAATGCAGCGTCATGCGCTGCTTTAGTAAAGAAAAAAGCAGACCGGGATCTGTCCTGGTCTGCTTTTTTTCACAGTAAACACCGTCGTGAAGACGGGCAAACTGGACGCTATCAGTATTTGTATCCAAAGCCCACGGTCAGCAGACTGGATGTCGTTTTAAATCCTGCTCCGGGTTTGCTGTTGTAGTTGATGTTCGCCCCCAGATTCAGCGTCCAGGCATTGGCAACCACGGTAGCCAGTGACATGTCCAGTGTACTGCGCAGGCCCATATCAGACTGCCCCGGATAAATCACCAGTTTTTGTTTAAACGCCGAGGTGGCGCTCAATTGATGGCTGTATTCTTCACCCAACAATAATTCTGCACCGTTCACACTGGATGGTGCCGGAGCCACGGCATCGGTAAAACGTTTACCGGAATAGCCGATACCAGCGAATACATCGAATGCGGTTTCTTTGCTGCGGATCACGTGATAACCGGCACCCGCATTCAATGCATAGCGGGAGTTGATATTTTGCGGCTTATTGGTTTCCAGTTCCGCGCCACCAAATGCAAACGCATCCGGCGACAGGTTGTAATCATAGCGTCCACCGGCACGCAATAATTGCGCAGTGCGGGTTTTGACATCGTTCACAGTACTGCTGCCATAGTTTGCCAGGCTGTACAAAGATACTTTATCTTGCAGAGTTGCCTTGCTGCCGTCTGCATTCAGATTCAAATTCTGTGTCGTCGAATTATTATTGGCAAATGAACCACCAACAGAAAGAGCACCATGCCACTGTCCATCCGTAACGGTTTGCGCCTGCACTGCACCTGCCGCTAAAGCACTGATCATGAATACGGACTTAAGCATGTACTTACCAGAAAATTGCATCGTATGACCTCATCAATAAAATTACACGGCCGCCTCAAAGTGCGCCCCGGGAAAATAGCCAGGCCGGATTATAAGGAGAGCTAGCAAGTCAAAATGATAAATACCGTCAAAATGCATGGCTGCCAATGTAAAGCAATGTTAAGCAAAAAAATTCAATAACGATCGGAATTTGAACTAATCCCCCAGGTCCGCGGTCGAAAAAGCGGCTTGTCTGCATGAAACTTTCGTGGCAGGCTGGCAGCTCAGGCGATGTAATCAAGCGATCCGTGATATCCGTTTGTCCGGATTAAGCCCTCCGCCTTTGCCCATGTTCTATACGATGATCACAACACTAAACGAGACTGAAGACACATGAAACCACAACGTCAATTTCTGGCGGCGCTGACACTGCTGGCTGCGGCCAGCGTCAGCTACGCTCAAACACAAGATGCGCATCAATGGCTGGAAGATGTCAGCGGCGATAAGGCGCTGAACTGGGTCAAGGCACGCAATGCAGAAACCCGCAGCAAACTCGACAAAGATGCGGGTTTTATCAAACTGCGCGACGATCTGGGTGTGATCCTGAATTCCAAAGACCGGATTCCTGGCATCTATAAAATGGGCGATGCGGTCTATAACTTCTGGACCGATGCCGAACATCCGCGCGGCCTGTGGCGCAAAACCACACTGGACGAATATCGTAAGCCGCAGCCAGTCTGGGAAGTAGTGCTGGATGTGGATGCACTTGCTAAGCAGGAAAATGAAAACTGGGTCTATAAACGCGCTAATTGCCGCGAACCGGAATACGATCGCTGCCTGATCGAGTTATCGCGTGGCGGTGCCGATGCAGTCACACTGCGTGAGTTTGATCTGAAATCCAAAAGCTTTGTCAAAGGCGGCTTTACCCTGCCAGAAGCCAAGATGAATGTAGATTGGCGAGATAAAGATACGCTATATGTGGCGACGGATTTCGGCAAAGGTTCGCTGACTGACTCTGGCTATGCACGCATCGTCAAAGAATGGAAGCGTGGCACGCCGCTGAGCAAGGCACGCACCTTGTTGGAAGCACAGAAAACCGATATGAGCGTGGCGGCACAAAACAGCGAGCACGGTGGTGTGCGGCACGAACTGGTACACCGACAAATCACCTTCTACACCTCGGAACAATTCCTGCGCAATGGCGACAAACTGACGCGTCTGGATGTCCCGGCCCAATCCGATGTGTCCTTCTTCAGTACGCAAATCATCGTCACCCCGAGAGAAAACTGGACCACGGGTGGTCAGACTTTTGCCGCAGGCAGTGTGCTGGCGATGGATTTCGACGCCTTCATGAAAGGTGAGCGTCAATTCACGGCGCTGTTCACACCAAGCAGCAGCACCTCATTCACAGGCATGGCAGCGACGCGCAATACTTTGCTGCTGCAATCCCTGAACGACGTGAAAAGCAAGCTGGTGGAATGGAGCTTCAAAGACGGCAGCTGGACACAACGCGAAGTCAGCCTGCCGACTCTGGGCAGCGTGGGCGTCATGGCCTGGGACCCGGATCACAGCGACGAATACCTGCTCAGCTATTCCGATTATCTGACCCCCAGCGTCTACCTGATGGCTAAGGCCGGCAGCGATGAGCGTGAAAAACTGAAGTCTGCGCCAGCCTTCTTTGATGCGAGTCCGTATGAAACAGTGCAGCAGTTTGCCACCTCCAAAGATGGCACCAAAGTGCCTTACTTTATGGTGAAACGCAAAGACCTGAAACTGGATAGCAACAACCCTACTCTGTTGTATGGCTACGGCGGCTTCCAGGTATCGCTGACGCCTTCCTACTCCGGTGCTTTAGGCAAGAACTGGCTGGAAAAAGGCGGGGTCTATGTGGTCGCCAATATCCGTGGTGGCGGTGAATATGGCCCGAGCTGGCATCAGGCTGCGCTGAAAGGCAATCGCCAGCGTGCCTATGATGATTTTGCAGCAGTCGCCGAACATCTGATCAGCAGCAAAATCACCAGCCCGCAACATCTGGGTGCGATGGGTGGCAGCAATGGCGGCCTGCTGGCCGGTGTGGCGCTGACCCAGCGTCCTGACTTGTTCAATGCGGTCGTCAGCCAGGTCCCTTTGCTCGATATGAAGCGTTTCAACCAATTGCTGGCAGGCGCTTCCTGGATGGGTGAATACGGCAATCCGGATGTGGCTGAAGAATGGGCATTTATTCAGCGTTACTCACCTTATCAGAATGTGAAAGCTGAAGTGAAGTATCCGAATGTATTGTTCATTACCTCCACCCGGGACGACCGCGTCCATCCTGGTCACGCCCGTAAAATGGCGGCCAAGATGCTGGCACAAGGTCACAAAAACGTCTGGTACTATGAGAATATCGAAGGTGGTCATGGCGGTGCGGCCAATAATGCGCAACGTGCTGATATGAGTGCGATCACCTATACCTTCTTATGGAATATGCTGAAATGGGATAATGCAGAGTACCGCATCCACTGATAGCAGTTCCGCCTGTTAGCCGGGTAACCCGCTAAGCAGCACAATCCGTTATCCTGTCAGGGGTAACGGATTTTTTATTTGGGCTAGGGCCTGTTAACATTTAAATTGCGAGATGCGTTCAAGCCAAAACGTGGGCTGGCAAGGCGTGTGTCGCCGTCAGGGCTGGTGCCCCTGACAAGACACGCAACGCAGTCCAGCGTGCGTTTTGGCTTGAACCCGGAGGGAAAGGGGGGAAACAGCCGCATGGCGTTGTTGCATCCCGCTGACAGTGATCACACTGCTGCGCGGGCTGCGCCTAGCCCTGCAACTGTTTCACCCCTTTCGCACACGTAATTTAAATGTTAACAGGCCCTGAGCAAAACCATCGCGGCGACCTAAGCCCTGCTGATGCAGCGCGGTACGCTACTTCCAGTTTGCTTTTCATCTTCTGTTCATGACAAAACGGTCGCATGATGGTCGTCTGACAATCGCTTTTCAACTATTCGCATGACACTGAATCAACTCTTATTTCAATTTATACGCCGTCACTGGCGTCAATACTGGCTGGCGGCAGCCATGCTGGGGGCGGTAGCGCTGCTGTCGGTCTGGATACCGCGCCGTGTCGGTGTCGTGATAGACGGCTTGGTCAGCCATCAGTTGCAGGGTAAGGCGCTGCTGCTGGAACTCAGTTATCTGCTGCTGATGGGGCTGGCAATTTACTTCTTACGGGTAGGCTGGCGCATGCAGCTATTCACTGCTTCCTATCAGCTGGGTGCGGAATTACGCACCAGGCTGTACCAGCGTCTGAGCCTGCAAGGGCAAGACTTTTTTCAGAAACAGCGTACCGGCGATCTGATGGCCTTAGGTACCAATGATGCCGATGCGATTGAGCTGGCGGCCGGTGAAGCGGCACTGGCAGGCTTTGATGGCAGCCTGACCTTCGCACTGGTGATAGGCATGATGCTGATCGGCGTGGATTGGCGACTGGCGCTCGCAGCGCTGCTGCCCTTCCCCTTGATGGCGCTGGCGTTCCGCCGTATCACGCATCATATTCACGAGGCATCGCGTGATGCCTTGCAGCGTTTCAGCCATTTGAATGATCAGGTTCAGGAAACACTGGCCGGTGTGCGCACAGTACGTGCACTCGGGCTGGAACAGCGCAGTGCACAGCAATTTGCGCTGCTGGCAGAACAGGCGGCGCAAGCCAGCCTGACCGCACAGCGCTGGGAAGCCGCGTATGAACCGGCAGTAGGTCTGGCCCTGACTTCGGCTGGTGCGCTGACGCTGGGTGTCGGTGGCTATCTGGTGTGGCATGGTGAAATGACGATAGGCTCGCTGACCAGTTTCAGCATGTATCTGGGCCAGCTGATCTGGCCTATGTTTGCTGCTGGCTGGGTGCTGGCCTTACTGGAGCGCGGTAAAGCAGCCTGGGCCAGGCTGGAGCCGGTATTAAACATGGAGATCGCTGTCACAGATCGTGGCCAGCTGAGCACCACACCACAAGGTAGCATCCGCGTACAGCAACTCAGCTACCGCTATCCGGGCCAGACACTTGCTGCACTGGACAATGTCAGCCTGCACATTGCACCTGGTCAGACGATAGGTATCGTCGGCCCAACCGGGGCGGGCAAGTCCACCCTGATTCGTTTATTACAGCGTCAGATAGAAAGCAGCCAAGGTCAGATAGTGTGGGGCGATCAGAACATCGCTGACTACCGCTTGCACACGCTGCGTACTGCCATTAACTGGGTGGCGCAGGAGCCTTTTCTGTTTTCTGCTTCAATCGCTGACAATATCGCGCTGTCCAGACCGGATGCCACGCGTGAGCAAATCATGCATGCAGCGACGCTGGCATCGGTACACGACGATATCATGCGCTTCCCTCAAGGCTATGACACACCGGTCGGTGAGCGAGGTGTCACCTTGTCCGGCGGCCAGCGCCAGCGCGTGGCAATTGCGCGCGCGCTGCTGACTGACAGCCCCCTGCTGTTACTCGATGATGCGCTGTCGGCAGTGGATACCGATACTGAAACCCGTATCCTGCAACATCTGGCCACGCTCAGAAAAACCCATCACCAGCGCGCGGCCGTGATCGTCAGTCATCGCCTCAGCGCTGTGGCCGATGCCGACCACATCATCGTGCTCAAAAACGGGCAAATTCTGGAACAAGGCACACATGCTGAATTACTCGCGCAGCCGCATTGGTATGCCTCGCAGTGGCGCTACCAGCAACTGGAGGCCAGCCTGAATGCAATCTGAACACATTACCCCTATGTCAGCAAAGTCTGAAAAAAAACTCGCGGTACAACTGTTGGTCAATGCCGCCCAGCCGGAACGGCGTCAGGTGGTGGCCGGTGTATTCTTCCTGCTCGCCGCGGCTGGGCTGGAAGCCTTAGGCCCTTTGCTGGGCAAGGCATTTATCGATCATTATCTGTTACCACGCCAGATGGACTGGGGCATGATTGCAATGCTGCTGGCAGCTTATTTGCTGACTGGCTGGGGCGCGACCTGGTTACGCTATCTGCAACTGACACGGCTGGCAGGTGTCGCGATGCGCTCGGTACGGCGCTTACGTGAACAGGTCTATCAGCATGTGCTGCGTCTGCCTATGGCCTTCTTCGATAAAGCCATGACAGGGCAGCTGGTCAGCCGTGTGACCAACGATACCGAGGCGGTAAAGAATCTGTATGTACAGGTTTTATTCGTAATGCTGGACAGCTCTATCGTGGTGCTTGGTGCGCTGCTGGCCATGGCCTGGCTGGAATGGCGTCTGATGCTGATCGTACTGATGTTAATTCCTGCAGTGGTGCTGATCGTCTGGTTTTATCAACGCTGGAGTGCGCCCGCCGTCACACGTGCAAGGCAGTTGCGTAGTGAAATCAATGCCCAGGTCGCGGAAAGCATACAGGGCATGGCAGCGCTACAGGCCAGCAATGCAGAACAGCGTTTTGGTGAGCGCTTCGGGCGCACCAATCAATTGCATTATCAGGCCAGACTCGATGAGTTGCGGGCCAATGCCTGGCTGTTGAGACCGGCACTCGATCTGATGAATACCGGCTTACTGGTGATTGTGATTTACAGTTTCAGCCAGCGCAGTTTTTCCGGCATAGAGATAGGCATCTTGTATGCGTTTGTCAGTTATATCGCCCGTGTGGTGGAGCCGCTGATACAGATTACTTTGCAGTTTGGACAGATACAGCAAGCCGTTGTGTCGGCTGCGCGCGTTAACACGCTATTGACTGAAACACTGACTGCAGATCACAGTTGCCAGGCACAGATGCATAGCGGCCGGGTCGATATCGATGGGCTGCGATTTGGCTATGATGCGGCCCATCCGGTACTGCATGACATCCATCTGCACATTCCATCCGGTCAGTTTTTCGGCATCGTCGGTCACACTGGCAGTGGCAAGTCCAGCCTGATGAGTCTGCTGTTGCGCTTTTATAACGCACAGGCTGGCAGCATACTTATGGATGGCAAGGACATCGCCGGATTTTCCGAAGCCGACTTCCGAGCTGCAGTCGGGCTGGTGCCACAGGAACCGTTTCTGCTGGCGGCCAGCGCACGCGAGAATATCGCCATGGGCCGTGACATTCCCGAAGCAGAATTGATTGCTGCGGCCAAAGCTGCACATGTACATGACTTTATCCTGCAGCTGGAACACGGCTACGATACCCAGCTAGGCGAAGGCGGCGCACGCTTATCGACCGGTCAGAAACAGTTGATCGCGATTGCGCGCGCATTGGCTGGCAAGCCGCGCATTCTGTTTCTGGACGAGGCAACCTCGCATATAGACAGCGAAACTGAGCAAATCGTCCAGGTAGCACTCAATGCGCTCAGAGGTAGCGTTACCATCATCGCCATCGCGCATCGCTTGTCCACCATCCGTGATGCCGATAATATCGTGGTCCTGAATCATGGCCGTATCAGCGAACAAGGCAGCCATGCGGCATTAATGCAGATAGAGCAAGGTATTTACCAGAAGCTGTATCTGCTGCAAACTTTAGAGGAATAAACCAAGATGAAATGGATCGCCGTCGTACTGGCAGCGCTGGGCGTAGTTGCAGGGGCCGTGCTGGCCTATGTGTTTCTGGTGCTAGCCCCGAATCTGCCTGCGCTCGATGCGGTGACGGATTACCGCCCTAAGATACCGCTGCGTATCTATACCGCCGACAATGCACTGATCGGTGAATTCGGCGAAGAACACCGGGAATTTGTGCCGATTAAAGATATTCCCGAAAAACTGAAAACCGCGCTGCTGTCGACCGAAGATGCACGCTTTTACGATCACAGTGGTATCGACTTTATCGGTGCCGGTCGCGCCGTGCTGGCGGATTTGCGCGGTGGTTTTCATCAGGGAGCTTCCACCATCACCATGCAGGTTGCCAGAAATTTTTTCCTGTCGCAGGAAAAAACCGTGAACCGCAAACTCAAGGAAATATTACTCACTACCCGCATCGAAGCCGCGCTCAGCAAAGACCAGATTCTGGAGTTGTATATGAACCAGATTTATCTGGGACAGCGCACCCACGGCTTTGCCGGTGCAGCACGTACTTACTTTAATAAATCCCTGAATGATCTGAGTCTGGCGGAAGCAGCAATGCTGGTCGGGATACCGAAAAATCCGGTGCGGCACAATCCGGTCAGCAATTTTCAGAAAGCCAAACAAAGACAGGAAGTGGTGCTTAAACTCATGCTCAACCGAGGCGTGATTACCGAAGCACAGTACGACCAGGCTTTACATGAAAAAATCACAGTGACCGGCAAACAGATTTATGACACCCATGCCGACTATGTCGCAGAGATGGTCAGACAGACTGTGGTTGAGGAATACAAGGAGCAAGCCTACACCAGTGGCATCAAGGTCTATACCACGCTGCTGAAAACGGATCAGGAAGCGGCGTATGAAGCGGTACGTAACAATGTGATGGCCTATGATCAGCGCCATGGTTACCGTGGGCCGGAAGCCTTTATCCAGCTACCCGCCGATGAAGATGAACGCGATGATGCAATCGATGACGCTTTACGCAAGCATCCGTCCAGCGATAAGTTACTGGCCGCCGTTGTGACTGAAGTCAGTACGAAAGTGGTCAAAGCCGAGCTGGCCAATGGCGACACCATCGTGATCGATGGTGATGGCTTAAAGTTTGCTGCAGCCGGATTGCAGGCGAAGGCTAAGTCTGACCTGAAGATCACACCAGGTGCGCTGATCCGTGTGCTACAGGATCAGAAAAAACGCTGGAGCATCACGCAGTTGCCGGAAGTCGAAGGCTCGTATGTGGCGCTGAATGCGGAAACTGGTGCTTACCGGGCGCTGGTAGGTGGCTTTGATTTCAACCGTAAGAAATTTAATCATGTCACCAGCGGCTGGCGTCAGCCCGGCTCCAGCATGAAGCCCTTCGTCTATTCCGCAGCGCTGGAAAAAGGCTTTTCGCCAGCGACGCTGATCAATGATGTGCAGTTGTCCGCCACCTCAGAAGAAGCGCTGCGCTGGGACCCGCGCAATGATGATGGCAAATACGATGGCCCGATCACGATGCGCACAGCATTGGCGAAATCAAAGAATGTGGTGTCGGTACGTATCCTCAAAGCGGTCGGTGTCAGCAATGCGCAAAACTGGATCAGCCATTTCGGTTTCAGCAAGGATAAACATCCGGATAATCTGACGCTGGCCTTAGGAACGGGTTCAGTCACACCGGTACAACTGGCGGCAGCCTATGCGGTATTCGCCAATGGCGGCTATCAGGTACAGCCGAATCTGATCACCAAAATCACCGATAGCAAAGGCAATGTGCTGAAATCCTATCCGGCGCCAGCGATAGCCCAGGATGCAGACCGGGTGATCGATAGCCGTAATGCCTTTATCATGGATGCCATGTTACGTGAGGTAACGCGCAGTGGCACCGCCGCTGCCGCCAGCGTCAGACTGGGGCGGCATGATCTGGCCGGAAAAACCGGCACCACCAGCGATGCCGTCGACGGCTGGTTTGCCGGTTATGCAGGGAATGTCGTGGCTGTGGCCTGGATGGGTTATGACACGCCTAAATCATTGGGTGGACGTGAATTCGGTGCGACGCTGGCCTTACCGATCTGGATAGACAGTATGCGTGCTGCGCTGGCTGGGAAAGCGGAAGTGCAGCGTGCTGTACCGGAAGGTCTTAGCAATGCAGAGGGCGACTGGATGTATGCTGAATTTCTGAATGGCGGCGGCGTGCGTACCCTGGACATGGATGAAGCAGCTCCTGCCACACCGGTCACCTCGAATAATCAGGCTGGCACAGCGCAGTAGGATTCAGCCTTAGTCCACAATCCTCAACAATCAGCAGCAAAAAAAAACCCACAGCAAGCTGTGGGTAAATATCCTGACCTTTGGAGGAGAAGCAGTAGGACGCTCGTAGTTTAACGATACAGCATGACAGGACAATGACATGCCGACTGCCTCTTCAAGTCAGAATTCAGGCTGCACAAGCAAGAGCATTTTTTTCGTCTTGTGTACGCAAGGCAGCAAAACCTGAGTCCAGATCACTCAGCAGATCTTCAACCGCTTCCAGTCCCACATGCAGACGCAGCATAGGCGCAGCCCATTTCTCTGCATTGATAGTACGGTAGGATTGCGGATTGGTTGGCAGGATCAGACTTTCATATCCACCCCAGCTGAAACCAATACCAAACAACTGAGTACGGTCGATTAATGCAGCGACTTGCTGCTGCGTGATATCGGCACGGAATACGGCACCCATCAAACCACAGGCATACTCTGCACGGAAATCGCGTTTCCATAATTCGTGGCCAGCAGCACCTGGCATAGGTGGATAGAGAACTTCTGCGACTTCCGGCTGCTCACTAAGCCAGCGCGCCACGACCTGCGCACTCTCGCGGTGTACCGCCAGACGGGCTGCCATGGTACGTAAGCCACGCAAAGCCAGCGCTGCATCATCACCACCAACTGACATACCCAGCTGTTTGTAGGTAGCTCTGACACGTGCATGCAAAGCTTCGTTAGTCAGAATGGCACCCATCAAGGCATCTGAGTGACCGACGATGTATTTAGTCGCGGCATGGATAGAGACATCAATGCCCAAATCGAATGAAGACCAGCCTATAGGCGTAGCCCAGGTTGAATCCGCCACCACCACAGCGCCTGCTGCATGCGCGACGGCTGCAATCGCAGGAATGTCCTGCACTTCGAAAGTCAGCGAGCCTGGTGACTCAACAAACACCACCTTGGTTTCCGCACGCATCAGGCTGGCGATGCCAGTACCAATCAGCGGATCGTAGTAAGTAGTGGTCACACCTATCTGTTTGAGCAAGCCATCACAGAACTGGCGGGTAGGATCATAAGCCGTATCGACCATCAGCAAATGATCACCAGGGCCCAGCAGCGCCAGCAAAGTGGTGGTGATCGCCGATAAACCCGAAGAAGTCAGCATGCAGCCCGCAGCACCTTCCGCTGCGCACAGGGCTTGCTCCAGAGCCATCGTGGTCTCGGTCGCGTGACGGCCATAGCAACTGCGGGTGCCATACGCATCCTGCAAGGACGCACAGTCAGGAAACAGCATGGTAGACGCACGCACCAGCGGCGGATTGACCGGGCCATGATGTTTTTTTCCTTTGCGGCCGGCATGGGTCAGGCGGGTTGCAGTGTGCAGGCTGGTATCGTGCGGATTCATACGGGCTCCTCGGTTTAAATCATTTTCTGCAGCACATGACGTGCTGTCACAGAGGTTCACATCCTACCTATCCTGCCAGGAAATTTTTTACCAATTTTCCATGTATTTCATGCTAAATTAAGAAAAATTTTCTATTATTTGATAAATATGGATAAAAAAGACCTAGAAATTCTGCATTTATTACAAAAAGATGCATCTATCGGCATGGCAGAACTGGCCCAGGCCGTGCATTTGTCTGTCACGCCGTGCTGGCGGCGGGTGCAAAAAATGCAGGAGGATGGCGTGATCCGTCAGCATGTGGTGCTGTGTGATCCGGTGCGCCTGAATCTGGGCCTGACCGTGATGGTGACCTTGAAAGCGGCACGCCACAATGAACAATGGATGCAGCAATTCATCAGCGGCGTGAAAGACATACCGGAAATCGTGGAAATCCTGCGTATGAGTGGCGATATCGACTATCTGTTAAAAGTCCATGTGCCGGATATGGCGGGTTTTGATCAGGTCTACAAAAAACTGGTACGCGTCGTCGACCTGCAGGATGTGAGTTCCAGCTTTGTAATGGAAGTGATTAAGAGTACCACTGCCCTGCCGCTCGATTATGTGAACATCAAGGCGGCACGGCAAACTTAAGATCCTGGTGCTTAACCGCGGAAGCGATAGTGTTCCTGCGTGAACAAATCTATCCCGCACTGCAGATTTTCTATCCAGTCGAGGAAGGCATGGATGGCTTCTTTACCCTGGAAGTAACGGCCGTGCTGAGGCACCAGCATGTCCACATCCATACCGCGTACCATATTGGCCCAGTAACGACATACCTTATTCGATACCATGTAGCGCTTGTGGAAACCGCTCATGGAGTGCAATTCCTGATAAAGCTCTTCTTTGCTGGTGATGGGACGTTCTATATCTTTTGCATCCACCATGGAGGCACCCATATCGCCGGAAAACAGGATTTTCGACTTGCTGTCGTAAAACTGGAAATTTCCTTCGGCATGCAAAAAGTGCGCAGGTACCGCATGTATCACGGTGTCACGCATATGCACAGGCATGCCTTCATCGGGAATGCCGATGATACGGCCTTCTGCCCGGTTCAGATTACAGAAATGCGGTACAAAGCGCGACCATAGTTTAGACACGTATAAATTACATTCTGTGCTGAATAACCACTTATCGAGCGCACCGATAATGTCAGGATCCTGATGCGAAGCAAACAGATACTTTAACTGCTGCTTGGGCAGGTATTTATGCATCGCCAGTACCAGCGAGTTATACGTCAGGTGACCGGAAGGATCGATCATCGCACCTTCACCGTCGGACACGATCAGAAACTGATTGGCCTGCACAGCATGATCTGCTGCATCGTCCTTGATCAGATCATTAAACATGATACAGACATGTTTTCCGTCGTTGTAAAGTTCGATAGCCAATTTTTCTCCCCGCTGCGCTGTCATCCAAAATCGGACATTTGATTGTAACCATTACTACACAGGCAACGTTGACTTATATCAAAACGATGTTCAAGGAGAAATGAATCAAACAGATAGGACTGACGCAAAATTGTCCCAGCAAGGCATGGCGACGCAGGCAGTACGCATAGTACGACAAGGAGCCATAACGCAGCTGGGGCGGTTTTGCGTAAGTCCTGAAAAAAAAAGACCACCGCAGCGGCAGCTGAGGTGGCCTCAAGAGGAGCAGAGTTTACTTTGTCAGAACGTGCCTTGCAGTGATAGGGATAGCAACTTGGAATCACCAAAGAAAGGATAGGGATAATGTGACTTGTCTTTAGAAATATCGTATTGCAGTTTCAGCGCCATGTTTTTACGGAAGTCCCAGCGCAAAGACAGATAATGCGACTGACGTCCTTCTGTCGGCTCGGTCACCGTCGTGTATTGCGAGTAGGTATACATCGGTGTCCAGGCACCGAAGTTATAGCCAATACCAAACAAGGCGTACTTATAGATATTGTTGATACCCTTAGATGCATCCTTTTGTTCAAAGCGGTCAAACTCGGATTTAAGCTGCCAGTTTTTGTAATCCATATTGATGGATAAGCCCATAATCCGGGTCGGCTGATCTTTCAGCAGGAAGGTAGTACCAGCGACCGGGTCATTTTGTGACACGGTTTCTTCATGCCGCATCATCATCGCACGTACATCGAAAATCCCATTGTTGACACTGACTGAAGCACCGAGAATTTTTTTCCATGCATCATTGGTCGGCGTGGTGTAATACAGCCGCGTGTAGTAGGGATTGTTATCCGAAGTAAAGCTGCCGGTCCAGGCGCTTGCTGTCATCGCCCAGTCAGATTCGCCTAGCTGACGGCGGTAACTGACATTGCCACCATCGTAGGCATAAATCGGCCAGCCATACACATCCGGTGCCGGGCGCGACCAGGGATAAGCGTAACCAATGTACAAATAGTCGCTGTAGTAATACAAAGGAATGCGGAAGCGCCCAGCCTGGAAAGTCCAGTCAGATTCTGCACTCGGTTGCCAGCTCAGATAAGCCCAGTCTACGGTTGGGCGTGAACCTTTATTCGGATTCTGTGCGCGCATCACCACTTGCGCGGTCGCTGACAGCGTAGGTGAAAATTCTTTTTTCAATTGCAGACCCAGCAGCGATTCCTGATCCAGTTGCCAGCCCTTGGATTTCTCATACACACCGGTGTATTCCCAGTTTTGTATCGAACATGGGCATTGATATTGCTGATAAGTCCAGGGTGTGGAGCTGCCTAATGCAGAACCGCTAAGTACCTTACCTGCAGTGAGATTATAAAAACCGCTCAGTTTGAGCGAGCCGCTTTCATCCAGATCAATCGCTGAAGCCAGACCTGGCAGCAAGAGCATGGCACATACTAACTTCTTCATCGCTATTCTCCTTATCTTGATGTCAGCCCAGCAGATCACGGTACGATGGCGACAACTTTAACGCTGTCGTCTACCGCAGATTTTTCTATATACCCCATCGCATTCGGGGTTTCACTGACATACTTCTTCACCTCCGCACTGGATTTGAACTCTTTCGGTGCTTTGGCTTTTCCTGTGAAAAGCAGCTTGGACCAGATGGCCTGCACCTGTGCCGGATCTTTATCCAGCACTTTTTTATAAAACTCTGCACGCATCGGTGAGTTTTCTGCGAGCTCCACCGGCGCAAATAAATTAGAGCCGCCCAGATAAAATTGTGCGACCTGATTCAGGAACATTTTGGTGGCGGGATTTTCTTTATTGACGATGATGACCATCTCAGCATGGGCTGGCATGCTCAGGCATCCCACCACGATTACAGAAAGCAGACTCAGGTATCGGCACTTCATAACTCATCCTCCGGTAAAAACTGCGACAGCAGAACAGGACTGACAATGAGACTATTTCAGGGAAAATACGGGTGGGGGAACAGATTACAGGTGATACAAGGACTGATTTTACGGACTGCTCACAAGTAGTCAGTACCAGAAGCGCATTGTTAAACTCAGTCTAGTCATGCTTTCCAGAAATTTCCAATTTGTTTGTGCAGAGCGTCGATTTTCCACAACGAAATAAAAAAGCAGCAGGGGAACCCGGGTTCCGCTGCTGCTTTTGGCATGACGATAAGAGAAATTAAGTCAGGTTTTTCCAAATCGCTGTAGTGGGTGCGGCTTGATTCAGGGAGTAAAAATGCAAGCCCGGTGCGCCGCCTGCCAGCAGACGCTCACACATACTGCTGACCACATCCAGACCAAAGGCCTTGATCGATGCGCTGTCATCCCCGTAGCTATTGAGCTTCAGGCGTATCCAGCGTGGAATTTCAGCACCACACATTTCTGAGAAGCGCTGTAACTGACTGCTATTGGTGATCGGCATAATACCGGCCAGCACAGGTATATCCACACCCAGTTTGCGTGCTTCTTCCACAAAACGGAAATAAGCATCAGCATTATAAAAATACTGGGTAATTGCGGAATTCGCACCGGCATTCACTTTGCGTACAAAGTTTTGCAGATCATCCTGTGGCGAACGCGCCTGCGGATGCATTTCCGGATAGGCAGCGACCTCGATATGAAACCAGTCGCCGGTTTCAGCGCGGATAAACTCAACCAGCTCATTCGCATAGCGGAACTCGCCACCCATGCCATAACCGCTGGGTAAATCACCGCGCAGTGCAACCAGGCGACGAATATCATGCGCCTGATATTGCTGCAGAATCTGACGTATCGAGTCACGGCTGCCACCAACGCAGGATAAATGCGGAGCCGCGTCAAAACCCTCGCGCCGGATATCGACCACGGTATCGAGCGTACCTTGCTGGGTAGTGCCACCTGCACCGAAAGTCACGGAAAAATATTTAGGCTGCAGCTCAGCCAGTTTAGTGCGGGTAACGCGCAGTTTCTCCACCCCTTCAGCGGTTTTAGGCGGAAAAAATTCTATGCTGAAGTTATGTTGATTCATGATTTTTGCAAAATTAAAGTCGACAAAGTCCAGGAGATCACGCTGTATAACAAGGCGCCACCCACTGCAGACCAGAAACCAGCCACATGGAAACCATCCACCATGCTCGCCACACCCCAGAACAGCAGACCATTAATCACAAAAATGAATAAGCCCATGCTGATGACGGTGACCGGCAAAGTCAGCAGCAACAGAACTGGACGCAATACGGTATTGGCAAAGCCCAGCACCAGCGCGACTAACAACGCGGTACCCAGACTATCGATAGTCACCGAGTGCATCAGATAAGGAATCGCCAGTAATGCAAGCGCATTCACCAGCCAGATAGCAAGCAGACGCATCGCATCTCCTGTAAAAAAAATCCCCGTTCTGCGCTGACAGAGCGGGGACAGGTTCAGATATTAATAACGGTAGTGTTCCGGCTTGTAAGGGCCTTCTTTTTTCACACCGATATAGGCAGCCTGTTCATCCGTCAACACGCTCAATTGTGCATTGAGTTTTTTCAATTGCAGACGCGCGACTTTCTCATCCAGATGCTTAGGCAAGGTGTACACGCCAACCGGGTATTGTGCATTGTTGAGGAACAGTTCGATCTGGGCGATAGTCTGATTCGCGAACGAAGAGCTCATCACATAAGATGGGTGACCAGTACCGCAACCCAGATTCACCAGACGGCCTTCAGCCAGCAGAATGATGCGCTTACCGTCAGGGAAAATCACATGATCCACTTGTGGTTTGATGTTTTCCCACGTGTATTGCTTGAGCGAAGCCACATCGATTTCATTATCAAAGTGACCGATATTGCAGACGATGGCCTGATCCTTCATCTTCTGCATATGTGCGTGCGAAATCACATGATAGTTACCTGTGGTGGTCACGAAGATATCGCCATGTTCCGCTGCATAATCCATAGTCACCACGCGGTAACCTTCCATCGCTGCCTGTAAGGCGCAGATAGGATCGATTTCTGTGACCCATACCTGAGCAGACAAAGCGCGCATCGCTTGTGCAGAACCTTTACCGACATCACCATAACCGGCGATCACAGCGACTTTACCCGCGATCATCACGTCAGTGGCGCGTTTGATACCATCAACCAGCGATTCACGGCAGCCATACAGGTTATCGAATTTCGATTTGGTGACGGAGTCATTGACGTTAATTGCAGGGAAAGCCAGCTTGCCCTCTTTATGCATCTGATACAGGCGATGCACACCGGTCGTGGTTTCTTCGGTCACGCCTTTGATCTCAGCCAGGCGCTTGGAGTACCAGGTCGCATCGGTTTTCAGATGGGATTTGATCGCATTGAACAGGCAGACTTCTTCTTCGGAGCCTGGATTATCGAGTACAGAAATATCTTTTTCTGCACGGGTGCCGAGGTGCAGCAACAAAGTCGCATCGCCGCCGTCGTCCAGAATCATGTTGGAATAACCACCGTCGGTCCATTCAAAAATGCGGTGCGTGAATTCCCAGTATTCATCCAGATTTTCGCCTTTGAATGCGAATACCGGTGTACCGCCGGCTGCGATGGCCGCAGCAGCGTGATCCTGAGTCGAGTAGATATTGCAGGAAGCCCAGCGTACCTGTGCGCCCAGTGCATTGAGTGTCTCGATCAGAACTGCAGTCTGTATCGTCATATGCAGCGAACCGGTGATGCGTGCGCCTTTGAGTGGCTGGCTGGCAGCGAATTCCTCACGGATCGCCATCAGGCCAGGCATTTCTGTTTCAGCGATCTGAATTTCTTTACGGCCCCAGTCAGCCAGGCTGATGTCGGCGACGAGGTAGTCTTGATGTGCTGTTTGAGTAGTCATGATGGCGGCGTTCTCACGCCCTCCTTTCTAAAGAAAAAAGTAACGTGAGCGCGGTTGTGGTCAGCAAGGCCGGAAATTTGTTCATTTTTGCATCATCAGAAACAAGAAAGTCAAACTACCGGCTTACGCCTGTGATTCCAAGCCTGGCGGAAAACAGATTTCCGTCGCAACGCTCCTTGGAAGCTGGGAAGTATAGCGCAGCTCAGGGTTTTCTGCATAGCAAGCTGAACTGCGCACAGTATTTACTGCTAAGCCACCCCAGCCGGGGTTTTGCTTCTGATCGTACAAATCAGGTGCATACCGCAGTCATACCGCAGCAATATCGCTGTAAAACAAAAACGGATGCCATGCGGGCATCCGTTTTTGTCAACGCTGGCAAAAGCGCAGTTTTAATGGCCGTCGAAATTGCAAATCGTATACAAAGGCATGCCGCTGTCTTTGATGATCTTAGAGCCGCCCAATTCCGGCAAATCGACGATGACCGCACCTTCAACCACGGTAGCGCCCAGACGCTCCAGCAGTTTTTTACCAGCCATCATGGTACCGCCAGTCGCGATCAGGTCATCGATCAGCACTACGCGATCGCCTTTTTTGCAGGCATCCGCATGCAATTCCACAGTCGCACTGCCGTATTCCAGTACATATTCTTCGGATACGGTATGGAAAGGCAGCTTACCTTTTTTACGGATAGGCACAAATCCCAGATTCAGCTCATAAGCCAGCACTGAACCGATAATGAAACCGCGCGCGTCCAGCCCAGCGATCACATCAATTTTTTCATCCATATAGCGGTGTACGAACATATCGATCAGCACACGAAACACCTTGGGGTTTTGCAGCAAAGGGGTGATATCGCGGAACATCACGCCTTCTTGTGGCCAGTTTGGCACGGTGCGGATATGTTCTTTAATGTACTCGGATGGATTTAACATCGCCAGATGTCCTTCAATTTTTAAAAATAACCCGCTATTTTAACAGCCTCAGCTCCGCTCTTGCGACTGCTTCTGAGGTTCCGCGCACCACGATCACATCACCACTCTGCAAAACCAGCGTATCATCCGCTTCCTGCCTGGCCTTGCCGCGCCGTATGGTATGAATATCTACCTCCAGATCAGCCAGCGCCAGCTCGGCAATGCGCTTGCCAACCGCGCTGGCACGTTCGCTTAAGGTGACTGAGTGTAAGCGGATTTGCATAGCATCCGGACTATCAGCCGCATCGCTGGCACCATGGAAGAAGCCGCGCAGCGATTCATAACGCTCATCGCGCGCAGCATGAACCCGATGCACCACGCGCCGCAAAGGCACACCCAGCAAGACCAGTGCATGCGAAGCCAGCATCAGACTGCCCTCCATCAGCTCGGGCACCACCTCGGTGGCACCGGCGTCGCGCAGCTTTTCCAGATCGACATCATCATGGCTGCGCACGATCACCGGTAAGCCAGGCTGCAGTTCATGCACAAAGTGCAAAATCTTAAGCGCTGATGCGGTGCTGGTATAAGTAATGACCAAAGCGGCAGCGCGGTGTATGCCAGCCGCGACCAGGCTTTCCTTACGTGCGGCATCGCCATAAGACACGTTGGCACCGGCCGTCTGAGCCTCACGTACCCGGTCCGGGTCCAGATCCAATGCGTGATAGTCGATTTTTTCTTCACTCAGCAAACGCGCCAGATTCTGGCCGCTGCGACCGAAACCCGCGATGATCACGTGTTTGCGGGTTGACATCGTGCGCGCAGCGATTTGCGTCAGGGCCAGCGACTGCATCATCCATTCATTCGAAGAGAACTTCATCACGATCGCATCCGACTTGGCCAGGATGAAGGGTGAGACCAACATAGACAGCACCATCGAGGCCAGAATCAGCTGCAGCAGTTGCGGGTCTATCAGGTTCAGCGCACCGGCCTGATTCAATAAGACAAAGCCGAATTCACCTGCCTGCGCCAAGGCCAGTCCGGTACGCAAAGCGACGCTGGTGGATGAGCCAAACAGACGTGCTAAGCCAGCAATCAACACCAGTTTCAGCATCAAGGGGCCGATAAACAGGAACAACACCATCCACACGTTCTGTGCCACCAGCTTCAGATTCAACAGCATGCCTATGGTGATAAAGAACAGACCCAGCAACACGTCACGGAAGGGCTTAATGTCCTCTTCCACCTGATGCCGGTATTCAGTTTCGGAAATCAGCATGCCTGCAACGAACGCACCGAGCGCCATCGACAAACCGGCTTTTTCGGTCAGCCAGGCGGCGCCCAGCGTGATCAATAGCAGGTTCAGCATGAATAATTCCTGCGATCGTCGCTTCACCACCAGCTTGAACCAATTGCGCATCATGCTTTGCCCGACCACCAGCAGCAAGACCAGCACCAAGACGGCCTTGCCACCAGCCCACAGCAATGTGGTGACTATATTGTCTGAGTGGGTAGCCAGTGCCGGTACCAGGATCAGCAGCGGTACCACGGCCAGATCCTGAAATAACAGGATGCTGATAATCTGACGGCCATGCAGACTTTCCAGCTCCAGACGTTCCGTGAGCATTTTCGAGACGATGGCGGTGGACGACATGGCAAGCGCGCCACCCAATGCGAATGCGGCTTCCCAGCCTATCTGAAAGAACTTGGGCAAGCAGTAGCTGGCCAGCCAGCCACTGCACAGGCTGGCCAGAATGGTCACCAATACCTGCGCCATCCCTAGCCCGAATACCTGCTTGCGCATGGCCATCAGCTTAGGCAGTGAGAATTCCAGGCCGATTGAAAACATCAGAAACACAACGCCGAATTCCGCCATTTCATGGGTCACAGCGCTGTCTTCAGCAAAACCCAGGCCAAAGGGGCCGATGACCACACCGACCACCAAATAGCCCAGTATCGGCGGCAATTGCAGCATGCGAAAAGCCACCACCCCCAGAACAGCGGCGGCCAGTAAAGATAAGGTGGTGTCGAGAGCATTCATAAAGACATTATTGCCGAAAATGCTGGAAAACCGGTGTTTCCATTGAATAAATTGCGCGATTTCAAGAAAGTCTGTCGCTGGATCTGCTGAGTATGCTATCGCGCACCTGATATGCTCCTATGAACCAGCGGCCACCCGGATGCCATACAGATTCCGACAAAGCAAATTATGTTACATCTGGCAGAGTTTTTGCTTACAGGATTTCGTTTATACTTCGGGCATGAATCAATTCACTGCTCCCTTAACCTCTGACGACACGTCAAAGTCTGGCTGCACCAGTGCAGCACAGCGGGCGGTCATGCTGGCCGCAACTACCCTGCAAATTGAAGCTGATGCGCTCAACCATCTGCGTCAGCGCCTGCAGGCAGAAGATGCCGCGGCTTTTGCACAGGCAGTCGACATGTTGCTTTCATGCAACGGCCGTGTAGTCGTTTCCGGCATTGGCAAATCTGGCCATATCGGTCGCAAAATCGCGGCGACTTTCGCCTCTACCGGCACCCCCTCCTTTTTTGTCCATCCGGCCGAAGCGGCGCATGGCGATCTGGGGATGATCACTCCGCAGGATGTGTTTATTGCCATTTCCTATTCCGGCGAAGCGTCCGAGCTGATGTCTATCGTCCCCATCATCAAGCGTCTTGGGGTAAAACTGATCGCGATGACCGGTAAGCCGCAATCCAGTCTGGCGCAAATCGCTGATGCGCACCTGAACCTGCATGTCGAAAAAGAAGCTTGCCCATTGAATCTGGCACCAACTGCCAGTACTACCGTCACTCTGGCGCTGGGCGATGCACTGGCTGTTGCCGTACTCGATGCACGCGGCTTTCGGGAGGAAGACTTTGCGCGTTCTCATCCGGGTGGCGCCTTGGGTCGCCGCCTGCTGACCCATGTCAGAGATGTCATGCGTACCGGGGATGCAATTCCCAGTGTAAGGCCAGATACCAAACTGACCAGCGCACTGCTCGAAATCACCAAAAAAGGCATGGCGATGACGGCGGTGGTAAATGCACAGAATCAGATCATAGGCGTGTTCACCGACGGTGACTTACGCCGCATGATGGAAACCGTACAGGATTTCACGCAGATTTCGATTGCTGACGTGATGCGTGCGAATCCGCGTCGCATACGTCCGGATCAACTCGCGGTGGAAGCCGTGGAGATCATGGAAACCTACCGCATTAACCAGTTACTGGTGGCAGATGCTGATGGCCATCTGGTCGGTGCGCTGCATATCCACGACTTAACCCGTGCCAAGGTGATCTGATGAGCGACACTCTGCAAAAAGCGGCGCAGCTCAGGCTGATGATATTTGATGTAGACGGCATCCTGACTGATGGCAGTTTGCATTTTGGTCCTGAGGGCGAAGCTTTAAAAACCTTCAATGTGCTTGATGGCCAGGGTATACGCCTGCTGCAGGATGCAGGCATCGCGACCGCAATTATCAGCGCCCGCCAGTCAGCTATCGTGTCAAAACGTGCGGCTGATCTCGGTATCACCCATGTGCGTCAGGGTATACATGATAAGCAGTCTGCCTTTCTGAGCTTAATCGAAGAATTACAAATCCCTGCGACTGCCTGCGGTTTCATCGGAGATGACGTGATTGACTTACCGGTATTGAGCCGGGTCGGATTTTCTGTCAGCGTACCAAATGGTCACGCCGAAGTCCGGCAGCGCGTGGATTTCGTCACGACTGCGGGTGGTGGCAAAGGTGCAGTGCGCGAAATCTGTGACCTCATCCTGCGTGCCCAGGGTAAGTATGATCAGGCTTTGGCCCGCTATCTGTCATGAAACCTCAAGTCACTATCGATCAGGCACGCAGCTGGATGGGAGTGATCGCACTCGGCATCGTGGTGCTGGCCAGTATCTGGATCCATCAGGTCATACACCGTCAGGGTGATGAAGCTGCCGGTCGTCTGCAGAATCGTAAAGAACCTGACTATTATGTGGAAAAATTTAATTTCATTAAATTGTCCAATAACGGTCAGGCCAATTATCACGTCCAGGGCGATAAGCTGATCCATTTGCCGCAGACCGATCAGTATGAAATCACCAATCCACTGATACATAGTTTTGACGAACGCAGACAACCCGTCACGATACAGGCCAAACGCGCTTTGGTGGAGCAAAAGTCAGCTAATCCACAGTTAAACCGCAGCTATGATCAAGTTCATTTTTATGACGACGTAGTGGTAGCGCAGACCTCGGCTGAACCCAAAAACTTTTTTCAATTGACGACTCAATACCTGCTGATGCTGCCTGATTCAGACATCGTCAAGACGGATCAGGCGGTACGTATGCAGACTTACAAAGTAGATGCCACTGCGATAGGAATTGAAGCGAACAATCTGACTCAGCAAGTCAGCTTTCTCAGTAAAGTCAATATGCGTATTAAGCGGCGCCCAGACCTGGCGGCACCGCCCTCACAACCAGATATCAGGAAATAATTGTATGCGCCACTCTCTACGACACCTCATCACTGTTGCCAGCCTGCTGCTGTCCTGCAGCCTGTCGCCATTTGCTCACGCGGAAAAAGCTGACGCTTTGAAAGATGCGGTGATTGAAGCAGGTAAGAGCTTCTATGATTTGAAAAAAAATCTGAATGTGCTGTCACTCGGTGTCACCATCACTCGTGGCACACTGCTAATTCAGGCAGATAATGCGACCATACAGGAAGAAAAAGACGGTACCCAGATAGTCACCCTGCTGGGAAAAAATCATGGCCTGATTAGCTTCCGCCAAAAAATGGATGGCCCGAATGAGCGTTGGTTAGAAGGTGAAGCGGAAAAAGCTGTCTACAATGAAAAAACTGAAATCGTCGTTTTCACCACCCGCGCCAAGGTACGCAATATTGAAGGTAACAAGGTAATGCAGGAGCAGTTCGGCGAATATCTTTCCTATGACAGCCGCAATGAAGTACTGACAGGTACCAATAGCGTCAGCGGCGAACATGACACAGCGAAGCCCCGGACTCAACTTATCCTGCGCAGCAAATCAGCGTCAGGTACAACACAGGCACAATAAGATGCTGGCTACAGATAACACATTGCAGGTTAAAGGGCTGCAAAAAAGCTATGGCGCGCGCCAGGTGGTCAGAGATGTATCACTGATGGTGAAAAGCGGTGAAGTAGTGGGCTTGCTGGGGCCGAATGGTGCCGGTAAGACGACTTCGTTTTATATGATAGTCGGGCTGGTTCCATCAGACAGCGGCGAGATAGGCATTAACGGTGTCGATGTTTCCGCATTGCCTATCCATCAGCGCGCGGTACTCGGCTTATCCTATCTGCCGCAAGAAGCTTCCGTATTTCGCAAGCTGACGGTAGAAGAAAATATACGTGCCGTGCTGGAGTTAAAAAAAGACAAGCGGGGAAAATATCTGAGCAAGGACGAAATCAGTCAACGCCTGAATCAGTTATTAGCCGATCTGCAGATAGAACATATACGTGAAAATCCGGCCTTATCTCTGTCTGGTGGTGAGCGCCGCCGGGTGGAAATTGCACGTGCACTCGCGACCGATCCCTTGTTTGTTTTGCTTGATGAACCATTTGCCGGTGTCGATCCAATTGCCGTCATCGAGATACAACGCATCGTGCGCTTTCTGAAAGAACGTGGCATCGGGGTACTGATTACCGACCATAATGTGCGCGAAACCCTGGGCATCTGTGATCATGCCTACATTATCAATCAGGGTGCAGTACTGGCCAGCGGCAAGCCAGATGATATTATTCAAAACGAATCTGTGCGCCGGGTCTATCTCGGAGAACACTTCCGCATGTAACCGGGCGCATCATGAAACAAAGTCTGCAACTCCGCACTTCTCAACACCTTGCCCTGACGCCGCAACTGCAGCAGTCTATCCGCCTGTTGCAACTCTCCACGCTTGAGTTGCATCAGGAGCTGGAATCCCTGCTGATCGAAAATCCTTTGTTAGAGCGCGTGGATGATCCGCTGGACCATGCCATCCGCCTGCTGGCCGATGGCGCGATGACACAGAATACCCCGAATGCTACGGCAGACAAGGACAGCAATGGCCAGAACGAACAGACTGTGGCCGACGTTCCAGCAGAAGCCGACTTTGCCGCCAGCGAGAGTGTGAGCGCGGAAGACTGGAGCTTTGACGAACTTCCATCCGGATCGCGTCAGGCGGACGACGACGATGGCCGTCCTCAGCTGGAAGCGGCCAGCATCAGTCTGCGTGAACATTTGCTGGAACAGATGCGTGTCAATTTGCGCGGTGTTCGTGACCTTGCTTTGTGTGAGCTGATTATCGATGCGCTCGATGATAATGGTTATTTGACTGAGAGCCTGGACGATATCCACTCCAGTCTGCCACTGGAATTATGCGTGGAACCGGAAGAGTTACAGTTTGCCTTAAATATGGTGCAGAGTTTTGAACCCGCTGGCATAGCAGCGCGCAATCTGTCTGAATGCCTGGCATTACAGTTACGCCGTCTCCCGAAAATTCCTGTCGTCACGCGCAGACTGGCACTGGCGATTATTGAGCAGCAGTTAAACTTATTCGCTCAGCGTGATTTCACGAAGTTAAAAAAAATCTTTGCCTGTGACGATGAGGATTTGCGTGAAGCACAGGCTGTGATTCGCCTGTGCGACCCACGTCCCGGGTCCGCCTTTGCGCAGCAAGCTGCAGACTATGTGGTTCCCGATGTGATCGTGCGTAAATGCGGTCAGCAATGGCAGGTATTACTGAATCAGGATGTGATGCCTAAACTGCGTGTCAGCAGCATGTATGCACAAATGGCAAAAGATAATAAAAATGAATGCAGTCTTGGCACCCAGCTGCAGGAAGCGCGCTGGCTGATCAAAAATATGCGACAACGCTTCGATACCATTTTGCGCGTTGCACAAGCGATTGTAGAAAGACAAAAGAATTTTTTCACCCATGGCGCTGTCGCCATGCGCCCCCTTGTTTTGCGCGAAATTGCTGATACACTAGGTTTACACGAAAGTACGATTTCTCGTGTAACGACCCAAAAATACATGCTGACCCCGCATGGAATGTTTGAGTTGAAGTACTTTTTCGGCAGCCACGTTGCGACGGAAACCGGGGGGGAAGCATCGTCCACCGCAATACGCGCTCTCATCAAGCAGCTAATAGGAGCAGAAGACCAGAAGAGCCCACTCTCTGACAGTAAAATCGCAGACATGCTGGGCGAACAGGGTATGGTCATTGCGCGACGCACCGTTGCCAAATACCGCGAAGCCCTGAAAATCCCACCAGTCAGTTTGCGTAAAACTTTGTAACTCAGTTCTTGTAATCACGGCTTTAATTGCTATATATGATTTAGCTCAGTATCAAGCAGATGAGATGAGCGCATCATCATAGCGAGTACCTGGCATTAACGTCACCATAGGAGCACAGTATGAATCTCACCATCAGTGGACATCACGTCGAAGTAACTCCTGCAATCCGTGAATATGTACAAACCAAGCTGGAACGCGTCCGGCGTCACTTCGATCAAGTCATTGATATTGCCGTCATCCTGACGGTCGATAAGCTCCGCGAAAAAGAGAAACGCCATAAGGCTGACATCAATCTGCATATCAGCGGAAAAGATATTCATGTTGAAAGTCTGGCGCACGATCTGTATGCAGCGATCGATGCACTGATAGACAAACTGGACCGTCAGGTGATTAAACACAAAGACAAGATCCAGGATCATCACCACGAAGCGATCAAACACATGCCTGACCCAGCGTCGGCATAAAGCCATTCCCCCAGGGGATCACTCAAAAGGACGCAGCTTGCGTCCTTTTTTGTTGGCATAAAATGTAAGCAAAGTTTGATCTGCAGGCAGATCACAGCATAGAATTGCTGACCTTAATGAATTTTCTGATTCTCTATGAGCGCATATCTTCTTACCTCCGTACACAATCACATAGGCTACATCACGCTGGATAGACCAAAGGCACTGAATTCACTCTCGCTTGATATGGTACGTGGCATTACCGCGGCGCTGATGGCATGGCGCGATAATCCCGAAATACGCGCAGTAGTATTACAAAGCAGTAGCGAGAAAGCCTTATGTGCCGGTGGTGATATCCGCTTCTTTTACGATGTGGGCACGACCAGTCCACAAGGCGACAGCGCATTACTGGAAGACTTCTTCACCGAAGAATACGCCCTCAATCATCTGATTCATTTCTATCCTAAACCTTACATCGCATTGATGAATGGTGTGGTCATGGGCGGTGGCATGGGCATCGCCCAGGCAGGTCCCCAATCCTGCGTCAGGATAGTAACGGAACGTACCAAGATGGCCATGCCGGAAGTGAATATCGGACTGTTCCCTGATGTAGGCGGCGGTTATTTTCTGTCACGCACCCCTGGCCAATGCGGCAGCTATCTGGGTTTAAGCGGTGAAGTGATCGGTGCTGCCGATGCCTTATATGCAGGCCTTGCTGACGTATTTATTCCTTCGACCGAGTTACCCGCATTGATACAGCTGTTACATACCAGCGATGCAGCGGATCTGCGCGCGCAGATTCATCAGTTTGCAGCAACCTACCGCAACCAGGCTGACCCTGCAGGTTCTCAACTGGCGCAACAACGCAGCCTGATTGATGCGGTCTTCAGTGCGGACTCTGTCAGCGACATCATGCAAGCACTGCGTGAAGAAGGCAGTGATTTTGCACAAAAAACTGTGAACACCATGGCCAAGCGCTCACCACTCATGATGTGCGTCACATTAGAACAACTCCGACGCAGTGCCTCTATGACAGTGTCTGATTGCCTGCGCATGGAGCGCGATATGGTCAGACATTGCTTCAAGCATGGCGAAGTGATTGAAGGCGTACGCGCCTTGGTAGTCGATAAAGACAATACGCCAGCGTGGTCACCGGCCAGTCTGGCAGAAGTCAGCCGTGACCAGGTTCTCGGTTTCTTTGCGCAGGTGTGGCCAGACTATGCACATCCTTTAAGAGAGCTTCAGGAACTCGCATCCTAAGAAGCTTGGCTACTCATCTAAGCTTGGCTATTCGTTTGAATAATTCGGAACTAACTGAGTAAACCCTAGAAACAACAAAGGGAGAATGCGCGAGCGTTCTCCCTTTGTTT
>NZ_JAABOS010000005.1 GCF_010078235.1 Cognatundibacterium crateris | reverse complement strand
TCGGTATGGTTGGGAATGAGCAGTTTATGAAGTAAAAGGTCCTCACCCCCGGCATGCATCGCTATGCAAGCCAGACGGATCAAAAAAAGGCAGGGATACCCCTGCCTTTTTTCTTACCTGCGCATTCAGTGTTTTAAACGTTTTAAATCTTTAAATCTTTAAACCTTTAAACCTTTAAACCTTTAAACCTTTAAACACAGAGACACAGAGACACAGAGACACAGAGACACAGAGACACAGAGACACAGAGACACAGAGACACAGAGACACAGAGACACAGAGACACAGAGACACAGAGACACAGAGACACAGAGACACAGAGACACAGAGACACCGAGAAAGACGTAAGAAAGTAAAGTAGATCAAACGACTTTTCCTGCTTTGCTTTGCTCTGTGTCCTCTGTGCTATCTCCGTGTCTCTGTGTTGAACGCTTTTCAGGTTTTAAGCCTGTAACCTTTAAACCTTTAAACACAGAGACACAGAGACACAGAGAAAGACGTAAGAAAGTAAAGTAGATCAAACTACTTTTCCTGCTTTGCTTTTCTCTGTGTCCTCTGTGCTATCTCCGTGTCTCTGTGTTAAACGCTGTTAAGGTTTTAAGGTCTTAAACGCTTTTAAATACCTTAACACCGCCACCAATGATGCCGAGTTTTACAAAGGGCGGTGTTCATCGCCGCGTTTGGTGGCCAGGGTGCGACGCACCATTAAGGCTAACAATATCAAGCCACAAACAGCAACGATGGCGGGTGCAAACCAGCGTAAGGCAAAGTCCACCCTGCTTTGCATCGCTACTGATAAGCCTTCATACCATAGCAAAGCCGCTGGCCCGGCGTGATTCACGATCCAAAACGGCGCCAGTATCAATAAGGCAGTCAACACAATTGCTGCAACGATAGCTATCATGCGGCTCAAGATAAAAACTGGATTCATAGGAGACTCACTTAGTTTGATCCTCTGACGCTTGCACAGACTGCGATTTCTGATGAATGCTATTCTGCGCAGAACGCACAAGCACATATTGCTTACGGAACTCCAACCCACGCTGCGGCCATTTTTCGGCGTACGCCGTCAGCAAAGGCAGAGCAGCTGGGAAATCCTCACCATTCACACGGCAATCTGCATTCAATTGTCCATGCTGATCACGCGAGACAAACAAGCGTATGCCAAGCAGGCGCTCTGTTTGCAGCACATCATGAAAAGCTTCCATCGTCTCCGTCATCAGGCAGCACGGGCAAAATGGATGGTCTTCCTTTTTCTTTTCAGGCAGCGTGGCCAGATGCGCGACCGGTCCGAGTATGATCTGGCGGTAGCGTGCAGCAGCACTCTCACCAGCGGCGGTATTGAGTTCGATCACCGCACATTGTTGTGGATAATCGACTACGGCCTCTTCCAGCGCCACTAAATCCATATTGATCCAGTTCTGTATGCCTTCGCTCAGCGCGCTGCTTTCATCTTTCCCTAACGCGTGCTGATACTCAGTGATACCTTCAGGGAAAAACTCAGTATGCCAGACAGTAATACGGGTGGCGGTTTTCACCCGCTCCGGCCCCAGTTCTTTCTTTTCCAGTGCCTGTATGCTGAGGCAAAGTCCACTGGGCAGACGTACAAATCCAGGTCCTTCTTCTGCCAGCCGTTGATGCTGATTCAATACCGCGATCAGCAAGGACGTCAGCACAGGATCACTGGCTGTAACGCCGGCCGGCAAACTCGCGGCTACCGGCACAGGCGAGGAAGAGAACCACTGATTTTTCAGTGTCTGCACAGACTTCAGAAAAGACTTCATAAAAAACAATCGCAAAAAAGGAAGAAGTGCCAATGAATATGCGCTCAGCTATGCTGGCGCTGGCCAAGTGACTGAAAGCGTATGAACTGCAGTTGTGTCTTGGCACAGACCGCATTGTAAGGTCTGTGCCAGCGAATGAACAGCGAGACTCAGCTGTCGAGGTGGGAAATGAGCAAATGGCTTAGACGGGAAGCCTCGCGCGCGCGCGCCTCAGCCGGATGAGTGCCAACGTCCATAGACAAACCAACAGCCAGAATATCGATCAACAGTAACTGCAGTATGCGGGATATCATGGACAGGAAAGTCGCATTGTCTTCGGTATGATTCACCGCCAGGCAAACGCTGGCCAGCCGTGCCAGCGGCGACTGATGCGGGGCAATCGCAATCACATCAGCACCGGCGGCCAATGCAGCTTCGGCAGCGTGCAGCAACTCAGGTAATTTACCGGAATTCGATACCACGATCACCACATCGCCGGGATTCAGTAATTCAGCCGCCATGCTAAATAAATGGGCATCGCCATAACTGGCAGTAGGAATGCGGAAGCGGAAAAATTTATGTTGTCCATCCAGTGCCACCGCGCGCGAGTTACCAACTGCGTAAAATTCAATTTTATTCGCTTTTCTGAGCAGACTGATGGCACGGTCTATCGCATGCACCTCCAGCTGATCGCGGAAATTCAATATCGCCGATACGGTATTATCAATCACCTTGGCACTCAGATCATGCGTGCTGTCGCTACGCCGGACCTGGCTGTGTCGCACCGGGATAGTGCCAGTCAGACTGCTGGCAAATTTGAGTTTAAAGTCTGCCAGTCCGGTGAAGCCCAGCGAACGGCAGAAGCGGATCACAGTAGGCTGACTCACATCGGCCAGCCGCGCGATCTCAGCGATCGCCTCATTCAAGACTGTGCGTGGATTTTCCAGCACCAGCTTGGCAACCCGGCGTTCCGCTGGTGTCAGTTCGGTCTGGATTTGCTGTATGCGATCCATGAGTGAGCTGTCACCACTGCGCCCACGCAAATGCTCGGACAAAATCGCTGACACGCCATAAAAAGCCGGATTCGGTGTGGTGATGACGTAAGTCGGTATCTGCCCCAGATATGTGCTGAAGCGTCCTTTGGCTTCGAAACGGGAACGGAAAGGGGATTCAGCAAAATAGCCGACCATCTGTGGCACGATGCCGCCACCGATATAAATGCCACCAAAGGCACCCAGCGTCACTGCCAGATTGGCGCTGAAGCTGCCTAACATCGCGCAGAAACATTCTATCGCTTCCAGCGCCAGCGCTTCTTTTTCCTGCAAAGCCTGGCGCATGATTTCCTGCGCCGCCAGCGGTTCGGCCTGACGCTGATGACGATCCGCCAGCGCCATATAAATCAGTTCCAGTCCGGGTCCGGAAATCAGGCGCTCGGCAGATACATGCGGCCACTCTTTCCACGCGTATTGCAAAATCGCATATTCACGCTCGTCGCAAGGTGCGAAATTGACGTGGCCACCTTCAGAACCTAATGTCACAAAACCGTCGGAAGTCGGAATCAGACCAGACACACCCAGGCCAGTACCCGGACCGAGCACGCCTATCACAGACTTAGCGACTGGCTGACCACCCCCTATCTGTTGCACATCTGCCGGCTGCAGCCCAGGCAGCGACATCGCCAGCGCTGTAAAGTCATTCACAATCAACAGCGTGTACAAGCCGAATTCACGGCGTACTGCTTCGATAGAAAACGACCAGGCGCGATTGGTCATGCGGATATCATCGCCATCGATAGGATTGGCAATCGCAAAGGCTGCATGGTGTATACGCCGCCCTTCATGTTCGCTCAGGTAAGCCTGTAATAAGGGCACGATGCCGCTGAAATCATCACATTTCAGTACCCGCACCGCTTCGAACACGCCGGGTGCAGTTTCGAGTGTGAAACGTGCATGGGTCGCGCCTATGTCGGCGAGTAATCGTGGGCCGCCGGAAAATCCGGCGCTGGCTACATCTGCAATTGCGTTGTCGGTCATGTCCAGGCTTGCTTGTTCATTCTGCGCGCTATCATGCGCTATTTTCTTAAGCGGGTCACCGTGGCGTGTGCGCTCAGACTCAGCACGGCACAAGGGTGACGAAATTTCCTGCAATTTACCACAGCGTCAGCGACGCTGACTAATTTTCAGCTTCTGCCCACAGCACTTGCATGCGTAATTGCTGTCTGGCTTTCCATGCCAGGTCCACGCTTAACGCCTGCTTCTGTGCATCCCAGGTAAACGCGACATCTTGCTGATTCAGCTTTACAGACTGCGGACGTTGCTTCATCTGATGCACCACCAGACGCCAGCTTCTGTCCTTAGCCACATACTGCTTACCATATTCGTGATCGAAAGACAGGGTCAACTGTTTTTGCCGGGTTTGCAGTACCTGCTGCTTTTGCGCGCGGAAACGCATAAAGGCATAAGCGCGGGACTCGTAGGCATTCGCAGTTAATCCATCATCGTCATACAGCATGCCTTCGCTTACTGTCTGCTCCTCGTCATAGTAGTAATGCAGATCCAGCTTACTCACATCAAATTGTGCGGTGTTTTGCAAGCCCTGCACCTGTGGAATCCAGGCACCGGCGCGCACAAACACCGGTATCCGGTCCGCTTGCAAAGAGACTGCTGCACGACTGCCAGCCGCGTAACGCTGACCTGTATAAAAATCCAGCCAGGGTCCGTTTTTCGGAAAATAGATTTCTGCCTGTTTCTGGCCCGCCTGAAGCACAGGATGTACCAGGAAATCATTGCCCCAGAAATAGCTGCTGGCGTCCGCTAGCAAGGCTGGATTGGCTGGCTCGGCAAAGAATAAAGGACGCATCAGTGGCAAGCCGCGCTGATGATTCAAAAAGCTCAGTGTGTAGTTATACGGCAGCAATTGATAACGCAATTCTATCGCGGCCTTTGCCAATGCTTTTGCATGTGCGGAACGCAGCACCGGCTCAGAGGCGACTTCTTCCTGCGCATGGGGCCGGAACACTGGCTGAAACACACCATACTGCAACCAGCGCGCATATAACTCATCATCCAGATTCGCACCGGCAAAACCACCCAGATCGGAATGCATATATGCCATACCCTGCATACCCATCTGTAAGGCGATCTCAGGTTGCGAACGCAAGCCACCCCAGGTCCGGTTCACATCGCCTGACCACGGTATCATGCCATAGTGCTGAGACCCGGAATAACCGGCACGCATCAGGATAAATGGACGCTCATTGGGGTAGTGTTTCTGGTATCCCTGCGCAATCAGTTTTGCCCACTCATGACCATAAATATTGTGTACCTGATCGGCGCTGCCGGTCTTGTGCTGCACATGGGATGGATGTACTTCCGGCTCACCGAGATCGCCCCACCATCCGCTTACGCCCTGCTTCTTCAAGCCGGCATAGATATTCCAGAACCAGTCTTTGGCGACCGGATCGAACACATCGATCAGGCCGGTATGGCCGAAATAAAAATCATAAGTCGCCGCCTTGCCGTGCGCATCAGTAGCCAGGATGCGCTGCTCGGTCGCCTCTTTCCAGCGCTTGGATGTGGTGAGGATAAATGGCTCGGTGATCAGGATAGTTTTCACGCCCTGTTTGGCAAAATCTGCCATCATTTTTTCGGGCTGAGGAAAGCTGTCACGATCGAAGGCCAGATTGCCCATCGTTCCTTTGACTTCTTTCCCAAACCAGAACAAATCGAAAATAATCGCGTCCAGCGGGATGGCCTCAGCCTTAAATTTTTGCACTATCGTGCGCGCTTCCTGCTCGCTATGATAGCCAAAGCGACTCGCGAAATTGCCCAGTACCCAGCGTGCCGGCAGCGGCTGCTTACCGGTCAGCGTGGTGTAGGTGGCGATCAGATTCTCCCACTGATCAGCCGCAAAAATCTGGTAAGTCTGGCGACCACCATTCGCCTCAAATGCCAGGCGATTATTCTTTTGACTGTCGAGGTCCAGAAAGCCGGTACTGGCATTATCAAAATGGATGCCGTATAACTTCGATGAATACACCAGCGGCATAGCAAAATTCATTTGCTCTGAACGCTCTTCATAGCCATAGTGCGCCTTGTTATACAGCGGCAGACGATGACCACGCCGGTTCATACCCAGCGCACGTGCGCCAGCACCATACAGCACCTCATCCTGACTGATATTGAAATCGACGACTTGCGCGGCACCGGCCTGGTAGAAGCCTTGCTGTTCAGAGAGTAAGGGCCGGTCTTTATAAAAGTAACTGACCTGATATGGCGATTTACTGATTTTGAGCAGCATATCACCGGCCCGGAATTCTATCTGCTCCTTATCCTGCCGCAAACGCACAGGCACCTGTAAAGGCTTCATCACTACCGCATGCGATGGCGGTGGCGAAGCTGCATCCTGAGGAGTAAAACTGGTTTCGATCAGATTCGCTGCATAAGGCCGGAACTGCACCACACCATCGTTCAGGCGCAACTCTAAAACAGATTCTTTCTGCACCACATCCTGCACGCTGCGCTGCGCATTCTGGGCATAGGCAGCAGGTATCAAGGCCGCCGCGAGTAAGGTGCTGATCCATATTGTATAGAGGCCGTGTGACTGACGGAAAGCGCTAGACATACGATGATTTTTAGACTGGCTACTGATAGTGAATTTCATCATTGATCCTGTGCGATAAGCGCGACAATGCCTGCGCGCGGCAAACTGACTTTGCCATCTTTGACGATAGCAGAGTGTCCGGTATAGCTGTCTTTGACCCGGCTGCCATCGGCGAACACAGGTGCGACGGTGATGCTGACGGGCTGCGCGGCTGGCAGGTCGAGTGCGATCACCACCTGATCCTGCCAGTCAGCCTGCTGCAAAATTCTGGAAAACGTATAGGGCTGAGTCGCCAGTTGCTGATGCTGACCCGCACCTATAGCCGGATGCAGTTGGCGGAAACGACCCAGCTTTTGCCAATGCCGCAGTATCTCTTGCACATGGCTATTCTGTACCCGGCGATTTTTTTTCAAATCATCCCAATTCATCATAGAACGCAGTTTGGCATCGCCATTCGCATGTGCCACCTGCAAGTCGCGCGCGGTTTCATCACCGTAGTAAATCTGTGCCGCTCCCGGACTCAGCAATAAGCGCGTACCCGCTGCAATTGCTTGCTGCCGGAGCGGATCAAAAGGCTGGCCATCATCGTGGGAACTGATGTAATTCAAGACCGAATATGGTTTGAGCGGTCCATGCAATTGACGCGCATAAGATGAAAACAGAGTTTCATAATCCGCTTTCGCGTCGGACTTAAAACCAAAATTAATCAGGCTGTCGAAACCATACTGAAAGTAATTGATCTGACTGCCACCATCCATACGGAATTGCTGCCCCTGCTGCAAGCTGTAGCCGTACACTTCTGCCGTCATGTAAAACGGTTCATCAAAATAGACCTTGGCAGGATTGCTGCGTTTCCAGTCGCTGTGCGCTTCACTCGCGAGTGTCTTCAGCTCCTTCCATAATTCCGGCTCTGTGTGTTTGACAGTATCTGCACGAAAGCCATCGATGCCAAAACGGCGCACCCAGTCGGTATGCCATTTCATCAGGTAATAGCGCGGTGCACGAGGCAATCCGGTACGTGCAAAGAAAGCATCGAGTTCACGCACTTCCTGCTCGTAGCGCCCTTCTGCCTTCCATTTTTCAGCGAGTACCGGCGGCAGTGGCACATCAGTACTGACTTCGGTTTTCAGATCGGGCAAGCCCTTCACCAAGGCACAGGCTACGGTAGTCGGCACATCCTGATAAGTACACACCGGGTCTAATCTGATCCAGCTGTCGGCCCACAAGGCATCCTTTTCAGTCGCCGGGCCAGTATGATTCATCACCACGTCCAGCAATATCCGTATACCGTGTTTGTGCGCGGTGTCGACCAGTTCACGCAAATCCTGCTCGCTCCCCAGACTCGCATCAAGGCGGGTGAAATCTTTGGCCCAATAGCCATGAAAACCATACGAGCGGCCGCTACCCTCATCGGTTGCGCCATGCACCTGTTCTACCGGCGGCGTAATCCAGAGTGCATTCACACCCAGGGCATTGAAATAGCCCTCTTTGATTTTTCGGGTCACACCTGCCAGATCGCCACCCATGAAAGAACGCAAAGCAGCGCCATCGGCCTGACGTCCATAGGCATGATCGTTGCGCGGATTGGCATTCAAAAAACGATCAGTCAGTAAAAAATAGACCGTCGCATTGGCCCATAAAAAGCGCGCTGCCTGTTGTTGTGCATGGGATTTTGCAGAGCGGATCGCAGTAGCCGTAGCGGAGTACGTTTGTGCTTGTTGTTGCGTATGTTGCGGCGCTTGTTGTGGCTGAGACTGAGACTGGGCCAAGCCACAGCCAGGTAAGCTCAGCAATCCGGCCAGGGCTGCATTCATTACATACTTCATTTTAGCTTTCACTCCATAACACGGGCCAAGCGCCACTGTGCTGCCAAGCCCAGCCAGTAGAGGCTGGGGGCAAAGTAGTTTTTCTTTAACGAATAGGAAGCGGTTTATGCGGCAGCTTCTTCTTTAATCATCAGGCTCAGCAAACCGGCAACGATCATGCAGGCACCACCCAGCATCAGAGTTTTGACGGTCTGGCCGCCAAACCAGTGACGGGTCACCCAACCCAGCAATAAGCCACTCACAATTTGCGGGATCACGATGAAGAAGTTGAACACTCCCATGTAATAGCCCATTTTTTCTTGTGGCAAAGAAGACGCCAGCAAAGCATAAGGCATCGTGAGTATGCTGGCCCACGCCAGTCCCATGCCCAGCATAGGCAGCAATAACCATAGTTGTGTATGGATGAAGTAGATACTGATCAGCCCGGCTCCACCTGCCAGCAGACACAGCATGTGGACTAATTTTTTACTGCTGCGTTTCGCCAGTACCGGTAATAAAAACGCCGCAAGCGCAGACACGCCGTTATAGACCGCAAACATGGTACCTACCCAATTACCCGCTTCCTGAAAACTGGAGGATTGCGAATTCGTGGTCGCAAAAATATGTTCTGCAATTGCGGTGGTGGTGTAGATCCACATCGCGAACAAAGCGATCCAGGTAAAGAATTGTACGACCGCCAGCTTGATCATGGTCTCAGGCATATGCATGAAACCGGATACCATTTCACGCACGGCTGCCGCTATACCCTTGCTGGCAGCACGTTGCTGCTCAAACTTTTGCATATCCTGCGGTGGCAATTCCTCACTGCTAATCACCGTCCACAGCACAGCCAGAAAATAAATACTGCCACCGGCGTAAAACGAGTATCTGACGGTATCCGGTATGCCACCATCCAATGAAACATTACTCACGCCCATGACATCTGAAAAAAATGTAGGCAACAGCGAGGCAATCACGGCGCCGCAACCGATGAAGAAGGTTTGCATCGCAAATCCCGCGGTTTGCTGTGATGGTGCCAGCTTATCGCCGACGAAGGCACGGAATGGCTCCATAGAGACATTAATCGCCGCATCCATCAGCCATAAGACCACAACCGCCATCCAGATTGCGCTGGCATGTGGCATCGCTAATAAGGCAAATGATGCAAGCAAGGCACCGATAAAGAAAAAGGGACGGCGCCGGCCCCAGGTCGGATGCCAGGTACGGTCGCTCAGATAGCCGATTATCGGCTGCACCAGCAAACCGGTCACCGGTGCTGCGAGCCAGAATAAAGGCAGGTCATCAGGCAGCGCGCCCAGGGTAGAGAAAATGCGGCTGGTGTTCGCATTTTGCAGAGCGAATCCAAACTGGATACCAAAAAAACCAAAACTCATATTCCACAACTGCCAGAACGACAGCGTGGGTTTATTGACGATACTTTGCATCTGTTTGTCCCCGCCTGAATAAGAAATGCTCCAATTCACGAAACCGCTACAGTTTCGCCTCATGAAGTCTGATTATGACTGGCTTACTCTTGCCATTCCAGCAGATATGCTAAGTCTGCATACAGTGCCGCAGCATATCTCAAAAAAAGCCCTTCTCAGCCTGAGCTGCAGAAGGGCTTTCAATAACAAGACAAAAATTACATCTTATAGTTGATGCCAACGAACATCTGGCGGCCATATTTTTGATAGCCACGTGGACGATCAGGCGAGCCAGAGTAAGTCTGGAATGCAGTATCGGTCAGATTATTCACCTGGAATAAGAGCGAAGCACCTTTCGCGAAACCGCTGCTGAAGTCATAGCCCAATTGCAGATCAACGACAGTATCCGCCTTCACAAAAGTCAGCTCATTCTGACCACCTGGGCCACCGATTTCGCCAACGAAATCGCTGCGACGACGCTGGCTGATACGGGCAGAGTAACCATCTTTCTCATAGTAAGCAGTCAGGTTAGCGACATTTTTAGACAAGCCTGGCAGAGGTACACTTTGACTGCCAAAACGCTGATCTTTAATCGAAATCGCGCTATTGGTCAGCGACAGATTCGCAGTCACACCAAAGCCATCCAGCATAGGCGAAACCAGATCCAATGGTAAAGATACTGCCAATTCCAGTCCCTGCAACTTACCGCCCTGACCATTGATAGGCTGCGTGAAAGTACCGGTATTGGTTGTCGCACCAGGGATATTCATGGCAGAGAAATCGTAAGGTGTGGTCTGTTTGTAGATATACGATTTCAATTGCTTGTGGAATACCGCAGCGGAGACATAAGCCTTCTTACCGAAGTATTTTTCGTAAGACAGATCGACATAATCTGCTTTCCACGGATCGAGTTTGGCATTACCACCATTGCCGCTAGGGGTACCGGTTTTACCGTTAGACAAACCGACTTCGCGTGCAGCATTCAACTCGTCCAGCTTGGCGCGTGCTATCGATTTACCGATACCAAAGCGGACGATTTGCTCGCCAGGGAAAGTCGCGGCCAGATTCAGACTAGGCAATACGTCGGTATACACCTTACCATCCGTGATCGGTACCAGCGCAGCGATAGGCCAGGACAGCAAGGCATTCGATGTCGACGACTGATCGGTACGGACTACCTGCACACCAAAGTTACCTGCGACCGGAATGCTGGAGACTTCGGTATCCAGATTCAGTTTGGCATAGCCGGTAGTGACCTTCTCAGTCAGCGACCAGTTCTTCGTTGCCCCCCAAGGATTCAATACCACAGCGTTATATGGACCGAAATTTCCTGCTAAAACTGCCGGAATATTCCAGCTCAGCGTGTTTGGCATATTCAGGAAGCTCAGGTCCTGAGGGCCGTTCAAGACGCTGGAAGAAAATGAACCATCGCCTATCTTATCAAAGCCGGTTTCAAGATGTTCTTTGGATTTATCGCGCTTGGAGTAATTCACACCAACTTCAGCACTGGAAATCATGCCGTCGTTAAAATCACGACGCGCACTGAGGCGGAAAGAATTCAGCTTGTCGTTGAGCGAAGGTACGTTCACATAACCATCGCCGAATTTACCGCCAATCTTGATCGCAGCCGGATCAGACAAACTATCAGAGAAAGTGAAAGTCGGAATATCACGGCCATTTGCGTAGTTGTAGCTGATATTGCCCGCTGCGCGACCAGAGTTAATTTCGATCAGTTTTTCTTTGATTTTTGCTGAGGAGTGGCTGATGTCAGCTACCAGTGTCCATTGATCCAGCGTGAATTTATTATTCCAGCCAAAGGCAGTGATCTCACTCTCTTTAGTAAAGGAATTATTACGGATCACCGGACTCGCGTTAATCGTACCAGCGACTGCCAGACCGTTGACCACATTCAGGTTAGAGAAGCTGGCACCGGACCAGCTTTCAAACGGTACTTCAAAACCACGACGCACTTCATCCTGCTTTAACTCAGAATGGTAAGCATCAAAAGTTGATGTGAAGGTTTTGGATGGACGCCATTCGACCACACCGATTAAACCATCACGTTTGGAATTGCCTGTGATCGCCAGGGCTTTAATACCTTGCGGGGCTTTCACGCCATCGGGTACGCCTTTATTGCCTTCTACCCAGTTCCAGGTTTCGAAGAAATTGTTCACATTCGGTTTATCGCTATGCGCAAAGCCCAGTGCCACACCAACGGTACGGTTTGCAAACTGGTCGATATAGGAGGCGCTGACACGATTACCGGTGTTAGGTGCACCCGGGCTTTCGCTGCCCAGGGAATTACGCTCACCACGTACATTCACAGCAATGGTACGACCTGCAAAGGCCAAAGGTTTCACGGTCTGCAGATCGACTGTGCCGGACAAACCCTGTCCAACCAGAGAAGGATCAGCTGTTTTATAGACAGTCACGCCGCTGATCAGCTCGGATGGATACTGATCATATTCAACTACGCGGCTGGCACTGGTAGATACTTGTTCACGGCCATTCAGCGTCACAGTGGATAAATCACCGGATGTACCACGGATACTGATTTGCTGTGCCTGACCATTCACGCGTTGTGCTGACAAGCCAGGCAGACGGGCAATCGATTCTGCAATACTGGTGTCTGGCAATTTACCGATATCTTCTGCGGAGATTGCCTCAACAATCGCGTTGGAATTCTTTTTCACGCTGATCGCGTCTTCGATACCTTTACGGATACCGGTCACAACCACGGTCGTTGACTTGGCATCGGCGGCTGGCTTATCCGCTTTGGCTTCCTGCGCATGTGCCAGATTGGACATACTCATGACCAATACGCCGCAAGCGATTGCGACCGGGCTTAACTGAAAGCGCTGCGCAGCCTGAGCCTGCACGCGCTGTTGCATTTGTTGCTTCATCTGATTGTCCCCTCACTCTTATATAAAACCACACTTTTGAGCTGCACTGTATCTACCACTTTACTAACCAGAACCCTACGTTCCGGAAACGATTTTGTACTAAAACTAGATTCAGTGTCAAACGAAGACTACATACAACTACAGAAATTTGACCGATAACAGTGCGCACAACCTAAATCAATGCCCATAGATGTTGCAACGAGCCCACAAATAGCGCAGATGTTTTGTAGTTATACTACTTTTTGTAGCATAACTACTTTTTGAATTTTCTTTGCACCAAGACCAGTCCCGGCCAAACCAGAGATCATCACTAAAATTCACAGGTCGCACGGAGCCGCTTGCAGCAGCATCCGGAAAAGAATCCGGCTTAACTGCTGCCAAGCAAAGCAGATCACTGCCCGCATGTGCTATATTCAGACCCCTGATTTAGCAGCATGAACAGCAGTACTGACACCTGGCAGGGCAAGAATGCGAAGCACAGAGCCAATAGCTCTGCAAAAAACACGCCCGCAAGCTCTGCGATTCCCTGCCACCCATCCGTCAGGCGTGCGCACCAGTTACCGCAAACTCCAAAGAAAGACCCGTACTATGAATCACAAATTGAGCATTGATGAATTCGATGCGCTCGAGCAGGTTAGTCTGCTCGGCAAGCATGGAAAGCCCAGTGTCTGCGTCAACCGTAACGCAAAAAAATTATCCGGCATTAAATTGATTGCATTTCGCAAGGATGGCAGTCTGGAATTAACTGAAATCGGACGCCAGACCCTGTTTATCAAACAATGCATCGATGGCTTACGCGCTATCGCCAAAGGCGAAGAAGTCAAATTGCCGAATGCGATCATTAACTTCCTGAGCAAAAAAGCGCATGTGCAGTTAAACCCTGAAACCCAACAACTGGAAATCACCCAGCGTGGCCGCGAATGCCTGGAAGATATAGAGCAACAACAGGCTGGCTGAAGCAAATTGACATAGCATGGCTTCAGATGCAAAAAAGGCACTCATAAGAGTGCCTTTTTGATTCCGCTCAGCCAGTTTCCAGCTGTTAGTGCCCACGTGGACGTGATACCACCGCCAGCAGGATGAGGAGCAAAGCCACGCCCAGCGCCAAACCATTTCCGAACCGGATATAAGGTGTGACACCCTGCATACCTTGCACCGTCCCCTGCAATACCGCTTGCTGCTGGTAAGGCAGTTGCTGCCTTACCAGAGCCGAAGCATCGATAATTACGGTAGCGCCGGTATTGGTGGCGCTGATTAAAGGCCGCCCGGTTTCCAGTACCCGCATCTGCGCGAACTGCAAATGCTGGGGCATGGCGATCGAGTCGCCATACCAGGCCAGATTTGAGACATTCAGCAAAATACTGGGTACCGCCTCGCTGGCTGCATGACGCGCACGAATCTGCTCAGCAATTTCCTCACCAAACAGGCTTTCATAGCAAATATCGGGCATCACAAACTGATCCTTGACTGCCATCGGCATTTGATACAAACCCGCACCGGAGAAATCACCAATGGGGATATGCATCAGCTTTACAAACCAACGGAAGCCGAAGGGGATAAATTCACCGAAGGGCAGCAAATGATGTTTATCGTAACGGTAGGCGCGTGCCTTATATTGCGGCGAAAAACCAAGCAGGCTGTTTGAATACTTATCAGCCGCATCCTGCACACCCAGGCCCAGCAAAACCGTGCTGCCACTCTCCTGGGCAAACGCATTGATACGCGGCAGATAGTCTTCAGGCAGCATAGACGACAAGGTCGGCAAGGCCGTTTCCGGCGTCGCGATCAAATCTGCGGGCGCAGCGGTAATCATGTCGAAATACAGGCGCAGAGAATCATTCAGACGTTCTTGCTGAAACTTCAGATCCTGATCGACATTCCCCTGCAATAATCTGACTTGCAAAGGCTGGCCCTGAGCCTGCGTCCATCTCACCTCATGCAATGCCGCGCCGGACAACAATAAGACAGCAATACCAGCCAGTGCAGCCCAACGCGCGCGCCGACTCACAGCGGGCAACAAGGTAGTTGCCAACAGTGCCGCTAACATGGCAGCCAGCAAACTCAGACCATAAACGCCCGCCACTGGCGCATACGCAGCCAGCGGACTATTAGTGTGCGCATAACCGGCAATCGCCCAGGGAAAGCCGGTAAACATCCAGCCTTTGCACCATTCCGTCAGCATCCAGACTGCCGGAAAAATACTCAGCAAAATTTGCAAACGACTTAAAGCAAAACGGCGACGCAAATAGAGCGAGAACGCAGCAAAAGCCGCGCTATACAGAGACAGGAAAAGAGTTAAAACGATCAGCGCGAGTACGGCCAGCGGCCAGGGCATGCCACCATAACGCGACATCGCTATCACCAGCCAGCTGATGCTAGTCGTCAGCCAGGCAAAGCTGTACAGGCCAGACTGGAGCATGACACGACGATAGCTCTGCTGTTCCGGCGCCGGTGCCAGCAGCACGACGAACAACAGCGCCATACCCAGCGTCTGTATTTGCCAGAAGCCGTAAGGCTCAAATGCAAATACATTCAATCCGCCTGCGATGAGCAACAACAAATTCAGTTTCCAGCTGCGGCAGGATGTCAGCCAGGTGGTGGCTGCGGCAACCGCTTTATTCATCCTCATCCGTCCGTGGCCTTTGTTCTACCTGCACAATCTGTACCTGACGTGCATCGGCACGCAAGACTTCGAAATGCAGATTGGCGAGTGTAAACTCATCGCCCTTGTGTGGCACCTCGCCCAGATGACCCGCCAGGAATTCAGCCAGACTATCGGTCTCAGGTCCGGCCAGACGTACACCTAATACGCTATTGAATTGTCCGATCTCTGTGACACCCTTAACCCGCCAGCGCTTACCATTACCTTTGTTTTCCAGCGCCAGGATGTTGTCTTCTTCTTCCTCGAAATCGTACTCATCCTCGATATCGCCTACGATTTGCTCCAGCACATCTTCAATCGTAATCAGACCGGAAACGCCACCGTATTCATCCACCACCATGGCCATGTGATTGCGATTGGCCCGGAAATCACGCAGCAAGACATTCAGACGTTTCGATTCCGGGATGTAAATGACGGGGCGCAGCATGTCTCGCACATCGAACGCGTCTTCAGCGTAATAGCGCAATAAGTCTTTGGCGAGCAGGATGCCTATCACTTTTTCATCATCGTCATCGATGGCGGGGAAGCGGGAGTGCGCAGTTGCCAGCACTTCAGGCATCCATTCATCGATAGGCTTGGAAATGTCGATCACGTCCATCTGAGCCCGTGGCACCATGATGTCGCGGGCAGACAAATCGGATACCTGAAACACGCCCTCTATCATTGCCAGTGCATCGGCATCGATCAGGTTGCGCTCCTGGGCTTCAGTCAGAACTTCTAACAGTTCCGCACGATTTTCTGGTTCGGGAGAAATTAAGGCGGTCAATCGTTCAAAAAGTGACCGGTGAGGTTTAAGGTCAGCTGATCTGACCTTGCTAGAGTGCTCTTGCATAGGAGGCTTAACGCCGTTGTTTCAATCCTACAGAATACAACAAATAGAGCGGAATCCAAAATTATCCTGCAGATTCATGTTGCATCTATTGCATCTATTGCAAATATGCACTTCCGCTGTCATTCACAAGGCAGCGTGCAGCACTCATTGACCAGCTTGCGCTACCTCAGAAATGGCTACGCTCTCATGAAAGTGTTGGTAATGCAGATGAGCTACCGTACCCTGATAATTCAAGACATCCACATAACGATGATTCCAGCGAATTTCCTGTACCGGATAATACTGGCGTGCACGTTGCATTTGATGAGTAGTTTCATCCACGCCTTCGATGGTGAGTATAAATGCAGTATTCACGTCTTTGAGTTGCTCTGGCGTCTTACCGTATAGAGGACTATCCGCATCTATCACATGGATAATCGTCCAGCCCAGACTGAACATGGGATGCTGATCACGTTCCAGCCTGAGATCAGTCAGCTTACGGAATTTGCCCATGCTGCTGGTTTCTTCATCTTGTAGCATGCGCAATTTAGCCGATGCTTCACTGATGATATTCAGGCGTGCATTCGCTATCCTGAACAGAAGCAATTTCTGTCCATCTGCTTCATGAGAAACCGGATGATTGACGAACAGGATGCTCGCGCGCGGACGTGAAAAGCGGGCAAACATCACCCCCGTGATCAAAGCGACGCTGGCCATCCCGACAAAAATTTCTGTCGTCGACACCCAGTGCGCATACACGGTTTGCGGATGCATATCTCCATAGCCGACGGTCGCAAGGGTTTCCACGCTAAAGAAAAAAGCACCCAGAAAATTATCCGGCGCCATATTCGCTATCGGATGCTCGCCCAGCATGTAGAGACTGGCGAAAATCAGATTGAAACTCAGAAAAACCAGTGCCGCCGCCAGAAAAAACTGTGGCCAGCTGGACGTCATCGCATAGTAGTAAATATCCTGCCAGTAGTGGCGCTCCATACCAAACACCACCACATCGCGACCGCCCATCGTAATGCGCTGACCGTAGTGTCGCTGCCAGGGAAATTGCATACAGGCTTACTCCTGATAAGGATTGGCTAAACCCAGCGCCGCGAGGATTTCAATTTCCAGCGCTTCCATCTCTTCCGCTTCTTCGTCAACTTCGTGATCATAGCCCTGCGCATGCAAGACGCCATGCACAATCAGATGCTGTGCATGATCGACTACCGCTTTGCCCTGTTCCGCGGCTTCACGCTGCAAGACATCGGTACACAAAATGATGTCAGCCTGAGTCACTTCGGCATCCTGATCTTCGGTGTAGGCAAAGGTCAGTACATTGGTCGCATAGTCTTTGCCGCGGTAATCGCGATTCAGCACTTGTCCTTCTTCGGCATCGACAAAACGCAGGTTCAGCTCTGCCGGGAAAAACAAAGCAGCCTGCACCGTTTTTCTGAGCAGCGGCCTTGGCAGAACGTCCTGCAGTCTGGCATCTGCGTACTGCACGGATAAAGTCAGTTTAGGTTTAGCTGGATTTTTTACGGCCATGATGTGAGGTACTGAGTGTGGAAGTAGAGGCAGAACTGCCGGTTTTAAACATGCCAAGTGCAGCCTGGTGGGCTGCGCTGTGCTCGCTGGCGGCTTCATAGGCATCGACGATGCGGCCTACCAGCGGGTGCCGCACAATGTCGGCGCTGGTGAACTGGGTGTAGGCGATGCCGCGCACCTCTTTCAGCACATGGCAGGCATCCATCAAGCCACTGCGCTGTCCGCGCTGCAAATCCACCTGAGAAGGATCGCCGGTCACCACCGCTTTACTGCCGAAGCCTATGCGGGTCAGGAACATCTTCATCTGCTCCGGCGTGGTGTTTTGTGCCTCATCCAAAATGATGAACGCGTGGTTCAGGGTGCGGCCACGCATATACGCAAGCGGCGCGATTTCTATCACTTGTTTTTCAAACAGCTTCTGCGTGCGGTCGAAACCCAGTAAGTCGTACAGCGCGTCATACAAAGGACGCAGGTAGGGATCGACTTTCTGCGCCAGATCCCCCGGCAGAAAACCCAGCCGCTCACCGGCCTCTACAGCCGGACGTGTCAGGATAATGCGTTTGACAGCATCACGCTCCAGCGCATCAACCGCACAGGCAACCGCAAGATAAGTCTTACCGGTTCCGGCCGGGCCGATACCAAAGGTGATGTCGTGCTCTAAGATCGATTTCAGATAGTAATTCTGCAGCGGGGTACGCCCGCGCAAATCGGAGCGGCGGGTTTTCAGCAGCGGACTTTCAATCTCACTGACATCCGGTGGTGTCAGCGGTAAAGCCGCCGCACCAGCCGGGATCGGGCTGACCAGCTCGGGTTTGTCTGCGCTCTGGGCCTGATGTTGGCGAGCACGTTGCTCCACCAGCGCCAGTTGCACCTCGTCGATAGACACAGGCTTTTTCGCCATTGCATAAAAATGCTCCAGCAAAGCCAGCGCACGCTCGCCCTGATGCCCGCTGATAATGAATTTCTCACCACGGCGGAATATCGTCACATCCAGCGCCGCAGATAACTGACGCAGATTTTCATCGAGCGGACCGCACAGGTTCGCCAGCCGGTTATTATCCAGCGGCTGAGGAACAAAATGCGTAACCGGCACAGGCGTTTTTATCATGATGCAGCCGCATCCTTCGCATCGATGAGTTCGCCGCGCAGCGAATAGTTATACGACTCCGTGATACGGGTGTCTACCAGGGTACCGATCAGGCTGGCAGGACCAGGGAAATTCACGACGCGATTGTTTTCAGTACGGCCCTGCAACTCGGCTGGGTTCTTCACAGAACGGCCATCGACCAGGATGCGCTGCACGGTGCCTATCATGGCGTTGCTGTATTTTTTGGTATTCGCATCAATCACTGCCTGCAGATGCTGCAAACGGCGCAATTTCAATTCCTGCGGCGTATCGTCAGCCAGATTCGCCGCTGGCGTGCCTGGACGCGGACTGAAAATAAAGCTGAAGCTGTTATCGAAGCCTACATCCTCAATCAGCTTCATCAAGGCATTGAAATCCTCGTCCGTCTCGCCCGGGAAACCAACGATGAAATCGGAAGATACTGCAATATCCGGACGCACCTGCTTCAGACGACGCAGCACCGATTTGTATTCCAGCGCCGTATAACCGCGCTTCATAGCGGACAGGATACGGTCAGAACCATGCTGAGCTGGCAAATACAAATGATTCACCAGTTTAGGCACTTTGGCATAGCAATCAATCAGACGCTGGGTGAATTCCTTAGGATGGCTGGTCACAAAGCGTATGCGTTCAATTTCCGGGAATTCAGCGATGTATTCGATCAGCAAGGCAAAGTCGGCGATCTCGCCATCTTCCATCACGCCGCGATACGCATTCACATTCTGCCCCAGCAATGAGATTTCTTTCACGCCCTGCGCCGCGAGACCGGCCACTTCGGCCAGCACATCTTCAAAACGACGTGATACTTCTTCACCACGGGTATAAGGAACGACGCAGTAACTGCAATACTTACTGCATCCTTCCATGATAGACACATAGGCGGTCGCGCCTTCTATCTTGGCTGGTGGCAGGTGATCAAATTTTTCGATTTCAGGGAAACTGATATCTACTTGCGAGCGGCCGGAATGGCGGCGTGCATCGATCAGTTGCGGTAAGCGGTGCAGCGTCTGTGGGCCAAATACCACGTCGACATAGGGGGCGCGTTTAATGATGGCTTCGCCTTCCTGCGACGCCACACAGCCGCCAACACCGATCAGCAAGTCAGGATTTTTCTTTTTCAGCTCGCGCAGACGCCCTAGGTCGGAAAACACTTTTTCCGAGGCTTTTTCGCGCACGCTGCAGGTATTGAGCAGAATCACATCCGCATCTTCCGGCGTGTCGGTTTTGACTAAACCTTCAGAGACATTCAATACATCCGCCATTTTGTCTGAGTCATACTCATTCATCTGGCAGCCAAAGGTTTTAATAAATACTTTTTTTTGCATTATCTACTTCTACTATTTTGAAAATTTAAGCAAAACTATGAAACGGAAGTTTGCGCTTCAGTCATCCACTGACAGCAAGTTCGCCACCTCGCCCGGCTCACCGGAACAATGACAGCACAGGATTTCGTGCTTACAGCAGCGCGTCTGTACTGCCAGCCACTTAAGCCTCACAGCATAAGCATCGCCGTGCCGGGGGCGAGCTATTTACTTTATTTCCGGATTTTTAAACGGCATCGGAGCCCAGACTTCCGGTTTAGGCAAAACTTTAGGCATTTCCGCTGTCGTCAGTATCCAGACCTTATCAATATCACCCATGGTGTTTTCGGTGTAATTGACGATGATTTTGGGCGCATCCAGCGTGGAAGGCAGTACCAGCAGATTCTCATTATTAAAAATCCTGGCACCTGGCGACAAAAAACGCGCTTTGCCATCCAGCCGTATATCCGGATAACGTGACATATCGAGCAAGCCGCGCTTGGTTCCGGGCGGGAACTGACGCTCCGTCGTCATTTGCGCAAAGGCGCTGGCACCCCAGAAAAGCAGGCATACTAACAATCCCAGGCGTCCAGCCAGGCTGCTTAGTGTCTTCATATCATTCAACCTGTCAGTATTTAAAAAAAACCAAACAAATCAACCACTTAAAGTCCGGATCAGGAATCCGTCAAGGGCGCAAGTTTAACACAGTGCCGCCGTCTGAACAGGAAAGCAGTATCGACTTCTACGAATGCAGGGAAATCTGGGATAATGTCTCAAAAAAGCCATGGACTCCCAATGCACACCCGCGCTCCGCGCGCTGAAAAGCGCGAATTCGATACCCGCCATTTCCGCCAGGCCCTGTCTCAGTTCGCGACAGGCGTGACCGTCATTACAACCCGCCTCGCGGATGGTCAGTTTTTAGGGCTGACTGCCAGCTCCTTCAACTCGGTTTCGCTGGACCCGCCCCTGATCCTCTGGAGTCTGGGCAATGCGGCCAACAGCATGCCTGTTTTCAGCGGCAATTCTCACTATGTAGTAAATGTCTTGTCAGCCGACCAAGGATGGCTGGCGGAACAGTTTGCCAGCAAAAAGACAGATCGTTTTGAAGGCGTGGAATTCAGCTTATCGCGTACCGGACACCCTATCCTCAAAGGTGCCTCTGCCTGGTTTGAATGCCATAACCGCAGCCGCTATCCCGAAGGCGATCATGTGATTTTTGTCGGCGAAGTCGAGCATTGCGAATTTACCCCACAAGCCCCGCTGGTTTATCATTCCGGTCAATTTATTCAGACCCTGCCGTAATAAGTCTATGCAAACTTCCGACATCATCGGCTACATCGCAGCCGTACTGACGACTGCTGCCTTCGTTCCTCAAGCCTGGATGACCTGGCGCTGCAAACGCGCAGAAGGCGTTTCGCTGAGCATGTATGTGATTTTCATCGGCGGTATTCTGATGTGGCTCACCTACGGCATACTGCTATCAGCCTGGCCAGTAATCATCGCCAATATCGTGACGCTGATGCTTGCGTCCTTCATCCTGGCGATGAAACTGATTTACAAATAAGCTGGCAACTTACCCGCTCAACTCACTCAGGCCAGCATTCGTGCGAGCACATCGCGCGAATCGAAAGCTGCACGGCGCAGCCTGTCGTTCACGCCCTGCCAATCCTGCTCTTGCGGTAAAGCCTCGACCAGAATCAGGTCAGCCTGCGCATGATCCAGCTCACGCAATCCGGCATACAGATCATGCGCATATGACACAGGATCTGCGGGCAGATGACGCCAGGCCTGAGTCTGTATCGCAGGATGCGCCTGGTAGCTCATCAGCGCAATCTGTTTGCCAGCAGCCTGCAACCGGGTTACTACCTGATCCAGCTCATCCGCCCTGACCTGCACCACTGGTGTGTGCGGCGCATAATGTGCGTCCAGCGTGCCGGAAGCACGTGGTGCAGCAGCATCAGGACTGGCCACCGGCATCTGCATGACTTGCTCTAACTGGGCTGCGCTGATATGCCCCGGACGCAGCAAGACTGGCCCGTGTGTGCTCAACCGGCTCAGATCAACGATGGTCGATTCAATACCAACGTCACTCTGACCACCATCGAGCACGGCAGCAATCAGTCCGCCAGGACTCAGTTCCTGGGTAAATTCTTCCATCACATGTTCAGCCATGGTCGGGCTGACATGACCGAATTTATTGGCTGAGGGGGCTGCCAGACCACCACGCCCACCTTTGAAAGCACGCAGCAATTCCTGCGCCACAGGATGCGATGGGCAACGTATGCCCACGGTGTCCTGTCCGCCGGACACCGCATCCGGTATATGCGCAGCACGCTTCAGGATCAGGGTCAGCGGACCAGGCCAGAAAGCGGCGATCAATTGCTGCGCCTGCTCGGGAATCTGCTGTGCCCAGTAAGAAATATCGGCACCGGGCGCCACATGCACGATCACGGGATGATTGGAGGGACGGCCTTTGGCTTCATAAATGCGCGCCACGGCATCCGGATTTTCGGCATCGGCACCGAGGCCATACACGGTCTCGGTCGGGAACGCGACCAGCAAGCCGCTCTCTAAGGCTTCTGCTGCTTCAGCAATCGCGCAAGGGGTACAAGCTACAGCTTTCATGCGGACTCCGGCGCTGCTATTCCGAGGATGACGCAGGCACTGCGCAGATTGGCTCTGGCCAGTTCCATGCTGGATGCGACAAAAGTGACATGCCCCATCTTACGCGCACGGCGCGCTTCAGCCTTGCCATACAAATGCAGATGCGCACCTGGGATGGCGAGTATCTGATCCCAGGCGGGCTCACGTTGCTGTTCGCCATCAAACCAGACATCACCGAGTATATTCAGCATGGCAGCCGCTGAATGCTGACGCACACTGCCCAACGGCAGTTGGGCCAGCGCGCGGACTTGCTGTTCAAACTGGCTGGTATCACAGGCATCCATAGTGTAATGGCCGCTGTTATGCGGACGCGGCGCCATTTCATTGACGACGATAGAGCCATCAGTCAATACAAAGAACTCGATACACAATACGCCCACATAGCCCAGCTCGGCAATGATATCCAGGGCCGCTTTCTGGGCCTGGCGCGCGACTTCCGGCGATACATTCGGGCTAGGCGCGAGTGTGGTGAACAGGATGCCATCGCGGTGTACATTTTCAGCGATAGGATAGACCACCGCTTCGCCATCGACGCCACGTGCAACCAGCACTGACACTTCATACGCCAGCGGCAGCATTTTTTCGAGCACACAATGTCCCTGCATCAGCGCATAAGCTGTATGCAATTCCTCGCGATTGCGCACGCGCACCTGGCCCTTGCCGTCATAGCCCATGCGTGTTGTCTTCAGAATGCCTGGTAACAAATCGTCTTTCACACTCTTCAGATCGTCTTCTGAGGCGATGCCCCAGTGCGGTGCCGGATACACACCGGTATGCAGGCCACAACGGGTGAAGAAATGCTTTTCCGCCAGACGGTCTTGTGCGATCGACACACAGGCTGCAGCGGGTGCGACGAAGCCGCCGGTCGCCAGCAGTTTCAGGCTGTCCGCCGGTACATTTTCAAATTCGGTGGTGACACGCGGTGCCAGTCTGGACAACAAGGCCAGACCTTGTTCGTCGTCATACGCCAGTTGCACGTGGTGTTCTGCCACTTGCGCCGCAGGACAAGCCGCTTCGGGCTCCAGCACGGCGACCTGATAACCCATCGCCTGCGCCGCGTGGGCAAACATACGGCCCAACTGACCACCACCCAATATGCCCAGTCGGCTTGCTGCGGTATTCGGTAACAGCGGCTGGCGCGGCTGATCTTGTTTGTCGATATTCATGATGTCTTACTGAAAATGAAAAGGAATAGCGCTGAAGCTTTAGCGTGGCGACCAGGCAAGGCTGCTATACCTTTGCGCTGGTCGCTGTGCCGGGGCTATGCCGCTTCAGCCCTGAGGGGCAGACTCCCCTCAGGTTTAAAAATCCGGCCCCTCATCTGAGTGAAGTCAGAGCCAGCAAAATACACCTACAAGCTGGCAGGGTAGTCATACCAGCTGCACAACTCAAACAGCACTCAACTATGCAGACCACGCAAACGAGGCTGTGAATGCAAACGATGCGAGCAATGCAGGCTAAGCCACAGCCTGGCCAGCATCACCCACTACAACAATCAGACTGGCAATACCATGTCGCGTGCGACCTGGGTCTGGCGTACACGGAAAGCCTCTAATTTTTCTGCCAGTGCGGCATCGGTGGTGGCCAGCATCGCGACCGCCGCCAGCGCCGCATTGGCCGCACCGGCTTCACCGATCGCAAAGGTCGCAACCGGTATGCCCTTAGGCATCTGCACGATAGAGAGCAAGGAGTCTTCACCACGCAGATACTTGGATGGCACAGGCACACCAAATACCGGTACGATAGTTTTAGCTGCGATCATGCCTGGCAAATGGGCGGCGCCACCAGCACCGGCGATAATGCCACGCAGACCACGTTCCCGTGCTGTCTCGGCATAACGGAACATTTCGTCCGGCATACGATGGGCAGAGACAACCTGCGCTTCAAAGCCTATGTCAAATTCCTTCAAAACCGCGACAGCATGCTGCATCACATCCCAGTCAGACGAAGAACCCATCACGACGCCGACCTGAACTTTTTTATCCTGAGTCATGATCATGCCTTCAAGGTTTCACCAGTCAGACGCTGCAGCGCTTCCTGATACTTGGCAGAGGTATTGGCGATCACATCCTGAGGCAAGGCCGGCGCGGGTGCGGTCTTGTTCCAGCTGGTGATGGTTTCCAGATAATCGCGCACAAACTGTTTGTCGAACGAAGGTGGCGAAATACCGGTCGCATAGGAATCCGCAGGCCAGAAGCGTGAAGAATCCGCAGTCAGCACTTCGTCCATCAAATGCAGCACGCCTTGTTCATCGAGGCCGAATTCAAATTTGGTATCGGCGATGATAATGCCGCGTGTTGCCGCATATTCAGATGCCTCGGTATACAACTGAATACTGATGTCACGGATTTTCGCCGCCAGCTCAGCACCGATTCTTTGCTCCATATCGGCAAAGCTGATGTTTTCATCGTGCTCACCCATCTCTGCTTTGGCAGCTGGCGTAAAAATAGGCGCAGGCAGTTTCGCCGCTTGTGGCAAACCGGCAGGCAGCGTGATGCCGCAGACCGCGCCAGTTTCCTGATAATCCTTCCAGCCGGAACCGATGATATAACCACGCACCACTGCTTCCACCATGATAGGTTGCAGACGTTTGGCGACCACGGCGCGACCACGTACCTGTTCCGCTTCATCTGCTGCCACCACGGACTCAGGCGCAATACCAGTTAAGTGATTTGGCACGATATGGCCAAGCTTTTCAAACCAGAAATTCGCCATCTGATTCAGCACGCGGCCTTTTTCAGGAATAGGCTCGTTCATGATGACGTCGAAAGCCGACAGTCGATCGCTGGTCACGATCAATAATTTGTCGTCGCCGACCGCATAGTTGTCACGGACTTTACCGCGACCGAGCAATGGCAGGGAATGGAGAGTGGAATTGATTTGAGTTGTCATGGTGATTTCGATACTTTGGATACTGCTGTTTGTGTCTGTTTGTGTCTGTTTGTGGTTCAGAACCCGGGCAGATCCACACTGCAGTCTGCCAGACCGGTCAGCGGCCTCGTTTCTGAATCCGTAAAAATGCGCAGGGCGCATTATCTGCGCCCTGGTGACTACTTCAGCTTAGTTGACGATCTGCGACAACGCGCCTTTTTTGTATTGCTCTGCGACTTTTTCGAGTGACATCGGCTTGATCTTGGCAGCCTGACCTTCGCAACCGAAGGACAGATAGCGTGCTTTGCACACCAGCTTAGCCGCTTCGCGTGCTGGCTTCAGGTAGTCACGCGGATCAAATTTACCTGGATTTTCGAACATGAAGCGACGGATCGCGGCAGTCATCGCCAGGCGGATATCGGTATCGATATTGATCTTGCGTACGCCATGCTTAATACCAGTGACGATTTCTTCAACTGGAACGCCATAAGTTTCTTTCATGTCGCCGCCGAACTGACGGATCTCTTCCAGCAGTTCCTGAGGCACGGAAGAAGAACCGTGCATCACCAGATGGGTATTAGGAATACGTGCGTGGATTTCCTTGATGCGGTCTATCGCCAGGATGTCGCCGGTAGGCTTACGGGAGAACTTGTAAGCGCCGTGTGAGGTACCGATCGCAATCGCGAGCGCGTCACACTGGGTTGCTTTTACAAAGTCAGCAGCCTGATTCACGTCGGTCAGCAATTGTTCACGGGTCATTTTGCCATCAGCACCGTGGCCATCTTCCTTGTCGCCCATCATGGTTTCCAGCGAGCCCAACACACCGAGTTCCGCCTCAACCGTCACACCAATCGCGTGTGAAAATTCCACCACTTTGCGTGACACTTCCATATTGTATTCATAGCTGGCGACAGATTTACCGTCTTCCATCAGCGAGCCATCCATCATCACAGAAGTAAAGCCGGATTTGATCGCAGCCATACACACGGCAGGAGACTGGCCGTGATCCTGATGCATCACAACCGGGATGTGCGGATAGGCTTCAACCGCAGCTTCGATCAAATGACGCAGGAAGGCTTCACCGGCATACTTACGGGCACCAGCCGAGGCTTGCATAATGACAGGCGCGCCGACTTCGTCCGCAGCCTGCATAATCGCAGTAACTTGTTCCAGATTGTTGACGTTAAACGCTGGCAGACCATAGCCATTTTCGGCAGCATGATCCAGCAATTGACGCATGGAAACGAGAGGCATAATAAACTCCAGAAGGTCGATAAAAAAAACGGTAAGGCTTGTGGTCCACACGCGGCATGGTTTCCGGCACATCTGACGCAGCAGAAACATCTGGCGCAGCAACGCAACAAGCAAAACTTCTTCAGCAAGACGGATACCGCAGCGATGACGGCCCGGTGTACACAGAGCCCCTTGTCCGCAGCGGTTTGTATCCGCGCTGAGTACTACAAATTCTGTCCTTTTCCAAGCCGATTGGCGCTAGCCGCTCAGCCACCTACTTTCACAATTTTAAGTGCATTGGTACCACCGACCTGGCCCATAGGTTCACCCCAGGTCACCACGATCATGTCACCCTTGCTGACCACGCCTTTTTCCAGCAAAACTGTTTCTGCTGCATTTAACACTGCATCACGGTCAGTGGAGGATGGCAAGGCAAAAGTACGCACATTGCGGTACAAAGCAGCCTTACGCTGCGTCGCGATACTAGGCGTCAGCGCAAACAGGGGTACGTCTATGCTGTGACGGCTCATCCACAATGCCGTTGAGCCAGACTCTGTCAGTGCAACGATCGCCTTCACCCGTAAATGATGCGCAGTGAACAGTGCGCCATAAGCGATAGACTGATCGATGCGGGTAAAGGTCAGATTCATGAAATCTGCATCCAGCTTGGATTCCTGGAACTTCTCCGCTTCCAGGCAAATCGCCGACATGGTTTCCACGGTCTCTACCGGATACTTGCCGGAGGCTGTTTCGGCCGATGCCATCACCGCATCAGTGCCATCCAGTACCGCATTCGCCACGTCCGACACTTCAGCGCGGGTAGGCACGGCATTGACGATCATGGACTCCATCATCTGGGTCGCTGTGATCGCCAGTTTATTCGAGGCGCGTGCCATGTTAATCATGCGCTTTTGCAGTGCAGGTACCGCAGCATTTCCGACTTCTACCGCCAGATCACCACGCGCCACCATAATGCCATCCGATGCATCCAGAATTTCCTGCAAGACCGGAATCGCTTCAGCGCGCTCTATCTTGGCGATCATCATCGGCTTGTGGTTATACGGCTCACCGGCGATATTCGATAACTGGCGCGCCATTTCCATATCGGTGGCGTTTTTCGGAAATGAGACAGCGATGTAATCGGCCTGAAACGACATCGCCGTCTTGATGTCTTCCATGTCTTTGGCCGTCAGCGCCGGTGCGGTCAAACCGCCGCCCTGACGGTTAATACCTTTGTTATTGGATAATTCGCCACCGATTTTAACAATGGTGTGAATTTCATTGCCTGTGATTTTCTCAACCACCAAAACGATCAGACCATCGTTGAGTAATAACACGTCAGCCGGTTTCACATCGCGCGGCAAGGCCTTGTAATCCAGTCCTACACGTTCCTGATTACCCATGGTGCAATCTGCATCCAGAATAAATTTGTCGCCATTTGCGATCTGGATTTTGGACTGTTCAAACTTACCGATACGGATTTTCGGCCCTTGCAAATCGGCCATAATCGCAATTTCGCGTCCACACTCAGCCGCAGCCTGACGCACCATGCCGGCACGGTCGATATGATCCTGTGCCTTACCATGTGAAAAATTCAGCCGTACGACATTCACGCCAGCTTTGATCATACGCTTCAGCGTATCCGGATCATTAGAAGCAGGTCCTATCGTAGCGACGATTTTGGTAGCACGTGACATCGGGTCTCCTGAGTATAAAGTTCAGTTTTTAATGTGGACGAAAAATGCGATTACAAATAAGGCGATTACAAACAATGCACTTATACATCTAACAAACAGTACGCTTTTGCGTATTTTTTTATTTTTTTCAGCCTGCATCTGCTTCCTGGCGATGCAGGCGTAAAGACAGACAAACAGCCGGCGCTCAGCTGAGTCGCCCGCTGCCTGCACTGACGGTCAGCCTGCTGCGCGCTGCAACAAAATTTCTACTGCAGGCAGTGTTTTACCTTCCAGGAATTCCAGGAAAGCGCCGCCACCAGTGGAGATATAGCCAACGCGATCAGCGATATGGTATTTGGCAATCGCTGCCAGGGTATCACCGCCACCGGCGATAGAGAAACCAGAGGATTCAGCGATCGCATTCGCCAGCACTTTAGTGCCCTGACCAAACTGGTCAAATTCAAACACACCGACCGGGCCATTCCAGACGATAGTACCAGCCTGGCGTATCTGTTCCGCCAGCTTGGCAGCCGTTTCAGGGCCGATATCGAGGATCATGTCATCATCAGCCACATCCGCGACGGCTTTCACCGTTGCCACGGCGGTCGCTGCGAATTCTTTGGCGCATACCACGTCAGTAGGAATCGGCACCGAAGCACCACGCTTAGCCATCATGTCGATAATCGCTTTAGCTTCTTCGACCAGATCGGCTTCCGCCAGCGACTTACCAATTTTCAAACCGGATGCCAGCATGAAGGTATTGGCGATACCGCCGCCTACGATCAGGTTATCGACTTTATCTGCCAGCGATTTGAGGATAGTCAGTTTGCTGGATACTTTGGAGCCAGCCACAATCGCGACCAGCGGACGGGCCGGCTGACCGAGTGCCTTACCCAGCGCATCGAGTTCTGCGGACAGCAGAGGACCAGCGCACACGACGGGTGCGTATTTAGCGATGCCATGGGTCGTTGCTTCTGCACGGTGCGCGGTACCGAAGGCATCGTTCACATACACGTCGCACAAAGCCGCCATTTTCTGCGCCAGTGCATCGTCATTTTTCTTTTCGCCTTTATTGACGCGGCAATTCTCCAGCAATACCACTTGACCAGGTGCGACGTCGACGCCGTCCAGCCAGTTCTGTTTCAATGCAACTGGCAGGCCCAGCAACTCAGACAGACGCTGTGCGACTGGCGCCAGGCTGTCTTCAGGCTTGAATTCGCCTTCAACCGGACGTCCCAGATGGGAAGTCACCATCACAGCAGCACCGGCTTGCAAAGCCTGTTGTATTGCAGGGACGGAGGCGCGGATGCGGGTGTCTTCGGTAATCTGACCGGCATCATCTTGTGGAACATTGAGATCAGCACGGATAAATACGCGCTTGCCCTGGAGCTGATTAGCTGCGATGAGATCGCTGAGTCGGTTGAATTGCATCGTCTTTTCAGTATCAAAGTGAGGAAATCTGCGCTCCGTTCTTAATGAGATGACCGCTACGGTCTGGCCAGCATGCTGTCGTGCAGGCCTGAAGGCATTGCAACATCTACAATTGCGGCGCGTTTTTTCTCAGAAATTGGAGTGAATTCGCTATTTTACCAAAGCGCCAGCCGTGGCTATAGCGTTTTCTTGGTTTGATACCACTTTTATCCTGCAGGCCGCAGACAGACTGGCTCCAGCCTATTGGCCCAGCCTGAGGTAAGTGAATACTGCCATCCCGAACAGGATGGTGTGCAGCATATTGCGTCTGACCAGAAAAAAAGCGGTGGCCAGCAAACCTGCCACCAGTCTGGGCTGATTCCAGCTGATCGCCAACTGACCTTGCAGCATCAGTAAATCCGGGAATATCAGAGCTGCCAGTGCACAGGCTGGCGCATAGCGCAAACCATCCTGCACCCGCTTAGGCAATTGCACCCGGCTGCCGACCAGCCAAAAGCCACTGCGCGCAATAAAAGTAGCGAGTACTAACAATGCAATCGTGAGCCAGACATCAAGATCATGCATCATGCTGCTCCTCAGCTGCACGCGGTGTGCAGTATTCTTCAAACAGCATCGCTGCTGCCATACCGGCTACAACGGAAAACAGTAAGCCCAGCTTATAGGGCCAGGCAAAAGTTACCAGTGCTGCGGCGCCCGATACCAGCACACCCACAGTTGCGGCACGGTTGAGTATCAAGGGCAGCATGACGCAGAGTATCGCCAGCGTACCGGCAAAGCCCAGCCCCCAGGATTCCGGCACCTGGCTGCCGGCCAGAATACCGATGATGGATCCGACCTGCCAGGATAGCCAATTAGGGAAAATCAAGCCCTTCAGATACGTCAGCTTCCCTTTGGCATCGCTGAGTTCCGGGTATTTCTGTAAAAACAGGCTGACCGACAAGTCGCCTGAGGTATACCCTAGCCACGCGCGGGTACGCAGCGGCAGATGGGCAAAATGCGGCGCGAGTATCGCGGAAAAAATCACGAAACGCAGGTTCACCGCCAGTGCGGTCGCAAAAATCACCCACAGCGGCGCATGTGCCGCCAGCAAAGGCAGAGATGCCAGCTGAGCCGAACCGGCAAACACCAGTAGCGTCATACCCAGCGCTTGCGGCGTGCTGAGACCCGCCTTAATCATGGCCACACCAACCACTAAGCCCCAGGCAGCGATACCGAACCAGGTAGGCGCACCGGCTTGCAGCGCCTCTTTCCAGGCATCCTGATTTGTTTTAATCGACGTCATGCATTCTGACTTTAAGAAAAAATTGACCCACGTGCACAGCGTCAGCCAGGCAGTGAGCGTTGAAATCGTTCAGTTTCGAACCGCAGCGCCGCCTGTAGCGGCGCTAAGCGCTGAGTCTGATCAGTTGCGGGAGTCGGGCTAAGCGCTACAGCGCACCGACAGTCGCAGGCAGACCGGTATTCTAGCCTTGAATGAAAATCAGCGCAGAACGCTGACCGAAGTAGCGCAAATCCGTTAAAATCGCGGCTTAACGCTGACCCCGCTGTCAGCTGACTGATGACACTTACCCACGGAGCGCTTATGTCCACCCCAAATACTGCGAACAATGTCGTTGAACTGCAAGCCAAAGATCTGCCTGCACATTGTCCAAATCCAGCCATGCCTTTGTGGTCCTCGCACCCACGCGTGTTCCTGGACCTGTCCCATGGCGGCGAAGCGACTTGCTCTTATTGCGGCACCAAATACAAACTGGCACCCGGCACTGTGCTCAAGGCGCATTAATCAGGCCTGTCTGAAACCGGATCAAAATATGCCAGCCAAAAAGCAAATGAACGGCAGCCCGGAAGAAACCGAAGCTGCCTTTTATGATGCGCTGAGCCGTGCTGACCTTGAAGCCATGATGGCGCTGTGGGCAGAGGATGAAGAAATCGTCTGCATCCATCCCGGCGCGCCGCGCCTGATTGGGCATGCCGCGATCAGGGCTTCATGGGAAGCCATTTTCGAACGCGGTGGCGTACAAGTGCAGGCGCATCAAATCCATGCGACGCATAATATGCTGACCGCTGTGCACAGTGTGATCGAGCAGATACAGCGCCCTAATGAACAATTAGCCGACATCCACATCCTGGCGACCAACGTGTACATGAAAACACCGCAAGGATGGCGCATCACCATGCATCACTCCTCCGTTGCAGCAGGCAAAGCGCCACTGGATCTGTTCAAAGCCAGTACCCTGCACTGACCATGACTTATCAGGCTCCTGCATGGCTGCCCGGTGGCCATCTGCAAACCATACTTCCTGCACTGTGGATGCCGCGTCCTGCAGTCGCGCTACGGCGCGAACGCTGGCAAACGCCAGACCAGGATTTCATCGATGTGGATTTTCTCGATGGCCAGCCGGGTCAGCCTTGCGTGGTGCTGTTTCACGGTCTCGAAGGATCAAGTCAAAGTCATTATGCCCAGGCGCTGATGCATGCGCTGCAGCAGCGTGGCTGGTCAGGAGTGATACCGCATTTCCGTGGCTGCTCAGGCGAACTCAATCAGGCGCCGCGCTTTTACCATTCCGGCGACTCGACAGAAATCAACTGGATACTGCGCCGCCTGCATCAGCACTGGCGGACTCAGCATACAACAGCGCGTTTTTTTGCGGCCGGTGTTTCGTTGGGTGGCAATGCCTTATTACGCTGGACCGGCGAATCTCAACATCAGGCCAGCCTGGCAGATGCGGTATGCGCGGTCTCTGCACCGCTGGATCTGGCACAGGGTGGCGCTGCTTTGTCTGGCGGACTGAACATGCTGTACACCCGCATGTTCCTGAAGACGCTGAAACCAAAATGTTTGCAAAAGCTCAGGCAATTCCCCGGTCTGTTTGATCAGCAGCGCATGCTGGCAGCGCAGAACCTGTACGAGTTCGACAACGTGGTCACGGCGCCTTTGCACGGCTATCGCGATACTGACGATTACTGGCATCGTGCCAGCGCCCGCTGGATATTGAACGATATTCGTATTCCTGCACTGGTACTGAACGCCAGGAATGACCCTTTCCTGCCAGGCCAGCATTTACCCCGACAGGCTGCGCTGTGTGTCACACTGGACTACCCGCAACATGGCGGCCATGTTGGCTTTGCGACGGGTGGATTCCCCGGAAAACTGGACTGGCTGCCGCAAAAAATTCTTGGCTATTTTGAGCAGTTTTTATAAGCGCTCAGACGGATATTCAAACACAAAGCGTAACAGCGCACTCCATAGCAAAGTGCATACAGAAACAGGTGAATGATGGATGAGATAGTCAAAGCAGCCATGACGAAATGGCCCAATGTACCCCATTGTTTTGGCTGGCTGGCACTCGATGCACGCGGCCAGTGGCGTATGCGCGATGAGCGCTGTCAGGCACTCGGCCTGCCCGGTGATATCATTCGCCACCCCAGTCTGATCAGCTTCATACAGCGTAATTACACCCATGATGAGGACGATCGCTGGTATTTCCAGAATGGCCCGCAACGCGTCTATGTCGACCTGGAAGCGGCACCTTATATCTGTACGCTCTCACCAAGCCATCTGCAACTACATACCGGCACAGTTCTGCATCAGCTACACGAGGCAGTGATGGACGAAACTGGCCGGCTGTTTTTTATCAGTGAACACAACTTATGCCTGCTCGATGACAGAGACATCGCCGACTGCCTCGATCGTATCCGTGATCAACAGGCTCAGGTCCTCAGCACTGAAGCATTGATGCAATGGATAGAAGCTGATCAGGCCAGTGATTTATGGCTGGAACTGCCGGGTATCATAGCTGCTGTGCGTCTGCGCAAAGGCAAGGCCCAGTCGCTCAGGTCCAGCTATCCGTTTCAAGCGACGCCACGACTGGACAGCTGACAAGCTGGAGTGCTTAAACATCACCTGCACTGGCGACACGCTGCAAGCTTTTTCTGAAGTGAATAATTTTTTCTTCATCCACAGATAAACGGCTGACATCATTCCAGTCATAGCTCTGTATGGGTATGCGGCTACAGATATCATGATCTTCCCGGAAAACCTGACGGTTGACCTCAGCAGTGGATAGAAAAAAATGATCCATGCTGGCGGCTGGCACACCCGTCCTTAATGAAGTTTTCAATAAGCGGCTGTAAAAATGGGTTTTTTGTTCTTGCGCTGATGGGAAAAAATTCTGCAGCGAATACGACAGGCCACAGGTAGACGTCAGCATCGTGAATGGGAACAGATAAATACTGATGTATCCATCTATCGGCTCAGTGCGAGAAAACAAGCGCGCAGCTGACCTGAGCTTCTTAGACACAGACGTATCAGTAATCTGAAAAGACGCTGTTGAATTGTCTGCGACATAGGCATTTTCAGGATCAGACAAGCTTAAGCGCCCCAAGGTCTCAGTATGGACGTAGGGCGTATGCAGCGAATCCAGACCATTTTCAATGGCGATTTTCCAATCGCACTCATAGGTATAGGCATTCCAGTCGGCACGTCCGTTAATATCCATAGAAATGGATGCCAGTTGTTGCGACAAGTCGCCTAATTGCATGTCCAGCGTATGCGCTGGCTTCACTGAGGCAAACAGAAAATCACCACACCATTCCGTCTTCAGCATACCCATGCTGACTTTGCTTAATTCACAGGCCTTATACTTTTCACGCGCAGGTATCAGTAAAGTCCCGGCTTGAAATGTCCAGCCATGATAGGCACAACTGATGGGAGCATTGCCGTATTCGGCATCAAAAAAACGCGCGCCACGGTGCGGGCACAAATTATCAAAAACAATAATCTCACCCGCATCATTGGCTGCGACGACTTCCTGCCCCAGCCATTGCAGACGCAGAAAATCTCCCGGCTGCGGTAATTCGGAACGGTGGCATAGCAAGTGCCAGTAGTGGTCGCGTAATCGTGTGTTCATCATGTCAGTGTTCTGGCTGGTTGCGCATAAACGGTAGTCTGCTCGCGCACCCTCCGGACCACGATGGCACCGGCACCTATCCTGGCGCCATCGCCCACGACGACTGACGGCAATACCGAAGCGTGCGAACCGACCAGTACCGCGCTGCCTATCTTCACATGTCCGGTCAGATCCACATGCGCACAAATGACGCTGGACTCGCCGATATCCACATCATGTCCGGCACCGGAATGAGTGTTAATCACGACAAAATCCGCAATCCGGGTATTGGCTGAAATCAGGCAGAACGGGTAAATCACTACGCCTTCACCTATGCTGGCATTGGGTGCAATAATCACATTCGCATGGACGTAGGTATAGAAACGTGCGCCCTGTTTTCTGAGTGCACGTGCCACCGTCATCCTGGCCTGAGGCTCGCCTATCGCAAGCAGAATCCGGTCTTCAGGCTCTGGCTGAAAACCGGCAATGCCACCAAGTACCGGATAGGGAAAATCAGCAGAAAAACAGGGGGTGGGCGCAATCGTGTCATCAATGATGCCACGGATAACCACACGTCCACTGGCAATATCCGGCGCCAGCAGGGCCAGTAATTCCTGGCCCATGCCGCCGGCACCAGCCAGTATGAGTTGAGTTGGGAGAATCATCTTTTACCTTACTGAATAACCGCCATCGACAGACAAGCTGCTACCTGTAATCCAGCGTCCGGACTCTGCCATCAGATAGATCACGGCGCCGGCAATATCGTCCACAGTCCCAAATCCCAGCAAATGCTTTTGCTCATATGCAGACAAGGACTGCTCACCCAATGTATGGGTCAGTTGCGCATGCATCGCTGTTTCCACAGCACCGGCAGCAATCGCATTCACGCGAATGCGACGTGGAGCAAACTCGACAGCAAGTGAGCGCACCAAGCCTTCTGTCGCTGCTTTCGCTGAAGAGTACAGCGCCATGCCAGCCTGCCCACGCGTTGCTGCCACGGACGACATCATCACGATGGCACTGCCGTCTTCCATCACACCGCGCAGCGACGCCGCGCGCGCCAATGCCATCGCCGACTTCACACTGGAAGCATATATTTCATCAAACTGCTTTTCCTTAGACAGTTTTGCGGGACGTAACATGCTGATACCGGCCGCATGGAACATGCCACTAAACGGGCCATGTAACTGTGCCGTTTTTTGCACCAGTTCGACGAGCTGATCACTGCCATCCAGCTCAGCCGGTACACAGTAATGCCCTGATCCGCCTAAGGCTTGCAGGGTTTCGTCCAGTCTCGCCGCATCGCGTCCACTCAGACATAATCTGGCACCGCAAGCCGCCATGGCAATCGCAGCTGCACGTCCAATTCCGGACGAAGCTCCCGTGACCAGTATGTGTCGCCCCTGCAAAGCATTTTCTTTAAATATCATGACTCGACTTCAATTAAATCTGTGACTTGCATCAGGCTGAGATCGCAACTGACCGCAGCCCAGGAATAGCCAACACCAAAACCAGCCATCACAACGCGTTCACGTAAGGGAGTCTCGCGGCATATATCGGTCAGTAACAAGGGAATAGAAGCGCTGGAAGTGTTACCGAAGCGCTGTAAATTCAAAGAAAACTGGTCGGCAGGAATCTTGAGTTTTTTGGCGATGTGCCGCAGCATGAAGGCATTTGCCTGATGAAACAGGAAGTGTTCAGTGCTTTCCAACGTTTGCCCGGAAAAACTCAGCAACTGCTTGACTAATGCCGGTACGCTGCTGATTGTGAAGTTGAATACTTGTGCGCCATCCATATACAAATAGTCGGGATTCAGCTGACTAAGACGTGCATCCTCTTGTTGCTCTGCACGTACCGGGCTGCGTGGCACCATCAGATGACGTGCGCCGCCGCCATCCGTCCCAATCACGTAATACGCGGGTTGAGCTTGTTCGTTATACTCCAGCGCAGTCGCAGTTCCGGCATCACCAAACAATAGAGCAGTCGCCCGGTCCTCCGTATTAACCAGTTTGCTGGAGGTGTCTCCGGCCAATAGCAGCACACGTTTGACAGCAAGACCATCAATTAAGCGTGAAGCAAGCCACAAGCCATACACATAACCGGAGCAACCCAGGTTAACATCCAGTGCTGCACAATTCTTAGATAAGCCCAGCCTGTGCTGCAAGGTGCAAGCAGTCGCCGGCAAACGGAAATCCGGTGTTTGCGATACGAAAATCACTGCATCCACGCTTTCGGCTGACCAGGCAAGTTGACTCAACAAGCGACTTGCTGCAGCTTCCGCCAGATCGGCCGTGGTCTGATTGGGGCCCGCAATATGCCTGCGCTCGACACCAGTCATCTTGGTGATCTCATCAATCACCTGAGTATCAAAGCGGTCTGCGAAATCCTGATTCGTGCAAGTTTGCTGAGGAACAGCGCTGACTACGCCGCGGATAGCAACGTGATCAACGCGAATCTGCAAGCCGGTCTGCGCATCAGTGGCACTCATATCAGTCTTTCTTCGCCGCGTCTATCAGCGCCAGAATGTCAGCAACAGTAGTGCATTTTGCCAGCGCCTGGCCATCCAGCATCACTGAGTACACATCGTCAACCAGCGCCATGGTCGATACTACCGCCAAAGAATCCCAGGCATAATCCTGCAGACTCAGATCCGGCTGTATCTGCCCGCTATCCAGCTCCAGAATCTCCGCCATACCTTCAAAAAATTCTTGCATACCTTACTCCTGAAAATAAATTCTTTAACTTCTTACGATAAGTTTTTGATCGAACCGGATTATACAAGCGCCCCAGGAATAGCCTACGCCAAAACCGGCCAGCAGCACTGTCTTATGTTCCGCATTCCAGCCTTTTTCTATGCTGATAGCCAGCGCCAGCGGAATTGATGAGGAAACCGTATTTCCCACATGTTCCAGTTCGATTAAAAACCGTTCTGCAGCAATGCCAATTTTCTTTCTGAGTGCTTCCAGCAAAAAGCGATTCGCCTGATGCAGTATCAGCATATCGATGCCATCCCAGCCCAGGCCGCCCAGCTCCAGGGTCTCTTTACATAGTCCGGGAATTTTTTGCAGCGTGAACTTCAATATTTCAGGGCCGTTCATATACAGTCTGGACGCATCCCTGACATGACCTGCATGATCAGTAAACACAGCTGCTTCATCGCACCCCATAGAGCGACAGCCGCTTTGCGGCACGATCAAATGCTCATAGCCACTGCCATCAGTTCCCATGTTAAACGCAGATATCGCTGCCAGCTCACCCGGTTTTGCCTGAATCAGCGTTGCGGTTGCCGCATCACCAAACAAAGGCCGTACACTGCGGTCATTTTCTGCAATTAACTTGGTATAAGTATCCCCCGTCAGCAGTAAAACATTGTTCGCCATGCCTGACTCGACCAGAGCTTTTGCGACGGACAAACCATAGACATAGCCGGAGCAGCCCATATTCAAATCCAGCGCGGGACAAGCAGAAGACAGACCTAATTGCTGATGAATCAGACAGGCCGAGCTGGGTAGCAGATAATCCGGTGTCTGGGTGCAAAACAGTAAATAATCTATGCTGGCCGGAGAAATTTCCGGCGTAGTAAATAACTTCTTTGCAGCCTGCACAGCAAGGTCAGCTGCAGTCTGCCCGGCTGCTGCGATATGGCGCTGACGGATACCGGTTTTTTCAAAGATCTTCTCAGCGGTCCACTCAGGGAATATCTGCGCCAGCTCGGCATTGTCTAAAATCTGTTCAGGCAATGCATACGCAAGCGCCTGTATGCTGGCATATGCTTTCATGCCTCAGCTCCCTGCCCCAGCGTTCGGATCAGATCGACGATTTTCTGTCGCACTTCAAGCGGCATGTCGGGATAAATCGGCAAACATAAAACACGTTCTGAGACTTGCTTAGCTACCGGCAGGTTCGCAATATTGGCGGAAGCCAGGTGCCGGTACATTTCGAATTCTGGTATCAAAGGATAAAAATAGCGTCTGGGATGGATATCATGCTGTTTGAAGTGGTGATACAGCGCATCGCGCGACACAGGAAATTCACTGCCAATTTGAATCGGAAAATAAGAAAAATTGGAGCTCCAGTCAGCTGGAGTATGTAGAAAAGATATCCCTTTCACGTTCGCCAGTTGTTCGCGGTAATAGCGATCTATTTCAGCACGACTCTGTATCGCCGCATCGACACGCTGTAACTGCAGCAAACCTACAGCAGCCTGAAATTCATTCATTTTCCCGTTGATGCCAATCTCGACCACACTGACCTCATCGACAAATCCAAAATTCTTTAAGTGATCAATATGCCGTTTGCTTGCCTCATCCGGTGAGACGATGGCACCGCCTTCGAAGGTATTGAACACTTTGGTCGCATGAAAACTTAAGACAGACAGATCACCTGCACTAAGTATGCTGCGCTGACCCTGACGCACAGAAAATGCGTGCGCAGCATCATAAATAACTTTCAAACCGTATTTATCTGCTATCGCCTGTATGGCGTCTACATTGCAGGGCACGCCATAGCAGTGCACAGGTAAAATCGCTGTGGTCTTGTCGGTAATCGCTGCTTCAATCAGCTCAGGATTCAGATTCAGAGTGATTGGATCAATATCGACAAACACAGGGGTAATCTGATTCCATAACAAAGCGTGGGAAGTCGCGACAAATGAATATGGCGTCGTAATAACTTCACCACTTAAATGCAAAGCTTTGAACGCAGCAATCAGAGCGATAGTTGCATTCGAAAAAAGGGAGATATACGGTACATTCAGATAACGCGCCAAAGCCAGCTCCAACTCCTGGTGCATAGGGCCACCATTGGTCAGGATGCCGGTCTGCCAGATTTTTTCCAGATAGGGCAGCATATCTGCCAGCGGTGGCAGACTGGGGCGCGTCACATATACCGGGTCTTTGCTCATTTTGAGCGCCCTTCCAAGGGACGACAAACATAGGTGGCATCCTGCCGCAATACCTCGAACGGCCGTGCGGACTCGGCCTGACACCGGTATACCCACATCTGGCGTAAAGCAGCATGCAATGCATGTGCGACTTGCTCTGGCTGTAAAAACCCGGATTTGGCAAACTGCCCGCGTAACTGCATCCTCAATTCAGTCAGATAGCTGCGGTTTTCATTGAGCCAGACTGCTTTTGCTACGAAGTCCTGCTCAGAGTCAGCAACGAAATGCTCAGCAATACCGACGTGCAGTAAGTTGGCAGCAGACTGCCTTCCAGGCGCCGTTTTTCCGGTCAGGGTCAACGTAGGCACCCCCATCCACATCGCATGGTTAGTCGTTGTACCACCGGTGTAGGGGAAGGTATCCAGGCAGACATCGACTTCTTTGTGTGAGGCCAGATAATCTTCCATATAGGTGCGGGTATAAAAATCCAGCCTGTCTGCAGAAATACCCTCTTCCTGAAACCAGTTAATCAAAAACTGATAATCCATCAGCCCAGGCAAACCTGCCAGCTTCATACGTGCATCAGGTATATCGCGTAGTACCTGGGCCCATAAAGCCACCACTTCACGGCTAATCTTATTGGCGCGGTTGAAGCTGCCGAAAGTCAGATGCGAGCGTTGCAATAAGGGCGATGGTGACACTTCCGGTGCCGCCTCAAACGGCAGAAAAGTCGTGGTAACCGGCAAACGTACCAGTTTTTCGGTGAACCATGCATCAAACTCAGGGTAAGGTAAAAAATGATGATCGGCGATGAAATAATCCATCTCTTGCAATCCGGTAGTACCCGGATAACCGAGCCAGCTGACTTGCACCGGTGCCGGACGGCGTGCAAACGATAACAGGCGATGACCTTGCGTATGACCAGACAAATCAATCAGGATATCGATCTCATCGTCCACTACCAGCTGAGCAAACTGCTCATAAGTCAATGCAGCCACGTTTTTCCAAAGCGGCAAGAAAGTACGCAAACGCGCACTCGCCTCGTCCTCTTCCGGAAAATTATAGAAAATATGTAGTTCCACATCCGGAACAACTGCCAATGCGCGCAGCAAAGGTTCGATAAAAGACGTAACCGCATGCCCACGTAAATCCGCACTGACGATACCCACGCGCAGTTGCTTGTCGGCTGAGCCTGCAGGCTCATGCTGGTAGCGGGCAGACTGTAATGGTAATTCAAATTTAGTCGCAAATTCTTTGTGTTGCGCAAACAAGTCTTGCGGACTGGTATGCACGTCATGGGAGAGCTGGAATAATAATTGCGTGTAAACAGGAGCAGAATCTGGGCTTTGACGCAACGCGTGGCGGCATACATCAAGTACTTTATCTAAGGCTCCCATGCGTTGATAGACTATGATCAATTCGTGGTGAGCTAATTCAGATGCCGGGTCCATTTCCAGTATGCGCTCAAATTTCTCTATCGCCTTGGCATGCGCCCTTTGCTCAGAATAAGTGAGCGCCAGATTGCGATAAATCTCAGGATTATCCGGCGTCAGTGTCAGTGCTTTTTCATAACTGGCGACAGACGCCTCTGTTTTTCCCAGTTCAGCCTGTACATTGCCAAGCGCGATATAGGCATGTGCAAATGAAGGATCCAGCGCCAGCGCGGTCTGGAACGCGGTTTGCGCCGCTTCCGGCTGTGCGGCGAGCATATAGGTACGTCCCAGATTGAAATGAGCGCCAACATAATCTGCCTGCTTGGAAATCGCCGTACGGTATTCGCGCAAGGCATCATTGAAGCGACCTGCGGATGTGTGAATATTTCCTATATTCAGATGGGCACGTGCCGACTGCGGGTCGGTGCTGCTCGCCTGGCGGTACTTCTGCAAGGCCAGATCAGACTTACCCTGCTCTTCCAGCGCATTTCCTTGCTCAATCAGCGCTATGGCCTGCTGCACTTCATTGACGCGCTGACTCGATACAGGTTCAACTAAAGAGTGGTGGCTCTCTTTTTTACTCAAAAATGCGCGGAAACGGTTAAGCAAAGTCATGTTTTATCAAAGGCAGAAAAAAGTAATACGAACGCAGCTCAGGAGTGATGCTGGATTGCGCCGGCGAGGCCTAATGATCATAGTTTGTACAAAAATCAAAATACGCATTCATCAGGCTTCATGGCCACTGATGTCAGAAGTCTACAGTTGTCTGGTTAGCCATCTGACCAATTGATCAACCTGCTCACCTTCCAAGCCTGCGTCCTTCAACTTCCATTGAAAAGCATTACTCAATGCGGCTTTCTTGTATACGTTTAACGAATGGCTAGTTGTAAAAGTTCGTAACTGCGCCTGCAATTTCAATAAAAGCTCTGCCTGCTTCATTCCCACATTTTTTTTTGTACGTGATTTCCCTTCAACCAACACACGCTCAAGATAAAACTCAGCCAATGACACGCCAAACTGCTTACTCTCTTTTGCATTAAACCATGCGAACATGAAAACTCCTTAATTTCTCACTCTTACCAAAAAGCAATATGTGTGCCTGAAGAACGTAGTCGATACCAACAGGGCTTACGCAAATTTCCGGCCACTTGCGATGACTTGCACGAATAAGCGACTTATTCGACAGGAGCGATTTGTGTCAATCCTAAAACGGAATAAGGCTGGCAGCCTATTTTTTTCCTTTTTCAAGCAGCTCGTCCTTATGCGCCTCTTTCCATTCACGCTCACGGGCATCGATCACAGATAATTCGTAATACTGAGCGTCTTTCTCGCGTCTGGCCAGCTCCAGTTGCTGCATGGCGGCTTTCCAGTTGACCTGGATCGCATAAGCTTCAGCAAGAGCAATGTGTTGCAAGGCCTGCTTGCCCTGTGCGGCATAAACTTTGGCTAATAAATTCTGCAAACGGGCATCCTGGCGGTATAAAACGACCTGATCACGTAGAAATCCTTCAGCTTTAGCGTCCAGCTTCGCCGCAATCAATGCTTCCGCATACTGGTAGACCAGTCCACGCGACAGAGGTAATAGCTGCATAAACTTTTCAGCATCAGCGATCGCCTGAGTATAGCGCTTCTCAGCCACGGCGATGTCTATCGCGAGGCTGGCAAACATGCTGCTACGGGTGAGTGTGGCTTGAGCTGATTTACTTTGCTCCACCAGTTTTCTGGCCTGGTTGTACAGAGACTGTGCCTTCAGCGTATCTAACTGCTTCAGGGCGACGAAGGCTAAACCATAAGTAGCAGCAATTCGGTCTTCCGAGCGTTCCGACTTTATTTGCAATTCAAATGCAGCTTTACTATCCATCAAGCCCTGCACCGTAGTGTCTTGCAAGACCCGAATGCGCGCTTTCATCAAAAAGAAGTCAATACTGTCTTCGACCTGGCGATAGCGCTGATCCAGCACTCTGGCCTGGATATCGGCTATACGATCGCTGGTCAGCGGATGGCTGCGCAGATAGGCGGGGGCATTATCCGTATAATTCCGCATTGATGCCTGTAAGCGGCCAAAAAAAGCAACCATGCCATTGGTATCAAAACCGGCGTCCCGCAAAATCTGAAAGCCTATGCGATCAGCCTCGCGTTCAGCCTCCCGGCTGAAATTCAATTGTTTCTGGATAGCCAGCCCCTGCCCACCTGCAGCCACTGCCATAGCAGCATCAGGACTGGAACGTGCAGCCAGGATGGCCAGCGCCAGTGCAGCTAAAGGGATAAATGCATCATATTTCTGACCCGCGATCATGCGGGCTATATGGCGTTGTGCCACATGACCAATTTCATGTCCCATGACCGAGGCCAGCTCAGATTCGGATTGGGCAGAAAGTATCAGACCGGAATGAAACCCTATAAAACCACCGGGAAAAGCAAATGCGTTCAATACCGGATCGCGCACTGCAAAAAATTCAAAATCATACGATTGCTCGCCACGTGCGTCGGGACGTGCATCTAACATGCGGTTACCGAGCCGGTTCAGATACTCCGAGATCGGGCCATCATCCATATAATCAGGATCGCGCCGCACGCTACTCATGATCTGCTCACCCAGACGCCGCTCCATCAGCGGCGACAAGTCTTCCCGTGCAGTGTCCCCCAGATTAGGCAGGTTTTGCGCCTGCACGCTGGCTGACCAGCCAGCCGGATAAATACAGCTTGCCACCAGTAAGCCCATCGTTGCCAGCCGCCCGATTTGCGCGATTTTTTTTCTGACCAGCGCACCACGTGGCGACACTGCTGGATATACTCCGGACATCTTTCACTGATCCTCTCAAGCTATGACTACAGAAGCGCAATCTACAGAACTGACCCATTTCGACCAGACTGGACAAGCACATATGGTCGATGTGGCAGGAAAACAAGATACCCACCGTATTGCCGTTGCAAGTGGAATGATACGCATGCTTCCAGCAACACTAGCCATCATCATGCAGGGTAATGCAAAAAAAGGTGATGTCTTAGGCATCGCTCGCATCGCGGCGATTATGGCAGCCAAGCGTACCAGCGATCTGATTCCGCTGTGTCATCCACTCCCGCTGACGCGGGTCAGCATTGATTTTAACATTGTGGCAGAGAAGGCAATGATAATCTGCACTGCACATGCAGAAACCATAGGAAAAACCGGGGTGGAAATGGAAGCGCTGACCGCAGTGCAGATCGGCTTACTGACTATTTACGATATGTGCAAAGCAGTAGACCGTGGCATGGTAATGAGCGATATCCGGGTGCTGGAAAAACATGGCGGCAAGTCCGGCGACTGGACCAGTCTGATTGATACCGAGTCCGGCCAGGCCTGAGTCGCACTCAGACCGTCGCCATGCATTGAACGGGGATGACGATGGCCTGCAAGCAGCTTTACTGTTCAGGCCTTAAGGAGCATCCCTGGCAGGAATTCTATCGATCACGGCATGGAATGCGGGCTCTTGGCGGGCTTTAGCCTGCCAGTAATCAAAATATTCCACGTAGGCATCAGGATGCAAACGCTGCAAAGTACGCATCGTGCGCACGCCCTCGTCGGGACGCTGATTCAGCACATAGACCTCAGCCAGCTTATTGAGGTTATGCACAAAGCCAAAGCGCTCAACCCAGAAGCGCAACTCCTCAATCTCGGCATCAGACATTCCTGCGTGCGGCTGTATCTCAAATAAATGAAAATAGGCATAAAACTGTGGAAACACCGTGTATGCAGGTTGCTTCAACTGAGTCTGCTGCTGATTCGCCACCGGATCGATCCGTAACACCTTAAACGCACGGACGACACGCAGATAATCCCAGGTCAGCAAGGCTGCAGCCATCAGGGCAAGCAGCACCAGCATACGCGGAACAACGGCTGGCACCGCGTAGCCGGAAGCTGGCCAGCGGCGCTGATGTAATATCCCCATAAGGAACGCAAGCGGCAACAATATATAGGCATACCACAGCGGGAATTCCACCATGCTGTGCACAACAGCCGCAATCAGACATAAACCTGCAAAGCGTACAAAAGGAGACTGACTAGTACGTACACATGTGTGCCAGCACCACCACAACATCCCACCAGCCAAGATGATAGTGACGGGAAGGCCCATTTCCGCTGCGAAGTTCAGCAACAGATTATGTGCATGTTCGGCATAGGTGGTGGATGGCAGATCAGCCGCTATTTGTACTTGTCCGGCGCCAAAGCCAAACCAACCCACACCAGTCCAGGGATGAGTCTGCGCCAGTTGCCAGGCTTGCTTCCAAAGACCAAGCCGCTCAGAACGGTTGCCGACCACATGCTCAAGCACGGAGGCACCTGACATACCTGCTGCTGCAACCAGTTGCGGGAGTAGCAGTACTGAGGCTGCATACACCGCAAGCAAGCTCAGCCAGGCAGCAGGATGTAAGCGCCGCCCATCGGCATCAGGCAGACTCAGCACCATGGCAAATGCAGGGACGATAATCCAGCCTATGCGAGACTGTGTCATTACCAATCCCGCCAATAACATCAAACTGAACGCCAGAGCTAAGCCCCGACTTAAGCGCGCTTCACGATATAAGAACCAGCAGGCGGCCAATGAAAAGCTCAGAACCAGAGCAAGTTGATTTGGCTGGGCCAGATTAGCATAAGGCCTCTGAAACACGCCTGACTTACCCATGTACATTAGCAAAGGCCCCAGATACCACCCCATGGCTTGTGCCACTTGTATCAACACCGATACCAGTCCTGCCAATAACAGCGCAATCGCCAGCACCAGGCCCAGCCTGTCGCTTTGCTCAGTATTGGACGTGCAACCAGCACCCAGCATGACAGCAAAAGCAGCCAACACAAAATAGACGCATGGCAGTAACAGATCGTACCAGGCCTGGTGGTTCGCCAAACCATACTGCAACCAGATCAGCGGCACCATCGAAGCAAAACCTGCAACGATGACATTCAGTCGCCAACGGAAGCCTGCTGTACCAGCAGCCATCCAAACGCTGGCTATCAGGCCGAGTATGATCGCCAAATCATTAAAATAGGAGCGCAGGGGATGCAAATGCACGGGTGTCAGAAATGCGATCACCATACCCAGAGCGAATGGGAGTGCTGCAAAAACAAGTTGTGGTTTCATAATTCAATAAAAAAACTGCAAATACAGTGTTCGTATTTGCAGTGCACCTTCAGGTAACACTGACTGATGGACTAGCCTGGTCATGGTCCATCGCGTCGTTCTAACGAAGATTCAAAAACCATCCAGTTGCACAAATCCTTTAACTGCAGCGGTATTGGCATCGACCAGTACTGACCACTCTGTACCGCGTGCGAGTAAGGGCACAAAACGTAAGGAAGTGTCCGGAACGCCTGCGTCCTTCACTGCCTGCTCTAATAGGGCTTTCTGAGCCGGATATTTCAGACTCAAGGCGGACAATGGTTTAGCCGCACGTTTAACCTTGTCAGCCGACTGTTCATAGCCCTGCCAGAACGAAGGTCGGGCACCGATATCTGTGCCTGAGAAAGCAGTGAAAGCTGCATCGGATTTTTCTTTCTCATCTTTAAAATCCCTGGTTCCCAATATTGTGGGGCCAGTCAACGACAATTTCTGCAAGCCTGGGGAAGCTTGCTCTAATTCTTTTTGCTCGACTTCCGCTGCACTCACCAGACGAAACTGGCTACCCTCGAAAACCAAGGCAACCGGACGTGCGATAAACACAGTATGTGCACCATAAGCCAAAGCAGATAATTGCAAAATAGCAATCACACTAATATCTCGCATCAGTTCCGCCCGGCTTTTGGCTGGATTAAAGACAACCAGCGTCAATAAAGGTCCTAATACGATATCCACCCCAACTACCAGCACGATCAGTGTTAAACCTCTGGCAATTTGGGCATATTGCCCCGGGTACCAGAGCAACAAAATCAACGCAGTCACAACACCGGCAATCACACCGGAAATTAACAAATGTACAGCTGCTGCCAGCAATCTTTGTTTTTCAAACTTCATTCTTCAACCTAACAAATGAAAAACTGTAAAAAATAAGAAAATAATTCGCTACACATATTTTGTCTGTATCACATAAAAAAAGACACCGGCTGGTGTCTTTTTTTGTATTTCAAAACAAAATAGTCACATTCCAAACTATTTACAAGCTTGAGGCAACCATTTTGATGGCACATCAGTACCAGCCCCTGAAGAGCAGTCCCAAGATTTCCCACCAGAAGTAGTCTTAAACATCACAAACTTACCATTGGCTTGACCGGACTTTATTTGAGCAATCAAGATCCCGTTAGGAAAAGTACCGATACCTGTTCCTGTCGTACTTGTCACATCTGCATATTTACCATTTACCGTTGCAGTAATCTGAGTAGATGAGGGCGTAAGCGAAGATGTTAAATCTGGCCAGGCATTTTGCTCATAGGCATAAGCGACGACTGGGCCTTTTAATCCACCCAATAATTCAACTGCCTCGGTTACCTGTGCACGAGTCGTATAATCATAATAAGCTGGAATTGCAGTAGCAGCAAGGATTCCAATAATCGCCACTACAATCATTAACTCGATTAAAGTAAACCCTTTGTGCAGTTTGGAAATTCTCATAGTTTAATTTCCCGAACACATAGATGAACTAGATGTAAAAAAGGTGCTTGATCAAGCACCTTTTTATTCATACTTGATTAGTTAAACCAACAGTATTATTTGCAAGCCTGTGGCAAGAATTTGGTAGGAACGTCTGTACCAGCAGCAGAGGAGCAATCCCAAATTTGACCGCCGTTACTAGTTTTAAAAGCTACTTTTTTACCACTAGCCTGACCAGATTTCATAGTTGCAATCATTACACCGTCAGGAAAACTGCCGATAGCAGTTCCAGTCGAGGTCGATACATCAGAATATTTACCAGTTAATGTTGCAGTAATTTGAGTTGCCGTTGGCGTGGTGGAAGAAGTCAGATCTGGCCATTTATTTTGCTCATAAGCATAAGCAGCCAAAGGTGCTTTCAGGCCGCCCAGCAATTCAACTGCTTCAGATACCTGAGCGCGTGTTGTGTAGTCATTGTATGCTGGCAATGCAACAGCAGCGAGAATACCGATAATCGCAACAACGATCATCAATTCGATCAGAGTAAAACCTTGTTGTACTTTCTTAGCAAATTTCATCGATTTCATGCTTAATCTCCAGTTGAGAGGTAATCAGGATTATTCCTGATCGTATAGTGAGCAAACAGTGTGCCAGCTCATACAAGCAGGAAGCATCCTGGGTAAACACTGACGTTTTTTTGAAATCAGACAAAATTTGTCAGTTAACTGCCAGTTTTCGTCAAAAATTCCCGCCAGCATCACCTGACTGACTATTTTCAGCTTCAGGACAAGCTGAATTGCATATGTACACCCATCAAGTCGATGATATCAGCGTGATTCAACAGGTGAGGCGCATCGCCGAGAATTTGACCATTCACTTTAGGCATTTCTTTTCCCTCCACAAAGCGCAGGGTATATCGGCCATCCTGTTTAGCGATAGCAATCACTTGCGCCGCAGGTGATCCTATTGTGGTGATGGGTTTAGTCAATGTCAGTTCTTTTCCTATATTTGCACCATTCATCACTTTGACTTTAGCGATACCTGTTTTTACTGCTGTTACACCCGTAGCCGCGTCCAGTGTTTTGACCTGCTCTTGTTTATTGACCTGGAAGCGCAATTTATATTTGCCGATATCAATCACATCATCATGTTGCAGCAAATGTTTTTTGACCGGCTGACTATTGACCATGGTGCCGTTGGTACTACCCAAATCCAGAATGAACGAACCATTCGACGTCGAATCAATCGCAGCATGCTGACCACTCACAGTCAGATGATCAATCACGATATCATTGCCTGGTCTGCGCCCTATCGTAATGCGAGACTTGCTTATACTGACTTCTTGTTGTATCAACCCATTAAAGGTGACGATGATTTTCGCCATAATCTCAGATTCAGAAAATAATTAAATTAGCAATCAGCGCCCGGTCAGACGCTGCAACCAGCTTTGCGCGCGCACTGCAGGCACGCGCAGCAATACAACAGAGACATTGTCAAATCCACCCTGAGCATTCGCGGCTGCAATCAAACACTGACAGCAAGCCGGAAGATCCTGTCTATTCTGCTCAATAATTTGCAGAATTTCATCATGGGTGAGCATGTCGGTCAATCCATCCGAACACAGCAGAACAATATCCCCATCGTACACTTCATGTATATGCTGCTCTACCTGGACATAACTCTGGGTTCCAACGGCCCGGGTAATTAAATTTTTAATTGCAGAAAAGCGTGCCTGCTCTTCCGAAATATAACCAGCGTCAATTTGCTCTTGCAAAACCGAGTGATCATAGGTCAGCCTGATCAGCCTGTCTTGTCGAAAAACATAGGCGCGCGAATCGCCGACATGGGAAATAGCCAGTTTATCTTCAAAAAAACAAGCGACCACCACCGTCGTTCCCATCCCGAAACAAGCCGGATCATCCTGTGAAACACGCAGTATCTGCGCATTCGCTTGGTCAATAGCCTCTTGCAGCCAGCGATTCAGTTGTTTGATACGAATGCGGAAGTGAGGCAACCAGCGACGCTCAAAATGACGGGTCAAATGTTCAGCAATAATTTGCGTTGCCATCGCACTGGCCACTTCACCCGCTTTGTACCCCCCCATACCGTCAGCCAGAACTGCACATGCATAGTCTTCGCACACAACGATGGCATCTTCATTATGTGCTCTGACTTTTCCAATGTCGGACAGTGCAGAAAATTCTATTTTTTGCGGGTTGGGCATTATCTCTTTGTTTTTTCAGGACCTGCCAGTGACAGGCAAATCAGCATTTCCGGCATTTCGGGCGCTCACAGGTATAAGACCAACTGATATGCCTTTACGCAAACCTCATCATGATCCGGATACCCTAAGCCCTTGCAGCCAATAAGCTTAACACTGACCACAACAGTTTGCACTTAATTCACACACAAGCAAGAATACTGCGTGAATCAGACACAAAAAAGGCCGCGACATGCGCGGCCTTTTGATACCCGAAAACCTGAATCAGTTCAGATTACAGCATTGCTTTCAACAGACGCGCCATTTCAGACGGGTTCTTTGTTGTTTTGATACCGCAAGCTTCCATGATTTCCAGTTTAGCTTGTGCTGTATCTGCACCGCCGGAAATCAATGCGCCAGCATGGCCCATACGTTTTCCTGGAGGTGCGGTCACGCCAGCGATAAAGCCAACGACTGGTTTTTTCATGTTTTCTTTGATCCAGTAAGCGGCATTTGCCTCATCCGGACCACCGATTTCACCGATCATGATCACGGCATCTGTATCAGGATCATCATTGAACATCTGCATGATATCGATATGCTTCAGACCGTTGATCGGATCACCACCAATACCAACGGCGGAAGATTGACCCAGACCCAATGCAGTCAACTGACCAACTGCTTCATAAGTCAGAGTACCGGAACGGGAAACCACGCCGATACGGCCTTTCTTGTGGATGTGACCAGGCATGATACCGATTTTGATTTCGTCTGGAGTGATCAGACCTGGGCAGTTAGGGCCGAGCAATTTAGTTTTGCTACCGGCTTTAGCCATGCGGTCTTTCAACATCATCATGTCACGGACAGGGATGCCTTCAGTGATACAGATCGCCAGATCCAGTTCCGCTTCCACGGCTTCCCAGATCGCTGCCGCTGCACCTGCTGGCGGAACATAGATCACGGAAACAGTAGCGCCAGTCGCAGCTTTTGCTTCTGTCACGTTTGCGTAAATCGGGATACCTTCGAAATCTTCACCAGCTTTCTTTGGATTCACGCCAGCAACGAAACATTCTTTGCCGTTCGCGTAATCGCGGCACATACGTGTATGGAACTGGCCAGTTTTACCAGTAATACCTTGGGTAATGACTTTAGTGTCTTTATTAATCAGGATGGACATAGTGATTCCTTGCGATAATTAAGCGTGAGCAGCAGCAGCGGCAACAACTTTCTGAGCTGCTTCTTCCATCGTGTCAGCAGAAATGATAGGCAGACCGGAATCAGCCAGCATTTTCTTACCGATGTCTTCATTCGTACCCTTCATACGTACAACCAGAGGTACTTGCAGGGAAACAGCTTTAGATGCAGTGATCACGCCTTCTGCGATCACGTCGCAACGCATGATACCGCCGAAGATGTTGACCAGGATGGCTTTCAGACCTGGGTTTTTCAACATGATCTTGAATGCTTCAGTGACTTTCTCTGCTGTCGCGCCACCGCCTACGTCGAGGAAGTTAGCTGGCTCGCCGCCAAACAGTTTAATGGTATCCATCGTTGCCATCGCCAGACCAGCACCGTTCACCAGGCAACCGATGTTACCGTCGAGGGAGATGTAAGCCAGGTCAAACTTGGACGCTTCGATTTCTGCCGGATCTTCTTCATCCAGATCGCGGTAAGCCACGATTTCCGGTTGACGGAACAGGGAGTTGGCATCGAAATTAAATTTTGCGTCCAGTGCGATCACTTTACCGGAGCCGGTCAGGATCAGCGGATTGATTTCTGCCAGGGAGCAGTCAGTTTCCATGAATGCTTTGTACAAACCTTGCAACTGTACGCGTGCATCAGCGAGGGAGCCTTCAGGAACACCGATTTTGCGGGAGATATCGTCGGCTTCTGCATCTTGCAGGCCTGCGCTAGGGTCGATAGCGATGGAGTGAATCAGTTCCGGATGTTTTTCCGCAACTTCTTCAATATCCATACCGCCTTCGGAGGAAGCCATCAAAACAACGCGCTGGCTGATACGGTCAGTTACCATACTAACGTACAGTTCCTTCTTGATGTCCGCGCCTTCTTCGATCAGCAGACGGCGAACTTTCTGGCCTTCAGGGCTGGTTTGGTGAGTAACCAATTGCATACCCATGATGGCATCTGCGTATTCACGCACTTGCTCCAGTGATTTTGCAACTTTAACGCCACCACCTTTACCACGGCCACCGGCATGGATCTGTGCTTTGACGACCCAGACTGGTCCGCCCAGAGTTTCAGCCGCTTTGACTGCTTCTTCAACGGACATGCATGGGATACCGCGTGGTACGGTCACTCCGTATTTGCGGAGGATTTCTTTACCCTGATACTCATGGATTTTCATACGACTTCCCTTCAGACACTGAGGTATAAATAATAATTAAACAACTAGCTGGGTGATTTTGCATCAGGCGAAGGCTTCGCCCAACGCGGGTAATACTGAACAACTGCCGGTCCATCCAGACGCAATGCGTGGCAACGGTCTAACTGGAAAGGTTGGTTGGAATCAGTGGAATTGCTGGCGGCGTCACGTGTATCGATCACGTCACCGGCGAATGCTTGAATTGCTGCGGTAGGTAAAATCTGCGCTAACTCTGTCAGGTGAGTACATCCATTAGTACCGGATAGTCGCTCTTTCACGCCCTGCCTGAACTGGCGCATCAGGTTGAGACCTATCAGTTTTTGGTAATCAGGGCCAATAGACTCACAATACCCAGGATAAGGAACCGCGTCCGAACAGGCAAACGCATCAACCACATTGAGTTGCAGATCAACCGTTACACGCAAAGTCAGGTCGTGCAAAGCCGCACCTTGCGGCCGCAGGCCGGAAGCGAGCTGGATATCACGTTGCTTGTGATCAGTTATGCGAGCGTCAAGATCCCACAAACCATCGTCGCGCGCAAACGCTTCGATAGTGATCGCGCGCGTATGCTTCAACGTGCGTTTTGTGGTGGACTGAGATATGGGCATCATGCCTTTTTGGGCGGCTAATTCTGAATAAAAGAGCCACAATTGCGTGTCGTTACCGCAGCTTCTACGGTAACAGCCGCTCCTGCGGCGCTGCAAAAACCACGGAATTCTAGCACAGCTATATGAGGAACTTGCAAGGACAAGCTGTTTTTTACCAGAATCATTTACCTTAAGACAATAGGTTTGAAGAAAAATTGAGGCAACTAAGACTTGCTACAATCGCTGACTCTGTTGCAGTAAGGTATGCAGTCGGGCTAGTCTTCGCGCTCAGCCTGCATGGCGGCACGTATCGACGAGCTGGAAAAGCCTCGTTGTTGCAAAAAACGCATCTGCTTATATTTTTCTTCCTGATCAGCCGGGGCTACAGGAAATTTTCTATGTAGTAGATTCACAGCTCTGGCTAACTCTGTTTCCTGCATTTCTGCTTTACGGTTTTCCACATCTTCGGCACTGAGTCGATGACTTTGTAGCTCAGCCAGGATGCGATGATTTCCAAAGCGTGCAGCACGGCGGTGTACCAAAGACTCGGAAAAGCGCTCTGCGGAGAGAAAATTGGCATCCCGCAGCCAGTCCAGCACCGCATCGAGATCCTCACCTTCCGCCACATGGGGACTGAGTTTGCGTGCCAATTCCAGACGACTATGTTCGCGTTGCGACAAATAGCGCAGGGCACGGCCCTTCAGGCTTAATTTAGGCTTTTGCATCAGACAGCAATCTTCAGTTTTACCACTAGGAATAAAAAACGCCAGCAATCCATGCTGGCGTTCATGCGCATATTGCAACACCAGACCAGTGTCACATCTACAGTCAGCGCTTATTACTCGTCATGCCCTGCTGGTGGCAACAATGGAACACCCAGATGTTCACGTACTTTGTTTTCAATCTCATACGCCAATTCTGGATGATCTTTCAGGAAACTACGCGCATTATCCTTACCCTGACCGATTTTTTCACCGTTATAGCTATACCAGGCACCGGATTTTTCAACAATCTTTGCTTCCGCGCCCAGATCCAGAATCTCACCTTCACGTGAAGTACCTTCGCCATACATGATGTCGAAATGCGCTTCTCTGAACGGTGGCGCGACTTTATTCTTCACTACCTTCACTTTAGTTTCGCTACCGACGACTTCATCACCCGACTTGATTGAGCCTGTACGGCGAATATCGAGACGAACCGAAGCGTAGAACTTCAGTGCATTACCGCCCGTTGTGGTTTCAGGGCTGCCGAACATCACACCGATTTTCATACGAATCTGGTTAATGAAGATCACCAGAGTATTGGTACGCTTAATACTACCTGTGAGCTTACGCAAAGCCTGGGACATCAGACGTGCCTGCAGACCCGGCAGGGAATCACCCATATCGCCTTCAATCTCCGCTCTTGGCGTCAATGCGGCCACCGAATCCACCACCACCAGATCGACACTGCCGGAACGTACCAGTGCATCGGTGATTTCCAATGCTTGCTCGCCGGTATCAGGCTGGGAAATCAGCAAATCAGATAAATTCACACCCAGCTTCTGTGCATAACCAACGTCCAGCGCATGCTCCGCATCGATAAACGCACATGTGCCGCCCAGTTTCTGCATTTCAGCAATCGCCTGCAGTGTCAGTGTGGTTTTACCAGAGGACTCAGGACCGTAAATTTCGACTACACGGCCGCGTGGCAAACCACCTACGCCGAGTGCGATATCCAAACCCAGGGAGCCTGTGGAAACCACCTGCACCTCTTCAACCACCTCGCCATCGGCCATACGCATGACCGAACCTTTACCAAATTGCTTCTCGATTTGTGCGAGTGCAGCGGCAAGTGCTTTAGCTTTTTCAGAGCTGTTGTCAGGTTTTTTATCGTCCATACATTCTTTCAGTCAATAATCGGATGGTGGAAAAGTGCTGTATTTAAATACAGTACATTGAGCGTTTTCAGCACTGTATAAAAAATCAGTTCTTTTGGCAAGCAATTTTTTCAAACTTTCTGTGACCCCGTATTTTTCCTGTCTCACAGGCCTGAATACGGGGTCTGTGAGACAGCAACACTCAGGGCTGTACCTGATCACCCTGGAAACCTATCAGTTGTGCATTTGCCCAGTTGGCGCAGACCGGTGCTTTGGTATTGCCTTGTACGCCGGTCGTCACCAGGCGCAATTGTTTCACGCCACGGATATCCAGTTCTGGCTTGACCACCGCTGGTGCTTTTATCAAGCCGCTGTCAAACAGTAAGCGCTCATCGCCCCAGACCTGGAATTGCAGACCACCAAACTGGCGACACGCATCATCGATACCCACGTCGGCACGGAAGGTTTGCCACTGTCCGCTCAGTTGTAAAGGTATAGCGGTATTACCCACTACACCCAGTCCTTTGCGGAATTTCAGTCCGTTCATTTGCATCACGCCAGAACTTCCGTCAGGTCGATAGGCTGACTGATCAAGGCTAATCGGCAAATTGGTCTTAGCCAGTGCATCCGACAAATACAATTGCTGCTTAGGCAGGTCGGGTAAGGCTTGCTCAAGAACACTGAATTCCGAGATCGTGACCGGTGTGACTACCGCAGGAATCGCGGCATGATAGGCTTTTGCCGGGCTCGCTTCTGCAGCAGATGTGAGTACCATAGGATCCTGTGTGCTGCCGTCATCACTCTGGTCATAGGTACTCAATATACGGAAGCGGAACAGACGTCCGGGCTTGGCAGCAAATTCGACTTTTTGCTTAGCCTGCTGCTTAAGCAAACGACCACGATATACCGGCTGCCCCCATTCACCATTACTATCCGCCAGATACACCTCAATATCCTTAGGCTGACCATATTGCCAATGCTGGTCAGTGCGCGGTGCAATTTCAAAGCCTTTCACCATGCGGCGCTCGCCCAGCGCCAGCGCAAATTCATGCGCACCGGTTTTCTGCGACTGATCACGCACAGTACGGAACCAGGTTTCCGGCTTACCGTCGAACGCATTTTCCAGCGGGTGACCAGGCTCTTCGGCAGGACGGTTGACGACCAGCAGATTATCAGGCGCGATCGCGTCACCCAAATCTGGCGCAGAAGGATACGCCGCCGTCACAGTCAGCTTCAGATCCGCTGGAATACGCAGTAAAAACTCCTGCGCTTCACGTACAGATTGCTTAGCGGTTTTGATATGTACCGTGCCGTACTTATCCTGGGCATCGTAATACCAGCCGGTAGATGCGGCCAGCCAGGCCGCGCGATTGTTAAACACAGGCAGCTCCTGCGTTCCGGCCAGGACCTGACGCGGTGCAACCCGGCTATGTATCTGTAATTCCAATGCACGTGCGGCTTCCATATCGTGGTAGCTGCCTGTCACTGCTTCCACCTTGACCCGAATATCGCCCGCTTTACCGATAGGCGCATCTACGGTAAAGGTTTGCGAAGCGAATTGACCCTGTTGATACTGGCGGGTTTCACCATCATCTTCATACATGGTGAAGCTGGATTTACCATACGGATAAATATCCAGTGTCAGCGTGTCTTTCGCGACCTGACCGTCATATAAAGCACTCGGGTACATAGGCAGAATGGCACCGGCACGTACCATCACAGGTAAGCGCTCCAGCGTCACCTGCTGATCTATCACTTTGCCATTCGCACCGGCATCGACCACCCGGCCATCCCAGTAATCGATCCACTGCCCCTGCGGCAGATAAATACCTTTGCGCCAGCCACGGCTGGCAGCCTGGCTCTTATAAACAGGCGCTACCAGAAAGTCTTTACCGAGGAAAAATTGGTATTTGTATTGCTCAGTCAGCGCATGCGCATCTTGCGCATGATCCCACATCAGACCACGCACTATGGGTGCGCCGCTCAGCTCGGCTTCCCTTGCGTAGGTGTACATATACGGCGTCAGGCGCATTTTGAGTTTCAGGTACTGACGGTTGATGCTGCGGTAAGGTTCGTCAAACCACCATGGATGCTTACGCACGGCTTTTGACCAGCCGGACATCCCCATCAATACTGGCGTGAAAGTCTTCCATTGCAGATCGCGGGTAAAGGTTTCCGGACTACCCCCGAAAATCCCATCCACATCACCAGTCGCATAAGCCTGCCCGGACAAGCCGGAACCGATCAGGGTAGGAATATGCCAGCGTATGTAATCCCAGCTACCGGACTGATCACCGGTCCAGGTCACTGCATAACGCTGGGTGCCAGCCCAACCCATCACGGTCCAGACAAAAGGACGGGCATCAGAATTATTCAGTATGCCTTGCGCGGCAGCCTGATTCGCATCCAGCGAAAATTGATAACCCTTACCAGTCCAGGCCACATCCAGCTTTTGCGCACGCGTTCCCGCTTTGCCGACTTCCCAGGCGATTTGGTCAACGCCGTTTTCTGTCCATAAACCGGTACGGAATCCATATTTTTTCAAGCCACTGACGACTGCTGGTAAATCTGAATAGCCACAGCCATAACCGTCATTCGGTAAGATCCAGCCACCCGGCATATCGTATTCACGATAGCGCGCCGCGACCGACTGCACCACATCCGGCGTTTTACCTGACGGCCCATCCGACCACCCGGCTGGTACTGTGCCTGGCTTTTTCCCATTATCGCCATCGTTATAGCAATCCGCATCGCCAAATTCCAACGCCCAGCGTGGCAGTAATTTCGCTCTGCCGGTCAGGCTGGTATAGGCATCCAATATGCGTGGCAAACCACCGACAAAGTAGTAAGCATCAAAGCGTGCTTCAGCATGGCTGGTATGGATAGCATCGGCGGAGCGGAAATCATAGCTGCCATTCGACCAGGTATTGCGCAAGACGCCATAACCACGATTACTCATGTAGAACGGTGCCGGGCTTGGCCTGTCCCCCTCCTCCCAACCACCGGAATAGGAAATGTCCAGCGTCTTGCCTTTAAACGCATAGCTGCCATTTTGCTGCCCGCCACCGAGAAACACTTCGTCCTTTGAGCTTGATAAGGTCTGAAAACTCTGCTGTTCCGTGATTTCTAAAGGCTGTACTTCTTCCCAGATTTTTCTTTGATTATCTGCCGCATACAAGGCTAGCCGCAGCGGCTGATCATAAATTCTGAGTGCAAAGCCTGTGGTCTGTAATAAGCGATAGCCTTCTTGCTGTGTCAGTTCAAATTTCACTGCCTGCGGCGTTTGCGACAACACGATAGGCGCTGCCTTGTCAGTCGCCTGACTCAGTTTTCCGTTGAGGCCAGCCTGAATCCGGAATACATCCGCACTGATCAGTTCTATACGTAATACGGCACCATTGGACGTTGTAAACTGCACCGCAGCAGGCAGCGCAGCAGCCAGCTCCTGATGGGTGATATTACCAAGGACAGCAGCGCCTGCAACTGGCGCAAAACAAGCGGCAACAAACAGGGTCAGGGCAGACTGACGCAGATTCAGTTTCATTCAGGCTTCTCTTAAAAGTATTTTGGCGGGAAGAAATTTCACCTGCACTTAGGTGCCGCTTACAATGGAAAGTTCCACAGTCGCAGGCAGTATGCGGCAAAGTGTCACAGGATTACTCTGAAATAGCAAAATATCTGGTGCAAATCAGGATGAAGCCTGGTTTTTTGCGGTAAAGTTGTATCTGGCTCAACGCGAGCCCAGCGCACATGCCGATAACCATAGGCAGAGCTGATACAGGTCGCGAACTGACAACTTAGCGCCTGTGACAATGATAAAAATTCCGGGACAATTCAGATCAATATGCGCATCTTGCTTGCAGAAGACGACAGTGTGCTGGCCGACGGCCTCACGCGCTCATTACGCCAATCCGGTTATGCCACCGACTGTGTCGGTAACGGGCAGGAAGCCGATTCCGCCTTATCCACTCAGGATTTTGATTTACTGATACTCGACCTGGGTCTGCCAAAAATGAGCGGACTCGAAGTATTACGCCGGCTGCGGGCCAGAAACTCCCATCTGCCGGTATTGATACTGACCGCAGCCGACTCTGTCGAGCAAAGGGTTAAAGGGCTGGATCTGGGCGCAGATGATTACATGGCCAAGCCTTTCGCCTTATCTGAACTGGAAGCCAGAGTACGCGCGCTGACCCGGCGCGGTGCGGGCGGCGGCCCGACCGTCATCAAACACGGCCCACTCAGCTATGATCAGGTTGGCCGGATTGCCTACATCCACGAACAAATGCTGGACTTGTCGGCACGTGAACTGGGATTACTGGAAGTACTGTTGCAACGCACCGGGCGCCTGGTCTCGAAAGAGCAGTTAGTCGACCACTTATGCGAATGGGGCGAAGAAGTCAGTAATAACGCCATTGAAGTCTATGTGCACCGGCTGCGCAAGAAAATTGAAGTTGACGGGGTACGTATTGCCACCGTGCGCGGGCTAGGCTATTGCCTGGAAAAATTCTATGTTGCGCCAGCGGCGCGCAGTCCTGAACAGCCGCCCGAATCCGCATGAATTCTGAGCATAGCCACAAACCAGATCAACACGAGGCGACAGTAAGCGTGCTACTGCCCCCTGAAAATGAAGCGGTACAACGCTCCTTATTTGGTGAGATTCTGGATTGGATGCTGGCACCGCTGCTGCTGCTATGGCCCATGAGTATCGCCATTACTTATCTGGTCGCCAAATCGATTGCCAATCAGCCGTTTGACCGCGCACTCGAAGACAAGGTACTGGTGCTGGCTCAGCAAATTAAAGAGCTGGACGGACAAGCCATTACCCAGCTATCCAAACCGGCGCGCGATATTTTGCGCGCCGACGATCTGGACAATATTTATTTTCAAATCAGCTCGCCGGAAGGTGGCATCATAGACGGTGACACGGATTTTCCTGTACTGCAGGAAGAAGAGCGCGCCGCGCCTGGTACCATACAATTCCGCAATCTGAATTTTCACGGCAGCGAAATGCGCATCGCGTATGCTTATGTAGACCTGATCAAAACAACACCCATCAATCAAAACAAACTGATCCTGATACAAGTCGCCGAGGGTTTGGAAAAACGTGCGGTACTGGCCAACGAAATTATCAAAGGCGTGGTACTGCCGCAGTTTATTATTTTGCCCATCGCACTCGCGCTGGTCTGGTTTGCACTGAGTCGCGGCCTGTCGCCGCTGGCAGAGCTGCAGCAACGCATACGCGCACGCCGGCCAGATGATCTGAGCCCTATCGATTCACATCAGGTACCGGAAGAAATAACGCCACTGGTTGCCTCGCTCAACGAAATGCTGGAACGGCTGGCGCAAACCATCGCGATACAAAAACGCTTTATTGCCGACGCCGCGCATCAAATGAAGACACCGCTGGCCGGTATGCGTATGCAATCTGAACTCGCTTTACGACAGACCGATCAGGAAGAAATTCACCGCTCTTTACTGCAACTCTCTACCAGCTCAGAAGCGGCAACCCGCCTGATTAATCAGTTACTCGCATTGGCTAAAGCAGAAAATCAAAGTCCGGCCGTACAGGCGCTGGAGTCTCTGAATCTGAATGAATTTGCGATGCAAGTTGTGCGGGAATGGATACCGGCATCCTTCAATAAAAAGATAGACCTGGGTTTTGAACAATGCGAACAAGCCGTACAGATTTTTGGTAACCCGCTCATGCTCAGGGAAATGCTGAGCAATCTGATCGACAATGCGATCCGTTATACGCCCTCAGGAAAAAGCGTGACGGTCAGGGTCGATATCGATGCCAGCCAGGCACTGGCAGTACTGGAAGTGGAAGACCACGGACCAGGCATCCCGGCAGCAGAGCGCGAGCACGTCTTTGAACGCTTTTACCGCATCCTTGGCAGCAATGTACAAGGCAGTGGTCTGGGGCTGGCCATCGTCAGAGAAATCGCGCAGCAGCATGCGGCCACAGTGAGCATACGGGATGCGACTGACAGCACAGTACCCGGCTTTCCTGGCTGCCTGTTCCGCATTGAGTTTCCTCTCAACCATGCACAGAATCTGATCGATGATGTCAGCTGATACTCACCACACTGCGCACAGTGCCAGGGCGCGTTACTGGCGTCAAACTAAGCTATTGACCGTATTGCTGCTGGTTTGCTGGGCAACGCTGAGCTTTGGCACTTTGTTTTTCGCGCGTGAGCTGGCGGCCATTGATTTTTTCGGCTGGAATCTGTCGTTCTATATGCTGGCCCAGGGTCTGACGCTAAGCTTCGTGCTGATACTGGCAGCTTACTCTGTCGGCATGCGCTGGATCGCGCATCGCTGTCGTAAGGATTAAGTGTATGGCATCCGGAAAATTCACCCAAAAGCTCACGCTCTACTATCTGTGGTACACCTTATTATTTCTGGTTTTCCTGATCAGTCTGTCGATACTCGAAAAAGAAGGTGTGCCGCGTACCTGGATAGGCTATCTGTTCATGTTTGCCACCATCGTGATTTATGCCGGTATCGGTCTGGTGAGCAGAACCTCAGATATTGCGGAATATTATGTGGCGGGGCGGCGGGTACCGGCAGTCTTCAATGGGATGGCGACCGCTGCCGACTGGTTGTCTGCGGCAAGCTTTCTGAGTCTGGCTGGTGGTTTATTCCTGCAGGGCTTTGATGGTCTGGCCTACATCATAGGCTGGACCGGTGGTTTCTGTTTAGTCGCAATGCTGATCGCACCCTATATCCGCAAGTTCGGCCAATACACTATCGCGGATTTTTTAGGGACCCGCTTTGCGGGGCCACAAAACAATAATCTGGTCCGTATCCTGGCGGTTTCAGCCACAGTCTTCATTTCATTTATTTATGTGGTCGCGCAGATTTACGGCGTAGGACTGATTACCTCACGCTTTACCGGCGTCGATTTTTCGGTAGGGATTTTTCTCGGTCTGGCCAGTATCCTGGTGTGTTCGTTTCTGGGCGGGATGCGCGCAATTACCTGGACCCAGGTAGCGCAATACATCATCATTATCGTGGCCTTCATGATACCGGTCAGCTGGCTGTCACTCAAACATGCAGATAATCCGGTACCGCAAATTTCGTATGGCGAGTTCCTGAAAAAGCTGGTCAACAAAGAACAGGAATTTGCACACAGCGACAAAGAACAACAGGTGCGCACTATCTACCGCCAGCGCGCCGATGTCTTACAACGCCAGATCGAACAATTGCCAGCTTCGTGGCTGGCTGGACGCGATGAATTGCAGCGTCGCCTGGACGAACTCAAGAGTGGCAATGGATCGCTGATAGAAATTAAAAATGCGAGTAAGAACCTGGCCCGCTATCCAAAATCAGAAGCTGAGGCGCGTCAGCAATGGCAGGATGCACGTAATGCCTTGCTCAGCAAGTCGCAGGCGGGGTATGCACAGTACACGCCCTACGCGGCCAAAGACCAGAAAGAATCCGACAGTAAACGCAATAATTTCATGGCGCTGGTCTTGTGCCTGATGATGGGCACGGCGGCCCTGCCCCATGTACTGACGCGCTATTACACCACGCCCTCAGTGAGCGAAGCACGCGACTCAGTGTTCTGGTCACTGTTCTTCATCATGCTGCTCTACATCACGATTCCGGCACTTGCGATACTGGTCAAGTATGATATTTACACTTCTCTGGTCGGTAGTGAATTTTCCAAGCTGCCATCCTGGGTCACCTACTGGGCGAATATTGATAAGCTCAATCCCTTGGTCAGCATCATCGACGTCAATCGGGATGGTATCGTACAACTCGCAGAAATCATGATGGACGGTGACATCATCGTATTAGCCACACCGGAAATCGCAGGATTACCTTACGTGGTCTCGGCACTGGTGGCAGCTGGCGGGCTGGCGGCTGCACTGTCCACCGCAGACGGCTTATTGCTGACTATCTCCAACTCGCTATCGCACGATATTTACTACAAAATTGTTGATCCCAGTGCATCCACACAAAAACGCGTGACGATGTCAAAACTGATCTTGTTGGTGGTTGCACTGATAGCCGCCTATGTAGCTTCACTCAAGCCAGCCGACATCCTGTCATTGGTTGGCGCGGCATTCTCAGTCGCAGCCTCCACCCTGTTTCCTGCACTGGTTTTGGGCATATTCTGGAAGCGTGCCAATTATCAGGGCGCGGTAGCGGGCATGATCGCCGGATTCAGCCTCTGTATTTTTTATATGATGTACACCCACCCTCTTTTCGGCGGCAATCCAGCATTCCAGTGGGGAAACATTGCTTCTATATCGGCCGGTATTTTTGGCGTTCCTTTCGGCATCTTAACTATGATCATCGTGAGTTTACTCACACCAGCCCCTGACCGGCAAACAACAGATTTGGTTGACCATATCCGCTGCCCCTGACTCTGCGCACCAAATTGGCATGCTTCTTGATATAGTGTGTTTAACGCGTCTTTGTGGGGAGAAAAAATGGCCAGATTTTATAATGAGATGCATGCCGGAGATGACTGTTCCCCAGCGTCAACCAGAGAACATTATCAGCGCTATGCACAATGGTTGGCAAAACAAACTGGTGAACATTTGCAACGTCAGCGTGCCGAAGCAGATCTCAGTTTCCGCCGGGTCGGTATTACGTTTGCAGTCTATGGTGACGATGCCGGTACCGAACGTTTAATTCCTTTCGACATCATCCCTCGGGTTATCCCTGCGCATGAATGGAGTCATCTGCAACGCGGCCTGGCACAACGTGTGCAGGCCTTGAATATGTTTATTCATGACATCTATCATGAACAACGCATTATCAAAGCCGGCGTCATTCCGGCCGAGCAAATTTATAAAAATGCGCAATACCGGCCTGAGATGCAAGGCATCAAAGTCGCGTCTGATATCTATGCCCATATCGCCGGGGTAGACATCGTGCGCGCCGGTGAAGGCGAGTTCTATGTACTGGAGGATAATCTGCGTGTGCCCTCAGGCGTGTCTTACATGCTGGAAGACCGCAAGATGATGATGCGCCTGTTTCCTGAGCTGTTTGCGCAGAACAAGGTGGCCCCTGTCGACCATTATCCGGACATGCTGCTTGACAATCTGCGCTCAGTGGCACCCACCGGTGTCGATGATCCTACGGTAGTCGTCATGACACCTGGCATGTATAACTCCGCTTACTTCGAGCATGCTTTCCTGGCACAGCAAATGGGCGTGGAACTGGTGGAAGGTCAGGATTTATTCGTCAATGATAATGCGGTGTATATGCGCACCACTCGCGGGCCTAAGCGGGTGGATGTGATTTACCGCCGCGTCGATGATGATTTTCTTGATCCTTTGGCCTTCCGCGCTGATTCCTCACTGGGCGTGCCGGGCTTACTGGCGGTATATCGTGCTGGCCGTGTCAGTCTGGCCAATGCGATAGGTACCGGCGTGGCTGATGACAAATCGATCTATCCGTTTGTACCGGACATGATACGTTTTTATTTGTCTGAAGACGCCATCCTCAACAATGTGCCGACTTATCAGTGCCGCAAACCTGCCGACCTGTCCTATACGCTGGCAAATCTGCCGCAACTGGTGGTCAAAGAAGTGCACGGCGCAGGTGGCTATGGCATGTTAGTCGGGCCAGCCTCCAGTCAGCAACAGATAGAAGATTTCCGGCAACGCATACTGGCAAAACCTGAAGCCTATATCGCACAACCTACCCTGGCCTTGTCCGCCTGCCCTACCTTTGTTGATCAGGGAATCGCACCACGCCATATCGATTTACGCCCGTTTGTGCTTTCCGGCAAACAGATTTCCATGGTGCCGGGTGGTCTGACCCGGGTTGCCTTACAAGAGGGTTCGCTGGTAGTGAATTCCTCGCAAGGCGGCGGAACCAAAGATACCTGGGTACTGGAAAAATAAAGGGAGAAACCTATGCTGAGCCGTACCGCCGATCACTTATTCTGGATGGCCCGTTACACTGAACGTGCTGAAAACACAGCAAGGATGCTGGATGTGAATATCCAGACTTCCATGCTGCCACAAAGCGCGCAAGATGCAGAGCAAGGCTGGCGCGCCATGCTGGGCATTTCAGAATTACAGGAAGCCTTCGATCATCAATATGGCTTATTGAACAAACGCGATGTGCTGGATTTCATGGTACGCGACCCGATGAATCCTTCATCGATCGCGGCCTGCCTGAATGAAGCACGCGAAAATGCACGCGCCGTACGCGGCACTTTAACCACCGAAGTTTGGGAAACTCAAAATGCGACCTGGTTATCGATGCAAGATAAGCTGGCTCGTGGCAAGCTGGAAAAAGATCCCAGCCAGTTTTTTGAATGGGTGAAATTCCGCTCGCACTTGTCACGGGGTGTTATCGTCGGCACCATGTTGCGCGATGAAGCGGTAAATTTTCTGCGCCTGGGTACTTTCCTTGAGCGCGCAGACAATACCGCACGTATTCTGGATGTCAAATTTCATGGTTCCAAGGATGCGGTTGCCGGCATCGATCCTATGCAAAGAGACTTTTACTATTGGGCCGCATTATTGCGCTCAGTCTCAGGCTTTGAAATTTACCGCAAAGTTTACCGCGATGTGATTACGCCTGAGCGTGTCGCCGAATTACTCATGTTACGTCCCGATATGCCACGATCCTTACTGGCCTGCATGGATGAAGTCATTGCCAGTCTGACTGAGATCCGTAACGACGCCTCACTCGACACAGAAAAATTTGCCGGAAAATTACACGCCGATTTGAAATTCGCCAATATTGAAGATATCCTGCAAACAGGACTTCATGCCACGCTGACGACTTTTTTAGAACGTATTTTTGAACTCGGAAACCGGATCAGCCGTGATTTTCTGGTTCCCACCGTCTGACGACCGGACACTAAGCGCATGCAACTCGCCATCCAACACCGCACGACTTACCATTACTCGTCGCCTTCCGGCTATACGATACAGCAGCTTCGGCTGCGCCCAAGATTAGAAGCGCAGCAGAAAATCCTGCATTGGGAGATTAACAGCCCGGGCAAGCACCAGGCATTTCAGGATGCCTATCACAATCTTTCTGAATTACTGGTAGTGACCGGCGCGCATACCGACATCAACATTCTGGCGCAAGGTGTGGTTGAGGTCAGTGCTCCCTTGCAGGGCAGGATTGCAGACCATGCTGAACTGTCACCTTTGATTTTCACTGTACCGACCCGGCTAACGGCGTCCAGCGAACACTTACTGGATTTCGCGCGCAGTAACCTGCAGCCTGAGCGTTGTGATACGCAACAGGCACTGCAACTGGCCAGTGCCATACAACGCACAGTCAGCTATCTGTCCGGCAGCACCATCGTCACCAGCACTGCCAGCGAAGCGCTGACTCAGGGCAGCGGCGTTTGTCAGGATCATGCACATATTTTCCTGGCCTGCTGCCATGTACAAGGCATACCTGCGCGCTATGTATCAGGTTACATCGACCCGGAGTCCAGCGACCACGCAGAAAGTCATGCCTGGGTCGATGTCTGGGTGGAACAGCATGACTACGCGGGCTGGGTCAGCATTGATGTCACCCATGCACGACTGATGAATGATGCCTACTGTCGTCTTGCGATAGGTCGCGATTATGAATCGGCCTCACCAGTGCGTGGTGTGAGGCGCGGCGGTGGCAATGAAAGCCTGTCCGTCAGTGTTAGCGTTCAGACCCAGGCTACTGTTTAGCATCTATGCTTGTTCATGCTACCAAGCGCAATGACAGGAGGATGCACTGACGCTGGGCCAGACTGCCTGCTTTCCATCATGCGTCTGCACAGCATGCTGCACCATGCCTTTTGCTTAACAATTTCACACCTTCCCTGACTTAAATATTGGCATCCCCTGAGACTTGCTTGGGGTAAAATCGATTTCTTTTCAGAACTCCTCCGTAACTATGACTTACTGTGTAGGCATGCGCCTTAACGCCGGGCTGGTTTTTTTGTCAGACTCCAGAACCAATGCGGGTGTCGATCATATCGGCACCTTCCGCAAAATGTCTGTTTTTGAAACACCTGGCGAGCGCATGATGGTGCTGATGACAGCCGGTAATCTGTCGATTTCGCAATCAGTACGCGAACTGCTTTCTGAGTACGAAGATGCCAATGGTCATACTATTTGGAACGCGCCGAATATGTATGAAGCGGCAAGAATACTCGGTGAAACTGTCAAACGTGTTCATGAGCGTGATGCCCAGTCTCTGTCCGGCTTCGGTATAGATTTCAATGTCAGTTTGATTTTTGGTGGCCAGATACAGGGCGAGCGTTGCCGTCTGTTTCAGATTTATGCTGCCGGCAATTTCATCGAAGCGCATGATGAAAATACCTATTTCCAGATCGGTGAGGCCAAATATGGCAAACCGATTATCGATCGCGTCGTCAATCCGGAAACAACTCTGGATGATGCGGCAAAGTGTGCGTTGATTTCCATGGACTCGACCTTGCGTTCAAATATTTCGGTCGGCCTGCCGCTGGATTTACTGGTGTATGAAACAGGCAGCCTGCAAGTCACCCGCTTCACGACCATCGATGAAAAGAATTCCTATTTTCAGATGATACGCGATCGCTGGGGCCAGCAATTGAAACACGTGTTCGAAGGCATAGAAGCACCGGGATGGCATCCTAGTGGAGAGACCGATGCGCATCCATTACTGAATACCGATAAACCCCACTGCAAGCCTGTCATGGTCAATCGCAAGCTGAAGTAAAAAACACACCTGAACCAACGGCTGTTCCGGAATGGTCAGCTGCGGCGCCAGTCACAATCCGCAGCATGGTCCTGCACCATGCCGATTGCCTGCATATAAGCATAAATGATCGTGGAACCGACAAATTTGAAACCACGCTTTTTGAGATCTTTGGAAATCTGATCTGATAAAGCTGTGGTGATAATGCGCTCACCCGTATTGACGATGGGTACACCACCGACATATCTCCATAGATACGCATCAAGCCCGCCAGTTTCTTCAGATAGACGCAGATAGGCCTGCGCATTCGTAATCACTGCAGCGACTTTGAGTTTATTCCGAATGATGCCGGGATTAGCCAGCAAAGATGCCACTTTTTGTGCATCGTAGGCGGCGATTTTTCTGGCATCCCAGCCATCAAAAGCAAGGCGATAGCTTTCGCGTTTATTCAGCACGGTTTCCCAACTCAGTCCCGCCTGCGCTCCCTCCAGATTGAGCATTTCAAACAAGCGTAATTCATCGTGACAGGGCACGCCCCACTCATGATCATGGTAATCCAGATAAAGTGGATTGGCGGAATTGGCCCAGGCACAGCGCTTCATGAAAGCCTCACTCAGATTTTGTCGGACTGACTGCGGATGCTGCTGTCACTGGCCTGCAGGAAAGGCCTTGCAATTGTCGTTGTTGGCCAGAATTCAGATGCAGCAGCCAGCACTGTGCGCCGCTTTGCAGCAAACGAAAACGCTGCGGTGGCTCCAGATCGCGCCCCTGTATCAGGTCACCATTGGGACGATACTGATGACGCCGCTCTATCACTAATTCACTGCTACGTGTCAGATCGTCCTCAGCCAGTATCACACTGGAAAAACCGCTTAACTCAATAATGACGCGACGTAATTCCTGAGAAGACGCTGTCCCTGGCTGTGTCAATACAGCTGGCTGCAAGCCCGCCGCACCTGTCAATTGACAGGCGGACAGACTTAGCAGAAAACTTAGTTTCCAGACTTTCATTATGAGCGTGGCATCGGTGTGACGATGCGCATTTCCTGACTGGCTGGACGCACTAACTCATAAGACTGTTCCAACGCTGGCAAGGCGCGAATACCATCCGGCACAGAAGCCACAACTGGGCAAGCGCCTGTCTGACGATAGCCGAGTGCAGTCCGCAACATACCTTCAGTGATATCACCGCGCGCTTTAGTCAAATCATCAGCCACTTTGCAAGTTGGCGCAAAACCATCCGCGTAATCCCCAAAGCCCTTATTGTTCACGCCCTTGAACTGAATCGCAAAATAGGTATAGCCGCAGTTAGATTGCGGCACAAAACCATACGGCTTACCACGTGTGGTATCGCCAATCAGATCCACCGCCACATCCGCGCCGCGCAAGCCATTGATAATCGACTCACTCGCAGAAGCTGTACCCTGGCTGACCAGCAAGGTAACGTGTTTCAACCCCAGAGTCGGCAAAGAAGCATTACCACTCGTGGTATCGTAGAAAGGATATTTCTTATTATTCGCTGTCAGCTTATCGTTATAGCTCATCAGTTCAAATATCTTGCCACCAGTCTGAGCCGGGCCAGCAATCATGTATGACAACTGACTCGCGATATACAGCAATCCGCCACCGTTATAGCGCAGATCGATGACCAGATCCTGCACGCCTGCGTTCTTCAGCGTATTGATGGCTGAGATCAATTCATTCTCAGACTTCGCGATATGCGTATCGAATATAAAGTAGCCCACATTGCCATTAACTGTAGGAATAACTTTAGTGTTTTTAACGGTAGCGATGCTATAAGTGGCAGGCGTCATACTAATTTCGGCCTGCCCGTTGAAGCCCAGCTTATGCGCCAGCAGTTTAGTCGGAAACAAACCTTCATTCAGTGTAGCAATACCTGCCGTCGAATTGTCAGTCACAAAATTGACACCATCAACTGAGGTCAGTTTATCGCCACGCTTAATGCCCGCCGTTGCAGCCGGAGAGCCAGCGGCAACTTCAATAACCACCCAGTTGCGTGGAGGTGAATTACTTTGGCGCCCCCATTGAATACCATAGTCTTGCGAAATACCGGAGGAAGAAGCCTCATAGGATTCGGTGGTTTGTGACCAGTGGAATTGATCTACCGCTACACCCGATGCTGTTTTTGCTGTCGTTTTCAGTACATCAAAATACAGCTGAGGATTGGCATAGCTGGCTGGATTCAGATTCGTTGGCACATCTTTGTACCAGAGATAAGTCTCATCAACAAAAGAACGCAGGAAGGCTTTTTCATTATCCATCGTGCCCTGACGATCAACACTACCCGCACGCGGGTTGGCACACAAATTTGCCAATGACTCAGAAGACGGCAGACCGCCAATATCCGTGCCACCACCACCGCCGCCACCGCCGCATGCAGTCAGCAAAGCCAGTAAGCCCAGAGTTACGCCATATTGCTTCATAGAACACCATTCTCAAGTACGTTAATCAAATACCACTACCGCCCGCGAATTCTACGACTAAGAATATTAATTGTAAAAAAAGTTTTCTTAACTGTATGAAATTTACAATATTGAATAAAACACCTATTTACAGTAGCTTTGTTTCCATTTAGATAAATTTGAAATTAAAAAACACGGATATCTCAATATCTCCTTATTTAGCTACCTGACTGTTTCTCGCAGCAGCAATAAAAAAGCCTTGTCCACGGACAAGGCTTTTTGTTCAACACTCTATTCAGCTCAGACCACGATAGTCGGATGCTCATTACCGTCACGCGCACGGATTTCACCGATGCGGAATACCGTTTCACCAGCGGCGCTTAATTGCTCCATTGCTGCCTGCGCATTTTCCTGAGAAACGATAACGACCATGCCGATACCGCAGTTGAATACGCGGTGCATTTCAGCATCCGCCACGCCGCCGTGCTGCTGCAGCCAGGAGAACAACGGAGGCAAGGGCCACGCATCTTTATGCAATACTGCAGTCAATTTGTCGCCCAAGACACGTGGTACGTTTTCGACCAGACCACCACCGGTAATGTGCGCCATGCCCTTCACTTCCAGCGTTTCCATCAGCGCCAGCAAAGGTTTGACATAAATACGGGTCGGCGCCATCAGCGCATCGCCCAAAGTACGGCCATCGAAATCAGCATTCAGATCAGGATTAGCCACTTCGATAATCTTGCGTACCAGAGAGAATCCATTGGAATGAATGCCGGAAGAAGCCAGACCCAGGATCACGTCACCCGGCTGAATTTTGCTGCCATCGATGATTTTGGATTTTTCTACTGCACCGACTGCAAAACCAGCCAGATCATATTCGCCATCCGGATACATAGAAGGCATTTCTGCGGTTTCGCCACCGATCAGTGCACAGCCAGCCTGCTCGCAACCGAAAGCCACACCTTTGATGACGTCCGTCGCTGCGGCCACATCCAGTTTGCCGCAAGCGAAGTAGTCCAGAAAAAATAAAGGTTCAGCACCCTGAACCAAAATATCGTTAACACTCATTGCGACCAGATCAATACCGACGGTGTCATGTTTATTCAGATGAAACGCGAGTTTCAGCTTGGTACCGACGCCATCTGTACCAGAAACCAGGACTGGTTCCTTGTACTTTTTACTGATTTCGAACATCGCACCAAAACCACCGATGCCAGCCATTACGCCTTCGCGCATGGTACGTTTTGCAAATGGTTTGATCGCGTCGACCAGTGCATCACCGGCAACCATATCGACACCGGCGTCGGCGTAAGAGAGAGAAACAGGGGTAGAAGTGCTCATGATATTCGTCAGTAGGGGCTTGAGGCGGTAAAATAGAGAAATTGCCAGAAAACACCGGCAAAAACGCTATTTTAACAAAACGACTGCGCCTTGACCTGATTTTCGGTCAATGCATAACAAAAGCTTAACTAATCCTGGGGTTCCCGTCCTGAATATGCTGATACCTTTGTCCACAGAGCAGAAACAGTCACTACTTTGGCTCAGCGTCGCGCTGGCACTGGTAGTCTTGCTGGCTTTACTGGGTCCGGTGCTGATGCCGTTTGTGGTCTCCGGGATACTGGCCTATGTGCTCAATCCCTGGGTCGATAAATTAAGCGCCTGGCGGATTAAGAAATGGTCACTGCCACGTCCTATGGCTGCCAGCATCACCATATTGCTGCTGATCGCGGCGGTGCTGGCCATGGTGCTGGTGATCGTGCCTATCCTGCAAAAGGAAATTCCACAGTTACAGGCGCAGATTCCACGCTTTTTTGATAAATTCGACCAGACTTTATCGCCTTTACTGGCAGCACATGGCTTTAATATCCGCCTCGATAGCGCTGGCATTAAAGACTTGCTGACTGAGCAGCTGGCCGGTAGTGGTGATGTCATCGGCAAAGCGGTACTGTCTTCGATTAAAGTCGGCGGTACTGCTGTTCTTGGGATGCTGGCTAACTTACTGCTGATCCCCATCGTGCTGTTTTATCTGCTGCTGGACTGGCATGCCTTGCTACATCGGCTGTCACACTTCATTCCACGCCGCTGGGTTAGCGCCACCACCTCAGGCTTACTGGAGGTGGATGATTTGCTGGCCCAATATCTGCGCGGGCAGATACTGGTGATGCTGGTGTTAGCCGCCTATTACTCGATTGCGTTGTCGATTGCCCGTTTTGACCTGGCGATACCGGTCGGTATCATCACTGGCTTTCTGGTGTTTATTCCCTACATAGGTTACGGCCTCGGACTGGCGCTGGCGCTGATAGGCGCGGTCTTGCAATTTGATGGTTTGCAAGGTCTGATCGCTGTCGCCATCATTTACGGCGTAGGTCAGTTGCTGGAGTCTTTCATACTCACACCACGCCTGGTTGGTGAGCGCATCGGTCTGCATCCGCTGACCGTGATTTTTGCGCTGATGGCATTTGGTCAGCTATTCGGATTTATCGGTATTCTGGTTGCGCTGCCCGCATCAGCGATCATTTCGGTCGCAGTACGCCATTTGCGCAGCTCTTACCTGAACAGTACTTTTTACAGTCAGTCATGAAGCAATTACTTCTCGATCTGGACGCGCAAAAGCTGCCATCCCTGGCCACCTTTGTGGTGGGACAGAATGCCGAGCTCGCACAATTACTGGGACTGTTCTCGCAGCGTATTGCCAGCCAATACGGCGAGCGCTCGGTCTACATCTGGGGTGAGCCTGGCGCTGGAAAAACCCATTTACTGCATGCGCTGGCCGATCATCCGGATTCACGTTACATACCAGCCAATGCGCCCGAAAGCGCGTTTGACTTCAGCGACGCCGTCAGCCTGTATCTGCTGGATGACTGTGAACATCTGTCACCGCTAAATCAGATTGCCGCATTCAATTTGTTTAATGAGGCCCGCGCACGCGGCGGCTTTCTGGTCGCGGCTGGCAATCATCCGCCTATGATACTCAGCATGCGCGATGACTTGCGCACCCGCTTTGGCTGGGGCTTGATTTATCAGTTACATGGTCTGACTGACGAAGACAAAATCGATGCACTGGAACGTGCGGCACATGCGCGTGGCATACAGATTTCCGCTGGCGTGATACCCTATCTGATTACGCACTATCAACGTGACATGAGCTCGCTGACGGCTATGCTGGATCAGCTGGATCATTATTCGCTGGTCACCAAACGCCCTATTACCCTGCCCTTATTGCGCGAACTGATGCTGCAACAACAGCCCTGGACACGACCATGAAACCCGCTGACATCGCCCTGTTTGATCTTGACCACACCCTGATTCCTATCGACTCTGATTATGAGTGGGGACAGTTTCTGTGCCGCGTCGGTGCTGTCGATGCGCAAGAATTTGCACGTCGCAATGCCGACTTTTTCGCACAGTACCAGGCTGGCACGCTGGACGCAGTCGAATACCTGGAATTTGCGCTCGGGACGCTGGCGCGCTTTCCCAGATCGCAGCTGGATGCGCTGCATGCGCAGTTCATGCAGGAAGTGATACAGCCTGCGCTGTTACCAGTCGCTTATGATTTACTGAAAAAACATCAGGATCAGGGCGATCTGATTGCAATTATTACGGCGACAAATCGCTTTGTGACGGCACCAATCGCGCGTGCGCTGGGTGTAGAGCATTTGCTCGCAGCAGAACCTGAAACAGATACCAACAATAACATCACCGGAAAGCTGATCGGTGTCCCGAGCTCAGGGGCAGGAAAAGTGATCCATTTACAGAATTGGCTGGCACTACAAGAAAAACAACTCAGTGATTTTGGCAGCAGCTATTTTTACAGCGACTCCCATAACGATATTCCCTTACTCGAGGCAGTGACCCACCCGGTCGCAACCAACCCCAACGATAAGCTGCGGGCCCATGCACTGGCGAAAACCTGGCCTCTACTCCAGCTGTTTGAGAAACAATGATCAAGAAATTTATACGAAAAATCCTCGGCGTTAAAAAATCCGGCCATCTGGCCAGCGACCATGCCACGCCTGTGATACTGAGTGCCAAAGACCATGGCATCAATCCGCAACTGGTTTCTGCCAATGCGATCCGGGTTACGCAAACGCTGCAGGATAATGGCTTTAAGGCCTTCATCGTCGGTGGTGCGGTGCGCGACCTGCTGACCGGTGTCAAGCCTAAAGACTTTGATATCGCGACCAATGCGACCCCGGAACAGGTTAAACGTCTGTTCCGGCGCGCTTTCATTATCGGTCGCCGCTTCCAGATCGTGCATGTGATGTTTGGCCAGGATTTGCTGGAGGTGACCACCTTCCGTGGCCCTTCCGATAAAGCCGCGCTGACCGATGAACATGGACGCGTTTTGCGTGACAATACCTTCGGCGAGCAGCACGAAGATGCGGCGCGCCGCGACTTCAGCATCAATGCCATGTATTACGATCCGGCTTCGCAAACGGTGCTCGACTATCACGGCGGCATCAAGGATATCCGTAAAAAATCCCTGCGCATTATCGGCGTACCGGAAGAGCGCTACCGTGAAGATCCGGTACGCATGCTGCGCGTAGTCCGCTTTGCGGCCAAGCTGCAATTCCAGATTGATGATGCGACCCGCGCTCCAATCGCGGTAATGGCACCATTGATCAACAATGTTCCTGCTGCACGCGTGTTTGATGAAATGCTCAAGCTGCTGACCAGCGGCCACGCCATGGCCTGTCTGCAGCAATTGCGCAAAGAAGGCTTGCATCATGGTCTGATGCCTTTGCTGGACGTGGTACTGGAACAGCCTATGGGCGAAAAATTCGTGACGCTGGCACTGGCCAATACCGATGCACGCGTACAGCAAGGAAAGACGGTCTCTCCTAGCTTCCTGTTTGCTTCACTGCTGTGGCATCAGGTGCTGGAAAAATGGGAAGCCTATAAAGCAGCCGGTGAATTCCCGATTCCGGCCTTACATCTGGCAGCCGATGATGTACTGAACCGTCAGACTGATGCGCTCGCGATTCAGCGCAAAGTGGCAGCCGATATGCGTGATATCTGGGCCATGCAGCCGCGTTTCGAAAAACGCATAGGCAAGACCCCTTACAAAATGCTGGAACATCAGCGTCTGCGTGCCGGCTATGACTTCCTGCTGCTGCGTTGTGCTTCGGGTGAACTGGACGAAGAAACCGGCACCTGGTGGACCGAATTTATCGAAGGCGACGCCGAAACGCGCGAACGCCTGATCAACACTAAACCACGTACAGCAGTCGCAGCGGGCGGCGTAAAAAAACGCAAACCACGTCGCCGCGGCCCTAAGAAAACCGCAGCAGCACAAGAGTAATGGAACTGGTTTAAATGGAACTGACTTACATTGCGCTGGGCGCTAATCTCGGGCAGGCAGCCGACACCGTGCTGGCTGCCGCCGAACGTTTAGCGCAACTGCCGCAAACGCGTTTACTGCAAGTCTCATCGCTGTACAGCAGCGCACCGGTCGACTCCAGCGGTGATGATTATGTGAATGCGGTGGCGGCGCTGCATACCGGCTTGTCTGCACAGGATTTATTAACTGCGATTCAGGCCATAGAAGCGGATTTCGGGCGCGAGCGTCCATATCGCAATGCGCCGCGCACGCTGGACCTGGATATTCTGTTGTACAGTGAGCTGATACTGGATAGTGCCAATTTACAGCTGCCCCATCCGCGTATGACGGAACGCGCGTTTGTATTGCTGCCGCTGTGTGAAATCGCGGCTGAAGTACAGATACCAGGGCGCGGAGCTGCCGCGGATTATTTGCCCGCGGTGGCACAACAGATTATTTTCCGTTTGCCACAGCGATAAACAAACGGGACCGCTGCTGAGCTTGTTTTAATAAAAAAACTGACGAAATAGTCGACGAAATTACCAACGCTACCGTCGCTGAAGCAGCCCACAAATCCTTAAGCAACAAAGTAACATCCTTTGGAGAAGAAAATGGCGGAATATCTGCAAGACCGCAAAGCGGTCAGTATCCCGGGTCTGATGACCATGCGTGAGCAGGGAGAAAAAATCACCATGCTGACCTGCTATGACGCCAGCTTCGCAGCGCTGATGGATCGCTGCGGTGTTGAGATCTTGCTCATCGGCGATTCACTGGGTATGGTCAGTCAGGGTCATGATTCCACACTGCCGGTGACGGTGGATGACATGGTGTACCACACCGCGTCTGTCGCACGTGGCAATCAAAAGGCGCTGGTCGTGGCCGACTTGCCGTTCGGTGCCTATGCCACCCCGGAATCCGCCTTTGAGAATGCCGCGCGCCTGATACGTGCCGGTGCACAAATGGTGAAACTGGAAGGCGGAACCTGGTTGTTGCCGACCATACGCTTCCTGACTGAACGCGCGATACCGGTGTGCGCCCATCTGGGTCTGACACCGCAATCGGTACATCAGCTGGGTGGCTATAAAGTGCAGGGTAAAACCAGCGCCGCAGCGGAATTACTGAAGACTGAAGCACTTGCTGTGCAAGAAGCGGGAGCCAGCCTGCTGGTACTGGAAGCCATCCCGGCCACACTCGGTAAAGAAGTCACTGACTCGCTGCATATTCCCACCATAGGTATAGGTGCGGGTGTGGATTGCTCTGGTCAGGTATTGGTCATGCATGATTTGCTCGGCGTCTTCCCCGGCCGTAAAGCGCGCTTCGTGAAGAACTTCATGGAAGGTCAGACCAGTATCGATGCGGCCGTCAGCGCCTATGTGCAGGCAGTCAAAGCGCAAAGCTTCCCCGCACCTGAACACTGCTTCTGAACACCGCCTTGAGGCGGTGTTCGGATAACTGCTGTTGTTAGCGATGCGGCTGACAGCAGCAGTTTTCAACTTCCCTTCCCTTCCGCGTAATTCAACATTCAGTACACAGCAAATCTGCTGCATTTTTACAGTTTCTTAATACTCGCATAAATGGTCTTTGCACTGTTTTTATGCGCGGCTGCGTATTCTCTTGTGCGTTCCGTTCGCTATTCCGGCGAACGCCATCAAGGAATTCACATGAAGAAAAATAAACTGTACGCCGCCTTGCTGCTGAGCAGCGCAGCCCTCAGCACTTCTGCCGCATGGGCGCAGGAAGCAAAACCTGATCTGGATCTGAGTTTCAATGCCAGCCTGACCAGTGATTACCGTTACCGCGGCATCTCACAGACCCGCCAGGGCCCTGCACTGCAAGGCGGTGCCGATCTCAGCCACACGCCGACAGGTCTGTATGCAGGCACCTGGTTATCGACGATTAAATGGATTAAAGATACGCCAGGCGCTGGCAGCACACCGCTGGAATGGGATGTGTATGCGGGTAAAAAAGGGCAACTCAGTCAGGACCTGAGCTACGATGTGGGCGTACTGGGCTATGTGTATGCTGGTAACAAACTGGATCAGGTGGGATTGAAAGATGCGAATACCCTGGAGCTGTATGGTCAGCTCAATTACGGTCCAGCCTACCTCAAGTATTCACATGCCCTCACCCCCTTGTTCGGTATCGTCGATAGCAAAAACAGCGGCTACCTCGACCTCGGTGCAAATATCGTACTGCGTGAAGGCCTGACACTGAATCTGCATGCGGGCTACCAGAAAGTTCAGGGTATCAATGCCAGCGCAGCCACCTACAGCGATTACAAAATCGGACTCAGTCAGGATGTCAATCTGCTGGGTGGCATGACATTCAGCCTCGCCGCCATTGGCACTAATGCAGATAAAAGTTTTTACGCCTCGCCAGCCAATGGCAAATTCATGGGCAAGCACAGCCTGGTCGTCAGCGTCAGTAAAACGTTCTGAGTGACTGATTAAAACTAAGTGTCTCAAGCGCGCTGTCGCCACGGCGTCAACGGGTGTCCGGACCTCAGTCTAACACCCGTTTTTTTATTCCGGCCTAAGAAAATCCATTCTCCCGACAAGCCCCTACACTCTGCAGCCCGACCACGCGTTTACACAATTTTTACACCGCTTTGCACAAGCTATACGACATCTTTACCCCGAAATCTCTATCGTAATGACTCAGCCATTCTCGTTGGAGTTCATATGGATTTTTTATATCTCGGCTATCTGCTGCTATTTGCAGTCGCCAGTTTCGCCCTGGTTCAGGGCTGTAACCGCCTGGGAGGCAAAGCATGAGCCTGTTTCATGTTGTCGGCGCCATTGTCGCGCTGCTTCTATTGATTTACCTGGTGTATGCCTTGTTGAAACCGGAGGCATTTTAAAATGAATCACTCTGCCTTTTTCCAGATTGCCCTGTATATGGGCGTACTCGTGCTACTCGCAGTACCGCTGGGGCTCTACATCACCAAAGTGATGAGCGGAGAAAAAAATGCGCTGTCCTGGCTGCTACAGCCGCTGGAAAAACTCTGCTATAAAATTTTCGGCATCGATGCGCAACAAGAAATGGCGTGGAAGCCCTACGCGATCGCGCTGATCGCATTTAATGTGCTCGGTGTCTTTGTGCTGTATGGCTTACAACGCCTGCAGTTTGTGCTGCCGCTGAATCCTCAGGCCTTGCCAGGCATCGCAGCAGATTCCTCACTCAATACCGCAGTCAGCTTCGTCGCCAACACTAACTGGCAAAGCTATGTGCCAGAAACAACAATGAGCTATCTGACGCAGATGCTGGGTTTGAGCGTACAAAACTTCTTGTCCGCAGCAACCGGCCTTGCCGTCACGATCGCCTTGATACGTGGTTTCGCACGTCATACGATGCAAAGCATAGGTAACTTCTGGGTTGATCTGACTCGCGGCACTTTGTACATACTGCTGCCGCTTGCTTTTATATTGGCGACTGGTTTAATGAGTCAGGGTGTGATTCAGAATTTCGATGCCTACAAAACGGCTGATCTGCTTGAAAAACTCGACTATACCGTGCCGAAAGTCGATGCAACCGGTGCACCAGTGCTGGATGCTGCTGGCAAAGCTGTGCCTGAAGCGCAAAGCACCACAACCCAGACCTTGCCTATGGGTCCGGTTGCTTCGCAAGAAGCGATCAAAATGCTGGGCACCAATGGTGGCGGCTTCTTCAATGCCAACTCTGCCCATCCTTTTGAAAATCCGACGCCGTTGTCGAACTTTTTAGAAATGCTGGCGATCTTCCTGATTCCCGCAGCGCTGTGTATCACTTTCGGGAAAATGGTCGGCGACCAGCGTCAGGGCTGGGCGATTTTTGCAGTCATGACTATTTTGTTTGTTTCGCTGGCCGGTGTGGCGATCACGGCCGAACAGCAAGGTAATCCCATGTTCAGCAAGTCAGGCGTCGATCAGTCAGCAAGTGACTCTGCCTTGCAGTCTCAGGCTGGCGGCAATATGGAAGGCAAAGAAGCGCGTTTCGGCATCGCAGCCAGCGGCTTGTTTGCGACCATCACGACGGCAGCTTCCTGTGGCGCAGTGAATAGCATGCACGATTCCTACACACCGCTGGGTGGCATGGTGCCAATGATCCTGATGCAGCTTGGTGAAGTGGTGTTCGGTGGCGTCGGCGCAGGTATGTATGGCATGTTGATCTTCGCTATTCTGGCGGTCTTTATCGCGGGTCTGATGATAGGTCGCACACCGGAATATCTGGGTAAGAAAATCGAAGCCTACGAAATGAAAATGATCGCCGTCTCTATCCTGATCGGCCCTGTGCTGGTGCTGGCAGGGACTGCTGTCTCTGTGTTGGTGGCGGATGGCAAGGCGGGTATTGCCAATCCAGGCGCACACGGCTTTAGCGAAATTCTGTATGCCTTTGTCTCCGCAGCCAATAACAACGGCAGTGCGTTTGCCGGACTGTCTGCCAACACGCCCTTCTATAACGTGATGCTGGCGATTGCCATGTGGTTCGGACGCTTCTGCATCATCGTACCCATCCTCGCCATAGCCGGCTCTCTCGCAGCCAAGAAACGTCTGGCAGCAACAGCAGGCACCTTGCCTACCCACGGCCCTTTATTTGTGAGTCTGTTACTAGGCACAGTGGTCATCGTTGGTGCACTGACTTATATTCCGGCGCTGGCCTTGGGTCCTATCGTCGAACACCTGATCATGATCGCCCAATAAGAGAACTGCACAACACTGTCCCGTGCTTCCCTGTGCAGAGCAAAGGCGTCATCGCCAGCGCTGCGCAGGGAAGAAAACAGGAGTGTTATTCATCACTTTGAATATGCAGAAGTCTCTCGTTTAGAAAGAAGAAAATGAGCCATAAAATCGAGCTGTCCTTGCTAAATTCCAGCATTGTAAAACCAGCTATTGTCGATGCTTTCCGCAAACTGCAACCGCAAGTCCAGATGAGAAATCCGGTGATGTTTGTGGTGTATATCGGCAGCCTGCTCACCACCGCACTGACCGTGCAAGCCTTCCTGAGCCAAGGCGAAGCACCGGCTGGCTTTATACTCGCCATCTGCCTGTGGCTGTGGTTCACCGTCTTGTTTGCTAATTTCGCAGAAGCATTGGCAGAAGGCCGCAGCAAAGCACAGGCAGAATCACTGCGCAGTGCAAAACAGGATGTCCGGGCAAAAAAAATGCAGACCGCTCAGCGTAACGCGACGCAAATCCTGGTCAATGGTTCCAGCCTGCGTAAAGGCGACTTCATCCTGGTTGAAGCGAATGATGTGATTCCTGCTGACGGCGAAGTGGTCGAAGGCGTGGCATCGGTCGATGAATCTGCCATTACCGGCGAATCGGCACCTGTAATACGCGAATCCGGTGGCGATTTCAGTGCGGTCACTGGCGGCACCCGCGTACTGTCAGACTGGATCATCGTCAAAGTGACAGTCAATCCGGGTGAAGCTTTTCTCGACCGCATGATCGCGATGGTGGAAGGTGCAAAACGTCAAAAAACCCCGAATGAAATCGCATTGACGATATTGCTGGTGGCCTTGACTATCGTATTCCTGCTGGCGACTGTCACCCTGCTGCCTTTCTCGCTGTTCAGCGTGGAAGCATCCGGTGCAGGCATGCCAGTCACGATCACAGTACTGGTCGCTTTGCTGGTGTGCCTGATTCCGACGACGATAGGTGGTTTGCTGTCAGCGATCGGTGTGGCAGGTATGAGCCGCATGATGCAGGCAAATGTGATCGCCACCTCCGGTCGTGCTGTGGAAGCTGCAGGCGATGTCGACGTGCTGTTGCTCGACAAAACCGGCACCATCACGCTGGGCAATCGCCAGGCTTCTGCGTTTCATCCGGCCTCTGGTGTCTCGGAAGAGCAACTGGCCGATGCCGCGCAATTGTCTTCGCTGGCGGATGAAACACCGGAAGGCCGCAGCATCGTGATACTCGCAAAAAACAAATTCCAGCTGCGTGAAAGAGATATACAGTCGCTGGGCGCCGAGTTCATTCCTTTCACTGCTCAGACCCGCATGAGCGGCGTCGATCTCACGCAAAACGGTAGCGTGCGCAAAATTCGCAAAGGCTCGGTCGACGCCATGCGTAAAGCGTTCACTGAAACCGGCCTGCAATTCCCGCAAGCGGTACTCGACATCGTTGATCAGGTTTCGCGTCAAGGCAGTACGCCATTAGTCGTGACCGACGATCAACGCGTGATGGGCGTGATAGAGCTGAAAGACATCGTCAAAGGCGGTATCAAAGAACGTTTTGCGGAACTGCGCAAAATGGGGATTAAAACCATCATGATCACCGGTGACAACCGCCTGACCGCAGCCGCCATTGCAGCCGAAGCCGGTGTCGATGACTTCCTGGCAGAAGCGACCCCGGAAGACAAACTGAAACTGATACGCTCACATCAGGCTGATGGCAAACTGGTCGCGATGACCGGCGATGGTACCAATGATGCACCGGCGCTGGCGCAAGCCGACGTAGCAGTCGCGATGAACAGCGGTACTCAGGCAGCCAAGGAAGCCGGCAATATGGTCGATCTGGATTCGAATCCGACCAAGCTGATCGAAATCGTTGAAATCGGTAAGCAAATGCTGATGACACGCGGCTCGCTGACTACCTTTAGTATCGCTAACGATGTGGCTAAGTATTTTGCGATTATACCGGCTGCGTTTGCGACTACATATCCGCAACTGAACGCACTGAATCTGATGCAGCTGAGCAGCCCGGCCAGCGCCATCATGTCGGCGGTGATCTTCAATGCGCTGATCATCGTGTTTCTGATTCCATTGGCATTAAAAGGCGTCAAATATCGTCCGCTAGGCGCGGATATCCTGTTGCGCCGCAATTTGCTGGTCTATGGTCTGGGCGGTCTGCTGGTTCCGTTTATCGGCATTAAGCTTATCGATATCATCCTGACCGTACTCGGTCTGGTTTAAAAGGAGTCTAGTTATGAAAATTCTGCGTCCCTTAATCGGCTCTTTCATCGTACTGAGCGCCATCACCGGCATACTCTATCCTTTGGCCGTCACTGGCGTCGGTAAAATCGCCTACCCTGAGCAAGCCAGCGGCAGCCTGATACAGAAAGACGGCAAGCTGCTCGGTTCGAAACTGATAGGCCAAAGCTTTAGCGATCCCAGGTATTTCTGGAGCCGTCCATCGGCCAGTGGCACGTTTTCTTATAACGGCCTGGCTTCCGGCGGTGCCAATCAGGGTCCGACCAACCCGGCCTTGAAAGCTGCGTTGGAAGAGCGTATCAAAGCTTTGCACGATGCCGATCCGGGTAATACCCGTCCGGTCCCGGTCGATCTGGTCACCGCTTCCGCCAGTGGTCTGGACCCGCACATCAGCCCGGCTGCTGCCGAATATCAGTTAGCGCGGGTAGCGCGGATACGTGACCTCAGCCAGAAACAGCTGCGTGCTTTAGTGGAAAAGCACACAGAGTCTGCACAATTCGGTATTCTGGGCGAAGCACGTGTGAATGTGCTGGAACTGAATCTCGCACTTGATCAAATCAAGAAATAATTGAACAAATAAGCGAAGAAATAAGCGAAAAAATAACGATGAACGATTACCGCCCCGACCCGGACGCCTTGCTGGACAAGATACAGCGTGAAGACGCAAAACAGCAGCGTGGTCACTTAAAGATTTTTTTCGGCGCCTGTGCCGGGGTGGGTAAGACTTATGCAATGCTGAATGCTGCGCATCTGCAAAAACAAAAAGGGGTCGATGTCGTGATTGGCATCGTTGAAACCCATGGCAGACAAGATACCATCCAGATGACGCATGAGCTTGAAGTCCTGCCTTCGCAACAAATTCTATACAAGGACAGAGTACTCTCAGAATTCGACCTGGATGGCGCGCTACAGCGCCAGCCGGATTTGCTGTTGGTTGATGAACTGGCGCATTCCAATGTAGCAGGTTCACGCCATGCCAAGCGCTGGCAGGATGTGGAAGAACTACTGGCTGCAGGCATCGATGTGTACACCACCGTCAATGTTCAACATCTGGAGACGCTGAATGATGTGGTGGGACAGATCACGGGCATCCGGGTGTGGGAAACCGTGCCCGATAAATTTTTTGATCTGGCCGATGAAATCACGCTGGTCGATTTGCCACCGGACGAATTACTGCGCCGTTTAAAAGAAGGTAAAGTCTATCTCGAACAGCAGGCCCAGCGTGCCGCTAAAAACTTTTTCCGCAAAGGCAATCTGATCGCTTTACGCGAGCTGGCACTGCGCCGTACTGCCGATCAGGTCGACGTGCAGATGCGCGACTACCGCGCTGATCAGGCCATTCATCAGGTCTGGCAAGCGAAAGAAAGGCTGCTGGTCTGTATCGGGCCAGATGCCAGCGCCAGTAAGCTGGTACGCGGTGCCGCACGACTGGCGGCCAGCCTGCGTGCCGACTGGATTGCGGTTTATGTCGAAACGCCGAAACTGGCTCAACGCAAGGCGGGACAACAAGATGCCATATTGAAGGCGCTGAAACTGGCGCAGGAACTGGGTGCTGAAACCACCACACTGGCAGGCGACAATCTGGCCACGCTGCTGCTGAGTTATGCGCGCAGCCGTAATGTATCGAAACTGGTGATAGGCAAATCCTTGCGTCCGGCCTGGACCCGCCTGCTGCGCACCAGCCTGGCGGATGAACTGGCCAGCCGCAGCACCGATATTGATGTGGTGATGGTAGGCCATGAGCTTAGCGTGCAAGACAGTGCAGCGCATGCTGAGAGTAATCATATCGATCTGGATCAAAGCCAGCGTACGCCACTGTCAGCCTATCTGTGGACCATCGCGGTATGCATGACTGCGACGCTGCTGAGCGCAGGCCTGACCCAGGTATTTGACCTCGCGAATGTGGTGATGCTGTATTTGCTGGCCGTGGTATTCGTTGCACTGCGTTTTGGACGCAGCGCCTCAGTACTCGCCTCTTTACTCAGCGTGGCGAGCTTCGATTATTTTTTTGTGTCGCCGCGTTTTTCCTTCAGCGTCAGCGACAGCCAGTATCTGTTCACCTTCGCAATCATGCTGGCAGTGTCACTGACCATCAGCAAACTGATGACCAATCTGCGCTTTCAGGCCCAGGTTGCGCTGTACCGGGAACGCCGTGCCGATGCGCTGTACACCATGAGCAAAGCCTTGTCCGGTGCCCTGATGGTGGAACAGATTATCGAAATCGGTGTCAATCATCTGGCACCCGTTTTCCAAGCCCGAGTCGCCATCCTGCTGCCGGATAGTCATGACAAAATCCGCCAGCCGCTGGCTGAAACCGGTCAGCCAGATCCTATGCAGACTATGCTGCTCAGCACTGTCGATACCAGCGTTGCGCAATGGGTTTACGACCATCATCAGGCAGCCGGTCTGGGTACCCAGACCCTGCCCTCGAATGCGGTCTTATATCTGCCTCTGCGTGCACCGATGCGCACGCGCGGCGTGCTGGCAATCGCACCTAAGGATACGCGACAGATTTTCCAGCCTGAGCAGCAGCAGTTACTCGATACCTTTGCCGCGCAAATTGCGCTGGCGCTGGAGCGCGTGCATTATGTCGAGGTGGCGCAGGATGCCTTAATCAGCATGGAAGCAGAACGTATGCGCAATGCCTTATTATCGGCGATCTCGCATGACCTGCGTACCCCACTGACGGCCATCGTGGGTCTGGCCAGCACGCTGCATGAGCAAGCTGATTTAGCGCCGCCTAAACGCGCCGAATTGAGTCTGGCTATCCATGATGAAGCGCTGCGCATGAGCGGACTGGTGGTCAATTTGCTGGACATGGCGCGGCTGCAATCGGGTAAAGTCACGCTGAACCAGCAATGGCAACCTTTGGAAGAAGTGGTCGGCAGCGCATTGCGCGCCTGTCAGCACAGTTTGCAAGGCCATGTACTCAAAACCGCGATACCGGCGGACTTACCGTTGCTGTACTTTGACGCGGTGCTAATGGAGCGTGTACTGTGCAATCTTTTAGAAAACGCGGCAAAATACGGCCGCACTCAAATTCAGATCACTGCGCAGGCAGATACAGAATTTGTGCATCTGAGTATGCTGGATGATGGTCCCGGATTGCCGGCAGGCGTCAATATTTTTGAAAAATTTACCCGCGGCGAACTGGAAGCGGCCAGCCCGGGTGTAGGTCTGGGGCTGGCGATTTGTGAGAGTATTGTGCTCGCGCATAGCGGAAAAATCGTAGCGTCCAACCGGCCAGATGGTGGCGCGCAATTCACGGTTTCCCTGCCACTGGGAAATGCGCCGCCACTGCCACCGATGATAGAAGATGAACTGGAATGAGTGACGCAAAAATTCATATCGTCCTGATTGAGGATGAAAAACAGATACGGCGCTTTCTCAGCACTGCGCTCGAGGCTGAAGGCATGACCGTATTTGAGAGTGAAACCGCTAAGCAGGGTCTGATCAGCTGCGCCACCCGCAAACCGGATTTGCTGATCGTCGATCTGGGGCTGCCCGACATGAATGGACTGGATGTGATACGCGATATCCGCAGCTGGAGTGAAGTCCCGGTGATCGTGCTGTCAGCGCGCACCCAGGAACACGAAAAAGTAGCGGCGCTGGATGCCGGTGCCGATGATTATCTGAGCAAACCATTTGGTGCAGCTGAACTGATTGCACGCATACGTGCGCATTTGCGGCGGCGTCAGCCCGCCAATGCGCAACAGGAAGCCCGGTTTGAATTTGGTGATGTCAGTGTCGACTTTGCCTTGCGCACGGTGGCACGGGCTGGCGTTGCGGTACATCTGAGTCCGATAGAGTATCGCCTGTTATCGGTACTGGCCAGGAATGCAGGTAAGGTGCTCACGCATCAGCAATTGCTGAAAGAAGTATGGGGCCCCGGCCATGCAGAAAGCAGCCATTATTTGCGTATTTACATGGCCAACTTACGCCAGAAGCTGGAAGCCGAACCCGCTCAACCGCGCTACTTTCTGACTGAAACCGGAGTTGGTTACCGCCTGGTGACGCAATAAACTACCAGGGTAAATTCTCATTACTGTAAGTGACGAAGCTGCCACTGTCGGCTGGCATTTTCTGATCGATCACCGCCAGCATTTCCTGCGCTGCCTGCCTTGCTGGCCGGGCCGCACTCCCACCACGGAAAGGTAGCGACAAACGGGTCGTCACCGTACCCGGATGCATGGCCAGTAACACCGTCGCAGGCTGGCTGCGTTTGAGTTCTATCGCGGCGGTCTTGATCAGCATATTCAGCGCAGCTTTGGAGGCACGATAGCTGTACCAGCCACCGAGCCGGTTATCCTCTATGCTACCGACCTTGGCCGATAACATCACCATCACCGCACGCTGGGTATCGAGCAAGCCGGAAAAATGACGCAATACCAGCGCAGGCCCAAAAGTATTCACCTGAAAGGTCGCCATCAATTGCGCATAATGCAGGTCGCCGAGTTTTTTCTCAGGCATGAAGTCAGTGCTGTGCAGCAGACCGGCCGCATTGATGATCAGATGAAAGGGGCCATGTGCGCGCATGCTGGCAGCAGCTGCAGCGATACTGGCTTCATCAGCAAAGTCTAAGGCAGGCTCGCTGTGCCGGTGTAGCACATGCACCGCGCCACAAGCAGGCTGTGCGCTGAGCTGCTCGGCAAATGCAGCGCCTATGCCACCAGATGCTCCCAGTATCAGCACGCGAAAACCGGGAGGAAAACTCTTCAGTATGTGTTGATCCATCACCAGCCTCTTTTCCATTGCAAGGGATTATCCAGTTCACGCCATGGGATAATGCGCAAGCGCTTAGTCATGACCGCTTCTATCTCCACTTCGCTGACCGGAGCATCCGGACATTCCGGCTCTATCAGCTTCGTCACGATGAAATGCTTTTGCTTGTCCACCACTTGCTGCGCTGTCCACTTGGAATGCAATAACTTCCTGATCGCTCTGCTTTGCATCGCCCTCTCCTTTTTATCAAGTCCGCAGTACGCCTGGGTTTGCAGGCATTTTGCTGCCAGCAGGCGCATCAGCACTCAGTCTGGCCGATTCATATTGCTTGTTGATTGGCTTTACAGGCTGTCGAGATTGTCACGTATCCGCTGCGCCTGCTGCTGGTAAGCGGCCTGGATCTCCGGGCTCATTTTGCGCCATTGCGGATACACCATGCCGATACGCGGATTGCGTGACAACTGTTCTGCATTACGCGCGAAAAAATCCCAGTACAAGGCATTGAAGGGACAGGCACGCTCACCGGTTTTTTGCTTCTTATCGTAATAACAGCCTTTGCAGTAATCACCCATTTTATCGATGTAGGTGGCAGTCGAGACATAGGGTTTAGTCGCCAGAAAACCACCATCCGCATACTGACTCATGCCCAGCGTATTTGGTAACTCCACCCACTCAAATGCATCGATGTAGATGCCCAGATACCACTGATGCACAGCCTGCGGCTGCAAGCCCGCCAGCAAAGCGAAATTCCCTATTACCATCAGGCGCTGTATGTGGTGCGCATACGCATGTTCCAGCGACTGTCCAATCGCACTGGAGACGCAATGCATGCGTGTTTGCCCAGTCCAGAACCAGGCGGGTAAGGGCTGTTGATGGTCAAAGTGATTCTGTTCCACATAGTCAGGCATTCTGGCCCAGTACACACCACGCACATACTCGCGCCAACCGAGGATCTGGCGGATAAAGCCTTCTGCAGCATGCAGTGGTATGCGTGCTGCACGCCACTCCTGTTCAACGGCATGCACCACCTCAGCCGGATTCAGCATCTTGGTATTTAAGGCGAAAGACAGCAGCGAGTGGAACAGCCGCCAGGCACGGTGACTCATCGCATCCTGATAAGAGCCGAAATGCGGCAGCGCCGTGCTCACAAAAACCTGTAACTGCTGCAGCGCTTCTGTCCTGTTGAGAGGCCAGCGGAACTGCGCGGCCTGCGGCTCGCCAAAACTGGCGACACCGGCCGCCTGTATGTCTTGCCACAGCTGACTGTGATCATGTACCGGCCGCTGATCAGCCGGTTCCCACGGCAAACCAGACCAGGCAGCACGATTATCGGCATCATAATTCCACTGACCACCGGCAGGCTGGTCCTGCTCCATCAGTATCTGGTGACGTGCCCGCATCGCACGATAGAAATGCTCCATCAGCCAGCGTGATTTGCCTTTGAACTGGGCGGCTACTTCGTGGCGCAGGGTGAAAAAATGTTCGCTGCTGACGCAGTATTTGGGTATGCCCGCTGCAGGCTGATAGGCGGCTAATTGCTGGTCCAGCCGGTATTCATCGGGCTCCTGGTAGCGCAGCTCTGTGCACTGATAATGCAGCAATAGCTGATCCAGCAACATGGGCAGACTGATCGCCGGATCAGCCTCTTGTATGGTTTGATAATGGACACGGTGACCTGCTTGTTGCAGGCTATGCGCAAATGCACGCATGGCTGCAAAGATCGCGATGATTTTCTGTGCGTGGTGCAGCACATAATCAGTCTCCTGCCGCATTTCCAGCATGACGTAGACGTGTTCATCACTGACCTGCTGAAACCAGGAATGCTGAGGGTTGAGTTGATCGCCCAGGATCAGGCGCAGGCTGTGGGTTTTCATGTCGGTGCTTTCGGCTGGCGACGGCAACGGTCGGAACAGTATTTCACTTCATCCCACACCTTTTCCCATTTTTTACGCCACAGAAAAGGCAAGCCACACTGTACGCAATAGCGTACCGGCAGATCAGATTTTTTTCGCATTTTCATGGTTGGATTCAGCTCGTTCTTGCCTCAGAATGAATGAACGCGATCATGCCATGATTTGTGTGAAGTTGCTGGGCAGCACTCAAAAGCCTGCTGGCGCAACAGGCCTGGTACGTAAAAAAAGCCGCAGCAAGCGGCTTTGATGAAGAGATTACTGGTAGCGGGCCAAACTGGCTTCCACATGTTTTGCCAGGACTTCCTGCGAGTCTATGGTCATACCCAGTTCATTGAGTAAGCCATCCTGCAAGCCATATACCCAACCGTGTATCGTGACTTCCTGACCGCGTTGCCAGGCATCCTGAATCACGGTGGTCTGACAGACATTAACCACTTGTTCTATCACATTCAGTTCGCACAAACGGTCAGCGCGCTGCCGCAGCGACAAGCTTTCGCCCAGATAGCGCTCGTGTTTCTGATGCACGTCCTGCACATGGCGCAACCAGTTATCCGCCAGACCGACCCGGCCACGCGTCATCGCAGCATGTACACCGGAGCAGCCATAATGGCCGCAAACGATAATGTGTTTTACGCCCAGCACATCGACGGCAAATTGCAAAACGGAGAGGCAATTCAGATCAGAATGCACCACCACATTGGCGATATTACGATGGACAAATAATTCACCCGGCAATAAGCCCAGCAATTCATTGGCAGGGACACGGCTGTCAGAGCAGCCTATCCACAGGTATTCGGGGTTTTGCTGGGCAGCGAGTTTTTTGAAAAAATCGGCATCTTTACTACGTATGGACTGTGCCCATGCGCGGTTATTATCAAATAGCTGCTCAGGGGTCAATTTTTTGCTGTTTTGCACTGTCATCATCTGGCCCATTGATCGAAACAGGCGTGATTCTAACTGTTTACTGCACAAAAAGCTTGAGCACAAACAGCGTATGGGGAGAAACTCCCGATACGCTGTGATCTTCCGTTAAATGATGCTTATCGTCTGCGCGAGATGCCTCAGACCAGAACGAAAAACTGCGCTTAACGATAATTGCTACGGTCGTCCGGTTCCGCCAGCATGGCTTTTTTCAAGCCTTTGTCGACCGGACTGTCACCTAACCAGATACGCAGCAAGGCATTGTAAAAAGCCAGATCAGGATAAGGCTCACCCAGTTTTTTTCCGTTCAGGGTCAACACGGTGCCTACACCAGGAATCCAGTCATTGGTCATGACATCGCCTTTTTTCAACTCCGGCACAGAGGCAAACAATTCGCCGAAGCGCAGGAATTGTGAGGTCAGTTTCGCCTTCTCAGCTTTATCAGTATTTTGCTGAATACCCTGCATGAAGCCACGGCCAAAATCCTCATTACTGAGGTCGCGCAGCATCACGATAGTCACGCGGCGCGGACCAGGTACAGCCAGTACATCGGGCACTGTGGTCTTCTTTTCTTTCAGGTATAAACCGGCGACATAGACTTTGAAAATTGCTTTGTAACGTATACCGGCGCCGTTCAGTTTTAACTCAGTATTGGCCAGCTGTATCGTTTCATCCAGTTTAACGCCAGCGACTTCCGTTGCCTGCGCCTGCATCACCAGTCCCATTGCCAGACCACATCCGGCCAGCCATTGTTTCGTTTGATTCCAAAGCATTTTCCTGTCTCCGTTTAGTTTGTGTTGGATCAGGTCAGCATCAGCACTACCGATGCGGCCATATCCTTTATTTTTCCGCGCTTAACGCGGTGCTTTAGCTTAACTGAAGGCGGAAATTTTATGCAGTTTTTTTATGGAACAAGCGCTCTAGAAGCGCGCTCGCACGTTTCAGGCGATGCACTGGCATCATGCGGATAAACGTAAAAAAACCCCGCGTGTAGCGGGGTTCATCTGGTGCCATCAAACAAGTCCGTCGCTTACTCGAAGAACTTTTTGACTTTGTCCATCCAGGTATTACTTTGCGGATTGTGTTTCGAGCCACCTTCGACTGTCAGCTGCTCAAACTCACGCAACAAATCTTTCTGGCGCTCAGTCAGCTTGACCGGCGTTTCTATCAGCACGTGGCAGAACAAGTCTCCCGCATAGCCTGAACGCACGCCTTTGACGCCTTTACCGCGCAAACGGAAAGTCTTACCGGACTGCGTACCTTCCGGCACGGTGAATGATGCTTTGCCACTGAGTGTAGGCACTTCAATCTCGCCACCTAAAGCAGCTTTGGAGAAGGAAATCGGAATTTCACAATGCAAGTCATCGCCTTCACGCTGGAACACAGGATGCTGCTTGATGTGAATTTCCACATACAAATCGCCTGGAGGGCCACCGTTGACACCTGGCTCACCATTGCCGGAAGAACGGATGCGCATACCATCATCAATACCGGCAGGTATTTTCACTTCCAGTGTTTTCTTACGCTTGATGCGGCCCACGCCTGAGCATGTGGTACAAGGATCAGGAATCATCTTGCCTGTGCCATGACACTTAGGACAGGCTTGCTGTATGCTGAACAAGCCTTGCTGCATACGTACCTGACCATGACCACCGCAAGTGGTACAGGTTACCGGCGAGGTACCTGGTTTAGCACCGGAACCGTGACAGGTATCGCACTCGTCCCAGCTTGGTACCTGTATCGTGGTTTCATAGCCATTTGCAGCCTGCTCCAGAGAGATTTCAAGGTTGTAGCGCAGATCCGCACCACGATAAACCTGCGGCCCTGCACTGCGGCGGCCACCACCGAAGATATCACCAAAAATATCGCCAAATGCATCTGCAAATCCACCGGCGCCGGCGCCACCGCCACCACCCATATTCGGATCGACGCCCGCATGGCCATAACGGTCATAAGCATCACGCTTTTGACTGTCGGACAGCATTTCGTAGGCTTCTTTGGCTTCTTTGAATTTGTCTTCGGCGACTTTATTGTCCGGATTACGGTCCGGATGGTATTTCATCGCCAGTTTGCGATAAGCCTTTTTGATTTCTTCGTCGGAGGCATTTTTGCCCACGCCAAGAATTTCATAAAAATCACGCTTCGCCATCTGGATTACACCTTGTTTTCGTAGTTCATATTTTGGGACTGGTACACAAAATATGGCGATTCAATATTAAAAAAAAGCGAGCTCTATGCCACAAAGGCGCAGAGTGCGCAGAGACCAAACTCATTCTGCGTGCTCTGCGCCTCTGCAGCCAGTTTCAGACTGAATCTGACTGATTATTTGTTGTCTTTGACTTCTTTAAAGTCAGCATCAACTACGTCATCGTCCTGCGCTTTCGCTTCTGCTGCGCCAGCTGCACCTGCACCACCTGCTGCACCACCTGCTGCCGCTTGCTGCGCCTGCATGTCAGCATAAACTTTTTCGCCCAGTTTCTGAGAAGCGGTCGACAAGGCACCCAGCTTGGTATCGATCTCAGCTTTGTCACCGGATTTCAATACATCTTCCAGATCTTTGATGGCTGCTTCAATTTTCTCTTTTTCGCCAGCTTCCAGCTTATCGCCGTGCTCAGACAAGGCTTTCTTAGTGGAGTGAACCAGTGCATCACCCTGATTGCGGGACTCTGCCAGTTCTTTCACTTTCTTGTCTTCTTCAGCGTTCAGCTCAGCATCTTTCACCATTTTCTGGATTTCGTCTTCGGTCAGACCGGAGTTAGCCTTGATGGTGATCTTGTTTTCTTTGCCGGTCGCTTTGTCTTTTGCACCTACATGCAAAATACCGTTCGCGTCGATGTCGAAAGTGACTTCGATTTGCGGTGTGCCGCGCGCTGCTGGTGGAATACCTTCCAGATTGAACTCGCCCAGACCTTTGTTACCAGCAGCGATTTCACGCTCACCCTGGAATACTTTGATCGTTACTGCAGGCTGGTTATCATCCGCTGTCGAGAATACCTGACTGAATTTAGTCGGGATAGTCGTGTTTTTCTGGATCATTTTGGTCATCACGCCACCCAGGGTTTCGATACCCAGAGACAGCGGAGTCACGTCCAGCAACAACACGTCTTTACGATCGCCAGACAATACAGAACCCTGGATCGCTGCACCAACTGCTACTGCTTCATCAGGATTCACGTCTTTACGTGGATCTTTACCGAAGAATTCTTTGACCGCTTCCTGTACTTTAGGCATACGGGTCATACCACCAACCAGAATCACGTCATCGATATCAGACGCTTTAACGCCCGCATCTTTGATCGCCATACGGCATGGTTCTATGGTTTTCTGGATCAGGTCTTCTACCAGTGCTTCCAGTTTGGCGCGTGTAATTTTCAGATTCAAATGCACCGGTGCGCCATTGGCCATGGCGATATACGGTTCATTGATTTCTGTTTGCTGAGAGCTGGACAATTCGATTTTTGCACGTTCAGCAGACGCTTTAATACGCTGCAGCGCGATCGGATCTTTTGCCAGATCCAGGCCATTGATCTTTTTAAATTCTTCAATGATGTAGTCGATCACGCGCTGATCGAAGTCTTCACCACCGAGGAAGGTGTCGCCGTTAGTGGACAACACTTCAAATTGCATTTCGCCGTCTACGTCAGCGATTTCAATCACGGACACGTCGAAAGTACCGCCGCCAAGGTCATACACCGCAATCTTACGATCGCCTTTTTCTTTTTTATCCAGGCCAAACGCGAGCGCAGCAGCAGTTGGCTCATTGATAATGCGTTTTACATCCAGACCAGCGATACGGCCTGCGTCTTTAGTTGCCTGACGTTGCGCATCGTTGAAGTAAGCCGGAACAGTAATCACGGCCTCAGTCACTTCTTCACCGAGGTAGTCTTCGGCGGTCTTTTTCATTTTGCGCAGGACTTCAGCAGAAATTTGTGGTGGTGCGAGTTTTTTATCGCGCACAGAAACCCATGCGTCACCGTTATCTGCTTTGGAAATGGCGTAAGGCATCAGGCCGATGTCCTTTTGTACTTCTTTTTCTTCAAATTTACGGCCTATCAAACGCTTCACTGCGTACAGTGTGTTACGCGGATTGGTCACAGCCTGGCGTTTAGCGGATGCGCCAACCAGAATTTCACCGTCTTCCTGATAAGCAATAATAGAAGGAGTGGTACGTGCGCCTTCTGCGTTTTCGATGACTTTTGGCTGCCCGCCTTCCATAACTGCTACGCAAGAATTGGTTGTACCCAAATCAATACCGATCATTTTGCCCATGATTTTCCCTCAGAATGTCAATTTTATTTGTTGAGATTGTAGAATCGGCTCAGTTTGCCTGTATTTCCGATTCGTCTGTTCCGGATATTAGGTAAAAAACGCAGTTTTCAAGCGAAATTTGCGCGTTTTTTACGCATTTTTTTTATTTTCCTTGTGCGACTGTCACTAATGCAGGGCGCAGCAGGCGATCAGCGATCATGTAACCTTTTTGCAAGACCGTCACCACGGTATTCGCATCCTGTTCGGCAGGCACCATAGAAATCGCCTGATGCCTATCAGGATCCAGTTTTTCACCCTGAAGCGGATTCACTTCGAGCAAACGATTTTTCTCAAATGCAGACGACAATTGCTTCAAGGTTAACTCAACGCCTTCCTTAAGCGAGTCGATAGAAGGCGTTTCTACTTTCAATGCCATTTCCAGACTGTCTTTGACTGGCACCATGGCTTCTGCAAAACCTTCGATCGCAAACTTATGCGCTTTCGCAATATCATCCTGGGCACGGCGACGGATATTTTCACCTTCAGCCTTGGCGCGCATAAATGCGTCTTGCAGTTCAGCAACCTTAGCTTGCAATTCAGCAACTAATTGATCGTTATTTTGCGCGCCCGGATCAGCAGCATGGCTCAAATCCGGATTCGCCTGCGCCGCTTCCGCAGCAGCAGTCTCTGTAACAGGGATATCTTGTTCCGTTTTTTTATCTTGCTCTTGCATTCAAACTCTCCAGTCAAAACTTTATTGCTGCTGCAATTGGGGGCGCAGCGAAATAATTCAAGACCCGTCCTTAGAAATAACTCAAAATAAAGGATGTTTCCTCCATTTCACGGAAATTTCGCGCACATTAAGTAACGCCCATACTTGCTTACAAGCAAAAACAAGTCAGAAACATAACACCATTATTTCAAAACAGAGGGATTTCGCATTCACGTCAGCAATTGATTCGATACGGAAACAAATAAACATTGCAACAAAAGCATTAAAACCGCGATTCCCAGTAAATTTCCAGTAAAATCGCCTGTTTACTTTTTAAATTCAGCAATTCGAGGAGTGGTGCATGATATTCGTAACTGGCGGCGCTGGTTTCATTGGTTCAAATTTTGTTTTGAGCTGGCTAGCTCAACATGATGAGGCAGTGCTCAACTTTGACAAACTGACTTATGCGGGCAACCTGAATAATCTGGCGACTGTACGCAATAACCCTAAGCATATTTTCGTGCAGGGCGACATCTGCGATACTGAACTGCTTCATACCTTATTTGCTGAACACAAACCGCGCGCCATCCTGCATTTCGCGGCGGAAAGTCATGTAGATCGCTCCATCCATGGTCCGGCCGCTTTTGTCACCACCAATGTGAATGGCACTTTCAGCTTACTGGAAGCGGCACGTGCCTATTGGAATGGCCTGGAAGGCGAGGCAAAAGCGGACTTCCGTTTCTTGCATGTGTCCACTGACGAGGTATATGGCACTTTGTCGGCGGAGGATCCACCGTTCACAGAGACGACAGCCTATGCACCAAACAGCCCTTATTCTGCATCGAAAGCGGCCTCTGATCATCTGGTGCGCGCCTACCATCACACCTATGGCATGCCGGTACTGACCACCAATTGTTCTAACAATTACGGTGCCTATCATTTCCCGGAAAAACTGATACCTCTGATTATTACCAATGCACGCGCAGGTAAAGACTTGCCTGTGTATGGCGATGGTCAGCAAGTACGCGACTGGTTATTTGTGACTGACCATTGCACTGCAATCCGCCGCGTGCTGGAAGCCGGACGCCCGGGTGAAACCTATAACGTGGGTGGCTGGAATGAACAGACCAATCTGAGCGTGGTACATACCATTTGCGACTTACTCGATGAACTGCAAGCAAAATCTGAAGGCAGTTATCGCGACCAGATCCGCCATGTCAAAGACCGTCCGGGGCATGACCGCCGCTATGCGATCGATGCGCGGAAAATTGAACGTGAATTAGGCTGGAAACCTGCAGAAACCTTTGAGACTGGCTTACGTAAAACCGTGCAATGGTATCTGGACAACGATGCATGGGTCAGCGATGTACAGTCGGGCGATTATATGAAATGGGTTGATTTGCAATACAGCAACAAGGAATAAGATAATGGTACAAACTACACAACGTAAAGGAATCATCCTGGCTGGCGGCTCTGGTACCCGCCTTTATCCTGTGACTCAGGCAATTTCCAAGCAATTGCTGCCGGTCTACGATAAGCCCATGATTTACTATCCGCTGACTTCTTTAATGTTAGCGGGAATACGCGATATCCTGATCATTTCCACCCCTCAGGATACGCCACGCTTCAGCGAATTACTCGGTGACGGTTCGCAATGGGGTATCAACCTGCAATATGCGGTACAACCCTCACCAGATGGATTGGCGCAAGCCTTCATCATCGGCAAGGAATTCATCGGTAATTCACCGTCTGCCTTAATCCTTGGTGACAATATCTATTACGGTCATGACTTTGAGCCGCAATTACGCAATGCCGATGCGCGTGGCAATGGCGCTACTGTGTTTGCTTATCATGTCCATGATCCGGAACGGTATGGCGTGGTTGATTTTGATGCAAACCACCAGGCTCTCAGCATAGAAGAAAAACCGCTGAAACCGAAATCGAATTATGCAGTGACCGGCCTGTATTTCTATGATCAGCAAGTGGTGGATATCGCGGCTGCAATCAAACCGTCTGCACGTGGCGAACTGGAAATTACCGACGTCAATAATGTTTACCTCAAACAAGGTGAACTGAATGTGGAGCTGATGGGACGTGGTATGGCCTGGCTGGATACCGGCACCCACGAGTCTTTACTTGATGCCAGCCAGTTCATTGCGACCATAGAAAAACGCCAGGGCTTGAAAATCGCATGCCCGGAAGAAATCGCGTTCCGTCGCAATTACATCGATGCAGCGCAATTAGAGAAACTGGCGCAGCCATTGAAAAAGAATGAATATGGCCGCTACTTACTGCAATTGTTAGAAAAGAAGATCGGCTGAATATGAAAGTTGTTGCAACTAATTTACCAGAAGTACTGATTATCGAACCCAAGGTATTTGGCGACGAGCGTGGCTTTTTCTATGAAAGCTTTAATGCCAAAAAATTTGCTGAACTGACTGGTGTACAGACAGAGTTTGTACAGGATAACCATTCGCTGTCGGCAAAAAATATACTGCGTGGCCTGCATTATCAGATTCAACAAGCGCAAGGTAAGCTGGTGCGCGTTGTGTCGGGTGAAGTGTTTGACGTCGCAGTCGATATCAGAAAAAGCTCACCACGCTTCGGCCAATGGGCTGGCGTACGTTTATCTGCAGAGAATCAGCGTCAGCTATGGATACCACCAGGCTTTGCGCATGGCTTCGTGGTGCTCAGTGAAAAGGCTGAATTTTTGTACAAAACGACCGATTACTGGGCCCCTGAATTTGAACGCAGCCTGGCCTGGAATGACCCTGCCATAGGCATCACCTGGCCAATCAGCGAAGCACCGGTCTTATCCGGCAAAGATCAGCTCGCGAAAACCCTGGCTGAAGCTGAGGTTTTTGCATGAGGATTTTACTGACCGGTGTCAGTGGCCAGCTCGGCGCTGCGCTGCAAGGTCTGCTGGCGGCTGAACATGAAATCATTGCCGCAGACCGGCAGATGCTGGACTTGAGCCAGCCAGATACCATTGAGGATGCGATAGTTCAAATCCGCCCTGATCTGATGATCAATCCGGCTGCTTATACCGCCGTTGATAAAGCGGAAACCGATACCGACACGGCATACAAAGTCAATGTATTGGCTCCACAGGCAATGGCGCGCGCGGCTGCACGCTTGCAGATAGGGCTGATCCATTACTCGACTGACTATGTGTTCGATGGCAGTCTGGGCACAGATCAACCCCAGAATGCGCTGCCGGCATATACGGAAAGCTATGCCTGCAATCCGGTAAATCAGTATGGCAAGACTAAGTATGAAGGTGAACAGGCGATTCAGGACAGCCAGTGCCGGCATTTGATTTTCCGTACCAGCTGGGTCTACTCACTGCATGGCAAAAACTTCTTACTGACTATGTTGAGGCTGGCCAATGAACGCGAGCACTTACGCATCGTCAATGATCAGTTTGGCGCGCCAACTTCCGCCTTGAGCATCGCACAAGTGACGCAGCAAATCGTACGTCAACTGGCGGCGGCGGCGGATCAGGCAGCTTGGTGGCGGCAATTCCAGGGCTTGTACAATCTGACCAACACCGGCTACACCAGCTGGTTCGGTTTCACTACAGCGATTGTAGAACAAGCAGGATTGCGTGGGCTACTCAGCAAAGCGGCACCCACACTGGAAGGCATACCCGCCTCCGACTACCCGACGCCCGCTAAAAGACCTGTGAACTCCCGTTTAGATACGCAGAAAATTCAGCAGACTTTCTCAGTTTCGATACCGGACTGGCAAAGCGCACTGGCAGCGTGCCTGGATCAACAACACCCTTTGGCTGCAAGCTGATTTTACGCAGACGGCTGTCATTGCAAGAGCCGCCTGCGTAAGCAAATTCACCATCCGCCTATCTTCAGAACAACGCTTTTATCATGATACATATCGCTATAGTCAGCCACGGCCACGAAGAATTGCTGATCTCCAGCCAGTTGGGTGGTCTGGCGCAGGCAGGTGCGCAAATGCAGATATGGGTAAAAGATAACTGCCCCTCTGCCAGCTTACGCAGCTATTGCGAGCAAGTGGGCGTCCACTACACAGATACCTGTCCTGGTCTGGGCTTTGGAGCAAATAATAATTTTTTGTTTCAGTTAGTCCGGCAAAGCGCAGGCTACGCTGCAGATGACCTGTTCGTGATCATGAATCCAGATATTGCCATTACTCCGGAACGCATCGCCGAGCTTGAACAGCGTATGCAGCGTGACCACGCACTCAGCGCCACCCTGAATTTATTTAAAGACCATGCCGGAACAATTTCTGATGGCAATATCCGGATATTTCCCGATCTGCTGTCGCCACTCCGAGTACCGCTGGTGCGCTCACTCACCAGTGTCTATGACAAAAGCAAGTTGCCAGAGAGCTGTGAAATCGACTGGTGTTCAGGGGCTTTTCTGGCGATGCGGGCAGCGCATTTCGAACAACTGGGCGGTTTCGACGACGATTACTTCATGTATTTTGAAGATGTGGATTTGTGCTATCGCTCTTTTCTGCTGACGGGACATGGTGTGCGCTATTACCCGGATCTGCATGCGGTACATTTTGGCGCGCATAGAAACCGCAGTCTGGCCTCACCGCATGCAAGATGGTTTTTGACCAGCTTCACGCGCTTTATTTTCCGCAAGTATTGCGTCTATCCGCGTCGCCCACATACTTTGAAGTCCCTATGAACCAACCCGTACTCATCACCGGCGCCAGCGGTTTTGTCGGTCAGGCCCTGACTGCGCACATGCTGGAGCTGGGCTACCACCTGGTCTGCCCCACGCGCCAGCCACTGCATACTCAGCATGACAATATGCAAAACCCGCTGATCCCGGGCATGGACGCACAAACCGACTGGACAGAACATCTGCATCAGGCCGGTGCCGTCATCCATTGCGCCGCCAGGGTCCATGTGATGCATGAAACGTCCGGCGATCCGCTTAGCCTGTTCCGCGCACTGAATGTCGATGCCAGCGTGAATCTGGCCAAGCAGGCCGCAGCCGCCGGTGTCAAACATTTTATTTATCTGAGCTCGGTCAAGGTCAATGGTGAACGGAGCACGCCCGGCCACCCGCTGTCGGAAGAAGATATCGCCGCAACGCATGATCCTTATGGTTTGTCGAAATATGAAGCAGAACGGGCCTTGCTCGCGATTGCAAAAAAAAACAGCATGGTGATCACGATTGTGCGCCCCCCTTTGATTTACGGTCCTGGCGTCAAAGCCAATTTCCGCAGCATGATGCAGGCAGTTAAGCACGGAATCCCTTTGCCACTAGCCAGCATCAGCAATCAGCGCAGTCTGCTTTATATCGGTAATCTGACGCACTTTCTCACACATTGCCTGTATCATCCGCAGGCAAAGAATGCAGTGTTTCAGGTTTCAGATAATGAGGACTTATCCACGCCAGCCTTATTGAAAGCCTGCGCGCAGGCTTTGCAGGTTAAACCCAGATTATTTGCTTTTCCGCCCGGCTGGCTGAACCTGATGGCGCGCATGCTGGGCCGACGTGCGATTGCTGACCGCTTATGTGAATCGTTGCAGGTGGATATAGGCAAAGCCCGGAGCCAATTAGACTGGGAGCCACCATTTACAGTCGCGCAGGGGCTGCAATACACCGCAGAGCATGAATCATCACGGAATTGAAAAAGTATGTATAGCATCTTGAAACGCATATTCGATCTGGGACTGGCCTTGTGTGCCAGCATCGTTTTATTGATACCGATAATGCTGACCGCACTCTGCGTCAAACTGAGCTCGCGCGGCCCCATCGTGTACTGGTCAGACCGGGTTGGCAAACATAATCAGATTTTCAAAATGCCCAAATTCCGCAGCATGCGCATCGATACGCCAGCGGTCGCCACGCATCTGCTGAGCAATCCTGAGCAATATCTGACGCCAATAGGCTCGTTTTTGCGTAAATCCAGCCTGGATGAACTGCCTCAGTTATGGAGCATACTCATGGGCGATATGAGTTTTGTCGGCCCACGGCCAGCACTCTACAATCAAGATGATCTGATCGCCCTGAGGACGGAAGCTGGCGTACACACCATTCCGCCAGGTCTGACCGGCTGGGCGCAGATTAACGGACGCGATGAATTACCGATTCCACAAAAGGTCGCGCTCGATAGCTACTATCTGCAGCATCAGTCACTTGGATTTGACCTGCGCATATTGCTGCTGACCTTTCTCAAAGTGATACGTCGTGACGGTATCACACACTAAGGACTGGCTATGCTGAATTTACTGATACAACTGCCACGCAGGAATAAGCAGTTACTCGCCATTGCCATGGATGCAATCTGCCTGCCGCTGGCCTTCATTTGTGCAATCTGGTTACGCTACGAAAGTTTTAACCTGGCCTTGTTTCAGCATTACTTTTGGCTGATCGTCGCCATCCCCTTTATCAGCATACCGATTTTCATACGCACCGGGCTGTACCGCGCTATCGTCAGATACATCGATCAGAAAATTCTGGGGGTAGTTGTGTTTGGTGCCACAATTTCGGTGCTGCTACTGACTTTTATCAGTCTGATGCTGCACATTTTCCCCTTATCACGTGCGGTGTTTGGTTTTTTCTGGGCGGGCTCGATTTTTTACTTATGCGCGAGCCGCTTTATCGCACGCGCCTGGCTGGTACGTACCGACATCAATGAAAATACAGTTCCAGTCTGTATCTATGGCGCCGGTAAAGCCGGCGCGCAACTGGCGTCTGTAATGCGCTCAGGCGGTGATTATCTGTGTGTTGCCTTTGTTGATGACAACCCTAACCGTCATGGTGCGACGATCGCTGGCATCAAAGTCTATGCACCACAAGACATACCCAAAGTCGTAGCACGTTTTGGCGTAGAACAAATTCTGCTGGCCATGCCTTCGATTTCCAAGGCGCGCCATAAACAGGTACTGGATCAGCTGGAACCACTGAAGCTCAAGATACGTATGACGCCATCGCTCACCAGCCTGGTGAACGGAGAGCTAAGAGTACAGGATGTCAGGGATGTGGAAATCGATGATTTGCTGGGCCGGGATCAAGTCGCACCGGATCCGCAACTGCTGAGCGTATGTATTCGTGATAAGCAAGTAATGGTCACCGGGGCGGGTGGTTCTATCGGTTCAGAACTGTGTCGTCAGATCCTGCGCCAGCGTCCGGCCAGCCTGATCCTGCTGGATATGTCGGAATACGCTTTGTATGCGATCGAACAGGAATTATCAGAGCTCGCCAGGCAGGAACAGATAGCGCTGCGCATTTTGCCTTTCCTGGGTTCTGTCTTAGATAGCAAGAAGCTGGATAATATTTTTACGACCCTGCAGATTGATACCGTCTACCATGCAGCCGCTTATAAACATGTACCACTGGTCGAGCATAATCCTATAGAAGGTATACGCAATAATGTATTTGGTACCCTGAGTGTGGCCAGTGCCGCCATGCGTGCCGGTGTCAGCCAGTTTGTCCTGATTTCTACTGACAAGGCTGTACGTCCGACCAATATTATGGGAGCGACCAAGCGCATGGCTGAGCTGGTTTTACAAGCCTGTGCCAGACGCCAGTCTGCGACGCGTTTTTGCATGGTGCGTTTTGGGAATGTGCTGGGTTCATCCGGCTCTGTTGTTCCCCTTTTCAAAAAACAAATCCAGGCTGGCGGACCGATCACACTCACCCACCCCGAAATCACACGCTATTTCATGACCATACCGGAAGCCGCCCAACTGGTGTTGCAGGCCGGTGCCATGGGCGAAGGTGGCGACGTGTTTGTGCTCGACATGGGCGATCCGGTCCGCATCATTGATCTGGCGCGGCGCATGGTACATCTGAGTGGTCTCGAAGTGAAATGCGAAGAAACACCAGATGGCCAGATAGAGATTCAGCACGTGGGCTTACGTCCGGGCGAAAAACTCTATGAAGAATTGCTAATAGGTGACAATGTTGAAGGCACCACGCATCCGCTGATCATGCGCGCACGTGAAAACGAACTCCCCTGGTCTGAGCTGGAAGCCAGCCTGACAGCGATAGAACAGGCTTGCGAACAATTCGATTTTGCTCAGTTACGTGCTTTACTACTCAAGACAGTGGCAGAATATCAGCCACAATGCGGGATCGAGGACTTGCTGTGGCAAGCCAGGTCACGCAAACCGACGAACCACACATCAACCCTACATTAAACAAACAGGTAATTCATCATGTCCCTACTTTCAGCTAGCATCTTCAAGGCTTATGATATCCGCGGCATCATTGGCAAAACGCTGGATGCCGATGTCGCTTATCTGATCGGTCAGTCCTTTGGTTCTGCGGCCATCGCTAAAGGCGAGAAAACCGTGGTGATAGGCCGCGATGGCCGTCTGTCCGGGCCGGATCTGATCACGGCACTGGCTAAAGGCTTGCAAGCTACCGGCGTGGATGTAATCGACCTGGGCGTCGTGGTCACACCGATGGTTTACTTCGGCACCAATGTACTGGGTGCGACTTCCGGCATCATGGTGACTGGCAGCCATAATCCACCTGATTACAATGGCTTCAAAATGGTACTGGCTGGCGAAGCGATTTATGGTGATGCGATTCAGGCTTTGTATCAGCGTATCCTGAACAAGGATTTCGTCAGTGGACAAGGTCAATACCACACCCACGATATCAAAGCCACTTACCTGGAACGCATACTGAGCGACGTCAAACTCGCCCGCCCTTTAAAAATTGCAGTGGATTGCGGTAATGGCGTGGCCGGTGCGTTTGCGGCAGATCTGTATCGCGGCATGGGTTGCGAAGTCATCGAGCTGTTCTGCGAAGTGGATGGTACTTTCCCGAACCACCATCCTGACCCGGCCCATCCGGAAAATCTGCAAGACCTGATCCACTGCCTGCAAACGACGGATGCAGAAATCGGCCTGGCGTTTGACGGTGATGGCGACCGCTTGGGTGTCGTGACTAAAGATGGTCAGATTATATATCCGGATCGTCAGCTCATGCTGTTTGCCGAAGATGTACTGACACGTAATCCTGGCGCCCAAATCCTGTATGACGTGAAATGCACCCGTCATATTTCGGCATGGGTCAAAGCGCGCGGTGGCGTACCGCTGATGTGGAAAACCGGTCACTCTCTGGTCAAAGCGAAATTACGCGAAACAGGCTCGCCGCTGGGTGGCGAAATGAGCGGTCACATTTTCTTTAAAGACCGCTGGTATGGCTTTGACGATGGCTTGTACGCCGGTGCGCGTTTACTGGAAATCATCAGCCGCGTGCCAGATATGACTGCTACCCTGAATAATTTGCCACAATCGCCATCGACGCCGGAATTGCAATTGAAGCTCAATGAAGGCGAGAATTTCAGCATCATCTCTGCCATGCAGGCGAATGCCGATTTCCCGGGCGCAGATGAAGTCATCACCATCGATGGTCTGCGTGTCGAATACCCGGATGGATTTGGCCTGGCACGCTCATCCAACACCACCCCGGTGATCGTGATGCGCTTTGAAGCAGAAAATCCGGCAGCACTGCAACGCATACAAGCTGCGCTCAAAGCAGCCGTGTTAGCCGTCAAACCTGATGCACAGATGCCATTCTGAGTATCTGAATATGCAGGGGACAAGCTGACATCCTGAACACCGGATGCATGCTTGTCCTGGCACTCACCCTTTTTTCAGCCACAGACTTTTTCTTTAGTATTCAGTGAAAATCCTCATCATCCGTGTTTCCTCCCTCGGGGATGTCCTGCACAATATGCCGGTCGTCAGCGATTTACTGCAGCATTTTCCGGATGCGAGCATAGATTGGGTGGTAGAAGAAGCCTACGTAAATTTGGTGCGTCTGCACCCGGGAGTAAGACGCATCATCCCGTTTGCATTACGGCGCTGGAGAAAGAAACTGCTATCTTCCCAAAACCGCGCTGAAATCCGGCAGTTTCTGCGTTCCTTGCGTGAAGAACAGTATGATCTGATCCTCGATACTCAGGGCTTGCTCAAAACCGGTTTGCTGATGGGCTGGGCTCAAACCAGCCAGAACGGGAAAAAAGCCGGACTCGCGAATGGTACCGTAGGTTCCGGCTATGAAGGCATATCCAGAATTTTCCACGACCAGAGCGTAGCAGTTGATCCCTATACCCATGCTGTATTACGCGGCCGGCTGGTCGCAGCGGCTGCTGCAGGCTATACCGTCGACCGCCCGGCTGTGTTTGGTATACAGCCACCCATTTGTGATGCGGCCTGGATGCCGGCACATCCCTTTGTGGTTTTTTTCCATGGCACTGCAGGTGCGGCAAAAAAATGGGCCAGATCCAACTGGATTGCAGTTGCAGAATACTTGCAGACATTAGCATTACCAGTGCTGCTACCGTGGGGGAATGCAGAAGAAAAAGCCGAAGCAGAAGCCATGGCTGCAGCCATGCCAAATGCGCGCGTACTGCCCGCGCTTTCTATGCAGGAAGCGACCTTACTTGCCTATTCCGCCACGCTGGCAATAGGCGTCGATACCGGCCTGACCCACATTGCCGCGGCGTATGAGACACCGACCATAGAACTCTACTGCGCTTCGCCTAAATGGAAAACTGAAGGTAACTGGTCAGAGCGTATTATCAATCTTGGCGATGATGGAGCTCCGCCATCTGTCGATGAAGTATGTCGTGCAATGACACAGTTGTTAAGCGCTGTTGAGACTACTCACTAAATAAGCAAACGTTGCTTTAGCCCTTAAGCACATTTGCCCCGGCAAGGCATCGCGACGCGGACATCAAATCTCAGCTTATGCCTGCAGAGCTCAATTAGAATTCCGGTCTGAGTAAAACTTCAGGTATAGTCCTGCTTCTTTAAAATGCCGGTATCGTCCATTCCTGCCAGGCAGGATGCTATAAACCGCTGATACGCTGGCATGGTTCTGGCTGCAACGATGTGCGCTCTATGGCAATTTACTATGCACTTTCGCGCCAAACTGGTTTGGTACTTGAGTCTGAACCGCTTGTGCGCTTAGCGCAAAGGCAGGCTCCGGTGGTATCGTGCTGTTGAATTTCAGGAAAAACAAACAGATGCGTCTTTTTTATTCTTTGATCTGGGGATTGTCTCTGTCCTTTGCGCTGCTGCGGCTATGGTGGCGCGGGCGTCAGGAGCCCGGCTATCGCCGCCATATCCCGGAACGCCTGGGATTCTACCCAAGCTTCACTGCCACCCGTCTGATCTGGGTGCATGCGGTGTCTGCAGGTGAGACCAGGGCGGCAGAACCTTTAATACGTGCGCTGCTGCAACAGTATCCGCAACACCGGATATTGCTGACCCATATGACAGCCACTGGTCGCGAAACCGGCGCTCTGTTATTTGCTGATGTTGGTGCGCGGCTGCAGCAAGCCTTCCTGCCCTACGATATCAACTGGATGATGGCGCGTTTCCTGCGTCACTTCAGCCCCGAAATCTGCATACTGATGGAGACTGAGGTCTGGCCCAATCTGATCGCACAATGTCAGCTGGCTGAAATTCCGGTCGCACTGGTGAATGCGCGCTTGTCAGAAAAATCGCTGCGTAAGGCCCTGCGTATGCAAGCGCTGATACTGCCTGCTGCACATGCGATCAATGCCGTTGCAGCCCAATCCACACCGGATGCAGACCGCCTGATGCAACTGGGTGTACATCAGTCTGTCGTCACTGGAAATATGAAGTTTGATGTTACGCCACCGACGGATGTGGAAGCACGTGGCCGTGCGCTGCGTGAGCAGTTTGGCAAGCGCCAGGTAATCCTGTGCGCCAGCACCCGCGATGGTGAAGAAGAGTTGATACTGGAAGCGTTTCAGGAACAGTTCCCGCTGTTGCAGGAAAAGCCTTTACTGATTATCACCCCGCGCCACCCACAGCGTTTTGATCAGGTGGCACAGATGTTGGAACAGCGTGCTGTGCGCTATATGCGGCGCTCTGCACTCGAACACTCGGCGCCGCAAATCCCGTCGGATATACAGGTTTTGCTGGGCGACAGTATGGGTGAAATGTATATGTATTATGCCGCCTGCGATGTCGCCTTTGTCGGTGGCAGCCTGGTCCCCCTGGGTGGTCATAATCTGATCGAAGCCTGTGCCATGGGCAAACCGGTGTTAACCGGCAGCCACACCTTCAATTTTTCAGAAATTACCGATCAGGCTATCGCAGCTCAGGCCGCATTGCGTGCCGATGGTGCGCGCAGCATGCTGAGTCTCGCCATCGCCCTGCTCGGCAATCCAGTCAAACGCCTGCAGATGGGCCAGCAAGCGCATGCCTTTTTCCTGCAACACCAGGGCGCAACGGCACGCACCTTGCAACTGCTGCAACCCTGGCTGAAACAGAGCTGACCCTGCATGTTCCAGCTCTGCGGCGACGCGGAGCTACTATGTGAAGTCCGGCTACATTTGCTTCTGCGACGACAAGGCGTAACGAAAACCAAAGATGTTCAAGCGACTTGTGCAGCCTCAAGCCCGGTGAAGACTTGCGGCATATACTGAGGCCTGTTACTGCCGCCTGTTCGCAGTTAAATCAGCAGACGCATGCAGGCCAAAATCCGGACAGGCAAGGCCCGGGTTTCAGTCAGGGCAGATGCTAGTAACGAGCCCTGTAACGCAGTCTGGCATTTTTCTGGCCTTGAACCCAACCGCGCAAAACTGCGTCACTAGCGCTATAGTGTTGGATGACAGATTTTCGCTTATATAGCAGTAAGCTGAACAAGTGTACACAGACAGCCCCGATCAAGTGGAATGAGGCAATATCATTCCGGCAAGTCAAGATCAGAATGACAAAGTCTGCTGACTGCCTTCGCCCTGTTGCCTTCCTCCTCAACCTGAAGAGAAATGAACTATCAATATGAATGCCAACGACAACATCCAGGGAATCACAGCCATGGCACCGCAAGAAATCTCGCTCGATGTCTTACTTGAAAAATATGCTAAAGGCGATGAAGCCAGCATATATGACGTACAAACACGCGTGGCTAAGGCACTGGCCAGCGTTGAGCAACAGGATAGCCGTGCCTACTACGAAGAGCAGTTTCTGTGGGCGCAGAAAAATGGCTTTGTACCCGCCGGACGAATTAACTCTGCGGCAGGCATGGATCTGCACGCCACACTGATCAATTGCTTTGTACAACCGGTTGGGGATTCCGTTTCGAATCCTACCGATGGTAAGCCAGGCATCTACGCCGCACTGGCCGATGCGGCTGAAACCATGCGGCGTGGTGGTGGTGTCGGTTATGATTTTTCCAGCATCCGTCCTAAAGATGCACTGGTACGCGGCACGCGCTCGCGCGCGTCCGGACCGGTTTCTTTTATGCAGGTGTTTAATGCATCCTGTTCTACCGTTGAATCCGCAGGCGCGCGGCGTGGTGCACAAATGGGCGTGCTGCGTGGAGATCATCCCGATATTCTGGAATTTATCCGCTCTAAAGATCAGGGTGGGCTGACCAACTTCAATATCTCTATCGGCGTCACCGATGAGTTCATGCAAGCGGTCGAACAAGACACCGATTTCAGCCTGGTACACAAAGCAGAGCCAAGTGAAGATCGCAAAGCAGCAGGTGCCTATCAGCGTGCAGATGGCTTATGGGTCTATGAAACGGTACGCGCCCGTGAGCTGTGGGATATCGTGATGCAATCGACCTATGATCATGCTGAGCCAGGCATTCTGTTCCTGTCACGCATGAATGCAGAAAACAATCTGTACTACTGCGAAAAAATTGAAGCCACCAATCCGTGTGCAGAACAGCCTTTACCGGATTACGGCTGCTGCTGTCTGGGCTCGGTCAATCTGACCCGCTTCGTGCGCCAGCCATTCAGCACTGAATCCAGCTTTGACTTTGAAGCTTTCCAGTCTGTCGTCAGCGTTGCCACCCGCATGCTCGATAACGTACTCAATGCGACCGCCTGGCCATTAGCACTGCAACAGGCAGAAGCCATGTCCAAGCGCCGCGTAGGACTGGGCTTCCTCGGCATAGGCAGCACACTGGTGATGCTGGGCATACGCTATGACTCGGAACAAGGCCGCGAATTTGCACGTCAGGTATCGGAAGCGATGCGCGATACGGCCTATCTGGCCTCGGCTGAACTGGCCAAAGAAAAAGGCGCATTCCCCCTGTTCGATGCCAAGCAATATCTGGCCGGAACATTTGCGCAACGCCTGCCTGAAGCGGTACGCAAGGCGATTAAGAAGCATGGCTTACGCAACTCTCATCTGCTATCCATCGCACCGACCGGTACCATCACGCTGGCCTTCGCGGACAATGCATCGAATGGTATAGAACCGGCTTTCTCCTGGGTCTATAACCGCAAGAAACGCATGGCCAGCGGCGATCCACGCGTGTATGAAGTGGCTGATCACGCCTGGCGTCTGTATCGCGCGATGGGCAATGATGTAACGGACGACAGCAAATTACCTGCGCAGTTTGTGACTGCGCTCAATATGTCTGCCAGCGACCACATGAAGATGCTGCAGGTGGTGCAACCCTACATCGATTCTGCGATTTCTAAAACCGTCAATGTACCGGCCGATTATCCGTATGCGGACTTCCAGAATCTGTACATGGATGCCTGGAAGGCAGGTTTAAAAGGACTCGCAACCTATCGGCCAAACAACATACTCGGCAGTGTGCTGTCAGTCGGCACACCGGAAGTCAAACCTGAAATCAAAGCTGTAGCGGATGAAGATTTATTGCGTAAGCAGTTCGAGGGCCGTCCATTTGGTGATCTGGAATCCGTAACCTCCAAAGTGCAGTACATGACTTTTGAAGGCAAGAAAACCGTCTACCTGACTGTGAGTTTTATTCATGTGCAAGGCATGGTCGGTGGCGAACTGGTGACGATAGAACGTCCGTTTGAATTCTTTATGCCGGCCGGTCAGAAAAACGATGGCCAGCAATGGATCTCAGCGAGTATGCGTCTGTTATCGATGGCTGCCCGCTCCGGTGGCTCCATTGCCAAAGCGCTGGCTGATATGCGCGAAGTAGTGTGGGATAAAGGCACGGTACGCTGCGGCATGCTCACCAAGGATGATGGCAGTCAGGCACCGCTGTTCCATGAGTCAGAAGTGGCAGCGATAGGCTACTCTTTGCAAAGGATACTGATGAAGCGCGGCTATCTGGATGCTTCTGGAAATCAGATTCCAGTGCATGTGCTGGCAGAAAAATTCAAAGCACGTCTGCAGCAATATGGTCTGGACGATCTGGCCTACGAGTCTGAAACCGCGCCGATCAGCTATATTCCGACCGGAAAAAAATGCCCGGAATGCGGCGCGCATGCTTTGCAAAAAATCGATGGCTGCAGCCGCTGTGTCTCTTGTGGCTATGTCGGCGCGTGCGGCTAATCCCGGCTTAGCTGCTTGCGCTGTCTGAGACAGCATTGGTAAAAAAACGGACACCTGGCAGTGTCCGTTTTTTATTTGTCTGCATTCAAACTGCAGTCATACCATGCGTAAATAAAGCGCTTACTTCTTGGCTGCTCCGATATGCTGACCCAGCCAGTCCAGCACTGTGTGATGCCACAACACGGAGTTAGCCGGTTTGGTGACCCAGTGATTTTCATCCGGATAAATCAGCAATTTACTCTCTATGCCACGGCGCTGTAAGGCGGTGAAGCTGCCCAAAGCCTGTTCAGTAGGAATACGGAAATCCAGTTCGCCCTGCACCACCAGCATTGGGGTCTTCCAGTTTTTCACGAAACGTGCCGGGTTAAACTGTTCATGCTTTTCCGGCACATCATAGTAAGCACCGCCGTTTTCCCATTCTGTGAACCAGATTTCATCAGTCGCATAGGCCATGCCACGGGTATCAAATACGCCATCGTGATTGACGATGCAACGGAAACCATCTGACCAGTTACCGGCGATCCAGTTCATCATATATCCACCGTACGACGCACCCAATGCACAAGCGCGGTTAGTGTCCAGCCATGGATACTTGTTTGCTGCGGCAGCAAGCCCTTTTTTCAAATCCTCCAGCGGTTTACCGCCCCAGTCGCCGCTGATGGAATCAGTGAATTTCTGACCATAACCGGTAGAGCCGTGGAAATCGATGAATACCGCGGCATACCCTGCTCCAGCATAAATCTGCGGATTCCAGCGATAGCCCCATTTATTGCCAAAGCTGCCTTGCGGGCCACCATGTACCAGGAAAGCAACCGGATACTTGACACCCGGCTGTGCATTCCATGGCTTCATCACATAGCCATAAACCTGATCGCCGTTTGCACCGGTAAAGCTGAATTGCTCATAACTGCCAAGGCGCACATTCTGCATCAGCTCACGATTCGCAAATGTCAGTTGCTCAGCCTTACTCACATCGGTGTTATCCGCCTGTTTCAGCGACAAACGATAAATCTGACCATCGCCATTGAGGCTGCCAAAATTCACCAGTAACTGATCGCCATGCACATCCCAGGAATTGACGGCACCCAGGCCAGTCAAGGCCTTGACCTTGCCACTGCTCACGTCGATACGGAATAATCGGTGCTGTCCCAGATCATCGGCCACAACCAGCAAGGACTGTCCATCGGGTGTCCAACGAAAATCAGCAGCTGAGCGATCCCAGTTCGCGGCCAGCTCACGCTTCTTGCCTGTAGCGACATCCATCAGCACTAACTGAAAACGGTCTGCTTCAAAGCCGGGACGACGCATCGCCACATAGGCCATGGTTTTACCGTCGGGCGAAAATTTCGGACGGGTATCCCAGGCAGGATTGTCAGCAGTCAGATTTTTCGCTGCCTGCTGACCATCGAGCGCAACCTGATACAGGTCGAAATTAGTCGACCAGGCCTCGGTTTTTCCGGCGATACGAATCGCAAATACAGCGCTCTTGCCATCCGGCGTGAATTGATACTCTTCCTGATCGCCATCCGGTTTAGACGGAACATCTCCATCCAGCGCTGCGCTCAATGCCACCGGTGCACCCTGTACGATACCCTTGCTATCGAGCTGGGCGGTAAATAAAACGGAGCGGCGGCCATCGGCCCAGGTATCCCAGTGACGCACAAACAGACGGTCATAGATACGTCCAGTCGCTTTATTTGCCGCTTTGTCTGCCAGTTTTTTCTGTGTACAGGCCAGATCAGGACATTCGCGGAATACCGCCATGCTGAACAAGAGCTTGTCACCCTGAGGTGAGAGTCGGAAATTATCTACATCTAAAGGTAAATCGGTGACGCGTTGCGCCTCACCGCCTTGTAAAGGTAATTTCCAGATCTGGGAAGAGCCGGAGCGGGCGGACAGAAAATAAATTGCGTCGCCTTTGGCTGACCAGACCGGATCGGTCGCGCCCTGCGTGGTCAGATTTTGCGCTGGCTGACGTGGCTGACTCAGATCTTGCAGCCAGAGGTTAGTGCTGCCACGGTTTTTTTCGAGGTCGGTCTGACGCAGGGTGTACAGCATTTTTTTACCATCCGGCGCGATCACAGGAGCACCAACGCGCTCCATCTTAACCAGATCCTCAATTTGCAAACCGCGCATCTCAGCCTGTGCAGCACCGGCAAAGGCCAGCGCCAGCAAGGCGCTCAAACGAAACTTCATGTGTACTCCTGTGATTGACAGCCGCTACGCAGTTGTCTTGTAATGAAGAAATTGGACTATGCATCTGCATGCAGGCATTCATACGCACAAATGCACACTGGCCGGGCTCTGCACCGAGTGGGTAAAGGACATGGAACAGGTAGTGTCTGGATGCTGATGCTATACGCGCAGCATTCTACCAAGCAGGAAAAATTTCGCTGTACGCAATGGAAAATAAGGGCAATTTCCAGATTTACGTCGCCCGATCCGGATAAGAACTGAATTTAGTCAAGCCAGTGCAAGTCCGGCGAAGCTGAGTGGCATACTTTGCACCTGTTTGCATAGCCAGGCATAAGAACAAACTAGACAGCAACGACGCGGTTTCGTCCATTGGCTTTTGCCTGATAACAGGCTTTATCAATACGTTCGAAAGTCAGTTCAGGACTCTCATCGCTATGCCAGTCGGCGATACCAGTTCCCATACTCGCAGTGAAGACAATTTCCACTGCCCCTAGCTGACAAGGTGTTTTTTGCAAATCCGCACGCAAATTCTCAGCAACCTGTATCAATTGATCCTTGCTGCAGGTTGGCATGATAATTACGAATTCCTCACCACCTATACGCGCTGCTATGTCAGTTTCCCTGCGTACGTGACGTTTCAGTACCTCGGCAAAATGCTGCAGACAGGTATCGCCCGCGAGATGACCAAACTCGTCATTGATGCGTTTAAAGTGATCCAGATCGACCAGGATCAAACCCAATACTTCCTGCTTGCGTGCGGCCATATACCACAGGCTTTGCCAGGCCTGCTCATACTTGCGGCGGTTAGGCAGACCGGTCAGTACATCCGTCATAGACAGCCTGGAAATCTCAGCACGGCTGCGTATCAGCATGACTTCCACATCAATCTGCTTCTGGTATTCGCGTACTGTTGTCCTGACATTGATGAGAAGATAAACAAAGAAAATGCACAGTGTGACGCCCGTTGCCTGTAAATGCTGGGTACCAAAGATGTACAGCAGGATGGATGGCAAAATCAGTTCCATCACGCAGATACGCGCATGCCAAGGGTGCATAGCAAATGCATGACTGGCTGCTGTACTAAAAGTAATCGTGGTGATTACCGAAACGATCACCGCCTGATTCGGCTCTCTCTCCAGCCAGCCTGTCGTGACTGCAACCACGCTCCACAAAACGGAGCCAATATGAATGTAAGTCCAGTGCACCTGCTTCCAGCGTTCAAAGACTTGTTGCGTAGCATGCGTTTCCGGTGGTTTGTGTGCGATACGTAAATATCCGAGCACGCCAAATGCTAACGTTGGCGCAAGCATCACCCACCACGATTGTTGTATGTAACCCGCCAGCCAGAAACTGATCGCACATGCCAGCAGATAAAAAATCGGACCGGGTTTGGAGCGTATGTACAAATCAGTGGTCGAGCGGCGCCAGACGTAACTCTGCACGTCCAGTTCGATATCACTTCTGGCCTGATCTTCCGGTTTAACACCCAGATCACGGATGGTTTGCATGCCCCGCTTTCCTATCGTAATGATTAATGTAAACTCAGGACAAGATACATGAAACATGCACATAGAGCCCATCATAGTCAGTGCAAGTCAGCCTAAACAAGACTTAGCCAGTATTTTGTTTTTACAGTGTAGTATGTGTGTTGCAATTCAGCATCAGAAGTTTAGCGTATGCTGAATTCTGCAAACGCACTTTGCGACCCAGTTTGCCCAACTATTCCAGCGCTAACCTAGTATGAAAATTCAAGTTCTTTTCCCCACTGCGACCGAAGCCAGCCTGTTTCACAGAGACGATGTCAAAACCTGTATTTCCGGCGTAGGACTGACGGCAACCGCTTATGCCACGCTCAACGCTATCCACCATGACAAGCCAGACATGCTGATACTGGCTGGTATCGCGGGCGTGTTTCCAGGTCGCGATTTTGCGCTGGGTGAAGTCGCCCTGGTCAGCAGCGAAGTGGAAGCTGACCTTGGTTTCTTCACTCAGGATGGTTTTGTTCATATGGCCCACCTGCCTATCGATATGGAATTTGAGCGACGTCACGTCTTACACTGCCCTTACCTTCCGCCGGATTTCCCTATGCGTCAGGCTCGCGGCATTTCTGTGAATGCCGCAATGGCAGGCTTCATTGATATCACCGATGCCGATTTGGAAAACATGGAAGGTGCTGCCTTTTTCCATGTCTGCCAAAAAGAACAACAGGCATTTCTGGAATTGCGTGCAATCTCAAATATTGTTAAAGTCGGCGACGATCAATGGGACATGCAAACTTCCGTGGCAGCGATGACGCGTGGTTTACACAGTTTAATTGATCATCTTCAACAAAAAAGTTAAATTGCTTTAAGCAAATAACTTACCCAGGTGTGCAGCATGGCTGCAGGCCTGCGCTGTCGTAAGCATCACGCCGCTAGCCGCTGTTGCGTTAGTCCTGAATCCAAAACCATAGAATGTTTTGGTTATAATGGACAATACCATTGAAGTACCTGACATAAGTGAGCCTGACCATGCGTACACTGGCATTTCTGGAAGCATTTCAGCGTCTGATACTGGTAGCTGTTCCGGCATGGATTATCTGGTGCGGCATTGTTGCTTTCGCAGCCCCCTACCGTCCTGATAATTTTCTGTCCATGCTGTTCCTGCTGACGGTCGCCCTGGTGTACGGCGGTTGCATATGGATGATGCAAGCACTGATTTCAGAAAAAATCTGGGTATTCTGGCGCTTCTTGCTATCCATTTTTTATGGACTGGCTCCCTTCGCTTTTATCTTACTGATCGGGCATTTTCTGGGTTCCTCCACGCGATCCTGGCTGAGCTAATGGCACGGATGCTGCCTGATTACAAAGTCCACAACGCTGCCCGGGGTGGATACAAATAAGAATGAAATATGCACACATATGGCCCCGACCCGAGTCAGCCTCACCCGCTGCCTGGTTTCCCACAAGTCTGTTTTATCCGCAATACCATCAGCAATCCCAACATTGAAGTTGGCGAATACAGCTATTACGATGATCCGGAAGATGCGCGCAACTTTGAACGTAATGTGCTTTACCATTTTCCTTTCATCGGCGATAAGCTGATTATCGGTAAATTCTGTGCCATTGCACGTGGTGTCAAATTCATCATGAATGGTGCCAATCACCCTATGGGAGGCGTGTCCACTTATCCTTTTGCGATATTTGGCAACGGCTGGGAATCAGCACCCTTGCAGCTTGCTGGGCTGCCGTACAAGGGGGACACGGTCATCGGCAATGATGTCTGGATAGGCTATGACAGCCTGATTATGCCTGGCGTCCGTATTGGTAATGGAGCGATTATTTCCAGCCGCTCGGTGGTGGTGCAGGATGTACCCGCATACAGCATCGTCGGTGGCAATCCTGCAAAACTAATCCGCCAGCGTTTTCCACAAGAACAAGTCGACTTGCTGGAACAGCTAGCCTGGTGGAACTGGCCAATAGAAATGATCACGCGCCACTTGCCTGTCATCAGTGCTGGTAGCCCCCAGCAATTACAAGAACTTGCCAGCACGCCCGGATTGTCCGACTCCGGAACTGACTAACAAGGCTCCCCATCCAACACTATCTGCTTACCCGGAAGTGATCCCGATCCGGAATTTTATGAATCTGCTCTACCTTCCCTACCTGTTACTGTTTTGCGCTATCGCTCTGTGCTGGCTGCCACACCAAACCTCGTGGCGCTGGCAACCCGCCCGCATCTTGGCCACAGGCAGCCTGGTTGCAGCGGTAAGTACAGGACTGCTAAGCTGGCCAGGCTTGCTGATTTGCGTGCTTTGCTGGTTTTTCATCCATGTATGCGCGCAACCACAGCTGTCAGCCACCTGGCGCATAGCCAGCGGCCTGGGCAGCACACTGCTGGTGCTGGGAATGGCGAGTCATCTGCTGCCTGGCTTCCACAATCTGAAGTTAATTTCAGCCGTGCGCTATGCACCGGACAGCCTGCCATTTACCCTGTATGCGAATTTTGACAAAGGCTATGCAGGGTTCCTGCTACTGTCTTACCTGAGTCCACGCGTAGCCGATGTGAAGCAATTCCTGAGCGACGCCAGGCGTAGTCTGCTACCTGGCATACTCACAGTCGCCACGGTGCTGACGCTGGCCTGCATGCTGCAGCTGATACGTTGGGACTTTAAGTGGCATGCCGATATTGCGGTTTTTCTGGCCGTGAACTTAGTCTTAACCTGCGTCGCGGAAGAAGCTTTTTTCCGTGGCTTTCTTCAGCAAAAGCTGTCACAGCAACTACCTGCACAGTATCCGCCAGCGATCAGTATCGTGATCGTTGCAATCTTATTCGGGCTGGTCCATATTGGTGGTGGCTTAGCCTACATGATTGTTGCTACTGCAGCTGGTCTGGGCTATGGCTGGATTTATCAGCGTAACGGCCGCATCGAAATGGCGATCCTGAGTCACGCCGCACTGAACCTTATCCATTTCGTTTGCTTCAGCTATCCGAAACTGGCGACATGAAATACCAGACTTTCCCACCTCTGCCACAACTACAGCATCTGCTGATGCATGTATTGGTAACCGAACTCGATGGCTGCGACGCTTACATTCCTGCGTCGCCCTGCCCGTCGATTATGCTGACGCTGCGCGGCGCGACTCAGGTACGTATGCCGGATCAAACTTATCAAACATCGCCACGATTTCTGATACTCGGTCCGTTCATGAGCCCTATCCATGCAAGGTATGCACCAGGTACAGTCACGATGTCGATTTGCTTCCGGCCAGGTATGCTGCCGCAGGCATGCAACTTATCCCCGGTAACGCTGGCAGGTAACAGTGTGGAAATGGAGGTGGCGTTTGATGCCCAAACAGTACAGCGTTTTCTTGAATGCATTGATCAACAAAAAGACATCGCTATACAAGTGGCCTTGTTTCAGAAATTCCTGTCAGAGATACTCGATTATAAAAACGGGAAAGGTTTGGGTGAACGGTTTTTGCGCTCGCATCAGAAGATGTTTTTACCGCTGCTGGAACTGGCCAGTTTTTTTGATATCGGCCAGCGGCAGCTAGAACGCAGGGTACAAGATACGTTTGGTCTGAATCTGCGCGATATGCGCAAACTGTCGCGTTATGGCTTTTGTTTGTTGCATCTGCTCAGCCAGCCAACGCAGCGTGGTGATCTGACCCAGATTGCGCAGCAGTTTGGCTATTACGATCAGGCCCATATGCACAAAGAATTTGTTGAGCTGACGGGCTTTTCGCCAGCACATTTGTTACGTCAGATCGCCAGTGATGATACTGGCTTCTGGTTATACCGGATTGCGCCTGACGACTTCAGAAATTTGTTTTACGCGGTATAAGTAAGCACAAGCGCTGTCCGGACACTGGCTGATGCCAAATAAAAAAAACCGCGCTCCCTTGGTTGCGCGGTTTTTTTATTTGGCATGGCGACAATCAGTTTTGCAACAAGGCGTTAATTTCCAGCAAATCGTCTTCTTTCAGAATACCCGCCGCCGATTTCAGACGCAGACCATTCAAAATCGTGTCATAACGTGCTTTCGCCAGCGTCTGGCGTGTGGTGTACAACTGCTGCTGTGCATTCAGTACGTCGATATTGATACGCACGCCTACCTGATAACCGAGCTTGTTGGAATCCAGTGCGGACTGACTGGAAATTTCCGCTGCCTCATACGCTTTGACCTGTGCCAGGCCACTGGTGACGCCGGTGTAAGCCTGACGTGCGCCCTGTGCCGCAGCGCGACGTGCAACCTCCAGATCATTGCGTGCTTTCTCTTCGAGAGCAATCGATTCCTTCACTTTACTATCGACGGCAAATCCGGCAAAAATCGGTACTGACCATTGCACACCTATCGTGGTTGGCTTAGTTACACCACTGCTTACAGGACTGCCGCCCGTAGAAGAACGACCGGTACTCGCAACCAGATCCAGCGTTGGATAATGACCGGCACGGCTTAATGCGATGCTGCGTTTTGCAATCTCAACACTGACTTCACTCGCCACCACGCTGTAATTTTGTTTCTCTGCAGTGCTGACCCATTCATTGATGCCATTCGGCTGAGGTGCACTGAGCTTTACGCCCGACTTTAAGGTCGCCAGATCACCAGCTTCTTTACCGATGATCTGCTGCAGTGCAGAGCGCTTTACCTGCAAATCACTTTGCGCCGCAAACTCCTGGGCCGTAATCAAATCATAGCGAGCCTGCGCTTCATGTGTATCTGTAATGGTGGATGTGCCCACTTCAAAATTACGCTTAGCCGATGCCAGTTGCTCGCCAGTCGCAATTTTCTGAGCCTGTAAAGTAGCCAGCGTATCCTGAGCTGCCAGTACGTCAAAGTAAGCCTGACCTACACGTACGATCAGATCCTGACGCGACTGCGCAAACTGCGCTTCACTGGCGACAACGGATAATTTACTTTGCTCATACTGCTCCCAATTACCCCAACGGAATAAAGGCTGAGTCAGACCCAGCGTCCAGGAATTAGTGGTCGAGGTAAAGCTGCGGTCCGGAACCGGCAGATCAGACTGTGAAGTGATACGGGAGCGGGTATCCGATCCTGACAAACCTATCGTAGGCAACAAACCAGCGCGGCCCTGTACCACTTTTTCCTGCCCGGCAGTCAGTGCAGAACGTGCACTGGCAAACTGCGCGTCATTTGCAAGCGCATCTTTGTAGACCTGCAATAAGTCAGTCGCACCTGCATTCAGACTAAAAAAAGCACTGGCAAGCAAGGCTGCCAAGATAGGATTACGCATCAAACGCTCCGAGTGAAAATAGTTTATTAAGCAGGACTCACGTATTACTGGCTCAGTACAGCAGAAGCAAGCTGGCAAGCTTCACCTCAATTGACCAGGCCAATTTCGTCAGTTCTAATAAGTTGGCATAGCAGGATCAACCTGCGCAGCCCATGCATGCACACCACCGGTCAAATTAATGACCTGGCTGTATCCCTGACGCTCCAAAAAATTGGCCACTTGCATACTGCGTCCGCCGTGATGACAGATGCAGACGATCACAGCATCCGGATCAAGCTCATTCGCGCGAACCGGCACAGTCTGCATAGGCATGAGCTGAGCACCGCTGATATGACAGGTCTCATATTCCCAAGGTTCCCTCACATCCAGTAATAGCGGTGTTTCTTTACTCTTATCTGCGAGCCACTGCGCAAGTTCTGTAGCGGTAATGTGTTGCATGCTCTCTCTGCTTTCAATCAGAACTTAAATTGCGAGACAGGTACAGAACCTGACAGCGGGGCGATTGCCGTATCAAATGCAGTACGGCTAGTGAAGCTGGCATCTGATACACGGGTCACGACATTCGCATGCATCACTGGCAATGCACCGGCGATCGCCAGCAAACGGCCACCAACATTCAATTGCTTTTGCAACTGTTCCGGCATCACGTCCAGACCACCTGCAACCACGATCACATCGTAAGTACCGGTATGCGCAGTCGTCAGGCCATTGGCATGCAATACGCTGACATTGCGTACGCCATTGTCAGACAGATTTTTTTCCGCCAGCGCTTTGAGTTCAGCGGAGGCTTCCATCACAGTAACATGACGTGTCATATGGGCCAGCAAGGCAGCCAGGTAACCGGATGCAGCTCCCAGCAACAGCACGGATTCATTTTTCTTCAGCGCCAGTTCCTGCACGATACGCGCTTCTACCCGTGGGCACATGGCTGTTGTACCGCCAGGCAAAGGCAGTTCTGTGTCAAAAAAAGCCAGCGATTTCTGCTCGTCCGGGAAGTAATTTTCTCGTTTCACAACGATCAACATATCCAAAATGTCCTTGTCCAACACATTCCAAGGACGGATTTGTTGTTCAATCATGTTGAAACGGGCTTTTTCGATATTCATTTCTTCACTCGATGCATTAATTAAGGGAAACCGCATTTTATCAAAGCACATGCGCAGATTGAGGATTACCTTGTCATTTTCAGCTGGGTGACAGCCGGATTTCGGACAAAAGATCAGCAATCATGGATATTAGCGGATAATTTCCCCCACACAATTCTTAAAATTCTTCAAACTTAGTCAGGCGACCAAGGTGCTCAGGTACTTTGATGGATCAACAGGCCATGCAAAGCCATCTCTATGTAATGTTCCAGGTAAAGTCCCATTTTTTCTGGCTCCACCTGGCAAACACCCGCAGAATGTTTCCACATCATCATCATTATAATAGGTGAAATTAATAGTCTGGCATCAATTTCCAAATCTACCTGACGTATTTCTCCGCGCTCCATACCGCGTCTCAGCATATTTGCAACCAGCAATTCGCCACGGGTAATCACTTCATCCTGATAAAACTTTGCCAGTTCAGGAAAATTTCCCGCTTCGGCCATCATTAACTTGGGCAAACCTGATAACTTGGTATCACCGACATTGCTCCACCAAGTCCTGATCACGATCCTGAATAATTCCTCACTGCTACCGCTAAACTGGTTAATCAGCTCTTCAGCTTCACCGATCAGCGGTACGATACTAGTGCGCACCACCGCTTTGAATAAATCTTCCTTACTCGAGTAATACAAATACAGCGTACCCTTAGAAACGCCCGCCGCCTTCGCCACATCGTCCAGACGTGTCGCGGCAAAGCCGCGCTCGACAAACAAATCCAGCGCAGCGGCTAATAACTCTTGGGGTCGCGCCTCTTTGCGCCTTTCCCACTTGGGCTTACAAGGACATAACATATCACTACTACTCGCGGTATCTGTCGGTCATCTCCACACTTGCGCCGTAGCGCCAGAAGAAAATGCCAATTTTGAATAACTTACTCTTGAGTCAGTAATGTAATCCGCCCCCGTATGAGCGTCAAGCCGGAATGCAGATGCATCATGCCAAAGCAATCACAGGAAACACAGCGAAATGCGATGAAATGCAAAATCCTGTGCTTTAATTGCAGAAAACCCAGTTTTTATGCAATTCCCATCGTTAGCCAGCCACCCCTTTTCATGCAAAATCCCGTTTTTTCCTGTCGTCCCGGCTGTGCCGCCTGCTGTATCGCGCCTTCGATCTCTAGTCCTATACCTGGCATGCCGAATGGCAAAGCAGCCGGAGTCGCATGTGTGCAGTTATCGGAACAGGGTTTGTGTCAGATTTTTGGCCGGCCTGAGCGCCCGGCCTGCTGTTCAGGCTTGCAGGCGTCGGCGGAAATGTGTGGTGGGAATAAGGAACAGGCGATACAGTGGCTGAATGCACTGGAGCGTGCGACCTGTCCCTGAGTTAAATCAGAGTTTGATACGCATGGAGTCACCATTCATAAACAGCAGGGAGACACCATCTTCCATCGGCAATACCCGCGCCACATGCTGCTCCAGACTGGTGGCATAGATTTTTTTGCCATCGGCACGAAACATCGCAAACCAGCGCTTACTATGCGCCAGCATACGGCTGGCAGAGCTGGCCGCCAGTAATAAATACTCGGCACCGCGAATATGAATGCTCGCGCTGCGCATCACCCCGCGTGAAAACGAGGCCGGCAAATGCGCAGAGATAATGTGCTGGCCTTCGCGCTCGACTTCCATCACCATCCCTTTGGCGGCACGGAAAGGCTGCAGCTGAAACTGATAGACACCCATGCGCGTGGTTTCGGATGAGGAAATTTCTGCTTGTTGCTGAAATTCGCCAAAGCAGGCACTTACGGCTGGAGCAGCCTCGGTGTGCAGGGAAGTGTTTTCATTCTTAGTCATCATGCCTCCGGTATCAGTTCAGTAGCGGCGACCAATGTACACATCAAACATCGCTCGCTCATGGTAGCAGCGCTCGTCGCGGTGACTGTACGGTGCTACACGAACAGAACACTGCCACTACACTGGGATCCGGAAGTATCGACAAGAACAACATACTGCTCAATAGAATACTGATTGGCATTAAATTTCAGTACCAATTAGTGAAATTCATGCATAAAAGAAAATCCAACCCCGACGATCGGCTTGCTAAAGTCAGGATGTTGTGAACAGCTATGAACTGCTGCGAACCGCTTTCACCTGGATCGTAAGTGACTAGGATTTTTTCTCCGCCTGTACTGCGCCCCCCGCTTGAATTCAAGCTGGTTTCGCTATGAAAACTCAACAGCCGCTCAGCCTGACATGGTAAGCTTCGCTCCGGTTTTTACTTCCTCATCATAGAAACGACAGATTTAGCATATGGATTTATTACTCGCCATCAAAGTCATCATCATGGGTATCGTCGAAGGTCTGACTGAGTTCCTGCCCATCTCTTCCACCGGGCATCTGATCCTGACCGGCAGTTTGCTCAACTTCACAGGCGAAACACAAAAAGTATTTGAAATCGTCATTCAGGCCGGTGCCATTTTTGCGGTTTGCTGGGAATACCGCGCAAAAATTGCGAGTGTGCTGTGCGGTCTGGGCTCGGATGCGAAAGCCCGTTTTTTTGCACTGAAATTAATCATCGCTTTTTTACCCGCGGCATTACTTGGCGTGCTGTTTTCCAAACATATCAAAGCCGTGTTGTTTGCACCGGTACCGGTTGCACTCGCTTTCATTATTGGTGGCTTCATCATTTTGTGGGTGGAACGCAAACCTGCGGATCAGCAAGTCGCGCGCATTGATTCGGTGGATGATATGACCATCACTGATGCCATCAAAATCGGACTGGCACAGGCATTTGCGCTGATACCGGGCACCAGCCGTTCGGGTGCAACCATCATTGGTGGCATGCTGTTTGGTTTGTCACGAAAAGCGGCTACTGAATTTTCCTTTTTCCTGGCCATCCCTACCCTGCTCGGCGCCACGGTCTATTCGCTGTACAAAGCACGTAATGACTTATCCATGGCCGATGTACCTATGTTCACCCTGGGTACAGTAGCAGCCTTCATCTCTGCTTTCTTTTGCGTACGCTGGTTACTGCGCTATATCAGTTCGCATGACTTCAAAGTCTTTGCCTGGTATCGCATTGCATTCGGCGTCATGATCCTGATTACCGCCTACACGGGTGTCATTCAGTGGGTTGATTAAGTAGTGTCCTCAGTCAGTTTCAATAGCCAACACGGCCAGGACAGCCAAGATAGCCACCACAGCGGCGCTAGCGGGGAAAGCGCGGATCAGGCGCTGCATTTACTGCAGACCGTATTCGGTTACCCCGCTTTCCGTTCGCAACAAGGGCAGATCGTCGATCATGTGATACAGGGCGGTGACACCCTGGTGCTGATGCCCACCGGTGGTGGTAAATCCCTGTGTTATCAGATACCCGCGTTGATACGGCGCGGCGTAGGCATCGTCGTTTCACCTCTGATCGCACTGATGCAGGATCAGGTCGATGCACTGGCGGAAGTCGGTGTGCGCGCCGCCTTCCTGAATTCCACCCAGAGCTTTGATCAGATCCTGGAAGTGGAAAAGAAAATGCGCGAAGGTGAACTCGATCTGGTGTATATCGCACCGGAACGCTTACTCACCCAACGCTGCCTGGAATTACTGGAGATACTCGACATTGCCCTGTTTGCGATCGATGAGGCACACTGTGTATCGCAATGGGGGCATGACTTCCGGCCCGAATATATACGACTATCCACCCTGCATGAACGCTTTCCGCATGTACCGCGCATCGCGCTGACGGCGACCGCCGATCAGCAAACCCGCGATGAAATCATACATCGCCTGCAACTCGAAAATGCGCTGCAGTTTGTCTCCTCGTTTGACCGTCCGAATATACGCTATCAAATCGTAGAGAAAGCGAATGGACGCAAGCAATTACTCGATTTTATCGAAGCCCAGCACAATGGCGATGCGGGCATCGTGTACTGCCTGTCGCGCAAAAAAGTCGAAGAAACCGCCGCTTTTCTGAATGAACACGGCATCAGCGCCCTACCCTATCATGCGGGTATGGAACTGACTGAACGGAGCAAAAATCAGGCAAAATTCCTGCGCGAAGACGGCATCGTGATGTGTGCGACGATTGCGTTTGGCATGGGCATCGATAAGCCGGATGTCCGCTTCGTCGCCCATCTGGATCTGCCGAAAAGTATAGAAGGCTATTATCAGGAAACCGGCCGTGCCGGTCGTGATGGAGCAACGGCAAACGCCTGGATGGCTTATGGCCTGCAGGATGTGGTGCAGCAGCGTCGCATGATCGATGAGTCGGATGCGAATGAAACCTATAAACGGGTACAAAGCGTCAAGCTGGAAGCGATGCTGGCTTTATGTGAAACCATCAATTGCCGTCGCGTGCATGTCCTGGATTACTTTGGCCAGGCTTCAAGCCCATGCGGCAATTGCGATACCTGTTTAAGTCCGCCGGTTTCCTTTGATGGCACTGTAGCTGCACAAAAAATCCTGTCCACCATTTACCGCGTCGATCAGCGCTTTGCTGCCGGCCATGTGGTCGATATTTTGCGTGGCATCGATACTGACCGTGTCAAACAATGGCGTCACGATCAGCTATCCACCTTCGGCATAGGCTCAGAAAAAAGCGAGGCTGAATGGCGCGCCTTGTTGCGGCAGCTGATCGCGCTGGAACTGATTGCAGTGGATTACGAGAACTACAGTGCACTCCGACTGACCGAAGCTGCACGGCCGGTGTTGCGTGGCGAAACGAAGATACAACTCAGGCAGTATAAGAAAGCTGAAAAAGCACTCAAACATAAACGCCAGTCAGCCAAAGATTACGCAGAAAGCGAACTCAGCGGCGAGCAGCAGCAACTGTTCGATAAACTGCGCTGGTGGCGGGTTGAAACGGCACGCACGCACAATGTACCGGCCTATGTCATTTTCCCTGATGCGACACTGCGCGAAATCGCCAGAAATGCACCACAAACGCTGGTCGATTTACGTGCGATTTCTGGCGTCGGCGATAAAAAGCTGGAGAGCTATGGCAATGACATCCTGCAGCTGATCGCAGAACTCAGCACAAACTAAGACCTCAGCGAGCAGGAACTTTACCCAAGCGCTGAGCGGATTTGCTATGCTAGGAGCCTATAACCTACTGCCCACAGCTCCGCTCACTCTACACGCAGATCAGATGAAGACTAGCCCGGACACCGCCAACACGACTCAGCGCGCCGATAAAAAGGAACAGCGCCGCCTGCAAATGGCCGATATCGCCAGACTGGCTGGTGTTTCCACGTCCACCGTATCGCGCGCATTGAGCGGCAGTAAATTGGTGAATGATGAAACCAAGACCCGCATTGCTGAACTGGCCAAGTCGCTCAATTATTCCATCAATATCGGCGCACAAAATCTGCGTCTGAAGCAGAGCCGTACCATTGCTGTCGTGATTCCATCTGACAGCGCTACCCGCCAACATTTAACCGATCCGTTTTTTCTGGGCATGCTGGGCAGTCTGGCCGATGCATTGACGGAGCGTGGTTTTGACATGCTGGTCTCGCGCGTCGATGCGGAACAGCTCGATAGCGTATCGCAGATCTATGACACAGGCCGCGCCTCCGGCATTATCCTGATTGGTCAATGGCGCCACCATGATCAGCTCAATGAACTCGCGTTGCGTAAAGTGCCTTTAGTGGTGTGGGGTGCGCAACTCCCAAAACAACTGTACGTGACTGTAGGCAGCGATAACATCAGTGGCGGCAAACTCGCTACCCGCCATTTACTGGATCAGGGCCGCCGCGCTATTGCTTTTTTTGGCGACATCCAGCTACCGGAAGTCAGTCAGCGTTATCAGGGCTACTGTGCAGCGTTGACAGAAGCCGGGCTGCCTGTGCGCGCAGAACTCGTGGTTGCGGCATCGTTTGTAGAAGATGGTGGCAAACAGGCGGTAGCCGAACTATGTGCACGTCAGGTGAATTTTGATGCCTTGTTCGCCTGCAGTGATTTGCTGGCCATGACAGCGATCAATTCACTGCGCGAACGCGACTTCAGCGTGCCCGCCGATGTTGCAGTCGTCGGTTATGACGATATTGAGCTCGCGCGCTATTTTCATCCACCGCTGACGACCATCCGGCAACCCATGCCCGTCGCCGGACTGGCATTGGTCGATGCCTTGCTACATCAAATCGATACGCATGCCAGTCAGGCATTTTTGCTGGATACCGAACTCATCATACGTCGCAGCAGCCAGTGAGCCAGCGCCGAGGCAACTCAAAACCTGTTTCATCTTCTTCTCCGGCAGACTGAGCAGATAAAAAACACCATCATTTGCAAACGTTTGCAAAATACACCAAGCACATCCAGCAAAAACACAGAAAACCCGTACATTTCAGCCCACTCTTTCATTGTGCACTGCATCAAAAAACATCCATTCAGCGCTGATACGTTGCGTATTGCAGACAACATCAACTTAACTTTGCATCAGAAAAACAGGTCAAAAGGGCGCACCAAACCTGAGCCCTTAGCACATAACGGGCAAGAGGGACGCAATCGTTTTCGTCCGTATCCTTACTCAAACCTGTTTGAGCCAACTGAGAATTTTATTCTCCGCACCAAAACAAAACTTATTGCACCGCATCTTTGCAATCGATTGCAAAGAAAAATAACTTGCACCATAATGCAACTCACCTACAGTGCAAAAGATCTTCAAGAATGCTTGTCAGATCGCAAAACCAGCCCCGCTCTCACCATTGCGGAGCAAGGCGAGGATTGTTGGAGGTCTTTTGCTCCTGAGTTGTCCATGCTGAACACCGGCAGAAGTTCGACTTGGTGCTAACAGGTATGCCAAACCGCCGACACCTTATAAGTCGGTATGCAAAAACAATGGAGACAGAAATGACATCACATAGCCTCAAACTGACACGCATGGCCAGTCTGGTATCCCTGGCCGTATTCCATATGGGCAGTGCACTGGCGCAGGAAGCAGCCGGCACAGTCAGCAGCGATAAAGAGAAAAATTCCCTGAACCTGAATTCGGTGATCGTCACCGGCACGCCGACCGGCACCTCGAAAATGAAGGCCAGCGTCTCCATCAGCTCGCTCGATGCGGATCAGATTTCCCAGTCTGCCCCAACCAATGCGGCAGAAATTTTGCGCGCTGTTCCAGGCGTACGTGCAGAATCCTCAGGCGGTGAAGGCAATGCCAACCTGACCGTGCGTGGCGTACCGATCTCTGCCGGTGGCGCGCGTTATGTGCAGTTTCAGGAAGATGGTTTGCCGGTACTGCTGTTCGGTGACATCGCCTTTGCCACACCCGATATGTATCTGCGCGCCGATGGCAGCCTGAGCCACCTGGAAGTGGTACGCGGTGGCACCGCATCGACTATGGCGACCAATGCACCAGGTGGCATCATTAACTTCATCAGCAAAAATGGTAAGGAAAAAGGCGGCAGCATAGGCATCACAAAAGGTCTGGATTTTAACCAGACCCGTTTCGATTTCGACTATGGTGCAGCGCTGTCACCAAAAACACGGATGTTTATCGCTGGCTTTTATCGTAATGGCGACAGTTCGCGTCCAGCCGGTGTCACCGCTGAAGATGGCGGCCAGTTACGTGCCAATATCACGCATGAACTGGACAATGGCTATATCCGCCTGAGCGTCAAACATCTGGACGACAAAACGCCGATGAATATGCCAGTACCTGTCCGTACCGTGAATGGTTCTATCTCTGAAATGGCAGGAATTGATCCGCGTACTGCCAGCTTTTACTCGCCTTACTGGACGCGTGATATCGTACTGGATAAAAACAACAACAAAGTCTCCACAAATGTGAATGATGGCTTGCATGCAGTGAGCAACGCCTTCGGCTTAGAGGCTTCTTTAAATGTAGGCAATGGCTGGACGCTGGATGAAAAATTCCGCAAGTCGACTAATACCGGCCGTTTCATTTCTATCTTCCCGGCGGATAATGCCAACAATAGCAGCGGCATGACATATGCAACTGGGCCTAATGCAGGCAAGGCTTACAGCGGCCCGGCCTTTACTGCCACTGTCTTCAATACCTCGCTGGATGATCTGGGCAGCACCACCAATGATGTGCGCTTATCACGTGCGTTCGAGCTGGCAGAAGGCAAACTCGCGACTACAGTGGGTTATTTCAGCTCCATACAAAATGTCGCACTGACCTGGAATTTCAATCAATACCTGATGCAGGCCAGCGGCGATAAACCGGCACTGCTGAATTCCGCCGCTACCGTCGCAGGCAGCCCGGGTTTGCTGGCACAAGGTACCGATGTCTGGGGTGGCTGCTGTAACCGCGCCATCGATGCCCAATACAAAACCAATGCCCTGTACACCAATCTGGGCTGGGAAAAAGGCGATTGGAATGTCGATGCCAGCCTGCGCCATGACAAGCAGAATGCCAGCGGCACTTACAATCAGGCGGTTAAACAGACTTACAGTCAGGCCAATACCAAGTTCATCAATTACGATGTGAATCACACTTCGTATTCGGTCGGTGTGAACTACCGCCTGAATAAAGATCTGGCCTTGTTTGCACGTACCAGCGATGGTATCGCGTTCAATGCCGATCGCATTATGTTTGGTAACCCGCTGGATGGCAGCACACCGATCAGTACCAATATCGTCAAACAAAACGAAGCGGGCGTGAAGTGGAAAAGCGGCGATTTCAGCAGCTTTGTAACCCTGTTCCAGGCCAAAACTTCAGAGTCTAATTTCGAAGCTACGACGCAGAAATTTTCATCCAACACCTATGATGCAAAAGGTCTGGAAGTCGAAGCCAGCTATAAAATCGGTGCATTCCGTATGACTGGCGGACTGACTTATACCAATGCCAGCATCACCGCAGCAGCCGATAAAAGTATCATAGGAAAAACGCCAAGACGCCAGGCTAAGTATGTGTATCAGATCGCGCCAACTTACACCATGGGTGATGCCGTTTTCGGTGCCAGCCTGATCGGCACGTCCAAGTCCTATGGCGACGATGGCAATACCCTGACTCTGGGTGGCTTTAATGTACTGAATGCCTTTGCCAACTATCAGTTGACAGAACGCCTGCAGGCGTCGGTGAGCATCAATAATTTGCTCAACACCATAGGCTACACCGAAGTCGAAGGCGATGGACATGCTGCGCGCTCCATCAACGGACGCAGCATACGCGCCACCTTGAAATATTCGTTCTGAGTCTGAAACTCAGTAACACCGATTGTCCCCGCAGCACTTGAGCTCCCCCTGTAACCCCTACTTACCGGGGGAGCCCATTTTAACCAGACCATTATGCCTGTCCATTCTTCATCCAATTCCATCGCCCTGCTCAGTGCCTGCAAGGAGGCTTTTCTGATGCAGCTTGCGCCTGCGCTTAGAACCACTGCAGAACTGCGCTTTACGCAGCACGCACCAACGCTGATCACGCGCTTAAGCCAGCTATACGCAACGCGCTTTGCCGACGATGTGCAATTGAAAAACTGGTGCCTGCAACTGATGCAAGTCATGGCCGATGCGCTACAGGCACGCCCGGCCGGACTCCAGGCACTGGATCAGCAACGCAGTCAACAGCCCGACTGGTTCACCCGTGAAGACAGACTGGGTTATTGCGCTTATACCGACCGGTTTGCTGGCACGCTGCAAGGCGTCATACAACGTATCCCACATCTGCAGCAACTGGGCGTGACTTATCTACACTTACTGCCCTTCCTGAAAGCGCGTGCCGGTGAAAATGATGGCGGCTTTGCCGTATCCGATTTCAATCAGGTCGAAGCCACGCTGGGCAGTATGCAGGATCTGGAACAACTGACTCAGGCATTACGCGAATCCGGCATCAGTCTTTGTTCAGACTTTATCCTGAATCATGTCGCCGACGATCACCCGTGGGCGATTGCAGCACGTGCGGGCGATGCGAAATACCGGGATTATTTTTACCACTATCCTGACCGGACAGTACCGGATCAGTTTGAAGCCACGCTGGGTCAGGTTTTCCCTCAGGTTGCGCCAGGCAATTTCAGCTATATCGATGCGCTGCAGTCTTGGGTATGGACCACCTTTTATCCCTATCAATGGGATCTGAACTACAGTAATCCTGCCGTGTTTCTGGACATGACAGCAGCTATGCTGCAACTGGCCAATCGCGGCATAGAAGTATTCCGGCTTGATTCAACTGCGTTTTTATGGAAACGGCCAGGCACGACTTGTATGAATCAGCCGGAGGCGCATTGGATACTGCAGTGCCTGCGCTGCATCACAGAAATCACGATGCCGGGCGTCTTGTTGAAGGCAGAGGCGATCGTCGCAACGCGTGATCTGCCCGCCTATCTGGGGGATGCACAGCGCGGCGTGCAGGAATGTCATCTCGCTTATCACAGCAGCCTGATGGCAGCAGCCTGGGTCGCAGTGGCAGAACAAGACACTAGCCTGATTTCTGCAGTCATCGCAGGCACGCCGCAACTGCCACCGAACACCAGCTGGCTCAGCTATGTGCGCTGTCATGACGATATAGGCTGGAATGTGTTGCGCCCGGAAGCCAGTCTGCAAGCGACAGATGTAGAACAAAGACTGTCTGCCGTCAGCCAGTTTTTTGCGGGACAAGGCGACAGCTTCGCCAGCGGCGCCAGCTTTCAGGCCAGCGATCCGGCTGCGGTACATGGCACGGTAGGCATGGCCGCTGCCCTATGTGGTCTGAGCCGTGCGACTGACGCTGAGCAAAGCCGCACAGCGGTGCAGCGACAATTGCTGTTATATGGTTTGAGTTTTTGCTTCGGTGGTATGCCGCTGATTTATATGGGCGATGAATTTGCTCAGGAAAACAATGAAGATTACCGTTCAGTCGCTGCCCATCAATACGATGCGCGTTGGCTGCACCGGCCACAATGGAATGAGGCGCTGGCCACACGAAGTCAAACGGCTGGCAATGCGGCCCATCTGTGCAGCTCAGGTCTGCAGCGATTACTGCAATGGCGCCGCAAGCTGCCGCAATTACAAGCCCAGGCAGCACGACGTCTGCTGCATACAAACTCCTCATCCTTGTTGGCATTCAGTCGCGGCGAAGCCCATGCGCCCTTTGTTTTCATTGGAAACTTCTCTGATCAGCCACAAACTGTGACGCTGAGCGTACTGGCGCAGCAACTACCATCCGCACAGCCATCTGGCAGCGCAATATCAGGATGCTGGAAAACGCCGGATGGCGCAGTTCCGCCGGATATACTGCTTATTCCAGCCTGGTCGCAATGCTGGCTGATCGCGTCGAATTTATCTGCAACAGGAGTGAACTGATGTCCGCCTCAAATATCTGCATATTCGGTGAAGTACTGATCGATGATTTTCCGGATGGGCCTGTGATCGGCGGCGCCCCCTACAACGTGGCACGCACGCTGGCTTATTTCGGCTGCGATCCGTTGTTCATTTCACGAATTGGCGACGACCCTTACGGCACCTGGATACGCGAAGATATGCACAAATTCGGTATGTCAGATGCCGGGCTGCAAAGTGATCCCCACTTCCCGACTGGAAAAGTCAGTGTGGAGATACAGCATACCCACAATCTGGTCAGCCATCAGTTCCACATCCTGCCTGATCAGGCCTATGATCACATAGCCAGTGCATCTGCCAGCCAGGCCTGTGCGCAGCGTCATGCCTCGTTTGCAGCGCCACCAGACAGAGATATCATTTACTTCGGCACCCTGGCGCAGCGCGCACCGGCTTCGCATCAGGCATTAAATGACATACTCAAGCAATCAAGCGCACTGCGCTATCTGGACCTGAACCTGCGTCAGGATCAGGCCAGTCTGGACACCATACTGCGCTCGATTGCTGCGGCGGATATCCTGAAAATCAATGAAGATGAATTACAGGTTTTACTGCGACTGTATCCGGCTTTATCTACACCTGCGGAACAACAATTCAGCGCGCCGGGCATACCAGCAATCGGGCTGTTACGTGAGTTACTGCAGACCTGCAAGCTGCAGGCACTGATCGTGACGCTAGGTGCGCAAGGCTATTTGTATGTAGATGGCGAAGGCCTGGAAAGCCGCGGCAGCATTGCGTCTGCCATAGACGTAGTCGACACCGTGGGAGCCGGGGATGCCTTTTCTGCGATTGTTTTACTAGGCATGTTACGCGACTGGCCGCGCTTGCTGAGTTTGCAGAGAGCACAGGCATTTGCCTCGGCGATTTGCGGCGTGCGTGGTGCAGTCGGCGATAAGCCGTTTTATCATGCCTGGGAAAAGGTATGGGAAAAGACCTGGAACAACACGCCATAAGCTGCCGTGAATACTCAGGACGCACAAAATACACAATACGCGCAACACGCATAACACAAAGCGCAGCAGACACTTATCCTCAAGAGACAGGAAAGAGTATGAATACTCAGAGTTCACCCGCCAGCAGCACACAGCGCCCTTTGCTGAATATCTGGCAGATCGTCAACATGAATGTCGGTTTCTTCGGCATCCAGTTCAGTTTCGGTTTACAGCAAAGCAGCATGAGTCCGATTTATTCGTATCTGGGCGCAGATGAAGCCAGCCTGCCCTATCTGTGGCTGGCCGGGCCGGTCACCGGCTTACTGGTGCAACCGGTGATAGGTGCCATGAGTGATCGCACCATCAGCCGCTGGGGGCGCCGTACACCGTATTTTCTGATCGGTGCCATATTGTGCAGCCTGGGTTTGCTGGCGATGCCTTATAGCCCGGTGTTATGGATGGCAGCCAGCCTGCTGTGGATATTGGATGCGGCGAATAATGTAACGATGGAGCCTTACCGCGCGTTTGTCAGTGACAAGCTGGACCGCAGCCAGCATACACTGGGCTTTCTGACCCAAAGCGCATTTACCGGGCTGGGCCAGACGCTGGCTTATCTGACGCCGTCTCTGTTGGTCTGGCTAGGGATGAACAAGGATGCGGTGAACGCCCAGCATATCCCGCACATCGTGATCGCTGCATTTATGATAGGTGCCTTCTTTTCGCTGGCCTCTATCTTATGGACCTTGAAGACCACACCGGAAATTCCGCTGACTGCAGAAGAAATTAAGGCAATCCAGGCTGAACCGGCTGGCTGGAAAACCACGCTCAAAGACATACTGAATGCGTTCAAAGAAATGCCCCTGACCATGCGCCAGCTGGCTGTGATGAAGCTGTTTCAGTGGTATGGCATGTTCTGCTACTGGCAATACATCGTGTTATCACTGGCACGTACCTTGTTCGACACCAGTGATCCCAGCTCTGCCGGGTTTCGTGATGCGGGTTTGCTCAATGGTCAGATTGGTGCGTTTTATAATTTCATCGCCTTTATCGCGGCATTTGCATTAATCCCGCTGACACGGCGTTTCGGCCCCAAATTCACCCATGCCACTTGCCTGACGCTGGCAGGCCTGGCCATGCTGAGCATACCGGCTATTCACGATCCACTCTGGCTGCTGTTACCGATGATAGGCATAGGCCTGGCCTGGGCCAGCATCATGGGCAATCCCTATGTCATGCTGGCGGGCTGCATACCTGCCGCGAAAACCGGTGTGTATATGGGCATCTTTAATATGTTCATTGTGATCCCCATGATTATTCAGATTTTCACACTGCCGCTGTACTATCACAGCCTGTTGGGCGGCAATCCGGAAAACGTGATCCGGCTGGCAGGTGCTTTGTTATTGTTGGCAGCCGCCACAGTAACACTGGTAAAAATAAAAGCTAACTAGGCAATCCGTGCTGAGCTGGTTTAAGATACGCTGATCTCCACCGACCATACGGAATCAGCGTATCCTCAGACAGGTAAGATCATGACCAGCACATCCTCAGGCACCTCCTTAAGTACCTCCACGCAACAACAGGCTGCAGCCGAATTAGCGCAGCGTCACACGCAGCAGCAACGCGGTGAGCGGCTGCCACTCTCCTTGCGCCCTGGCAGCATAGAAGACGCTTTGCAAATACAGGCGCTGGTTCCATCCTTGTTAGGGGAAACCATAGCAGGTTGGAAATGCGGTATCCCCAGCGATGGACGCGTGGTACTGGCGCCCATCTTTGCCAGCCGGGTATACAAAAGCGAAAGTAGCGTCAGTCTGCAGCCTCTGCATGGGATGGCGCGCATAGAACCTGAGCTGGCTTTTGTACTGGGCCAGGATTTACCACCGCGTGAGGCTGCGTATGGTATGCAGGACGTCGATCAGGCAGTCTCAGCCTGTCATATCGCGCTGGAATTGATAGGCAGCCGTTATCTGGCACCAGAGACAGCCGAATACACCGAGCATCTGGCGGACGGTTTGTACAATCAGGGTTGCGTGCTTGGACCATCGCTACCCGCGGATTACCTGGGCAATGAGCCTTCCTGTCTGGATATCGAAATTCAGACGCAAACAAAAACCATACAGCAATTACGCGGCGAACATCCGGCCGGGTTCCCGCGTCAGCCGCTGTACTGGCTGGCTGAATTCCTGCGCAGTCAGGGCATGGGTTTGCGCCAAGGCCAGTTTGTAATCACCGGCTCTTATGCCGGCAGCCCAGACGTGCCACTACATGTGCCGCTATCAATCCGCTTCGGCAAGCTAGGGGAGATGCAATTGCAGTTCACACAGGATTGACGAGCAAAAAAAAAGCAGCCACACGGCTGCTTTTTTTACGAGTGAGCAGTTTGATACAGTGCGCTGCGCATTAAGCACGGCTGGCACTGTGGCTCGCCGCCTTATTTTTTGCGGAACACCAGATCCCACACGCCATGACCCAGACGCAGGCCGCGGTTTTCGAATTTCGTCACAGGGCGATACTCAGGGCGTGGCGCATACGCCTCTGCGGTATTTTCCAAAGCGGGTTCAGCGCTCAGCACTTCCAGCATCTGGACTGCATATTCTTCCCAGTCCGTCGCGCAATGCAGATAGCCACCTGGTGCCAGTCGCGATGCGAGCAGTTGTACCAGCGGGCCCTGAATCAGGCGGCGCTTATTGTGGCGTGCCTTATGCCAGGGATCAGGGAAGAACACATGGACGCCGTGCAGGGATTCCGGCGCGATCATGTAATTCAGCACTTCGACTGCGTCATGCTGAATGATGCGCTGATTTTTCAAGCCCATTTCATCGGTCAGCTTAAGCAGGCTGCCTACGCCCGGCGTATGCACTTCGACGCCGATGAAATTTTTCTCTGGCATACCGGCAGAAATCTTGGCGCTGGTTTCGCCCATACCGAAACCGATTTCAAATACAGTCGGCGCCTGGCGACCGAAAGTCGCATCGATATCGAGCAGGGATTTTTGATAAGGAATACAGAAGACCGGCCCCAGGGTTTCTATCGCGCGGGCCTGCGCGTCAGAGACGCGGCCAGTGCGGGTGACAAAGCTACGGATACGACGTTCAGTCGGGTCATAAAACAGCGTTTTGCTGTTATCAGCAGGTGTAGAGTCGGACATACAGAGTTTCAGTAAAAAGAGGTCATACTGTGAAGCGGAAGATATCGCAGTGACGATACTGAGATCAGACAACCGGCTACAGAACAGGACAGAAAGGCGGCATTTTACCAGACCAAGCCTGTTTCAAACCATTACAAAGCCAGTCGCGCAGTGTCCACCTGCCCAACAGCAGCAAAGAATCTATCAAGACAAGTATCATTTTATTCAGGACTTACGCCCAGTTACCCCAAGCGAGGCCACGCCGCCGGGGTGGTTTTACGCAAGCTCTACGACTTATTCCAGCATGACCGAGCCATCAGCGCCCCACTTCACTTTGGTGATACCTGGTTCACTCTCTTCCAGCCTGCGCAGTGCCTCTTCCTGCGGTGATAGCTGACCGCGCTGCACGCGTAACTCATCGGCCAGCCGCCGGTCTTCGAGTATCTGATCGCGCTTTTGCAAAGCGGCCTGATAGGTATCCGTCAACTCTTCCTGTGTCCAGGGCTTGGCGATATAGCGAAACGCTTCTGCCTCATTGATCGCACCGAGTATGGTTTTGAACTCAGCAGACGCGCTCAACATCATGCGCACCGCATCTGGCTGTATCCCCTTGGCCAGAGCCAGGAAAGCAATGCCATTCATGGATGGCATGTGATAATCAGAGATAATAAAATCGTAAGCCGTATCCTGCAAATGCGCCAATGCTTGCTCCGGCACATTGTAGGTATCTATCCTGAGCTGATCGCTGCCTGCGATGCTTCTGAAACTGCGCTTTAAGGCTGAGAGCACATTTTGTTCATCATCCAGTAAAAGAATTCGTCGCATCATTTCCTCCTGTTGGTATAGATACGCACAAACATCCGGCCATGTACAGGTTCACTGAAAAGCCTGAGCTTTTCTATCACGCCTTCATCCAGCACAAAGTCGGCGGGTAGCAATAACATGCCTTCTTTGGATACCACATCTGCCGACAACACCATGCCAGGCACTAACTGCGGCACCATGACTTCTTTGTCGTGCGGTTCTTCGCTGACGTTACCCATGACTTGTTGAAAAGCTTCAACCACCTTGGGATCATAACGGTTACCGGCACCACGCACGATGAGCGGCAGGGCATCATCCGGATGCACACGTTTTGGGACCAGGCAGCCTATTTGCAAACTGTCATAATCGCCAGCCAGCGCCAGTATCCTGGAACCCAGCGGAATCTGGTCTCCCGCGATCGCATCCGGAAAACCTCGACCGTCGAAACGCTCATGCTGGAAGCGGATAATGCGCGCCGCGCCCTGCAAATCCTGCAGCGGCATCAGTAACTGCTCGGCGCGCAGGGTGTGTTTGTGAAACTGACCAAGCTGATCACCATTCATCTGATTCAACGGCGTCTCCAGCAATTCGTCAGAAAATCCGATTTTGCCTATATCTGCCAACAAGGCAGCGACAAAAATCTCTTGCGTATCTTTGCTTTCCAGCCCCATGCGCCGCGCGATCTTGCGCGCCAGATCAGCCACCCGACGCGAGTGCCCCATCAACTTCCCGCCGCGCATTTCGATCACGCTGGAAAACACCTTGATCGAGGTCAGAAAACTGTCCTTGAGTTTGTCATTTGCGGTCAGCAGTGATTCGTGCGCTTTTCTGAGATCGGCTGTGCGCTCTTCGACTTTGATTTCCAGACTGGCATTGAGTGTTTTTAATTCCTCGTTCTGCCTTAAGGTCAGCTCTTCCAGTCTGAGTTTTTCCTGCTCCAGCGCTTTGCGTTCCAGCGCCTGCCGCACGATCAGGACGATATCGTTATCGTCCCAGGGCTTGGTGATGTAGCGATAAATTTCGCCTCGGTTAATCGCATCAATGATCGATTGTATGTCAGCATAGCCGGTCAGCAGCAGGCGTATGGTATCTGGCCAGCGTGCCCTGACATGTTCGAGGAAAACTGCACCATCCATCACCGGCATACGCATATCTGAAATGACCAGATCAACCGTTTCTGTTTCCAGCGTAGCCAGTCCTTCCTGGCCGCCATTAGCGATCAGTACCTGATATCCTTTACCACGGAACAAACGGCGCAACGATGACAAGATATTCGGCTCATCGTCCACGCATAATATGCGGTAGACACGTTCGGTCTGCGGCTCAGCATGCAATTCTGTATTCATCATGCCTGCTTTCCCAAATGGGCTAAGTGGTTGGTGGTGCTGCGTTAAAACACTAGCGTTCAGCCTGCTCTTCCGCCTAAGCCAGTACGATCAGTGACTGAGTAAAATCTGGCTGATTTCGGCATATTGCTGCCTCTCCGTCGCAAAAATCCTTAGACACAATTCTTCATTCAATTCCAGACGCTGCCATGCATAACTGGATTCACGCAGCAAACGCATGCGGTCCTCATCGCTCGCATGCACTTTGGCAAAAATATTCGCAACCGTAATCAACATCGACAATTCACTGGTTTCTGCCGTCATCGGATCATGGTGCGCACTGACCGCCTGCTGCATCTCGAGCGGAAAGCGCCATCTGCGCGCAAGCATTGCCCCTATCGATGCATGGCTCATAGATAGCACTGCATTTTCAGCCTCATAGCGCGCACAGGCCTGCTCTTTCTGATAGCGCTTGACCGCAGCATATTCGCCAGGGAATTTTGTCACCAACGCTAACTTACCCAGGTCATGGATCAGCCCGGTGGTAAAAGCTTGCTCCTGATTGGCACAGATGTGCGCGGCCAGCAATTTGGCAAAAATCGCGACCGAAATAGAATGCTCGAGAAAATAGTCCACGTCATTCCGCTCCAACACAAAGCGGTGTAACAGATTGGCGATTGCAGTGCTGGTCACCAGTGTGCGCAAACTGCGAAAACCGAGGATAGAGACAGCGTCAGACAGCGAATTGACCCGATATGACAAGCCATAAAAAGAAGAATTTGCGAGACGCAAAGTTTTAGAAGTTAAGGCCTGATCCTGGGCTATCCGCATGATGATGGAGCGCTGATCCACATTATCATGCTCGATTGCCTCGATCAATTCAGACAATACCTGTGGCAAGGAGGGCAGTTCCTCCAGCGCACGTACAAGCTGTTCTGCAGATATGGAACGCATATAGAACCTCTGATATTCCCGCTATTTTTTCCGTTATTTTCCCACTATTGCATCATGTTTCGCGCCAGACTCTGCGCGAGAGTACGTAGTTCCCTGACTCCCCGCTTCACTCATTCCTGCCACCGGAAGAAAAATAATAATACGTCCATTCGAGGCAGAGTGTTTTCCCATTGCGCGGCAATCGACATGGTAAGTTTTCCCGCTGATCTGCACAGAAATCAAGCCCTGTTGATCAGCACTGTTTAAACGCTGCGCCAGCTCAGGAAATACCTGGTGCAGCTCATTATCCAGATTCACTGCAGCGCCGGGCAATAACTCTTCCGCCTGCAGATTGCAAAAAGCGATGCGGTCTTCATCATCAATCCCGATCAGGGGAAATGGTATCTGATGCAGAATTTCGCGGATCACACCAATGCTGACTTCATCTCTTTGTATCTGATTCTGCTTCTGTTTCAAAATGTCTGATAGCTGGCGATTGGTTTTCACCAGTTCCCGGTTACTGCTTTGTATCTCCACATTCAATCTGCGGTTCTCATTGAGAATTTCCTTAAACTGAAATGCATCACTGATATTTTTCCGTATTTGCTCATCATCCCAGGGTTTGGTCAGAAACTTATAGATCGCACCTTCGTTGATCGCATCAGTAATGTATTGCAGTTCGGAGTAGCCGGATAAGATGATCCTGACTGTATCCGGATACAAGGCCTTGGCCTGACGCAAAAATTCGACACCTGACATAGCAGGCATGCGCTGATCCGACATAATGACATCAACATTTTCACTGGCCAGTATCTCTAAGCCTTCACTCGCGCTGTTGCCTGTCAAGATGCGATAGCCATCTTTACGCAGCAAGCGTTTAAGTGCAGACAAAATATTGGGTTCATCATCTACCAGCAGTAAAGTACGCTCTGGCCGTGTGGCCTGTAATACATGTGGATTCAGACTGATATCCTGACGTATGAAATCCAGTAACTGCGCAAATGGCATAGGACGTGCATAGAAATAGCCTTGTACTTGTTCGCATAAATTATCTGAAAAAAACTTACATTGCGCTTCCGTCTCTACGCCCTCAGCAATCACCTCCATCCCCATGCTATGCGCCATCGAGATAATAGCTTTAGAGATCGAGGCATCGCTCAGATGCCCAGGCAATTCCCTGACAAAAGACTGATCAATTTTGACATAATCAAATGAAAAACGCTTCAGATAACCGAGTGCAGAATAACCCGTTCCAAAATCATCCAGCGACAGGCTGAAGCCCAGGTTTTTCAGTCGGAAAAATAAGGCATCAAATTCCTCATCGCAGCCTATCAGCACACTCTCCGTTACCTCTAGCGACAATTGTGCTGCTGTCACGCCGTACTCATTCATGATAGCCAGCATACGTTCCGGAAAATCCACCTCCTTCAACTGGCGTGGCGAAACATTAATCGCCACGACCGGCAGCGCCAGCTGTTGCGCCAGCAGACGCTGTATATCTTCACAGGCACGTCGTATCACCCAGTAGCCCAGCACGATGATTAGATCAGATTGCTCTGCAATCGGCACAAATTTTGCCGGTGATATTTCACCCCGTGTTGGATGCTGCCAGCGAAGTAAAGCCTCGCAACCAGTGATTTTGCCGTGGCGCAGATCCGCCTTGGGCTGATAAAACAATTGCAGCTGATTGTCCTGTATCGCTAAGCGCAAATCTGAGGCCAGCGCTATCTGTTCATCCACAGTGCCATTCAGGGCCGATGAATAAAAACGCAGACTGCCATGCCCGCATTCGCGCGCTCTGCGAAATGCGACTTCAGCGCATCTGGAAATATCCTCTGCCAATTGCCCATCGTCCGGATACATGGCTATGCCTATGCAACAAGACATATTCAGTTTCTGGTCGATCAGGGAAATCGCTTGCGTAAAAGTGTTCATGACGCGCTGGCAGAGTGCCAGCACTTCGACAGAGTCAGCATGGCCAGGCAAAATCAGCATGTACTCGCCAGCCCCAAGATGGGTGATCACATCATGATCGTGCAGTTCAGCACGCAAACGCATTTCTATGGTTTGCAACACCAGTCTTGAGGCTTCAAAACCATAGCTTTCAGCGACTTGCTCATATTGATCCAGCCCCAGATAGCAGACGCTCAAATGCCCGGTTATCTGCGGTGAATGATCTATCGAAGACTGTAGCAGCGTATCGAGCTTTTTACGTTTGGAATGATCCATCAAACCAGCCTGGCGGGTTTCTGCCAGCATAGGTGGCGGGACCTGCATATCGGCGATATAGGTTTCGAAAAAACGCTTTTTCTCGACTTCAGAATAGACTTCCAGCGCCAGCCCGAGGTCAAACATGCATAGTTTAAACACCAGCAGCATCATGCCACTGAAGGAGAGCTGGTAATCCGCTTTGATATCCTGCAGATCAGCCCATACCGCTCCCAGATATTTTCTGTAAGCAGAAAAATACCAGTCGCGGTTCAGTCCCATTTGTTGATGGGCAAACTCTATTTTGCTGCGGTCCACCAGAAAGCTGCTATCCGACCTGGATTGCAATAACAGTGCAAAGTAACTACGCTGACGCTGATGTATGCGCTGCTGTAAGCTGTCAGGTAAGCCATAAGACAAGAAAGGGGTATCTGCGATATGTTCGCGTAAGGCCTGATCAAACTGTGCGCGTATCTGTGCCAGCTGCGGACTGATAGTCGCAAGCATTCTGGCTTCATTGGCACTCAAGCGCAGACTGCTCATACTATCGAACATGCCATCTGTTCCGATATTGAGCATCGCAGTGAAGTCATCCCTGGTCTTATTTGTATTTTCCTGACTCATAGCCTGCACCCTGATATCGCTGATCTGTCCTTGATCTGTGACGGAGATTACTCTTTGTTCGCATCCACCTTATCCGGATGCAGCGGCAAATGTATGGTAAAGCTGGTGCCAAGCCCCAGCTCGCTTTTCACCTCGATACGTCCATTGTGTTTCTTGATAATTCCGTATGACAGAGACAAACCCAAACCGGTTCCGCTGCCTATCGGCTTCGTCGTAAAAAACGGTTCAAAAATACGTGTCATGATTTCAGGCGGAATACCGGACCCGGTATCACTGATGCGTATCCAGATCCAGTCATCCTTGCATCCGGTATTGATGGTGATGTTGCCTTTCTCCTTGATCGCATGTGAGGCATTGACCAACAGATTCATCACCACCTGATTGATTTGCGAAATGACGCAACGCACATTTGGCAAATTGCCGTATTCCTTAATCACGGTGGCTTTATACTTGATCTCATTGATCACGATATTGAGCGTACTGTCTATACCATGATGGATATCCGCCTCTTGCCAGTCGGTTTCACCGACATGCGAAAAATCTTTGAGTGACTGCACGATATCGCGCACCCGTTTCAGGCCATCCATAGACTCCCTGACCAGGTCTTCCACATCCTCCTGCAGGAATTCCAGATCGGCTTCTTTTTTGATGGCGTTGACACGTGCGACAGCTGACTGAGCAGCCTGCGGCTGGAGAATTAACTGCTCATATTGTCCAAGGACTTCAAACAGCTTCTCTACGTAACCCTGCAATGATCCCATGTTGGAATTTACAAAACCGATAGGATTATTGATTTCATGGGCGATACCTGCGGCCAGTTGACCTACCGAGGCCATTTTTTCCGATTGCATCAACTGGTCCTGCGCCTCTTGCAGCTTATGGATTAACTGTTTCTGCTCTTCGCCTTTTTTTTGCAGCGACTCTTCCATCGCCTTGCGTTCGCTGATGTCGGTCAGCGAGCCCACTACTTCAAGTGGATTGCCAGCCTCATCGCGGATCAGGCGCAACATATCGTGCATCCAGATGTAATGGCCATTGCTGTTTTTGAAACGGTATTCGTAAGTGCGCTCGCCTTCTGAAAACAGCATGGCCAGACTGGAAAATATCTGCGGCACATCCTCAGGATGAATGTGATCAAACCAGAAATTCGGGTCGGATACCATCATCGCGGAATCGTAGCCCAGTATGCGCTGCGCGTTGGAGCTGACATAAGTCATTTTGAAATCGCCGGTCGGTACGCTGCTGTAAATAATCGCAGGCGTATTATCAATCAGATATTTCAGACGATTATGTTGCGCTACTTCCTGACTGACACTCGCAGGCTGACTGGCACTGGCAGCCGCTGTGGTCGCCGGTGCTGGCGCAGATAAGTCGAAATATTCAAATTGATTTTCCATCTCTGGCCCCACATCAGCTGATTTGCCTTGCCAAATAATTACCCGAAAAACAACTATTTCACATCTTTTTGGCGCCCCTTGCGCCCCCGTAGCCCAGCTTTGGTTCTATTTTCCTGAATTTCATACTACTCAGTATTTAAGTATTTACAAGCAGCAAGATTCAAACAATTGTTAACTCAAGGAAATGTTTCTCATTCTTGCGCTGACTTTTTCTGAATTTCTAAAGGGTAAAAGACCGTTACAATGAGGAAACTCATTATCTGACTGCGCCGTCAGTAAAATTTTTACTCTTTCCCGCTTGGTATCCCTATGGCACGCTTACAACTACAGTTTCCTGAAGATCAGTATTACTACCGCACCCAGCTTAATGTCAGGGTGACTGAAATCAATGCGGCCAACCATGTCGGCAATGATTCTATGGTGTCGATGATTTCAGAAGCCCGCGCCCGCTTTATGTTTGAGTTTGGTATCCGTGAAACAGCCACCGAGGGCCTGGGCATCATCGTGACCGACCTCGCGACGACCTACAAAGCCGAGGCGCATGCACGTGATCAGTTGCTGTTTGAAGTCGGGGTGATGGACTTCAATAAATATGGCGGCGATATTATTTTCCGCATCACGCGTCCAGCGGACAACACCCTGATCGCGATGGCGAAGTCTGGTTTTGTATTTTTCGATTACCAGATCAGTAAAGTCGTTGCTATGCCGGTAGAATTCATGGCCAAGTTCCCGCAGGTGAACTGGCTGGCCAACTGAGTTTTTCGTTTAAAATTTTGTTCCACTTTTCACTTCTCAAATAAAGGTCAGGCATGCAAACAGCCGCATATATCGTGATAGGGCTAATCGGGGTATTACATGTGTATATTCTGGTTCTGGAAATGTTTTTATGGGAAAAGCCGGCAGGTCGCCGTGCCTTCGGCATGAGCGCGGAAATGGCCAAGTCCACGAAGACGCTGGCAGCGAACCAGGGCCTGTATAACGGCTTTCTGGCTGCGGGTCTGTTCTGGGGACTGAGTCTGGGCGCGGCTGGCAAAGAGGTCAGCACCTTCTTCCTGCTCTGTGTATTGATCGCTGGGATCTATGGTGCGGCGACTGCTTCACGCAAAATTCTGTTCATTCAGGCGGTGCCAGCCGCGATAGGTCTGGCTTTGCTGTATCTGGCCTGAATGACTGTTACGGCTGACGTGCATGGCGCAGGCCAGCCTAAGACATTAACGCCACTCTACCAGCGAAACACCCATCCCCACCCGGGTCTGGCGGAAGTTATAGTCAATCATGCTTTCGCCATAGCCGCTGAAAATCTGCACATAGCCGTGCAGGCCGGTGAGCAAAGGGAAAGCCCAGTCCAGCTGCACCGAGCCGCGTGACTGCTGCCCGGAACGCAGGCTGTGACGGCCCTGGAAGGTGAAGATGTGCTTGCCGGTTTTGCGTGTCACCAGCAATTCACCGCGCCCTGCATAATCCTGAATGCTGGGATTATCATCCGTTGCCTCACTTTCCTTGATGCGCCACCACGGGCGCAGACTGATACTCCAGTCGCCTTTTTCCATCGCCAGCTCACCGATAATACGGTTCCAGCTGCGCGACAAGGGTAAAGCTCGGCCATTGGACTGGTGGTTGATGCCTAGCGAAGCCATCCTGGTCTGCCAGCCCAGCATATCAAAGCTGAGCGGATAAACCAGCATAGCCTCCGGCTCATAATTGGTTTCCCGGAACGGGCGCGACAAACCGCCGTTATACACTTGCCAGCGTGAGGACTGGGTATAAGCCCCCCACAGATTGGCTTTGGTCCCCAATACATTTTCCATTATTTTTGACTTAAAGCTGAGCTGGAATTTCGCTTCGACTGAATCCAGATCCACTTTATCCGCCTGGTGGCCGGGAGCGGGCGAAAACGGAGCTGCATTGATGCGATTACTGTACGCGACAGGCAAGATGTACACCGGCTTATACGGCTTAGGAAAAAACAGGGATTTGGCATTCGCGGAGTCTAATTCCCAACGCTCGCTGAGCCCGTCCACTTCGCGCGTTGCAGGGCTGGCAGCGGCGACAGGCGCCTCTGTACGCTGTGGTGCTCCGCCGGTTTCATTACTGATCTGAGCCGAAATCGGCTTTGCAGGCTTACCATACAAGCGGTCATAACAAGCCAGACGCTCTGCATCCTGCGCAAGCTGGCTACAATCCTGCTGTTGTGCCAGCGCAGCGAACGGCAACACAGCGCTGACCAGCATCCAGTTTTTTTTCTTCATCGTTCAGTCTTCCTTTAGCTTGAATAGCGACGCACACATTGAAACAGGCAAGGCAGGCACCCGCTAGAAATAACGGATAGCCAGCGCACCGTGCCGGGGTTTTCCGGTTAAATCTGTTTACAAATACAGCATGCGTTGACGCTCGTCCTCAGACGGCTCGATATCACGCGCTTCATAGAACGCGAAAATCGCATCGACAATATTCGCAGGCTCATCGATCAGCTGGACCAGATTCAGGTCTTCAGGCGCGATCATGCCATTGCCTGCCATCTGTACCTTGATCCATTCCAATAAACCACTCCAGAAGCTGGTGCCAACCAAAATGACAGGAATGCGGCGCGATTTACCGGTCTGCATCAGGGTCAGCACCTCACTGACCTCATCCATGGTGCCAAAGCCGCCAGGGAAAACCACATAGGCATCGGCATACTTCACAAACGCGACTTTACGCGCAAAAAAATGCCGGAAACTGAGGCTGATGTTTTGCCAGGGATTACTGCGCTGTTCATGCGGCAGTTCAATATTCAAACCGACTGAGGGCGACGCCCCCTCATACGCACCTTTATTGGCGGCCTCCATAATGCCGGGGCCGCCGCCGGAAATCACCGCAAAACCGGCATCCGATAAGCGATGCGACAAGTCCACACATTGCACATAATAGGGATCATCCGCTTTGATGCGCGCAGAGCCAAAAATCGTGACGGCCGGACGTATCGTCGAAAGGCGTTCGGTAGACTCGATAAACTCTGCCATAATCGTGAACATATGCCAGGATTCACGCGCTTTTAAGGAAGTCGCCCTGTCCTGATCAATAATCTGACGCAATCTGGTCACATTTTTTCTGTTTCCGTTCATATGCAAAATACCCTCTTGTTAGTCGATGGCTCCAGCTATCTGTACCGTGCCTTCCATGCGATGCCGGATTTACGCAATCCGCAAGGCGAGCCCACCGGCGCCATTTACGGCATGATTAATATGCTGCGCCGTCTGCGCAGCGATTATCCGGCAGCATACATGGCATGCGTATTTGATGCAAAAGGGAAAACTTTCCGCGATGATTTGTATCCCGAATACAAAGCTCAACGCGCCCCGATGCCGGACGACCTGCGTCTGCAAATAGAGCCTATCCATCAGGCTGTGGCCGCAATGGGCTGGCCTATCCTGATGGTAGAAGGCGTGGAAGCCGATGACGTGATCGGCACGCTGGCCGTCGCTGCAACCCGGCAGAATATGAAAACCGTAGTCTCGACCGGTGACAAAGATCTGGCGCAGCTGGTCAACAGCCAGGTCACGCTCATCAATACCATGTCCAATGAAGTCATGGATGAACCCGGCGTATTAGCCAAATTCGGCGTGCCTCCGGCGCGCATCATCGACTATCTGACCCTGATCGGTGACACGGTGGATAATGTACCGGGTGTGACCAAATGTGGCCCTAAAACCGCCGTTAAATGGCTGACTGAATATGACAGCCTCGATGGCATCATGGCCAATGCCGATAAAATCAAGGGCGTGGTCGGTGACAACCTGCGCGCCGCGCTGGACTGGCTGCCTCAGGGGCGGGTACTGATCACAGTCAAAACCGATTGCGACCTGAGTGCGCATTACCAGGATATTCAACACAGCCTGGTCGCGAAACCGGAAAGCAAGGAAGACATGCTGGCTTTCTTCAGCCGCTACGGTTTCAAAACCTGGTTGCGCGAATTATCGGGCGATGCCACCGCCGGTGCCACACCACTAAAATCAGCCAGCCTTGCGGGCGCCGCTGCGCCAGCGAATTCACCGGTACAGGGCGGACTGTTTCAGGAGGAAGAAAATGCAGCCGTCATCGAAAAAAATTATGAACTGGTGCTGACTGAGTCTGCACTGGACGCATGGCTGGCGCGGATACAACAAGCCAGCCTGACCGCCTTCGATACCGAAACCACTTCGCTGGAACCGATGCATGCGCAGTTAGTCGGCCTCTCGCTGTGTTGCGAAGCAGGTCATGCCTGCTATATTCCGGTGGCCCACCACTATGCGGACGCTCCGGTGCAGCTTACGCGTGAACTGGTTCTGGAAAAACTGCGCCCCTGGCTGGAAGATGCGAGCAAGGCCAAGGTCGGGCAAAATCTGAAATATGATAGTCATGTGCTGGCCAATCATGGCATACAGCTGCGCGGCATTGCACATGATACTTTGCTGGAATCCTATGTGTTCGAATCCCATAAGTCACACGACATGGATAGCCTGGCGCTGCGCCATCTGGGTAAGAAAACCATCAGCTTTGAAGAAGTCTGCGGTAAGGGTGCATCGCAAATAGGTTTTGATCAGGTCGAACTGCAACGCGCGACTGACTATGCGGCCGAAGACGCGGATATCACACTGCAATTGCATCAAGCCATGTGGCCAGAAATCGCACCGGATGCCAAGCTGCTCAAGGTCTACCACGACATCGAATTACCGACCTCTGTGGTGCTGCAAAAAATCGAACGCAACGGCGTAAAAATCGATCCAGCTTTGCTGGCAGCGCAGTCGCATGAAATCGGTATCCGCCTGCTGGAACTAGAACAAAATGCCTATGCGCTGGCGGGCCAGCCGTTCAACCTGAACTCACCTAAGCAACTGGGTGAAATCTTCTTTGGCAAGCTGGGTTTACCGGTGGTCAAAAAAACCCCGTCTGGCGCACCATCCACCGATGAAGAGGTTTTGCAGAAACTGGCGGAAGATTATCCTCTGCCCAAAATTCTGCTCGAATACCGTGGTCTGGCCAAGCTGAAATCGACCTATACCGACAAATTGCCGAAGATGGTGAATCCTGCTACCGGACGCGTTCATACCAATTATGCGCAAGCCGTGGCCGTCACCGGCAGACTGGCTTCGAATGATCCTAATCTGCAAAATATTCCAGTGCGCACTGCGGAAGGACGCCGCATCCGCGAAGCCTTTATTGCCTCTCCGGGTCATATCATCATGTCGGCCGATTACTCGCAGATCGAATTGCGCATCATGGCCCATATCTCTGGCGATGCAAGTCTGCTCAAAGCCTTTGCTGATGGCGAAGACGTACACCGTGCGACTGCAGCAGAAATTTTTGGTGTCACGCCTGCGGAGGTCAGCAATGAACAGCGCCGCTATGCCAAGGTGATTAATTTTGGTCTGATCTATGGCATGAGTGCGTTTGGTCTGGCGGGCAATCTGGGTATAGAACGCGCAGCGGCACAAAGCTATATCGACAAATACTTCCAGCGTTATCCGGGCGTGGCGCAATACATGGCCGATACCCGTACCAAGGCGAAAGCACATGGTTATGTAGAGACGGTGTTCGGACGCCGTTTGTGGCTGCCGGAAATTAACAGCCCGAATGGCCCGCGTCGTCAAGGCGCTGAACGCGCAGCGATCAATGCCCCTATGCAGGGTACTGCAGCGGATTTGATCAAGCTGGCCATGATCGCAGTACAGAACTGGCTGGAACAGGAAAAACTGCAAACCCGCATGATCATGCAAGTGCATGACGAACTGGTGCTGGAAGTGGCGGATGCTGAAGTAGAGCTGGTCAGACAAAAGCTGCCGGAGCTGATGGCCAATGTCGCCACACTCGATGTGCCATTACTGGCGGAAGTAGGCGTCGGCAAAAACTGGGAAGAGGCACACTAAGCCACCATTCCGGCTTGCTTGTCTTTAGGCGATAGGTAAGCCGGAAACCGGTTTGATCTCTTCCATACAAATCATGGAGCGCAATGATGCCACCCCGGGTACCTGCATCAGGGTATCCGTTAAAAACTGCGACAGACTCTTCAGATCGGCTGCCACCACTTTCAGGATGTAATCAAAATCACCCGAGATGGTATGGCACTCGATGATATTCGGGAATGCCTGCAGCTTGCGCTCCACTTCCCGTACATTGCGGAACTGTTCACGGTCCAGCGATAAATTCACAAACGCCATCACGCCCAGCCCCACCGCCTCCGGATTCACCTGCGCACTGTAAGCGCGTATCACCTTCTGCTCTTCCAGCATTCTGACCCGGCGCAAAGTCTGCGGCGCAGACAGATGAATTTTTTCAGCCAGATTCAGGTTGCTGATACGCCCATCCTGCTGCAGATGACGCAGGATACTCAAATCATAATTATCCATACATTTCTCTCCTTGCCGGCCACATACAATCAGATGCCGGATTTTGATATATTTTATTGAAAATGCGATTTGGGAAATTATTTCAATTTATTTACATATATATGAAATTTTATTTCTCATTCTACGATTTTCATCGCAGATTTAGCAATCTAATTATCCGGTGGCGTAGCTACAATGGAGGCAGAACTCGTCAGTTTCACTGCACTGTCTGATGTGCATGAGGCTTTTGCGAAATGTGGAAAAATTGAATGTGGAAAAATTTCGCAACAGCTTCGGGACATGCCTGCTTAGCAGCGTGGCTAAGTCCATTGACGATGTTCTTACATCAGGACTGACGTGGCAAAGTTAAGTGCAGAGTTTCAGTGATTAACAGCCATCCTTATTGCTCCCACAGGTGGAGTAGATGTGTCAGTCCTGTCCATATTAAAAAAACTTGGAGAACATCATGGTTAGCTTCATCGGCACCCGCGACATGCAGAATCATTTACGTCAGGTTACGCCTGAAAATGCGATTATCAATATGGCGGAAATGATCAGGGAAGATTATCTGCGCTGGTCGCTGTTTGACAAAACTGCGCGCGTCGCCAGCCATTCAGAAGTGGGCGTGATTGAATTAATGCCTATTTCTGACGGCAGCAATTACTCTTTCAAATATGTGAATGGGCATCCTAAAAACACCCAGGATGGTTTGCTGACTGTAACAGCGTTTGGCGTGCTCGCCGATGTGGATACCGGCTATCCGCGCTTACTTTCAGAATTAACACTCACCACCGCAGTACGCACTGCAGCGACTTCAGCACTGGCCGCCAAATATATGGCGCGTCCTGACAGTAAAGTCATGGCCCTGATTGGTAATGGCGCACAGAGTGAGTTCCAGGCCATCGCCTTTCACAAAATGCTGGGCATACGTGAATTGCGTGTATATGACGTGGACCCGGCCGCGACCGAAAAACTGATACGCAATCTGCGCGCTTATCCAGAACTGACTGTGATACGCGCTGAGTCAACCGCACAGGCCGTCAAAGGCGCGGATATCGTCACGACCGTTACCGCCGACAAAACCAATGCCACCATCCTGACGCCAGACATGATAGAAGCGGGCATGCACATCAACGGCGTCGGTGGCGATTGCCCTGGTAAAACCGAGCTGCATGCGGACATACTCAGACAAGCAATGGTTGTTGTGGAATATGAACCACAATCACGCATTGAAGGCGAGTTACAGCAAATGCCCGCCGACTTTGCGGTTACCGAACTGTGGACCATACTCAACGGCAGCAACACTGGCCGCCACGATGCGCAGCAAGTAACGGTGTTTGATTCTGTCGGTTTTGCGCTGGAAGATTTTTCCGCCATGCGCTATCTGGAAAAACATGTGTTGCAGCCTGGCTCCACTATGCTGGATCTGGTGCCGGAAATGATGGATCCTAAAGATTTGTTTGGTATGGGGATGGCAAATACCTCGTCCTTGGTACACAATGCCAGTCAGACGGTCAATACAATAACAGCCGTTCCGATACACGCCTGATCCGGGCGTAGCAAACGGTTATTTAACCTGCCTTATTTATTTGAATAGAATGAAAACCATTTCCTTAATTGGAGCACCAACCGATGTTGGTGCCAGCGTCAAAGGCGCAAGCATGGGACCTGACGCATTGCGCGTCGCTGGCCTGACAGAAGCTTTGCAGGCACGTCAGTTACAGGTGGTCGACCGTGGCAACCTGCACGGTCCGGCTAATCCCTGGCAAGAGCCGGTCAATGGCTTGCGTCATCTGAAAGAAGCCATTGATTGGAACCAGGCCGTGTTTGATACGGTCGGACAGGCGCTGAGCGATGGTCATCTTCCTATGATGCTGGGTGGCGATCATTGTCTCGCAATCGGTTCTATCAGCGCGGTGGCTGCACATTGCCGTCAGGCTGGGAAAAAACTTCGTGTGTTGTGGTTCGATGCACACGCAGACAGCAATCTGTCGACGATTAGCCCCACCGGCAATATCCACGGTATGCCAGTTGCCTGCCTGATGGGACATGGTCCGAAAGAGCTGATCGGCTATGGCGGTCACACACCAGCCATGCTGCCGCATGAAATCCGTCAGATCGGCATACGTAGTGTGGATGCGGGCGAGAAAAAATTCATCCACGAAATGGGAATCCAGGTCTATGACATGCGTTACATTGATGAATACGGCATCCGTAATGCGATGAGCTCTGCGCTGGCCGGTGTCGATGCCAATACCCATATCCACGTCAGTTTCGATATGGATTGCCTGGACCCGCAGATTGCACCGGGCGTGGGGACGGCGGTACTTGGCGGCCCAACTTACCGCGAAGCGCAATTGTGTATGGAAATGATCGCAGACACAGGCCTGATGGGCTCACTCGATATCGTTGAACTCAACCCTGCGCTGGATATACGCAATCAGACTGCGATCCTGGCAGTTGACCTGATTGAAAGTCTGTTCGGGAAATCGACGCTGGTACGTATCTGAAGATAGTTTTCCCCTCAAAAAAAGAAAAAAACCGCTTTTACCAGCGGTTTTTTTCTTGGTCATGTGCAAAGCTTACTCAACTGCTTTCACCATATCTTCGATGACTTTCTTCGCGTCGCCGAACACCATCATGGTTTTATCCATGTAGAACAATTCATTGTCCAGACCGGCATAACCAGAGGCCATAGAGCGCTTATTGACGATCACAGTTTTGGCTTTATAGGCTTCCAGAATCGGCATACCTGCAATCGGCGATTTTGGATCTTTAGCGGCAGGATTGACCACGTCATTCGCACCCAGCACCAAGACCACATCGGCTTGTCCAAATTCGCTGTTGATATCTTCCATCTCAAACACCTGGTCATAAGGCACTTCCGCTTCTGCCAGCAGTACATTCATGTGCCCCGGCATACGGCCTGCGACCGGATGAATCGCGTACTTCACAGTTATCCCTTTGTGCGTGAGTTTCTCTGTCAGTTCTTTTAAAGCATGCTGAGCCCGTGCCACTGCCAGACCATAGCCCGGAACGATAATCACGGTTTCTGCATTCCCCAACAGGAAAGCCACATCATCCGGTGATCCGGATTTCACATTCCGCTGCACCGCTCCGCCAGCTGCTGCTTCCGCGGGGGCGCCACCAAAACCACCCAATATCACGTTGAAGAAGGAGCGGTTCATGGCTTTACACATGATGTAAGACAGGATCGCACCGGAAGAACCCACCAGCGAACCGGCAATAATCAACATGGAGTTATTCAGCGAAAAGCCGATACCTGCTGCGGCCCAGCCAGAATAACTGTTGAGCATAGACACCACGACCGGCATATCAGCACCACCGATAGGGATGATGATCAATACACCCAGCACAAAAGCGATGGCGGTCATGATAATGAACGGTGTCCAGGCCGGTGCGACACCGCCGTCGAAGCAAAATACCAGTCCCAGGCCAACCATTGCCAGCGCAAGGATCAGGTTCAGCATATGCTGACCGGAGAAAGTGACAGGTGCGCCCTGAAACAGACGGAACTTGTACTTACCGGATAATTTACCGAAAGCGATTACGGAGCCGGAGAAAGTGATCGCGCCAACAAAGGTACCGATAAACAGCTCGATCCGGTTACCAAACGGGATCGCAACTTCACGGGTGGTGATATTGAAAATCCAGGGCTCGGCAACCACTGCGACGGCAATACAGACGGCCGCCAGACCAATCAGCGAGTGCATCGCTGCGACCAGTTCCGGCATTTTGGTCATTTCCACTCGCTTCGCCAGCGTGGCACCGATACCGCCTCCGACCACGACTCCGAGCGTAACCAGGCCATAGCCGAGGCCTGAGCCCGCAGCTTCGGTTTTCAGTTTCACGATGAGTGCAATGGTGGTAAAAACAGCGACAGCCATACCGGCCATGCCGAAAGCATTACCGCGCCGCGCCGTGGATGGATGTGACAAGCCTTTGAGAGCCTGGATAAAGCATACCGATGCGATCAGATACAGCATCGTAACGAGATTCATACTCATTATTTGCCCTCCTTGCCTGCTGCTTTATTGTCTTTTTTCTTGAACATTTCCAGCATCCTCTGGGTCACCAGAAAACCGCCGAATACATTCACCGCAGCCAGTGCGACGGCCAGGGTTCCCATCACCTGCGCCAGCAAGCCTTCAGTCAGGCCGGCAGCCAGCATGGCACCAACGATAATGATGGCAGAAACCGCATTGGTCACCGCCATTAATGGCGTATGCAATGCAGGCGTTACAGTCCACACCACGTGATAGCCAACATATACGGCTAACACGAAAATGATGAGGTTGGTAAGGGTATGACTAACTTCCATGATGTCCTCTCTTTTTAAATGAATAAGACATGCAAAGACATTTCCGTCACCAACTTACGCTTCATGTAGCTGGTGTGTCAGCCTGATTCAAATCAGACTGACACAGCTTACCACCTTGCGCATCAGTCAATAGCGGTTCAATACTCTTTCAAACTGGTGATCTGATTTTTTGCATTCACAAACACCACATTTGGTTTGTGATTACGCGCTTCTTCTTCCGTCATCGGCGCGTAAGTACAAATGATCATCAGGTCGCCCAGTTGCACCCTACGGGCTGCAGCGCCATTCAGGGAGATTTCACCACTGCCACGCTTGCCTTTGATGGCATAGGTGGAGAAGCGCTCACCGTTATTGACGTTATACAGCTCGATCTGTTCGTTCTCGATGATATTCGCAGCATCAAGCAGATCTTCATCGATTCCACATGAACCTTCATAGTGGAGGTCGCACTGAGTTACAGTTGCGCGATGAATTTTGGCGCGGAGCATATTTCTTTGCATGGTGTTTCAACTTTCTGATACGTGTTTCGGTAAATTTGACTTACCAGCTACTTCCTGAGTATTTCACCCGCAGCACACATCAGCGTCGCGGCGACAATTTCGTCTTCGCGGTTAATCGCCAGTCCACCTTCTTTGTCGATAATCAGTTTGAGGAAATCCTGCACATTACGTGCGTACAAAGCAGACGCATCTGCGGCAACCAGCGTAGCCAGATTTGGCTCGCCGATGATATGTACGCCGTATTTGGTGACAGTTTTACCCAATTCAGAGAGTGGACAGTTGCCGCCCTGCTCGACCGCCATATCGACGATCACTGAGCCTGGCTTCATTGCTTTTACCGTGTCTTCGGAAATCAGCACCGGCGCTTTTCGGCCCGGTATCAAAGCAGTAGTGATAATAATGTCAGCTTGTTTGGCCCGCTCATGGACAAGTGCGGCCTGGCGTTGCATCCAGGCTGCAGGCATAGGGCGTGCATAGCCGCCAACACCTTGAGCAATTTCGCGTTCCTCATCGGTCTCATAGGGGACATCAATGAATTTCGCGCCCAGCGATTCTACTTGTTCTTTGACCGGAGGTCTAACATCAGAAGCTTCAATCACCGCCCCCAGACGCTTGGCAGTAGCGATTGCCTGCAAGCCGGCCACCCCTACACCCATGATCAGAACGCGGGCGGCTTTCACGGTACCGGCAGCTGTCATCAGCATAGGCATAAAGCGTTGGTAAGTGTTCGCTGCCAGCATGACCGCCTTATAACCTGCGATGTTTGCCTGTGAAGACAAGACATCCAACGATTGCGCGCGCGTGATGCGCGGTGCAGCCTCCAGCGCGAAGGCAGACAAGCCACTGGCCGCCATGGCGCTGATATTGTCTGCATCGAAAGGATTGAGCATCCCTACTAACACGCTGCCGGATGCCATGAGCGCGCGTTCACTGGCGTCCGGCGCGCGTACTTTGAGGACCAGTTCTGCGCCAAAAGCATCAGCCGCGCTGCCTATCTGGGCACCTGCAGCCTGATAAGCCTCATCGGTAATACTGGCTGCCACACCCGCGCCAGACTGCACGATGACCTGGTGTTTTGCGGCGACATACTTCTTGATGGTTTCGGGGGTGGCCGCAACGCGTGTTTCCCCCGGCCGGGTCTCGGCGGGAATGCCGATTTTCATAGATGTGCTCCCTGATGATGTAAAAATAAAATCGTTCTCGTTAGTACGCTAAGCAATTTCTTTCAGAAATACAGCCATATGCGAGTCCGACACTTGTTCGCCGCCGCAATCAGGGCTCCATTCCTACTTTCATATTCAGTTCAACAAACTGAGGGCTTACCCCGCTGTGAAATCTCGTGACGGAATTCCCTTTTGGGGATCACCAGTCCTCAGTCTGTACATCGCAACCGGACAATTCTAAGTTCCGCGGCACAGTCTGATGACATGCGCAGTATGCTTACCACAATCTTACATGTCATATTAGACAACGATATTACATGGATTCTGTTGGACTGAACAAACGAAGTTTTTTCAGATCATTTGCAACTTTCATCAGCTTTCTGAAATTCATCAAAGCAATCCAATTCGTACTAATTTATTTTTTTCTCATACAAAACAGAGGCTTAGCCTGAAAAATATTTATAAAAAACAAAGCAGAATTGTGCAATCGCAACAATTTACCATTCAAAAAATGCCCCATAGACAAAATTTGCATTAGCAAATGCGTAGTCAAATTTGCTGCTTCACCACACAAAATGTGACAGCAAAGTAAAATGTCGGACTTACTTAGGATCTGACTGACGATTTCCCCGGCGCGACGCAACCTTTGGCTAACAGTCTGGCTGCGCAAACTCCGCCCCTGAAAGCAGTAGCTCAGGTTCTATTACCGAAAGAAGTTATGTCTGCCATCTGGAAACCATCTGTCACCGTCGCTGCCATTATTGAGCGCAATCACCGCTTTTTAATGGTGGAAGAAGAAACCCCTGACGGGGTGCGCATCAATCAGCCTGCGGGCCATCTCGATCCTAAGGAATCGCTGGAACAGGCCGTGATCCGTGAAACCCTGGAAGAAACGGCTTATGAATTTACGCCGACGGCACTGGTAGGAATGTATTTATCGACTTTTACTTCCCCAGTAACGCAAGAGCAAGTCAGCTATCTGCGCTTCGCCTTTACCGGTGATGCCGGCGCCGATACCGGACGCGCGCTGGATCACGGCATTTTAAGAGCGGTCTGGATGAGCTATAACGATATTCTGAATTCCGAACACATCCATCGCAGCCCGCTGGTGCTGCAATGTGTGGATGACTATTTACGCGGCAAGCGTGCTCCGCTTTCGCTGCTGTTTACCCACCCGAGCGCATTATGAGTAAAAAACGTGTAGTAATCGGTATGTCTGGCGGGGTAGATTCCTCGGTCTCGGCATGGCTGTTAAAAGAACAGGGTTATGAAGTCATCGGCCTGTTTATGAAAAACTGGGAAGATGACGACGATTCGGAATATTGCTCGACACGCGAAGACTGGATTGATGCCGTCAGCGTCGCCGATGTGGTGGGCGTCGATATCGAAGCGGTGAATTTCGCCAGTGAATACAAAGACCGTGTGTTTGCCGAATTCCTGCGTGAATACCAGGCTGGCCGCACTCCGAATCCGGATGTGCTGTGTAATGCTGAGATTAAGTTCAAGGCCTTCCTCGATCATGCAATGAAGCTGGGTGCTGACTATATCGCGACCGGCCACTATGCCCGGGTGCGCGAAGTGAATGGTGAATTCCAGTTGCTCAAGGCGATGGATGCCAGCAAGGATCAGAGTTATTTCCTGCACAGACTGAATCAGAAACAACTGGCCAATACCCTGTTCCCGCTGGGTGAAATTCATAAAACGGAAGTACGTAAAATTGCCGAACAACTGCAACTGCCGAACGCGAAAAAGAAAGACTCAACCGGTATTTGCTTTATCGGCGAACGTCCATTCCGCGAGTTTCTGAACCGTTACCTGTCGTATCAGCCCGGTGATATCAAGACGCCGGAAGGCAAGGTCATTGGTCAACACGTAGGTCTGAGTTTTTATACTTTGGGTCAGCGCAAAGGCATAGGCATAGGCGGCATTAAATCCCATCAAAATGCCGATGGCAGCAGCGATGCCTGGTATGTGGCGCGCAAAGATGTGGTGAATAACACCTTATACGTGGTCCAGGGCCATGATCATCCCTGGCTGCTGTCCGCTCAGCTGGAAGCAACACAGGTCAGCTGGGTCGCCGGTTATGCACCTGCGCAAGCCCAGTTATCGGCCAAGACCCGTTATCGCCAGCCTGATGTGGCCTGCCAGTTTGCCGGTGACACCGAACAATTCCAACTGCATTTCCCTGACGCGCAATGGGCAGTCACGCCTGGCCAGTCTGCCGTCCTGTATGACGGCGATGTCTGCCTCGGCGGTGGCATCATCCATCAGGCTGGATAAACGCTTCCTACATTCACTTCCTGCCACACCATCAGTTGCACGCGCATTCCGCAACTGATGGCCTGCCTCAGAATTCAAATTTGCTTATACACTTCACAGATAACGCGCTGTTTTTCGCATCATTTCTGAATTTTTATAAATAATATTTGAATTATTTAAAATTATCTGGCGATAATTCAGCATTACTGGTGAGAATATCTGTACTCGGGCAGAAAAAAGCACCTCTCTGACTTGATACGTTTCATTACTTTACATTTCAAATTAATGAAATTATATTTACATTTCTCTTTCACTGGAAAAGCCAGCCATCATGAATCGTCCTGACAAGCAAGCCCTGGGTGGAACCGTCAATGCCCGTATCGGCAAGGTGTATATGAACCTGTCGAAAGCCCATAAAAAAGCTGCCGATTATGTGCTGACCAATGTGTTCCGCTCAGCCACGATGTCGATAGACGAACTGGCCAATGCCGTTGGCATTTCTGTCGCAACAGCGAATCGCTTTGCGCGTGCGCTGGGTTTCGAAGGCTATCCTCAGTTCCGTGCAGAACTGGTGAGTGGTTTCGAGGCGATGCTGGTGCCCATTGATAACTTGCGCAGTGAAGTGCAACGGCCAGCCACCAGCACAGAAATTATCGCGGGCTCGCTGAATGAAGATCTGACCAATCTGGAAGCCACCCGCCGCGGGCTGGACCCGGAGCTGTGCAATCAGGCGGTACGCATGATACTGAATGCCGAACGCATCTATATCATCGGCTATGGTGCCAGCGGATTTTTAGGTGGTTTGATGGCGCACAGCTTAGATCCGTTTTGCAACACTGTGCAATCAACGATGGGAACCGCCGGGCCATCCACCGTAGCAAGGCAGTTGTTCAAATACACAGAAAAAGACCTGGTGATAGGCATCTCTTTCCCGCGTTATGCCGATGATGTAGTCACTATCCTGCGCCAGCTGAAAGAAAAAGGGGTGCCGATTCTGGCCCTGACAGATGCACCAAGTTCACCGCTGGCGTCGATGGCCAATGTCACCCTGTTTGCACAAACCCGCCGACAATTCTCACCGAATTCCGAAGGCGCAGCACTGTGCCTGATTGAAGCGATTTGCAGTGCGGTGGCGCATCAGGCCAAAGCACCAGTCCATGCGGCTTCAGAAATGACTAAATTTGTACTGCCCTGGCTGTATCAGGATCCGCTTCAAAGCAATACCAAGCACAGGGCACACGCCTCAGAACTGGCCGACATGGATCGTGAAGGCTGACAGGCTGTTGCGTGATCACATCAGTATCCGGCAGAACGGTGGATTGATGCAGCAATTACCGTTTTAAGTTGTCTGTTTCTCACTATACTCAGCATGCTTTCCAAACAACATCAACAAGGAAAATCATGCGTGCTCTCCCCAAAATCGCCGCTGCAATCGGCGTCCTGCTTCTGATCCTGATTTTAAATCCATTCGCCACCATACCTGCCGGTTACCGCGGTGTACTGACGACCTTTGGCAAGCCGTCTGATGAGGTGTACAGCGAAGGTCTGCATTTTGTGTGGCCGGTCGCTCAGCGTATGCACAGAGTCTCGGTCGCGATACAAAAAGGTGAAGGTGATGGCGATGCAGCCTCCAAGGATTTACAAACCGTACATACCAAGATCGCCATCAATTATCATGTGCGTCCCGATGCCGTAGTCTCCATCTACCGCGATCTGGGCAATGAGCCGGGTGAACGCATCATTATCCCCAGCGTACAGGAAGCGGTGAAAGCAGTGACTGCGCGCTTTACCGCCGAAGAACTGATTTCCAAACGTTCCCAGGTGCGCGATGAGATCGTGCTGGCACTCAAAGAGAGAATGGCCAGACACGGTCTGGTGGTGGATGAATTCTCGATAGTCAACTTCAATTTCAGTAAGACCTTCAATGAAGCGATTGAAGCAAAAACCACCGCCGATCAGTTAAAAATGAAGGCTGAGCGCGACCTGCAAAGGATAGAAGTCGAAGCCAAACAAAAAGTGTCACGGGCCCGCGCAGAAGCTGATGCGCTGGCACTGCAACGCCAGCAAGTCACACCGGAACTGCTGCGTTTGCGTGAAGTGGAAAATCAGGCCAAAGCAATAGAAAAATGGGATGGCCGTCTGCCAACCACGACCGGTGGCGTGATTCCATTCCTGCAGATTGGCAATAAAGCGGCGGCGGAAACGAATCGCTGAGATCTTTCTGCTCAACTCTGCTCAATTCCGTTCAAAAGCGGGGCCAGCTGCCCCGCTTTTTCTGTATTCACTTCCCGCCATTCGCTCAGCGTTCAGGCTGAAATGCGACTGGGCACCTTAGCGCTTATTGCAGCAAACCAGCTTCGGTCTCGCTCAGGCTCAGCCCTTGCTCAGTTTGAATGGCTGGCGCTTGTTTTACCTGTTGCACGGCTGGCAAAGCTTGCGGCGGCTGACGCCGCAGTGCATACAGCGTAAATCCCTTACTCGCGCTGATCATATGTCCCAGCTGCGCAGTTTCCTGGGTTTGACGCGTTTGCAGTAGCAACGTCCCCTCTTCACGCATGCGCACACCCACGGGCAACAACAATTGCGTCAACTCTTTACTGCCACCCAGAATTGCAGGCAATAGCGCAGACCGCTGATCGGTATTGTGATGGCTGATCGCAGAAGACTGTCCGGCCTGACTGTCTATCAAAACGGCTTGTGAATTCTCACAAAGCAGCTTAATCGTAATCAACAGTTGTCCATTCTGCGGGCGTAGTATGCGCTGTATCACACCCAGCTTAGGCGCATGCCAGTCTGCCTGTTCCAGCATATAGGCGGCCAGATCGCCAATCTGCATCTGGGTGGTATGGTGACTTTCCTGGGTGGATAAACAGAGTTGCTGTTCATCCTGGTGACGTAAGGTCCAGGAGCTTTGCACGCTGCCCTCGGCATCATCGGAAAACACCGCGGAATGACGCGCTAGCAAATCAACCATACGCTCGCCGACCGCCTTCCAGTCACCGCCTTTGGCAATATGGCGTAGCAAGGCAAACACGTTTTGAAAGCCGATAAAAATGCGCAGATCCGGCACTTCGCGCTGCTGATCCAGCTTCAGTTCCACACTGTCCGAATAGGTCATGAAACGCTCAAACTGTAACTGCGCCAGCGCCAGCCGCTCGGTAGGGCCGAACAGACTCAGATGACGCGATAAAGTACCGGCCTCTTGCCCACGGCGTGTACGCAAGACCTGAGCCAGGTCTGAAGTCAGCGCCTGCTGCAAAGACTCCCACTGCAATACCAAAGGCGCAGGCCCGGCTTGGCCGGGAACAGCCACAAAGCGGGTCGGCTGCTCATCACCGCAATAGACCAGCGAGGTATGACGTGAAGGTGCGCCTGAGGCTGCATTGCCCAGCGCAATTTTCAAATCACCCAGTCCGATAGAACGCAGCAACCAGGTTTGCCATTGCACCGGCCAGTAACTGAGCTGTAAGCGCTGTACCATGTGCAGCGACAGATACACATCACGCACGCGTATGGTCTCCAGCTCAGTGTCACTGCCATAGCTACGCTGCAGCGGTGACAAGAGTTCATCCTGCCGCCCGGCAGCGACGATCTGATGCATGAGAGTATTGGCAAATGCCCAGGCACGCGGACTCAACTCTTGATAACGCAAGGCTTTCAGACTTTGTTTGAGCCTCAGGAACTCCAGCACCCGGGCCGATGCCAAATCCGACTTTTTGATGGATCTGGCATAGCGAAAACGTGAACATCGTTGATAGTACTGGGTGATGACGATATAAGAATTGACGAATTCCGCACAACTGGTGATCAGTGTTTCCAACACCTGAGCACGGGTCTGGCTATCGGGCACCCCGCCATCTTTACCGTACTGCGCAAGCTTTGCCTGCGCCAACGGGTAAAACAAGGCAGCCAGCGTATGATTAAACTCTTCCCTGACGGCGACACGCAGACGACAGCGATTCAGTTGGCGCAGCTTCTGTAACAGCAAACGCAAAAATTCCGCATCCTGTTCATCGTTTTCGCGCTTTTTTTGTAGTTGATGCAAATCATTAAGCACAGGTGCGGCAGCCGTTTTCACCAATGGCAAACTCAGGCTCACCATCAATTGCCGTTCAGGATATTGCCAGCCGAGAAAATTACGCAAGCACTGAGGAAAGAGAGCCATAGCCAAACAAATTGTTAGATAAGTTACACATTATAACAATTATTTATTTGGCAATCATACTTTATTGCAATTTAAGACACGCCCAATCTTCCGAATATCACGCCCAAAATAAAAAAACCCCGGTCTCCATGTCACTGGAAAACCGGGGCAGAAGTCAGCCCCGCGTGTGATCAGGGCTGACTGAGTGGATAGGTTTATTGGCGGATCAGGTGATCAAAGGCGCTGAGTGCAGCTTTCGCACCTTCCCCGACCGCAATGACGATTTGTTTGTATGGCACAGTCGTCACATCGCCTGCGGCAAACACGCCTGGCAGCGAAGTCTGGCCACGTGCATCAACTTCAATTTCACCGTGGCGTGACAGGCTCAGTGTGTCTTTCAGCCATTCCGTATTTGGTACCAGGCCGATCTGTACAAACACACCTTCCAGGTCTATACGATGAATGCTGTCATCGCTGCGGTTTTTATAGCTGATGCCATTCACTTTCTGGCCATCGCCATGGATCTCGCTGGTTTGCGCCTGGGTGATCACGGTCACATTCGGCAAACTGTGTAACTTGCGCTGCAAAACGGCATCGGCACGTAATTCTGCGGCAAATTCGAGCAAGGTGACATGGCTGACGATACCGGCCAAATCGATTGCCGCTTCCACGCCAGAGTTACCACCACCAATTACTGCTACGCGCTTGCCTTTGAACAGCGGGCCATCGCAATGCGGGCAGTAAGCCACACCGTGGTTACGGTATTCTTTTTCGCCCGGCACGTTCACTTCGCGCCAGCGCGCACCGGTCGCCAGGATCACGCTTTTTGCTTTCAGCGTTGCGCCGCTGGCTAACTGCACTTCCGTCATGCCATCTTTTTGTACCAGCTTTTCTGCACGTTGCAGATTGCTGATTTCAACGTCATAGGTTTTTACATGCTGTTCGAGTGCGGCCGCAAATTTCGGTCCTTCGGTCTCAGTCACAGAAACAAAGTTTTCTATCGACATGGTATCCAGCACCTGACCGCCGAAACGCTCAGCCACCACGCCGGTACGTATGCCTTTACGGGCCGCGTAAATCGCTGCTGCCGCACCAGCTGGGCCACCACCGACGATCAGTACATCGTAAGGCGCTTTGGCATTCAGTTTTTCTGCCGCACGCTGAGTCGCACCGGTATCGAGTTTGGCCAGTATTTCTTCTACTGACATACGGCCCTGACCGAAGACCTGACCGTTCAGATACACCGTCGGCACCGCCATGATCTGACGCTGTTCGACTTCGCTCTGAAACAGCGCGCCGTCTATCGTGACCGATTTAATACGCGGATTCAGTACCGCCATCAAATTGAGTGACTGAACCACTTCAGGGCAGTTCTGGCAGCTCAGGGAAATATAAGTCTCGAAATGGAAATCGCCATCGAGCTGCTGTATTTGCTGTATCACGTCCGCATCGACTTTCGGCGGATGGCCACCGGTCTGCAGCAATGCCAGTACCAGCGAAGTAAATTCATGTCCCATAGGGATGCCTGCAAAACGCAGGGAGATTTCCTGTCCAGGGGAAGTGATCGCAAACGAAGGTTTGCGTTCTGCATCATCGCGTTGTTCGACCACGGAAATTTTGTCAGACAACTCGGCGATCTCGCGCAGCAACTCGTGCATTTCCCTGGACTTATCACTGTCATCCAGCGATGCCACCAATTGCAGCGGACGGGTCAGGCGTTCTAAGTAAGCTTTTAATTGCGTTTTGAGCGTATTGTCTAACATGATGCTTCTTTCTCAGGAATGAAGAAAATGAGGTCCAGGGCGGGCTATCACGGAGGTGCATCAAAAGCACTCAGCATCGCGAGCCATCTGGCCGCTGGGGTCGTCTTGTGTTCCCTGTTTTTTAGAGCTGTACAGCTCCTCAGCGCTGCTGCTGGCAAACTGGCTGATCGCAGCCAGTTTGTCGCGGTACAGGAAGTGCTGCGCTGAGGAATCCTGCTTAAGTGATTACTTAATCAGTACTTAGGCAAAACTTAGATCTTACCGACCAGATCCAGGGATGGTGTCAGTGTTTCCGCGCCTGGTGTCCATTTTGCAGGGCAAACTTCACCTGGATGGCTCGCTACGTATTGTGCAGCTTGTACTTTACGCAGCAATTCTTTTGCGTCACGGCCGATACCGTTGTCATGCACTTCCATGACTTTGATTTCGCCAGCTGGATTCACAACGAAAGTACCACGCAGTGCCAGACCTTCTTCTTCGATCAGTACTTCGAAGTTACGGGAAATCTGCAGTGTAGGATCAGCCAGCATTGGGTACTGGATTTTGCCTATCGTGTCAGATGTGTCGTGCCATGCTTTGTGTGTGAAATGGGTATCTGTAGAAACAGAGTAGATTTCTACGCCCAGTTTTTTGAATTCTTCGTAGTGATCAGCCAGGTCACCCAGTTCTGTCGGGCAGACAAAAGTGAAGTCTGCTGGGTAGAACACGAATACCGACCATTTGCCAGCCAGATCTTCGCTGGAAACCGGAATGAATTTGCCGTTGTGGTAAGCGGTTGCTTTGAATGGTTTAACAGTTGTATTGATCAGAGACATAGCTTTTCCTTCGTGGTTGAAAGTCTTGTTGAATGGGAATGTGCGTATCTTAATAGCATGTGCAACATTTACAAAGACAATTAAATTTATCAATTCGATTAAATTTAACTATCAACTACCAAGTATACCGCAAACTCGTGAATTGCATATGTCCTCTATTCCAGATTAGCTCCCGGCGCTTGCGTTATCTGCATTGCAGCATGAACAAATCATAGGCGCTATCACTGCACAACGTTATAATTCCCGACCAATTCATTTCAGGGGTTTCCACTGTGTCTGATCGACTTGCCGTTCTTCCTCAATATCTGCTGCCTAAACTTGCCCTGACCCGTTTCGCTGGCCGGGTTGCCAATGCCCGCGCAGGTAAGCTGACGACACATCTGATCAGCTGGTTTGCTGGCAAATATCAGGTGAACATGGAGGAAGCAAAAAATCCCGACCTCAGCAGTTACGCCTCCTTCAATGAGTTTTTCACACGTGAATTGAAAGCCGGTGCCCGTCCGCTCGCAAATTCTGCCTGGGTTTGCCCGGTTGACGGCGCCATCAGTCAGTTTGGCGCGATTGAAAAAGATCAGATCTTCCAGGCCAAAGGTCACAATTATTCGACCACTGCCTTGCTGGCGGGAGACAGTCAGGCCGCTGCGCGTTACGCCGATGGCCACTTCGCCACCATTTACCTGAGCCCACGTGACTACCATCGTATTCATATGCCTTGCGATGCAAAGCTGCTGCGCATGGTGTATGTACCGGGTGATCTGTTTTCGGTTAACCCGACCACAGCGCGCGGTGTGCCGGGCTTATTCGCCAGGAATGAACGCGTGGTCTGCCATTTTGAATCTGAGTTCGGCCCCTTCGTGCTGGTTTTGGTCGGTGCCACCATCGTCGGCAGTATGGCGACGGTCTGGCATGGCGTGGTCAATCCTCCGCGCCCGGGTCACATTCAGGAATGGGATTACGCTTCCCAACAAATCCTGCTCAAAAAGGGTGAAGAAATGGGACGCTTCCTGCTGGGCTCAACAGTGGTGCTGTTGTTCCCGCCGGCAACGGTGGCTTTTAATACTGAGTGGGATGCGGCCCGACCGGTACGCCTGGGTGAAAAAATGGCCGAGCGCCAGATAAAGCAATAAAAATAACCCGCACCTCCCAGCCAACCCACGTATAGCGTGGGTTTTTTTATTGCCAGGACTTACGCAAAATTGTTCCGGCAAGAGCTAAAAAACCCTTTCNGGACTTACGCAAAATTGTTCCGGCAAGAGCTAAAAAACCCTTTCCTGCTTTGGGTGACATCGCTGGCAAGCGATGTCCGTTTCGCCAGCAGGCAACGTGTTGCCTGAAACCTTGGCTGCACCATGGCGACGCAGGCAGTACGCGGCGGTACGACAAGGAGCCATAACGCCGCTGGGGCGGTTTTGCGTCAGTCCAAATTGCCTGTTTCGTTTGCGATTACACAAGAGATAGTGATTTTCTATTCCTGCGATAGAAAATCGCTTGCAAATTTTCTGGGTTTACACAATAATCTAAATAAGAATTGTTCTCGTTTAGATTACCGGAGTGAATATGGCTGAATTTGATACAACAAATCCACTTGCCGCCGCCCTGCCAGCCAAAGTGCACAGCGTCCATGGCAAGCCTGTTCCACGTCTGAAAAGCCAGGAACTGATGCAACAGTCGCGCGAGTTAGAAATCGATCACGAAGGCCGGATTTACCGCCTGCGTGTCACCCAATTGAATAAGTTGATTTTGACAGCATGAGCCAGGCATGGTCAGCCAGCCAGTGAGACTCCCCCTCGCAGCCAGTCGGACACCATACCCTTCATTGGAGAAATGCCATGACGTATGAACCTCTGACCCAGGCAGCAGCGGCCACTGAGCGCAGCTCGACCCAGCCGGATTTATTGGTATCCGCCGTATTGCATCTGATGTCGCATTACAGCGTGAACGCCAATGCAGCAGATAAAGACCAGGCTTGCCTGAAGCTGGCAGCAGTGATAGAGCGCCATTTGAAAGCTCTGTCTGAGTTGCCTGATTTAGCACCCGTGGTCAGAGCGACGTGCCAGCAGTTATCGGAACAATGGGCAGGGCTGATCGATCAGCATCTGCCGCAACCCAGCAAATTAAAACGCTTTTCCTGGCTCACACCGGGAAACGCCTGAACCCAAAGCAACAAGCCAGTGAGGACTGCATGATAGTTTGTGTTTGCCATAACGTGTCAGAGAAGAAGATACAGCGTGCCTACGATGCTGGCATGACGACTTTCGCCGCTATCCGTGACAATCTGGAAGTCGGCACCTGCTGTGGTAAATGCGCAGGTTGTGCGCGCCAGGTATTGCGCGAGTGCGCGCAGCAACCCGCGCCCCAATCCGGCTTACAACTCTTGCTGCACAAATTACAGATGCCATCTGAGGCCATGCCAGCATGAATGCCGTCATGAACTCTGAGTTTTCTCTGTCTGGTCAAGCTGCATCCTGGCGTCGTTTCCTGCCCATGGCAGGCATCGTACTGGCACACGCTGCCTTATTCTATGCGCTGCAAAATGGCCTGATTTCACATGTGGTCAAGGTCATTCCGGAAGAGGTCGTGATGACCTTTGTTCAGCCGGAAAAACCAGTCACACCGCCACCGGCAAAAATCGTCGAGAAACCGGTCAGCCTGAAACAACCGGAAATCCATCTGCCTGTGATCCCTACCCCAGTTGTCAATACCCCGGTTACGCCACACAGCATCACTGCGGTAGTCAATGATGCCCCGCCTCCACCCAAGACTGAAGCAGCGGCGGTGGTCAGTGCGGCTCCACCAGCGCCAGCAGCTCCCAAATCTGTCAGCGCAGTCGAGTATCTGCGTCCGCCACGTCCTGAATATCCTTCGCTTTCACGTCGTATGGGAGAAGAAGGCAAAGTTGTGATGCGGGTGCTGGTGAATGACAAAGGTCAGGCAGAGAAAATTGAAGTCCATCAGTCTTCTGGTTTCCCGCGGCTGGATGATGCGGCCAGAGTCGCCATCATGCGTGCGGTGTTCAAGCCTTATCATGAAGATGGCAAAGCACTGGCGATGATCGCTACTGCGACTATCCATTTCTCCCTGGATTCCTGATATTTCCCACATACACTGGCCCGCGCTTGCTATCATGTGAGCGTGGGCCAGTTCCGTTTACGAAAGGAAAGAAAATGAAAGGCGATGCCAAAGTCATCAAACTGCTCAATGCGCAGTTAACCAATGAATTAAGTGCAATCAACCAGTACTTCCTGCATGCGCGCATGTACAAGCACTGGGGGTTTGAAAAAATTGCGAAAAAAGAATACGAAGAATCCATAGGCGAAATGAAGCATGCGGATAAGCTGATAGACCGCATTCTGATGCTGGGCGGCTTACCTAACCTGCAAGCCCTGCATAAGCTGATGATAGGCGAAGAAACACTGGAAATGCTGCAGTGCGATCTGAAGCTGGAACAAGCTGCGCAAAAAACCGTGAAAGAAGGCATCGCCACCAGCGAAGCTTGCAGCGATTATGTATCGCGCGATTTATTCCAGATGATATTGGAAGACACCGAAGAGCATATAGACTGGCTGGAGACCCAGATAGAACTGATAGAGAAAATCGGTATCCAGAATTATCTGCAATCCCAGTTGTCTGCTGAGGAATAAAAAAAAGGGATGCGCCGCGAGGCCATCCCTTTTTTTACACTGCACAGTGGCGCATAGCCTGGTGTCAGTGTGGAATCGTGTCCTTGAACGAAGGACGCTCAGACAATTTATCGAACAATCTGGCCAGGTTAGGATAATCAGTACGCCAGTCAATTTCCGGGAAACGGAAACTCAGCCAGCCCAAGGTGCAGGCCACGCTGATATCGGCCAGTGTTAAATGATTACCGGCACAAAAAGTGGCTTCACCCAGATCAGCCGACATGGTTTTCAAACCGGCAACTACCTTGCTCCACTGGCGCTGTATCCACTCTTCATTTTGCTGCTCTGCCGGACGCAAGGTTTTTTCCAGACGGATCAGGATGGCCGCATCCAGCACGCCATCGGCCAGCGCTTCCCAGCATTTCACGCCTGCGCGTTCACGGCCAAGCGCAGGGATCAGTTTACCAACCGGTGTCAGGGTATCCAGATACTCCACAATCACGCGTGAATCAAACATCACCGCGCCATCTTCCATTAGCAGACAAGGGACTTTGCCCAAAGGATTGGACTGCTGAATGGTCGTGTCTGCCGCCCATACGTTTTCAAGGATAAAACTGTAGTCGAGTTTTTTTTCCGCTAGTACGACACGGACTTTTCGCACAAATGGACTGGTAGTAGAGCCTAAGAGTTTCATAGTTTCTGAGAAATTAATTTAGCGTTGATTATACCATCGGCAATTACCACTCCCTTGCCACGGGAAAATACCTATTGCATTGCAACACAAAGGGAAAGTCCAGATTTTCAACGCACAAAATGGTAAAATCCGCGCATTCATGCAAGAACTCCCAGCATTCAGATCATTTCACCATGATTACCCAGTGAACATGATCTCTGGCAAGTTTGGCAAAAATTTCATTCGTTCTGTTGTTTTTTGCGCAAGCTTTCGATGAGACTTTTGCAACAAGTCAACTTTTCTGAGTGCATTGATTCCACGCAGCAATAATTGGGAATGAGTGCGCTGAGCAAGAAAAGCCTGAGGGAGATTTTGCAACGGCAGTTCCCATTTTTTCTCTACAAAATCGAGTGATCATGTCCTTATCCTCTCTGTCCGCCCTCTCCCCTATTGATGGCCGTTATGCCGCAAAAGTTGATGCCTTGCGTGCAACTTTGTCTGAAGCTGGCTTCATGCATCATCGCGTCAAAGTTGAAGTCTCGTGGCTGCAAGCCTTATCCCAGGCTGGCTTTGATGAAATCAAACCGTTTTCAGCTGAAGCCAATGCCTTGTTAGACAAACTGGTAGCAGAATTCACCGAAGCCGATGCGGCACGCATCAAGGAAATCGAAGCTGTCACCAACCATGACGTGAAAGCGGTCGAATACTGGCTCAAGGAGAAAGTCGCCAGCTCAGCAGAACTGACAGCCGCCAGCGAATTCATCCACTTTGCCTGCACGTCCGAAGATATCAACAATACTTCGCATGGCATGATGCTCAAAACAGCACGTGATCAGGTCATGGTACCGGCGCTGCAAAAAGTCATCAGCAAACTGACCGAACTCGCGCATCTGAATGCAGAAGTGCCTATGCTGTCACGCACCCACGGTCAACCTGCCAGCCCGACAACACTGGGCAAGGAGGTTGCTAACGTGGTTGCGCGTCTGCAACGCGCAGTCAAGCGTATCGAACAGGTAGAAATACTCGGTAAGATGAATGGTGCAGTCGGCAATTACAACGCGCATTTATCCGCCTACCCATCCTATGACTGGGAAAGTTTTTCCAAAAACGTGATCGAACAACGTCTGGGTCTGACTTACAACCCTTACACCATCCAGATCGAACCGCATGACTACATGGCAGAAATGTTTGATGCGTTTGCACGTGTCAACACCATCCTGCTCGATCTGAACCGCGACATCTGGGGTTATATCTCGGTTGGCTATTTCAAACAGAAAACCAAGGCGGGCGAAATCGGTTCATCCACCATGCCACATAAAGTCAATCCTATCGACTTTGAAAACTCAGAAGGTAATCTGGGCCTGGCCAATTCCCTGCTGCGTCATCTGTCGGAAAAATTGCCCGTATCGCGCTGGCAGCGTGACCTGACCGATTCCACCGTATTGCGTAATATCGGCGTTGCGTTTGGCTACACCCTGCTGGCCTATGACAGCTGCCTGCGTGGTCTGAATAAACTCGAAACCAATCCTGAGCGTCTGGCAGCGGATCTGGATGCGACCTGGGAAGTGCTGGCTGAACCGGTGCAAACCGTCATGCGTCGTTATGGCATAGAAAACCCTTACGAACAACTCAAAGAACTGACCCGTGGTAAAGGCATTTCTAAGCAAGCATTGCGTGAATTCGTCGAAGGTCTGGCAATCCCTCAGGAAGCCAAAGACTTGTTGCTGGCCATGACACCTGCCAACTACACCGGTATCGCCGTCAAGCTCGCTAAAGCGATCTGAGCCTAAGCACTCGAGTCTAAGCGATGTGCGTCGCGCGGATCACCAGCGCAACGCACATAGTATGGCGAGGTCATCGGCAAACAAAAAGCCAGTCTGCAGTGAATGAACTGCAGACTGGCTTTTTTGCATTTCTTTACTATGCTGCCTGTGTACCGAATCCCAAAATCTGACCTGCTCAGCACGTTTTCATTTTTTTTGCTATATTAGTCCTAATACGAACTAATTACTTTTTTAAAAAGTTCGGTGAAATGTTGGACAGTGATCGTTCCACAAAAGTTGCATCATGACCCAAGACCGTAATAAGCGCATACTCTGCTTCTGCACGTCATGTCAGAATAATTTTTGTGTCAGTTTAAAGGAAAGACTATGAGTAATCAGACCCGCTATGCCACCCCAACCATCATCCTGCACTGGCTGGTGGCACTGCTGATCGTCGCTGCTTTTGTGCTGGGCACGATCATGACCGATATGCGCATCAGCCCGACCAAACTGCAATACTACTCTTATCATAAATGGTTAGGGGTGACGGTATTGGGTCTGGTCGCGCTGCGTCTGATCAGCCGTTTGCTGACCCAGGCACCCGCCTATCCGGCGCATATGAGTGAGTTGCAAAAGAAGGTCGCCAACGGCACCCATGTATTTTTGTATTTTCTGATGTTTGCCGTTCCGCTGTCGGGTTATGTCTATACCTGCGCAGCCGGTTATCCTGTGGTCTACCTGGGTCTGATCGAACTGCCCAGCATCATCGCACCGGCACCGGAATTGAAACACACCCTGAAAGAAGTTCACGAAATACTCAGCAACCTCATGCTGTTCACGGTCTTGCTGCATATCGCAGCCGCTGTGAAGCACCAGGTCATCGACAAAGATGGCTTGATGCGCCGCATGATGCCAGGCAAATCCAACCAATAAGGAAATCTGATGAAACGCTTATCCAATCTGTCACGCCGTACCCGCTGGGCCGCCAGCCTGGCTGCCCTTGTGCTGGCCATTCCTGCCTTTGCCGCCGTATTGAAAGTTGATGCCAGCAAGAGCCAGGTGAATATCGTATTCAAGCAAATGAATGTACCGGTCGATGCCAAGTTCAAAAAATTCAGCGCCAACATCGACTACAACGCCGCAAAACCTGAAAGCTCCAAAGCGAATGTGGAGATCGAGCTCAACAGCTTTGATCTGGGCGACGCAGAATACAACAAAGAAGTCTTGAAAAAAGAATGGTTTAACGCGGCGCAATTCCCTAAAGCCAGCTTCACCAGTACCGCGATGAAACCAGCTGGTGCCGGCAAACTGGATGTCAGCGGCACCCTGACCATCAAAGGCAAGACCAGCAATGTGAGCTTCCCGGTCACGATTAAACAAGAGGGCGGCAAACAGATTTTCGATGGTGCTTTACCTATTAAACGTCTGACTTACAACATCGGTGAAGGTGAATGGAAAGATACCAGTATGGTCGCCGATGAAGTCACGATTAAATTTCACGTAGTCACACAACCTTAAGTTTTTCTCACAGGAGCTATCCCATGCAATTGACTAAACTGATCGCCGCCACTTTGCTGCTGAGCGCAGCCCCAGCATTCGCTGACAGCTATGTCATCGAACCTGGCCACACCTACCCTAGCTTCGAAGCCGATCACTTCGGCATCTCGGTATGGCGCGGCAAGTTCAATAAATCCAGCGGTAAAGTCACGCTGGACCGTGCTGCTAAAACCGGTACCGTTGACATCACTATCGATGCCAACTCGGTTGATTTCGGCCACGAAAAAATGAATGAACATGCAAAGTCCCCGGACATGTTCAATGTCGCCAAATTCCCGACCGCGACTTACAAAGGTAACTCCATCAAATTTGATGGCGACACACCGGTTGCGGTTGAAGGCGAATTCACCCTGTTAGGCGTGACTAAACCGCTGACACTGAAAATCAACAAGTTCAAGTGCATTCAACATCCTATGTTGAAAAAAGAAGTCTGCGGTGCCGACGCAACGGCAGAATTCAAGCGCTCTGATTTTGGTCTGAACTACGGCCTGCCACGCTTCGCTCCGGAAGTCCGCCTGGCGATCCAGGTTGAAGCGATCCGCGCTGACTAATCCGCCAGCAGTCGCTTCATGTTTTGTCACAGCGGCCTGCGCCGCGGTGACAAAATACTGATCTGAGCAGATCACAAAAGTCTGCTCAGATCAGTATCACTTCTCTTCATTATGAATAAGACTTATCTGCGCAGCATACGATTGTTATCGGAATGCATGCAATTGTTTGAACACGCATCCGCGCGTAATGTGCGGCGCTTCGGCTTCACGCCATCGCAGTTCGACATCATCGCCACGCTAGGCAATACGCCAGGAATGACGTGCAAAGAACTTGGTGAAAAAACCCTGATCACCAAAGGCACCTTAACCGGCGTGGTTGATCGTCTGGAACAGCAAGGCTGGGTACAACGCAGCCGCAGCACCGAAGACCGCCGCCATTTTTTTATCCAGCTCACGGCTAAGGGTGAACAACGCTTTGCAGAGATTTTCCCGCAAGTGGTAGAAGCCGGTGCAGTCAGATTTCAGGCTTATAGCGAGGAAGATTTCGCACAGCTGGAAGCTGCTTTGAGCAAGCTGAAACAGCATCTGAGTACGGAGTAAATCCGGCTGATGCACAAAGGAATATATGCAGAGCATACTCTTTTAGCTGACGCAAAATTCCTAGCATAAAAAAACGGCACCTGAACCCAGGTGCCGTTTTTTCATTGCTCAGCTAAGGACTAGCGCCCTGGCAAACGATCACCGACTATCGGCCCAGAACCGCTGTATTTATCCAACGCCAGATAAATCACTGGCGTAATGAACAGCGTAATCGCCTGCGAGAAAATCAAGCCGCCAACGACTGCCAGGCCCAGTGGCTGACGCAGTTCAGCACCGGCACCCAGACCCAGTGCGATAGGCAAAGCGCCTACCAGCGCTGCTAATGTGGTCATCATAATCGGACGGAAACGTTGGATACAAGCTTCGCGTATCGCTTCTGCCGGTGTCATGTTTTGATGACGTTGTGCATCCAGCGCAAAGTCGATCATCATGATCGCGTTCTTTTTCACGATACCAATCAGCAGCAAAATACCGATGGTCGCGATCAGCGTCAGATCTTCACCAAACCACTTGAGCGTGATCAGCGCACCGACTGCAGCTGATGGCAAACCGGCCAAGATCGTAATCGGATGGATATAGCTCTCATACAGCACGCCCAGCAGTACATAAATCACCAGCAAGGCCGCAACGATTAACACCACCTGACCGGACTGCGAGTCTTTAAACACCGCAGCATCGCCACCGTAAGAAGTAATCACCGAAGGTGGCAATTTGATCTGTTCGCGGTATTGTTCTATGCGCTTGGTCGCTTCACCCAACGCCGTATCAGGTGCCAGATTGAAGGACACCGTCACAGCCTGTAACTGCCCGACGTGGTTGATTGCGGTCGGTCCTACAGTGCGTTTGACCGTCGCGATACTGTTCAGCGGCACCAGCGTACCGGTATTGCTGCGCACGTAGATGCCATTGATCGCGCTCTCATCTTTACGTGCTTCAGGAGCCAATTCCATAATCACGGAATAGCTGTCGACACTGGTATACATGGTTGAGACCTGGCGCTCACCAAACGCGCTGTATAGCGCAGAACGTATACTATCCATGCCCACGCCCAGGCTATTGGCGCGGTCACGGTCAATGTCGATCGAGGCCTGCAATCCTTTGAGCTGTGAGTCGGTGGTCACATCTTTAAAGCCGGGATCATTGCGCAGTTTATCCACCAGCTTAAGCGCCCAGTCATTCAGCTCACCCGCTTCCACACTTTGCAGGATGTACTGATACTGACTCTTACTCGGGCGCCCACCCAGTTGTAAGTTCTGAGTAGGGCGCAGGAATACTGTGATACCCGGAACAGCAGCGACCTTCTTGCGCAAACCATCGACCACTTCTTTCATCGGCTTACGCTGATCGCGCGGCTTCAGATTGATAAACATACGGCCATTATTCTGCGCACCGCTACCGCCATTGAACGAGGTTGCGGTCGCCACATTCGGATCTTCGCGTATGATCTTCGCCACTTTATCCTGCAGCACCACCATGGCCGGGAAAGAGGTCTCTTCTGCCGCCTCAGTCGATACATTAATCTGGCCTATATCTTCTTGCGGGAAGAAGCCTTTAGGAATCACATTAAACAAATAGGCAGTCGCGACAAAGGTTGCCAATGCCAGCAACAAGATCAGCTTGCGATAGCGCAGTGACCAGTCCAGGCCACGCGTGTAAACGCGCAAGGACGCATCGAAGCCACGTTCAAACGCACCTAACATGGCGCCGACTAAGCGTGGCGGCGCTGCCATTTCATGTTCGTTCTTCAAAAAGCGGCTGGCCAACATAGGCACCAGGGTCAGCGAAACGAAAGCAGAAGCGACAATCGCCAGACTGACGATCACAGCAAACTCATGGAATAACTGACCGATCACGCCCGGCATGAAAAAAATCGGGATAAACACCGCGATCAGCGAAGTGGAAATCGAGATAATCGTGAAGCCAACTTCGCGTGAGCCCTGCAATGCGGCCTTGAACGGTTCTTCACCATTCTCGACGTGACGCATAATATTTTCCAGCATCACAATCGCATCATCCACCACCAGACCAACGGCCAGTGTAAGACCCAGCAAAGATACGTTATCCAGCGTATAGCCAAAGCCCCATAACAGACTGATCGCACCAACCAGTGAGACTGGCAGCGACAGCGTAGGAATCAGGGTGGCGACCATGTGACGCAGGAACAGGAAAATCACCAGCACCACCAGGAAGATCGTGAACAGCAGCGTCAGGTTCACGTCGTGTAAGGCATCGCGAATAGAGACTGAGCGGTCATTGACCAGATTCATATTCACCGAAGCAGGCAACTGGGCCTTGAAACCCGGTAAGGCAGCCTTGATCGAATCCACCACTTTTACGGTATTGGCATCCGACTGGCGCTGAATCGCCAGCGTAATCGAGCTCTCGCCATTGAAGTTGGCACTGGTTTTTACCTGTTCGTAGCTGTCTTCGACGTTGGCCACATCGCGCAGACGCACCACCTGTCCACCTTTATTGCTGACCACCAGATTGGCGAACTCCTGTGCACTTTGCAATTGCTTATTCGCAGTCAGGGTCAGGGTTTGTTTGTCACCGTCCAGCGTACCAACCGGGGTATTCGCATTCGAGGTGCGGATGGCAGTCGACAAGTCATCCAGAGTCAGATTACGCGCAGCCAGTGCATCCGGCATCACGCGGATACGCACCGCATAACGTTTGATACCGAAGATATTGACCTGTGCCACTCCTTCCAGCGTAGACAGGCTGGGTGAAATCAAATGCTCGGCATAACTGGTCAACTCTGCCAGACTTAAAGATGGAGAAGTCAGCGCGATAAACAAGACCGGTGCATCGGCTGGATTCACCTTGCGATAAGAAGGTGGCGACGTCATATCAATCGGCAGCGAACGCTGGGCGCGCAGCAAGGCGGCTTGTACATCGACCGAAGCAGCGTCGATATTCCGGTTTTGATCAAACTCCAGCGTCAGCGAAGTATTCCCCAGCGTATTGCTGGAACTGATCACCGACAGGCCGGGTATGGTGGCGAACTGTTTTTCCAATGGCAGCGCAACCGAGGTCGCCATCGTTTCAGGACTGGCCCCCGGCAGATTGGCATTCACGCTGATGACAGGCGTGTTATAGCTGGGTAAAGCCGCAATCGGAATATAGCGATAGGCCAGAATACCTGCTACCACGATAGACAGATTGAGCAAAACCGTCATCACCGGACGGCGGATAAATAACTCAGATAAATTCATGATGCACTCGCTGCAGAGGCGCTGTGTGCTTCAGTTGCTTTGGCTGACACGCCCTGCCCTTCAGCGTTTTTGCTGGCTGGCTTGCCCTCTTTGGCATCTTTACCATCCTTAGCTTTAGCGGCGTCTTTGTCATCCGCACTACGCTCTTTCACCAAACCACCCGGACGCAGGTTCTGCTTGCCATCCAATACAATCTTGACGCCAGCCTCAACACCGGAAATCACCGCTTCATTGCCATAGCTTTCCAGCACAGTCACAGGTTTCACTTCGGCTTTTGACTCTGCATTCACGACATAGACCGACTTACCGCGTGCACCGACCACAATCGCATCCTGCGGTACCACCACGGCATCCTTAATGGTGCGCACACTCATGTCCAGATTGACGTAAGCGCCCGGCCATAACTTCATCTCTTTATTATCAAACACCGCTTTGACTTTAACGGTACCGGACGCGGCATCAACCACGTTGTCGACAAACTGTAATTTGCCTTTATATTTGCCCTGACCATCCGGCAGACTGGCCTGCACAAAGCTGTCTGCATTACGCATACTTTGCAGCGCATCGTTCAGATGGCGCTGCGGCAGCGGGAAAGTCACCGCTATCGGATCGATCTGAGTAATGGTGACCATCGCCGTGGCCGTCGCATTGGGCTGTACCAGGGAACCCACGAACACACTAATGATGCCGGTGCGTCCAGATGCGGGAGCAACGATGCGGTTGTAGCTGAGCGCGACCTTAGCGGCATTCACTGCCGCCTTATCCGACGCAATCACTGCCTGCTGCGCATCCACCTGCGTCTGTGAAGTGTCGAGCGCACTTTGCGCGACAAATTTTTTGCTGACTAAATCCTTGCTGCGTGCCAGCTGACGCTGTAAGTCAGCCAGCGTGGCCATATCCTTGTCCAGCTGTGCCTGCGCCTTAGCCAGATTAACTTCGTCATTACGGCTGTCCAGCGTAAACAACAACTCACCGGCACGTACAAACTGCCCTTCTTTGATATGTACACGGGTGACCGTGCTGGTGATCTGTGGCCGGATGTCGACCGTGTTCAGGCTGGACACCACACCGTTAGCCTGCAGGCGAACCGGAAAATCTTTTTTCTGCGTCAGTATGGTAGAGACACTGACCGGGCGGCTATCGCCTTTACCAGCCAAGGCGCTGGCGGAAGCCGATGCCGATGATTTTGCGCTGGCGTCAGCGTTCTTCGTATTGGCGCTTTCAGGATTTTTGGGTGCAGATGACTGGTACGCATAATAGCCGCCTGCGGCCAGAGCGGCGATCGCCGCAACGAGTGTGATGGTTTTCAGTTGGCTCATTTTTTTCAATTCTTTTTTTACTTCGCGGACGCTAGGACTGACTTTGAGACATAAAGTTCGCAGAAGCTAAGCTGATTTGCGGTCAATTCCGGCAAATGAAGTAACAAAAGCGGTTTCGCGAACGGGATCAGGGCGATTTAGCGAGCTAAGAACACCGTGGCGTCAAACGCTCATTTCGCCGATGTTTCACTCTGAAGTGCACGGCTTGCATACATTTTGTATGCTAACAAATAAAAAGCCAGCGTTTCCGCTGGCTTTCAGTGTAGATACTTTCCGTTACACGATAAAGACATGTTTTATACAACGGCACCGTCTGTATCGTCTTTTTCTTTAACCGGCTTGATCAGATCTTCTCTGGTCACACCCAGCCACATTGCAATCGCTGCCGCCACAAAGACCGAGGAGTAAATACCGAAGCAGATACCGATGGTCAGCGCCATAGCGAAATAGTGCAGCGTCGGGCCACCGATCAACAGCATGGACAACACCATCATCTGCGTGCTTCCGTGTGTGATGATGGTACGTGAAATGGTGCTGGTAATCGCATTGTCGATCACTTCTGTCACCGACATCTTGCGCTGCTTACGGAAATTCTCGCGGATACGGTCAAAAATAACCACCGATTCATTGACGGAGTAACCCAGCACTGCTAATACCGCAGCCAGCACGGACAGGTTGAATTCCCATTCGAAGAAAGCGAAGAAGCCCAGAATAATGATCACGTCATGCAAGTTCGCGACGATCGCTGCCACCGCGAATTTCCATTCGAAGCGTATCGCCAGATAAGCCATCACGCCCAGTACCACAAATAACAAGGCCATCAGACCATCGTGGGCCAGCTCATCACCAACCTGGGCACCGACCTGTTCTACACGCTGCTTTTTGACATCAGGATCTTTAGCAACCAGCGCCGCCATGACCTGATCCGCCTGCTGTGTGGAACTCAGGGTTTTCGACAGCGGTAAGCGGATCACCACATCCTGCGCCTTACCAAAAGTCTGCACCGAAGCATCCACATAACCCAGGCTATCGACGGTACGGCGTATGCCGTCCACGTCTGCCGCCTTGGTGTAGCTCACTTCCATCACCGTACCACCGGTGAATTCGACGGAAAAATGCAGTTGTTTTTGTACCAGGAAAAACACAGCAGCGACAAAAGTCAGTGCAGAGATGACATTGAAAATCAGCGCATGGCGCATGAAAGGAATGTCTTTTTTAATGCGGAATAATTCCATGATAAATGCCTGTGTCCTTTAAATTACTTCGCAGCGTCTTCGCTGGGTTTCCAGATCTGACCGATAGAAATTGCACTCAGTTTTTTCTTACGTCCGTACCACAGATTCACGACACCGCGCGAGACAAATACGGATGAGAAAATCGAGGTCAGAATACCCAGGCAGTGCACCACGGCGAAACCACGGATAGCGCCAGAGCCAAATATCAGCAGGGCCAGACCGACGATCATGGTCGTCACGTTGGAATCCAGAATCGTTGCCCAGGCATGCGCAAAACCTTCTTCTATCGCCTTTTGCGGCGTACGGCCAGCACGCAGCTCTTCACGAATACGTTCATTAATCAGCACGTTGGCATCAATCGCCATACCCAGCGCCAGCGCAATCGCCGCGATACCAGGTAAGGTCAGAGTTGCCTGCATCAGCGACAGTATCGCCACCAGCAACAGCAAGTTAACCGATAAGGCCAGCACGCTGAAGAAACCAAACAGCATGTAATAGGCGATCATGAAGACCGAGATCGCGGCAAAACCATACAGCGTGGCATTCTTACCCTGCTTGATGTTTTCCACGCCCAGTTGCGGTCCTATGGTGCGCTCTTCGATGATTTCCATCGGTGCTGCCAGCGAGCCAGCGCGCAGTAACAGCGCCAGATCGGCTGCTGCTGCAGGGGTACCCATACCGGTAATATTGAAGCGGGAACCCAGTTCACTCTGGATAGTCGGCGCAATCAGAACTTCGCCCTTACCTTTTTCAAACAGCACGATGGCCATGCGTTTGCCGACGCGGCTACGGGTTGCATCGCGCATTTTGCGGCCACCGTCACCGTTCAGCTCAACCGATACCGCTGGCTGCTGATTCTGGTCAAAACTGGCGGTAGCGCCGGTAATATAATCACCTGTGACCACCGGATCTTTAACCAGCATCAGCCATTCGCCGTTACGATCAGAACGGAAGCGTTCTGCACCAAACGGAGCCGGTGTATTTTCGTCCACCGCACCCAGTACACTTTCATCCAGCACACGGACTTCAAGCGTTGCAGTGCGACCGATAATTTCTTTAGCACGCGCCACATCCTGCACACCAGGCAACTGCACCACGATGCGGTCAGGACCTTGCTGCTGGATGATAGGTTCAGCCACGCCAAGCTCATTCACGCGCTTGGACAAAGCCGTAATATTCTGTTTTACACCCTCACTGATGACGGCTTTCAATGCTTCCGGTTTGAGTGCGATCTTTACTTCGAATTCAGTCGACTCTGGCACATCCTGCAAACTGACGTCCTGCATCTGATCAGCCAGCACGGCTTTCGCCTTGTTGCGGGTTTCAGCATCACGGAACTTAACAGAAATCACGTCACCATCGCGGCTCAGACCCGCGTAGCGGATTTCTTTATCACGCAAGCTGGTTTTCACTGTGGATTGCAAACCCTGTATCCGCTTGTTCATGACTGCCTTGGTGTCAACCTGCATCAGGAAGTGCACACCACCACGCAAATCCAGACCCAGATACATAGGCAGTGCATGGATGCTTTGCAGCCATTTAGGCGTATTCGATAACAGATTGAATGCGACGGTATAGGTAGGATCATTATGATCGGCATTCAAGGCTCTTTCGAGTGCATCTTTTGCCTTGAACTGAGTATCTGTATCGGCGAAACGCGCACGTACCGAACCCTGCATGCCGTTGAAATCATAAAAAATACCGCTGTCTTTGAGTGTCGCCTGTTGCAACACCTGTTCAACGCGCTTGCTCATGCTTTCATCGATCTTGACAGTCGACTTGGCGCTGCTGATCTGTACCGCAGGAGACTCACCAAAGAAGTTAGGCGCAGTGTATAAAGCGCCGAACAGCAGGGCAATCAGGATCAGGACATACTTCCAGAGTGGATAGCGATTCATAATTATCTAAGAATGGGATGCTGAAAAGCACAACGCAGTCCACAATAAATATGGACTGCGTTGCCTGTATGATGAGCTTAAATCGCCTTGATTGTGCCTTTTGGCAGCAAAGTCGAAATCGCGATTTTCTGCACGACGACTTCGGTACCGTTAGCGACTTCCAGCGTGACATAGCTTTCGTTCACCTTGGTCACACGACCCAGTATGCCACCGGCGGTCACGACTTCATCGTTCTTTGCCAGCGCATCCATCATGGATTTCTGTTCTTTCTGACGCTTCATCTGTGGACGTATCATCAGGAAATACAGCACCACAAACATCAACACCAGTGGCAAGAAACTCATCAGACCACCATCGACACCTGCACCCGCAGTTTGCGCGTAAGCGTTAGAAATAAACACGTTCAGACTCCAATCGTTGTAATAATCCACAGTATGTGATCAAACCGACAATCAAACCGACATACTGTTTTCGTTGCAATTCCAGATAAGCAGGATGGCAAAACCTGTCAGACGGGAAGCTGGCTCAGGCTGATGAACCGGCTACGCGCACTGCGCAAGCCAACTCGCGAGGACAATTTCCCGCAACCCCGCATCTGGTGCCAAAAGCCGGTTTTTCAATTGGCAAAGCGCCACATTCTAGCACCGGCTATCGTAAAAACTGCTTTTTCCTGCATTTTCCTGCTTTTTACTACCCTTTCCTGCCTTTCGCTGCACATTTCAGCATCTAAGCAGGCAGGTTTGCTACTTTAGGCCGCTGGCTCAGATCCCACGCTGACGATCAGCATGGAATTGCTGTACAAATTCCGGGAAACGCTCGTCATCCAGCGCACGGCGGATGTTTTTCATCAAATCCAGGTAGTAGTGCAGATTGTGGATAGTGTTCAGACGGGCCCCCAGAATTTCGCCGGTGCGATGCAAATGATGCAGATAAGCGCGCGAGAAATTCTTGCAGGTATAGCATTCACAAGTCGCATCCAGCGGCTCTTTATCTTCTTTATAACGTGCATTCTTGATTTTCACATCGCCAAAGCGGGTAAAAATCCAGCCATTACGCGCATTGCGGGTTGGCATCACGCAATCAAACATATCAATGCCATTCGCTACGCCAGCCACCAGATCTTCCGGTGTGCCTACACCCATCAGGTAATGTGGTTTATTTTCCGGCAATTTCGGACCAGTATGCGCAAGGATGCGCATCATGTCTTCTTTCGGTTCCCCCACCGACAAACCACCGATGGCGATACCATGGAAGCCGAGCTCATTCAGGCCCGCCAGCGATTCATCGCGCAGATGTTCAAACATACCGCCCTGCACGATACCAAACAAGGCGTTCGGGTTTTCGGTTTTATTGAATTCATCGATAGAGCGTTGCGCCCAGCGCAGCGACATGCGCATGGATTTTCCGGCTTCTTCGGTTGTCGCCGGACGGCCATCGATTTCATAAGGTGTGCATTCATCGAACTGCATCACGATATCGGAATTCAGGGAGCGCTGGATTTGCATGGAAATCTCTGGCGACAGGAACAGGCGCTCACCGCTGATAGGGGAAGAAAATTTCACGCCTTCTTCGGTAATTTTGCGCATCGCGCCCAGCGAAAACACCTGGAAACCGCCGGAATCGGTCAGGATAGGTTTATCCCAGCCCATGAAACCATGCAGGCCGCCGAATTTGTTCATCACATCCAGCCCCGGGCGCAGCCACAGGTGGAAGGTATTACCCAAAATAATGTGGGCATCGATTTCCTTAAGTTCCAGTGGCGACATCGCCTTCACCGAGCCATAGGTACCGACCGGCATAAAGATAGGCGTTTCAATCACACCATGATTGACTTTCACGCGGCCACGGCGCGCTGCTGTGGTTTTGTCTTTTTTAATTAAGGTAAATTCAAGCATGATATTTCCCGGAAGTATTGGTCAGCAACATGGCATCACCATAGCTGAAGAAACGATATTGTTGTGCGATGGCGTGTGCATAAGCCTGTTTAACACGCTCATAACCGGCAAAAGCCGATACCAGCATCATCAATGTCGATTTAGGTAAATGGAAGTTGGTAATCAGACGGTCTACCGTCTTGAATACATAGCCCGGTGTGATAAACAGGCAGGTATCATCGCTGCCCGCCTGCAGACTGCCGGATTGCGAGGCAGATTCCAGCGCACGCATACTGGTGGTGCCGACTGCCACCACCTGACGTCCGGCGACCTTGGCCGCGCGGATCAGATCCACGGTTTCTTGCGGTACGGTGTACCACTCGCTGTGCATCACATGTTCCGCCAGGTTTTCGGTGCGCACCGGCTGAAACGTGCCAGCACCGACATGCAGCGTCACATAGGCCAGCGTAATCCCCTTGTCGCGGCAGCGCTGCAGCAAGGCTTCATCGAAATGCAAGCCTGCAGTCGGAGCGGCGACCGCACCCGGCACACGGCTGTACACAGTCTGATAACGATGCTCATCAAAGGCATCGGCATCGTGCTCTATATACGGTGGCAACGGCAAGCGGCCATAGGTGTCGAGCAAGATAAAAATATCGTCCGGGAAGTACAGCGTAAAAAACTCACCGACACGCTCACCGACGGTCACATCAAATGCATCGGCCAGACGGATTTTGCTGCCAACCAGCGGCGCTTTAGAGGCACGCATCTGTACCAGCACACTGCGGTTTTGCTCAGTATTGGACAGAATACGCTCGACCAGCAACTGCACTTTGCCACCGGTTTCCTTGACGCCGAAGAAGCGTGCTTTGAGTACGCGGGTATCGTTAAACACCAGCACATCCCCAGCATGCAATTGCTCCAGAATGTCGGGAAACTGGCGATCCAGCAAGCGCTCGCCATCCACATGCAATAAGCGCGATGCCGTCCGGTCTGGCAAGGCAGTTTGCGCGATTAAGGCATCAGGCAAATCGAAATCAAAATCACTCAGAGAATAGTTCATGCTCGGGAAACCGTATCAAATGGAACAAAATGCTGCGCACTGTATAAAAAATCAGTAAAATAAAGCACAACAACCTGCCCCTCAGCATAAACTCAGGGGAAAGTGCACATGCGGTATGCTGATTTTTTAGCAAACTTGTTTATAACCGACCAGGCAAAGCCGACGGCAAAACCCACCATTTTACACCCATGGCAGCGGAACACCCAAATGCACAGGATGAGATTGCCCTGACTACGGCAGCGCCCGCAGCGGAGAACGCTATGGAAAGCGACGCCAGCGAGTCGGCACAGACATCAGCCCGCACGAAAACCAATACAAAAAAAACCGCCAAAGCCCCTGTTAAAGCAAGTGATAAGCTGGCCAGGCTGGGCTTACGTAAAGACATGGATTTTATCCTGCATTTACCTATGCGTTATGAGGATGAAACCCAGATCCTGAGTATGCGCGAAGCCAGTCTGCGCGGCGGCAGCCAGGTGCAAATCGAAGGCGTGGTCACAGCCGCAGATGTGCAATACCGGCCAAGGCGGCAACTGGTGGTCACCCTCAGCGATGACAGCGATCAGGTCACGCTGCGCTTTCTGAATTTTTACGGCAGCCAGACCAAGCAGCTAGCGACAGGTACCAGGGTGCGTGCACGCGGCGAACTCAGGCATGGCTTCCTGGGTGCGGAACTGGTGCATCCTAACTATAAAATCGTGAATGAAGGCGCGCCACTGCCGAATGCGCTGACGCCAGTTTATCCATCGGGTGAAGGTGTGCCGCAAGCCTTGCTGCGTAAGGCCATCAGCAATGCAATAGAACGCGTACACTGGCGCGACACCTTGTCCGCAGCGCGGCTGGCCAGCCTGCAATTATGTGGCTTTGAAACTGCCGTCCGCACCCTGCATCACCCGCCGCCCGATATCGATCAGCACAGTCTGATGGAGCACGAACACCCGGCCTGGCTGCGCATGAAGTTCGATGAACTGCTGGCACAACAACTCTCGCTCAAGCGTGCCCAGCTGACAAGACGCAGCAAAGGCGCACCGGCGATGCCCGTGGTGGGTGAACTCAGCAATGCTTTTCTGATTAATCTGCCGTTTGCACTGACTGGGGCGCAGGAAAAAGTATTGGCAGAAATCCGCGCCGATCTGCGCCAGGACTATCCTATGCAGCGCTTATTGCAAGGCGATGTAGGCAGCGGCAAAACCATCGTTGCAGCACTCGCGGCAGCGCAGGCGATAGACAATGGCTTTCAGGCGGCATTGATGGCGCCGACTGAAATTCTGGCTGAACAACATTTCCGCAAAATCGCTGCCTGGCTGGAACCGCTGGGGGTGAAAACTGCCTGGCTGACCGGCAGCCTGAAAAAGAAAGAAAAAGATCAGGCCAATGCCATGATCAGTTCCGGCGAAGCACAGCTGGTGATAGGCACGCATGCGCTGATCCAGGACAGCGTGCAGTTCGCGAATCTGGGACTGGTGCTGGTCGATGAGCAGCATCGCTTTGGCGTGGGCCAGCGGCTGAATCTGGCGAACAAGGCCGTGGCCGGCAAAGTACCGCATCAGCTGATGATGTCCGCCACGCCTATCCCGCGTACGCTGGCGATGACGTATTTTGCGGATCTGGAAGTCTCCGTGATTGATGAGCTGCCGCCCGGCCGCACCCCTATCGTGACACGCGTGATCGACCAGAACCGTCGTGATGAAGTGATCGCCCGAGTCCATGCGGCAGCACAGGAAGGTAAGCAAGTCTACTGGGTTTGCCCATTGATCGAAGAGTCGGAAACCCTGCAATTACAAACAGCGACTGATACTCATATGATGCTGGCAGCCGCCTTACCCGGCATACAGGTCGGCCTGGTGCATGGACGTCTGAAACCGGCTGAAAAACAAACTGTGATGGATGATTTCATCCACCAGCGCAGCCAGGTACTGGTTGCCACTACGGTGATTGAGGTCGGGGTCGACGTGCCGAATGCGAGTCTGATGGTGATAGAGCATGCCGAACGCTTCGGTCTGTCGCAATTACATCAGTTGCGTGGCAGGGTCGGGCGCGGCGCGGCGGCCTCGGTCTGCTTACTGCTCTACCAAGGCCCACTGGGCGGCACGGCCAAACAACGGCTGGCCACGATGCGTGAGAGTAATGATGGCTTTGAAATCGCCAGAAAAGATCTGGAATTGCGCGGCCCCGGTGAATTCCTTGGTGCACGCCAATCCGGCGAGGCGATGTTACGCTTCGCGAATCTGGAAACAGATCAGTGGCTGGTAGAAAAAGCGCGCAATCTGGCGCAGGAATTACTCAAACACGACCCGGTCACCGTCGCCGCCCATCTGGAACGCTGGCTGGGGAACAAAGAAGAATTTTTGCGGGTCTGAGGCTATCATGGCTGCACCAGCTATGAGATTAAGGCAGCGCCGGGCAGCGCTATCTTAACTCCATCCAACGACACCATTCTCTGGACTACTTATGCTGACACTCATCAAAGCCGACCTGCACAATCCGCGCCATGCTCAAGACTTGCTGCAGCAATTGAATGCCTATGCGAGTGATCCCATGGGTGGTGGCGCAGCCCTGTCTGCTTACAGCCAGGCGAATTTAATCGTCGAACTGCAAAAACGCCAAACAATGGTGCATACTTTTCTGGCGTATGAAGCTGAACAGGCCGCTGCTTTTGCCATCTGCGTAGAGGGCTTTTCTACTTTCGCTTGTCAGCCCTTATTGAATATTCACGACTTTGCGGTGCATCCAGATTTTCGTGGGCGGGGTATCAGCCATAGACTCATGCACAGCATCTGCGAATTTGCGCAACAACAAGGCTATTGCAAGCTCACGCTGGAAGTCCTGGAAGGCAATCATCCGGCACGCCAACTGTATCTGAGCCAGGGTTTTGCCACTTATGAGCTTGATCCTGCCATGGGTGGCGCCATCATGATGCAGAAAAAACTAAGCTGAACAAGCCGGCTATCATGTCATGCGCTGCAGGTTACAATGCATTCCTGCAGTCTGGCCGGACTTCAAGCCAGGCCCAGACTGACACAAGAACAAGACGCTAAACAAGACACTCATTCAGCAACTCAATTTCAACGAAACATATAAAGGATGACAGCATGAGCATAGACTTGACAGGACGCGTAGCTATCGTCACCGGTGCCGGTGGCGGACTGGGCCGTGAGCACGCACTGGCACTGGCTGCCAGAGGTGCCAAAGTCGTGGTCAACGATCTGGGCGGTACACGCGATGGTTCGGGCGGCTCATCCGCAGCTGCGCTCGCTGTGGTTGAAGAAATCCTTGCTGCCGGCGGCGAAGCGATCGCCAATGGTGCATCGGTTACTGATTACGCGGCAGTACAAGCGATGGTCAAAGAGACCATGGCCAAATGGGGCCGCATCGATATCCTGATCAACAATGCCGGCATCCTGCGCGATAAGAGTTTCGCCAAAATGGAGCTGGACGATTTCAAACTCGTATTGGATGTGCATCTGATGGGCGCAGTGCACTGCTGCAAAGCCGTCTGGCCCATCATGACGGAACAAAAATATGGTCGTATCGTGATGACGACCTCCTCCTCTGGCCTGTACGGTAACTTCGGTCAATCCAATTACGGCGCGGCCAAAATGGCGCTGGTAGGCCTGATGCAAACCTTGTCACTGGAAGGCGCCAAATACGATATCCGTGTCAACAGCCTTGCCCCGACTGCCGCTACCCGCATGACGGAAAGCCTGTTCCCACCTGAGTTTTTACAGGCTTTGCAACCCACCGATGTGGTGCCTGCCATGTTGGTACTGGCTTCTGAACAGGCACCGAACAGAACTATTTTATGCGCCGGAGCAGGCAGTTTTGAGGCAGCTCACATCACACTGACCCAAGGTGTACACATAGGCCATGCCAGCGATGCGCCGGAACAGCTCGCTGCACGACTGGCGGAAGTACGCCAGCGCGAGCACGAAACCGTGCCGGAAAGCGGCATGGCACAAGGGCATATGGAATTGACTAAGGCAATGGCGAACAAAAAATAAGTCCGCCATAAGTACAAAAGCGGACTGGGTGCATGGCTTGATATTGGAATGCCAACAACTCAACCCATGCCTAGTCCGATTTTAAGCATCAAGAGGCAGCTTTAGTCATGCAGCACCGCCAGGAATTCTGCTTTTTTTAATTTTTGACTGAATAGTTTGCTGACGATTCGCCCAGTCTGTGCCAAACTAAGACCATGACACTCACCGAATTAAAATACATCGTCGCGGTCGCCCGGCAAAAACATTTTGGCCATGCTGCAGAGGCCTGTTTTGTGGCGCAGCCGACCTTGTCTGTCGCGATCAAGAAGCTCGAAGATGAGCTGGGCGTCACGATTTTCGAGCGTGGCGGCACTGAAGTTTCGACCACACCACTGGGCGCACAAATCGTAGCGCAGGCGGAGCGGGTGCTGGAGCAAACCGCTGCCATTAAAGAAATTGCCAAACAAAATAAAGATCCGCTGGCGGGCCCTTTCCGCCTTGGTGTGATCTATACCGTAGGTCCTTATCTGCTGCCCTCGCTGGTCAAAAACATGATAGAGCGGGTGCCGCAGATGCCTTTGGTTCTGCAAGAAAATTTCACGGTCAAACTGTTGGAATTACTGCGCCAGGGTGAACTCGATGCAGCCATCATGGCTTTGCCACTGCCTGATCACGGCATGATGATACAGGCTTTGTATGACGAGCCCTTCGTGGTCGCCATGCCGAAAGACCATGCCTGGGCTGAGCGTGAAGAAATTTCAGCTGCTGAATTAAAGACGGAAACCATGTTATTGCTCGGAAATGGACATTGCTTCCGCGATCAGGTACTGGAAGTCTGTCCAGAGATGGCGCGCTTCTCCACTACCGGAGATGGCATTGCACGCACTTTTGAAGGCTCTTCACTCGAAACCATACGTCATATGGTGGCATCCGGTGTGGGTCTGACGGTACTGCCGGCAGCCTCAGTCGCTGACTTGCACAGCAAAGACGGTATGCTGCGCTATGTACCCTTTGCTGCTCCGGCACCGGAGCGCAGAATTGTGATCGCCTGGCGTAAAAGTTTTACCCGTCAGGCCGCTATCGAAGCCATACGCCAGACTGTGCTGGCCTGCACCTTACCGGGCGTGACCATGCTCAGTGAAGATGCCAGCGCGCAATAGCAAAAAACTGCCATATAAACAACAAAAGTTGTATACTCCGGCCACTGCCATTTCCTGAGGCCGCCATGCCCTATCCCATCCTGCAAACCGAGAGACTGACCTTACGTGTATTGCAATTGGAGGATAGCCCATCCTATCAGCACTATTTGCTGGACAATCAGGCTCATCTCCAGCCCTGGGAACCAGAGCGTCAGCCTGATTATTTTTCACCCGAGGCTTGCGAAGCACGCATCGCTCAGTTCAATCAACAATTTATCAGCGGAACAGGATTTCCTTTCTCAGTCTGGCTAGAAGACAGGATGATAGGCATCTGCCATTTCAGCAATGTAGTCAGGGGCGCATTTCAAGCCTGCCATCTGGGCTATGCGATTGCTGCCGACTGCGAGGGCAAAGCTTTAATGCATGAAGCAGTGCAGGCTGGCCTGGACTATGTATTCCTACATCAGGGTCTGCACCGGGTGATGGCAAATTATGTACCAGAAAATGCACGCAGTGCCGCCTTGTTGCGCAGCCTGGGATTCGAACAGGAAGGCATTGCCAAGGCCTATCTGCGTATCAATGGTAGCTGGCGCGATCATGTACTGACTGCCCTGATCGCACCCTCAAGTCCAGACTGATCTGTCAAAGACGCTGCTCTCCCTGTCGACAAGCGTCAACTATTTTCGTCTCCAGTTCGTTGTTTGTTTTTTCCGGAATCATCATCTCATGAAGCTCTCGCGCCTGATGTCCCTATTCCCTACACTACTGTCTGGTCTGCTGCTCGCTCTCTGCCTGCCCGCTGCAGCGCAGACCAATACGAATAAAACTGTCAGCAGCTCTGTATCCACGCTCCCGACGGCTAATGCACAAGCTAGCACAGCAGCAAATAACGCCACTAACACCACAATGACCCAGCGGCCAAGGATAGCACTGGTATTGTCAGGTGGAGGTGCGCGTGGCTTTGCGCATATCGGCGTACTACGGGCATTGCAAAAAATGCGGGTACCGGTTGATGTGGTGGTCGGGACCAGCATGGGTGCGGTGGTCGGCGGCGCTTATGCAGCGGGCAGAACGGCCGATGAACTGGAACGCATCGTGATCGAAACCGACTGGGATCATGTGATGGCAGACCGCCCCGCCCGTTACGACCTCGACTATCGCCGAAAAATCGAAGACACCATCATCCCGACCCGGCTGGAATTGGCAGTTACCAAATCGGGCGTATTTTTGCCAGCAGCTGCAGCAGGGAATGCCACGCTGGATCATGCACTTGGGCGTCTGGTGCCTGAGGGGATGCGCGACCATGCTGTGAATCAGCTGGCATTGCCTTTCCGCTCGGTCGCCTCCGATTTGCTCACGGGTGACCTGGTGGAATTATCAGATACCCCTTTGCTGGCGTCTATGCGCGCTTCACTGGCCGTTCCCGGTGTGTTCGCCCCGGTACGCATTAAAGATAAACTGGTGGTCGATGGTGGTCTGGTCAGCAATCTGCCGGTCGAACTGGCGCGCTCTATGGGCGCGGATGTCATCATTGCAGTCAATGTGGGAACGCCATTGGCGAAAGAAAGAGATTTGCACAGCGCGATTGATGTCGCGACCCAGATGTTACAGATACTGACGGAGCAAAATGTGCAGCGCTCGATCAGGGAGCTGAAAGATAGCGATGTGTTGATCGCGCCCAAACTGGATGGCATCAGCTTTCTGGATTTTTCTGCTTACCGGCGTGCGATTTCCGCAGGTGAAAATGCCGCCTTCCAGTTGCAAAGTAAGTTACGCAACTATGCAGTCGACGAAGCACAATATCTGGCAACTGACGCTCAGCGTACTCACGCCACGCGTACCGCCAAGACCAGCCTGATCGCTATGCCGATTACGCAAATTGAAGTGAAGGGCACACAATACATTAATCCGCAGACGCTGATCTCGCAGACTGGACTGGAAGCCGGTGTGAGCCTGACCCAGGATCAAATCCGCGCCGCGACTGCGAAATTATATGGGCGTGGTGACCTCGATACCGTGGAGGCAAAGATTGAAGATGTGGTCACCGAACGCAAGGTCACTATTGAAGCCAAAGAGTCACAATCCAGTCGCAACCGGCTACGCCTTGGCGTGGAATTATCCAGCGATTTCTCAGATGATAACCGTTTCTCCCTGGGAGTAATGCATGTCGCCTCATCTCTCAATAGCTATGGCGCAGAATTGCGTTCAGTTGCAAGAATTGGCAGCCATCAGGAATTCAGCACGCAGTTCTGGCAACCGCTGGCACCAGCCTCGCCCTGGTATATTGCTCCAGGCTTTGATTACAATGCGACGGGACTGGATAATTACAGTCAGGGATTGCGGGTAGGCAGGATTAATGCCAGCGAGACCAGCGTCTCATTCTTACTGGGTCGTCAGCTCGGCAACTGGGGCAGTATAGAAGCCGGTATCCGGCGTGGCTATGCAAAACTCAATGGCGTATTACCGGTTGTGCCGATTGATCCCAACACCAAATTCTTTGATACCACACAGTTCCTGAGCTTCCGCGCTGATACGCTGGATTCGCTTTCGTTTCCGAGCAAGGGTTCGCTGTTCACTTTATCGTGGCAGCGCTCACCCAGTAAAGATACCGGTGAACCGTCGCAGGCAAGCTCGGAAATCAGCATGATGCGCGCATTCCAGTACGGTGACTGGGCCGGTCATGTGTACGGAGAATGGGGACGCTCCCAACATAGTAATGCGCCTTCTGCACTGGGCGGCTTCTTGCGGCTGTCCGGCTTACCCAGAAACTCACTGACGGGTGATGCTAACGTCTTTAGCCGGATACTGATCGCCAGAAAAATCGGGGCTTTGCCTGCAACCGTAGGCGGCGCAATACGGCTCGGCTTTTCTGCCGAACTGGGCGGCGCTTATGGCAACAACAATAGTTTCCATTTGCGCGAACTGAAGCAGGCCGCCAGTACCAGTTTATCGGTCGACACCCGGTTTGGCCCCCTGTATTTCGGCGTAGGAGCAACCCGCGGCGCGGGTTCCTCGGTTTATCTTTTCTTAGGACCGATCTGGTGAGTCATACTGGGTAATTCAGGTTTGGCTTCCGGACGACGCAGCGCAGTAAATGCGGAAAACTCCCAGGAGCGGAAGCCAACCAGCAAAGTAAAGCCATCACGTTCTTCGGCTTTCAGGCGCCGGTCTTCCTGATGCAAACGTGCCAGTTCCGCAACCAGTTGCTGAATCTTTTGCACCACTTCCTGGGCACTGCGACTGGACACGCGCGCCGGAACACACAACAGCGTTTCCCCTTTATGGTCGAAGCTGCCATTGAAATAATCAGCGACCACATAATCCCGGAAATACTGCTGCACCGGGCCATCCGGCAACCAGTGAAAAGCGGGCGAAACATTCAGACGGTAGCGATTATTGGGGCGTAATTCAATCAATTCCAGCTTGTCGAGTGCAATCAATTGCAGTACACATTCAGACTCTGTCATCTGATAAGTCTCAACAATCTGCTCCATCGTCCAGTTACCGAGGCAGCAAATCGCGACCAGTAAGAGCTTGGGAGCGGCGATCAGGGATTTTTCCTGCGCCAGCGTCAGCGTGTCTGAGTGCGGTGTGACATCGGCCGCCTGACGCAAAATGTCTTCCATCGCCACACCGGATGCTTTACAGATTTCAGCCAGCCTGGACAGACTCATATCCTTCTGACCGAACATGCGCTTGACGCTGGATTCACTCATGTGGATACGCTCAGCCAGCACTTTATAGGTCACGCCCGCAGCACGTAATTCTGAACGCAAGACCTGCAACAGCAATTCCGGTGAACTCATTTTCTCTCCTGATCAGTTGGCATTATTGGAATGGTAGCGCCGTACGCTACCTGAGATTGGAAATCTTACCCCTTTCCAAATGCTATGGTACTAATTTTCTGAACTTGCGGCACTATTTCTTTTTCAATTAAATATAGCATTCAAGTCAGCCGCCCACGGCTGCCAGTGCGCAGACCTCACTTTGCAAAGTACAGAAAGCCAGCATGAAAAATATCGCTCTCTATGCCATCTGCCTCCTGCTGTCCGGGATCATTTTTCTGGCTGGATTTTTGACCGGACGCGAGCAGGCTGGCAGCACTCCCGCTGCTGCCGTCAGTTGTCCAACGAACACGGATATGTTGATGAGTGATGAACAGATTCCGGAAGAACCTGGCATACCCTTGCCCTCTTTGATACGCCCGCAAAGGGTACTGATGTAAAGCTTAAGCCTTATAATGGCGGGCATTGCTTATTGGAGTATGCCCTTCATGTCTGTTACGGAACGTCTTTATTGGTATTCACGTCTGATACGTCTCGACAAACCGGTTGGCACCCTGCTGTTATTGTGGCCTACACTGGGTGCTTTATGGCTGGCTGCAGGCGGCGTACCAGACTGGAAGCTGCTGCTGATTTATAGTCTGGGTACCTTACTCATGCGCTCAGCAGGATGCGCCGTCAATGATTATGCTGACCGTGATTTTGACAAACACGTCAAACGCACTGCCGAGCGGCCTATCACCAGTGGCAAAATCTCTGGCAAAGAAGCCCTGGCAGTCGCTGTCGCACTGGCTCTGATCTCTTTCGCGTTGATTATTCCACTCAATACGCTGACCAGGCAGTTATCGGTTTTCGCCGTTCTGATCGCGGCCAGCTATCCGTATTTCAAACGTTTTTTTGCTATTCCTCAGGCTTATCTGGGTATCGCATTTGGCTTCGGGATTCCCATGGCATATGCCTCGGTGCAGAATATGCTGCCAGCCAGTGCATGGCTACTGTTGATCGCCAATGTGTTCTGGGCTGTCGCCTACGATACTGAATATGCGATGGTGGACCGCGATGATGACTTGAAAATAGGTATCAAAACTTCCGCAATTACTTTTGGGCGCTTTGATGTGCTGGCCGTGATGCTGTGTTACGGCATCAGCCTGGGTCTGATTACGCTGGTTGGTCTGAACAATGGGCTGGGAAAAATTTTCCTGTTCGGCATAGCCACTGCCGCCCTGTGTGCGCTTTACCACTATGTGTTGATCAAAGATCGTGAGCGTATGTCTTGTTTTGCAGCTTTCCGCCACAATAACTGGTTAGGAGCGGCAATCTTCGCTGGAATTGCCTTTGACTATGCTTTAAAGTAAAGACAACTCTGGCCGCTGTATCCGATGTCGCTTTGTTTGACTTGTCGCAAATTGTCTTACCCATACTTGCTTAGACTGAGAACTGCAGTCGTTCCCAGTCTTACAATATGGCGGTATGCGTGGATGTGATTAACACTGTTTTTTACAAAGGAAAAACTATGAGCTCAGCAGAACAGCACAAAGACAAACTGATGCACGATCTGAATCAGGTCATCAGAGATGCGGAAGACTTGTTACGCAACACCGAACAACAAGGCAGCGAAGGCTTTAAATCTGCCAAAGAACGTTTTGAACACACACTGCGCAATGCCAAAGCCGAAGTGGCAAGGATAGAAGATCTGGTCGTGACACGCACCAGAGACGCGGCAAAAGCAACAGACGTCTACGTCAAAGAAAACCCATGGCAATCTGCCGGTATCGCAGCCGGTGTCGGCTTGCTGGTCGGTTTGCTCATCGGCCGCAGCCGCTGATCCATGGCTGTTCTGGACTCCATCCGGCAATTGACAGCCACGTTTGCAGATATGCTGCAGACGCGGCTGGCATTGGCTTCTGTGGAAGTGGAGGAAGAACTGCAGCGTTTTTCCTCCATGCTGCTATGGTCATTAGCCGCCCTGTTTTGTGCCTGTTTCGCCACCATGCTGGCCGCTTTATTGCTCATCGCCGTATTTTGGGAAACGCACCGGGTCGCTTTAATCAGCGTACTGATCCTGTTTTTCGCAGCCAGCGCGGCTGGTATCGCATTCTGGGTACGTCAACAGTTAAGGCAACGCCCACGCTTTTTGAGCGCTACACTGGGCGAACTGGACAAGGATGTCCAGGGACTGCAAGTGCCTACAGCCAGCGCTAAGCCGGAGTGAGCGATGCATAAACAGGCTCAGCAACTCGCACTCAGAAAACAGGCTTTGTTGGTCAAAATTCAGGCTCAGCGTCAGCTGCTCAGCCTGCAAAAAAGCGAATTATCCGGCTCGCTCAACCTGGCGGCCGCGAGTCAGAGACTGGGGCTGAATCTGTTCAGTCGCGCCAAGGATCATCCCTTACTGACAGCCACATTGGCCGCTGGGCTGGTATTGCTCAGACCACGGCGCGTGTTAAGCATCGCTAAAACGGCGCTCCAGGCCTGGATGATCTGGCGCGAAATCAGGCCGCCCTCTTCTGGGTCGTCCAAGGATGTGCCATCAGCGTAAAGCCTGATGACGATCAATGGCCGCAAACTGGTGATGAATTTTGCGTGAAGCGAATAACCACAATCGTTCGCGCTGGTCACCCGGACGTGCACCTTCCCACACCAACTGCCATTCCGGATGTGTGAGCAACTCAACTGGCTTAATGGCATTCAAGCCGTTGACCAGCAATAAGTCACATTGATGATCTGGCCGCACTTCCTGGCGTGAAGTGATAATGCCGGAAAAATACCTTAGCATCGCCCGTTCCGACTCCCCCAGATCTTTACTCGCCATACAATCGAAGCGTTCCGGCAATATCGTATCCATCGCGGTAAACACACTGCGGTAACTCTTGGCATGATCAACCCAAGGCAACAGCAGGCTGACCAGCAACATCCAGCATACGCTGACACCCGCCATCCAGTTGGTCAGCCCGCGCCCATCCCGCTCGCGCATCGCTGACACCAAATAAATACAAATACCCGTCAACATCAGCGAGGCAAGTACCGAAAACCACGAGAACACCGGACTGAAATCTTCCGGCAACACACGGATCAGCCAGCTCCAGCCAGGCGGTTTGCCCTCAATCAGCATAATGCCCCAGATCAGCCACAAGCCAGCCGCAACCGTTATGAACAGGATGCGTGCACTCCAGGTCAGTAAGCTATCCCAACGTTGGCTGAGTGTCGTCGCGGCTGGTGCCGCCAGCAGGGCAAACGGCAATATCAAGGGCAGAGCGTAGTTATCCCTGGCCGATGCCGACTTCCACAAAATCAGCATCATTAACCCAGCCACCAACAGGCAACACTGGAGCGGCGCACTGAACTTCCAGTCACGGCGCAAACGCCATAGCGTCATCAAGGCCAGCGGCCAGGCAGGAAACAGGAACCAGGGCAAAGTAGTACGCCAAAAGGCATAGGTATGAGGCGCTCCCAACTGGGCTACCGAAAACCCAAAGAAGCGTCCTACATTATTCAGCCAGAACCAGTCCATAAATAAGCTAGTTGAGCGCAAATACAATGCGAACGGCCAGATCAATAGCCAAGGCAACGCAAACATGAAAGCCAGACCCAAAGCCTTCAGATACGAACGATGACGCCAGCCAGAAAACATCAGCGGCAACAACACTGCCGTAGCGCCGAATATCGCCAGCCCCAGCACCCCTTTTGCCATGAAGGCGATCCCGACTCCGGTGCCAAGTAAAGCACCTGCACGCAGTGGATGTTTATCCGGATGTACAAATCCAGCCATCGCCACGGCGAAACCTGTGAGCAAAGGAACATCGGTCAACATCATATGCGAATGCAGTATCAGCCCTATGCAGCCCAGCAAGGCAAATACCGCAAAACGTCCGTGCTGCCGTCCCCACCATTGCTGGCTGGTCCAGGCAGTCGCCCAGCAAGTAATCAGCATGAAAACACCGGTTGCCAGACGCGCACCGTCATGCAAAGGCAGGAAGGGCGAGCACAGTAAGGCAAAGGCGCTCGCTAACCAGTAATACAAGGGCGGCTTTTCCATAAAAGGATCGCCCGCCATGGTCGGCACTATCCAGTCACCGGTTTCGACCATGTGCTGAATAATCCCGAAGATATAAGTTTCATCCTGCTTCCAGGGATCGTGACCTGTCAGACCAGGAAATAAATACACCATGATCAAAATGAACGCCAGAACAGCTTCGCGATTCAGAGCTGGCAATTGACAGCTCAGGAAAGCACCAGACAGCCGGTTCAGAACATGGCTAAATCCTGCAGCCACCCTTGGCTGCATTGCACCCACTTTCATCTTCATTTATCGGTCACATCCATGGTTTTACGTTCCGGAGCTTAATTAGTTAAGCGCAAAGTAACATTAAGAATTTTCAAGTAACGGATTGTAACCAGTTTACCGTGAGCATTTCCAGCTTTTCCAATGGAATTGATATAGATGTATTATTTTTTTCTCATTGAATCATAGACTTAGCGACGAAACGTAGCATTCAATGATGCTATGCATAGCATCATTGACACGGATACGGCTTTGAAGATGTTTTTGGAGTAATGAGGAATGCGGGGCAATATCCGCTGCAGGATGCTGCTCTTGCAAAGCTGGCAGCTGAAAATGCAAACTGATGGGAAGCAGACTTCACTCCAGACAACACTTAACTGAGCACAATGTGTCTGGAGTCGATAGCAGGTGCACTCAGGCAGTAACGGCCAGTTGGCCTTGCCTGAGACGCTGCGGCCAGGCAGGCAGAATAAACTCAGGCTTGCTGACCGAATTCGTCGCCCAGCTCAGTGGCGCGCTGTGCTGCTGCTTTCGCGGCGCGCACGATGGCAGCCTGAATGCCGGCCTCCTGCATACTGCTCAAGGCAGCAAAAGTGGTTCCGCCTTTGGAAGTGACTTTCTCACGCAAAGTAGCTACCGGCTCATCCGCATGCAAAGCCAGACTGGCCGCGCCTTCAAAGGTGGCGATTGCAAACTGACTGGCTTGCGCCGGTGAGAAGCCTAATTCCAGCGCAGCCTGCTGCAGCGCTTCGATGAAATAAAACACATAGGCCGGACCACTGCCGGAGATCGCAGTCACCGCATCGATTTTGGCTTCGTCCTCAAACCAGGAAGTCATGCCCACTGCGGACAGTATGGTTTCTGCGATCTGCTTTTGGTCAGCCGTGACACCTGGTAGCGCATACAATCCTGTGATTCCCTTCCCTACCATCGCGGGTGTATTTGGCATGGAACGGACTATGTGCTGATAGTCGCCCAGCCAGCGCGACATATCTGAAGCACGTATGCCAGCGGCTATCGAAATCAACAACTGTTTCGTCAGAAAAGGCTGCAGACTCTGAATCACATCGCGCATTTGCTGTGGCTTCACCGCCAGCACAATCACATCTGCAGCCGCGACGCCCTGATCTATCTGTAATGCCGTGCTGACGCCATACTCAGCTTCCAGCCGGGTCAGGCTCAGCTGACTGACATCAACCACATGCACATCACTGGCTGCTGCGACCGCAGGGATCAAGCCGCCCATCAGGGCTGCAGCCATATTGCCACCACCGATAAAGGCGATTTTCAATTTAGGATGATTTGTCTTATTTTGCATAATCTCTTTTCCCGAAAATAGCGGTTCCGATACGAACTATAGTACTGCCTTCAGCAATCGCAGCATCCAGATCGCTGCTCATCCCCATCGATAAAGTATCCAGCGCCAATCCACGCTGCTGCAATGTTTCCTGAATCTGTCTGAGTGCAGCGAACGCAGCACGCTGCTCTGCCACATCCTCGCTGGGCTCAGGCACAGCCATCAAACCACGCAGGCGCAAATTGGGCAGGCTGGCGATACGCAAGGCCAGTTTGACCGCCTCCGTTGGCGGCACACCGCTCTTACTGGCCTCGCCACTGACATTAATTTGTAAGCAAATGTTAAGAGGTGGCAGCGTGGCGGGGCGCTGTTCAGACAATCTGATTGCAATTTTTTCGCGATCCACCGAATGCACCCAGTGAAAATTTTCAGCAATAGCACGCGTTTTATTGCTTTGTATCGGACCGATGAAATGCCATTCCAGCGCCAGTTCGGGCTGATTCTCCCTCACAAACTGTATCTTATCGAGCGCTTCCTGCAGATAATTTTCGCCAAATGCGACTTGCCCCCATTGCGCTGCCTCAATAATTGCCTGTACCGGGAAAGTTTTTGAAACAGCAAGCAACTTTACCTCCAGCGGCGGGCGGCTATACTGCTTCTCAGTGGCGCGGATATGCTGGCTGACGGCTTGCAAGTTGTCAGATATTAAGGACATAATCAACTACTCTTCTGTGCTGGTCTGGCATGGGCTGGCCTTGTGGCCGTCTGCAGCCAAATCAGTAAATCAATCGGCTTCAATACTTTCCGGAATTATAAATGGACATTTCTGAACTGCTGGCGTTCTCGGTCAAGAATAACGCTTCCGATCTTCACTTATCCTCAGGATTGCCGCCGATGATACGCGTGCACGGGGATGTGCGCCGCATTAACCTGCCACCGCTGGAACATAAAGATGTGCATGAGCTGATTTATGACATCATGAATGACGCACAGCGTAAAACCTATGAAGAAACGCTGGAATGCGATTTTTCCTTTGCCATCCCCGGTCTGGCCCGTTTCCGTGTCAATGCATTTAATCAGGAGCGCGGACCGGCAGCGGTCATGCGTACCATTCCGTCTAAAATCCTGACGCTGGAACAATTAAACACGCCGCGTATTTTTGCCGATCTGGCGTTGAAACCACGTGGTCTGGTGCTGGTCACCGGGCCGACCGGTTCAGGTAAATCGACCACGCTGGCCGCCATGGTGAATCACCTCAATGAAAATGAATACGGCCACATTCTGACCGTCGAAGATCCGATTGAATTCGTGCATGAGTCGAAAAAATGCCTGATCAATCAGCGCGAAGTCGGCCCGCATACCATGTCCTTCAACAACGCTTTACGCTCCGCGCTGCGTGAAGATCCGGATGCCATTCTGGTCGGTGAGTTGCGTGATCTGGAAACCATACGTCTGGCCCTGACCGCTGCAGAAACCGGCCATTTGGTGTTCGGCACTTTGCATACCTCCTCTGCGGCAAAAACGATAGACCGTATCGTCGACGTATTCCCTGCGGAAGAAAAAGAAATGGTGCGCTCTATGCTGTCCGAATCGCTGCAGGCGATCATTTCCCAGACGCTGCTGAAAACCAAGGATGGTTCAGGACGTGTGGCCGCGCATGAAATTATGGTAGGTACGCCAGCTATCCGTAACCTGATCCGCGAAGCCAAGATCGCCCAGATGTATTCTGCAATTCAGACTGGCAATAATGTCGGCATGCAGACGCTGGACCAAAATCTGACCGATCTGGTCAGACGTAACGTGATTTCTGTCGGCACCGCACGTGGCGCAGCAAAAATCCCTGAAAACTTCCCTGGCTGATGCTGAACTGGAGATAAACATATGGAACGCGATCAGGCTACCAAATTTATGCACGACTTGCTGCGGCTCATGCTCAGCAAAAATGGCTCCGACTTATTCATCACTGCTGATTTCCCGCCCGCCTTTAAAATCGATGGCAAAGTTACGCCCGTTTCGAATCAGCCGTTGACGCCCGCACACACCGTCGATCTGGCACGCGCCATCATGAATGACAAACAGGCGGCTGAATTTGAATCGACCAAGGAATGTAATTTCGCGATCAATCCGGCTGGCATGGGACGCTTCCGCGTGTCGGCGTTCATGCAACAAGGCCGCGTCGGTCTGGTGCTGCGTACGATTACTACCGCTATTCCAAAACTGGACGATCTGGGTCTGCCGGATAATCTGAAAGAAGTCGCCATGACCAAGCGTGGTCTGGTCATCATGGTGGGTGCGACTGGCTCGGGTAAATCAACCTCGCTGGCAGCTATGGTCGGCTACCGCAATCAGAATAGTCACGGTCATATTATTACGATCGAAGATCCGATTGAATACGTGCATCCGCATGCGAATTGCATCGTGACTCAACGTGAAGTTGGCATCGATACCGAAGACTGGGGCGCGGCGCTGAAAAACTCCCTGCGTCAGGCACCGGACGTGATACAGATCGGTGAAATCCGCGACCGCGAAACCATGGATTTTGCGGTTGCCTTTGCCGAAACCGGCCATCTGTGCCTGGCCACCCTGCATGCCAACAGTTCCAATCAGGCGCTGGATCGCATCATTAACTTTTTCCCGGAAGAGCGCCGCGCACAGTTGCTGATGGATTTATCACTGAATCTGAGAGCAGTGATTTCGCAACGCCTGATCCCACTCAAAGGACGTAAAGGCCGCGTTGCTGCAGTCGAGATCATGCTCAACTCCCCGTTGATTTCTGATCTGATTTTCAAAGGTCAGGTACATGAAATTAAAGAGATCATGAAAAAATCGCGTGAACTGGGTATGCAGACTTTTGACCAGGCACTGTTCGATTTGCATGAAGCAGATAAAATCTCGTATGAAGATGCGTTGCGTAATGCAGACTCAGTCAACGAATTAAGGCTCGCGATTATGCTCAATGGTAAAGAAGCCAAAGAACGTGATCTGAGCGCAGGAACCCATCATTTAGGAATCGTCTGATATGCATGCACTCGCCTTTACCGCTAACGACCTCAGTGGCAAACCAGTTGATCTCAGCCAGTATCTGGGCCAGCTGGTACTGGTCGTGAATACCGCCAGCCAATGTGGTTTTACGCCGCAATACAAGGGGCTGGAAGCGGTGTATCAGCAATTCAAAGAACGTGGTGTGGTAGTGCTCGGTTTTCCCTGCAATCAGTTTGGTCATCAGGAACCCGGCAACTCGGCCGACATAGGCAGCTTCTGTGAAAAGAACTTTGGCGTGACTTTTCCTTTGTTTGAGAAAATAGACGTCAATGGTACGCAAGCGCATCCGCTGTATCAGCATCTGAAGTCTGCTGCTCCCGGACTATTAGGCACCCAGGCCATCAAATGGAATTTCACTAAATTCCTGATACGCCAGGATGGCAGTGTGTATAAACGTTATGCACCGCAAACGACGCCTGAAGACCTGATTAAGGATATTGAGGCTTTGTTGGCGAAGTAATCAAGACCCAACTGCTTTTGGGGCTAAGCACAACACAGCGCACATCATGTGCGCTGTGTTCGTTTCAGGGACAAGCTCGTGAAAACAAGGTGCCGCAACAAATCTCATGCAGACGCAGACAAAGCCTGATCTATCCATTCTATCCAATGCTGCACCGGCGTGTCCGTTCCAGATTGCAGATGCGTGATGCAACCGATGTTGGCTGACACCACAGCAACCGGCTGACTGGCCAGTAATTGCTTTAACTTCTGATCGCGTAACTGGTAAGCCAGACGCGGCTGTAGCACCGAATAAGTACCGGCCGAACCACAACATAAATGGCTGTCGGCGCACAGACTGACATCCACACCCACCGCACGCAGCAAGGATTCCACCTTGCCACGTATTTGTTGACCGTGCTGCAAAGTACAGGGTGGATGCCAGACTATCTTTTTACCGACCGGCAGTTTCACCAGCGCGCGTACCTGCGGCTCACGCTCTGCCAATACCTCACTCAGATCTTTGCACAAGGCCGTGACCCTGGCTGCTTTGTCAGCATAGGCCGCATCATGCGCCAGCAAATGGCCATACTCCTTGACTGTAACTCCGCAGCCTGAAGCGGTCATCAGAATGGCGTCCACGCCTGCTTCGATCGCTGGCCACCACGCATCAATGTTACGGCGCATATCCTGTAGCGCGGCCTCCTGCTCATTCAGATGATGACGTATCGCGCCACAGCAACCGGCTTTCGGCGCTACGATCAGCTCTGTGCCCAGTGCGGCCATGACGCGCCGCGTCGCGGCATTGATTTCTGGCGCCATCGCGGGCTGGACACAACCATCGAGCAACAGCATGCGACTACTTGGCTGAACCGTTACGGGTAGCGACAATACAGGCTGTGCCACTTTGCGTAGCGGGATTTTATTTTTCAGGAACTGCGGCAATACCGGGCGCAGGAATTGTCCTGCCTGCATAGCAGGCCGGAATATCCACGGACGCGGCAGAGCCGCGCTGAGAGTTTTACGAAGCAAGGTCTGCGTGACCGATCGACCGACTTGCTGCTCAACTACGGCGCGCCCTATATCCAGCAAGCGGCTGTATTTCACACCGGATGGGCAAGTGGTTTCACAATTGCGACAGGTCAGGCAGCGGTCCAGATGTTGCTGGGTTTTTTCGGTAGCGGCTTGACCTTCCAGCACCTGCTTGATCAGATAGATGCGGCCACGCGGCCCATCGAGCTCATCGCCCAGTAACTGGTAGGTAGGGCAAGTCGCAGTACAGAAACCGCAGTGCACGCACTTGCGCAGGATTTCGTCAGCTTCCTGACCGGCATGGCTGTCTTTAATGAAATCGGCGAGATTGGTTTGCATAAGCGTCAGATATCCTTGAACATACGGCCAGGATTGAAGATTCCTGCGGGGTCAAATGCTTGTTTCAAATGCTGGTGTATGCGCAGCAAAGGCGCAGATAAAGGAGCGAACACCTCGGCCTGACGGTCACCGCCACGGAAAATACTCGCATGCCCGCCCGCTTCCCTTGCCAGTGTCTGAATACGCTCCGGACTTTCATCGCTGTACAGCCAACGCTGCGCGCCGCCCCATTCGATCAGGGATTTACCGGTCAAAGGCAAAGCGGGCGTCGTCGGTGGCAAGGACAAGCGCCATAAGACATGCGCCTCATCCTGGGAAAAATAGTCCAGCGTCTGTTCCCGTAATGCCTGCCACCAGTTGCTGGCATCGGTAATCTCTTCGCCACCCATGCTATGTCGCGCTGCATCCACCGCTGCCTGCGCGCCTGACAGACGTACCAGCAAACGCCCGACATACCAGCAAGTCGCTGAAATGGGTAAGGGCTGTCCGGCCCAGCTATTCATTTTGCGTAATGCATCGGCTTCGGACAAGGCAAATACCAGCGTGGTTTCTGCCACCGGCCTGGGTAAGACTTTGACCGAGGCATGCAGGATCAGGCCCAGCGTCCCCAAAGAACCCGCCAACATGCGCGACACATCATAGCCAGCGACGTTTTTCATGACCTGCCCGCCAAATTCCGCAATCTGGCCACGGCCATCCATCAGCGCTGTACCCAGCACAAAATCCTTTACAGCTCCCGCGTACGGACGACGTGGGCCCGCCAGGCCTGCTGCCAGCATGCCGCCGAAGGTGGCGTGTTCCGAAAAATGTGGCACTTCACAGGCCAGCATTTGCTGCTGCTCCGCTAACACAGCTTCAATCTCACGCAATGGGGTACCGGCACAGGCGGTGATTACCAGCTCGGTCGGTTCATAGGACAAAATACCGCGGTAAGCCCGCGTATCCAGCAATTGCCCGCTGCTCTGCCGTCCATACCAGGCTTTGCTGCCGCCACCTTGTATCTGTAATGGCTGCGCATGCGCAGCGGCAGCCAGCACTTGTTCACGTAATTCATCGAGGACAGGATTGTTCTTTGCATTCATACCTAGACTGGCCTTTCATTAAAAACGGGGTAAGTCCGGGAACTTCAGTTGCCCTTTCCTGACATGCATGCGTCCGTATTCCGCACAGCGGTGCAGGGTAGGAATCGCCTTATCCGGATTGAGTAAGCCAGCGGTATCGAATGCTTTTTTTACGGCAAAGAAAGCGTTTAACTCGGTCTCCGTGAACTGTACGCACATGGAATTGATTTTTTCTATGCCCACACCATGCTCGCCGGTGATGGTGCCACCGACAGCAACGCATAACTCCAGAATTTCCTCACCGAAGGCCTCGGCGCGAAAAAATTCGCCTTCCTGATTCGCATCAAACATGATCAGAGGATGCAGATTGCCATCACCGGCATGAAACACATTGGCACAGCGCAGGCCATATTTCTGCTCCATCGCGGCAATCCCGGTCAGCACTTCAGCCAGGCGTTTGCGTGGAATCGTGCCGTCCATACAGTAATAATCGGGCGAGATTCTGCCAGCCGCAGGAAAGGCATTTTTACGGCCAGACCAAAAGCGCAAACGCTCAGCCTCGCTCTGTGATACCGCAATCGCGCTGGCACCGGCTTGCTGCAATACCGCACTCATGCGTGCGATTTCCTCGTCCACTTCAGCGGCAGTACCATCCGATTCACATAACAGTATGGCCTCGGCATCCGTGTCGTAACCCGCATGAACAAAGGGCTCCACCATGCGCGAGGAAGTCTTGTCCATCATTTCCAGTCCGGCTGGAATAATGCCAGCCGCAATCACTTCTGCCACCGCATTGCCACCCGTGACCACATCGTTAAACGAGGCCATGATGACTTTCGCCACTTGCGGTTTCGGCACCAGTCTGACCGTCACTTCGGTCACGATACCCAGCATACCCTCGGAGCCGATGAAGACCGATAACAGCTCCAGCCCTGGCGCGTCCAGCGCTTCGCTGCCGAGCTCGACTACCTCACCATCCATCAGCACGACACGAACTCGTAACACATTGTGTACCGTCAGTCCGTATTTCAGGCAATGCACACCACCCGAGTTTTCTGCCACGTTGCCGCCTATGGTGCAGGCGATCTGTGAAGAAGGATCAGGCGCGTAATACAAGCCATGCCCGGCAACGGCTTCAGAAATAGCCAGGTTACGCACACCGGGCTGCACCCGCGCAGTTCGCGCCAGCGCATCGATCTGCACGATGCGGTTCAGTTTAGCTGTGGATAACACCAGCCCATCGGCGATAGGCGTAGCACCGCCCGATAAGCCTGTGCCCGCACCGCGTGGCACGATAGGGATTTGCAGGCGGGAACAAATACGTAGCACTTGCTGTACCTGTGCTTCATCTTCAGGCAGACAAACCACCATAGGCAATTGCCGGTAGGCGGTCAGGCCATCGCATTCATACGGGCGGGTATCTTCTTCATGATGCAGGATGGAATGCTTAGGTAAGACCTGGTGTAAGGCCTGCACCAGGTCACGCTGCCTTTGCCTTATCATCGGTCCCTGCTCGGTCTGCTGCATATTCACCTCTTTGGTATCGGCGCATTCAACATAAGTCTTGTTCGGGCAAAGGCTGCAGCCTGCCAGCGTGCTGACGCAACAGTCACAGCGCCCTGAGTTACATAGTTCTCAGTGTAATCAGCTTTACAAGCTTTGGGATGAATAGTTTCAGCAGCTGCCGCTGAATTGTTTTCAAGGCATAAAAAAAGGACGCCGCAGCGTCCTTAATTTTTTGCATTCAGCATCCTTGCCACGAAAACTCTGCAACTGGGGAGGCGAATTCCCCACTGACTGAAGATAAGAAAAGTACGATCTTTCCGTTGTTATAAGTATCAAATGAAAATATAAAATCAGGTCGACCATCACGATCGATATCTCCAACCCAGTTAAGTCGAATGGTATCGGTAAAATCACTGTCGCCCTCGACCGTATCACCTAAAAATTGTTTGGTCTTCCCCTGCACTAAGTAGACTTTACATTGACTCAATCCATTTTCGTTATTTTTCTTTTTGCAAATGTGAGTGAGTACATATTTCTTCTTGGCGAATACAAAAGAATCACCGTCGATAGACGCGCTTTCGATTTTTCCTGGTTTTAAACGATTCGATTTGATGACTAAAATCGTGTCTTTATCAGGCACATCGACAGACCGCCCAGTGAAGTTGGCTTTATCATTTTCATCGGCGTCTAACACTGGATCAAACACTGAGCTTATCTTTGGCTGAACACGCTTAAGTAAAAACTGTCCATCGACTTTAGCCAGTGCGAACCAACTACCACCTATTTGTGTCGGCACCTCGCCCCCGTGATGCTTTCCGGGGAGTAGAATTTCGAGTGTTTCATTGCCAAAGGCAAACAAATTAAGTGTAGTAAATAAAAGACCAGTAAACATCAAAAGGTTTCTTAGTCGCATATAGAAGAAGTGTCGCGGTTACACTAGCACAGGTGTAGGTGCTGCAGTATTGAGTCAATTGGCACTGCACAGCACCTGCGAAAAAACTTATGGGAATATTTTACATAGGACTGACGCATGTGTCCCAGAAAGTTTGAACAGCCCGTTGCCACTTTGTGCAACATCAATGGCGAGCTATGTCTCTTTCGCCAGCGGTCAATATGTTGACTTTACCATGACTATACTTACACTATGACGACACAGGCAGTAGCAGCTATACCAGCAAAACAAGGAGATGCATAACGTCGGTGGACCAGTTATACGTAAGTTCAATTACATAAATCTCACATTTGACTGATATAAAAAAAGGACGCCGCAGCGTCCTTAATTTTTGCATTCAGTTTTTGCATTCAGTGTGCTTACACGGAGAATGAAGATCCGCAACCACAAGTGGTGGATGCATTCGGATTTTTAATCACAAACTGTGCGCCTTCGAGATCGTCTTTATAGTCGATTTCAGCACCGACCAGATACTGGTAGCTCATGGAATCGATGAGCAACTGCACACCATTTTTTGTCATGGTGGTGTCGTCTTCATTGGTGATTTCATCAAAAGTGAAGCCATACTGGAAACCGGAACAGCCACCGCCTTGTACGAATACACGCAGTTTCAGGTCTGGATTACCTTCTTCTTCTATCAGTTGCGCTACTTTGGCAGCAGCGCTGTCGGTAAAAATAATTGGTGCTGGCATTTCTGCAACGGCGTTCATTTCTTGCTCCTTGTATCTAAGATTGTTCCATTATAGACCTGAGTGCGGATCTATGCAGCGGATACCGCCAGCTTGAGCACCGGTTCCTGCACCACGTCATGCGTGAGCTTGCCTGACACCAGTGCACCACTCATCATTTCCAGTGTCTTGTAATGCACATCGCCGGAAATCCTTGCCTTAGGCTGCAACTCCAGCAAATCGCTGGAAAACACCGGCCCGTTGATGACACCATTGACCACCACATGCGAGGCACGCACTTCGCCCTCAATCACAGCCTGCTCAGAAATGATCAGCATACTGGCTGCATCCGGTTCGGCGATCACATTGCCGCTGATATGTCCATCTATGCGCAACCCACCTTTGAAATGCAGGTCACCGGAGATACGTGTGGTCGAGCCTATCAGGCTGTCTATAGTATTTTTTGCTTTGCGATTAAACATGAGCATCCCTTCTTCAGGAAATCAGAGCAGCGCCCGCGCGGTGACAAAAACGGCCCGGCCTGCTCTTGGTTCAAGTGGTTAAACTGATGGTCTGTTGAGCACGTTGCTGTCCGCGCTCCAGCACTTTCACCTGAACCGATTTTACCGTTGCATCCTCAGGTAGCGGTATGACACCTTCCATACGCTGATAGTGCTTAAAAGCCAATTTAAGCTTAGCAGCATCGCCGGATTTAGGATCAGGGAACAGCATCGTAACAGGTTTACCGGCCTGTACCAAATTCAGGGTCAACTGCATTTCACCGGAAAACTCGCTGCTTTTTTTCACGCCCTGTACCAACAAGGCGCGATAACGCAATTGTCCTGGCGCCACCAGCTCTGCCTTCAGGTTTTGTACCGCTACGCCATCCGGCCCGGTACCTGCCTGCATAAAACTTTCAAAAAAAGCCAGATCGTCTTTCAGCTTTTGATTATCGGCGGTCAGTGTCTTGACCTGATCCATCAGCTCTTTTTGCATAGAGCGATCAATATTGAGCTTACTGTCTATGGTATTGGTCTGCTGGCGCAACTGATCACGCTCAGAGGTCAACTCACTGATCTGCTCTTGTAATTGCAATAAACTGACGCCCCCCGTCCCCATGGCACTGACGCTGCGCTTACCCATGACAAAAGCGGCATAGAGCAAGGCCAGGACAAGCACGATCACCAAGGCCAGTAAAGCAATCCTGGCATGCCAGGATTGCTCCTGGCGCACCGTCAGTTTTGCTGATAGCAGCGGATGATGACGCAAAGGACGCTTAGCCATGCTTATGGCATTACCGGAACGTGCTGCAGACCTGTGTTTTCCGCCAGGCCAAACATCAGATTCATACACTGTACGGCCTGACCGGATGCGCCTTTGACCAGATTATCCTGCACCACCAGAATCACCAAAGTCTTGCCATTGCCGGGACGGTGCAAAGCCAGACGCAGCATATTCGACGCACGTGTGGAGCGGGTTTCAGGATGCGAGCCAAATGGCATGACATCGACAAATTCTTCATCCTTATAGGCATCTTCAAACAAGGCCTGCAAGGCTTCATTACTGATATCTGTCTTCAGCTTTGCATACAATGTCGAATGCATGCCACGTATCATAGGTACCAGATGCGGCGTGAATAAGAGCTCAACCGGTTCCGCGGTCAGACGCTGCAATTGTTCTGTGGTTTCCGGTGTATGACGATGTCCGGATACGCCATAGGCTTTGAATGTGTCGCTCGATTCTGAGAACAGGATGCCAATTTCCGCTTTGCGACCTGCGCCCGAGACACCGGACTTACAATCGGCAATCAGGCTGCCCGCATCAATCACCCCGGCTTTGAGCAAAGGCGCAAAACCGAGCTGCATAGTGGTCGGATAACAACCGGGATTACCGATCACGCGCGCAGTTTTGATCGCATCACGATTCAGCTCTGGCAAGCCATATACAGCTTCTTTCAACACTTCCTGGCAGGTATGCGGAATGCCATACCATTTTTCAAACTGTGCTACATCCTGCAAACGGAAATCTGCCGCCAGATCAATCACTTTGACACCCGCAGCCAGCAATTCCGGTGCCTGCGCCATGGCCACACCATGTGGCGTAGCAAAGAAAACGACGTCGCAATCGGTCAGCCTGGCTTTATCAGGAGAAGAAAACGCTATACCCACTTTACCTCGCAGGGAGGGATACATATCGGCGACCGGCAAGCCATCCTCTTTACGTGAGGTGATCGCGGTCAGCTCGACTTCAGGATGGGTGGACAAAATACGTAATAACTCGACACCCGTATATCCGGTGCCGCCGACAATACCAACTTTAATCATGGACGTTCCTTGCAAGAAATTTTCCGTTATTTTAACAGCAGATGCGATGCGGACCACGCTGATATTGCTGTGCGAGGGTGAACTCTGTAAAAGCAAAAAGCCGCCCAAACAGGCGGCTTTTTGTTTCCAGCGATAAAAAATTAACGCTTGGAGAATTGTTTTGCGCGACGTGCTTTGCGCAGACCAACTTTTTTACGTTCAACTTCACGAGCGTCACGAGTAACGAAGCCAGCTTTGGACAATTCAGATTTCAAAGTTGCATCGTAGTCGATCAGCGCACGAGTGATACCGTGACGAACTGCACCGGATTGGCCGGATTCGCCGCCGCCGTGAACGTTAACCATAATGTCGAAAGTTTCGAGATTATTAGTCAGTTCCAGTGGTTGACGGATAACCATCAGGCCAGTTTCACGAGAGAAGTATTCGCTCGCTGGTTTGCCGTTGACAACGATCTTGCCGCTGCCAGATTTCAGGAATACACGAGCAACTGCGCTCTTGCGACGGCCAGTACCGTAGTTGTAATTACCGATCATGGCTAATCCTTAGATGTCGAGTACTTGTGGTTGCTGAGCAGCGTGCGGATGTGTTGCATCTGCATAAACTTTCAGCTTCTTGATCATTGCATAGCCGAGTGGGCCTTTAGGCAACATGCCTTTAACAGCTTTCTCGAGTGCACGACCTGGAAAACGCTGTTGCATTTTCGTGAAGTTTGTTTCATAGATACCGCCTGGGTAACCAGTATGACGGTAGTATGTTTTGTTCAGAGCTTTAGTACCAGTCACGCGCAGTTTAGCTGCGTTAACAACAACGATAAAATCGCCTGTGTCTACGTGTGGTGTAAATTCTGGTTTATGTTTGCCGCGCAAACGGAGTGCCACTTCGCTGGCAACACGTCCGAGTACTTTATCTGTCGCGTCAATCACGAACCAGTCGCGCTGAACCTCATGGCCCTTAGCGGAAAAGGTTTTCATGTTGAATCCTAAATAGTTAAATACGCCCTGTTGCGGTGGTTCTGCCTTTGCTCCGGCAGACTCTCCCTTGTTCATTTCTCGCATGGGCAAATCGAGAATCGAAAATTATAAAGCCTTTCAAAGACTTAAGGCAAGAAATGTTTAAAATTTAGGCAGATTTTTTGCGCACACCAGGCTAGCAGGCAAAAAAATACCCGAAGACCAGGCTTCGGGTGGAATCCACCAAAGGAGTAGGTGGAGGAGACAAAGCGTGGTTAGCTGCTCAAGAAGAATAACTAACCGATGAGTCAATAATAGGTGAAGAAATTGTGCAGTGCAAGAAAATTTCCCGGATTTATGCGAAGATTCCCTCTAAATAAACGGGATACAGTCGGAAGTATGACTCAGGATTGTAAGCCCTGCCCGCTCTGGGCTACACTTTGATGCAAGTCACTCAACAAGAAGGAAAGAACATGGAAGCAACGGTACGCTGGACAGGAACATCCGGTATGTCTTTTTTAGCAGAAACAGGCTCGGGCCACGCTGTATTGATGGATGGCGCACCGGAAGGTGGTGGCCGCAATCTGGCACCGCGTCCTATGGAAATGCTGTTGCTGGGCACGGGTGGATGCACGGCTTATGATGTGGTGCTGATTTTACGGAAAAGTAAGCAAGACGTACGTGGCTGCGACCTCAAATTGAGTGCTGAACGTGCAGAAACCGAGCCCAAGGTGTTCACGAAAATCAATTTCCACTTCGTGGTGCGTGGCCGCAACCTGAAGCCAGCCGCGGTCGAGCGCGCCATCAAACTCTCACACGAAAAGTATTGCTCCGCATCTATCATGCTGGAAAAAACTGCCAGCATGACACACAGCTTTGAAATTATCGAAGACAGTGAATTGCCTTCAGAGCACGAAGTTCAGGCCTGAGTTTCCACGTCCGGCGCACCGAACACATCGGTGTAGCTTGGGTAAAACGAGCAATAGCGTATCGTGGTCAGCACGGAAAGCACAGGAAGCATGAACAGCAGCAGCATCGCTTCCTGTCCGGCAATCGCAACCAGCACCTCCAGTATCAATGCCGGCAGCAAACCAGCCAGCAGCATCCAGCACAGGCAATACACCAGGAAAACGCGCCAGGCACGCTTCACTGATAAAAAGCTGAAAAATAAGGCCTTAGCAACCGACATCTGCTGCCAAAGAATTAATGGGCCTGCATACCAGAATGCCATTAATGCAGGCAAAAATACCAGTCCCATCACCAGCATACCCTGCATCAGATTACCCGCGTCCACCGTTTTAGGGTCGGGTGGTTCAGTGCTGGTCAGCACCGTGAATAATTCCGCATTCCCCACCAGCTTAGACGCAGCAACAGCGATCGTCATTGCCAGTAAAAACAAAACGCCGAGATTAATCAGTGCTACCCAGCGCTTGGCACGGAAACCGCTGAACAAAACCGGCAGCGTGACTTTTTTCTTCAGATCGATATCCTGACAAGCCTGCATGAAACCCATAGAAAAAACCGGCATCAGCAAAAATGGCAGCACCGCGCCTAGCAAGGGAATAATCCCTGCCAGCAGCAAACAAAACATATACGCAAAAAACAGGCTCAGCATTTCTGCTGGCTGTTGTTTGAAATAGGCAAAGCCACGCTTCACCCACGACCATCCGGTCAAGGCAGGCATCGCATTCATGAATTCACAGGCAAAGGTGGAACAGGCTGGGATTCGCGCAGGCGCAAGATGCGCTCAAAATGTGCCGGATCATGCGGCGTGAGCATTTCTGCATCCCGTGGCTGATAGTAATCATACAAACGGGAGAGCCAGAAACGTAAGGCCGCAGCACGCAACAGCGGCTGCCATGCACTGCTTTCTTCCCCAGTAAAAGGCCGCACTGCGTGATAGGCGCTCAGCATAGCAATAACCCGTGCGCTATCCAGCGTGCCAGTGTCAAGGTCTATACACCAGTCATTGACCGTTACCGCTACATCGAACAACCAGGTATCACAACCAGCAAAATAAAAATCAAAAAAGCCGGTGAGTTGCTCACCTGAGAACATCACATTATTACGGAACAAGTCGGCATGGACTGGGCCGCGTGGCAAAGCCTTATACACAGCACTGGCCTCAAATGCATCCTGAAAATGGATTTCAGCACGCAGCATATGCTGCAATTCATCGCTAATAAAAGGCAAGACCTTAGGCACAGTCAGATGCCACCAGTCTGAGGCGCGCAGATTTTTTTGAAATAAGGGGAAGCTGGTGCCAGCCAAATGCATTTTCGCCAGCATTTGACCCACAGCAGCGCAATGCACAGCCTGCGGCTGCATTTGAGAACTCCCCTCCAGCTTACTGACTATCGCAGCTGGCTTACCGTGCAAGGGCACTACCAATTGTCCATCGTGGTTGGCAACAGGCGCAGGAACCAGCACCCCATGATCCGCCAGATGGCGCATCAGTTTCAGGTAAAAAGGCAGTTGCTCAAAATTCAGGTTCTCGAAAATGGTCAGTACATATTCACCCGCTTCAGTGGTGATAAAAAAATTACTGTTCTCTATGCCTGAAGAGATGCCCTTCACTGCACTGACTTTACCTAGTGGGAACTGATCTATCCAGGGACTCAGATCTTCCAGAGAAACGGGGGTAAAAACTGCCATACTCTTTTCTTATCAAGGATGTTATTTTGCTGCTGCGCTGGCAGGGGCTGCTTTGACTGGTGCTGGCGGTAAGACTGGCAAGGGCTCCGGCGCTTCTTTTGCTTCTTTTTTTCCACCGAATTCCAGGAGTGTCCACTGTGCAGCACGATTACCCTGACCTTGCACGGTACCAGGCTGGGCATTACCAGCCTGAGGGTCTGCTTTCAGGGTGTAACTGCTTTTGCCAGACTTCACTTCGACTTCAGTGACTTTGCCTGCATTATTCTTTTTTTCGACAACTTTATTTTTTTGTTCAGGCTTACCGACAGATAAATTCTTTTCAGTTGGCCCCTCTTCCAGTTTTTCCATTTTCGGTGGCGGCGGCACCTCGGCTTTAGCTGGTGCTTGCGCGCGCACAGGTGTAGTAAGCTGGGCAGCGAAAATCACTGCGGCGATGGGCAGGAGAGCGTTTTTCATGATGATCTTTCGGTGAAGCCGGAATTCTTTCATTGTAACAAACGGCAGGACTCAGTGCCTGAATAGACAATGCATTTAACTGAATTCCAATAAAAAAAGAGCAGCCTGAGCTGCTCTTTTCAGATCTTTACAGGCTAAGCCTGCAAGGATTAGAAGCGGTGTTGAATACCAGCTGTCAGTTCATGAACTTTAGAGCCTTTTTTACCAGCAAACTGATCGCTAACGATAGTCGCTTCTGAGTCTTGTTTAGCGTATGCGTATGCTGCATACAGGTCAGTACGCTTGGACAGACCGTGGACATAGCCCAGGGAGAACTGTTTAACGTCTTTAGCTACTGCAGAGTCAGACACTTTAGTGAAACCAGCCAATACTTTGCCAGTTGCAGTTACAGGTGCGCTAACAGCCAGAGTGTAGATCTTACGATCCATACCTTTGTCATCTTTTTGTTTTTGGAACAAGAAGACTGGTTTAGCTACGCCGAAGTCATAAGCAGCAGCAACTGTGTTTGCAGAAACAGCATTGCCAATAACATTGTCTTTGGCGTAGTTGTAGCCAACTTCCAGCGCGTCAACTTTGTAGTTTGCTGTCAGACCAACAGAACGCTCTGCGGAATTGTCACCAGCTTTTTCACCAGCGCCGTAAGATACAGCTGCTTTGAAGCCACTCAGATCTGGAGTGTTGTAGAAAATCGCGTTGCTAACGCGGCCATTGGTCTCGTCTTTATTCACTTTACCAGCTACGAAATACAAAGCACGTGTACCGTTGCCATTGTTAACCAGTGCGGAACCAAACGGATCGTAGCTATCAAAGAATTTCAAAGTTGTAGTTTTGTCACGACCCAGGTTCACAGAACCGAAATCGCCAGACAGACCAACCAGAGTTGTACGACCAAAAGTACGGCCACTTTGATCGGACTCGCCTGTGTCCATCTTAACGCCTTGTTCCAGAACGAAGTTAGCTTTCAGACCGCCACCCAGATCTTCAGTACCTTTGAAGCCCAGACGGGAACCGCCTTGTTGGCCGCTAGTTACTTTAGCTTGTTTACCAGCACCAGCGCTAACGCCTTGAACGCCGATATCAGCAACACCGTAGATAGTTACGGAAGATTGAGCAAAAGCTGCACCGGAGAAAGCACCCATCAGAGCGAGTGCGAGGAATGATTTTTTCATTGTCTAGTATCCAAAAATGAATGTTAATTTTTGCTGACACCAAAGAGCCAGGCACAGCAAAAAACAGATTGCAGGTTCTTTACAGCCTTGAACCAAGATTGATTCAATGACAAGCGACACCTTACCTGCACAAAATGACGCTTTGATGAAATCGAACAAATTCACAACAAGGCACTACAAAGCGTCGCAATATAAAGACATGACAGACGCCGATAAGTTCACATCTAATGAGCATCTATTCACGACTTAAGCCTACATTATAGGCAATTTTTGCGAATGCTGCACAGCACCATGCATATAAGGGAAATCACCTAGATTTCAAGGCCTTCCCAAAAAATTGTTTTTGGGCATGTATTTAACGCTTCAAGGTCTTGTTTGGCTTACATGATTGAACGTGAAAAATGCCTGCCGGAATACCACAGACTAGCCGCAATCAGACAACATGAGAGCTGACCCAAGGCGAGGGATAAAACCGCGTGATCGAGTGCTGGCGCGACCAGTCCGGCGATGAGTGCACTCACAAAAGTCACGCTGGCAGACTGGCAAGATGCCACTACACCACGAATTTCCGGAAACAGGTCCAGCACCAGTAAAGTCGCACCCGGCGCCACCAGAGACATGCCAAAAGCATAAAAAAATAAGGGCATGACAGACCAGAACAGCTGAGGAGCAAACAGCGCGTGATAAACGACGTTAGTCAATCCTGCGCCAATTAAAAAACAAAAGCCCATATTTACCTGGACCCAGACCCTCAATTTCCCGGCCATACGGTTGGCCGCCAGAGCGCCGAGAAAGATGCCGCCTACGGTGGGTACAAATTGCCAGCCAAACTGGTCGGCACCCAATTTCAAGTGCTGGGTAATAAACGCAGGCGCTGCAGAAATATACAAAAACAAGCCGGCAAAATTAAACGCTATGGTGCCAGCCTTCAGATAAAACAATTTGGAGCGAAATACCTGGCGGTAACTGGTCCACAAAAAATCCGCACTAAAAGTTTGCCTATTATCAATTGCCAAAGATTCTGGCAGCCAGCGATAACACGCAACCCATAGCACAACAGTGTAGCCAAATAACAACAAGAAGATTGCGCGCCAGCCCCAAATTCCGACCAGCCAGCCACCTAAAATGGGAGCAATTGCTGGCGCTATCGAAAAAATCATGGTCACCAGTGACAATAACTTTTCAGCCTCAGGCCCCTCATACAAATCACGGATAATCGCGCGCCCCACCACCATACCCGCACCAGCCGACACGCCCTGGAGTATCCTGAATCCCCATAAATAATGAATGCTGTGAGCCGAAGCGCATCCAAAGCTGGCGATAGCAAATACCGACAAAGCGACCAGAATCACATTGCGACGACCGAAGGAGTCCGACAAAGCGCCATGCCATAAGGTCATCACCGCAAACGACAGCATGTAAGCGGTCAGCGTCTGCTGCACTTCCAGTGCATGCGCCTGCAAGCTTTGCTGGATAGCCGGAAACGCTGGCAAATAAGTGTCAATCGCAAAAGGTCCAAGCATCGCCAGCGCAGCCAGAATACAGGCCAGCGCAGTGCTGTTCAAAGGCGTGGAGGAACGCATAAATTCTTTCTTTTTTTTAGCTTAATAAGATCTGAGCCTGCCTGTTGAGCAAGGCAGGCTCAAGTGATGAGCACTATTGCATCTGGCCCATACACAGGTATTTCATTTCCAGATATTCATCCATCCCGTAACGGGACCCTTCGCGTCCCAGACCCGACTGCTTCACGCCACCGAATGGAGCCACCTCGTTAGACATGAGACCGGTATTGATGCCGACCATGCCGTATTCGAGTTTTTCTGCCACCCGCCAGACGCGTGCGATATCACGTGAATAAAAGTAAGAAGCCAGACCGAAATCCGTGGCATTTGCGGCAGCGATCACCTGTTCTTCGGTATCGAAAGCCATTACCGCAGCGACCGGTCCGAAGGTTTCTTCTTGCATGACCAGCATGGAGTCTGTGACATCTGCCAATACCGTGGGTTCGAAAAATAAGGCGCCAGCTGCATGCTGCTGACCGCCCGCACACAGTTGCGCACCTTTGCTGAGGGCATCGCTGACATGCTCCTGTACTTTGGCGATCGCCTGCGCATCGATCATCGGCCCCTGCTGCACGCCAGCCGTAAAACCGTCACCGACCTGGATTTTGCGCGCGCCAGCCACCAGTTTCGCGACGAATTCCTGATACAGCGAACGATGGACATAAAAGCGATTCGTGCAGACGCAAGTCTGTCCGGCATTGCGATACTTCGATTGCAATGCGCCCTCTACGGCCGCATCCAGATCCGCATCCTCGAAGACGATGAAAGGCGCATGACCACCGAGTTCCAGCGCCAGTTTTTTAATCGTAGGCGCAGATTGCTGCATCAGGATGCGGCCAACCGGCGTAGACCCTGTGAACGACAAATGCCGGACTACCGTGCTGTCGCACAAGCGCTTACCGATGTCGACAGAGCGTGCGCCGTCTGCAGTCAAGACATTAACCACGCCAGCCGGGATACCCGCGCGATGCGCCAGCTCCGCCAATGCCAATGCGGACAACGGAGTCTGTTCAGCTGGCTTGATCACGATAGTGCAGCCAGCCGCAATGGCCGGAGCGACTTTGCGGGTAATCATCGCAATCGGGAAATTCCATGGCGTGATGGCCGCGCATACGCCTATGGGCTGGCGTAAGACCAGCATGCGTTTATCGGCTGCGGTCGTACTCAGCACATCACCAGCAACCCGTTTCGCTTCTTCACCAAACCACTCTATAAAACTGGCACCATAGATCACCTCGCCCTTGGCTTCGGCCAGGGGTTTGCCCTGCTCCGCTGTCATGATGCGTGCCAGATCATCGGTATGCGCGATCATCAGATCGAACCAGCGCCGCATCAGTTGTGCGCGTTCCTTCCCCGTCTTTGCCGACCAGGGTCCAAACGCTGCCTGCGCCGCCTGAATCGCGCGCTCTGCGTCGCTGCCATCGAGGTTGCTAATCTGTGCCAGCAAGCTGCCATTGGATGGATTAATAACGTCGAACCGGTCTGCGCTATCGTGCCATGCACCATTGATATAGGCGGACTCCTTCAACAATGTAGGGTCCTGCAAAGCTAAAGCCTGTGCTGCGTGCTGCATCTTGATCCCTTTCTTACTTTTGACACGGCTGATGAGTCTGACTCATCTAACTATCCAAAATACCAGCGTAAAGCCGAGAGCCTAAAGCAAAACAGCCAGTTCTGCAGAGAGCCGGCTGTTTTCTTCATGCTATTGCTGATTCAAACCTGAAGCATTCAATCCTGCGCTTTAGGCTTAGCCTCTTCACGGCGGTTGAAGCCTGCCACCATATCGAAGCGGAACAAGCGGCATTCCAGCGCACCATTGAAAAACGGCGTTTTGCGTGCTTCTTTCAGGCGCAGCAGTTTTGGTACGCTCAGATCGGCGGTAAACAAAAACACACTCCAGCCGGCAAAGCGCTGTTTCAGCGTCGCGCTGAATGCACTGAAAAATTCTCTGGCCAGTTCATCCGACTCCAGATTGCTGTCACCACGCACACCGATACGCTCGCCGTATGGAGGATTAGTCAGCAGTATGCCGGGTTGCGTCGTCGGCGCTTTGATTTCCTGCGCCTCGATCTGCTTGAGCGGTACTTCAAAGCGAATACCTGCTTTATTCAGGTTATTGCGCGTCATGACCACCATGTCGCCGGAAATATCGCTGCCGAACAAAGTTGGCTCAGCCGGTAAAGGATGCGGCTTAGCCTGCGCCTTGATCGCATTCCAGGCATCCTGGTCAAACTGATGGAATTTTTCGAATGCAAATTCACGCTTCAGGCCTGGTGGTATGCCAGCCAGTATCTGCGCTGCCTCGATCAGGATAGTGCCCGAGCCGCACATAGGATCGAACAGCGGCGTGCCTGGTTTCCAGCCTGCGGTACGCAGCAAACCCGCCGCCAGATTTTCGCGCAAAGGTGCATCACCGGTTTCCAGACGCCAGCCGCGTTTGAATAAAGGCTCGCCAGATAAATCCAGATAAATCGTGAAATTTCTCGCATCCAGAAAACCGACGATGCGCATATCCGGATTGCGGGTATTGACCGATGGACGCTGGGTGAACTGATCGCGGAAACGGTCGCAGATTGCATCCTTGATTTTCAGCGTCGTGAATTCCAGGCTCTTGAGTGGAGACTTCACTGCAGTCACATCCACCCGTATGGTGTGGTGATAGCCAAACCAGTCTTCCCATGGCTGTTCCAGCACCAGATCATAAATATCGTTTTCATTGGCATAGCTGGAGTGGCCCATGCGCATCAATACGCGCGAGGCGATGCGTGAATGCAGGTTGATACGCCAGCCATCCTGCAGGCTGCCGGAGCAATGCACGCCGCCCGGCACCTGATTGTGGACAGCCATGGTTTTATCCATTGCTGCGATTTCAGCCAGCTCTTCAGCCAGCGCGATTTCCATGCCGCGCGGGCATGGACAAAAATAAGAGTAACGTGTCATGGGGAACCTTTTATCCGTTAAATAAACACAAGTACAAGCGCAAAAATAAGAGCAAAAATAAGCGCCAGGAGAAGGTGATGGTCTGAGCAAAGCTTGCTACCCGTTGAGAGCAAGCTTTGGATCAGACACCGTTCAGAACGGCTTCACCACCACCAGAATTAATACAACTAACAACAACAGTACAGGTACTTCGTTAAACCAGCGGAACCAGACGTGGCTGCGCGTGTTTTTGCCCTGTTCAAATTTTTTCAGCAAGCTGCCGCAGGCATGGTGGTAACCCAGCAGCAGCAAGACACACAAGAGCTTGGCATGCATCCAGCCATTGCCGGGACCGCGCCCGATACCGATGACCAGCCACAGATACAGCCCCAAAGCCAGCGCCGGAACCGCGAGTATGGTCATGAAACGGTAGAGCTTACGTGCCATCAGTAACAAACGCTCAGTACTGGTCGCATCATTTTCCATGGCGAGGTTGACCAGTATACGTGGCAGATAAAACAGCCCGGCAAACCAGGAGATCACAAACAGTATATGAAAAGCTTTAATCCAGAGCATACTGACTTTCAAAAAATGAGGGCAGATTAAGAAGCGATTTTACTGACGCACTTCACCATGACCAAACACGATGTACTTGAGCGAGGTCAGACCCTCCAGTCCTACCGGCCCACGCGCATGCAGCTTATCATTGGAAATACCGATTTCAGCACCTAAACCGTATTCAAAACCATCGGCGAAACGGGTCGATGCATTGACCATCACAGAAGCCGAATCCACTTCACGCAAAAAGCGCATGGCACGACTGTAGTCTTCGGTCACGATCGCTTCCGTGTGTTTGGATGAATAGTGGTTGATATGGGCAATCGCGGCATCCAGCTCAGGCACCACTTTCACCGCCAGCACTGGTGCAAGATATTCAGTACTCCAGTCTTCTTCGCTTGCCCGCACCAGATATGGGTAATCAGCCAAAATGGCCGCGGAAGCCGCATCGCAGCGTAGTTCCACCTGTTTAGTCTGGTAACGCTGAGCCAGTGCGGGCAGTATTTGTGCCGCGATACCTTCTGCCACCAGCAGGGTTTCCATGGTGTTGCAGGTACCGTAGCGGTGGCATTTCGCATTGAATGCGACGTCCAGCGCTTTTTGCTGGTCGGCCTTATCATCGATATACACGTGGCAGTTCCCGTCCAGATGCTTAATCATCGGTACGGTCGCTTCCTGCATCAGGCGTGCGATCAGGCTTTTGCCGCCGCGTGGCACGATCACATCGACATACTGCGGCATGGTGATCAGCTCGCCGACGGCAGCGCGATCCGTGGTCTCCACAATTTGCACCGCATCGGCTGGCAAACCGGCGCCGGATAAGCCTTCCATGACCAGGCCTGCGAGTGCACGGTTGCAGTGTATTGCCTCTGAACCGCCACGCAATATGGTCGCATTACCACTTTTAATGCACAGGCCGGCTGCATCCACCGTGACATTCGGACGGGCTTCATAAATGATGCCGATCACACCCAGCGGCACGCGCATTTTGCCGACCTGGATACCGCTGGGGCGGAATTTCATGTCAGAGATTTCACCGACCGGATCTGGCAAAGCGATCATTTGTTCGAGTCCGGTCGCCATGGTAGCGATGGCCTGATCGGATAAAGTCAGGCGATCCAGCATCGCTGCATCCATGCCATTGGCACGCGCAGCAGCCAGATCCTGCTCATTGGCAGCGCGCAAAATGGCAGCGTCACGCCGTATCGCTGCAGCGATCAGTTTTAATGCCTGATTTTTTGCCGCACTGTCGGCTTTCGCCATGGCGCGCGACGCAGCACGTGCCCGCTGGCCCAGCCCATTCATATATTGCTTGATATCGCTCATTTTTTTTGAGAGCCTGCTGCGCTCTCCCGGAATTGGCGGATGCCTGTGCATCCGAACTGGTTAATCATGTCTGGCTCAGAGCTAAGGCAAACGCTCTGGCGGCTGCAGTGCCGCCTGTAAGGCTTTACGCTGCGCGCGCGACTCTGAGTCCTAATTGTAATAGCGCATCCCAGGCATCGCCTGCAAATGCTTTACTGCGCAGACCTTTCACCATCTTATCGACTTGTGATGCTTCCTGCAGCGCTATCTGCAAGGTCTGCAGAGTGACGCGACGCAGTGCCGGGTCCATGAGTTTTTCTCTTGGTCCCCAGATCCTGAATTCTTTTAATAAGGCTGACAGCGGACGTCCCTGACTCATGCCGGTTTTCAGCTTCAGCAGGGTACGGATTTCTTCTGCCATGGCCCATAACACCAATGGTAAAGCTTCACCCTCACCTTTGAGGCCGTTGAGCATCCTGACCAGTCTTGCCACATCACCAGTCAGCATGGCTTCATTGAGTTTGAACACATCATAGCGAGCCACATTTAAGACGGCATCGTGGATTTGCTCAAAACTCAGCTTACCAGGCGGATGCAGCAAACCCAGCTTTTGAATTTCCTGATGCGCAGCGAGCAGATTGCCTTCAACCCGGTCGGCGATAAACTCCAGACTCTGGCGGTCGGCACTCTGCTGTTGCTGCCCCAGCCTTTGCTGTATCCAGCCCGGCAAATGGGAACGTTCGACCAGCGGAATATCGATATAGACCGCAGCCTGCTGCAGACTGGTCACCCAGGCTGCTTTCTGACTGGCCCAATCCAGCTTGGGCAGCGTGATCAGCGTCAGATTATCAGGCGACAGATTGGCCACATATTCCTGCAGAGCCTGAGCACCATCCTTGCCCGGCTTGCCGGAAGGAATACGCAAATCGATGAGTTTTTTATCACCGAACAGGGATTGCGACTGATTTGCGGCAAGCAGCGCACCCCATTTAAAGCTACGCTCCACACTCAGAATTTCACGCTCATAAAAACCCTGAGCCTTCGCCGCCCGACGGATTTTATCTGCCGCTTCCAGCGCCAGCAGATGCTCATCACTGGTCACTACGTAGAGCGAAGCCAGTGACTTCGCTAAATGCGGTTCGAGGGCGTCGTAGCGTAACTGCATAAATTTTCCGTAGCCTGCGCTGAGAGGCGCTTACTGATCTAATTTCACGACCGACAAACGGCGCATAATCTGCTGCACCAGATCGGTTTGCATATCGCGGTACAACAAGGCATCTTCCGCCTCTTTTGCCAGCACCTGTGACTCATTAAACGTCACCGTACGCTTAAACTGCATGCTGGCTGGCGCCAGATATTCTCGCCCATCGGGGCTGCGCAGGCGGAAGCTGAAGGTGTACAGCAAATTGTATTCGCGCACCCGGCCCTGGCTATTCAGCGACAGGATTTGCTTTTCCCTGCTTTCGCCCATCACTTCCAGTATCACCTGGGCCTTTTCCGGTGAACTCAGTATCTCTGTTTTTCCATTGGCACGAATCTGGCGCTTCAGTTCGCCACCTAAAGGCGAGGCATCAGGCAGGGCAATATACAAGCTGGAAAATGGAAAACTGACAGGGCCGCGCAAGGCGAAGCCACATGCGCTCAGGATAAAAACCAACTGCAACAGCAGCAGTTTTTTCACGACTGAACTCAGACCAATTCGCATGTGACGCACTCCGGAAATAAACAACATAAGCTAGATAAACTGCTGCGGCCAGATACTGAAGGCCGCAGCTTGGTTGGCGTTCAGGCTCACGCCTCAGGCAACGATATTGACCAGTTTGCCAGGGACCACGATGATTTTCTTCGGTGCGCCTTCCAGGAAGCGTTGTACTGCTTCCGAAGCCAGCGCAGTCGCTTCTATCGTTGCTTTATCGGCGTCCTTAGCGACCTTGATACTGCCGCGCAGTTTGCCGTTGACCTGAACCACCAGCTCGATTTCATCCTGTACCAGCGCGGCTTCATCCACGGTCGGCCACGGTGCATCGATGAGTTCGCCATGTTCCGCCACCAGACCAAGCTCCTGCCACAAAGCGTGCGTGATATGTGGGCATACCGGATACAAGGCACGCAGCAAAATGCCGAAGGCTTCACGCAATGCGAACTGATAGCCTTCCGCTTCCGATTTGAACGACTCTATCGTATTGAGTAACTTCATCGCGCCGGAAACAACCGTGTTGTATTGCAGACGGTCATAGTCAGCATCGATCTGCTTCAGGGTCAGATGGACTTCGCGTCGCAACACTTTCACATCGGCGGCAAAGGCTGGCGCGCTGGTCGCAGCCACGGCACCGGCGGCTATCGTATCCGACAGCTTCAGTGCTGAGGCCCACAGACGACGCAGATAACGCGACGCGCCTTCAACACCGCTGTTGCTCCAGGCTGCACTTTGATCTGGTGGACCGGCAAACATGGTGAACAGACGTGCTGTATCGGCACCGAACTGAGAAATGATGTCCTTAGGCTCGACCACGTTGTTCTTAGATTTGGACATTTTTTCTATGCCACCCATCTGTACCGGCTGGCCATCGCTCTTCAGGATGGCGGCAACCGGACGACCTTTATCATCATGCTGCACTTCGATTTCATTCGGGTAGAACCAGGTCTTCTTACCATTCGCCTCTTCACGATAGAAGGACTCATTGAGCAGCATGCCCTGCGTGAACAGATTTTTAAATGGTTCATCGATGCTGACCAGACCCAGATCACGCATGGCCTTAGTCCAGAAGCGCGCATACAGCAAATGCAAGACTGCATGCTCTACGCCACCAATGTACTGATCCATCGCCATCCAGTAGTCATTGCGTGCATCTACCATGTCGGTCGCATCCGGGCAGGTATAGCGCATGAAGTACCAGCTGGAATCGACAAAGGTATCCATGGTGTCGGTTTCGCGCTGCGCCGGTTTGCCGCATTTTGGGCAATCGACATGCAGGAAATCGGTACGGGTTTTGAGCGGATTGCCGGAACCGTCAGGAATACAATCCGTCGGCAATACCACTGGCAAATCTTGGTAAGGAACCGGCACATCACCACAGCTGTCGCAATGGATGATAGGGATAGGCGTACCCCAGTAACGCTGACGGGAGATACCCCAGTCGCGCAAACGCCAGGTAGTTTTCTTTTCGCCCAGACCTTTGGCTGCCAGATCAGCTGCAACCGCATCTACCGCCGCTTTGTAGCTCAGGCCATCGTACTTACCGGAATTAACGGTCAGACCTTTTTGCTTATCGCCATACCATTCGGCCCAGGCATCGGTCGTGAATTCTTCGCCAGCGACCTGCACCACTTGCTGAATCGCGATCTGGTATTTTTTAGCAAACGCAAAATCGCGTTCATCATGTGCCGGTACGCCCATCACAGCGCCGTCGCCATAAGTCATCAACACATAGTTACCGACCCAGACTTCAATTTGTTCGCCAGTCAAAGGATGCGTCACAAACAAACCGGTAGGCAGACCTTCTTTTTCCTTGGTCGCCATTTCCGCTTCGGTGGTGCCGCCTGCTTTGCATTCTTCGATGAAGCTGGCCAGTGCAGGATTGTTTTTTGCTGCCAGCGTAGCAAGCGGATGCTCGGCTGCCACTGCGCAGAAAGTCACGCCCATGATGGTGTCAGGACGGGTGGTAAACACAAACATTTTACCGTCTTGTACCAAGGCACCGTCCGCATCGCGAATATCATGCGTGAACGCGAAACGTACGCCTTCGCTCTTGCCTATCCAGTTACGCTGCATAGTGCGCACTTGTTCCGGCCAGCCATCCAGCGTATCTATGCTATTCAATAATTCATCGGCGTATTGAGTAATACCGAAGTAGTAACCTGGAATTTCACGCTTTTCCACCAAAGCGCCAGAGCGCCAGCCGCGGCCATCAATCACCTGTTCATTGGCCAATACCGTCTGATCAATCGGGTCCCAGTTCACCACCTGAGTCTTTTTGTAAGCGATGCCTTTTTCCAGCATTTTCAGGAACAGCCACTGGTTCCAGCGATAGTATTGCGGATCACAGGTAGCAACTTCACGGCTCCAGTCGAAAGCCAGACCCAGTGGTTGCATCTGGGATTTCATGTCTTCGATATTGGCGTAAGTCCACTCGGCCGGCGATTTTTTATAGGCGATCGCTGCATTTTCCGCTGGCAGACCAAACGCATCCCAACCCATAGGCATCAGTACGTTATAGCCCTTCATGCGCAGCTGGCGTGCCAGCATGTCATTGATGGTGTAATTACGCACATGGCCCATATGCAGCTTGCCGGAAGGGTAAGGCAGCATAGAACAGGCATAGTATTTCCCCTTGGGGAAACGTGGATCATTCTCCACCGCCTGATAGGCATTCGTGTTTTTCCAATGAGTTTGCGCCGCTTGTTCGACGTCGGATGGGATGTATTTTTCTTGCATGGCGTGGCCGGAAGTAGGTGCGGAAATAAACAGAACCTTTGATTATAACTGCTTCGGTCGCGACTGACGCAAAATTGCGCCTGCCCGCCAGCGTATCAACTGAACTGCACGTGGAAATCTACGCTAACTGTCTGACGGATGGAGAGACTCAGGGCCGGGCAGGCTGGGTGCTGTCAGTCACAAAACTGATCTGATTCAGGCCTGCAGCCTGGGCTGCCGCCATGACTTTTGCCAATTGTTCATAGGGGGTGGCCCTATCCGCCTGCAGGCTGATTACGGTTTGCGGTGACTGTCTGGCCTGGGTCTGCAGACGCACGGGCAATTCTTCAGCCGAAATCCGGCTGCCGCCCCAGTACAGGCTTTGGTCAGCCGCAATCGCGATTTGCACTGTCACAGCGGGCGCCGGTGCCGGACGGGCCTGGGTGGCGGGTAATTCCAGTTGAATCGCAGGCAGCATCAGCGGCGCTGCCATGATGAAAATGACCAGCAAGACCAGCATCACGTCGACCATGGGTGTGACATTGATGTCTGCCAGTGCAGAGTTATTTTCCTGGGCGGATGAACCGGTTTGACTGAAACGTCCTATGCTCATGCCGGGCCCGCAGGCTGAGTCGCACTGAAATGCGCATGTAAGTCATGGGCAAAGCCATCGAGCTGAGCCAGATGCAGCCGTATCTGGCGTCCCAGCGCGTTATAGGCCAGTAAGGCAGGAATCGCAACAACTAAGCCAAACGCCGTCATGATCAGGGTTTCTCCGACAGGGCCGGCCAGTTGATCAATCTGCACCGCACCGCTGTCTGCGATTTTCAAGAGTGCCTGATGGATGCCCCATACCGTGCCCAGCAAGCCGACAAATGGCGCACTGGAGGCAATCGAAGCTAAGACTGTGAGTCCTGACTCCAGCACCCGGGTTTGTGCCTGCAAGGCTTGACGCAAGGTAGCGCTCAGGCGATCGCTGAGCGCCGCAGGCCGCCCCAGATGCTGCGCAGGATGCTCAAGCAGGGGTGGCAATGCTGAGGCCAGAAACAAATAAGGAGAATGACGACCTGCCACCTGCAACAGTTGGCAGCCAGCCTGCAAATCCGGCGCTGTCCAGAATGCCGCGACACTGCGGGCACTACGCAACACAGCGGATAATTGCCAGGCCTTAGCCAGTATGATGGTCCAGCTAATCAACGACATCAGCAACAGCAGCAGCGCCAGTGCCTGGGCAAAGCTGTCTGCCTGTTGCCAGTATTGCGCAATAGTCTGACTCATCATCCTTCGCTTTCAGTCTGAAAACGCCTTGGTGTTACAAATCAGTCCGGGCGTTTAACGCAAACCCAGCACATCATACATATCGAATAAGCCAGTCTGCTTATCCTGCAGGAAGCGCACTGCGCGCAAACTGCCATGCGCATAAGTCACACGGCTGGAGGATTTATGGGAAATTTCCACTCTTTCACCGATGCCGGCAAACAGCACAGTATGATCGCCTACGATATCCCCGCCACGGATAGTCGCAAAACCGATAGAAGATGGATCGCGTTCGCCGGTGACGCCTTCGCGCGCAAACACGCCAACTTCATTGAGGTCGCGGCCTAAGGTATCGGCGATGACTTCGCCCATTTTCAATGCGGTTCCGGATGGTGCATCGACCTTGTGACGATGATGCGCTTCAACGATCTCGATATCGTAGCCATGCGAAAAACTCTTGGCTGCCATTTCCAGTAACTTCAAAGTTACGTTCACGCCCACGCTCATGTTAGGTGCGAATACGATGGCGGTTTTCTTGGCGGCTTCTGCAATTGCTGCTTTACCAGCCTCATCAAAGCCCGTGGTACCGATGACCATCTTGATACCATGCGCAGCGCAGTATTCCAAATGTTGCAGCGTACCTTCAGGGCGGGTGAAGTCGATGAGGAAAGCGGCATCTTTCAAGCCTTCAGCAAAATCACTGGAAATCAGCACGCCAGACGGCTTGCCTAAGGATAGCCCGGCATCGGTGCCCAGCGCCGGTGAAGCAGCCACGTCCAGCGCGCCTGCCAGCCGCATATCGCCAGCTTCAGCAATCGCTTCAACCAGCATTTTCCCCATACGACCGGAAGCACCGGCAACTGCAACTTTGATTTCGCTCATAATTTATTCTTCAGTCATGCTGTCATTCTTGCGGATGACGCGACAAGTTTCACGCCATCCTGAGTACTCAGTGTTGTCTCAGCTTTGTATGCACTGAGACAGTGCCTCTGCTGTCCTGCTTATTTTTTGTCTTTTTTCTTAGGTGTGCCATCCAGATCGGTCACTGATTCGACGCGATTACCGGTGAGTGCGGACTCGGTAATACGGGCCAGATATTCTTTCTCATTCGGCAGATTACCGCCTTCGAATTTCGATACCAGATTATTTTTAAAATGGATTGTCACCCGGCTCACTACGCGCTCACCATTTGGTTTGGTCAGATTGAAAGGATAATCCCAGCGGTCTTCATGAAACATATCTGTCAGCAAGGCGGTACCAAGCACGGTGCGTACCTGTTCACGATTCATGCCCTCTTTAATTTGGGACATCATTTCCTGAGAGACGAAGTTGCCCTGCTGCACAGTAACGCGATAGGGCGAGATATAGCCTAAAAACTTTTTAGCGCCAGTCGGGGCGTACACCTGAGTGCCAGAGGTGGCAGTCGCTGCAGGATCTGCTTTACTTGCATCATCCGCCAACAAAGGCGTCTTAGATGCGCAGGCGCTTAAGGCTGTCAGCAATAATATCGCTGCGAACCGGCCAGCATGGACTGGGATGGATTCTGAAAACAACATTCGCATAGGTAACCTCAGTAATCGAGCAACATGCCCTAAAACCCGATATCATAAAGCAGATAGCACTCTTTTGAATGAAAACATGACAAACAGCACCTCAAACCTGAAAGCCAGCGGCCTGAAAGCGACTTTACCCCGTCTGAAAATTCTGGAAATTTTTCAAAGCAGCAAAGTACGCCATCTGACCGCCGAAGACGTCTATAAAATTTTGCTGAATGAAAATATGGATGTAGGTCTGGCGACCGTCTACCGGGTGCTGACGCAGTTTGAGCAGGCGGGCTTATTGCATCGTAATCATTTTGAGACAGGCAAAGCGATTTTCGAGCTGAATGAAGGCTCACACCACGACCATTTGGTTTGCCTGGATTGCGGACGCGTAGAAGAGTTTTACGATGAGCAAATCGAGAAGCAACAACATGCGATCGCGCTGGATCGCGGCTTCAAAATTGCTGAGCATGCACTCGCGATTTACGGGAATTGCACCAAAGAAAAGTGCGAGCACAAAGAGAAAGAAAGCAAGGAAAATTAAATTAATTGCAATTAAATTTAATTACAAAGTAGCTGGATTTGCGCCCGACAGTAGCATCAGCGTGCGCTAATTTTGCACAATCAATTAGCTTTTAGTTATTTTTCTGTCTGCCGCCACATCATTTCCCCATTTTGGCGACGACGCCGGCCACGGTATCTATAATTTTCTGCGCATTAAATGGCTTCACGATGAAGCCATGTATGCCGGCTTTTACCGCCTCGCTGACGGTTTCCTGATCTTTGTTAGCGGTTACCATCAGGATGCGTGCCTCAGGCAGCATATCTTTCATTTTTGGCAAAATTTCCAAGCCACTGATTTTGGGCATCACAACATCCAACAGTATGATGTTGGGCCTCAGCTTTAGCGCGAGATCCAGGCCACTGCCGCCATCTGTGGCCTCGCCGACCACGTTATAGCCTTCGCCACGCAGCACAACACGCAAGACCTCGCGTGTGATGTCATTATCATCAATCAACAGGATAGACACATTTTTGTTCATCATATTTCTCGTTAATTAGACCAGATACGAAAACAAAGCCAGCGTGTTGTTCACTTCAGTATAGCGGGCTTATTGGCTCAATGCGTTAGAAAGCAGCTTGGCCGTAATATCTACGATAGGAATCACACGCTCATAAGCCATCCTGGTTGGGCCTATCACGCCCAAAGTACCGACTATTTTGCCATTTACACCATATGGCGCCGTCACGATACTCATTTCATCCATAGGCACTAATTGCGACTCACCACCGATAAAGATCTGCACCCCGGTGGCCTTGCTAGAGACGTCAAGCAACTGCAGCAGACCACTTTTTTGCTCAAACATATCGAATAACTTGCGCAAAGAACTCATGTTCGACGATAGATCCTGCACATTCAGTAAATTACGCTCACCCGAAATCACCATGCCGTCTTCCTGATCGGATAAGGCGTCACTGCCGGCCTCGACCGCGGCCTGCATCAGCCTGGTCATATCCGTCTGTAACTGACGTAATTCGCCGTTCAGACGTAACCTGGCTTCATCAAAACTGATACCACTGAAATTCTGGTTCAGGTAATTGGCCGCCTGCGTCAGCTGGGACGGACCATAATCTACGTCGGTCAGCAATAAGCGGTTATGTACTTCGCCGTTGGGCGCCACCACCACCAGCAAAATCCGTTTTTCAGACAAGCGTAAAAATTCGACTTGCTGAAATACAGAACCGGTTTTCGGCGTCATCACCACCCCGGCGAACTGTGACAGAGATGACAATATCTGCGCCGCGTTGGCGATAATTTTCTGTGGCGGTTGAGACAAGCTGCCGGGCTGCAGACGCGATTCCAGCTCAATTTCACTGATTTCCTGCACCGTGAGCAATTCATCAACGAACACGCGATAGCCGCGTGGTGTGGGTACCCGCCCAGCCGAAGTATGTGGACTGGCGACAAAGCCCATCTCTTCCAGATCGGCCATCACATTGCGTATCGTCGCCGGTGACAACTCCAGACCGGATATGCGCGACAAGGCGCGTGAACCGACCGGCTGACCGTCAGCAATATAACGTTCAACCAGGGCTTTTAATAATGTTTGAGCACGGATATCAAGTTGCATCATGTCATTCTAAACCAAGCTGTCACAGGGACAGCTTATTGTGTCTCAAGTGTCTCAAGAATTTGCACCAGTTCATGCAAATTACTTACCTGCAGGTCTAACTGTATATGCGCCGCTTCGGCAGGAAGCGCAGACTGGGAGTGGCGATACATCCAGGCACTGCGCAAGCCCGCCTGTTGTGCGCCCAGCACATCCAGTTGTAAATCATCGCCGACATACAGTGTCTGTTCCGGCAACACGCCTAAGGCATCGCAGGCGGCATGAAAAATCCGCGGATCGGGTTTGGCGCAACCAAAGCGGTGCGCGGCCAATGACACCTGAAAATGCGGCGCCAGCCCAATCTGCTCCAGATCCGCAAATCCATTGGATACCGTCCCCAACTGAAAGCGCTGTCCCAGGCTTTGCAAACCTGTCTGCACATCGGGGAACAACTGCACCTGATTGCGTGCATGGGCAAAAACCTGCATTGCCGCATCGGCGCGCGACTCTGGCTCAGGCTCGCCATGCTCGCGAAATACCTGGGTCAGCAAAGTATGGCGTAAGGCCCACAAATCATAAGTAAACCGGGTGTCGGTGCTGACCAGCTGATTGCGGCGCTGACGCAGACTGTCTATGCTATGTGCCTCACAGACCGCCGGAGTATGTAGACACATCCAGTCATACAGGCTTTGCTCAGCATGCCGGATGACAGGTGCAACTGGCCATAAGGTGTCGTCCAGATCGAGTAACACCGCTTTTATTGTCATATTCAGCACTCATTTGATTCAAAACTCTATGAATTATGGTCTAATCTGAGCAAGCTCTCCTAGCATTTCGCAAAAATAGCTGGAAAACTGCGTTAGCAAAGGCTCTGATCCGCATGCAAATACCTTAGGGCCAGCCGCAGCAGCGCAGAACTCAATGTGAATTTATGACTGTACACCCAAAAACGATTGCACTTGTTGGTAAGCATAATGCCGCTGGCATCCTCGAATCCATGAGCGAGCTGGCAGCTTTTCTGTATGAGGCAGGCCACACGGTCGTGATCGAAGCAGAGACCGCACAGCATCTGCAAATCGATCAGTTTACCGTCATGTCCGTGGCTGAAATTGGTAAAAGCGCAGACGCTGCGATTGTCATCGGCGGTGACGGCACCATGTTAGGCATTGCGCGCCAGCTGGCACCGTATAACATCCCGCTGATCGGTATCAATCAGGGCCGGTTGGGCTTCATTACGGATATTCCACGCGACCGCATGTTGCCGGTGTTGACGGATATGCTGGATGGAAAATACGTCTCGGAACGCCGTTCACTGTTACAAGCCATCGTAGTGCGTGAAGGCGATCAGATTTTCAGTGGCGTGGCCTTCAATGACATCGTGGTGGCCCGCGGCGCCGGTTCCGGCATGGTCGAATTACGCGTCGATGTCGATACGCATTTTATGTACAACCAACGCTCTGACGGTTTGATCATCTCCACTCCGACCGGATCGACGGCTTACGCTTTGTCAGCTGGCGGACCGCTGCTGCATCCCAACCTGCAAGGAATCGTGATGGTGCCGATCGCGCCACATGCTTTATCGAACCGCCCTATCGTGCTGCCAGACAGTAGCGAAATCGTGATCGAAATCGCTGCCGGGCGCGATATCAGTGTGAACTTCGATATGCAGACCTTTGCCAGTTTGCAGCATGGGGACAAAATCATCGTCAGACGTTCAGCGCATAACGTGACCTTCCTGCATCCTCAGGACTGGAACTACTATCATACCTTGCGTGAAAAACTGCACTGGAATGAATACCCGACCGTATCCGGCGCGCTGAACTAAATCAGTGGCCTGAGCGCAGTATTCATGTGGCAACAGGAGTCACCTATAATGACGGGGTTTGCAGCCAAGAATACGCCGTATTGCGGCAGTTATTTGCTGCCCTGCATACGATGCTGCTACCCGCAAATACCGTCAGCATCCCAATCCAACCTACAGTAACCATCATTGATAAGCGAATGCTATGCTGCGTACCCTAGCCATCCGGAATTTCGTGATTGTCGACCATCTGGAACTGGAGTTTTCCCATGGTTTCAGCGTGCTGACCGGCGAGACCGGCGCAGGTAAGTCGATACTGATCGATGCCCTGAGCCTGAGCCTGGGCGGTCGTGGCGATGCCAGTATGGTCAGGGAAGGCGCAGCCAAGGCGGATATCAGTGCAGAATTTTCCACCCATGCCGCCAGTCAGCACTGGTTAGCGCAGCATGAGTTTGCAGATGCTAACGGTCAGCTGATTTTACGACGGACTATCGATAATGCAGGTCGCTCCAAAGCCTGGATTAACGGCATCACTGCGACAGCCACCCAGTTACGCGAACTCGGCGAGCTATTGATAGACATTCATGGGCAGCATGCGCATCAGGCCTTGCTGCGCAATGAAGTGCAGCGCGATTTGCTCGATACCCAGGGCGGCTTACAGGGCTTGGTAACTGAGGTCGCACGCCTGTTTCAACATTGGCGCAGTATCGCCCGCCAGCGCGAAGAATTTGAAACCAATACCAGGAACGTCTTACTCGAACGTGAACGGCTGGAGTGGCAGGTCGGCGAGCTCAGCAAGCTGCAGCTCAAGGCTGGCGAATGGGAGCAAATCAGCCAGGAACACAGCAAACTTGCGCATGCTGTCAGTCTGCTCGACGGCGCGCAACAGGCAGCTGGCGCGATATCGGATGCCGATCACGCGATACTGTCTCAGCTCACCTCGATTCAACAGCGTCTGCTGAAATTGCTGGCTTATGACAGCGCCTTAAAACCGGTGACTGATGCGCTCGATACTGCCTGCATCCATTTGCAGGAAACCAGCTATGCGCTGAGTGACTACCTGAATCGCACTGAACTGGACCCGGCCCGTCTGCGCGAGGTCGAGCAAAGAGTGGATGTGATACACAGCACGGCCCGGCGTTTCCATGTGGCGCCAGATAAATTGCATCTGGAACTGGACACCCTGTCGGCACAATTGCATCAGCTGTCCGACGCCAGCGACCTGGAAACCCTGCGCCAGCAAGAAGAAAAAGCGCAGCACGCCTATCTGGAACTGGCGAAAAAACTCAGCCATGCACGGCGCGATATCGCAGCCCAGCTCGGGCAGGCAGTCACCACCGCGATGCAGGATCTGAGTATGCGTGGCGGCAGTTTTTCTATCGCTTTGCAGCCCTGCGAACCGGCGTCCTACGGATTGGAGCAAACTGAATTTTTAGTCGCTGGTCATACCGGCGTACAGGCCCGTCCGCTGGCCAAGGTGGCATCCGGCGGCGAACTGGCGCGCATCTCGCTGGCGATTTCTGTGATCACTTCCTGTGCCACCGCGACGCCCACCCTGATTTTTGATGAAGTCGACAGCGGCATAGGCGGTGCAGTAGCCGAAGTGGTCGGTCGTCTGCTCAAGCGTCTGGGTCAGGAAAGGCAGGTACTGTGCGTCACTCATTTACCGCAGGTGGCGAGTCAGGCCAATCAGCATTTTCAGGTCAGCAAACGGCAAGCCGAAGGCAAAACTATCTCCAGCATCATGGCGCTGGACAGCAAGCAACGCGTGGAAGAAATTGCGCGTATGCTGGGAGGCTTGGAGATCACAGCCACCACGCGCAAACACGCACGCGAGCTGCTAGCCTCTTGATGTGTGCTGTAGCCGGATATGCCGCACAGTCTGTAATCTGCGCTGACTGTTCCCAGCTTAGTTTCACTTAATTTCACTTAGTTTCAATAACCCGAAAAACTTATTTTACTCACTGATATGCGCTTTTATCCTGAACCCGACTACTCTCATGGCAAGATCGGTAAAACAGCTGTGGTACTGCTCAACCTCGGCACACCGGATGCGCCGGAACGTTCGGCAGTGCGCCGTTATCTGAAACAGTTTTTGTGGGATCGACGCGTAGTAGAAGTGCCGCGTCCGGTATGGTGGCTGATCCTGAATGGCATCATCCTGCCTTTCCGTTCCGGGCAATCCGCCAAAAAATATGCGTCTATCTGGACTAAAGACGGCTCGCCACTCAAAGTGCATACCGAAAAACAAGCCTTACTGCTCAAAGGCTATCTGGGCGAACGTGGCCATGAAGTGCACGTCACCTATGCGATGCGTTACGGCTCACCGTCTATTCCTTCGGTGCTGAACAAGCTCAAAGCTGAGGGCTATGAACGCATACTGATCCTGTCCGGTTATCCGCAATATTCTGCGACCACCACCGCATCCAACTTTGACGCCGTGTTCCAGCATTATCAGCAAGTGCGCAATGTGCCGGAATTACGTCTGGTCAAAAACTACCATGATCACGATGCGTATATTGAGGCCTTGCGCCAGTCTGTGCTCAAGCACTGGCAAACCCATGGCCGCCCTGAAAAGCTGGTGATGAGCTTCCACGGTTTGCCCAAGGCTTTTCTGTTACGCGGCGATCCTTATCACTGCGAATGCTACAAAACTGCCCGATTACTGGCTGAAAAACTGGGGCTTAGTAAAGAACAGTATCTGGTGACTTTCCAGTCCCGCCTGGGCCGCGCAGAATGGCTGCAGCCTTACACCTCGAATGCAGTGAAAGAATTAGCGCAACAAGGCACTAAACGTATCGATGTGATTTGCCCCGGCTTTATTGTAGATTGTCTGGAAACGCTGGAAGAAATTGCGATGGAAGTCAGGGAAGACTTCTTACATGCTGGCGGCAAGGAATTCAATTACATCCCCTGCCTGAATGAGTCACCGTCCTGGTTACGCGCGCTGGCAGAAATCGCCGAGCAGCATCTGATAGGCTGGCCAACGATGATGACCGTCAGCCTGCGCGAAGAGCAAAAACAGCAGGCATTGATCAGCCGCTCGGAAGCAAAACGCATCGGGGCTCCTTTGTGAATACTGTAGCTGCCGCAAATTCCGTCAGCTCAGCCACCTACTTTATCGGCGATATTCAGGGCTGTGCTGATCAGTTGCGTGAACTGCTGGAAAAAACCGAGGCACTGACACCTGATGCGCGCTATCTGTTTGCGGGTGATCTGGTCAACCGCGGCCCCAAATCCCTGGACAGCTTGCGCCTGATACGCGAGCTGCAACTGGCGGGCCGGGCCGAATCAGTACTGGGCAATCACGATCTGCATTTGCTGGCGGTGGCACACGGCATCCGAAAACCACATCCGTCCGATACCCTGCAGGATATCCTGCAGGCCGAAGACCGTGAGATATTGCTCAACTGGCTGCGCCAGCGTCCGCTGGCCCATCTGGAACAGGGACATTTACTGATCCACGCCGGCTTATTCCCGGACTGGAGCATCGCGCAGGCACAGAGTCTGGGGGCTGAAGTCAGTCAGATGCTGCAATCCGATCACTGGCTGGATTTTCTGGCCGTCATGTATGGCAATCAGCCTGATCGCTGGAGCGAGGATTTACAAGGTGCAGAACGCTGGCGTTGCATCATCAATGCACTGACGCGTATGCGCTACTGCCATCAGGACGGCAGCATGGACTTTGCCATCAAAGAAGGCAAACGCGCAGCGCCGGATCACTATCGGGCCTGGTTTGATTTGCCACGTCAGTCTGCAGATCAGTGTGTGGTATTCGGCCATTGGTCTACGCTGGGTCTGATCGTTGAACCCAACCTGATCAGCCTGGACACCGGTTGCGTCTGGGGTGGTCAGCTCACTGCGGTCCGGCTGCATGATCATCATGTGATACAAATCGACTGTCCACAGCAACAGAAACCGGGTAAACACAGCTAGCGCCAGGCTTACCCTGGCTAAAGTGGCAAGTCTGCAAAGCTAAAGTCAGTATGAATTTTCTGGCACATATTTTCCTGGCTCAGTACAGCCAGGCCGCCATGTTAGGTGGAATTTTAGGAGACTTTGTCCCGGTACGGCATAGCTTTGATTTTCCAGACGAAATGAATCTGGAAATCAAAATCCATCGACTGATCGATAGCTATACCGACCGCCATCCGGCTGTGCTGGCGGCAAAAAGCGTGTTTCCCGCCGACAGCCGCCGCTATGCCGGTATTCTGCTCGATATTTATTTCGATTTTCTGCTGTCTGCGCACTGGAACAACTTCAGTACTCTGCCGCGGGAGAACCTGATTGCCAGCTTCTACCAAGGCATCACTCACTACCAGGCCATACTGCCACCCAGGCTACTCGACATCAGTGATCATATGGTCGCGCATGACTGGCTGGGCGGCTATGCGAATTGGGCAGGTGTCAGCTGGGCGGTGGAGAGAACGGCTAAACGCCTGTCACGCAATGGTCAGGCGCTGATCGCGGGTTTGCCGGTACTCAGGGAAGCCCATGATTTTCTCGACCAGCAATTCCTGCTGTTTTTTCCTCAGTTGCAGCATTACACAGAAATCAGCCGCGCCGAAATCCGGCTAAACTGTTCAGACAGCGTAACTGAGCATCACTGAGTATCATTGAACGCAACTGAATCTGCCTGAGTGTGTCATTGCGGGGCTGCTGCCAGGATAACGAATTTGAATCTGTGGTTCAACAGGGATCAGCAAGACCCAGAATGACAAACAAGTTTTTTGCCTGGCCTTGTTTTCATTTCAGTAATATTTGTCAACAATATTGAATTTCTGCCGTAAACGAAACACAGCAATTCTCATCGACCTTATACTATACCAATAAGTTTTTTACAATATTTCACAGAGCGCATATTTACCCCGTACTGAAGGACTGAGTAAAAATGTGCCGAACGGGAAATTCATGTTCTGTCGTGAAGGAAAGTAATGGATCCGAACGAGCTTTTGCCTGCTGCGCGCGAGCAGTTTCAGGCGGCATTTTTGCAAGCGGTCAAGGATAGCCTGCCGACTTTGCAAGAAAACATATTTAAGTTAGCAGAAGCAGCCCGCTCCTCATCTGAGCAGGCAATGCTGTTACACGCCTATACCATCAGCCGCAAAGCCGATGCCTTGTTGCTGCAATTAGAAAGCTGTCTGGACGCACTGCTCACGCGCAGTTTTCAGACCACCTATAACACTTTCCGACCCAGTTCCTTGCTGCGCATGGATAGTAGCGGCTTATCACTGCTCGATTCAAGTGTGCTGGAAAACGAATTGCTCCTGAATGAAAATACCGCTAGCTTCCGTACTGAAGCAGAGGATCAGATCCGGGACCTGAATATTCGTATTGCGCTGATTTTCGGCCAGGAAACCATCAAGGAAAGAGAAAACCCGTTCCGTCCCTACATCCTGACGCGTTGTATAGCGAATGCCTTAGATGAATTAAAGTTGCAACCTGAACTATCCCGTATCATGAATGAGCATCTGGCATATGTATTACGCCGCCACATTCAGGGTATCTACGAAAAAATCAATCAATTGCTGGCCGCGCACGGCATCGCAGCTGAACTACAGTTTAAGATCAAAAAAAACGGATCAGCACAATCAGCGCCTCCCTTCGCTGGCGGCAACACAGCAGCGAACGCATCGGAGCAGGTTTCTGAATCTTACGGGGAAGAACAATATTCCTCTCAGCACGCTGGGGCTCAAACTGCCTATCAGAGCAATGCATCTGGCATGAACGCAATGCAGGGTATGGGCGGTATGGGCGGTATGAGTGCAATGAATACCATGACAGACCACCCTGAAGGCTTGATGCCATCCATCCCGAATTTGCCCGCACCCGGCAGGCTGGAACAATTGCTGGCCAGGGTCAGGGGGGTGGCCACCAGCGGCGCGCCCCAAGATAATCCAGGCAATAACAGTCTTAGCAAAACTGCAGTCACTCATACGGCCATGAACATGGCAGCAGCACTCACTCAAGCTGCGATGAGCCAGCTTGGAACAAGGAGCGCTGGCGCATTGGATGCGGCGCGCGCTGGACGGCCTGCCAGCATGAACCCGGGCTGGCTGGGCAAACAAGGCTCTATCAGCAAAGCGATACGTCAGTTGTTTGCACCGTCACACAGCAGTCCGGCACTGACAGATGGTGCACTGGCGGCAGATGCGTCGCAATTCAATTCAGCGTCTCATGATGTCATGCATCTGCAGGAAGCCGTTTCAGGACCGGCAAGCTATCAGGGGAACGAATTCAGCGCTGCATCGCCAGCCCCCTTAGCTGATCCGGCCGTATCCAGGGAAGTCTGGCAAGAAAACCTTGCACCCGCTCCGGCCTCCGGCATCGTACAGTCGGTTCATTACTTGCAAAAGGCATTTCAAACGCCGGTTGAACACATGTTCAATCAATACGGCGAAATCCGTAACTTAATACTTGAACAAAGATCCTCGCTCAATGAAATGACGCAGGACGTCGACGAACAGATGACCATCGATGTGGTCGCCATGCTGTTCGAATTCATCCTGAGCGACCACACCGTACCGGCTGAAATCCGCGCCCAGCTTGGGCGTCTGCAATTTTTGGTGCTGAAAGTCGCCTTACGTGATCCCAGCCTGCTGACGCAGAAAGGCCATCCTGCGCGAATGCTGATCAACCGGGTGGGTTCTATATCGCTGGGTTTGAAACAGATAGACCCGACTGGTGCAGATATCGCCGATGAAATCTGCCGCATCGTCGAAACACTACTTGATGATGACAGTGAAAGCGCATTGTTATTCACGCGTATGCTCGATGAGCTGGATGCCTTTATCGCGAAAAAACTGCGCGAGAGTGACGAGCATGTTGCGATCGCAGTCAACACGGTAGAAGACGTACAGCACCGCGCATTGCGCCTATTGCATATCAGCGCACAGTTACACGAAGTGCTGCATGTGCTGAACATGGATGCCTACCTTGAACAATTTCTCGAAACCAGCTGGGTACAGGCGATAGAGTTCGCTGAGCGGGCAGATGAAAAACGTGGCTTACGCTACCGCCTCACGGTAGCGGATCTGTTATGGAGTATTTTACCTAAGCTGGAGCAGGAAGATAAAACCCAGTTATTTGCACTGCTTCCTCTGATTTTAAATACCATACGCGAAGGCTTGGGCAGCATTGCATTTGCCCCCGATGAGCAACAGCATTTGATGGACTGGCTGGTTGACGCCCATACCCGCGCTTTACGGGCTGCACCGGGCCCGGACAATGAACGTTTGTACACCCTGCCGGCACTGCACGAATTATTCTCAGGTTTCGCCTATCAGACAGCGGCGATGAAAGTCATCGATCCTGAGCTGGCTGCCAGTGAAACTCAGAAAATTCTGGAGCAGGCCATACAGGAGCTGGACATACAGGTGCAATTGCTGGATAAGGAAGTGGACCCGGAATTGCTGGCAACTCTGCCGGAAACTGCCAATGCACTCAACGAAGTAGCGATACGTGAGCGTCTGCGCAGCGGAATAAGTCTGGAAGTCAATCTGGGAATTAAACCGACCTCGGGCAAACTGAACTGGGTTGACCCCGAACAAAATCATCTGGTGCTGAGCCTGACTGGCACACCGGAACCCTCTGTCGTCAGTGTGCGTATGTTCCGGCGTATGATCGCACATGGCAGAGTACGTTTTCTGGAAGCAGAACCCTTGTTTGAACGTGCGGTGCAAGCCTTGCTGACCAATGCCGATATGCTGGATGCGCCCGTAGCTTTGTGAATCTGATGTCAATGGCAGTGCATACACGATCAATATACACAAGCTGCCAGCGACAGTGGCCTATATTGAACTAAGCAAACACTTCAAACCGGCTCAGCTATATTCAAAGCCTGTTGCGCCGCCGTTCGGGCTTGCTGGGCGACTTCACGCCGGTGTGCATCACGGGTCGCGATAGCTGGCAGACGTATCAGTTCAGCACGCATTTTCGGTGCCTTCAAAATTTCACGCATACTGTCAACGAAAGTCATATCACCGATAAAATTTGCAGCCGGGTGAAATTCGCCTTGCATATCCACATAGCGAATCACGAAGGGTTGCACCGGCACCTGGGCTTCAATCGCTGCTTCAAACAGATTGGCATGAAACGGCAACACCGTACCTTGTGCGGCGGTCGTCCCTTCAGGGAAAAACGCGATCCGTTTGCCCGCCTGTATCTGATGAACCAGACCTTCGTAAATACGGCGCACTTCGCGTTGTTTGCCGCGCGCCAGAAATATGGTCCCGGCTTTTTCACACAGCCAGCCTATCAGTGGCCAGGAGCGGATATCGGACTTGGCGACAAAATGGCAGGGATGTAGGGTATTGATGACGAAGATGTCGAGCCAGGACACATGATTGGACACGATCATGGCTGGTTCAGCGTGCAAACCCTGCGAGCGATCATCAAATACCACATCTACAGTACAGATAGCCAGCAGCTTTCTGGACCAGCGCCGTATCAGCTTCTCCTGCGTGGCAGAAGAGGAAAACGGAAACAACAAGCCACAGGTTAACAGACCTGCGAGCAGGTGAATAAAGACCCGAAAAAAATGCCAAACGATCATACTGAACTCACCAACCCGCCAGGGAGAGGAAAAACTAAATTATTTACGATAAAACAGAGTTCACGCCAGTACTATGATGCAATTGTTGTAAAGCAAGCGAATTTCTGTACGCCTGAATTCAACAACATCAGCCTGACGCGGCCAGATCCGGTCTGACCAGGCGGCAAACTCACTCCAGCTAACGCAGTGTTCTATACGGCAAACTGTGAGAGCGAAAAGAAGCTTGAGAACTCTGAGAAAAATAAAACGCCGGAGCCCACCTGTGCTCCGGCGCGATCAACATGGATTAGCGCTCACCGTATTCGTAGGCGATGCGACCTCCCACCATCGTCATTCTGACCTGCCCTGGTAACTCATAACCCAGGAAAGGCGTGTGTTTGCCCTGACTGAGCAAGCTGGAGGCCTGTACTTTCCAGCGGGTATCCGGGTCGAACACACAGATGTCAGCTTCAGCACCCACTTGCAGACTGCCGCCGGCGATGCCAGCCACCTTCGCTGCATCAATGGTGATTTTACGGATAGCAGTCGCAATACTGATTTCACCCCGACTGTCTTCGGCCCATTTCAAGGCCAGCGACAACAGCAACTCCAGACCGGTTGCACCAGGTGAAGCTTCGGCAAACGGCAGCAGCTTTTCGTCATCGTCGACCGGGGTGTGATCGGAACAAATGGCATCAATCGTGCCATCTTGCAGTGCTGCTTTGATCGCATCGCGGTCACGCTGACTGCGCAAAGGCGGATCGATACGTGCATTGGAATCAAAGAAGCCGATATCCGCATCGGTCATATGTACATGATGGGCGCTCACGTCACAGCTCAGTGGCAAGCCTTCTTTCTTAACCTGACGGATCAGTTCCAGTCCTGCCGCTGAAGAAATACGGCAGACATGGACTTTAGCGCCAGTTGCGCGCATCAGCTCAAACAGCGTATGCAAGGCGATAGTCTCTGCCATCACTGGCACACCGGATAAGCCCAGACGCGAAGCCAGCGGCCCTGCATGCGCTACCCCACCACGTCCGATATACGCATCCTGTGGACGCAACCAGACTGTATAACCAAAAGTACTTGCATACTGCAAAGCGCGCTGCATCGTATTGGTATCTGCGATCGGATGCTCTGCTTGAGAGAAACCAATACAACCGGCCTCAGTCAGCGCTGCCATCTCCGTCAGGGACTCGCCTTTCAGGCCTATAGTCAGTGCACCCAGCGGATACACATGGGCTTTGTGCTGGGTATGGGCACGCTGCTTGAGCATTTCCACCAGACCGGATTCATCCAGCACCGGATCAGTATCCGGCGGACAGACCAGGCTGGTCACGCCACCGCGCATCGCGGCCTGTAATTCGGATTCCAGTGTGGCCTTGTATTCAAAACCGGGTTCGCGCAAACGCGCACTCAAGTCCACCAGGCCTGGCGCCAGCACCAGACCGCTGGCATCGATGATGCGCTCAGCAGTAAAGCCAGCCGGTGCGCTACCAAGTGCGACAATTTTTCCATCTGCGATAAACACATCCTGCACTGCATCTGTGTTGCTGGCCGGGTCGATCACACGACCATTTTTAATTTGTAATTGCATGCTCATCTCCTCAGGCATCGCCACCGCTGTTACCAGCAACAATACTCATCACCGCCATACGCACGGCAATACCGAAAGTTACTTGTGGCAATATCACCGCCTGCGGTCCATCGGCAACGGCAGAGTCGATTTCCACGCCACGGTTCATCGGTCCCGGATGCATCACGATGGCATCCGGTTTGGCCAGCGCCAGACGTTCCGGTGTCAGGCCGTAGCTCTTGAAATATTCTTGAGCGGATGGCAGCAAGGCACCACTCATGCGCTCATTCTGCAAGCGCAGCATGATGATCACATCAACGCCCTTGAGTCCTTCATTCATGTCGTGGAACACCCGTACACCCATCTGCTCCAGACCGCCTGGCAACAAGGTACGCGGGCCGATCACGCGAACTTCCGGCACGCCCAGCGTGGTCAGGGCATGGATATCAGAACGCGCCACCCGGCTGTGCAGTACGTCCCCGACGATGGCCACCGTCAGATTATTAAAATCTTTTTTGTAGTGACGGATGGTGTACATGTCGAGCAGACCCTGAGTCGGGTGCGCATGACGGCCATCACCGGCGTTCACCACGTGTACATGATGCTGACGGGTGTCATTGAGATGTTTGGCAATCAAAAAAGGCGCACCGGACGTCGCATGTCGCACCACAAACATATCGGCATGCATGGCCGCCAGATTGTCTATCGTATCGAGCAGAGATTCGCCCTTGCTGGTACTGGACGCCGCGATGTTGAGATTAATCACATCAGCAGACAGGCGTTTCGATGCGATTTCAAACGTAGTCCGGGTGCGGGTGGAGTTTTCAAAGAACAGATTGAACACGCTTTTACCACGCAGCAGCGGGACTTTTTTCACTTCGCGATCACTGATACTGACGAAAGAAGAAGCCGTATCCAGAATGTGGTAGATGATGGATTTCGGCAAACCTTCGATAGTCAGCAGATGCTGGAGTTCGCCGTGTTTATTGAGCTGAGGATTATGCATGGTCGATAGAGATACTCAAGAGGCCATCGTCTGCGCGGTGCAGATTGACAGAGACAGCTGGTTCAAATGCGGCAACATGGGCAACGAAATCGGCAGCAACCGGTAATTCGCGACCACCACGATCGACCAGCGCAGCCAGCATAATGCGGGCCGGACGACCGTAATCAAATAATTCGTTAATTGCGGCACGCGTGGTGCGCCCGGTGTATAACACGTCATCGACCAGAATAATCTGCGCCGCATCGACTGCGAAGCTGATCTGGGTCGGCCTGACGTCTGCGTGTAAGCCTTTCGCCGCATAGTCATCACGGTAAAACGAGACATCGATCATGCCAGCCGGTGTGCTTAAGTCCAGGTCACGCGCGAGACGCTCCGCGATCCAGGCACCACCGGAATAAATACCAACCACCGCCAGACCGGCAGTATCGGGAAAAGCCTGTTGTATCTGCTGCAGTAATTGCGCATACAGCGCCTCTGCATCCAGCGTAAGGGTAGGAGTAGATGTACTCATGGTGTCTCATCAAAGTATTGTTGCAGAATCAGGGCGGCGGCATCGTCATCTATGTGTTCTCCGCGCTGTGCGTGCAAAACAGCCGAGGTATAACGTTCATCGACCAGGACCACAGGCACGCCATAGCGGCCATTGAGCTGATTCGCGAAGCGCTTGCAGCGCACACTCATTTCATGCTCACTGCCATCCGGATGGCTGGGCAAACCGACTACACACAGCACGGGCTGCCATTGCTGTATCAGGCTGCTCAAGGCAGCGAATTTCGCGTCATTGCCGGGTGCGTGAATAATCTGTAAGGCTTCCGCCTGGCGCAGCAAGGTATTACCCACTGCGACGCCTATCCGCTTCAGACCAAAATCAAATGCCAGTATGCTGCCCTCAGGAGTACGCATCAGGCATGCCCCGCTTCAGCTGTCAGCATCCAGGGATCGATGCCTAATAAACGGATCGCGGCCTGATAGCGCTCCTCGACCGGTAGCTCAAACAGGATGTCAGTCTGGGCCGGTACTGTGAGCCAGCTATTAGCGAGTAGTTCCTTTTCCAGCTGTCCGGCACCCCAGCCCGCGTAGCCGACGCTGATCAATACTTTTTCCGGGCCATCACCAGCCGCCACCGCTTCGAGTACATCGCGCGAGGTAGTGAAGGCAAGCTCAGTCGTCACCTTGAGCGAAGAAGTATATTGTCCGGCCGGTGCATGCAGTACAAAGCCACGATCATCCTGCACCGGGCCGCCAAACATCACGGCGTGTTTACCCATAGGATGCGAGTCAGGAATATTTTCCAGTTTCAGATCGATACGGTCGAACAGGCCTGCCACGTTCAGGTCAGTGGGACGATTGATCACCAGGCCCATCGCGCCGCGTGAATTGTGCTCGCACAAATAAACCACAGCGCCGGCAAATACCGGATCTTGCAAAGAAGGCATGGCAATCAGGAAGTGATTGCTCAGATTTAATTCAGCAGCCTCAGCTGCAGCGGTGTCAGAAGAAAGCGGACTGCCGGGATCAGAAACAACAGGAGCAGACGTCGTACTGTCTTCCTGGGATTCGGTTTGGAGGGATTTTGTGTGCTTCGCCATAGCCGCCATTTTAGCAGTTTTAGCGTGCTTTTTCGATGTGTGATAATGTGCGCCGGATACCAGGAAGCCTGCGCACAGCGAAATAAGACGTGGGTTCCAACCTCCCTCAACCTGATCTGTTCTGTATGACTAAGACTCCCAATTTTCAGCGCGCATTGGTCTGGTTCCGCCGTGATTTGCGTCTGCACGACCATGCGGCGCTGTATCACGCGCTGAAGCAGAGCCGCGAAGTCTGTTTTGCTTTTATTTTCGACAAGTCTATTTTGCAAGGCCTGCCAGCCGATGACAGGCGGGTACGCTTCCTCCATGCCAGTGTGCTCGAGTTACAGCAATTGCTGCGGGCTCGTGGTGGCGAACTGATCGTACGCTATGATGCGGCTGAAAGCGCGATCCCGGCGCTGGTGCGCGAATTGGGCATCGATGCGGTGTTCGTGAACCGCGACTACGAACCTGCCGCCATCGCACGTGACCAGCGCGTGGCGACGCAGTTGCAAGCGCAGTCCTGTGCATTTTTAGACAGCAAAGATCAGGTCATTTTTGAACAGAATGAAGTCCTGTCACAGAGCGGCACCCCATTTTCTGTATTCACCCCGTATAAAAATGCGTGGTTAAAAAAATTCTATGGCGAAGGCAGCGATTTCTACGCGCGTGCCTATCCATCCGATGCGTATTGTCAGCAGTTACAGGCACCGCTGCACTGTGAAGTGCCGGGTCTGGCCGGGATGGGTTTTGCCGCCAGCCTGGATGAAGAGTTAAAAATAGCCAGCGGCGTATCCGGTGCTGAAGCACTGTGCGAAGCATTTCTGCCAAGGCTGAACCACTACGATGTCAGGCGTGATTATCCTTCAGTAAAAGGGCCGTCCTATCTGAGCGTGCATCTGCGTTTCGGCACGATTTCTATACGGCAGCTGGTCAGACATGCATTGGAAGCGATACGGACTCAGGCCAGCAAAGGTGCTGAAACCTGGCTGTCGGAGCTGATCTGGCGGGATTTTTACTTCATGATACTGCACCACCATCCAAGGGTAGTACAAGGTGCTTTCAAGCCCGCTTATGACGCAATTCAGTGGGAACAAGGTGCACAGGCGGATCAGCATTTTGCGGCCTGGTGTAACGGTAATACCGGCTATCCACTGGTCGACGCCGCCATGCGGCAGTTGAATCAGTCCGGTTACATGCATAACCGTTTAAGAATGGTGACCGCCTGTTTTCTGATTAAGGACCTGGGCATAGACTGGCGGCGCGGCGAAGCTTACTTCGCACAAAAATTACTGGACTTTGATCTGGCGGCCAACAATGGCGGCTGGCAGTGGGCTGCGTCTTCAGGTTGCGATGCGCAACCTTACTTCCGGATTTTCAACCCCATCACCCAATCCGAAAAATTTGATGCGGACGGCAAATTCATCACACGCTATCTGCCACAGCTGGCCAGGCTGGATAAAAAAAGCCTACACGCGCCGTGGAAAGCTGCACCCATGTTATTACAGCAGGCCGGTGTCAGCTTGGGTGAGAATTACCCCTATCCCATCGTGGAACACGATGTCGCACGCCAGCAAACACTCAGCCGTTACGCAGTGGTGAAAAATCAGGCCGTTTCTGACGACAGCTAAGTAAAAGACACAAAAAAGACACAACAAAAAAGCGGAGACTAACTCCGCTTTTTTGTTTATTCAAATACTCAGGCTTCCAACCATCAGACGATGACGGCATGCTCCTGTCCGACAAAATGGACAATCGCTGCCAGTAAGTCGTCCTCGCGGTAAGGCTTACCGAAATACTCATTCACACCCAGTTCCTTCGCATAGTTACGGTGTTTATCCGCAGTACGTGAAGTAATCATGATGATAGGAATATGCTTGGTACGACTGTCACTGCGCACGTTACGGGTCAGATCGAAACCATCCATACGCGGCATTTCAATATCCACCAGCATCACATCCGGCGTGACCGATTGTAATTGCTCAAGCGCGTCAATACCGTCTTTGGCCAAGATCACCTGATAGCCTTCACGTGTCAGCAAACGCTGGGTCACGCGGCGCACCGTCAGGGAATCATCCACCACCATCACTGTATGCTGGGTACGCAAGCCCTGTACCGGTTCGCTACGGACAGGCTGCATCGTTTCCTGATGATGCAGGTCAGCCACAGCGCCCGGCACGGTTTCTGTGCCAGCTTGTGGCAGACGCGCACGTTCAGTTTCGAAACGCTGCGCCAGTGGTACCGGATTCAGAATCAACACGATTTCACCGGAACCCAGCACCGTTGCACCGGCAATACCTGCCATACGCGCCAGTTGCGGGCCGATGTTTTTAACCACCACCTCGCGATTGCCGAGAATTTCATCGATGTGCAAAGCAACGCGTTCAGTACCGCTCTTCATGATCAGCAAAGGTGTGTATTGCTGCGCCATCGGCACCACTTCACGATGTCCAAGCAACGATGACAGGAAATGCATTGCCACGCGCTGGCCCTGCCACATGACGGCACCATCGTTATACGCATTCGCCAGTGCATTCGATTTCAGATGCTGCACCTGTTCCACCAATACCGAAGGAACAGCAAAAGTGCGGCCACCAGCGGATAACAATACAACCTGCGTCACAGCCAGTGTCAGCGGCAAGTGAATCGTAAATTCCGCACCCTGACCACTGCTGGTCACGACTTCGACACGGCCACCCAGAGAGGCTGCTTCGGAACGCACCACGTCCATACCAACGCCGCGTCCAGCCAGCTCAGTCACTTCAGATGCAGTGGTAAAGCCTGGCTCAAAAATCAGGCCGGCTGTCTCAGCTTCACCTGGCTCATCGTCCAGACTCAACAGGCCTACACTCAGGGCTTTTTCACGGATAGAGTTCAGGTTCAGCCCCTGGCCATCATCCTTAAAGCGGATCATGACCTCGTTACCTTCCTGACGGATTTCTATCAGTAACTCGCCGGTTTCATTCTTACCTGTGGTTTTACGCTGCTCACGGCTTTCTATGCCATGCACAATCGCATTTCGCAGCAAATGTTCAAACGGACCTACCATTTTTTCCAGAACGCCACGGTCCATTTCTACGTTGGAACCACGGATATCCAGATTGACGCGCTTATCAAGTTCTTTCGCAGTCTGCCGGGTTACACGGTACAAACGCTCAGACACGCTGGCAAACGGAATCATACGCACGCGCATCAAATCCTGTTGCAATTCACGGGTCAGACGTGCCTGCACATGCAGGTTGCCGGAAGCGCCATCGATGGTACGGGTCAGATTGGTCTGCACCGTCGCCACGTCGCTCACGCTCTCGGCCATCATGCGGGTCAGTTCCTGCAAACGTGTGAAACGGTCGAACTCCAGCGGGTCAAATTCGCGGTCGCCAGAATGTGCCATACGCGAAGTAATCTGGGTTTCCGCCTGAATTTCCACTTCGCGTAACTGGGAACGCAGACGGTTCACGTTTTCGGTCAGCTCACTCAGCGATGAACGCAGCGTACCCACTTCATTTTCCAAACGTGAACGCGAGATCGACACTTCACCGGCCTGGTTAACCAGGCGATCCAGCACGTCAGCGCGCACGCGCACCAGCGGCACCGGACCGGCTGCCGCAGCCGGAGTAGCAGCTGGAACAGCTGGCGTGAAATTTGTTTTCTTTGCGCCGTCTGTGTTCAGTGGCATCAATGGCGTCAGACTGACCATATCGCGCGGTTTAGCCGCGGGTTCAGCTTCACCAGCCACCATCGCTTCCTGGAACTGATCGAGTTCTTGCGCAGCTGTCAGCGGCGCATCGCTTACGGCCGGCTGGGCAAATGCTTCAGGATTTTGCAGCTGATCGAACATTTGCATGCTCAAATCGTGGCGTGCCATCAGATCATCCAGCAAAGGCAAACGTACCGTGCTACCGGCAGCCATCAGACTTTCGATGCGGGTTTCCATATCATGGATATGCTGTCCCAGTCCCATCGCACCAGCCATCCTTGCACTACCTTTGATGGTGTGCATCAGACGGGCGATCGCCTGTGGCGTCGCACTGTCAGCCGGATTGTCCTGCCAGCTGCGCAATAACTGCCCTACCATAGGCAGTAAATCCTGCCCTTCTTCGATAAATACCGGCAGCAAATCCTGATCCAGTTCATCATTGATCTGGATGCCGGATGTGTTTTCGCTGGCAGACTGGGTATCAATGACATTGACACTGCTGACGACAGCTTCCGTATGCGGTGCAAGCTGTGCCTGTGCTAATTCAGCGGATTCCACCTGCTCCAGCGCAGCAACATCAGCAGCATCTGCGGCATCTGCATTCACGGCAGACAAATCCGACAAATCAAGGCGTTCATTGGTGGAGGTGATGAATTCCTCGTCCGCACCAGCGTCAGAGCGGCTGATCACATCCTGCAATAAAGCTTCCAGCTGTTTAACTTCATCCGGCGCATAATCTGCCATTTCGGACAAGGCAAACTTTTGCAGCATGCGTTTGGCAGTATCCAGCGCGTGATCCAGCACATCATACTCATGGGCTTGCAAAACCACAGAGTGACGTGCCAGACGCTGCAACACCAGTTCCAGGCTATGCGCGAGTTCTTGCAAAGGCTTGAGTCCAACCGTGGCGGAACTGCCGGCCAGTGAGTGCGTTGCGTGAATCGCATGGGTGGTCACAGGCCGGTAAGACTCATGACGCCACTCCGCGAAATCCTGGCTCAGGAAGCGCACGATTTCATCGGTTTCTGCCATATAGATAGAGAACAGCGGCAAACTGATTTCCAGATCACCGATGCGCTTAATATTGTCATCCAGTGTGACTGCCGGTTTGCTTAAGTCCGGGAATTCAATGATTTTTGCGCCGTTCTGGACAGGGTCCAGCGCTTCATTTTGCGCTGTGACTTGTACCAGCTGGTCTTCCGGCAATACAGACGCTGCGTTCAGCTCATCCGGTTGTTGTGCTGCCTGTTGCATTTCGGCGCGCACTTCTGCATCGATTTCAGCCAGTATCTGCGCAGTCAGTTCCGGTTCAGATGGCAGCTCAGCAGCCAGCAGATCCGCTGCTTCCGGGCCAGATTCAGCGCCGGCTTCAACGACAACTGGCAGTTCAGACAGGATCTGTCCGGCGACTGCAACTTCATCGATTTCCGTTTCAGGCAAGACCAGCTCAGGCGAACTGCTCAGCAGTTCATCGCTGCGTTCAGGCTGATATTCAGGTTGATATTCAGGCTGATGTTCAAAGCTAACTTGCGGCATCAGCGCATCGGCTTGCAGTTCGGCTTCTGTGTGCGCTTCTGTGTGCGCTTCTGCCTGCAGCTCCGCTTCCGGCGTCAGTATCATGTGAGCCAGATCAGCAGGTACCTCTGTCATCTCGATCAGCTCAGCTTCTTCTGACGGTGCTGGCACATCCGACAATGCAGTCAATTCCGGTAATGCCGTATCCAGGCTCACATCCGCGATCACATCCTCGGCCACATCAGCAGCCAGGTCATCCATCGCCAGAGCCGCTTCCTGCAAAGGCGCAGCGATCGTTTCCGGGAACTGATACGGTGTACTTGCAGTGAGTTCAAACTCCGGTGAGGCATCCGTAATGAGCGGCTCTGCCTCGATCACAGCGGCTGATTCCAGCTCAGCGCTGAGCGCAGCATCAGATGCATCAGGCTCATGCACAGCAGTCTGATCGCTCTCGTGCGTGTCTGTCAGCGCATTTGCAGCTATATCAGCTATATCACCAACAACATCATCAGCCGTGATTTCATGTGCGTCGTCTGCAGCTGCTTCAACTGGCAAGCCGGCTTGCGCTGTCAGCGCGGTATGCTCCGGCTCCAGTTGTTTAGCAATGCTATCCAATTCCACGCTGTCAGGCTGAACCGGTTCAGCAAACGCAACAGGTTCAACGACTTCAGCGCCGGTATCGGTGGCCTCTGCGACTTCATGAGGTGCGGCAGCTGCCGGTGCCAGGGTCTCAGGCACATCTTCATAATCGAGCCCGGATTTCACACGCTGTGCAGCTTCGATAATCGCGGCGCCAGTGCGGTGCGACCAGGCTTGTTGCTTCAGTTCTTCCGTCCACAATGCCAGCTCATGGGAGGCGCGCTCCAGCAAGCGATACAAATTCTCATTGCCTGGTTTAGATTCGGACAGCCAGATATTCATGACCTGCTCAATATGCCATGCGGTCTCGCCAAACACATTCAGGCCTACCATACGGCTGCTGCCTTTGAGTGTGTGGAAAGAACGACGCAGGCTGGTCAGGTATTCCTGATTATCCGTATCTTTGCGCGACAAAGGCAAAGTCTGTCCGACGAATTCCAGCACTTCTTCCGCTTCACCCAGGAAAATTTCCAGCAATTCGGCATCAATCGCTTCTTCCGATTGTGGCAGCGTATTCTGCGCAGCAGGCGCAACCACTGCCGCCGTCTGCGCTTCGCCTGCTACCAGATGCTGTAAACCGGAATGCGCTTCATCATCAGCATTGTCCAGCATGGCAATGGCTGCGCGTGCGCGGTCACTCGCATCGGCATCATCCAGCAGCGTCGCCACTTTGCGTTCCGACTCCAGCGATTGCTTTAATTGCTCTTGCAAATCCTGATCTTCCGGATGCGCCACTAAGGAAGCAGCCAGACGGGCTGATTCCTGCTGCTGATTAGCGAGCTCTTGTTCTGCAGTCTGTACCGCAGCGGACTGACCTGCGGTATGCGCTGTTTGCACATCTGCAGTAGCTGGCAACAACTCTTTCTGTACCGGGGCTTCGAGTAAATGTGAACGGAACACACCACTGTCAGGATCAAAAGTAAACTTCTTCCTGGCGGTTTCCGGCTGCGTCTGCATCGTTTCGATGAAGAAGCTCAGGGCACCAATATTCTGTGCCACCTGACGATGACTGGCTTCCAGTTCCGGGCTAAGCTGCCCATCTTCCGGCGCGACAAATTGCGTAATCAGTGCGCGGGTATGCTCCACTGCACGCATAGCGTCATCCTGATCCAGGATTGCCAGCGCACCGCCGATCTGGTGCAAGGTGCCATCGACTGGTTTGAGTAAGTCAGTCTGATCCGGGTGACGGAAATATTCATCCAGATTTTTTTCAATCTGACGCAGGCTGGCCTGCATCTCAGCAACCAATACTGACATGGTCTGACGCTGCTGCGCTTCACGCGAGATTTCGCCCATCCAGGCGGCCTGGGATTGTGGTTCATCACCAGACACGACCGACAATAAACGAGAGGTAATCTCTTCCGAACGCTCAGCAAAATGCGCCGGCAAACGGGTAATCTGATCCAGTGCATTTTCGACGAACAACAGGCTGGTCGCGAGTTCCAGCGCGAGCTTGTTACCATCTTCTGAATGCGCGACATGACGCGCAATACCGCTGAGTTCACGCAACAGTTTGGACAGCGCAGGAGAATTCAAGCCGTTGCCGGTTTCAGCCAGGTCTTTCATCTTGGCCGAAAATTTATCTGCCAGACCGGACTCGCCGTTGGCAATACGTCCCCACAGGTTTTTCACTGCAGTCAATTGCTCTTTCGCGCTGCTCAGCACACCTGCAGCGATCTGACCATAATTTTTCTGGTCATAATCGAGTGGCACCGTGTTATTCAGCGCATAGGCCTGACGCACACGCGCCACAAAAGGCGTAGGCTGTTCAACCTGGGCGATAAAAAACAGGGCATCACGTAACAGGCGTTCCGGTATCGTGGTGACACCCTCGACCAGACGGCGTATCTGCAAATTGATACGACCAAAAATTTGTTTCACATATTGCTGATTCGGAATGCTGCCAGTCGCTACTGACTCGATGAAGGCTCGCATCACGACCCAGAAGGCTTTTGCCTGCGGGTTGGACTGGACCTGATCGATTTCAGCAACCAGTTCTTGCATTGCCAATGCGGCTTCCTGCTGTTTTTGTGCATCTTTAGCAGTCAGCACCGTCAGCAGTTGTTTTTCAAAACGCTGGCGCAAACCGTTGTAGGCCGGTGCCGCTCCGCTATGGGTCACGGTCAGTTCAGGGATTTTCTCGCGTACTGCCAGTGCCGGGAAAAACAGGTCGGCCGGATGAATACGCTCGGCACCTTTCAACTGTAATAAGCCACGGTAGTAAGGGAACAGACGGACCGGCTGATGACTGGCGCCAGACAATAAGTCTTCCAGATAGCGCAATACCGCATGAAAAGCATCCAGGATGACGTCTATATTTTCCTGGTTGAGATCAAGCTGCTTTGCCTGCAGGCGTTCCAGTAACTCTTCTATGGTTTCTGTGACGATGGCAACGCCATCAATATCAACGATCTGTAAAGCACCGTGCGCCTGATGCAGATAATTTTTCGCATGCAGTAAAGTCGTGGTGCGGCTTTCCTCATCCTGCACCAGGGCCTCAGTCAGGAACTTGCCTGAATGATTAATCGCTTCACGGATATCCGCCATTACCCAGGACAGAGGTCCGGTGTCAAACTGTTCTTCTGACAGCTCAGGCGAATTGGAAAATTCGTATGTCATGCGTACTCCGCAAACTCAAGCGGCAATGAAGAAATCTTCATTGCCTTGCAAAAAGACAGGGGCAATACTGCCCCGTAGCTTGAAAATCAGGCCGTCACTTTGAATCGTGACACCGAGTTTTTCAGCTCTTCCGCCAGCAACGCCAGTTGCTTAATGGAGTCAGCTGTCTGCTGGGTACCGGTACGGGTCTGGTCATTCATACTCAGAATGTGCTGAATGTTTTGTGCAACGCCGTTCGCAGAAGTTGCCTGCTGTTCCGTCGCCAGCGAGATACCCTGAATCAGTTCCGCCAAACGGTTAGAAACGCTACGGATTTCTGCCAGCGCAGTACCGGCCGCATCGGACAGCTTCGCACCCTCAACCACACCCTGAGTGGATTTTTCCATCGCGGCTACCGCATCATGGGTATCGGTCTGAATCGTACGAACCAGCGCACCGATCTGTTTGGTCGCTTCAGCAGAACGTTCCGCCAGTCGCTGCACCTCTTCCGCAACCACCGAGAAGCCTCGTCCGGCTTCACCCGCAGATGCCGCCTGAATCGCCGCATTCAGCGCCAGTACGTTGGTCTGTTCGGTAATGTCAGAAATCAGTTCTGTGATCTCACCAATCTCCTGGGAAGATTCACCCAGACGTTTAATACGTTTAGACGTTTCCTGGATTTGTTCGCGAATCTCATTCATACCCTTGATCGCGTCTTCAACCGCATGCGCGCCCTGCTCCGCCGCAGCAACCGATTGACGCGCAACCTCGGCCGACTCATTCGCAGAACGCGAAACGTCGGTAATTTCCGCCGCCATCGTCAGAACTGCCTGACCTGCATCAGTAATTTCGCGTGATTGCTGTTCAGACGCGTCCAACAGATTGTTAGAAATATCCTGCGCCAGATCAGACGCAGAGGTAACCTGCTCCGCTGTGTTGGTAACACGACCTACCAGACCACGCAACTCTTCCACCGTGTAGTTAACCGAGTCGGCAATCGCACCGGTAATATCTTCAGAAACCGTCGCCTGCACCGTCAAGTCACCGTCCGCCACTTCCTGCAATTCATTCATCAGTCGCAAAATCGCAGCCTGGTTCTGATCGTTAGCAGCTTTCGCTTCTTCTTCCTGTTTCTTCGCCTGCAGCATCTGGGACGCTGCTTCCTGACGACGTTCATTCGCCTCTTTAGCGCGGTTACGGCTTTCCTGCAACAGAACCAGCGCGTTACCTAAGGCAGCAGCCAGTGCTAAAGCTGCCGACAACATGACCATCACGAAGCTGATACTGGTGGAATCCTGCTGCGCAGTATAAGTTTTTTGCAGAACGCTCAGCTTGGCTTTTAATTCCTCATTTTCATTAAACAGCAACTGTTCAGACTGTTTAGCGGCAATGAAGTTTTGCAAGTTACCCAGAATCACAGACACGCTGTCTTTGTATTCCGCGAACACTTTTTTCAGTTCTTCCAGTTTTTCACGGGTATCTGCATCCTTGGTGGCCGTCAGACGCAATACATCACTACCTGACAGGAAGCCTTCCACCAGATCATAGAAAGTGTTGGTATCTTTACTCAGCAAGAATGCCGTTTCAGGATTAACACCCTCAGAAGTCAGGAATTCATTCGCACTACGCCCCAGACGCTGGGTCAACATGACCAGCTGGCCGGAAGCGGAAATTTCACGTGCCGAGCCACCGCCCTGCACCTTGAGTGTGGAAATTTGTTCTGTGAGTTCCAGCAAAACCGGCGACAAGGTATTCAATTTGCGCAGAGTCTGACCGAAACCAGTCAACTCTTTGCGACGGTTCAGAATGGTTTCCGCCGCCTTGTTTGAACTTTGCCAGGTTTTGATGGTTTCATTCAGCACCGGCGTCAACGACGAACTCGCACTAGGCACATAACGCCCCTGGTACTTACCACCTTCCAGCAGGGTCTTTAAATCTGCATTGATTTCGTTACGACTATCTTCCAGCTGCTTAAACGCTTCCACATTACCCTGAATCGCATTTGGTGCCGCTTTACCGATACGCTGGGAGTGCATCAGCACATCACCCGAAATCTGTACCTGAGTTGAGACATTCGCAGACTGGCGAGAGTTGAGATACACGAAAATTGCACCTAAAATCAGGGAAGCACCCATCACAAACGTCAAAATACGACCCTGTTGTCTCAGTGTCATTTTGCCGATAATTGGCAGGCGGATATCGCCACCTTTTTCCAGCGCATCACCAATGAAGGTCGCGTCCGCATGGGTTGCCGACAGTGCGTCTGCGGCTAAGGCCGGGCGTGTCTCGGACACTGCCGCTGCTGCCGGTACTGCTTCCGGGTTCAGCATACGGACATTTGTTGCTTCTTCTATTTCAACCGAATCAGCATTTCCAAGCGACCTTGCCGCAACGTCGGTTCCGTCAACTTCCGGAGTTTCTTTTCCTTTGGACAAGAACGGTAGATTGAATGCCATTACTAAGTCTCCTAAACGATTGAAAAGCTATCAGCAGTATTCAATAAACTACTGAACAACTCATAAACAACTACTGATTACAAACCTATATGCAAAAAATCCTGGTCCTGCACCAAGGCAGCCAGGCTGAGCTCATGCCAGATCCGGCCTTCGCTATCGCGAAAGCTTCTGGGCAACCAGGCGCGACTGTCGGCCGCACCGGGTTCATTTACAACGACTTCCATTTCCGCCACGTTACGCAGGCCAAGAACCTGAGACACCAGCAGCCCGCCATTAAATGCGAGCACGGAAGCAAAACCTACAATACGGCAGGATGCGTCCAGCGACGTCAGCTCCTGCCCTTGAAATCGCGGTAAATCCACCACACTGGTCAGATTACCGCGGATATTCGACACACCCTTGTACCAATCGCGGGTAAGCGGTACTTCCGTCAGGCTGCCTACGCTGACGATTTCGCCTGCCTCGCGCAGATCCAGCAGATAACGTACGCCACCAATCAGCACACCCAACTGGCTCAGCTGGGTGAAACCACCACGCTGAGCCGCCTGCATACGGTCAACCAACTGCGCCTGGAATTCGCGCAGGCGGGTACGTCTGACACTATTATCAGGCTTTGCCACTTCAGACAGAGTGGCAGCATCACTCAACGCTTGGGTCATGAACTTATCCGGAGTATCGAAAGAAACAGAGATCAGTGCGCTAACAGCTTAGCCGAGCGCAGCAATTTTGGTCAGCAACTCCTGAGGATCTATCGGCTTGACCAGGTAGTCACGCGCGCCCTGGCGCAAACCCCAGATCCGGTCAGTTTCCTGATTTTTGCTGGTGCAGATAATCACAGGAATATCCTGTGTTTCCGGATCCTTGGCAATCGCACGCGTGATCTGGAAGCCATTCTGCCCCGGCATGACTACATCCATCAGTATCAGTTGTGGCTTGTCTGCTTTAATCTTCAGCAGTGCTTCTTCACCGTTTTCTGCGGTCGACACGGAAAAACCGTGTTTTACCAGAACATCGGTCAGAAAATAACGCTCGGTTGGAGAATCATCCACAACCAGAATTTTTTGAATAGCCATATTGCTAACACCTCACTTAAAACTGAATTATTTGTCCTGCGCTTCTGATGTGTAATTTTTTACAGTTTTCAGAAGGCTATCCTTAGTAAATGGCTTAGTCAGATATTCATCAGACCCTACCATAGCGCCACGTGCACGATCAAACAAGCCATCCTTAGAGGACAGCATGATCACAGGCGTGTCACGGAATTTCGCGCTTTTCTTAATTAGAGCACAAGTCTGATAACCATCCAGACGCGGCATCAGGATGTCGCAGAAGATCAGATCCGGATGCGAATCATTGATTTTGGCCAAGGCATCAAATCCATCTTCAGCCAATACAATCTTGTATCCGGCCTGTCCGAGAAAAATTTCTGCTGATCGACGTATCGTGCTGCTGTCGTCGATCACCATAATTTTTAAATTTTCATTACCAGCCATCGTTGACATAAACTCATCTCTTCCCGACTAAATCCGACAAATTCGGAGCAAACAAGCACTCTATCAAAAAAAAATTACACCTGTGCTTATTTTCCCTGAATAAACATTTAATACAAGGAAAAAAACTGGATTTGCGGTTAAATCACAACCATTTCAAAGTCATCCTTGCGCGCACCGCACTCAGGACACGTCCAGTTCATTGGTACATCATCCCATTTTGTGCCTGGCGCAATGCCTTCATCCGGCAAGCCCTGCTCTTCATCGTACACCCAGCCACAAATCAGACACATCCATGTTTTGTACTCAGGCGTACCACCTACGTTATCACTCACGACTAAAGCCCTTCAATCAAGTAGAATATTAAAATTGCTGCAAATCCTGCATAAACAGACCGCTTGCCCCCCTAATTCAGGTGTGTCAGCGCTGCTAAGCTGGCTATATTAATCTACGTAACGTGCAAAACCAAATTTCTCCTCTCATTCTCAGCTTTGGCGCGTCCGATCCGGTCTCTGCCACTGGTTTATTTGCCGATATCGGCACTTTTGCGGCCATGGCTTGCCATGGTTTGCCAGTCGTGACCTCAGTACTGACCGGCGACACAGCTCAGATAGACAGTATCCATGCGCTGGAAGCCGATCTGATCGACGAGCAGGCACGCTCAGTACTGGAAGATATGCCGGTCGCTGCAATCAAACTGGGACAAGCTGGCAGTGTCGACAATGTCACCACGATTGCTGAAATTGCATCCGACTATCCGGATCTGCCCTTTGTGCTGGACCCTTTCCATTCCGAAGTAAATGAACAGACGGCTGAAGCAGAAGACCTGATACTGGCCATCCGCGAGCTATTGATTCCGCAAGCGAGTGTGCTGGTGATCTCAGCCGTCGAATTATCCCGTCTGGCAGAAACCTGGAAAGATCAGGGCGAGGACGACGATCTGACCGCCGATGTGATGACCCTGATTGATTCCGGCTGCAAATTTGTGTTGGTCACCGGGACCCAGGCTGGCAACAACGAATTTGCCAATACCTTATTCAATGAGGCGGGCGTCGTGCGGCGCGACGTGTGGCAACGCATTCCAGGCTCCCATGCAGGTGCGGGCACTACTTTATCGGCAGCGATTACGGCGCTGCTGGCCTGTGGCATTGATGTGCCGGAGGCGGTATTGGAAGCACAGGAATTCACCCATGCTGCCTTACGCCATGCGCAGCAACTGGGCATGGGCAAGCTGATCCCTGACCGTTTTTTCTGGGCACGCGAACCGCTGCCCGACTCCGCTGTTTAGCCTTTCATTTTTCTTCAGACTGCTCTTATCATGACTAGCAATAACGACATCCTGTTCGCCCGTGCCCAACAAACCACACCGGGCGGCGTGAATTCGCCTGTACGCGCTTTCCGTTCAGTAGGCGGCACGCCACGCTTCATTTCCCGCGCAGAAGGACCGTATTTCTGGGATGCGGATGACAAACGCTATATTGATTACATCGGCTCCTGGGGTCCGGCCATCGTCGGCCACACCCATCCGGAAGTCATCAGCGCCGTGCAGCAAGCGATCACCCGTGGTCTGAGCTTTGGTGCGCCGACCGAAGGTGAAGTATTGATGGCAGAAGAAATCTGCAAAATCGTGCCGAATGTCGAGCAAGTCAGACTGGTTTCCAGCGGCACGGAAGCCACCATGAGCGCCCTGCGTCTGGCACGCGGTGCCACCAAGCGCGACAAGATCATTAAATTTGAAGGCTGCTATCACGGTCATGCCGATTCTTTGCTGGTCAAAGCTGGCAGCGGTCTGCTGACCTTCGGCAACCCAACTTCCGCCGGTGTGCCGGAAGATTTCAGCAAACATACACTGGTACTCGACTACAACAACAGCCAGCAACTGGAAGAGGTATTTGCTTCTATTGGTGATCAGATCGCCTGCGTGATTGTCGAGCCGGTCGCCGGCAATATGAATTTGATCCCGGCCACCAAAGAATTCCTGCAAACCATGCGCAGCCTGTGTACTCAGCATGGCAGCATCCTGATTTTTGACGAAGTGATGTGCGGCTTCCGCGTCGGTTTGCAAGGTGCTCAGGCCTTGTACGGCATTGCGGCTGACCTGATCTGCATGGGTAAAGTCATCGGTGGTGGCCTGCCGGTGGCAGCCTTTGGCGGTCGTGCCGATCTGATGGGGCATATGGCACCGCTGGGTGGCGTCTATCAGGCTGGCACACTATCCGGCAACCCGGTTGCCGTGGCTGCTGGCATGAGCACGCTCAAGCTGATTCAGACACCCGGCTTTTATGAAACACTGACCGCGCAGACGCGGCAACTGGCGGATGGCCTGCAAGCAGCGGGACAAGCCGCCGGATTCGATTTCTGCGCCGATGCAGTCGGCGGCATGTTCGGCATTTACTTTGCCAAAGAAATCCCACCCAGCTATGCGGCCATGATGGCGACCGATAAAGAGAAATTCAATCGCTTCTTCCATCTGATGCTGGATGAAGGCGTTTATCTGGCCCCATCCGCTTTCGAAGCTGGCTTTGTCTCTATCCAGCATGACAGTGCCATCATTGCCGCCACACTGGAAGCAGCACAACGCGCCTTCGCCCGTCTCTGATCAACAGCAAGCATGCAGCATGGTCGGCCCTCAGGGCTGACCGTTCTGCCTCGCATCAGACATTACCCCAAACGAAAATTTACTGACTGCGGACGTCCATCCAGACTCAGCTGCGCAATTGGTGCAGCAGTCTGACTGATGACACGACCACGTCGCACCACATAACGCCGTACCGGACGCAGACGCAAAGCCTCAATCGGGTCGCGCGCATCCAGAATCACAAAGTCAGCCTGACAGCCCGGCTCCAGCCCATAGCCCTGCAAGCCTAATATCTGTGCGGGGTAGCGCGTGACCGCATCAAAGCACTGATGCATAGCCGCCTGCGAAGTCATCTGCGCCACATGTAAGCCCATAGACGCCACCTCCAGCATGTCGCCAGCCCCCATGCTATACCAGGGGTCCATCACACAATCGTGGCCAAACGCGACTGGAATGCCGAGCGCCAGCATTTCTGGCACCCGCGTCATACCGCGTCGCTTAGGATAGTGATCATGACGTCCCTGCAAAGTGATATTGATCAGCGGATTAGCGATGGCCGCCACGCCCGCTTCCTTCATCAGCGGCAACAGCTTACTGACATAGTAATTATCCATAGAATGCATGGAAGTCAGATGCGAACCTGTGACCCGCCCTTGCATACCTAGCCGGTGTGCGTGGTAAGCCAGGGTCTCAATATGACGCGACATAGGATCATCCGACTCATCACAATGCATATCGACCATCAGTCCGCGCTCTGCTGCGAATTCACACAAAAGACGTATTGATTCAGCGCCGTCCTGCATAGTGCGTTCAAAATGCGGAATACCACCCACCACATCGACACCCATCGCGATGGCACGCTGCAAGTTAGTCCAGGCATCGGCACTGCGCAGTAAGCCATCCTGAGGAAACGCGACCAGTTGCAGATCGAGATAAGGTGCCACCTGTTTTCTGACTTCCAGCAATGCTTCCACCGCGAGCAAACGCGGATCGCAGATATCCACATGCGAGCGTATCGCCAGCAAGCCTTTGGCAACTGCCCAGTCACAGTATTGCAGCGCCCGGTCAACCAAGGCCTGCTGGGTCAGATGCGGTTTCAGCTCACCCCATAAAGCAATGCCCTCCAACAGCGTACCGGATTGATTCACGCGCGGTTGCCCATAGCTGAGTACTGCATCCATATGAAAATGCGCATCGACAAAAGGCGGACATAGCAAATCACCGCCAGCATCCAGCTCAGGTAAGCCGGTCACTGCAATCGCGGGCTCAGTGGCGACTATCTTTCCATCCCTGACCAGGATATCGATATGACGACGGCCATCCGCTAAACTAGCGTTTCTCACTATAAGATCATTCATGCTGGGTCCTTATTGATAGGCAGGCGCAGTATCACCATGCCAGCCGGATACTGCATCTGCGCTGTGAATTTGCAAAAAGTTTAACCGTAGTTGCGTAGCTGCGTCATAATCACGACCCAGAAAGGCAGGAATTTTTATGGCAACAATGAAGCAGGTCGCAGAAAAAGCACGCGTTTCCACCACTACCGTTTCGCATGTCATCAACAACACCCGGGTGGTGAGTGAAGATGCGCGCGAACGTGTTTTGGCGGTGATTCAGGAGTTGCGCTATATCCCGAGCGCCGTCGCCCGCAGCCTGAAGAATGATCGCACCCACACGCTGGGAATGATGATACCGAATAACTCTAATCCTTATTTTGCAGAAGTGATACAAGGAATAGAGGATGCTTCTTTCAAGCTGGGTTACAACATTATCCTGTGTAATTCCTACGATGACCCGAAAAAACAAGCGGCCTATATTCGCGTATTGATGGAGAAAAGGATAGATGGGCTGATCCTGGTGTCCTCCGGTTCGGATGAGGACCTGAGTCAGTTACTGGCGGATGAAGGCATTCCCAAAGTGTTGGTCGACCGCGAAGTAACCGGTGTAGCGGCGGATTTTATTGAAGCGGATCATGTGCAAGGTGGCTATGAAGCGACACGCTATCTGCTGTCACTGGGTCATCGCAAAATCGCCTGCGTGGCTGGCCCGGATACCCTGCTGCCCAGTGGTGGCCGCGTAACCGGCTATATGCAGGCACTCAAAGAAGCGGGCATCGCATTCCGCCCTGATTATCTGATTCACGCGGATTTCACCAGCCAGGGTGGGTATAACGCATTTCAGCAGTTGCTGGCACTGAGTGACAGACCGACTGCCATTTTTGCCAGCAATGATCTGATGGCGATCGGTGGCATTTGTGCCGCGAATGCAGCGGGTGTGAGCATACCAAAAGATTTATCGGTGATCGGTTACGATGATATTGCACTGGCTTCATTCAGCAACCCACCGCTGACCACAATCGCCCAGCCTAAACATGTGATCGGGCAGCTGACTGCGCAGACCCTGGTGAAGCGTATTGCTGAGCCTGATGCACCATTGCGCCGCGAAATGCTGAAGTCTTCACTAATCATCCGGCAATCGACAGCGGCCTTGGTACAAGCCTGAAGCAGCTCAGAGCATCAGTAATGCAGGTAGCGATGCACTGAGCACCCGGTGCACTACCTGCAGCAACAGCAAAGCAAGCAGCGGAGAAAAATCCAGACCGCCCAGCGATGGCAGAATTTTGCGAATCGGATTTAATACCGGCTCATTCAAAGCGCGGATTAAGGGTGCAAATGGTGCACTCGGATTCACCCAGCTAAAGATAGCTTCCAATACCAGCAGCGCCATCAGTCCATACAAGATCCATTGCACCATACGGAACAAGGCCATGATCAGTATGGCCTGCACCGGAAACTGCGCCAACACCCAGAAATCAACCAGCATCGCGACCAAGGCAACCAGGAAGGTCGCGATCAGACTGGCCCAGTCATAGCCCTTATAGCCAGGCACCAGACGCCGGATAGGATGTACCAGCCAATCGGTCAACTGAAATATCGCTTGCGCTAACTGAGCTGGCGGCCGGACTCTGAGCACCTGCATCCAAAATCTCAACAGCAGGAAACTGGCAAACAAGCCAGTGATCGTATCCACGACAAAAGTCAAAAGTTCATGCAGCACAAGTCGTCCTCAAAATAAAAAACCCACCGGGTGAAGGTTCACGCAGTGGGTATTGTGCCTGAAGACTCACAGGCATCCAAGCAGTTCAGAATTACGCAGGACGATTTGTGCTGGTTGGGAAAGGCCATGCTGCATTGGCATTCACAACTGCTTTCGCTTCAGCTGTTTTCTTAGCTGCTGTTTTTTTAGCGGCTGGCTTCGCTGCGGCTTTCGTTACTTTAGCTGCTGGCTTGGCTGCTGCTTTAGTCGCCTTCGCTACCTTAGCTGCTGGCTTCGCTACCGCTTTAGTTACTTTGGCTGCAGGTTTAGCTGCTACCTTAGTTGCTTTAGCCGCTGGCTTGGCTGCTGCCTTTGTTGCTTTAGCTGCTGGCTTGGCTGCTGCCTTTGTTGCTTTAGCTGCTGGCTTCGCTACTGCTTTTGTTGCGGCCTTAGCTGCTGGTTTAGCTGCTGCTTTTTTCGCTACTGGCTTCGCTGCTGCTTTAGTTGCCTTCGCTACTTTAGCTGCTGGTTTTGCCACTGCCTTAGTCGCCTTAGCTGCCGGTTTAGCGGCTGCTTTTTTCGCTACTGGCTTCGCTGCTGCTTTAGTTGCCTTCGCTACTTTAGCTGCTGGTTTTGCCACTGCCTTAGTCGCCTTAGCTGCCGGTTTAGCGGCTGCTTTTTTCGCTACTGGCTTCGCTGCTGCTTTAGTTGCCTTCGCTACTTTAGCTGCTGGTTTTGCCACTGCCTTAGTCGCCTTAGCTGCCGGTTTAGCGGCTGCTTTTTTCGCTACTGGCTTCGCTGCTGCTTTAGTTGCCTTCGCTACTTTAGCTGCTGGCTTTGCTGCTGCCTTAGTCACTTTAGCTGCTGGCTTCGCTGCTGCCTTAGTCGCCTTCACTACTTTAGCTGCTGGCTTTGCTACTGCCTTAGTCGCTTTCGCTACTTTAGCTGCTGGCTTGGCTACTGCTTTAGTCGCTTTGGCTGCTGGCTTAGCTGCTGGTTTCGCTGCTGGCTTCGCTGCTGGCTTAGCTGCTGCTTTACTCGCTTTAACTGCTGGCTTAGCTGCTGCTTTAGTCGCTTTAGCTGCTGGCTTCGCTGCTGCCTTAGTTACTTTGGCTGCTGGTTTAGCTGCTGGCTTCGCTGCTTTGGCTGCTGGCTTCGCTGCTGCCTTGGTCGCTTTAGCTGCTGGTTTCGCTACTGCTTTAGTCGCTTTGGCTGCTGGCTTCGCTACTGCTTTAGTCGCTTTGGCTGCTGGCTTAGCTGCTGGTTTCGCTGCTGCTTTTTTCGCTGTCGCTTTTTTTGCCGGTGCTTTTTTACCAGCTGGTTCTGGCGAACCTGGCTGATCTTGTGGTGCTGTTGCCATTTTGTTTCTCCTTCAATTGAGATGGAAAAAAATCGGATAAAAGTTAAATCCGCTCTATCCTTTCAAGCGGATTATTCATCGGCGCAAACAGTCTGCTGGTTGCGCTAATGAATTCGGCACCGGCTGAACTGCTGCATCCCCTCTCGATGCAGCACTTCAGCCATATCGGTTTATCTATTCCTGCAGAATACATCAAACCAAAAAAAACGCCCGCGTTCTACGCCGGCGTCGGTATGTCTGACTTCCGAAACGAACGACCAAAAGCCGCCATACCTGAATTTCTCAGGTAGTGCGGCACTGACAGTACAAATCTTTGTAGTCTGTGACTGTTCATTCGGTTTGGTGAGGCCTCTCGAGTTTTACATCTCGCGTTAGCCTTGAGTACTCCCTGGCAGGAATCCCGTGGTGCTGATTAAGCGTTTATTCCCAACTGAGGGCTCCACCGGTCTGATACTCAATTACACGCGTCTCAAAAAAGTTGCGCTCTTTTTTCAGGTCTATCATTTCGCTCATCCAAGGGAAAGGATTTTCTTCCTGAGGGAACAAAGTTTCGAGACCAATTTGTTGTGCTCTGCGATTTGCGATGAAGCGCAAATATCCTTTAAACATAGGCGCATTTAATCCAAGCACTCCACGCGGCATTGTATCCTCTGCGTAGCGATATTCCAACTCCACCGCGCGCAAAAACAACGATTTAATTTCATCTCTGAATTCAGGTGTCCACAAATGTGGATTTTCCATCTTAATCGTATTGATCAGATCGATCCCGAAATTACAGTGCATCGATTCATCACGCAAAATGTATTGATACTGTTCTGCTGCACCCATCATTTTATTCTGACGACCTAAAGCCAGAATTTGTGTGAAGCCCACGTAGAAAAACAGACCTTCCATCAGACACGCGAACACGATCAGCGAACGCAGCAAAGTCTGATCCGCTTCTGTAGTACCGGTTTTGAATTCAGGATTGGTCAGCACGTCGATGAAAGGAATCAGGAACTGATCTTTATCGCGTATCGATTCTACTTCATTGTAGGCATTAAAAATTTCGCCTTCGTCCAGACCCAGCGATTCAACGATGTATTGATACGCATGTGTGTGAATCGCTTCTTCGAATGCCTGACGCAGCAGATACTGGCGGCATTCCGGCGCAGTAATGTGGCGGTAAGTACCGAGCACAATATTGTTGGCAGCCAGCGAATCAGCGGTCACGAAAAAGCCCAGATTACGCTTCACCAGACGACGCTCGTCTTCGGATAAGCCATTCGGGCTTTTCCACAGCTCGATATCGCGCTGCATATTAATTTCCTGCGGCATCCAGTGATTCGCGCAACCAGCCAGATATTTGTCCCAGGCCCATTTGTACTTGAATGGCACCAGCTGATTCACATCAGTCTGACCATTGATAATGCGCTTGTCTGCAGCGTTCACACGACGTGCAGTTTCATCTGTAGCGGCAGCCGGTTTGCTGACCAGCGCCGGATTCAGCGCAACTTCCTGCGTTTGCAAACGTGTTGGCTGTTCAGGGGCAGCAGCAGCTTTCGGTGCCGGTGCGGCCGGGGTGGCCTCATCATCCCAAGATAACATTTCACTATTCCTTACATTGATGAGTACTGATAACTATGCAGAGACTTAAACTCTGTTTTGCATCCGCTATCAGTACACAGGGGTGACAGTCAGCTGACTGTCACCGGTTGATACAATCAAGCGCCAGTGCTTACTGGCAAGCTTCACATTCTTCGAAACCAGCGTCACCCGGACGCAGATAGCAGGCTGCACCGTCTGCTTCCGGCGCAACTGCCGGTGCTGTCGCGACCGGTGCAGCACTGAAAGAACCACTGCCGCCATCAACTGCAACCGCATTCAAGGCACCGGTTTTCGTGGTGGATTTTTCTGTATGCGTTGCACCGATAGTACGCAGGTAGTAAGTCGTTTTCAGACCGCGCAACCAGGCCAGTTTGTAGGTCTCATCCAGCTTTTTACCGGAAGCACCTGCCATATAGATATTCAGGGATTGTGCCTGGTCTATCCATTTCTGACGGCGTGACGCTGCTTCTACCAGCCAGGATGGGCTGACTTCAAATGCAGTCGCATACAATTCGCGCAGATCCTGAGGGATGCGGTCTATGCGAGCCAGGCTGCCGTCGAAGTATTTCAGATCGGCGATCATGACTTCATCCCACAAGCCGCGCTGTTTCAGATCACGTACCAGGTATTCATTGATCTCAGTGAATTCACCGGACAGGTTAGATTTCACGTACAGGTTCTGGTAGGTCGGTTCGATACAGGCCGAGACACCGATAATGTTCGAGATGGTTGCAGTCGGTGCGATCGCCACGCAGTTCGAGTTACGCATACCGTGTTGTTTGATACGCTCACGTACCACTGTCCAGTCCATCGATTCGCTGAAATCTGCTTCCAGATAGCCGCCACGCTCTTCCATCAAGAGCTTGAGCGAGTCTTGTGGCAGGATGCCGCGATCCCACAGCGAACCTTTGTAAGAGCTGTAAGTGCCGCGCTCTTCGGCCAGTTCAGTCGATGCCAGGTAAGCGTAATAGCAAACGGCTTCCATCGAGGTGTCAGCAAACTGTACCGCTTCGTTGGATGCATATGGCACACGCATGATGTGCAGGCAATCCTGGAAGCCCATGATACCCATGCCGACCGGACGGTGACGCAGATTGGATTCGCGTGCCTTCTGTACTGCATAGTAGTTAATATCAATCACGTTATCCAGCATACGCATCGCAGTGCGGATGGTTTTTTGCAGTTTGACGTGATCGAGCTTGCCATCCTTCATGTGTGCCGGCAAATTGACTGAGCCCAGATTACATACGGCGATTTCGCTTTCGTTCGTGTTCAGCGTGATCTCGGTACACAGATTCGACGAGTGCACCACACCGACGTGCTGCTGCGGGCTGCGGATATTGCAAGGGTCTTTGAATGTGATCCATGGATGTCCGGTTTCAAACAACATGGACAGCATCTTGCGCCACAGGTCGAGTGCCGGGATTTTTTTCGACAGTTCGATCTCACCGCTGGCGGCTTTGGCTTCGTAAGCGAGATAGGCGCTTTCAAATGCTTTACCGAATTTATCGTGCAGATCCGGTACGTCAGATGGGGAGAACAGCGTCCAGTCGCCCTTTTCCATCACACGTTTCATGAACATATCCGGAATCCAGTTAGCCGTGTTCATGTCATGCGTACGGCGACGGTCATCGCCGGTGTTCTTACGCAGGTCGAGGAATTCCTCGATATCCATGTGCCAGGTTTCGAGGTAGGCGCAGACTGCGCCTTTACGCTTACCACCCTGATTGACTGCAACCGCGGTATCGTTGACCACTTTCAGGAAAGGCACCACGCCCTGAGACTTACCATTCGTGCCTTTGATATGCGCGCCGAGTGAACGCACCGGTGTCCAGTCATTACCCAGACCACCTGCATATTTCGCCAGCAAAGCATTTTCTTTGAGCGCATCATAAATACCAGCCAGATCATCAGCCACGGTAGTCAGATAGCAGGACGACAATTGCGAACGTTGTGTGCCGGAGTTAAACAGCGTCGGTGTCGAGCTCATGAAGTCAAAGCTGGACAGCAAATGGTAAAACTCAATCGCACGTGCAGTACGGTCTTTTTCTTCCAGCGCCAGCCCCATCGCCACACGCATATAGAAAGCCTGAGGCATTTCGATACGGGTACCGCGGATGTGCAGGAAATAACGGTCATACAGAGTTTGCAAACCGATATAGCTGAATTGCAGATCGCGATCAGCCACCAGGGCCTTAGCCAGCGTAGCCAGATCAAATTCTGCCAGACGGGTATCGAGCAGATCAGCAGCGATACCTTTGCGGATAAATTCAGGGAAGTAAGTAATGTATTCAGCAGCCGCATCATTCTGTGCGACTTCTTTGCCAAACACTTCTTTACGTACTGTATGCAGCAACAGGCGGGAAGTCACCTGACTGTAAGCCGGCTCTTTTTCCATCAGGGCACGTGCCGCCAGAATTGCGGATTTGTGCAGTTCTTCGACAGGTACGCCGTCATACAGATTTTTCAGGGTTTCAGTCAGGATCGCTTCTGCGTCTGCCAGTTTATCCAGGCCGATACAGGCAGCCGCGATCATGGCACGTACTTTTTCTACGTCGAGCACAACTTTTGCGCCATCGACCACAACATGGATCTGTGGCAGACTGGCCTGGGATGCGCGCTGTGCTTCCTGCGCCAGACGGCGCTCTTCCTGGTGTTTGGCGCGATACAACACATAAGCACGTGCTACATCGTGCTCACCCGAACGCATCAATGCGAGTTCGACCTGATCCTGGATGTCTTCAATATGAAATGTGCCACCGGCAGGTTGTCTGCGCATCAGCGCAGCCACCACTGTGGCTGTCAATTGCTCAACCAGTTCACGTACCCGTGCCGAAGCCGCACCCTGACCGCCATTCACTGCGAGGAAGGCCTTAGTCATCGCAATCGCAATTTTCGATGGTTCAAAACCAACGACTGCGCCATTACGACGGATCACCATGTATTGACTGAATTGTCCACTGGACGCAGCAGATCCGCTAACAGGATTCAGCAGACCAGGGATATCAGAATGAGTCAGCGTGGATGTTTCGGTTGAAGAGTGCATTGAGCCTCCGGTTCAGTAATTTCTGGGCGTCATACGACGCAAATTGTGCGCAGCATGACGAGGGATTAATTGGGTACAGCGCTTTACGACAGACTGCCTGACATAGCTGAATGCTATGTAAATCTCATCTTTGTGTAACAGTTAATGCTAGAGGGGGATGTGAAGCAAGAAAGGTAAAACATAGAATTCATCATGAGATCAAACACTAGATATAGTGCATATTTTCTCGACAGCCCTAATTCTAGTGTCACACTGCGGCAGTAGCAAGCGCTTTCTGATTGAAAAAATATTTATTTTTTTGATGAAAATTTCCCTTAGGGAATTGACTTTCTAAGGTTCACAGAAAATGCCGCCCGACAGTGCAAGTAAGCACTAACCGAAAGCCGTTTCCGGCCAGCACAGCAGCAGTCAGGGACTTGACGAAGCCCATAAGCATGCATTTATTCCAGGACAGGCAGAGTTGCGAGCTTATTGTATTTTCAGCTTTTGAATCTGATAACGTAACTGACGGAAGCTGACACCCAGCAGCTCAGCCGCCTGCGTCCGGTTCTGATAGGTTTGCTGCAAGGCGCGCCGTATCATTTCGCGTTCCACCTGCTCCAGGAAGTCAGGCAGCGAACAAGGCAAGCTGGGCAAAGTCAACTCCAGCGCCCCTTCCGCTATCGCTGCAGGTGCAGTTGCAGCACCATAATCGGCAGCGACGGCTGCACTAGTGGTAAGTGCAGCGGCAGGCAGACCATGCGTATCAATGCGGGTGCCACGTAACATCAGATCACCAGGCTCGATACAACCATCATTGGCAAATGCCAGTGCCCGCTCCAGTATGTTTTCCAGCTCACGCACATTGCCGGGAAAATCATATTGCAACAAAGCTTGCAGTGCGGCCGGTGCCAGACTGACTGACGTCTGCGCCAGCTTAGTCAGCATACCTTGTGCCAGTTCCGGTATATCTTCCAAACGCTGGCGCAGTGGCGGCAAATGCAGTTCAATCACATTCAGACGGTAATACAAATCCTGACGGAAGCGTCCTTCTTCCACGCAACGCGCCAGATTCTGATGGGTGGCGCTGATAATCCTGACATCGACAGATTCTTCCGTCGTGGCACCGATTTTACGGATACGGCGCTCCTGAATAGCCCGCAATAATTTGACCTGCATCGCGAGCGGCAAATCGGCCACCTCATCCAGCATCAGAGTGCCGCCATTGGCGGCCTGAAAAAAACCATCCCTGTCGTCCACCGCACCGGTAAACGCCCCTTTGCGATAGCCAAAAAACTCGGCTTCCATCAGGTTTTCCGGAATTGCACCGCAGTTCACCGCAACAAATGCCTGTGCGGCACGCGCGCTGGTCTTGTGAATTTCACGTGCAGCCAGTTCTTTACCGCTGCCGGATTCACCGGTAATAATCACCGGCGCCATACTGCGCGCCAGTCTTTCGATCTGGCTGCGTACCATCTGCATACCGGCAGAACTGCCGATCAGGAAGGACGGCGCACGCAGGCTGGCTTCCGGATCACGACTGACCGGTGCCGCCGCCACTTCATGCATTTCCAGCGCAGAACGCACCAGTTTGCGCAAATGATCAAGCGCAACCGGCTTGGATACGTAATCAAAGGCGCCCGCCTTGAGCGCGATCACCGCGTTGTCTGCACTGCCGAAAGCAGTAATCACTGCAATCGGCGTGTTTTTATCGCTGGCACTCAATTCCTCCACCAGTTCCATACCCGAGCCATCGGGCAGTCGCATATCGGTCAACACCAGCGAATAGGTATTTTTCTGCAGATAACTGCGTGCCACGCCCAGACTCTCTGCACTGTCGACATCGAGTCCCATTTTAATCAGGGTAATCTCAAGTAATTCGCGCAGATGGGCTTCGTCATCGACGACTAGAATTTTTGGGCAGCTGCTTGTGTTCATCACTATTACACCGACAATCCTGAGAAATTAATCACAAAGCGCCCGCTAGGCTCAAGCTGTTCACCCAGGCTCTCATCGACCCGATACTCATAATCGAGCAAGGAACGGTTATTCAGACACAGTTCACGCGCCATGTACAGACCCAGACCGGTTCCCATGCGCGATGTTGTATAAAACGGTTCGAACAAGTGTGCCCTGACATCATAGCTGATCGCCGGACCATCATCCTGGATATGCAATTCCTGACGGCCATTGGCGCTGGTCATGGCATGCAGCCGGATACTGCCGGGCTTACCACTGGCATAACGCACTGCATTTGACAGCAGATTGGTCAGCACTTCAAACAAATGTCCGGGATCAAAACTGACCTGAAAATCCACCTCATCGCTGATCAGGATGAGCTCAGGATCAATGCTGCGGGTTTCACTGAAATCCTGCACACACTCACGCACGACGCGCATCAGAGGATAAGCTGCGACATCGGTTCTCGCTTTGCGCGACAGCTTGAGTATATCTTCAATCAATTGATTCAAACGCGCGACATTATCATCGACGATACGAAGCAAACGCCGCGCCTGTGGATTTTCAGGCAGTAACTGGCTTAGATCCTCATTCAATAATGAAGCTGCATACGAAATGGAAGATAAGGGATTCCTGACTTCATGCGCAATACTGGCGGTTAATCGCCCCATCGAAGCCAGCTTCAGTTGCTGCGCCTGATTTTCTATATCCGAGACATCCTGCATGAACACGATGGTATAGCGCCGGTCCAGCGCCTGTTGTGTGGAAAGAGGTAACAAATAACTATCATCAACCAGAATAAAACGCAGCTTGAGATGGGTCACGAAATGCGGACGTTCAGCACGCAGCCCGAAACTGCTGACCTCAAAGCCAGATTTCAAACCACTGCGCCCCTCATCCTGATAGCAGGGAATCGACACAAAGGAAATATCATCCTCCGGATTCCGTCCCAGCTCACTGATGCTGCGCTGACGCATATCAGCCAAGGTCTCTGCCATCGGCCTGAGTGCAACGATATTGGCCAGTTTAATGCCCAGCATCTCCTTGCTCAGATTACCACCCAGCATGCGCTCTGCGGCTGGATTAATTTCAAACACACGGCCGGAATGATCCAGCACCAGGATGCCATCTCCCATATCCGCAATCACCAGCCGGTTAATCGCCTGCTGCATCGCTAACTCATTACCGCGCTGGGTCGCGAGCTGTTCCTGGCGGATCAAATTATTGGCCAGCCGGCTCACCACATAAATCACAGCAAAATAAGATGCCCCGAACAAGCCGGCCTGCGACACCAGATTGCCATCATTCAGCTCCAGCGCGCGGTACACTCCTTCCACCAACAGAAACAGACTGACAATGGAGCAAAAAAAGAAGGCCCAGATCAATGGCGACAGGATAGCCACGCCAGCCAGCGGAAACATAAAAAGGATGCTGAGTCCGCCGCGCCCGCCGCCCGAGCCCAGATACAGCAAGGAAATGACGAGCAGATCAACAAAAATCTGCAATAGCAACTGTGCAACGAAGTGCCGTTGATGAAAAAAACGGATCAGCGCAAAACTAATGCTGGCAAACAGATAGGCAAAACAAATGTCTTTTGCAAACAACTGACTGAAGACCCAGATATCCTTGGTACTGCGCAGATTCAGCAATAGCAGTAAGCAGGCTGCGATGACAATGCGCGAGATATTGAAGGTCTGCAGCGAACGCCAGAATGAAGGCGAAGGATCAGAAAACCCGGGGAGAGGAGCCTGCATCGTGCTGCTTAATGTGTATGCTGATCGGCATGCGCCGCGCTGCAGAAGTGCAGTTCGCCACGCAGCACCGCTTCAGAAACAGGTACATACAACTGACAATGCGCGCAACTGACCATATCCTCTGCCTCTCTTACCGCATGACCGGGAGCTGCCGATGGCGCAGACGATGGCGCTGCCTCAGGCGGCGTCTGAAATGTCCGGGACTGCATATCACGTGCTTTCTTCTTTAACGCCAGAATCACCAGCACGCCCAGCAGCAGCCACAAAATAATTCTCATACCAGACTCCGGTGCAACAGCACTTCAAGCACAAAACGACTGCCCACATAGGCCAGCAACAAAACCAGAAAACCAGACAGCGTGAAACTAAGCACAGTTTTTCCACGCCAGCCACGCCAGTGACGCCCCATTAACAGGATGCCGAACAAAGCCCAGGAAAATAAAGACAAGACCGTTTTATGATCCCATTTAAACGCGACGCCCAATACCTGCTCAGAAAAAACGATACCGGAAAACACCGTCAATGTCAGCAATACAAAGCCAATGGTGATCAGCCGGAATAAGACTTTTTCCATTGTCAGCAAAGCGGGTAACTGATCCAGCAATTGCGTCAGCCAGGGGCTGACCGGCTGCGCACGTAGTTTGTGCAGATGCTTATCCTGCAAACTCATGATCGCGGCATGGAAAGCAGCAATGGTCAGCGTACTATAGGCCAGCAGCGCAATGGCTACATGCCAGGGAAACATCTGGGTTTTCCCGTACAGCGGAATCAGGCTGCCCGGGAACAAGGCGGTCAGACTGACCGCAACAATGGCTGGCGGCAGCAACAGTATTTTTAAACCGCCTAAAGCAAAGCTGCGGTTTTCCAGCACATAGGCACTGACTGTCATCCACAGCGCTGCCGACAACATCACTGCGAAGCCGACGCGCAAGGCCTCGCCCGCAAATACATGGCTGTACAAGGAGATCGCCTGCAGCAGCCAGGCAACAGACGTGAGCGCTGCAGCAGCGCGCACTTGTCGTAATGGCAGCAGGAGCGCAGCCAGATACAGGGCTGCAGACAGGAAAGGTAAATAGATTTGCATCAGCTAAGTTTACACTATCTGCAACTGCTTTTTTTGATTTCCACCAATAGCGCAAGGCTATGCACAGATGACGGACTCAAGCTCAGGATGAAAATAAAATTATTAAAAAGATAAATTCGAGGTTAGTGAAATTCAATGCTGAATAAAATTTCCCGCATTTTCAGGTTTTTTTGAACTTTTTCAACGGAATTCACACTAAACTGCGCGCCTTCCGGCTTACCGGATTGCCCCAAGGGACAGAAATTTTATTTCACACTTTCAGATAAATACAAAGATGAAAAAGACACTTCTTACGCTGGCTGTGCTCAGCACTGCTTCCGTCGCCTATGCCGACGAAGGTATGTGGATGCCACAACAATTGCCGCAAGTTGCGAAACAGCTCAAGGCGGCTGGTCTGCAACTCGATCCGAAAAACCTGACCAAACTGACTGAGTTCCCTATGGGTGCCATCGTCAGCCTGGGCGGTTGCTCGGCTTCTTTCGTCTCACCGCAGGGTCTGGTTGCGACCAACCATCACTGCGTATATGGCAGCGTTGCTTACAACTCCAAACCAGGCCGTGATTTGCTGGCTAATGGTTTCCTGGCCAATACCCTGGAAGAAGAATTGCCGGCGCAGCCAGGTTCACGTATCTTCGTGACCAAAGAAGTCAATAATGTCACCGACAAAATCATCGACAAAGACACCGCCAAACTGACTGGCAAAAAACGCGTCGATGCGATCGAAAAGAATTCCAAAGCACTGGTTTCCGCCTGTGAAAAAGACGAAGGTCATCGTTGCAACGTCTACCCTTACTACGGTGGACTTGAGTTCTACATGATCAAACAGATGGAAATCCGCGACGTCCGTCTGGTCCATGCACCGGCGGAAGGCGTAGGCAAATTCGGTGGCGATACCGATAACTGGATGTGGCCACGTCACACCGGTGACTACGGCTTCTACCGCGCCTATGTGAGCAAAGACGGCAAAGCCGCTGACTACAGCAAGGATAACGTTCCTTACGTTCCTAAGCACTTCCTGAAAATGGCGAAAGACGGCCTGAAAGAAGGCGATTTCGTGATGGTACTGGGCTACCCTGGCCGCACTAACCGTCACCGTCTGCCTTCCGAAGTGGCTTACACTTTTGACTGGAACTATCCGGCATTCGTTAAATCCTCCGGCGAAACACTGGCGATCATCGCTAAGGAAACCGCGGGCAATGATGATGCGCGCCTCAAGTATGCAAGTCAGGTTGCTGGCATCAATAATTACTACAAAAACCGTCAGGGTATGCTCGACAGCTATGCTGGCAGCGACTTCCTGGCACGTAAAACCAAGGAACACGAAGAGCTGAAAGCCTGGGTCAACAGCAATCCGGAACGTGCCAAACAGTTTGGCGAAGATCTGGTTCAGGTTGAAAAACTGATCGCAACACGCGATGCGCAAAGCAAACAGGAATTCTATCTGGGCAGCTCCTTCCCACGCCTGTTAGGCACAGCGCGCACGCTGTACCGTCTGGCTAACGAACGTGTCAAACCGGATGCGGAACGTAAAGCAGGTTTCCAGGAACGTGATCTGCCACGCTTCAAAGCTGGTGTAGAAAGCCTGGAACGCAGTTATGTGGAAAGCGTAGACAAAGCACTGGTAATCAATAACCTGAAAAAATATGCAGCGCAAGCTAAAGCGGAACGCAATGCAGATTTTGATGCAGCGATCGGTATCAGCGATAACATGTCTGAAGCAGATCTGAAGGCATTGCTGGATAAGATCTATGCAGGCAGCAAACTGGCTGACAAAGCAGCACGCAGCGCATGGCTGACAGCAAAACCAGCAGACTTCAAAACCAGCGATGACAGCTTCATCAAAGCAGCAGTCGCTATGTATGATGGCTTTATGAAACGCGAAGCTGAAGATGAAGAACTGGCCGGCAAAATCCAGCAAGCCTATGCCAACTACATGAAAGCAAAAATCGCTTACATGACCAGCAAAGGCCAGGCTGTCTATCCGGATGCAAACAGCACCCTGCGCGTCACCTTCGGTAAAGTTGCTGGCCGCGATCACGGCACCGCCGATGGTCTGGCATGGTCTGCCTTCACGACTGTCAACGGTATCCCACCGAAGGCTACTGGTAAAGGCGAGTTCAATGCACCAGCTGCACAACTGGCTGCAATCAAAGCCAAAGACTTTGGTAAATATGTCGATCCTCACCTGAAAGCGGTACCACTGGCTTATCTGGCGACACTCGACATCACTGGTGGTAACTCAGGCTCCGCTGCACTGAATGCCAAAGGTGAATTTATCGGTCTGGCCTTCGACGGCACACTGGACTCCATCATCTCTGACTGGGACTTCAATAAAGCCAAAACCCGCTCTATTCAAGTTGATCTGCGCTACATGCTGTGGCAAATGAAACATGTGGATAAAGCAGACAAACTGATCAAGGAAATGGGCGCGGAATAATCACGCCAGCTCCAGTCTGATCCTGAAAGCCCCCGTTATACACGGGGGCTTTTTTTATCTGTTTTTTGCATTCCATTCCTAAGAATAATCATTTCATCGCAAAAACATTGCTTCTTAAACATGCAAATCTCATCATAAACGTAGTTGCAAGCCAAACAAACCCTCTATTGATTAAAGGTAAACATGTTGTTGAAGATACGCGCCCTTTCCTCCCGTCTGCTGCAAGCCGGACTGCTGGTGAGCTGGGCAGTCAGCGCCACTGCCTGTCAGGCTGCAGAAAGCGGTCTGTTAAGACAGCGCAGCGTCAGCGAACGTCCGCAGATCATGCTGATCGGGACCTCACATTTCGCCAATTACGGACGCGATGTCGTCAATATCGAATCACCCGATGTGCTGTCCGCACAGCGCCAGCAGGAAATCGAACAGCTATGCGCAGCTCTGAGTGCATTCCGTCCGACAAAAATCGCGGTAGAGATAGATGCACGCGCTCAGGAAAAACTGCAGCAACGCTTCCTCGCTTACCGCGACCAGGCTGCTGCACTGAATAAAAATGAGGTACAACAGTTGGGCTTCCGTCTGGCGGCCAGACTCGGCCACCAGACAGTGTATGCGGTCGACTGGAATGACATGCCCCCCGCTGAATTGCATCACTACGATTACGAAAGCTGGGCTGTGCAGCACAGGATGCAAGAACGCCTGCAAGCGATGCGCGATACCAGTCAGGCCAAAGCCGAAGGGCTGTGGATGACGCAACACAGCGTCGCGGATTGGCTAGTGAAATTCAATACGCCACAAGAGATCGCCCACAGTCAGCGCCAGTATTTCGACTACGCCATGCTGGGTGATCAGAACGCCAGCCCGGGAGCGAACTGGCTGGGTCACTGGTATGCACGCAATGTGAGAATTTTCGCCAATCTGGTGCGGCTGGCAGATCAGCCACAAGAGCGCTTATTGGTGATTTACGGTGCCGGACATGTGTCCTTGCTGCGCCAGTTCATACAACAATCCGGCGCCATGACGGACATCGATCCGCTGCCCTATTTACAGCAAGCGCAACAAGCGCTCATTAGCGCCACGATGCAGTCATCGCGCTAATCGGCCAACGGTTTCAGGGCAAGGCAATCTGGAATTTTTTCAGTTTGTCATACAGCGTCTTTTTCGGAATACCTAAGGCCTCTGCAGCGGCGGCAACCTGAAACTGGTACTTTTGCAGCGCCTCGGAAATCAGCGAAATCTCCATCAGCTCCAGTTGACGTGGCAAGCTGTCTGGCGCGGCATTGGCTGGCAATGAAGACGAGCCGTCCGGCACACTTCCGCCAGTATCAACTAAACCCAACACCAGCTGATCTGAAAAATTGCGCAATTCGCGTACATTACCAGGCCAGTCTTTTTGCTGCCACAACTGTATCTGCGCTGGCGTCCAGTCCGGCACAGGACGCGCAAAACGTTGCGCCGATAATTGTACAAAGTGGGCTAGCAACAAAGGTATATCCTCGCGCCTGTCCTGCAAACGTGGCAGGGCAAGCTGGACTATCGCGAGCCGGAAATACAAATCTTCCCGAAATTGATTTTGCGCGGCCAGCGCCAGCAAATCGGACTTAGTGGCCGCAATGATGCGGCAATCGAGATCGATCAGCGCGTTACCGCCCAGCCGCTCCAGCTTACGTTCCTGCAGCACGCGCAGCAGCTTCACTTGCAAAGCCAGCGGCATGCTTTCTATTTCATCCAGAAATACCGTACCGCCATTTGCATACTCCAGCTTACCGATGCGACGCTTTTGCGCGCCGGTAAAGGCACCGGCTTCGTGTCCGAAAATTTCGCTCTCAAACACTGACTCAGGCAAGGCACCGCAATTGATGGCGACAAACTCCCCTGTCCTGCCGCTGGCCAGATGCAACTGACGTGCCACCACTTCCTTGCCGGTACCGGTGGCGCCATGTATCAGTACATCCGCCTGGGTCGGCCCGATATGCCGGATAAACTGACGCAGTTTTTCTATGCCTGGGCTTTGCCCTATCAGTTCCGGCGTGGCCGGGTGACGTGCCAGGGTCTGACGCAGCTGACGGTTTTCCAGCACCAGGCGGCGCTTTTCCTGAGCCCGGCTGCAGGTTTCGCTGAGGCGCTCAGCGGAAAATGGCTTCTCAATAAAGTCGTAGGCACCGCAACGCATGGCGGATACTGCCATGCGCACATCGCCATGCCCGGTGATCAGTATCACGGGTAAATCCTTGTCCAATGCGCTGATTTTTTCCAGTCCTTCCAGTCCGGACATGCCTGGCAAACGCACATCACTGACCACGATGCCTTCATAGTCGGCATGAATGTGCGGCAGAGCCTGTTCCAGCGCGGCATAGGCGCTGACTTCAAAGCCACCGAGCTCCAGACTTTGCGTGGTCGCCAGCCGGACCGCCTGCTCATCTTCTATCAATATGACACGTGCCACAGTCACTCTGTTTCCTTTCTATCCTGTCCGGAAGCCGCGTTCAGCAGCGGCAGGCGTACTGTAAAACAAGCACCACCGGCAGCGCGGTTTTCAGCCTGCAGCGTGCCATTCATAGCCTGCACTATCGATGAAGAAATCGCCAGTCCTAAACCCAGTCCCTGGCCGCTGGGCTTGGTCGTGAAGAAGGGCTCAAATAAATGTGCGATCACTGCATCCGGCAAACCGGCACCACTGTCTGAAATTTGTATCCAGACTTGCCCAGCCTGTTCGCTAACCCGTATTTCTATCCATAAGCGCGGCTGTTGTTCGACTGCATCCATCGCATTCCTGAGCAAGTTCACGATGACTTGCTCGAGACGTATATTGTCGCCTAAGACTTGCAAGGATTCAGGCAAATGCAGCTCCAGCTGCAAGCCCAGTCTGTGCAAGTCGTTTTGCAATAAAGCGACGGCAGCATGCACCGATTGCGTGACATTGACTGCCCGTAGCTGATCACCGCTCTTGCGCGCGAATCCCTTGAGCTGGGCGATGATGATACCCATGCGCTCGCTGGCACTGCTGATGTGGTGCAGATTGGCGCTGACCTGTTCAAGCTTACCGCGCTGCAGATATACATCCGCATTATCGGCAAAAGCCCGTATCGCCGTCAGCGGCTGATTCAACTCATGTGTGATACCGGCTGCCATCTGACCCAGCATAGCCAGTTTGCCAGTCTGTACCATCTCGTTTTGAGTAGAGCGCAGCACCTGTTCTGTCTGCTGCAATTTGCAGAATTGCGCCTCCCAGTCTGCATTCGCCTGGGTCAGGTCGCGGGTACGCTGGGCGATACGCTGTTCCAGCTGCGCGGCCGCCTGTTGCAAAGCCTGCTGAGCCACTATCCGCTCCTGCAAACGTTGCTGACGCTGATCCCAGGCGGCAGCGATAGTCGCCAGCACCAGCAACAACAGCAAGGCGATGGCCGCGCTTTCCAGCCCAGCCGTATTCACTTTAGCTTCATCGGGAAATAGCATCAATTGCCAGCCCAGACGTCCAATCGGACGCGTCAGGTATTCGCCGTAGCCGTTTTGTTCTTTTTTTGACAGTGCAGAAATGGCATGGATGGTTTTTCCCGAATACTGCAGCGTCGCCTGGATATCGCGCTGCACTTCAGCATCGAGCGGACGCAGGCTGCGATACTGCCAGACTTCGCGGTTACTCAGAAATACCACGCCATGGCGGTCGCTGAGTGCGATCGGATCTTCGCTGCTGCGCCAGGCTTTTTCAAATTCATGCAGGCTGATTTTGACCGCCAGCACACCCACAGGCTCGCTGCTGCCACGTTGCCCGGGTGAGGCAAACACTGGTTGAGAAATAAAATAGCCGGGGATATTCGTGGTGTTACCGATCGCGTAGAAATGGCCAGCCCCATTACGCCTTTGCATCACATCCTGGAAGTAGGGACGAAAACTGAAGTTCTGACCTATGTAACTTTGCGGCTGATCCCAGTTACTCGCCGCAATCGTATTGCCCTGGGCATCCATCAGATAGATGGCGGCAATCTTGGCCTGTTGCTGTATCGTCTGCAAATCCTGATTGAGTGCGCGTATTCCGTCCTGATTCTCAGGATGCGCCAATACCTGCGCCACCTGCGGCAGATAAGACAAGGTGTAGGGCAGGGTTTCATGCCGCTCCAACACCGCCTCCAGATCCAGTGCGATCATCTGCAACTGACGCTCACCACTCTGCCGCAGATCTTTTCTGGCCTGGTAGCTGGAGAACAGATAGGTCGCAAAAATACTGACCACGGCGAGCGTGGCAAGTAACAGCATGGCAATCTGGCGTTTATAGGAATTCATGCTCTGTAGCGCAGGGGCAAAGACCGTATTATTTCCGACTTTGCCCCTGCGCGGCCAGCTTAATCCACTGCGGCCATTTTTAATTCATCATTGTGATGACGCTGCTGCTCTTCCATCACCAGTTGCCCCAGCTCGCGCTTGAGCTGATTGAATTCCGCCGATGAAGGATCACGTAAACGCGGCATTTCGATCAGCAAGTCTTTTTTCACGGTTCCCGGACGATAAGTCATCACGACAATCCGGTCCGCCAGATAAATCGCTTCTTCTATGCTATGCGTAACGAAGATGATGGTCTTTTTCAGTTCTGCCCAGATACGTAATAATTCATCCTGCAGATTGCGTCTGGTCAGCGCATCGAGCGCGCCGAAAGGCTCATCCATCAACATGATAGGTGAGTCCAGCGCCAGCACGCGCGCAATCGCTACCCGCTGGCGCATACCGCCGGACAGATCCTTAGGAAAACGCTGACGGAAATCCGACAAGCCCAGCATACCCAATAACTTACTGACGCGGGCTGCGATATCAGCTTTGGACATGCCTTTGATTTCCAGACCAAACGCAATGTTCTGTTCTACCGTCATCCACGGGAACAGCGCATATTCCTGAAACACCATGCCACGATCCGGCCCCGGCTGGGTCACGGCTTTACCGTTGGCGATCAATTCTCCCGATGTTGGCAGCGAGAAGCCAGCGATAGCGTTAAGCAAAGTCGATTTGCCACAACCGGAAGGCCCCAGCAGACAGACAAACTGCCCTTCCGGAATCTCCAGCTGGATATCGCGCAAGGCGACGACTTCTTTATCGCCGGTGCGGAAAATTTTGTTGACGCCCTTAACTTGAATTTGTGCAGTGTTTGTCATCTCAGTTCTCCAATCCACGGTGCCAGCGCAACAAGTGGTTATTCAGTTTATTCATCGCCAGATCGATCGCCAGACCTAAAAATCCTATGCTGAACATACCGGCAATAATTTTGTCCGACCAGAAGTACTCACGCGCTTCCAGAATGCGGAAACCCAGACCATTATTCACCGCGATCATTTCCGATACGATCACCACGATAAAAGCGGTACCGATACCGATACGCACACCGGACAAAATATAGGGCACAGCCGCTGGCAGCATCACACGTAAGAACATGGTTGTCTGGCTGGCACCCAGATTGCGTGCAGCACGGATATAGATACCATCCACATGCCTGACCCCGGCGATGGTATTCATCAGTACCGGGAAAAACGCACCGATAGAAATCAGGAAAACCGCCGGAGGATTGCCCAGTCCAAACCACAAAATAGAAAGCGGGATGTAGGCGATCGGTGGAATCGGACGCAACACCTGTATCAGTGGATTCATCCATGCATACACACGCTGGCTGGAACCCATTGCCAGTCCCAGCGGCAAGGCCAGTCCGGCGCCGATCAGAAAACCAACCACGACGCGATACATACTGCCTAAAGTATCGCGGATCAGCTCACCAGAAAAAATCCAGGCCAGACGACTCATGCTGGCCGGATCATAGGCTTCCAGCGGGCTCGCATACTCTATCCATTTTTTAACGACTGCCAACGGTGACGGCAATACCTGCGGGTTGACCCAGCCATTACTGGTCACCCATTGCCAGAGTGCGATCAGAACGACGGGCACAATCAGCCCTGCGCCAATTTCACGCCATTTGCTATTCATAGAAATTCCTTGAAAATTTTATCCGGCAGGTCAGCTTTGTTTCAGGCTGACCTGCTCAGTATGAAGACGGATTATTTGATACCCAGTGATTTCTTTGCCTGCTCCAGCAAATCAGTCTTGACCCAGTCTTTAGCGACTGGTGGCTTTGCCATTTTGCCTATGCCATATTTTTGCATCAGATCGGTAGTGATCTGTATATGTTCAGGCGTCACATCATAGCTGTAAGGCGAATTACTGATTGCATCAGCAAAGTCATCGTGCGTGATCTGGCCTTTGAACATATTTTCACGTACATATTTTTCGGCGATTTCAGGCTTGTCGATGAAAGTCTTGGTGGCTTCCACAAAGCAGCGCATGAATTTTTCGGCGACCGGACGACGTTCTTTATAGAACTTTTCTGTCATCACCATAGTACGTATTGGCTCGCCTATCGGTGTGTCATAGGGCTTGATGATTTCATTACCAAAGCCCTTATTGATCGCCTGTGAAGAATACGGCTCGGACTGCATGATGGCGTCGATATTTTTGCCGAGCAGTGCCTGATTCAGATCGGGAAAGCCCAGATAAATAATCTGTACATCTTTGCCCGGCTGATCCGAATAACTCAGTCCATTCTGTGCCAGCTCGGCAGCCAGCAGAATTTCCTGAATGCCACCGCGCGTGACGCCGACTTTCTTACCCTTCAGGTCCTTCACCGTCTTAATGCCCAACTCAGTGCGCCCAACCAGACGCGCACCGCCTTTGGCAAAGCCAGCCACCAGATACAGCGGTGTACCGCTGGCACGACCGGAAATCGCAGCTTCCGAAGAAACGGCACCGACATCGAGTTCACCGGCGATCACAGCCTGCATCGCATCCAGACCTTTGGCAAACACGCGTTCTTCCACTTTGAGGCCACACTTAGGTGCGATTTCCTTGATATAGGACACCGCGCCATAGTGCGCAAATTTCAGATTACCCAGCCGCACAACCTCCTGCGCAGCGGCACTGCCAGCCAGCGTGACCGATAATAAACCTGCCAGGCACATCGCTTTTTTCAACATACTGATCTCCTTGATGTTTTTTATATGTATTCCTAATACTGCAAAGACTGTGCCAATTTTCCACCCGCTACTAAGTCCTTGATTTTTCAAGCATGAACCAGTTTGAACAAGTACTCAAAGTGGAAAATCGTCGGGATAACCGGATTTTACACCCCGGGTGCGTGCGGAAAACCAGCCTGAGCGTATCAGCGTATGAAGTGTTTATCACGCCCGATCAGGGTCAGCTCTACAAATTCACTGCCAGTGTGATCTTTGTCACTGTACTGTATCAGGATGCCACCCAGATCATGCTTTTTTATACCTTCCAATGCGCGTATTAAGCCGTCACGGGTCAGACCACGTCCTGCTCTGCGCAAGCCTTCCACCATCAGCTTGGCAGAGACATAGCCTTCCATTGCTGCATAAGACTCCGGCAATTTGTACTCTTTGGCGGCCTGCTTAAACTCTTGCCCCAAAGCGGTAGTGATGGAAAATGGCGCCGGCATAATCTGCGAAACGATAATACCCGGAGCATTGTTACCCAGGCTGTCGATGAAGGACTGTGACGCATTATTGGATAAGGTCATGATCTGCATGGCATTCCCGGCTTTACGCAAACCGTTAATAATTTCAGCAGTAGTCACCGCAGAGCCAATCACAATCAGGGCTTTGGCATTCGAATTGTGTAGTGTCTGTATTACCTTAGGCACATCCGGTTTGGCCCTGTCATAGCTAAGAACCGCACTGGGTTTCAAGCCCTGCTTTTGCATGGTCTCCTGAAATCCAGTCAAACCATCTTTACCAAAGGTATCGTCGACATGGGCCAGTGCAATATCCTTCAGTCCGGTCATGGAAAAATGTTCAATCGCTTTTTTCACTTCGGTCTGATACATGGCCCTTACATTGAACAGGTAATGGTTCACAGGCTGGTGAAATATGGCAGCACCGGTACTTGGCGCAATCAGCGGAATTTTATTCTCCGCCAGCAGTGGCAGTATGGCCTGGGTGTGTGGTGTGCCACGACTTTGGAACAATGCAAACACGCGTTCTTTACGTATCAGTTGCTCCGCATTTTTCCCCGCATTGACCGGATCGAACTGATCATCCAGCGTGATCAGTTCTATCTTACGGCCATGTACACCGCCACCCGCATTGGTTTTGGCAAAATAGGCATTAGCACCGGCCATCATTTCCTTGACTGGCCCCGCGATCTGTCCGCTGACGCCTACGGTTTGCCCCAACAGTATCTGACTGTCGCTGACGCCGTCCTCTGCCAGCGCACTAAATGGCAGTAACATGGCTGAGGCAGCCAGTAAACCGGCGACCTGGCGGCGGCGGCTGGAAAATACGTTCATTATGTCTCCTTAATAATCTGATGCAGATGCTATGCATCTGCCTTTTTGTTTGCTCCCCGGATCAGCACTAGACATGCCGCCCCGGATAAACTCGCTGCCTATAGCCTCAAACAGTCAGTCTGCTGGCTAAACATCCACCCTGATGCTCAATGTCATTCCGAAAAATGAGAATTCCACCCAACTCAGGTCGGGCTTTCCGGATAAAGCAGCTTCGCAGGGCTTAAGTTTGTTTTCGCTGCTCAGCCTAAGTAAATAACTCATCAGCGGAACAGCTTGGCGGCACATCATACCTTGCAAAAATTACCGCAATGCAACTTGGACTGTAATTTGCAGCAAATTGTTCCATAAGCGCTGCGCGCCAGCTTGAGCCGGCACAGCTACAGCAAAGGAAAAGCTGCTCAGTATCAGTGCAGTATTCAGGTTTTCCACGGAACACAGATCGCGATCAGGTAAAATGCGGGATGATTTGGCGACTTCAGTGCCTGCATTGCAGTTTTGCCCATACTTTTTACTTAATTGTGTTTTTTTCAAAGAACTGAACTCTGCGCTATGCTCGATAATCTCACCCAACGCCTCGCCAAAGTCGTCAAGACTATGCGCGGCGAAGCCCGACTGACAGAATCCAACACCGCCGACATGCTGCGTGAAGTGCGCATGGCTTTATTGGAAGCCGACGTAGCGCTGCCTGCAGTGCGCGAACTGATCGCAAGGGTCAAAGAAAAAGCCATGGGTGAAGAAGTGATTTCTTCCCTGACACCGGGCCAGGCACTGGTTGGCGTAGTACAAAAAGAACTGGCCATCCTGATGGGCGCTGATCTGGGTGAAGATGCGTCTCAACTCAGCTTTGCCTGCCAGCCACCGGCAATTATCCTGATGGCGGGCCTGCAAGGTGCCGGTAAAACCACGACTGTCGGTAAGCTGGCCAAATACCTGCGTGAACAAAAGAAGAAAAAAGTATTAACCGTTTCTGCCGACGTATACCGTCCGGCTGCGATCGGTCAGTTACAAACCGTGACTGAACAGGTGGGTGCTGACTTTTTCCCATCCACACCCGACCAGAAGCCGGTTGATATCGCGCTGGCGGCGCTGGATTACGCGAAAAAACATTATCACGATGTACTGATCGTTGATACCGCTGGTCGTCTGGGTATCGATGAAGCGATGATGAAAGAGATCGCGGAGGTGCATGCTGCAGTCCGCCCTATCGAAACCCTGTTCGTGGTCGATGCAATGCTGGGTCAGGATGCGGTCAATACGGCCAAGGCCTTTAATGATGCCTTACCGCTCACTGGCGTGGTGCTGACCAAACTCGATGGTGATGCACGCGGCGGTGCTGCCTTATCAGTACGCCATATCACCGGCAAACCGATTAAATTTGTAGGTGTCGCTGAAAAACTGGATGGTCTGGAATCCTTCGATGCGACTCGCATGGCCAACCGTGTGCTGGGTATGGGTGACATTCTGGCCTTGGTCGAATCGGCACAAAAAGGCATGGACGTCGCCGCTGCACAAAACCTTGCACATAAAATCAAGGATGGCGGTAAGTTCGACATGAACGACTTCAAGATGCAGATTTCCCAGATGCGCAATATGGGCGGTCTGTCGAATCTGATGGATAAACTGCCTGCCCAGTTACAACAAGCCGCCAGCGGTGCCAATATGGATCAGGCTGAGAAATCGGTACGCCGTATGGAAGGTATTATCAATTCCATGACGGCGCTGGAGCGTGCCAAGCCGGAGTTGATCAAAGCCTCACGCAAACGCCGTATCGCGGCAGGCGCCGGCGTACAGATCCAGGAAGTGAATCGCATGCTGGCGCAGTTTGAACAAATGCAGAGCATGATGAAAAAACTGCGCGGTGGTGGCATGATGAAAATGCTGCGTAGTATGAAGGGAATGATGCCGGGACGCCGTTAATTCGCATTCCGGAATTCAGTCAAAAAACAGGTCGGATCAGAGGAGAAATCACGCTGATCCGGCTTTTTTTTGCCCAGAAATCCAACGAAGCGTAAATTCCTGCATTTTTTCACAAAAAACTAGTAAAAAAGACTTGCATCACTATAAAAACCACACCACTATTAGCGATGCGTGAAGTGACGCAATGCAGGAGCTTTTCAAAACGATCAAAGCTCCATCCAAGAAATTTGTGAAGGAGGCTATTTATGGCAACAGCACCAAAGAAATCTACAGCAGCAAAACCAGCAGCAGCAGCCAAAAAGCCTGCAGCGGCACCTAAGAAAGCAGCAGCAAAACCAGCTGCAGAACGCAAGCCTAACGCCGCGTTCATGAAGCCTATGACGATTTCCCCAACACTGGCAGCAGTTATCGGTGCAGCACCAATTCCACGTACTGAAGTCACGAAAAAAGTTTGGGAATACATCAAAAAGCACAATCTGCAAGACGCAGAAAACAAACGCAACATCAATGCAGACGACAAACTGAAAGCCGTTTTCGGTGGCAAGAAACAAGTCTCCATGTTCGAAATGACTAAACTCATTTCCGGTCATCTGTCCTGATTCGTCAGAGCAGTGCCCAAGTGCGTTGGGAAGCTGAATGGGAGTCATGATCCCATCCCAAACAAAAATGCCCGCATCGCGCGGGCATTTTTGTTTTCAGGCGGTCAGACTGAAATTCAATTCTCACCCAAAGAATATCGCAGCGACGAATCTGACTTCAGAGATTCCCGCAACTCATAGGAATAGTCGGCATCTCATTGCCCAATAACTCGCCGGGCTTTCTGTGCATGATGCAGTAGGTACCAAACGGTGTGATAATTTTTGACACCGGGCGACCATCCCCCATGATATGCACCTCATGTTTCACACCTTCGTGATTCACCGTCCCTGAACGTGCGATCTGATCTGCAAATTTGGCGAAAGCCGATTTCTCTGCCGCCGTTAACACCCGGTCACGTGCTTCAAACTCTTTTTTCAATCCTGAAAACAGGCTGCGCACATCGCGCTTGAGTTCAGTACTAGCTGGTGCGGGTATAGCGGAGGCGGCCGAATTAGCTGATTCAACCGCTGCAGCATGTTCCTGCTCAGACTGTAGCTGCTCTTTTTTTGGTGTTTGAGTTGAGCTTGAGACCTGAGACGGCGCGCTGACAGTGCGCTGGCGCGTACGCTCCGGGTTGCGTTGGGCACTAGTGCTTGCGTTTGCCTCCAATGCTGGTTCAGACAATGGCAGTGTCTGCCGGATCGCTGGCGACAACAGCATGAAGTGCATAGCACTCGCCTGTTGCGAGTTAGCTGGCGCGTGAAACGCAGGCCAGTACCACAGTATCAGCAAATGAAAGACCGCAACCAAAGGCAGTATCAGCCAGGGCCGCGCAGGATATTGGTAGCGATGCAAGCGATACTCCCAGACCGAGGGAGTAACGCGGACCTTAACGTGGCGGCGTGTATTCCCAGTTTTTCCAGTTAGCTAACACGGCGTTCGGATATTCAGGCTTGCCCCGACTGCCGTTATAGCGACCTAAAGCGAGATACAAATCCCCCTTTTCCATATCGATATACATACGCAGGATAGAACAGCCATAGCGCAGATTGGTCTGCATCTGAAACAGCTTCTTCGCATCGCCATCGCCGATCACACGTGACCAGAACGGCATCACCTGCATATAACCGCGCGCCCCAACCACAGAGGTTGCATATTTGCGGAATGCCGATTCCACCTGCATCAGGCCCATTACCAGCGCCGGGTCCAGCCCTGCGCGTTTGGACTCGTACCATATCGTTTCGAGCAATTCTATCCGGCTCTGGTAATCGGGAATACGCCGCTTCAGACGTACTGACATCTCACCCAGCCAGTGCAGATATCTGATACGTTCGTCAATATTATTGAAACTGGGCTTGGGTGGACGCGGATCAGAGATAGCCTTGGACAAGGCCAGGCGTACGGAATCAGCCATCGCCTCTTCCTTCTGATTGCCGGCCCACGCAGGCATCGCGCCTAAGGTCGCGGACAGGAAAAATCCTGCCGCCAGACGACAGCAGGTTTTCACGGAAATTCGGCTTATTGAAAGAGGAACAGCAATCCGGGACATACTGCGAACAATGTTCAGCACAGACAGTAACGGGCAGGCTGGCCTGCCCGCTCTGTTACGCGGCAAGCTTAGCCTGTACAAAAGCCAGCATCTCAGCCACCGGAACGATAGTCGCTTCTGCATCGCGACGGCCTACGTATTCCAGCTTGCCATCTTTCAGACCACGGTCACCGATCACGACACGATGCGGCACACCGATCAGCTCCCAGTCAGCGAACATCGCACCCGGACGCTCACCACGATCATCCAGAATCACGTCAATACCGGCTTCCAGCATTGCCTGATACAGCTTCTCAGTCTCAGCCTTGACCGCTTCGCTACGATCCATGCCCATAGGGCAGATCACGACTTCAAATGGCGCAATCGAAGTTGGCCAGATGATGCCTTTGTCGTCAAAATTCTGTTCTATTGCCGCGCCCAGAATACGGGTCACGCCTATGCCGTAGCACCCCATTTGTAACAGTTGTGGTTTGCCGTTTTCATCCAGGAAGGTCGCCTTCATGTCTTCAGAATAGCGAGTGCCAAGCTGGAATACGTGGCCGACTTCGATGCCACGCTGGATCGCCAGTACGCCTTTGCCGTCCGGAGAAGGATCGCCATCAACCACATTACGCAAATCCGCCACCACTGGCTCAGGCAAATCACGGCCCCAGTTTGCGCCGGTGAAGTGGAAATCCGCTTCGTTCGCACCGCAGACGAAATCTGCCATATTCGCCACAGTGCGGTCTGCCACGACCTTGACAGGTTTCAGGGTATTAATCGGTCCGAGATAACCAGGCTTGGTACCAAACCACTCCACGATTTCCGCTTCGGTCGCAAAGCGATAGGTCGCCAGGCCAGGTACTTTGCTGGTTTTCACTTCATTCAGTTCATGATCGCCACGTAACAGCAGCAGCCAGACTTGCTTGTCTTCTTCTTTGTCTGCATCGACGGTCAGAACGATAGACTTGACCGTGTTTTGCAAAGGAATGGACAACAAGGCAGCCACGTCTTCGCATTTTGCCTTACCCGGTGTCGCGGTCTTGACCAGCGCTGCCTGTGCGGCAGGACGTGTCGTCACCAATGGCAATGCCTCAGCCGCTTCCATATTGGCAGCGTAGTCGGAAGTCGGGCAGTAAACCAGTGCATCTTCACCGGTTTCCGCGATCACATGGAACTCGTGGGAGCCGGAACCGCCAATCGCACCGTTATCGGCTGCGACCGCGCGGAACTGCAAGCCAAAGCGCTGGAAAATACGGGTGTAGGCATCGTACATGACCTGGTAAGACTGCTTGAGGCCTTCGACATTGCGATCAAAAGAGTAGGCATCTTTCATGGTGAATTCACGACCACGCATCAGACCGAAACGCGGACGACGCTCATCACGGAATTTAGTCTGGATGTGATAAAAATTCACTGGCAACTGGCGGTAGGAGCGGATCTCAGTGCGCACTACGTCTGTGATGGCTTCTTCAGACGTTGGCTGGATGATGAAGTCACGACCATGGCGGTCTTTGACGCGCATCAGTTCCGGGCCCATTTTGTCCCAGCGGCCAGTCTCCTGCCACAATTCTGCAGGCTGCACTACTGGCATCAGCATCTCTATCGCACCCGCGCGGTTCATCTCTTCACGGATAATGTTTTCCACTTTACGGATAATGCGCAGCCCCATCGGCATGTAGTTATAGATGCCGGAACCCAGACGCTTGATCATGCCGGCGCGCATCATCAGTTTGTGGCTGACGATCTCAGCGTCTGCCGGTGCTTCTTTGAGTGTGGAAATAAAAAATCGGGTAGCTCGCATGACAGTGATTCTTTTTAAATGGAAGGTTATAATCAACTCAATTTTAAAGGATTAGCTGGCTAATGCGCCCACTCTTTGCATATTTGATGAAGGAAACCGCGTTTTGTTCGCCAGACTTGATGCTGCCCGCAGCAAAATGGGCACACTTTTCGACGTAAACACCGATTTCAGAACCAGGAAATTGCAAGACCGAGCGGTTAGCCACAGAAAGTTTTGAGGTTAACTATGCTAGACCGTGAAGGCTTCCGCCCTAACGTAGGCATAATTTTGCTGAACGCCAACAATCAAGTCTGGTGGGGAAAGCGTGTGCGCGAGCACTCCTGGCAGTTCCCTCAGGGCGGGATCAAGTATGGTGAGTCTCCTGAACAAGCTATGTTTCGCGAGCTGGAAGAAGAAACAGGATTGTTGCCTGAGCACGTCAAAATTATAGGCCGCACCCGTGACTGGTTACGCTATGAAGTACCGGATCACTTCATCAAACGTGAAATCCGTGGGCATTATCGCGGGCAAAAACAAATCTGGTTTTTGCTGCGCATGGTGGGTCGCGATTGCGACGTCAACCTGCGCGCATCCAATCACCCGGAATTTGATGCCTGGCGCTGGCATGAATACTGGGTTCCGCTGGATGTGGTGATTGAATTCAAACGCGGCGTGTACCAGCTTGCACTGCAAGAGTTATCGCGTTTCATCCACAGACAGGACCACCCCGGAGCGCAACGTAACCGGCGCAATCAGCATAAAGCAGCCGCAAAAATCCCGGCCCCGCAGACCGATGAGTCTGAACAAACGAAATAAAACCATGCACAAACGATCCCTAATGACCTCAGCCTCACTGGCGCTGCTCCTGTTAGCGGGCAGCCTGCACAGCGCTACTGCGCTGGCGGCGGAAGACGAGCCTGACAAGGAATGGCGTGAAGTCGAGGTGCAATTACCGGCTGCACCTAAAAATGAAAATTTGCTGCCTTTTTATCAGTCCGGCAGCATGCAGTTTTTCATCGATGCGCCTTCCTTAAGTATCGCCAGTGATGGCACCATACGCTACACCTTAGTCGCCAGCAGTAGCGCAGGTGCGCGCAATGTGAGCTATGAAGGCATACGTTGCGCGACCTATGAAAGAAAGCTGTATGCCTTTGGCCGCAGCGATGGTACCTGGTCGCGTAGCCGTCGTGATGAATGGGATAAGATTTCGCAAACAGGCGCGAATAAGCAGCACCACAACTTATTCACAGAGTATTTTTGCGAGGGAAATACCATCGCCGGAAAAGCAAACAGCATACTTGACCGGCTGCGTGGCAAGCGCACTCTTTACGGCCGGTAAGCGTTCAGCACAGCTTGCGGCACAATCCGCAAGCTGCTGCCCTCATTACCAGGTGCTTAGCGCCAGCGCATCGCCTATGCTCAAGCCTCGCTGTGCGCTGGCGTAGTCAGCAGCACCAGATTATCACGGTGTATCAGCTCTGGCTCTTCGACAAAACCAAGTATCCCGGCAATATCCTGCGACGACTTTTGACGAATGCGGCGTGCATCGGCACTGCCATAATTCGACAAGCCACGCGCTATCGCATTACCCTGTTGATCAACGCACGTCACCGCCGCACCACGGCCAAATTCACCACTGACCTCAGTGACACCGATAGGCAGCAAAGATTTACCTTCCTTCAGCAGCTTCTGAACCGCACCGGCATCGAGCACAAACTGGCCTGCCGTTTGTAAGTGATCGGCCATCCATTGTTTGCGTGCTGCGAGTGGCGCCCGCTCAGAGACCAACTGCGTGCCTATGGCCTCGCCCTGAGCCAGGCGTATCAATACGTTTTCTTCACGTCCCCAGGCAATCACGGTGTGCGCACCGGAACTCGCAGCGCGCTTAGCTGCCAATATTTTGGTCAGCATGCCGCCACTACCCAGACTGCTGCCAGCGCCGCCAGCCATCGCCTCTAACGCGACATCTCCAGCGCGCGCCTGATGCACAAACTCCGCATCCGGCTGCTTGCGTGGATCGGCCGTGTACAAGCCCTTTTGATCAGTCAGAATAATCAGCGCATCAGCCTCAGTCAGATTTGCGACCAGCGCGCCCAGGGTATCGTTATCGCCAAATTTAATTTCATCGGTCACGACCGTATCATTTTCATTGATGATGGGGACGATGCCATAACCAAGCAACGTAAATAAAGTTGATCTTGCGTTCAGATAGCGCTCGCGGTCAGCCAGATCCGCATGGGTCAGCAAAATCTGTGCCGTGCCTAGCTGATGAACGCGGAAACTGCTCTCATAAATTTGTGCCAGTCCCATTTGTCCGACTGCCGCACAAGCCTGCAACTGATGTATGCCGGTCGGACGCTTATCAAAACCCAGCCTTTGCCGCCCCTCAGCAATTGCACCGGAACTGACTAAAATGACTTGCTTGCCCATCGCACGCAGCGCAGCGATCTGCGTCGCCCATTTGGCAATGGCAACGCTGTCCAGCCCCTTCCCATCATTGGTTACCAGCGAAGAACCGACTTTAATAATGATACGTTTTGCTTGTTGAATCACAGATTGCATAGTAAGACCACGACAAAGTAAGAATACGTTGATTGCTTGAATGCGGGGCTGACGACGATTGCTGAACGCACCAGATGTTCACCAAGCCTTACGACGCCCCGGCAGTATTGCCAATGCGTACAATTATACTTTATGTGGAATGAGATAATGAAATCTGAATATTATTTAGAATCAATTGAATTAATTGAGTATAAATATTGATTAATTTCATTAAATACAATCAACACTACCTGACCAGACCGACGTAAAAAAGGCCTGAACATTTCAGGCCTTTTTTTTATTCTTCTATCACTTTGAAACGTGGATCATCAGGATCAATCGAGAGTATGCCCTGGGCTTCCTCTTTCATTTTGGTTTCCTGGGAACGCTGTTCCTGGGTGCGTTTTTGTTCGAGATGCGCATAGATCGCAGTGACGAGGTCTTCACAACCTTCGCGGCTCAGAGCGGAAATCTCGAAAACCGGACCTTTCCAGGCAAAGCGTTTAATGAAATCCTTAACCTTCTTTTTGCGCTCGTCTTCACTTAATACGTCGAGCTTATTGAGTACCAGCCAGCGTGGTTTCTCATACAGGCTTTCATCGTATTTACGCAATTCCTTGATTAGGGCTTTTGCTTCCTTGACAGGATCGACATTCTCGTCGAAAGGTGCCAGATCGACGATATGCAACAAAATGCCGGTACGCTGCAAATGCTTCAAAAACTGTATACCCAGACCGGCACCATCGGCCGCGCCTTCAATCAGACCAGGGATATCGGCAATCACGAAACTCTTTTCATGGCTGACACGCACCATGCCCAGATTAGGATGCAGCGTAGTAAACGGATAATCGGCAATCTTAGGGCGCGCATTCGATACCGCGGTGATAAATGTGGATTTACCCGCGTTTGGCATACCAAGCAAACCAACGTCCGCTAAGACCTTCAACTCCAGACGCAATTCGCGGCGTTCACCTTCCTTACCTTCAGTACGCTGACGTGGCGCACGGTTGGTTGAGGTTTTGAAATGGATATTACCCCAGCCACCCTCACCGCCTTTGACCAGCTCAACCTGCTGACCATGCTCGGTCAGATCGGCAATCACTTCATCGGTATTGCGGTCTGAGATTAAAGTACCAACTGGCATGCGCAGGAAAATATCGTCCGCACCTTTACCGTAGCAGTCAGCGCCACGGCCATTTTCACCGTCTTTCGCCTTATGCAGCTTGGAATAACGGTAATCAACCAGGGTATTAATATTGCGGTCAGCAACCGCCCAGATACTGCCACCACGGCCACCATCACCACCATCCGGACCGCCGAACGGGCGGAATTTTTCGCGACAGAATGAGGCAACTCCATTACCGCCATCACCGGCGATCACTTCAATTCTGGCTTCATCAATAAATTTCATGTTAAGCACCTAAAAAAGCTTGTATAAATCTTTGCCACCCGATTGGTGCAACCGATTTATACAGGATCTCTCTGTTTCACTGACACACTATAGGACAGTTTGTGAAACCATAGAAAAAAAGGCTCTACCAATGGCAGAGCCTATTTATAGTACTGGCTTGCGCCTGATTTTGAATTACTTCAAAACTTAAGCTGCAACAACAATTGCGTACTGGTGCTTGTTTGCACCTTTGATCGCGAATTGTACTTTGCCGTCAACCAGAGCGAACAAAGTGTGATCTTTGCCCATACCAACATTTTCACCAGCGTGTACACGTGTACCGCGTTGACGAATGATGATACCGCCAGCATTGATAGACTGGCCGCCGTAAACTTTAACGCCTAAGCGTTTTGACTCTGAGTCACGGCCGTTGCGCGTGGTGCCGCCGCCTTTTTTGTGTGCCATTTAATAGCTCCTTGATACAGGTAATAAACAGTAATTCAGTGGAAACTGAAATTAACCGTTGATAGATACGATTTGCAATTCAGTGTAGTTTTGGCGATGGCCTTGACGCTTCTGGTAATGCTTACGACGACGCATTTTGAAAATACGTACTTTGTCGTGACGACCGTGATCTACTACCTTAGCCAGCACCGTAGCACCTGCGACCAATGGAGCACCAAATTTAATGGTTTCACCTGCGCCCAATGCGAGCACTTGATCAATGGTGATTTCGGAGCCAATGTCTGCAGGTATCTGTTCTACTTTAAGTTTTTCACCGGCAACAACTTTATATTGTTTACCGCCGGTTTTTATGACCGCGTACATGGGAAACCTCATCAAATAAATATAGGGAATTTCTTTTTTTGCCCAAGAACAAGGTTTGTTTTCGGGAAAACCCCAAATTATACATAGACTTAGCAGCAGCGTCAAAAACAATTTGCGTATTTTTTCAGCACCGCCGTTCTGCAGAAAACGGTTTTTTGCTTGTTAAAGATCAAATCAAGCGCTGTTTCTGAGTCTGTAACCGCGCGCTTACTGATTTTACTCATGATGCGAAGAGCAATTTTAGTCACCTCATCGTATAATCTCGGCGTCTAGAATTTTTTAGCAGGATCTTCCCTTGTCTGCCACAGCACAACCCAACCCGATTACCGATGTGATTGCCACGGATATGGTGGCAGTGAATCAAGTGATACGTCAGCAGCTGTATTCTGAAGTTGCACTGGTTAACCAGATCGCCGAATACATTATCAGCGCAGGCGGCAAACGCATTCGTCCGGTGTTGGTGCTACTGATAGCAAATGCCTACGGCTATCAGGGCAAACACCATTTCGATCTGGCCGCCATCGTGGAATTCATCCATACCGCCACCTTGCTGCATGATGATGTGGTTGATGAATCCTCCCTGCGCCGTGGCCGCCAAACCGCCAATGCAATGTTCGGAAATGCCGCCTCAGTATTGGTCGGTGATTTCCTGTACTCGCGTGCGTTCCAGATGATGGTTTCCATTCAAAGCATGCGCGTCATGCAAATCCTGGCTGATGCGACCAATGTGATCGCTGAGGGTGAAGTGTTGCAATTACTCAACATGCATGATCCCGATGTCTCAGAAGAACGCTATCTGCAAGTGATACGCTCCAAAACTGCCAAATTGTTTGAGGCAGCCGCCGAAATAGGCGCCTTAATTGCCGGAGCCAATGACGCTCAAATCAGTGCTGCCGGCGAATACGGACGTTCCATTGGTACCGCTTTCCAGCTGATCGATGACGTGCTGGACTATTCCGGCAATGCCGATGACATAGGCAAAAATGTAGGCGATGATTTGCGCGAAGGAAAACCAACCCTGCCACTGATCTATCTGATGAAAAACGGCTCAGATGCAGAGCGGCAACTGGTGAGAACTTGCATAGAGCAAGGCGATGAATCGCAATTCAATGCAATTCTGCAAGCCATCACCGACTCTGGTGCACTCGAATATACGCGCAACAAAGCACTGGCCGCAGCTGCGCTTGCGAAACAATCAGTTGCTGACTTGCCAGATTCCGCATACAAAGCAGCCTTGCTCGCGCTCACCCAGTTTGCGGTCACCCGCAATCATTGAACTACAATTCCACTGAAGCACACGCAGCGCCGGGCGGTCACCGCCGGCGCGTGTTTCACCCTTTCTGAAAAAGTGACTTTTCACGCTATACCCGGCGAGTGTTGCGCCCGGGGATAGTGTGACTCTGCACATATGTAAAAAAGAGTAGCATCGCTTTACAAATACTGGCTTCAGTTGCATTATCGCTAGGCAACTGATTGTTTTGGCAAACCTTACCGATAAGTCACTATGTCCGCTGTCCCTCCGAACTCTGCTCCCGCGGCCAGCACGCCTGGTCTTGCTCGCGCATTAATGCAAGGTAACTTATTAAATACCACGCAACTCGATATTGCGCTGAAGAAAGCCGCAGCCGATAAATCTCCTTTTATTGATGCGCTGATTTCCAGTGGTTCTATGAGTGCCAGAGATGTCGCCAGCTTTTGCTCTGACACCTTTGGCTATCCCTTACTCGACTTATCTGCTATTAACGAAGAGCTGCTCCCGGAAAAATTGGTGGATCTCAAGCTGATGCTGTCACAGCGTCTGGTTCCCATTTCTAAAAAGGGCAACAAACTGTCGGTCGCCATTGCTGATCCGACCAATAATTCAGCACTGGATCAGGTGAAATTTCAAACCAGCCTGGCATTGGAAATTATCATCGTGCAGCACGATGTACTGAGCAAGCTGCTGGAAAAAATCGGCAAGACCTCAGAGCAAAGCCTGAGTGAGCTGGCTGGTGATGATTTTGAACTGGATTTTAAAGAAGAAGACCTGAATCAGGCGGCAGCCGACGCGCAAGCCAATGAAGTCGATGATGCGCCTATCGTCAAATTCCTGCAAAAAATGCTGATCGATGCGATCAACCTGGGCGCATCAGATTTACATTTTGAACCCTTCGAAAAGTTTTACCGCATCCGCTTCCGTATCGATGGCGAGCTGCGTGAAATCGCGCAACCACCACTGGCGATCAAAGACAAATTATCGTCCCGTATCAAGGTGATTTCCAAGCTGGATATTTCGGAAAAACGGGTACCGCAAGATGGCCGCATGAAGCTGTATCTGAATGCGAATAAGTCGATCGATTTCCGTGTGAGTACCTTACCGACTTTGTTCGGTGAAAAAATCGTTATGCGTATTCTGGATGGTTCGCAGGCGCAAATGGGTATTGATGCGCTGGGCTATGATCCGGATCAGAAAGAAACGCTGCTCAATGCGATCACGCGCCCATATGGCATGGTATTGGTAACCGGGCCTACTGGCTCCGGTAAAACCGTTTCGCTCTACACCTGTCTGAACGTGATCAACAAGCCCGGCATCAATATCTCGACTGCAGAAGATCCGGCTGAGATTAACTTGCCCGGTGTGAACCAGGTTAACGTGAATGACAAGGCGGGGCTGACCTTTGCCGCAGCCCTGAAGTCGTTTCTGCGTCAGGATCCTGATGTCATCATGGTGGGTGAGATTCGTGACCTGGAGACTGCGGATATCGCAATCAAGGCAGCGCAAACCGGTCATATGGTCTTTTCCACGCTGCATACCAACGATGCGCCATCCACCCTGACACGTTTGATGAATATGGGTGTCGCACCATTTAATATTGCGTCTTCAGTCATTCTGATTACGGCGCAACGTCTGGCGAGACGCTTATGTACCTGCAAGCGTCCCGCGACGGTGCTGGATGAGGTATTGCTGGCCGCTGGCTTTAAAGAAGAAGATCTGGATGGCAGCTGGAAACCTTACGAGCCGGTCGGCTGTGATCGCTGTAGTGGCAGTGGCTATAAAGGCCGGGTCGGTATCTATCAGCTGATGCCGATTTCTGAGTCCATCGAGCGCATTATTCTGGCCAGTGGATCTGCCTTGGATATCGAATCACAGGCACAAAGCGAGGGCATACGCAATCTGCGCCAGTCAGGCCTGCTCAAAGTCAAACAAGGTCTGACCAGCCTCGAAGAAGTGCTCGGCTGCACCAACGAATAACCGGAGTCCATTAAATGGCAACAAATCCCCAGAAACCAGCCAAGCAAGTCAAAGAAGTTCTTTACGCCTGGGAAGGCAAGGACAAATTTGGCAAAAAAGTGCAAGGAGAAATGCGCGCTGGCGGCGAGGCAATCGTCAATGCGACCTTGCGCCGCCAAGGTGTTCTGGTCACCAAGCTCAAGAAAAAAAGCTATAGCTCGGGCAAACGCATTACCGATGCCGACATTACCTTATTCACACGTCAGTTAGCGACGATGATGAAAGCCGGCGTTCCCTTATTGCAGTCGTTTGATATCGTGGCAAAAGGAAACGCCAACCCTTCTGTCTCCAAGCTACTGCAAGACATACGCGGCGATGTAGAAACCGGGACCAGCCTGAATCAGGCTTTCCGCAAATACCCTCTCTATTTTGATCCGCTGTTCTGCAATCTGGTTGGCGCCGGTGAGCAGGCAGGTATCTTGGAAGACTTACTGACGCGACTCGCAATTTACAAAGAAAAAACCCAGACTATCAAGAAAAAGATCAAGTCTGCCCTGACCTACCCTATCGCTATTTTGTCGGTTGCCTTCATCGTCACCGCTGTGATTATGATCTGGGTAGTACCTGCATTTAAAGAAGTCTTCATGAGTTTTGGCGCAGAGTTACCTGCACCCACACTGTTTGTGATGGCACTGTCAGACTTCTTCGTCACCTACTGGTACATTATCTTTGGCGGTCTGTTCGGCGCGATTTACTTTTTCTTCCAGACCTGGCGACGCTCATTGCAAATGCAAAGAGCGATGGACCGTATCCTGTTGCAGGCACCTATTTTTGGCGCTGTGATCCGTAAAGCGACCATCGCACGCTGGACCAGAACCTTGTCGACCATGTTTGCGGCCGGTGTACCGCTGGTCGAGTCTCTAGATTCGGTAGGCGGTGCCGCTGGCAATGCAGTCTACCTGGATGCAACCATTAAAATTCAGACTGAAGTCAGCACCGGTACCAGCCTGACCGTCGCCATGCAAAATGCCAATGTTTTCCCAAGCATGGTCACACAAATGGTCGCGATTGGTGAAGAGTCCGGCGCGCTCGACAATATGCTGGGCAAAGTCGCCGACTTCTATGAAGAAGAAGTGGATGAAGCGGTCGCCTCTTTATCCAGCCTGATGGAGCCGTTGATTATGGTCATCCTGGGTGTGCTGATCGGTGGCCTGGTGGTTGCGATGTACTTACCAATTTTCAAACTGGGTTCGGTTATCTGATGTTGCAAGAGATTTTTTTCCAAGCGGGAGCAAACTGGTTTGCAACATGTTGTTTTGCTGTGATCGGTTTACTCACTGGCAGCTTTCTGAATGTGGTGATCTACCGGCTGCCAAAAATGATGCAAAGGCAGTTCGACAATGATCTGGCGGAAGAATTGGGCAAGCAGCCGCCACATACTGAGCGCTATAACCTGGTCGTACCGCGTTCTGCTTGCCCGCATTGCGGGCATCATATCCGGGCCTGGGAAAATATCCCGGTTATCAGTTACCTGCTAATAGGCGGCAAATGCACCAGTTGCAAAGCACACATCTCGGTGCGTTATCCCTTAGTGGAAATGATCACCGGAGCGCTGGCAGCCGCGATGGCCTGGCATTTCGGCACCGGCGTTACGGGAATGGCAGCGACAGTATTTTGCTTTTTTTTGATTACCCTGACGCTGATCGACGCGGACACCCAGTTCCTGCCCGATGATCTGACCTACAGCCTGCTTTGGCTGGGTATGTTACTGAGTCTGACTGGCGCTTTCTCCACCCCAGCCGCCTCAATTTTGGGCGCGGTCGCGGGCTATCTGTCTTTATGGCTGGTATTTCACCTGTATCGTCTGCTGACAGGCAAAGAGGGCTTTGGTTACGGCGATTTCAAAATGCTGGCGGCGCTTGGTGCCTGGCTGGGATGGCAAATGCTGCCGCTGATTATTCTGGTCTCTTCCTTAGTCGGCTCTGTAGTGGGTATCACCCTGATACTCTTATCTAAAATGGGCTTTGAAACAAAACTGTCCTTCGGCCCTTATCTGGCAATGGCAGGCCTGATTGCAATGCTCTGGGGCCCGCAGATCGTGCAGGCCTATCTCAGCCATTTATGAGTTGATGATGGGCCTGGAAAAGTTCAGCCTGGGTCTGACCGGAGGCATAGGCAGCGGTAAAACGACCATCGCGAATGCATTTCAGGCACTGGGCGCCAGCCTGATCGATACCGACCTGATCGCTCACGCTCTGACCCGGAAAGATGGCCTTGCGATTCCGCAGATACGCGAAGAATTTGGCGATCAGGCGATTTCCGGTGATGGCAGTATGGACAGAGCCAGAATGCGCGCATTGGTCTTCAATGACAGCGCTGCCAAACTCAGGCTGGAAGCCATTTTGCATCCGCTGATACGTGCTCAGACTGAGCAGGCAGCCACCAGCGCAACAGGGGACTATCTGATTTTTGTGGTACCGCTACTGGTGGAGTCAGGCAACTGGAAGCAAAGAGTGGATCGTATCCTGGTCGTCGATTGTGCGGAGGAAATCCAGATAACTCGTGTGATGCAGCGTAACCAGCTAAGCCGGGAACAAGTATTGGCCATCATGCGTAATCAGGCTTCTCGACAAGAAAGACTGGCCGCAGCAGACGATGTCATCCTTAACCAGGATGGTCTGCATCTCATCAAACCTCAAATTCTGGCCCTGCATCAGACCTACCTGAACATGTCTGCCCAAAAATCAGGCAGTAACTGAGCTATATCGGTTTGCGGAACGAGATCCTGCAAAAACAATTCTTAAAAAACGCACATGGTATTTGTATTTTCTGACAGTATGGTTCAGAATCACGTGGAGCTGAGCTTGGCACATATTTAGAACAGGGATACTATTTTGATTGTTTACGAATACCCTTTCAACGAGCGTATTCGCACGCTATTGCGGTTGGAAGACCTGTACGAAAAATTCAATTTTTTCCTGCACCAGTCAGATCCACTGCAGCATCACGTTGCGCTTGCCACCATTTTTGAAATGTTGGAAGTCGCTGGCCGTGCCGATCTTAAATCAGATTTGCTGCAGGAACTCGAACGTCAAAAGCATACACTGATCAGTTTCAAATCCAATCCCAATGTGCAGGCAGAAATGCTGGATAAAGTCCTGGAAGAAGTTGATCAGGCCAGCTCTGCGCTGATCGCCAGCACAGGAAAAACCGGTCAGCATATCCGCGAAAATGAATGGCTGATGAGCATACGTGGCCGTACTATCATACCGGGTGGTGCCTGTGAGTTTGATTTACCAAGCTACCATGCCTGGCAGCAGAATCCGCCAGAAAAACGCTTTGCTGATATTTCTGCCTGGTTTGCGCCGATTGCACCGCTGTTTACTGCGATCAGCGTGGTATTACGGCTATTGCGCGAATCTGGCACCACCTCCAAGGTGATCGCCCAATCTGGCAGTTATCAACAAATGCTGCAAGGCAAGGTGTACCAGCTTTTGCGTGTGAATATTCCTCAGGAACTTGGTGCCATTCCTGAAATTTCGGCCAACAAATACATGCTCTGGATACGTTACATGAATCAGGATGGTGACATGAAGCCTAAAGCCTCCGAGCACGATATCCCATTTGACCTGACACTCTGTAACTTCTGATTACGTACTGATTAAGCACTGATTAACATGACCACCTTTGTCAATTGCCCGACCTGTCAGGCAAAAGTCGCATGGACGCCCGACAGCACATGGCGTCCTTTCTGCTCCGATCGCTGCAAACAAATCGACCTGGGTGCCTGGGCCGAAGAGAAATACACTATTCCCGCCGTCAATCTGCCGGAAGACCCGAAGCAGGCTGAGTAAGTTAAGCGAATATAGATTCAGCAAACAAATAAATTGAAAAATAGCGATTTACTTGTATCAGTTGCGACCCGATCTGACACTCCCCCGGTTTGAAGAGTGGTATTGTCAGATCCAGCTGAACTAATACAACTTAATTGATGCTTTACCGGGCTGAAATGCTGCGCTTCGCCAACCTATCTAGCTCGGGCTACATGTGCTGGTGGCTAATGGTTGACCCCGTCTTCCATGCTTCAGGTCAATATGAACAAGCCTGCGCCCCTCACTTTCGCCGCGAATGTAGCCAAGTCTGTCGCACGCTCAAGCAACGCCAGGTCAGTTCGATCATACCGCCCGATAATTCTGACATTGGCGGACGAAAAATAAACGTCCATAGATTTTTTCTCACGAAGGCTTGCAACAACGATCTCACAAAATTTCGGATCATTGGCATTCATTAATCGGAGCGGCGCAGGCCGATTGCAGATCACGCCCCCCACAGCTAACGAATTATAAAAATCTAAGAACTTGCGTTCGCCTACCAAATACTCATCCATCGCACCTGCTATGACTGCTGTCCCGTAGCACAGCGACTTGCTTGCGTCAGCCTCCTCCTCAGTTAGCCAGTGGTCAAATAAAGATACATTTATGGCCACATATCCGATCAACGAAGGATCAACCTCACCGATCTCTATCTCTGGAAAATAGGCATCAAAAGGTCTAGTTAAACTGTGTTTCATGCTCATTCACCTTTTACTACTTACGAAGTACAACACCATCAGAGTTGAGCGTCGCTACGCGATTCCCCGCGCGATCAACAAGTTTAAATGCACTACCGCCATGCGAATTGCCACCGGCGCGATCCGGCGTTATCTGATAGCCCGATTTTTGATCCTGAAATCTAACTTCACCATCGACCTTCACGCGGCGGTCAAACTTCAGAATATCAACCTTATCGCCTTTCTCAAGCTTTTCATTTGGTTTTTTATACTGATCTTCCTTTTGATCCCCTTCTTCTGGGGGCGGAGTCGCAGGAGCAGTGTTTGTATTTTTTGGAAATAACTTAACTATTGCTCTTGCTATTGGATCCCCTTTTGACGACTGCACAGGGGAATAAAATGGCTCGATAGGTTCGACCGGCTTTCTCTTTACACCTTCAATAACAACTATCTGCGGCTCACGTCCATCCGGATCAACAAATTTATACGGATTATT
>NZ_JAABOS010000042.1 GCF_010078235.1 Cognatundibacterium crateris | reverse complement strand
GGTTGTTGGCGTGGTCACTGCTGGCGCGCTCATGGTAGTCGTGAAGAAGCACGACGGCCATGGCGTACACGGTGGGAGGGCAGAGGGGCAGCATTGTTTGCACTCCTTGCCTTCTGAATAGCAGTAGACGGTAGGGCCCGTTTCACACCAGGGGAGGGGGTGGCCGGTAGTAGTACACGAGACTCTGCAGTTTCTTGGGTC
>NZ_JAABOS010000041.1 GCF_010078235.1 Cognatundibacterium crateris | reverse complement strand
CTTAATCCAGCTTCCAGACGTACTGGACTTTGGTCCAGCTTTGTTGAGGCTTGCCATCAACCGTGCCTGGTTTGTTTTTGCAGGCGCCTGATAACAACTGGGAGCGAACCGCATTGTCCAGACCGCGGAAGCCACTGGACTTCTCGATCTTGACGTCGGCGACGGTACCGTCGGCACCGATCAGTACGGCCAAGGTGGTGATACCGGTTTCTTCATTACGCAGCGAGGCGCGTGGGTATTCCGGTTTGCAACCGCCCACATTGAAGTCGATCACAGGTGCTACGCTGACCGGGCCGGTGGAC
>NZ_JAABOS010000040.1 GCF_010078235.1 Cognatundibacterium crateris | reverse complement strand
GGCCCATAGCTCATGGAATTTGCGTCGGGCGTGCGCCATTCATCCAGCCTCCGTGATACCGGATTTGAACAGCGCCTTATAGCCTGGAAAGTCATCGCAGACGAGGGTGCCCCGCCATCGTTCCAGAAACGGTTCTGCATGCTTACCACCCCGGCTTTCTGCAAAGTCGAATACCACCGCCTTCATACTACTGAGCGGTGTGCTGCAATAACTCCACAGGTAGGCCCGGTGCGTCTTGCCGTTTCCGGGCTTGAGCATGGGAAGCGGCGTTTCATCAGCATGCAGCACCGGCTGGGTCAATAATTCTTGTTTCAACGCATCCACCAACGGCTGTAAGGCAACACCGCAACGGCCCACCCATTCGGATAGTGTGGAGTCGGGAATGGCGAATCC
>NZ_JAABOS010000004.1 GCF_010078235.1 Cognatundibacterium crateris | reverse complement strand
CGTGGCGCTGGCCTGTATGCTGATTTGCTGTTCCAATCGCGGGGATTCAGCCAGCTGTGGCAAGCTGATCTGAGTCGCGCATCCAAGCGACAGCAATTGTTTACGTTCGTCCGGTGCAATGACATCTAACTCACATACCCAACTGCCTGTGGACTGACAAAAAACCTGTATGACTTGCTGCAATGCTGCAGCAATGCGCTGGCAAGTTGCGTAGTCAATCACAGCCGGGTCGTGACCAAGTATAAAATCCATACGCTGATCAGCAATATCCGTCACGTACAGTGACAGTGGCGTCATTTCCAGCGCCGGAGTACCGCTCATTGTTATATGCAATTGTCCTAGCCTGAATTCACGCACCTGCTCAGGAATCTGGCGATAAGACATTACCGCATCATACAAACGGGACCGTCCTGAGCCTGACATGCCAATGGCACGACATAAATCATCTATCGGGGTACGCTGATGACGAAAATCCTCATCGAGGTCTTTGGACAGCGCACAGATAGTTTGCTTCAGACTTGACTCAGGCTGAATGTGACAGCGTACCGGCAATGCCCGCGACAACATGCCTATCACATCTTTCGATGCGAAGTCGCGCCCATGCAAAGCCAAACCAATTGCGAAATCCGCTATTCCCTGGCGACGCGATAAAGTCACCGCTAACAGTGCCAGCAAGACGCGCTGATCCGTGACACCAAGCTGCGTGCAGACGGTGCGCCAACGGCTAAGCGCTGCGCCTTCCAGGCTCCAGGCCATAGTTTCTGAGCGTACTTGTGAAGCGTGTGCCGATGCTTGTGGTGACTGCGCTTCACCAGCGTTTACCTGATCAAACAAAATACCCGGCGGCGTCTCAAATCGGCGCTGCCAATAAGCGAGATCAGCCGCTGCCTGTGGCGAACTGCTATAAACATGATCTGCTTTCACGATAGACACGAACGAACTTCCGGAAGGCAGCTCCAGCACGTGTTCCTGTATCAAGGTGTGATAGATTTCAAACCAGCGCTGCATCATCAGATCCAGCGTAATCAGGTCAGCAATCAAATGATGAACCCGCCATACGACGATGCTGTTTTTCGTATCGGTCTGCAGTAAATCGAACTGGAACAGAGTGTGCTCACCCAAAGGCATCACGTTGCTCAGTATGCGTTCAACCTCACTGTCCGGCGCTACATTTGAGGCGAGCGCTGTAATACGCAAAGGCGGTGTGACGGCACTTTCCAGCCACTGACGCGGCGCTTGTGTATCAATGCGCAAACGCAAAGCATCATGACGCGCCATCAGCAAACGTATGGCCTGATGCAACAGCGCATGATCGATATCGCCATGCAATCTGGCCTGACCTGACAATTGGTAAGCAATGGGATTCACACCCAGATGTAAATCCAGCCAGATCGCGCGTTGCGCACCACTCAGTTCAAAATAGTCGCGCACATCGGCACTCAATACAGGGTTGTCGATCAGATTCATCGTTGCCATTCCTATGGCTTTGCCAGGCCAGCTGTAAAGTGAGAATAATTTCGTGTGCGTAGCTGAAACACCGCAGCCAGTGCCAGCGTACGCAGGCCACGGGAGATCAGCATCGCCCATAACAGACCCGCAACGCCAGACTCCAGACTGAAGGCCAGCCACCACGCTGCCAGCACCAACAGGATGCTGAGCAGAACATCAAGTACAAATAAAGTTTTCAGTTCCCCGAGGCTGCGCAGCGCCGCGCTAAGTGCAAAACCGGGCGCATCACACAATACGGTCGCCACACCAATCAGCAACAGGCTGCTGACCGTGTTGACCAGTTCAGGATCAGAACTCAGCCAGGCGCTGATGGTGGCTGGCGTCAGTAAAAAAGGCAGAACCATGATCAAGGCAAGGCCAGCACTGATGCCTGCGGCCAGCCAGGCTGTGGCGCGCGGCCCCAAAGAATGGGGATTGCCCTGACTGGCGGACACCCTGACGCCAGTCGCGTCCGACAATCCCCAGATCACAATGCTGCAAGGCGTTAATATCAGCAACACGGCCTTGAGTGCCGCCATGGATGCTCCGCCCAAGCTGCCAGCCATCAAGGGGATAGTGAGATTGAGAATATTCAGTATCAATGCCTGCGCAGTCGCTGAATAGCCGCGCACTCTTTGCCCTGTACCATCCGCCCAGTCTTTGGCACTCCAGCGCTGGCGTACTCCCAGCCTCTGGTGATCACGCAAATTCCAGACATAGACGAAAAGCCCTGTCGCCATCAGCCAACGCACCAAGGTAGTGGCCCAGGCACAGCCCAAAGCACCCATCGCAGGAAAACCCAGCGCGCCACTGATGAACACCCAGTTCAAACCTATGTTGACCAGGTTGGCCAGCGTGACTGCAAGCACCACGGTATAGGCGCGTCCTGTCACCTCTAAATAACCAGCCGTTGCCAATGCCACTAAAGCCGCAGCAAAGCCCAGACCCAGCACCACAGAGACAGCCCCGCCTTGCGCAATCAGGCTGGCATCCTGCCCGGCCAGCGGCAGCCACCAAGGCGCAGTAAAGCTCAGCAACATGGCGCTCAGACCACCAGCCAGCGCCAGCATCAGGGCCTGACGCCAGACCGAGCTGCTATGCGCCGGATCGCCACCTGGACGGGCGGCCATCGTCATCCCGGCAATCACCAATGCAGCTACCACATCTAAGGCGCGCCCCGTCGTCCCTTCCGCCAATCCCAGCACTGCCAATTCATGGGTACCGGAAGGGCTGAACTGCGCAACCATCACGCCGTCCGCAACCGACATGCCAGCCAGGCCGACCCGGGATACGATCATCGGACCGGCAAGCTGCAAAAAACGCCTGGTTTCTTCTGCCAGGCTCAGGTGGCTGACTGTCATCGCTTGCTTTCCTGCCTGTACCGTAAATGCAGACGCTGGCTTACTTCCATCTTCATGTAGCCGCAGTTGCATTGATTGCTGCCATCAACATATCGGCAATCGCATTGACATTACCAGCCTGCAGCATCTGCATCACCGAGACCGGACGTCCCAGTTCATGTTCCAGGGAGTCAGCCAGTTCCACCGCCATCAGAGAATCCAGCCCCATTTCTGATAAAGGACGTGCCACATCAACCTGAGCCGCGCCAGTACCTAAAATGCGTCCCAGCAGTCCGCACAGGGTTTCCACCACGGCTGCGCGACGTGCTTCCGGCGCCAGATCACGCAGGCGCGCTGCCAGCGTGATCTGGTTTTGTCCGGCAGCTTCAGAGCCACCCTGCGGCATCAGATTCTGGAAACGCCGCGTGCGTGCCAAAGGCATCAGTTGTGCCATACGCTGCAAATTGAAAGGTGCAACACAGACACGGTTCACACCCAATGCCATCAGCTGACCTAACTCCTGCAATGCGGCAGCGGAGCTCACCGAATGCACGCCGGAACGCGCTTGCAAATGCAACTGCAAATCGGCACTGCGCGTGAGTACGCCGACATCCTGTATGCCACCCCAGCCTACTGCCAGAGCCGGTAAGCCGCGCTGACGGCGCCACATGGCCAAGCCTTCCAGATACAGATTGGCCGCCACATAGTTGGATTGTCCGGGATTGCCGATGGTGGTGGTGCCCGACGAGAACATCACAAAATGATCCAGTTCGTCATTCAATGTCTGTTCATGCAAATTCCAGGCTCCCAGAATTTTCGGTGCTAATACCTGATGCAAGCGCTGCGCATCCAGCTTCACGACAGGCGCGTCATCCAGCACCATGGCTGCATGTACCAATCCGCGTAACGGCGGCATAGATGTGCGGATTTCGGCGAATACCTGAGCCAGATCCTCAGCCTGCGTCACGTCTGCGGCAAAAGCGCGCACGCTGGCACCAGCCGCTTCCATCGCCGCGATTCCTTCACGCGCCTCATCAGTGCCCGCACCCCGTCGGCTCAACAGCGCCAGATGGCGCGCACCGCGCGACACCAGCCAGCATGCGGTCGCCAGCCCAAATCCACCCAGACCGCCAGTCACCAGATAAGTCGCATCGGCGCGCAGAGTGAGCTGTTCATCGAATACGGCGGGCAATGCTGCGCCAGCTTGCGGCAAGGTGATGAGGATTTTGCCGACATGACGGGATTGCTGCATCAGGCGGAATGCCTGAGCCGCGCGCTGTACCGGCACCGCCTGATAAGGCAAGGGCCGCAGGGCTTTGCTATCGAACAGCTCAATTAGTTGCCTGAACATCTTACGTGCCAGTGCAGGACGTTCTATCAACAAGGTATCGGCATCAATACCGAAATAGCTCAGATTGTTACGGAAAGGACGCAGACCGATACGCGAGTTGGCATACAAATCGCGCTTGCCGATTTCCAGCATACGGCCAAACGGACGCAGAATTTGCAGATTCTTCGTGATTGCTTCACCCGCCAGCGAGTTCAGCACCACATCCACGCCCTTACCTTTGGTAATACGCATCACTTCGTCGGCATAAGCCAGCGAGCGCGAATCGAGTACATGATCCGCTCCAAGCAAGCGCACCAGGCGCCGTTTATCATCATTCCCGGCAGTGGCAAATACTTCAGCACCACACAACTTCGCGACTTGTAAAGCGGCCAGCCCAACGCCACCGGCTGCACCATGAATCAGCACAGTTTCACCTGGCTCCAGACGTGCCAGATAGGTCAATGCATAATAGGCAGTCAGGAATGCGGTTGGAATTGTGGCAGCTTCTTCAAAGCTCAGGCCTTGTGGCATAGGCGCGACCGCTATGGCTTTGGTCGTGACATGGGTGGCGAAACAAGCGGTCGCAAATGCGATGACGCGGTCACCCGGCTTGAAATCAGTCACATCCGAGCCAACGGTGGTCACGGTACCGGAACACTCCATACCGATAGTGGCACCTGAAAAGCCATGTTCCACTGCTTCTTCGGGCAACATGCCCATGGCCCATAACACATCGCGGTAATTCAGCCCGGCTGCATGCACAGCAATTTCAACTTCACCCTGAGCAGGTGCCCTGCGTTCCAACCGTCGCAGCGTCAATCCATCCAAACCACCCTGGGCTGGGCTATCGAGCCGCAAGGCGGATACCGCGACAGCAGGCGGCAGATAATCACCGGCCGCAGCGGCTTCCATGCGGTTCACATAGCGCTGATCGGCCGTCAGCATCACTTCCGTTTCTGCATCGCTGCGTATCAGCTCATCTGTCAACAAGCTGGCGCCAGCTGCATCTAACTCTGCATGCATATCGATCAGCTTAGGTGCGTAGCGCGCATGCTCATTATTGGCGACCCGGACCAAGCCCCACAAAGCGATTTGTGCCGGATCAAGCGCAGCATCCCCGCCTGGCGCTGTCATTGCAGCATGCGTTACAAAGTGCAGCCTGGGTGCTTTTTCAGGCGCCTCTGCTTCCAGCGTCTGAAGCAAGGCCATCGCCGACGCGCAACGCAATTGGGCCGTGGCTAACTGACCTTCCGCCGTTCCCGGGGCACTGTTCAAACCCACGAGATGGACGATGTGCTGTACGCCAGCCCGCAGGCAATCGGCCAGCCCTGCCGTATCAAATGCCTGGCAAATGGCAGGATAGTCACGCTGACTCAATTGCGCTGCCACTTGTTTCGCAAAAGCGAATGTTTGTGGGTTTTCATCACTGAGCACCAGCCAGCGGCTTCCAACTTCAGCCAGCGCTTCCTGCGCAGATACAGCTTGAGATGCCGGCTGTGCAGGTTTTTGGGCCAGCAACAAAGTCTGATCATAGTTTTCAGCGCCATCTGCCAATACCGCAAAGTTGAATCCCGCTTTGTCCAGCATGTCATTCCAGCGCGACAATTCCTGGCCATGTATACCTAAAAACGTATTGAAGGCTTGCGCATGGGCGGCTGCGATCAATGCATACCCACCGGGCGCAAGCAAAGTATTAACATGGCTCAGGCTAGCGAGATTGTTTGGCGATCCTGCCAGCGTATGTCCACATATGACGAGATCAAAACATCCGGTCCAAGCACTCAAATTCAGTTCAGGCGCATGCACATCAAGCAGTTGCGTTCGCAATACATGGGCACCGGAAAAACGCTGTGCGACACGGTCTATATGGGCTTGTTCAGCATCGCTGAATACATAATCTGCATCGCGACCGGACAGCAGTGGCAGCAATATCGCTGTCACCGCACCTTGCCGGCCGGCCAGTTCCAGCACGCGTATCGGCCGTCCGGCAGGCCAAAGTGCGATCAGTTGGGCCAGCGCAGCCGCGCTCAGTTCGCTCATGCTGGCCTGGTAAGGCGCACCATCAAGCAAGACATCAAGTGCTTGGTCAGGGATGCTTAGCTCACCACGCAAAATCTGCGGCAAGTTCTCGCCGATACGGGCGATCAGCATTAACTCCCGCGCATAAGCGGGATAATCACGCCAGATTTCGCGCCACTGATCATCTGCAGACGACTGCTGTTCAGCTGGCATAAAGCGCCATTGCCCATTATCTTCCGAGGCTGCACCTGTGCTTTTTGCCATATGCAGCAGACTTTCCAGCAAGGTCATCTGTTCATCGCTGACATCTGCGCGACGCTGCAAGCGACCCAGTGTAAAGCTACCCTGAGCCCCTATCGCTTGCAAGGCATTGCACGCATAGGCAGCGACCAGTGTGTTCAGGCGCGGATGTAACTCGCGTTCGCAATGTACCCTGTCATGCAGCGCAAGAATACGGCTATGGACTTCAGCCAGACTGGCGGATAATTCAGGTGGTGCCGGTAAATCGATCGCACGAACCACCCGTCCGGCATTGGCACTATCAGGACGCCAATGTTCAACCAGGCGCGGCATGGTCGTGGCGGAATTGCGGAACTCTACCTTCTGCAAACGTGCATCCGTCAGCGTCAACAACACCTGACCATGTTCATCTGCCACCACGAAATCGGCGACACCGGAGCGCGCGCTTTCAGTACGTAGTACCACATGACAAAATACACGGGCAGGCAAAACGCCATAACTACGGGTACGGCCAACATGCACAGGAATGAAAGCGCAGGGACGATCTTCCGTTTGCGCCAGTAAGGAAATCAGCACTTGCAGGCAGGCATCAACTACCGCAGGATGAGCACGATATCCCAGCGTCGGGCCCAGGATGGAAGTCACACCTCCATCATCGATCGTCAACGGTGTCGCAGCACCACGTGTGATGGCTGCAGTGATTTCCTCGTTGGCGACAATTTCAGCCAGCGCACTGCGAACTTCTGCATCCGGTGCGCTCAGGTATACCGTGTGCACACCCTGGAACGCCGGGCCATAAGGCAAACCACGGCGTGTGGTCTCACGGTAATGCGCATCGGATTCAACGACAAACGGATGGCTTTCACGCAACGCATCGATATCCAGATTTTCCGGCAGGCGCAGAATAGCTGCCTTCGTAATGCGTCCGCGGGTATGGATGGTGCTGACGGCTTCATGATAAGGGCTGGGAACGCTGGGGCGTCCGCGCATTTCCCAGCTACCGTCAGCACTGTCTACATTCATTTGCAGCACTGGCGAATCTGAGATCACCATAGGCTTGAGAATATCTACACTTTCGATATCAATGACCGTGTCGCCCAACAGTCTTTGTGCTGCACTGAGCGCGACTTCCAGATACGCCGCAGCAGGAAATACCGGCGCATCCTGCACACAGTGATCCAGCAGCCACGCATGCAAATTGGCATCTATCGTATTTTCCCAATGTGCCTCGTGCGTTCCGGCGCGCCAGCCCAGCAAAGGATGTTCACGATGAAAAGGCGCAATCACATCTGGAATGGAATTCCAGCCGCGCCAGTGGCGCTCGCGCTGCCAGGGATAAGCAGGCAAATCCAGATGTTGCACCGGCTTAGCGCAGAGCGTTTCGATATGCCCTGTCCCCTGCGCGTAAGCAGCCAGAATCGCCGTCCACAGATTATCAAAATCGTTCTCAGGCTTACTTGCGGCAGGCCTGCGCAGGGTTGCAATCGCCCACGCTGTGAGAGATAAACCAGTGCCACATTGGCTGACATAATCGCGCAACACCGGATGGGGGCCAATTTCTATGAAATGCTGAATACCCATGTCCTTCATGACATAGGCGGCGCAATCCGAAAAACGGACTGGCTCACGCACATTACGCCACCAGTATTCGGCATTGAGTTGCCCGCCTTCCAGCAGTGTTCCTTCTACGCTGGAAACAAATGGCACCGTGCATGTGCCAGCTTGCAGAGACTGCAGCTGCGCTAACAGCTCATCACGAATCACATCCATCGCTGTGGTGTGGAAAGGATAATCCAGGTTCAGCATGCGGGCGAATTTGCCGGCCTCTGTCAATTCAGCGCACAGCTGCTCCAATAAAACCGGACTACCGGCGACAGTAACCGCACGCGGCGCATTGATCGCAGCAATTTCAAGAAATCCGCCTTGCGCTCCCAGAACGCTGGCGATCGCCAGCTCCGCTTCTGCCGCACTCACGCCCAGCGCTGCCATACGACCTGTTCCTGCGGTTTTCGCCTGTCCGGTACTGCGGTGATAAATCACGGCTGTGGCCTGGGCCAGCGTCAACGCGCCGGACGCGTAAGCGGCAGCAGCCTCACCGACGCTATGTCCGAACACCGCATCGGGCACTATGCCAGCATCACGTAAGACATGGGTTAAGCCGACTTGCAATGCAAATAAAGTGGGTTGTGCCACTTCCGTCAGCGCCATCCTTGAGCTGTCTGCATCGCGCTGCAATTCATCGATCAGCGACCAGCCCGCCAAGGCCTGGAAATGTGCATCGATTTCTGCAATCACCGCCGCAAATCCGGAATGCGCAGCCATCAAACCACACGCCATGCCCTGCCACTGCGGACCATTCCCGGAAAATACAAAAGCAACTTTACTGCGTTGCGTGGCAGAGGCACGGCCAACGCTGACTGCCACGCCTGGTGTATCAGCCAGATACTGTTCCAGTTCAGTGACCGCCGCCGCAACCGTAGCGGCGCGCAAGGCAAGCCGACAGGCATGCTGTGTCCGGTCGTGAATCGCTGCGGCACACAGCCCAGCCCAATCCAGTTCAGGATGCGCGCTCAGATAATCCAGCCATTGTTGCGCCATCGCTTTGAGCGCTTTCGGTGTCTGTGCCGAAATCAACAATAATTGATCTGTGTTTTGCGTCTGAGAGTTCGTCACAGCTGCCTGACTGCTGCCACCTACTTTGCTTGCAGCACGATACTCCTGAATCACCGCATGACCATTGGTACCGCCAAAACCAAAAGAATTCACTCCGAATACCAAAGGCTGCTCACGCTCAGGTAAGGGCACAGGCTGATCGACGACGGACAGACGCCAGCCCTCAAAATCAATTTTTGGATTCGGCGTATTGAAATGCAAATTGGCGGGAATTTCCCTGTGCTTCAGTGACAGCAGCACCTTGGTAATACCGGCTATCCCCGAAGCAGGTTCCAAATGTCCGATATTCGATTTGATAGAGCCGATATACAAAGGCGTATCACCACTACGTTGACTGCCAAGTATTTCGCCAATCGCAGAACATTCAATCGGATCACCAACGGCGGTACCGGTACCATGCGCTTCGACATAAAACACTTGATCCGGACTCACACCCGCCTTGCTATACACCTCGCGCAACAGCCGTGCCTGCGCTTCGGCACTGGGTAAAGAAATACCCATGGTTTTACCGTCAGAATTTACACCCGTTGCCAGGATCACGCCCAGGATACGGTCACCATCACGCTCTGCAGCTTCCAGCGGTTTCAGCAGCAGCATGCCACCCCCTTCTGCTCTGACATATCCGGCGCCATCCGCATCAAAACTCTTACAGCGCGAATCCGGTGCAAGCATAGAAGCCTGAGAAAAACCTATCCAGGGCAACGGAGCCAGCAACATATTGGCAGCACCGACCAAAGCCATGTCGGCATCTCCGCTCAGCAGACTATTGCAAGCCATGTGTAAGCTCACCATGCCGGACGAGCATGCCGTATCGATGGTCATGCTCGGCCCCTTGAGGTCGAATATGTAAGAAATACGGTTGGACGCAATACTCAATGCGATGCCAGTATTCGAATACGCATCCGCGGTCTGGGTTCCGCTAAGTTCGCCATAGTCATGATTAGACAAACCAACAAACACTGCCGTATTGGTGCCAGCCAGTTTTTTCGGTACCAGATTCGCGTCTTCCAAGGCCTCCCAAGCCAGCTCCAGTAACAGCCTTTGTTGCGGATCTACCTGGCGCGCTTCACGCGGCGAAATGCCAAAAAATTCTGCATCAAAGCTGTCAACCGCATCCAGAAAGCCTCCTTCAAATGCGTAGAAGCGATGCGGGCGCTCAGCGTCCGGATCATGGTAGGCCAGATCCCAACGATCCCCCTTGGCAGGAGAAATACCATCAACCCCGTCTTTCAGATGTTGCCAAAGTTGATTGAGATCATTCGCGCCGCCAGGATAGCGGCCCGAGCAGCCAATAATTGCAATAGGAGCTGGTTTCTGATTTAGCGTTTTCATAGTGTTGGTAACGTAAAAGTCAAACGGAGTAGCGAGATCATTTTCAAAAAAATTTCTTTTGCTTGTCGCATACATCGATAGACTTGGACACAGCATCAGGCATACATAGCGAAACAAAATTTCCAAAAAAAACAGGACTAGCGCAAAATTGTTCCGGCAAAGCAAGAAAAGGAAAATTGATCTAAAGGAAGAATTTCCGACCACCATTTCGCCAGGGCATTTTTGCGTAAGTCCTGTTTAAAAAAAACATTACGCTGCACTATTGTTAGGAATAATAGTACGTAAAATATTTTGTAAATCCATTGCACATATTGCCGAAACATTATTTAGCAATTCCTACACAAAAATACGGAATATTTGTTACCGATTAAATACATATTTACATTTGGAAATATATAAATACGTATTTTTTTTAATCAATGAATTATGGAAATATTTAGATATTTCCCCCGTGAATTATTAGATTCAAAATGGAAATAATTTCACCAACTTGGAAACTTGGATTCCGTTCTTATCTATGAAAATAAAAAACCAAATTATCCGTATTTGAAAATTTTCATCTCATATTTACCCAGGAGAAATAAGTAAATTCGCACCAATTTAATGAAAATGAGTCGTATTTTAGACACATCGATTTTCCGCACTTTTAATCGAGAATTTACACACAAGGAAACGCCTCACACTCAAGAAAATCCAAAATGGAGAAGCGTATAGAATTCAAAATTTTCCATCTGCCATTTCCCGCCGGCATCAATCAACATCAGAGTTTCAGCCGAAAAAAAATCCGGTAATTCTGGATTCACCTATGGCAATAGCTAAAGCTTAAAAAGGAGATAGGTCAAATCAGAAACAAAAGGAAACCATCCTTCCATTTCCAACCAGAAATCATTATTTATTAAGAGAAATTCTTCCTCTCATCACAGCCGCAAAAAAATTCCATTCCCTGCGGAAAAGTATTACCTCATCAGGATATTTCTCACAATAAATCCCATCGCTACATAGATTGAATTTGCATCCCGATTCACTTACCCTTCATCACAACAGTGGAATTCATCGCCACCCCAAACTGCGCAAAAATATCCGCAGACTTTGCCGGATACCCCTGCATAACAAGCAAATTCATCAGACCTCGACCTTTTATTTTGGGAGTGATTAGCATGACCAGTGTGACGCCATCACGGCCAGCCACCACCAGCATTTTTTCCGACATCCATTTTTTGCGAAAAGAGATACAGGCAGAAGGTCTGGATACGAAGGACATCCTGAAAATCAATGTGTGGCGTGCACTGGCTGATGCCTGCACCGATTGGATATTGATATTTGCCTGCGTATGGCTGGTGTATGCGGTGAGCTGGTGGCTGGCACTGATCGCGGTACCGATACTGGGTGGACGCCAGCGCGCGCTGGGCAACTTATTACATGATGCGGTGCATCGCAATCTGAGTCGGAATGTGACCATCAATACCCTGATCACCAATTGCCTGATCGCGCCACCCATGATGTCGAATTTTCGCAATTACACCGACGTGCATTTACAACACCACATGAAACTTGGCGGCGAGCAGGACCCGGAAAGTTTTTTACCTGCGTACGGCACGAAATGGAAGTCATGGACAGGCGCTTTTCTGAAAAGCTTTTTCAGTCCGACCACCTGGATCTATTCAACGCTGGGCGTGCTTGTGTATGGCTTAAGCGTGGAATCTTTCGCCTATATCGTGCTCTGGTGGACAGTTGTGACAGGAAGCTTGGGGCTGGCAATCAGCTGGGAGTTTGCATGGACTTTTGTGGCGCTGTGGTTCATCGCACGCGCCAGCACCTTCCACGGCTTTACCGCCTTTCGCACACTGTGCGATCACTGGGCATTAGCGCCTGGCGGCGTATTCAGCCGCAGTCGCGAGGTGACCACCAACAACCTGCTGCGCTGGCTTATCCACCCTTACAATAATTGCTTTCACCTGTCACACCACTTAATGCCCGGCATTCCGTATTACCATTTGCCACAAGCGCATCAGCTGTTTCAAAAAACAAAAATTTTCCGTGAACAGGCCATCGTGTGTGATGCGTATTTTTTTGGCCCCAAAGCGGTCATCAGATACAAAACTGTGAAAGTGGAATACCCGGCACTTTAAGGGTTTGGGCAAGCCCAGCAGAAAGTGAGCGACTAGAAACACCGCAACAGCTATGGCTCACAGGCCGATTTGCCGCCAGCAGCCGCACGGCTACTCAGTCTTTGCATTTCAATTCAATTGACCAAAGCGCTATTGCTACTACTGATAGCGGCAACAGCGCCCTGGTGCAAGCTGAACTGCGTCAGTCAACGCTGCATACTTTCCCAGACTTTTTGCAGGCGCTTGACCGACACCGGCATAGGTGTTTTCAATTCCTGAGCGAACAGCGAAACACGCAGCTCTTCCAGCAACCAGCGGTATTCCAGCATCTTAGGATCGATATCTGAGGCTAAGCCCGCTTTGCGCGGCGTACGCTGCCAGCCTTGCGCTGCACTAGTCCACTCAGCCTGTTGCCGCGCATCGCGTGCCGGATCAGCCCGCAGCTTATCGATACGCACATTGATGGCTTTCAGATAGCGCGGGAAATGCGCAAGCTGGCTGAACTCATTCTCAGCGATGAAGCGCTTAGTGATCAGCGACTGCAACTGATTTTGGATATCAGCCACGGCTTGCGGATGCGCTTTCAAGCCCTGCAGTTTTTTAGGAAGGGTGTAATACTCCGCCAGGATCAAGCCTGCCAGACGCGCGATTTCATTGGCCAGCAAATTCAGTCTGGCCTTACCTTCTTCACGCCGGATATTGAATTCACCGGAATTGGCTGGCAAAGGTGCCTGCAGACAGGCGCGCTCGATTGCGGTCTGGATAATCTGCTCGCGCAATTCTTCCTGCGAACCCAGTGCCATGAATTGCATGCCCATCTGCTGTAAGCCGGGGATATTTTTTTCTAAAAATTTCACCTGCTCTTTGAGCTGCAAGGCGAACAGGCGACGCAGGCCAATACGATGATAGCGCGCGGCTTCATCAGGATCGTCAAATACCTCAATATGGCAATGCGTGAGCTTATCAACCAGCGCAGGATAACCGATCAGGGTTTGCTTACCCTGCTGTACCTCCAGCAATTCCGGCAGGCTATCAAAGGTCCAGGCAGTCAGATTTTCTTGCTGATATAAGGCCGGTGCAGCGGACTGCGCACTGCTTGCTGTGCCTTGCTTGCCGGATGGCGCAGCTGACTGCAGCGCTGGTTTGCCTGCACCCTTGCCAGCGCTCGCCACAGCTTGTGGGGCGCCGCCTTCTAACAAAGCCAGTTTTTCGGCACTCGCCAGCTTTTGAAAACTTTCGCGTGCCTGGGTGCCGAACTCTGCGCGTAAATGCGCGAGATTGCGGCCCATCTCAAGCTGGCGGCCATGCTCATCCACCACCTTGAAATTCATGGTCAGATGGGCAGGCAGTAATTCAAATTTAAAGTCCGTGGTTTTACACATCAAGCCAGTCTGCTCGCGGATATCTGCAATTACCGCATCGAGGAAGTTGCCCTTACCCTGCTCAACGCGCTCACAAAATCCCGCCGCATAATCAGGCAAGGGCACGCAGTGGCGCCGGATTTTTTGTGGCAGTGACTTAATCAGCAGATGTACCTTTTCTTTCAGCATACCCGGCACCAGCCATTCGGCACGATCAGCCGAGACCTGATTCAGCGAAAACAAGGGCACCGTCAGCGTCACGCCATCGCGCGCACTGCCGGGCTCAAAGTGGTAACTAAGCTGCAAAGCGACACCCGATACCTGCATGGTTTTTGGGAACAGATCGGTCGTAACGCCAGCCGCTTCATGCCGCATCAACTCATCTTTATTCAGATACAGCAGTTTGGGATTGCTACTGGTCGCTTCTTTATGCCATTGTTCAAACAAGACCGCATTCCAGACATCGGCCGGGAGATGCTGATCATAAAACGCCACGATTAACTCATCATCCACCAGCACGTCCAGCCTGCGCGACTTGTGCTCCAGATTTTCAATTTCACGCACCAGTTTCTGGTTATAGGCAAAAAACGGCGCACGCGTATCGAATTCACCACCGACCAGCGCTTCACGGATAAATATTTCGCGAGCTTCCACCGGATGGTAGTGTCCATACTGAATACGGCGCTGGCTATAGACCACCAGACCATATAGCGTGGCGCGCTCAAATGCACTGACCTGCCCGCTGCGCTTTTCCCAGCGTGGCTCGCCGTAGGATTTTTTGAGCAAATGACCACCGATTTTCTCCAGCCATTCCGGCTGTATCTGCGCGATGCAGCGACCATACAGACGCGAGGTATCCACTAATTCAGCTGACATAATCCAGCGTCCGGCTTTTTTAGCCAGACTGGAACCGGGCCAGATATAAAAGCGGATGCCGCGAGCGCCCAGATAATGCGCTTCTTCGTCGGATTTATACCCAATATTGCCAAGCAAACCCGTCAGCAGCGACAGATGTAACTGTTCATAGGTAGCCGGTGTTTCATTCAGCCGCCAGCCCTGCTCTTTCACAATCGTCAGCAATTGTGAGTGCACCTCACGCCATTCGCGCAAACGCATTTGACTCAGGAAATTGGAGCGGCAATTATCCTGTAACTGACGATTAGTCTTCTTGTGTTCAATCGCGTCTTCAAACCAGGTCCAGATTTTCAGATACGACAGGAATTCTGATTTTTCATCGGCAAATTTCTTATGCGCCTGATCAGCCGCTGCTTGCGCTTCCATAGGCCGGTCACGCGGGTCTTGCACCGATAAAGCAGAAGCGATAATCAATACCTCGTGCAAGGCCTGATGATCGCGCGCAGCCAGGATCATGCGCCCTACTCGCGGGTCCAGCGGCAGCTTCGCCAGCTGACGACCCACCGCTGTGAGCTGATTACTTTCATCCATCGCACCCAGTTCTTGCAATAACTGGTAACCATCTGCGATGGCACGGCCCAAGGGCGGCTCGATAAACGGGAAAGTCTCCACATCGGTCAGGCGCAGCGACTTCATACGCAAGATGACTGCGGCCAGCGAAGAGCGCAAAATTTCAGGCTCGGTAAATGGCGGGCGCTGCTGGAAATCCTGTTCATCGAACAAACGGATACACACACCCGCCGCAACACGGCCGCAACGACCAGCGCGCTGATTGGCGGCCGACTGCGCAATCGCCTCGACCTGTAACTGTTCGACTTTATTGCGATAACTGTAGCGCTTGACACGCGCCAGCCCGGTATCGACCACAAAGCGTATGCCAGGCACAGTCAGCGAGGTTTCCGCCACATTGGTGGCTAACACGATACGACGTGCATTCGAACTCTTGAACACCCTTTCCTGCTCTTGTGCAGAAAGCCGCGCAAACAGCGGCAGGATTTCCACATGCGGCGGATGGTGTTTGCGTAAAGCCTCAGCCGCATCGCGGATCTCGCGTTCGCCGGGCAGGAACACCAGCACGTCGCCGGAACCGATACGGCATAATTCATCGACCGCATCAGTGATCGCGGTCATCAGGTCACGTTCTTTATCTTTCTCCGACTGCTGCACCGGGCGATAACGTAATTCGACCGGATACAAACGTCCCGACACCTCAATCACTGGCGCGGGCTTAGCTTCCTGCCCAGCCGCTGCCGCTTCAGCAAAATGCCGCGCAAAGCGCTGGGCATCGATAGTAGCGGAAGTGATGATAATCTTCAGATCAGGACGCTTAGGCAGCAATTGCTTCAGATAGCCAAGCAGGAAATCAATGTTCAGGCTGCGTTCATGCGCCTCATCGATAATGATGGTGTCGTACTGGCGCAGCAGCGGATCGGTCTGGGTTTCTGCCAGTAAGATCCCGTCCGTCATCAGCTTGACCGATGCACCCTGACTCAGGGTGTCGGTAAAGCGCACCTTAAATCCCACATGCTCACCCAGCGGCGAATTCAACTCTTGCGCGATACGCTTCGCGGTCGACGATGCGGCAATCCGGCGTGGCTGGGTGTGGCCGATCAGTCCATGCAGACCGCGCCCCAGTTCCAGACATATCTTAGGCAACTGAGTGGTTTTGCCTGAGCCGGTCTCACCACAGACGATGATGACCTGATGCTGATCTAAGGCAGCCGCGATTTCTGCCCGCTTGCCTGACACTGGCAATTCCTCCGGAAATGTAATTTCGGGCAAGGGATTGCGTATGCGCTGAGCTTCTGGCTTGGCAGACGTCGCCGACTTAGCAGAAGGCACAGCAGCTTTTTCCTGCGGACGCGCTTTTGCGCCAGCAGCAGACTGGCCTGGCCGCGGCTTATTGGCCTGACCGGCACTCTTAGCTTGCCCGCTGCCTGGCTTTTGTGCAGCAGGCGCTTCAGTTTTTATTGTCTGCGGCGCAGGTTCAGCAGCCTGGGCCTGTTGCCTTAACTGGGTACGCAGATCGCGCAAACCGGCCAGACCATCCAGGGTCACAGGCGCGGGCTTATTCGGGGATTTTTGTTTAGATGAATTTGATGACATAGCGCTGCGCATTATCCCAGATTTTCCGTTTAATTTTCTGCTTAATCAGGATAATCAGGAACACTGCAGCGCCGGGCTGGACTATACTGAGTTTCGTACAAGGCGAAGACAGGCACGCTTTGCCCTCACCTCCCCTGAGGACTAAAAATATCATGCGACGGATACTGCTGCCCCTGGTCTTACTGAGTCTGCTCAGCGCCTGCAGCAGCGTGCGCCCGCCTGTGCTCAGTAGCGAGCTGTTTCAGGATCAGTGGTACGGTCCACGACCAGCATTGATCAGTGCTGAACAAGTGCTGGCAATCAGCCCGGCGATGGAACAGTTTCTGGAAAAAGAGGTACTGCCGCGCAGTAAAAAGACTGAACTGCGCCTGGCTCTGTTTCAAGCCATCAGCCAGGACAGCCGCATCACTCTGGAATACGACGCCAGTCTGACCCGCAATGCGGAACAGGCTTTCGAAGCCAAAACCGGCAATTGCCTGTCACTGGTGCTCATGACTGCTGCATTTGCAAAAAAACTCGGGCTGCAGGTTGATTACCGCAATGTGATGGTCGACACCCTATGGCTACAGGCGGATCAGCTGGTCCTTGCGACTGGCCATGTGAACATCGCTTTGGGCAGATACCGTCAGGCTTACATGTCCAGATCGGATGATAATGATGTACTCGTGATTGATTTTCTGCCCCCACCGGAAGCGATCAAATATCCATCGTTCAGCATTTCCGAAACGCGCATCCTGGCCATGTATTTCAATAACCGCGCCGCAGAGTCCTTACAGCAAGCTCAGCTGAACGACGCGTATTGGTATGCAAAAAGCGCAATCGCACAAGATCCCGGCTTTCTGCCTGCACTCAATACCCTGGGCGTGATTTACCAACGCGGCCAGCACTATCAACTGGCCAGCCAGGTCTACCGCCAGATACTCAGCGTCGCGCCGGATCATCTGCTGGCACTCAGCAATCTGCAGGACAGTCTGAACCGCAGCGGCGACAGCGCAGGTGCCAGCCAGATTCAAGCGAGGCTGACACAGCTACATTACCAGGAACCGTTCCGGCATTTTCAACGCGGCAAAGCACTGTATCAGCAAGCCAGCTTTACCGCCGCGCGCAATGCGTTTCAACAGCAGCTCAGCATCACGCCTCAGCATACCGAGAGCTACCACTGGCTGGCCATGACTTATCTGCATCTGGGCGACACCACGAGTGCAAATCAACAATTGGTGTTGGCACGCGAATCCGCCACCACAGCGCAGACCAGGCAACGCTTTGACCTGAAGCTACAGGCACTGCGCGCGGCACAACACTAAGCCCTGGCGAAGGAATTTGGCTTGCAAACACGCATATTGTTTACCACAATGCAGAGACCATGATCTGCACAGGCCTCAGGCAGCTACCAAATCAGCAGCAACAGCAAAGGAGAACACCATGAAACGGTTTTGCATGCTTGTGATCATCGCGGCGCTGTCTGCCTGCGCCAGCACACCGACTATTCCACTTGCACAGGCGCCGCGGCATGACACCGGGTTCAAGCCACCCACTGCTCCGGTAGATACGACCGCAATCCTGAAAGTCAGCCCGGAGATGCAGCAATTCCTGAACAAAGAAGTCAGGCTGCAAGCGCGACAGTCGGATAAAAAGCGCGGTTTATTCGATGCACTGCAAAGGGATAGCAAAGTCATGCTGGACTACGACAGCAGTATCACCAAAACCGCAGCTGAAGCTTTTGCCAGCCGTTCAGGCAATTGTCTGTCACTGGTACTGATGACCGCTGCGATGGCGCATTATCTGGATCTGCCCGTGCACTATCAGCAGGTTTTCCTCGATGAATCCTGGAGCCGGGTGGGCAATCTGTATGTCTCTTCCGGTCATGTGAACATCATCATCGGCACCAAAAACAGTAACTACGGCGCCCAGCTGGATGACTTTAATACCCTGCTCATCGATTTCCTGCCTGGGCCGCAGGCCTATAAGCGCCGTAGCGTCTCACTTAGCGAAGCCCGGGTACTCGCGATGTTCCTGAATAACCGTGCCGCTGAACTGTTGGCGCAGAATCAGATCGACGACGCTTACTGGCATGCGACCGCGGCACTGCAAACCGAACCTAATTTTCAACCCGCCCATAACACTCTGGGCGTGATCTACCGTCGCCATGGCGATCTGGCGCTGGCTGAAACCGTATTTCGCCAGATCCTTGCGGCAGAGCCGAAAAATGTGATCGCGCTCAGCAATCTGGTCGAAACGCTGCAAGTGATGGGAAAACCTGCCGAAGCCGCATTACAGTTAGCCGCTTTACGACAAATTCAAGCCTATCCACCCTTCCATTTTCTCAACCTGGGGCAGCAAGCCATGGCGCAAGCGCAATATGCCGAAGCGCGCAGCTTGTTTGAGCAAGAAGTAAAGCGCGATCCCTACAATGAAGAAACCCATTTCTGGCTGGCTCAGGCCAATCTTCGTTTGGGAGACCTCAGGGAAGCTAGTCGTCAGCTAATTCTGGCCCGTGATCACAGCACCACTCCCGGTGCACAGGAACTGTATGGCAAAAAGCTTAAGGCCTTAATGGCCCTGAGCCAGCAACGATAAGCAGAGCTACTGTTTTCTCACATCAGCACTCAGCACACTGAGATTTTTTTATCGCGAATCCGGCACTGCGATTATAATTCGCGCATGGAAAATCCTCTTCAATTCGTTCAGTGGTTGCGGTCGGTCGCACCCTATATTCATGCCTTCCGTGGAAAGACCTTTGTGGTCGCATTCCCGGGTGAACTGGTCGTTGCAGGCGCATTACCGGTTCTGGCGCAAGATTTATCGCTGTTGCATGCACTTGGCATCCGCATCGTGATTGTGCACGGCTCGCGCCCTCAGGTGGCAGAGCAGCTGGCCTTGCGAAATGTGGAGGGGCGTTTCCATAATGGCGTCAGGATCACCGACACCGCTGCGATGGAATGTTCTAAAGAAGCTGCGGGCGAATTACGTCTCGATATCGAGGCCGCTTTCAGCCAGGGTTTACCCAACACCCCGATGGCACATGCGGCGATCCGCATCATTTCCGGTAATTTCGTGACCGCCAAACCGATCGGCATTGTGGGCGGCGTCGACTTCGGACTGACTGGTACCACCCGTAAGGTGGCCTACGACACCATACAACATATTCTGGAGGCTGGCAGTCTGGTACTGCTCGGTCCGCTGGGCTTTTCCCCGACCGGCGAGGCGTTTAATCTGACGATGGAAGATGTCGCGGTGTCGGCCGCGACCGCACTGCGTGCCGATAAGCTGATCTTTATCACTGAAACGCCGATGATGATAGATCAGGATAGTGACGAATTGCGTGAATTATCGTTCATGCAGGCTGAGCAGGAACTCAAAGCTGCTTACCTGCCAGCGGATTCAGCGTTTTATCTGGAACACGCGGTCAAGGCTTCACGTGGCGGCGTACCGCGTATTCACATCGTGCCGTTTGACATGGACGGCTCGGCGCTGTTGGAATTGTTTACCCATGATGGCGTCGGCACCATGGTGTCTTCAGAAAATCTGGAAAGCCTGCGTGAAGCCACGATTGAAGATGTGGGCGGCATCATTAAACTGATAGAACCACTGGAAGCCGATGGCACCCTGGTCAAACGCGGACGCGAACTGATAGAACGCGAGATCAACTACTTCTCTGTCATCGAACATGATGGCGTGATTTTCGGCTGCGCTGCGCTGTATCCCTTCCCTTTCGACAAAATGGGCGAAATGGCCTGCCTGACCGTCAATCCCGACGTGCAGAGTCAGGGTGACGGCGAGCGCATACTGAAGCACATGGAGAAACGCGCACGCCGCGCCGGTTTCCATTCTTTGTTTGTACTGACTACCCGTACCGAACACTGGTTCCTGAAGCGCGGCTTTGTGAAAGCCTCGGTCGATGATTTACCAAAAGACCGCCAAAAAATGTATAACTGGCAGCGCAAATCGCTGGTACTGATCAAGCAGCTGTAAGCACTTCCCTTTATAATTCAGGCTGTTTGCGTATCACTAAGGAGTATTACCATGGCCCGTATGGTCCACTGCATTAAATTAGATAAAGAAGCTGAAGGCCTGGATTTTCCACCAGTACCCGGCGAACTGGGCGCGAAACTATATCAGTCCGTTTCCAAAGAAGCCTGGGCTGGCTGGATCAAGCACCAAACCATGCTGGTCAATGAAAACCGTCTGAATCTGGCCGATTTGCGCGCCCGTAAATACCTGATGGCACAGATGGACAAGCACTTCTTCGGCGATGGTGCTGATGCTGCAGCTGGTTATGTGCCTCCATCCGAATAAGTAGCTACGCTGTTACCGGCATAGGCTTTTGCCGCAGATGATAGTCAACGGATAGTCAACGATTAGCTGCGCAAAATAAAAAAACCGCAAACTCAGTTTGCGGTTTTTTTACATCTGCACTGACTGCTACAAGCTCAAAACAGCATCAAAAGAATTCAACCTTACCGGTTTCCACGTCATGCATAGCACCGATGACCTTGATCTGACCACTCTTGATCATGTCGCGCAATACCGGGCTTTTCTCGGAAATTGCCTGCACTGTCATCTTGACGTTCATTTCTGCAGCAGCATCAACGAAATGGTGATTTTTTGAACTGCGGTCAGCACCATGGGTATCTGGTGTCGCCTTGACTGCCGGAGCAATTTTAGCGACCAGTTGCGTCAGATTACCCAGAACTGCGCTGTCACACGCACCTTTCACTGCGCCACAATGGGTATGCCCCAATACGACGATGGCTTTGGAACCCGCTACTTTAGCCGCATATTCCAGGCTGCCCAGGATGTCTTCATTGACGATATTGCCAGCCACACGTGCAGTGAACATATCACCGATGCCCTGATCAAATACCAGCGCCGGATCAGAACGGGAATCGATGCAGGACACCACGCTCACGAAGGGATACTGGCCATCTTTACCGCTGATTTTTGCCTGAGCCACCAGATCGCGCTTCAACATACTGCCAGAAACAAATCGTGCATTTCCATCTTTCAAACGCTGAATCGCGAGATCCGGCGTAACTTCACTTTGCGTGATTTTAGTCATAGGCACGGCTAGCTGCGCAGTAGTCACTGGCTGGGTAGCACAGGCAGACATCAACAAAGCTGCAGCTAATGCACTCAGAAATTTCCCGTGTTTCTGTAAAGTGGAATGAATTTGCACGTCGTACTCCTTAAATGAAATTAATGGATACCGATAGTAAAGCCACACGCATTTTATTGCAAATATGAAAACCTTGGTGGCTATATTTACAATTTATTTATATATCAGACTTTTCACACCTTCAGCCGTCCCCAGCAAACAAACATCTGCACCCTGACGCGCAAACAAACCAACGGTGACTACACCAACGATATTATTAATCGTATTTTCCAAGGCCAGCGGATCGGTAATCTGCAAGCCATGCACATCCAGGATGTAGTTACCATTATCGGTTACTAATGGCTGACCATCCTTGAGGCGCAGCTTAGCATTTCCCCCCAGCGCATTCAACTGGCGACTGACCACCGCATGAGACATAGGAATCACTTCAACCGGCAAAGGAAAACGTCCCAACGTGTCGACCAGTTTAGAGCCATCTGCAATACATACAAATTTATCTGCAACGGAAGCCACAATTTTTTCACGGGTCAAAGCAGCACCGCCACCTTTGATCATCGCGCCTGAGGCATTGATCTCATCAGCACCATCGATATATACCGGCATATGCGTGACTTCATTCAAGTCCAGCACGGTAATGCCATGTGCACGCAGACGTTCTGCGGTTGCTTCTGATGAGGCGACCGCAGCTTTGATTTTATCTTTCATCTTTGCCAGTTCATCGATGAAGAAGTTCGCGGTGGAACCGGTTCCCACACCGACAATTTCACCTTCAACCACATAGGCGATAGCGGCTTGGGCGACGGCCAGTTTCAATTCGTCCTGAGTCATGTTGCAGCTCCGTAGATGTGCAGACACGTGATCTGCAGATTAAAAAATTGGCCGCATTGTAGCCGATCAGCGCTGCCTTGCCGACCGATTTTTCAGAAATTCCAGAGCGGCGGCTCGTCCATGAGCGCGATTTGTTCACGTAATTCCAGTATCCTGTCTTGCCAGTAGCGCTGAGTATTAAACCAGGGGAAGGCAGCCTGAAAAGCCGCATCATCCCAACGCTGCCCCAGCCATGCCGAATAGTGAATCAGGCGCAGTGTGCGTAAAGCTTCGATCAGACAGAGCTGGCGCGGATCAAAATCAAAAAAGTCTTCGTAACCAACCAGGATATCGGTCATCTGGCGCTGCATCTCAGCGCGTTCACCTGATAAAAGCATCCATAAATCCTGAATCGCAGGCCCCATGCGACTGTCATCGAAATCGACAAAGTGTGGTCCGGCCTGCGGTCCCTGATCCAGCCACAGTACATTCCCCATATGGCAATCACCATGTAGCCTCAACACAGGAACAGACCCGGCACGCGCATAACACTGCTGCACAGCATCCAGCGCCTGTTGAGCAACTGACAGATACACACTCTGTAATTCGGGCGGGATCATGCCACTGCGGGTCAGCCAGTCCAACGGCTGCGCACCAAAGGTATCCGGATTAATTTCAGGCCGCTGCTGATAGCTACTGAGCGCACCAACCGCATGGATGCGTCCCAGAAAACGTCCCATCCATTCCAGCGTCGCCGCATCCTGCAACTCGGGTGCGCGCCCGCTCTGACGCGGGAATAAAGCAAAGCGATAGCCCTGATAATGGTGCAGGCTCTGGCCTGCAGCCGAACTTAAGGCAGTAACGACAGGGATCTCTTGCGCAGCCAGTTCCATGGTGAATGCGTGTTCTTCCAGGATTGCCGCATCAGTCCAGCGGCCCGGCCGGTAGAACTTGGCAATCACAGGCGGCCCATCTTCCAGCGCGACCTGGTACACCCGGTTTTCATAGCTATTCAAAGCCAGGATGCGGCCATCACAAAACCAGCCGCAGCTTTCTACTGCGCCCAGCACCAGGTCAGGGGTCAGGTCCGCAAAAGCGGGTAAAGTATTTACTTGATTCGTTTGAGCATTCATAGCCGCGATTGTACGTCTGAATGCACACTGTTTCGGCGCTGAATGCATAGTTCAACACGGAAAAAGCGGAATTCTGCCCCACGAGGCGAGCGCAAAGCGCTACACTTCCGGTATTTTCACATTCAGCTCAGGTATGACCATGCATCTCGACGAACCACTCAGCGACAAAGAATTCAATGAACTCGACAAATTCCTCATGTCAGACCGGGTCGGTGACGATGGCATGACCATGGATGCCCTGCATGGCTATATGACCGCCATCGCACTGGGCCCGGAAATGATACCAATGACAGAATGGCTGCCGCTGGTCTGGGGCTTGCCGGATCAGGGTCAGCCTAAATTCAAGAACGACAAGGAAATGCAGCGCGTCACCAACCTGATTGCGCGCTTCATGAACGAAATCCAGATCACCTTTGAAGTCGCACCGCAGGAATATGAACCGCTGTTCTGCGTATTGGAACAGAATGGCAAAGAACTCATCGATGGTGAAACCTGGGCCTGGGGCTTCTGGGAGGGCATGCAGTTACGCGCCGAAGCCTGGGAAGCCGCCTGGGAATCGGAAGAAATCGGCCCGCTGTTACAGCCTATCTATTTGTTAGGCGCTGAAGAAATTGAAGAAGAAGAGATGAAGTTTGTCGACACACCGGAAAAATGCCATACCCTGGCACTGGCGGTCGAACAATCCATCCCGGCCATACGCCGCTTCTGGGCACCGCTGCGCAAATCTGGCGTCACCACGGTCAAGCGCGACAGCCCCAAAGTTGGCCGCAATGATCCCTGCCCTTGCGGCAGCGGCAAAAAATTTAAATCCTGCTGCGGCGCTGAGCCGACTGTGCATTAATTCCGCCTGTACCTGACATGGTTTGCGCTGGAGTAAATGCTCTAGCGCATTTCCCCACCAGTTGTGAGTCCCGTGCTATTTTCGCGTTTGCTAATTTTTTAAATCAAGCATTCGTATGCTTCAATAACACGGAGAACAACATGAGCTTACAAGATCAATTCGCCCAGGCCCTGGCTGATTCCAAAAACCTGCCGGAACGCCCGGACAATATGACGCTGCTGAAGATTTACGCGCTGTACAAACAAGGCAGCACTGGTGATGCGACCGGCGACCGTCCTGGCATGACAGACTTTGTCGGTCGCGCCAAGTTTGACGCCTGGGCAGGTCTCAAAGGCACGACCCAGGAAGCAGCGATGCAGCAATACATAGACCTGATCACTTCCCTCAAAGCTTAAGCCTGCACAGGAAAACTGGTCAGCAGATTGGGCGGACGCTGTCCGCTCAAGCCTGCGATCAGATTATCTGCCGCACAGTTTGCCATCGCACGCCGGGTCTTTTCTGAGGCGCTGGCGATATGCGGTGTCAGCACCACATTGGTCAAATCCAAAAAATCCGGATGCAGGGCCGGTTCATTCTCAAACACATCCAATCCTGCCGCAGCGATAGTTTTGTTACGCAAAGCCTGTATTAATGCCTGATCGTCGACGATGCCACCGCGTGCGATATTGGTCAGCGTCGCAGTCGGCTTCATCAAGGCCAGCTCAGCGCCAGCAATGGTATGGTGGGTCGCAGCGGAGTAAGGCAAGACTAATATCACGTGATCGGATTCACGCAACAACTGCTCTTTGCTGACAAACTGTGCTTGATTAGCAGCCTGCTCCAGCTCAGGCGCCAGCCGCGAACGGTTATGGTAAAGCACCTGCATTTGAAAACCTGTCGAACGACGCGCTATCGCCTGACCGATGCGCCCCATGCCTATGATACCCAGCGTACTATCGTGTAAATCGGGCCCAATGAAGCTGTCATAGCGCCATTTGGTCCATTTCCCTGCACGCAGCCAGTGCTCAGCTTCCGTGATGCGCCTTGCGGTTGCCATCATCAATGCCCAGCCAAAATCAGCCGTGGTCTCATTCAGCACATCCGGCGTATTGCTGGCCAGGACTTGAAAGCGCTCACAGGCAGCGGTATCGATATTGTCGTAACCCACTGCCATATTCGCGACCATACGCAAGCCAGGGACAGCAGCCAACACTTGCTCATTGATACGTGCGCTACCGGTAATCAGTGCACCCTGCTTACCCTGCAGACGGTCGGTCAGTTGCTGCTGCGAGTAAATTTCATCCTCTTGATTACTCTCTACTTCAAAATGCTCAGCCAGCCGGGCTAAGACTTCAGGAAATACTGCGCGCGCCACTAAAATGCCGGGTTTCATCATCATTTACTCTTTCTGTGCCTGGTTTTCACGGCGGCCTGAACGATTGCCGTCATTATTTGCTGTGAATATTAACGGAAACAGTCACTGTCTTGCAGTAAAACATTGGCAATGAAATAATTTTCATCGATTGTTGCATAGGCTATTGCGTGAGACAAATCAAAGCAAAATGGGTTTATCTCACCTAAAATGTAGCGATTTCATGCTTTACAGCAGCTTGCCGTTACGCAAACTGCTGCTCAGTCTGCGCGCAAACAGCTTATTTGCTTATGCGCAAACTATATAACGCTGATTTGTGGGAACTGTTAAATTGCCTTAAAATACAAGGCTTTGCAGCCCCAGAGCGCATTTAGTCTGCACTGGCTGTGCCAAACCCCGAATTTTTAAGATTGGACTGTTATGACCCACGTTGTGACCGAATCCTGCATCCGCTGCCGCTATACCGATTGCGTGGATGTCTGCCCTGTGGACTGCTTCCGCGTTGGCCCGAATTTCCTGGCCATTGATCCGGACGAATGCATAGACTGCGCCGTGTGCGTTGCAGAATGCCCGGCCAATGCGATTTTTGCCGAGGAAGACGTGCCTTCTGACCAGCAAAACTTCATCAAGATTAATGCTGATCTGGCGCGCAACTGGCCATCGATCACTAAAACCGTTGCTCCATTGGCCGATGCCGATGAATGGAAAGACGTCAAAGATAAACTGCAATTCCTGGAGCGCTGATCCGGCACTCCAGGCCCGCTCACTCACTAACGGTGAGCGCTAACATTTTTTGGTATCTCTGAAACTGACTCCGCGTATGGAAAATATACAAACTACTCAGGCAAATGGCGTGATTGATGCCGATGCCGTCATCATCGGCGCAGGCCCGGTTGGCCTGTTCCAGGTTTTCGAATTAGGCCTGCTGGAAATCAAAGCTCACGTTATCGACTCTTTGCCTGCAGTTGGCGGTCAGTGTATCGAGCTGTATCCGGACAAGCCGATTTACGATATTCCTGCAGTACCGGTATGCACCGGCCAGGAACTGACGGACAATCTGCTCAAACAAATTGAACCGTTTGAGCCGACTTTCCATCTGGGTCAGGAAGTGACACTGGTTGAACGCCGTGAAGACGGTCGCTTCGACGTTGAAACATCCACTGGCACGCGCTTCATCACTAAAACCATTTTCATCGCAGCCGGTGTTGGCTCCTTCCAGCCACGTACTTTAAAAGTCGATGGCATTGAAGCCTACGAAGGCAAACAAGTATTCTATCGCGTCAAAGATCCTAGCCAGTTCCATGGCAAAAATCTGGTGATCTGCGGTGGTGGTGACTCTGCGCTGGACTGGGCATTGAACCTGGTTGGCAAAGCGGAATCCGTAGTACTGCTGCACCGTCGCGACGACTTCCGTGCTGCGCCAGCTTCCGTCGCCAAGATGAAAGAACTGTGCGATAACTACGAAATGCAATTGCTGATCGGCCAGGTGACCGGCATAGAAAGCAAAGACGACACACTGAGCGAAATCAAAGTAACCGGTGCTGATGGCGTTACCCGCCGCCTGCCACTGGACAACTTGCTGGTATTCTTCGGTCTGTCACCAAAACTGGGTCCGATCGCAGAATGGGGCCTGGACATTGAGCGCAAGCAGTTAAAAGTCATGAACACTGAAAAGTTCGAGACCAATGTGCCTGGTATTTTCGCGGTTGGTGATATCAATACCTACCCTGGCAAGAAAAAGCTGATCCTATCTGGCTTCCATGAAGCCGCGCTGGCTGCATTCGGTGCTGCACCGTATATTTTCCCTGAAAAGAAAATCCACATGCAATACACCACGACCTCACCTAAGCTGCACAAAATCCTGGGCGTGGAAACACCGGTATTTGACTAAGCCGCAGGCCTCAAGTCGTAAAAAAACGCAGCTGTTTCAGCTGCGTTTTTTATTTTCATTCAAGCCTGCGACGACAATTACAAGGCCATCTGCATCTGCTCAGGCGCCGCCTGCACCGGAAAACGCTGAGTGATCCGATAGATTTCATCAGACACTTCACAAAATGCATGCACGATGCGCGGATCGAAGTGCGAACCCGATGATGCGCGCAGAATCTCCAGCGCTTCCTGATGCTGTCGGGCTGGCTCATACTCGTAATCTGAAATCAGTGCATCGTACACATCAGCCACACTCATCAGTCTGGCTGCCAGCGGAATAGCCTCGCCGCTGAGCTGCTGCGGGTAGCCACTGCCATCCCATTTTTCCTGATGTGAATACGCGATTTCACGCGCGAAGCGCAAGAAGTCATGGGTACCGCCAAAACACGTCTCCACGATCTCTATGGCTTCGCGCCCAAACACAGTATGCTGCCGCATCAGCGCCAGCTCAGCCTCACCCCATTTACCACGTTTTTCAAGTATCCAGTCGGGCAGTTGTATGCGCCCTATATCATGTAAGGGTGCCGCTTGCGCCATCAGACTGATCGCCTCATCGTTGAGCTGCCTCGCAAAATCCGGATGCTGGCGCAAGCGCTGAGCCAGAACACGCAAATATTCCTGGGTACGCCTTAAATGATTAAGTTTGGCGGCGTCACCCGATTCACTTAAAGAAGCCAGGCCTATGATAATCGCCTGCTGAAGCTGATTAAGTTTTTCTGTTTTCTCAGTCACCAGCAACTGTAACTGCTGGTTTTGCATACGCAATTGCTGCTGCGCCTTGAGTAAACGAAACTGGGTCGCGACACGCGCTATCATCACCGGGGGACTGACGGGCTTACTGATGTAATCAACAGCGCCCAGACGTAAACCCAGCTCCTCATCATGCACCTGATTTTTCGCAGTCAGAAAAATCACTGGAATCTCAACAGTACGCGCGTCCCGCTTGAGCAAACGACAGGTCTCATAGCCATCCATGTCAGGCATCATGACATCGAGCAGGATCAGATCCGGCTGCGGTTGGGTCTGCGCTATCTGCAATGCCTTGGCACCACTGGTCGCGATTTTAACGCGATACAACTCCCGCAAGAGATTCGATAGCAGAGACAGATTATCCGGCGTATCATCCACCACCAATACTGTAGGCCGACTGGCATTTTCGTAAGAATCAAGCATCGCTAGGCTCATTCATGGGTTTGCGTGTCCGCGCCAGTCAGGCATCACCTGCCCGGCACCTTATTGCTCAACATGTGGATTCCGGGTATAGCCGTGATTCAGTGCCGCCTCCCGCACTATGCTCAATGCTGCATCAAATTCAAACTGGCGTAAGGCGCGCATCAGTTGTTGATGTACTTCCTGACCAAATGCAAGCAGCAACTGTTCACTGGCATCCTTCAATAATTCCACGGCCTCACCATCGTATTCAGCTAACAATGCTTCGCTACGCTGCAACAAGGCCTGCATCGCTGCCCTATCTAATTTTGCATCCGTACCCGGCAATGAGGCGGCATCCAGATCCGATTTCAACGCAGCCTCTATCGCTGCGGTGGTCTGACTCAGCTCTTGCTGACAGGCATCAAACCGCAAGATGATTTCGCGTGCTGACACAGCGCCACGGATACTATGCTCCAGTTGTTCAGCACTCTTGCGCATAGCTTTGGCCGAGATCAGTGCTGCCACGCCTTTCAGGGTATGAATCAGGCGTTCTGCAATTGCTGTCTCACCTGCGATATAGGCATCCCTGGCATCAGTCACTGCATTTTTCTGACTTTCACAAAAACGCCCCAGTAAGTCGCGGTACAACTCCTGGCTACCCAATGCACGTCTGAGTCCCTCCTCCACATCAATATGATCAATTTGCAGCCGCGCTGTCTGTGCCGCAGGGGATGCCGGTGGCACGGCAAGCGTATGCGTTTCAGGCTGGCACCATTGTCGTATCGTGTTATACAAGGACTGAGGATCCACCGGCTTGGTCACATGCGCATCCATGCCCGAGCGCAGGCAATGGGCACGTTCTTCCGCCATCGCATGCGCCGTCATGGCAACGATAGGCAAATCGGCATAAGCCGGATTGAGGCGTATCAGTCTGGTCGCTTCGTGCCCATCCATTTCCGGCATCTGTACGTCCATGAATACCATCCCAAAATGTTCGGGTGGGTGGCGCAACACCAGATCGACCGCTTCACGACCATTAGCGACCAGGCTGACATCTATCGCAGCTGCCTCCATCAGTTCACGCGCGATCTGCTGATTGACTTCATTATCTTCCACCAGCAATACGCGCAAACCCGGAAATTGTGGCACTGCCTGCTGACTGCGACTGATATTTGGCTCGTGCTCTATGAGCATCAGATTATCCAGGCATTGCCTCAGAATAGAAGCATTGACCGGCTTACGCATGAAAGCATCAGGCAAGACTGTATCGGTGCGGAAGCTGGCCTCTTCGCGCGCATGAACACCCAGCAAAATAAATTTCGGCATGCTGCGCAAATTTTTGACGTTCTTAAGCAAACTGATCAGACTCAGCCCATCCAGTTCCGGCATACGCAAATCCACAAACACCAGATCAAATGGTGTGGCATGATCCGCCAGCTCTATCGCCTGCATCGCAGCCGTCGCACTATGCACACTCTCGCAATTTGGCGTCAGAATTGCCAGTTCTTCACTCAGTACCTGAGCAGCTTTGCGATTATCATCAACGATCAATACTTTGAGTGCAGGATTCGTCATCACCGCTGGCGCCAGCGCCAGTCTTTTTTCAGGCAAATCAAACCAGGTATGGAAACGCACTGTTGTGCCCACACCCATATCGCTATTGAGAGAAATCTCACCACCCATCAGTTCTATCAAACGCTTGGAAATCGATAAACCCAGACCGGTTCCGCCAAAACGGCGCGTGGTCGACTCATCAGCCTGACTGAAAGGCTGAAATAAACGTTGAGTCTGCTCTTCCGACATGCCAATACCGGTATCACTGACCTCAAATTCCAGCTTAACGCGCCAGGCCTTGCTCTCTGCGACACGGCAAGACATAAAGACTTCACCCGCATCGGTGAATTTGATGGCATTGTTAATCAGATTAATTAAGACCTGACCAAGCCGCAGCGAGTCGCCTCTTAATAGCCGAGGTATCTCCTTCGGTACATGCAATATGAATTCCAGATTTTTTTCGTAAGCGCGGTCGGCCGTCATCAGGGTGATGTTTTCCAGCACCTCATTCAGATTGAAGTCGATATGCTCGATGCTGAGCTTACCCGCTTCCACTTTAGAAAAATCCAGAATGTCATTCACAATGCCGAGCAAAGACATGCCGGCATGATGGATTTTCTCTACATAGTCTCTTTGCTTATCATCGAGATCAGTACGCAAGGCCAGATGCGCCATCCCTATGATGGCATTCATGGGAGTACGGATTTCATGACTCATATTGGCGAGGAACATAGATTTAGCGGCGGTTGCCTCTTCGGCGTGTATCCTTGCGCGCTCTGCTTCCTTGAGTTCAGCCTGCATCTGTAGCGTTCGCAGACGCAATTGTTCCGCCATACTTTCCTGTAACTGGGTTTCCAGACGCTTACGTTCCGTGATATCCATCACGACCCAGACGGTACCCATCGTGAGCCGGTTCTGATCCACTGCACGCCCTGAAAAGTGGACCCAAAACAAGCTGCCATCGGCGCGCCGCATTTGCAATTCACTCTCATAGGCCTCACCGCGCAATACCGCCTCACTGACAGCAGCGCCTGAGGCATGATAGGCATCACGCGAGGTATAAAATGGCTCCAGCGAAGCGCCGAGCACAGCGTGTCTGTCCACCCCAAAAATCTGACACAGGGGTTTGTTCGCCCATTGCACTCTGCCCTCGTTATTCAGAAAAACCATGCCGACTATAGAATTTTCCAGTATGGTTTCGCGTTCTGCGAGTATGCGCTGCAACTCGTCATCCAGCGCCTGGCGCTCAGCATAAGCCTCTTCAGCCAGCCGGCGCGCCAGTTCCGCCTCTTTCAATTCATGCCCGATATGTAAAGTCTGTACATGCACACGGGTTGCCAAACCCTGGGCTTTGACAAACAATGTCATATAGCGCTGCTGCTCCTGATACCCCTCTTCCCACTGCCCAGTCTCACCGAAAATCTCTATCAATTCGCGCATCGCCCGCAGCGGCATGTAGACATAACCCTTGTCGCCAACACTGTCAATTGCGCGTCGCAAGTCTGAGATCGCCTCAGGAAAGCGCTGGTGACAACGGTGCAGATAACCATTCACCCACCAGCTATAGGGCTTGAGCGGCTTATCTTCATAGGTATCGAGCAGCGACATCGCAATGCTGTTGAGATGATCTGCTTCAGTCAGTTGTCCGCGTGCTGCCAGCGTGTAAGCGGCAACGGACAGGCAAAAAGCACGGCTGGAATTATCGGTATGATGGGCACTGCCTTCGCTGATGTAGTTTGCCACACTCAAATAGGCATCATCATATTTTTCCAATGCCAGATAACACAGCGCCAGCATGGTTGAGATAAAGGGAGCCAGCCATTTTTCATCGGAATCTACCGCAATTTCACGCGCTTCCTCCAGCAAAACCTCGGCATCCTCGGCATTACCGCTGATGTAGAAAATTTCACCCAGATTGGCCAGTATCTGCGACACGCGATTTGAAATTTGCAGCCGTTTGGCTTGCTCAAGCGCGTTATAAAAATGCCTGATCGCCTCTTCGGTGTAGCCCAACTCCTGCGACAGCGTACCGAGGATATTCAGTACCAGCACAGTCAGCCTGTGATCACCCTCAGGCAAAATCGGCAGGATACGCGAATGGCAAAGGGAATACGCTTGCTCAGCGCGCCCGTGGCGGCGCCATACGGCAACGGTGCCCAGCAAAGAGAAGGCCAGGCCTTCGCTATCGCCGATCAGCTCAAACATGGTCGCAGTGCGCTCAAACTCAGGCTCTGCCAGATGCAGCTTACCGTCAAAAAAATCGGCAAACGCATACAGGATTTCGGCCAGTCCACCCAGTACCGGACGACGCTTTTCACGGGCTTCCGTACGTAAGCTCTTGGCAATCAAGCGGCCCACTTCAGGCGAATCACGCATTAAATCAAATGCAACAAAACACTGTTCTCGCCATTGAATTTCCGTCTGATCGAAGTCACTAGTCATTCTGCTATGCCCTATATCCTTATCAATGACACATTTACCCTGCATCACATTGTAGCCCGCAACTTATTATTTTTAAGCCAATTTTTTAACATAAATTTGCACCGACTTCACATTGAATTCCAAGCACAGGAGCAAAACGGACTAAACTGGTTTATGATGCGATGCAATACAATAGATGGAAAGCTCTATTGGAATTCCATTTTTCTGTTGCCAAAAATAACACTACCTTAGTCACGCCCCAGGGAACTGCCTGTCTTTTTATCAGAAAGAAGTCACTATGCTCTACCAATTTCATGAATTGAACCGCGCATTTCTGAACCCTTTAACCCAGTGGGCTGAAGCCTCCTCCAAGTTGTTTACCAATCCGGTCTCACCACTGGCCCATACGCCCTATTCTCAGCGTATCGCTGCTGGCTACGAACTTTTGTTTCGCCTTGGAAAAGATTATGAGAAACCAGAGTTTGGCATTACTTCGACGACCATAGGCAAACAAGTTGTAGAAATCACACAAACCACCGCTGTGATCCGACCTTTTTGCAAACTGCTGCACTTTAAAAAGGTCTTGAACGATAAGGAGCTGGCGAAGATCAAGCAGCCGACTGTGTTGCTGGTCGCCCCTTTATCGGGACATCATGCCACCCTGCTGCGCGATACCGTGCGCGGATTGCTGCCGGATCACGATGTCTACATCACAGACTGGACCGACGCGCGCATGGTGCCGCTGTCTGAAGGCAGCTTCCATCTGCACGACTACATTTACTATGTTCAGGATTTCATCCGCTTGCTGGGCCCGGACGTGCATGTAATCTCAGTCTGCCAGCCTACGGTACCGGTGCTGGCCGCGATAGCACTGATGGCTAGTGCCAACGATCCTAAGCTACCAAAAACCATGACGATGATGGGCGGCCCGATTGATCCGCGCAAATCACCGACGGAAGTCAATAATCTGGCGACTGAAAAGAAATTCTCGTGGTTTGAGAATACGGTGATTTACAACGTACCGGCTAACTATCCTGGCTATGGACGCAAGGTCTATCCAGGCTTTTTACAACATGCCGGTTTTGTCGCAATGAACCCTGACCGCCATGCGCAAAGCCACTGGGATTACTATCAGCACCTGATCAAAGGTGATGATGATTCAGCCGAGCAGCATCGTAAATTCTATGATGAATACAATGCCGTCCTCGATATGCCAGCCGACTACTATCTGGAAACGATCAAGACTGTGTTCCAGGAATTCCGTCTGCCTAAAGGCACCTGGGAAGTCGAAGGCAAGCTGGTCAGGCCACAGGATATCAAGACGGTCGCGCTGTTCACAGTCGAAGGCGAACTGGACGACATTTCCGGCCCTGGTCAGACCCAGGCAGCCCATGATTTATGCAGCAGCATTCCAGCCAGTATGAAACAGGATTACGTAGCGCCTGGTTGTGGTCACTACGGCATATTTTCAGGCCGCCGCTGGCGTGAAATGATATGCCCGAAAATCGGTGAATTCATCCGCAAGCACGGCTAATCGCCAATGAACACAAAAACGCCGCCGCGAGGTGGCGTTTTTGTTTGTGAGTCGCGCTGAATCAGGGGATAATCTCAGTTTTGGCGCTTGCTTCCTGAGTGGCAAGCCGACCCTGATTTTTCCTATTGAGTTCTTCCTGTGCCCTCTCCTGCATCCGTCTCACTTGCTACACAACTTGAAGCACTGTTACCGCAAACCCAATGTACTAAATGTGGCTATCCGTCTTGTCACGATTATGCAGTGGCAATGGCTGCTGGCAACGCCAGTCATAATCAATGCCCACCCGGTGGCGAACAGGGTATTGCCTTGCTGGCTGATGCACTCGGACTGGCCACCATCCCTTTGAATCCTGAGCACGGTACAGAACGTGAACGACCAGTCGCAGTGATTGAAGAAGCCTATTGCATAGGCTGCACCTTATGCATACAAGCCTGTCCGGTCGATGCTATCGTCGGTGCAGCCAAACAAATGCATACCGTGATACCGGAATTGTGTACCGGCTGCGATTTGTGTGTCGCGCCCTGCCCGGTAGATTGTATTTCCATGATCTCCGTCACGCCAGGAAAAACCGGCTGGTCAGCCTGGAGCGAACAACAAGCCAGTCAGGCCAAAACCGCCTATGACAGCCGTACTGTGCGGCTGCAGCGTGAGAAATACGAAAACGAACAAAGACTGGCAGCTAAAGCCGCCGCCAAACTACAAGCGCTGGAAGCAGAAGCTGCCGTCACAGCGGAAGAGCAAGCCAGCAAAGACAGAAAGAAGGCGATCATTGCTGCCGCAATCGAACGCGCACGCCTGAAAAAACTGGAAGCTGAAAAAGGACAAGGCGCATGAATGCAGAAAAACGCCAGCTGATTTTCCAGCGTCTGCAACAGGAAAATCCACATCCAACCACGGAACTCGAATACAACACGCCATTTGAATTACTGATCGCGGTTTTGTTGTCCGCTCAGGCTACAGACGTATCGGTCAACAAAGCAACCCGCAAACTGTATCCGATTGCTAATACACCCGAGACTTTGCTGCGCTTAGGGGTAGACGGTTTGATGCCTTACATCCAGACCATAGGCTTATACAAAACCAAGGCAAAAAACGTGATCGCGACCTGCGAGATCCTGCTACGCGAGCATCAAGGTCAGGTGCCTCAGCAGCGTGAAGCACTGGAAGCCTTGCCTGGCGTGGGCCGGAAAACTGCCAACGTGGTTCTGAATACGGCTTTCGGCCAGCCCACCATTGCGGTCGATACCCATATTTTCCGGGTATCCAACCGGACCGGGATTGCACCGGGCAAAAACGTGGATATCGTCGAACAAAAGCTAATGAAATTTGTTCCCAAAGAATTCAGGCTGGATGCACATCACTGGCTGATACTGCATGGGCGCTATACCTGCATCGCCCGCAAACCTAAATGTTGGAATTGTATGATCGCAGATTTATGCGATTTCAAAGAAAAAACGCCCTTACCTGAAAAGGTGTAAGGACGTTCTTTGAGCCTTGTTAGCGGGCAAAGGAAGCAACTGCCCGCTCAGCAATCAGACGATACGGCAAGCCTGTTCAAAACTCAGACGTGGACCACGTGCATGTAATTTACTGGCGTCGCCATAGCCAAGATTGCAGATGAAATTCACTTTAACTTCGCTACCAGCAAAGAAAGTCGCATTGACTTTATCGGCATCAAAACCTGACATCGGACCACAGTCCAGACCCAGGGTACGCGCAGCCAGCATCAGATATGCGCCTTGCAAGGAGGAGTTACGGAAGGCTGTCGCTTCTATCAGTGCCTGATTGCCGACAAACCAGGAACGTGCATCCGCGTGTGGAAACAATTGTGGCAGCTGATCATAAAATGCCATATCCATACCGATAATTGCGGTTACCGGCGCAGTTTTGGTTTTCTCCAGATTTCCCTCCGCCATGCAAGCGAGCAAGGCAGATTTTTGTTCTTCGGACTTCACAAATACGATGCGCGCCGGGGAAGCATTGGCAGAAGTGGGCGCCCATTTCATCAGCTCATACAGTTCATGCAATATTGCGTCGCTCACAGGCTTATCCTGCCAGCCATTATGGGTACGTGCGTTGGTAAATAAGGTTTGCTGAGCTTCTGTACTTAACATGATGATTCCTTTTCTGGAAAACGAGGGAAAAACTTGCCGCATGATAAACGAAGATACTGAGCTCGTGTGCACTCCACCTGGCGAAATCGGCATATGCGCTGAGTTTAAACGACTCTGCCTGCAATGACAGCTAAAGACAGGGCAGCCAGCGCACCGTTTTTACCCTACAATAAGCGGCTTTTTCCAACGCTCATATTCAGGAAGCCGTATGTTCAACCCCAGTCAGGATGATGTCCGCCGTTTTTTCTGCGAAACATTCAGAAAAATGCATGCAAAAGAAATTCTGACACCGCTGGAAGGAATTGCTGCCGACTGGATACAACAACATCCTGAATACGACCAGGCACTGACTGATGTCGAAGCGGCTTTGCAGGCCAATTACAGCGTGGATCAGGGTCAAACCAATCCCTTCCTGCACCTATCCATGCACTTATCAATCAGTGAGCAGATTTCTGTCGATCAGCCGCGTGGCATTCAGGGCGCGGCACGCCAACTGGCACAGCGCTACAATTCCGAACACGAGGCACACCATCAAATCATGGAATGCCTGGGCGAGATGATCTGGAATTCCCAACGCTCAGGTCTGCCGCCAGATGGACAAGCCTACATAGAAGCGGTACAGAAACGCTGCCGCTGAGCTCAAGTCAGATTCAGCATAAAAAAATGCCACGGTGCGATGTCACACCGTGGCATTTTTATTCTTCGCCGCTTATTTCTTCAGTACCAATGTACCCGGCAGGCTGGATAAATAGGCGGAAATATTGGCAATATCCGCTGCACTCAAGGCCTTGGCCTGTCCACCCATGATTGCATTCGTGCGTCCGTTCGGACCATCGCCGCGCTGGTAGGCTTTCAAGGCATGTTCCAGATAATCTTTGTGTTGGCCAGCGATTTTAGGATAGGCCGGATCAATCGGAGAATTAAAGTCTTTCCCATGACATGAGGCACAGTTAAATTTTTCTGTCGCTGCTTTACCTGCTTCGACATTCCCCGCAGCCTGCGCAGTCGCGCTCAACATCGCCAGGGACAGAACAACACCGTTGATTACTTTCATGCTGACTCCTGTTCTTATTTTTGTTGTGAATAATAAGCGGCCAGATCGGCGATATCCTGATCAGTCAGGCTACCCGCGATACCACGCATAGAGGGATTTTTGCGCTCACCTTTCTGATAGGCTTTCAGCGCTGCTTCCAGGTATTTGGCAGACTGACCACCGATTTTAGGTACCTGAAACACTTCCGGATAACTGGCTTTATAACCGGGTATCGCATGGCAACCTATGCACATGGCAATCTTTTTGTCGGCAGCGTCTTTAGCATTTCCAACTACTTCCGCTGCTGCCGCAGCTTGGGCGAGACTCGCAACAGCGAGGAGTGCGAACAGTTTTTTCATAGGAACAATAGATTAGTACGGTTGGAACAAAGAAAATGACCCATAAGCTCTGCAAAACTCAGTGTATGCGAACAAATCTTGAAGACACGACGGGCTGTCTCAGACCACAGCAACGGATTTGCATCAGTCTTACTACATGTTGATGTTGCACATCATTCTATATGATGCACATCAAACTCCAGATGAAAAACATGCGAAATGCGGTCTATTTCCCACACTTTTTATGTTGCAACTGCACAAGAAACATCTTGCGTCTCTCCTTGGATAGGAATAACTCTTTTGAACAGCCAAAAATAGAACAGGCGTTCACAGATTGCCGGAATCTCGCTTATACTCAGACTCCGGGCTCAACCTTACCAACACTGACTATGACGCAAGATACAACTAGCTTACGCTTCGATGGTGCCGAAAATTATGTCGCCACCGATGATTTGAAACTGGCCGTGAATGCCGCTTTACGCCTGCAACGCCCGCTGCTGATCAAGGGCGAGCCTGGTACAGGCAAAACCATGCTGGCGGAGGAAGTCGCAGCTGCATTAGGTATGCCTCTGATGCAATGGCATATCAAATCTACCACCAAGGCGCAGCAAGGCTTGTATGAATATGATGCAGTTTCACGCCTGCGCGACTCACAACTCGGTGATGAACGTGTCAAAGATATCCATAACTACATCGTCAAAGGCGTGTTGTGGCAGGCATTTACCGCCGAACAGCCAGTGGTGTTGCTGATTGATGAAATCGACAAAGCAGACATTGAATTTCCCAATGACTTACTGCGCGAACTGGATCGCATGGAGTTTTATGTGTATGAGACACGTGAAATGGTCAGAGCACGACATCGTCCGCTGGTGATCATCACATCCAATAACGAAAAAGAATTGCCGGATGCCTTCCTGCGCCGCTGCTTCTTCCACTACATCAAATTCCCTGACAAAGAAACCATGCAGCAAATCGTCGATGTGCACTTCCCAAATCTGAAAGGGGATTTGCTGAGTCAGGCACTGCAAACTTTCTATGAAGTCCGCGAGATTGCCGGCCTGAAGAAGAAGCCTTCCACCTCTGAGCTGATCGACTGGCTCAAGCTCTTACTGGCTGAGGATATCCCGGCCGAAGCCTTGCGCAGCAAGGACAACAAGGCTTCCGTCCCGCCACTACACGGTGCTTTGCTGAAAAATGAACAGGATGTACACCTGTTCGAGCGCATCATGATGATGGCAAGGAATAATCGCTGATTTTGGCTGAATGCAGGCAAAAAAAACAGGCTCATTGCGAGCCTGAATACCTTAATCAAACCTGAATCGAACCTGAATCAGAAGCACGGCACCGTAGAGGTGCCGTGTACAAATCAGCTTACTGCGCCTGTTTGAGCTGGTCCAGAATTGCCGGATTTTCCAGTGTAGAAACGTCTTGCGTGATTGCCTCGCCTTTAGCGAGTACACGCAACAGGCGGCGCATGATTTTTCCGGAACGTGTCTTAGGCAGATTGTCACCAAAGCGGATTTCTTTTGGCTTCGCAATCGGCCCGATTTCCTTGGCAACCCAGTTGCGCAATTCTGTTGCTATCTGCTTGGCTTCATCACCGGTAGGACGAGCGCGTTTCAATACCACAAATGCACAGATCGCTTCACCCGTCGTATCGTCCGGCTTACCAACTACAGCAGCTTCGGCTACCAGCGGATTCGCAACCAGTGCTGACTCAATCTCCATCGTGCCCATACGGTGACCAGACACGTTCAGCACGTCATCAATACGGCCGGTAATGGTGAAGTAACCGGTATCTTTGTTACGGATCGCGCCATCACCTGCCAGATAGACCTTGCCACCAAACTCTTCCGGGAAATAGCTTTTCTTAAAGCGCTCAGGATCACCCCAGATGGTACGTATCATGGAAGGCCATGGACGTTTAACCACCAGAATACCGCCCTGCCCGTTTGGCAATTCATTGCCGGTTTCATCCACGATGGCGGCCATAATGCCGGGTAAAGGCAGCGTGCAGGAACCGGGGACCAGCGGCGTCGCGCCCGGCAACGGTGTCATCATGTGACCTCCGGTTTCGGTTTGCCAGAAGGTATCGACGATAGGACAAACATTGCGTCCTATATTTTTGTAATACCACATCCAGGCTTCGGGGTTGATAGGCTCGCCGACCGAACCCAGCAAACGCAGGCTGGACAAGTCATAGCGGTCCGGATGCACAGCGGCATCAGCGTCGGCCGCTTTAATCAGTGATCGTATCGCCGTCGGCGCGGTATAGAAAATACTGGCCTTGTGTTTCTCTATCATGGACCAGAAGCGTCCGGCATTCGGGAAAGTCGGTATGCCTTCAAACACGATTTCGGTCGCACCCATCGCCAGCGGGCCATAAGTGATATAAGTGTGCCCGGTCACCCAGCCGATATCAGCCGTACACCAGAACACATCGTCCGGCTTGATATCGAAAGTCCATTTCATGGTCAGCTTTGCCCACAGCAGGTAGCCACCAGACGAATGCTGCACGCCTTTTGGCTTGCCGGTTGAGCCCGAGGTATACAGGATGAACAGCGGATGTTCGGCGCTGACCCATTCCGGCTCGCAGACTACATCCTGGGTCGCCACCAGCTCATGCATCCACAGGTCCCGCCCTGCCTGTAACTGAATAGCGCCACCGGTACGACGGTAAATCACCACATTCCTGACCTTTTCGCACTCACCCAGCGCCAGCGCCTCATCGACGATCGCCTTCAGCGGTAAATGCTTGCCACCCCTGACCTGCTCATCGGCGGTAATCACCGCCACCGCACCTACGTCTACGATGCGTTCTTGCAGAGATTTCGCAGAAAAGCCACCGAATACGACGGAATGAGTTGCACCGATACGTGCACAAGCCTGCATTGCGACCACACCTTCGACTGACATAGGCATGTAGATCACCACCCGGTCACCCTTGCTGATACCCAGCGACTTCAAACCATTGGCGAACTGACAGACCTTTTGATGCAGTTCACGGTAAGTGACTTTGGTGACTTCGCCACCATCGGCTTCGAATATCAATGCGACTTTCTCTGCATTGCCATTGTCCAGATTCACATCCAGACAGTTGTAAGACACATTCATCAAACCATCCGGGAACCACTGGTACAAAGGTGCATTCGACTCGTCCAGCGTGGTTTCGAAAGGCCGTTGCCAGTGCAGATTTTCACGTGCCAGCCTGCCCCAGAAGCCCTCATAGTCTTGTTCGGCTTCACGGCATAAAGCGTGGTAAGCGTCCATACCAGAAATCGCAGCTTTTGCGGCGAATTCAGCTGGTGGTGGAAAAATACGGGATTCGGCTTTGGTTTCGTTTTCTGCTGCGCTGTTTGTCATTTTTGTCTCCAACTGGATTAATCGCATCTGATGCATCTGAAAATTCGCAGGTCTTTGCCCGGGAACAGCTTGGCTCTGACCAGGCAATACTAACAACTGCCTGTCTGGCACCGGTTCCGCTTCGCCTGATGATGTGCCAACCTTAAACGCAGAGACTTACTGAAGCCTTACGCATCACCGGACAATTACCATACCAAAATAATACCATCCCACATCCAATAAAAAACCACTGGTATTGCGCACGATGACACGACTGACTTAGCCAGATGTAAAATAGCGTTTTTATGCTCCACCACCTCTCTTACTTCAGAATTGATCTATGTCAAATCCAAAACAGTTCACCAAGTTATCACCCCTGGCAAACCTCATATTTTTCAGCCGCTGGCTACAGCTCCCCCTGTACCTGGGCTTGATACTCGCCCAGTGCGTATATGTATTTCATTTCTGGGTAGAGCTGATTGATCTGATCGGTGCTGCGATGGGCAACCAGAGCGCCTTGCAGCACATACTGGACGCCGTGTCTGCCGGTGGCAACCGTCCTACCAAGCTCAATGAAACAACAATTATGCTGGTGGTATTAGGCCTGATAGACGTCGTGATGATTTCCAACCTGCTGATTATGGTCATTATCGGTGGCTACGAGACCTTTGTGTCCCGCCTTGGCTTAGATGGACATCCGGATCAGCCAGAGTGGCTGTCCCACGTCAATGCCTCGGTGTTGAAGGTTAAACTGGCGATGGCAATTATCGGCATTTCATCGATACACCTGCTGAAAACCTTTATCAACGCGGCCAATTACACTGACACCGTGTTACTGGCCCAAACCGGCATCCACCTGGCCTTCCTGCTGTCCGCGCTGGCAATTGCACATTGCGATCAGATCGTGACGCGCACCCAGCTGGCAGCGAACGAGCATCAATAAAGCAAACTGATACTTCATCCCTGCATATCCTGAATGCCAGACCCAGCCGCGCTGTAAGCCTGGATTCAGGACCAGGGTTTACCCTAACCATTTTTTTACTCAGCCAAGAGCCATCCCATGACAGTCATCAAACAAGACGATCTGATTGAATCCGTCGCAGCCGCGCTGCAATACATCAGCTACTACCACCCGGCCGATTACATCGCCCATCTGGCGCGTGCCTATGAAGCAGAACAAAGCCCGGCCGCGAAAGATGCGATTGCCCAGATCCTGACTAACTCCCGCATGTGCGCCGAAGGCAAGCGCCCGATCTGCCAGGATACCGGCATCGTCAACGTATTCCTGAAAATTGGTATGGGCGTGCGTTTTGAAGGTTTCTCAGGCTCGATTATTGACGCCGTCAACGAAGGCGTACGTCAGGGTTATAACCTGGCAGAAAACAAGCTGCGCGCCTCCATCGTGGCCGACCCTCAGTTTGAACGCAAAAACACCAAGGACAACACGCCAGCGGTAGTACACATGGAACTGGTACCGGGCAATACGGTAGACGTAAAAGTCGCAGCTAAAGGTGGTGGCTCGGAAAACAAAACCAAGTTCGTGATGCTGAATCCTTCCGACTCCCTGGTGGACTGGGTGATGAAAACCGTGCCTACCATGGGTGCAGGCTGGTGTCCGCCTGGCATGCTGGGTATAGGTATAGGCGGTACTGCAGAAAAAGCGATGCTGATGGCGAAAGAATCCCTGATGGATGACATCGACATGTACGAACTCAGACAGCGTGGCCCGCAAAACAAACTGGAAGAATTGCGTATCGAGCTGTGCGACAAGATCAATGCGCTCGGCATCGGCGCTCAGGGTCTGGGCGGTCTGACTACCGTACTGGACGTCAAGATCAATATGTACCCGACCCATGCAGCATCCAAACCGGTTGCGATGATCCCTAACTGTGCAGCAACCCGCCATGCACACTTTGTGCTCGATGGTTCTGGTCCTAGCTACATCGAACCTCCAAAACTGTCTGACTGGCCAGAAGTCCATTGGACACCGGATACCGAAAAATCCAAACGCATCGATCTCAACACCCTGACTAAAGAAGAAGTCGCGTCCTGGAAACCAGGTCAGACCTTACTGTTGAACGGTAAAATGCTGACTGGCCGCGATGCAGCACACAAGCGTATTCAGGACATGCTGGCGAAAGGCGAATCCTTACCCGTCGATTTCACCAACCGCGTAATTTACTATGTCGGCCCGGTTGATCCTGTGCGTGATGAAGCTGTCGGTCCGGCTGGCCCGACCACCGCAACCCGCATGGATAAATTTACCGACATGATGCTGGAAAAAACCGGCCTGATCTCCATGATCGGTAAGGCGGAACGTGGTCCGGTTGCAATCGAATCCATCAAGAAGCATCAGTCTGCATATCTGATGGCCGTTGGCGGCGCTGCTTATCTGGTATCCAAAGCCATCAAATCCGCAACTGTCGTTGGTTTTGCTGACCTCGGTATGGAAGCCATTTATGAATTTGACGTGGTGGATATGCCAGTCACGGTTGCCGTTGATTCACAAGGTACCTCGGTACACAACACCGGCCCGAAAGAATGGCAGGCAAAAATCGGTATTATCCCGGTTCAGTAAGCGAATCTTTGTGCAGCGCGCACAACAGCCAATTCTGCAGCGATGTAAGAACTGGCTGACTGCTGCGCCAACTTTGCATTTTGGCTCCAGTCTGCATCACAGACTGGAGCATTTTTTATTCCGGATTCATTGCATATGATTTTTGATTCAGGCAGCCCGATAGGAATTTTTGATTCCGGCATCGGTGGTCTTTCGGTACTGCGCCACATCCACGCCTTGCTTCCGGCAGAACATCTGCGCTACATCGCTGACGCTGCCTATGTACCCTATGGAGAGAAAAGCGAGCAGGAAATCACAGCACGCTGCATGCTGATCGCGGACTATTTTTTTTCGCAAGGTGTTAAAGCATTGGTGGTTGCCTGCAATACCGCAACTGCGGCTGCCATACACAACTTAAGGACTGCATACCCTGAGCACATCATCATCGGTATGGAGCCGGGATTGAAGCCCGCAGCCGCATGCAGCAACAACCATGTGGTCGGGGTGCTGGCTACGCAGCGCACTCTGCAAAGTGAAAAATACCAGCGTCTGCGTGAGCAATTGAGCCAGGAAACCCAAACCCGGTTTGTCGCTCAAGCCTGTGTAGGTCTGGTCAATCTGATCGAACAAACCGACATGGACGCTGACGAACTGCAGCAATTATTGCGTGGCTATCTGCAAGTCATTGCCGAAGCCGGTGCAGATACACTGGTATTGGGCTGCACCCATTATCCGTTTGTACGGGAAAGCATAGAAAACGTTTATGCCAGCCTGCGTCCGGGCCTCGCCGCAGCCACCATCATCGATACTGGTATCGCCGTTGCCCAGCACTTGCAACGTCTGCTAATCCAAGAACAGTTACAAAGCCAGCGCACAGCTGAAGACCCGGCACAAAGCGGCAGCATTGCTGCCTATACCACCGGTGACGTAACTCACTTGCACAGCATGCTGAACAAGCTCTTGCAGCTCGACAACTGCCCGGTATCAGCACTGCAATTAGCAAGCTGAATCAGCAGCACAAATCCAGGTTTGCATAATTAGCATCTGCGTTTACAATCGCGGCACCCCTAAGCGCAGCATGCACTTCTTACACAGTTAAAGTGAGATCAAATTGAATTTGCAGATGAATGAAAAACTGGAACTGAGCCGCTTCCTGAGACTGGTCAGTGCTGCGATCGTCTTATTCTTCCTCGACTTCGGCAAGGAAGTGCTGATCCCGATGACGCTGTCTGTGATACTGTCATTTCTGCTGGCACCGCTGGTGAGGCGGCTGCGCCTGATCGGCCTGCCTTCCAGCGTATCGGTACTGATGACGGTTTTCCTGTTTGCCGCATCGATCTGTCTCGCCGGTTTGGTACTGGGTAGTCAGGTAGTCAAACTCGGTACCAGTCTGCCGCAGTATGAATCGACCATACGCGACAAATTACGCACGCTGAATGCCATCACCCTGGAGAAACTGCACAGCGTCACTGGCAAAACCGACTTTGTGACCGATCCATTTTCACGCGAGCTGGCCACGCCAAATAACGATAACGGCCTCACGCAGCAAGGAAATAAACCGGTGGCGGTGGAAGTGCATCAGCCACCTGCCACACCCGGCCAGCTGATCGCCAATATCCTGGACTCCATTACCGGCCCGGTAGAAACCATAGGCCTGGTGTTTGTGATGCTGGTCTTTATTTTGCTGGAACGCGAGTCACTCAGGGACCGGTTTATCAGCCTCATCGGCAGTAATAATCTGCGTGCCACCACGGTCGCCGTGGATGATGCGGCACGCCGCCTGTCACGTTTTTTCATCTCTCAATTTGCCGTGAATGGTGCCTGTGGCTTAAGTATTACGGTGGCATTGGCAGTCGTTGGTCTGCCGCAAGCGGTGTTGTGGGGTGTACTGACTGGCCTGTTGCGCTTTATTCCTTACATAGGCGCATGGATAGCGGCAGGCCTGGCAACTTTGCTGGCATTTGCTATCTCACCCGGCTGGGAATTAACCACTGCAACCTTGGTCGTGTTTATCGTGATCGAATTATTATTTGGACACGTGATTGAGCCTCAGTTATATGGACACACAACTGGCCTGTCGCCATTGTCGGTGGTGGTGGCAGCCGTGTTCTGGAGCTGCATCTGGGGGCCGGTCGGCTTAGTTTTGTCTACACCTTTAACACTGTGCTTTGTGGTAGCAGGCCGCTATATTCCAGGCCTCAATTTCTTGGGTGTCTTACTCGGCGATGAGTCTGCACTGACCTTACCGGAAAAATTCTATCAACGTGCACTGGCCGGAGATTCCGACGAGCTGATTGATGCTGCCCATCGCTTCATCCAACATCAATCCGTCGCGGCCTATTGCGATACTGTGCTGATACCCGCACTCAGACTGGCACAGACTGATTTTTCTGTTAAAGCGATTACCGATGAAGAAAAACATAAAGTCAGTAATGCAATCGCTTCTGTCTTAACCTCACTGGAATCGAAAGCGCCGTTCTGGCGGCGTCGGCGCAGCTCAGTGCTGGACAGTGAAACCCTGGCACGCCATCTGATACATGAGCGTGAGCTCAGCCTCGGCAGTTATCAGGGTCCCGTCGACGTACCAGCTGGTTCGGTGGTGCTCGTGGTTGGAGTACGCGAACAAACCGATGAACTGGCAGCCGAAATTCTGGTCAGGGTACTGCGTGCTGCACACATCGATGCACGGCACATCTTTACGACCGACATCAGTCAGCCGCCTCCGGATGTATCAACCAGCATGGTGGCTGCAATCTGTCTGGTTACCGCCAATTCGGATGAAAATAATCCTGCCATGCATGATCTGATCACGCAGATACACCAGCAATTACCGCAAGCCTGTCAGCTGGCTTTGTTCATCCCCGGAGATGCCAGCCAGGCGATACAGGAAACCCCGTGTCAGTCGGAGCTGGTACAAGCTTTTTACTCGTATCAGGAAATCACCGCCTCCATCACCCGCCATAAGGCAGAGACCCAATCCTAAACGCTGAGTGGGAATAACAATGTGTCCCGGACATAAAAAAAGCGATGCCTGAGCATCGCTTTTTTTTATTTGCAGCCGTATGGATTAGTTCAGTACCGCCGCGATAGCATTCGCCGTCGCTTCCACGTTGGAAGTATTCAGACCCGCCACGCACATACGTCCGGAACGCACCAGATACACACCGAATTCTTCTTTCAGACGATCACACTGCTCTGCTGATAAGCCGGTGTAGCTGAACATACCGCGCTGGGTCAGGAAATAGCTGAAATCACGGCCTGGTACTTTCGCGCTCAGCACATCATGCAACTTACGACGCATCAGCTGGATACGATCACGCATGGCCACCACTTCCGCTTCCCACATAGGACGCAATTCAGGGTCAGTCAGCACACGTGCCACCAGCTGGCCACCATGCATAGGTGGATTCGAATAATTACGGCGTATCGTTGCCTTCATTTGACCCAGCACATTGACTGCCTGCGCTGCGTCCGGGCACACTACACTGAGTGCACCGCAACGTTCGCCATACAAGCTCATGCTCTTGGAGAAGGAATTCGCCACGAAGAAGCTCAGACCTTCATCTGCCAGCAAACGGATCGCATACGCATCTTCTTCGATACCATCGCCGTAGCCCTGATACGCCAGATCCAGGAAAGGAATCAGCTCGCGCTCTTTGAGCACGGGTACCAGCGCCTGCCATTGCGCCTTGGTCAGATCTACGCCGGTCGGGTTGTGGCAGCATGCGTGCAACAGCACGATGCTCTTCGGTGTAGCCTGCTGCAAGGCTTCCAGCATGGCGTCGAAGCGCAGACCACCTGTTGCAGCATCATAGTAAGGATAGGTTTTTACGCTCAGTCCTGAACCTTCAAACACTGCACGGTGGTTATCCCAGGTCGGATCGCTGACCAGAATAGACGATTGTGGGAAGTAACGATGAATAAAATCACCACCGACTTTCAAGCCACCACTGGAACCTACTGTCTGCAAAGTCACAACGCGGCCTTCGCGCAATGCGACATGATCTGCACCGAATAACAAATGCTGAACTGCAGTACGGAAGTTAGCCGCACCTTCCATAGGCAGATAAGGACGGGCACCGGCTTCAGCCACCACTTTATGCTCAGCGGCACGTACCGAAGGCAGCATAGGGATTTTGCCGTTATCGTCGAAGTAAATACCGATAGACAGATTGATCTTGTTTGGACGCGGATCTTTACCAAATGCCTCGTTCAGAGACAGGATAGGATCGCCAGGATAGGCTTCGACATGCTGAAACATGGTTTGACTCCGGTAGTGGTGGACTGTGCCTCATCGCAGCAGCTGCAGCAGCCTTAAGTCGCCTTGCCGTCACGATGTTGGATAAGCCCTGTGAAAAGAAAACTGCCTGGCACCCTGCGCAGACACACTCTCGTCGCAAAGGCGCAATAGTCCGGCATTTTGACACATTCTGCGCTGCAATCAGGATACAGATAGTGTTTTTACTAGGGTGAACAGAGGAGTCGTGCTGTATGCGGCCTGAAATTTGGCAAATAAAGCAATAAACCAGCACAGAAACGACTACATGTTGCATGTTGACGGCCAAATACAACAAAGCGCCACCCCTGCCTGAGCAAGGATGACGCTTCGCTGTTGACTGATGCCGCTAAATTCCCGCCTGCGCGGGAGTGACAAAACCGGTCAACTTACTCCCCGGCGTGATTATGAGAATAATCGGTGGCGTCTACCGGCACATTGGCACCAGTTTTTCCTTCAAAGAAGAAGGGCTTTCTGGCCTTAGGATGTTTGCCGGTCTGATTCATGGTCGCCGTTTCAAATAAACGGCCATTCATCATCACATGCGTGATGCGGTCAGACTGGCGGATATCCTGTAACACATCGCCATCGATGATCATCAAATCCGCCAGCTTACCTGCCTCCAGCGAACCCACATCTTTATCCAGCCCCAGATAGCGCGCGCCATTCAGAGTCGCACTGCGGATCGCTTCGATTGGCGTCATACCACCCTTCACCATGGTCCACATTTCCCAATGTGCAGCCAGGCCTTCGCGCTGACCGTGTGCCCCCAGATTCACTGGCACACCGGCACGCTGCAATTCATTCGCCGCCTTGGCGACACGCAGCACATTGAAGTCCTCTTCAGGTGCAGTTTCGCGCCGTATGCTACGTGGCTGCAACACCGAGCGTGGCACATATTTAGACAGGATAGGATGCTTCCAGACATCGGTGCGCGCATACCAGTAATGCTCGCCATCGAGCCCGCCATAGGCCACACCGAGCGTAGGCGTATAACCGACCTTGGTCTGCGACCATAATTGCTTGACGTCGTCATACACATTTTCAACCGGCAGCGCATGTTCTATACCAGTATGCCCATCCACCACCATACTCATATTGTGCTGGAACAGCGAACCACCTTCCGGCACCACCATCATGCCGGTCTGCCTTGCGGCTTCCAGTATTTGCTGTCTTTGTTCGCGACGTGGCTGGTTATAGCTTTTCACCGAAATCGCACCGGCAGCTTTCATGCGCTTCAAATGGGTCAGGGCGTCGTCGAAATTATTCACCACTGCACTGAAATTCCCCTTAGCGCCATACAAGATGGTGCCAGTAGAAAAAATACGCGGCGCCACCACGGCTCCGGCTTTTTGCATCTCACTGTGGGTGAAAATTTCGTTGGTATCGTTAGACGGATCGTGAATGGTGGTGACACCAAAAGACAGCGAAGCATAATCTATCCAGCTTTGCTGAGGAATAATGCCGCCTTCACCCATGCCACCATGCCAGTGCACATCGACGATACCAGGCAAAATGGTTTTGCCGCTTGCATCAATCATGGTCGCACCTGCGGGTACAGCGACATCAGCGACACGTCCTATCTGCTCGATGCGGTTATCACGGATCACGATGCGGCCATTGTCGATCACTTCATCGCCCTTCATGGTCGCAATGCGCGCACCGGAAATCACGGTCACACCACTCGGCTTATCGGCTTTTTGTTTAAAGCCGATATGCAGGCCATCTTCGCTAAACTTAGGTAATTCTGCAGGCGCGCCCGGCACAAAGCTGAAAGCATCTTTTAAGTCACGGGTAAATAACTGATTACCCAATGCAAAATGGATTTTTTGACTATCGCCCGACCAGTGCAGGTACTGACCCGCATTCACATCCAGCTGACGTACCGGCAGTGCATCCATTTTCTGCCCTATGCTGATCGGCTTGCCGGCCAAAGGTAAAGGCGTGACATAGGCATGGAAGCGCTCACCAAATGCGAGCCACTGACCGTCAGGCGAAATCGCAAATTCACCGGCAAATTCACTTTTTGCGACCGCCTGCTCAGGACTGCCATCAAGCGGAACTTTGACCAGCGAGGTGCTCCAGTCAACTTCACCGGTGTACTTGGTACGGCTCACGTACACCGCGCTGCTGTCTTTTGCAAACTGCGGCGCACTGCCTTCTTCTGTCAGTAATTTAGGTGCTGACTGACCATCGGCTGCCACGGTATAGACGCCGGTATCCAGACCATTCCACGGCGTGGTCAGATAGCCGCCACGCGCTTTGACATAGGTGACGGTTTTTCCATCCGGGGACAAGCGCGGTTGCGTGTATTTGCCAGGTGTTTTGGTCACGATGGTTTCTTTGCCAGTACCCAGATCCAATACGCGCACTGAACCTGTCTGCTCATCATTCCAGGTCGTATAAACAACACGCTTACCATCTTTCGAAAAGCTAGGGAAATATTCAAAATGCTGACTCTGACTGGTCAGGCGTTTAGGCTGGCCATCAGGTAACTGGCGCACATACAAATGACCCAGCGCTGAATAAATCACTTTATCGCCAACCGGAGAAACCTGCACCCAGCGCAGCTGATGTACATCGAACTGTTCAGGCGCGACCTGATGTGCAAAGCGCAGGGCTGGCGTGATTTCACGCGTATCTTTGACGTGAAAAGCGATCTCCGTCGCTTTACCGGCAAAGGGATCGAGGCGCCACAATTTACCTTTCGCCCACACCACGATCTCTTTACTGCCCGGCATCCAGGCGAAGGAAGGATAGACGCCGTGGATGGCCCAGGCTTCCTGCATATCGCGCTCCAGCTCCGGCCAGGCCGCACGTTCTTCACCAGTCTGCAAATCTTTCAGGAACAGGGCCGACTGGTTGCGAATACGACGTACAAAGGCCAGATACTTACCGTCCGGCGAAGGAACAGGCCGAACCGCACCACCGGCGCCACTGACCAGTGCCTTGACTTTACCGTCCTGTAAATCTTTGCGGAAGATCTGATAAATCTGACCGTTGGAATCTTTGTTGTATTCAAACGAAGTTCCACCAGTCGTATCCTGGGAATAATACACATAGCGACCATCAGGCGAGAACGCAGGTTCGCCCAGGTCTTTCTGCCAGTTCGGTTTTTCATTGAGCTGTATGCCAGCACCGCCTTGGGTGTGATACATCCAGATTTCACCCGAACCCAGTGAACGTGTACCGCTGTAATGCTTGCGTGCCGCCAGATACTGACCAGACGGATGCCAGACCGGGTTGTTCAGCAAGCGAAAGTCTTCCTTGGTCACCTGACGCGGATTGCTGCCATCCGCATTCATCACCCACACATTATCGCCGCCCCCCGCATCCGACATAAAGGCGATTTGCTTACCATCGGGCGAAAAACGCGCCTGCATTTCCCAGGCGACTGAGTGTGTAAGAGGCTTAGCCTCACCGCCACTGATGGGCAGGGTATAAATATCACCGAGCAAATCAAATACGATTTGCTTACCATCCGGACTCACATCCACACTCATCCAGGTACCGCTATGGGTATCAATATTGACGACTTGTTTTTCACCAGGCGGCTGATTCACATCCCACTTTTTTGCAGGCTCTTTTTTCGCATCATTTGCCGCATACATGTCGCCACTGTTAGCTGCAAAGCACAGCGCCACTGCGAGTGGAATTAAACGTTTTTTTGACATTGAGCCTCTCCTTTATTGATTTATTTTGCACTGCAATGCTGAACATGCAGCCTGAAGTGATAGTAAGCGTTAGGTCTAGGATAAATAGTAAGGTGGAAAGTTCCAGGAAATACAACTTTGCTTCAGAGAAAAAAAACGACTGAATTTTCCAACTTTGCGCATAAAGAATACGGAGCTAGACGATAAAATAGAAAATATATTTTCAAAATTTGAGAAAATTAAGCCTGTTTTATCTGCCCAAAAGGAATAAATATCAAAAAAATCACTCTAAGTCCTCAAAAAGACTGAAAGTTAATTTTCATGAAAACTTTTTTTCAAAAAAATCCATTAATTGAACAAAAAAACGACATTTTTTTAGTAATTTGCCATTGTTTCAAAGAATTTTTTTTGGAGAAACGATACAAATTGTTACTATCGATACTGGGGTAAACATTTTTCTCAGCGGGGGGGATCTCGCAGGGAAAAACCAGACAAAAAATTACTGCATTGCAAAGAAGAAGCGTTTGCATTGCAGGAGCAACCCCGCGCGAACCTGTCATTGACTGGGTTTTCTATAACCGGAGAGTTAAAGAATGAAATTAAATAAAATTACCGCAGCATTAGCAACGATAGGTATGTTCAGTACCGCTGCTTTTGCTCAGGCACAAACACAAACCACTGAAAAAATTCAAAAAGTGGAAGTGACTGGTACCAGCATCAAACGTACTAACACTGAAACTGCATCCCCAGTGCAAGTCATCAGAGCCGCAGACATCAAACGTTCTGGTGCGACTAACATGTCCGAACTGATGCAAACCATTCCATCCATCACTTCCGGTGGTCAGAATGACTTCACATCTGGTAACGGTTTTGCTGCCGGTACAGCAACTGCGTCTCTGCGTGGTCTGGGTTCTGCATCCACACTGACGCTGATCAATGGCCGCCGTATGGCTGCAACAGCGACTGCCGATCCTAACTCCGGTCAATCGACACTGTATAACATCAACAATATTCCAATGTCCGCGATTGAGCGCGTTGAAGTTTTGAAAGATGGCGCATCTGCTGTTTATGGCTCTGACGCGATCGCCGGCGTGGTGAACATCATCCTGAAAAAAGAGTACAAAGGTCTGGAAGCGACTGCAACCACATCCGGCGCGACTCAGGGTGGCTTCAAAAACAATAACATCTCCCTGTTCGGTGGCTACGGTGACGTGGACACAGATGGCTTCAACATCATGGTTGGCCTGGATGCCAGCAAACGCGAAGGCACTAAAGTAGAAAAAACCGGTGGTATCAGCGCTTTACCAGTGGCACGCGGCAAATGGGGTGGCAATATCTTCGGTGAAGACAGTGCGATTACCTTTACACCGAACTACTATCCTGAAACTGGTGTAGGCAAGGGTGTTTATGACACGACAGCACCTTTAGCTCCAACTAAGTGCCCTGCAAATCAGGTCAGCACAACAATTCTGCAAAGCAAAGCACCTGCTTGCGCGATGGATACTAACCAGTATGCATACTTCACCATGCCATCGAAGTCTGCCAACCTGTTTTCGCGCGCCTCTTTCAATGTCACCAAAGACATCAGTGGTTTCGTTGAAGCCGGCGTATCCCGTCTGGAAAACGAATTCCCAGGCGGCGGTGGCTTCGCTACCCTGTCCAGCGGTCTGAGCACCTGGTTTGACCCGTCTGGCACACGCCGTTCCTTCCGCTTCGCTCTGCCAGCCAATCACCCAGACAATCCTTTGTTCATCGCTAACAGTGCAAACCAGCTGCGTGTAGCGACTGGCGCACGTTTGGCTGATATTGCTGCCGGTACTGACGTAACACAAACCACCTATCGTCTGGTCGGTGGTCTGAGTGGCACACACTTTGGCTGGGACTGGCAATCTGGTCTGATGCTGAACAAATCCAAACGTGAATCCCGCGACTTCGGTGCAATCAACTCCATAACGGCAGGTGCTGCGCTGGAAAAATATCGTTTTGGCGGCGTTAACAGTGCTGAATTGCTCAAACAAATCAGTCCTGATGCGAATTCCAGTGGCGAAACTAAAGTTAACAGCATTGATCTCAAAGGTTCTACAGAATTCGGTCAACTGGCAGGCGGCTCTATTGGTATCGCTGCCGGTGCAGAATATCGCCGTGAAAGCATCGACATGGTTTCTGATGCCAATCTGGCAGCCGGTAACTACGTCGGTCGTGGATCGTCGTCCGCAACAGGTTCGCGCAATGTCGCCTCTCTGTTTACAGAAGCTAACCTGCCAGTATTGAAGTCTGTCAATATTGAAGCAGCGGTACGTTATGACCGTTACAGCGACTATGGCTCTTCCACGACACCAAAAATCGGCTTCAAATACACACCGATGCCTGAACTGAGCTTCCGCGGTACGGTTTCTGAAGGCTTCCGCGCTCCTGGTCTGACGCAGATCTCGACTTCGAACGTCTCCAGCTTCCAGACCATCAATACCAACCGTGACTGGGTACGCTGCCCTAACGGCGCTGCTATTCCCGGCGCAACTAACTATGAGTCTGCAAAAGAATGCAGCGATGGCGAACGCTCCATCGCATCGTTCATCGTTGCCAACACTCAGTTGAAACCAGAAACTTCCCGTAGCAAGACTTTGGGTCTGGTATTTGCACCGACTGCAAACTTCAGCGGTACATTGGATGTGTATCAAATCAGCCGTAAGAATGAAATTGATCGCCTGAGCTCTAACGACATCCTGCGTAAGCTGTATGCCGAAGGTAATACAGTCTACAATGAAGTCGTATTCCGCAGCCCGGATCCTACAACCTTGTTGAAGGATGCCGCAGGCAATCCTATCCCTGGTACAGGCCCGGTTGTTGGTGTAAAACGTAAATACCTGAACCTGGGTGAATCCATTGTTAAAGGTGTGGATCTGGAATTGGCTTACAAAGCAAATCTGGGAGCATGGGGTCGCTTGAACACCACTTTGTTCGCTGGCTACATTGATAGCTTCAAATATCAAAGCGAAGCAGGCCTGCCATATGTTGACACATCGGATACAGGCGATACACCTCGCTTGAAAACCCGCTTGAACCTGAGCTGGTCGCTGGACGACTACACCGTATTTGGTTCAATGAACTATACAAGCGGCTACGGTCTGCCAGCATTCAATAACACAACTGGCGTAAAAACAGTCTGCAATCCTCTCCTGAAGGCTGCAGCACTGGCAGAAGCACCTGGTTGCCGCGTAGCTTCATTCACATCGTTCGATATGGGTGCAACTTACACAGGCTTCAAAGATCTGACACTGAGCGCAACCGTACGTAATGTATTTGATCGCAATGCTCCATTCGATCCTAACTACAGCTACTACAACACTGTATTGCACAACCCACAAGGTCGTGCTGTCACAGTCAGCGCAAACTACAAATTCAAATAATCAAGTCATCGTTTATTGAAATTGAAGTGTAAAAAACCCGGCTGAAAAGCCGGGTTTTTTTATCTGTTTACTTCAGGAACTCCAGGCACAGTAAGCAGTCTGATACCCAGCTCAAACTTCACCCGCCTAAAGCTAACATCATGCCTACTCCGTCTCTATCCAAGCGCCTGTCACTGCAAGGCTGCAGCCTTGCTTTATCAATGCTTTGCAGCGCTGTCTACGCAGCGCCCACCGGCTTCCAGGCCTACCCCATCACAGATAAAACCCAGCGCATACAAGTCGATGGCAAGCTGGATGATGAAATCTGGTCCAAGGCAGCGGTGTTTGATACGTTTTATCAAACCCAGCCTGTCGATCAGCAAAAAGCGCATTTGAAGACTGAAGTAAGACTGGCCTATGATGAAAAATATCTGTACGTCGGCATCAAGGCTTACGATGACAAGGCGGCGCTGATACGGGCACCTTTTGCGCGGCGCGATAAGATCAGTATCGATCAGGACTTTGTCGCACTCTACATCGATGCCAGCGGCAGCCATAAGTCCTCACAAGTGTTTTATGTGAATGCACGCGGCGCAATCATGGATGGCATGTATGCAGATATGACCGGTGACGATACTGCACCGGACTATGATTACCAGGTCGCGACGGCGCTACAGGATGATGGCTGGAGTGCCGAGTACCGCATACCTTTTTCCGAAATCGCCTATGATAAAAATGCGGAAAAACCCTGGAGCCTGCTGGTATTGAGGAATATGACCAGGGATCAGCGTTACCGTATGTATAGCGGTGGTGTCACGCGTGCTGCCAGTTGCAATCTATGCTTCTCAGATGACATTCAGGGTTTGAAAAATCTGCCTTCCGGCATGAACTGGAGCATCACGCCACAGATAGTCAGCCGCCGCAGTCGCGATGAACAAAGCGGCTCACCGGCAAAATCAGCGAGCAGTAATCAGCTGAGCCTGGATATGAAATTCAGGCCGGATTCCGCTACGACTTTCGATGCCACCATACGCCCGGATTTTTCACAAATCGAGCTGGATGCACCTCAGTTATCCGGCAATACCCGCTTCAGTATTTTTGTCTCTGAAAAACGGCCGTTCTTTTTGGAAGGCGCTGATATGCTGAAAACGCCGATGAACGTGATCAGCACGCGCAGCATTTCCAATCCCGATGCAGGCTTGCGCTATACCCGGCGCGATGGCGAACGCGATATCAGCATCCTGACAGCCAGAGATGTCGCCGGTGGCCTGGTGCTGCTGCCTAACAGCTATTACACCGGACTCGCGACCCGCACCGAGGATTCCATCGCCACCGATGCACGCGCTAACTTCCACTTTGGCAGTTTATCAGCAGGTGCGGTATTCACCGACCGTACCCTGAGCCAGTCGAAAGCCTATAACCGCGTGTTCGGCCCTGACTTTATCTGGCAGCGCAATGAAAATGAAATGCTGCGCGGCCAGCTCTTAGTCAGCCAGACCACAGCCCAGACCAATGCTGACGGCAATCTGGTCGCGGGCGCCAGTACCCGTGGTCATGCTGCACATCTCGAATGGTCGCGCGGCAGTAGCAGTTGGGCGATGTCCGCCACTTACAAGGATTTGAGTAAAGACTTCCGTGCTGATAATGGATTTTTTTCACAGACCGGATTTCACAGCTTTAACTCTGAGCTGGTCAAAAAATTTGGCCGTAACGGCATCTTCCATGAAGTGAATCCTTATCTGCAGCTGGAATACAAACGCGACAGCCTGGGCAATATCATGGGTCGCAGCCTGATTCCGGGCATACGGGTCGCCAGCCATTACGACAGCAGTGCCTATCTGGCCTTCAGTCCGGCCAGCCAGAGCCGCGTCAGTGAAACGGGTGAGGTATTTTCAAGTAATAAGTTACTTGCCGGTTTTGGTGTCAGCCCCGGACGGCAAGTGGCCAGGGTTTCCGCTGACCTGACACTGGGCGATGTGATAGATATCGACAGCAACCGTCTCGGTCGCGGCGGCACGCTGAGCAGCAGCGCTAAACTGCGTCTGCATGACCGCTTCGAGCTGGAGCCCAATTTTGCGATCAACTGGATCGATCAGACTGCCACACCCGGCATCACTCAGTCTGGCCGCGCCTACAGCGAGACTGCATTTCAGCTCAACAGCGTGCTGCACTTCAGCAGCCAGGATAATCTGCGTCTGATTTATCAACGCGGCCATGTCTGGCGCAATCCGACGCTATACCAAAAAGCGGTCGCTGCCGATAGTGAGCGCCATATCAGTTCGCTGGTGTACACCCATACCGAGAGCCTGGGACGGGTAGCCTATCTGGGCTGGACCCGCTCCGGCAATGAGACGCCGGGCTTTACTGCCAAACGTCAGCAAAACGAAGTCTTTGTGAAGCTGTCCTGGCGCATCTGAAGCTGAGCTAGTGTTAAAACCTGAGCGACTCAGGCTATACCCCAGTCGCGCAGTATCGCAGCCGACTCATCGTTCTGATGCGCAGATTGCGCGGGCAAATCCGGCTGGGTACGGCTGAAACGCGGTGCCGGTGCTGGCTGCACCACACCATCGAGTTCGACAAAACTGGAACGCGCTTTTGCATGTGGATGCAAAGGCGCGTTTTGCATATCCAGCACCGGTGCGCAACAGGCATCACTACCTTCCAATAACTCACACCATTGCGCCTGGGTTTTCGTCGCAAATACCTGCCCCAGCTGTTGTTTGGCAGCGGCCCAGCCAGCGCGATCAAACTGCGCAGGTAACTGACTTGCTTCTATTCCGGCCAGTTGCAGCAATTGCTGATAAAACGCAGGCTCTATCGCACCGACCGCCATATAACGCTGGTCGGCACAAGCATAGGTATCGTAGAAATGCGCAGCACCATCAAGCAGATTACTGCCGCGCTGCAAGGACCAGGCTCCGGCGGCCTGAAAGCCATATAGCATCGCGCCTAATAAGGCACTGCCTTCCGTCATGGCAGCGTCCACCACCTGCCCTTGCCCTGACTTGCGCGCTTCCAGCAAGGCGCAGACCACACCAAAGGCCAGCAGCATGCCACCGCCACCAAAATCAGCCACCAGATTCAAGGGCGGCGCTGGCGGGCTATCCGGTCTCCCCATCGCTTGCAACATGCCACTCAGCGCGAGGTAATTGATATCGTGTCCGGCACTGTGCGCTAAGGGTCCGCTCTGCCCCCAGCCTGTCATACGTCCATATACCAGACGCGGATTACGCTGCAGGCAAACCTCAGGTCCCAGCCCCAGTTTTTCCATCACACCGGGCCGGAAGCCTTCGATCAGAGCATCCGCTTTATCACTCAGCGCCAACAAGGTCGCCTGATCCTGAGGCGATTTCAAATCCAGTGTGATCACACGCCGGCTGCGCCCCAGCACATCGTAACGACTGCCCAGCAAAGGAAACACCTGCTGCGCCGCCGTGGCTGAGTCGGCGCGGCGCTGCACCCGAACCACCTCAGCCCCCATATCCGCCAGCATCATGGCGGCAAATGGACCGGGCCCCAGACCCAGCATTTCTATCACACGCAATCCTGCCAGCGGCCCAGTCATCGGCATACTCCTGCATTGAAAGAGAATCGAAAGAGAATCAGCAGTATCGCTGTTTTTTTGCGCTGTTCGTCCTTAGTGCATGCGGAAACAACAGGATTTTTCAGTCTGCTGCATTCACTCAGCTACATTCAGGCTCTGACTCAGGTAAGCTGACAGGCTGATCAAGTTCTTTTTATTTTCAATGCACATGCCTGACATGCAGCCACCCGCCAAGCTCATCAAAAAACGTGGCCGTCCCACTCAAAGCGGATCAGACAGCAGTCGCCGTCTGATTTTGCGGCACGCAGCTGCGCTGTTCCGGCAACAGGGCTATGACCACACTACCGTACGCGATATTGCAGCGGCCAGCGGCATGCAGGCCGGCAGCTGGTTTTACCACTATAAATCCAAGCACGACATGCTGCGCGCGGTGATGGAGCAGGGATTGCTGGACGCTTTGGAAAAGATAGAGGTGATACAGCAGCAGCCGCTGAATGCGCGCGAACTGTTCACGCAACTGGTGACCGCGCATCTGGAAACCCTGGTCGCGCCGGAACATGATTTCATCCCGGTTCTGCTGTATGAATGGCGCGCCTTGAATCCGGAAGCGCGACAAGAGATCGTGCATCTGAAAGACCGTTATGAAGCGGTGTGGGAAGCGTGCCTGCACAGACTGAAAGTCGAGGGTAGCTGGCACATGCCGGGGGAGTTCGATAAGCTCTGGATGTTTGGCGCGCTCAACTGGACCGCACAATGGTACCGTCCGCGCGAAGGCCAGACGCTGGCGACACTGAGTGCCGACGCTGTCCGTTTTTTGCTGCGTTGCTGAGCCAGTACCGGCACTGACTCAGCAACGCAAAGACTGACACCAGCAGAGATCAGGATGCGATGTAACTGGTTTTCATGGTGGTGAAAAACTCGACCGCCGCACTGCCCTGCTCACGCGCACCATAGCTGGAACCCTTAGTACCACCGAAAGGTACGTGATAATCAACGCCGGCAGTCGGCACATTAACCATCACCATACCTGCCCGCGCATGACGACGGAAATGCGTCGCATACTTGAGTGAGGTGGTACAGATACCGGCGGTCAGCCCAAATTCCGTATCATTCGCGAGCTGCAAAGCATGCTCATAATTCTTAGCCGGAATCACCGAAGCGACTGGCCCAAAGATTTCTTCGCGCGTATGCTGCATGGCCGGATCGCAATCCACGAATAAGGCAGGATTGAGGAAATAGCCGTCGGTATCACGTTGCAGGCGCTCACCACCAAAAGCCAGTTTCGCGCCTTCGTCTTTAGCGATCTGTATGTAACGCAAATCCTGATCCAGCTGTGACTGATCCACCACCGGGCCGATGTCGACGCCTGCGTGCAGGGCGTGACCTACCTTCAGTTGGCCCAGTTTTTCTGTGACAGCCGCCACAAAACGGCCATAGATCGCCTCTTCTACGATGATGCGCGAAGAAGCCGTGCAGCGCTGACCGGTAGAGTAGAAGGAACCCTGAACCGCCGCATTGACGGCCACCTCCAGATCACTGTCCGCCAGTACCACCAAAGGATTTTTACCGCCCATTTCCAGCTGAACTTTGGCGCGTCGCGCTGCACATGCAGCGAGTACCCGGCTGCCTGTTGCGACCGAACCGGTGAAGCTGATCGCATCCACGCGACGATCATTCACCATCGCTTCGCCAACCACACGGCCAGGTCCGGCCACCAGATTGAACACGCCGGGCGGCAAACCGGCACGGCTGATAATTTCTGCCAGCGCCCAGGATGAAGCCGGTACTAATTCGGCTGGCTTGAGCAACACGGTATTGCCAAAAGCCAGTGCCGGTGCGACCTTCCAGGCCGGGATCGCGATAGGAAAATTCCAGGGCGCGATGATGCCAACCACACCCACCGGTTCACGGCTCACATCGACTTCGATGCCAGGACGCACCGACGCCAGTTTGTCGCCACGGATGCGCAGGGCTTCCTGTGCAAAGAATTTGAAAATCGCGGCAGCACGCCCTACTTCTCCTATCGCTTCCGGCAGCGTTTTACCCTCTTCGCGCGCGAGCAAAGTACCCAGCTCAGTTTTACGCGCCTGGATTTCAGTACCGATCAGATCGAGCGCATCGGCTCTTTGCTGTACACCCGAATGACGCCAGCTCAGCGATGCCTGATGGGCTGCCGCAATCGCTGTCTCCACCTGTTCTGCTCCTGCCGTCGCGTACTCGCCAACCACATCAGCGCGGTCAGACGGGCTGCGTACGGTAGTGTGCTGAGCGCCGTCTGTCCATTCACCGTTAATCCATAATTTTTTCATTATTCTGTCTCCTTCAGGCTGCCCGCTGCCAGGGCAGCAAGCGTTGATGTTTTGGCGGGAAACACAGGCTGACGCAGCTGTGGTGCTTCCCAACCGTATAAAAACTGACAGGCCGTGCCGCATATCCGGCCCTGACATGGCCCCATACCGGCGCGCGTCACCAGCTTGGCAGTGCGCCAGTCAGCATGTTGCTGTAAGCGGGCGGCACTCACGTCCTCGCACCGGCACACGAGGGTATCCGGTTTGCATAGCGCGCGCAATCCGGCTCTGAGTGCAAAAGTCGTTTGCAACAAATGCGCAAATGCCAGCGTCTGTTGCTGCACGCGTCGTGTGGCAGCCGGAATCGCCTGTGCGGTTGCGGCCAGGCCTGCGATCTGGCCCTGGATCAGCGCCTGTTCCACACCGCCGATACCGGTCACCTCACCTGCGGCCCAGATGTTGCGTACAGACGTCATTTGTTGCGCATCGACCTGCACTTTACCTTCTGTCAGCGCGCACTTCAGCGTATGCGCCAATTCCAGATTCGGCGTTAAGCCATAAGCACAGGCCAGCACATCGCAGCTAAGTTCGATTTCCTGCTGTCCCTGGCGCAGTCGCACTTGCTGCAAACGCTGCTGACCGGATGCCGCCAACACCGTGCTGCGCGCGCGATAGCGTACTTTTCGCAAAGACCAGAACAAGCCCAGCGCCTGCCAGGCTTTGGCGCGCTGCTGGCGCAATAATTGCAAAAAAAATCTGCACAAAGCGGACCAGGGCTGATCTTCAGCAATCAGCAACACCTGCGCGCCAGCTTGCTGCGCAGTCTGCGCTGCAGCCAGTAGCAGTGGGCCGCTACCGGCGATCACTACGCGTTTTCCCTGCAAGCTGGCACCGGCCTTGACTAAGGCTTGCAAGCCGCCCGCGCCCATCACACCGGGCAAAGTCCAGCCCGGAAAAGGCAATAAAATTTCACGCGCACCGCTGCATAAAATCAGCTTTTCCCAGCGTATTGTCAGTACCTGATCGTCCTGCTCTGCCACCAGAGTTTGCGCATGCAGTGCGACGATGCGCGTCGCAGGCAGGTATTGCACCTGTTGACGGCTGCTGATGTGCTGCCACATTGCATGTGCACGTGCATCTTTCCAGCTGGTTTCGCCACCGCGCCAGATCTGGCCACCGGGTGCCGGATTTTCATCCAGTAAAACGATACGCACACCCGCCTGCAGCGCAGCGCTGGCCGCTGCCAGACCGGCTGGCCCGGCGCCGATAATCAGGAGCTGCGCAGAAATCTCTTGCTGTTTCATTTTGCCTCCATCGTCTGATGGGATGCAGTCTGTATCACCATGCAAGGCTTACACAGAGTCTGACAAGCGAGACGTTGCGGCTGTCCATTAATCGTGACCCGGCATTCCTGGCATACACCCATGCCACACAGCGCAAAACGCGGCTCACCGCTGACAGAGCAGCGCGTCAGCCACTCATCCTGCTGCATGAGTAAGGCCGCAACCGTGATACCCGTCTGCGCCTTGATTGGTCTGCCATTCAGCCAGAGCTTGATGGCTTCCTTTTGATCTTGCATAGCTCAGGTCTCCGGCTGGATGAAACGGGATGGACAATAGTGTGCGGCATGCACCGCAGGTGCGCGGCCAGCCATCTGATCCGCGATGATCTGCGCGGTGGCCCAGGCAGTAGTGACGCCTAAACCTTCGTGTCCGGCTGCGATCCAGATTGAGGGATGATGAGGATGCACACCGATCAGGGGATGACCATCGGCTGTCGCTGGCCGCATACCCGCCCAGGCGCGCAGAATGCGCATCTCGCTCAGCCCAGGCAATAAATGCATCGCTGCATTCAATACCGCCGTGAGTGCCTCAGGATCAATCGCGGTATCGGTCTGATGATCCTGGCGGCAGGAACCGATCAGCCACTGACCGGTAGGACGCGGCTGTACATTCGCAGCGACAGTCAGACCATCCGTCCGCATGGTAGTTTGGCCGTAGGCCATACTGACCACCTGATGCTGTAAGCTGCCCGGATAACGTTCAGTAATGGCGAGATGGCCTTTGCGTGGAAATACCCGCAGCTCAGGTAACAGCTCGCTGAGCTGTCCGCCAGTCGTCACGACGATATGCGCGGCATGGATGCGTTCGCCATTAGCGAGAACCACATGATCCGGCGCCAGCGACTGCACACGGCGCCCAGACAAATAGCGGCCACCGGCACCCACCAGTTGCTGACTCAGAAAATGAGCCACTGCGGGTGGGTAAATCACACTGTCCTGCTGCACCCGCACCGCACCGGCTAAACCTTTGCGCAATGCGGGTTCCAGCCGCGCCAGCTGATCACCGCTGATGGCTTCGGCCTGCCAGTCATGCGCATTCAGCCGTGCCGCACGCTGATGGGCTTCAGCCAGTTGAGCCTCATTTTCAGCGACCCATAAAGTGCCACAGGGATGATGCTCACCAGTGCCCGGAAAGGCTTGCAGAAACTCACGCCACAGGCGCAGTGAATACAGACAGAGCTCCAGTTCCTGCTCACTTTCATCAAGTGCCACCAGATGCCCCATACCGGCTGCCGTCACGCCGCAGCCAGCACTGGCGGCGTCGATCAGAGTGACGCGGTAGCCCTCTTGTTGCAAGGTCCACGCACAGGCCGTGCCTATGATGCCAGCACCAACTACCAGCACATCGCTATGCAAACTCATCGCGCTGAAATAGGGGCTCAGGCCAGTTGCGGCAAGACCGGACGGGTCGCCAGTGCAGCGCGCACCACGGCCTCGGCACGGCTACGCACTTCACCCTGCAAAGGCTGGCGTGGCAGGCGCACACGCTCATTGGACTCGATCACCATGGCTTCAACCAACTTGATGTTTTGTACCAGATAGCTGGACACATCCAGATCCAGTAAAGGGCGGAACCAGCGATAGATAGTGAGGGCTTCGGCATAGCGACCAGCCTGAATCAGCTTATAGATCGCAACCGTCTCATGTGGGAAGGCCACCACCAGACCAGCCACCCAGCCTTTAGCACCGGCAGTCAGCGCTTCAAAAGCCAGATTATCGACACCGGTAAACAAGTCATAGCGATCGCCCAGGCGGTTAATGATTTCTGTACTGCGACGGATATCATCCGAGGATTCTTTGACGGCCACAAAGCGCGCATCATCGGCCAGCTCTTCCAGCATATCGGTCGTGACATCCACCCGATAGGCAATACGGTTAGAGTAAATCATGACCGGCAAATCAGCCGCAGCCGCGATGGCACGCAGATTGGCGATGGTTTCCTGATGATTGGTATGGTAAATCGTGCTTGGCACCACCATCAAACCATCGGCACCTGCGCGTGCCCCTTTTTCAGCCAGGGCACAGGCTTCTTTGGTTGAGGCTTCAGCCACGGTCAGCAAGGCAGGCTTAGCTCCGCATACTTCTTTGCTCAGTTTCAGCACATCGATACGTTCGGCGTGGGACAGGAAAGGTCCCTCCCCCAACGAACCGCAAGCGATCAGTCCATCGCAACCGGCATCCATCAGATATTGGAAGCAACGCTGCATTTCCTTGAAATCGAGCGTATCTTCAGGAGTGAATTTTGTCGTTACTGCAGGAATAACACCTTGCCACATGATAGAGCCTGACTTTCTCCGGCCGCTGCCGGTCTGGATGATAGATCTGTCCCACTCAGTCATGGTCTGCCTCTCACGGCAAACCATGATCAACTGAGCACTGCTTACCTCCGCAGCATAACGCAAAGCCTGCGCTGGCTGGCATGAAGTTCAGTACACAGTGTAAGGCGCAACAGATCTTACGTCTTGACCGATGCACAGCATCTGGAAGTAGAAATCTGCACAGCCAGTCTGGCCTGTCTGCGGCAGCAGCAAAAAAAAATGCGGAATCACCAGAATGATTCCGCATAGCAGATGTAAGCAGAGGCGTTCAGCCCAAATCAGCCACCCAGGCCTAACAGATAGATACCGTAAGCAACGATGCCCCAGCCTGCAAAGCGCAGTTTACCCGCGCTGGCCAGTCGTTTTCTGGCCAGGAACAAGGCGGCACCCAAGGCTTGCAGCAGACAGCTGGCCAGTGTGAATCCCGCCGCATAAGCGAGCAGGCTCATACCTGGAGCTAACTCAGCGCCATGTGCGTAACCATGCGCGGCACCAAACACGCTGATCGCCAGCACGCCCGCCATGACCGGCACCCGGACTGCCATCGCCATCACCAGGCCACCGCAGAGTACGGATGCTGCAATCAGATACTCAGTCAGATGCGCCACCCCAAATGCAGCACCGAGCGAGGCACCCAGACACATTGCCAGCGTAAATTGCAGACTGACTGCATAAGGACGCAAATTGCTTTGCTGCACAGACCAGTAACCCACTGCCAGCATCGCCAGCCAGTGATCCGCACCAGTGAAAGGATGTATCAGTCCGGCCAGCCAGCCTGAGCTACCATGCAGGCCATCGTGCGCGAATGCGAGGCCAGGCATGGCCAGCAGACTCAGGCACAGCATCAGTAAGCGTGTTTTATTTTTCGAATACATAGAACAAGTCCCCTTATACAAATTTATAAATACTGCACCGGTCTTCCGTTTTTTCTGGCTAATCAATATATTGTTGCCGAGGTTTTCTTCCCCAACTTATTGCAGCGTTTTTTCCACGTCCAGCATGCCCTGCTCACGAATAAAGCGCACCACTTCCTCCAGCCCTTCACCGCTGCGCAAATTTGTCATCACGAATGGACGGCTGCCGCGCATACGGCGTGCATCCTGCGCCATCACATCCAGATTGGCGCCAACATACGGTGCAAGATCAGTTTTATTGATGATTAATAAGTCGGAACGGGTAATGCCGGGGCCACCTTTGCGCGGAATTTTTTCTCCGCCGGCCACGTCGATCACATATATGGTGAGGTCCGATAATTCCGGGCTGAAGGTAGCAGCCAGATTGTCGCCACCCGACTCCACCAGGATCAGATCGAGAAATGGAAAATCGGCACTCATGCGTGCAATCGCTTCCAGATTGATGGACGCATCTTCGCGGATCGCGGTATGCGGGCAACCGCCCGTTTCCACCCCCATCAGACGTTCCGCTGGCAAGGCATTGGCGCGCATCAGGATTTCCATATCCTCTTTGGTATAGATATCGTTGGTGATCACTGCCATTTCATAATCACCCCGCATGCGCTTACACAGCATCTCGCAAAGCGCAGTTTTGCCTGAGCCGACCGGACCGCCGATGCCGACTCTTAAAGGGTTAGGATTATTCAGTTTGTTCATAGCTAGTCCTGTTTTTGTTTTCTGTTTGTTTTCTGTTTATTGCTGTTGTCCTGCGTAGGAGACGGCGCTTATACCGCATCCTCAGGAGCGGTATAAGCGACTGTATTGCACCTCATGCTGCATCGATAACAGAGACAAGCCCGGTGCCCAGTTACTGAGACTGGCATCGTCCAGTTGCTGCGCCAGTTGCGCGGCCTGCTCCAGTACTGGCCCCAGCGCCAGCAATAAGCGCTGACCAGCCACCTGCCCCAGCGGCACCGATTTGACGCAGACCAGCACCTGATTTTCTGCCCATGCATACAGGCTGCCGAGTAAAGCCTGCGCCGGCGGCACTTGTAAGCTGATGGCAGCACAGGCATAGGCGGTCGGAAAAGGAATCTCCGGCAAGCTCTGCAAAATTCGCGCCGCATCCGCATCGACCACCTGCAAATCAAGCAGCAGCCTGGACAGCGAATAACCCATCTGTATCGTCTCGGCGCGGAATTCCGACGTATCCCGTGCTGCGATAAACAAGGTATTCCAGCTGCTCACCGCTTCCGCATCGGCACTGGCAAAGGCGAGTAACAGGCGCCAGGTCAGCGCAGCCTCGAACGGTGCCACCACTTCCAGTGCATAGGCGGCTATCCAGTCTTTGGCCTGTGCGGCATTCGTGACGTGGCCCTGTTCTATTGCCGCTTCCAGTCCTTGCGAATAGCTATAGGTACCGACCGGTAATGACGGGCTGGCCAATTGCAGCAAATGCAGTAAGGCATGCGCCTGCATCGCCTTAACTCCGGCCTTCAGCGCAGCAGATGTGCATCGTTTTCACTGTGTATCTCCGGGCCGGTGTATGCGCTGACGCAGCGGTATCGGTGCCAGCGGATGATGTCCGTGATGGCCGTCGTGATCCGCATGATGATGACCGCCACCATAGGCACCCGATTCGGGTTCGAAGGCGGCCATTTCCTCATTCACACTGGCCCCCAGACCTTGCAACATCTCTTTGAGTACAGGGTCTTGCCGTATGCGTAAAAAACCTGCCCCGACCTGAGCCTGGGTATGGCGGTTCCCTAAATGAAAAGCGCAACGCAATAAGCTTTGCGCTGAATCGCATTCCACTTTGTAAGTCGGTTCAGCCGCAGCCAGAATTTGCACCGTGCGACCATCGCTGGCCATCAGCAAATCGCCGTGGCGCATCACGCTGCCACGTACGGTCAGCACCGCCACTTCTTCCCCCGACAGCAGTCTGGCGCGTAAGCGTGATTTTTCCCGCAATTCATAGGGCAATTCCAGCTGGCCGTAGAGCTGTTCAGCCTGTTCGGTTTTGGTATGTAAAGTCAGCATGTTGTGTATCCCTGGAATGAGGCCATAACGCCGCTGCGGCAGTTTTGCGCCAGTCCAATTCGATTAAAACAAAAAATAACGCTGTGCCAGTGGCAGGCTGCTGGCCGGTTCGCACACCAGCAATTCGCCATTAGCGCGTACCTGGTAGGTTTCCGGGTCGACTTCCATGTGTGGCGTCAGGCTGTTATGCACCATGTCCTGTTTGCGCAGACTGCGCATATTGCGCACAGCGATTAATGTTTTATTGAGTTGCAATTGTTGTGCCAGCCCGGCATCCAATCCGGCCTGCGATACGAAAGTGAAGGATTTTTTCAGACCGCCGCCAAAGGCGCCGAACATCATGCGGTAGTGCACAGGCTGAGGCGTCGGTATCGATGCATTCGGGTCGCCCATTTGTGCCGCAGCGATCATGCCACCCTTGAGTATCATGGAGGGCTTAACGCCGAAAAATGCCGGTTTCCACAGCACCAGATCGGCGATCTTGCCCACTTCTACCGAACCCACTACATGGCTGATACCATGCGTGATAGCAGGGTTGATGGTGTATTTGGCGATATAGCGTTTAGCGCGGAAATTATCGTTGTGACTGCTGTCTTCAGCCAGTGCACCGCGTTGCTGTTTCATTTTGTGCGCAGTCTGCCAGGTGCGCATAATCACTTCGCCCACCCTGCCCATCGCCTGCGAGTCTGAAGACATCATGGAGATTGCACCGACATCATGCAGGATGTCTTCGGCAGCGATGGTTTCACGCCGTATGCGCGATTCAGCAAATGCAATGTCTTCTGAAATAGCCGGGTCCAGATGGTGGCACACCATCAGCATATCCAGATGTTCATCCAGCGTATTGACGGTATAAGGCCGGGTTGGATTAGTCGAAGATGGCAACACATTAGCCTGCCCGACCGCAGCGATAATGTCGGGCGCATGACCACCACCCGCTCCTTCGGTATGAAAAGTATGAATAGTCCTGTCCTTGAATGCCGCCAGCGTATGCTCGAGAAAACCGCCTTCATTCAGCGTATCGCTGTGGATCGCAACCTGCACATCCATACGGTCTGCCACGCTCAGGCAATTGTCGATCGCCTGCGGCGTACTGCCCCAGTCTTCATGCAATTTCAGCCCAATTGCACCGGCATTGATTTGCTCTTCCAGCGGCAAGGGCAAACTGACATTGCCTTTGCCCAGAAAACCGAGATTCATAGGAAAGGCATCGGCTGCCATCAGCATGGAATGTAAATGCCAGGGACCAGGCGTGCAGGTGGTGGCGGCCGTGCCGACCGCCGGACCAGTACCGCCGCCTATCATGGTGGTGACCCCGCTCATGAGTGCTTCTTCTATTTGCTGCGGGCAGATAAAATGGATATGGGTATCGACCCCGCCGGCCGTGATGATCAAGCCTTCACCGGCGATGATCTCCGTCGCGCCACCGATGATCATATCCACGCCGGGCTGGATATCTGGATTACCCGCCTTACCGATAGCCGCGATCAAACCGTTTTTCAGGCCGATATCTGCCTTCACGATGCCCCAGTGATCCAATATCACGGCATTGGTGATCACCGTGTCCATGACTTCACTATGCGCACGCTGGGACTGCCCCATGCCGTCGCGTATTACTTTGCCACCGCCGAATTTCACCTCTTCACCGTAGATCGCAAAATCTTTCTCGATCTCGATCACCAGGCTGGTATCTGCGAGCCGGATGCGGTCACCCGTGGTCGGTCCAAACATTTCGGCATAGGCCTGACGGCTGATTTTCATATGCTCTCCTTCAAAGCGCCCATGACTTTGCCATTGAATCCATAGACCCGCCGGTCACCGGCCAGCGCTACCAACTCGACGGTGCGCTGCTGCCCCGGCTCAAACCTGACTGCGGTACCGGCCGCGATATTCAGCCGCATGCCATAGCCTGCGGCGCGCTCAAACAGCAAGGCCGGATTGGTTTCGTAAAAATGAAAATGGGAACCGACCTGTATCGGACGATCGCCGCTGTTCGCCACGACCAGCGTGCGGGTCGCGCGGCCGGCATTGAGCGTCAGCTCACCGTCTGCAATCAATAACTCTCCGGGTATCATAGTGACTCCTAGGGGATAGGATGATGGACGGTGACCAGCTTGCTGCCGTCCGGGAAGGTGGCCTCAACCTGGATATCGGGGATCATTTCCGGCACCCCCTCCATCACCTCATCACGACGCAGTATCTGTGCGCCTTCCGACATCAGCTGGGCGACGCTCTTACCGTCGCGCGCACCTTCCATGATGGCCGCAGTAATCAATGCCACGGCTTCGGGATAATTCAGCTTCAGGCCGCGCGCTTTACGCCGCTCGGCCAATAAGGCTGCGGTAAAGATCAGCAGCTTGTCTTTTTCTCTGGGGGTCAGATCCATCGCATTTCGCTTTCAGGCAAGGATTAATCATGTCACCCTTAAGCATTGCAAGAATCACTCCAGCTTATACAGAGAGCTATCCCCAGACTGTCTCACCATAACAGTGCAGCCTGCTCCGCATTGGCGCATGGACGCAGCGACAAGCAGCACAAGGCATTGCCGGGCTACCTCAGCCCGACCCCGACTTAGGATTACAATACGCGTCACACCTCAGACACCGACGCCAACTCAACCGACCTGAACTGACTGCACCATGAATTTTTCCTGGCTCAATGACTTCTTAGTCCAACATCAGCAACTGCTGGTGTTTATCAACGTCCTGCTACAGCAATTGGGCTTACCGGTTCCGGCTGTCCCGACCATGATGTTTCAGGCCAGTCAGGTCACGCACTGGCTGAGCTTACCAGCGCTGCTACTGGCAGCAGTCTGTGCCTCACTGCTGGCGGATCTGATCTGGTATCAGGCAGGAAAACAATTTGGCTACCGCATATTGAAGTTTTTATGCCGCATGTCGATCAACCCCGGCTCCTGTGTGAATCAGACTGAACAACGCTTTGCACGCTGGGGCATCTGGTCACTGGTATTTGGTAAATTCATTCCCGGTTTTTCCACCGTGGCACCACCGGTAGCGGGCGCGCTGGGTATGTCGCGCAGCCAGTTTCTGCTGGCTTCAGCCATCGGTGCTGCCTTGTGGGCCGGACTGGCGCTGGCGGCCGGCTATGCCTTGCAAGCCCAGATCGCGATTATGCTGGCCCTGCTGGCGATACATGGCATACGCATTGCGCTGGTATTTGGCGCGATACTGGCCAGCTGGATAGGCTGGAAATTCTGGCAGAAAAAACGCTTCGAACGCATGGCAGCCATACCCCATATTCAGGCCAGTGATTTGCAAGCCCTGCTACAACAGGGTCGCCAGGCGCAAATCATTGATTTACGCAGCCCGGCGCTGGCGGCGGAAACTGGCCTGGTGCCGGGTGCACTGCAGACAGAACTCAGTCATCTGGCCGACCTGAGCGAACAGTTATCGCGTGATACCCTGACAGTGACTTTCTGTGCCTGCCCCGGCGACGCCAGCGCAATCCATGCCGCACATCGCTTGCAGGAACTGGGCTTTACTCAGGTGCGACCTTTACGCGGTGGTTTTGATGCCTGGCAGCAGGAGACGCAGGCAAAGTAAAGCGGCAGACCGGCAGGCTCAGGTTTGCCAGATACGTGGTATCTGCGCAGCCTTGCCACACATAATGGGCCGCAGATGCTGCCAGACCAGTTGCACCCAGGCGCGCGCGACTTCGCTGGAGTCACCCAGATAGCGGGCCACCAGCACGTTTTTGCTCACACTGGCGCCCACTGCTGCACCCGGCTCCTGATCATCACACAGTTGTTGCATGGCCTCGCGCAAGGTCTGCATCTGTGCTGCATCTGGCAGACGTCCGGCCGCCAGCACAGTGGCTGAAACGGTATGCCCGCGCAAACCCAGCAAACTATGCATGGCGGCTGATCCCGCCTGCAACTGCCCTTGCTCTGACCATAGCAAATGCTGATCGCGCCAGATGCGGGTGCGCTGGGACAGCGAACCCTGGGTGAAACGCTCGCCACTGGCCTGACGGCCAAAGCACAGAATTTCAGACCCCAGATATTGGGCATCGCCTTGCAATCTGACTTCCTGCAGCATGTCCACCTGCGCAGCGTCAAACACGATGGTTTCCTGCGGCAGCCATTCCAGCACGCTGCCCGCAGCCAGCTCCAGATGCACCGCCTGATGCGAAGCCTGCCCCAGACTTTTATACCATTTGGCAGCGCCCGGTGTGCTAATCAGCGCATGGCTGCCAGCAGCGCAACTGACTTGTATCTGCAAGCGGTCGCCGCCCACGATGCCACCGGGTGGATGAATGATGATGGCATGGCAGACATCCGGTCCTTCCGGATATAAGGCTTTCTGTACCCGTAAAGGGCCATGATGCGAGCGCTGCAGCAACCTGCTCGCATCAAATGCACGGGCAAAACCCAGCTGCAGCTGGGCCTCCCATGCACTTTGTTCTTGTGGCGCTTTCTGTGCTGCCTGGCTTGTTGGTGCCACATCAGCCTGATTCTGTGTCATGCCTGCCGGTCCGTTTAGTATTTATCACAATTGGGAAAAGCAGGAAGCATGCCGGAGGAGAGGGTTAACGCATTTGCGGATAGCCGGTGATTTGCTGTATCTCTTTATACAAGGGCTGCAGACGCGCATACATTTTCTGGTACACGCGGTGATACAACTCATTGTAAATCTGATGGTGATGAACTATGGGTTCAAAAGTATCACCTATGCGCGTCATGGCTGCGATGGCACTGGCAAAATCCGGGTAAAAGCCCAACCCTACCGCGGCATCAATCGCAGCCCCCAGGCCGGAAGTCTCGTACACATGCGGGCGTGAGGTCGGCAGCCCGAAAATATCGGCGGTCAATTGCATCGCCGCGTCGCTTTGCGAACCACCGCCCGAAATGCGCAGACTGGTAATGGCGACGCCACTGCGCTTTTCTATGCGCTCCTTACCGTCACGCAGCGCATAGGCCAGGCCTTCGAGTATCGCGCGATACATGTGAGCGCGCGTATGTACATCGCCAAAGCCTATCATCGCACCTTTCGCTTCCGGTCCCGGCACTTTAATGCCCGGCGTCCAGTAGGGCTGCAGCATCAGACCCATAGAGCCCGGCGGCACCGCATTCACCAGCTCATCGAACAAGGCTTCCGGCAATACGCCCTGCTGTTCAGCCTGGATTTTTTCATGATGACCAAACTGTTCTTTGAACCAGTTCACCATCCAGTAGCCACGGAATATCTGTACTTCATTGCTGTACGCGCCGGGGATCGCAGCCGGATACGGTGGAATGAAGGGCACCACTTCCACGTATTTGCGGCTGGTGGTGTTGATAGTGGCGGTGGTGCCATAACTCAGGCAACCGATATGTGGCTGCTGACAGCCAGCGCCTATCACTTCGCAGGCCTTGTCAGCGGCAGCTGCAATCAGCGGTGTGCCCGCCGGAATGCCAGTCGCTGCGGCGGCCTCAGCGGTAATCGCGCCCAGCACGCTGCCGGGTGGCAGCAATTCGGGCAGGGTTTCCGGACGCACTGCGAGTGCCTGCCATTTCCAGTCCAGCTTACCGGCCCATTTCAAGCCCTTGTAATCAAACGGAATATAGCCGACCTGAGAACCGGTAGAATCGACGAAACGATGACATAGCCGGTAATTCAGATAGCCGGACAACATCAGAAATTTATCGGTTTTTTCCCAGATCTCGGGCTGATTGACTTTGATCCAGTTGGCTTCTGCCTCACCACGCAGAAATTGTATGGTGTCGTGCACGCCAGCGACCCGGAACGCGGCCAGCCACAGCGGATGCACAGGCGGCACCACATCGGTACGACGCTGATCCAGCCAGGTAATCGCCGGGCGCAAGGGCTGCCCCTGCTTATCCAGATTGACCACCGTACCGCGCTGGGTAGTTACCGCCACACCAGCCACCCGCGTGGGTTCTATGCCGTGTGTGGTCCACAGGTGCTGGCAAGCCTGACACACGGCTTGCCAGTAATCTTCGGCATGATGTTCGGCCCAACCCGGATGCGCAGAAAAATAAGCTTCCAAATGCACCTGAGATTTCGCCACGATATTGCCGCGCAAATCAAACAAAATGGCCCGCACACTTTGCGTTCCATTATCGATAGAAAGTAGGTATTGCTCAGACATAGGTCCCCTGCCCTGTTGGTTCCTGTCACGCAGTGGTGCAGAAATCGCGTTTTATTTTTTGTATTTTAAATTTTTGTGTTTCAACGCTTTACTGATACCGGCGTTGCTGATGTTGCTGATGTTGCTGATGTCATTGATGTTGCGCTTGGTACGCACAAATGCTGCACACTGTAACAACGCTCCCATAATGCCAGATAATCCGTCCATTCCTGCAGCCAGCGCGCATCACTCCAGCCCAGCTCTTGTTGACAGATACGCCTGAACAAGTCTGCATGAGCCGTTCCACCTGCCTTCAGCAGCAAGCCCAAGCGGGTACGGCGTAACAGTAAATCCTCCAGCTGCCAGACTGCCTCAAAGCGTGCGGCCCAGCGCAGCTCTGCGACCAAGGTCTGGGTACCGGGCAGCGTCTGCAATTCTGTCTGCTGCGCGATCGCAATCAGCGCCAGCGCATCCTTGCCCCAGCGGCCACACAGACGGCGCCATTGCTGCGTATTTAAGCCCGGTGGTAACTCGGCCATGGCGGCGGCTGTCAGCGGATCAGGGAACAGAGTATCAGCCGCTTCGACATCTTTCCAATGGGGGAAATATGGTTTGAGCTGTTTTAACGCATCCAGCGCAATCAGACGGAAAGTCGTCAGTTTGCCGCCGGTCACAGTCAGCAAACCATGCTCCAGCCAGACCGCATGATCGCGCGCTTCTTTGGATGGATCAGCCTGTCCGCTATCGATCACAGTCCTGACACCGGCATAGCAAGACACAATATCTTCGCAGCTTAGTGCCAGTGAAGGAAACTGGAAAGCCAGCGCTTCCATCAGATAATCCAGCTCAGCCTGACTGATACGGGCTTCCTGCTGGACATCCAACTGATGATCCACATCAGTCGTACCTACCAGCGTCACCCCTTCCCATGGATACAGGAATACCGGCCTGCCATCGCGTGGATGCATCAGACTGACGGCCTGTGCCACCGGCAAACGCCAGGCCGGGAAAATCAAATGACTGCCACGCAAAGGCCGCAGCTTTTTAGCGCTATCGGCCTGCACTACGTCTGGCCGCCGCAAACCCGCAGCCCACGCGCCGGTGGCGTTAATCACAGTGCGGCAAGCGATTTGCAAACGCTGACCGCTGACCTGATCCACCACTTGCACCGCGCTTGCCTGACCATCGCTGTACAGCACGTTTTCGACCGCTACATAATTCAATGCAACCGCACCGGCAGCCTGCGCTTCCTGCAAAACCCTGAGCACCAGCCTTGCATCATCCGTTTTGGCATCGGCATAACACAGCCCGCCCTGCAAATCCTGCTGGGCGATATGCGGCGTGAGCAAGTTGAATTCATCCTTGCTGAAATAGTGACGTGCACGCTGGCCCGCCATGCGGTCATAAATCGCCAGGCCCAGTGCAAACATCCAGCGTCCCGGTTTGCGTCCGCGATAATCGGCAAACGCAAAACTCTGGGCTTCCACCAGTCCATCCGCTTGCTGCATCAGGCGTTCACGCTCGCGCACAGAATCGCGGGTCAGATGAAACTTCGCTTCTTTCAGATAACGCAAACCACCGTGTACCAGTTTGGAAGAGCGGCTGGAAGTACCCCAGGCGAAATCGCGCTGTTCCAGCAAGAGCGCAGATAAGCCACGCTTGGCCGCTTCCAGCAAAATACCGGCACCGGTAATGCCACCGCCGATCACCACCACATCCCACGCTTGGCCACGATGCTGCAGGGCTTGCGCGATGTCAGTGTTCGCGCGGTTTTGCCAGGCCGGATGTTTCATGATGCATCCTGTACAGCATCAAATAATTTGCCGGGATTCATACGCTGCTCAGGATCAAAATGGTGCGCCATTGCACGCAGCGCACTGAGCCCGAGTTCACCTTTTTCTGCCTGCAGATACGGTGCATGATCCCGTCCCACACCATGCTGATGGCTGATGGTGCCACCCAGTCTGACGATGGTCTCGGATACCCTGGCCTTCAGGCGCGTCCAGCGTGCCAGATCGGTGTCATAGTCGCCGCTCAGGCGGAATACGAAGGTGGTATAAACACTGGCACCCTGCGCATATAAATGCGATAAATGGGTGTAGGTATGCACCTGCTCTCCAAACTCTGCAAAGCTCTGCTGCGCGGCCAGCTCCACACCCTGCATCATCGCGCGGACTTTAGGCCAGTCGCAGGCGGTTTCCACGGTATCAATCGCATAACCGTGCTGCCACAAGGTATTGCGCAGATAGACGTTACGGAAGCGGCCCTGCTTCCATTTTTCACCCATGGTTTTACCGATATGCACACCACGATGCGAGCCAGCAATTGCCAGTGCCGCGCGTATTGCAGTGCTGACTTGCGCGCGGCTGCCACTGGCACCGATCAGCAACAGGCATTTCTGTTCTTTACAATTGCGCAGACTCAGGTAACGCTCCAGCCAGCGTATCAGGCTGGCATGACCGGCCAGCGTGAGACTGGTCAATGTTTCGGTCGCATTCGATAAGCGCAGCATGGACAAAGGCAATTTGCTTTGCGCGATCTGTTGCACCGCCGCCTGCGCCTGTTCCCAGTCAGGAAAGAACACTGCATGAAAGGCTTCCTGTTGCGGCAAAGGGCTGATCCTGATGGTCGCTTCAGTCAATATGCCCAGCCGTCCTTCGGAACCGAGTACCCATTCACGCAGGTCGGGGCCCGCTGCCGATGCCGGGAAAGTTGGTAACTGCAGACTGCCCGCCGGTGTCTCCAGTCGCCCACCGGCGAACAGCTGTTCTATACGTCCATAACGCAGCGATTGCTGGCCCGATGAACGGGTTACCACCCAGCCGCCCAGCGTCGAATATTCAAAGGATTGTGGAAAATGGCCGAGTGTATAAGCATGCGCTCTTAACTGCGCTTCCAGATCAGGACCAAACACCCCGGCGCCGAAACTCGCTAACTGCGACTGCCTGTCCAGACTGATGAGCTGGCACATGCGCTGCAGCGAGACTGTCAGCACCGGCTGTCCACTATCCACTACATTGATGTGTCCGGCAACGCTGGTGCCACCACCATATGGAATCAACGCCACGCCATGCTGCTTTGCCCAGGCCAGCAAATTGCGCACATCAGCACTGCTCTCAGGAAAAGCCACACCATCTGGAAAATGTGCGATGCGTCCGTAACGCAGTGCCAGCCAGTCCGGCAAGCTTTGGCCCCGGCTATGCCGTACGCGGGTCGCAGCACTCGTATCGATCAGAGGATGCGCTGGCAGCCTGCTGAGCGGCACCTGCGCACAGACTTGCTCCCAACTGGCATCGCTGAAGGGTGCCGCCTCACCTAAGCGCTGCTGCAAAAACTTTAGCGCCTGTGGCTGCACAGGCAGACTATAAGTATCATCGCCCCAACCATTCCAACGTCTCATCCTCATCCTTTCGTCTTTTCTGTGACACGAGCGACGCCAGCTTGCAGTCTGCCGTGTAGTCGCTTATTTGCCAGTCTTCTGATTTTGATCAGCTGCCAGCCAGGGCGGGACAGACTGAATGTTATACTCAGCTTAGACCCAAATCCACGTCAGGTATTGCTGATTCATGTCACAGGAATTGTTCTAACATGCCAGAGCATCGTGCCCATTCCCCCTTAGCAGCCCGCAGCGCGCCAGGTGCCAGCGTTGCACTGGCCTATGCACAGCCCTTGCTGGAACTGCTGGAGGAACGTGGTCAGAACCTGGCGCAAATCATTCAGGATGAGCGCGGGAAGCCGCTGTTCAATCCATCCGGCGAAACTATGTCAGCTACGTCCTATCTGCGCTTGCTGGATGAAGGCGCAAAGCGCTGCGCCGACCCGCAATTTGGCCTGCATGTCGGTGAAAAGGTGAAGCTGGGTACTTACAATGTGTATGGCATGCTACTCATGAGCTGTCGCGATTTTGGTGAGGCGTTTCAGCAAACCATGCGTTATGAGGCATTAGCGCATGATCTGGGCCGCTCCGAGCTGATTGTGGAAGGCGATGTGGCCGAGTACCGCTGGCACAGCCATTTTCCTGACGCCAGCCCGCACCTGGCCGAAAGTGTGTTCGCCGGTATCCGTGTGTTCGGCGACTGGTTTGCAGGCAGCAAACTGCCGCATGCACCGGTTTTTTTTCAGCATGCTGCACCGGACGATATCAGCGAACACCGGCGCGTATTCGGGCCCGAGGTGCACTTCGGTGCCAGCTGTCATCACAGCCGTTTTCCAGCCGTATTACTGAACTGGCCGGTGCCACATGCCGACACTGGCTTATCGGCCATACTGCGTCAGCATGCAGATCAATTGCTGATGCAAAAGCACAGACAACACCGCGAACATGAGATCGTACACAGCTTAAGGCAAGCCATGGGCGAACAACTCGCGCACGAACAATGGCGCTTGAACGACATCGCTGCCACCCTGCAACTGAGCCCACGTACCCTGCAACGAAAACTGGCCGAGGCAGGTGTCAGCTTTCAGCAAATTCTGGACGAAACCCGGCATGAACTGGCGCTGTCATATCTGCACAATGCAGACTTCAGCCTGTCAGACATTGCTTTCCTGCTGGGTTACCGCGAACAAAGCGCATTTCAGCATGCGTTCAAAGAATGGACCGGCGTCACACCGGGCGCGTGGCGACTGCAACATAACGCGATCCGCTAAATAGCCACTATTTAGCCACTATTTAGCTACTGTTTAGCCGCCAGCAGGCGGCATACACTTCACTTGCCCTTGATCTCACTCTCAGGCGCAATCAGCGGCAAAGTCAGCGTGAAACACGTGCCCAAACCTGGCGCGCTTTGCAAATCGATTTTACCGCCCAGGATTTCAGTCGCCAGGTTATACACGATATTCATCCCCAGACCAGATCCCCCCTGACCAAACTTGGTGGTGAAAAACGGATCGAATACCTTGCTCAGATTGTCAGCGGAAATACCGTTACCATCATCCCTGAATTCGATCACCGCCAGTTCGCCAGCGCTACGGGCGATCAAATGCATACTGCCGTTGTCCCTGCCTTCAAACGCGTGGGTCATCGCATTGCTGACGAAATTGCCTATGATCTGACCTAGCGCTCCCGGAAAGCTGTTCATACTGATACCTGGCTCCAGCGTAGTACGCATCTGAAACGGTGTTTTGGTATACATCGCAGAATTAGTCAGCAGGATTTCTTCCAATACCTGCCGGAGATCAAACTGACGCCGCATATCGCTGGACTGATCGACCGCCACATGTTTGAAGCTGCGTATCAGTTCCGAGGCGCGTGTCAGTGAGCGCATCAACACATCGGTGCCAAACAGCATGCCATCGGCAAAGGCATTCAGGCTGCTGCGTTTTATCTGTCCCTGATCAACTTCGCGTTTAATCCGCTTTGCATCATCCTGCAAAGTACTGGCCACGGTCACGCTGTTACCAATAGGTGTGTTGAGCTCATGGGCAACCCCAGCCACCAGTGAGCCTAATGAAGCCAGCTTTTCCTGACGTATCAGTTCAGTCTGCATCAGGCGCAGCGATTGCAAGGCCTCTTCCAGTTCCTGATTCGAGCGCTCCAGATTCTCGGTACGACGCGCCACCCTTTGCTCCAGTTCCTCATTGAGCTCACGCAAAGCGGCTTCGGCTGCATTCTGACGCGTCACATCCTGTGGTGTAATGATGAAGCGCTGCTCGCCATCCGCTTCATAGCGGCGCGCCGACAACAGACAATCATGAATATTGCCGTTCGCATCGCGTAGCCGTGCCGGATAAGAATCGACTTGTGGCTGATTGCGCAGCAGGTCAGTGAATGCTGTCAATTGCTGGCTGTCGACCCAGATATGCGCACTGCTGTTGAACGACTGATCCAGCACCTGCTCACGCTGGTAGGCAAATAAATGCAGCCAGGCGTCATTCACGGCATCAATTTTCCTGCCATGCAGATTCAGCAAAGACAGTGGCAACGGCGAACGTTCAAAGATTTCTGAAAACTTATATTCGGCGGTTCTGAGGGTCGCTTCCGACTGTCGCAATTTACGCATCTGAACCGAGAGTATCCACATCACAAAACCCAGGATACTCACCACCAGTACGGTCAATGCGACCCGTGTTTCCATACGCTGATTCCATTGTGCGAGCATGCTGTCAAAGTCGCGTCCATAGACAATGGTGAGTGGAAAATTCTCAACCTTACGATAGGCATACAAACGTGAAAACTCATCATCGAGCCAGTCTGCATCCTCGAAACTGCCTTCAATATCTGACTGACTGAGCTTTTTAGTTGCGTTGGCCTGGCTGACATCACGGTCAGCAAAACGCGCTTCAAACGGCGAGCGTATCACCACAAAACCGGGGTCCAGTATCAGTGCCACCATCGCATTATTTTCACTCGCGACACTGGCATACAAACCGGCGAAATAAGCAATCCGGATGTCGGTGCTGATAATGCCTACCTGTTGCTGGTTACGGTCAAAGATATTGCGCGCAATCGGTAACACCAACTGGCTGTCATACGGCGAGTGATAAGGGCGTCCGATCACAACTTCGTTGTAATCGGGGGCGTTCAGCAAAAACCGGACATCCTGGCGGTCTGCCACATTCGTGCTATGCGCCGGGAAATCCGGCGAACTGACCCAGCTGTTACCGCCCAGATCGATATAGCGCAAGGATTTGATGTAACGGTTATCCTGAATATCATAGGAAGCGATGACTTTCTGTATCGCGCTATGATCATGCGCAACGGCTGACACCGCCGCCGCGACTGCATCCAGTTTCTGCACACCGTCCTGCATGGTTTGCGCCACGTGCTCTTCCAGTATCCGCACAGCGACATGCGCATTAGTGCGTTCGGCATCCAGTGTCAGTGTGCGATCCTCACGCATACTCAGGTAAGTTTGCGTCACTATCACAGCGACAATCAACAGGGTGACCGCCAGCAGATTGATGTGCTGAAAACGGGAAAATACTTGCTTCATCTTGAACTGCATTGGGTCACCTGGTTACGGAAAAACCTGTTTTTTTTTGACTGACACTGCGTAGAAACTGCTTAAACCTTGCTTACCTGACCCGGCCTTCGCGCCAGGCCTGCAACAACTTTTCATAGGCAATGGTTTCGCCCTGATTTTTTTCCTGAGGGATTTTCTTCCAGGGTGCACCTTTATCGCTCAGATAACGTGACTCATCCGACTTAGGATTCAGGCGCGGCGCGCAATGCTGCATGCCTTGCGCCTGCAGTTCACCCAGCTGTTTATCCATCTGCGCCGCCAGGGTATCGAGAGCTTCTTTCGGACTGGCTTCACCATTGATGGCCGCAGCGATATTCGGCCACCATAAAGTTGCCAGTTGCGGATAATCCGGCACATTACTGCCGGTCGGGGTCCAGGCGATGCGGGCCGGGCTGCGGTAAAACTCGATCAAGCCGCCGTAACGGTCAGCATTCCGGGTGAAATATTCGTGCCGGATATCGGACTCGCGGATGAAGGTCAGCCCGGTGATCGATTTTTTCAGCGATACGGTTTTCGAGGTGACGAACTGCGCATACAACCAGGCCGCCGCTTTTCTGCGTGGAGGCGTGGACTTAAAAAATGTCCAGGACCCGACATCCTGATAACCATTCTGCATACCGTTCTTCCAATACACCCCATGCGGCGAAGGTGCCATGCGCCACTTAGGCGTGCCGTCGGCATTCATCACAGGCAGACCCGGCTTGGTCAGCGCTGCAGTAAACGCGGTGTACCAAAAAATCTGTTGCGCTATCTGTCCCTGCCCGGCTACCGGACCCGCCTCAGAGAAGTCCAGTGCTTTGGCCTGACGCGGCGCGTAATCATTCATCCACTGCAGATACTTATTCAGCGCATACACCGCAGGCGGCGAGTTGGTGGCACCACCGCGCGCCACGCTGGCACCGACCGGTGTACATTGATCGCTGGCGACCCGTATGCCCCATTCATCGACTGGCAAGCCATTCGGCAAGCCCTTGTCTGCCACCCCGGCCATAGACAGCCAGGCATCGGTAAAGCGCCAGCCCAGCGAGGGATCACGCTTGCCATAGTCCATGTGACCATACACAGGCTGACCATCAAGTTCGCGCACATGTTTGGAAAAAAATTCAGCGATATCTTCATAAGCCGACCAGTTCAGTGGCACACCCAGCTCATAGCCGTAGCGCGCTTTGAAACGTTGCTGCAGCTCTGGCCGCGCAAACCAGTCAGCACGAAACCAGTACAGGTTCGCAAACTGCTGGTCGGGTAATTGATACAGCTTGCCATCCGGTGCGGTAGTGAAGCGCAGGCCGATAAAGTCCTTCAGATCGAGGCCAGGATTGGTATAGTCCTTACCTGCCCCTTTCATGAAATCAGATAAGGCTTCAATCACGCCATAGCGGTAATGCGTGCCGATCAGATCGGAATCTGAAATCCAGCCGTCATACGGGCTGCTATTGCTGTAGATAGCTTTTTGCAGGCGTTGTACCAGATCGCCTTCCGGCATGATTTCATGCACTACCCGGATACCGGTGATGTCAAAAAAAGCCTGACTCAGCACATTGGCTTCGTAGGCATGAGTATCAATGACTTCTGACACAACCCGGATTTCTTGTACGCCCTGCGCTTTGAGTCGCTGCGCCGTTTGCATGAACCACTTCATTTCATCGCGCTGCTGCTCGCGCGTCAGGCTGGATGGCTGAAACTCCTTATCTATCCAGCGTTCTGCCGCTGCCGGATGCGCGGCAAGCTGCAAAGGTAAGCTTGAAACACCCATTAAATACAGCAATGCGCACAACCGGACTGACTTCATAAGCACTCCAGAGCGGAACAGCGAACAATCATGCAATTGTTTAAAGGGAAACAGGTTGGACAGTAAGCCTGTGCTGCGGTCTGATCCATGCCAGGAAAATTCCTGCCTCTTTTTTCACAAAGGAAATTTTTCCTGAAAGGAAAATATGCGTCTGATTATAAAGCGCGTATTTACGGGTGACAAATTTATGCAATCTGGAAACAACGCATCAAATCAAAAGTACAAATGAAAACGCGGAACCTGAGTACAGGTCCCGCGCCGGAATTGGATCGGTGGCTTGCCCACCAGAGTGGGCCCGCACACCTTGCTACCGTCATACATATCGGTTGTATGTACAGCAGCTGAGTCGAATCATAGCAAAGAATTGTGACATTGACATGACTAAAATCAAATAAATGTGCTTTTTTGCAAACAAACAACAGTAGCAGACTCAGTTAAACGGATAGGCCGGTGTTTTTCCCTCGATATCCATCCAAATACCGGTTTCTACCTGATTTCCTTTACCCGGAGCCAACGCATACAGGCTCAGCGGCGCTACTTCCAGCTTCAGATCAGCGACAGAATCCAGCGATTTCTGGTCGAGCGGCAAACCATAGGCAAAGAAATAGTTACGCATATCCTTGCCGATAATTTTAGAACTCAGTACATACACCAGATCATGGTTAGTGATGGTGTTGTTGGCATAACGTCCCATGCCGTACTTCGCTGCATTTGCTGCAGTCCAGTCTTTTTCCACCAGACGATCGCCCTTAGTCAGCAAGGTCAGATATTCGATGGTGGTATGTGGTGTTGGTTTTGCCATCCCGAGACGAAAACGGGTGTACAAAAAGCCCAGCTGAAAATGCATGGCGCGCATCGCGTTCTGGTCATCACTGTCCCACAATTTCTTTTGCATCGTCGCGCGCAATGCTTCGCCAGTGGCACCGGTAGCACGGCTATCTACCATGAACTGATACAAACCCTTATGGTTGATACGATCACCACTCACGTCGATACCCGTCAATCCAAACTGGCGTATCGCTGAAGCAGTAGACAGAATATTGTTATCGCACTCCACCACACAACCGGCGCTGCCAGGCGGCACGATGTGATGTACGCGCTGCACGGTGTTGTGACCGAGCTCATGCCACCAGCCCCAGCCAGCAGAAATCCCGGCAAAACCATCCGAAGGATTACCTGAACACAGATAGCCACAAGTCGCAATCCAGCCTATGAAATGCTGTACGCCAGGTGCGCGGTGCAGATCGCCATCGCAAGTCCAGCTCAGGGTATCGCACACTGACTTAACGTTTGCCGACATCGTCATGTTGCTATAGCCATTCGCGATATGGTTGGAATCAAAAATACGTGCGCGCAGGTTGTTGAGGATGTAGTCGCGCGGATCAGTATTACCAATCACACTGAGTGCAAACGCGTTGGTCTGATGCACTTCACCGCCAACAAATTTCGAAGTCTGCCAGCCAAATACCTTGGACTTGATGACAGCCGAAGCCGCATCAATCTCAGCCTGCGACATATCCTTGGTAAAATCAAAGTGGCCGTATTTGGCGGCGCCTTTGACACGCAAGCGTACAACTTTACCAGATGCCAAACCATGGTAATTCAGGTAAACCGGACCACCAAAAGGTGTAGTGAATACATTGTCGCTATCGGTGCGCAGAGGAACCGGGAACGACACCGGACGGCGCGGACGACCATACTTAGTGTTATCGGTTACCGGGTCACCCCAGGTTCTGGCGTAACCAGTCTGCATTCCCAGTGAGCCGCCTGCTGCATCAACCACCTGTATGGTGACGGTTTTGCCAGGGATAGCAGCACGACCAATGGCAGTGGTGCCGCTACCCTGTGCAATCGTGACGTCTATATCTTCGAAGTCAGCGCTGACTGGCATTGTTAATGCCTCTTTAGGCATGTAATCACCATAACCGGCTGGTGCTACTGTGGTTTTCGTCCGGTTGTACACAACCCAGGAATCAGCCGCATACGTACGTAAGAAATCGATGGCTGTGGCCTTCTGATCTGGTGGTAACTGACCATATTTGACTGCATTCGGGCGCCACAAATCTGCCCACAATACCAGCAACTTATGCAAGTCCATGCCCGCCTGCTGAAACAGATTTGCGCCACGTCCATGCTGCCCGGCCAATTCATTCATCAATTGCGTGACTGGCATCAGTGGCGTTGCGTCAGCTTTAAAATCCCAACTCAGTTTTTCATCCTGCAGCTTCTGTAGCGTAGGGATCAATGCACCCATTTTATCTGCGCGTGCAATACTGTCCGCAACAGTGCGTCCGGCAGAAATACCCAGATCTGCGGCAGAACCGAAGTAATTACCAGGGTAGCCACCTACGTCCATACCCATGGCATTGGCGACCTGGCGACCACCGGCAGACTCTATCCAGCTGGGCGCAAAATACATCACATGCTTACCGGCTTTCATATAGGTTTGTACCTGGGAAGTCAGCGTGGCACTGTCTTTCGTGCCGCCACCGAAGACCAGCAGATCCGCGCTCTGCCAGCAGGTATTGGCTGCATCGCTGAGTGCGCAACTGATCTCCTGCCCTTGTACACCAATTTTTTTCAGATAAGCGTTGACGTTGGCTGCGCCATACCCCGTCACCACAAATTTCACCGTAGCAGGTAATGCAGTATCCGGGTCACCTGTCAGCACCCAGTTGAAGGCACGCAAAAACATAGGCTGATGCTGCTGCTGTGTGGTACTGCCTGCCATCCAGGACAAGACGTCCGCGCCATACGCCATGCCACGACCACTGCCCAAGGTGCTCAGTGCAGCCATACCATTTCCATTGTCAGATGACAGGTAACTGATGCCTGAAGTCGAGTTGAGTAATCCTATCTCTATCGAATTCCCGGTGTACGCCAGCGTCTGATCCAGATCAGTGCCATTTTTACGATAAATCTTACCCAAGGTGCCGACCTGGCCGAGCTGTATAGCAGCAGCATTGGCCTGTGCTTTTTGCAATAAGGTAAGCTGCAAGCTGTTATCCAGACCAGACACATCGCCAGACTGCATCGCGGCCGCAATTTTTTCGTCCGCAGTGGGCACACGTGGAGGCTGCACCACACCCTCACCGCCTGAAGACGATGATGATGAGCTGCCACTGTTACTACTGCCGCTGCCGCCACCACCACAAGCCGCTAGCGCAAGCAAGAGAGGTAGCAGTCTGAGATAGGGTAAATTTCGCATGATTCTGTCCAGATTGCAGATTTAAAAAAAAGCACCGGCACAATTGCCGAGTTATGGCAAAGTTTATGCATGGAAAGTTTTCTCGTCTATTGCACCTTAGTGCAAACGACAGCGCATGCTTGCCCTGCCTTTGTGCCAAATCATGTGTTTCGCAATGGCCTGACAGGAAAGTCTTGGTAAAATACAGCTCCACACAAAATGCTGTGTCTCAGAATTCCCGCTCACTCCTATCCGCAATGCAAACAATCACCCCCAATGCAGGCTCAGTTGTAGAAAGTCAAACCATCTCCGGCGACGGGAGCGCGCTGACCACGCTCGCCAGTCAACACATCGCAGGCATACTGGAGCATGCTTTTTGCCACAACGCACAGCAGCAAGCTCTGATCGTCTTTGACACCCAGTCCGCACTGGCCAGCATACTCAGTCAGGCTTATCAGCACTGTCTGCCCCAGGCGAAGTGCCTGCATTTCGGTACGGTGCCTGCACAAGAGATACTGGATGCGATTGCGGCGCTACAGAAATCTGATCTTGTAATCCTGGTGCAGTCCACCAATTTCAGACTGGAAGCCTACAGGCTGCGGGTGGAACTGTTTAAACGTGGTTTGAAAGTGATCGAGCATCCCCACCTGGGCCGTATGAACGGGGAAGAAATCAGCTACTACATAGACGCACTGCAGTATGACCCCGTGTATTACCGGGAAACTGGCAAAGCGATCAAGCGCATCATTGATCAGGCCAGCCAGGCTGTGATTGATAGTGGCGATGGTGCGCAACTGGTGTTTGGCGGTGGCTTAGAACCTGCCAAGCTCAACGTGGGCGACTATAGCGAGATGGCCAATATAGGCGGTCAGTTCCCAATAGGCGAGGTGTTCACCGAATCTGTCCGGCTGGAAGATGTGAACGGCAAAGTGCGTATTTTTATTTTCGGCGATACCAGTTTCCGTATCAATGAACCACCGGTACCGATCACGCTGATTGTGGAACAGGGTCAGGTCGTTGGCACCGAAAACAGCACGGAAGAATTTGATCGCGTACTCGCCAACATCCGTGCTGACGATGGCGTGGTCTGGGTGCGTGAGCTGGGCTTTGGCCTGAATCGCGCGTTTTCTCAGGACAGAAAAGTGATGGACATAGGCACTTACGAACGTATGTGCGGCATCCATTTATCGCTGGGCTCCAAACATGGCAGCTATGCCAAACCCCACATCAAACGTGGCGAGGGCCGCCACCATGTTGATGTATTTGCCGTCACCTGTTCAGTACGCCTGGATGGGCAGGAGCTATACCAGGATGGCCGCTGGTCAGTTTGAACAGCGCAGCCACAACTTAACAAGCTTATACCGCGTTATCCTGCATGAGCTCCTGAGTACGCCAGCCACCGTTGTGCAGCAAGACTTCTATTTTTTTCAGGGCGCGCAGCAAATCCATCTGACGCTCAACGATAGGCGCAAAACCGTATTGCATGATGTGGCTAATGGAAAAGTCACTGCTCAGCCCTAAGGGCAACAAGGCCTGTACGATCAGATATGCCTCAGGATGCAGCAGTGCCAGCCTGGCCTCTGCCGGTTTATTCGCTGATTCAATAAACGCCATATCAAATCCGGCATTCGGCAACATCTCGTTAATTTTTTTTGCCAGATAAAAACGCATCGCAGGCGTCGCCTCGCTACCTTCAAATACCAGCACAAACTCATGCGATGGAATCGCGGTAATGGCGCTACCAGAATGGGCAAGCACACCAGGACGGCCATCTGAAGTTGACAATAAATAATTAATTAATTCAGCATCGACAGACATGTAGGTCTTTTTCATGATAGGGGCAGATCAGGGTTGATCAGAGTTTCCAGGCACAGTCTAACGACTCACAGGCGCGAAAACTATTGCACTTTGGTGCAATCCAGAAAAAAATCCACACGGCTTGGTAAAAGCTGCGAAAGAAATGACTTAAGCGGCCATTTTTTTCGCATGCACTTTGCTGAATCAGGATAGCGGATTGATGAAGCGAAATTAAAGGCGCGTCATTTTCCAGGTGCCAGTATAGCCATTGCTCAGTTTGAGCGTACCACTGCCACTGACAACTGTATCGAGCTTGCCGGTAAAAGTACCATTGATCCCATTGGCTGCCGGTGTGCTGAGTGTGAAGCTCAGATCACCTTCATTGCTCACGCTGGCATTTAACAACTGCGTCGTGAAATCTGTGGTCAAACCACCGGCACTGAGTTCAAATACTTTACTGACCACGCCATTGTGATCAATTTCAATAAAATTAGTGCGCGTATCAGTCCCTATCGTCAGATTCCAACGACCGGCAAATCGCGGCAAAACCTTGACACCCGCATTGCTGATACTCAGTCGGCCTATCAGTTCTGAGCTAATGCTCAGATTTTTACTGCCTCCCGGTATTGCAGATTGAAAGTCGGCATCAAAGCCTGTCGCCACGCATTTAACATACTGACCGCTGACCGTATCGCGCCAGCAGGTACGACTCAGGTCTTTACTGGTTTCAGCGACATTGCCACTTGGTGTTGTACGGTTAGTCACTTCCTTTAGCGTCGCCACTTCCTTTAATCCAGTGAACTTGCCAGCGACAACCGTAACATCTTCTGCGGTTGCCACATTTCCGGTATCGCGGACTGTTTTGTAAGTGCTGACAGCAGACCCGGAATTGCAGCCTAACACGGCGCTGACATCCCAGCTTTGCCCAACGGCATATGGCGATTGCGCGGTTTGATAAGGCTGTGCAAACGAGCAAGGCAATACAGATGCTGAGCGCGGGGAGAACAGGAGCTCTGCGCCATTTGCATCGTAATAACTGGCATAGGAAAAGGTGGCAGAGGTGTTCGTACCAGCAAAGAAGTATCCGGTTTTGGGTAACTTATCGTTGAGTATGCTTGAGCTGCCAGTCGCATTCCGATACGGATTCCAATAAACCTCGGTCGAATAATAAGTCCAGCTCGAACCCTTATCATCTTTTATCTGGTGTTGATAAGTAAAGCTATCGCCCGCGAGCGGTATCTGTCTCTGGAAAGTTTTTTGCGGCACGGGCGGCTCGGTCGTACTGCCGCTACCACCGCCAGTCGCTCCACCACCTCCGCCGCAAGCTGTCAGCACTAAACCGGAAACGATAAAACCCAATAGACTACTGACAGATTGCAATTTTTGGTGATACACGATTTCTGACTCCAAGTTGTTTATATAATATATTTTTAATGATTATATAATTTTCAACTCAGCAAGCAAAGTAAAGCTCAGGCGATTTCAGACTCCAGCCAGGAGCGTATCGCATGCTGTATGGAACGTAACAGCACGTCTTTCTGGACTGGTCGAACCAACAAAGAAACATGATCAGAGACCACTGCAGCAGCAAGCTGAGCATGGGATGTCTGATCAATCAACAGCAGTACGGGCAAATGTAAGCTTAACTGTCTGATTCCTTGCAGCATCGCTTCAGACTCCACTTCGCGCCGGCTCAGAGCCAGCAAAGCGCATGTGCCGCCTGGCTCGTGCCGCGGCAAAGCCAATTCATCCAGGCTGCAGAAACTACGCACACGGTAATCTCTGGCACCCAGCACCAGGCCTAACACTGCGCGTTCATAATCATCGCTGCCAATGAGATTGACATGAATAAGCTCAGATGGATTCAACATAAATACCTGTAATACAGCATAGACAAGACTATCCGGGGAGGCTCAGCAAGCTGAAAGGCGCCAGTGTAGGGAGCCTGAACAAGCCGGTCTATCGTACTTTGGTGCAAAATCAGGAATATTTATTTGAAACTACAGCTCTAACCAGGCTGACTTTGAGAAGTTCGCTGCTCAGGATTTACCCTGATCAAAGACCCCCAGCTGGGTTGCGCGCAACACCAGCTCTGCCAGGGTCTCTACCTGCATTTTTTCCATCACGCTGCTACGCTGCGCCTTGATCGTGCGCTCCGAATTTCCGAGTTCATAGGCGATCTGCTTATTGAGCTTGCCGCGCACGACCAGATGAAATACTTCGAGTTCGCGTTCAGTGAGTAAAGAATAGCGATAGCGCAGATCTTCCAGCTGCACCCTGGACTGATGTGCTTCCTCATACCGCTGATGGGCGGCATTGACTGCTTTCAGCAAGTCTTCTTTTTGCACCGGCTTACTCAAGAAATCTTCGGCACCCGCCTTAATGGCGCGCACACTCATGGATATATCACCATAGGCAGTCAGAAAAATAACCGGAACCGGGCATTGCCGCTTATTCAGGAATTCCTGTACTTCCAGGCCGCTCAGACCGGGCATATTCACATCCAGCAAAATACAACTGACTTCTGCAGGCAAATCTGCCTGAAAAAAATGGGCCCCCGATTCGTAGGTAGATACGCGAAAGCCGCAAGCCTGCAACAATATCCCCAGCGCGGAACGCACTGAGGAATCATCGTCTACCACATGTACGATAGGCGGTAAGCTGGTCTGCATTATTCGCTCCTGATCAGTGGCAATTTGAAGCGCATGATGCCACCGTTTAAGCGGTTCTCAGCCCAGATATGGCCGCCATGCGCCTGCACAATAGAAGCGCTGATCCATAACCCCAAACCTACGCCTTCAGGCTTAGTAGTGAAAAACGATTCAAATACCCGTTCCACCCCCTCATCAAAGCCGGTACCGCTATCCAGAATGGAAATCCTGACGTGATCGGTCCCATACAACATGGTCTCAACTGTGATACTGCGTTCACGTCCTTTTTTGCGGTCTATCGCGTCCATGCTATTGAGCAGCAGGTTGACCAGCACCTGTTGCATCTGCACGATATTGAGCGAGACGATCATGCCATCTGCGCCTAGTTTTTCTTTGATACTGATGCGTCGCACTTTGGCTTCTATCGATAAGAAATGCAGCACTTTACGCACCAGCCAGTTAACTTCTACCGGCACCAGTTCGGTATCCGATTTAGTCAGCAGACCCTGCATGTTTTTAATCAGCTCATCTGCGCGCAAATTATCGCGCCGGATATTCTGCAGTGTTTCCTGCACCAGATCGAGCGTAGGCGGCTCACGCTTCAGAAATATCTGCGCAGCCTCCACATTACTCAGGATCGCTGCCAGCGGCTGCATCAGTTCATGACCGATGGCTTCATTGTAGATAGAGGCCGTCATCTTGCGGTTCATTTGGGTAATCTGACCCAGGACCTGACGCGAGGCATCGACTGCGTGCGCATGTAAGCGCCGTTCTATGACCAATGCAAGGACCGCGATCAGTAAAACCAGTACCAAAGCAAAGGTAAAGATGAGTTGCCAGCGATAGGCCTCCCACACTGTGGGTGTATAAAAGCGCAGCTCACTGCCAGTTGGATATTGCTCAGGTTTGACCTGCCAGCGCAGCACTTGATTTTTATCGAGCAGCGGCGTGAATCCTGAGCTGAGTATCTCTTGCCGCAAGGGCTTACCTGCCAGAATAGACAAGGCCAGCTCAGCGGTTTCCCGGCCTTGCTCAACAAATGCGAAACTCAGTGCTGCCAATGGCCCGGTCCCCAACACTGCCGGATCATCCACCAGCACCGGACGCATGGATGTAGCGATTACCTGCGCCAGAAGCTCATTGCCAGATGAGCGACCGGTCGCAATATCCGCACCCAGCAAACCTTGATACACCACAGCATCCGGTGACAAATTGCTTAGCACCTCCTTCACAGTCTCTACGGGCTGTCCACGCATATCCTGTACATTCAGATTGTCGGCCATGCCACTCAAACGCGAAGGCAGGAAGGTTTTATTAGTTTCAGGGCCGGGCGCATTGCCGATCAAAACCAGTTGCTGCGCATCAGGAAACAAGGCTTTGGCGACACTGACTACATTCGAAAAATTTGCCCGCAATACCTTGCCGGTAAAATTAGGCGGCAAATTCATCTGTACCACATCAATATCACTGGTCAGCGCAAACACCACCGGTGTACCAGGCCACAGATTTTTTTCATGCTGCAGTAAAAAACGCAGTGACTGCTGACCAAACACCAGGATCATGTCCGGATTCTGCGTGCGGTATTTCTCTTTGAGCCATTTACTCAGGTTTTGCTTATACGTTTCCTGCGGAAACTGAGAGATATCCAGATTTTCATGAAAAATCGTGTGCGGCCCTGATTTACGCAATGCAGTCTTTAAGGCACCGTAAAATTCCTGCAATGAAGCGCTGGAACCCATATCCGGACTCAACAGTAAAACCCGCTTCCCCTCCGCAGACTGCGCCTGTACTGACAAAGCCAGACTGGACAGGATAAAGAGTAATAAAAACAAGATTTTTTTCATGAGCGGGCAAAATAATGAAGCACTGGTTTGAGCAATTGCGCCATGTGCGCTGATCAGCCAAACCAGAAATTAATGTTGTTGCAATATGCGATATTGCTATCAGCAGCAACTTCAAAAATGATGATAAATAATTTCCATAGGGAAATTGTGGTCAGGCATTATCAGGGATTTTCCAGCCCCAGGCAAAACAGCTGTTGTTTTCGTCCCATCTCGTGCGCGCCTTGGCCATCATGGCTGAGCTGGTTTTCAATTCGCCGCAGCAAAAGCGACAATTAAATATCAACAGCAGCAGCGCCTAATTCTTTGCCTGTGCGAAAAAAGCCTGCTATTCGCTGTTAGAATATTGCCCTTGTTCCTTACATTCAAAAGTGCATCAACATGACCCGTAAGCTGTTCGTTACTACCGCCCTCCCCTACGCTAACGCGCCTTTCCACCTCGGTCACATCATGGAATACATCCAGGCTGATATCTGGGTACGCCATCAGCGAATGTCGGGTAACGAAGTGCATTTCGTCGGCGCCGACGACGCGCATGGCGCACCGATCATGATTGCAGCAGAAAAAGCAGGCCTCACGCCTCAGGCTTTCGTAGCCGGTATTGCGGCAGGCCGTAAGCAATATCTGGATGGTTTTCATATTCAGTTTGACAACTGGCACTCGACCGATGGCGAAGAAAATCATGCGCTGTCTCAGGATATTTACCGTAAATTGAAAGCCGCCGGCTTCATCACCAGTAAAACCATAGAACAATTTTATGATCCGGTAAAAAACATGTTCCTGCCGGACCGCTATATCAAAGGCGAATGCCCTAAATGCGGCGCCAAGGATCAATATGGCGATTCCTGCGAAGTTTGCAGTGCAGTCTACGCACCGACTGAAGTCGTGAATCCATATTCCGTGCTGACCGGCGCGACACCGGTGATGAAATCCTCAGAACACTTCTTCTTCAAATTATCTGACCAACAATGCGTAGATTTCCTGCGCAACTGGGCCTTGCAAGATAATCGCCTGCAATCCGAAGTGGCGAACAAATGCCGTGAATGGCTGGAAGGCGAAGATGGACTGGGCGACTGGGACATCAGCCGCGATGCGCCGTATTTTGGGATTGAAATTCCGGATCAGCCGGGCAAGTACTTCTATGTATGGCTGGATGCACCAGTGGGCTATCTGGCCTCACTGAAAAATTATTTCAGCAAAACCGGACGTGATTTCGATGCCTTCATGGCGGATCCCAGCACCGAACAAATCCATTTTATCGGCAAGGACATCACCTATTTCCACACCCTGTTCTGGCCAGCGATGCTGAAATTCTCCGGCTACAAAACACCGGACAATGTGTATGCACACGGCTTTGTCACGGTATCCGGTGAAAAAATGTCTAAGTCGCGTGGCACCGGCATTTCACCTTTGCGCTATCTGGACATAGGCATGAATCCGGAATGGCTGCGCTACTACTTTGCGGCCAAACTGAACGCCAAAGTGGAAGATCTGGATATGAACCCGGAAGATTTTGTCGCACGGGTGAATTCTGACCTGATCGGCAAATACATCAACATCGCGTCACGCGCTGCTGGCTTCATTACCAAACGCTTCAACGGCGTCATCAGCACCGACTGGGCGACGGCGGATGATGCCTTCCTGGGCAACCTGCGCACAGCTGCGCCTGAGATTCAAGCCTTGTTTGAAGCCCGCGAATACGGCAAAGCACTGCGCCTGGCCATGGAACAGGCTGATCTGGTGAACGCCTATGTCGATGCCAATAAGCCTTGGGAATTAGCGAAGAAGCCGGAAAACGATGCCAAACTGCAGGAAGTCTGCAGCCGTCTGTTAGAAGCTTTCCGCATCCTGACCATCTTCCTGAAACCGGTCTTGCCACAACTGGCAAGCCAGGTTGAAGCCCAGTTAAACATCGCAGCACTGCAATGGTCAGATGTCGCGACACCGCTGCCACATCTGCATACTATCCATCCGTATACGCATTTGATGCAACGTGTCGATCCTAAGATTTTTGACCAGTTGTTTGATGCACCAACCGCATCTGCTGCCCCTGCTGCAACCGCTGCAACTACAGAAGCCGCAACGACGACTGCAGCTGTCACAGCTGCAACAGGCGCAGCGAGCGACATCGAACCGGTTGCAGCAGAAATCAACATTGCTGATTTCGCCAAGATCGATTTACGGATCGCGAAAATCGTCAATTGTGAACATGTGGAAGGTTCCGACAAATTGCTGCGCTTAACGCTGGATGTCGGTGAAGGCCGCACGCGCAATGTGTTTTCCGGTATCAAATCCGCTTATCAGCCAGAACAGCTGATCGGTAAGCTGACTGTGATGGTTGCGAACCTGGCACCACGTAAAATGAAATTTGGTATGTCCGAAGGCATGGTGCTTGCCGCCTCTGCCGCGGATGAAAAGAATAATCCTGGTTTGTACATACTGGAGCCGTGGCCAGGTGCACAGCCTGGTATGCGGGTTGGCTGATCTATATGGAACTGGTGATACGTGAAGCCAGTCCGGACGATGCGCAACTGATTGCGCATCTGACCCGGAGTTGCTGGGCTGATAAAGTGGCGCCTACGTCGAGTGGGCACCGCGAAGCAACTGAACAGGTTCAGCACGAGTTATTGCAGGGTGGCGGCTTTATCCTGTATATCAACGATGAACCGGCAGGCTCAGTACGCTGGCTGCCGGTGGATATGGATGCTGGCATCTGGGAAATGCGTCGCATGGGCGTGTTGCCAGCCTTCCGTGGCCAGACCCTGTCACAACATTTGCTTGAAGCCGTCATCCTGGCGGCGCAAACCGCAGGCGTGGAAGAACTGCGACTAGGCGTGCGCACCGATCAGCCCAGATTACTCGATTTGTATGCGGCTTATGAGTTCGAGCTGGCACCGGAACTTGACTATGCGCATGCCAATCCAAACGAACCTAAACCTAATGTGATGCGGCGTTTTTTATGAAACTGAGCGCATTGTAGTAGCCACTCAGCCGCAGCAATTTCCTCACTCTGATGCCAACCAGCTATGCCGATGAACACTATTCCTGAACGCTTGCAGGCGCTGCGCCTGACGATGCAACAGCAGCAAATCGACGCCTGCCTGATCCCTTCTGCTGATCCCCATTTATCTGAATACCTGCCAGACCGCTGGCAAGGCCGCAGCTTTTTTTCCGGCTTCACCGGTTCGGTCGGAAATCTGGTGGTCACCCGTGATTTTGCCGGACTATGGGTAGACAGCCGCTACTGGAGTCAGGCCGAGCAGGAGTTAGCAGGCAGCGGCATCAGCATGATGAAAACTATGTCTGCGGCCGCGACCCTGCATATAGACTGGCTGGCACAACATTTGACAACAGGTCAGATAGTGGCGGCCGACGGCATGGTGCTGGCCTTATCCACCGCTCGCCACTTGCAGCACAGCCTGGCGGCGCAAGGCATCACGCTGAAAACTGATACAGATTTACTGGAACAAGTCTGGACTGCGCGGCCAGGCTTACCGGACGCGGCTGTATTTGAACATCAGCCACCGTTTGCACCGGTCAGCCGCACTGACAAACTGGCGCAACTGCGCGCAGATATGCATAAGCTGGGTGCCGACCAGCATTTCGTGTCTACCGTCGATGATCTGGCCTGGATACTGAATCTGCGCGGTGCCGATGTCAGTTACAACCCGGTATTTGTAGCACATGCCCTGATCAGCCAGGACCAGGTACAGCTGTTTATCGCACCCGGCAAAGTTCCCTCAGATTTAGCAGAGCAACTGCGCGCAGAGCACATCTACCTGCGCGACTATGCAGAAGCTGCCGGCGCCTTAAACCAGTTGCCCGCAGGCAGCCGCGTACTGATCGATCCGCGCCGCATTACCTTTGGCTTCCGTCAGGCGATAGCGACCCACTGCAGCGTGATCGAAGCCATCAACCCTTCAGTGTTCAGCAAATCACGCAAAACAGTGGCTGAAGCGCAGTTCGTACGCGAAGCAATGGAACAAGACGGCGCTGCGCTGTGCGAATTTTTCAGCTGGCTGGAACAGGCACTGGCGAATCAGGAAATAGTTACTGAATTCACCATTGATGAGCAGATTTGCGCTGCGCGCGCACGTCAGCCACATTTTATTTCACCTAGCTTCGGTACTATCGCTGGTTTCAATGCCAATGGCGCGATGCCACACTACCGTGCCACGCCGGCTTCACATGCGACCATTCAGGGTGATGGCTTGCTGCTGATCGACTCTGGCGGCCAATACCTGAACGGCACCACCGATATCACGCGTGTGGTAGCGATAGGCAACGTGTCCGAGGCACAGAAGCGCGATTTCACGCTGGTACTGAAAGGTATGATCAATCTGTCGCGCGCGCACTTCCCGCGCGGCACGCTGTCGCCTATGCTGGACAGCCTGGCACGTGCGCCGCTGTGGGCTGAGAATATCAATTTCGGTCACGGCACCGGCCATGGCGTCGGTTATTTCCTGAATGTGCACGAAGGTCCGCAAAGCATTTCCGGCGCCATGCCTGAGCCACATATGGCGATGCAGGAAGGCATGATCACCTCGAATGAGCCTGGCATTTACCGGCCAGGAAAATGGGGTGTACGCATAGAAAATCTGTTGTTGAATGTCGCGGCAGAGGCCAATGAATTCGGGGATTTCCTGCAATTTGAAACCCTGACTCTGTGCCCGATAGATGTACGCTGCATCCTGCCACAATTGCTGAACCATGAAGAGCTGCAATGGCTCAATCAGTACCACCAGCAAGTGTGGCAGCGTCTGTCACCACACGTCTCTGGCGCTGCCAGCGACTGGCTGCGTCAGGCGACACAAGCAATCTAAGCTGGTTCAGTTTGCGGCACCGGCTTCGCCTGGTGTCGCAGTCTGCAAGCCGGATGACCAGCCACGCACCAGCCGCAGAAAATGCCCAAGCTGAGCCGAAGCCGACTTATGGGCATGGTAAATCAGCGAAAAACGCCGCTCACAGGGCGCGAATTCGGGATGTAATTGGATTAAGCGCCCAGCCGCCAGCAACTCCTGCACCACCGCCACCGACAGGCAACTCAATCCCAGACCAGCCGCCACGGCATACTTGATCGCCTCAGAATTCCCCAACTCACCGGTACAGCGGAAAGATTGCAACTGCTGTGACAAATACTGCTCCACCGTTTCACGCGTGCCGGAACCGGCTTCACGCAGTAACCAGGCTTCTTTCTGTAAGTCAGATACCGAGCAGCGCCGCCCGGCAGCTTGTGCCAGTGCGTGTTGCGGATGGCAGACTACGATCAATTGCTCCTGCAGCCAAGGCTCAACCACGATACCAGCCTGATGACAATCCCCTTCAATAAAACCTATATCTGCTTCGTAATTCTCTATGCGTTGCACCACATCGCTGGTATTTCCAATGAACAGCGATGGCAAGCCAGATGTCTTGCTGGCTGCCACGGTAGATTGCAAATGAGCGAACAAATCAGGTAAGTAATAATTCCCGATAGTGGTACTGGCCGCGATACGCAAGCCCTGCCAGGCAGCGTCGGGCCGTGCAAACTGCGCCTCCATCGAGCGCACCGCATCCAGTACCAGATGCGCCTGGGGCAATAGCAACCTGCCGTTTTCATTCAACAGCAGCCCCTTGCCGACCCGATCAAACAATTGTACCTGCAAGGCAGCTTCCAATTCGTTTAAAGCAGCACTGGTGGCAGATTGTGACAGAGCAATTTTCTGTCCAGCGGCACTGGTCGTACCCGTTTCTGCAATTCCTAGAAATACCTGTAACTGACGCAGGCTTAAACGCATTATCAACCTCTTTTCCAGCTTAATAAAAGCAAATTAATTTGTTTTATTAATTTTATCGTTTTCTATATGATGTTTGTGAACCAAACTCCTCGTTTTTGGAACTTGATATGCGAAAAATGATACAAAACCATGCCAGCGGCCTGTTGCTGAGCGTGCTGATGGCTGGTCTTAGCCTGACACTGGCGCAGAACGCGCTATTACAAAGCTGGGGACTGGGCAGCCTGACACTGGCGATATTGCTGGGCTTAATATTGGGTAATTTGCCGTTGGCTGCCAGCCGCGCCCCTTACTGGGACACCGGTCTGCAATTCAGCAAACAGCAGTTGCTGCGCGCTGGCATCGTACTGTATGGCTTACGCTTAAGTCTGCGCGACATTAGCAATGTAGGCATTCCCGGCTTACTGGTCGATCTGGTCATGCTGATCAGCACGCTGTGGCTGGCTGCTTTCCTGGGGCGCAGGGTGTTCCGGCTGCCACGTGAGCTCACGTTGCTGATCGGTGCGGGCAGCGCCATTTGTGGTGCAGCGGCTGTGCTGGCAGCGGCACCGGTGTTGCGCAGTAAGGAGGAAGACACAGGCATTGCGATTTCCGGCGTAGTGTTCTTCGGCACCTGCAGCATGCTGCTGTATCCCTTATTCTTTCAATCGGAACTGCTGCTGAGCTGGTCCGGACTGTCCCCGGCTGGCATAGGCATCTACACCGGTGCCACGCTGCACGAGGTCGCCCAAGTGGTGGTCGCGGGCAAGGCGATGACGTCGCAAATCGCCGATGTCGCCATCGTGACCAAGATGATGCGGGTCATGTTGCTTGCACCGGTACTGTGTGTGCTGGCATTACTGGTCAGCCCAGTCCGGCAAGCTGCCGCAGCTGATAATGCGAACTGGCGCCTGCGTCTGGCCAATATCAGCATCCCCTGGTTTGCCGTTTTATTTGTGCTCGTGATCGTACTGCAATCCTTGCTGAGCGTACCCCCTGCTGTACGTCAGCTGTTTGCGCAGCTGGACCAGGTACTGCTGTCTGCCGCCATGTTCGCACTCGGATTCAGCACTCGCCTCGCCAGTTTGCGCAAAGCCGGCTGGAAACCATTGCTGCTGGCAGGCAGTATCTGGTGTTGGTTGATGCTGGGTGGTCTGCTCATCAGTCAGCTGATCTTGTGATGAATCCTGACTGAACTAAACCTTCCTTTATTCAGGCGGAAAGTCAGCGATAAAATGACGTAAAGCCTGATTCATTTTTTCCAGTTCGCTCACAAACTGACGAAACAGCTCAGGCGTCTGACTAAAATCGGCCTGTTTGCCTTTTTGCTCCAGTGCATAAGCGATATTCTCGGTCGGTTCGGCGCAGAAATTTGCGACCAATCCTTTCAAGGTATGGGCGGCTCTGTGCAATAGCTCCGCATCCTGAGTCGCAATTGCTGTACGCATTTCCTCTACATGCTGCTGGCAAGTCTGCAAAAAAGAATTGGCAATAATCTGCACAATTTCACTATCAGCACGCAGCAATGCCGCTTGATAATCAAAGTCAGACCATTCATCTGCAAGCGCAACAGCGGGTTGAGTATCAGACCTCAGGTCGGGAATCGTCATCTTTGCCCCTTGAAATACTTGTAATTGATATTGATCGAGCAGTTCTTTGAGCGAAGCTGCTTTGATCGGTTTGCTTAAGTAGTGATCCATACCGGCTTCCAGGCATTTTTCCCAATCACCTGGCATGGCATTCGCCGTCATGGCGATGATAGGGATACGGGCAGACCGTTTCGCATCACGCTCCAGCTGGCGTATATACATCGTTGCCTCCACCCCACCCATCAAGGGCATTTGCATGTCCATCAATACCAGATCAAAATGCTGGTGCGAAATCTGGTCTATGGCCATCAATCCATTTTCAGCGATGGTGCTGCTATGCCCCCACTTCTCCAACAGCGAAATCACCAGCTTTTGGTTGACCGAGTTATCCTCCACGACCAGTATCCGCAATGGCTGCAACGGCCTGATACCAGGCACCGGTGCCGATGGCAGAGGCAAGACATGCCGGTCTATGCCAGCCATCACAGCAGCTACCGCATCGAATAGTTCAGACTGGCTGACCGGTTTACTCACATAGTCGTGTATGCCTACCTCGCGGCAACGGCAAGCATGTTCATACGCACCGGCAGAAGAGAGCATGATAATTTTTTGCTCATAACAGCCATCCGCCTGACGCAGGCGCTCTGCCAGCTCAAAGCCACCAGTCTCAGGCATACAGATATCAAGCAAAATCAGATCAAAAGGATGCTGCTTTTCCTTGGCGACAGTCAGTTGCCGCAGCGCCTCTACTGCGCATTCCACAGACTGAGGCAACATACCCCAGGCAATCAGCGTATCTTCAAAAAAATGCCGGTTGATGGCATTGTCATCGACGACTAAAACGCGCAGGCCATGCAGACTGGCTGGTGCCGCTGTCGTTTCTATGCTATTACCCACACCCAGACTCAGCGTGAAAAAGAAGCTGCTGCCCTGACCAGGTTCGCTGAGCACTTCCAGTTTGCCATGCATGCGTTGTACCAGCCGCGAGGAAATCGTCAAGCCTAAACCGGTACCGCCATATTTGCGCGTAGTCGAGGCATCCGCCTGACTGAAAGCCTGAAAAATACTGGCTTGTTTATCATACGGAATACCAATGCCGTGATCCCTGACGGCAAAAAATATGTCGACCTTACTGGTATGGCTAGCGACCAGGCGGACTTCCAGCACCACCTCCCCGGCCTCACTGAATTTGATGGCATTGCCCACCAGATTAGTAATAATCTGCCGTATCCGCCCCGGATCACCAATCAGTATCTCAGGAATGCCGGGGTCTATCTGATACACCAGTTCCAGTTTTTTCTCATTGGCCTTGACCGCCAGCGCCTTGAGCGATGAGGCAAGCAGATCACGGACAGGGAAGTCGATTTTTTCCAAAATAATCTTTTCGGATTCGATTTTGGAAAAATCTAATATATCGTTAATGATAGCCAGCAAAGCGTCGGAAGACAGCTTCACCAATTCCAGGTATTCGCGCTGCTGTGGCTGCAAGGGCGTATCCAGTGCCAGCTCGGTCATCCCTATGATGCCATTCATAGGAGTACGAATTTCATGACTCATGGTCGCGAGAAACTGGCTCTTGGCTTTATTGGCCGCTTCCGCACCTTCCTTGGCCTTGATCAGTGCTGATTCGAATTCCAGGCGCTCGGTGATGTCGCGGCAAGAACAGTAAATGCTCCCATCCGGCAGCAGAGCCGCGTTCAGCTCCACTGGCACGGTACTGCCATCTTTAGTCACCAGCCGAACTTCTGCCCGCAAACGCTGACTTTGCATGAGCTGACACATAAACCTCAGCTCCGAGGGATCGGCGCGCTCATCCAAAAACAGATCGTGAATTGAACTGCCTATCAATTCCTCACGTCGATAACCAAGTAAAGTCAGTACCAGGTCATTGGCGTAAGTACACTTCTCATCGGCACCCGCAACGAATACGGCATCGGCCGCATTGTCCAGCAACATACGTTGCTTCATCTCGCTTTCGCGCAAAGCCTGATCAGTTGCGAGACGTGCCGATATATTCTGGAAAGCGCCGACAGCGCCGACTATTTTGCCCTCTTCAAAAATCGGTGAAACCACAATCGCAGCAGGAAAGCTCTTACCTGTTTTATGCCGCAAAAAAGTCAGGTCGGAACGGAAGGCTTTTCCTGCAGCGATATACAAACGTATTTGCTCAGAAATGTCCATCACGGTTCCATCCACAGGTAACTCTGGATGCAGCAGCTTATGCAATTTCTGTCCCATAATTTCATCAAGCTGCCAGCCAAGTAACTTCTCAGCTTCAGGATTAATGAAAGTACAGATACCCTCCGCATCGACGGTATAAACGCCCTCACCCAGCGTGTTCATCACATTCTGCAATAAGGCCTGACTCGACTCTATCTTTTCGCGCAGCGCAAACTCTTCCGTTATATCAGTACGGATAGAGATAAACTGATAGGGTCGCTGATCCTCATCCAGCAGAGGAACGATAGTTGCGTTGGTCCAGTAAAAACTACCATCTTTCGCGATATTCCTGATTTGACCGTGCCAGACTTTGCCAGACAAAATCGTAGCCCACATCGCTTGAAAGAACTCTTTGCTATGCAGGCCAGAATTCACGATACGGTGGTTTTTTCCCATCAGCTCCTGCGAACTGTATTGACTGATAGTACAAAATTTTTCGTTGGCATAAATCAGCGTGCCTTTGGCATCGGTAATGCTGACGATCGCATGCTGATCCAGTGCGAATTGCTGCTTGCCCAGGTCGGCCATCGCTTCCTGCAATTCATTGCGGGTGGTCAGCAGTTCATTCACCAGGATAGACAATTGTTGCGATAAACCTTCCAGACTCGCATCATCATCGCTGAGTTGCCGGCCAAGCTGACCCAGCGCCTCATTGGCGGTCTGGCGCAAGGCGCTCAACAATTGGCGGCGCTGATCCGCATCAGCTCTTAAAGTTTCATTGGCCTGACCCAGTTCCTGCGAGCTCAGCTCCAGACTGCGCTTACCCAGCTCCAGATCACGATCCGACTGTACATAGGCTTCATCTACCTGCGTAAAAAAATGCCGCATTCCTTGCAATGCGCGCCCAGCCAAAGCCGGACAATCAGCCGATGTCGCAAGCACTTCAAACTCTTGCAGCAGCTGTTGAAACTGCGCTTCCTCTGCAATGCCAAGCAAGCGTTTATACTGACGCTGGGAGAGCTTATGCGCCATCACATGCGCTCAGCCATATAGCTGATGGTCATGGTCTGATTATGCAGGCTGCATACTTGCAATTGATAGCCAGGACAAATCTCGCCATTGGAATAAAAGCCGCATATCACTGTGTGCTGCCCCATCAAGTCCTGCACGACTTCCACTTCCTCATCCACCCGGCCGCCCATCACCAGTTTTCTGCCTACGCAACTGACCAGCATCGCCAGCGCCTGACCGGATTGCAATGCATCTTTGGGCAAAGCCGCGCTGGCAGCAGTTTCTGCCCCATCCACCAATTCATTGGTTTGTGCATGCATGAGGCGCAAATAACCATCGGGATTAATAGAACCTGCCAATATCAGACTACCATCCTGCTCATTGATGCCGAGTATGGTACGTATCTGCCCCATAGACTCGCGCAGATGGGTCAGCATTTCAAATGGAAATAACAAACCTGACCCGGGTAAGTCTGCAGCATAGTCACCCAGATATTTTTTATAGATGTCGAGCGCGGGCGCGCCGTCTAGTTCGTACAGTATATTGTCTTCGCAACGCGTTACCTTGCGCACCGGCCCAAACGGACGCCAGCCCCCATAACTGCCATGCGTGAAAGTCAGGCTATCGCCATACAGACCGAGCGCCACAATCTGCGCGTCAGAAACACCGGCAGGACCCAAGGTATAGGTGCGAGAAAAACTGCCATTATCACCCGCCAGACCACCAGTGACAGGCAACTCCTGCCCCAACTCTGCCACGATGCCATCGATCAGTGCACTGCCATTGATGCCTACGCCTTGACCAAATACGCTGACGGCGCGCAAGCCCTCTTTACTCAATTGCGTAGCCAAAGCGCGTCCGGCTTGCGCACTGTGCTCCATGTCAGGCAAGTTGGCGGTAACGATCTGAAACTGCGTGTTATCGAAATGTATGCCAGTCACGACGACACTTTGTGCACTCACGCCCTGCGTAGAAATCTCACCGGCAGTCGAACATCCCAGCAATTGGGCATGCGGCAGACAAAGTCGTAAGCGAGGGAAAAAATCCGGATTTTCGAAATGTGTAATTGAGGCAAATACCAGCACCAGCTGTGGTGAAATGGCCGCGACATCCTCCAGCTTCCATTCTGCACCGGGTGTACCATATAAAATTTCCTGAGCAATTTTCATAGCAACCTCATTGTAAAAAACGGGGATGATCAGCGCATTTCAAGTGGTGTTTTGATGCCAGCCTGTATCTGCATCAGGTCTGTATTATGTCTGTATCAGGCCTGTATACCCCACTCTGCACCGAAGGCTTTTTGCTGCGATAAATCTTCCTGATACTGATTTTTAATTGTCATTATCTCGCTCAAGCCCGCCATAAACGCATCCACGCAGGCAGGGTCGAAATGCTGGCCTGAGCCTTCACGCAAAAATTCCAAAGCGCGGTCAGTTTCCCATGCCGCCTTATACGGTCGTTCAGAAGTCAGCGCATCAAACACATCGGACACAGCGACGATGCGGGCAAACAGAGGAATATCTTCACCCACTAAGCCTTGAGGATAGCCGCTGCCATCAAATTTTTCATGGTGCGCAAGCGCGATGACGGCACCGGCATTCAGCATTTCAGACGAGCTGCCAGCCAGAATTTCGTAGCCAAGGCGAGAATGACGCTTCATGATCGTGAACTCTTCCGGCGTTAACCGGCCAGGCTTGAGCAAAATACTATCCGGAATACCTACCTTGCCTATGTCATGCATGGGTGCAGCTTCGAGTATCAATTGCTGATCATCGCTGGACAGTCCCAGATGGGCTGCGATGATTTTGGAATAATTTGCCATACGGATGATGTGCGCACCGGTTTCAGGATCGCGCGAATCCGCTGCGCGCGATAAGCGCAATATGGTCTCTCTCTCACGGGCACGAATTTCTGCGGTGGCTTTCTGCACCTCGACATTCAGCCAGCTCGCCCTGTCTTCCAGAAAGCGCTGGCTGCGCCGCAAGGCCAGCATATTCTTTGTTCTGGCCAGGAATTCGATGCGGTCTATCGGTTTGATCAGGAAGTCGGTAGCGCCAACATCCAGTGCCTGATAGCGCAGTTCCAGCTCGCTGTTGGCAGTGATCATGAGTACGGGAATATCGGCGCAGCCTGGCAGCTGGCGAAAATGACTGATGAAGGCCACACCATCCATCTCAGGCATCATATAGTCCACCAGCACCAGGTCGGGCACCTGGCTGGCACACCAGCTCAGCGCTTTTGCAGGCTGAGTAAAACTGATGGAACGGCAACCGTCCAGTTTTTGTAGCAAATGACACAGCAGAGTCACGTTAATCTGTGCGTCATCCAGCACCAAAACATTCATTTCCATCGAACATTCCTCAAAAAAGAATTCCAGATGTCTGGATGACACTGATTTTACTACTAGGAATCTTTTTTGAGTGTACTGTATTTAGCCTGCCTGAATATTTGCGACAAGAAATTTAAACTAAATTTAAACGAAATTTAACTAAATCAAAGCTGAGGTGTATGGCTGACACCTCAGGCATGCTCAGTGCTGTTGATGCAAGACTGAGCCTGGAAACTGCACTGCGAAGACACTGCCGACTTCAGGTGTCGACTCAATAAACAATTGCGCATTGTGGCGTAACAACACATGCTTCACGATAGCCAGGCCGAGACCAGTTCCCTGGGTCTCGCGCGAACGGCTCTTATCCACCCGGTAAAAGCGCTCAGTCAGCCTGGAAATATGTTCGGAGCTAATGCCGATACCATTGTCACGCACGCTGAATTTCGCTCCCTGCTCCACACTCTCCCAGCAAATCTCTATACGTCCACCCTGCGGGGTGTAGCGGATCGCATTGGTAACCAGGTTGGTCAGCGCGCTGCGGATTTCATCGGTACTGCCTTTAACATCTGGCCCTTCAACACTGAGACTGAGCTGATGACGTCCGGCTGATAAGGCTTCTGCCTCCTGCAGAATCTGCTCCAGCAAGCCGCGCATATTGACGATTTCCGAGCGTAACAAATGATCGACCGACTCCAGACGGGTCAGGGTCAGCATATCCTCGACCAGACGTTGCATGCGCTCGCCCTGCTCGGACATCAGTTTCAGATGCGCATTACGAGTCGGTATATCGAGATCTGGCTGCAAAGAAGCGATTTCCAGAAAGCCATTAATGACTGTCAGTGGCGTACGCAATTCATGCGAGGCATTGGCAATAAAGTCGCGCCGCATCATATCTATGCGCTCAGATTCAGTCACATCATGGGTCACCAGAATCTGGCGGCGGTTTTCAAACGGGATAATATGTGCGATCAGTTTTCTGTCGCGGAAAGACAAGGTCAGCGGTGTTTCGTAGCGACCCAGGATAATGTAATCCATGAACTCAGGGCTGCGCACCAGATTGGTGACACGCATGCCCTTATCCTGGCTCAGACTCAAGCCTAAATGATGCTCAGCGGCCGGATTACACCATTCCAAAAACAGCACATCATCCATAATCACCACGCCATCCGGCAGCAGTGTCATCGCCTGGCGGAAGCGCGCCAGCCATTCTGTCAGCTCAGCCTGATTTTTTTCATCGCCACGACGCAGTTTGTATAGACGCGAAAATACATCAGTCCAGGCACCTGAGCCATCGGGCAAGCGGGAACTGCTGGGATTATCCAGCCAGTCACCGAGTCGCTGCAGATAAATCAGCTGTATCAGGAACATGGCTAACAAGCCCAGAAAACCCAGAATCAGACCTGGAACCAGGCCCCAGAAATAGGCCGCCAAGGCAGTTCCGGCCAACACCAGAAAAATTCTGACTACGTTAGAAATCCAGAAAATCAGACGAGGAGACATAAGGGATCCAGATATTATTATGGAATGAGGATGGTAGATGATGGCCTGGCGATCTTGGTCTGATCAGGCCAGCCCGTTGCGACAGCAGCGCAACTGATGTGCTTCCGGAGTGCAGATTTGCGCACTCCGGAAGCCGGGTTTATTTCTCAGACAGCATATAGCCTACACTACGGACTGTCTTAATCAAGGATTCAGCAGACTTTAAGACTTTACGCAAACGTAATACATGCACGTCCACGGTACGTTCTTCAATCACGACGTGATCGCCCCACACCTTGTCGAGTAACTGGCTGCGCGAAAATACTCGTTCAGGATGGGCCATGAAGAACTTCAGCAGTTTGTATTCCGCATGTCCGATATCGACTTTCTGATCAGATATCTTGACAGTGCAGCTGACCGGATCGAGTACCACTGAACCAGCTGTCAGCGCAGTCTGCGCGTGCTCAGGGCTCTTACGGCGTAACAAAGCTTTAATGCGCGCTGTCAGTTCACGCGGTGAAAATGGTTTGGTGATGTAGTCATCCGCGCCATGATCCAATCCCGCAATTTTGTCCTCTTCCATGCTCTTTGCTGTAAGCATGATGATAGGAATTTCATTGAATTGGCGATCACCACGAATCTTGGATAACAAACGCAAGCCGCTTTGATCCGGCAACATCCAGTCCAGTAAAATCAGTTGCGGCGTACGGCGTTGAATAAACTCCCATGCCTCCGCTGTATTGTTCACAGCGAAGGTATTCCAGCCAGCGGCACGCAGGGTAAAGCTGACCAGCTCAACGATAGCCGGTTCATCCTCAACGATCAGAATAGTGGTGTCAGCTGCCATATCTCAATTAGCTCTTTTGCTCTTGTTTGGTTGCGACATAATCAGAATGCCGGATATCTTTACCTTCAACGATGTATATCGTATGTTCCGCAATATTTTTCGCGTGATCACCGATACGTTCTATCGCTTTCGCCACCCACAAGGCATTGAGGGAGGATGAGATTGTGCTCGGATCTTCCATCATGAAGGTGATGAGGTTGCGCATAATCGAGCGGAAGTCATTATCAATGATCGCATCCTGCGCGATCAGCTGGACCGCTTTTGCATCATCCAGGCGCGCAAATGCGTCCAGCGAGTGATGCAGCATATCGGCCACATTCGCTGCCAGTACACGCACAGTTTCGTAGCCACTGAACATAGGCAAACTACGACGGTTGACTGCCGCATCTTTTGCAATACGTGCAATTTTAGTCGATTCGTCGCCAATCCGCTCCAAATCAGTAATAACTTTACCAGTCGCCATCACGGTACGCAGATCGTTCGCAGCTGGCTGACGTTTGACGATCAGATGGCTGCACATATCATCGAGACTGACTTCCAGCCGGTTTACTTCCAGATCCGATTGAATCACGGCCTCTGCCTGTTGCTCATTACCGGTTCTGAAGCAAGACATCGCATCATGGAAATGGCTTTCAACCAGACCGCCCATCAGTAAAACTTTAGAACGGATCGTTTCCAGATCCATGTCGTACTGCTTTGAAGAGTGTTCACCTGTCACTTTTTTCTCCTGTATTCCGTATCACTGGGTGTTATTAACCGAAACGACCGGTAATATAGTCCTGGGTTTCTTTTTTGACTGGGTTCATGAAAATATGATCGGTCTCGCCAAATTCGACCAGCTCACCCAGATACATGTAAGCAGTATAGTCAGAGCAACGCGCAGCTTGCTGCATGTTGTGCGTCACGATAGCGATCGTATATTCTTCTTTGAGCTCATTAATCAGCTCTTCAATTTTGACGGTAGAGATAGGATCAAGCGCAGAGGTTGGCTCGTCCAGCAATAACACATCCGGTCTGACCGACACACCGCGTGCGATACACAGGCGCTGTTGCTGACCGCCGGACAGGCTTAAACCACTCTTATTGAGTTTATCTTTGACTTCAGTCCAGATCGCCGCTTTTTTCAGCGCCCATTCCACACGCTCATCCATCTCGCCTTTGGACAGGTTCTCATACAGACGTACACCAAACGCGATATTGTCATACACCGACATTGGGAATGGGGTTGGCTTCTGAAACACCATACCGACCTTAGCACGCAGCAGATTGATATCCTGATCTGCATCCAGAATGTTTTTGCCGTTATAAATGATGCGGCCTTCTGCGCGCTGGCCTGGATACAGATCATACATACGGTTCAGGGTACGCAGCAAAGTGGATTTACCACAGCCCGAAGGACCGATAAAAGCAGTTACTTTTTTATCGAAAATATTCAGGTTGATATCGCGCAGGCTACGGGTCGCACCGTAGTAAAAATTCAGCCCGTCGATCTCGATTGCTTTCTTTTGGGTAGTTGCTTGAGTAGTTGTCATATCGATGCTCGGATTAATGCTGTGTCTTTTGGTTAAACAAGGTACGCGATAAAATATTCAGGCCCAGAACACTGAAAGTAATCAGCAAGGCTCCTGCCCAAGCCAGATCACGCCAGTTTTCATAAGGACTCATAGCAAACTGGTAAATCACCACTGGCAAGTTCGCCATCGGTTTATTCATATTGCCGTTAAAGAATTGGTTGCTCAGCGCGGTGAACAGCAAGGGCGCAGTTTCACCGGAAATACGTGCCACTGCCAACAAAATACCGGTGACCACACCTGCTTTTACCGCACGCAGACGTACCAGCAGAGCGACTTTCCAACGCGGCGCACCCAGCGCAAATGCCGCCTCACGCAAACTGGCAGGCACCAGGCCCAGCATATTGTCGGTGGTACGCACCACGACCGGAATCGCAATCAGGGAAATCGCGATACTGCCAGCCCAACCGGAAAAGTGCTTCACGTTAGCGACATAGATCGCATACACAAACAAACCAACCACGATAGACGGCGCGGACAACATGATGTCAGTCACGAAGCGGGTCAGGCCACCAAACCAGCTTTTATCGCCATATTCCGCCAGGTAGATACCAGCCAGAATACCAATCGGCGTCGAGATCAGGGTCGCTGCACCAACCATCATAAAACTACCGACAATGGCATTCATCAAACCGCCGCCCTCGCTGCCTGGTGCAGGAGTAGACTCAGTAAACATCGCCAGATTGACTGCCGAAAAACCTTTTAAGATCAGCGTGAATAAAATCCACATCAGGAACACAAGGCCAAACGCCATTGCGATCGAGGACAAAAAAATCCCCACTCTGTGCATATACAGGCGCTTGCGGTAAACCGGATTACGCGCCGCTATTACTTGTTGATCACTCATTATTTTGATCCCTCTTTTTTGCTCAGACCGAGCAACAATAATTTAGCTGCAGATAACACAAAAAACGTAATCACAAACAGTATCAGACCCAGCAGGAACAGCGAGGAGGTATGCAGCACAGATTCTGCTTCTGCAAATTCATTCGCGAGTGTAGAAGCGATACTGTTACCGGCTGCGAACAAGGACCAGGACAGCTTGTGTGCATTACCGATCATGAAGGTAACGGCCATGGTTTCACCCAGCGCACGTCCCAGACCCAGCATCACACCACCAACCACACCGATTTTGGTGTAAGGCAGCACAATCTTTCTGACCACTTCCCATTTAGTGCAACCGAGACCATAGGCAGACTCTTTCAGTACAGGTGGCACGACTTCGAACACATCGCGCATCACGGAAGAGATAAACGGGATAATCATGATCGCCAGGATAATGCCGGCCGACAGAATACCGAGACCTATCATAGGACCTGAGAACAAAGCACCAATCACTGGCAATTTACCCAGGGTGGCAGCCAGTGCAGGTTGCACATATTCAGAAAACAGCGGAGCGAATACGAACAGACCCCACATGCCGTAGATGATACTTGGCACACCCGCCAGCAATTCTATCGCTGTACCTAAAGGGCGTTTGAGCCAGGCCGGGCAGATTTCAGTCAGGAACAGCGCGATACCAAAACTGACGGGAAACGCGATCAGCAATGCAATGACAGAAGTAGCAAGCGTGCCCACAATCGCAATCAGGCCACCAAACTTATCGTTGACCGGATCCCACTCTATGGTGGTGATGAATGCCAGTCCGAATTCCTGCATCGCAGGCAAAGCACGGACAAACAAAGAGAAAATAATACCGAGCAATACGATCAGCACAAATGCTGCGAAGCTCAAGGTGAGTTTATGAAAAAAGAAATCTTGCCAACGCTGACGACGCATAATGACCGCCATGCGCGCATCACTAAGTGGCAAGTTTGCTTGCGGCGAGGAAGAGGCTGTAGAGATAACGGAGGGTGCGTTCATGTTGACGGTAGACGTTGGTAGTGTCATGGGTGTGTTTTTTCACCGGGAGGCGAACCACTGCAGTGGTTCGCCTGATACGAAAATCTCTGAATTGCAGAGAGGCTCACATCGGAATTACAAGTTACTCAGCCTGTGATTACCACAGTGCTTTGCCAGATGCATCTTTGATTTTAGCTTTCCAGCCATCTTCAATCTGCTTTACAACCGGTGTTGGCATGGATACATATTCCAGCTCAGTCGCCATTGCGCCGCCGTTTTTAAATGCCCAGTCAAAGAATTTCAACACTTCTTTGCCTTTTTCAGCGTCCGCCTGGGATTTGTGCATCAGAATGAAAGATGCACCAGTCACAGGCCAGGAAGCTTTACCTGGCTGGTTAGTCAGCACCAGATACATACCGGGTGCTTTTACCCAGTCCGCATTAGCTGCCGCTGCTTTGAAGTTTTCATCGTCCGGGCTGACATATACGCCATCTGTGTTTTTCAGCTGTGTATGCGTCATTTTGTTACGCTTGACGAAAGCGTACTCAACATAACCGATAGAATTCTTGATACGCTGCACGTTCGCGGCAACGCCTTCGTTACCTTTACCACCCATACCGACTGGCCATTTCACTGCAGTCGCAGAACCAACTGCAGTTTTGAATTCTGCACTGACTTTGCTCAGGTAGTCTGTCCACAGGAAAGTTGTACCGGAACCATCAGAACGATGTACTACGGTGATATCTTCAGCAGGCAGTTTCACGCCAGGATTCAATGCAACGATTTCAGCTGCATTCCATTTCGTGATTTTGCCCATGTAAATGCCGGCCAGCACTTCGCCAGTCATTTTCATTGCGCCAGGTGCCACGCCATCCAGATTCACAACCGGAACCACGCCACCAATCACAGCCGGGAACTGGGTCAGACCTTCAGCGTCCAGCTCTTCGAGCTTCAAAGGCATATCGGATGCACCGAAATCCACTGTTTTTGCCTTAATCTGCTTAATGCCACCACCGGAGCCGATGGACTGATAGTTCAGGCCTGTGCCAGTTGCTTTTTTATAAGCTTCAGCCCATTTCGCGTAAATCGGGAATGGGAAAGTCGCGCCAGCACCAGTAATATCAGCTGCGTGTGCAACAGAGAAAGATGCTGCTACACCGACTGCAGCGATCAGGGATTTCACGACATGATTCATTTGCATGTTGACCTCTAGGTTAAATTACATGTTTTGCTACTGCGAGGCGAACTTTACTGGCGAAATATGACAAGAACATGACAAGAGGAAATAATTGTGAAATATTTCTTTTAGTGCAATTTTATTTGTCATAAACTTGTCATGTTTTACACCTACAATAGGTATTGCCATATATATGACAGCTTATGACAGCTTTGATGACATGCGAAAAACTATGCAGACCCCAGAAGTGACAGCCACCACCACGGCATTACCCGAAAATCCAGTTACACCAACTGCTCCGGATACAGTAAAACCTGAAAAATCCAAGCCGCCAGCAAGGAATGTGACAAGTGCCAGCAAAGCTGAAACATCCAAGGCTGTCATTTTTCTGGACCGGGAGATGTCACAAATCGCATTTAACTGGCGCGTGCTGGCTCAGGCCGAAGACCGCACCATCCCTTTGTTAGAAAGACTCAAATACCTGTGCATTGTCGGCAGCAATCTGGATGAATTTTTTGAAGTCAGGGTAGCCAGCCTGCTGGCGCAAAATACGATAGACGGCGAACTGGCTCAACACCCTGCTTTCCAGTTTATGCTGAAGCGGGTATCGACCGAATGCCACCAATTAGCACAAAAGCAATACGAATTACTCAATCAGGAAATCCTGCCGCAACTCTCCAGAAAAGGCATTCATTTATTACGCCACTCAGAACGCAATGAAGCCCAGCGCGCCTGGGTCAAGCAATATTTTGAGCGTGAGGTGCGCCCGCTGCTGACCCCGATAGGCCTGGACCCAGCTCACCCATTCCCACAAGTTGTCAATAAGAGCCTTAACTTCATCGTTTCTTTAGCTGGCAAAGATGCTTTTGGTCGCGGCACTGGCATCGCCATCGTTAAAGCCCCGCGCGTACTGCCACGCGTGATTAAGCTGCCGGATGAATTGTCGGATAAGGGCGCATCTTTCTGCCTGCTGTCCTCGATTATTCACTCCCACATCGAAGATTTGTTTAATGGCCGTGAAGTCCTGAGCTATTCCCAATTCCGTGTAACACGCGATAGTGATCTGTGGGTGGACGAAGAAGAAGTCAAAAACCTGCGCCAGGCCTTACAGGGCGAATTGCAAACCCGCCAGTTCGGTGCAGCGGTGCGGCTGGAAGTCGCCAAAAACTGCCCGGAAGATTTGGCTAAATTCCTGCTTGAACAGTTTTCCCTGAGCCCGGATCGCCTGTACCCGGTCGATGGCCCGGTCAATATGGTCAGGCTCAGCGAATTGATAGATCATGTAAAGCAGCCCAACCTGCGCTTCCCACCGTTCTCTCCAAGAGCGATCAGCAAATACCACCACGCAGATATTTTCACCTTACTGCGCAAGCAAGACATCTTGCTACACCACCCATTCCAGCCCTTCCAGACCGTGATTGATTTCATCCGTTCTGCTGCGCAAGATCCGAATGTGGTCGCGATCAAGCAAACCATTTATCGCACCGGTATGAATTCCGATTTAATGGAATCCCTGATTACCGCCGCACGTCTGGGCAAGGAAGTCACCGTCGTGGTGGAATTGATGGCGCGTTTTGATGAAGAAGCCAACATCAATTGGGCCGACAAATTGCAGCGCGCCGGTGCTCAGGTGGTGTATGGCGTGGTTGGCTTGAAGACCCATGCCAAACTGGCGCTGGTGATACGGCGCGAAGAAGGTGGCCATCTGCGCCACTATGCCCATCTGGGTACAGGCAACTACCATCCATCGACCACCCGTTTTTACACTGACTTTGGTTTGCTGACAGCCCATCCCGGCATCGCAGCAGAAGTGAATGAAGTGTTTATTCATCTGACCGGTCTGAATAAACCGAAAAAGCTGGAATATCTGTGGTTAGCACCGTTTGCACTGCAACCGCAAATTATCAAGGCCATCCGCAATGAGGCAAGGATAGCGCGCGAAGGCCGTCCGGGCCGCATCATCGCCAAGATGAATGCCTTACTGGACGAGTCGGTAATACGCGCACTGTATGCAGCGTCTGCCGATGGCGTTAAGATTGATCTGATCGTACGCGGTGCCTGCGCACTGCGCCCCGGCGTGCCTGGACTGTCAGAAAACATCCGGGTCAGATCGGTGATCGGTCGCTTCCTGGAACATAGCCGGATTTACTACTTCCGTAATGATCTGGCGCATGATGTATATCTTGCCAGCGCAGACTGGATGAACCGCAATCTGTTCCGCCGTATCGAAGTCGCCTTCCCGGTACTCGAAAAATCGCTCAAAAAGCGCGTCATTTCAGAAGGCCTGGATCCCTACCTGAAAGACAATGTGAATGCCTGGGTACTCGATAGCGAAGGTCATTACGAGCGTAAGAAAGCACGCAGCAAGCAAGCTTCTTTCTGCGCACAGCAATACCTGATGCAACAACTGGGCTCTTTATCTGAACGAAACGAGGAATAATGGACTTAATCCTGTGGCGTCATGCCGAAGCCGAACTCGCCAGCGGAGATATCACTGATGAGTTTCGTAAGCTGACCAGTAAAGGCTTGAAGCAAGCCAGTAAGATGGCCTACTGGTTAGACAGCACCTTACCAGACACGTGCAAAATTCTGGTCAGCCCGGCGATCCGTACCCGGGATACCGCAGAGGCTTTGGCAACTTGCGGCAGGAAATTCAAGATTTGCCCTGAACTCGGCACGGCTGCAACCGTACAGGACGTCCTGTTGGCAGCGAATTGGCCCCACAGCCGTGAACCGGTGCTGATCATAGGTCATCAGCCTTACCTGGGTCAGGTAGTCGGCGAGTTACTAGGACATCCTTTGCATGATTATCCGGTCAGGAAGGCGAATGTCTGGTGGATCTCGCAAAAACAAAGAGATGCGGAAGAAATGCAAACCTATCTGAAGGCCATCATGGCACCGGATCTGGTCATACGCTAATCACGCCAAGAGCCAGGCAAAAAAAAGCTGTGTAACCACACAGCTTTTTTCATTATTCATCACAGATTACATACAACTACATCTTTACGAAGATGGACGAAGGAAAAAAAACAGCGACAGCGCTCAAGAGATAAGGATCACTCAGCCGGCAATTGCAGCTACGTCCGTTTCCATGCCCGACTGCGCAAGCTCAGTGTGTCCATGCTGAACCACATCATGCCAGGTAATCAGACGTAGTTTGCCATCAGCGTCTTCCACCAAAGCGGACAGACTTTCCACCCAGTCGCCATCATTGCAATACAGGATGCCATTGATGTCCCGAATTTCGGGTTTGTGAATATGGCCGCAAATGACACCATCCAGACCTTTACGGCGCGCCTCTTCGGCCAATGCATCTTCAAACTGGGTGATGTAACTCACCGCATTTTTGACTTTAAGTTTCAGATACTGAGACAAGGACCAGTAAGGCAAACCGGCACGGGCGCGCCAGTTATTGAATACCTGATTGAATTTCAGGATCACGGTGTACAGATTATCACCGACATAGGCCAGCCACTTTGCACAGGCAATCACACCATCGAAACGGTCGCCATGCAAGACCAGCAGACGCTTGCCTTCTGCCGTCGTATGCACCAGTTCATCGCGTATCTGTATACCACCAAAGTTCAGATCAATGAACTGACGCACCGACTCATCATGATTCCCCGGAACAAAAATCACATTCGTTCCTTTTTTGGCTTTTTTCAACACCGTTTGCACCACATTATTGTGGGTCTGATCCCAATACCAACGGCGCTTCAACTGCCAGCCGTCGATGATATCGCCAACCAGGTACAGAGTTTCCGACTCGGTCGCACGCAGAAACTCCAGTAGCTTCGCTGCCTGACACCCGCTGGTTCCCAAATGCAGATCCGAAATCCAGATCGTTTTAAACCGCGTCACTTCTTTTTTTGCGGCCTTATGCAGTTTTTTATTCAGGAACTGATCAGCGGGCTTCATCTTTTACTCCCCTGTTCCGTAGTGCTTGGCGTAGCGATTATCCAGATTTGACAAAGGCAGCATCACAAACAAATCGGCGCTGTGGAAATCCGGATCCCAGGCTGGATCACCGCACACCCAGGCACCGGCACGCAGATAGCCTTTCAACAAAGGCGGAATGCGTGCTTCGGTATTGCTGGTATCAATTTCATCGAGAGGGAATGGCAGATGTGGCGATACGCGGTACTCTAATGGGCAGAAATCTTTCTCTGCCAGACCGCGGTAAATGGCTGCTGCATTCTGACCACCATCGGTCAGGCTGATGCTGGCACAACCAATCAGATGACTGCAACGCTCACGGCGCATATAGGCCGCCAGACCAGCCCACAACATCATAATCACAGCGCCACTGCGGTAATCCGGATGAATACAGGCACGACCAGCCTCAGCGATACCGGAACGGATATGCTGCAGGCGGGACAGGTCGAATTCTGTTTCAGAATAATAACGGCCCATTTCGCGTGCCGCATTCGGGCCCAGAATACGATAAGTGCCGACCACTTTGAGTGTTTTACTGTCGCGCACGATCAGATGATCGCAATACGCGTCAAAATCATCCTTATCCAGTCCATCCGGATTAGATAAGGCAGACAAACCCATACTTTCGATAAATACTTTATAGCGTAAGCGCTGTACTTCTTTAACCTCTTCCGGCGTGGTCGCCAGACTCAGACTGAGCTTGGAAAAGCTGGGATTGGCATCGGCAGGTATGGTGAGTAATCGCATTCGTCGTCCTTGTAAAGTCGCATGATTGAAACGCTGACGGACGAAGAATAATGAGCGAATACTTCAGCAAGATGACAGCTGTGTGTCGGTTTAATGACAGCGGTATAAGCAGATAAAAAAACAACAGCCTGCAGGATTTTCATCGCTGCAGGCTGTCCGTTATGCGCAGATTTTACTTCTCTTTTTTAGGGCGACCGGCTTTTAAAGGAGCCAGTTCAGCGATCAGTTTCTTAAGTTCCGGCGTGCCGCTGCGGCTCAGCAAGACCAGTCCTATCCGCAGTAACTGGCTCTTTTTCACTTCTACGCCAGCTTTCAGGCAAGCTTTTTTTACCTGTCCAAGCACCGCATATTCATCTTCTGGCATGGTAAAGCTATCCCTGACCAGCTTAGTTTTGCGGGGTTTTTCCTGCACCTCCGCTTTGACAGCGACAGCGCGCTCAGTAACAGCTTTGACCGCTGTCGCTGTTTTTTGCGCACGAGCTGTGCTGGCGGCTTTCACTGCTGGCACCTTAGCCGCCACCGGCTTACGTCCAGCAACAAGCTTTTCGACAGCAACTTCTTTCTTATTTCCGACTGCAGCCATGTCAATCTCCCTGGTTAAACGGCAAATGATATAAACAATTTATGCAAAACACTTAACTCTAAGCATAACGCCTTGACATGACAAGCAAATTACGAGTCTCTTCACAAAAAAAACGCTTGTGGGATAATCGCGCCGCTTTTATTTTTCCACACATCAACAATCATGATACGCAAAGCTCTACTCATCAGTTTGATTTCGCTGACATCCGCCTACGCAGGCGCAAATGAAATCAAAGGCGCAGGATCTTCCGCGGCCGCTCCGCTTTACCAGACCTGGGCCGATGCTTATGCGAAAACGACCGCATCCAAAATTGACTATCAAGCCATAGGCTCATCCGCAGGCATACGCAAAATCAAAAACAATGAGCTGGATTTTGGTGCGAGTGACGTTGCCTTGCCCTCTGCAGAATTAAAAAAAGCAAAGCTGATACAATTCCCATCCGCCGTATCCGGTGTCGCCATCATTTACCATGTTCCCGGCCTGCGTTCCGGCGAACTAAAGCTCAATAGCACACTGCTGTCGCAAATATTTTCCAAAAAAATCCAGTTTTGGAATGATCAGGCAATTCAAAGTCTGAATCCTGGCTTACGCTTACCCGCCCATACCATCGAAGTGATCGCACGTCAGGATGGATCAGGCAGCACCTATAATTTCAGCGACTATCTGAGTAAAACCAATCCGGACTGGCAAAATCAGTACGGAAAAAATTTCACCATACAGTGGAACGAAAACATACAGCAGGTCAAGGGAAGCAGTCTGCTGGCGGCAAAGCTGAAAAAAACGCCGTATGCGATCAGCTATGTAGACTACAACTACGTGGCACAAGAAAAACTCGATGTCGCTCAACTGCAAAACCGGGAAGGTAAATTTGTACTGCCAAATACAGAATCTTTTTCCAGCGCACTGAGTAATAGCAGTTGGAAAACCAGCGGTAATTTTGAAGAAGCACTGACCGACAAAGCTGGCACCAAGTCCTGGCCAATTACCATGGGAACCTTTGTCATTATGCCGCAGGCTGCAGTCAATAGTGAACAAGCGAAAGCAACACTCAGATACTTCAACTGGGCCTTCCTCAATGGTGATCGTCTGGTCAACAGCGTCGACTTTGTACGCCTGCCTGACGCATTGCAAGCAAGGGTATTCAGGGAAATGACGACAGTCACTGATCAGAAAGGCGTGCCTCTGAATTGGTCAGTCTGAGTCACCATCTGAATGGCCACCTGAATTGATGGCCCAGCTCAGCCGCTTCATTGCGTACCCGCGTGAATTGAAACGGCTGAGCATACAGACCACAAAAAAATACAGCAGTAAGCCCTTAGCATCAGCACAAAATACGCATTAATTGTTTATTCTATATGCTGCGTATCCAGAGCGGATTTTGCCTGATTCTACCCCCCCTATCCCTTGAAAGCCTTATCAGGCCTAGCGCTCCCACGAGTGCTAAAAAAATCGCTACAATTGCGCACTTTTAAAAATCCAGGAAATTACAGACAAAACTTGTCAAGAAGAGCTAAGCCGAGGATAATTCTGCCCTCGCGTCTCTTCAGAGATCCAGTTTGAGCAAGATGAATCCGCTTTCATCAGCGTAGCCCGCTATCACAGCGGGCTTTTTCGTCCGTGTCTGCCGTTGATCTACAACACATGATCGTCAGCAGCCTATCGCCATTGCCATACACTATTGACAAGCCTTTGTTGTCGCATTCGATTTTGTTACATGAAAAACAGCTTAACTGACTCAACGATTTCTATTTCTAAAACAGGCTCTACACTCACCCTGGGAAAGAAAACATTACAGTTGAATCGCCCGACCCTGTCCAGCTCCAGCAATGAAGTGTCGACAGAGGCTACGGTCGCTGAATCTGCTGAAAATGTCACCTCTCCCGCTGCTCCTGTGACAGTGATAACCAAGCGCCGCTCGCGCATGCAGGCGGTGTCTGCGGCTGCGATCGTCACTCCTAAGGCATTGACCGCTGAAGATATCGAAGCGATGAGCTCGCTTCCTGTCGAGGATATCCCTGCCGAGACAGCACCTTCAAGCCTGAGCGAAGAGCCACTGTCCATTCAGGATGTCAGCGCCATCAATCATGAGGTGGAAGCGCTTGCTGCAGTTGCAGAAGCGGACATCGCCCCTGAGCCTAAGGTTGAAATCAAAACCGAAATCCGTGCCGACTTAAAAGCTGAGTTACTGACACTGACCGGTGCCGACATTGCCAAACCACGTGCCGCCGTTATCCGCAAAACCAGCGTCAAGCCAGCTAAAAAGCTGCTGCTGTCAGATCAATTGGGCAGCAAACCGGTTACGGTCAGCGTGAAACGCGAAAGCCGCATCAGCAATACCAAATTCGCTGCACCCGCTCCAGTCACTACGCTGAAGCCGGTAGCGCCAGTTGCACCAGTTGTAGCGGTTGCGCCTGCAATCAGTCGCCCGGCAGCACCAGCAGCGGTTCACACAGAAGCACGCGTGCCAACTGCAGCCTTCACCGCTCCGGTCATCGCGGAAGTGCCTATGCCGCGCGTAGCCGCCAGCAGCGTGCTGAGCGCAAAGCCTGCAGCGGAAGTCAGGCCTGTGGCAACTGCCGCGCCGGAACTGCTGTCGAAAGCTGCTGAGATCGACACCTCTGCCTATGTCATGCCCGGCAGTAAAGAGCCTGCCAAGCGCGGCCGCAAATCGTCTGAGAGCTTCTTCGACAACGATGAAATTCAGGCGCTGAATGCTGCGGAATCTGCAGAATTGAAACGGGCAGCGCGTGCCAAGAGTAAAAAAACCGGCACCAACGAAGAACAACTCGAACACTATCGCAAGCAATTATCCAAGCTGATACGCCTGGGTAAAGAGCGTACTTACCTGACCCATGCTGAAATCAATGATCATCTGCCAGAAGAAATCGCTGATGCAGAAATGATTCAGGAAGTAATCAGCACACTCAATGACATGGGTATCGCAGTTTATGACCAGGCGCCGGACGCAGCAATGATGCTGCTGACCGACAATGTGGTCACCGCTGTCAGCGATGATGAAGCGGAGTCGGTAGCCGCCTCTGCACTGGCCACTGTGGACTCTGACTTTGGCCGTACCACTGATCCGGTCCGCATGTATATGCGTGAAATGGGTGGCGTGGAATTGCTGACGCGCAGCGGCGAAATCGAAATCGCCAAGCGCATCGAAGAAGGTCTGAAAGACATGGTGCAGGCGATTTCAGCCTGCCCGGGCACGATCCAGGAAATCCTGGTGATTGCTGAAAAAATCGCCCAGGATGAAGTACGGGTGGATGACATTATTGATGGCCTGATCGCACCGGAAGAAGCCGATAATTCAGCCCTGCTGCTGAACGACAGCGACGACGCCGATGAAGATGAAGACGATGACGAATCAGTTGCCGACAACGTCGGCATCAGCGATGAGCAATTACAACAGCTGAAGGCAGCCAGCCTGCAGAAATTTGCGGTAGTCGCTAAACGCTTTGAAGAAATGCAGGCAGCACGCGAACGTGACGGTTACCAGTCTGCAGCGTATGTAGCTGCACAACAGGCGATCTCACGCGAATTGCAAAGCATGCGTTTCACCGTCAAGACAGCGGAAAAACTGTGCGACACCCTGCGTAAGCAAATGAAGGATCTGCGCCAGACTGAAAAACAGTTGATGGAATTGCTGGTGAATAAATGCGCAATGCCGCGTAACTACTTCATCGATATGCTGAAAGTCCACGCGACCAATGCCGCCTGGTTTGAGCATGAAATGCAATCGAACCAGCCTTATGCAGCAACCCTGTCACGCCACATTCATGCAGCACGGGAATTGCAGAATAAGCTGATACATCTGGAAGAACGCGTGCAATTGCCATTGAGCGCACTGCGCGACATCAACAAGCAAATGATCGCCGGCGAAAAACGTTCCAGCGAAGCCAAGCGCGCAATGACAGAGGCGAACTTACGTCTGGTCATTTCGATTGCGAAAAAATATGTGAACCGCGGCCTGCAATTCCTGGATCTGATCCAGGAAGGCAATATCGGTTTGCTCAAAGCGGTGGATAAATTCGAATACCGCCGTGGCTATAAGTTTTCTACCTATGCTACCTGGTGGATACGTCAGGCGATCGCACGTGCCATCGCGGATCAGGCCAGAACCATCCGCGTACCGGTACATATGATAGAAACCATCAATAAGATGAACCGGGTACGCCGTCAGTTGCTACAAATGACGGGACTGGAACCGGAACCGGCTGCCATCGCTGAAAAAATGGGCCTGCCTGAAGTCAAAGTACGTGAAATTCTGAAGATTGCGAAAGAACCAGTATCGCTGGATGTACCTATCGGTGACGATGGTGACTCGCAATTGGGTGACTTCATTGAAGACAATGCGACCTTGTCGCCGATGGCAGCTGCGATGCAGGCATCGGTACAGGAAAAACTGAAAGAAGCATTGGATGGCCTGAGCCCACGCGAAGCCAAGGTATTGCGTATGCGCTTCGGCCTCGACACCACCACTGAATTCACACTGGAAGAAGTTGGTAAGCAATTTGAAGTCACGCGTGAACGTATTCGTCAGATCGAAGCCAAGGCCATGAAGAAACTGCGTCATCCTGGCAAATCAGAGCATCTGCGCAGCCTGATGGAAAGCCAGTAATCCTGGCTAGTCAACGCCAATAAAAAAACCTCAGTGTGAATTCACTGAGGTTTTTTTCATTCCATCATACAGCTTAACATCCTGTGCGCAGTTCACTCCATCAAAAATTCCAGCGCAAACCCGACTTGCTCCAGCCGCTGCTCAGGACTTCCCTCTATCAGCAAATGGGGAATATCACGCGCTTCCAGTTCGCTCAGCAAACGCTCATGGATGCGTTGCCGCACTGCGGGTGACTCACGCTGCAAGCCATCTGGCATCCACGGAAAATCGGGCGCCGTCACCAGCGTGAAATCATAGTCATGCTCATCGGCCAGCGTGGTCAGGGTTTCATCCGCAAAACGGAAGTAATGATCACTGTAAATCCAGGTCATCAGCGGGGAAGTATCACAGAACAGATACTGATTTGCCTGCGCCAGCATGGCAGCCTCACGCCGCAGCTGTTCCTGCGCTATCCCGGTCTGCTCCTGCTCCTTAGGAACGCGTGCCTGGGTATCGACGAACTCACGTAAATATTCCGGCACCCAGACTGTCTGATAACGCTTTGCGAGCATTTCAGCCAGAGCTGATTTACCGGAAGATTCCGCACCAAGAATCGCAATTTTCTGCGCTTGTTTTATACCCGGCATGCTGCACTCCATTGTTTTAAGCCTATCGCGGCCAATACGACAAAAATCCCATACAGTATGGCCGTCAGCACCAGTCCCTTACTCAGATACAGGCCTACATACAGTACATCCACAGCTATCCAGATCAGCCAGTTCTCTATTTTTTTTCGCGATAACAGCAGTTGCCCAACCAGACTGCCCGCGGTCAGAAAACCATCCATATACGGCACATCGGTATCGGTGTAGGTTTTGAGAAACAGAGACAGGATAACAAAACCGCTTAACCAGGCCAGGATGGCAGCAAAGCGTTGCATCAGGTTCAGGCTGGTAACCGGCATTTCCTGACTTTGTTTACTCCCTTGCAGCCAGCAATACCAGCCATATACCGACACCACCACAAACACCATTTGCAAACCACTGTCACCATACAATCTGGATGAGAAAAAAACGATGCCGTACAGTGCAGACGACAGGATAGAAAATAACCAGGCCCAATGTATCTGGCGGATATTCAGCAGTACAGTCAGCACCGACAGCACAAAGCTTAACAGTTCAAGCGGTGTGGTTTGCCAGGCAAAAAAGGGAATTGAGTCGTTCATGGCAGGCGCAGAATTCAGAATGCAGCATTATCAACTATCGCAGACACAAAGTCATGTACCTGCAATGCCAAACCGCGCTGGCCGTCTGCCACGAACCAAGGCTCAGCGTACAGGCGGCTGACCGGGAACTGCCTTTGCGCGAGCAAACCAAATCTGGCGATAATGCTCTTTAAAATTGGACAGCGTATCGATGTCTGCGCCCTTAAGCTGATTCAGCAAGCGGCTGGTCACCACAACCGGACTACTCACGTAGCCACTCGGTGCAGCGCCGGAAAATGCACGATTCAATTCATCTGCCAGTTGCCAGCCCTGTATTCCCAGCGGCTCAGCAATGGTCGCCAATTGTTGCGATTTCCCGGACTTGATACGATTGAGCGCTATATAGGAGCCATCGCCCGCCGCAATATTGACGATATCGCGCCGCCCTTCTGACATCATGGGGATATTCATCGCATCAAAATATGCGTCGTTAATCGCCAGTGTATGGGTCCAGCGTGAGCCAAATTGCTGATTCCATCGGCGTACAGCAGCAGGAATTTCCAGATTCACATTCCCAATCGCGATATCTTCCACAGCCAGCAAAGTGCATAGTCTGCAACGGGAGATAACATCTTTCATGACTGCCGTTTTCGCATTGGCGATTTTAAAGCGCTTGTCATTGAGAATAATGATGCCTTTTTCGGCGCTACCTGCCTCCACCAGCAACTCTGCAGCCTTGCGTGCCACCTGCTCATAGTGCGTAGTGACATTCACGAACAATTGCTTGCTGGCTCCCGGCGTTGCCGCTGCATGCCAGCCCACCAGCACCACTGCTTTTTGCTGCGCCAGCGTCACAAGATCCTGAAATTCCTCGTCGATATCAATGCCCGCCAGGACTACGCCATCCAAACGTTGCGTCAATCCATCCTTCAATAAGGACCGGAACAGCCTGACATCTCCCTTACCATCATACACATCCAGCTTCCATCCCAGCTCAAGAGCAGCGAGGTAGAGACTGCGATAAACCGAAGAGATGCCACCATTACGCATATCCTGGCCAATAAAACTGATTCTTTTTCCAGGCAATGCCATTGGCCCATCGCGCGGACCATCCCATGCAAACGCAGCAGCGGTGGCGGTGGTGGCGGTGGTGGCGGCAGCAGAATCACGCGCGCAAACAGAAACGCTCACGCAATTCAGCATTAGCAGCAAAAGTAAAACAGATATCCGGCTTACAAAAGGCATATTTATTTCCTGTTCTATCGCTACGATCCTGCAGTCATCACTGCCGTACCATCAACCTGAAACAATGAGGAAACACCAATCTCCTAACCACACCATCTGTCCCGCCAACAAGCGCCCGCTCAGCGGAATGTAAACGCAGGCAGTAAGCTACCTGCTTTACTGCATTCTACTGAAAGTCCCCCTGCACAAACAGAAGATTACTTCGTGCAGCACGACAAAACCACAGGTTCGCGGAAACTGAGGGCGCGAACGTGCAAAAATCTTGCTCTGTCAAATTTAAATCAGACCCGTCGTCGCGAAACGTTCACGGTACAATTTAGGGGTAATGCCCAGCTTTTTTTGGAACACCCGGCGCATCTGAGTTTCATCGCTGAATCCGGCCATAGCGGTAATTGTTTTAATCGGCAGCTGTAAATCTGATAGCAGCTGCGTGGCGCGCTCGAAGCGGCATAGTTCAATAAACTGCTGAGGACTCAAGCCGGTTTCCCGATGAAACACCCGGGAGAAATTCCTTTCACTCATCATCGCTTTTTCCGCCAGCTGACTGACTGTCAGAGGCGACTGCAAATGCTCCTGCACCCAGGCCTGAATGTCACGGATACCAGGTTTAACCGTCCGCTCAGTCAGTAAGTGAGAACTGAACTGCGACTGCCCGCCGGGGCGCTTCAGGTATACCACCATCTCGGTAGCGACCTCCAGCGCCAGCTCACGACCATAATCCTCTTCAACCAGCGCCAGTGCCAGATCTATCCCTGCGGTAACACCGGCTGAGGTCCAGATGTGACCACAGCGCACAAAGATCGCATCACTGTCGACCTGCACCAGCGGATATTGTTGCTGCAATGTTGCGGCAACGCTCCAGTGGGTAGTGGCGCGCTGACCATTCAGCACACCGGCCGCGGCAAGAAAGAAAGCGCCGGAACACAAGGAGGCCAGACGCGGGATACGCGCGTTCACTGCGGCAACCCATGGCACGATCGCGGTATCCTGATCCAGCACATGCTGAATATGCCTGGCACCAACGATGAGTGCTGTATCCGGCAATGCCAGCGTGTTCAAAGACTTGGTCGCTGTCAGTGACATCAGCGTATCAGAGGCCACATTGCCAGCTTGTGGCGCTGCGATGCGTACATCGTAGGCAGCGGGCTCACCGCGTCTTTGCAAATGCAGGTTGGCATACTCGAACACTGACATAGGCCCGACCGCTTCCATGGCTTTAAAACCGGGATAGACGATGATATCGACGGTGTGTATCTGACGCACGGAGCGGGTAGCAGGCAGTTTTCTCATTATCTCAGAGCTGAAAGCGTGAAAAGTCTGCCATTATGGCAGCATTTTCAGCCATTCCCGGCATACGGCCGAACGTCCGGCCTCAGACCTGGTCACAATAGGCCATCTGAATGAATACGAAGGAGCAAACACATGAAAACCAAAGCTGCAGTTGCATGGCGGGCAGGCGCACCACTGACTATCGAAGAGGTGGAATTGCAGGGCCCAAAACAGGGTGAGGTTCTGGTCGAACTGAAAGCCACCGGCATCTGCCATACCGACTATTACACTTTATCAGGTGCCGACCCGGAAGGCCTGTTCCCTGCGATTCTGGGGCATGAAGGTGCTGGCATCGTGGTCGATGTCGGGCCAGGCGTTAAAAGCCTGAAGAAAGATGACCATGTCATTCCGCTCTACACACCGGAATGCCGCGAGTGTAAATTCTGTCTGTCGCGCAAAACCAATCTGTGTCAGGCGATCCGCAGCACTCAGGGTAAGGGCTTAATGCCGGATGCCACTTCACGTTTTTCGCTGAACGGCAATCCGCTGTTTCACTACATGGGAACCTCGACCTTTTCCAACTACATCGTAGTACCTGAAATCGCTCTGGCAAAAATCCGCGAAGATGCGCCGTTTGATAAAGTCTGCTACATAGGCTGCGGTGTCACCACTGGCGTCGGCGCAGTCCTGTTTTCTGCCAAAGTCGAGGCTGGCGCTAACGTCGCCGTGTTCGGTCTGGGTGGCATAGGCTTGAATGTGATACAGGCTGCGCGCATGGTCGGCGCAGATAAAATCATTGGCGTGGACATCAATCCTGCACGTCAGGAAATGGCACGCAAATTCGGCATGACGCATTTCATCAATCCGAATCAGGTAGAGAACGTGGTCGATGCGATTACGCAGATTACCGATGGCGGTGCCGACTACAGCTTTGAATGCGTGGGTAACACCAGCACCATGCGTCAGGCTTTGGAATGTACCCATAAAGGCTGGGGCAAATCCTTTATCATCGGCGTGGCCGCTGCCGGTCAGGAAATCTCCACCCGCCCGTTCCAGCTGGTGACCGGTCGCGAATGGCGCGGCTCCGCCTTCGGCGGTGCACGTGGCCGTACCGATGTACCTAAAATCGTAGACTGGTATATGGAAGGCAAACTTAATATCGACGACCTGATCACCCACCGTTTATCACTGGAGCAGATTAACGATGGTTTCGATCTGATGAAGCGCGGCGAATCGATACGCTCGGTCGTGATTTACTAAGGATGATGCGATGCCTGAACTGATCAGTGAACACCTGTGCTTTGGCGGTGTACAGCGGTTTTACCGCCATGCATCGCAGGCTATAGGCTTGCCTATGCGGTTTTCGGTCTACCTGCCGCCGCAGGCACAGACCGCAGCCGTGCCCGCACTTTTCTATCTGGCGGGACTGACCTGTACAGAAGAGACTTTCATGATCAAGGCTGGTGCGCAGCGTATCGCCGCTCAGCTGGGACTGGCGCTGATTTGCCCCGACACCAGCCCGCGCGGCGCCGGTGTGGCTGGTGAGGCCGAACATTGGGATCTGGGTGTGGGTGCAGGTTTTTACCTGGATGCCAGTCAGGAACCCTGGTCCACGCACTATCGCATGCAAAGCTATCTGACCGAGTTGCACACATTGGTCAGCCAGCACTTACCGGTCATTGCTGCACAAACCGGCATCATGGGTCACTCTATGGGGGGGCACGGCGCGCTGGTGACTGCCTTGCGCCAGCCTGCGCTGTTCCGCTCGGTTTCTGCGATTGCTCCAATTTGCGCGCCTGCCGATTGTCCATGGGGTGAAAAAGCTTTCCAGGCTTATCTGGGACCAGACCGTACGAATTGGGAGCACTATGACGCAAGCTGTCTGATGCGCGACCGGCAAACGCCCTTCCCTGCAGGTATATTGATCGATCAGGGTTTATCGGATCAGTTCCTGGCGACGCAACTGCATCCCGAACGTTTTGAGCAAGCCTGCCTGCAAGCGGCTCAGCCACTGAATTTGCGTCGTCACGCGGGCTATGATCATGGCTATTACTTCATCGCCAGCGTGATCGAAGATCATCTGCGCTTTCATCACGAACGCCTGAGCACTTAAGTCATCGCGCCATCAACCGAGAGCGGTACTCAAGCGCAGGAAACCATAGCGGTTTCTTGCGCTTTTTGCTAAGAACTCAATCGCGTGTCAAGTATCCACATCAAGCAATAATGCAAAGAATACTGCGATAATATGGGTCTATCGTCTAACAAGGTCGTTCTATGCTTAAGATTCAAGCCATCTCACCGGAAGTGCAGGCCCTGAAAACCCTTCCTGAGTTATTACAATGGCGAGTACAGAAAACACCAGGCGCAGATGCCTATCGTCAATTTGACACACAAACCGCAACATGGCTGACCTATAGCTGGGCCGATGCAGGCCGCCTGGTCAGTCAGTTCAGCCGTGCTATGGCGGCTATGCAGTTCTATAAAGGTGCCCGTATCGGCATTTTGCTACCTAATGGCCTCGATACCGTCTGCGCAGATCAGGCCACACTGGCTCTGGGCCATGTACCGGTACCTATGCATGCACTGGACAATCCTGAGAGTATCGCGTTTATTCTGGCCGACAGTGCCGCCAGCATGCTGATTGCCGAGTCCCAAAAGCAGTGGGAAGCAATCCGCGATGCGGGCTATGCGCTGCCTGACTTACAGCAGGTGGTGATTACAGCTGCATCAGTCAGCAGCAACCCCGCGGATGCACAGACCCGTATCAGCACACTGGCAGACTGGCTGCAAGCGGCGGAACAGTTTCCAGCGACCAGCTGGCCCTTCCCGGATGAAGAAGATCTGGCCGGACTGGTGTATACCTCAGGCACAACCGGCAAACCAAAAGGCGTGATGCTGACTCATCGCAATGTAATGGCTAACGTCAAAGCGGTGCTGCAGCGTGTGACCCCGTTTGAAAGCGATGTATTTCTGTCCTTCCTGCCGCTGTCGCATACTTTCGAACGTACCGCTGGCTATTACACACCGATTGCCGGTGGCTGCTGCGTTGCATTCGCGCGTTCGGTCAAAGACTTGCCAGAAGATATGCGCACCATGCAACCGACTATCCTGGTATCGGTACCGCGTATTTATGAACGGGTACTGGCTAAAATTGAAGGCGACGTCAGCGCCTCTGCACTGAAATCCTGGTTATTCCGTCAGGCTTGCAGCGTAGGCTGGAAACGTTACAGCCAGCAGCACGACGGCGTGCAAGAAAGCAATCGCCTGAGCCTGGCTGAGCGCTGCCTGTGGCCACTGCTGGACAAGCTGATAGCCGGTAAACTGCGCACCCAGTTTGGTGGCAGATTGCGACTGGCCGTGAGTGGCGGTGCCGCGCTGTCGCAACATGTGGCGCAGACTTTTTTGGGACTGGGCATACCGGTTGCCCAAGGCTACGGCATGACAGAAACCTCGCCGGTGATTGCTGCCAATATCCCGCTCAATACCGATCCAACCAGCGTCGGTGCAGCCTTAGAAGGCGTGGAAGTACGCATCGGTGACAACAAAGAATTGCAGGTACGCGGCCCCAGCATCATGCGTGGTTACTGGAACCGCCCTGAAGATACGGCCAAAGTGTTCGATGATGGCTGGCTCAAAACCGGTGATCAGGCAGCAGTGGAAGCCAATGGCCGCATCCGCATCCTGGGTCGCGTGAAAGAAATCATCGTAACCTCTACTGGTGAAAAAATCGCGCCGGTCGATCTGGAACAGGCCATCCTGGCTGATTCGGGCTATGAACAGGTGTATGTGTTTGGCGATAACCGTCCTTTCATCGCATGCTCGGTCGTCGTCACTCAGGCTTATTGGCAACAGATGCAGGCCAAAGCCGGTATCAGTGCCTGTGCACCGGACAGCGCCGAAGCTGCCAAGGCACGTGCATTGATACTCAAGCGTATCCGTGAACTGACTACCAGCTTCCCGTATTATGCGCAGCCACGCGGGGTAATCGTGACGCTGACGCCCTGGTCAGTAGAGAATTCTCTGCTCACACCGACGCTGAAGCTCAAGCGCAATAATCTCGCCGCGCATTTTGCACCGCAGGTTGAAGCGCTGTACAAAGGCCGTTAAGCGCAAAGAAGTGCCGGGTGCCATCAGCTGCACCCGGCTTCATCATACTTAGCTTGCGGACTTGACGGCGGATACCGCAGAACCGTCCGGCGCCACGTCTACATCCGCATTCTGCCTGGGCTTCAGCCTCGCGACACCCACGATGACCAGCGCCAAGCCGGCAATCTGCCACAGCGTAACGGCTTCACCCAGCATCAGCCAGGAAGCAAACAAGGTCAGCACCGGCCCCAGACTGCCTATCGCGGCAGCTTGCGTCGCTCCTAACTGACGAATTGCAAGCGCCATCCAATACACCGGCAATGCAGTTGAAAACAGTGCCATCAGTGCGCCATATCCCCAGACCGCAGCGGGCAACTGTAATACCGTCGCAGACTGACCAGTCCCGACAAAATGTAGCAACACCAATACACAGGAAGCACAACCAGCCAGTCCGGTCAGCCGCATAGAACCTATGCGCTGCACCACTTGCCCGGTACCGATGTAATACATGGCATAAGTAACCGCACTGGCAAACACCCACAGCGAACCAGTCACTACCTCACGTCCATAAGCACTTTGCAGTAAATCGTGTACGAACGCGACCATCAAACCAACATAACAGATCAGCATGGCCTGCACCGTAGTGCGCTGCGGCCACCGGCGTAGCAGCAGCGCCTGAAAGACCAGCACCAGTGTTGGATAGACGTACAAAATCACGCGCTCCAGATTGGAACTGATGGTCTGCAAGCCATAGAAATCAAACAGGCTGGATAAGTAGTAGCCCAGCAATGCCAGTATCCAGATCCGTCCACAGTCAGCCAGCGTGAGTCTGGCCTGCCCCGGTTCACGGCTCATCAGCCACAACAGCAAAAACAAAGGCAAGGCAAAGCCCATACGCAGTGCGAGTAAGCTGATCGCATCCTGCGCACCGGCCGCATAGCCGAGTTTGACGAAAATGGCTTTCAGCGCAAAACCTGCGGCTGACAACACCGCATACAATCGGCCGTCACGGCTGATGCGGGTCCAGAATGGCAAAAAAGCTGACATAGTTATGGAAGAAAAGAAGGAAGAAATGAAGAATCTGACTTATTCTGCCACGAAGGAAAACAAGGTAAAATTCCTCATTTAAGCAGGATTACTTCGCCTATGGAGAAGGCATGCAACTCAACCTGATCGATCTGCGTCTGATACTTGCGATCGCGGACAGCGGCAGCCTGAGTCGTGCGGCGGCAGAGTTTCCACTCGCTTTGTCCGCCGCCAGCAATCGACTCCGCCAGTTTGAAGAGCGTCACGCGGTGATCCTGTTCAAGCGCGATAGTGCCGGCATGATTGCGACACCCGCTGGGAAAATCGTGCTTGAGCAAGCCAGGCGAATACTGGCCGAAACCGAGCAACTGCAACACACGCTGCAAGACCTGTCAGGCCAGCGCAGGATCAAGCTGCGACTGGCGGCGACTACGGTTGCCAACAATACCTATCTGCCCGCCGCACTCGGCCCATTTCTGGCCGATTACCCGGAAATCGATTTGCAACTGGAAGAGAAAAGCAGCCGTCAGATTTTGGCAGCAGTACAGGATAAAGATGCCGACATCGGTGTCCTGGATGGCAACCTGGTGCCGGAAACCCTGTACTCAGTGCCGTTTCGCCATTTTCGCCTGGTGTTACTGGTCTCGGCAAAGCACCCACTAGCCAGCCGTCAGCATTGCCTGCTACGTGATGCGCTGAGCTACTATTTCATCGGACTTCCCAAGGAAAGGGCAATACAGGGATTTATCGAGGGAATAGCAATGCAACACGGCAGACCGCTCAAAATTCGGGTCCGGGCTCCTAGCTTCTATGCCCAGGCACAGTTGGTGGCGCAGGAAGCCGGCATCGCGATGCTGCCGGAAATTACGGCGCAAAGGCATGCCAGGGAGCTGGATGCCAGACTGATCTACCTCGACGATCCATGGGCCAGCCGGGAATTACGCTTGTGCGTATTCAGTCTGGGAAATCTGTCCCCCCAGGCGGCTCAGCTATTGCACTATCTGAGTCAGAGCGCCAGCGAAGAGCGCAATCCAGCCTGAACATATGGCCGCATACAGTTGGCATAAAGCGGGTTTTTGCTTATATTGGCATAGTCTTATTTTTCTGCGCAGCAAAAAATCCTGCACAGTACTGTGTACATACTGAAAATCTATGAAAAAAAATGCTGGCTTTTCCTTACTTGAATTAATGGCGGTGGTCGCCATCATCGCCATTCTGGGTGCGATGGCACTACCCTCTTATTTGTACAAAGTAGTTCGTGAGCAGGTAGACAGTTCTGTCCCGCTGGCAGATATCGCCAAAAAGCCCAGCGAGCTGGCCTGGCTCAGCGAAAAGGACTTCCCGGCAGACAATGCAGCGGCAGGATTACCGACAGCTGACAAGATCGTGAATAATTTCATCAGCAGCGTAACAGTGGAGAATGGCGCAATACACATCATGTTCGGCAATCGCGCCAGCAATGCCATCAAGGGCAGAATACTGAGTCTGCGCCCGGCAGTGGTGAATGACACCCATCAGGTACCGGTGACCTGGGTATGTGGTAAAGCGGAAGCGCCGGCAAAAATGAGCATTTACGGCACCGATAAAACCTCGATTCCATCCGAATATCTGCCAGCAATCTGTCGCAGAAAAATGCCATAGTCACAGATGCAGAAATAAAAAACGCCGGAACATACAGTCCGGCGTTTTTTTTGTGTGACCTGAGCCCGGGCCGCGTCAGAATTTGTGCTCAAACATCGCACGTGCCACGACTGTGGTTGGATTGAGCGTAGTCTGTACTATCGTGCCGCCCTGTGGCGCAATGTAGGAATTGGATGAGACATTATCCTGATGCAGCACATTCGACAGCGAAATTCGCAAGCTGGTCTTTGCATCGAACTTCCACAAACCATACACGTCAACCACGCGTTTTGGTGTCGAATAACGGCTTTGTACCGCAGACACCTGAACCGGACCTGCCCCCTGATAACCATAGTTCAGACCCAAGGTCAGCGGCAGTTTATCCAACTTATAATCTGCGCCTACGTTAGCACTGACTGGTGTCTGCGAATCCAGACGATTGTTAGGACCTGGTACAGAATTCAGATCCGACCAGTTGAACGAGACATTGGCACGGAAATCCAGCGCTGGTGCATTATCCATCACCGAGCGCAGTGGGAATTTCGCTTCCAGCTCTACACCCTTGGTGGTTGCAGCACCCTGATTGACCGGCATGGATACCCAGCGTCCATCCAGGAAGTCCAGTTTCGTAATGACGATGTCATTGATCTTGCGCATATACACCGAGGCACTCAGCATACCGCCTTCAGGCAGGTAATGCTCGAACGAGAAGTCCAGTCCCCATGCGAGTTCAGGCTTCAGTGCCGGATTACCAGTGGTGTCCGGGTTGGTTTGTTTATTGTCGGTAGAAATAAAGCGGCGTGGCACCAGTTGGCTGGTATCCGGGGCTTTATAAGTTCTGGTCAGACCGAGCCTGACCTGATCATTTTTACTGCCCGGCAGCTTCCATAAAGTTTGCAAAATCGGGCTCCAGACGCTGGAGCGGTTATTCACCTCAGCATAGGTACTACCTACGCTCTTGGTATCCAGACCTTCCCAACGCAAACCGGCATACAGCGACCACTGCTTGCTAATACTCCATTCATCCTGTGCGAACAAAGCCAGACGACTGACAGTCGCGTTATAGTCCTCGTTCAGATTGATAGGCTTCAAGGTGATATTGGTGACCGGATCGGCGCTCACGATATCGGTCTGCTGACGATTCTCGCTGCGCTTGCTGTATTCCGCATCCCAGCCCAACACAAAGGCGTGATCTTCAACGAAAGGGGCAGAGTATTTACCACTGGTCGTCAAGCCCTTACCAATACCATCGGACAGCGATTTGCGATCCAGTACCTGAGCCTGGTTGTAACCATAGCCGATCAAGCCCACATCCGACGAACGTTTGTTATAGTTCAGTCCCAATTTCACATCCAGCTTGGCACTGTCAGCCAGCTTATGTATCCAGTTCAGATTGGTGCGCAGCATGGCAAAATCAGAATTCACGGTCTGCATATCGCTCTGGTAAGAAGGCGGCAAACCGACTGAGGTAGCGGTCACTTCCTTATTATGTCCGGAAAAACGATTGGCGTTGATAAAACTCTGGGTCGTGATGGTGTCGCCGTTTTCCAGACTCCAGTTCACACGCGGCGAAAAACCAATGCCGTTAAAAGTGCCCCAACCCAGTAAATCAGTGTGTTGTTGTCCAGTGATTTTTCCGTTTGCATCGCGTACTACGTAATCGGTCACAGTAGGACGCTCATACTGGCCATGCGTCACATTGCCGGATATCGAATACGACATACGACCGGCTTTATCGGAAGTCTGGAAATTCAGATTTTCACCATATTTGCCACCATCCACCTGACCACCAAACTTAATTTCGCGCTGTGCGGTCTGCACTGCGCGTTTCAATACGATGTTGATCGCACCAGCGATTGCCTGAGTGCTCAGTTCTGCAGTCGCTGCACGGATAATTTCTATTCTTTCGATCAGGTCCGGCGAGATAGAATCCAGCGAAAACCCGGGTGGGCTAGGCTCACCATTTAACAAAATCTGGGTATAGCCAGAACCCAGTCCACGCATACGAATATCGCCGCCGCGCCCCTGTACACCGCCTATGGTTACGCCGGGCAAACGCTTGAGCACATCACCCACCGTGGTATCGCCATAGCGTACGATGTCTTCCTGGGTGACTACGATCTTGGTTGCCGTATCCTGACGCCGCTCATCATATTGGCGTGCGCCCTGCACTTCGACTTTTTGCATACCGCCAGCACTGTCTTTAGGCGCAGCTTTTTTCACTTCAGGCTTTTTGCTCTCTTCACTGAGCACGGTTTGCGGCGGCTGCGTGGTTTGCTGTGCGTAGGCCTGAGCCTGAACAGCCAGTAATACCGACATGGTCAATACGCGCAGGGGAAAAGCTGGCAAGGCATCTTTAGATTTCATTGAATGATGGATGATAAAAATTGGAAGGGAATTCAGTACTTATGCTGGGCAGATTATCCATCTACACATACTAAGCACTGTAAGCTGCAGCTCAGACTGGCCCAGAAACAGAAAGTTCAGCCAGCCAGCGCAATTTCCCCGTAGATTTGTATCGTTATGTTATGAGCGCTATCATCAGGTGGCTGATGCTTCATCCTGCACCATTGCAAGATCCGGCGCAAAACGCGGCAGTCTCAGTGTAAACAACACACCTTGCCCAGGCTGACTATTCAATTCAATCTCTCCGCCTAATACCTGGGTAACGAGGTTGTAGACGATGTGCATACCCAGTCCGGAACCGCCATGGCCTAGTTTAGTGGTAAAAAACGGATCAAACACTTTCTTTTGCACAGATTCAGTCATGCCTACACCATCATCGCTGAACTGAATTTCGACAAACTCCGCATCGATTTCGTGGCAACGCACAGTCATCCTGCCCGTGGTTTTTCCTTCGAATCCATGCAATAAAGAATTCGTCACAAAATTCGTCAAAATCTGCCCCAGCGGTCCAGGATAGCTATCCATAGAAATGCCAGGCTGCAGCGTGCAATCGAGATGAAATCCAGTTTTCTTATACAGGGGCGTGAGCGTCACAACCACCTCTTCGAGCACCCGCGACAATTCAAACTGTCGTCTTTGATTACTGGACTGATCCGCCGCCACTTGCTTGAAACTACCGATGAGATCACGCGCAATCTCTAAATTGCGCATTAACAGGTCTAAACCTTCCAGGTAGGAATCCATAAACAGCTTCATGCCCGAACGTTTCAAATTGCCAGTATCCAGCTGCAGCATTAATTCATGTACCTTATCCTGCAAGGTACTGGCTACGGTCACACTATTCCCCAGTGGCGTGTTCAATTCATGCGCAACACCAGCAACCAAAGACCCCAGTGCCGCCATTTTTTCAGAGCGCACCAGATCAGCCTGGGTATAACGCAGATTTTCCATGGCTTTCGCGAGCTCCTGATTCGCCTGCTCCAGCTTACGGGTACGCAAGACCACCCGCCGCTCCAGTTGCGCGCTGAGCTCACGAATTTCTTTTTCTATCTTCACCTGCTGAGTCACATCCATCAATGCCACAATCAGCAATGAGGCTTCGGGATCCAGAAAGCGTGCAGACATGCGGCAAATTCTTTGCGCAGCCCCCAGGCCGGTAACAGACACCTCGGTCTGTTCTACATTGCCTTGTTGACTCAACTGCTCCAGCAAAACCAACATAGGAGAGAAATCTGTCTTGAACTGCTGCCGCCATGCACTGCTTTGACCATCCCTGTCCATAGCAGCATAAAACTCTCTGTGCCAGGCATCATTGAGTTTTTGGACTTGCCAGCTACCGACCTGCAGCAGTACCAAAGGTACCGGTGACATTTGAAACAAATCTGCGTACTGGCGCTCGCTTTCACGCAATAACTGTTCTGCTTCCTGCCGCGCACCTTCTACGCGCAGCTCGGCATCGATACTGCGCGAACTCAATAAAAGGTAAGCACTTCCATCCATATCGAAGCGGGATCCGGACACCAGACATTGCGAGATACGACCATCTTTATGGCGGAATGCGATTTGCATATTGCGCGCCTCCCCATCACGGTTTATGCGCTGAATAAGCTGATCGCGCTGAGAAAAATCCTGCCATAAATTTAAATCTGCAGAACTGCGTCCTATCGCTTCTTCCCGGGTGTATCCGGACAAAGGTTCCCAATTCCGGTTGACGTCTATGTACTGCCCGTTTTCCATACGCGTAATGGTCAGCGTGTCGGGTACCAGTTGAAAAACTGTGGACAGGACTTTCTCACGTTGCGCCAATTCCTTGACTACCTGGTCGCGCTCGGTTTCGGCCTGTATCAGCGTTCTGCGATCACGCAAGGTAAGCAGAAAATACCATTGCCCCTGACGTTCGACCTGACGCAGCGTCACACCCACCGGTATCATTTCTCCGGTATGACTCTTCATCTCCAGATCGCAGGACACTGAGGGCTGCCCCTCCTGCAGCAAACCCATCTGCGTGCGGTATTGCGACGCATCCACCCAGATATCGAAAATCGAAGTTTCGCCACGCAAGGTGGTCGCAGCAACACCATTGAGCTGCTCCCAACGCGCATTCCAGTCTATGCAACGGCCATCCTGCAGATGCACCAGCAAAGCATCCGGCGCTGAATAAAACATGGAGCGATAAATTTCGTCCGAAGCAGAGATGATCTGCACAGTTTGCCGTAATTGATCTCGGCTCAAGGTTTCCCGTACCAACAAGGCTTGCAAAGCAGCACGCAAAATCAGCGCTGGGCATAGCCAGTAGTGAGTGCCATGGGACAAAACAAGCGGCAAGAAAATCAGGTCGCCAGCGATACCAACCCAAACCAAACGACGAATTGCGTCAGTAAAATTTCTTTGAAGCAAAAAGAATGAAAATGCCAGCGACATCCCGATCAATAGCCATGGTAAGGCATCAGGCAATTGGACTGATGAAAGCATAAGATAGGCACTGGCACCCAGTGCAGATGCGAGTAGCAAATAACCGCCCGACCTGAGCGAAGCAGGCGTCAGACAATGATTTGGATTGAAGTGTTTATCGGGAAAAATACTCAGCACGTAGATGAGTATCATGCTGTGAAGCAAAAGAATGAGGACTAGAAATTGCGTTGACACCAACACCCCTCCTACCTTTGAATGTTTACCCTAATTTTCAATGTGAAATAAGTCGCTCACTTCATTCTTGATTCAATTGGAACATACATACGAGAGTTCATAGTACACCAGTGCAAGTTGCAAATCGAAAAAATGAAACGCAAGTTCTCATTTACATGTAAATTCTTTCAGGATTTTCCGCGTCTAGTCTTGATAAACAAGTTTGCTTCACATAAGATTAGACATGACATAAAAATCCAAGCACCAGGGAGAACACTGATGAAGCAGTTACACAGTAAATTGCCCGGCTTGATTCAACGCGATCACTTGATCGTAATGGGCGTCAATACACAGTTGAGTTCTATCTTTGCAGACGCTTTTTCTGCACCGTCTTCATACTCTTTGAGTGAAAATACGTCCAATTGCGAATCGGATGATGACGTGATTCATTTTCTGGATGAAGATCAACAGGATGTCGCTCAAAAAACCGAAGTTCATCCCTGGAAAATTCTGATTACGGACGATGATGTCAACGTCCATGAGACTACCCTGCTTGCCCTGACTGGAGTCCGCATTCACGGACGTCCACTACATTTTCTGCACGCCTACTCAGCCAAAGAAGCACGTCAAATTCTTGAAACAGAAAATGATATTGCGCTGCTGTTGCTTGACGTTGTGATGGAAACTGTAGATGCAGGGCTGAAGTTAGTGGAAGCTATCCGCGGCGAACTAAACCGTACCAGCTTGAAGATTGTATTGCGCACTGGTCAGCCGGGAAATGCTCCTGAGCAAACTGTACATCATCAATTTGCAATCGACGGTTACACCACAAAATCCAAACTCACACGCTCATTGCTGATCTCCGTGTTGAATGAGGCACTCAATACAGGCGACGAACCCTCGGGACGATTGAATTAAAGGCGGAGTATCTGCTACACCCCGCCTTACTCAATCGTAAACCCGACGTAATGCGTTCTGCACTGATTGCCTTACAGATTCATCACGCATCTGCATCGGGCTGATTTCCTGGATGTGCCTTGATAAATGCTGGATGGTCCAGGCAATTTTGATTGATACGCATCAACTCAGGCACCTGAGATAAATCACACTGAAAACGTTGCGCATTAAAAATTTGCGGCACCAGTAAGCATTCTGCGTAACCTGGCTCATCGCCGTAACAAAATGCGTGCCTGACGCCATCCCGCGACAACTTTTTCTCCAAGGCAATCAAACCAGTTTCACACCAATGCCGATACCAGGCATTTTTCTGCTCATCTGTCACACCCAAAGTCTGGCTCAGGTATTTCAAAACACGCAGATTATTGACCGGGTGTATCTCACAAGCAATAGACAGCGCGAATGACCTGACTTGAGCGCGTAAGCCCAAATCCGCAGGCAGCAATGGATATTGCGGATATTTTTCATCCAGATACTCCAAAATAGCCAGCGACTGGCTCAATTCCAGTTCAGCACCGTCATAAGTATCTGTCAGCGCTGGCACTAATGCTTCCGGGTTGATCGCACGGAAAGCTTCGGATAAATGTTCTCCGCCATTTTTTACCAGATGCACACCCACATGCTCATAGTCCAAGCCTTTGAGGTTTAATGCAATACGTACCCGGTAAGAGGCCGAGCTTCTGAAGTAACCATACAGTTTCATCTTTCCCCCTGACAAACAATAAACATGGATTATCTGAATTCAGACTGCATTTTACATGCGCAGTGAGCAATATCATTGTTTTACAAGCGAATCAGCTTAGGGAAACAGCTGCATTCAAGAAATTTCTATTCCCGATATAATCCGGCAAACAACTGAAAGTATTCCTCATGACAATTACCTGCCTCCATCCGCACTATCTGATCCCTGTCGAACCAGCGGGCGTCGTGTTGCAACATCATGCACTCGTTATCGAAGGAACGAAAATCCGTGAAATTGCACCCAGCAATGAAGTGCGGCTAGGCTATCCGGATGCAGAACACATAGAGCTAGTCAAGCACTGCATCATGCCTGGCATGGTGAATTTACATGCGCATTCGGCCATGAGCCTTTTGCGTGGACTGGCCGATGATCTGGCACTGATGGACTGGCTGAATCACCACATCTGGCCAGCAGAAAAAAAGCATGTCTCCGACCAGTTCGTGTTCGATGGCACCAGTTTTGCTATCGCAGAAATGCTCAGAGGCGGCACCACCACCGTCAATGATATGTATTTCCATCATGACGCGGTGGCGCGTGCCGGATTGGCCAGCGGCATGCGCACTGTGGTTGGTTGCAGCATTTTGGAATTCCCTACTGGCTATGGTAACAATGCCGATGACTATCTGGAAAAAGCATTGGCGGCCCATCAGCAGTTTGCCGGGCAAGACGGCGTTGACTTCCGCCTGGCTCCGCATGCCCCCTACACCGTAGCCGACAGCACCTTCAGCAAAATTATCGCACTGGCCGAACAACATGGCATGGGGATCCATTGCCACATCCATGAAACCCAGGAAGAAATTCAAGGCAGTCTGGAACAACACGGCAAACGCCCGCTGGAACGCCTGCATCAACTCGGTCTGCTGTCAGCCAATCTGATTGCAGCGCATATGGTGCATACCACTGAAGATGAAATCGCATTATTGGCGCGTCAGGGTGTGCATATCGCCCATAACCCTGCCAGTAATCTGAAACTGGTTTCCGGCTTCGCCAGCATCCACGCAATGCAACAACAGGGCGTGAATGTGGGTATAGGCACGGATGGCGCAGCCAGCAATAACAAGCTGGATCTGCTCGGCGATCTGCGTCTGGCCGCCCTGCTGGCGAAAGCCCAATCAGGCGACCCAACTGCACTGCATGCACACAAAGCTTTGGAAATGGCAACTTTAGCGGGCGCAAGGGCACTGGGCCTGGATAGTCAAATCGGCAGTCTGCTGCCCGGCAAACGCGCGGATCTGATCGCGATTGATCTCGATACGATAGAAACTCAGCCTATGTTCGATCCGGCATCGCAAATTGTGTATGCGGCGGGACGTGAACAGGTAACGCACACCTGGGTCAATGGGCGTTGCCTGATGCGCGAACGCGTATTGACCAGCCTCGACACTCAGCAATTGCTGGACAAAGCAAAGTGGTGGCAACAAAAAATCGTAGAAAACATCACATCCGCCTAAACCGGGAACCAAGCGGGGTGTGCAGGGTCTGAGCCTGCTGTAAGATTGCGTATCGTCAACATTCGACGATACGATTTGACAATCTGTGTTCTCATCATTACCAGGCTCAGCCATGAAATTACTGCCCTTCCTGATCGCCAGTCTCATGACTGGCGGTACTGCCCTCGCCGCAGAAAGCATCACCACACTCGCAGAAAAGTCGCAATTTCAAAAAACCGGTCGCTACGATGAGGTAGAAACTCTGTGCCGGAATTTCCAAAAAAATTATCCTAAATTTGTACGCTGCCAGGAATTTGGCCGCAGTCCCGAAGGACGGCCCTTGCTGGCGATGCTGGTGACCAAAACCGGCGCGCTGACACCACTGGCTGTCAAAGAAAAACAAATCCCGGTCACACTGATACAGGCTGGCATACATGCTGGTGAAATCGATGGAAAAGATGCGGGCTTCTTAGTTCTCAAAGAATTACTGGCACAAAATCAGGGCAGCGATTTGCTCGACAGGCAGGTCTTGTTGTTCGTACCGGTGTTTAATGTTGATGGACACGAACGCTTCGGCAAATGGAATCGTCCAAATCAGCGTGGACCAGAAGAAATGGGATGGCGCACGACAGCACAAAACTTCAACCTGAACCGCGATTACATCAAAGCAGATGCACCTGAAATGCAGGCCATGCTCAGGCTGATCAATCTGTGGGATCCGCTGGTCAGCGCTGATTTACATGTGACGGATGGCGCAAAATTCGAACACGATATTTCAATTCAGGTCGAACCTGTGAATGCGGGCGATGCAGAATTGCGACGCAGCGGTAAAGCCTTACGCGACAGCGTCATCACGGAGCTGGAGAAAAGTGGCTCTTTGCCACAGCCGTTTTATATGTCTTTTGCGGAAGAAGATGATCCGCAATCCGGCTTCATCGATGGCGTCCCCGGCGCGCGCTTTTCGAATGGCTATTTTCTGCTCAGAAATCGCTTTGGCATTTTGGTGGAAACCCATTCCTGGAAAGAGTATGCAACCCGGGTAAAAATCACAAAAAACAGTATTTACGCCATCCTGAATCAGGTAGCGCGTCATGGCAACGAATGGAAAAAACTCGCTGAGCAGGCTGATATGCGTGCCGTCAATGCAGCAGGTAACAAGCTGCCAGTCACTTACAAAACGACTGAGAACTACAAACAAATCAATTTCCGTGGCTATGCTTATACACGTACCATGTCTGAGATATCAGGCGCGCTGATGACGCGCTATGACGAAAGCAAACCACAGTTATGGAAAGTCAAACTGCGCGACGAGGTTATCCCTGACGCACAGATACAATTACCTGCAGGCGGCTACCTGGTACCTGCCGCCTATGCCAAACCGGTGCTGGAAAAACTCAGGCTGCATGGCATACAGTTTCAGTCTCTGAGCGCACCACTCAGTGATGTTGCGGTAGAACGCTTTCAAACCAGCCAGGCGAAATTTGCCAGCCACTCCTTTGAGTCACATCAGCAATTGAAGCTACAAGGCGAATGGAAAACCGCGACTGCTAATTTTGGCAAAGCCTCATTATTCATTCCGTCGGCACAACCAAAGTCAGCGTTGGTTGCCACATTATTCGAACCCGCCTCGGCAGACGCATTGGTCAACTGGGGCATGTTCAATAACGCCTTTGAACAAAAAGAATACATGGAAGCTTATGTGGCGGAAGACGTCGCCAGAGAACAGCTGGCGGCAGATCCGGAACTGAAAAAAGAATTTGCGCAAAAGTTGAAGTCTGATCCGGCCTTTGCCAAAAATCCGGCCGCACGGCTGGAGTTTTTCGCAAAACGTCACAGTTCCTGGGATCAGAATTACCAGCAATATCCGGTCTACAAAACCAGCATCATTCCCAAATAAGTCCTGAGCAAGCAGCCATCACTATGATGGCTGCTTCGTTGATCAGCTCAATGAAAAAACAGGTAAGCAACAAAAATCGCAGCGATCACGCCAGCAAAATCTGCGATCAGACCAACCGAAATCGCATAGCGGGTCTTACGTATACCAACCGATCCAAAATACAATGCGACGATGTAAAAGGTCGTGTCAGCTGAACCCTGAAATATACAGGTCAGCCTGCCCACAAAGGAATCAACACCATAGGTTTTCATGGCGTCCACCATCAATGCACGTGAACCACTGCTGCTGAACGGCTTCATTAACGCAGTCGGCAAAGCAGAAGTAAAATCGGTATTGATACCCAACCGTGAAAACAGCCAGGTAAAGCCTGAGACCACCATACCCAGCACACCGGCATTGCGTAACACACCGATGGCCACCAGCATGCCAACCAGATAGGGAATGATAGTCAGTGAAGTTTGCATCCCCCCCTTCGCCCCTTCTATGAATGCTTCATACACATTCACTTTTTTTCGCATGGCCCCGAGTATGAAGACAACGATGATGGAGAACAGCAGCAGATTACTGCTGACTTTCGAGAAAACTTCGATCTCAGTCCGGTTCATGAAATGACTCATATACCAGACCAAACTGATGATGGCGGCACTGATACCACCTAACCATCCCAGCACTACCCGGTTCAGCAGATTAATGCGCTGACAAATGGCGACGGCGATCAGACCGACTATCGTAGCGACGTAGGTAGCGATCAGGCAGGGAATGAAAATATCCGAAGGATTTTGCGCCCCCAGGATGGCACGTTGCGCCATGATAGAAAGCGGTATCAGAGTCAGGCCGGAAGTATGCAGTACCAGGAACATAATCTGCGCATCGGTCGCCTCGTCCTTATTCGGATTCAAGGTCTGCAAACTCTCCATCGCTTTCAGCCCAAACGGCGTGGCGGCATTGTCCAGCCCCAATAAATTCGCCGAAAAGTTCATTACCATATGTCCGTTGGCCGGATGATCGGCAGGCACGCCAGGAAAAATCCGCGAAAAAAACGGACCTATGATGCGCGCAAAAAACTGGATGGCACCTGCTTTTTCTCCGACATTCATAATACCCAGCCACAGCGTCATCACCCCCGCCAGTGGCAATGCGATGTCCATCACACCCATACGGGCAGATTCAAACGTACCATCCATAATGCGTTTGAAAACGTCGACATCGCCGAAAACAAGGAATTGCAACAGAGAGGCAAGAAAGCTGATCAGAAAAAAACTGATCCAGATATAGTTAAGTAGCATGCGTTCACTTGAGAAAAAATATCCATTGATGCCATTGAACATCAGGAAAGACACAGGCATAGCACCTGTGCAAAAATGCCTGCGTCAAGCGCTGACCAGGCTGGCGGCGATATTAATCGAAAAACCAAGTATCGCGACATTAAAGAAGAAACTCAGTACAGATTGAAATAAAACTGTTTTACGCGCACTGCCAGACATCACACTGACATCTGAAGTCTGCGCTGCGACTGCAATAGTGAAAGAAAAATACAGGAAATCCCAGAAATCCGGAATACACTCCAGATCCGGGAACTTCAAGGCACGCTGCTGCTCCGGTGAGGCATAAAACAATAAAGCGTAATGAAAGCTAAAGACTACCGGCACCAGTGCCCAGGCCCCGATCACAGTCACACCTGTCAGCGCATAATGGTAGAACTTCACCTCGGCTGCCGCTCCCTGTATGCCTGCCAATTCAATCACAATGGCAGCCAGACTGATGCTGGCGCAAACAGAAATCAGGGTCAGGATTGCGACTGCGCTTTCATCTTCTTTCTCGGCCATCTCCATCACTTGCTCTGGCCTTGCACGTGACATCATCCACCCCATCAGCACCAGATAAGTCCAGGCAGTAACATCCCAGCTCAACAAGACGCGCGTCGACATGCGCCAGCTCTCAGGCCACAAGACACTGCTGAACATCCCCAAAAATATGGCCAGCATTAAGCGCGGCCGCCTGACAGACTGCAACGATGTCCAGATACGCATTATTTCCCCAGCTTCCTATTTGCAGCAGATCATAACAAATTGCACATAATTGGGGCTAGGCATTGCGAAGTTTGTCATATATGCTCATATTAATGGTTTGCAATAATAAGTAGGCAAGCTAAGCACTTCGCAATCTGAACCCCGAACGGGTTGTCTGGCAGCAGCACAGCCCGTAAAGACGGAGGCAAAACAATGAGCAAGCACAGTCGCTATCTCCCACTGAATAAGCTCGAGGCAGGCATGGTACTGGCGGATGACCTGCTCGACAAGATGGGACACGTTTTACTGCCTGCGGGCGTCAGCCTGACGGAGGCTACCATCAAGGCAATCGCCCACCATGACGTGCATTTACTTAGCATAGTCGCTGAAGCCGGTGAGCAGAAAGTGGATGCGGAGGAACTGCAGCACCAGCTAAAGCGCTTAGACTATTTGTTCCGGCATGCTACCGAAGAAGGCGCGATGCAGACACTTAAACAATTCATCGTGCATTATCGCGAGGGACTCGCATCATGAGCAATATCGAGACGACAGGGATGAGTGAAATCATTCGTCACATCCGGGATCTGCCAACTTTGCCCGAGGTCGCCCACGAGCTACTTGCCGACCTCAGTAATGATGAATCCAGCATGGATAGCATGAATGAAAAAATTGCTATGGACCAATCCATTACAGCCAAAATTCTGCGTCTGGCAAACTCCTCCCATTTCGGCACCAACTCCAGAGTCGTCACCATACAGCAAGCAACTGCCTTACTTGGCGTCAGAAATATAAAGAATGTGATCCGTACTTCTGTCATGTCACGTCAATTCCCAATAGTTAACTGCCCTGGCTTTGATTTTCGTTCTTTCTGGCGCCATAGCACTGCTACAGCGGTCTGCGCCGAACTAATTTCACGTGCCCTGCATATGAAGCATGACTTTGCATTCACGGCCGGATTGCTGCATGACATAGGGCGACTGGTGCTGGTGACGCATAATCCATCTGCCTATGCGCAAGTCATTCAAACCAAAGTCACACTGGATTGCGCGCTGATCGAAGCAGAAAACAGTGTTTTACAGACGAATCATGTCGAAGCCGGGCTGGCACTAGCACAACACTGGCACTTCGCAGAAGCGGTGCAGGATGCGATACGCGGCCACCACCAGCCAGACCTGGAAGATATTCATCCGCTCGCCTCGGTCATCCACGTTGCTAACAGTATGGTGCATGCGCTGGATCTGAATGGCCAGGAAAATGATGCAGTCCCCTTGCTGTCGCAGCAAGCTTGGGATACGCTAGCTCTGGATGAAAAAGAATGCCTGAGTATTTTCCGGGAAACTGAAATGCGCTGTGAAGCACTGAATCAAATTTTTTTGTGAGTACTATGTATCTGGATAAATCAATGTTGGAACAGTTAATGGTTTTCAATCAAACGCATTACCGGGTCGAAGATATACAGTTATTCCGCGATATTCCTGAACAAAATTTACCACTGATCCGCCACATTCTGAGTCACTGCGCGGTAGTCAGCGCCAGAACCGGACAAATCGTGCTTGATGCCAATAGCTCAGGCTCACGACTGTATGTGGTATTGCAAGGCGCACTCGGTATCAGTAAGCTCAACGACGATAATAATCATATCGAAAATACGATTACTCAATACCTGCCCGGAGAATGCGTAGGTGAGCTATCGGTGCTGGATGAAGAAACCCACTCTGCCACCGTCACTGCGATACAGGACAGTGAATTGCTGGTGATAGAAGCAGAAACAATGTGGCGTCTGATTGAAGAGTCCAATGGCGTCGCCAGGAATCTGCTGCAACTGCTGTCGTTCCGGATACGTGCAGCCAATGCGCAGATACGCAGTCGCCAGAAGGTGGGCGAATTCTATCGCCAATTATCGATGGTCGACGGCTTAACCGGACTACATAACCGTGCATGGCTCAACAGCCAGCTGCCTGCCTTGGTACAACAGGCGCAGGCCAGCGCTACCCCGCTCAGCATCATACTGGTCGACCTGGATCACTTTAAGCGCTTCAATGATACCTATGGACATGTATTGGGTGACGATGCACTGCAAACTGCTGCCAAGGTATTGAATGCAGGCCTCAGGCCGACCGACTTTGCAGCCCGCTATGGTGGCGAGGAAATGATGGTAATCCTACCTGGAACAGCGCAAAAACAAGCGTTTACGGTTGCGCAAAGGCTGTGTAACAGGTTGGCTAAGGCCAGGGTCTTTCATGAACACAATAAGGCGCTACCACACATTACAGGCTCATTTGGTGTCGCGACCCTGAGCGAGGAGCAAGACTACAGCGCATTGATAGAAGCAGCAGATCAAGCCTTATACCGCGCCAAAGAGGCGGGACGCAATCAGGTAGCCGTGTAAGACTGCGACCGGCAGCTTACCATCATCCAGAGACTGTAAAAGATTTGGCGGGCTAAAACAAAAAAAACCCGGATACGACTGATGCGTATCCGGGTTTTTTATTTTTTATGACTCAGGACTGGAATTACCAGAAGCTATAGCCAACACCTACCGCAACCACAACAGGCTTAAAGTCAACCGTAGTTTTACGTTCAATACTACCTGTTATTGCTGTCATATCCGTTTTCACTTTAGCTGTTGCGACAGAAGCAGTCACAGACCAGCGTTCGTTCAACTGATAAGTCGCACCAACCTGAGCCGCCAGACCAAACGAACTTGTCAGGTTCAGCTTAGTTGGTCCGCCTACAGCGATGTCGTTTAATGGTGTGGTTTTAGCATCAAAGAACTGTGTGTAATTGATACCCAGACCGACAAAAGGACGGAAACTTGAGCTCGGCGCACCGAACTTATAGTTCACAAATACCGTCGGTGCGCGTTGCTTCACACGAGCAATCACACCGTATGGTGCCAATACGCCACGACCATAGACCTCATGCTCTGGCGGCAAGCCAGCAACGAAATCCAGCTCAAAGTTATCGTTGAGTTTTTTGGTCAGACCAAACAACAGCGTTTTCGCATTGCCGACTGTCAGACCCGCAGGCTGAGGCGTCAGAAATGCAGGACCGTTACTGGTGAAATCTGGCGATTCTGAGTGAATATTGATACCAATCACACCACCACGCACAGTATAGTCGTAAGCAAACGCTGAGCTGGAAGCGAGGGCAAACAAAGCGGCCGCAGCCAATTTAGTTTTCATCATTTGAGTGATCTCCACGCTTATTTAGCCAAAACTTGTTGGAAGAAGCCACGTGCTGCAGCATTGCAGAATGGTGGAACTAAAGTGCCGTGATAAGCGCTTGCGATTGCCTGAGTCGGATCCTGCTTTGCAGCGATAGCAGCATCGATCGCTGCCTTTTTAGTTTGCGCGAAGCCAACTTTAGCAGCTGCAAATGGGTCACTTACACCAGTCGGAGCAGAGTCCACGTCTAACACGGTTAGGGCAGCGGAAGGCAAGCCTTTTGCGAGGAAATAGCCAGCTGTTGCTTGAGTGCTCACAAAGAAGACGGTTGGATCTGCATTGCCACCGCACAGCATGGTTGGCACTTGAGGTACGTAGTTACGTAAGTCATTCTTAACACCGGCTTTACGCAATCCGTTAGCAGGAGCGCAGTTCAATGGATCAGCAGGGTTTGCGCCGCAAGGATTTTGCACCAGGTCAGCAACATAGGCATTGCGATAGCTGGTTTTAACCAGATTTCCTGCACCAAAGAATGCACCGAATCCAGGCTTTGCGGCTGGCAGCGAGTCGGCTGCAAACATCGCCAGTTGTGGCAATTTACCTGTAGTAAACAACTCACTGAAGCTCAGGCTGCCTGGCAGTAAGGACTCGATTCCTGTAGCGTATTTATCTTCGTAGATGTCGCCTGGAGAGTTGTAAATACCGCCATAAGACTTCTGGAAACTGGTCGTCAACATTGGTGTAAATACAGTACCGCCAGCATTAGGCGCGCCACCGAATACAGCATCGCCCAACATTGCCAGTGCATATGGACCGGACATACCAGCAAGAGCACTTACTTTAAATTCAGAAGCGTAAGTTGTCTGCATTGCGCGCTGGGTTGCCATCGCAACGTGACCACCTTGAGAATAGCCAGTCAGTACCAGCTTACCGGAGTCTTGGGCACCAATCACAGGGAAAGCCTTGCGTGCAGCACGCAGGGAATCAACCATATCGTTGGCTTGCTGTTCTGCATTCAGATAAGGATGGTAGCTCAGTGAAGAAACGTCGTAACCCGCATAGTTAGACGCAACTACGATAAAGCCTTGAGCCGCATACATAGCAGCGACCAGGGTGGCTTCCTGGTTGTCACGCAGATTCGACATATTGAAAGCCTTGTCGGTCGTAGTTCCATGTGCGTACAGCAGAACCGGACGTGGGCCGGTACAGGCTGGATCGCTACCGGATGGAACCATAATCGCGCCAGTCGCATTGGTAGGTTCGTTCGCTCCACCAACGGTAATGTATTTCATGTAGTAAGTGGAAATTTCGCACTTAGGCACGCCAGTCAGCTGCGTGAAGCCTGGCTTAGCTGCCTCTAACATGCCCTTAAAGACAACCGGATCCAGCTTAGTGACAGCTGTACCATTCGCCTGAGGAATCGGTACCAGATTAGGTGGATTTGCAACCAGAGTACCACGTGCCATCGAATTGTCGACGGCTGGGCCTGGGGTGCCACTGCCACCGCAAGCAGATAAAACTGCAGCGGATATCAGTGTCAGCATTACTGAATGTTGACGCATTGTTGTCTCCTGTAAGAATTATGTTTGTAAGTCACAAGAAGCGCACGCTTGTTTATTACCATGTAATGGCACGAGCGTTCTAAAAACTCACATGAAGTATCGCATCAGGTCAAATAGCTGAATAGATTTAATTACAAATCTAGAGTAAATACTCTTAAATTATTTTTTCCCCTAAATCAGCATTGACCTTTGGTAAGGGATGCGCATTATAGACCTGCTCACAAAAAAATCAATGCCAGCACAATGCAGCCAAATCTGGCTTAAATCAAATTGCGTGCTAATACTATGCAGATTTGGACGAAGCGTTTTTAAAGAATCCATCCAGACTCAGTCGCCCTGGTCCCATTACTATCATCAGCAGCAACATTCCGCCCCAATAAAAATGGTCGCGAATTGCTGCTGGGCAGTCCAGAGTCCACAACAAAGGATAGGAGATCACCGCCATCAGATTCACCATGAATAACCCGCATGCTGCAGGACGGGAAAACAAGCCGGCAATCAGAAACAGTGGCAACACTAATTCCCCCGCTGTTCCCAGCAGCGCCGCCAGTTCCGGAGATAGCAAAGGTACCTGATATTCTTCCCTGAACAAGGACAGCGTCAACTCCCAGTCCTGGACCTTCAACAGTCCCGCCTTAAAGAATTGCCAGGCTACAAAGCAGCGTATTGCTAGCAAGGCCAAGGGCTGCAACCATTGCTGCATGCGATTTCCGAATTCATTTTCCAGCCCGGCGGCTAATTTAAATATGTTCATGGTGTGTTCCGATTTCGATTTCACGTAGGATCTGCATTGCTTATTCTGGGAACAACTTGCAACTTCACTGCATTGCAGCAAATCACCAAAAAACAATGCTATTGAATTATGAAAAGCTAATTAGATTTATTGAGTCAGGACATCAGCAAAACAGCCCCAGTCCAGCCATTGCCGTAAGCCTTGGGCCACATCGAAATCAGCCTGGGCCTGTAAAGCAACTTCAAATGCCTGCTCCAGACTTACCCCGCTTTGTATCTGCTCCAATGCCAGCCAAGCCGGCTCTTCGATGCGATGTACCTGGATCTTCCAGTTGACGCGACTCAGCACGCCTAAATTCCGCTCCAAATTTACTGGCAACAACAGTTCATGTTGATCTGGGTCGGCTTTTTCACTTGTCTCTTGGTGCGCAAGCCAGACATCGATTGCGCCTGACTCCGAACGGAATAACTGACATGCCGGATGAAGCACAGGTCTGACAGCGGTCAGTTCCTGCTCCATTTCGCCAGCTTTTCGAATCAAATCAGTCAGTGACAAGGCAGCCGCATTTGTCGCGAAATAAGCCCTATGCACTTGCCATTCCAGGCGCGCCACATCCACAAAATACGCATATTTTGGATCCAGTTCAGCCTCACCCAAAAAGCGTGCTAAGGCAGCGCCAAAGCGATGCATATCACCGGAATCAGACGGATGCGCCAGCGCAAACGCCTTGGCCATTTGTGCAAAAAAATCTTCGCCAACCAGACATCTGAGCACCGGATACGCGGACTCCAATGCGCGCAGCGTCAGCGCAGCATAATTGCCGCGATAGATGGCCAACCTGTCCTGCAACTCGGTATGAGGCTGAAGCTGAGGTAATAAATCAGGCACCTGCTGTACATTTTGCAATGCCCTGGCAAAGCTTTGTTGCAACTCAAACAGTTCTGGCTTCATGAGCTCACCTCAGCCAGCTGCGGTGCAGACAGTTGCCTTGCCTTAGTCGCCTCTTCAAGCAACACATGCAAGTCAGGAATATCCGTATCCCATTCAATAAGAACAGGAACCTGGTAAGACAATTGCTGACAGGCTAATTGATACAGATTCCAGACCTGATCATGAACACAGCTGCCATGATGATCAATCAGGCAAGTTCCGGCATCCAAATGTCCGGCCAGATGTATCTCCCCTACTGTACTAGCAGGCAAGTCTGCGTAAATCCGTAACGCTTCAATGGCACTCTCACCATGATTGACCTGATTGACATATAAGTTATTTATATCCAACAAAACACCACAGCCTGTTTTGTGAACCAGCTCTGCGAGAAATGCAGCTTCACTCATCTGATCAGCAGCAAAACGCACATAGGTGGACACATTTTCAATCAGCACCCGGCGCTGCAGCACATCCTGCATGCGATCTACGCGCTCGCACATTAATTGCAAGGCGACACTGCTTAAGGGTAAAGGGAGTAAGTCATTCAGAAAGTGATTGTGCACAGCATTCCAGCACAAGTGCTCGGACACCAGGCCAGGCTCTACTCTGTCTATCAATCGTTTCAGACCTTGCAGATGCTGTTCCTGCCCTGCACCGGTGGCAGATGCCGAGCCTAACCCCATGCCTACACCGTGCAGACTGATGGGGTAATCCTTGCGTAGCACTTCTAACACATGCAAATCATATCCGCCGTCTCCCATATAGTTTTCAGTATGGACCTCTAACCAATCTACCGCCTGTGGAGCGTTTAAAAAATCCCGGTAGTGACAAGTTCTGAGACCTACACCAAAACCTTCGATAGCAGTTGCGGATGATGATTGCATGTGAGCTTGCTTAAAAAACGGACAAATGAAAAATCAGTGTGTGATGTCTGACGGGTCAGCTTTTTGGCGCTTCAGTTTTACCGCCCATTTTTTCGCAAGAACCGGCAGGTACTTTTTTCCATTCATTAGGATCATTATCTTTTTTTGCCTGTCCTGCGCAGGAATGGCTACCGGTTTTAGTCGCGCAGTCATTCTGACCGGCTTTTGCAACGCCATAACATTTTTCAGTTTTTGCCGGTGCTTTCGCATCATCCGCGGCCACTGCAACAGCCGAAGTGACCAAACCAGCCAATGCTATTGCGATCAAAGCTTTGTTACTCATCTCTATCTCCTAAATTAAAAAAGGGAACCTGCAAGCCTTAGTCGCCTGGCTCGCCGGATTACTTACACACAAAGAAAAAAAATTTTCTATGCTTAGAAAACATCCTACTATGAATGTACATGTTTGCAAGTCAGATCCTACCGCTAAATCCTGTATCTCTTGCATCAGTCTGCACCTGTCAGAATAGGAAAAGTTTGAACAGTCCCGCCTGAATTTTGGTGTATCCTTGCGCACTTTCTGAATTAATTGAGTATAGATATGAGTCAGCAGATCAGCTTCGCCCTGGAGGGGGAATTTATAGAATTAAACCAGTTACTCAAAGTAGCTGGATTGTGTGACAGCGGTGGTGCCGGGAAAATGATCGTTGCCAGCGGCGATGTGCGCGTAGATGGACAACAGGAATTGAGGAAAACGGCAAAAATCCGCGCAGGTCAGCGCGTACAGTTAGGTGACATTGTGATCACTGTACATGCCTGAGACCAGAGCATAATGAAATCAAACTGTTCATATCAGACCTTATCTGCACAGTTTGATATGAACAGATGATGCTGGCTGTTGTGCATACAGTGCCAACAGCCAGTGAATTTCAGGCTGTCACAGCGCTTGCTTCTTTTTGCAATGCCGCCATATGCCTGGCCAGCATGTTATCCATTGTATCCACATGGTGCTCAAACCAGTGTGGCAATTCTTCTGCCAGTCGGGTACCCAACTCGCTATCACCAGCTTCGCAGCGCAGACGCACTTCGCGCATAATCTCTAACACGGCATTGTGTTCCTGCTCGTGACATCCCTTAGGTGGGAAATCTGTCTCGGCCATCCAGGTATTTTCCTGTTCAAAGTGCGCTACTGAATGTTCTATTAAGGCATCCAGACGTTGCAGAAAAGTCGCCGGATTATCCTCCGATAACGCCGCGCACAGCTCGACAAACTCCTGGTGTGTTTCATCCATTGCCGGATATGGCAAACTCAGTCTGTCCGACCATCCCCATTGCACTTCAGCCATAGCATTCCTCTCATACATAAACAGACCATACCGGGTCACAAAGCGGAATTATGAAGGAAGCGCGAGGGTTTTGCTTGCGCAAAATCACGGGCATAAAAGAAAAACAGCGCACAAGATGTGCGCTGTTTTGAGCCAATCAGATCCGTTCCGAGATCAGGCTGTGGTATTCACGTTACGACCAAGATGAGATGGCAGATTCGAAGTCGCCTTATTATCCGGTATCGCCTCTATCAGTGCGGTTGCACTCTCTGCCTGAATATCGTTTGCCTTTTTCAGCACAGCAATACTGACAGCCTGACTAGTACCAACCTCAGCCAACGTTGTTGCAACGTTGGCAATTCCTTTGATATCCATGACAATCCCCCTTATCCGTACACCTCTTTAACGGCTACGAAACAGGTCGACTTAAGTCTTTTTCGAAAATAATTTTCGATGCAATGCAACATATCAAAAAATATCTATAGGACTTACGCAAAATTGTCCCAACAAGGCATGGCGACGCAGGCAGTACGCACAGTACGACAAGGAGCCATAACGCAGCTGGGGCGGTTTTGCGTAAGTTCTAATCTATCTGCACGGTATCGATTTAACACCACTCAGGCAACAAGCATGCAACGAACAGTCACCTGCGCGTCATATTTGACAGGCAAACTTTCCGCATTGCACCAATTTACTTAGCCCGAGCTTATGAAAATCTTACTAAAAAAATGTCTCGCACTTTCCCTGCTTAGCACCACCCTCGTCAGCAACAGTCTGCAAGCGCAGGATAACCCTATCGTTGTTGGACACGCCATCGATCTTTCTGGCACCAATTCCAGTCTGGGTCGGGATTATGTAGCCGGCATCACTACCTATTTCGACAGCATTAACCGTTCGGGCGGCATCAATGGACGTAAAGTCAAATACCTGGTCAGGGATGACCAGGGGAATCCGCAACAATCTGCGAAAGCAGTATCGGAACTGTTGGATAAAGACAAAGCAGAGTATTTACTGGGTGGCGTCGGTGCTGGCGTAACCGATGCAGTTGTCAACTCGCCTCGCTTCGCACAAAGCAATATGACTTTGTTTGCACCGCTGGTCGGCTCAGCGAAAAATTACGGCAATCGCGTCCTGTTCTGGCGCCCGACGCCTGAACAAGAGATGCAATACATTTTTTCCTATTTTGACAAACTGGGCATTAAACAGGTTGGCATTGCCCTGCAAAACAACAGCATCAATCACGAGATGTATCAATATGTGGTGTCTGAAGTCAAACGCCGCAACATGACACTCAGCGGCGTTGCCAAGATTTCCGATACGCCGGCGGATATGACGCGCGAAGCCACCGCACTGGCCAAGGCCACCCCAAATATCGTAATTACTGTTGCTGATACCGTTGCGACCGGCTTATTTCTCAAAGAATTCCGCAAACATGCGCCGCGTACTTTTGTGGCGGGCATGTCTACGATTAACCTGGATACGCTGGCTGAAATCGCAGGACCGACATCGTTGGAATGGACAGTTTTTTCGCAGGTTGTCCCCAATCCGCAAGGAAAAAAATCTGTGATTCAAATTGATCATAGCAATATGATGAAGAAATTCCGTGATGAAGATATTTCATCCCTGACTTTCGAAGGCTTTATGGTTGCGAAAACACTCAGCAAAGCCATACAGATGTCAAAACCCGGTCGTGACGGCCTTCAGGCTATCGCCAGCCAGCGTACGCCGATCGATCTGGGTGGCGTGATACTAACCCCGACAGAAAACAGCTTCCATTTGTCCAGTTATGTCGATGTGGCTTTATTCCGTAAAGGTGGCGGATTATTGTTTTAGAGCCTCACACAACATCAGACCGAGCAAGTCCTGCCCCTCCATCAATTACCCTCCCCCGCGCAGCGCCATGCTTACAGGCGCTGCCGCATCGGCAGCAGTTACAATTTCTCACAAGAAATATTTACAGCAAGGCTGCATACTCTTTGACAGCCGGACGCCCCCATTGTTAGTATCCCGTACTTTTGCGTCCGCATGGTTCAGTTTTCGCACATAACGATGTGCCAGTGACCTGCGGTTCATTCCGTTTTATTCGCTAGCCCAACTGCAATGCGCTTCTCCCGACAATCTGCCCTCACCTGCCTGCTTTCACTTTGCCTGACCCTGCTTAGCGCTACCGCTTCAGCCCAAACTTATCTGGGTGTCTCAGGAGGTAAAATGTCGACTAATCTGAGTTGCAAGAACAGCTGCCAGACATCGGCTTCCAATCTACGGCTGTATGCCGGAGCCGACCTGAACAGCAACTGGAGCATAGAGAGTCAGCTCCATACCTCTGGTGAACTGAAGGGCACATTTTCCAGTGCAGGCCAGTATGCGAATGCTACTGTCACGACCAAAGCAATTGATCTCACCGCCATGTACCGCTGGCGAATGAATGACAGATTCGCACTGTTCAGCCGCGCCGGGCTCACGTATACCATCAGCGACGTAAAAAATACCAGCACGTCCAGTTCATCACGTTATAAGTCCCTGAAGCCCATAGTTGGCGCGGGTTTGGCCTATGCGATCACCCCACTCACTTACCTGCGTGGTGAATTGGATATTAAACAGGCGCGCGTTGATGGTCGCAACACGACAATTACCGGATTCGGCATAGGCATACAAAGCGCATTCTGAGCCACTGATTTCAATCTGAAAGCAGTATAAAAAATCCCGGCTCAGCGCGAAGATGACCGGGATTTTTTGTCTGACAGCCGCCAGAACAGCGCGCTATCTGCTTATTCGCTTACCTGCTGCTTAGCCACTATTACGCAAACCGGCAGCGATGCCGTTAATCGAGAGGTGGATACCGCGTCGCACACGCTCATCCTGGTCACCCTGACGGAAACGCTCCAGCAATTCAACCTGCACGTGATTCAGCGGCGACAGATATGGGAAGCGATTACGGATGGAGCGCGCCAGCAAAGGATTGGCCGCTAACAATTCGTCCTGCCCCGAGATTTGCTTCAGCACCGCAATTGTTAAGCTATGTTCAGCTTCGATGCGTGGGAATATCCTTTGTCGCAGGCTGTTGTCCTTCACCAGTTGTGCATAACGGCTGGCGATACCAATATCGCTTTTCGCCAGCACCATTTCCATGTTGGACAATACCGTGCTGAAGAAAGACCATTCACGGAACATCGCCTGCAAAGTCTCCAGGCCATTTTCAGGATGTGCTTGCAGATAAGCCTGTACCGCCGCACCAAAACCAAACCAGCCCGGCAGCATCAGGCGGCATTGCGACCAGCTGAACACCCAGGGAATCGCACGCAGATCTTCAATCGCAGTCGATTTTTTACGCGATGCCGGACGACTGCCTATGTTCAAACCAGCGATTTCTGAAATCACTGTCGATTCCCAGAAATACTGCTCAAATCCCTCAGTTTCATACACCAGATGGCGATAAGCCTTGAAGGCGTGATCGGACAACTCTTCCATCACCCGCAAAAATTCTGGTCTTGGTGGCTGCTCACCGGCAGACAACAAACTGGCTTCCATGGTGGCTGCAGCCAACACTTCCAGATTACGGCGGCCAACTTCAGGATTGCCATATTTCGCGGTAATCACCTCACCCTGCTCAGTCAGACGTATCTGGCCCTGTACTGCTCCGGCCGGTTGCGCCAATATCGCCTGATAGCTGGGGCCGCCGCCACGACCAACCGAACCACCACGACCATGGAACAGACGCAGGCGCAGCTGATGGCGCGCAAACACCTGTATCAGATCCAGTTCCGCCTTATACAATTCCCAGCCCGAAGTCAGGAAACCACCGTCTTTATTACTGTCGGAATAGCCGAGCATGACTTCCTGTGCCTGCTGACGGCTCGCGAGTAAGCGGCGATATGCGGGGATGCCAAACAAACGATCCATTGCTGGCGCACTGTTTTGCAAATCGCCTATCGTTTCAAACAAAGGAATAATATTCACATCCAGTCTGCCCTCCGCCGGATGCAGCAAGCCCGCCTCTTTGAGTAGCAAAGCCAGCTCCAGCATATCGGATACGCCATCCGTTTTAGAGATGATGCAGTTTGGTACCGCTTGTTTACCATACCGTTGTTGAGCAGTTGCGGCTGCGCGATAAATTGCGAGTTCAGATTGCGTCTCTTCAGAATACGTCAGATAAGGCGAAGCAAGTGGGCGCGCTGAACTAATTTCTTTCACCAGCACAGCAATCCGCGCATCTTCATCCAGACTCAGGTAATCGAGTTCAGGGTTAGCCGCCTGCAGCAGCTCTGCCACCACACGCTCATGTACATCTGAATTCTGGCGCAAATCCAGCGGTGCCAGATAAAAACCAAATACCCGCACCGCACGGCGCAAATGGCGCAGACGACCACGCGTCAGCGCAGCGGAACCATTCTGCAATAAGGACTGATGCACGATATCGAGCTCGGCCGCCAGCTCTTCTGCATTGGCATATGGCGCGGCTTCACCACTAGGCGGAATATGCGGCAGCAAGCCCAGTAATCCGGTATAAGTGGCAGCTACCCGCGCATAGATACCACTGATCGCGAGGCGATAAGGTTCGTCGGAACGATGTGGCGAATGATCAGGAGAAGCCTGAGCCAGCGCCAGCAAGGGCTCAGATACTTTGACCAGCAAAGTCGCCATCGACAATTGCGAACCCAGGGTATGCAATTCATCCAGATAAAAACGGAAGGCGCGGGTCGCCTGCATCGCCATGGTTTTTTCCAGCACGCTGGCAGTTACAAACGGATTGCCATCGCGGTCACCACCTATCCAGCTGCCCATCTTCATAAAGCTAGGCAATTCCTGCTGGCGGAACGCAGGATCTTTTTCGGCCAATAAATCTTCCAGTCCCGCATACAATTGCGGCAGCTCGCGCAGGAAGGTGTAATCGTAAAAACTCAGGCCATTTTCGACTTCATCCAGCACCGATAATTTAGAAGTACGCAACATTCGGGTCTGCCACAGGGTCAACACAGCGCGGCCCAAGGCTTCTTCATTGGCAGCCGATTCTTCCGGCGTCAGTTGCATACGATCGCGCTCATCCAACAAGCGTGTGATCACCATCTGGCAATTCAGAATACTCTTGCGCTGCACTTCAGTAGGATGCGCGGTCAGTACCGGCGCGACTTGCGCAGTCTGGAAAAAATCTTGTAATTGCTGCGTGCCCTGACCGGTTGCATACAGTGCTGCGATAGTGTGCGCCAGGCTGCCCTGACGCGGCGCCGAACCAGCGATCTGATGCGCACGGGTGCGGCGTATGTGATGCTGATCTTCGGCCAGATTCACCAGATGTGAAAAATAACTGAATGCGCGTATTACCTGCGTAGTCTGATCATTGGTCAGACTGTCGAGTGTGGATTCCAGTTCGGCACGGGCAGCCTGATCCGCATCCCGCCGGAAGCGTACCGAATTCTGTCTTACCTGCTCAATCAGATCAAACACCTCGTCGCCGTGCTGATTTCTTACCGTATCGCCTAACAGTCTGCCCAGCCGGCGAATATCCTCGCGCAGGCTCTGGTCTTTGTCGTCATTGATGTCGTTCATTTTGATGGGAAAGTGGAGGTGGGCGTTCATGAACAAAAAATTCTACGGTAGCAAGCGGGTTCGAAAGATGAAAAAAATTGTGCGGCGCAAAATTACAACACTTTGCCGCAGAACGGGATCAAGGCATAGCCTGACATGCCAGATTGACTGGAGACTTACATGGCAGCGCCGGAATGGCATGCTGCAGTTGCTCAGTTGCGGTAAACACTGAGCAACTGGCAATGAGCAACTGGCACTGAGCGCAGATATCTCAGCTGGCTTTATATTGCTGGCTGCGTCTGACCGCCTGCAACAAACCCTTGGTCGAGCTGTCATCGGCTTCACGTACTGCTTCAGGGTCCAGGCTGATCAATTGCTGAGCCAGCGATTTACCGAGTTCTACACCCCACTGATCAAAGGCATTGATATCCCAGATCACCGATTGCACAAACACCTTGTGCTCGTACAAGGCAATTAATGCGCCGAGTGAGCGTGGCGTGAGACTGTCTAGCAGCAGCGTCGAGGTAGGACGATTGCCTTCGAAGACGCGTGGTGCCAATAATTTTTCTGGCAGATCGCCGAGTTCTGCACGCACTTCATCGATGCTCTTACCCCAGGCCATAGCCTTGGATTGCGCAAAGCAATTCGCGAGCAAGGCCTGATTATGTCCGGGCAAACCGGCATCATCATCGGCCACCACAATGAAGTCAGTCGGGATTATGGTCGCGCCCTGATGCAGTAACTGGAAATACGCATGCTGGCCATTGGTACCGGCCTCACCAAACAAGATGGCCGAGGTCGAATAGTCGACGCGCTGACCTTCACGCGTAACCGACTTACCATTGCTTTCCATTTCCAGCTGCTGCAGATAGGCCGGTAAGCGCGTCATGCGCTGGTGATAAGGCGCGATAGACAGGGCTTGCAAGCCGAGGAAATTGATATTCCAGACGCCAATCAGTGCCATCAGTACAGGCAGATTTTGTTCCAGCGGGGCTTGGGCAAAATGCAGATCCATCTCATGCGCACCGGCCAGCATTTCTTCAAATCGGTCAGCACCCACATACAGAGCGATCGATAAACCGATTGCACTCCACATCGAATAGCGGCCACCGGCCCAGTTCCAGAACGGGAATACGTTTTCTTCTGCGATCCCGAATTCCGACGCCGCTTTGACATTGGTGCTCAACGCCACAAAATGCTGGCGGATCTGATCGACCGGACAACCATGTGCCAGCATCCACTCACGCGCAGTGCGTGCATTGGTCAGGGTTTCCATGGTGGTGAAGGTTTTGGAAGCAACCACGAACAAGGTGGTTTCCGGATCAGCATTTTTGAGTGCATCCGCCACATGGCGGCCATCCACATTGGATACAAAATGCAGCGACAGATTTTTTTGCGACCAAGGTGCCAGTGCGATACACGCCATTTGCGGGCCAAGGTCGGAACCACCGATACCGATGTTGACGATGGTACGTATCGCCTTACCACTATAGCCCAGCCAGCGTCCCTCACGAACTGCATCGCTGAAGCTGCGCATTTGTGCCAGCACACTGTGTACATCGGCGGCGATATTCTCGCCATTCAGCATGAACTTTTCATCTTTCGGCAGACGCAGCACGGTATGCAAGACCGCACGGTTTTCCGTGTGATTGATTGCCTCGCCACGCAGCATCGCATCGCGCCGCGCCTCGACCTCCTGCTGTCTGGCCAGCGCCAGCAAATTGAGCTTGGCAGTGGTATCGATACGCTGCTTGGAATAGTCGAGCAACATCCCGCAAGCGGAAGCGGAGAAATGCGTAAAGCGTTGCTTATCAGCGCGGAATAATTCTTTCAGGCTGGGCATATTGGTTGCACGTTGCTGCAACAAACACCAGAGCGGCGAGCGGGAGACAGAATTGGTCATGATCTTTTCAGATGGAATGAAGATTTTTTGAGCTGAATTTCGAGCAAACATCAGGGCGCTGCCCGCACTACGCCGGGTTAATCTGACAGGTGCCCAATTAACCCGGAATCTTTACTGCATGAGATGCGTGTTCAGCAACGACAGACTGCTGGCTTAGGCCTTAGCAGCGACAGCAGCAGCGCTGGCCAGCTTGCCAATCGCATCCCAGTCACCGGCTTGTATCAGATTCGCCGGACACATCCAGGAGCCGCCCACACACAGCACATTTGATTGCTGCAACAAGGCCGGTGTGGTTTCTACCGTCACACCACCGGTCAGGCAGAAACGCACATCAGGGAAAGGCCCGCCCAGTGCTTTCGCCATCTTGGTACTGCCAACGATATCGGACGGGAACAACTTAACCACAGAAAAACCATGTTCCAGCGCCAGCATCAAATCACTGGCACCACCCACACCAGGGAAGTAAGGCAGGCCGGATTCTGCAGCGGCTTTGGCCAGCACCGGTGTAATGCCTGGACTGATACCGAAAGCGGCACCGGTTTCTTTGACCGCATCCAGCTGGGCAGGCGTCAATATGGTACCGGCACCAACCGTCACATCCGGGCAGGCGCGCACCACTTCGCGCAAAACCTGCATCGCATTTGGGGTGCGCAGTGTGATTTCAACGGCTGGTAAACCATGTTGCGCCAGCGTAGTCACGCAGCGTATCGCCTGATCGACATCATCCGTGACCAGAATCGGCAAGACCCGCAACTGAGCCAGTTGTTCTATGATGTTTTGCAGCTTAGCCTGGGAATTATTTGTATGACTCATCATGGTTTCCATTCAAAAATTTTGCAGAACTGGACCTGAGCAAGGCTTCAGGCCAGCTGGATTAGTTCACTCTATCGCTTAGTCAATAAACAGGGTGGATGCACCACGTTCCGGCGCGGTCACCACGCGTCTTTGTGCCGCAAACAGTTCGCGGCCAAAGCCAAAGGTTTCCTGTTGTCGCAAAGCAGGCACCTGGCGTTGCGCCCATACTTCTGCATCGACCAGCGCTGTCAGTTCACCGGTGTGCACATTCAGTTCCACCAGATCACCATCACGTACTTTGCCCAGCGCCCCACCCTGCGCCACTTCCGGGCTCACATGCAAGGCTGCCGGCACTTTGCCGGAAGCGCCCGACATACGGCCATCCGTAACCAGCGCCACTTTAAAGCCAGCCGACATCAGACTGCCCAGCACCGGCGTGAACTGATGCAGTTCAGGCATACCGTTCGCCTGCGGTCCCTGGAAAATCACCACAGCCACAAAGTCCTGATTTAAGTCACCGGCTTTATAGGCTTGTACCAGTGCGTCCTGAGAAGTGAAGACTTTGGCTGGCGCACGTACCACCCAGGCTTCCGCTGGTACCGCTGAAGCTTTGACGATGGCGCGTCCCAGATTACCCTGTAACAGGCGCAGGCCACCGGTAGCCGCAAATGGCTGATCGGCATTACGCACTACATCTTCGTTGGTAGAACGCGCTGGCAATGCCTGCCAGCTCAATTGCTGATTCTCGTTCAGCACCGGACGCACAGTATGACCATGCAGACCTTGGTTGCCGTACACTGTCATCACATCGCCATGCATCAGGCCAGCCGACAATAATTCGCGGATGACAAAAGTCGGACCACCTGCTTCTTCAAACGCATTCACATCGGCAGTGCCATTTGGATACACGCGGGTCAGCAAAGGAATCACCGCCGATAATTCATCAAAATCCTGCCAGTCAATCAGGATGCCAGCAGCGCGTGCGACCGCAATCCAGTGTATGGTGTGATTGGTCGAACCACCGGTCGCCAGCAAGGCAATCACCGCATTGACGATAGTTTTTTCATTGACCAGATGACCAATAGGCGTATAGCGCTGGTGCTCAGTCAATTGCAGCACCTGCTCAACAGCCGCATCAGTCAATGCGCTGCGCAAAGGATCATTCGGATGCACAAAGGCGGCGCCAGGCAAATGCAGGCCCATCGCTTCCAGCAGCATTTGATTACTGTTCGCCGTACCGTAGAAAGTGCAGGTACCGGCGCTGTGATAGGCGGCACTCTCTGCCGCCAACAATTCTTCTTTTGTGGCTTTGCCTTGCGCGTAACGCTCACGCACCGCAGCTTTTTCCTTGTTTGACAACCCAGAGCCCATAGGACCCGCAGGGATAAACACGGTAGGCAGATGACCAAAAGCCAGCGCGCCGATCAACAGGCCAGGCACGATCTTGTCGCAAATACCCAGGCACAACGTCGCATCAAAGGCATCATGCGACAGAGCGACTGCGGTTGCCTGAGCAATCACATCGCGCGAAAACAGCGACAATTCCATGCCTGGACGGCCTTGAGTCACACCATCACACATTGCAGGCACCGCACCCGCGACCTGAGCGGTCGCACCAAAGCGCAGTGCAGCCTGACGTAATTGTTCAGGATAGTGCTGATAAGGCTGATGCGCTGACAACATGTCGTTGTAGGCAGTGACGATACCGATATTCGGTTTCTGCGCCTGATTCAGCCAGATCTTGGTTTTGCTATCCATCGCCGCATTGGCATGCGCCTGATTGGCACAGGATAAGGAAGCGCGACGCGGGCCGCGTCCACGCATTTGCTCAATACGCGCCAGATAGGCGCTACGCAGCTTGTGACTGCGCTCTGTAATGCGCTGCGTTACCTGAGCAATTACAGGATGCAGCGCGACGGAAGTAGATGTTGTCATGGAACTCACCTATTGCCCGTTTGGGCGAAAATTAAAAATGAACAGACCTGAATACACTGCGCAGCAACATCCTCAGGTCTATGCTTTTTCATTGCAACTGATCCGAACAAATATCAAAGTAAGGATACACACACCAAAACCACAAATACACAACACAAACAAGATTGACGATAAAGATAGCATAAATCCAGATTTTTCCGTAACAAACTTTCAGAAAATAGTATTTTTGGGTTTTTATTCGACAAATAAATCACATTTCTCGTAATGAAACTACATTTCTGAAGTTTTTCTGGCATAATTCCATCACTCTTTACGCTTCAGTTCAGCCTCAGCACTACAGCCTGCAGCAAGCGAATGCTGCACTAAGTACTGAACATTGCGCAGGCCGGAATGCAGACTCCCTCCCCGGAATTTGCATTCCGTGTCTCCGGTTCAGAGTGCCGTAGCAAGAACCACAGGAACAGCCAGAACCGAAGCGGTAATACGTTCAGATTTGAGCCTGCAACCACAGGACAGCAAGAAAATCGCTGAGGTGATTTTTTAAAGTCCACAATAAAACGGAGTCAGCATGACCACTTTTGTACTTTTTGGCGGCACTGGCGATCTCGCCAAGCGCAAGATCATCCCGGCGCTCTACAGCGCATTTGTGAATGGCAGGCTGGATGCCGATTTCCGTTTTATCGGCGCAGCGCGGGAGCGTCTGGAAGATCAGGAATACCGCCAACGGGTGGCTGACAGCATCGCCCAGTATGCCGCCAAGGTCAGCGGTGGCAGCCCGGAAAAGCTCGCCGCTTTTCTGGATATGACGCATTACGCCAAAATCGATGCACGTATTCCGGAAGACTTTAATACCCTCAAGGCCAGCCTGCGCACCTCTGAGACCCACGCCACACTGTTTTATCTCGCGACCGGCCCGGATATTTTTATTCCTGTGGTTGAACAGCTGTCGCTGCATGGTCTGGTCGAAGGCAATGCACGCGTGGTGGTGGAAAAACCGCTGGGTCGCGATGCGCAATCCGCAAGGGAAATCAACCAAGCCTTACGCCGCTATCTGCAGGAAAACCAGATTTACCGTATCGACCATTATCTGGGTAAAGAAATGGTGCAGAATTTGCTGGCACTGCGCTTTGCGAATTCCTTCCTGGAACCGCTGTGGAATCGCAAATGGATACAAGACGTACAGATTTCAATTTCTGAACAAGTCGGCGTGGAATCGCGCGGCGATTTTTATGATCATACCGGCGCTCTGCGCGACATGGTGCAGAATCACTTGCTGCAACTGGTCTCTATCGTGGCGATGGAACCACCGGTGAACGCCAATCCGGATGCGATCCGCGATGAAAAAGTAAAAGTGCTGCGCGCGCTGCATAAATTCACACCCGATGAAGTCAGCAAAAAAACCGTGCGCGGCCAATATCGCGCCGGTGCAGTGGATGGCAAACCGGTCATCGGCTATCAGGCTGAACCTGGCGTACCACAAGCCTCACGTACAGAAACCTTCGTCGCGATCCGGGCAGAAATCGACAACTGGCGCTGGGCCGGTGTGCCGTTCTACCTGCGCACAGGCAAACGCATGGCCAGCCGCAGTGCTGAAATCACGATTAACTTCAAACCGATACCGTATTCGATTTTCGGCCAGTCGCAGGGCCCGATGCGCTCGAACCGGCTGGTGATTTCGCTGCAACCGGAAGAAAGCGTGCAACTGTTCATGAAGGCTAAAGAGCCGGGTGAAGGCATACGTTTATCCGATGTGGCGCTGAATCTGGACTTCGCCGAAGTATCGAACTCGCGCCGGGTGGAATCCTATGAACGCCTGTTGCTGGATGCAATGCATGGCGACCTGACCCTGTTTGTGCGTGATGACGAATTGAGCGCAGCCTGGGAATGGGTAGACCCGATTATGCTGGCCTGGCAAAACGATAGCGAAGGTCTGAAATCCTATATCGCTGGCAGCTGGGGCCCGGCCGCCGCCAGTTACCTGCTGGCCCAGCACGGCGCTGCCTGGGGCGAAGAATACGTAGAAAGCTGATTCATGAAACAAACTGCATTGCATTTCCACGAGTACAGCGATTTTGCTGCACTCAGCACCGCACTGAGCCAGCAATGGCTGAGCCTGATCCAGGATTCGTCACAAGCCAGCAGCTTTGCGCTGGCAGGCGGCAGCACACCGGCACCGGTGTATCAGGCGCTGGATAAACTGCTGACTAACAGCAGCCCGACGCAACCGGTCAAGCTGGTTGCCACCGATGAACGCTGGGTGCCGGATGCGGACAGCCAGAGCAATGAAGGTCTGTTCCGGCGCAGTCTGGCACTCAGTGCAGAAGCAAGGCGCTGGCAACTGATCTCGCTGAAAAATGCATCCAGCTCAGCGGAAATCGCAACTGAAGCAATTCATACCCGGCTACAGGCGGAATTGCCTGACGCGTTTGATGCAGTCTTGCTCGGCATGGGTGCAGATGGTCATATCGCCTCCCTGTTCCCGGGTGCGCCAACTCAGCATGACGCGCTCGATTGTCTGGCGGCGGTACATCCGCAAACCCGTCAATGCCGCATGTCATTGTCTCTGCCACGCCTGCTCAACACACGCCGCATCTGGCTGGTGATTACCGGTGCAGAAAAACGCGCGGTACTGGACTCAGCACAGCAACAAGGCTTACCGGTTGCCGCTTTGCTGCAACAGGCACAGTGCGATATCGATGTGTATTGGTGCCCCTGAGCGGTAAAATGACGAATTACGCAAGCTAAACGGCTATTCGCACCAGAAAGAACAATGACAACTCCGCACTCTGCCATCACGGCGACTATCCCCTCTGAAAAAGGCTTGCTGGCACGCATACGCACGGCCAGCACAGCCCTGAGCCGCGCTGAACGCCAGGTCGCCGAATTTTTACTGCAAAAACCGCATGACGCACTCGAGATGTCTATCCGTGTTCTGGCGCAGGCCTGCGATGTGAGCGAGCCTACCGTCGCGCGCTTTGCCCAGAGTCTGGGATTCGATGGTTTTAAATCGTTTAAACTGGCCTTCGCAAAGAGCCTGGCAACCGGCATCCCTTATCTGCATCTGGATGTGAATCAGGCTGATCAGGTCAAAGATGTATTACCCAAAGTATTTGACCGCACCATTGCAGCATTGATGGAGGCCAGGAATAACGCCAATACCGCCAACTTTGAAGCTGCAGTCAGCCTGTTGGCGCGCGCACGCCGCATTGAATGCTATGGCCTCGGTTATTCTGGTGCACTGGCGATCGATGCACAACTCAAGTTCTTCCGCTTTGGCATCCCGACCACGGTATTTTGTGACGCGCATTTGCAGGCGCAGTCGGCTTCGCTGCTCAACAGCGATTGCGTGGTGGTGGCTTTTTCGCGTACCGGCCGTACCCGTGATCTGATCAACAGCGTGCAACTGGCTAAGCAAGCCGGTGCCAAGGTGTTGGTGCTGTGTGCCAGCGGCGGCCCGCTGGCAGAACTGGCCGATGTGCATATCAGCGTCGATGTGGAAGAAGACCCCGACATTTACACACCCATGACGTCGCGTCTGGCCCATTTGACCTATATCGATGCACTGGCCGTTGCAGTGACCCTGATGCGCGGCCCGGCTGCCATCGATATGCTGGAACGCGCAAAAATCAGTATCAGTGAAAAACGGATAGACTCGAAAGTCTGATGCTTTGCCGCCCCCCTCCCCTAAGCAGCTAAGCAGCTAAGCAGCTAAGCAAGCTGTTTGACATTTCTTCTTGATTTCACTCTTAGTGTGGCACACAGGCAGCAAATTCTGCCTGATCTGCTGAGCATCTCTTCTGTCTATAGTGTTTTTAGGTAATACTCAGCACAGGAGGCCGTATGTACACAATCTCAACACAACAAATCATTGAAGATGTACAAGACTTGCCCACGCTGCCCGCCGTGGTGATGGAAATACTCAATAATATCGACAAAGAAGATGTTGATACCCATGAGCTGGCGGACAAAGTGGCTCATGACAGCGCGCTGACCGCCAAAACACTCAAGCAAGCCAACTCGGCTTATTACTCAACCATGGTGAAGGTCACAACCATACAGCAGGCAATTTCGCTGTTGGGTCTGGTTACTGTGCGCCAGATCATCATCAGCGCCGCACTCAGCGGCTGCTTCCCGGAAAATAACTGCAGCGGCTTCAGCCATAAAAATTTCTGGCGCCATTCCAATCTGGTGGCAATCGTGGCGCGCATACTGGCTCGCCGGCTGAAATTCAATCAGGAAGTCGCTTATACCGCAGGCCTGTTGCACGACATAGGTACACTGGTCCTGGTCAGCAAACACAGCACAGAATATGCAGCCGCCTTACTTTGGCAGCAGGAAAATACTGCCACCCAGCTGCATGCTGAGCGTCATGTGCTGGGTACTGATCATGCCGCGGTGGGTGAAGCACTCGCGCAAGAGTGGAATTTTTCAGAGCAGATGATCCAGGCGATTGCGGGACACCATCATCCGGAGCGGCCAGGTGCAGGATTTTTAGCCAGTATTGTCCATGTCGCCAATGGCATCACCCATGCACTGGGCCCGAGTGGCACGCAAAGCTATACACCACCTGAAATCAATGGCGTATCCTGGGAAAGCTCAGGACTGGATCAACAGGCGCTCGACGAAGTACTGGAAGAAGCCAAAACCGAATTTCTGAAACTGGAGCAGGACATCGCGATTTAAGGAGGCATCATGCGCAGCTTTACCATCCCACTGACTGGCCTTGCACTTGCACTCGGATTGACACTGGCATCCACCCCGACTGCGCATGCACAGCAAAGTGTGCCCAATCCGCAATTCGATGCTGAACTAGCCAGGAAGCTGGGCGCAGATCAGCGCGGTATGCGCCGCTATGTAATGGTGGTACTGAAAACCGGACCTAATAAAATGACCGCAGGCCCTGAGCGCGATGCGATGTTCGCCGGGCACTTTGCCAACATAAAAAAGTTAGCAGCCGAAGGCTTACTGGTCACCGCAGGCCCATTTGACGGTGTCGATGGCTGGCGCGGCATGTTTATTTTTGCCGTCAACAGCATCGCTGAAGCGCAGGCCTTGACCGCCACCGATCCCGTCATTCAGAAGGGAGAGATGGTGGCGGAATATCATATCTACTATGGCACTGCCGCTATGATGGAGATCCCTAGTCTGCATCAGAAGCTGACGCCCACGCTGCCCTGAGGTGCGCGGGTGAGTCTGGCATCGTTCAGATCACGCCATCGCTGTCTATCATATGGCCGAGCTTGGCGACCTTGGTATCGAGATAACGGTCATTGTGCGGATTGCGTCCCGCGATCAGTGGCAGGTGTTCTGCGATCGTGACGCGCAAACCCTGCATAGCAGCGATCTTACGCGGATTATTCGTCATCAGACGTAAAGCACTGATACCCAGATGCTTGAGCATGGGTTCACACAAGCTGTAATTACGCAGGTCGGCGGCGAAGCCCAGACGCTGATTGGCTTCTACTGTATCGGCACCCTGATCCTGCAAATGGTAGGCGCGTACTTTATTGAGCAAGCCTATACCACGGCCTTCCTGGCGCAGATACAGCAAGGCGCCACGGCCCTCTTCTGCAATTTTTTGTAAAGCCAGCTCCAGCTGTGGACCGCAGTCACAACGGCGACTGAACAAGGCATCCCCCGTCAGGCATTCGGAATGAATACGTGCCAGCACTGGCGCACCATCATTGACCTGGCCCAGGGTCAGCGCCACATGCTCTTTACCGGTGGCAGGTTCGAAAAATGCGTGCATCTCAAACTCAGCCCACTGGGTAGGCAAGCGGCAGGATTCCACAAATTCCAGTTCCTGAGCAGCAGAGACTACAGGCGCATTGGTTTCAGACATAACAGACTCACAAGATACGGGTCAGGCCACTGGCCCGCCCTCAAATTCGGAATTGACCACCCAGATTACAGCGGCAAAAACCTCAAGTATAAACGAGGCAGGATTTTTCAACCCGATAGCGGCCGAATTTCGAATAATTCACCAAGATCGTCAAGCATTCTGCATAAAAACAGGTCTTACGCAAATTTGTCCCGGCAAGGCATGGCGACGCTGGCAGACCATCTGTACGGCAAGGAGCCATAACGCCGCCGGGGCAGTTTTGCGTAAGCCCTAAAAAAAGGGAGCCCTGAGGCTCCCGGATACAAGGAACAACCTAATCCGCCTACTTCATGAGCACCTGTGTTCTCAGCGACGCTTGAGCTGGCTGATATCGCGCACCGCGCCACGATCAGCTGAAGTGGCCAGTGCTGCATAGGCCTGCAAAGCCTGCGACACATAGCGTTCGCGGTTTTCCGGCTGCCAGGCTTGCTCGCCACGCGCTTCCATTGCAGCACGGCGCTGTGCCATTTCTTCAGGGCTGATGCGCAATTGTATGCTGCGTGCCGGAATATCAATATCTATCATATCGCCTTCCTGCACCAGACCAATCGCGCCGCCTTCCGCTGCTTCCGGTGAGGCATGACCGATCACCAGCCCGGATGAACCGCCGGAAAAACGACCATCGGTGAACAGCGCGCAGGCTTTGCCCAGACCTTTGGATTTGATATACGAAGTCGGATACAGCATTTCCTGCATACCAGGCCCGCCTTTCGGACCTTCATATCGGATGATGACAACATCACCTGCATGTACGGTGTCCTGCAGAATGCCTTCCACCGCAGCATCCTGACTCTCGAACACGCGCGCTTTGCCGCTGAAGCGCAAAATGCTTTCATCGACACCGGCCGTTTTGACGATACAGCCTTTTTCTGCCAGATTGCCATACAACACAGCCAGACCGCCATCCTGCGAATACGCATGCGCAAGGTCGCGGATACAGCCAGCTGCGCGGTCACTATCGAGGCTGTCAAAGCGGCGCTCCTGAGAAAAGGCCTGCTGGGTCGGCACGCCGCCCGGCGCAGCCTTGAACAGGCTGTGCACTTCAGCGTTCTGCGTGACAGCGATATCGTAATTCGCAATCGCCTGTGCCAGCGTGCTGCTGTGTACCGTTGGTCGCGAGGTATCAAGCAAACCGGCACGCGCCAGTTCACCCAGGATAGCGATGATGCCGCCAGCACGATGCACGTCTTCGATATGGTATTTATCCGTCATCGGCGCTACCTTGCACAGACAAGGCACTTTGCGCGAAATACGGTCTATGTCTGCCATGCTGAAGTCGACGCCAGCCTCATGCGCGGCCGCCAGCAAATGCAATACGGTGTTAGTAGAACCACCCATCGATACATCCAGCGCCATCGCATTTTCAAAAGTCGCTTTGTTGGCGATCGTGCGCGGCAGGACGCTGTAGTCATCCTGCTCATAATGACGCTTGGCCAGCTCAACGATCAGACGTCCGGCGCGCAGGAACAGCGCTTTGCGGTCGGCGTGAGTTGCCAGTATGGTGCCATTGCCAGGCAGAGATAAACCCAGCGCCTCGGTCAGGCAATTCATGGAATTCGCAGTGAACATGCCTGAGCAGGAACCGCAAGTCGGACACGCAGAGCGCTCAATACGGCCGACTTCTTCATCTGAGATACTGCTGTCACCCGCTTTGATCATCGCATCCACCAGATCAATCTTCATGATCTTTTGTCCTGCAGCGGCTGGATTGGTCGGGTGCAGTACTTCGAGCACTTTACCGGCTTCCATCGGGCCACCCGACACAAACACCACCGGGATATTCAGGCGCATAGCGGCCATCAACATGCCGGGTGTGATTTTGTCGCAATTCGAAATGCAGACCATCGCATCGGCACAATGCGCATTGACCATGTACTCCACCGAGTCGGCGATCAGTTCGCGCGAAGGTAATGAGTACAGCATGCCGCCATGACCCATCGCGATACCGTCATCCACTGCGATGGTATTGAATTCTTTTGCGACACCGCCCGCCGCTTCGATCTCTCGCGCCACCAGCTGGCCCAGATCTTTCAGATGCACATGCCCCGGAACGAACTGGGTAAACGAATTCACCACCGCGATAATGGGTTTATTGAAATCGGCATCAGTCATACCAGTGGCACGCCATAAGGCGCGGGCACCGGCCATATTACGGCCATGGGTAGTGGTACGGGAACGGTATTGCGGCATAGCGGACTTTCATGGATAGACACAAGTCTTCAGCTTGCCTTGGGTGCAAGCATATGTCAAATATCAAATTTAACTACCATTAAGACGTTAATCATATTAATAAGGCTAAACCCAGCGGGCAGTAAGTGTTTTACACCAATGCGCTTGTACGCACTCAGGGCAAACGATGCACATCCACACCACGCAACATTGCGCAGATATTGTCGGACTTTTCATCATCAAAGCCACAGCGCAGCACCTGCTCCTTTGGATTATGCCAAGTGCCGAACAGCATATCCCACACTGGCAAACCATAGTTTTGTGCATGATGTCCGTAAGCGTGATGCACCCTATGCATTTCCGGCCTTTGTATCAGATAACCCAGCCAGGTTGGGGAACTGCGGTCAGCATGCAAATACAGATCGAACACGCCAGTAAACAGCAATGCCCAGGCTGCGCCCATTTCAGTTGCGCCAAACAGCAGATAACTGCTCAGGCAGGAAATCAGGGTGGCGCATGCAGTATCGAGCGGATGGGCAAAGAAGGCTGTCAGGGTTTCGATTCTTCTTGCTGAATGGTGTAACTGATGGACATGACGCCACAAAAAATCACTGGCGTGGGTGGCGCGGTGCCACCAGTAAAAAACAAAACTGGTGCTGAGAAAACTCAGGAAACCAAGCACAGGTGCAGCCAGCTTATCTGCCATAGGCAGCAAAGCATAATACCGGATTTCAGCACCAAACACATAGCCGGTTGCCAGTGTCACGCAAACGGTCAGCAAGCCCATACTGAGTGTCATCAATTGCCAACGTTTATCGCAGGCGTTACCGGATGCAGGTGCGATGACTTCTCGCGTAAACAAGGCAACAAACACCAATAATAAAACGGGATAAGCAAACCATTCCATAGCATGACACCTTGTGATTAAGACCGTATAACACCTGTCTGCGCTCTATATTCTGCACCAATATTGCACTAACAATGCACCGATAATGGTTCAATAAGCAGCTTGGCTGCACCATGAAAAAGCAAGCAGATCCACGCAGTTCAATTGCCCGTGACCGACAGTTCTTCGGCTGCCTGCAAAACCTGTAGTCCAGGCTGTTTCATTAAAGCCAGACACTGATCGGCAGGCAAAGGATGGCTATACAAAAATCCCTGCACCTGATCGCAAGCCAGTGCGCGCAATGCAGCTTCCTGCTCAGCATTTTCCACACCTTCAGCAATCACTTGCATTTCCAGTGCGTGACCGAGCTGGATAATGGCATGCGATACCGACCGCCCCTGCCTGGTCTGAATTTTTTGCACAAAGCTCTTATCCATTTTCAGATAATCGAGTTGATAGGTTTGCAGAGCGGCCAGCGAAGAATAACCGGTACCGAAATCATCAAGCGCAATCTGTACACCCGCGCTGCGCAGCTCTGCAATGATGGCGTGGGCACGGCGCGGGTCCTCAATCAGCGAGCTTTCTGTGAGTTCCAGTTGCAGAAATTTACCGGCTATCCCGCTCAGATTCAGCAAGGCTTTGATACGTGCGACAAAGCCATCATCCTTGAGCTGCAGCGGCGACACATTCACCGCCACTGAGATATCCACCCCATCCTCTCGCTGCCAGCTTTCCATTTGCGCGATCGCTGCCTTTAACACCCAGTCACCTATCGCCGCGATCAATCCTGTCTGCTCTGCGACCGGAATAAACACCAGCGGGCTGACGATACCACGCAAGGGATGACGCCAGCGCAGCAAGGCTTCCAGCCCTTGCAACTGCATAGAGGGGAAAGAAAATTTAGGTTGATAGACCAGGAAAAATTCATGGTTTTTGAGTGCCAGTTTCAACTCGTTATAATCAGGCCGGTACTCCAGGGTTTGCGCCTGCATCTGAGGCTGATACTGAACGACAGGCGTGCCATCCGAGTTTTGGGCCACCTGCAACGCGGCAAATGCATTATTGAACATCGCATCCGGCGTGGTGGCATCCCCCGGATAGCTGGCGATACCCACTTTGCATTTCAAATCCAGCCAGACGCCGTCCACCACCAGACTGCTATCCAGATCCGACTTCAGTTGCGCCGCGAAATTGAGCAAACCATCGACCTGCGATAAGTCAGTCAGTATCAGCGCAAACTCATCGCCACCCAGGCGGCAGACACTGGCCCGCAAGCTGGCCAGGCGTTCCAGTTCACGTGCAATCTGACGCAATAACTGATCGCCAAAGCCATAACCACGGCTTTCATTGATCCATTTAAAGTTATCAAAATCGATCAGCAGCAAGGCCAGCGATTGACGCTGCTGCAATAACTGTTCTAGCAGTTGGTGAAAAGCCTGACGATTCGGCAAACCGGTCAGTGCATCTTTCCAAAGTGGATTTTCAAAACTCGGCAACAATCTCTAGCTCATTTCAACAATAAACGGAACGCATCAGCGCTACACCTGCCAGACTGCGTTTGCACGCTGAGACCACAAATCTGGCTGACAGCATCATTGGAGTATGCGAACTCTGCAGCATCGGCATGATTCGGACAAAGAACAGCAGTATAACCAGACTCACATCTGTTTTATGCAGAATTTATGCCAAGCTTAAAGGCCACTCCTCGGCACACGCTGATTCAGGCTTGCGGCCTGCCCGTTTTATGCAACAGTGATGCGCAAGCCAGCCCATAGCTGCAGGTCAGGAGGCACTCTATAATCGCCAGCCTGTTATCCCGTCGCTTGTTATCCCGTTTACTCAATTGTTTTGGAAGAAAATCATGTCTGTCACCCTGCACTATATCTATGACCCTTACTGCGGCTGGTGCTATGCCGCCGCCCCCTTGCTCAGTGCAGCGCAAGCTGTAGCTGGCCTGGAAATCCGTCTGCATGGCGGTGGAATGATGACAGGCGCACGCCGTACGCAAGTCAGCCCCGCACTGCGTGACTATGTGATTCCGCATGATCTGCGCATTGCGCAACTGACCGGACAGGTGTTTGGTGAAAACTACTTTGAAGGCTTACTGCGCGATAGCAGCGCAGTATTCGATTCTGCCGTGCCGATCACAGCCATCCTGGCTGCACAAGCGCTGGGTGTGGATGCACTTGCTATGCTCAAAGCGATCCAGCATGCGCATTATGCCGAGGGACAGAAAGTCTCAGAACAGGACACGCTGAGCGCCATTGCCACACAGCTGGGCATGGAACAGGAGGCTTTCAGCGCCAGCTGGCACAGCTTGTCCGGCACAGCAACCGAACAGCATATCCAGGACAGCCGCAGTCTGCTGACGCAACTTGGCGGCGGCGGTTTCCCTACGCTGGCACTGGAACAGGACGGACAATTACAACGCCTGGATATCAGCCCATGGCTGGGAAAAGCTGAGGCATTTCAGCATAGTCTGCAGAACCGCTCCATGGCGCCAGCAGCAGAGTCCGGCGCATTTTGCAGCATAGATGGCTGCTGATCAGCCATCCGAAGTCAGCCATGCATCACGCTGATGCTGTACAGGTCTGACAGACTGAAACGCTAATGCAATCGTCAGCGTACAGCGCCAGCCTGAAAGCTGGCCGTACGCTGACTCGTGATTTATTTTGCCAATAATTTCTGTTGAGTTGAGCTGGCAGCTTTAACCGTTGCTGCACGCGCGGCAGATGTACCCGACCCACCACCGGGATTTCTGACCAGACGGAAGGAATTCACCAGCTCAGTCAGGGCTTTGGCCTGCTGACGCAAACTCTCAGCCGACGCAGCCGCTTCTTCCACCTGACCCGCGTTTTGCTGGGTCACGTCGTCCATTTGCGTGATGGCCTGATTGATCTGATCTATGCCTGAACTTTGTTCCTGGCTGGCGGTCGTGATTTCATGCATGATGTCGGCCGCACGTTTCACGCCAGTCACGATTTCACCCATGGTCTTACCGGCCTCATCCACCAGTTTGGCACCAACCTCAACCTGCGCCACAGAGTCATTGATCAACACCTTAATTTCTTTTGCAGCGTTGGCGCTGCGCTGCGCCAGATTTCTGACCTCACTCGCTACGACGGCAAAGCCTCTGCCCTGTTCACCGGCACGGGCCGCTTCCACCGCTGCATTCAGTGCCAGGATATTGGTTTGGAAGGCGATACCATCAATCACGCCGATGATGTCGGCGATTTTGCCGGAACTGGATTTGATCGCACCCATAGTCGTCACCACATTCGAGACAGCGACCCCACCTTTTTCTGCGACTTTCGCTGTAGATTCAACTAACTGACTGGCTTCGATAGAGTTATCTGCATTTTGCTTGACGGTAGAAGTCAGTTCTTCCATCGAAGAGGCGGTTTCTTCCAGTGAGCTGGCCTGGGATTCTGTACGTCCGGACAATTCCGCATTACCTTCTGCGATCACGGCCGCGCCGCTGGATACATGGCCGGTACTCTGTTTGATTTGCCCGATAAGCAGCTTCACATTGGTTTGCAACACACGTAAGGCCTGGGTCACATTGGTAATCTCATCATGTCCGCTAGCTACGATAACACGGGATAAATCGCCGCCACTCATCACGGCAATCTGCTGTTCCAGTTCATGCAGGCGAGCAGTCAGCGTACCTCCCATGATGAATCCGAAGGCAATAGCAAGCACCAAACCTGCACCGGCGATCGTCATTACGCTGGTATTACTTATGCTTCCGCTGCCGAACAAAGCCAGACCCAGCAATGCCACGAACAGAAGCACCATCGCCGCTGAAAACGTCATGATCCTGGTCTGTAAAGAAATATGCGCGAGCTTACTCAGAGGCCCGGTTGCAGTTCTGCGTACCGCATTTCCTTCCACAATCTTGAGCGAGCTGTCACCGCTTTTGAGTGCACGGTAAGCCGCTTCTGCGGCGCTGACCTTAGCGCGGTCAGGTTTGACGCGAATCGAGGTATAACCTACCACCTGTCCATTTTGTACCAGTGGCGCGGCAGTTGCCTCTACCCAGTAGTGATCGCCATTTTTACAGCGGTTTTTGACCAGGCCGGTCCAGGCCTTACCCTCTTTTATCGTACGCCAAAAATCGGCAAATGCCTCGACTGGCATATCAGGGTGTCGGACAATGTTTTGAGGAGCGCCCAATAATTCTTCTTCAGTAAAGCCGCTCACCCTCATAAAATCATCATTGATATAGGTAATATTGCCTTGTAAGTCAGTCTTGGAAACGATGGTTTCATCATCTCTTAAGATGTATTCGCGGTTCGTAACAGGTAAATTTGTGCGCATCTCGTGACCCCCTGATTATCATCTCTCAATTATTTTTTTAATTTACAATAAAACAACTTACTAAACAAAACCTCTTAACTCCACTGAAACATTGCTCTGAGAATAGTTGAAGATTGGAAAAATTTCCAAGTTTCATGCCTGCGTTTGTGAGTAATTTGCAAAATTTAAAGAATACGTATCTAAATTACCTACAAGTCATCGTATTGACACAAATCAGTCACCGCGCAAGTCCATGCCACAGCTCATTGACACACATCAATTTATGCACGGAAAAGAATAGTTTGGAAGAAGGGCGAATGGAAAATTGAGCGCCGCCGCGCTCAATTAAAGGAGAAGGTGTAATTCACATCGACAGCAGATTCACTGCCAGTGCGGCCGGTGACGGTAATCCTGCGGGTTAATTGCCAGCTGAGTTTGATGGCACCGCTGGCATCCCCCAGGCCACGCTCAACCGACAACACCAGACCCGGCATCAGACGCTTGCCTACACTCACGACCTGATCTGCGCTGTTGGTCGCATTGCCGCTGTTCGTCGACCCGGCGATGGTTTGTCCTGGCAAATGGCTGCCACCGGAATTACCAGCCGCACCAATAGAAAATTCGTCAAAGCCTAAACCCTGCACGATATCGCGCGGCACATTGCGACTGCCGTCGCCGCCGAAAATAGCCGATGCTGCCGACATGAGCAGTGAGGCATCGCCCGATGCCAGTTGATCTGAGCCGCGCCCCAATACCAGCCAGGACAATTTTTCAGCATCACTCATGGCGGTATCCGAAAATAATCTGACTTGCGGACTGACCACGGTACCGATGACTTCCACGCCAACCTGGTTTTGCAAACCCTGGCGCAGTGCGAGTACATTCAATCCCGGATTGGCAGGCGGCCCCTGAAAATTCAAAATACCGCGTTCTATCGCCAGTTGCTGACCATAGCCTTCATATAGGCCATTAACAGTACGGATGGTTCCGGTTGCCTGCAAGGGGCTGCCATCGCTTGAGCGCATGCGTAATTTCCCGGCCAGACCGGTATCCAGGCCACGGCCGACAAACACAAATTTGGGCCCCATTTCGAAGCTCACATCGACCCGCGTTTTCAGTGATTTACGCGCAGGCTCCGACGTTTTCGCGACAGCCTTATCGGATTTGCGACTCACATTCACATCGGAAGACAGGCTGGGCGGCGGTAGCTTTGGTAATTTGAAATAAGCGCCGTCTGCCATTAGCTGCCCCTGCAGCGTCCAGATGTTTTGCGCCTCTACAATGCTGGCTTCGCCGCTGACCACAAGCCAGCGGTCTTTTCTCTGCAACATAGGAAATTGCTGCCAGCGCGCCTGTATCGCGCCGGTTTCTTTACCGATATCGATTTCGCCACTGGCGGAAAATTCACCACGCTTACCCAACAGGTCCATGCCTTTGAACTGCGCATGCTGTGGCAGCATAGTGACCGTATTCGAAAACCGTAACTGATTCAGGCGCAAATGGGTGCCATCAATTTGGGCATCGAGTACGCCATTCGGCAACAGTAAGCCCTCAGAAGCAAAGGCGAGTTCCAGCCCCGACCCCTTGATATGCGCCTGATAGTCAGGATGCGCAATAGTGCCACCCAACACCGCGTCTGCATTGAGCCTGCCCTTCATCACGAGACCGGGATTGATCCACGGGCCCAGCCATTCCAGATCGGGCACATTTGCTTTCGCTATGCCGCTGATGGCCGCAGTGCCCGGCAAGCTCCATTGTCCGTTCACGAAGGCCAGCGCACTGCTGGCATCGACCTGCCATTGTCCGAGCCGGGTACCATCGGCTTGCAAACGTAAATTCAGTGTTTCACTCAACGCGCCCGCTGAGGCATTCTTAGTACCGGAACCAGTTCCTATCGCAAGCTGGATATCGCGGATACCCAAGGCTATCGGCACGCCTGTGCCATCCGGATCATTGAAGCGCAGATCACCCGATTGCCGATGCAGTTTGAGTGAGGCACGCGCGCTCTGGTTCAATTGCACATCCCAGTCAGCCTGCGCACGCAGATTGCCCGTTAATGCATCCTGAGGCGCAAACAAGTTGATCAGCTCAACCACCCGAACATCCTGAATCTGGCCCTTGGTTTTGAGCGTGCCTGCAGCCCACTCTAACTGCTCGACCTGCAGATTCATCAAAGGGCTTTGTAACTGCATGCGTCCGGTCTTGAACGCATCAGCAGATAACTCCAGGCTGACCGGATTAAGCAGACGTAATGCAGGCGTCCCGCGCAGCTCAGTTTCTGTCAGCTGTCCATTCCAGTGCAAGGCAGCACTGGCGCCACGCGCAGCAGCAGTGGAGTCTGGAAAGCCACCCGACACAGCCGCAATCAGCTGGCGCTTATCCGGAAAATCCAGTTCCAGCCGCAGTGTATGTGCTTCGCGTTTCCCGTTTAAGCGCAATGTCAGTTGCTGAATTTTGTCGGCATCTTGCGCTAAGGGCGTAACGCCACCGGGCAAGACAGGGAAATCGCCTTTAAATCCGCTGGCGCGAACATCTGCATTCACCAAGCCTGAGAGCGCATCCGTCGCTTGCAAATTTGCCTGCAGCGTTTTCAAGGCATAGCGTTTATTGTCGCGCTTCAGCTCCAGCTGTGTGGCTTGCAGGTCCAGCTGTCCGGCCGCATGACTCAGGCCACCGCGCAACTGTCCTTCAGCCTTCAGGCTGCCGGACAGTTCAATCGCAGCAAGTTGCCAAATCGGATTCAGGGCCTGCAGTTCGGGCGCATCCAGGCTAAATTTGAGCAGATCTGTTTTCTCACCCCAGGCACCATCAGCATGCAGGTGGTTTTTACCCCATTGCAAATCAGCCTGAGGAATTTTCAGTTTATCCTTGCCCAGCCACTGTGCCTGCATGCTGCCATCCAGAATTTGACCGGCGTAGTGTCCACCCAGCTTATCCAGTTTTACTTCAGCTGCCATTTGCTGTAGCTGGCCACTCGCTTTCAGATGCGCACTGATTTTTCCGGCTGGCCCGGCGATCCAATACGCGGGATCAAAATCCCGTATCTGTACCTCAGTCTGAAACAACTGCTTCCCGGCGAACGACAACTCGGCACGCGCATCGGCCTGCGACAGCCCAGCCTGCAAAGTCAGCGTGGGCAGGCTCAGCAATTGTTTAGCGATGTCGTAGCTGGCTTGCAGTTGCAACTTCGCACCCTGATCCTGCAAACTCGCTTCAGCGCGGATACGCTGCGCCTGATCGGTTTTCGCATGTATTTCACCACGAATCTGGCCAGCTCTCAGGGATGGATGCAATTTCTGCAAATTGATATTCGACAGCACAAATTTGCCATCCGCAAACCAGGGCTGATCCCAGCGCAGCTGCCCGGCGCCTGTGATTTTCCCGTCGCCAGGCAAATGTGCCGTCATGCCTTGTAACTGCAAGCTATTGCCAGACCAAATCGCCTCTGCCTGCAAAGACTGTAAAGGCAGGCCGTTCTGATCCAGGCTGGCAACGGCATTATTTTGCAAACTCAATTGCAAGGAAAAACTGTCGGCCCTGGCTGCGCCTGACGTGCTGGCCTGGACAGTCTGAGATGCAGGACGCTGCGCAGCGCTTGCCGCGATTGGACGTATATCCGCCAGGATGCGCAAATCTGCCTTAGGCGCTGCGGCATTCCAGGCGGAAGGATCAAGATGAACCAGATCCACATGCGCCTTGGCCATTAACTGTGGCGCAAACAAAGTAATCAGGGCACTGCCGCTACCCTGCAACTGTGCCGAAGCAGGCTTAGTCTGCGCGGCGTTTGCAGCATTGCCGTCAGCCTTCTGCACGCTGCCGGCCTGCCAGGCTAAGTCCAGTGCTGATAAGTTGCCCTTAACCGTGCTGCTGATTTGTAATGCGGGCAGCTTATCCTGTGCTAGCGTACTCACTGCCGCCTGCGCATTGATAACAAACGGTGCAGTTGCGAGCATGCTGGCCTTGGCCTTGATCTGACCAAATGCACTGGCGGCTTGCAGATCAGCCTCGTAACGTCCATCCGCATAAGCTATACGTCCACGCAAGCCATTGAAGCTCTGCACAGGATGATGCTTGCCCTGCGCATCGAGATCAGCGATCTCTAATTTGCCTATAGCGACATCGTGCAGACTCAGCCTGACAGGCAAGCTCAGCGAAGCTGGCAGCACCACAGGATCAGGCGTCGTTAGTGTAGCGACCGCTACACTGGCGGCATGCAAGCGGCTTAATGCAAAGCGGGCTGGCCACAGCGACCAGCTATCCCAGTCTGCCTCCAGGCCTTGTATCTCAAGCTGCAGTTCCTTGCTCTGCCACTGCAGTTTTTGCATGCTGAATGCTGTTCCCAGGCTGCCATTGACTTCCTGTGCAGACAAACGCCCCTGCGTCAGCGTGTGGGCCAGACTGAACAAGGCGCGGGTGCCGGTCTGGGTCCAGACTGCGGCGGCACAGAGTGTGAGTAGCAGCAGCAGGCTCAACAGCAGTATTAACAGCCCACGCTGCAGATAGCGGCGCGCGGCAGATTTACTCTGCAGCTCTGGGGCAGCTGATACAGATTCTGTTTGCTGATGTTCCGCCTGTTTTTTGTCTGCCATATCAGAATGCAATCGCGATAGAAAAATCCAGTCTGACTTTTTTAGACTGACGCCCATAGGCCAGATCCAGTGCAATCGGACCTGCCGGCGTGCGGTAGCGCGCACCAACACCAATAGCCTGGCGCATGCTCAGATCGCGCCAGGTTTCGGCCGCATCACCAATATCGAGAAAGGTCGCTACGCCCCAGGCCTCTTTGAGCCAATGCACGTATTCGGCACTGGCCACGCCCATCACACGGCCACCTGTCACCGCCCGCCCCTGCTGCACGCCCAGGCTTTGATAGGCATAGCCGCGTACCGTCGTGCTGCCACCGGTACGGAATAAATACTCTTCCGGAATACCGGCACTATCGGGCGCCACCACCTGACCCACTTCTGCGCGCAGGATTACGCTATCGGATTTTTTACCGATAGGTATCCAGCGCTGGTATTTGCCATAACTACGGATGAAGCGCTGATCGGACAGCAAAGCTTTTTCCGAGACAGCCAGGTCCAGCTGATAAATTTCGCCTTTGCGCGGTGCAAACGCATCATCCACATCACGCCAGGTCCAACCTGCGCTGAGCACCAGTGCCTTGCTGGTTTCAGCAGGCTCGCCTTCGATAGAGTTACGTTCGCGTATCAGGTTCAGCCCCAGCCTTTGCTCTATATGTCCACGCTGACTGGTACGCTTGATGCCGATCGCGTTCCTGAGCGTGAGCACACCCGACACATCCTGGCGATCAATAATCGCACCGAAAGAATCTGTGACGCGATCACGCGGCGGCAGATAGACATCGGCATAACCGACCTGGCGCTTTTGCTCGATACGGATGGCGCTGCGCAAGTCCCAGGCTTTTTCCAGAATATTGCGGTCGCGGTAAGCGATTTCACCACGAAAGCCGGTGTTAGAACTATAACCGGTACCGAAACTCAGATCGCGCCGCTTGCGCTCCACTACGCTGACTTCCACCGGCACCGCGTCCGCTTTGTCCGGATCGGGTTCAATACCCACTGCCACCGAAGCAAAATAAGGCGAATTTTGCAGCGTACGCTGGAACTCCAGCAAACGGGCACGCGAATAATTTTCCCCTGTTTTGGGCGGCTGATAACGTTCAAGTAACCAAGACGGATAATTTTGCAGGCCAATGACATGTAGTTCACCGAGCCTGAATGCGGGACCGCTGTCAACTTCAAGCCTGACGCTGGCCTGTGCCGCATCGGCATCCACATCGACGGCACTTTGCGTGATTTTGGCGGATGCATAAGTATCAGCGCGCAGGTTTTCCAACAAAGCAGTTTTTGCATCGCTCCAGTCGCCCTCGCGGAATGCCTGACCGATAGGCAAACCCCAATCCTGTATCAGGCCTGAACGCCGCTGCCGCGCCTGCTCATCGCCGCTGTTGGCAAGATCTGCCAGGCTGCCGCTAATGCGCATACCAACCTGGGTAATGAAAGTACGCTGTCCTGCCTCGACACTCACGTGTATCAGCTTATCGCGTTGAGACTCCGTAGCACCGGACGGCGAAGCAGACTCCGGATTTTCAAATTCTATGTGCGGAGAAAAATAGCCTTCGGTCGCCAGTATGCCTTCTATATCCTGGCGCAGACGACGTATCAAAGAGGGGGTAATATTTTGCGACTCGGCCGAACCGGAAAATTCCTGTATATGTTCACGCAGCAAAGCAGCCCAAGGCGTAGCGGGCGCTTTTAATTGCAAGCGTCCGCTCAGACTGCGTTGCGGTGCTTCGCTATCGCCGCTGTCCGCAGCTGGGACTTGCACGACAGGCGCTGGTGTTTCCTGCGCCATGCCAGCCTGGGCCAGCAAACTCAGTATGCAGACAGACAGGAGGTGCAAAGCGCGGGAATGAGACGCCATGGTTTATTTGGTCGCCAGACCAACCCGCTTGATGCCGATTTTCTTGGCTTCGCTGACGACTTGTACCACTTCGTCATAAATGATGCCCTTGTCGGCAGAAACCAGCACCGACAACTCAGGTTTTTTCTGATGGTATTCACGCAGCAGGCTGTATAACTGCTGGCGGTTTTTGACTTCTTCCCGGCTGTCCTGCTGATTATTGCCATTCGCGCCGTTTTTACTGGTCACGCTAATGGTCGCTGCCGCATCAGGTTTCAGCGTGATTTCTATATAATCTGTCGGCGGCTGCGTTGATTGTCCCGCCGTGGGCAGATTGATCACACTGGGATTGGTCATCGGTGCCGCCACCATGAAAATGACCAGCAGCACCAGCATCACGTCAATGTAGGGAACCACATTGATTTCAGCTTTAAATTTGCGTTTACGTTCGCCACGCAGATAACTCATGCAGACTCAATAATCAGCGGGATTGACGTTGCAGGATATTCGAGAACTCTTCAATGAAAGTTTCAAAACGAATCGCTAACCGGTCTATATCATGCGAATAACGGTTGTAAGCCAGCACCGCAGGAATCGCTGCAAACAAGCCGATCGCAGTCGCAATCAAGGCCTCAGCAATACCCGGCGCAACCGCTGCCAGCGTCGCTTGCTGCACATTCGCCAGACCACGGAAAGCATTCATAATCCCCCATACGGTACCGAACAGACCAATGTAAGGAGAGACCGAGCCAACAGACGCCAGGAAAGATAAATGCGATTCCAGCATATCCATTTCGCGCTGATAGGCAGCGCGCATCGCACGGCGTGCGCCATCAAGCATAGCGCCGGCATCGAGTGCCGCTTTATTCGCGTTTTTGACCTTTTGGTATTCGCTCATGCCTGCTTCGAAAATACGTTCCAGCGCGCCGGTTTTGTCGCGACCGTTACGACGGTTAGCGGCCGCAGTCTGATACAGCTCAACCAGATTACCACCGGACCAGAAATGACGTTCAAATTCCTCAGTCTGTCCACGCGCCTTTTTGATGGCGAACATTTTATTGAAGATATAGGTCCAGCTGGTCAGGGATACCCCCAGCAATAACAGCATCACCAACTGCACCAGTATCGAGGCATTACTGATCAGGCTGAAAAACGAAAGGTCTTGAGTAACAGTCATAACGAGTCTACTAATCTAAGTGAAGCAAAAATAAAGCAAAAAATCTAGTTGCGGATAGCGTCCAGCACATCAGCCGGGATCGCGGCTGGGCGCACAGACTCAGCGTCAACACAACCCACCTTAATCACACCGGTAGCCAGCAAGCGCTCACCGCAGCGTGCTTCCTGCACGAAATGCAAAGATGCACGACCCAGCTTCTGTATCTCTACGCTGATTGTGAGTTCATCATCAAGTCGCGCAGGTGCATGATACTCGACTGTACCTGATTTGACGACAAACATAGTCCCGGTCTGCTCTTTCATCTGCTGTTGCTGCAAACCGTGAGCACGCAGCCATTCGGTTCTGGCGCGCTCGAAGAACTTAAGATAATTGGCATAAAAAACGATGCCACCAGCATCGGTATCTTCGTAATACACACGTACCGGCCAAAAAAACTGATCCGCCATCTTTATTCTTCCATCGTCAACATAGGAACACCCTGAGACCTGCAGTGTGCGCTGAAGTTCAGTCTGAACAAGCACTGTTTCAGTGCCTGGCATTATACAGAAGGGTGTTTGCAAAAAATCAGCGCGCTATGTTCAGACTGGCTGACGTTTGATGTTGAGCGGGCCAAAACCCTGGCAGGTCGGCATCATTTCTATGTAATTGATATTCACGTGGGCTGGCAGAGTTGCAATCCAATACGCGGTTTCTGCAATATCGCTTGCGGTCAGTGGCGTGGTGCCCTCATACACTTTGGCCGCCGCATCGTCATTCCCACGGAAGCGCACATTCGAGAATTCAGTGCCACCGCACAAGCCAGGAGCGATATTGGTGGTGCGCACATTGGTTCCCGCCATGTCGGCGCGCAGGTTGCGGGTGAACTGATCAACGAAAGCCTTGGTCGCGCCATACACATTCCCGCCCGGATAAGCGGTAGAGCCGGCAATCGATCCGATATTAATAATCATGCCGCTGTTACGCGCCACCATGTCCGGCAGGATGGCACGGGTCACAGTGACCAGGCCCTTGGTATTGGTGTCTATCATGGTTTCCCACTCATCCTGCGAAGCCAGATGCGCAGCTTCGGTACCCAAGGCCAGGCCCGCATTATTGATCAGCACGTCTATCGTTTTCCACTCTGCGGGCAACCCGGCCAGAGCCGCCAGTATCGATGCCTTGTCCATCACATCCATAGTCACGGGCAGCAAGGCACTGCCGAGTTCCGCCTGCAAAGCCGCCAGTCGCTCTACCCGGCGCGCCGTGGCAATCACGCGATGTCCTTCACGCACGAACTTGCGTGCCATTTCTTCACCAAAACCTGAACTGGCACCAGTAATCAAAACGATCATTCTCTACTCCCTGTTAGCAATTATTTGCGACTTTCTGAAACGCGCAGCACCTGCAACGTGCGACAGTCTTACGGCAGTTTTGCTGCAGTCTTACGATATGCAATTGAAAATCCGGCTTCAGCGACTAAAAAAACCGGACCATATTGCGGCCTATTTTAAGTGCTTTTAGCAAATTACACCCAAATGCCGCCCTTTAAATTAACAATACCGTCCGGCGCTTTGGATTCCGCCAGCTCCCGCCACCCGGCCTGTGCGGCTCAGCGCGGCAAAAGCCGGGAAAGCGGCACAGGCTCAAGTGTTTGACTTGCCCATTCAGAACGCATCACGTAAAATCCGTGCACCATTTCGTCTCACGCAACTGGCGAAAATGCGGCGAACATCATTGTTTGTTCCTGCTGAAGATGGGCATCCATCGGGGAGCGTGAGATATAGAGGTAATCGCTGCGGCACATCTGTGCCAGGCCATTGCCTCCGCCGTACGCCTGGGCAGCCTGATGGTAAGCAGGAATGCGGCTGCCACTCACACTTACGTCATTGCCACCTCATTCTTAGTTCATTCATCTTTTAGTTTGTACACTTAACAGGAAATCAGGAACGCCATGTTTGCTAAAAATCATACCCTCGCCAATATCGATCCGGAATTGTTCGCAACCATCCAGCTGGAAAACCTGCGTCAGGAAGAACATATCGAGCTGATCGCCTCTGAAAACTATACTTCACCAGCGGTGATGGAAGCTCAGGGCTCGCAACTGACCAACAAATACGCAGAAGGCTATCCGGGCAAGCGCTACTACGGTGGCTGCGAACACGTAGACGTGGTCGAACAACTCGCTATCGACCGCCTGAAACAATTATTCGGCGCTAACTTCGCCAACGTACAAGCCAACTCCGGCTCGCAAGCCAATCAGGGCGTATTCTTCGCGCTGCTGAATCCAGGCGACACCATCATGGGCATGAGTCTGGCTGAAGGCGGCCATCTGACCCACGGCATGCCATTGAATATGTCTGGCAAATGGTTCAATGTCGTCTCTTATGGTCTGGATGCGAATGAAGACATCGACTACGATGCCATGGAAAAACTGGCACGCGAAACCAAGCCTAAGCTGATCATCGCTGGCGCATCCGCTTTTGCATTGCGTATCGATTTCGAACGTTTCAGCAAAATCGCGAAAGAAGTCGGCGCATTTTTCATGGTCGACATGGCGCACTATGCAGGTCTGATCGCGGCTGGCGTGTACCCTAACCCGGTACCGTTTGCGGATGTCGTGACATCGACAACGCATAAGAGCCTGCGCGGCCCACGTGGCGGCATCATTCTGAGCAATGACGAAGCCATCGCTAAGAAAATCAATTCTGCGATTTTCCCTGGCCTGCAAGGCGGCCCGCTGATGCACGTGATCGCTGGTAAAGCAGTGGCGTTCAAAGAAGCACTGTCACCAGAATTTAAGGCTTACCAGGAACAAGTCGTCAAAAACGCAGCAGCACTGGCTACCGCCCTGACTGAACGTGGTCTGCGTATCGTGTCTGGCCGTACAGAATCGCACGTGATGCTGGTGGATCTGCGTCCGAAAGGTCTGACTGGTAAAGAAGCCGAAGCCATCCTCGGTTCCGCACATATCACTTGCAATAAAAACGGCATCCCTAACGATCCGCAAAAACCGATGGTAACTTCCGGTATCCGCCTGGGCAGCCCGGCCATGACGACACGCGGCTTCAAAGAAGCAGAAGCGATCAAAGTCGGCCACCTGATTGCAGACGTACTGGACAATCCTAACGATGCAGCGACGATAGAACGCGTCAAAGCAGAAGTGAAAAAGCTGACTCAGGCTTTCCCTGTGTACGCTGCTTAATTCTGCGACCGGATAAAAATCCGGAGACAAGTCGTAATTAGTCACAAATGTGACATAAAACAACGCCACTCACTGAGTGGCGTTGTCTTTTCTGGCAATTTCCAGTAAAAGCATGTCTTGGCATCAACAAATGCCTGTTTTTCAGCAATGTTTTAGGTTTTTTTTTAGTTTTTTAGCGTTTTTGCAGCCCCGTTTTTCAAGCCGTTTTTTCAGCCCTGATACGAACAGAACAGAATCACATGAAATGCCCTTATTGCCATCACGACGATACCCAGGTCATCGACACCCGCGTTTCTGAAGAGGGCAATGTCATGCGCCGGCGACGTCGCTGCGCGCACTGTGATAAACGCTTCACCACCTATGAACGCATAGAACTCAGCATGCCTGTCATCGTCAAAAAGAATGGCAGCCGCACCGAATATGAATCCCATAAACTACGCAGCAGCTTTATGCTGGCACTGCGCAAACGTCCGGTCTCCGCTGAGGCAATCGATGGCGCAATACAACGCATAGAAGAAAAGCTGCTGTCCAGCGGCGAACGCGAAGTACTGTCCGGCTATCTGGGCGAACTGGTCATGCGTGAACTCAAGAAACTGGACAAAATCGCCTATATCCGTTTTGCCTCGGTGTATAAAAGTTTTGAAGACATTTCTGAATTTGCCGAAGCGATACAGGAAATCTCTACCGACAAACAGCGCGCTGACAAAAGCCATTAGTTAATTAATTAATATCCGCCCGCACCTATCTGCAGGCCAGTGACTCAATGACACGTTGAGTCACTATTTTGCTGGGCGACATCCTGACTTCAGCCCCCCCCCATACCCACCAAATCAGCACACTGGCGACTGTGCTATATCCCACGCCAGATGCGGCACGCGACTACCCTCTTCACAAGCAGCCTGCGACATTCTCAACAAGCAGCCGAAAACCAGGTCCAAGCTGAGTTTGCTCAGCTATTCATCTGAAAGCCACCTCTTTTATTTAATGCGATTGATAATGATTCTCATTTGCGATAATATGAGGCCGTATTCTTATGAAAGGCATGGATATGAACGCTCTGACACCACATCGCTACTTTTCCACCTCAGAACATGAACAGGCCGCCGTCTGGCAGGATTATGCCGATAGCGAACGCCGTGGCTTATTGAAAACGCTGCAAGCCTTATTCCGGGAAGAATTACTCAGCAAGCAGTTTCTGATTCAGGAAGGCAGCAGCAGCTGGCTACCGCTATGGCAGCAGCAACGCATGATGCGCTTTGAGGGCTTGCATTTCGGACGTAGCGGCGCCTGCAGCCTGGCCGGAGCGATCAGTTACTACCATGCCGGACATCCGCCAAAACACATCAACAGTGGCAGCGAATTACTGAGTTGCCTCGCCAGCAGCCTGCATACGTCAATCGAGGCCGATGATCTGCAGCGGCTCAAAACAGAACTGGCCAACAGCGTGCAGAACGATGCGCTGTGCCACAGTTTCCGCCGGCTCTGGGCCGATCAGCTGCGCGCTGATTTCCGGGCTTTGGCACCCCACTTCATCGCAGCGCTCAGACAGTCTGGCCATCCACATCCGGTGCTGTTGCTGGAACAATGGGGCACCATCGGGCATCCGTGGCATCCTGCCTTCAAAAGCAAAATCGGACTCAGCACCAGCGAGGTGATGGAGTTGTCACCCGAGTTCCATCCTGAACTTGCGATTTCTGTGCTTGCGGTACGCAAGGAATGCATGCGTGTCACCAGCGGTAATCAGACACTGGATTACATGGACTGGTTTGCCACGCACTATCCGGATACAGCAAGCGCCTGGAAAGCAGCGCTGACACAGCGTCAGATGCAAGCCGAGGCCTGGGTGCCGGTACCGATGCACCCGTATCAGCTCAAGCGGGTATTGCCGCAGCGTTTCGCCGCCGAGCTGGCGGCGGGTCAGATTGTGATTCTGGATGAAGTCACGCTCAGTTGCTCACCCAGCATGTCTTTCCGCACCGTGGAAGCCATAGGCTATGCGCAGGCGCCGCATTTGAAACTGCCAGTCGGTCTCCAAATGACCAGCGCCCAAAGAACAGTTTCACCCAAGTCCGCCGTCATGGGACCGCGCATCAGTCAGCTGATCAGCCTCATCTTGCAACACGAAGGCGGCTTCCAAAACCAGCTTGATATCCTGCCTGAATTGCCAGGCCTGCACTGGATCGATGCCGACGATGACCGGGCACGCCATCTGGCGGTACTGTTTCGCGCTAATCCAATCAGCAAGCGCAGCACAGACTTATTCCCTGTACCGGCAGGCAGCTTGTTCGCCGACTCACCTTTCCATGGCAAAGCCCTGGTGACTGAGTTGATCGCACTGGCTTATGGCGATCATGCGGAAGGCGCTTTGTCATTTTTCGATCAGTATTGCAAAGTGGTGTTAGGCGCCAGTTTGTCGGCCTATCTGCTGTATGGCATCGCCTTTGAAGCGCATCAGCAAAACAGCCTGATACAAGTCGATCAGGATTACCGTCCGGCGCAGTTACTGGTCAGGGACTTTGGCGACTTGCGCATCTTTACTCCTGTGCTGCAGGCGCGCGGGCTGCAGCTGGAAGCATATCGCAGCGGCCACGTGATGTTTGACGAGATTCTGCAAGTCAGGGATAAACTGCTGCACGCGACTTTCCTGTGTCAGTTATCGGAGCTGGCGGTGCTGCTGGCAGCCAGCTACCACATCCCGGAAGCTGCGCTGTGGAATATCCTGCGGCACCAGACCGAAGCCACCTTCGATCGCTTACGCAGCCGTTGTGATGCGGCACATTGGGCCAGCGAACGCGACGCTATCCTGCATGCGCCGTGGCCAGCCAAATCGCTGCTTAAGATGCGCCTGTCAGACAGCGCAGACGATGTACACAGCACGATACCCAATCCTTTGCGTGCGGAGCGCTGATCGATGTTGTTCATTCACAGGCAAGCGGCTCCTGCGCATGCCCTGAAAATGCTGTGGCTGATTCAATGCGTGGCGATGGCGGCGATGGAAATGAGTGGGCCATTCTGGGCTTTGCACTTGCAATCCAGTGGCCAGCTCAGCGCCAGCGAACTCAGCTGGTATAGCGCACTGGCCTATGCTGGCCCTATGCTGACGGCGATGTTATGCATACCCTGGTGGGGCAAGGCCGGTGACCGCATCGGTCATCACTGGATGCTGTTGCGCGCACTCGCGGCGCTGGCGCTGACTCAGCTGGCGCTGGCCTATTGCACCCAGCCTTTAATGATCATCGCAATACGTCTGCTGCAAGGCGCTATCGCCGGCTTCATCGCAGCGGCCCAGGCCTATGGCAGCCAGCTCAGCAGCCGCGAACAACGTGGTCAGTTAATGGCCAGCTTACAAATGGCGACCGCTTTAGGCTCAGTACTCGGGCCTGTGGCCGGTGGCTGGCTGTATCAAAGCCAGGGCTTCGCAGCGGTCAATCTGTCCGCAGCAGCCTTATGCGCAGGCTGTCTGCTGCTGGCGGGACTATGCCTGCCACGCAGCAAGGTGGTGCCAGCCAGCGCCAGCACTGCACTGCAAAGCGATTCCGTGGCAGCACAGCAGACCAGCTGGTGGCGTCAGGGCATGTTGCCGGGCTTCCTGACCGGCATACTTTTGATCCAGTCAGCCAAGATGCTGCCGCAAGCTTATTTCAGCCTTTACGTAACCCAGGTCATGCAGACGACCACTGGTTTTGCCGGGCTCAGCTATGGCCTGAGCGCAGCCGGTCTGTGTCTGTGCGCCCCACTCTGGGCCAGCTATTTCCGGCAACAGGAAGACAGCACCATATTGCGCTGGATGATCGCCCTGTGCATCGCCAGCGCCGCGCTGATGGCAGTGCAAAGCCTGTATCTGTCCGCGACGATTTTTTTGGTTTGCCGTTTTCTGTGGGGCTGCGTACTGGGTGCCTTGCTGCCTGTGTTTTACAGCCTGCTCTCCATCCATACTCCAGCCAACAAACAAGGTCAGGCACTCGCATACGGTAACAGCGCTGCCAAAGCCGGCGCCTTGCTGGGCACAGCTGCCGGTGCCTTGTTGATGGCGATACTACCTTTGCAGCACTTGTTCTGGGCAGTGGCGGTCGCCTATTTACTCACAGCCTTACTGCTCGCCCTGTTGCCCCGCACTTATCCGGCCACAGGTTCTGCTCCTGCTTAGTTTTAATTTTCACTTTCACCTTAAACTCGTTTACACCATGAAGATTTTTCGTCCGCATCCTCTGAGCCTGCTCATCGCCAGCTTATTCTGCACCCACCCTGTTTATGCCGATCAAAAACTGGAAGACATCCGTATCACCAGTCAACGCGACAATACCCAAAGCTATGAAGTGACGCAGTCTAAAACTGCCACCAAGATTCCGGCGGCTTTACGCGATATCCCGCAAACCATCAACATCGTCAGCCTGCCGGTACTGCGTGAACAGAATGCAACTTCGCTGCAGGATGCTTTGCAAAATGTACCGGGCCTGAGTTTTTCTGTGGGTGATGGCCAGCGCGATCAGGTCAGTCTGCGCGGCTTCAGCGCGATTACCGATCAGTTCGTCGATGGGGTGCGCGATGATGCGATGTATTTCCGCGATTTGTCGAATATAGAACGCGTCGAAGTGCTCAAAGGCCCGGCCTCTGTGCTGTATGGTCGCGGCTCTGCAGGTGGCCTGATTAACCGCGTCACCAAAAAACCCTTGCAACAGCAGTTCAGAGAAATCGCCTTCAACCTGAGTTCAGGCGGACAGCGCCGCGCAGAGCTGGATCTGAATGCGAATACGGATTCCGGCGTGGCCGCATTCCGCCTGACCGGGACTTTTGAGGATACGACTAATTTCCGGAATCAGTATTTTCTGGAACGGCAGGCACTCGCTCCTTCTGCTCAGTTCCAGCTGACACCTGACACGCGGGTCCTGGTGCAGGCCGACTATCTGCATGACAAACGGCTGGCTGATCAGGGCTTGCCCGGTTATCGGGGTCGACCTGTGGCTGCCGATATCGCGACCTATTACGGTGCCCAAAATGGCAAGCAGCGCGCTTACATACAATCGGATGTGAAAAGCGCGACCATCACGCTTGATCACAGTTTTAGTCCTGAACTCAAGCTGCACAGCGTGTTGCGCACTTATGATTTCGCGCTGAACCGCAACTACACCACCAACACCAATATCAAGGATGGTGTGGTTCCGACTGTCACCATTTCCCAGTCCCAGCGTTTTCGTGATGAAGATGGCAGCTACTGGCAAAATGAACTGAGTCAGAAACTCACGACCGGTAATCTGCGCCATCAAATCCTGTATGGCCTGGAGCTTGGCTATCAGACTAAAGGCGAATACCTGCGCACCCGCAATAACGTTGCGACCTACAATTTATTCAATCCTGTTCTGGCGACACTCAGCCCACTGCCTGACAACACCCCGGTCAGCACCAATACCCAGACCCGTCTGCGTATCGCAGGGCTCTATCTGCAAGACCTGATTAGCATAGACCGCAACTGGAAGCTGCTGACCGGGGTACGCTATGACAGATTGCAGCAAGAGCGCGATGATCTGACGCCGAAAAATCAGGATTTACAACGCACTGATAACACGCTGTCGCCGCGTATCGGCCTGGTCTACCAGCCCTCAGAAACGCTGGCCCTGTATGCGTCCTGGAACCGTTCTTTCCAGCCTATCGCCGATACCTTTACCTTCAGGGCGAACAGCGATCAGCTCAAACCGACACAAACCGTGAACAAAGAAATCGGTGCGAAATACGACCTCAATGCAAGCGCCAGCCTGAGCCTGAGTGTATTCGATATGTCGCAAACCAATATTCAGGTAGCCGACCCGGCTAATCCGAATTTTTCACTCCCGGTAGGACGCCAAAGTACGCAGGGCCTGGAGCTCAGCTTCAGCGGCGCACTGAACCGCGACTGGCAAGTGCTGACAGCCTATGCCTGGATGAAAGGCCGCATCGATCAATCGACAGAACTGACTTCTGCCAAAACGCCATTCCAGGGTAATACCGCATCGCTGACGCCAACCCACACGTTTAATCTGTGGCTGAAGCATCAGCTGAATCAGCACTACTACCTCGCGATTGGCGGCCGTGCAGAATCTGCGCGTTTTGCCGCGCCGGATAATTTACTGACCTTGCCAGGTTACGGCGTGTTGCAACTCGGTGCCGGCTATCAGTCTGCAAAAATGGATGTTTATCTGACCCTGAAAAATGTGCTGAATCGTCAGTACTTTGTCGCGGCGCATAGCGGAGCGAATGACTACAACATGCCGGGTGAACCACGTACACTGACAGCCAGCGTGCGCTATCGCTTCTGAGCGCAGACGTCGTAGTTTCGTCGCTACGCTTAAACGCTAAGACGCGTTAATCAAGCCGCCGGGCTGGCAAACTGGCCCGGCGGCAAACTGTTTTCTTTCGCACCGAAAAACTCCAATTTCAGTCAACACCAGCCAATCCCAGCCAGCCATGATTAAAGGTTTACTACGTCGCTTTCTCAGACAGTTCCATCTCCTGTGCGCATTGTGCTTCGGTCTGTTTTTATTTGCATCCGCCATCACGGGCAGCATACTCAGCTGGCGCCATGAACTGGATGCCAGCCTCAATCCTGAGCTATTTCATATCGCCGCTGCGCCAGCCAGTTGCCATAGTAAGCACTGCGAACATGCGCAGCAAGCCGCGCTGATAGACTGGCTCAATACCCAGCCCGGCTATCAGCGTCCATCCATGCTGAGCTTCCCGGAAAACCCTGAACACGCAGTGATCGCCTGGTACAAACTGCCAGCCCCAGCCAATACCGGCTGGCAGTTAGCACGCTCACGTCAGGTGATGATAGACCCGCTGCGACGCCAGATTTTGGGGGAAAGGGTATGGGGTGAAATCGGTTTTTCACGCGCACTGATCATCCCTACACTATTCCATGTGCATCGCTATTTTTTACTCGGTGACACCGGCAAAACCCTGATGGCAGTGACCGGGCTGGTGCTGCTACTGAGTTGCCTGCAAGGTCTGCTGTTATGGTTGCCTGCTGCCAGCCGCCGGGCCTGGAAAAAATCCATCACGGTCCATTGGCGTGGATCGCTACCCGCCTTGCTATACAGCCTGCACCGCAGCGCAGGTGCGCTGCTGGCGTTGTTGCTGATGATGCTGGGCTTGACCGGTATTTACTTCAATCAGCCGGGCTGGCTGAGTCCGGTGTTTCCGGCGCAGGTAAAAAAAATACCCGATGCAGCGCCAGCTTCAACAAGGGCGCAGGCTTTGCCGCTCACCTCGCTGCTCGCAATCGCGCAACAAACATTTCCTGATGCGCGCATCAGCCGCATCAGTCTGCCTGCCTCGGTTGGCAAACCGCTGGAAATTCGCCTGCGCCAACCTGGCGAACTCAGAAAAGAAGATGGGGCAACCCGCATCAGTCTGGACCCGTATAGCGGCGCAATACGGCAATTGATCGATCCTTTAAACATGCAGGGTAGCGCACGTTGGGTCAGCTGGTTTTATCCGCTGCATAGCGGAGAAATTGGCGGCACCGCTGGCCGGATATTGATTTCCCTGTGCGGGCTGGGCCTGCTGATGCTGATGGTCTCAGGCTATGTGATGTGGTGGAAAAAGCGCAGAGTCGTCTGACAAGGAAGCTGCGTAAGGATTTGAGGATAGTGTGTCAACCGCCTGTGCTCAATTTCTGTGGCTGTTAGGCGGATACAGATTGATGACGTGCAGATCTGACGGTTTGGTGATCAGGTCTTCCAAAGTCACCTGATCCAGCACCTGCAAATAAGCGGCTGTGGCGGCTGCCAATATGCCTTTCAGGTTGCAGCCTTTGGCATACGCGCAGCTATTGTTTTCTGCATCAAAACATTCGGCCATATCAAAATCCGTCTCGGTGCTGCGCACCACCGCACCGATACCAATTTCACGCGGTTCCAGGTTGAGCTTCAGGCCACCATGACGGCCACGCACCGTCTCTACCATATTCGACATGCCCAGCTGATGCACCACCTTGGTCAAATGGCTTTTGGATATCGTATGCAGCTCCGCGATCTCTTGTATCGTCACAAGCCGGTCCCGATGCAGCGCCAGATAAATCAGGGTGCGTAAGGTGTAATCGGTGTAGGCAGTTAATTTCATGTCCGGTGCAAGTCCACTAAGAGTTTCAGCTAGCGCCGCTCTGACCATTCATACAGCGCACATCAGCCAGCCATATTGTAGATGGATGACCACAGTATGTCACATGCTACAGCTTCAGCCGCTTGAAATGCCACAGCAGCCATAGCAAGCACCAATGCTGGCTACAAAAAAAAAGATGTAAGCAGACCAGCTGCATTACATCGTTTCCTCTACTGTGGCTTATCCAGGAAATTTTACTTAGGCTTATTCTGATTCGCCGCCAGTAAGCCTAAGTAATGATCGATCAGGCCGACGCCATGTACCGGCGTATCATGACCCGCAATGATGGTGTCCACCTTGATCTGACCCGATTGAATCTTCTCCTTTAACTTCAAGAGCGTCTTAGGATATTCCTGCAAATTGGCGAAACTCAGATTGCCCAATTTTTCTTTCAAAATGCAGTTCCCATACAAGACTTTCTCATCCGGGAAATACACAAATATCCCATCTTCCGTATGCGCCGAGCCCAGAAAAAAGGACTTCACTTTACCGTCTTGCAAATCAAAATCCCCGGCATACACCTGATCAGGCAGGCTTAAAGCCAATTGCGGATACGCAGAAAAACCAGCGCGTGTGAAATCCACGATACCATCCCAGTCTTTCTTTTCCAGATCATAGGTGTGCTGGGTAGAGACGATCTTTGCACCTATGCTTTTCCAGTAAAGATTACCGCCTGCGCGGTCGGTATGGTAATTCGCATTGATCACTTCGCGCACCGGTTTATCGCTGACTTTTTTTATCTCAGCATACAATTCCTTTGCGGTTTCAGGCGTCCAGGTCGCACCAATAATCGTGATGGACTTCTCGCCGATATACACCATCGAATTTTCCTGCACATAGGCCTTATCCTCAACCACATAAACCGGCCCTTTGAGATGCGTCAGCTTAATCGCCGACTCATGCGCGCCCGCACTCAGCGCAGCAAACAGCAGCCCCAGTGAGAACACAGCTTTCACTAATTTCATATAACTTCCTTTCGATTCTCTCCATCCTCCGCACCAGCAATCGCACAAACGCAAACCTGCTGCTGCGAGACGATGAACATTAAGCCAGAGGCTACACCTTCGCCACGAGACTCATGGCGAAGCACCCCCTCTGAATACGGCAAGCCTGCGTTCAGCCTGGTTGGAAGGTGGGTGGCGAGCAAAGTTCCATAATCACATTCAGCTCTGTGGAAACTACTTACATGCGCCTAGTGCAAACGTGTATCAATTGTTGGCGTGCATTAATCGAAATCGCGTTGCTTTGATATGTGAATCAAGCTGAAAATATTCCAAACATCACGCTTATTTGCGCAATTGAATTCGAGCCAGCAAATAGATATTCAGACCGCTTTGCAAATATCCAAGGAATTGAAATCATGAGCACACAAGTCAGTAACTGGGATATCACCGACTATCTGAAAACTGAAGAAGCAGCTATGCTCATCGAGGTACGGACGAATAAACACTAAAAGACCAAGATAAGGGCAATTCAAATTGATATAGGAATTCGTCTTGAATAAGTTCAGTCACAATGACACACAAATTGCTATAAACACCCGCCATCCAAGCGTTTAGAGCAAAAAAATACCCGCATACGCGGGTATTTTTTATATCTAGTCAGCTTACGGAACCATGCTCATATTCATTACTGCTGCAAAAATCATTGCGCCGATTTTTGATTTTCCTGCACCTGCTATATTTACTTGTTTTTTCATACCACTCTCCTCTTTTTTCAAAACGGTTGATTTAAAACTGGCTTTTTTGTCCTTTTTTTCGCTTTTTTTAAAAGTTTTTTTACTCTTTATTTTAGCGTTTTCAGGCTTAAGCTTACCTTTTGAAACTTTCTTTGAGGCTACAACTTCTTTAATACATTTACAAATTTCTACCTTATTTTGAGCAACTGGCACTGCCGGACCTGTTTCCGTAAGCTGACTAAACTTAGAATTGGTTGGTATGGAAATTTCCCGGGTAGAATTCGGGCGCCTTAATATTTCCACAAAATAATTATATCAAAAATATTAACAAATAGCAATACTAACTATGATTATTAACTACTAAAAGCTAACTCCACTTTCTAAGTATCTATGTTTTTAGTACCGATAGCACCAAAGCCACTGGCGTCGCGAATTAAGGCAAAATAATTCGAATATTCTTTCGTTATGTCATGAATGTTGTACGAAACCAGCCGTGAAAACAAAAGATTCTCTGGAAAAGTGAATCGTGTTGGTGATTCAACTGCTCGCCTGACATCATTTTGCTCCATAGACAGGCTTTCAAAATATTTAAGAGCCACCTCTTGTACTGTTGTGTGCCTAACACTCTCACCTCGATATGGATACGGAACTACGAAAGTAGAATTTATCTCAAATCTTTCTTTAAAACCAGTTACCAAACTGAGGTTTTTTGCGTCACATATCTTCTTAAATACTATTGGATCCTGATGATATACAACCGCTAAAAATACCAGAAAGAATATATGAACACGCTCATTTTTCAGGCAAATCAGCGCAGCTTCTACAATATTCGCAACTTGCCCCTGATCTCGAAGCGCTAAATTAAAAGCATCAGCATGTTTTTCCAATACGAAACTAATAAATTCCTTATTTGAATTCAAAATACCGTAGCCCGGAATTTCTACATTAGTTAATCCAAAAACGATCTCAGATTCGTTAGTAACACCAATAGTTTCCATCAGCGAATCCGTGAATTGTTTATTGCTAGGCTGACGCAAAGAATATTGCATGTCGAAAAAACGCTTCAAATATGCGTAACCATCAAAACCTGAACCATAAACTGCTCGAATTGAATGTGAGAGCTGGGTAATATTTGTTGCAATAACAAAATATACGCCAGGCACGCCAAATAGGTGCTTAATACCCTCCAGCAACTCAATCGCATAGTCTGGCCTACACCTATCCAATTCATCAATATAAATTATTAAGGGCAATTGAAATCCAGGCAGCTTATTTAATTCTGTAATAAGCAGGGATAACTTTCCCTTGAAATCACGAATGGCTTCCTTAACCGATCTATGCCTGTTCAATACCTTATTTAGCTCGTTGGATAACTGCTTCTGAACATCCTTATAAGGAGTTTTTTCGTCTGATTGAATTTCGTCCGAATCCCCATCTTCTTCAAAGAGCGAGTTAACCTGGTCAGCCCCTATACCAGCAGCGTGCTTCAAAAGTGCAAATCCAATCACTTTCAGCGCAGGCTTCCAATATTCTCGAAGAACTGTACCAGCCTTATCTCCGTGCTTTTTTAGAAAAGGCATATAACTAAAATAGCCAGCTAAACCAGCATCAAATTCTGAGATAAAGGCTAACAGCGGGTCCTTAGTAAAATCGTTCTTCCATGCATCAAACAAAACAACTGGATGATTCTCGAATAGAGATTGTTCATGCCATCGTTTTAGCATGAATGATTTCCCCGTCCCCCACTCACCATTAACAGCAAGCACAAAACCAGGCTCCTCCCTCTTTGCTTCATAGCGTGCCACTAAATAATTTTGCAAATAGCGCGCATCATCTTTACGCCCTAAGCAATCACGACTCCAAATGTCGGATTTATTCGTTTCGTCTACACTCATAAAGATTTAGATAGGTAATCGTTGGTGAAAGATAGTTAGTACTCATTTCGTTGCGAGGTAAACCCACAAAATCAAAACCTCACTTCAAATCCTCCAACTTCACACAATGCGGCTTGATGAACATAATTTCTATCGCTGCGCCGCCCAATGAGCCGTAGCGCTGCCTGGAATTTGCGCCGCCCCAGGTGTGACTGAGCAAGCTGGGGGTTGCGCGGCTCAGATCAAAAATGGATATTTCCACCAGTTCGGGAAACGCCTTCTCGCCCGTTTTTTTGAGCAGCTCGCGGTATTTTTCTGCTGTTGCGGGTGCGATTTGCAAACCGAGCTGTGTGCCTTTCGGCAAAGTAATCTTATGCATTTCGCCGGGTTTGATATCCCAGTTATCCACGTCCTTGCCTGCAGATTGCACAAACGCGCGTTGCTGCTGGCAGTCGGCCAACACATCAGCGCTGTTCAACGCCAGATAAACGGAAAAAACAGCGAGAGTAAGTATCGAGCGCATTATCAGTCCCCTTACAAAAATTAATTTTGATTTTGATAAGCATTATAGGCAACCAAATTAACCGTGAGCAAGAAATGCCTGATCAAAAAAATACTGCGGGGATGATTCAGAAATTGCGTATGCAATTCAACGAGATCGAAGAATTCGCTTTTTGGACGGGAAAAAGAAAAACGGCTTACCGAGAAAACTCTGTAAGCCGTTGATTTCTTTGAATTCTTTGGGGTGGTCGATGGGACTCGAACCCACGACGACAGGAATCACAATCCTGGACTCTACCAACTGAGCTACGACCACCATTGCTACTGCATTATTTGCAAATACTGCAGCAAGTAAGCTGCGCATTATACGGGGTGTATCGATTTTTAGCAATCCCCCGCACTACGGAAATTATTTTTTTGCGAATGTTGACTGGTTCGCTGTTTGATACGCTGATGAATACCGCTTCAGGCGGCACTGGCCAGTCTGGGCAGCAGTTGCGCCCACAGCCAGGCAAAGCCAGTGCTGCCTGCGTTTGCGTTGTTGCCCGCATTAGCACTGGCCGGTGCTGGCAAACGGTGATCCTGTAGCAGCAGTTCGCGCATGCGCTCTTTCTGGCCCATATCCAGTGCCGCATACAGCTGCAGTGCCAGATCGCGCATTTCTATGTTTTCAGTAGCTTGTATCTGCTCTTCCGCATCCAGTTGCGCCAGCAGTGCTGGCAGACTGAGTTGCGAACCGGTTTTCTTGAGTTGGCGGCGACTGGCGCGTGCGGCACGCTGACGCATCAGGAAGGCGGCGCGCTCTGCCATACGTGCCCACAGCGCTTGCTGTGCGGGCGTGAGTTGCAAGTCCTGCTGCATCAGTTGCAAGCGGCAAGCTTTGGCCGATGGCGATGTGATTTCGCGGGCTTGCGGAGTTTGCTGCTCTTGCTGTGCCGGTGTGGAAAACGCGAGTGCCAGCTCGACAGCCAGATCATGACGTTTGAGAAAAGAGATGCGCTTCATAATAGACCACCAAAAACTAAGCGATAAAAAAGCCCACGCAAATTTCTTTGCGTAGGCATAACTCACATTTCGTGAGATGAGGAGCGTGCAGTGAAACTCCGGACAATATAACTTTGATCAGAATTCCGCACCGCTGCTCTTACATTTTTTTACCTGAGCAGGTGGAATGACACATTTCGCGCCAGCCGCGTAACGAATTACATTTTGTGTTCGGTCGCTGTGATTTGCTTAATTGGCGCTTTTACTTCCAGCACTTCGCGCTTTTTATCCTTACCTTCAAAAGTCAGTTTCAGCGTGACGGTTTCGCCAGCCTTGGCCTGGGACTTCAATTCCATCAGCATGATGTGATAGCCGCCCGGTTTCAATTCAACCGCCTTACCCTGATTCAGCTCCAGTGCGTCAACGGCACGCATTTTCATGACGTCTTTTTCCATCTTCATTTCATGGACTTCAGTGACGCCGGAAATCGAAGATTCTGCTGCCACCAGACGCACGTCCTGGTTGCTGGTCAGGGTCATGAAAGCGCCAGTCGCTTTTTGCTGAGGAACGGTAGCACGCACCCATGCGTCTTTAACGCTGACCTCCGCCTGCGCCATCAGACTGGCGGATGCCAGCAACAGAGCGATTACACTTTTTTTCATCTGAGTTCTCCTGAAAAGCAGTTAAACCGGGGCATCCGGCTTGTCTGCACTACGATCAAAGGCACTGACGGTTTTCATACGCGCCAGCGCATCCAGTAAAATTTCTGGCTTGCCTGCTGCCAGCAGTTTGCTATCCGATAAAGTCTGACGGAAGGCGCGCGCGCCAACCAGACCCATCATTAAACCTAACATATGGCGTATCACACTGTTTAAGCGCAAACCTTTGCCATTATTCCCATACAGCTCCAGCTGCCGGTGTATATACGGAATCATCAATTCCAGAATTTCTTCACGCGTATTCACGCGCGCGTGATCACCGTAAAAGCGCGCATCAAAATCGGCCATGAAATATGGATTGTGATACGCCTCACGCCCTATCATCACGCCATCCACATGCTGCAAATGCAGCTCCATTTCATCGGCGGTTTTGATACCGCCATTCAGGATGATTTCGAGTTCAGGAAATTCCTGCTTCAGGCGGTAGGCATACTCATACTTGAGCGGCGGGATTTCGCGGTTTTCACGCGGCGACAAGCCCTTCAAAATCGCGGTGCGCGCATGAACGATAAAGATGTTGCAACCCGCATCGGCCACAGTACCGACAAAGTCACGCATGAATTCATACGAATCCACATCATTGATACCGATACGATGTTTGACCGTCACATCGATGGAGGCCGCATCACGCATGGCTTTCACGCAGTCCGCCACCAATTGCGGCTCCGCCATCAGACAGGCACCAAACGCGCCTTTTTGCACGCGCTCTGACGGGCAGCCACAATTCAGATTGATCTCATCGTAGCCCCACTCCTGCCCCATCTTCGCACATTGCGCCAAATCGGCCGGCTCACTACCGCCCAGCTGCAATGCCACCGGATGCTCATCGGGATTAAATTCTAAATGCCGCTGCACATCTCCATGCAACAGCGAGCCAGTCGTCACCATTTCGGTGTACAACCAGGTATGACGGGTGATATGGCGATGAAACTGACGGCAATGGCGATCAGACCATTCGAGCATGGGGGCCACAGAAACGCGGCGGGCAGGTAAAGCAGATTTAGTCACGGCAAGCACGGCAAAACGTTGAGCAAACCGACATTGTACCCTTAAGCTGCTGACGGATAGAAATCCATGGCAAACCTGGCTTCCATCCCAGACATGCTGACTCTTGTCCCTGAATAAGCTGTCAACACTGCCCGTGCAAAATAAACAATCAGGGGCTTACTGAGCTGTAAACATGCTTAGCGCAATTTTCGCTGCAAATCTGGAGCAGAGAACTACCCATTTCCAAATGCGTGCAAGCTGCTTAGCATCAGAAAAAATTAAATTAGCGATGGCAAGTCACAGAGGCTTAGTTTTCAGTACGAGTCGCGGCAACTCACTGAATGCGGTGCAAAGGATGAAGTAAATCGCACCGATGAACAGGAAGATTTCGGCGGGGTAAATTTGGGTGCGGCTGTTGACCTGATTGGCGACTGTGGTCAGCTCGGGTACGTTCACCACCAGCGCCAGCGACGTGTCCTTGATCAAGGCTACGAATAAGCCAGTGTAAGATGGCAGCAGATTGGGCATCGCTTGTGGCAGCAAAATATGGCGCAACACCTGCCAACGACTCATACCACTGGCAATTCCGGCCTCGGTTTGGCCGCCAGACAAAGCTTCCAGCCCAGCCAGAGTCGCGTGCATCACAGATGCGGCGCTGAACCATGCAATTGCAAGCACCACCGTGCTCACGCCTGAGATATCGCGGCCCAGCCAGCGTGGCAGTAAAAAGTACAGCCAGAAGATGACCAGTATCAGCGGTATGCTGCGAATTAACTCTGCTGCAGAAAACAAAACACGCCTGCTCCAGCCCTGAAAATACCAGGCAACAGCAGCAGTCGCAATACCAGCGACTAATGCTATTAGTCCGGCAGACAAAGACATCAGCAGAGTCAGCAGCAAGCCGCCAACTTCACCGTCTGCGGTACGGCCAATTAACAGGTATTGCCAGTTATTGGCGATCACATCAAAATCAAAATTCATGAAAAAAACTCCTGCTAGCGAGCGAAGACTGTGCAAAGCCTGTACAACAAGCAAATCAATCAAGCAGAAAAACCTGAATATCTGGCCAGACCAAAGCGCAGTAATAACTGCCCCATCAGCAGCCCCAGTATCAGGTAGAGCAAAGTCGCAATGGCATAGGCTTCAATCGCGTGCGAATTAAAGCTTTCGATCTGACGTGTGCTGTAGATGATTTCTGCGAAGCCTATGCCCGACGCGAGCGAAGACAGCTTCATCAGATTCAGGTATTGACCTATCATGGGCTGCCAGGCATTGCACATCGCTTGTGGCAGCAAAATATAGCGCAAGGTTTTCCAGCGACTCAAACCCTGACTACGCGCTGCCTCTGCCTGACCAAGCGGCACAGCCTGCAATCCGGTGCGCAATTCCTCAGCTAAAAATGCTGCGGTAAACCAGCTCAATCCCAGCCATGCACAAAAGAACTCGGGAGACAAACAACGAAAGCCGTTTGCCAGCGGTGAAAACCAATGATCACTGACAATCCAGTCGCGTACCACCTCAGGCAAGGCAGGATAAACAGCAAAATACCAAAAGAAAATCTGAACCAGTAAAGGCGTATTCCGGAACACCAAAACGATGCCCTGCGCAAGATTGCGCAAAGCCCTTAACTCACTGGTACGTAATAAAATCAATGCCAACGCCAACACACTGGCAGTGATGCTGCCAAGCACGGTAATCAAGCCAGTATTCAATAAACCGGCCAGCAACCATGAGGCGGGCGGGCCACTCAGCACGCCATTCCAGTCGAGATGAAAGCCGCTCATGACTGACCTTGTTGCGCAGGTAAAATCTGCTGCAAGAATCGTTGTGCGCGCGGATGCGCAGGCTGAGTAAAAAACTGTTCAGGTGTCGCAACCTCCAGTATCTGCCCCTGATCCATAAACACGATACGATCTGCCAACTCTCGCGCAAAGCCCATTTCGTGCGTCACGACCAGCATCGTAATACCGGTATGGGTAAGCTGACGCATCACTGCTAACACTTCGGCGATCATCTCTGGGTCCAGTGCCGACGTCGGCTCATCAAACAAGAGGATAGATGGTTGCATCGCCAGCGTGCGTGCAATCGCCACCCTTTGCTGCTGACCACCGGATAGCTGTGCCGGAAAATGATCTGCCTTATCGGGCAAACCAACTTTCGCGAGCAAAGCATCGGCACGCTGACGTGCATCATCCCGATTCATGCCCAACACCTGGCGCAAGGCCAGCGTGATATTGTCACGCGCACTCAGATGAGCATACAGATTGAATTGTTGGAACACAAAGCCTATGCCAGCGCGTAAAGCCTGCAGCTGGCGTTGACGCAGTGTGCGTGTGGTTTGACCGGCGATCAGAATATCACCGTGCTCGTAATTTTCCAGACGGTTGATGGTACGGATCAGGGTTGATTTACCTGATCCTGAGGGACCACAGATCACAACCACCTCACCGGCAGCGATCTGCAAATTCAGGTCCTGAAGAACAGAAAAATCGCCATAGCTCTTAGAGACATGGCGAAATTCTATCGCAGGCACAGCGTGTTCAGTCTGGCGCATTGATATCTTTAAACAAAACTGAAATGCTTACTTAGGTGCGGAAATTTTGAAGTTTCTTGGCTCAGGTGCAGCCGAGCTTTTACCGAACCAGCGCTCATGAATTTTGGCGGCCTCACCGCTTTTTTCGAGCTCCAGCAAGGTGCTATTCACCACATTCAGCAATGCAGTTTCGCCTTTCGGTGCACCGACACCGATGTGCTCAGTGCTCAGGTATTCCGGCAGAATTTTGAAGTTTTTCTTATCCGCTGCGTTTGCCAGCAAACCGATCAAAATAGAGCTATCCTGAGTAATTGCTTTGACACTGCCATTACGCAAAGCAGTGAGCGCCAGCGGCACATCATCATAGGCAACCACTTGCGCCTTAGGGAAGCGCACATGCAATTCCTGTTCGCCGGTCGTGCCTTTTACTGCGCCGATGCGGGCGTCAGCAAATGCATCCAGCTTATTCGCCGCACTGGATGCCACCAGAAATTGCTGACCTGTGACAAAGTAAGGATGACTGAAATCGATGACCTTGGCACGCTCTGGCGTGATCGTGATATCGGCGACGATCAGATCGGCTTTTCCGGATTGCAGCAGCGGAATGCGATTAGCCGGATTGGTAGGAACCAACTCCAGTTTGACGCCGATTTTTTTTGCCAGTGCTTCAGCAAAATCAATATCATAGCCCACCACTTTATGTGATTTAGCATCGACCGAACCAAACGGTGGATTACTATCAAATACCGCAGCACGCAGTACGCCGGCTTTTTTTATATCGTCCAGTTTATCGGCCAGCGCCAGCTGAGAAAAAGAAAGTGCAGCGACGGCGACGCTGAACAAATATGAGATTTTTTTGATTTTGAAATTCATTATTTACTCCATCCATGAGTTAAGACTACGTGAGCTTGAATCACTGCTGATGGAATAAAGTATATGGAACTGTATGCTCAGTGCCAACGAAGCATTTCAACTTTTCAAATGATGATTTTGATGACAGAATTGTTGAATGAATTGATGACTGGCTTTAATTATTAAACAGCTGACAGTGATGCGGCGTATGCACACAAACACTGCCAGCTATCCAAACAAATCAGACACTTTCCTTCAACAAGCGCAACAAGGATTCCGTATCCAGCCTTGCGGTGGCGTCACCACCTTCCAACAAGCTATCGGCCAGATCGCGTTTTTGCGCATGTAAGGCGATGATTTTTTCTTCTATCGTATCTTGCGTGACTAAGCGGTATATCGTCACGGGCCGTTGCTGGCCCATGCGATGGGCGCGGTCTGAGGCCTGATCTTCAACTGCAGGATTCCACCACGGGTCGAGGTGAATCACGTAGTCGGCAGCGGTCAGGTTCAGGCCTGTACCACCGGCTTTCAGGCTAATCAGGAATACATCGCCCTCGCCCGACTGGAAAGCATCCACCCGTTTTTTACGCTCGGCTGGCGGCGTACTGCCGTCCAGATATTGGTAAGCGATCTCCTGCTTTTCCAGCAGCTCGCGCACCAGCGCCAGATGATCCACGAACTGACTGAACACCAGGACCTTATGCCGGTTGTCCAGTATCTCTTGTAAAGTACTGTCAAACACTGCGAGCTTACTACCCGCCATATCAGAATTTTTCAGCACCAGTTGTGGATGGCAGCAGAAGCGGCGTAACTTGGTAATCTCCGCTAACACCTTTAATGAAGACGCTTCTTCAGCACCGCTGCTGGCGATTTTTTCCAGTGCTTCCTGGCGCAGTGCTTCATACACATGGCGCTCTTCATCACTGAGTTCAACTTGCAGCGAAATCTCAGTGCGTGGTGGCAGCTCGGTTAATACCTGGGTTTTGGTACGACGTAAAATGAAGGGCTGTATCAGTTTTTTGAGCAGCTGTCTGGCGTCCTTGCCGCCCTGACTTCCGCGTTCTATCGGTGTGCTGAAACGATCGGCAAAGCTCTCTTTGGAACCCAGTAAACCCGGATTAATGAAGCGGAATAGATTCCATAATTCGCCCAAATGATTTTCTACCGGCGTACCGCTGGCGATCATGCGGAAATCTGCCTGTAAAGCCATCGCTGCCTGGCTGCGCTTCGTCGCCGCGTTTTTAATCACTTGCGCCTCATCCAGCACCACGGTATGCCAATGCTGGGCGGCGAATAGTTTGGCATCGGATTGCAACATGCCATAGCTGACGATCACCAGATCAAACGCGCCCAGCTCCTCCAAAGAGCGCACCGCATGATAAGGGCGTACCCGCAGTGTAGGCGCAAAGCGCAAGGCTTCGGCCTGCCAGTTCATCGCCACTGAAATTGGCGCGACGACCAAAGCCGGACCACCCGTCGCCCTGTGCAGTAATAAGGCCAGCGTTTGCATGGTTTTGCCCAGGCCCATATCATCTGCCAGACAGGCGCCCACACCCCATTGCGCGAGCCGGGCCAGCCAGTTAAAACCAGCCAGCTGATAATCGCGCAGCTCCGCTTGTAAAGTGGTGGGTAAGACCGGCTGGAATTCTGCCAGCGCATCCAGTTTCTGCACCTGTTCGCGCCAGGCCAGATCGGCTTCCAGCTGACCAGCCTGCTCTGCCAATTCTGCCAAGGCAGGTGCAGTCAGGCGATTGAAGCGCAACTCACCTTTGGCATTCAGTTCGCCCAAGGCACGCATTTCTTCCAGCCGCTGACGGAAGCTGGACGTCAGCGCCAGATAATCCTGATCACCGATTTTCAGGAAACGGCCCTTGCCGGATTCGGCCATCTGCAATAACTCACGCAAGGCCAGCACGCGACCATCATCGAGCACCACATCACCGCCTGCGACAAACCATTCGCCCTGACGCTTAATGGTCAGGCGCAGATTGTCCATGGAGCGGCTGCCTTTTAATCTGAAGCGCTCCCCTTCCGGCCACACCAGCTCTACACCTTCGCTTTCGAGCTGCTTCAATTCAGTCAGCAATTCCAGGCATTGCTCGGGTTCCTGCAATTGCCATTCATTGTGTTCGCTGCCCGCTGCGCCCAGCGCCGGACAGGCTTGTACACAACGCTGCAGCAGACGCTTTTCTTCATCCAGGCGACGACTGACCTGTACCGGCAACCCTTCTTTTTCGCCCAACAAATTCATCGCGCCTGCACCCGGTGTGAGCCAGGCACCGTCCGGCAGCGGCTGCACCAGTACTTGCACTCTTAAGCCCTCATGCAAAGGCAGCAGATGCGCATATAAGCGCATATCCGGCTCCAGCGCCTGCACATTCGATGCCAGCTCGGGCAAATCAGAATGAATGGCTAAATGCGGCGCAATCGCTGCCACCACATCGATCAATTGCTGTTTGGCCGACAGCGGAACATTGAGGCCGCGACCAAGGATGCCGCTGATTTGCCGTATCTCTGGCGTCGCCACATACACAGCAAGACGGGTTGGCGTTTCCCTGCGCCATACGGTGGCTTCATTCGGTGCAATATAGGGATCGAGCTGCAAGCTGATTTGCCCGTTTCTTTCTTTGAGCAGCAAAGCGACTTCGGCTTTGACCACATCAATACGCACTTCCGGCGCGTCCATCCAATACACCGCGCCATGCCCAACCAGGCTGGGCAAGGCTTTTTCCATATTCAGATCGAATTCACTGGCGCCATAATAGCCTTCGGCACCGCGCCGTATGCAGGCGGCGATTTGCTTATCCTGCTCAGTCAGATATGGCATGCTGTCCTGATCCTGCGCTAAGCGGCGCAGTGCAACCGGACGCCCCTTACTCCAGCTGTTTTTAGCACCACGCTTTTGTTCGCGCGGTTCGGCCCGCATTTCCTGAAACTGCATATCCAGCAACCAGGCCAGGCGCACCCCCTCTTCTTTGACGGGTGCGATTTTTTCTACACCGGGCTTTAACTGTGTCAGCGCATTCAGCGCACGCTTCCAGGATTCTTCTTTTTGCAGGATATCGACCAGTGGGCAAATCTGATGTTTGGCATGCCAGCCGCTAAAACCGCCGGCATCCTGAAATTGCTTGACAAGCAAGCGATCAATTTCTGCCGCCACCCAGACATAGCCGCGCTGCTGCATCTGCAAACGCATTTCTGTCAGTTTGCCATGCAGGCGCGGATGCGGCGGCGCATCTTGCCAATGGGCGGCACAGGCTTCAAACAAGGCATCAATGTCATTGGTGCTGCGCACCGCAAACGGCACGCCCGGCAATACCACACCCTGCGCCAGATGATTAATAAAGGGCTGCAGTATGTAATACGCATTCGCATCGCGGGTTTTAATACCCTCATCGATCTGACTCTTGGCCAGCTTGAGACTCGCGATATCATTTTTCGCCATCAGCGCGACAGTCACAAACAAGCCCAGTAAATGCGGTATGAAGAATTTACGCTTACCGCTGTTTGCTCTCTGCATTTCTGCATAGGTTTGCGCCAGCCCTACCGCATTCACGATTTGATTATTCAGGATATGGCGAACGATCAGAAATTCGCCCTGATATTGCGGATTCAGCGTGGGATACAATTCTTCAAACTGCGCGAAATCGCCGCGCAATATCGCTTGCCAGGCCAGCATGGCGGGCAGTTGCGGCCATTGTGGCCGCAGGCTGTCGAGCTGATCACAGGCATATTCGTAAGCGGACTGACACTCAGTCAGACTCCAGTTCGCATGCTGAAACAAGTCGCATAACAACATGCCCTGATCCACGCTGCGCAGGCTGCTGAACAGGCTCACGCCTGGCTCGCTTGAGAAAAATTTCTCTGCGGGGAAACGTGCCTGATTGCTGGTCACTGAGAAAAATTTTTCGCGCCACATCAGTGCATCATCGGTCCGACCGGACAACACCGAGAATTGTATTTCCCGCGCATAGAAATTGCCGTCGTAGGACTTCCAATACTGATACTCGCCAAGTTGTTTGAGCAAATCGCGGATACTGCTGATCCAGGATTTCAATATGCCTTGCTGATGCATATGCAGCAGCACTTGCATGCGATGCTCATCGCGCAGCTGATAACCCAGGCCGATTTCCTGACGCAGGATCATGCGCCTGGCCAGCTCCTGCAACACGTCCTTGACCAGCTTGGCATCATAAGGATTGCCGATCACATTTAATTGCCGGCGCATTTGCAGCAAATCCAGCGCCTTACTCTGACTTAGCGGCACCTCATATAAGGCAGTCGCATACACCAGCGGCAATTCATCTTCACTCAGACCGGACAAGTCTTCCATACACACTCAATCATTCACAAATAAACTCGAAAAACAGCGAGGCTTTAATGCGCGGCTGTCTTAGAAAACAGATTCAAGACCACTACACCCGCCACGATCAAGGCGATGCCCAACATCGCAGCCAAATCCAGCTTTTGCCCATATAAAATCCAGGCAACCAGCGAAATCAGCACCACGCCCACACCTGACCAGATCGCATAAGCAATACCTACCGGTATCGTGCGCAAGGTCATCGATAAGCAGTAAAACGAGGCGCTGTAACCCAGCATCAATATCACAGAAGGCCATAAGCGGGTAAATCCATCGGACGCCTTTAATGCAGAAGTTGCGATCACCTCGCAGACGATAGCCAGACCCAGAAACAACCAGTTCATACATCCTCCGAAACACTGCAGATTATTGAAGCTCACCTGATGCCTAGCTGCGCACTCCAGGCTAGCCCGCAATTATCCTCTGAAACAGTCAGCACTGCATTGTTATCAGCACAAATGCCAGTGCTGACACGATCAGATCAAAGCATATAGGCGCAGCAGAACGAGCAGCAACAACTGCAACAGCGTCACCAGCAATAAGCCAGTTTGAAAACTGCGTTTGGCCGATTTATGCCGCCATACCAGCATACCTAACCAAATGCCTGCACTACCTGCAAACAAAGCTGACAGCAGCAAAGTCAATTCAGAAATCCGCTGTTTACCACGCACAGCAAAATACTTATCCACGCCCATCATGCCCAAACACAGTAAATTCCAAACCGCGCACGCGAGCAGCAAGTACAACATGGTTTAACACCCCTTTCCGGTCACATTGAAGGCGAAAAAAAACCTCTGGCTGCACGCCAGAGGTTTTTCTGTTTCAGCAGTTTTAATACCTGAATTTAATCACGTATCACGACATGCAGGGTTGCGCCAACAGGAACGATCATATTGGATTTCGCAAACGTAGTTTTACCCGCGGCGATCGTCTCCTGCGCAAAATAATGTGTAGTCGGCGCCATATTAGCAAATGCCCTAGGCTTGATAGAGACTGTTTTCGACATGGCCAACACATCAACCGCATCAAAATTACCATCCACGGTACGCTGCGGGAAACCGTAGCCTGCAGGCAGGCTAGTCGCTGGCAAATTACTCCAGATGGATGCGCCAAACTTAGTCAACTCATCAGCAACACCAAAACCACCTGCGTTCAGAATCAAGGTATTCAGACAAGAATAACTCGTTACCTTCCCGGCACCTGAACCATCATTACAAGAAGTAACCAGGTTTTTAAACAAACTGGCACCATATTTACGGTTCAGGAAAGCGCCGAAAGCACCGCCAAATGCATAATTATCACTCGACAAATCTGGCCAGTTAACATAGCTGACGCCGCCACCTGTTTTTAGGTAATCTGGAATACGGACACTGGTCATTTTGTTGAAGCCACCAGTAAAGATAGTCTTGGCCAGAATATCCTCACCCATCATCGCTGTCGTTTCTTCCAGCCAGGTATCATGATCCGTATCCCGCACAAAGAATCGCTGATAGAAATTGATCATATGCACGGCTTCATGCATCAAAGTCGATTTATAGTAGTTGAGGTTCTTGGTTACTTCTGGGCCATTGACAAAGAATACCAGTGCTTCATTACTATTCTTTGTTGAAGTAAATGCCGTTTTCAGGTAATTATTACCCCCCCAAAAATAGCCGCCCCAGCCTGTAGATGCAGGTACGTTTGGAAGAACCACATTAATATCCAGCAGTCCATTGGCGTCGGAAATAGTGTTATTAAAGCTCTTGGTACCATAGGCATCTCCCATGGCATCCGTGAGCTGATCGAAACCACCACTTCCTGCGCCGCTATTCAGGCAAAAGGTATTTGCGAGTGCCAGGATATCAGAGGCAGTCGCGCCGCCGGTAGGATCTGCCCAAAACACCGCATTGCGACCCGTCTTCAGTTTGCAAATCTGACTGACTTTCAAGTTGTAACTGACTGGTGAAGCTGAATTAAAGGTATCTACCCATACCCGTGTATCTCCAATGACGACAGGCTTCACAGATGGGACGTTTTCTGCCCGCACAACTGGATTGAGAGCAACCGGATTAGCGCGCTGCAATTTCAGCAGTTCCTGATTTTTAAAACGCATGAGCGAGTGCGCGCTATCGTGATCTGCATGCTCATCGTGCGCAGCAAGCGTTAAGGAAGTCGGCGCCAATTGAGTCTGCAACGGTGCCACCGGGATTGCTCCGGCTGATGCTTTCGCCAGACTTAGCTTATCATCCGGATTGGTAAAGACCAAAGTAGCCACCTGACCAGCTTTGACGCCAGAGATGGAAAAATCTGCGACTGCATCGGTCGCCCCTGCATTCTTATACTGCCAGATACCGATACCGGATCCTGCATAGCTGGTTGCCCCGGTTGCAGCACAACCAGTGCCGGAGCATCCAACGGCCAACGGATTACTGACCTGTTGCACGACTGGGTACAGTTTCGTTGTAGAAGAACTCAAACCTTTGGAATTTGTTACAACAACCCTCACGTTATACATGCCAGCAGATGTATAGGTATGCGACACAGAAGTACCCGTCGCAGTAGTGCCATCACCAAAGTTCCATGAATACGTGAGCGGTAGTTGCGCAGGATCATTCGCAGCAGCAGTGAAGCTGACCGAACTATTCGGGACGGAATTTGCTAATGCAGGGGTAACTGAAGGGTAGCTTGGCGAACCTGCAACCGGTGCCACCTGAAAATTCAATGTAGATTTGGCTGTATTACCCAAATCATTTTTGACGGTGAGTGTTACATAATGCTCCCCGGCTGACTGGAAGCTGTGTTTTACACTTGCGCCTGTTGCGCTGGATACGTCACCAAAATCCCAGGTATAAGTCAGTGCAGCACTTGGGGCACTTGGATCTTTAGAAGCACCTGTAAAACTCACCTCAGTACCGGCCAGCTGGTTTTGACCAGCAGAAGTGATTGTCGGCGTATCCAGAACCACATCCACAATCACCAAATTCACAGTAGATTGCGCTTTCGTGCCATTCGTGTCGCTGGCGGTTACTTTCACTGCATAAGTACCCGCTTTGGCAAAGGTATGCGTTGCAGCAGAACCGGATCCTGTAGTGCCGTCACCAAAATCCCAACTATAGTTTGCAGTAAGATTCGCTGACGAAGTTGCGTTTGCTGACAAGCTAACGCCGCGACCAGCATATAACACAGCCGATGCCGGGGAAGTAATCGCTACTGAGAGTGTAGGCAGCGGGGCAGGAGCTGGCGCGGTCGTATCTCCTCCGCCGCCTCCGCCTCCGCAGGCTGTCAATGCTGCCACCGACATAGCAGAGACAAACAGGGCTTGTGCTATTTTCGTCATCATCACTCCAGAATAAAAGTTTGAGCGCAGTTATCCTAGCACAAGCAAATGTTTCTCAGATAATATTTTTATAACATTTTTGCAATTAAGGCTTTTTCGTGTTTTCCATCCAACGGAATACGCACTTTATGACCTGCACCCGGAATGATGTTCAGAGATTGGTTTTCAGTGTTGCGCATTTCAGTCAGGGTCACGATTTCATTGCCTTGCGGAGAAATGATTTCGATCTGGTCGCCGACTGCGAAGCGGTTTTTGACTTCGATTTCAGCCCAGCCATCATTGATCTGCAATACCTGACCAACGTACTGACTGCGATGCGCCTGGGATACGCCTTCCATGTAATTCTGGTGGTCCTGGGTATGATGACGCTGATAGAAGCCATCGGTATAACCACGGTTCGCGAGGCCGTTCAATTCACCCAGTAATTGCGGATTAAACGGACGTCCGGCAACCGCATCATCAATCGCGCGGCGATAGACTTGCGCGGTACGGGCGACGTAATACAGGGACTTGGTACGACCTTCCACTTTCAAAGAATCGACGCCGATTTTAGCGAGTCGCTCTACGTGCTCAACGGCACGCAAATCCTTGGAGTTCATGATGTAAGTGCCATGCTCATCTTCGAGGATAGGCATGAACTGACCTGGCTTACCACCCTCTTCGATCAGGTAAGGACGGTCGGCCAGCGGATGACGCGGCATATCGCCCATGGCGGAGAAGGATTGATTCGCTTCTTCCAGCGCCTTGTTGAAATCGAACTTGATGGTTTCAACCGGGATACGCTGCAAATCGCCGGTTTCATTTTCAGTCGCGTTTTCGACCTTGTAATCCCAGCGGCAGGAATTGGTGCAGGTACCCTGATTCGGATCGCGGTGATTGAAGTAACCGGATAACAGGCAGCGACCGGAATACGCGATACACAGCGCACCATGTACAAAGACTTCCAGCTCCATGTCCGGGCATTCCTGGCGGATTTCTTCGATTTCATCGAGCGACAATTCACGCGACAAAATCACGCGGGTCAGGCCCATTTTTTTCCAGAATTTGACGTCGGCCCAGTTCACTGCGTTTGCCTGCACCGATAAATGCACATTCACTTCCGGCCATTTTTCACGCACCATCATGATCAGACCAGGGTCAGCCATAATCAGTGCATCCGGCTTCATTTCTATCACCGGCTCCATGTCGCGCAGATAGGTTTTCAGTTTGGAGTTATGCGGGAAAATATTGCTGGCAACAAAAAACAGCTTGCCACGGGCATGCGCGCCGCTAATCCCTTCACGCAAAACATCCAGCGTGGAAAATTCATTATTACGGGCACGCAGGCTGTAACGGGGCTGGCCCGCATAAACAGCATCTGCACCAAAATCAAATGCAGCGTGCATTTTTTCCAGCGAACCGGCTGGCAACAAGAGTTCAGGCGCTTTCAACATAGCAAAATTCCGGGTAAAACTGCCAGCAGTTTAGGCCGACAGGAAAAAATAAATTAACCCGCTATTTTACTGCGATTCACCCGGCTTCTGGTGCCAATTCCAGATTTCATTGACGATCAAGGCCACCAAAACGATAGTGCCGCCAGCCAGCGTGGCCGCATTTGGGGTCTCACCAGCCCATAGCCAGGCCCACAAGGGCGCCAGCAAAACTTCAAGCAAAGCCAGCAAGGCCACTTCGTGTGCCTTCAGGCTGGCGGAGGCCTTGACCATCAGACTACAAGGCAATCCCAGTTGAAAAAATCCCAGCGCACCCAGTATCAACACATCCTGCAGGCTGGCCTGAAACGGCAGTGACAAGGGCAACATCGCAAGCGCAGAAAAGCTGCCACCCAAAAACACTGCCGGTATCAGGTCTACCGTATGTGCGCGCCGTTTGAGCAAAATCATATTCACCGATGAGGCCAGCGGTATGCCGAGTGCGACCAGCATGCCGAGCACGCCGCGGCTGTCGGTCAGTGTCAGATTGCCGGCAAACATCCAGGCCATGCCGCAACCTGCCATCGCAATCGCGATCCAGGTGGCCGCCGGGATGCGCTCCTTCAGCACCAGCCAGGACAGCAAGGCGGTGAATAAGGGCGCCAGACTTTCCATCACCGAGGTATTCGCCACCGTGGTCAGGGTCAGCGCAATCATGAAGCAGCTATACATGGTGGCCCACATCAGGCCAGATACCATGCCGGTCGTCCCCATCAGCTTTAAGCGACCGAGAAAGCCACGCCCATACTGATGCAGCATCAGCCCGGCGACAAAAATGGCAGCAAACAGGCTGCGCCAAAACACGATCTCGAAACCGGCTGCACTTTGCAAATGACGACTGGCGACACCGGCGCTACTCCACAAGGTGGCGGCAATGATCATCAGCAAAATGGCGTGACGGCGGGCGTGCTGGCTGGCAGGCATGGGTTTTCCTCGATTGATAGTACGATTTCAGATGCCTCACACGGACCTGGCCGCTGGACGGCTAAAGTCAGGCATCTGCAGCGACACGGCCAAAATGCGCATGTCAGACTGGAAATTCATAAAAACTGAATATAGCAGCCAGTTTATCCGCCTGACATCGTGGATGTCCGCAAAAACAGTGGGCGTGAGACTTGAAATTTTTTGAATGCTGCTTACCACCCTGGGAATCTTCATACTTCCCGACAAGCATATCGACCGCACATTCGAACGCACATTCGAATGCACATATAAGCAAAAAACGCGCTACACCAAGAAGTGCAGCGCGTTTTTTTCAGGCCCGATGATGAGCCGTGATTACGGCGTGCAATGGCGCCGTTTCGCAAATTCCGGCGTCACGACCAGGCGTGCGCCAGCTACTTCCAACACGTCCCAGCCCGGCACGGCCTTGACCTGGCCTGCCTGCAATGCTTCTTTCACACCGGCACATTCTTGCGTCTGCAAGTCAACTTGCCCCTTATGCACCCAAACTCCGGGACTCAGTTCGGCATACAGGCTGCCGCCATAATAACTACCACGCCCGAGCACCAAGACCTCTGGTTTACCATCGTGATTCATATCCTGCATCAGTACGTCACAGCCACGCGTCTTGGCGATCAGGCATGCACGATGATCAGCACTCAACCATGGCGCTGCCGTTCCATCTGCCTGCTTCAAAAAACCCTGAGGCAAAACAGCCCCCTGAGGCCAGACTTCATAGGGCGTAATGACATCCGCTTTCTCACGTCCACGATGGGTCAATGCCAAAGCTTGCGCTGCACGCGCACGTATGGTGGCGGCTTGTGGCAAGGCTTTTTCCGGCTGCAGCTGCTGCAATTGTTCCAGTGCTGCGCGCCCGTAGCGGCCACCTTCAAAACGCAAATAGGCATAATCAAATTGCTCAGCACTGACTTTCCCCTGCTGCAAGCGCGCCAACTGATCGGCAACTGCGATGCGGGCCGGGTCCAGCAAAGGTGAAAACATTGCGAGCACCACCGCTAACTGCACATAGGCCATGACAATATTCACGCCAGCGATGCTACTCAATAAACCACCGGCTTTGAGCGCAGCACGCAAATAGGCCAGGCCGTAGCTCAAGGCGATGAGTGCGCACATCACTGCAATCACACGATCACTGCTCCAGCCATACTGCCCTATACGCAATTGCAGCGCGCGTAAAGCAAGCGCCGCCAGTATTGGCAACAACACGCAAGCGACACGCGCGCTCCAGCGCAATATCCGCGCTGTTGCCTGCAAGGCGGTGCCATCCTGAAATGCAGTATTGATCAGCACCACCAGCACGACACAGGAACTCAATAGTAAATTCGTTGCGTGCTTGGTTTGCCACAGCAATTCTGTGCCGCTGAACAGCAAAGCCGCCAGAAAGCCGCTTAGTACCAGGGTCGCCACCGGCAGCAGCCAGGACAACAACACCAGCAACAGATTGCGGATGCCGCGCACGATGGACGGACGCATATCGGTCAAATGCAGGGCACAGGCAAATGACAATACCGCCACCGGAATATTGAACCACTCTTTTTCCAGCAAGCGCTTTAAGAAATCCAGCTTCAGCATCATGAACAAGGCCGAACCCAGATGCAGCAAAGCAAACAAAGCGCCAACAAAGATCAGGGAAAACACCAGTTGCACCAGCAATTTCCACGACAAGTCAAAATACACGGGATAGCTACCCAGCCATTGCCGGTTTTGCTCGTAAGCGAGTTTGAGCGCTTGCGCCACATACAAACACACAGCACTGAAGAAAAACAGCAAAGGCGAAGGGAAGGCAATCTGCACTTCATCCGACGGCAAGCCCCAGCCATTATTCCAGCCATTGCGGCGCAGCCAGTCATGCTGCGTCAATGAAACCAAGACCAGCAACAGCACCGCCAGCCAGCGCAGTAAGGCAGCGCTACGCATTTGCCCCAGCGAAGAAATCGCCATCACCGGCAAACTCAGTCCGCATAAGAGCAAAGGAAAAAACCATTGCGGCGCTAAGGCCGGCCACACTTTATCCATCGCCGCGCGATACAGCAAAAACAGTAACAGCGCCTGCCCAGCCGCCACCGCCACCCTTACCAGACCAACAGAACGGTTGACAGACGATAATTCCTGATTCATCGCATCCCACTCCTACAGTTATACATTCAGACTTTTAGACTTGCAGACTTTCAGGTGCCTAGCCTCACACATCTGCGCAGCCAGATGTCAGCGCTACGAAATTGCTTATATTACTTTAAAGCCCTGACATCACTGGCACCTCGTTTATGAACCACAACAGTCCTTGTGACACAGCTATGCTGAAATCCGCATCAATGCTTTTACAAAGCCTTTTAATTACATTGATATCTGCTAAGTTACTATGCTAATTTCCGCATTTAATGAGGTACACGAAGCTAGCTGCGTGCAGTGTGTTAGGCACGCAAAAATTGGCGGCATAAAAAAACCGCAGACTACGCTGCGGTTTTTTATTGTCCGGATAAACCCTTTAAGGATTACGCTTCGCGGGAAGCTTTCTTACGCTCATGTTCCTTCAAGAAACGTTTGCGCAGACGGATACTCTTAGGTGTGACTTCAACCAGTTCGTCGTCTTCAATGAATTCAACCGCGTATTCCAGAGACATTTGAATTGGTGGTACCAGACGTACCGCTTCATCCGTACCGGAGGAACGAACGTTGGTCAATTGTTTACCTTTGATCGGGTTAACCACGAGGTCATTGTCACGGGAATGGATACCGATGATCATGCCTTCGTACACTGGGTCATTGTGGCTCACGAACATACGGCCGCGGTCTTGCAGTTTCCAGATCGCGTAAGCAACAGCAGCGCCATCATCCTGAGAAATCAATACACCATTGCGACGGCCAGCCATTTCGCCTTTGGAGTTATCGACTGGTGCGTAGTCATCAAACACGTGACTCATCAAACCTGTACCACGGGTCAGTGTCATGAATTCGCCCTGGAAACCGATCAGGCCACGCGCTGGAATACGGTATTCCAGACGTACACGACCTTTGCCGTCCGGTTCCATGTTTTGCAGATCACCACGACGGCGACCCAGTTCTTCCATCACGCCACCCTGGTTAGACTCTTCAACGTCAACGGTCAGGTTTTCATATGGCTCATGACGTACACCGTCTACCATTTTGAATACGACGCGTGGACGGGAAACAGCCAGCTCGAAACCTTCACGACGCATGTTTTCGATCAGAATAGTCAGATGCAACTCACCACGACCAGAAACTTCGTAAGTGGAATCATCACCTTCAGCCTGTACTACGCGCAATGCCATATTGGATTTCAGTTCGCGTTCCAGACGGTCACGGATCTGACGGGTAGTCACGAATTTACCTTCGCGGCCAGCCAGTGGCGAGCTGTTAACCATGAAGTTCATGGTCAGGGTAGGCTCGTCAATCTTCAACATAGGCAAAGCTTCTGGGGTATCTGGTGCGCAGATCGTCGAACCGATACCGATTTCTTCGATACCGTTGATCAGTACGATGTCGCCAGCTTGCGCTTCTTCCACTTGTACGCGATCCAGACCTTTGAAGGTCAATACCTGGTTAATACGCGCCTTAGTTGGCTTGTCTTCCGGACCATTCATCCAGATCACGTCTTGCAATGCTTTTACTTTACCGCGCAGGATACGGCCAACACCGATCTTACCAACGTAAGAAGAGTATTCCAGGGATGTGATTTGCAATTGCAAAGGACCATTCGGATCATCTTCACGTGCAGGAACGTGTTTCAGGATCGCATCAAACAATGGCTCCATGTTACCGTCGCGCACTGTGTCTTCCAGACCGGCATAACCTTTGAAACCGGATGCGTACACAATCGGGAAATCCAGCTGTTCATCCGTTGCGCCCAGCTTGTCGAACAATTCGAAAGTCGCGTTAACGGCTTTTTGTGGGTCCGCGTTTTCACGGTCAATCTTATTCACAACCACGATAGGCTTCAGGCCCAGCGCGAGTGCTTTACGTGTCACGAAACGCGTCTGTGGCATTGGGCCTTCCTGCGCATCGACCAGCAGCAATACGCTGTCTACCATCGACAATACACGCTCTACTTCACCACCGAAGTCCGCATGGCCTGGCGTATCCACGATATTGATGTGGGTACCTTTGTATTCAACGGCACAGTTTTTGGAAAGAATGGTAATACCGCGCTCTTTCTCAATATCATTGGAGTCCATGACACGGGAATCAACCTGCTGGTTGTCACGGAAAGTACCGGATTGGCGCAGCAATTGATCAACCAGCGTGGTTTTGCCGTGATCAACGTGAGCGATAATTGCGATGTTGCGAATAGCGCGTTTTGTAGTAGACATGATAGCGTTCGTTTTGGGGTAAATCGGATAACCTGAGATTATAACATGCTGCAACGCAAAAGCAGGAAACTCCTATTATTTCAAGGAGTTGCTACCGTACGATGACAATTTAACTTCAATAAAACTAAGCACCGCCGAACAGCCGGAAACACCGGCTATACAGCGGCTTAATGCGTACCGGTTTGTATTAGCCGCTCTGGTGCCAGAATGCCGAATTCCTGCAACTGCGCAGAGCCCAGCAATTGGCGGTCAGAGGCGCGGTACACGCGTACCCGGCCTGGCGTGGCGGGCAAGTCCGGCATCAGCTTGGCGAGTGCCAGCCGCTGACCGTGCAGGAAACGGACAGACAGCTCCTCATCCAGCGTGATAGATGGAAAACTGGACAGTAAGGCGTCGACCGGGTCGAGCAACTCAAGGCGCGCCGCTTCCGGCATTGCCTCGATTGACTCTATCGTGATCGATTTTTCCAGCTGCAAATGACCAACCTGTATCCTGCGCAAAGCCTGCAAATGCGCACCACAGCCCAGTGCCGCACCGATATCTTCACCCAACACCCGCACATAGGTACCCTTGCTGCATTTGACGCGCAGAGTCAGCATGGGCGCGCTGTAATCGAGCAATTCCAACTCATGGATCACCACGGCACGTGCTTCACGCTCCAGCGTCACACCGGCACGTGCATATTCATACAAGGGTTTGCCGTCACGCTTAAGCGCGGAATACATGGGCGGCACTTGCTGTATAGGGCCGGTAAATTGCGCCAGCACAGCCTGTATCTGTTCGATACTGACATCGACCGCGCGCTGCTCCAGCTGCTCACCTTCGGTATCACCGGTGGTCGTGGTGATACCCAGATGGACCACGGTGGTATAGGTTTTATCCGCTTCCAGCAAATCCTGAGAAAACTTGGTCGCCTCACCAAAGCACAGCGGCAGCAAGCCAGTTGCAAACGGATCGAGGGTACCGGTATGCCCGGCCTTGATCGCATTCAGCAGGCGCTTGGTTTTAATCAGCGCATCATTACTGGAAAAGCCAACGGGTTTATCGAGCAAAAGCACGCCATGCACTGGCAAGCGCGTGCGTTTTTTGGGGGGATTCGTCATAAGTAATCTGGAAAAACCGGACTGGCTTTATTCTTCTTCGTCCTGAACACGGGTCGCGATCGCTTCATCAATCAGCTTAGACATCGCCATGCCACGGATGGTGGAGGTGTCGTGCACAAAATGCAGTTGCGGCAAAGTGTGGATGCGCAAGCGCAGACCCAGTTGATTACGCAGGAAACCGGCAGCCTTGGATAAGCCTTGCTGGGTCGCCTTGATCGCTTCCGCATCATCCGCCAGCGTGGTGAAATACACTTTCGCATGCGCGTAGTCAGGCGTGAGCTGGACTTCGGTCAGGGTGATCATGCCGACACGTGGATCTTTTAATTCTGACCAGATGATTTCCGCCAGATCTTTTTGGATCTGATCTGCGACACGCAGACCACGACCCGGAATATTTTTACTATGTTTTGCCATAAATTCTTTTCTACGCCATAAAACGAGAACCCCGGAACGAGTCCGGGGCCGAAGTGTTTAGAGCGTACGTGCTATCTCTTGAACTTCAAATATTTCGAGTGAGTCGCCAACCTGAATCTCGTTGTAGCCTTTCAGGGACAAGCCGCACTCCATACCGGCTTTAACTTCTTTCGCGTCATCTTTATAACGCTTCAGAGAGTCGAGCTCGCCTGTCCAGGTGACTACGTTATTACGCAGCAGACGGACAGAAGAAGTACGTTTAACCATACCGTCGGTCACCAGACAGCCCGCAATCGCGCCGACTTTGCTGACCATGAATACCTGACGGATCTCTACCATACCGATCACTTGCTCACGCTTCTCTGGAGCCAGCATGCCGGACAAGGCTGCTTTAACTTCATCGACCGCATCGTAAATGATGTTGTAGTAACGGATATCGACGCCATTCGACTCTGCCAGCTTACGCGCAGACGCGTCAGCACGGGTGTTAAAGCCGATGATAACTGCTTTCGAAGCCACTGCCAGATTGACGTCGGATTCAGAAATGCCACCCACCGCTGCATGCACAACCTGCACGCGCACTTCGCTGTTAGACAATTTAACCAGAGACTGAACCAACGCTTCCTGCGAACCCTGAACGTCTGTTTTGATAATAACAGGCAGGTTTTTGACTTCACCCTCGCCCATATTTTCAAACATATTTTCCAGCTTGGCAGCTTGCTGTTTAGCCAGTTTCACGTCACGGAATTTACCTTGACGGAACAGCGCGATTTCACGTGCTTTACGTTCATCGGCCATGACCATAACTTCTTCACCAGCGGACGGCACTTCCGTCAGACCCTGGATTTCTACCGGAATAGAAGGGCCGGCTTCGCTGATACTCTTACCGTTTTCGTCCAGCATAGCGCGTACACGGCCATACGAAGAACCAGCCAATACCACGTCACCACGCTTGAGCGTACCGGACTGTACCAGGATAGTTGCCACGGTACCGCGACCTTTATCCAGACGGGATTCAACCACCAGACCTTTAGCCGGCGCATCTTTCGGCGCACGCAATTCCATCACTTCAGCCTGCAGCAATACATGCTCCAGCAGTGCATCGATGCCCTGACCGGTTTTTGCAGAAACAGGAACGAAAGGAGAATCACCACCGTATTCTTCCGGCACGACGCTTTCAGCGACCAGTTCCTGAGTAACGCGATCCGCATTACCACCAGGCTTATCAATCTTATTAATCGCTACAACCAAAGGAACGCCCGCTGCCTTAGCATGGGAAATCGCTTCTTTCGTTTGTGGCATCACGCCGTCATCAGCTGCCACCACCAGAATAACGATGTCAGTTGCCTTTGCACCACGTGCACGCATTGCGGTAAACGCTTCGTGACCTGGTGTATCGAGGAAGGTAATCATGCCACGTGGTGTTTCAACGTGATAAGCACCGATATGCTGGGTAATACCACCGGCTTCACCGGACGCGACTTTGGCGCGACGGATGTAATCCAGCAAGGAAGTTTTACCGTGATCAACGTGACCCATCACAGTCACCACAGGTGCGCGCGGGAATGCTTCGTACTGCGCATGTTCCGCCACGTCTGTCAGCATCGCTTCCGGATCATCGATCTTGGCAGCAAATGCTTTGTGACCCATTTCCTCGACCAGAATCATCGCTGTTTCCTGATCCAGCACCTGGTTAATGGTGCACATCTGACCCAGTTTCATCAATTGCTTAATGACTTCAGAGGCCTTCACCGCCATCTTATGCGCGAGTTCAGCTACGGTCAGTGTTTCTGGTACAAAAATCTCTTTTACAACGGCTTCAACCGGAACCTGGAAATTCGATTCGCGCTGATCATCATGATGATGGTTACGACGACCTTTAGGACCGCCTTTCCAGCCATCGCGACCACCCGAAGTATCACCACGGGTTTTCAAGCCACCGCTGCGTTTTTTGGATGATTCATCCTGCCAGGTCGATGATACGTTGGCAGATTTAATTGCCTTCTTATCGGTTGTTGCCGGTTTTTTGTCATCTTTCTTTTCAGCCGCAGGCGCTGGCTTTTTATCGGCCAGTTTTTTATCCGTTGGTTTATGCAACGTGCCCTCTGCCACTTTCGGTGCAGGCGCTGGTGCCGGAGCAACTGGCTTAGGACGACGCGCGGCATTCATCATTTCTTTGATCTGCGCTACTTCGTCAGCCACCGCTTTACGGGCACGCTCTGTGGCAGCAGCACGTTCGGCTGCTTCCTTGGCGTCATTTGCTGCTTTTTTCTTCGCTTCTTCTGCTTCCAGACGTTTCTTTTCGTCGTCGTTGGCAGTCGGCTTCACTTCTGCTGTTTTTACTGCAGCAACGGCTGCGGCAGCAGCAGCCTGTTCAGCTTTCAGGCGTTCAGCCTCAGCTTTTTTCGCTTCCGCTTCAGCCGCTTCACGCATAGCCTGGGCCTGAGCTTCTTTTTCAGCTTCCAGCTTAGCCAGGCGCTCCTGCTTCTCGATCAGCTCAGCTTCCTGACGCGCGATCAGCTCAGCCTCACGGCGGGCTTCTTCTTCGCGACGCGCCATTTCTTCCGCATCAACCACCGGAGCAGGCGCTTCGTCTGCTGCAACCTCATCGCGTTTTACAAAAGTACGCTTCTTACGAACTTCGACCTGAATGGTGCGAGATTTGCCCGTAGCATCCGCCTGTTTGATCTCAGTTGTCTCTTTACGAGTCAAGGTGATCTTTTTCTTTTCAGTGTCAACAGAAGATCCGTGGGAACGACGCAGGTGATCCAGCAGTCGGTCCTTATCTTCTTTGGTCAACGAATCCGACGTGGAATTTTTATCCACGCCTGCTGCACGCAATTGCGTGAGCAGTAAATCCGCTGACATTTTCAGCTCGGTGGCAAATTGGGCAACGTTGTTACTCGCCATTCAGTCCTCTTTTTCTATGTGCGCGTTATGAATTTGAAACCCGTGAATTACTTAGCTTCTACGAGTTTCCAGGCGGTCGCTAATACAGCTTTGGCCTGATCATCATATTTAGCGTCGATGAGTTTCATCTCATCATCGGTCACATCTTCAAATGCTTCTTTAATCAAATGGCGGGAACGGTCGGCAGATAATGCCAGGATCGCGCCAAATTCGTCGTATGCCAGAGCAGCAAAAGCTGCCAGCGTTTTAATACCAGCCAAACCCAGTTTGCCAGCAGTCACGCGGGTCATACCTTCGAGGTTGATCAATTGATCTTCCATGCCTTCCAGACCTTCTTCCGAAGCGATCGCTTCAGTCAACAGGGCATCGCGCGCACGGTTACGCAATTCATTGACAGTGTCTTCGTCGAATGCTTCGATTTCCAGCATTTCGCTGATTGGTACGTAAGCGATTTCTTCGAGACTGGAGAAGCCTTCATCCACCAGGATTTCAGCCACTTCCTGATCCACGTCCAGTTTTTCCATAAACAGGGCACGGATACCTGCAGTTTCCTGCTCAGCTTTGCTGGCGGATTCTTCTGCAGTCATGATATTGATTTGCCAGCCAGTCAGCTCAGCTGCCAGACGTACGTTCTGACCACTGCGGCCGATTGCGATCGCGAGGTTTTCTTCGTCAACAACAACGTCCATACCATGCTTCTCTTCATCCACCATGATGGAAGAAACATTGGCCGGAGCCAGAGCACCGATCACGAACTGAGCAGGATCTTCCGACCACAGCACGATATCTACGCGCTCGCCGCCGAGTTCGCCAGTCACGGCCTGGACGCGGGAACCGCGCATACCTACACAGGTACCGATAGGATCGATACGCTTATCGCTGGTGTGTACCGCGATTTTTGCGCGCACACCAGGATCACGTGCTGCTGATTTAATCACCAGAGAGCCTTGCTCAATCTCAGGCACTTCCAGTTCAAACAGCTTCATGATGAATTCTGGCGCAGTACGGGACAGGATAACCTGTGGGCCACGTGCATTGCGATCAATACGCAGAATGTAAGCACGGACGCGGTCGCCGACACGCAGATTTTCTTTCGGGATCATCTGATCACGCGGCAGACGGGCTTCCACTTTACCGGACTCAACCACGGCATCGCCACGCTCCATACGCTTGATGGTACCTGTCACCAGGGAGTCACCACGCGCCAGGAAGTCAGCCAGAATCTGTTCACGCTCAGCATCACGAATACGCTGCAGTACAACCTGCTTGGTATCCTGTGCAAAACGACGGCCAAAATCAACCGATTCAATTTCTTCTTCGATGTAATCACCAACCTGAATATCCGCATCATCTTCGACGGCTTCGAAATGCAGAATTTCCTGATCAGGCAATTGCAAACCGGCTTCATCCGGCACCACATGCCAGCGGCGGAAAGAACGGAACTCGCCTGTGTCGCGATCAATTTCAACGCGAATATCTACTTCGCCGGGAAAACGTTTTTTTGTCGCCTGAGCCAGTGCATGCTCCAACGCACCGAAGACCACTTCTTCATCGACGTTTTTTTCACGCGCCAGCACATCCACTAATAACAACAAATCACGACTCATGCTTTGCGACTCCTAAAATCCACTTGCGGCACCAGACGTGCCTTATCCACATCGGCGAGCGTAAACTCCAGCATGGCCGACCCATCTTTTACTTCAAATTCCAGCTTCAGATTATCGCCTTCAGGCTCATGCAAAACCCCTTCAAAGGTTTTACGATTCGGCGTTCCCGGCATAGGCATACGCAACTTGATGGTCGCTTTACAACCCGCAAAGCGCACGTAGTCGCTCAGCTTTTTCAATGGGCGATCCATACCGGGAGACGAAGTTTCCAGGCGACTGTAATTAACATTCTCAACCATCAGCACATGCGACAACTGGTGACTGACCTTTTCACAGTCTTCTACTGTGATATTGCCTTTATCCCAATCTGCCTGCAAAAAATCAATGTACACTCTGAACAAGCCACGCTCGGCCTGCTCAAAGTCCACCAGATCATATCCGGTACCATTGACGGTCTTCTCTATCAATTCCAATAAAACCAAACTATTCTCCGATTCACATAAGCCAACACAGCAGAAAATTCAGGCAAGCAAGCGGTAAAACCAAAAAAAAATGGGCAACTGCCCATCTTTTTTAGCGCCTGAACTTTACAACTTTAGGCATAATCTGCTAACTACCAGATTATAAACGATTATTTACCCTGTCGCAATGGAAAACAGGGGCAAACAAACACAATTCAGACACGCATCCAAGCGCAATCTCAGGCACCACGCGAACGACGGCGAGCCGCAATTCCCTGCCCTATCGCCTGCCCGCTACCACGCGCGGTCGGACCACGACGCTGCGGCGCAACATCCGGATAACCCAAGGCAGTTTGCAAAGGATCGGGCTGACGTTTTTTACCGCCGGACGCCTTGCCTCCGGAATTCATTTTATTGCCGTTAGCAGCACGACCCTGACCCATTTCAGGGCGACCCGAACTCATAGGCAGGCTTGGCTGGCGCTGCGCAAAAGATGGCACTGCAGATTTATTGGATATCGGCTTCTGCGCGTACTGCGATTTTTGCGCAGGCTTATCTGAAGCAGTTTTTTCCAGACCACTGAGCTTGAGCAGGCTGCGCACCGCATCTTCTTCCAACTCTTCCCAACGGCCACGCTTCAGATTCGCCGGCAAAGTCATCGCACCATAACGGGTACGGATCAGGCGTGACACAGTCAGGCCAACCGCCTCGAACATACGGCGCACTTCACGGTTACGGCCTTCACCAATAATCACGCGATACCACTTATTTACACCCTCACCACCGCCATCGGCGATTTTAGAGAATTGCGCCATACCATCTTCGAGCTCCACACCCGCCAGCAAACGCTGACGCATACCCTCTTCCAACTCACCCAGGGTACGGACCGCATACTCGCGCTCAATACCGTAACGCGGATGCATCAGGCGATTCGCCAGATCTCCGGAAGTCGTGAACAACAACAAACCTTCTGTATTAAAATCGAGACGACCCACTGCCAGCCACTTGCCCATCTTCATAGTAGGCAAACTGGCAAATACCGATGGACGCCCCTCGGGATCATTGGTACTCACGATTTCACCGGCAGGTTTATGGTAAATCAGCACGCGCGGTGGTTTTTTCGTAATCTTGCGCATAATCGGCTTGCCATTGATACGCACCTGATCCGTCGGCAGAATACGCTGACCGATATGCGCCGGCTCACCATTGACGGACACACGGCCCGCAACAATCAATTCTTCCATATCACGGCGCGAACCCAGACCCGCTTCCGCCAGCACCTTATGCAATTTAGGCGCATCATCATCCGCCGTCAGATCGCGACGCACCGCCTTTTGCTGACGCCCGCGCCCTTTAGCACCTGCATCATCAATGGCATCATACGCATCTGAAGTCACGAAAGAAAACACATCATCCGGTGCATTTGCATCACGTCGGCCACCACGAACCTGAGGCGCACGTCCTTGCTTAGCAGCTGGCTTATTGCGCGCCGCGGCATCGCGCGGAGTGCGTTCTTTTCTTGCCGCACCGGCACCAGCATCAACACCCGCCTCGTTGCGTGGCTGACGCTTACGCGGCACCGCAGGCTTCGCAAACGACTCATTCGCCTCAGCACCAGCCACCACCGCCTGCTGCTCACCAGCCTCAGCACGTAGGCGGCTATTTCTGCGCATATTGCGTGGACCACGCACACCGCGCTTGGCAGGTCTGCCACCTTCGGCAGCAGGCTGATCATTATCTTGCGCGCGATCTGCGCCCATATCTTCAGAATTCATTGGATTTATCTTCTAATTCTATTTCTAATTCTACTAAAGGCTGCTGATGCGATTCAGCGACCTGCTCTGTTACCTGAGGCAACGCGACTGACGCCGGCGCAACCTCTAATTCTTCAGCTACTAATTCTTCAAATTCTAATTTTTCAGCCTTCGATTCTTCGACAGGCAAAGCAAGCCCCGGCTCACCTGCATCATCCGGCCCGGCCTGAGCGAGCACTACCTGCACCCCATCCGCCTGACCGGACTCAATATCAGCCACAGCATCGGTCGCCAATGCCAGCAAATCTTCAGTACCCGACTCCGGCGCCACCTGCTCTTTACTAATCTGCTGCAGAGGCGGCAACTGATCGAGAGAACCCAGGCCCAGATCACTCAGAAAATGTTTAGTGGTCGCAAATAAGGCAGGGCGACCAGGCACATCCCTATGACCGATAGTCTCGATCCAACCTCGATCCTCCAGCGTTTTAATCATTTGTGACGACACAGTCACACCGCGGATTTCTTCGATATCACCACGCGTCACCGGCTGCCTGTAAGCAATAATCGCCAGAGTTTCCAGCGTAGCCCGGGAATATTTTGGAGGCTTTTCAGGATTGAGCCTGTCTATATATGCACGCATCTCAGGACGACTCTGAAAGCGCCAGCCAGTCGACAAGGCAACCAGCTCTATTCCCTTATCTGTCCAGTCGCGACGCAAATCTTCCAGCATCGTCCTGATCGTATCAGCACCAATTACATCAGCCTGATCATCCGTCTCCTGAAACAGTTTTTTCATGGCGCTAACCGTCAAAGGCTCAGGCGCGCACAATAAAGCCGTTTCGAGGACTCGTTTTGCCTCAGCAGTATTCATGCAATCTATTACACGGGTTTATATTGATGTCACATGGCAGGACGGGATTCCATCACTCACCATTACGTATTACCAAGCACTTCGCTGGCTTCACCCATTCTCAGGGCAGATCGGGGCTAAAGATCGAGGCTAATTAAGACGCATATCTTGAATATGCAAGCCCTGCAAAATCAGTAGATAATAGATTGTAGTCCAGAATGCGGGTGACAATCAAAAAATTTCAATCACGCAGCTAATAAAAAAGCCACGTACAACGTGGCTTTTTTTGAATCTTGGTTGCGGGGGCAGGATTTGAACCTACGACCTTCGGGTTATGAGCCCGACGAGCTGCCAGACTGCTCCACCCCGCGTCTGAAGAATGAAACTATACACGACTTTGCTGCTTCGCGCAATGCCCATCACAAATTCTGCTTAAGTCGGCGATATTCTTACTCTGTAATGCACTGCACAATCCATATCCGCACCTACCCCACCACAAGAAAGCATGCGCATTGATTACCACAGGCAAAGCCAGTGGTACACTCAGGTCATTGCTTATCTATTCGAATTCAGCCATGAAATTCTGCTCCGAATGCGCGACGCCTGTTGTGTTACAGATCCCACCCGACGATAACCGTGAACGCTTTGTTTGCCCTGCCTGCCATACAGTGCACTATCAAAATCCAAAATTAGTCGTAGGCTCCATCCCGGTGTGGGAAGAAAAAGGGAGGCTGCAGGTCTTATTATGCAAGCGCGCGATCGAACCCAGATATGGCTACTGGACTTTGCCAGCGGGCTTTATGGAAAACGGCGAAACCAGCAGCGCCGCTGCCGAGCGCGAAACCCGGAAAGAAGCCGGAGCCAATATCAGACTGCATGATTTGTTTTCCATCCTGAATGTGCCACATGTACATCAGGTCCATCTGTTCTACCGCGCCACCCTGCTGGATTTGGATTTTCAGCCAGGCACTGAGAGTCTGGAAGTGCAGTTGTTTTCTGAAGCCGATATTCCCTGGCAAGACATTGCCTTCCCAACGGTCAGCGAGACACTGAAATTTTTCTTTGAAAATCAGCGCCAGGTCGCGCAAGGCGGCAGCTACCAATTGCATGAGCATGATATTTTCAAACCCATGCGGAGCGATCTGTGATTCCCTGGCTGGAGCAAAACAGCCCTTTCCCGGATGTGAGTACCGCACTGACTGAGGCCCAGGGTGCAGCCGGGCTGTTGGCAGCCGGTGCCGATCTGTCTGCAGAACGCCTGCTCCTTGCCTACCGGAGCGGGATTTTCCCCTGGTTTTCAGAAGGACAGCCGATTTTATGGTGGTCTACCGATCCGCGCATGGTATTGAAGACGGCCGACTTCAAGCTATCAGACAGCCTGCGCAAGAAGCTCAATAAAATCAGTCATGACCCTGCATGGGAAATCCGTTTTGACAGCGCATTTGAAGAAGTCATGCGTGCCTGTGCCGCCCCCAGAAAAGACGGACATGGCACATGGATCTCAGAAGACATCATCCAAGGCTATGGCGAATTGCACCGCAAAGGCTATGCGCACTCCTCAGAACTGTGGCTGGACAATACACTCGTCGGCGGGGCTTACGGTGTCTGCATCGGCAAAATGTTTTATGGCGAGTCCATGTTTGCACGCGTCACCGATGCTTCTAAAATCGCATTGAGTCAACTGGTGTTTTTTTTGCGTGAGCAAGGCGTGCAAATGATAGACTGCCAACAGGAAACAGCGCATCTCAGCTCGCTGGGCGCCCGGCCCATCAGCAGAAGCGCTTTTCTGGAATGGCTCAGCATCGCAACAGAACAGCCCGCCATCACGAACTGGCAAGCACCCGAAATCAGAAGCAAGTGACACAACTCCATGAACTCCCGCTGACGAGCATACAGTTTTATGCGACGGCACCTTATCCCTGCAGTTATCTGGAGGGGGTGCAGGCACGCTCGCAAGTTGCCACACCGGCCCACCTGATCCACAGCGATGCCTATGCAGAGCTGGTCAGGAATGGCTTCCGGCGCAGCGGCATTTTCATTTACAGGCCGCACTGTGACAACTGCCAGGCCTGCACCCCGGTTCGCGTCCGGGTTCATGATTTCAAACTCAACCGCAGCCAGCGCCGTGCCTGGCACAAGCACAGCGGACTGAGCGCCTATGTGGCCAACCTGGCGTATTCAGCCGAGCACTACGAACTGTATCAACGCTACCAGCAATCACGCCACGCCGGTGGCGGCATGGATCAGGACAGCCGCGACCAGTATGCGCAATTTCTGCTGCAAAGCAGGGTCAACACCCGCCTGGTGGAATTTCGCGATGCCGAAAATACACTCAAAATGGTCAGCATCATAGACATACTGAATGATGGCCTGTCGTCGGTATATACTTTTTTTGATCCGGATGATGCGAATTGCTCCTACGGCACTTACAATATCCTCTGGCAAATCCGACAGACTCAGGAATTGCAATTAGATTACGTCTATCTTGGCTACTGGATAGCCGCCAGCCCGAAAATGGCTTATAAAACCAATTTCAAACCTCTGGACGCTCTATTGCATGGCAGATGGCAGGAACTACACACCTGACTTCAGCCACCTGCGAAGGATAATGGCAAGCCTTTTCTCAGCCAGACCAATACTCCATCGTTTTTCTCTATCAGCTATTAGCTATTTTTAAGCACACTATGTCCGAAAGCCTTTTATATTCCCTCATCCGGCCCGCCCTGTTTTCTATGGACCCGGAAAAAGCCCACCACTTCACTTTACCAAGCCTGCAAAAACTGCATCAGCTGGGCCTCTCCAGCCTGATAGGCAAGCCGCAGGAAGATGCACGTACGGTGATGGGAATACGCTTCCCTAACCCTGTTGGCCTGGCGGCCGGGCTGGATAAGGATGGTGCTTATATAGACGGACTGGCGTCACTCGGATTTGGCTCGATAGAAATCGGTACGGTCACACCACGCGCCCAACCTGGCAATCCGTTGCCACGCATGTTTCGCCTGCCTAAAGCTGAAGCCATCATCAACCGCATGGGCTTCAACAATGGCGGCGTGGATGCGTTTGTACGCAATGTGCAAAATTCACGCTTTTTCCAGGAAAAACAAGGCGTACTTGGCCTTAATATCGGCAAGAATGCCGACACGCCGATAGAGCGCGCAGCCGACGATTACCTGCATTGCCTGAGCAAAGTCTATCCCTATGCCAGCTACGTAACAGTCAATATCTCTTCCCCCAACACCAAGAACCTGCGCCAGCTGCAAGGCGCCGGCGAATTAGACAGCCTGCTGTCCCAGCTCAAAGAGGCGCAGCAACGTCTGGCTGACCAGCATAAACACTATGTGCCGGTCGCCCTGAAGATCGCACCGGATATCGATGCCGAGCAAATTAAGACCATCGCCGATGCACTGCTGCGTCATCGCATCGACGGCGTGATTGCGACCAACACTACCATCACCCGCGATGCAGTATCAGGCCTGGAGCACGCAGAAGAAGCAGGCGGATTGTCAGGCAAACCCGTATTTGAACCCTCCAATCGCGTCATTCGCGCCTTAAAAGCTGAACTGGGCGATGCATTGCCTATCATCGGTGTAGGCGGCATTTTTTCCGGAGAAGATGCAGTCACCAAGATGCAGGCTGGCGCCTCGCTGGTGCAACTGTATTCCGGCCTGATTTATCAAGGCCCGGGACTGATCAAAGACTGCGCAAGCGCTTTGCGCCGTATGCGCTAAACCTCATGCAAGCGTGATGGCGTGAAGAAAAAGGTGGCTTATGCCACCTTTTTTTGATCCTGCGCAAAGCACAAAAATCAAAACCATCGCTTAATCGCAACTAGCAATCATTCTCATTTACATTTCCAATAAAGTTCGTTACAATCCCCCGCTGAATTTGAAATACCAGCCATTCCCCTCTGGAAAAGCCAACAGGTATTTTGTGGTTAAACTTACTTTTGGAAATTCCGATGTCGCATATCAAGAGCCGCAAGCACGCCAGTTCCCCGATTCAACACACCATGAGCGCAGCCATTGCGGCAGCGCTGCTGTTACCAGTTGCAGTCCATGCAGCGGACAAACTGCCTGAAGTCACAGTGAAAGGCAAAGCCGAAAACGAATTCAAGGCGGAAAAAGCGGCTTCTGCCAAATACACGCAGCCATTGGTTGATACGCCACAAACTATCTCGGTCATTAAACGTGAACTGATCGACCAGCAAGGCGCACTGACGCTGACTGACGCACTGCGCAATACACCGGGCGTGGGCGCATTCTTCCTGGGCGAAAACGGGAGCACCAATACTGGTGATGCGATTTACATGCGCGGCTTTGATACGTCCAGCAGCATCTATGTTGATGGCGTACGTGACCTCGGCTCCATTTCGCGCGATCTGTTTAATATCGAGCAAATCGACGTTTTAAAAGGCAATGCAGGTACCGACAGTGGCCGCAGCGCACCGACTGGCTCTATCAATCTGAGCAGCAAGCAAGCCAGAATGGATAACATCACTTCGGTTAACGCCACTTTCGGCAGCGGCTCGCAGAAACGCGTAGCAGCAGATACCAACGTGGTACTCGATGAAAAAAGCGGCTCTGCTTTCCGCCTGAATGCTATGGTGCAGGATAGCGGCGTTCCTGGCCGTAATGAAGTCAATAACAAGCGCTGGGCAGTGGCACCTTCGCTGGCCTGGGGTCTGGGTGGCAACACACGTTTCTATGCCAACTTCCTGCACGTAAAACAAGACAATCTCCCGGATGGTGGCGTACCGACCATCGGTCTGCCTGGCTATACCAGCCCGGACACTAGCCGTCCTTACATCAGCAACGCGCCTAAAGTCGATCCGAAAAACTTCTACGGCTCGAATAGCGACTTCGACAAAGTTCAGGCTGATATGCTGACTGGCCGCATCGAGCATGATTTCTCCCAGAACGTTAAACTGATCAATACTGCGCGTTACGGTAAGACCACGCAAAATTATCTGCTGACTGCATTCATGGGATCCAAGGCTAACTTGCTGACTCCAAGTGCGAGCGATTTGTCCGGCTGGAATCTGGCGCGCAGCATACGCACGCTGAAAGATCAGGAAAACGAAATCCTGACTAACCAGACCAACATCCAGGCCGATCTGACTCTGGCTGGCCTGCAGCATGCGTTGCTGGGTGGCGTGGAACTGACTTCTGAGAAGCAAAATACCTGGGGCTACAATGGCACCGGCACTCTGCCGGCGGCCAACCTGTACAAGCCAAATCCTGCTGACGCCATCAGCGGTCTGAATCTGGTCAAAAACGGCGTATTCAGCCGTGGTGCAACCACCACCGTCAGCGCCTATGTATTTGACACCATCAAGTTCACACCACAATGGCAAGTTAACGGTGGCGTGCGCGTTGATCGCTACAATACCGATTACACAGCGGCTTCTTTATCCACTGCGGCTTCTAACCCTACGCTGCCAGTCAATACTTTAGTACCGACCAACCTGAACACCAGCGGCAATTTGCTGAACTGGAAACTGGGTGCATTGTATAAGCCGACGGAAAGCAGCAGTGTTTACACTTCGTTCTCAACGTCCAAGCAACCACCAGGTGGCTCCAACTTTGCACTGAGCACTGCAGCGAGCAGCGCGGCGAATCCTAAGTTCGATCCTCAGGAAACCAAGAACGTGGAAATCGGCACTAAATGGGATCTGCTGAAAGAAAAACTGTCCTTCACTGCCGCGATTTACCGCACCACGATTTCTAATGAAGTAGTACAAAATCTGTCTGATCTGATGTACTACCAGACGGGTGAAAAACGTGTAGAAGGTATCGAACTGGGTCTGACTGGCGCGATCAACCGCGACTGGCTGGTCAGCGCAGGCTATGCCCGCATGAATACTAAGGTTGCAGCTGGTCCGGTAGTCACTGCGAATGGCGAAAACAATCTGGCCTATGCCCCTAAGCAGACATTCACTGCATGGACTTCTTACCAGATCAATAAAGACTGGAAAGTCGGCGGCGGCGCACGTTTTGTAGATGCCTTATTGCGTGGCACGGATGGCGCCATCGGCACACCGGCTTCGACCGAGTCTTACTGGGTATTTGATGCGATGAGCAGCTATGCAATCACAAAGAACATTGATCTGCAGCTCAACATCAGCAACCTGACTGACAAAGTCTATGTCGCTGCGATCAATAAGAGCGGCTATCGTTACACACCAGGCGCACCACGTGCGATCAGCCTGGGTCTGAATGTGAAGTTCTGATACCCCACTCTGTTGTAATTAACGCCCCTCTCAGGAGGGGCTTTTTTCTGGATCAGAGAAAAAAAGTAAGCTGGCTTACGCAACATCATGACGGCAATGCGTATAAGCTGCATGATGAGAAACTCGCGTATCAGCAGATCGACATGATCAGCCGCCATGATTATTTGGAGTTAGAAAATGATGCTACACATCCCTGGTGTACTCACACCGGAACAAGTCGCCAGTTTCCGCAGCCGTCTGGCTGCCACTGACTGGGTCGATGGAAAAGAAACCGTCGGTGCACAAGGTGCGCAGGTAAAACAAAACCGGCAATTACCTGAACACTCTGCAGTATCGCGGGAACTGAGTCAGGAATTGCTGGACATCGTCAAACGCCATCCTGTATTTTTTTCAGCTGCCCTGCCTTTACACATCGTACCACCGCTGTTCAATGCCTATTCAGGTGGTGAACATTATGGCTTGCATGTAGACGGCGCGGTCAGACGGGTACCCGGCACAGGCCAAAGCCTGCGCACCGATGTCTCCACCACCTTGTTCCTGACCGATCCGGAAGACTATGAAGGCGGTGAACTGATGGTAGTCGACACCTATGGCACCCATGAAGTCAAACTGCCGGCCGGTGACATGATCGTCTATCCATCGACCAGCCTGCATCAGGTCACGCCGGTCACACGTGGCACCCGCGTCTGCTCTTTTTTCTGGAGCCAGAGCATGATACGTGACGACGCACGCCGCAGCATGTTGTTTGACATGGACCAAAACATCACGCGCCTGCGCGCTCAGCTTGGCGACAGCAGTGAAGTTGTAAGCCTGACTGCGCAATATCACAACCTGCTACGCATGTGGGCCGAAACCTGAAGCAATCAGCCCGCCTGGCATCATGCACAGGCGGCATTATCAGGACAGTGGCAGTCAAAGCCGCTTTTGTAGTGTGTAGGAAGTATGCCCCTTAGGCATCCCTTCCAGGCTGGATAACAAGGTATAGCCTTGCTTTTCATAAAATGGCTTAGCCTGCCAGCTGGTCGTCATTACCAGCGCCTGCTCCATTCCATGCTGTTTCGCTTTTTCTTCCGCTGCGCGCAGCAATTGCGCCCCCAGCCCGGAACCCCGGCTTGCGGGCGACAACCAAAGCAACTCAACATGCAGCGTGTTCCAAAAACAGCTGGCACGGATACCTCCAGCTACCGCATCCTGCTCATCACGCGCCAAAACAAAGAAACGCACCTCCGCACTCTCAGGCTCCAGATCCGGCACAGCTTCATGATTGAAACGGACTATGCCCTCCCTGAGCACAGCCTGCTCGGCCTCAGTCGCATTTTCAGTGGTGACGATCTTCATCGTTTTTCCTTATAGTCGGAGTTGTGTTTGATCGCATGGATCGCACGTCATCTGATTCTTCAGCAAAATTTCATATCTGGCTATTCAAACGCTGAAATAAAACGCGGATAAAAAAGACTCGTAAGACCTGAGTGCCTTACGAGCCTGTTATGCAAGCGACGCGCGAAGCGTCCATTTGTTGTTCAGCGGTTTACCAGGCTGAAGCCGATACGATTTTTTATCGTAGTGCGGACTGAAAAATCAGCGTGCAGAAGCTATCTCACTGCAGATTAATCGCATCGATACGGGTATTACCTCTGATATACAGAACACCACGATCTGAAATAGCCAAAGAACCACCGAAAGGATGTTCCCACACGACTTTACGGGTATTCATATCAATGGCCATCGTGTAACTGCTGGAGCTAACAAACACCAGGTTATCCGTTACTACCATCGTGTTGAAATTGCGCGACATATTATCAGAGGAGAGTGTACTCGCGACCCATGCCAAGCTGCCATTCTGCGCAGAGCGCGCTTCAAGCACAGTCCCATTCGAGTTCAGAATATACACCACGTCCTTGGCATAAGCAGCATAACCGCTGATGTTTCCCGTAACACTCCAGGCGCGCGTTTGCTTACTTAAATCAAATGCTTGCAATCCATTGGCAACAACATACGCCATATTCTTTTCTGATAAAACCGGAGTCCCTCCCCCATAAAATGCCCAAGAATAGTCGGGATTTTTAATGGTATAGGCAATACTCCCATCTGTCTTTTTAACTGCATGCAAACTACCTGCCAGATAAGAATAGGCATAATTAGCATCTACCGCAGGTGTCCATTTATCGTATTGTGGAAGGCCAACCGACCAAGCCATTTTTTGATCAGTAATACTGTACTTACTCATCCCACCGTAATAGCCACTCTCGGTAAATACTTCATTACCATAAATAGTGGGTGCAAAATAAGTTTCCCACTGCGAGCTCATAGGAATTTTATTGAGCAAAGTACCGTTAACCTGATCGAAGACCCAAAAATAAGTGTCTCCATGCCCCGTTGATGTAACGAAAACTTTCCCGTTTCCTGCTGCCGGTGAATTGACATTAGAGAGCACACCCATAGGAGAATTCCACAGTACCTGCCCATTCACCTCATTGAGGGCCAGAAGTACATGATTTGAATTAGCCGACGCATAATTTCTCTTTTCGAGAAAAAGCACTCCATTGTCTATACTGATATCCGATATTGACTCACTGGCAGAAGTTGACCAACTCCAACGCCGCAAGAAATTGCTTGCATAAAAGCTGGAAGCTACATAACTGGTGTGTGCGGCATTTCCTTGAAATGTGCTCCATCCTGACAATTGAGGGAGTGGTTTTAAGGGCGTCAAATTGGTATTACTACGTACCGTAATCTTCAAAGGAATCTGCTTTGGTGATCCTGCAAACGGCCATTTGCAATCAATAGGATCATCCGCACAAGTACGTATTTCCAGTGTGCTGTTATACACACCAGGCTTCAAACTAGGGCTAGTCTGAAGTGTGGTTACCGACTTGGTATTTGACAGTTTATTGATATTTTTAATCGTCGAGTTACGTCCCGAATCATAAATACCAACATTGAAAACTTTACCGGTATCAGCCTGAGATTCAGCAGTAATATTAAACTGCATGGTCTCTCCTTCGTAGTAGACAAAGTCAAGCACTGTCGGACTGGAAGTTATATTCACGGCGATTCCGGCCGCTTTAGATTTGACATTGATTTTATACGGCACTAACCATGGTGAACCGGCTAAGGGCTGATTACACGATCTTGGATCATCAATGCAGAGCCTGACTTCAAACTGACCCGAGTAAGCTCCCGGAGCCAGATTTGGCTTGATCACAAAGTCAGCGCCATATTCCTGATCAGGCTTATATTGAAAGCCAACCGCTGACGAAGAATTCGTGAGGTCGTTTAAATCGATAATCCCCATATTGAAAGCTGGCGGAAGATCCTTGCCTAATTTTGCAGCGACGCGGATAGGAAGGCTATCACCTTCATTTGCAGAAATGTCGATACTTCCTGTTGTAATGCTTATGCGCTGAGCTGCATCGGCTTTCGACTTGACAGTAAGCTTCATAGGAAGGGTCCATGGCGAACCCGGGAAAGGTGTATTACAAACTTTAGGATCATCCTCGCAAAGGCGAACCTGAATATTCGAGGTATAGACACCAGGTTTCAGCGCTGGATTGCTATTCAGACTGACCCGATATTGCATAGGTGTGATAGCGGAAACGTTGACCGTAGGAGTAATTACACCAACGCTGTCTACGATCGCAATGTTAAAAGTCTTGGAAAATGTCTTAGTCGAGGTTCCTGTTACAGTAACCGGCACTGTTTCACCTTCATAGACGGAAATGTCTATCACCGAAGGGTTAAAAGTGAGCCAATCACCGGCTGGATTCCCGCCGCTATTGGGACTATTGGAACTGTCGCCACCACCGCCACCGCCACCGCCGCCGCCGCCACATGCAACAAGCAAGCTTGCACAAAACAGGGTAGTGATTATTTGTCTGAATAAATGCATCAATCTGGTCTTTCAGTTTAAATTGAATGCAAGATTATCCATGAAAAGCGCATTAATATTAACAATACGATTACACTAATTTGCTAAAGCGACGCCGCTTGTTGTTTATATACCTATGCAATGCAAAGCAGGTGCTTCGGCTGCTAATTCCAGGCTTTGAGCAGCCTGGCCAAACTCTCGCGCTCCGGTGCTCAGCTGGAATGTTTATCTCTGCACTGCAAGTTGGAACTTGCTAAAACTATCTTGGCGCAAACTAAGTAGCAATTTGAAAACTAATGTAAGTATGCACCAGCCTGCTTTGGGCATATTCCATAGCTCAGTCTCAAGAAGATCATGTTTCCACAAGACAATTTAAATTATGTGCTTGCTATAAGTGACGCTAACTGACTGCTTTTTCTTTCAACCTTGACCGTATCTTGAGTGCCCTTAAAAGCACACAGCACGATGCTGACCTTGTGCTGCTACGGCAGCTAAAAATACACGCTACCGCTGGCAACGATTGCTTACAAATGCATACCACCTGCTCGCCGTATTGCCGCTACATTTCTGCCTGCACGCTTGGCCATTGCCAGCGATACGTACATCCGATTGATCGTAAAGACGAGGTAAGCCTGATGAAGAAAAACGTTTTGTATTCAGCTGTTTTGTGTTGCGCTGTACTCAGCGCCTGCGGTGGCAGTTCCAGCGATGGTGGCAGCAGTTCCTCCTCGGGTGCAGCCAGTACACCGGCGCAGACAGCGCCAGGTGGAGTCTACCTGGGCTATTACGCAGAGGACCCGAAAACCAATCCGGAAGACCCGACCCTGGGTGCCTTTGTGTTGAATCTGCCAGCCAGCAATACCAGTTTTTCCGGTTCTATGTTTTTTACTTATGTAGGCTGCCAGAGTGAAAATGTAGGTACAGTCAGCGGCAATAAAACCGATAGCGGAATTTCGGGCAACTGGAGCGGCAGCCTGGATGGGGTCATGAATACGGGCAGCTATACCGGCAACTATCAGGCAGCTACGCAGTCTTATAGCGGCACGTATACCAACGCAGGTGGCAAGCAATTCCGAAATCTGCAGCCCTGCATACAGTATTACATCGCACCGAATGGCAGCTTTGAAATGTTTGCCGCAGAAAAGCTGATACCGGATACCTTTCAGATCAGCCTGAATGGACGCACCCTGTCCTGGAGCAGCGTGAGCGGCAGTGCAGTCACGCTGGTATATGTGATGAATCCGCAAATCGCGCAAAGCACGGGTAATCCTGTGATCTGGCAAACCATCGTACCTGCCACTGGCAGCGTGACGATACCGCAGAGTGTCAATCTGAAAGCCGGAACCGAGTACCTGGTGGCGGTCGCCGTCGCGTCCGGCAGCTATCAGCGCCTGGCTTTTGGCAGTAAGCGCTTTACCGCGCAATAAGGAAGAGGTGTCACGCTAGGCCCGGCGTAATGTGATGGCCTACATTACACTGGGCGGCGTGGATAACATCACAGCGTGGCGCTGGCCAGCTTGGCACCGAAGCCGATAAACATAGCACCAACACCACCCGTCACACCGGCCGACAAACGGCGGCGTTGACGGAAAGTTTCTGCCAGACGCACGCCGATAAAGATAATCACGGTCAGATAAGTAAAGCTGCAAATCTGGCAGATCAGCGCCAGCAAACCGTAAGACAGCAAGGGATGATCAAACGCCGGATCGACGAACTGGATGAAGAAGGAAATAAAAAACAGAATGGCCTTGGGATTCATCAGACTGATGACCAGTGCTTTAGTGAAGGGGTCACCCGGCTCGACTGCACGCTGCACTTCTGTCACTGCCTGATGACGATTCTTCCAGCCCAGCCAGCAGCCACGCAGCATCTGTAAGCCTATCCAGGCCAGATAAGCTGCACCCACATATTTGACGATGTAGAACAGCGCCGGATTGGCTTTCAACAAGGATGCCATGCCACCAGCGGACAATACCATCAGGATCAGATCCCCCAGAAAAATCCCGCAGGCACCGCGATATGCCTGACGCACGCCGCGCTGTGCAGCCACACTCAGCACATACAGAGAATTCGGCCCTGGCAACAAGACGATAAATATCGTCCCGATCACGAAAGTCCAGAAATCAGAAATGCCAAATGTGGCGTGTATCAGTTCGTTCATAGGGAATTAAGTGGTGAGGTCAGTCAAAGAAGGCGCAGCCTTTGCAGCCCACAAAGGGCTGCTCCGCATCATAACACTGGCAGCGACGCCGTACAGGACAGCAACGCTGCATTGCTTACTCACTGCGCCTTGTTACTCACTGCGCGTACCGGCACAGGGACATTGCACAGATCGATATGTCCGGCCGGGACTTTATACCAGTCACCGCCACGGTTACGCTGCGCAGCCACCAGTTTCTGAAAAGTCGGGGTATCGGTACGTATAATTTCCAGCTGACTGTGCTCCGCTGCCGGTAAATCCGCTGCCACTTTGATCGCGATTATGCGGGTATGCTGCTCAGGCTTTTCATAGAAGCCCAACGCCCCGGTACCGCGTGGCAAACTGGTCAGCAACTCCATGCCCTGCATCACGCGGCCGACCACTGTGATATTGCGATCCAGCTGACGCGGAGCGTGACCGGTCACGACATACAGCGAAGTACCGTCACCACTGTTGTTCTCATTGCCGCGTGCCACGCCCAGCGCACCATAGCAATGCGCGAGCCAGGTGGTACCTGCTTTAGGATCACGCCCGGCGGCAAAGCCATTGCTATGGCCGACTTGCGGCGCATAGCCATCAACGTCAGCTAAGCGTGTGAAAGGCAATGCAGCGTTGTACTTAACAGTGAATTCGCCATCGAGTTTGCGTTTGGCAGTTTTGATTTCACGCTTTTCATCAGGATCAGCCCACTGCACCACATAATTGTCTTGTGCCCGTACGATGGCCAGCCCATCGAAATAGGATTCGCGCACCAGCTTTTTAATATTCTCCACATGATGTGGTGCGAAGTCAGGAGCCAGCTCCAGTACCACCCTGCCCTTTTCCAACTCCAGATACAAGGTGTTATCCGGATTCAGCGCGCGCCAGTCCGTCGCGGACGAGGCTTTTAACACATCACTCATACTGACTGCGGACTTGACTGGCGTCGCCGCCTGCACAGAGAAACTGGCGCATACAGCGGCCACCAGGCACATCATTCTGGACATACGCATTGCTCACTCCATTGTTAAAAAGTTTACGGGACAGGTCGCAAAACTTACGCTGACTGTGCACTTTTGTCCAGTCTGATTGCTATCACGCAGCGCGACCAAACCACATTAAAATCCGACAAACTGTAAATTCATTTATCAAGTCAGGTTACGTTTGCTATATTGGCAAGCCATCGGCTTGACACTTCGGTTAGCAAGGCCACGTCAACCGCGACATTCACAGAAAGGAAAGTCAAATGAAGCCTCAATATCAGGCGCCTACCGGTGCATTTATCGCCGCCTCCTGGGTCGCTATGTTTGTCGGTGCGCTGACCTATGTGGTCGGCCTCTGGAATGCAGCGATGCTGCTCAATGAAAAAGGCTATTACTTCACCATTTTGATGTATGGCTTATTCTCTGCCGTGTCCCTGCAAAAGTCGGTGCGTGACAAACTCGAAGGCATACCAGTGACCGGCATTTACTTCGGTTTATGCTGGTTATCGGTAGGTATTTCGCTGTTATTGCTGGGTGTGGGCTTGTGGAACGCGAGTCTGAGCAATAGTGAAAAAGGCTTTTATGCCATGGGCTTTTTACTGAGCCTGTTTGGAGCGGTCGCCGTGCAAAAAAACATACGTGACCTGGCGGTGATACGACGCCTGCATCCGGATCAGGCAGAGTATGAGCTGCCGGATCAGCAGTCATAACTCAACATAAAGCAGACTACAATCAAACACCTGAACTGCGCCCTTGTCACCGCAACGCGGTCACAAGGGGTGCGCGGCTGACACGCAGACTAGGCAGCGACGGCAGGCGCAGTCACGATGTCAGCGATCACTTCAGTCACTGTATTGCGCAAGCTGACCTGCAAGACATTTTGCAAAGACTGAATCGAGCCACCGGTGCGGTACTGGAAGCTGATGTCGATAACATCACCAGGCTTAACCGCCAATGGCTCTGCTACTGGCAATGCCATATAGTGATTCAGCCAGTCTATGGTCGATGAGGTTTCCATCAGCACGGCCAGAATATTCTTAGTCACAAAGCGCAGTGCAGTCAGGGTACCGGCTTGCTCTATGGTGATACTGCCCTGCCAGCTGATATGCAAATCATTGGGCTGACAAAAATCGATCACGCTGTACAAAGCCGGCTGCCCCAGCTCACGGGTATCGGCAGAGAACACGCCGGGCTGGGTAAATTGTATGATCGGTGCCTGATAGCCAAGGAAGTCATAGGTTTGCTGCAAAGGCTGCACAGCCATCACCACCGCTTCCGGGATAAATACCGGCATCTTGTCACCGAATTTAGCAGCATAGCGTTTTTGAAATTCTCTATGACCTCGACCTGTTTTTCACGCAGCATACCGACGTGTATCATTTCACAGATCACCACGTCGACCGGCTCAGGCGGCAGGTATTCAAACGCATCGGCATGGATTACCTCGACCCGTTCACCGTAGCGGTTTTTCGCCAGCAAGCGGCGCGCTTCGGCGACCATGTCCGGATTTAATTCGACGCAATAGACCTTGGCCGCGCTCTGTGCCGCGAACCAGGACAGCACGCCGGTGCCGCCGCCTAACTCCAGCACCTTGGCACCCTCAAAGACCTGACGTTGAATCGCAGCTTTGAAATTGTCCATGCGGTTTGCATCCATCAGCATATTGTGATGGTACTGCAAAGGGATAAATTGTCCGAGATAACAGCTCTCAGCTTCACGCTCATTCAGCATAGCGTTTCCTTCCAGGTTCGGTTTCATCATAAGCCTGCCTATCACCAACAGGACAGGGTGCGCTTCGACATCCGGAGCAGAGGCAGCGCGGCAGCCAACTCAGGTTCGAGTGTCTGATTATCCTGTGGAAAGAAAAAAACAATACTGAGAGTTAAACGAAGAAAAGCGCTCTGTTCGGGCTTTTGCGCATAGTTCGCCCTGTCTGCACTATAGGTCAAGACAGGCATTACAACAACGCGCCTGATCAGCAGAACCTGGCTGACTGCCGGATGGATGTGAGTGCGGATTGGACCCGGGCGCGCGTCGCGAAAGAGCTTACAGTTTTTTCTTTTCGCAGCGCGCGTCGCTGTAGGCTTGTTTTTCCTGCATCCAGCCCTCACCGGGCGAAGTCTGCGCGCACACTCTGGCATCACTGGTTTTACTGCTCCACCAATACCAGTCAGCCGGTGCCGCCTGTGCCATCCATAGCGGCGAAAACGAGGCTGCGAACAACATGCCGCATAAACCTGCTTTATTCAGAAGATGCTTCATAGTGGCCTCACCGAAAAAACAGCCTGACCGGATTTGGTCAGGCTACATACTTCACTTCAAATCATACTTCACTTCAAACGATAGTCTGCAGATCAGAGTGATCAAGCTTCAATGCTGGCACGATGCTGCGCCAGCTCAGCGATGGTCAGTATCACCAGATCATGCGTCAGCGCATACTCCAGCACTTGCTGGCCACGGCTCATGCTGCCATCCGGATTCATCAGCTCACACAATACGGCGGCAGGCTTCAGTCCGGCCAGCAGCGCAAGATCGACCGAGCCCTCGGTATGCCCACGTCGTTCCAGCACGCCGCCCGGCACGGCACGTAAAGGGAAGACATGGCCGGGACGGGCCAGATCTTCGGGGCGCGCTTCATCAGCGATCGCAGTCAATATGGTGGTGACACGGTCAGCCGCAGAGACGCCGGTCGTCACGCCCTGCTTCGCTTCTATCGAGACCGTGAATGCGGTGCCGTAACGGCTTTGATTATCGCTGACCATAGGTGGCAGATCGAGTTGCCTGAGTTTTTCATCCGGCAGACACAGGCAGACGATGCCACTGCAATCGCGGATCAGGCGCGCCATGGCTTCGACGCTGATTTTTTCAGCCGCCAGAATCAGATCCGCTTCGTTTTCGCGGTCGAAGTCGTCCATCAGCAATACCGGACGGCCCAGCCGCAAATCTTGCAACGCTCTTTGCAGACGCTCTGGCCAAGGCGTTTGGGTATACAGGTCGTGCAGATCGTGACCGGACGCAGCAACGCTCGCGCCAGTTGGGGTGACTTGAATAGTTTGATTAATTTGATTAGTTTGAGACATCGTTGAAACGCTCCACAAAAGATTTGTAAAAGACGTTTCAGGGAAAACGCATAGCAGCAGCCAGGGTCTGCTGAGTCGTCAACAGACCCTGCCGGACCGGGTTCAGCGGTCCACAGTTTCATGCGCATCTTCTTTCATCCGGACTATCACCGTCGGCCCTGGCATCGCACCAGATCTGCTGACCCTGACCAGAAATAAGCTTCCCGATCAGGCGCTCGCGGGCTTCACTGCAAGCAGTGTTACCGCCGGTGGGGAATTGCACCCCGCCCTGAAGACGTTGCCAGCATAAGGGCTGGCGGCGGCCATTATACGCGGCTGCGGAAATTCTGTTTTTTACACCAGATAACGCGTCCGTCAGCCTGACAGGCTACCCCGGCAGCCTGCAGAAAAGGCCTGGAATTGTGTAGCAAATTGCAAGCGATGAACTAAGATAGAAATTCATACCTTCTGCGCATGTTCATATACCAATTTCACATATAAGCAAATAAATACTAAGTAGTTTGCAATATATAGCGACTTGATTACGATGCGATTTCGTTGATAGAGAGATGATATGACGCTGACTTATGTGTTATCCGGATTTGCTGTAGGTGTGCTGGTTGGGCTGACCGGCGTGGGCGGAGGCTCACTGATGACACCTTTGCTGACCCTAGTGTTCGGCGTCAGCCCATCGGTCGCAGTCGGTACCGACCTGGCCTTCGCTTCTGTCACCAAGGTAGCTGGTACCCTGACTCATAAGTTGCGCAGTACCGTGGAATGGCGGGTGGTTCGCCTGTTATGCATAGGTGCGCTGCCTGCGGCACTGGTGGCGACTTTATTTTTAAAACAGTTCGGCACACTGAACAAAGAAATCGGCCTGATTATTCGCTATTCAATTGCAGGCTCTGTACTGCTGACGGTGATCGCATTGCTGTTTAAAGCACGCATGGTGAACTGGCTGAATGCGCACCCGGAAAAGCAATTGCAAGGCTTCAAACTGGATCTGGCAACTGTGATCGCGGGCGCTACGCTGGGCACGCTGGTGACCATTTCCTCTATCGGCGCCGGTGCGATTGGTGCGACTATCCTGGTGATGCTGTATCCGCGCATGCCTGCGGCTCACATTGCAGGTACTGATATTGCATATGCAGTGCCGCTGACCGCAATTGCGGCAGTTGGTCACTGGTGGCTGGGTTCCATCAACTGGGAATTGCTGGGTACTTTGCTGATCGGATCAGTCCCTGGAATTACCATCGGTTCGCTCGCTGCGCGGGCGGTACCGGAAAAATTATTACGCGGCATACTGGCCACTACGCTGACTGCAGTGGCAGCCAAACTGGTGTTATAAATTTCAGCCAAGATTTTTAGCCACAATTTACAGAATCACCACTTGCACCATTGGTGCGCAACTAAAAGGTAAAAGAGATGTATCGTTACGACCAACACGATCACCAGATCATCAAAGAGCGTATCGCACAATATCGTGATCAGGTGCGCCGCCGTCTGGCCAATGAACTGACTGAAGAAGAATTCCTGCCTTTGCGCCTGCAAAATGGCTTGTATCATCAGCGTCATGCCTACATGCTGCGTATCGCGGTCCCTTACGGCATGCTGTCCTCAGCGCAGTTGCGTCAGTTCGCTTACATCGCGCGTCATTATGACCGTGGCTATGGTCACTTCACTACCCGTCAGAACATACAGTTCAACTGGATCAATCTGGAAGATACACCGGCCATCCTGGAAGACCTGGCCAAAGTGGAAATGCACGCGATTCAGACTTCCGGCAACTGCATGCGCAATATCACGTCGGATGAGTTTGCCGGTGTCGCGCATGACGAAGTAATCGATCCGCGTCCGTATGCAGAAATCCTGCGCCAATGGACCACCTTCCATCCTGAGTTCGCTTACCTGCCGCGTAAATTTAAGATCGCAATCAATGGTTCGCTGGAAGATCGCGCCGCGATTGCGGTACACGACATTGGTCTGACCGTGGTCCACAATGAAGCGGGCGAAGTCGGCTTTAAAGTGATGGTTGGTGGCGGCATGGGCCGTACCCCAATATTGGGCAGTGTGATCCGTGAATTCCTGCCTTGGCAGCATGTGATGACTTATCTGGAAGCGATACTGCGCATCTATAACCTGCACGGTCGCCGCGATAACAAGTACAAAGCACGTATCAAGATCCTGGTCAAAGCAATCGGTGCCGATGTGTTTGCCCAACAGGTAGAAGACGAATGGGCTGCGATTAAAGATGGCCCGGCGACATTGACCGAGGCCGAATTTAAACGTGTGTCGTCCTACTTCACTGCGCCAGCTTATCTGAGCCTGCCAGCATCCGATGCGGGTTTTGAACAGCAACTGACAGACAATAAAGCCTTCGCTAACTGGGTACGCAGAAACGTAAAGCCGCACAAGGTCGCCGGTTACCGCAGCGTCGTCTTGTCGCTCAAAAAACCTGGTGTACCACCTGGCGATGCAACCGCAGATCAGATGGACTTCGTGGCCGACCTCGCTGAGCGCTACAGTTTTGGCGAATTGCGTGTCACGCATGAACAGAATCTGGTGCTGGCCGACGTACAGCAGGCTGCCTTGTATGACTTGTGGCTGGAAGCCAAAGCACACGGTCTGGCCACACCCAATATCGGTCTGCTGACCGACATGATTTGCTGCCCAGGCGGTGATTTCTGCTCACTCGCGAATGCGAAATCGATTCCTATCGCACTGGACATCACCGACCGTTTTGCTGACCTCGATTACTTATACGATATCGGCGATCTGGAATTGAATATGTCGGGCTGTATTAACGCCTGCGGCCATCACCATGTCGGCAATATCGGCATTCTGGGTGTGGATAAAGATGGCAGCGAGTTTTATCAGGTATCCATTGGTGGCGCACAGGGTAACCAGGCTGCGATTGGAAAAATTATCGGACCTTCGTTCTCTGCCGGTCAAATGCCGGAAGTGATAGAGCGTATCGTCAAGGTCTATCTGGACAACCGGGTAGACAATGAGCGCTTCATCGATACCGCACAACGCCTGGGTGTCGCACCGTTCAAAGAATATGTGTATGCCACCCCGATTCAGACTTTGGTACATCACGGCGAAGATGCTGGTGCCGCCGTTGCTTACTAAAAAAGGAAGTCATCATGCGTGAAATTATTAAAGATAAAGCGATAGTTCAGGATGACTGGACAGTATTGCGGCTGACAGAAAATGAAACCCCGGATGCGGTTGAAGTACCGGCTGGCAAAACCATTATTCCTTTAAAAGTCTGGCTGCTACAGCGCACAGCGCTGATCACCCGTTTGCAGCAGCAACAGGATCTGGCGGTCTGGTTCAGTAGTGATGAAGCCGCGCAGGATCTGGCAGAGGATGCGAGCCTGTTTACTTTGATCGCGGTCGATTTCCCTAAGTTCTCGGATGGTCGTGGCTACTCTATCGCCTACAACCTGCGCTCCCGTCTGGCGTACAGCGGTGAATTGCGCGCTATCGGTGATGTATTGCGCGATCAGCTGTTTTTCATGCAGCGCGTAGGCTTCAATGCCTTTGCCACGCGTGAAGACCGTAGCATCCAGGATGCACTCAAGGGTCTGACCGATTTCAGCGATGCCTACCAGACTTCCTGGGATCAGAAAAATCCGCTGTTCCGTCGTGTCGATCGCAGTGTGGTGTCCGCATGAGTGAGTTTGCCGACAAGCTCAGCCTGACGCTGCAGACCTTGCGACGGATAGAAGCTGAATTCAGCCCGGCGGTATTTGCTTCCAGCCTGGCAGCAGAAGATATGGTGCTGACCGATCTGATACTGAAAAATCAGCTGAATATAGAGATTTTCTCTTTGCAAACCGGTCGCCTGCATGCAGAAACACTGGGCATGATAGACCAGGTGAAAACGCACTACGGCAAACAGATCAGCTTATTTCTGCCTGAAGAAAATGCAGTGAACGACTATGTGACGCAATATGGTCTGAATGCTTTTTATGACAGCGTGGACTTACGCAAGGAATGCTGCCGCATCCGTAAAGTGGAACCGTTGAATCGTGCGCTGGCTGGCAAAGCAGCCTGGATCACAGGACAGCGCAAGGCACAGGCAGCAACCCGCACTGAGCTGGCGATACAGGAAGACGACGTCGCACACGGCATGCAAAAATTTAATCCACTGGCTGACTGGTCCGAAGACGATGTCTGGCACTATATCCGCAGTAATGAAGTGCCTTACAACCCCTTGCATGACAAGGGCTATCCGTCGATAGGCTGCGAGCCCTGCACCCGCGCCATACAGGCTGGTGAAGATGTACGCGCCGGGCGCTGGTGGTGGGAAAATCCGGAATCCAAGGAATGCGGTCTGCATGTGGTGGATGGAAAATTAATACGCATACGCGCTGCGTCGGCCGCCGCTGAATAAACCTGCGGCAGGCAGAACTTTAAGGAAGACTATGAACACTGTGACAGAAAATCATTTCATTGATGCCGCGAGCAATCGCCATCTCGACTGGCTGGAATCCGAAGCCATCCACATCATGCGCGAAGTCGCTGCAGAGTGCAGCAATCCGGCCCTGTTATTCTCGGGCGGCAAAGACTCTATCGTACTGTTGCGCCTGGCTGAAAAAGCCTTCCGTCCGGGTAAATTCCCATTCCCGCTGGTGCATATCGATACCGGTCACAATTTTCCGGAAGTGATCGCTTTCCGCGACAAGCGCGTAGCGGAACTGGGTGAGCGCCTGATCGTTGGCTCCGTAGAAGCATCGATACAAAAGGGCACCGTGCGACTGCGTAATCCGGCGACCGATTCACGCAATGCTGCGCAAGCCGTGACGCTGCTGGAAACCATTGCTGAACATCGCTTTGATGCCTGCATAGGCGGTGCGCGTCGTGACGAGGAAAAAGCACGTGCCAAAGAACGTATTTTTTCCTTCCGCGATGAATTCGGCCAGTGGAATCCCAAAGCCCAGCGCCCTGAGCTGTGGGATCTGTATAACACCCGTGTCCATCCGGGTGAAAACATGCGGGTATTCCCGATTTCAAACTGGACTGAGCTGGATGTCTGGCAGTATATCGCGCGTGAAAAACTGGAATTACCTGAGATTTATTTTGCCCATGAACGCCAGGTAATCCCGCGCAATGGCCTGCTGGTTCCGCTGACCGATCTGACTCCGCCGCGTGAAGGTGAAACGGTAGAAACCCGCGTAGTGCGCTTCCGTACTGTCGGCGACATTTCCTGCACCTGCCCGGTCTCATCTGATGCAGCGACCGTATCTGCCATCATTGCAGAAACCGCGATTACCCAGATTACAGAACGTGGTGCCACCCGCATGGATGACCAGACTTCCGAAGCCTCCATGGAAAAACGTAAAAAAGAAGGATATTTCTGATGACTGCAGCAAGCACCTCCACCGTCAGCAACGCCGCCGGCCTGAGCGAGCGCGGACTGTTACGCTTCATCACTGCGGGTTCCGTTGATGATGGAAAAAGTACTTTGATCGGCCGCCTGCTGTTCGACAGCAAGGGCATTTTTGCCGATCAGCTGGATGCTATTTCACGCGCCAAACACAAGCGTACCGTAGGCGATACCATTGATTTATCGCTGTTGACCGATGGTCTGGAAGCGGAGCGCGAACAAGGCATCACGATCGACGTGGCCTACCGTTACTTTGCCACTCCTAAGCGTAAATTCATCATCGCCGATACACCTGGCCATGAACAGTACACACGCAATATGGTGACTGGCGCCTCGACTGCGGATGCCGTGATCATTCTGATCGACGTGTCCAAAGTCAAACTGCATGAAGATGGCAGCGTGGATTTGCTGGTACAGACTAAGCGCCATTCCACCATCGCCCAGTTACTGCAGATTGAGCATGTGATCGTGGCCGTCAATAAAATGGATCTGGTCGATTATGATCAGTCTGTGTATGAACGCATCGTGGCTGAATATCAGAAATTTGCCGCACAACTTGGTTTGCGTGACATCCATGCGGTGCCGCTGTCTGCGCTGGCTGGAGACAATGTGGTCGCGGCCTCGGACATGATGCCTTGGTATCAGGGACCTACCCTGATCGACTTGCTGGAATCCTTAAGCGTGTACGATGCCTCGCAAGAGGAAGCCTTCCGCTTCCCGGTACAGTTAGTGGCGCGTCATAATGGCCATGAAGCGAATGACTTCCGCGGTTACATGGGACGTATCGAAGCGGGCAAAGTCAGTAAAGGTGATCAGTTGCTGGTACAACCTGGCAATCAGCAAGCGACCGTCAAAGACATCCTGACTCTGGATGGCTCGCTTGATACCGCAGTAGTCGGTCAGTCAGTCACCATCCTGCTCAATGAATATCTGGATATCTCACGCGGCGATATGCTGGTGGATGCGCAACGTCCAGCCACCCTGCAAAAAACAGTCAAGGCTGATTTATGCTGGTTGTCGGAAGATGCACTGGATGTACGCCGCAAATACTGGCTCAAGCATACGACCCGTCAGGTTGCTGCGCGGGTGACGGCGATAGATACCATCCTTGATATCAATACCCAGCAACGTCGTCCGGCTGACAGCCTGAAACTGAACGATATCGCCAGTGTCTCGATCAACGTGCAGCAGCCGCTGGCCGCAGATAATTACACCGATCTGCGCTCGACCGGTTCGTTCATCCTGATCGACGAAGTCACGCATCAAACAGTCGCAGCGGGCATGATACGCCTCGGGGAAGCCGCTTGAGTCAGTCAGCAACTGCCAGGGTGTTTCTGATCGGCGCCGGCCCCGGCGCTGCCGATCTGATCACAGTACGCGGCGCCCGTCTGCTGGCTCAGGCTGACGTGGTGCTGTATGACGCTCTGGTTACCGCAGAGATGCTGGAATTGTGTCCGCAGGCGCTGAAGATTTCGGTCGGCAAACGCAGCGGACAACGTTCTGCTGCGCAGGATGAGATCAACCAGCAAATCATCAGCCAGGCGCAGACGCACAGTCTGGTAGTGAGGCTCAAAGGTGGCGATCCTATGTTATTCGGGCGTGCCGATGAAGAGATCCGTGCGCTGGAAGCGGCTGGTATCAGTTACGAAATCGTACCTGGCATCACCACCGCGCTGGCTGCTGCGGCCAGTGTGCGCCAGCCTCTGACCAAACGCGGCGTGGCACGCAGCGTGGCCTTATTCACCTCCAGCACCGCACCTGGCGAAGTGGCGGATACCCGCATCCCGGAATGCGACACCCTGGTGCAATACATGGGCGGGCGCGAAGCCATGCTGACCGCAAACCGCATGCTGGCGGCTGGTCATCCTGAGACGCATCCGGTCGTTGTGATAGAAAACTGCAGCCGCGCCGATGAAGTCATTTCCCACATGACACTGCAGCAGTTAGCGCAAGGGCTGCACAGCTCATCGGGACCGGTACTGGTGATGATGGGCGAAGCCATGCGTCAGCGCCGTCCTTAAACAGCTCAGGGCACCCTGACCGCATAGCGCGCCGCCAACTGCTGCCATAAAGGAGTTTGCTGCAGTTGTTCAAATGCTGCATCATATTTCTGACGCAGCGCATCGCATTGCTGACAATACGCGAAGTAGCCATCCTGAATGCCAATGGGTGGCTCGACCGCGACTAATTTTGCGTCCGTATTCAGGCGTCGCATTACGCCATCGGCATTGCGCAAGTTCGTAGCCAGCCAGTCTATACGCTGTGCCTGCAACATATTGAGGCCATTTGCTAAGGTGTTGGCGACCACCGGTTGTAAACGGCTGCGCATTTGCTCAAACTGAGGGGTGTACACCCAGCCATTGATGACGCCGGTTTTTTTGCCGATCAGATTCTGTAAGTTGCCATCCCAGCTCAGCCCCTCGCCAGCCCTGACATAGAACAGCATATAGTCGCGATAAAAAGCCCGTCTGGAAAACAAGAACTTAGCTTCTCGTTCAGGTGTTTTGTAGGGACCTATCAGGATATGAGCTTGTCCGGTCTCGACCATCCACTGTGCGCGACTCCAGGGGTAGAGCGCGAAGCTGAGCTGATCACCATTTTTTCTGGCGAGTTCGTTCAGCGTGGCGACCGCCAAGCCATCGAATTTGCCCTCTTTATCCTGCTCAAAAACATGCGAAAAATCGGTGCCGACCACGATGATTTCGGCAGCCCAGGCTGGCGTCAATGCAAGCAAGTACCAGCCCAATAGCAGTTTTATCCCTGGCATCAGCGACTCTCCCCCGGTCCGGGTTAATCAAAGATACTGCGTAGATGACTGCTGCACAGCACTGTCATCTCTATCCTATACATGCTTTAATGCTACATATGCTGCATTAAAGCAATGAATCGATGAGAAGAAAAGGGGAAAAGAGAAATTAGGCTGTATGCGTGGCTTAAGTGTGTTTTATGTATGTTTTATGCGCAGCAAATCGTATGCATGCCTAACATTGATACAGCGATACAGCCAGAGCACGCAGGTTTTATATCTGGGTCACACAATAATCACGTATCGCCATTAACACTGCCGCATCCTCGCCGACGGCTGTGGAAAGCCGGAACTGGATAGCCGGATACTCTGTACGCAAACTGTCCAGCATCACCGGCAGATCACGCAACACATGGCCGCCCTGCCCCAGAAAAACCGGCACTACGGAAATCTGCTCACAGCCCTGCTGCGCCAGCTCTGCCACCAGTTCCGGCAAAGCCGGTGACATAAACTCCAGAAACGACAGTCTGACGACGACCTCGGGCAAGGCGTCCTGAGTCAATTTCTGCAAACGCTCAAATGGTGCAGCCCATCTTGGATCCCTTGCGCCATGCGCAAATAATACGATTGCTTTCATTAATGTCTTTCTACGTAACGTAATCCCGCCAAGGCCAGGCCCATAAACAAGGCACTGGGTACCAATGCTGTCACATACGGTGGCCAGGTATTGAGTAAACCGATATGGGAAAACAGGCTGTTGATGAGATAAAACACCATGCCTATCATGATGCCGCTGAAAATTTTAAAGCTCACACCACCACTGCGCACGTGCAGATAAGCAAAAGGCAAAGCCAGCGCCATCATGACCAGGATGGCCAGCGGATAAGTCACTTTTTTCCAGAATGCGATTTCATAGCGTTCGCTATCCTGTTTATTATCAACCAGATGGCGGGTATAGGCAGCAAGATCAACGGCAGACATACGATCCGGATCAGCGAACAATACCGTCAGTATTTCCGGGGTCACTTCTGAGACCACATCCCGGCTCGGGTAGCGCGCCGTTTTCACCTTATTAATGTCTTCACTCGATAAAGTGACCGGGAACGAAGTCTCAGCCACATCGGTCAGGCGCCAGGTATTTTTACCGATATAGTCCGCTGTGCTGGCAGTGACTTCACGGCTCAGACGGAATTCTTTATCGAATTCATAGACCCGCACATCCCTCAGCTGGCGCGCTGGCGTGATCTCTTTCACGTTCAGAAAACGTGATCCTGTGATCTCACCGCTAAGCCCGTTTTCACGTACCAAATCCTTAGTCCACAAGCCGGTGCGGAACTCCTTCTTTTGCGATGCGCCCAGTGCTTTGAGTTTCATACTCTCAGCGAATTTGGTACTGGCCGGTGCGATGACTTCACCAAACAAAAAGGTCAGCGCGACAAAGATCAGGCCTATTTTCATCAACATCGTCAGCGCGGTTACCGTCGACATACTGGCAGAGCGCATGATGGTGAATTCTGAATTAGATGCAAACTGCGCCAGCACATAAATAGTACCGATCAGCACCGCAATCGGCATAAACTCATAGACATAGCCGGGCAAGCCCATCAATACATAAAACACCGCATTCAACAGGCGATAACTGCCACTGTTCACCGACTGCAATTCCTTCATCAAATCAAAGAAAGAGAACAGCGCCAGCAAAGCCAGCATGACAAACGCCACGGCACGGATAATCTCGGTACCAAAATACTTTTGTAAAATCTTCATGCTGCACTCGCTTTGCGTGTTGCGCCAGACTTGCAGCGTGCCCAGATACCGGCCGGATGCCAACGGCTGTTAATTTTTAATCGCCAGGCAAACAACAGCCAGACCAGCACTGCGACCGCAGCATGGACCGGCCACCAGCCCAAGGCAAACGCGGTCCGTCCCTGTAACACCAGAGATTGGGAAATATTCACCATCGTCAGATAAAACACTGTGGCCAGCAAGGCGACAATCAGATTGGCTGAGCGCCCGACGCGTGGATTGACAAACCCCAAGGGAATCGCAAGCAACATCAATACGGCCGCCATCACAGGCAGCGAGATACGCCATAGCAGCTCAGCCTGTTTATGGAAATCTGGCTGAAACAACAATTCAGACAAGGGCATGGACTTGGCGGAATTATCGCTATTCAAGGCATTCGACTGACTGGAAACCAATACGCCATAACGTTCAAACTGCATCATTTGAAAATCCGGTGCGGTCGGCAGACCGTCATAGCGGCGGCCTCTGTCCATGACCAGAAACTTGTCCCCGTATTTATCAATCTCTATTTTGCCCTCTTTCGCCACCACCACACTGGAACGCCCATCCTTAACGGTGTTGATGAAGATATTCTGCACTTTACTGAGATCGCCTGCGACTTCCTCGACAAAGAAAATCCGGTCAGAAGCGGAAGATTCCTGAAACTTACCGGGGGAAACCTTGGAAATGTCTGAACGCTTTTGAAAACGTTCTTCAAATTCCACACTCTGACGGTTGGCCCAAGGGCTGGCAAAAAAGCTCAGAAATGCCGTCAGTGCGACGATAGGAAAACCGAACTTAATGACAGGACTTATCCATTGTGTCAGACTCAAACCCGAAGCAAACCAGACCACCATTTCAGATTCCTGATAGCTGCGGGTGACCACCAGCAGCACTGAAATGAATCCGGTCAGGATGAGCAAAATTGGCAGATACATCAAGGACATAAAGCCTATCAGTGCCAGCACATCGGATGAGGCGACTTTACCGCCAGCAGCCTGTTCCAGCACGCGGATCAGCATCCAGGTAACAGTAATAACGAAGAGGGTTGCAAGGACTGCGCCAGCTGCACTCAGCAATTCACGTCGAAGCGCGCGTTGAAAAATCATGAGAAGGATTATAATGTCTGTTTTACGAGACTTACCAAGAGGAGTAATACGTGGACTTTAGCATAAAATCAATCGACGCAAAAAGTGCCTCAACTGCCCACAAGGCGATCAAAACCGCTTGTATCGTTGTTGGTGTATTCGAAAATAAAAAATTGTCGGTCGCTGCTACTGCACTGGATGCGTCCGGCGCCATCGCTGCAGCGCTGAAATCCGGCGACATCACCGGCAAGGCCGGCTCCTCCCTGTTGTTACGCAATCTCAGCGATATCGCCGCTGAACGCGTGTTACTGGTAGGTCTGGGTGAAGCTTCCGAACTTGTGACTGAAAAAGCCTATCAGTCCGCCGTTGCCGCAGCAGCCCGCACTTTAGCAGGTTTAGGCGCAAACGACGCAGTTATTGCTCTGCCTGGCGTCAAAGAGCGCACTGTCAACTGGTCCCTGAATGCAGCCGTGTTGGCCTTCCGCGACAGCATCTTCCGCGCTGATGGACTGAAGAGCAAAAAAGACACCAGCACTGCAGGCGTGAAAAAAGTGGCATTTGCGGTTGCCGCTGCTGAAGCGACTGCGGCCAAATCCGCACTGGCACAAAGCATCGCACTGGCGAATGGCGTTGATCTGACCAAAGAACTCGGCAATCTGCCACCTAACGTCTGCACACCGACTTATCTGGCCAATACCGCTAAACAGATCGCGACTGACTACAAGATGGTCGCTGAGGTATTGGATCGCAAACAGATACAGGCACTCAAAATGGGCAGCTTCCTGTCCGTGACCAATGGCACTGTTGAACCACCGAAGTTCATCGTCCTCAAGCATAGCGGCGGCAAAGCGAAAGATGCGCCAGTTGTACTGGTAGGTAAAGGTATCACTTTCGATTCCGGCGGCATTTCCCTGAAACCGGGTGCTGGCATGGATGAGATGAAATACGACATGGGCGGCGCCGCATCTGTGCTGGGTACCATGCGTGCCATCGGCGAAATGAAACTCAAGCTGAACGTCTACGCAGTGATCCCGACTTGCGAAAATATGCCATCCGGTACCGCGACCCGTCCGGGCGACATCGTGACCTCGATGTCTGGCCAGACTATAGAAATCCTGAACACGGACGCCGAAGGCCGTCTGATTCTGTGTGACGCACTGACCTACACTGAACGTTTCAATCCGGCTGCGGTCATCGACGTTGCCACCCTGACTGGTGCCTGCGTGACTTCGCTGGGTCATCACAATACCGGTTTGTTCACACGTCACGATGCAGTCCATGATGCATTGGCCAATGAATTGCTGGCTGCCGGTAAGCAAAGCGGTGATACCGCATGGCGTATGCCGATTGAAGAAGCTTATAACGAGCAACTGAAATCGAATTTTGCCGACATGGCCAATATCGGCGGCCCGGCTGGCGGCAGTATTACTGCAGCCTGCTTCCTGGAGCGTTTCACCAAGAAATACACCTGGGCGCATCTGGATATCGCTGGCACAGCCTGGAAGTCCGGCGCAGCAAAAGGTTCCACCGGCCGTCCGGTACCGATGCTGACAACTTTCCTGATCAACCGCGCAGGCTGATCAGGACGGAGTCAGCTGGCTGACTCTGCGCCTGCAGTCCTGAGCAGTTAAATCAGGCCGTGCTCCATTCCACCTGGAGCACGGCTTTTCTTTTTTTGAGGTAGCACTATGCAAATGAGCACCTGGAACGTCAATTCTCTGAAGGTACGTCTGCCGCAGGTATTGAGCTGGCTGGAAACTAATCCGGTCGATATTCTGTGCATACAGGAGACCAAGCTGACCGACGATAAATTTCCGCAAGCGGAGATAGAGGCAGCCGGTTATCACGTCGCCTATACCGGTCAGAAAACCTATAACGGAGTCGCAATCCTGTCGCGCCATCCTATGACTGACATCCAGAAAAACAATCCCTTGTTTGAGGATGAACAGCAAAGAATCATCGCCGCGACCATACAGGGCATGCGGATTATCTGTGCCTATATTCCAAACGGACAGGCGCCGGATTCCGATAAGTTTCAGTACAAACTCAAGTGGCTGACAGCGCTGCACAACTGGGTCAGCGCACAAATGCAGCAACATCCTGAACTGGCTTTGCTGGGTGATTACAACATCGCCCCGGATGACCGCGATGTGCATGATCCGGCCGCCTGGGCAGGCATGAATCTGGTCTCGCCGGAAGAGCGTGCTGCTTTCCAGCAGTTGCTACAGCTGGGTCTGAGCGACAGCTTCCGGCAATTTGAACAGGCGGATAAATTATTCAGCTGGTGGGATTACCGCGCACTGGGCTTCCGGCTGAACAAGGGAGTCAGGATAGATCACATCCTGTTGAGCAAACCGCTGGCAGAACGTTGTACAGCCTGCGTGATAGACCGGGCTCCCAGAAAATGGGAGCAACCATCGGATCATGCGCCGGTGATTGCCACCCTATCCTAAGACTTAAGAGTTACGACTCACTCAGGCGTCATACCCCAGACTGGCCTGGCGTCCTGAGCGTGCGCCGCTTGCTGCACTCACCCTTGTGGCAGGCGCATTGTGTTCCATACGGAAGGCAGACATCGCTACTTTCAATAAGTTGGCCTGCTCTTCCAGTGAACCGGCCGCTGCAGCGGCCTGTTCAACCAGCGCCGCATTTTGCTGAGTCGCTTCATCCATGTGCGCCAACGCCTGATTCACTTGCTGAATACCATCGCTTTGCTCAGCCGAGGCGGAAGTAATTTCATTAATAATTGCGGCCACCTGATCGACTGCTGACACGATACGCGTCATCGAAGCACCAGCTTTATCGACCAGTTCCGAACCCTCATTAACTTTAGAGACAGAGTCTTCAATCAGACTCTTGATTTCCTGTGCTGCTGCCGCACTGCGCTGCGCCAGCGTACGGACTTCACTCGCCACCACCGCAAAGCCGCGTCCCTGCTCACCGGCACGCGCCGCCTCAACGGCTGCATTCAAGGCCAGGATATTGGTCTGGAATGCGATGCCCTCGATGACGCTGATGATGTCAACGATCTTACGTGAACTGTCTGAAATACCCTGCATGGTCGTCACCACCTTATTGACGACCTCTCCCCCCTGCGTCGCCACGTCCGAGGCATTCACCGCCATACGATTGGCTTCCCGTGCATTTTCTGCATTATTACGGACGGCCTCGGTCAGCTCTTCCATACTCGCCGCGGTTTGCTCAAGCGAAGACGCCTGCTGCTCGGTGCGTCCGGACAAATCCATATTCCCAGTCGCAATTTCAGTTGCACCTACTGTAATCGAGTCAGTCGCTTTGCGCACATCGACCACCATCACGCGCAGCTGATCCATAAAATTATTAAATGCATCTGCGGTCTGCGCCACTTCGTCTTCGCCCTCTACCTCGATCTTGCGGGTCAGGTCACCGCCACCGGCTGCAATCGCCAGCATCGCATCGCGCACGCGCTGCAAGCCTGACAGCATATGCCCTACCAGCCAGGTGGTGACCGGCAAAACGATAGCCAGCAAGATCAGCAGCACCACCGCGGAAATCATCAATAACTGATCCAGCGAAGCCAGGGCTTTTTGCTTATCCACCACCAGCGCCAGATATAAATCAGATCCATTAATTTGCTGCAGATAGATAAAGCTGGCTTTACCGGCAACACTACTTTGTATCAGTTCTTTTTTACCCGCCAGACCAGACAGATTTTCCAGCGCCAGTTCAGCGGCGATCTCTTTGGCTGGTTTTAACACCTTGGTCTGGTCCGCATGTGCCAGCACCTGGCCGGATTTGTCGAGCAGGAAGGCATAGCCATCACCGGCCAGTTTAATATTTAAAATCTGTTCCACGATCTTGGTCAGGAACACATCGGCCGCGACCACCCCGGCCTCGCCACCTTTAACCGGTGCCGCAAACGAGATCATCAAGCCAGGTGGGTTCACGCCCATATAGGCCGAAGTCACGATAGGCTTTTTAGCTTCCATTGCCGCCTTGTACCAGGGACGCACAGTCGGGTCATAGCCGGCAGGCGGTGGATTTGGTGGATTATTGGTGAAGGTTTTATCTGGCGTTCCCAGATACACACTCAGAAAGCTGCCGCCGGTGCGCGTCATCGTCAGGCTGGTGGTCAGATCCGCACCATTCCCTACCGCGTTTGCCAGACTTGCCACCATGGAGGTATTGACCTGTATCCAGTTACCCAGAATTGCGTCGTAGCCAGCAGCCACACCACGCACTTCATTCGCCAGCCCAGCTTCTATCTGCGACTTCATACGGATATAACTACCTATCGTCAATATCACGGTACAGATCGTGATCAGACTGGCAATCGCAAAGATCAACCTGCTTTTTAACGACTTGACATTCATTATGCTCTCCCGGGTTGGCTGTTATAAAGGCTGACCGCAACAAATGCTTCTTCTGCATAAAATTCACTTCATGTTTTCATCTTACGCCGCATCAAGGCATGTGCCAAAAGGAAATTTAATTTTAAAAAGCAATTTATTATTCGATTATCATTTCATTCAAGAACATATTGGGCATGGAAACTTTTGTTATTAGCCTGAAAACGAATCTGGACAAGGACTTGGGGAAGAACATGCTACCCATACAAACCAAACGATTAGTGTTGCGAGTATTCAACATAGATGATGCCAATTTCGTACTGGAATTACTCAACGATCCCTCATGGCTGCGCTTTATCGGCGACCGGGGTGTCAGAACACCTGAGCAGGCGATGGATTGGATACAAACCCGACCGATTGCCAGTCAGCAACAATTTGGTTACAGCTTTTATGTGGTCTGTGACCAGGAACAAGGTATTGCGATGGGGATTTGTGGCTTGATCAAGCGCGATAGCCTGCCTTGCACAGACCTTGGCTATGCTTTCCTGCCGCGCTTTACCGGTCAGGGCTATGCACTGGAAGCGGCGCAGGCAGTTGTGCAGCATGCGGAACAGGATTTGCATCTGCCGCGGCTGGCGGCCATTACAGATCCGGACAATGAACGCTCGAACCGTTTGCTGAATTTACTGGGTTTCAGCCTGCAGGAAGTGCTGCCTTTGCCCGGCGAAACCAGACTCAGCAATTTGTATTTCCGCGAGAGTAAAAAAAAACGCCCCGAATGATCAGGGCGCACCAGGTATTCACGGCTGAGAAGTCTGCGCTTACAGGAAACGATCCAGAATTTTCCGGCTGTGTTTATCTATCGTGAACATATCGCGGATCAGAAACTGAATACCGTGATTATCGGTAATCAGCAAGGAAGCCTGACCGATGCGACGGATATCCTCATCCCCTTTGAGAACAAAAGCAGTCACGCCGCGATCTGTGCTGACGGTCCAGGTACAAGGCACAGCGAAACTGCTGACAGCGGTAATAGACTGAATTTCAGGCATAAATTCGCGCCCGCCCAGCTCTTCCAGCACCAGTTGACGTACGCCATCAGCCAAGTCTTCCAGGCTGTCTATCCAGGCCACTTCACGTCCATCGGTCGTAACCAGAGAAATACATCCGGCTGGTGACTGAATAGGAAAGGCACGCACCGGGCTGACACCTTCAAACACTTCACCGGCCTGATTGGTCAGAATTAACTGCGCAAACGGATTTCTGTGTAAATTGAATTGCGTAGTCGCCATCTTATTCATCTCCTGCTAATTGCGCGTTTCTGGCTTGGGCTGTGTACAAATCAAAATACGCGCCCTGCTTCGCCATCAATTCGTCATGACCACCGACTTCGATTACCTGGCCACGATCCAGTACCACCAGACGGTCTGCCTTGTGCAAGGTAGACAAACGATGCGCAATCGCGATGGTGGTACGGCCTTGCACCAGGTTGTCCAGTGCCTTTTGAATTTCTTTTTCCGTCTGTGAATCGACGGAAGAAGTCGCTTCATCCATGATCAGGATCTTAGGATCAATCAACAAGGCACGCGCGATCGAAATACGCTGACGCTCACCGCCGGACAAGCCCTGACCACGCTCACCCACCATAGAATCATAGCCTTGCGGCAGACGCAGAATGAATTCATGCGCATGAGCAGCTCTTGCTGCTGCGATGATTTCCTCGCGCGTCGCGTGGGGTTTGCCATAAGCGATATTGTCAGCAATGGTGCCGAAGAACAGGAAAGGCTCTTGCAAAACCAGACCGATCTGGCTGCGGTAATCGGATACCGCGTACGAACGTATATCTTTACCATCCAGCAGTATCGCGCCTTCTGACACATCATAAAAACGGCAGATCAAATTGACCAAAGTACTCTTACCGGAACCACTATGTCCTACCAGGCCTATCATTTCACCTGGTTTTATGGTCAGGTTAATGCCGCGATTCACGGCACGGTTACCATAACGGAAGCCGACTTCACGCAGCTCTATCTTGCCCTGGACTTCTTGTACTTTCACCGGATGCTGAGGGTCAGGTACGCTGGACACATGATCCAGAATGTCAAAAATACGTTTGGCTGCCGATGCCGATTTCTGAGTCACTGACACGATGCGACTCATGGAATCGATACGGCCATAAAAGTTACTGATGAAAGCCACTGCTGCGACCAGTGCACCGACTGTGATTTCTTCATGCGCGACCTGCCAGATACCAAAGGCCCACACCACCAGAATACCGAGATCAGTCAGGAAAGAAACGGTAGGTGAAAACAGCGACCAGACTTTATTCAGACGGTCATTCACCGCCAGGTTATGTTTATTCGCCTCACGGAAACGACCCGCTTCACGCGTTTCCTGTGCAAAGGCTTTCACCACGCGGATGCCTGGTATGGTATCGGCCAGCACATTAGTCACCTCGCCCCAGACCCGGTCTATCTTCTCGAAGCCAGTACGCAACTTGTCACGCACCAGATGGATCATCCAGGCGATAAATGGCAGCGGCAGCAAAGTCACCAGCGCCAGCTTGGTATTGATCTGCAACAGCGCGACCGCAGTCATTACGAACATCAATACATCAGTTGCAAAATCGAGTAAATGCAACGACAGATAGACGCAGATACGGTCACTCTCACTACCGATACGCGACATCAAATCGCCGGTACGTTTACCACCAAAATATTCCAGCGATAATTTCAACAAATGTTCATAGGTCGTGGTACGCAAATCAGCGCCGATACGCTCAGAGACCAGAGCCAGTATGTAAGTCTTGCCCCAACTCAGCAGCCAGGCAATCACAGCCGATCCCAACAAACCACCTATGTACAGATACACCAGATTAGGATCGACAAACTCCTTGCGCTGAAACGGAATCAACACTTCATCCGTGAGTGGCTTGGTCAGATAGCGCGGAATCATATGCGCTGCCGTACCCATCAACATCAGTGCGAAACCGATAAACAGCTGCAAACGGTAGGGACGGGCAAAGCGCCACAGGCGCAGCAAGGTCCAGGTAGACGGCGGCGTATAAATCACCTTGGTACAGACAGGACATTCTTCCTGATCCGCTTCCAACACGGCCTTGCAGCTGGGGCAGGTATTTTGCTCGGCACGCTGCACCGGCTGGCCAGTCACAAAGCTATCGAGCTGTTCTTTAAAATGATCCAGCAAACGGATTGCATGCAGATTCTGTCCCAGTGTAAAACGCCAGCTGGCCAGCAGACCTTGTTGATTCGTCAATTGCAAATGACCGACACCGGCATGATCGTAGTGTTTTAATTGCAAGCCCGGCTCAAACGCCCAGCGCTTCCACTCTGTCTCTCCGGCCGGTCTGCTCAGGATCGCCTGATCGGTCACGACGATGAGGCCTTTGACAAAATGAAGTTTGTTATCGAGGTCAACCTCAAACGCACTCTGTACGTTTTCGCCTTTGGCGATCTGTTGTGCGAGCGCAGATTGCCATTCGGCGCTCAGCGATAAAATGGATTGCTCGGAACTAGGTAATAAAGTGGTCATCGTGAAGCAAACTCCGGCAGATGCGCTATTCCCGGGGAAATCGGGACTGAAAATTTTGAAAAAACAGATTTCTTGCTTCCGTAATGGCAATAAGCCATATCACGGAGGCGGCAATTTACGGTATTCTATCGAAAGAAGAATAATCAGACGAAACTGATCAAGAGGATTCAAGCTGTTGCGCTGGCGCGCAAGTATATCAGCAAGCGCGTCTTACATTCCCGCTTTGTGTTGAATATATCCATGCCGGTGGCCTGATAACGGCAGGAAAGCAGATTGGTTGACACTCCATGTCAATCGTTTAGCCTGAATGCACTTGAGAAGCGAAGTATGATTCTACCTATGACAGGATCTGGATATCTATCCGGGTCGGCTAGAAATGACTTACATGACAACTAAGAAGAAAGACATCAGCATTCTCCGCGTCAACCACTTACGCGGGCCGAATATCTGGACCTACCGCCCAGTCATAGAAACCTGGCTGGATATCGGTGCTCTTGAAGACACCCCCTCCAACCTGCTGCCCGGACTCTATGAGCGACTGACCAGCTGGCTGCCTGGCCTGATGGAACATCGTTGCGGCGTTGGAGAGCGCGGTGGCTTCCTCGAGCGTCTGCGCGAAGGCACCTGGTCAGGTCATATCCTGGAACACGTCGTACTCGAACTGCAGAATCTGGCTGGCATGCGCACTGGCTTTGGCCAGACCCGCTCCACCAATGTGATCGGCGTCTACAAGATGGCTTTCCGTACCCGTGAAGAACAGGTCGGACGCCGCGCCCTTGCGATAGCCCGTGACTTGTTGATGGCCGCCATTAATGACCAAGCTTTCGATCTGGAAGCGCAACTCACAGAATTGCGCGATCTGGTCGATTCACGCTGCCTGGGACCGAGTACCGCCAACATCGTTGATGCAGCGACCGCGCGCCGAATTCCATCTATCCGTCTGACCGATGGCAACCTGGTGCAGTTAGGCCATGGCGCAGCACAGCGCCGTATCTGGACAGCAGAAACCGACCGCACCAGCGCGATTGCAGAAAGCATCGCCAGCGATAAAGATCTGACCAAAACCCTGCTGCAATCCTGCGGCGTGCCAGTGCCGGAAGGCTGCATCGTGCGCAGCGCTGAAGAAGCATGGGAAGAGGCACAGGATATCGGCCTGCCTGTCGTGATTAAACCTTATGACGGCAATCATGGCCGTGGCGTCTCACTGAATCTGATGACACTGGCTGACGTGACCGCGGCGTATGAGCTGGCAGTACGCAAAGGCGGCAGCAAATCTGTGATAGTCGAAAAATTCATCACCGGCGATGAACACCGTGTGCTGGTCGTCGGCAATAAGGTCGTTGCAGTCGGCAAAGGTGAGACGTTGTGGATTAGCGGCGATGGAAAATCCACAGTCGTAGAGCTGATAGACAGCCAGATTAATACCGATCCACGACGTGGAACAACAGAAGATTTTCCGCTTAACATCGTTGATATTAACGAGGCAGCAGAAGTGAATCTGGAACTTGACCGTCAGGGAATGACTGGATCATCTATTCCATTGGATGGTCAAAAAGTACTGATCCAGATTAACGGCAATGTTGCCCTCGATGTGACTGACGATATCCATCCGGACATCGCAGAAACCGCATGCCTGGCAGCACGCATCGTCGGTCTCGATATCGCCGGTGTGGATCTGGTTGTAGAAGACATTTCCAAACCGCTGTCAGCGCAAACCGGCGCGATTATCGAAGTCAATGCCAGCCCCGGCTTACTGGCTCACATCAAGCCTGCCAATGGTGCAGGCCGTGAAGTCGGCAAAGCGATTATCGATCATTTGTTCGCAGAAGAAGAATCCGGCCGCATCGATATCATCGGTGTCGCAGGCAGCCGCAATACCAGCCTGATTTCACGTCTGATCGCGGGCCTGCTGCATATGCACGGCGAGCAAACCGGCGTGGCTTGTCAGGACGGACTGTTCCTGAATAAGCGACTGGTCACGGAAGGCAATTGCGCGACCTGGAATGCTGGCGAGCGCCTGCTGATCAACCGGTCGGTTGAAGCCGCCGTATTTGAGACCAATGCGCGCGCTATCCTGAACGATGGCCTGGCCTATGACCGTTGCAGCGTTGCTGTGGTCACAGACTTCGATGGTGCTGCTGACTTGGGCGATTTCTACATCCTTGAGCCGGAGCAGATGTATAAGATCATGCGCACTCAGGTCGATGTGGTGTTGCCGGATGGCGTCGCGGTCTTAAATGCCGATGAAGCAGCCGTGGTGGAACTGGCCGAATTATGTGATGGCGATGTGATTTTCTATGCCAGCTCGGCAGAACTGCCTGCCATCGTCGCACACCGCGAACAAGGTAAGCGTGTGGCTTTCATTCGTGACGGAGAAATCATACTGGCGTCCGGCGCAGAAGAAATCCAGCTCATGCCGGTGTCTGCCCTGAAGCCAGCGAAAGCAGAAAAAGCACTGAGCGTACTGGCTGCCGTTGCCGCCGCCTGGGCGCTGCAAGTGTCGCCAGAACTGATCGCGGCAGGTTTGCGCACTTTTGACACCAGCACCAAAGCAGCATTTTGATTTTTGGCTAATCCACCTGCCGCCGTCAGTGCCTCAGATATTTGACAGCGGCAGACTAATTTTTGTTACAGGCTCAGGCAAATCTGGATCAGGCAAAGCTTGCTGACCAGATGATGAATGAGACCTGAATTCTGCCCTTTTCGACAGGACTAAGTTTTTATGGAAGTATCACGCATTCGTGCCTTGCGCGGCCCCAATCTCTGGAGCCACCATACGGCCGTTGAAGCCATCGTTAAATGTAGCGAAGCGGAATGCGCTATCGCAGAACTGGCCGGATTTGAAGACCGCCTGCGTGCCTTATTCCCGGAACTGAGCATACTTCAGCCCACCGGTCACAACGACGCCATTTCGATTGCCCATGTGTTTGAACTCGCTGCATTAGGCTTGCAAGCGCAAGCTGGTTGCCCGGTCACTTTCAGCCGCACCACCCAAACACTGGAACAAGGTGTGTTTCAGGTAGTGGTTGAGTATTCCGAAGAAGCAGTCGGTCGCCTTGCGCTGGAACTGGCTGAAAAACTGATACAGGCCGCCGTCGACAATAGCGCTTTTGATCTGGCTGCAGCACTGGAGCAATTACGTGAGCTGGATGAAGACGTACGTCTGGGCCCGTCTACCGGCTCCATCGTCAATGCCGCGATTGCACGCAATATTCCTTATCGCCGCCTGACCGATGGCAGCCTGGTCGCATTTGGCTGGGGCTCACGCCAGCGTAAAATTCAGGCTGCTGAAATGGATGGCACCAGCGCGATTGCCGAAGCGATCGCACAGGATAAAGAACTCACCAAAAAATTACTGCATGCGGCCGGTGTCCCTGTGCCTATGGGACGTGCAGTCTCCAGCCCTGACGATGCCTGGGCTGCGGCACTGGAAGTCGGCCTGCCGGTCGTGATTAAACCTAAAGATGGCAATCAGGGTAAGGGTGTGACCGTCAATGTCACGACGCGTGAACAACTGGATGCCGGCTATCTTGCGGCCAGCGAATTCCGCGATGACATCCTGGTCGAGCGCTTCTTGCCGGGCAATGACTTCCGCTTACTGGTGATCGGTAACAAACTGGTGGCCGCCGCCAGACGCGATCCGCCGCAAGTCGTCGGCGATGGCAAACAAACCGTGCGCGAACTGGTCGAACAAGTCAATAAAGATCCACGCCGTGGCAGTGGTCACTCCACTTCACTGACCAAGATACGCTTCGACGATATCGCGCTCGCCAGCCTGGCAAAACAAGGCTACAGCGCCGAGTCAGTACCACCTAAAGGACAACGCGTTATTTTGCGTAACAACGCCAATCTGTCTACCGGTGGCGCCGCGACTGACGTAACCGATGACGTGCACCCGGAAGTCGCAGCACGTGCGATCGCAGCGGCACAAATGGTTGGCCTCGATATTTGTGGCGTCGACCTGGTCTGCGACAGTGTCTTAAAACCGATAGAAGCACTCAATGGCGGCATCGTAGAAGTCAATGCAGCGCCAGGTTTGCGCATGCACTTATCACCGTCGTTCGGCAAAGGACGCGCAGTCGGCGAAGCCATCGTCGACTCCATGTTTGAGCCGGGTAATGATGGCCGCATTCCTATCATCGCCGTGACTGGCACCAATGGCAAAACCACGACGGTGCGACTGATCGCCCATCTGATGACCACCAATGGCCTGCGTACCGGCATGACAAATACGGATGGTGTGTATGTCAATGGCCGTCAGATTGACAGTGGTGACTGCAGCGGTCCACGCAGCGCACGCAATGTACTGTCCCATCCGGATGTCGATGCTGCAGTCTTTGAAACCGCCAGGGGCGGCGTGCTGCGCGAGGGTCTGGCCTATGACCGTTGTCAGGTCGCAGTCGTCACCAACATTGGCTCTGGCGACCATCTGGGTCTGAACTACATCACGACAGTGGAAGATCTGGCGGTACTCAAGCGCGTGATCGTACAAAACGTCGCAGACGATGGCTATGCTGTGTTGAACGCAGCTGATCCTATCGTAGCCGGCATGGCAGCGAATAGTCCGGCAGCAGTGATTTTCTTTGCAGCTGACCCACAAATCCCGCTGATGGCAGCGCAGCGCGCCCAGGGCAAACGCGCAGTCTATGTCGAGAACGGTCATCTGATCGCGGCAGAAGGCAAAATGAAGCACAGCATTCCTTTGTCCGACATTCCAATCACACGCAATGGCAGCATAGGCTTCCAGGTTGAAAACGTGATGGCATCGGTAGCGGCAGCCTGGGCTGTCAACATGGATTTCGACGTGATCCGCGCAGGTCTGAAGAGCTTTGCCAATGAAAACGACAATGCGCCCGGACGTTTCAACATGTTCGATTTCCGTGGTGCTACGGTGATTGCAGATTACGGACACAATCCGGATGCGATGCTGGCCCTGGTCAAGGCGGTGGAAACCATGCCTGCACAACGTCGCTCAGTCGTGATCAGCGGTGCCGGCGACCGGCGCGATCAGGATATCCGTCAACAGACAGAAATCCTGGGCGATGCATTCGAAGATGTGATTCTGTATCAGGATCAGTGCCAGCGTGGCCGCGCCGATGGTGAAGTGCTTGCCTTGCTGCGTGATGGCCTCAAAACGGCCAAGAAAACCACGCGCGTTGATGAAATCACGGGTGAATTCGTGGCCATCGACCTCGCACTGGAACGTCTGCAAGCTGGCGATCTGTGCCTGATCCTGATCGATCAGGTTGAAGAGGCACTGGCTCATATCAGCAAACGCTGTTCAGAAGGATGATTTTTACCATTCGTGAACATCACAACTCGCAAAAAAAATGCCGGACGTATCCGGCATTTTTTACACTACGCTTAAGAGGTTTCCATCTGCAATGTGAAAACCATGCTGAATTTCCTGGCGTCGTTTCAATGAAACTCAATCCGTCGAGCAAGATCAATTCAAACCCGATTCTCCTGCTTATTCGACTCCCTTACCTGATTAAAATACCGTATCGACATCTTCAAATGATGGGGTACCACGACAGTTTTTCGACCTAAAGCCGCTCCTTAAACGACATCGTCAAGGTAGTTTCCTCTCCTGCAAGATTATTCTGGCAAGTATTTAACTCCTTTGAAAATTCAACCAACTCAACGCTATCACCAGTTACCAACCAGTTTCCACTCACGCTGTATTGTGTCGATTTAATATGCTGCATTTTAGCGTTTGGTGACGAGCTATAAAATGTTTCTGTCTCAGTCTTATTGATCTTGGCAACTATTCCAAACTTGTTTGCAGCCGCGCTCACGCATTCAATTTTGTTTTTATCCACGCTGCTCATGGTAAAAGTCAACATACCAGGCACTGGAGGAAAAATTAATCCCTTGCCTGGCGTATTCGTTTTTTTTGGCTCATGCTTCCCACAGGCGGAAAACGCAGCAATCAAGGCCAGCAGCAGGATTTTTTTGTTTTTCATTTATACCCCGGACATCAGCTTTGTGCGAGCACGCTCTCCACACCGCGATTAGCCAGCGCGTCAGCCCGCTCGTTACCGGCATGACCGGCATGGCCCTTGACCCAGATCCACTCAATCTGATGCGTGCCCTGGGCAGCATCCAGACTCTGCCACAGGTCGACATTTTTTACCGGCGCTTTAGAAGCAGTACGCCAGCCCTTGGCCTTCCAGCCTGTGATCCATTCGGTAATCCCTTTTAATACATACTGGCTATCGGTATGCAGGCGGATATGGCAGGGCCGTTTTAAGGCACCCAGTGCCTGTATCACCGCCATCAACTCCATGCGGTTATTGGTCGTTTCCTGCTCACCGCCAAATAATTCTTTTTCGTGCTTGCCTGCGACCAGCAGCGCACCCCAACCGCCTACACCGGGGTTACCCTTACATGCGCCATCTGTATAAATTTCAATTGTGTCCATGATTCATTTTTTGCTATTGGCAACCGGTACTGCCTGTACCCTTGCCCGTTTTTTGTTTTTCCAGGCCGGGCCAATCAAATGCATGCCGCGCACCCGTTTGACGGCCTGCATCATATACACGGCGCCGACAAAAGGACACCAGCGTTTGCCGATTTTCTCCAGCATGGCATTCCTTTGCAGCCATTTCTCTGAGCGCAGCGGCAGCGCATAGCAGCCATACTCAAGACTGCCAACTTCCATGCTCAGTAATTTCAACCAGTCTTTTAAACGCGCGGGACTGATGAATTCGCCTTCCTTCGGCAGGAAATAGCTGTCGCGCAAACGCCCCAGCGCCTGTCGCGCTCCCCAGCTGCTGGCGCGATTGAAACCCGTGATCAGTAGCCTGCCTTCCGGAATCAGGATACGTTCGACTTCGCGCAGGATCTGATGTGGTTCTTCAGCGAATTCCAGCACATGCGGCAGGATCACCAGATCCATACATTGCGAATCAAATGGCAATTCAGTGAAATCATGTACCACGGCGATTGCGCGTGTAGCCGGGCTGGCAACACGCGGCGCATGCGGCCCTACGCTTTGCCAGCGATGCGGCATGCGGCTGGCCGATAAGGCATCGATTTGCGGCATTCCGATCTGTAAAGCATGAAAACCAAAGATATCGACGACCAGGCGTGACAAGGCAGCCTGTTCCCAATCCTTGATGTACTGACCTGCCGGCAACGACAACCAGGCATCGAGGTCTATAATGTGCTTTTCCAATGCATCCATGCGCGTTTATGAAGAATTCCCTGAGTATATTGACTGTCCCTGCGTTTGACGACAATTATCTGTGGATCATTCACGATGGCGTTTCAGCCGTCGCGGTCGATCCGGGCGATGCAAATGCTATCTTACATGCTCTGGAAGCACATCAACTGAGTCTGACTGCGATTTTACTGACCCATCATCATGCAGATCATACCGGTGGCGTCGACGCACTGCTCGCACATCAGCGCGTGCCGGTCTTCGGCCCCGCACGTGATGGCATACGGCAAGTTGACCATCCACTGGATGGTGGTGATGTAGTGCGTTTAGAAGCGCCGCAATGGCAATTGCAAGTCATCGATGTACCAGGACATACCGCCGGTCACATCGCCTACTATGCCGAGGCACAGCACTGGCTGTTCAGTGGCGACACCTTGTTTGCGGGTGGCTGCGGCCGGCTGTTTGAAGGCACAGCGGCGCAGATGCTGGCCTCACTGGATCAACTGGCAGCATTACCGGATCAAACTGAGGTCTACTGCGCGCATGAATACACCTTATCCAATTTACGCTTTGCATTGGCGGCAGAACCGGACAACCGCGCACTGCAAGACCGCATGAAATCGGATACTGAAAAGCGAACACTAGGCCAGCCAACGGTTCCGAGCCAGATTGGGCTGGAGAAGCGCACCAATCCTTTCTTACGTAGTCGTGAACCTGCCGTGATTGCGGCTTTAATTGCGTCTGGAAGACTGGAAAACAGTGATGACCCGGTCGCCAGCTTTGCCGCGCTGCGCTCATGGAAGAATCACTTTGCCTGAAACCTTCGTCTGATTTCCAGACCAGTTCACATCACACCGTACACAGCTGATTTTATATTTATGCATCAAACAAATCCTCCTGCCACGCGCCTGAGTATCTTTTGCAAAGTCGTCGATAACTATGGCGACATCGGCATTTGCTGGCGCCTCGCACGCCAGCTGGCACACGAACATTTGCTACAAGTCGAGCTTTGGGTCGATGACCTGTCCAGCTTCCGCCGCATTTGCCCCGAAGTGGATATGCATGCCGCGCACCAGACTGTGCAAGGAATACAGATACGGCACTGGCAAAACCAGGATGGACAGTTTTCCACTGAAGAGATCGCCGACATCGTGATTGAATTCTTTGCCTGCGATATCCCGCCAGGCTATATACAGGCGATGGCACAGTGTGAGCCGCGTCCGGTATGGCTGAATCTGGAAGGCCTGACAGCAGAAGAATGGGTGGAAGGCTGCCACACCCTGCCCTCACCCCATCCCTCGCTACCGATTACCAAGCATTTCTTTTTCCCTGGCTTTACCATCAAAACCGGCGGCCTGCTATGCGAGGCTGAGATCGCGCCTCAGCGCAGCCATTTCCAGTCCGATACGGTGCACAGCGCTGCCTTTCTGCGCGGACTGGGCCTGACGGCAGAAGAAATCTCTGCGCAGAAAATTTCCCTGTTCTGCTATCCCCATGCGCCGGTAGCGGCCTTGCTGGAAGTCTGGCAACAGCAAGAACAGGCGATCACGCTGCTGGTTCCGGAAGGCGTGGCACACACTGAGATCAGCGCTTTTCTGGGGCAGCCTGCGCGTGCAGGAGCACACCTGAGCCGGGGTGCATTGACGGTAAGGGTCTTACCCTTCATTCCCCAGCCTGACTATGACCGTCTGCTATGGGCTTGCGATATCAACTTTGTGCGTGGCGAGGATTCCTTCGTGCGCGCGCAATGGGCTTGCCGGCCGTTTATCTGGCATATCTATCCGCAGGATGAGAATTTGCATCACAAAAAGCTGCGCGCCTTCCTGAATGCCCATCAGCCCAGCCTGCCAGCTGCTCAGCAGCTCGCTCTGGCCTGGAACGGCGTCACGCAAGGCAGTGTGAGCGACATCAACTGGTGCAGATTGTGGCAGGACTTTGTTGCAGATCAGACTGAAATGAGCGCGCTTTCGCTGCGCTGGCAAAGGAAAATGGCTGAAATTGGCGATCTGGCGACGAATTTACTGCAATTTGCGCATGCACAAGCGCAAGACAGAAGGCAAAAATGAGGTAAAATGTGCGGTTAAATTTTCAGGTATCACCAAATTGAATCAAACGTGGGCTTGCCGGGCTTCAACCTGTAGGCAACTGATGATTTTTACGCAACCTACTTTTTACGTATATTCGCTATGAAATTTGCAAAAGAAATTCGCGTTGGCAACATTATTATGGTTGATGGCAAGCCGATGATCGTATTGCGTTCCGACGTGAACGGTTCCAGCCGCACAGGTTTCACTTACAAGTGGAAAATGAAAAACCTGTTGACTAACAGCCCACAGGAAAACGTTTTCCGCGGCGACGACAAGTTTGACGTTGTTGTTCTGGACAAAAAACCAGTGACTTACTCTTACTTCGCTGACCCACTGTTCGTATTCATGGATGAAGAATACAACCAGTACGAAATCGAAGCAGAAAACCTGGGTGAAGCAGTCAACTACCTGAAAGACGGTATGGAATGCGAAGCGGTTTTCTACGACGGCAAAGCAATCTCTGTTGAATTGCCAACGACTATCGTTCGTCAGGTGATCTACTCTGAACCAGCTGTGAAGGGCAACACTTCCGGTAACGTTCTGAAAGAAGCGAAAATCGAAAACGCGATCGAAGCTTACACTTTCACTATCCAGGTTCCACTGTTCGTGAGCCAGGACGACATGATCGAAATCGATACACGTACTAACGAATACAAAAAAACAGTACGCAACTAATCTTGCCGACTGCGCTGATTTCAGCGGATTTGTATCTGAAGTATCTGAAAACGCTGCCCTTACCGGCAGCGTTTTTTATTGCAATTTCAAGTCTGCGCAAAGCCACACAGAGCAGATCAAAACTAAAAAAACGCAGCACACCGATAGGCATGCTGCGTTTTTTATGGAACTTCAATCTGCTACGCTGAGTAGTACAAAGCTACATGCACTTCAGCTTAGCTTAGCTTAGCTTAGCTTAGCTTAGCTGAACTGAATAATCAGAATGCAGGAACGACTGCACCCTTGTATTTCTCTTCAATGAACTTCTTCACTTCCGGTGAATTCAGCGCAGCGATCAGCTTTTTAAATGCCGGGCTGTTTTTATTGTCTTCACGTGCCACCAGCAAGTTTGCATACGGTGAATTCGCATCTTCGATGAACAGGGAATCTTTAACAGGATTGAGTTTCGCTTCAATCGCATAATTCGTATTGATCAGCGCCAGATCAACCTGGTTCAATACGCGTGGCAATGTTGCCGCTTCCAACTCCTTGAATTTCAGGTTCTTAGGATTCTCGATGATGTCTTTCTTAGTCGCCGAAATATTGCTTGGATCTTTCAGTTTCAACAGACCTTGTTTTGCCAGCAGCAGCAAGGCGCGGCCGGAATTGGATGGATCATTAGGGATCGCTACCGTCGCACCAGCTGGGATGTCAGCCACTTTTTTGTACTTGCTGGAGTAAGCCGCAAACGGTTCTACGTGTACCTTGGCAACCGGTACTTCCAGATCGTTTTTATGGCTCTTTTTGAACTCGTTCAGATAAGGCTGATGCAGGAAGAAATTGCCATCCAAATGCTTTTCATTGACTTGCACTGCAGGCTGCACATAGTCGGTGAACACTTTGATTTTGAGATCCACGCCTTCTTTGGCCAGCTGCGGCTTAATGAATTCGAGAATCTCTGCATGCGGCACCGGTGTCGCAGCAATGCTCAGGGTATCTGCTGCCATGGCAGAACCTGCGAACAACACGGCATAAGCGCTGGCAGCGGCAACGCGACGTAATTGATGGGAAATACGTGAAATCATAAATACTCCAATAAGTTAAACAACATTAATGACGTGTAAAGCGCAATACCAGTTTGTCTCCTGCCCATTGCAACACCTGAACCAACAAAATCAGTATCAGTACGGTGACGACCATCACATCCGTCTGAAACCGTTGATATCCGTAGCGCAGCGCCAGATCACCGAGACCGCCGCCGCCAATCACACCCGACATCGCGGCATACGACACCAGCGCAATGGTAGTGACAGTACCGGCTGCAATCAGACCCGGCAAAGCTTCCGGCAATAAGGCATGCCAGATAATTTGCCAGTTGCGTGCACCCATGGCCTGACAGGCTTCGATGATGCCGCGATCCACTTCGCGCAATACGTTCTCGACCAGACGTGCGAAAAACGGTGTGGTACCGATCACCAGCGGCGGGATGGTGCCCGCGACGCCCAATGAAGTCCCGACCAGCAGCAAGGTGAAAGGAATCAGCACGATCAGCAAAATGATGAAAGGCACAGAGCGCAGGATATTCACCACTACTGACAGCAAAGCGTACACACCGCGCTGCTCCAGCAATTGATTCTTACCCGTCACGAATAACAAAATACCGAGCGGTAAACCGAGCAAGACCGTGAAGAACAGCGAGAAGCCGGTCATGGTCAGTGTATCCAGCGTAGCCTGGGCGATATCAGCCCAATCAATATTTGAAAAATCCATGTTTACTCTCCTTCCGCCAGTGCCTGACCAGAAGGCAGCACATCCACCGTGACATCCATCTCACGTAATAATTGCAGCACTTTCGCGCTCTCAGCCGCACTCGCATTAAGCGCGACGATCAGTTGTCCATACGGGGTCTGCTTCACGCGCGAGATCGTACCTTGCAAAATTGTGATTTCGGCCTGCGTCTGGGCCGCGATACGGCTCAGTATCGGTTCATGTGCAGCATTACCGACATAGGTCAGACGTAACAGCTGGCTACCGGTAGCGGTATTCCATTGCGGCAGCTGATCAAGATCGAAAGCCTGATGCTCTGCGACCAGTTTTTGCGTCACGCTGTGTTTGGGATGCAGGAAAACATCGGCCACTGCGCCCTGCTCAACGATCTCGCCGCCCTCGATGACGGCGACCTGATCGCAGATAGAGCGTATCACTTGCATTTCGTGGGTAATCAGAACGATGGTCAGACCCAGCTTTTGATTGATATCGGACAGTAAGCGCAGTATCGACTGCGTGGTTTCAGGATCGAGTGCTGAGGTCGCTTCGTCACATAGCAGCAAGTGGGGATAATTGGCCAAGGCGCGCGCTATGCCGACGCGCTGCTTCTGGCCGCCTGACAACTGCGATGGGTATTTGTGTCCATGCTCTTGCAAGCCAACCAGCTCCAGCAATTCATTCACGCGTTCACGGCGTTGCTGCGCGTTGGTATTACCACTCAGGATCAACGGAAAAGCGATATTTTCAGCGATGGTTTTTGCATTCAGCAAATTAAAGTGCTGAAACACCATGCCTACCCGTTGCCGTAATTTGAGCAACTGAGTCTGGTCGTAGCGGGTGATGTCCTCGCCTTCAAACAGGATCTGACCGGCACTCGGACGTTCGAGTAAGTTCAAGGTGCGCAGCAGTGTGCTCTTACCCGCACCGGAGCGACCAATAATGCCAAAAATACTGGCTTGTTCTATCGTCAGGCTGACATTGCTCAGTGCCTGCACGGCCTGACCTTTAACGATGTAGTTTTTTTCTAACTGAGAAATCTGTATCACACTTACTGCCCATCTTGCTATCGAACTGGTATTTTACTGGGCTCACAACATCACTACCAATCATATAAATTCACTTGCTTATATTCAATAAAATATAAAGGAATTTTAAGCCCTGCCTTGAACCGGCATACCGATATAAAAAAAGCGACTCGCAGAGTCGCTTTTTTAGAATAGCCGGAATTGGATCAGGATTTATTCAGCAAATTCTGACAAGTGGCTTTCTGCGTATCATTGGCTGGCAACTTGGCGCAAATACCGTCCAGTTGCGCATGCACTTTCTGGAAAGTCTGCTGGTGTTTACCATCCTTATTCCAGTCCTGCAGTTTCTTACCCAGTTTTTCCAGATAGGCGCGATTACGTTCGTAAAACGCATTTTCCGTTTTCGCGACTTCATCAAACACACCGCTCACTGCTTTTTGTATTCTGGCATCGTCACCTGGTGCCAGGTCGACCAGACTCGCCACATAATTGGAGCCCCATTGCAAACGGGTAGCAGGTCCTTTCGACGCATTGTAGGCTTGCTCATACCAGTTAATAGCAGCTGCATTGTCGCCGCGTTTCTTCGCGTTAGAGCCTAGCGTCGACATGAAGTAATACGGCGAATGCGAGCGTTTGAGTTCCGCTTTCAGCAACGTATCCGAATCATCCAACAGACCGACATTCCCCAAGGCATAGGCAGCAGAGCTGACTACCGACTGACGCTCATAAGAGTCTGTGGTGGCCTGCTCTATCTGCGCTACGCGTTTCTGCACTTCTTTTTGGAATGAAGCCGATGGTTTTCCGCCATCCAGCTTAGCCAGATCAACCTGTGCAATCACCGCCCCCAGACGGTCAGTTTTGGAAATACTTGCATCATCGGCCAGTTTGACCAGCGCGCCATTCCAGGCCTGCACCAAGGTCGTACGCTGAGTCGACTTCGCTGCCGTCAGATACTCAGTCAGTGCAGCCGCAGAGCCTGCAAGCAGATCAAGGTTATCGCGCGCCACCTTACTGTCACTAAGTGCCTTAATCAGACGCTCGGCCGCCTGCGCCTTATCCGGAGTCGGCACGCTGCTGCCAGGCTTGCTATTGGCGATCACAAACAAGGACTTCAGATAAATCCGGGTTGCAGCCAGTCCGGCCGGTGCAACTTCCGCGAGCTTGACCAAAGTCGTCGCCAGCTCTTTAGGCGCAACCAGTTTTTGTTCAGGATCATCCCAGGAGTAATCCGCCAGCAAACTCCAGTCATCTTCTTTCAAGCCCTTACCACCAGCCAGCGCCAGCTTGAGCGTATCAGCCACAGATGCTGAGGTATTCAGTGCCAGGGTCAACACTTGCAAATAGCGTTCAGAATCAACCTCGCCCGGCAGGCGGGTAATTTCCGTACCATCCGGCTTAAACAAAATCATGGTTGGGTAGCCGCGGACTTTGAACTGGGCTGCAAATTTTTGCGCACCAGGACTATCGCCATCCAGATACACAGGAATAAAGTGGCGTGACTTATCGATGAATTCCTGACGATTAAAGATGGTTGCCTTGACCTGATTGCAAGGCGGGCACCAGACTGCGCCCCAGTACAGGAATAAGGGCTTTTTGCTGGCCTTGGCCTGGGCAAATGCCGCCTCTACATTATTGTCTTTGCGCCAGTCTATACCACCAGCTGCCGCATGGGCAGAGGCGCTCGCGCCAGGGTTGGCCGCATGCGCAAGCGGAACCGAAGCCGCCACCATCAAGCCCATCAGGCATTTCAGGGAAAAAGCAGAGAGTGTTTTCATACCAGCCATATCTGAAATGAACGACTGCAAACAAGGCCATGTGCAGCTGAGCGGACAAGCCGACACTGCGCTGTTGCTTGAATCATTCGGATGAAAGAAAAACTGCAGTTTAACAAACATTGCAGGCAGACGAAGCAGACTTTTTTCGCATGTGTTTATGCGCAATCCGCGCTTCATAGCAAAATCATCTATGCATAGAAAAAGTCTGTATTTCCTTTGCCCGCAGAAACTGTGCAAGATGAGGGCTTCAATCAGGAGATTCCATGAAGACATCTGTTTCCACCGCATCCAACGCTCGTCGACGCACGCTGGCGCTATTCACTTTACTTGGTTTGCAAGCCCTGAGTGGCCTGCCATCTGCCTACGCCAACAGCAGCATATTGAACGCGTCTTACGACGTAACGCGTGAATTGTTCAAGGATATCAATCCCGCTTTCGTGGCCGATTGGAAAAAGAAAACCGGTGAGACTGCGTCCATCAACCAATCCCATGGCGGCTCCAGCAAGCAGGCGCGCTCGGTCATCGATGGACTGGAAGCCTCAGTCGTCACCATGAATCAGGCCAATGATATTGATATCCTGGCTGAAAAAGGCCTGATACCAGCCACCTGGTCTAAAGCTTTTCCAAATAATGCCGCGCCGTTTTATTCCACTATGGTATTCCTGACCCGCAAAGGAAATCCTTTGCAGATCAAAAGCTGGGAAGATCTGGGCAAGCCGGGCGTAAAAGTCATTATTCCTAATCCTAAGACCTCGGGCAATGGACGTTACAGCTATCTGGCGGCCTGGGGCTCGGTGATTAAAGCGGGTGGCAATGAGGCACAGGCGCGTGCTCTGGTCGATAAGATTTTCAAAAACGTACCGGTACTTGATGCGGGTGGACGCGGTGCCACGACCACCTTTACCCAAAGAGAAATCGGCGATGTGCTGGTCACGTTTGAAAACGAAGTCCAGCTCGCTAAACAGGAATTCGGCAATCAGTATGAAGTGGTTTATCCGAAAATTTCTATCCTGGCAGAATCGCCAGTGGCCGTAGTGGATAAGGTGGCTGACAAATTAGGCACCCGAAAAACCGCGACTGCGTATCTGCAATACCTGTACTCTGAGCCTGCGCAGGAAATCATCGCCAGGCATTTCTTCCGCCCGCGTTCTGAAGCTGCTTTTCAAAAACATGCGGCCAACTTCAAGCCGGTGACACTGTTCACCATCGATGAAGTATTTGGTGGCTGGAAGCAAGCGCAGAAAAAGCATTTCGATGATGGCGCTGAGTTTGACAAACTGTATCAAAGCAAACGCTAAGCATCACACTCACAGCGCAAACTCCACCTGCGCAGATGGCAGCGTCTGTATGGTCACGCCAAAGCTGCTGATGTCCGGCAAAGTCATATTATGATGACGCCGGATTTCCGCAGCACTCGCATGGGCCTTGTCATGCGTGGTATGTGCATCGGACACCAGCGTAACCGGGTAGCCTAATGCAGCAGCACGGCGTGTGGTGGTATCGACGCAAAACTCGGATGCGTAGCCACAGATGACCAGTTGTTCGACTTCCCATAACGCCAGCAGGCTGCTGAGTTCGGTATGCAAAAATGAATCAGGCGTGGTTTTGCGCAAGACAGTATCACCATCCTCCAGCATTAGTCCCTGCTCCAATTGCCAGCCATCGCTGCCAAAACGTAAATTTCCCGCTTTCGTTTCGTGCTGTACAAACACCACCGGGATTCCGGCATGACGGGCTTTGGTTGCCAGCGCATTAATACGCTCCACCACCAGATCGGCCTCAAACGGGCGCGGCGCATCATCAAATAAAGCACGTTGTACATCTATGATCAGCAAAGCAGAACGCATGGTGCACCTGTTCAGACCAAAAGTGGAATGGGAAAAGTAGCATAGAAATCCGCCACTCGCCGCGCTTCAGGCTGGAAATCGATCATTCCATAGTTGAAATGTTGCATCAAAACCAATTGCGATACTTTGCATAGGAAAGGCTTGAACCAGAATTTGTCTGCCCGAAGTACTTTTCTAAGTAATTTGCAAACAAATACACAACATTCAACATAAACAGTCTGCTTTTCTATTCCCAGCAAGTGAGATAAAACATTAGAATCTCATTTACCTTCAGCAACATTCAATTTCTTCTACGAGGAAGAAATCGCAGCTTAGCGGCCGCATCAGCAGATAAAACGGAGTTGTAATGGCAGAAGCAGGATTGTTATATAAAAACAGAGTGATGCTTTTGACGCAAACATTCTTCATCAAAGACAATAAAGATGAATTACTGCTCAGCGCCCACAAGTATGACTTCGACATACTGTTTTTCGACCAGATGCGGGAGTTTGTCAGCGCAGTTGAAAATGCAGAGGGTCACACGCTGTTTGTGATTGATCTTGACGTGCTGTACAACATGCAGGACGACATGCAGCAACAACGCCGCCAGACCATGTTTCTGAGCGATCTGCTGCAAAGGCTGCCCGCGCATCAACAATACATTTACCTGCAAACTGTCAGACAGGGTGAGCGTTTTCTGCTGCAGCAAAAGCTGGTCGACAGCAACTGCCTCGCCTACGCTGAAAAACCAATCAGCAATGAAGTGCTGGTAGATAAGCTATTCAATATTTTTGCACGTCAGCAGCGCGGTGAATCCAATACTATCGTCTATCTGGGTGACGACGCGCAGTTCGATACCCAGATGCTGAGTCAGCATGACATCGAGCTCCTTCATTATCAGGATGCACGCTCTTTACATACCAAGGTTAAAGAGGCGCAACCCGATATCGTGCTGATCGATGAAAAATACTATTTGCAAACTGAAGCACTGGTGCGCGTACTTAAGAAAAACATAGAGTTCGATATTGGTCGTGAAATCGTGATGCTGCAGCACCAAAATACATCCGCTTTATCACGTCAGGCACTGGACAGCGGCTTTGACGAAATTCTAAAAAGCAGTGACGCCGATGTATTGACCCGCTTATTGATTAACCGTATCAACAAAATCCGCGCCAGCAAAGATTTAATCAGTCGAGACCGTGCTACAGGTTTACTCAATAAGGTTGGTCTGCAAAAGAAAGCACAGGAATGGATACGACGGGCCGGACGTGAAGACAAATCGCTGGCTTACGGCATTATCGATATCGACAAATTCAAAACCATCAATGACACCTGGGGTCACTACTTCGGCGATATCGTGATCAAACGCCTTTCCCTGGTTTTGTCCGCTCAACTCGGTGAACGTGATCTGCTGAGCCGTTTCGGCGGTGAAGAATTTGTGATGGTATTCTGGGATTGCTCACGTGAAGAAGGCAAACGCAAGCTCGATGCCATGCGTGAGAGCTTTGGTAAAGTGGTGTTTGAAGTCACACCCGGAGAATTCCGCCAATTCAGCTTCAGCGGCGGTATCGCCGACTACCCCGAGTGCAAAACAGAAAATGAACTGTTCCTGAAGGCGGATGCGATGCTGTATCAGGCCAAGCAAGGCGGCCGTAATCAAGTTTGCACTAATTAAGGCGACATCAGAACCAATACGACCCGCTTGCATGCACTACCGCCACCATACACGAAGGTAACCGCATGTGCTTTCCCGCTTTCAGTGAAGACTGACGCGCAACACCCCAGCCAGGATCGCATCATCGTTCATCAGAAACCCAGTAGTACCCTTCAGATTCATCCGCTTGTTCCACACGCAGGTGTAGCGGTTGTAGAGCTGGCTGCGCTCCTGGTCCTGGATGAAGAGGTCGGCGCGCCTAGCGCCCCCCCCTTCCGACATGTCAGAGTTTGATGTCGATGGCCACTGTGTAGTTGGGGCGCGTCTTCCTGAGTACCTGGACGCTGGAACCGTCGTCGGTACTTGTGATCCTTCCCGTCCATTGCGGAGCGGCGTTGGTGGCACCAAAGCGTAAGCTCACTTGTTGATTCAAATTCCACAACGCGTATAAGTCCAGTGCGCGGCTGCGCGTCTGGTCTAACGCTTGCGACAAGGTCTGCTGTGTGGCATAGCCCGGCGTGTAAGACAAATTGGCGCCGAAAGTCAGCGGTACATGTTGCGCCTTATAGTCAAAGCCTAGCGTGGCGGACCAAGGCTGCTGGCCGTCCAGGCGGCTGTTTGGCATAGGCACGGCATCGACCTTGCTTCGGTACAGATTGAGCGTGCCACGCAAATCCAGCCGCGTCTTGACATCAACCAGTCCAGGCAAGAGCTGCGATGCCGGCCCCTTGAACTCCAGTTCAATCCCACTGCTGTGTGCTGTTGAGATATTTTGCGGACGACTGACCCAGCGCGGCACAGTAGCCCAACTGACATTTTCCAAGGTGGTGACGTAGCGGATCAAATCCTCGACGCGTCGATGGAACAGGCCGACGCTGAACAAGCCGCCACCTGTGAAATACATTTCATACGCCAGATCCAGGCCTGTCGCCAATTCTGGTCGCAACAGAGGATTACCAGCCCGATCCGAAGCCACCTGATCGTTCTGCTGCGTGGGCAAAGGATAAATACTATTCAGCGTGGGTCTTGGTATGAGCGAATACAAATCGGGGGCTTTATAACTACGGGTCAGACTGCCGCGTATCACATCGCGCGCCTTGGGATCTGGTTTGAAATTGACATGCAATAGCGGCGACAAGACCTGGCTGCGGTTACTCACTGCACCATCCAAGGTGTCGCTGCGCGTAGTGATCGTCTCGTGCCGCAAGCCGCCATACAGCAGCCATTGGTCGGACAATTCCCATTCGTCTTGAAGGAAATATGCCTGCCGGTCTATCTTCGCATGTAGAGGTAGAGCATCAATTCCCGGCAATTGCTGCGATCCAAGCACAGTAACGTTGCGCTCGTCATCGCGGCGCCGGAATTCGAACTCCCATCCGGCTGACAGGCGATGATAGTCCCCGACCAGTTGGCCATATTTACCCGATTGGGTCAGCGTGCGATCCTTGCCCTCGCCCACACTATGCCGGTAGGGTAGGTTCGCGCGATAGCTCTGGTTGACGAATTCATTGAGGGCTTGCCCCATCATCAACTTCAACTCCAATTTGCGTTCGCCGCTGAAGCGCGAACTCCATTGGCCAGTCAAGCGGTGGTTCTCGAAGCGGCCCTCGTTGTTGCTGGAATCTTCAAACAGCGATGGATTGCTGGCCGCAATATCCGTGAACTGCACCTTGCTGTGCCAATCGGAACGCTGCAAGAAAGCCTGCAAGTTGACGCTTTGGTCGTCGTCGATACGCCAGTTGAACTGCGGCGTGGCATTGAAACTATGACCCCACATCGGTTGCTGCGCCGATTGCTGCGCCGTGCCGACAGTACCCAAGCTGCCTGCCACATGCCGCGATACCTTCAACTCTGCACTGCTGTAGTACTCGTAGGCTGAGACGGGTAGTGAATAGGAGAGGTCGCCCGCCCGTTCGCTATAGAGCGTGCTCACATTCGCTGTGGGCCGCTCGGCGCTGTATGCGGCGCCTACCTTGACGCTGGCCTGGCGTTTTTTTGCTACAGTTTTCAGAACGATATTGATGCTGCCTGCCACGGCCTGCGTGCTCTGGTCCGCCGTGGCAGCCTTCTGAATCTCGATACGCTCGACTTGCGCCGGATTGATCTGGTCCAGTAAGAATCCGGTTGGAGCCGGCTCGCCGTTGATCAATATCTGCGTATAACCTGAACCCATGCCACGCAGGCGGGGCTGACCATTCTGGATATCCACGCCAGGCAGACGGCGCACTACCTCGTTGACATTGCTGTCGCCAAACCGATCGATCTCTTCGCGTCCGAATATCTGCTTGGCCACGGCGGCATTGCGTCGCAAATCCACATCGCTTTGCGGCTGCCCCTTGACCTCCACCCGATACAACTTATTGTCGGAAGCGGAGCGGGAGTTAGGGTCGGCACCGACCGGCATGTCCTGGGCGCCGCTTACCGGGCATGCCAATGCCATGCTGATGGCTGCAGGGATAGGTAAACGACATGCAAGATTCTTGAATTGTTTCATTTTCTGTTTCTAAGTGGTGTGTGGTTTGGCCATAGTTTAGTGATAGGTGCATTCGCCTTTCACTAGCAGAACCTGGTATTGACAAGCAAAACATCCGTGTACACAAAAAAAGCGTACCGTGACTAGTTGAGCAAGTCGGGATGGGCCAGGCCAGCGCGGCGCAGCATCCGCTCGATTGCCTTTGCTGTCACTGTCACATAGTGGGCAACGCCGTTCTTAGGGCCGTGCAGGAACTCTGGGAAGCTGTCTTTCAACATGTACGGACCTGCTGCCGCGCAGGATGCCGCCCTCTTCTCGCATCATCATGTAATAGGGGTCCATCGCGTCGTAACCATCGATTTCCATACCGCTCATGACAGGCACTTCCCACCCCATACGTCCGCTAAAGACTTTGGCACGCAGGCGCTGCATGGCGAACAGTTCGGATTTTGGGAAAGCGGTGCGTGCTGCGATTTCGAGGTTAAGCTGCATGATGGCCCCCTGAAGTGGTGGTGAAGAGTCTTCATTGTTATGCAGCACGCATAAAATCGGTACTAGCAGATCTGCTAGCTCAAACTATCAGCTTCCGATCCTATCCTGGAAAAAATGATCATTTTCTGTCAGCGTCGTCCTTCCACCACTTTTCAAGTGGGCTAACCAAGACGATGGGCAGAATTCCCGTGCCGATGTTGCCCCACCAGCGAGCAGGTACGCTGGCTACGCCAAGCCTCACAGGAGAATCAGACTGAATTCTGGGCGCGCTTTGGCGTCACACAGTCACAAGGGAGCCGCTTTGAACAGGGCTGCTGGATGCCGCCGCCGGTGGCTATCCTGCTGGCCTTATATTTGAGTATGCGAATTGGCAATAGCGACTTAGAGGATGCGTTACAGGTGGCTAGTTCAACCGGGCACGACCATGCCCGCCGCAATTGACTTGACCACTGCCTGCTGGCGAGTGCTGACATTGAACTTGCGCATAATATTCGCCATATGGAAGTTGACAGTGGCTTCGGAGCGTCCAAGGATGCGTGAGACTTCCCACGATGACTTGCCGGCTGCAACCCACTTCAGGCATTCCAGCTCGCGTGCCGTCAACTTGACAGCATCGGCCGCCGGCGTTTGCGCCAGCGTGAATTTACGCGACGATTCCAGAGCATAGTCACGCACGAGCGTCAGGCCAGCGAGCGTCTCCGCCCTGCTGTCGCTACGATAGCTGGCATCTGTCACGAAACTGAGCATGCCAAACTCGCCGGAGCGGCCATGAACAGGCAGCGTCACACCTGAGCGCAAACCAAAACTGCATGCCTGTTCGTAGAACTGCTGCGGCTGAATACCCTGGAATACGGCGGGTCCCCAGATGATGGGCAACACACTCATCAGGCAATGACTAACCGTCGGGTCTACATTGTGCATGTGCTGACTGTGATAGACCGCCCGCCATTCAGAAGGATAGTTACTGATCAGAAAAGCTGATTCCAGAGGCTGTGCCTTGTGCGGCACCACACCAAACAGCATGCGTTCAAAACCCAGCTGACCCGCCAGGGTCAGCAACGCCTTCGCCCATTGTGACTCGCTCTGTGCATCCAGTAACTTGCACAGTTGATCCTGTTCCAGCACTTCGTCTCCTTTTGTACGCAAGCAAACCCACTAATTGGCAATGTTACATCATTAAATACGCAACGCGGTTCCAGCGTAGACGCAGGGTGGCTGCCAAACAACGTAAAGTGCAAGCCACAGTTTCGCCTCCCTCCCCTGAGACAGATATTTCCTTTGATATGAGCTTGTCTGGGAATACGCAAGCAGCATGTTCTGCCTGCAGCAGTTGAAGAGGATTAGCGGTTTTCCGTGGGCCAGCCAGGCAACAGACTGTCCAACATCAGCGGCGGTATCGCCGACTACCCTGAATGCAAAACAGAAAATGAACTGTTCCTGAAGGCGGATGCGATGCTGTATCAGGCCAAGCAAGGCGGCCGCAATCAAGGGTGTGCCGCCTGAATACGCGCTTAGTCTGGGCGCGAACTGCTGCCCCCATCCCCATATAAAATGCCTCAGCTGGCCTTGCGGTCGACAGGCGGAAGCATTTCAGTTTGAACTATTTTCGCTTACGTAATTCTAATCCTGCGCCTTATAAGCTCACTCCTTACAGCATACTGGATGGTTTCAAGCTAGCCAGTAAGCTAAGCAAGCACTATTTTAAAATAACAGGGACTGCCATGAAACGTTCGTTAAGCCTGATTTTACTGGCTGGCCTGTGCGCCAACGCCAGCGCACAGGAAAATCTGAGTTATCAGTTACCACCCAAACCCATCCTCGATCTGGCCGACTTCCAGCGTCCGCCAACTGTCAGCATGGATCATCACAATCAGAATCTGTTGCTGAGTTTTCGCAATACCTATAAAACCCTGAGCGATCTGAGCCAGACAGAAATGCGGCTGGCCGGTTTGCGTATTAATCCGGTCACCAATATCAGCAGCACCCTGACCTATGTGAACAATCTCAAGCTGCGCAAAGTCGCAGGCGGTGAAGAAGTCCAGGTCAAGGGCTTGCCTGCCAATCCATTGATCGCGAATGTCAGCTGGTCGCCCAATGAAAAGAAAATTGCCTTCACCCATACCGCCGCTAAAGGCGTAGAGCTGTGGGTGATCGACGTAGAAAGCGCGACTGCAAAAAAAATCAGCGAAGCCAACCTGAACGCCAATCTGGGTGCGCCTTACAGCTGGTTTAAAGACAGCGACAATTTGCTGGTCAAGGTATTGCCGAAAAACCGTACGGCTTTACTCGATAACAGCAAAGATTTGCCAACTGGTGCCATCATTTCGAATGCGACCGGCAGCGTTTCGCAAAACCGCACCTATGCAGATTTGCTGAAGAATAAAAATGATGAAGCCAATTTTGAAAATCTGGTCACCTCTGAGTTAGTCAAAGTCTCACTCAGTGGCAAGAGCAGTTTATTCAAAAAAGCAGATATGTATGAAGACATCAGCTTCTCGCCGGATGGTAAATTCCTGTTGCTCGATACCCTGCAAAAACCATTTTCCTACATCGTTCAACTAGACCGTTTCCCGACCCGCGCCACAGTCACCGATCTGAGCGGTAAAGTGATCAAAGTCGTCAATGAAACGCCTTTAAATGAAATTATGCCTAAGGGCTTCTCTGCAGTCGCTAAAGGCAAGCGCAGCATGGGCTGGCGCGGTGACAAGCCTGCCACGCTTTACTATGTGGTGGCACTGGACGGTGGAGATCCAGCCAACAAAACCGAATTCCGTGACGAGCTGTTCCAGTGGAATGCACCATTTGATCAGGAGCCGGTATCCTTACTCAAAACCCAGCAACGTTTCAGTGGTGTGGTGTGGGGCAATGATAAAGTCGCGATTGCCTACGACAACTGGTATGACACCCGCAATCTGAAAACCTATCTGTTTAATCCATCCGCACCGTCCGAAGCGCCTCGCGTCATCGGCGACAGAAACATGCAGGATATTTATGCTGATCCGGGTCGTTTCGAAACTAAACGCAATGAGTTTGATCGTCGCGTGCTGGCTATAGAAGATGGAAAAGCCTATCTGATCGGTGCCGGTCACAGCAAGAAAGGTCAGTTCCCGTTTATTGATGAACTCGATCTGGCGAGCTTGAAAAAGAACCGCCTGTATCAGTCCGTTTACACTGACAAAATCGAAAATATTTTGTCGATAGAAGATCTGAAAAAAGGTAAGGTTCTGGTACAGCTGCAATCGAAAACCGATTACCCTAACTTTTACTTCCGTGATCTGAAGGCAGGTGATCAGGCAGATAAACAACTGACAGCGATTACCCGCTTTGCCAATCCTTTTGTTGGCTTAAAAGATGTGAGCAAAGAAGTCATCAAATACAAGCGTAAAGATGGCGTCGAGTTATCCGGCACCCTGTATCTGCCGGCTGGCTACGACAAAACTAAGAAAGAAAAACTGCCACTGCTGATCTGGGCGTATCCGGCTGAATACAAGGATAAAAATTCTGCCGGACAAAGCACGCACAATCCGAATCAGTTCACCTTCCCTAACTATGGGTCCTTTGTGTACTGGGTTGCGAAAGGGTATGCCGTGCTGGATGATGCTGCCTTCCCGATTATCGGCGAAGGTAAAACCGAGCCGAATGATAACTTCATCCCTCAGTTAGTCGATAACGCCGAAGCCGCGATCGATGCAGTGGATCAGTTAGGTTATATCGACCGTCAACGCGTCGCGGTAGGTGGCCACTCCTACGGCGCCTTCATGACTGCGAATCTGCTCACGCACTCCAAGTTGTTCGCCTGCGGTATCGCACGCAGCGGCGCCTATAACCGTACCCTGACGCCATTCGGCTTCCAGACCGAACAACGCAATTACTGGGAAACGCCAGAGGTATACACCAGGATGTCGCCTTTCATGAATGCCGACAAAATGAAAACACCTTTGTTGCTGGTCCATGGAGAAGCGGATAACAATCCTGGCACTTTCACATTGCAGACCGAGCGTTATTTCCAGGCTTTAAAAGGCCTGGGTGCACCAGCCCGCATGGTGATCTTGCCTAAGGAAAGCCATGGCTATGCCGCCCGTGAAAACATCATGCATCTGTTGTGGGAACAGGATCAGTTCCTTGATAAATGCCTGAAAAAATAAGTCTTCGCTTGTTCACATGCCTGTCCTTGCGTAAGGCAGACAGGTGATGGTTTTATGAGAAAAATCCCGGGAGCTCAGCCCCGGGATTTTTCTTTTTACAGCATACGATGCGCAATCAGGCGCTTTGATCGCTGACAGCCAGATACCTATTTTCCGGCAATCACAGACAAGGCATCATGTCCGCCTGCACCGAATAATAATTCCTTCAGATGCGCCAGCTGATCACGTACCTGGGCCGCTTTTTCAAATTCCAGATTTTTCGCATGCTCGAGCATTTGTTTTTCCAGCTTCTTGATTTCGCGACTGATCTGCTTCTCGCTCATGACTTCATACTTGGCCTGCTCCTGCGCCACCGCCAGATCTGCGCGAGCTTCCTGCGGATTATAAACACCGTCGATGATGTCTTTGATCTGCTTGCGTATGCCAGTCGGCGTAATATTATTGGCGGCATTGAAGGCCAGTTGTTTGTGTCGGCGTCGCTCGGTCTCATCTATCGCGCGACGCATAGAGTCAGTCACGCGATCGGCATACAGTATCGCTTTACCATGCAGGTTACGCGCGGCACGGCCTATGGTTTGAATCAGACTGCGCTCTGAACGTAAAAAACCTTCTTTATCTGCATCAAGAATCGCAACCAGCGACACTTCAGGAATATCCAGCCCCTCACGCAATAAGTTAATTCCGACCAGTACATCGAAGGTACCCAGGCGCAGATCGCGGATAATTTCTACCCGCTCGACCGTATCGATATCACTGTGCAGATAACGCACTTTGATACCATTTTCACCCAGAAAATCGGTCAGTTGTTCTGACATACGCTTAGTCAGCGTGGTCACCAGCACCCGCTCGTTCTTACGGATACGCTCAGTGATTTCGCCCATCAGATCATCTACCTGCGTCAGCGCCGGACGGACTTCAATCTCAGGATCGACCAGTCCGGTCGGCCGCACCACCTGCTCCACAGTCTGATCGGCATGCTCATGTTCATAATCGCCAGGCGTGGCTGACACAAACACGGTCTGGCGCATCTTGCTTTCAAATTCGGCAAATTTGAGCGGCCGGTTATCGAGCGCAGAAGGCAGCCTGAAGCCATAATCGACCAGATTGGTTTTGCGCGCACGGTCACCGTTATACATGCCGTTCAACTGTCCGGTCAGCACATGGGATTCATCAAGGAACATCAGCGCATCGGGCGGCAGATAATCGACCAGAGTTGGTGGTGGCTCACCTGGCTTGGCGCCGCTCAGATGGCGGGAGTAGTTTTCAATACCTTTGGTGAAACCGATTTCAGCCATCATTTCGAGATCGAAACGGGTACGCTGTTCGATACGCTGTTCTTCGATCAGCTTGTTCTCACGGCGGAAGAAGTCCAGCCGTTCGCGCAATTCGTCCTTAATCGATTCTATCGCGCGCAGCACAGTCTCACGCGGTGTCACGTAGTGCGAACCGGGATACACAGTAAAGCGTGGGATTTTTTGCTTAACCCGGCCGGTCAAAGGATCAAATAACTGCAGATTTTCGATTTCGTCGTCGAACATTTCTACTCTGACGGCGAGTTCCGCATGCTCAGCCGGGAAGATGTCTATGGTATCGCCACGCACCCGGAAAGTACCACGGCCAAAGTCGACTTCATTGCGGCTGTACTGCATCTGGATCAGCCGCGCAATCAGGTCACGCTGACTGACCTTGTCGCGCAATCTGAGGGTCAGTATCATTTTGTGATATTCGTTGGGGTTACCGATACCGTAAATCGCCGACACGGTCGCCACGATAATCACATCACGCCGCTCCATCAGCGACTTAGTGCAGGACAGGCGCATCTGCTCGATATGCTCATTGATCGCTGAATCTTTTTCTATGAACAGATCGCGCTGAGGCACATAGGCTTCAGGTTGATAGTAATCGTAGTAAGACACGAAGTATTCCACCGCATTGCGCGGGAAAAACTCCCTGAATTCACTGTACAACTGGGCCGCCAGCGTTTTATTCGGCGCAAAAATAATGGCAGGCCGGCCACAGCGCGCGATTACATTCGCCATGGTGTAAGTTTTACCAGAGCCGGTCACACCCAACAGTGTCTGGAAAAACAAGCCATCATGCACGCCCTCAGTCAATTGCGCGATCGCAGCAGGCTGATCACCCGCCGGCGGGAATATCTGATACAGCTGAAATGGGGAATCCGGAAAAGAAATGAACTTCTCCTCATCGAATTCATCGGATAAAGCAACTGAATTCACTGGTGCAACTGCCATGGTACCCATACCTTTGTTAAAATAAGCCGTTTATCAGCAGAAACAGCCTGTAAGCTGACTCTGCTCTCAGAGGATTTACGCAAAACCGACACGCGCGCCCTACCCTGCGCCACCCAACGTACTACCCGTACTGTTTTTCTGTGTTTTGCTCTGCATACCTTGCTGGAATCATTGTTTGCGTAAGCCCTGGCCGTAACGCATTTTTATTTCATTCCAACCTGTTTGCCGGCAACGGCAGAAACATTTCATATTATCACGATGACTGCTCCAGCTTCTTCCGCTCTGTTTTCCGCCATCGAAATGGCACCACGCGATCCTATCCTCGGCATCACCGAGGCGTTTAATGCCGATCAAAATCCGGCCAAAGTCAATCTTGGCGTTGGTGTCTATTATGACGACAATGGCAAAGTACCTTTACTCGAATGCGTAAAAAAAGCAGAAGCCCTGCTGATAGAAAAATACGCGCCGCGTACCTATTTGCCTATCGAAGGCCTGGCTGCCTATGACCGCGCGGTACAGGATCTGGTGTTTGGCGCCGACAGCGCGGTGGTGACAGAAAAGCGTGCTGTGACAGCGCAGGCGATAGGCGGCACCGGCGCACTCAAGCTGGGTGCTGACTTTCTGCAGCGCTTCAGCCCGCAATCCCAAGTGTATATCAGTGACCCAAGCTGGGAAAATCATCGTGCTTTGTTTGAATCTGCGGGCTTCACCGTCAATAATTACCCGTACTACGATGCGAATACGCGCGGCGTGAACTTCGAAGCTATGCTGGCCGCGCTGCAGGATATGCCGTCAGCCTCTATCGTATTGCTGCATGCATGTTGCCATAACCCAACCGGTGCCGACCTCAGCGATGAGCAATGGACCCAGATTATTGAAGTCGTCACCAGCCGTGGTCTGATTCCTTTCCTGGATATGGCCTATCAAGGCTTTGGCGATGGTATCGAGGCCGATGGTCAGGTGGTGCGTCGTTTTGCAGCGGCTGGCGGCCCTTTGTTTGTCTCCAACTCGTTCTCCAAGTCCTTCTCCCTGTACGGTGAACGGGTAGGCGCACTCAGCATCGTCGCTGCCAGTGCAGAAGAAGCGGGCCGTATCATGTCACAACTGAAGCGTGTGATCCGCACCAATTACTCTAACCCGCCATCCCATGGCGGTCAGGTAGTGGCAACTGTGCTGTCCACACCAGAACTGCGCCAGTTATGGGAAGAAGAACTGGCTGGCATGCGCGTTCGTATCCGTGAAATGCGCGCTGCATTCGTCAGCAAACTCAAAGAGCAGGCACCAGCGCAGCAGTTTGACTTCGTGATGCAACAGCGCGGCATGTTCTCTTATTCCGGCCTGAGCAAGGAACAGGTAGGCAAGCTGCGTGAGACAAACTCGATTTACGCTGTCGATACCGGTCGCATCTGTGTGGCCGCCCTGAATAGTAAAAACATCGACAAGGTGATTACAGCGATCGCAGGCGTGCTGTAATTGTTGGCACTGCAGTTGACAAGAATGGCTGCGAAGCATATAATTTTTGTCTCTGTTCCCTGATAGCTCAGTCGGTAGAGCGACGGACTGTTAATCCGCAGGTCCCTGGTTCGAGTCCAGGTCGGGGAGCCACAGAATTCAAAGTAGGTAGTGAACTTAAAACCAATCACTACATAAAGTTTACCGAAGATCATCAAATCTTCTATTCCCTGATAGCTCAGTCGGTAGAGCGACGGACTGTTAATCCGCAGGTCCCTGGTTCGAGTCCAGGTCGGGGAGCCACAGAATTCAAAGTAGGTAGTGAACTTAAAACCAATCACTACATAAAGTTTACCGAAGATCATCAAATCTTCTATTCCCTGATAGCTCAGTCGGTAGAGCGACGGACTGTTAATCCGCAGGTCCCTGGTTCGAGTCCAGGTCGGGGAGCCAAATTTGAGGGCTTAACATCAATGGTGTTAAGCCCTTTTTTCAGGCTGGCATATCTGATCAGTATTCCACGCCAAGTCACATCAGCCGCTCAGGCGGCATAATCAGACACCGCAGCCAGTCTGTTTCAGTATGGCGGCATCTCCCCGGTAGTATTCATTGTTTATCATTGGTATGCCTGGCCTGCTTCAGAGGCTGCGTAACCTGAGTAAAAAATTCTCAGGGTAAAAGTTGTGGCCAGCTTTTCCCGATTTTTTTATTCACCTGGCCACGGTTACGCCCACGGCATACCACTCCCCTATTTACCCAACACCTTCCCTCGAACCAATTTCAGGGAAAGCGAGCCCTGCAGCAGACCACTTCAGCAATACAGAATATCTGTCAAATACCCACCTTCGCAATTTCCAATTGAGGCGCTTGACTGTCATAGCACTGTAACATTTCGTAACTAATATTGCCTAAAATCAAGTTTTACCCTTTACAGAAATCCGCAATGACAACCGCCCTACTCACGCTGCTATCCCCCGCTATGCGTCTTATGCAAGGCTTTCGCATTACGCATAAGGTCGCCTTTGTCGCCATCAGCTTTGCTATCCCACTGTTGATCGTCGTCGGTTTGCTGTTCATGGAAATGCGCACCGAGGGTGCGATTGCACATAAAAAGCTCACTGCACTGACCGAAATCCAGACAAATAACCAGATTCAATCCGGCATACGGCAGCATCGCGCACTGAGTCACATGCAAGCTCAGGGCAATAAGCAAGTCACCGAAAAACTCAATAGTCTGGAAAAGCAAATTCATGAGCAATTGCAGTCTTCATCACTGCCGGACAAACTCAAAACGGACTGGCAAAGTCTGATCACAGCCCAAAGCAGCAGCAAGCCAGCACAAAATTTTCAGAACCATAACCAGTTTCTGGAGAAAATTGACCAGTTGTCACGTCAATTGGCGAATGATAGCAAGCTGAATCTGGATGCCGATATCACGACCAATCAATTGTTAAATATACAGTTACGCTCACTTCCATCGACAGAAGAAAAGCTGATGGTGATGACCGCACGCGGCGCTGCTTATATCGATAGCGGTCTGTTCGAAGCGGGAGAAGATGTGATGCTGAATTCCCTGCTCATGAACGTCAAGTCTGAGCAAAAACAATTGCTGGAACAGATAAGCACACTGGAGCAAGAACAAAGCGAACTCAAGCCAGCATTGCAGGCAATACGGACCGCGCTGCTGGAGAGTGACAAATTTTTCGCGCGCGCTCAGGATGAAGTACTGGCCTCAGTGAATCAAAGCTCGGGTTCAGAGTTTTACACTGCAGGAACCGGGGCAGCGAATCAGATTGCTGAGCAAAACCGAAAGCTTGCTGCTTTAATACAAAACAGGCTGGCACAAGTAGTGACTGCGCTGGACTGGAAAATTTACCGCATGTTTGCCGGAATTTTTGTACTGATCGCGGTAGCGACTTATTTACTGGCCGGGATCTATTTTGCACTGTCACGCGACATCCTGCAGCTAACGGCAAGTATACAAAAAACCGCCTCCGGCGATCTGGTACCGGAACAGGTGCAAGCCGGTAAAGACGAGATTTCTCAGCTGCTGAGCGCCGTTAATCAGATGAAGAGCGGCCTAGGCAGCCTGGTTGCAGATATACGACTCAACGCCGATAGCATCGATACCATCGCCAAGAAAATTCACCAGGATAACGGTGATTTGTCGGGCCGCACTGAAAGTCAGGCTGGCTCACTCGAAGAGACAGCCAGCGCAGTGGAGCAATTGACGACTACCACCAGGGACAATGCAGCGAATCTGGCGCAGGCAAGTCAGTTAGTCAGCGGCTCTGCACAAAGTGTGCAGGAAGGCTTGCATGTGATGAGCAGTGCCATTGAGTCTATGCAAAGCATCACCAGCAGCTCCAAAAAGATATCAGAAATCATAGGCGTGATGGATGGCATTGCATTCCAGACCAATATTCTGGCCCTGAACGCGGCAGTTGAAGCCGCTCGCGCCGGGCCAGAAGGACGCGGCTTTGCAGTGGTGGCGAGCGAAGTCAGAAACCTCGCCCAACGCAGTGCAAACGCCGCCAAGGAAATCAAACATCTGATCGACTCTTCGGGTGCAGAAGTCAAAAAAGGCAGCACCCTGATCAATAGCGCTGGCAAGAGCATGCAGGATATTGCCGAGAATGTGGAACAGGTAGCCAGCCTGATTCATCACGTGGCGAACGCCAGCCAGGAACAAAGCGCGGGCATTTCCAGCGTGAATAACGCGATCAGCAGCATCGATCAGCTGACCCAGGAAAATGCCAGCCTGGTAGAACAGGCAAAATTCTCTACTGAACAGTTAGAGCAAAATGCAGCAACACTCAGCAAGGCAGTCAGCGCCTTCCGTATTCAGGAACATGCAGCCGCAACGATCGCACATACTGCAACACCCCGGAAACACAGCGGCCGCCAGGCAGCTTTACGACATCAAAAACTGAGTATCGCCAGATCATGAAGTTCTGAGAACTCAAGCATTGAAGGACATAAAAAAACGGTACTGAAAACACAGTACCGTTTTTCTTTAGCGGGTCAGTTTTAGCGGCCGAGCAAAGCCAGCACCGCTTTTAACTCATCCCGGATCTGATGCAGATTGACTTGTGGCTCCACTGGCGCCTCTGCTTGCGCGTTAGCACGCCCGCCATGAGAACCCAGTTTGTTTCTTGCGCCACTGATGGTGAAACCCTGATCGTACAGCAACTCACGGATGCGACGCACTAACAGAACTTCGTGGTGCTGATAGTAACGTCGGTTACCGCGTCGCTTGACCGGTTTGAGCTGGGAAAACTCTTGCTCCCAGTAACGCAGCACATGCGGCTTGACGCCACAAAGCTCACTGACTTCGCCGATCGTGAAATAACGCTTTGCCGGGATAGCGGGCAAAGCCTGAGTTTCTATCCTGATTTCCGTCATACATTCACATTAAGCAGCGTGAGCAAGGTTTTGCCCACTGGTTTCATCAACCATACCTTTAAGCTTTTGGCTGGCATGGAAAGTCACGACACGGCGTGCCGTGATCGGAATTTCCTCGCCAGTTTTGGGATTACGCCCCGGACGCTGAGGCTTGTCACGTAACTGAAAATTACCGAAACCCGATAATTTGACTGCTTCGCCGCGCTCCAGCGCATCACGGATCTCAACGAAAAAAGTCTCTACCATATCCTTGGCTTCACGCTTGTTCAGGCCAACCTGCTCAAACAGGAGCTCAGCCAATTCAGCCTTGGTCAGGGTAGGTAATTCTTTTTCCGCCTGCGAGCGCGCTCTGGCCGCCTGCATGGCACGATTCAGATCCGCATCCAGTACTGACTGAAATTCAGCGGAATGTACATCATTCATTATCAAACTTCTCTCATTTACGTAACAGCACAAGCAAGAACTTAACGCAATTTCGCAGCATACTGCGCTGCAGCCGCCGCCGTCAAAGCTGTCATCGCGGCTTCAACACGATCGTCCTGCAGAGTAGATTGAGTATCTTGCAAGCTAAACCGGAAAGCAAGACTTTTCTCATCTTCTGCCAGACCTTTACCGCGATATTCGTCAAACAAAGTGACAGACTGCACGATATGGCAAGCCGCATTTTTTTGTATTTCTGCAGCGAAAGCATCTGCCAGATTCTGGGCTGGAATATCTTGTTTCACCACCAGTGCCAGATCGCGTGACACGGCCTGGAATTTCGAAATCTCCTGATACATAGGCACTTGTACAGTTTGCAAGGCGGCGATCTCCACCTCGAACACAACCGGTGCCAGCGGCAAATCATACTTCTGCTGCAGACGCGGATGCAATTCACCGATAAAACCGATAGCTTTGCCAGCCAGCTCTATACGTGCACTACGGCCAGGATGCAACGCCACATGCTCGTCTTTCACGAACTTCAAAGTCTGCGGCGCAAACAAGGCTTCCAGATCTGCTTTCACATCAAAGAAGTCGGCATTGCGTGCTGCCATGCCCCATTGCTCTTCGGCTACCGGGCCATAAGCCAATGCAGCTAAGTGCTTAGGCTGATGATAGCCAGCGACACTTAAAGGACCATCCTGTACGGCTGCATCACGCAAATAGACAGCGCCCATTTCAAAAATACGGACACGGCTCACTTTACGGTTCAGATTGTATCTGGCGTTTGCAATCAGACTGCCCAGCAAATTCGTGCGCATGACACTCATCTGACTGGCGATAGGATTGACGACGCGTATTGGTGCAGCATTACCGGCAAAATCTTTTTCCCAGGCTTCTTCTACAAAACTATAGTTAATCACTTCCTGGTAATCCTGATCGGCGATCAGGCGGCGGATAGCGAATAAGGAGCGTTGATTTTCAGGCGCAACCAACATCGCATTCGCTGCGACCGGTGGCAGTGCCGGGATATTTTCAAAGCCATACACACGGGCGACTTCTTCAATCAAATCTTCTTCGATTTCTATATCAAAACGATATGAAGGCGGCGTCACCAGGAACTCACCATCCTGATGTGTGAATTGCAGGTTCAGACGGGTAAAGATGTCAGCGATCTGCGCATCTGTCAGCGCAACGCCTATCACTTTCTGAGCACGTGCAGTACGCAGTTTAACCGGGCTACGCTGTGGTAATTGTATGATCTGATCATCCACCGGACCCAGTTTGACCTGCTCAATACCACCGCAGATTTCAACGATCAGTGCACTGATACGCTCGATATGCTCAACGATGTTTTCGAAATCTACGCCACGCTCAAAGCGGTGCGCAGCATCGGTAGAGAAGTTATAGCGACGGGCACGTCCTTGTATCGCAGAAGGCCACCAGAAAGCGGCTTCCAGATAGATGTTCTGAGTATCGAGCGTAACGGCTGTTGAGTCACCGCCCATGATACCCGCCAGCGATTCGATTTCTTTTTCATCCGCAATCACACCGACCCACTCATCCACATCCACGGTATTGCCGTTCAAGAGTTTGAGCGTTTCACCGGCCTTACCCCAGCGCACTTCCAGGCCGCCCTGGATTTTATCCAGGTCGAACACATGGGTAGGACGACCCAATTCCAGCATTACATAATTCGAGATATCTACCAAGGCAGAAATCGGGCGCTGGCCACTGCGCTCCAGGCGCTGCTTCATCCAGTCCGGGGTTTCCGCTTTCGCATTCACACCACGGATCACACGGCCACAGAAGCGGCCACACAGATCAGGTGCGCTGACCTTGACGGCTAATTTTTCAGTCAGCGTGACTGGCAATTCTTTGGTGGTCGGCAGATGCATAGGCGTGCCGGTCAATGCAGACACTTCACGCGCCACTCCCAGTACAGACAGGCAGTCTGCCTTGTTTGGTGTGAGCTTGATGGTGAATTTCAGATCATTGAGCTGGTAGTAGTCACGGAAATTCTGACCAACCGGCGCATCCGATGGCAGGTCCATCAAACCACCGTGGTCTTCCGACAATTTCAACTCACGCGCAGAACACAGCATGCCTTGCGACTCGACACCGCGCAGCTTGCCGACTTTAATCAGGAAAGGCTTACCGTCCGGACCAGGTGGCAATACAGCACCAGCCATGGCACAAGGAACACGCATGCCGACACGCACATTGGGTGCACCGCATACGATATTGAGCAAAGTACCGGTACCGACATCGACCTGGCACACATTCAGGCGATCTGCATCCGGATGCTTGTTGATTTCGCGGATCTCGGCGACCACGACGTTAGTGAAAGGAGGAGCGACCGGCTCCACCTCTTCCACCTCTAAACCAGACATAGTCAACAAATGGGACAACTCATCCGAAGTCATCTTCGGGTCGACCATAGTACGGAGCCAGTTTTCAGAAAATTGCATAATTCAGCCGTCTAATGTTGGGTGTCTGAACGCGCCGCGCTCAGATTGATTCAGATTGATTTAGATTTCATCATAAGACTCAGGCAACGCTGCTCCGGCGGATCTGGCAAAGCTGGCGTCACTACTGCCGCCAGCGGCCACAAAACACCGTAAGCGTTTTGCATGGGTCTTAGTTCAGTTAAATTGCTTCAGGAAGCGTAAATCGCCCTCGTAAAACAAACGCAGATCATTGACGCCGTAACGCAACATCGTCAGACGCTCCAGACCCGAACCAAACGCGAAACCTATGTATTTTTCAGGATCCAGACCCATGTTACGGATCACCGCAGGATGCACCTGACCGGAACCGGATACTTCCAGCCAGCGGCCTTTCAATGGACCACTGCCAAAGGCAATATCAATCTCCGCAGAAGGTTCAGTGAATGGGAAATAAGACGGACGGAAACGCACCTGCAAATCGTCTGTCTCAAAAAAGGCTTTCACAAAATTCAGATACACGCCTTTCAAATCGGCGAAGCTGATGTCTTCTGCTATCCACAAGCCCTCGACCTGATGGAACATAGGCGAGTGAGTCGCATCGCTGTCAACGCGATAGGTACGACCCGGTGCAATCACCTTGATCGGCGGTTTATTCATGCGCGCGTAACGCACTTGCATAGGACTGGTATGAGTACGCAGGAGTAACTGCTTACCCTGGCTATCGTTACCATCCACATAGAAGGTATCCTGCATAGAACGGGCCGGATGGTTTTCCGGACTGTTCAACGCAGTAAAATTGGTCCAGTCAGTTTCTATTTCCGGGCCGTCGGCCACGTCGAAACCGATAGAACGGAAAATCTCTTCCACCCTTTGCCAGGTGCGCATGACGGGATGGATACCACCAACGCCACGACCACGGCCGGGTAAGCTCACATCAATTGCTTCCGCGCTCAGGCGCGCCTGCAATTGTGCATTGGCCAAGGCTTCACGGCGCTCAGTCAAGGCATTTTCTATCTGCACTTTGGCGGCATTAATAATGGCGCCCTGTGTCTTACGCTCATCCGGGGATAATTTCCCCAGGCTCTTCATCTGTTCGGTAATCTGGCCACTTTTGCCCAGGTATAAGGCCTTAGCATTTTCCAGTGCAGCGGCATCCACGGCCGCCAGAAAATCAGCACATGCCTGGCTGACGATTTGATCTAATGGGTTCATGCGTTGTTCCCGCTTACATAGAAGCTGAAATAATGAGCTGAAAACAAAACGGGGCATAGGAATCAACCTCTGCCCCGCTTGATAGATGCAGTCTGCGTACAGACTGCATCAACTACTGATACTGTATTACGCTGCCAGGTTGGCTTTGACTTGATTAACAATCGCAGCAAATGCTGGTTTGTCAGTCACTGCCATGTCAGCCAATACCTTACGGTCGAGTTCAATCGCGGCTTTTTTCAGGCCGTTCATGAATACGCTGTAAGTCATACCGTGTTGACGTGTCGCTGCATTGATACGTGTGATCCACAGAGCGCGGAATACACGTTTCTTGTTGCGGCGATCGCGGTATGCGTATTGACCAGCGCGCATAACTGCTTGCTTAGCAATACGGAATACTTTACTACGGCGACCACGGTAACCTTTTGCAAGGTTCAGTACTTTTTTATGACGGGCACGAGCTGTAACCCCACGTTTTACTCTAGGCATAATTACTCCTTAAATAATGAGTATGAGGTTAAGCAGTTGGCATCATGCGCATAACGGAAACCATGTTGGTGTCATGAACACCTACAGCACCGCGCAATTGACGTTTGTTTTTGGTGGTTTTCTTAGTCAGAATGTGACGTTTGAAAGCCTGACCGCGTTTAACGGTACCACCTGGACGGACGCGGAAGCGCTTTTTCGCGCTGCTTTTCGTCTTCATTTTTGGCATAGCACTATCTGTCTTTTACGACAGCTCCAATTTTATATGATGGTAGGTGGCAGCAACGATCGCTACTCTTGGATGCCTACTTCTCACTTATTGTGACCCGGTCTGTGGACCGGATCTTGTAGTGCCCGCCAAAGCGAGCCCCACAAAACCTGAATTCAACTATAAGCTTTAAATACAGCTTATTTTTTCTTTTTCGGTGCCAGTATCATAACCATCTGGCGCCCTTCCATCTTAGGAAACTGCTCTACCTGACCGTAAGGCTCGAGATCTGCTTTCAGACGCTCCAGCATACGCATACCAATTTCCTGATGCGCCATTTCACGACCACGGAAGCGCAATGTGATCTTGGTTTTATCGCCTTCATCAAGGAACTTGACCAGATTACGCAGTTTGATGTTGTAATCACCATCGTCTGTACCCGGGCGGAATTTCACTTCTTTCACCAAAATGACTTTTTGTTTCAGTTTGGCTTCATGAGCTTTTTTCTGCTCCTGGTACTTAAACTTGCCGTAATCCATCAAGCGGCAAACTGGTGGCTGCGCGTTTGGCGCAATTTCCACCAAATCCACATTGGCCTCTTCGGCTAAGCGAAAAGCCTCACTCAGTTTGACGATCCCCAGAGGTTCATTATCAACGCCAGACAAGCGCACTTCAGGCGCGGTAACTTCACCGTTGATACGATGTGTTCTTTCGGTAGCTATTGCAGTTTCCTTTAAAAAAATAAAATCTTTACCGTGCGATCTTGCCAAAAGGGAAGATTGCCGCGCATCTGTCAAACCTTAGTTGCTATCTCGTCATGCAGACGGGAAATGAAGGTATCAATAGGCATTACGCCCAGATCCAGATTGCCACGCGTACGCACAGCTACGGTGTTTGCATCCCGCTCTTTATCACCGACAACAATGATATAAGGCATTTTTTGTATAGAATGCTCGCGTATTTTATAGGTTATTTTCTCATTGCGCAAATCAGTATTTACCCTAAATCCTTGTTTCTTCAGGATTTCTGCAACATGCTGGGCGTACTCAGCTTGCGATTCGGAAATATTCAGCACAGAAACTTGCAATGGAGACAACCACAGTGGCATCGCACCAGCATGATTTTCAATCAACATGCCGATGAAGCGTTCCAGCGAGCCCACGATGGCACGATGCAACATCACCGGTACTTTGCGACTATTATCGTCCGCCACATATTCTGCACCCAGACGACCTGGCATAAAGAAATCCACCTGCATAGTACCGACCTGCCATGGGCGACCCAGACTGTCTTTCAGGTGATACTCAATCTTAGGACCATAGAAAGCCCCTTCGCCCGGCAATTCCTCCCACGATTCCACACCGCAGGCACGCAAACCGGCACGCAAGGTTTCTTCGGCGCGATCCCAGACCTCATCACTACCGATACGGTTGTCCGGACGCAATGCCAACTTGATAGAAATCTGTTCAAAGCCAAAATCCGCATACACTTTCATTGCCTGCGGATGGAAGGCCATCACCTCAGACTGAATCTGCTCTTCAGTACAGAAAATATGACCGTCATCCTGGGTAAAGCCGCGCACGCGCATAATGCCATGCAAGGCACCGGACGGCTCATTCCGGTGACACTGACCAAACTCACCGAAACGCAGCGGCAAATCGCGATAGCTCTTCATGCCGGAATTAAAAATCTGCACATGCCCAGGGCAATTCATGGGTTTCAACGCATAAGTACGGTTTTCCGACTCAGTGACAAACATATTGTCTTTGTAGTTATCCCAGTGACCGGTTTTACCCCACAGACTACTGTCCAGAATTTGTGGGCCCTTCACTTCCTGGTAACCACATTCCTGATAAACCTTGCGCATGTACTGCTCAACTTGTTGCCAGATAGTCCAGCCCTTGGCATGCCAGAACACGAGGCCTGGCGCCTCATCCTGGAAATGAAATAAATCCAGCGCTTTTGCCAATTTACGATGATCGCGCTTTTCCGCCTCTTCCAGCATATGCAGATAGGCTTCCTGATCTTCTTTTTTTGCGAAAGCTGTGCCATAAACACGTTGCAGCATTTCGTTTTTAGAATCACCGCGCCAGTAAGCACCCGCCAGCTTCATCAGCTTGAATACTTTCAACTTGCCAGTCGATGGTACGTGAGGGCCGCGGCACAGATCCGTGAAATTACCCTCCGTGTAGAGCGACACATCCTGATCAGCCGGGATGGAGGCGATAATCTCCGCTTTATAGGCCTCACCGATAGATTTGAAGTAAGCCACCGCTTCATCACGCGGAACCACCTTGCGTACCACCTGCTCATCTTTCTTAGCAAGCTCTTGCATTTTCTTTTCAATCAGCACCAGATCGTCAGGCGTGAATGGACGCTTGTAAGAAAAGTCGTAGTAAAAGCCATTTTCAATGACCGGACCTATGGTTACCTGCGCATCAGGAAACAATTCTTTTACCGCATAAGCCAGCAAATGCGCAGTCGAGTGACGAATCACATCCAGACCATCCGCATCTTTATCAGTCACAATCGCCAGCTCTGCATCTTTTTCAATCAGAAACGAGGTGTCTACCAATTGACCATCCACACGCCCGGCCAGCGCTGCCTTAGCCAGACCAGCACCAATGCTGGCAGCCACTTGCGCAACCGTCACTGGCGCATCGAATTGACGTTGCGAACCATCAGGAAGTTTTACTGAGACCATGTCACTCTCCAAAGTGGCAGAAGTTTGCCGAAAATGTGTAATTGAAAATTTGAAAAAATCTGGACGAAAAAAAAGCACGGCTAGCCGTGCTTTTTCTAATTTGATTCAGACGAAAAAGATCCCCGACTAGAGTCGCTCCCAAACCATGTTAGTGGTAGTTCGCGGTGTCATAACCAGGATGCCTTTCTCGCTCTTATCTAAGAAGTTAAACTTCTAAATCTGTGGTAGACACGATTGGACTCGAACCAACGACCCCTACCATGTCAAGGTAGTGCTCTAACCAGCTGAGCTACGCGTCTAAAGAAACCGAAGTATAGCAGAGCATGTATGAATATTGCTAGTCCCCCCAAGCACTTTTTTGCTTGTCCAGCCAGTTCAGGCTAGCGCAGAGAGCAGAAAGCCCGCGTAAAAACCGCTTATTGACGGCGCACTTCCTGCACCCCACCCACTTCACGAATCACGCTCAGCGCCTTTTGCAATTGGGTCGTACCTGAGATTTCCACCGTAAACGACATACGCGCCTGCGATTTTGCACTCTGGGTATTAACACCGATCACATTGATTTTTTCACGCGAAAAAATTTCAGAAATATCCCGCAACAAGCCCTGTCTGTCCTGTGCCATGACATAGATATCAACCGGGTAAACGGTATCTTTACCCCCATCGCCCCAGGTGGTCTGGATCACCCGCTCAGGTGCCCTGTTGCGCATTTCACCAAAGTTTTTGCAATTGAGCCGATGGATAGACACGCCCTTACCGCGCGTGACGAAGCCCACGATATCATCTGGGGGAGCCGGCTTACAGCAGCGTGCCAGCTGCGTCATTAAGCCATCCGTACCCACCACCAACACGCCTGACTTAGCGCCCTGCGTCACACTGGACGCGCGGCTCTTATTGGTGATGGCCTGCTCATCCAGCTCTTCTGCAACTGCCGCGTTGTCTCGCAAAACAGTCTCTACCTGACGCAGACTGAATTCATCCTTACCGACCGACAAAAAGAACTCATCCAGCGCAGCAAAGCCGAGTTTACGTGCGAGCTCCTCCAGATTGACCGCCGTTTTCCCTTCTCGCTGCAAGGTTTTCTCGACCAGTGCACGTCCATTTGCCAGCGTTTCCTGCTGATCTATCGCATTAAACCAGGCGCGAATTTTGGTGCGCGTACGGGTGCCAGACGAGTACTCAGGACTCAGCCAGTCACGTGAAGGCCCGGCTTGAGCAGATCCCAGCTTGAGGGTAATAATTTCTACCGTCTGACCATTCTTTAGCCGCGTATTCAGCGGCACCATCACATTATCGACGCGCGCACCACGACAGCGATGCCCCACATCGGTATGCAACTGATAGGCAAAATCCACCGGCGTTGCGCCATTTGGCAACTCAATCACTCTGGCCTGCGGCGTCAACACGTAGATGCGATCATCCAGAGTGGCAGACTTCAGCCTTTCCACCCATTCACGCTGCACATCCTCCTGCTCCACCACCACATCTGTGACATCGGTTTTCCAGGCCAACAGTTGTCTTAACCAGGCAATCTTTTCATCATATTCCTGAGCCGTGAAGTTGGAGCCACCGGCTTCTTTATAACGCCAGTGGGCTGCCACACCATACTCAGCAAACTGATGCATCTCTCTGGTGCGTATCTGCACCTCCAGAGGGCGCCCGTCCTCAACCACAACCACTGTATGCAAAGATTTATAGCCGTTAGACTTGGGGCGAGAAATATAGTCATCAAACTCTTTAGGAATCGGCGCCCAGGCATTGTGCACGATACCCAAAACGGTATAACAATCCTTGATATCATCGACGATCACACGGAAGGCGCGCACATCGTACAACTCATCAAAATTGACCGATTTTCCCTTCATCTTTTTCCAGATACTAAAGATGTGTTTGGGGCGACCGGATACTTCTGCCGTAACGCCTGAAAGCTTTAACTCTGCATTGAGGCGCGCAATCGCGTTCACGACAAAACTCTCGCGCTCAACGCGCTTTTCTTCCAGCATTTTGGCGATACGCTTGTACTGAGCTGGCTCCAGAAAGCGAAACGACAAATCTTCCAGCTCCCACTTCAATTGCCAGATACCGAGGCGATTGGCCAATGGCGCATACAAGTCCATGGTTTCACTCGCGTATTGCTGAGCAGCGCCATCTTCGCGCTTACACTCAGCGAAGTAACGTAAGGTAGTCACTCTGGAGGCAAGACGTATCAACACCACGCGCATATCGTTCGCCATTGCGAGCACCATCTTACGCAAGGTCTCCATCTGCGCCGCAGTCTTTTCTACAGCATCCTTACCATTGCCAAATTCATGTTGCGTCAATGCCGCTTCACGCAACTTCATCAGGCGACGTATGCCTGTCACCAGCTCATCCACTTCTTTGCCGAACAGTGCTTCAATTTTCTTAGCCGCTTCAGGATGCAGATCAGGCAATTCAAACAACAATGCAGCGATCCGGGAATCCACATCGGCGCGCAACATGGCAAGCGTAGATACCACACCGCGCACAAACAGCAAGGCATTTTGTTCAGTAATGATAGAGCGCGCCTGATAATACGGCGTAACAAACTCCAGTGCTGCAATCAGCCTGTCCTTATCAGCCTCTGATAAGCCTTCCAGCAATTGCGACTCGGACATTGCGACAGATATGGAAACCATGTTCTTCTAAACTCTTCTTTATTTTTGCGCTGCCGTAACAACGATTTCGATTAGCCAGTCGGGATCAGCCAGTCGCGCCTCAACTGTGGCGCGCGGTGGCGAACTGCCCTGCGCCACCCATTGATCCCACACTTCATTCATCGCACCTATCATGCTGATATTGCGCAAAAATATCTGACAAGACAAAATGCGCGACTTGTCGCTGCCAGCCTCTGCCAGCAAGCGATCAACATGCCCAAGCACTTCAGCAGTTTGACCGTAGATATCTTGCTGAGTGTCTTCAGGAATTTGTCCAGCCAGATACACCACACCGTTATAGATGGCAGTTTCTGACAAACGTGGACCTACATGCAATCGTTGAACTTCCATATTTCACTTTCCATATGCTGATAAAAAATCCTGTATGAGCTGAATTTGCGCAGCATCTTGTAAGGTGGGTGCATGCCCGACACCGGCGATCTCAGCCAGTTGAGCCTGCGGCCCACGGCACCCCATTTCAGCGGCAGTTTCCGGTGACAACAAGTCAGACAATTCACCGCGTATCAGCAAGGTGCGCGCGCGGATCGCATCATAGGCGGCCCACAAAGCCGCCTGACCTGCGATAGCCATCTCCGGCGTGGTCGCTTTAAATGGCTCAGCCAAGCCCAGGTCATAATGCTTGCGCCAGCTACCGTCTGCATTTTCACGCAGCACATCCCGTGCCAGCTTGCGCCATTGCGCATCGGTATGCGGTCCAAATGACGCTGATACCGCCTTGATATACGCCAGTCCTGCTTCAAAATCAGCAAATTGGCTATCCTGACCGATGTAAGAACCGATACGTGCAATGGCTTCCGGATTCAGGGTGGGTCCAACATCGTTCAACACCAATTGACGGATAGGGTTCCCCTCTAAGGCAGCCAGGCCCATGCCGATTAAGCCACCCATCGAGGTACCTATCCAGTCTACCGATTGCGCACCGCTACGTGCCAGCAAGGTCACCATATCACTCACATACTGCGGTAAGACGTAAAAAGCCGGATTACGCAAACGATCAGAATAACCACGCCCCACCACATCCGGGCAGATCACGCGGTATTCGCCGGCAAAATGCCGGGCCAGCTCATCGAAGTCATCCCCTACCCGTGTCACGCCATGCACACAGATCAGCACCTGGGAATTTAACGGATCACCCCATTCCCGGTACGCCATCTTGTGGAGTCCGGCAGGAGACAGGCATTGCACATATTTACGATCTGCTGACATAGGGCGACCTTATCAAATGAAGCTGGGTGAAAGTTGAGTTAAAGATGCGTTGCAGTGCTACTGGTCAGTGATACAGCGCTTAAGCTGTTACAGTAAACTCCCATTTTACCCATCGTTGCGCTTAAAATCATTGTTAATCCGCATTCAATCTCATTTCTTTAATATCAATTTTCAGGAGAGTTCATGTCTGCCTCAACTTTACGTGGAAAAACTGCGCTGGTCACCGGCTCGACTTCAGGCATAGGACTGGGCATCGCCCGCTCACTGGCTGCAGAAGGTGCCAATCTCATTCTCAACGGTTTTGGTAATGCGAACGAGATCGCAAAAATTCAGGCTGATCTGCAAACTGAATTCGGTGTCGATGTCGGCTATCACGGTGCAGACATCAGCAAAGCAAGTGAAATTGTCGACATGATGGGCTATGCCACTGCACGAGCTGGTGGCGTCGATATCCTGGTTAATAACGCTGGCATACAGCATGTCGCCGCAATCGAGGATTTTCCGGTCGAAAAATGGGATGCGATTATCGCGATTAATCTGAGCTCCTGCTTTCATACCACGCGCCTGGCTTTGCCCTATATGAAGGAGAAAAACTGGGGCCGCATTATTAATCTGGCTTCCGTGCATGGCTTAGTCGCCTCGGCACAAAAATCGGCGTATGTCGCTGCCAAGCATGGATTAATAGGATTAACTAAAACGACCGCATTGGAAACTGCGCAGACTGGTGTAACCTGTAATGCGATCTGCCCTGGCTGGGTATTAACACCACTGGTGCAAAAGCAAGTAGACGCGCGTGCTGCCAAAGACAATCTGAGCAATGAAGAAGCCAAGAAAGCCCTGCTGGCTGAAAAACAACCGTCCGGCGAATTTGTCACGCCTGAACAATTAGGTGCCTTGGCCGTATTCTTTTGCAGCGATGCAGCAACCCAGATTCGTGGCGTGGCCTGGAATATGGATGGTGGCTGGGTCGCACAATAAGGTCCGCAGCGTCACTAACAAAAAAGCCAGTACGGGTCATCCGGACTGGCTTTTTTTTCACTGACAACGCAGTTTATTGTACGGCGCTGAGGTCCAGCTTTGCTTCGGTCTTAGCCTGAATTTCTTCTGCACTCACACCGCTGGCGAGCTCAACGACTTTCAAGCCTGCCGGGGTCACATCAATCACACCCAGATCGGTAATGATGCGATTGACCACAGCAACCCCAGTCAGTGGCAGATTGCATTGATGCAGAATTTTAGGCGCATCACCTTTGGCGACGTGCTCCATCAGCACTACGACACGACCTACACCGGCAACCAGATCCATAGCGCCACCCATGCCCTTGACCATTTTGCCTGGGATCATCCAGTTCGCCAGATCACCCTTTTCACTGACCTGCATCGCCCCCAGAATCGCCAGGTTGATTTTACCGCCGCGTATCATCGCAAACGAATCAGCAGAACTAAAAATAGAAGATCCCGCCAAGGTCGTTACGGTCTGCTTACCGGCATTGATCAAATCTGCATCCACTTCCTCTTCGGTAGGGAAAGGACCTATGCCTAACAGACCATTTTCAGATTGCAGCCAGACTTCCATCCCTTGCGGCACATGATTCGCCACCAGGGTCGGCAAACCTATACCCAGATTCACATAAAATCCGTCTTGCAATTCTGCGGCTGCACGTGCTGCCATTTCATCTCGGTTCCACGCCATGTTTATCTCCCGGCTTATTTAGTTGGACGCGTTGTACGTTGTTCTATGCGCTTTTCAGGCTGCGCATTCACAACGATGCGATGTACGAAAATACCTGGTGTATGCACTTCATCCGGGTCCAGCTCGCCGGTTTCCACCAGCACTTCAACCTCCACCACAGTGACCTTACCTGCCATCGCCACATTGGGATTGAAGTTACGCGCTGTTTTGCGGTACACCAGATTCCCCGCTTTATCTGCCTTCCAGGCCTTCACCAGGGATACGTCCGCCACCAGGGAGCGCTCCATCACATATTGATGGCCATCGAATTCGCGGATTTCCTTACCCTCAGCCACGATAGTACCAACGCCGGTCTTAGTAAAAAATGCGGGAATACCGGCACCACCGGCGCGCAATTTTTCTGCCAGGGTGCCTTGAGGTGTAAATTCCAGTTCGAGTTCACCGGCCAGATATTGACGCTCAAATTCTTTATTTTCCCCGACATAGGAGGAAATCATTTTCTTAATCTGACGTGTGGTCAACAGCTGACCCAGACCAAATCCATCCACGCCTGCATTATTCGAAATTGCGGTCAGACCGGTCACACCGGAATCGCGCAATGCGCCTATCAGTGCCTCAGGAATACCACACAAGCCGAAGCCGCCGACGGCGATGGTCTGCCCATCTTGAACCAGTCCGGCCAGCGCAGTGGTCGCATCAGGATACACTTTATTCATGTTTGTCCCCTCTCTTCAGGATAATTCGTCAAAACGGCAGCATATGGAGCAGCTATTCAATCGCAACGATACACACACCGGATCAGAAAAGATACGTCTTATAATCTTAGCCATGCAGCATAGATTGCTGCGTTATACTCCGCAATACCGTAAAACTACCTAGCGTTCGAGCACGCCCGGCCACTGAAGCAGCACATCAGGATTTATCTGTCAGAGCTATGCAAACCATCGATTTTGAAACGATTTTCCAACTGGCGCCCATAGGGATGTGCGTCTCACAAAACCGGGTGATCCACGCCTGCAATGAGGCTTTGGCTGAGATGTTTGGATATACGAAACATGAGCTCATTGGTGCGTCATTCCAGATACTGTATCCGAGCAGCGATGAGTTTGAGCGCACAGGCGCGAGAATCACGCCCATCATCAATGCCAAGGGCTGCTATTCCGACGAAAGAATTATGAAGCGTGCCAATCAGGATTTATTCTGGTGTCATGTCTCGGGGCGTGGATTGCAAAAGGATCACCCACATGCAGCGGGCATCTGGACCTTTGAGGATCTGAGCGCCAAACGCAGTGTATCGGCAGAATTAACGCCCAGAGAAAGAGAGATTGCTGCTTTGCTGGTCGAGGGTAAAACCAGCAAACTGATTGCACGGCAAATTGAACTGAGTCCGCGCACAGTTGAAATGCACAGAGCCAAACTGATGAAAAAGTTCAGCGCTGCGACCTCGAGTGAACTGGTACATAAGCTGCTGGGCATCATGCGTTGAAACGCAGGCCTTCGCCTGTGCGGGCATCAAGTCCTGCGGCGCCGCCCAGCCTGCTTTAGCTCATTAAATTTTTGTCGTATCGCTTCAGGAACTGCGGTCGCTTTTTCAGTCTGCCGGTCCACCCATACCACCTTGGCGCCCCCCTCAGCATACAGGGTGTAGCCGCCACTGACTGAGCGCATCTCCTGTATGGTTTCAAAGCTTGTTCGCCCTAATGCGGCGATATAGGTACAGACCTCCACCTGATCAGGATACTTAAGCGGCTTTTTGAAGGTGCAATGCGCATTGACGATCACAGCACCATTGCCGTTCTCGTCAGGCAAACATCCCATCATTGCCAGCCACTCTATCCTGGCCTGCTCCATAAAGCGAAAATACACCGTATTGTTCACATGGCCGAGCGCATCCATATCGCCCCAGCGTATGGGAATAGTGACGGTATAGACCAGCTTCTTATCAGCCGCCTTACGCTCAGTAATCACTTCTGTCATTGCACACTCAATCCATCATCAGCAGTCACGATAGCACCATTGAGGAAGCGTGATTCTTCTGCCGCTAACAGCAACAACAAGCCATCGAGGTCTTCCGGGCTGCCAACGCGGCGACGCGGCAACAATTCAATCAGTTTTTGCCCCTGCTCAGTGTCGAAATAATCGGAATTAATTTCGGTTGAAATATAGCCGGGACAGATCGCATTCACGTTAATCCCGTATTTACCCCATTCGACCGCCATGGCCTTGGTCATATGCACCACGGCAGCCTTACTCATGCAGTAAATGCCAATTTGTGGCAATACGCGCAGACCCGCAACAGAGGCGATATTGACGATGCGGTGCTGCTTGCGCGGATCGCCTTTATGACGCGCTATCATGCGCTTCGCCGCTTCCTGCGCCACAAAGAAAGCGCCACGCTGATTGGTATCCATCACGTAGGCATAATCATCAGGCGTCACATCGACCAGGCGCTGAGTGGTGGATACGCCCGAATTATTGATCAGAATATCGATAGGACCTGCTTCTGTCTCAGCATGCGCGATGGCAGACTTAATGCTGGCATAATCGGTCACATCCAATGCCACTACATGCGCGGCGCCACCTTCGGCTTCAATTTCAGCACGCAGCTCTTTTAAACGGTCTATTCTGCGTGAAGCGAGTACGACCTGAGCGCCAGCCTGAGCCAGCACCTTGGCAAAGCGTGCACCTAAGCCGCTGGAAGCACCGGTCACCAGCGCGATTTTGCCTTCGAAATTGACTTCTATACCCATTCGTCTCTCCGTTTTGTTAGATATGCGGATCTACACTCAATTCGCTATGATGACATAGAGATCACATGTATGTTGTATGGAATTCGTACACATCGTTTTTTTTTACAAAATAGATGGGTTTCACACAGCATATGATGCGATCCTTGCGGGGCTCTGCCATAATTCAGCCAACCTGCAAAGCAGGAAAAAAAGGATAGGCTCATCAACCCCGGCTAAGCAAATAAGCACCTCGAAGCGCAGTTTGTCACACTCTCAGGCTAATCACACTGATCTGTAACATGCTCAGTTCACTGAAAATAAAAACCTGCCAGAGATGAGTCAAATGCGGGTGTAAATCTAGGGGCGTGCGCCTAATCCAGAACTTGCAGAATGCGTTTTCAGCATATACCATGCTGTGACTAATTTAGCACGTTCGTTCGAAAAATTTTCTGAAAGCGATTACAGCCATGACACAAAACATTCTTGAACAGTACGGCCCCCGCGATGCGATGGAGTATGACGTCGTGATCGTCGGCGGCGGTCCTGCAGGTTTGTCTGCCGCAATCAAATTAAAACAGCTGGCCGCAGAAAAAGGCAATGAAGTGTCAGTTTGCGTGCTGGAAAAAGGCGGCGAACTGGGCGCGCATATTTTGTCCGGCGCAGTAATGGATCCAAAAGCATTAACGGAACTGATCCCAAATTGGAAAGAACTTGGTGCACCTCTGAATACAGAAGTGACGGAAGACCGCTTCCTGTTTTTATCGGAGACCAAAGCTTATAAAACACCGAACTTTTTACTGCCATCCTGCTTCCAGAATCACGGCAATTATGTGATTTCACTCGCCAATGTAGTGCGTTGGCTGGGACAGCAAGCAGAAAATCTGGGCGTAGAAATTTTCCCTGGTTTCAGCGCGGCTGAGGTGCTGTACAACGATGACGGTTCGGTCAAAGGTGTCGCCACCGGCAATATGGGTGTCAATCGCGAAGGTGAGCCAGGTCCGGCCTTCCAGCTGGGTATGGAACTGCATGCAAAATACACATTGTTTGCAGAAGGCGCGCGTGGTCATCTGGGCAAACAGCTGATCAGTAAATTTGATCTGAACAAAGGCAAAGACCCGCAAACCTACGGTATCGGCATTAAAGAACTGTGGGAAATCGATCCGGCCAAACATCAGCCAGGTCTGGTAATCCACTCCGCTGGCTGGCCACTGGATAGCAGCACCTATGGCGGTTCCTTCCTGTACCACCTGGAAAATAATCAGGTCGCAGTGGGTTATGTGGTGGGTCTGGGTTATGAAAATCCGTATCTCTCACCTTATGAAGAGTTCCAGCGCTATAAAACGCATCCGGAAATCCGCAAATTCTTTGAGGGCGGTAAGCGTATTGCCTATGGCGCACGTGCCATTACGGCTGGTGGTTTGCAATCCTTGCCAAAACTGACGTTCCCGGGTGGTGCGTTGATAGGTTGTGATGCGGGCTTCCTCAATGCAAGCCGCATCAAAGGCAGCCATGCTGCGATTAAGACCGGTATGCTGGCAGCGAATGCGGTATTTGATGCCTTGCAAGAAAACCGTCAGTATGACGAAGTGACAGCCTACGCTAGTGCATTTGAAGCATCGTGGCTGCATGAGGAATTGCATGTGGCACGTAACTTCAAGCCTTGGATGAGCAAAGGTCTGTACCTGGGCACATTGATGGTGGGGATAGATCAGGTACTGTTAGGTGGTAAAGCACCATGGACTTTGCGTCATACCCATGCTGACCATGAGTGCCTGCGCCCGGCGTCCGAGTTCCAGCCTATCAATTATCCTAAGCCAGATGGCAAACTGACTTTTGACCGGCTGTCCTCAGTATTTATTTCGAATACCAATCACGCCGAAGATCAGCCTATCCATCTGACCTTGAAAAATCCGGATGTGCCTGTCTCTGTCAATCTGGCTAAATATGCGGGCCCGGAAAGCAGATATTGCCCGGCTGGTGTGTATGAATTTACTAAAACGGATGATGGTCAGGATAAGCTGCAAATTAATGCACAAAACTGTGTGCACTGTAAGACCTGTGACATTAAAGACCCGACACAAAATATCGTGTGGGTGACGCCTGAAGGCGGTGGTGGTCCTAACTACCCGAATATGTAAGCAAAAAGCCGTCGCAAACGACGGCTTTTTTATGGCGCTGTATTTATAGCGCGATGATCGCACTGTGTATAGCACTTTGCTGCAGGCTGGCGCAAGACGAAGACCTGCAGTCTGCATTCACCAGCTTTTACTGAGAATTTTTTCCAGCCAAAAGATGCCGATGATCGTTTTCACATCGGTGATACTGCCATCCTTAACCCAAGCCAGAAGCTGCTCCGGCGTTGCGAAAAACGTCTCTAAAAATTCTTCTTCATCAAGGCTGGCTTCACCTGCCTGCAGCCCCTTGGCCAAATAAATTTCTAAGTGCTCATCTGAGTAAGCGATGGCATTGTGAATGGTACACACATGCTGCCAATCGGTTGCCTTGTAGCCGGTTTCTTCCTGCAACTCGCGCTTGGCACAAGCCAGAATATCCTCACCTGCATCGATTTTCCCGGCAGGGAATTCGATGAATACGCGGTCCAAAGGGTAGCGGAACTGGCGCTCCATCAATACCCTGCCATCGTCGAGTAAGGGAATCACCACCACCGCGCCAGGATGCAGGATGTACTCGCGGGTTGCGGTCTTGCCGTCTGGTAGTGCGATGGTATCCTTATTCACCCGCAAGAAATCACCGTCATACGCGAGCCTGCTGTCTATACGTTGCTCTCTGAGCTGCTCATCACTCATGACGGACGCCCCTGCGTTTCACCAGATAGCGCAGCACAAATCCGGGGAAACTCAATACCAGAAATAAGCACAAAGTCGTCGCATAAAATTCCCATCCTTGTGGGAAACGATTGCCGAGTTGCGCCTCAAGGAAAAACCCCAGTCCCAGCACGACAAAGTAAAGCGCCAGCAATTCAAGTAGCCGAATAAAAACAGGCTTAGACAAAGAAAAACGCTGTAGCGCGAAAATTGCGAAACAGCGTTCATTCAGAAAAGGCAGGTTTGCAGCAAACACTGCAAACCCTACCAATAACCAGACAGAGACTGAACTATGCAAAACTCACCTTTAGGAAGCCAGTGTTTTGACGATGGCGTTCAGGCACGCGGACATCAGGCCGCTAGGCAACAAGCCCATTACCAGAACCGCCAGCCCATTCAGGCTCAAAACAATACGTACGTCTGCTGTCGGATTAATCAGATTGCTGTCCTGAGCTTCATCAAAGTACATCAGCTTGACGACGCGCAGATAATAGAAAGTACCGATCAGTGAGAACAAGACCGCAACCACAGCGAGCCAGATCTGACCAGTTGCCACCACTGACTGCAGTACCGACAATTTTGCATAGAAGCCCATCAGCGGAGGAATACCTGCCAGCGAGAACATCAACAGCAACATGACAAATGCGAACCATGGTGAACGCTTGTTCAGACCTTTCAGATCATCCAGATTCTCAGCTTCAAAACCTGAGCGTGACAACAGCATGATCACGCCGAAAGTTCCCAATGTGGTCAACACATAAGTAATGCTGTAGAACATGGATGCACTGTAAGCATCTGCTGCCAGAGCGGAGCTGCCATTCGATACACCGGACAGCAGGCCCAGCAACATGAAGCCCATTTGGGAAATGGTGGAGTAAGCCAGCATACGCTTCAGATTAGTCTGTGCAATCGCGGTGATATTACCGATCGCCATGGACATCACCGCCAGCACCACCAACATCTGCTGCCAATCAACCGCTTGCGGGAACAAGCCTTCCACCAACAGACGGAAAGTAATCGCGAATGCTGCAAGCTTAGGTGCGCCACCCAGCAGCAAAGTCACTGCAGTAGGAGAACCCTGATACACGTCAGGTACCCACATGTGGAAAGGAACAACACCCAGTTTAAAGGCCAGACCAGCTACCAGGAATACGATACCAAATACCAGAATTGTTTTGTTTGCAGTTGCAGATGCAGCCTCTTTCGATACTTCAGCCAGTTCCAGTGAACCCGTCGCACCGTACAACATAGAAATACCGTACAGCATAAAGCCAGATGCCAGTGCGCCAAGAATGAAGTACTTCATCGCCGCTTCTGTCGAGACTGTATGTTCACGGCGCAATGCAACCAGCGCATACAAAGACAGTGACATCAACTCGAGGCCCAAATAAATCACCAGGAAATTATTGCCGGAGATCATGACCATCTGACCAAGCAAGGAAAACAGAGCCAGCACGTAGAACTCGCCGCCCAGTTTTCCATTACTCATACCGCGGTCTGTCACATACTGACGGGAATAGACCAGTGTCATCGCAACTGCTGCGTAAGAAGCCAGTTTCAGCATGACCGACATAGGGTCAGACACAAACATGTTATTGCTGACGTACACAGATGCAACCGGATCAGCCGTACCCACTGTCAATGCGGCGGTGACAGCCAGTGCAAGCAAACTGAGCACATAAGTCAGATTGCGTTTGCCATCTGACAGGAACATGTCGATCAGCAAAATGGCGCAAATGGCCACCAGCAAAAACATTTCGGGATAAAGTGGTATGAAGTTCATATTATTTCGTTCTACTAGCATTGATCGCTGCCGCAGCAATAAGCCGCTGCGGCCCGCTTACCTGGCTACATCCTCTGTTAAGGTAATACCTTCGATGTCGCAACGTGCTTCAACAAATCAGATACCGAGACTTGCATCGCATCTGTAAATACTGCTGGATACAGACCCATCGCCAGTACTGCGATAGCCAACACACCCAGCATGAAGAATTCACGCATGTTCAGATCTGTGAGTTTTGCAACATGATCATGAACAATCTGACCGAATACCACGCGTTTAACCATCCACAGCGAATAAGCTGCACCAAAGATCAGAGCTGTTGCTGCCAGCATACCGATCCAGAAGTTAAACTTCACTGCACCCAGGATCACCATGAATTCGCCGACGAAGCCGGACGTCGCAGGCAAACCGCAGTTAGCCATGGAGAACAACACGAAGAAAGCAGCGAAACGCGGCATTGTGTTGACCACACCACCGTAGTCAACGATCTGACGGGAGTGTACGCGGTCATACAATACACCGATACACAGGAACATCGCGCCGGAAATGAAACCGTGAGAAATCATTTGCACGATCGCACCTTGAACCGACATGTCGTTAAACATGAAGAAGCCTAAAGTCACGAAACCCATGTGAGCGATAGAAGAATAGGCTACCAGTTTCTTCATATCGGCCTGTACCAATGCGACCAGACCAATATAGATCACAGCAATCAGCGACAAGGTAATCATGAAACCGGCCATGTAGTGGCTCGCGTCCGGTGCGATAGGCAGGGAGAAGCGCAGGAAACCATAAGCGCCCAGTTTCAGCATGATCGCAGCCAACACCACGGAACCACCGGTAGGCGCTTCAACGTGAGCATCAGGCAACCAGGTATGCACGGGCCACATAGGTACCTTGACCGCGAATGCCATCAGGAATGCGCAGAAGATCATAATCTGTGTGTGCAGTGGCAAAGGCAGTTTGTGCCATACCAGGATATCAAACGAGTGACCCGCTTTGATATACAGATAAATCACAGCAACCAGAGTCAGCAAAGAACCGAGCAAGGTGTACAGGAAAAACTTAAATGCTGCATACACGCGGTTCGGGCCGCCCCAGATACCGACGATGATGTACATAGGAATCAGCGTCGCTTCGAAGAATACATAGAACAGCAAACCGTCTGTCGCGCAGAACACACCGATCATCAGTCCTGACAAGATCAGGAATGCGCCCATATATTGTGCGACCTGCTTCTCGACCACTTCCCATGCAGCGATCACCACGATCACAGTGATAAACGCGGTCAGGGGTACCAGCCACAAAGAGATACCATCGATACCGAGTGCATAGAAAACATTAAACTTTTCTATCCATGAAAACTTCTCGACAAACTGCATGCCATGCGCAGCATTATCAAAGTTTTTGATCAAAGGCAAAGTCACAAGAAAACTGGCTAAGGAACCTATCAGAGATAAGCCACGTACCAGCCCTGGATTGCTGTCCCGGCCGAACGCCAGGACAAATATGCCGAACGCGATAGGGCACCAGATCGCAAGGCTGAGTAAAGAAGAGGTCGACTGCATCATGATTATATTGTTATCGCTGAGGTCACTTATTTAGCAAAAGGGAAAGGCATGAAATAGACGAGGAATGCCAGTACGCCCAAAATCATTACAAAAGCATAGTGATAGATATAACCACTCTGGAACAAACGGATGACGCGGGAAGACCAGCCTACAACTTTGGCACTTCCGTTGACAATCAGACCGTCAATCAGACCCTTGTCACCAATATTCCACAGGCCGCCACCCAGTAAGCGTGCGCCACCTGCAAATACGATCTCATTGAAGCGATCCATGTAGTATTTATTGTCCAGCAGCGTGTAGATTGCGCTTGCATTTTTCTTGATTGCAGTCGGAATCGCTGGTTTCACCATGTAGAAGAAATACGACAAGGCTACACCTGCAATCGCCAGCCACAGTGGCAAGGATGTCAGTGCATGCACGGCCATTGCTACCGGGCCATGGAACTCGTGTTTCAGCTCTGCCATCGCGTGATGTGCTTCATTAACGAAAATCACGTTATTGAAGAAGCTGCCGAACAACATCGGTTCGATGGCGATGAAACCGATAGCGACCGAAGGAATTGCCAGCGCAACCAATGGGAACCAGACCACGAATGGTGATTCATGCGGTTTCTGACCTGGAGCCAGTCCATGGTGATGATCGCCGTGATCATCATGCGCATCGTGTGCATCATGGCCATGATGATCATGGGCGTGACCGAAGTTTTCCTTACCGTGGAATACCAGGAAGTACATACGGAAAGAATAGAAGGCAGTCACGAATACACCAGCCAGCGTCGCAAACTGAGCAAAGCCAGCGCCTGCCAGATGTGAAGCCTGCACTGCTTCGATAATGCTGTCTTTAGAGTAGAAGCCGGAGAAAAACGGAGTACCGATCAGCGCCAGGGAACCCAGCAAGGACGTGATCCAGGTGATTGGCATGTACTTACGCAGACCACCCATGTTACGGATGTCCTGATCATGATGCATACCGATAATCACAGAACCTGCACCTAAGAACAGCAGCGCTTTAAAGAACGCATGTGTCATCAGATGGAAAACAGCAACCGAGTAGGCTGAAGCACCCAGGGCGACTGTCATATAACCCAGCTGGGACAGCGTAGAGTAAGCAACAACGCGCTTGATATCGTTCTGGATGATACCCAGGAAGCCCATAAACAAGGCGGCAATCGAACCGATAACCAGAATAAAGGACAAGGCGGTATCGGACAATTCAAACAACGGAGACATACGGGATACCATGAAGATACCTGCAGTCACCATAGTTGCGGCGTGAATCAGCGCGGAAATCGGTGTCGGGCCTTCCATGGAGTCAGGCAACCAGACGTGCAGCGGGAACTGAGCAGATTTACCCATCGCACCGATAAACAGGCAGATACAGGCAACGGTAATCAGCATCCAGTCTGTGCCTGGCAACAATACTGTCGCCAGCTCTTCTTTCTTAGCGAAGACTTCCGCGTAATTCATCGAGCCTGAGTAAGCAAGCAGCAAGCCGATACCGAGTATGAAGCCAAAGTCACCGACACGGTTGACCAGGAATGCCTTCATGTTCGCGTAGATCGCCGTTGGCTTGGTATACCAGAAGCCAATCAGCAGATAAGACACCAGGCCCACCGCTTCCCAGCCAAAGAACAATTGCAGGAAGTTGTTACTCATCACCAGCATCAGCATGGAGAAAGTGAACAGGGAGATATACGAGAAGAAGCGGTTATAGCCTTCGTCTTCCTGCATATAACCGATGGTATAGATATGCACCATGAGCGACACGAAGGTCACCACGCACATCATCATGGCCGTCAGATTATCGACCAGGAAACCGACTTCCAGCTTCAGACCAGCGACTTCCATCCACTGATATAAAGTCGCATTGTAGACCGGTGCACCATCCAGCAGTGAACTGAGCGTCATACACGAAAGGATGAACGCGACCAGAACGCCAAGGATAGTCGCCGTGTGTGAGACTTTACGCCCGACGACGTTACCGAAAAACTTGGTGCCCAGCAAACCTGCAATGGCAGATCCTGCCAATGGAGCCAGAGGTACAGCCAATAATAGTTGTGGGTTAAGTTGCCCCGCCATGATGACCCTTTGTTAGCTTATTACTTTTTTAAATCGCCAGCGAATGATGGGTCGTTATCCAATAACGACCCGCCATCATTATCCCTTTAATGCGTCCAGATCTTCGACATTGATCGTATCCAGATTACGGAACAGTACGACCAAGATAGCCAGACCTATCGCCGATTCTGCCGCTGCTACCGTCAGAATGAAGAAGACGAAAATCTGACCTGCTGCATCACCCAGGTAATGGGAGAATGCAATAAAGTTGATATTCACAGCCAACAGCATCAGCTCAATCGCCATCAGCAAGACGATGATATTTTTACGATTCAGAAAAATACCGACGATAGAAATTGCGAACAGTATCGCGCCCAGGATTAAGTAGTGTGTCAGAGACAAACCCATGATCAGTTCTCCTTAGCCGCGGTGGATGCGTCAGCCACACGCTCAGATTCAGCTTTCATCTTGACGATGCGTACACGGTCAGATGCTTTCACTTTGACAGCCTGTGCCGGGTCGACATATTTACTGTCTTTACGCTTACGCAGAGTCAGAGCAACCGCGGCAACGATAGCCAGCAACAGAATTGCAGCGGCAACCTCAAACGCAAACGGATACTGCGTGAAAATAATCACACCCAGGTTCTTGGTATTACCTAAGTTATCAGACGCTGCAGGTACGTGGTTAAACGGAAGCAGGAAGCCTTTCCATAAAACCGCAGACATTTCCAGCACGATCACGACACCTACAGTAGCAGCCAAAGGGAAATGGCTCCAGAATCCGGCACGCAGTTTGTCGATATTAATATCCAGCATCATCACGACGAACAGAAACAGCACCATGACGGCACCGACATACACCAGCACCAGTACGATCGCCAGGAATTCAGCTTTCAACAGCATCCAGATGCCAGCTGCTGTGAAAAATGACAGCACCAGGAACAGCGCTGCATGAACCGGATTTCTGGCAGTGATCACCTGCGTGGCTGCCAGCACCAGAATCGCTGAAAAAACATAAAATAAAACAGTGGTAAATTCCATATCGAATTCTATCCAATTAGCGGTAAGCAGCGTCAGCAGCGCGGGCTGCGGCGATTTCGTTCTCGTAACGATCACCTACAGCAAGCAGCATCTCTTTGGTGAAGTACAGGTCGCCACGTTTTTCACCGTGATATTCCAGCACATGCGTTTCAACAATCGAATCGACCGGGCAGGACTCTTCGCAGAATCCACAGAATATACATTTGGTCAGATCGATATCATAACGTGTGGTACGACGGCTACCATCTTCACGCTGGTCGGATTCAATGGTGATCGCCATTGCAGGACAAACTGCTTCGCACAATTTACAGGCGATACAACGCTCTTCACCATTTGGATAACGACGCAGTGCATGCAGACCACGGAAACGTGGGGACTGTGGCGTTTTTTCCTCAGGAAATTGGACAGTAATTTTGCGAGCGAACATGTAGCGACCAGTCAGTGCCAGCCCCTTAATCAGTTCGCGCAGCATCAGGCTGCCAAAAAAATCTTTAATTGCTTCCATTTTTCTAGCCTCTTACTTCCAAATATTCCAGGAGGTTTGCATCCAAGCTGCAACGATTACCAAGTACACCAGGGTCAGCGGAATGAATACTTTCCAACCCAGACGCATAATCTGGTCATAGCGATAGCGTGGGAAAGATGCACGTGCCCAGATAAACAGGGAAACCACAAAGAAAGTCTTTATACCAAGCCAGATCCAGCCAGGGATAAAGTCCAGGAAGGCCAATGGTGCCGACCAGCCGCCGAGGAACATCAGGGATGCCATCGCAGAGATCAGGATCATGTTAGCGTATTCAGCCAGGAAGAACATCGCAAACGACATACCGGAGTATTCAACCATGTGACCGGCAACGATTTCAGACTCACCTTCAACCACGTCAAACGGGTGACGGTTGGTTTCCGCAATACCGGAAATCACATACACGACAAACATAGGCAGCAATGGCAACCAGTTCCAGGAGAACAGATTGAAACCATGGCTCGCAGCAAAACCCTTAGTCTGGGAATTGACGATATCAGTCAGATTCAGACTGCCGGATACCATCAGTACGATCACCAGCACGAAACCCATCGCGATTTCATAGGACACCATCTGTGCAGAAGCACGCATCGCACCGAGGAAAGCATACTTAGAGTTCGATGCCCAGCCTGCGATGATGATGCCGTACACTTCCATGGAAGTGATCGCCATGATCAGCAACAGACCTGCATTCACATTCGCCAGCACTGTCTCTGGACCAAAAGGAATAACCGACCAGGCTGCCAGCGCAGGCATGATGGTCATGACCGGCGCCAAGATAAACAAGACTTTATTTGCTTTTGCCGGAACAACGATTTCCTTGAGCAAGAGCTTCAGGGCGTCAGCAATCGGCTGCAACAACCCGGCAGGACCGACACGATTCGGGCCCAGACGGATATGCATCCAGCCTATCATCTTACGTTCCCACAAAGTCAGGTACGCAACGCAACCCATGACAGGCAAAGTAATGCAAACGATCTTGATTAAGGTCCAGACAAAAGGCCAGTAATAGCCAAATACACTCTGACCCATATTTTGCAAAGTGAGCAGCAAATCCATTACGCACGCTCCACGTTAATTTCGCCAAACATACCATCCAGATTCGCGGTCAACACATTGGCTGCTGCGACGCGGACTACATTCGCTGGCAATGCAGCATCGATACGTGTATTTAACAATACCGAACCACCTTTAGTGAATTTCAACAAATCACCATCCTGCGCACCCAGCTGTGCAGCCAGCGCAGCGCTGATCGACGCCAGCGGTGCACGTGCATCTGCAGTCTGTTGCAGCGCTTCAGCGCGACGCACGATACCGTCAGTGTTATAAATACCTACATCAGCGATACGTTCCAGCGCGACGCTTGCAGTTTGTACTGCAACCGGAGCGATATCAGCACGGTTATTGAGGATAGCCGCAAGGTCTTTACCTGCCAGCACGCTGTCGCGTACTGCTTCGGAAGTCTCGAAATCAAAATCAGGCAGGCTCAGCAAATTGCCAAGTACGCGCAAGACTTTCCATGCGGGACGGGTATCGCCCAAAGGACGAACCACACCGTGGAAGCTTTGTGCGCGACCTTCACAGTTCACGAAAGTACCGGCTGTTTCTGTGTATGGAGATACTGGCAGCAATACGTCCGCATACTCAGCACCATGTTTAAATGGTGACATGACCACCACCATTTCGGCCTGAGCCAGTGCAGCCTGGGCCTGAACCGGATTGGCGCTGTCCAGCAAAGGCTCAGCGTGCAATACGATGTAGGCTTTCTTAGGCGCCGCGAAAACCGCTTGTGCAGACTTTTGTGGATAGGCGTTTGCAAGATAGCCACCGACCGTATTTGCCGCTTCAGTCAGATAACCGAAATCAGCCTGGGTCTGTTCAGCAATCCATTGTGCCAGCGCGTGCAATTGTGCAGACTGTGGATGTGCAACCGCTGCGTTACCGAGGAAAACACCGGCCTTGCCTGCGATCAGGCTGGCAGCGATATTTTCTGCGGTGCTGTCAGCTACAAACTGTTCGAAACCAGCTGGTGCAGCCACTTCTTTTTTGGCAGCGATGGCTACCGCTACTTTGGCCAGTTCTGCCAGCCATGCAGATGGTGCAGCAACGACTTTATTTGCCAGCTTGATCAGCAGGTCATCATCCGTTGCATTCAGAACGCTTAACTTGGCGCCCAGCTTAGCAGACTGGCGCAGACGCGCAGCCAGCAAAGGATGGTCTTTGCGCAGGAAAGAGCCGATGACGAATACATTTTTCAGCTGCGCGAATTGCGCAATGCTGGTACCCAGCCAAGGTTTCACTGTGCCGTTCAGTGCAAAATCAGTCTGACGCAGACGGAAGTCGATATTGTCAGAACCCAGACCACGTACGATGCGTTGTGCCAGGCTCATTTCTTCCAGTGTCGCATAGGGCGCAACAACAGCAGCAATGGAATCAGCACCGTGTTCATGCTTGACATTACGCAGGCCATGCGCAACGTATTCCAGTGCGGTTTGCCAGTCAGTTTCCTGCCATTGACCACCTTGCTTGATCATAGGCTTGGTCAGACGCTCAGCGCTGTTCACGCCTTCATAAGAGTAGCGGTCTTTGTCGGAAATCCAGCACTCGTTGATCTCTTCGTTTTCGAGAGGAACAACGCGCATTACCTTGTGATTCTTCACCTGAACGATCAGGTTGGAGCCGAGACCATCATGCGCACTCACCGATTTACGACGGGACAATTCCCAGGTACGTGCGGAGTAGCGGAATGGCTTAGAAGTCAGTGCACCGACCGGGCACAGATCGATCATGTTGCCTGACAATTCAGAGTCAACTGTCTTACCGACGAAGGAAGTGATCTCGGAGTGTTCGCCGCGATTGAGCATACCCAGCTCCATCACACCAGCGATCTCCTGGCCGAAACGGACGCAGCGCGTGCAATGTATGCAGCGGCTCATTTCTTCCATCGATACCAGCGGACCTACGTCCTTGTGGAATACCACACGCTTTTCTTCTTCGTAGCGTGAAGTCGTGCCACCGTAACCTACCGCCAGATCCTGCAACTGACACTCACCGCCCTGATCGCAGATAGGGCAATCCAGCGGGTGGTTAATCAACAGGAATTCCATTACCGCTTTTTGTGCTTTCACCGCTTTATCGCTGTGAGAACGCACGATCATGCCCGGCGTGACCGGAGTCGCGCAGGCTGGCAATGGCTTAGGTGCTTTTTCAACCTCAACCAGACACATGCGGCAGTTTGCCGCAATAGATAATTTTTTGTGATAGCAAAAATGAGGAATGTAAGTGCCAAGCTTATTGGCAGCATCCATCACCATACTACCTTCTTGGACTTCGACTTTTTTGCCGTCTATTTCGATTTCAACCATGGTCTACTCTAAGTGTGCTAACCGAAGCTGGCTTACAGGTAAGTGGGAACCAAGCAATGCTTATGCTCGATGTGATATTCAAATTCTTCGCGGAAGTTCTTCACGAATGCACGTACCGGCATTGCTGCAGCGTCGCCCAGTGCGCAAATCGTTTTACCTTGAATATTGTCGGCGATGGAATTGAGCATATCCAGATCTTCCGGACGGCCCTGACCATGTTCGATGCGATGTACCATGCGATACAACCAGCCTGTGCCTTCACGGCAAGGCGTACATTGACCGCAAGACTCTTCAAAGTAGAAGTAAGACAGACGCAGCAGGGATTTGACCATGCAACGTGTTTCATCCATCACGATAACCGCGCCGGAACCCAGCATGGAACCCGCTTTAGCGATGGAGTCATAATCCATGTCAGTCGCCATCATCACGTCACCAGTCAATACTGGCATCGAGGAACCACCAGGGATGACCGCTTTGATCTTCTTACCATCGCGCATGCCACCAGCTAATTCCAGCAGCGTCGCAAACGGGGTACCGAGCGGCACTTCATAGTTACCTGGTTTCGCCACGTCACCCGACATAGAGAAAATCTTGGTACCGCCATTGTTAGGCTTACCTAATGCTGCATAGGCCTCACCACCCATGGCCAGTACGAAAGGCACGGCAGCAAAGGTTTCGGTGTTGTTGATCGTGGTCGGCTTGCCATACAGACCAAAACTGGCCGGGAATGGCGGTTTAAAGCGTGGCTGACCTTTTTTACCTTCCAGCGATTCCAGCAAAGCTGTTTCTTCGCCGCAGATATAGGCGCCATAACCATGGAAAGCATGCAGCTGGAAAGAAAACTCGGAACCGGCGATGTTATTCCCTAACATCCCAGCTGCACGTGCTTCTTCAATCGCTTCTTCGAAACGATCGTAATCTGCGAAAATTTCGCCGTGAATGTAGTTGTAGCCGACAGTGATACCCATCGCATACGCACCGATTGCCATACCCTCAATCAAGGCATGCGGGTTATAGCGAATGATATCGCGGTCTTTAAATGTACCAGGCTCACCCTCATCTGTATTACAGACCAGGTACTTCTGACCAGGGAACTGGCGTGGCATGAAACTCCACTTCAGACCAGTCGGGAAACCTGCACCACCACGCCCACGCAGCGATGACGCTTTGAGCTCAGCGATAACCTGTTCAGGCGGGATTTTTTCGGAAAGGATGCGCTTCAGGGATTGATAACCACCCCGTGCGACATAGTCTTCGAGATGCCAGTTTTTTCCATCCAAACCAGCCAGAATCAAAGGCTTAATATGGCGACTATGCAGACTCGTCATTATTTACCTGCCTCTTTCAATTCATTAACCAGATGGTCGATTTTGTCGTTCGACATGAAGCTGCACATACGCTTGTTATTCACGAGCATAACCGGTGCATCGCCGCAAGCGCCCATGCACTCACCTTCAACCAGCGTAAACTGTCCGTCAGCACTGGTCTCTTTGTAATCGAGACCCAGTTTTTGCTTGAGGTGATGCGCTGCGCGCTCACCGCCGGACAAGGCGCAAGGAAGATTGGTACACACAGAAATCTTGAACTTGCCAACCGGTTTCGTGTTGTACATGTTGTAGAAGGTGGCCACTTCCTGAACGGCGACAGCTGGCATACCAATGTAGTCTGCCAGGGTCTGCATCACTTCAGGGGAAACCCATCCCGTCTCGTCTTGAGCAATAGCCAATGCCGCCATCACAGCGGATTGACGCTGGTCAGCCGGGAACTTTGCCAGTTCACGATCAATTTTTTTAAATGCCTGCTCTGATAACACCATAGCCCATGCCTCGAATCAACGTCAACCAACGTCTTTATCTATCAATCTCACCAAACACAATATCCTGAGTACCAATAATGGTCACCGCATCAGCAATCATGTGTCCCTTCGCCATTTCATCCAGACCTTGCAAGTGCGCATAGCCAGGAGCACGGATCTTCAACCGGTAAGGCTTATTCGCACCATCAGACATCAGATAAATACCGAACTCACCTTTTGGATGCTCAACTGCTGCATACGCTTCGCCAGCAGGAACATGGAAGCCTTCAGTGAACAATTTGAAGTGATGGATCAGTTCTTCCATATTCGACTTCATGTTCACACGTGCAGGCGGAGCCACTTTATAATTATTGGTGATCACCGGACCAGGATTATTCCGCAGCCATTCCACGCATTGTTTGATGATGCGGTTAGACTGACGCATTTCCTCGACGCGCACCAGATAGCGGTCGTAGCAGTCACCATTCACACCGACAGCAATATCAAAATCAAGCAGGTCGTAAACTTCGTACGGTTGCTTCTTACGCAGATCCCATTCAATACCGGAACCACGCAACATCGCACCAGTGAAACCCATAGCCAGTGCACGCTCAGGCGACACCACACCGACGCCAACCAGACGCTGTTTCCAGATACGGTTATCAGTCAGCAGAGTTTCGTATTCGTCGACGTAACCAGGGAAACGGTTAGTGAAGTCTTCAATAAAGTCCAGCAAGGAACCTTGACGGTTCTCGTTCATCTGACGCATTGCTTTTTCGTTTTTCAAAGCAGAGGTCGTGAACTGAGGCATCTGATCCGGCAGATCACGATACACACCACCCGGACGATAGTAAGCCGCATGCAAACGTGCACCGGATACCGCTTCGTAGCAATCCATCAGGTCTTCGCGTTCGCGGAATGCGTACAGGAACACCGCCATCGCACCCACGTCCAGCGCATGCGCGCCTATCCACAACAGATGGTTCAGCAAACGCGTGATTTCATCGAACATGACGCGGATGTACTGCGCACGCAAAGGCACTTCCAGGCCCAGCATTTTTTCTATCGCCATCACATAGGCATGCTCGTTACACATCATGGATACGTAATCGAGGCGATCCATGTAAGGCACGGACTGCAGGAAGGTTTTTTGTTCAGCTAACTTTTCTGTCGCGCGATGCAGCAAACCAATATGCGGATCAGCACGCTGGATCACTTCACCATCCAACTCCAGCACCAGACGCAACACACCGTGCGCAGCAGGATGCTGAGGACCAAAGTTCAGGGTGTAATTCTTAATTTCAGCCATTATTTCATCCCGTAATTTTCTTCACGAATAATACGTGGTGTATTTTCGCGGGGTTCAATGGTGACAGGCTGATAGACCACGCGCTTTTGTTCAGCGTCATAGCGCATCTCAACATATCCGGAAACAGGGAAATCTTTACGGAACGGATGACCGATAAATCCATAGTCAGTCAGAATGCGGCGCAAATCATTGTGACCATCAAACAAAATACCGTACAAATCGAAAGCTTCACGCTCATACCAGTTGGCCGCGTTCCACACATCAATCAGTGAAGCAACTACCGGCATGTCGTCGTCCGTAGCGAACACACGCACACGCAAGCGCCAGTTATGCTTCACAGACAGCAAATGGGATACGACCGCATAACGCAGCCCATCCCATGCACCGTCACCGTAGGTGGAGTAATCAACACCACACAGGTCAATCAACTCTTCAAAATGCGTATCTGCGTGATCACGCAGATCACGCATTACCTGCAGATAGTCTGCAGCCGCAACAACGATAGTCAACTCACCCAGCGCATTTTTCGACTGAACGATGCGCTCACCCAAGACAGCTTGTACAGCAGCCTCAAGTTTCTCTAATTTGGTTGTCATAATTTACGAATGCCTCAGCAACCTATCGCTCAACGCGCGATAGTATTGGTACGTTTGATCTTATTCTGCAACTGGATGATGCCGTACATCAGCGCTTCAGCAGTCGGTGGGCAGCCCGGAACATAAATATCAACAGGCACGATACGATCGCAACCACGCACAACTGAGTACGAATAGTGATAATAACCACCACCGTTAGCGCAGGACCCCATAGAGATTACCCAGCGCGGCTCAGCCATCTGATCGTAAACTTTACGCAGCGCAGGCGCCATTTTATTGCACAGCGTACCAGCAACAATCATGACGTCAGACTGACGTGGCGACGGACGAAACACCACACCAAAGCGATCCAGGTCATACCTGGAAGCACCAGCATGCATCATCTCAACCGCGCAGCAAGCCAGACCAAAAGTCATCGGCCACATAGACCCGGTACGGGTCCAGTTAATCAGCTTATCGGCAGTCGTCGTAACGAAGCCTTCATTCAACACACCATCAATCGCCATAATCCATCACTCCCAATCCAGAGCGCCTTTTTTCCAGATGTACCAGAATCCAACTGCAAATTCCAAGACAAAACCCAGCATGATCAGGAAACCTGGCCAGCCAAGATCACGCATTGCCACCCCCCAAGGGAAGAAGAACGCAGTCTCAAGATCAAACAGAATAAAAAGAATAGCAATCAGGTAGTAGCGCACATCAAACTTCATGCGCGCATCTTCGAATGCCTCGAAGCCGCACTCATAGGCGGATGTTTTTTGGGAATCTGGCTTATAAGGAGCAAGGATGCGACCTAATAATTGCGGCAATACACCAACACCGATGCCAACCAGAATAAATAGAAGAACTGGGAAATAATTTTCGAGGTTCACGTTAGGCTACCTGTAATTGAACGCCATATGAAGCGAATTGCATTTTGAAAGAGACTTCAAACCCACAACCACTTCCTCGACAAAGCCAGGAAAGAAAATCTGACTTTTTGCTTGGTGCCGACGACGAGACTCGAACTCGTACAGCTTGCGCCACTACCCCCTCAAGATAGCGTGTCTACCAATTTCACCACGTCGGCCTAAGCCCAGCATTCTACTACTTCCACACCCATTGTTCAACGCACAAAGGGCATAAAATCGAAGTTTTTTTGCTGAGCAACAAATTAAATACACAGCAGAGTCGGTTCAAACTTTGGAGTCCAGACCTTCAGGCTTTTTCAGCACCCAAAACCAAATCAAACCAAACCAACCCACTCTGCCCCGTACAACTTATTTTGGAATCTGATTCGATTGCGTATCTGCAGGCGCAGAAGCTGGTGCAGCGGATACTGCCGCACTGGCCGGAGCAGCCGACGCAGGCAAATTATCCATCACACCACCACTAACTTTAGCTTTGCCGCCCACCACTGCCAACGCCAGCGTCGCAGAAAAGAAAATTGCAGCAGCGATACCAGTTGAACGGGACAGAAAATTGGAAGAGCCAGTCGCACCAAATAAGCTACCCGAAGCACCGGAACCGAAAGAGGCACCCATGTCAGCACCTTTACCGTGCTGCAACAGCACCAGACCGATAATAGCCAACGCCGAAACCACTTGCACCACAACGATCAACGTAAAAAAAGTTTGCATTCAAAACACCCAAAAAAGATTAAATATCCAAATTCGCGATTACTTCACTGCACCGACAATAGCGAGGAAATCCGCCGATTTCAGCGCCGCACCACCAATCAAGCCACCATCAATATCCGCCATTGAAAGCAACTCAGCCGCATTATCCGGCTTCATACTGCCACCATACAAAACTTGCATAGACGCGCCCAACCCCTGGTCTTTTGCAGCAATCTGCTGACGCAGGAAAGCATGCACATCCTGCGCCATTTGTGGTGTCGCGGTTTTACCAGTGCCTATCGCCCAAACCGGCTCATACGCAAGCACGATATGACGCAACTGTTCGACCGTCAGCAGAGCAAGCACCGCATCAAGCTGTGCACCCACCACCTGATTCGTCTGACCACCCTCACGCTGCTCCAGCGTTTCACCCACACAAACCACAGGTTTCAGGCCTGCCTCAACGGCGCGCAATGCCTTCTGCGCGACCAGTTGATCTGACTCTGCATGATATGCACGGCGCTCTGAATGCCCGACTATCACGTAACGACAGCCACAATCCAGCAACATCGCAGCAGACACCTCACCCGTGTACGCACCCTGCGCATGCACAGACAGATCCTGCGCCCCCCATGCGACTGGCGAAGCAGCCAGCACATCAGCACACTGAGCCAGATAAGGAGCAGGCGCACAAACCAGTACATCTGCCGAAGACTGAGCTGGCAAACCAGCTACGATTTCAGTAAGTAAGGAGCGGTTAGCAGCAAAGCTGCCATTCATTTTCCAGTTACCAGCTATAAGAGTGCGTCGCATAGTCAGTTTCAATGTAAATAACCGTCTATTGTATCCCGCGGAACAAGTGTGGTCAAACCACAAGCCCCTCAATATTCAACAAGTTTCCACTATCATTTAAGCACTTACATTTAAGACCTTAACCGGGGAGCTAAATTGATGCCCTCAATCGAGCTGCAAGACGATTTTTCCGATATGCTGCCCGGACTCCATAAGCACATGCGCCTGAGCCGCCTCCCGCAAAGGGAGTACCGCATGAATCACAGGCTTAATCCGCCCATTTTCCAGCAAAGGCCAGACCTTTTCCTTAAGCTGAGCGGCAATGGCATGCTTAAACTCCACGGAACGCGGCCTCAAAGTAGAGCCAGTGATTGTCAACCTTCTGCGCAACACCTGCCCCAAATCGATTTGCGCCTTAGCCCCACCCAGCAATGCGATGATCGCTATCCGCCCATCATCCGCCAGACACTGCATCTCACGTGGCAGATAATCACCGGCCACCATATCCAATACCACGTCCACACCACGGTTAGCGGTCAGCTCGCGTACAACTTGTACAAAGTCCTCAGTTTTATAGTTAATGCAGCGCTCCGCACCCAACACCTCAACAGCACGGCATTTCTCATCCGAACCGGCAGTCGCGAAGACCCGGTTACCCATTGCGCGCGCCAGTTGCACCGCCGCCACACCTATGCCGGATGCTCCACCCTGTACCAGCAAACTCTCGCCAGGCAGCAGACGTGCACGGTCAAAGACATTACTCCAGACAGTAAAGTAAGTTTCGGGCAGCGATGCCGCTTCCAGCATAGACAATCCGTGCGGAACAGGCAGACACTGCACCAGCGGTGCGACGCAATATTCAGCATAGCCCCCACCCTGCACCAGAGCGCACACCGCATCACCAATGCGCAAGTCACTGCCAGTCATATCACCAGCCACAATCTCGCCAGCCACTTCCAGCCCGGGCAAATCCGAAGCACCAGGCGGCACCGGATAAAGCCCCATACGCTGCAACACATCAGGCCGGTTCACCCCAGCCGCCCCGACCCGTATCAATACCTCACCAGGACCCGGCACAGGCATGTCGCGCTCGCAAAGCTGCAGCACTTCCGGACCACCAAAACCACGAATTTCTATCGCACGCATCATGCACCTCCAACTATTTCACACACCAATTCAACACACAGGCCGCCAAGTAGCGCAATAAAGACAAGTCACTCAGCCCACTCCAGCTTACCAGCACACCTTGCCAGATTTTTTTGTAAACCCCAATAAAAAAACGCCCGTAATGATACGGGCGCTTTTCACAATTTCAGCTAACGCCGATGATTGATTACTGTTGCTGCTGTTGTTGCTGCTGAACATCAGCACCTTCAGCCACAGCTGCTTTCATCGACAGCTTGAAGCGGCCGCGATCATCTGTTTCCAGCACTTTTACGCGCACTTGCTGACCTTCTTTCAGGTAGTCAGCGACTGCATTCACGCGCTCATTTGCGATCTGGCTGATGTGCAGCAAGCCATCTTTACCTGGCATGATCTGAACGATGGCACCGAAGTCCAGCAATTTCAACACTGTACCGTCATAGACCTTACCTACTTCAACTTCAGCAGTCAGCTCTTCAATACGGCGTTTAGCTTCCTGACCTGCAGCAGCATCCACAGAAGCGATAGTGACCACACCTTCATCACTGATGTCGATCTGCGTACCGGTTTCTTCAGTCAATGCGCGGATCACTGCACCACCCTTACCGATGACGTCACGGATTTTTTCAGGATTGATCTTGATAGTGATCAGGCGTGGCGCAAAGTCAGACAATTCTGTCTTACCGGTTGGCACAGCTTCTTGCATCTTACCCAGGATATGGATACGGCCTTCTTTTGCCTGCGCCAAAGCGACCTGCATGATTTCCTTGGTGATGCCCTGAATTTTGATATCCATCTGCAAGGCAGTGATACCGGCGGCAGTACCTGCCACTTTAAAGTCCATATCACCCAGATGATCTTCATCACCCAGAATGTCTGTCAAAACCGCAAATTTATTGCCATCTTTGATCAGACCCATCGCGATACCGGCGACGTGGGCTTTCATCGGCACACCCGCATCCATCAGTGCCAGACAGCCACCGCATACTGACGCCATAGAGGAAGAACCATTGGACTCTGTAATTTCAGACACCAGACGTACGGAGTAGCTGAAATCTTCCGGATCAGGCAATGCAGCCTGCAATGCGCGCTTAGCCAGACGGCCATGGCCGATTTCACGGCGCTTAGGCGTACCAACACGGCCAGTTTCGCCAGTAGCAAACGGAGGCATGTTGTAATGCAACATGAAGCGGTCAGAATATTCACCCATCAAGGCGTCAATTTTCTGTTCGTCGCGTGCTGTACCCAGAGTCGCAATTACCAGCGCCTGCGTTTCGCCACGTGTGAACAGAGCGGTACCATGGGTACGTGGCAATACGCCAGTACTGATACTGATAGGACGCACAGTGCGTGTATCACGGCCATCAATACGTGGCTCACCTTCCAGGATCTGGGAACGTACAATTTTTGCTTCCAGATCAAACAGGATGTTGCCAACTTCTGCGGAATCCGGCGCATCCACACCAGCAACTGCAGCCTGCTCTGCCAACGCAGCAGCAACAGTAGCACTGGCCGATTTCAGCTGCTCAGTACGTGCTTGCTTTTCTTTAGTCTGATAGGCAGCGCGCAACAGCGGTTCAGCAACTGCAGTCACCGCAGCGATCAGCGCTTCATTTTTAGCTGCCGGCGCCCATTGCACTTCTGGCTTACCCGCATCACGTACCAGCTCGTGAATCGCATCGATCACGACTTTCATTTGCTCGTGACCATACACGACCGCGCCCAACATGACTTCTTCCGACAATTGCTGCGCTTCGGATTCCACCATCAGCACAGCTGCTTCGGTACCGGCAACAACCAGATCCATCTCGGAAGTTTTCAACTGAGTCGCAGTTGGATTCAAAACGTATTGACCATTTGTATAGCCTACACGCGCTGCGCCCAGAGGACCATTGAAAGGAATACCAGACAGGCTGATCGCAGCAGAAGCACCGATCATCGCAGCGATATCAGGGTCGATTTCAGGATTGACCGACAATACATGCACGATTACCTGAACTTCATTCAGGTAACCTTCCGGGAACAGTGGACGAATCGGACGATCGATCAAACGGGATGTCAGTGTTTCTTTTTCAGAAGGGCGGCCTTCACGTTTGAAGAAACCACCTGGAATACGGCCAGCTGCGTAGCTTTTTTCCATGTAATCAACGGTCAATGGGAAGAAATCCTGACCTGGCTTTGCATCTTTTTTAGCAACGACGGTTGCCAGCACAACGGTATCTTCGATAGAAACCATCACAGCGCCGGATGCCTGGCGCGCGATTTCACCGGTTTCCAGGGTGACTTGATGTTGGCCGTATTGGAAGGTTTTAGTAACTTTATTAAACACAATGTGTCCTTTCTATTTTGCCGACAGATTTTCAGGCGCTGTCGTTCACCTCACCACAAGCAGCCTTGAGGGCCACCTTTTTTGCATCAGCACACACAAATCCCGCGTGCAGCAGAGCAAATCTGCGTAGCTTTCATCCGCGCAGACTTACACACAGCGCAGAATCAAAACCACAAAAGCAAAAAGCCTGCGACATCATCTGACGCAGGCTTTTTGCTACAAATTTTTTGCCAGAAACAGCAACAATTACTTACGCAGACCGAGTTTTTCGATCAGAGCGCGGTAACGGTTCAGGTCTTTACCTTTCAGGTAAGACAGCAGGCTTTTACGACGGTTAACCATCATGATCAGACCGCGACGGGAATGGTGATCTTTACCGTGTTCTTTGAAGTGGGAGTTCAGATCGTTGATACGAGCTGTCAACAAAGCAACTTGAACTTCTGGAGAGCCAGTGTCGTTCTGACCACGTGCGTTATCCGCAACGATGGCGGCTTTCTGGGATTTAACGATAGACATAATTTTCCTTTACATGCGATAGCAAAAGTGAGCCAAAGACAACCTCTGCTATCGTGAATAAACACCCGCCGGAATGACGGGACCCGCAACTATAACATAAATGCGAATAATTGAACAAGCACGAGCATCAGACCTGAGGATTCAGCTTCTCTGTTTTCGATTGCAGTTTATTCAGTGCTGACAAATAAGCTTTTGCCGAGGCCACCACGATATCCGGATCAGCACCAACACCATTAACGATACGTCCCGACTTGGACAGGCGCATCGTCACTTCGCCCTGCGACTGGGTACCGGTCGTGATCGCATTCACCGAGAACAGCAGCAATTCAGCTCCGCTTGCGACTTTAGACTCAATCGCATTGACTATCGCATCAACCGGGCCATTACCGTTCGCCTCGCAACTGATTTCACTGCCTTCACGCGAAAAGACTACCTTGGCAAGCGGCAGTTCACCGGTTTCTGAACGCTGAGCCAGTGAGACAAAATGGAAGGCCTCATTATCGTTTGCATGTTCTTCATCCGAAACCAGCGCCAGAATATCTTCATCGAAAATCTCTGATTTACGATCCGCCAATTCCTTGAAGCGCGCAAACGCCGCATTGACTTCAGTCTCAGACTCCAGCTCTATACCCAATTCTTCCAGGCGCTGTTTGAACGCATTGCGACCGGACAGCTTACCCAAGACGATTTTATTGGCACTCCAGCCCACATCTTCGGCACGCATAATTTCATAGGTATCGCGGGCTTTCAAAATACCATCCTGGTGGATACCCGATGCATGCGCAAATGCATTAGCACCCACCACGGCCTTATTCGGCTGCACTGCAAATCCGGTAATCTGTGACACCAGTTTAGAAGCCGATACGATCTGACTCGCATCGATACCCAAATCGAGATTGAAATAATCTTTACGGGTACGCACTGCCATCACAATTTCTTCGAGAGCGGTATTACCAGCACGCTCACCCAGACCATTGATCGTACACTCCACCTGGCGCGCGCCGCCTATCATCACGCCTGCCAGGGAATTGGCCACCGCCATACCCAGATCGTTATGACAGTGCACGGACCAGATCGCTTTATCGGAATTTGGTATGCGTTCACGCAAAGACTTCAGCATATTGCCGTATAACTCAGGCACGCCGTAACCAACTGTGTCAGCAAAGTTAATCGTGGTCGCGCCTTCTTTAATCACCGCTTCAATCACGCGACACAGAAAATCCATTTCGGAACGGCTGCCATCTTCAGGACTGAACTCCACATCATCGGTAAATTGACGTGCATAGCGCACCGCCTGTATCGCCTGCTCCAGCACCTGATCGGGAGACATGCGCAGCTTCTTTTCCATGTGCAGCGGAGAGGTTGCGATGAAAGTATGGATACGCTTGCGCTGGGCGGCTTGCAAGGCCTCGGCTGCGCGTGCAATATCGCGGTCGTTCGCGCGCGACAGCGAGCAGATGGTGGAATCCTTAATCGTTGCGGAAATCGCCTTGATCGCCTCAAAATCGCCTGGAGATGCTGCAGCAAATCCAGCTTCGATCACATCCACCTTCAGGCGCTCCAGTTGTTTCGCGATGCGGATTTTTTCATCCTTAGTCATCGAAGCACCAGGTGATTGCTCACCATCGCGCAAGGTTGTATCGAATATGATCAGTTTGTCAGCCATGTTACTCTCCAGTAGCGAATAATTTGAATAAGAAAAATGCAGATTTTGCCTATTGTCCGGCCTGCCCTTGCAGGATATGCACGAGCAGGGCAATACACGAATTGTGGGTAGGGGGGATTTAGCGCGTTACCGCACTAGTAGAAATGCCAATAGCGATAGCAGACGGGTTGCGCCTGCTAAAGTGAAAACTGCGAAGGATGAAGAAGAAAAGTTCATGCCTCAGACTATAAGCGCGAATGCGGAAAAGTGCAAGAATTTATAGCAGCAAAAAACCAAATTAAATCCAGACAAAAAAGAAAAAAGCCACAGTGAATTTTGCTCACTGTGACCCCGATCAGAAAACCCGGAATTTTATTTTTCGTCCGTGTGTTCTGCTTTGGTTTGAATCAGACTGACTGGACGACCGCGGCGCCAGCGCCACAACAATACGATGTAGCCGGACAAGCCATACAGCACAAATAGTCCGAACAACACTTTAGGCGGATCACTGACGACAATCACGTACACCAGCAATATCAGCAGCGGCGCCATAAAGGGTACCGTTTTGCGCAGATTCACTTCTTTAAAACTGTAAAACGGCACATTCGTCACCATCGTCAATCCGGCAAACAAAGCAATCGCCCACGCGTACCAACGCAAATCAGCGCCCGCAAATTGCAGATCATTCATCAGCAATACAAAACCTGCTACTAATGCCGCCGCAGCCGGACTAGGCAAACCCTGGAAATAACGCTTATCAACCACTGCGATATTGGTATTGAAACGTGCCAGTCTGAGCGCAGCGCCAGCACAGTAGACAAAGGCTGCCAGCCAGCCGAGCTTACCCATGCCACGCAAGGCCCATTCATACACCACCAATGCGGGCGCCGCCCCGAAAGACAGCATGTCTGACAAGCTGTCATATTGCGCACCGAACTCACTCTGGGTATTAGTCAGCCGCGCCACGCGGCCATCCAGACCATCCAATACCATGGCGATAAAAATCGCGACGGCAGCCTGATGGAATTGCTGATCCATCGCCATCACGATGGCATAAAATCCGCAAAACAAAGCTGCGGTGGTAAATGCATTGGGCAGCAGATAAATACCACGCGAACGCTCACGCACGGCTGGCGGTGGAAGTCCATCGTTTCTCTGTTGTGATTTGCGCGCACCTTTAGGAAAAAGTTTAAAACTGCCTTTTGGTTTGCGTCGCGGTGAAGATGACATGCGTTTTGCCCGAAAAAATATGCCCGAACCAGAGCTGGCTGCCTGAGCAGCCCACTCTAACCGGGCGATAGATAAAAGTTCGGGCAAGTATAACCCTGATTCCTACACAGGAAAACCCATAGTGATGTTGCCACATGCAGATAGCAGGGCATGTGGCAGCAAGCAGCACTTACTTCAGGCGCACCTTACCATTGACGCGTATCGACAGCGAGCTTGAACCCGGCTCAAAACTAGGCTCCGCCACCGCATCTGCCACGCGTGCGCCCTTCAGCATCATAGGCGCTGCTGCCATTTGTACCTGGGGCATTTCCAATGCTGCACCATCGAAATCCACAGCTTCAATTTGCACATCCTGCAATTTGCGGCCCATTGCATTGACCACCATGGCTAATTTGTCGGAAAAATTTTTGTATCCAGCCTGAATACGTTCTTCTTCCAGTTTAGCTGCCGCCTGTGGCGATAAACCAAAATGGATGCCATTCAGGCTCATGACTTTTTGTGCCGATGCCACGGTCGATGGCAACTGCTTCAGATTGATTGTTTTGACTTCCAGATATTGACCTACGCGCCAGCCAGTGATCTGGCGTTTTTTAGGCTGAGCACCGGCGACTTGCAGCTCGTCAGAATAGACTGGGTAGGTATAATAATTACGCGTCATCAGCTCTGCCTGAGGATCTTCTTTTTTGATCAGATCGGTACCGGATTTCATTTTCTGATTCAGGCGCGAAGCAGCCTGTGCTTTATCTTTATCCTGTTCTTCCAGATAAAAACTCAGATTCGCCTGATCGTTGTCGACTTTAATTTCAGCACTGCCACCTACTGTTAATACTGTACCGGCCAGACTTTGTGCATAGACAGGAATTGCAAAGCTCATTGCAGCAGCAAGCAAGATCATTTTTTTCATCGCATTCTCCGAAAATGTAGTTAATACTGAGGTCAGACATGATTCAGAAATCAAAGTTGCATCATCTGTTCATGATTCACGCTTTTTAACAAGTTTGCAGTTGCCTCAGCTTAGCGCAGAATTTCAACGCAAATAAAAAAGTCGCCTGCAAGGGCGACTTTTTTTATGCTTCAGTGCGAACCGGGCAGCGATCAGTTTTTAGACTGATCAACCAATTTGTTTTTCGCAATCCAAGGCATCATCGCGCGTAACTTGGCACCGACTTCTTCGATCTGATGTTCGGCAGTCAGGCGACGGCGCGAGATCAGGGTCGGTGCACCTGCTTTGTTTTCGAGGATGAAGCTCTTCGCGTATTCACCAGTCTGAATATCTTTCAGACATTGGCGCATTGCGTCTTTGGTTGCAGCAGTCACAACGCGTGGGCCAGTCACATATTCACCATATTCGGCATTATTCGAAATCGAATAATTCATGTTGGCGATACCACCTTCGTAGATCAAATCTACAATCAGCTTCAACTCATGCAAGCATTCGAAGTAAGCCATTTCAGGCGCATAGCCAGCTTCAACCAGAGTTTCGAAACCTGCTTTGATCAGCTCAACCGCACCACCACACAATACTGCCTGTTCGCCGAACAAATCGGTCTCAGTTTCTTCGCGGAAGTTGGTTTCGATGATACCGGCACGACCACCACCATTCGCCATTGCATAGGACAAGGCGATATCACGTGCAGCACCGGACTTGTCCTGATACACAGCGATCAGGTGTGGCACACCGCCACCCTGGGCATAAGTGCCGCGTACGGTATGGCCTGGCGCTTTAGGAGCAACCATAATCACGTCCAGATCTGCGCGTGGTACAACCTGGCCGTAATGCACGTTAAAGCCATGTGCGAATGCCAGCACAGCCCCTTGCTTGGCATGCGGTGCGACGTTCTCAGCATAGACCTGAGCGATGTTTTCATCTGGCAGCAAAATCATGATGACATCCGCTGCTTTTACGGCGTCATTGACTTCCGCTACTTTCAGGCCAGCACCTTCGGCTTTCGCCCAGGATGCGCCGCCCTTACGCAAAGCAACGGTCACATTGCAACCCGAATCATTCAGATTCTGTGCATGTGCGTGGCCCTGGGAGCCGTAACCGATGATGGCTACGTTTTTACCTTTGATCAAAGAGAGATCACAATCTTTATCGTAGAAAACTTTCATTTTTTATCCTGTTTAAATGTCTGAATTTTTAAATGCTTCAATGGGTGGTGGTCAGCAAACTGCACTGCGACGAGTACGCATTTGTGTCATCTTTATCCGTTCGCAGTGAGTCTGCCGGATGAATTACACTTTGAGTATGCGCTCGCCACGGCCTATGCCTGAGCCGCCGGTACGTACTGTTTCCAGAATCGCTGCACGGTCTATCGCATCGATAAACGCGTCCAGTTTGCCTTTGTTGCCGGTCAGTTCTATGGTGTAGGTTTTTTCTGTGACATCGATAATGCGGCCGCGGAAAATATCAGCTGTACGCTTCATCTCTTCACGCTCTTTACCGACTGCGCGCACTTTGATCAGCATCAGTTCGCGTTCTATATGCGCACCCTCGGTCAGATCCACCACCTTGACCACCTCAATCAGGCGATTCAAATGTTTGGTAATCTGTTCGATGATATCGTCCGAACCCGAAGTCACGATAGTCATACGCGACAAAGTCGCATCTTCGGTCGGTGCAACGGTCAGGGTTTCGATGTTATAGCCACGTGCAGAAAACAAGCCAACCACACGCGACAAGGCACCAGCTTCGTTTTCCAGAAGAATAGAAATTATGTGTCTCATTACAGATCCTCCGAACCCAGTAACATTTCAGTCAGCCCTTTGCCGGCTTTCACCATGGGCCAGACATTTTCGGTCTGATCGGTAATGAAGTTCATGAATACCAGTCTGTCCTTCATCGCAAATGCTTCACGTACCGCGCCATCGACATCGGCAGGGTTTTCTATCTTCATACCCACATGTCCATAGGCTTCAACCAGCTTAGTAAAGTCAGGTAAAGAGTCCATGTAGGATTCTGAATAACGCGAGCCATAATCGATCTGCTGCCATTGACGTACCATGCCCAGGAAACGGTTATTGAGCAGGATAATCTTTGGTGTCAGGTGATATTGTTTGCAGGTAGCCAGTTCCTGAATACACATTTGTATCGACGCTTCACCGGTAATGCAGGCGACTGTTGCACCAGGATTCGCCATTTGCACACCCATGGCATACGGCAATCCGACACCCATGGTGCCCAGACCACCGGAATTGATCCAGCGGCGTGGCTTATTGAAACGGTAGTACTGCGCTGCCCACATCTGATGCTGGCCTACGTCAGAGGTCACAAAGGCATCGCCCTGCGTGACTTCCCAGACTTTCTCCACCACGGATTGCGGTTTGATCACTTCGCTTGAAGTCGGATATTTCAGACAATCGCGGCTACGCCATTCCTCAACCTGCTTCCACCAGGCAGACAGTGCTTTCTGGTCAGGTCGCGTCTCAACAGCACGCAATTGCGACAGCATTTCTATCAGCACGTCTTTGACATTGCCAACGATAGGAATATCAACCTTGACGCGCTTGGAAATCGAAGACGGATCAATGTCGATATGAATGATCTTGCGTGGATGCGAAGCAAAATGCTTAGGATTCCCAATCACGCGGTCATCAAAGCGAGCACCGATCGCAATCAGTACGTCACAATGCTGCATCGCCATGTTGGCTTCATAGGTGCCATGCATGCCTGGCATACCGACGAATTTGGAATCGCTGGCGCGGTAAGCACCCAGACCCATCAAGGTATTGGTGCAAGGAAAGCCCAGCATATCCACCAGTTGATTCAACTCATCGGAAGCATGTGCCAGTATCACACCGCCGCCGGTATAAATCATAGGGCGTTCAGCCTGCAACAACAGTTGCACTGCTTTACGAATCTGCCCCGCATGACCTTTATCGACCGGTTTGTAAGAGCGCATCTCTACTTCTTTCGGATAATGGAAAGAAGTTTTATGCATGCTGATGTCTTTAGGAATATCCACCAGTACCGGACCTGGTCGTCCGGTGGTTGCAATATAAAATGCTTTTTTGACTGTTTCAGCCAGATCCCTGACGTCTTTCACCAGGAAATTATGCTTGACGCAAGGACGGGTAATGCCAACGGTATCGCATTCCTGGAAGGCATCCTGACCAATCACGGCGCTGGGCACCTGACCGGAAATCACCACCATAGGAATGGAATCCATATAAGCCGTAGCCAGACCGGTAACCGCGTTGGTCACACCGGGTCCGGAAGTCACAATCGCGACACCGACTTTATTGGAAGAGCGGGAATAAGCATCTGCAGCATGAATGGCAGCCTGTTCATGACGAACCAGCACATGCTGAAACTTATCCTGATTGAAAATTGCATCGTAGATGTAGAGTACTGCGCCGCCCGGATATCCGAAAACGTGCTCAACACCCTCTTCGGCCAGACACTTAACCAGTATCTCTGCGCCTGTAAACTCTGAACTCATTATGTTGTCCTTTCAAGGTCCATAGGAAATTGATCGGATGCTCTTTCCTGGCGAAATCGCGATGCAGGTCCGGTAAGCTGAAATCCCTTTACGTGCGGGCATATTCCCCTTCGCATATCCGTTGGACATGGTTCCAGGCAATACTTGAGGCACTCGTTCAATCAGTGGTAAGGCTTTGCAAAGACAGACTTCTCACGCTTGTGGCATGGGTCAGAACAAACAGCTTCATTTAAAGCGCATCTGCTGGCGGCAACATTGTGGGTCGAGCCAAGCAGATATTTGGTGCTCCGAGATTTTGGAGCGGACTCATACGGTACTGCGTCGCAGCATTTTGGTCAAGCGGAATTATGTGAAATTCTTATATTCTTCTGCAATTTCTCTGAGACAAAAAGGTGCAAATTACAGAACTTTGACAAAGTTAAGGACATGTAGAGTCATTTTTGCTAGCATGTGCGCACTTTTACGGAACAAAAAACACCTATTCCGGTCCACTGGCCGGAATCAGACTATCTGAATCACCAAGCGAATATTGCCAACAATGGCCACCGACAGAGAATTATCCAGTTTCCTTGAAGGCGTAGAACGCCGTGCTTTCAAGCAAGCGATGTATGCAGTCAGAAATGAAGAGTCCGCGCTCGACATCGTGCAGGAAGCGATGATCAAGTTATCCGAAAAATACGGTGACAAGCCTGCCGCCGAATTACCCATGTTGTTTCAGCGCATATTGCAAACCACAACGCTGGATTATTTCCGAAGAGAAAAAGTAAGAAATACCTGGGTCAGCCTGTTCTCCAGCATCACTCCGGACAATAACCGCGAAGATGACAACTTCGATTTGCTGGAAAGCTATGCCGCCGAGGAGGGAACTGAAGCAGCGGAATCCAGTGCTGATAAAATAGAGCGCGAGCAAGTCCTCAACATTATTGATGAAGAAATAAAAAAACTTCCGACACGTCAACGGGAAGCCTTCCTCATGCGTTACTGGGAAGACATGGATGTAGCAGAGACAGCTGCCGCAATGGGCTGCTCTGAAGGCAGTGTCAAAACGCATTGCTCGCGTGCCACTCACACATTGGCTGCATCGCTCAAGGCTAAAGGAATACAGCTATGAACTACTCAAAAGAATCGCAGGATCTCGACTTTGCCTACAAGGTAAAACGTGCGCTCAATGAGTCGGCAGAACAACTCCCTGCCCCGACTCTGGACCGGCTCGCCCAGGCACGTAAGCTGGCAATGGCGCGTAAGAAAAAAGAAGCACCGGTTGCAGTGCGCGTATTTAAAGGCGCTTTCGCTGGTAACAATGGCCTTTCATTCAGTGGCCCGGGCTCCTGGCTGGGCAAACTGGGACTGGCCTTACCGGCGCTGGTACTGGTGGTTGGTATGTTCGGCATCTATGAATACGAACAACAGCAAAATATCAACGAACTGGCAGATATAGACGCCACCATGCTGGTCGATGAATTACCACCGGCCGCCTATGTAGATACTGGCTTTACGGCTTACCTGAACAATAAAGACAATAAAGATAAACCGGAGGATTGAGCGTGTTGTTGAAAGCCTTGCCGCGTATCACAGTCATACTTATCGCTACAGCGACTGCACTGCCTTTGGCCTATGCCATAGGCGGTGCCTTACCTGTCAGCAACAACACCTCTGCGGTCAAGGCAACATTGCCCCAGACCGCGACCAAACCACTCTGGACAGAATTGAGCGCTGCGCAGAAGCTGGCGCTCAGTCCGCTGGCTGGCGAATGGGACAGGCTGCCTGAACTCAGTAAGAAGAAATGGCTGGAAATTGCCGCCCGTTACAACGGCATGAAGCCGGATGAACAGGCACGCCTGCAGGAACGTATGCGCGACTGGGTCAAGCTGACACCGGAACAGCGCATGGCAGCCAGAGAAAACTATGCCAAATCGACGCAATTGCCAGCTGAAAAAAAATCAGCGCAATGGCAACAGTATCAGCAACTGAGCGATGAAGAAAAGAAACGCCTGGCTGCTGAGCATGAGAAAAAAAAGAGCCTGACTAATCTGTCGCCTGAATCGATTAAGAATCCGAATCCGCTGGCACCGATTAAACTGGGCCCAAAACCGGTCATTGCCCCCAAAGCTGCTGTTCAGGCCGCTCCCGCCAGCCTGAGCAGCGCAGCACCTGCCTCAGTGGCAGTGGAAGCGGCTCCTGTTAACACCAGCGCCAGCCCTGCCTCCCAGCCTCAGACGAAGTAAGATGTCGACTACGATTTTGCCTGCCCCGCCACTCAGGCGCAGGGTAATTTGTATGGTGTACGAAGCAATGTTGCTGTTTGGCATAGCCTTCGTTGCCGATTTCCTGTTCGATGTGCTGACCCAAAGCCGTCACGCACTCAGTTTGCGTGCCGGACGGCAAGCCTGGCTGTTTGTGGTATTCGGCGTTTATTTTGTGTATTGCTGGACCCGCAGCGGCCAGACGCTGGCGATGCAAACCTGGCGCATCAAAGTGACCGATAACAATGGTGGGCGCATACCAGTCATCAAGGCGATCGTACGCTACTGCCTGGCCTGGATGTGGTTCTTACCAGCGATGGCGCTGGTGTATCAATTTAATCTCAAGCAATGGCCTATGGTGATTGCGGTGACCGCGGGTGCCGCTGCCTGGGGCGCGATAGCCTTACTGCGCCCTGACCGCCAGTTTCTGCATGATCATCTGGCGAAAACACGGTTATTGCATATTCCGGCAGTGAAGCAGGACAGCACTGCAGACCAGTGAAGTTTTGATGTTAGAGCGAAGGATGATATTCTTACGAAATCATCCATCGAGAAGAATGACATGCAACACAAAGCTCCTCGCCGTACCAGGGAACGCATCCTCGAGCTCTCCCTGCGCTTATTCAATGAATTTGGTGAACCGAATATCACAACGACCGTGATAGCGGAGGAAATGAATATTTCCCCCGGCAATCTTTATTATCACTTTAGAAATAAAGACGATATCGTCAATTCTATTTTTGCTCAGTTTGAAGCGGAAATTAATAAGAAACTGGCCTTCCCTCAGGGAAGAAAAGCAAATATTCAGGATGTCTGGACCTACCTGCATCTGACCTTTGAGCTGGTCTGGCGCTATCGCTTTTTCTATCGTGACCTGAATGATCTGTTGTCACGCAACCGCAAGCTGGAACTGAATTTCAAAGAAATTCTGACCCATAAAATCAAGGTTGCGACTGGCTTGTGCACCGGCTTACGGGCTGATGGTGAGTTCGAAGCGACCGATATGGATATTGATGCGCTCGCCACTAACATGGTCGTGGTTGCAACCTATTGGTTATCCTACGAATACGTGCGTAATCCGCGCAAATATACCGAGCTGCAAACCATGTCAGATTCACTGGCGCGTGGCTGCTATCAGGTCATCGTGCTGATCAGCCCCTATCTGCGCGGCGAAGCAAAACAGGTATTTGAAAAGTTATCTGCCGACTACTTGCGGAAGATGAATCAGGAATGAGTGCCATCTGCGTCTATTGCGGCTCATCGCCCGGCATTTCCCCAGTCTATGCAGATTCGGCGCGCCAGTTAGCGGCGGAGCTGGTCGCACGCGGCCACGAGCTGGTGTACGGCGGCGGCAATGTCGGCCTGATGGGCGTGATTGCCGATGAAGTCATGCGCCTGGGCGGCAGTGTTACCGGCGTGATTCCGCAAGCCCTGATGGACAAGGAAGTCGGTCACCGTGGGCTCACGCAATTGCACATCGTTGCCAATATGCATGAACGCAAAGCCATGATGGCTGAACTGGCGCAAGGCTTTATCGCCATGCCCGGTGGCATAGGCACACTGGAAGAATTGTTTGAAGTCATGACCTGGGCGCAATTAGGCTTCCACCACAAGCCGGTGGGCTTACTGAATACCCAGGGATTTTATGACGGATTAGTACAATTCCTGCAACACACAACTGAACAGGGTTTTTTACGCCCGGCGCATCAGGCCATTCTGCAAGCGAGCGCAAACCCCGCGCAATTACTCGATCTGCTTGCTGCGTATCGCCCTGTCGATACGCGTAAATGGCTGCAGCAAAGCGATCTGTAAAAAGAATTTTTAGCGCCAGCAACTGGTGCTATGGTCACAATCCGGAATCTGAGGCGGCATTCGAAGGGGATTTCCTTTATTTCCTTTAAAACCAGAGTAAAATGCCGCTTCATCCGTTCTTTTAAGCGTTTATTTCAAAATGAAATTCTCCAAGCAATTTTCCCTGTACGAATCCGAAGCGACCCACTTCCTGCAAAGTCTGAAGAAGGCCAATCCACAACTGGAACAAAGTCAGCGCGATGGCCGTGCCTTGCTGTGGGATAAAGCACCTATCGATCTGGATGTAGCCAGCCGCAACAAAGATGCGCGCGTGGCCCAGCAGCCTTATGTCTATCAAAACAAAGGCTGATTTTTCTGCCTTAATTGATTGATTATTGACTGTTAACGCGAGTGACTGACAGCGAAACCAGCAACACCGACCTGCCCCTGGTCGGTGCTACGGACACCACACCGGACGTCGTTGACGGCCTGGCGTTTGCCAAGCTGTATGGTGAGCCTTTATTCAAGCTGCCTAACGATCTGTACATTCCACCCGATGCGCTGGAAGTATTTCTGGAAGCCTTCGAGGGACCGCTCGATCTGCTGCTGTATCTGATACGCAAGCAAAACTTCAATATCCTCGACATTCCCATGGCGGATGTCACTCTGCAATACCTGAAATACGTAGACCAGATTCGTAAAAACAATCTCGAGCTGGCAGCAGAATACCTGCTGATGGCAGCGATGCTGATCGAGATTAAGTCGCGCATGCTGCTGCCCTCCACCAAGAGCACTGAGGGCGAAGAAGCCGACGATCCGCGCGCGGAACTGGTGCGCCGTTTGCTGGAATATGAACAAATCAAGCTGGCCGCCTATGATCTGAATACGGTACCGCAACTGGGGCGTGATTTTTTACATGCCCAGGTCTTTATCGAAACGCAGACCGTACTGCACTGGCCGCAGGTCGAGATCGCTGACATCCAGACCGCCTGGGCCGATGTACTCAAGCGCGCGACGCTGGTACAGCATCACAAAATCAGTCGCGAGGAATTGTCGGTGCGCGCCCACATGACCGGCATCCTGCGTAAGCTGCAATCGACCCGTTTTGTCGAGTTTTCTGAACTGTTTGACCCCAGCCGCGGTGCGCCAGTGCTGGTGGTGAACTTTGTCGCTTTGCTGGAGCTGGCCAAGGAAACTCTGATTGAAATCACTCAGGCCGAAGCCTTTGCCCCTATCTACGTCCGTCTGGCTTATACACCAGCCTGATGCTGACCTCTTTTTGAACTTACTCTCTCTTTATTCACCATGAAAATCATTTCATCTATAGAAGAATTGCGCGACCACCTGAGTGGTCAGTTGCGTACGGCTTTCGTACCAACCATGGGCAATCTGCATGAAGGCCACTTGTCGCTGATGCGTCTGGCAAAAAAACATGGTGACCCGGTAGTCGCATCAATTTTCGTGAATCGCCTGCAATTTGGCCCTAACGAGGATTTTGATAAATATCCGCGCACCTTCCAGGCTGACGTAGAAAAACTGGAAAAAGAAGGCGTCTACATCCTGTTCGCACCGACAGAAAAAGATTTGTATCCTGAACCTCAGGAATTCCGCGTACGTCCACCCGATGATCTGGGCAATATTCTGGAAGGTGAATTCCGCCCCGGCTTTTTCACCGGCGTGACCACAGTTGTGTTGAAACTGTTCTCCTGCGTACAGCCTAAGGTCGCGGTGTTCGGTAAAAAAGACTATCAGCAATTGATGATCATCCGGAATATGAGTAAGCAATTCGCACTGCCTACCGAAATCATCGCGGCCGACACCTATCGTGCCGACGACGGACTGGCGCTGTCATCACGCAATATGTATCTGTCCGCTGCAGAGCGCGCAGAAGCCCCTGCGCTGTATCAAACCCTGCATGAAGTGGCACAGGAAGTCCGCAGCGGCCATCTGGATATGTTTGCGCTGGAACGCCAGGCCATGGAAAAACTGCATGCGCGTCAGTGGAATCCGGATTATGTCTCTATCCGCAAACGCGACAATCTGCAACCGCCTTCAGCCGGTGACCTGGCGCAGGGTGCGCAACTGGTGGTATTGGCTGCCGCTAAGCTTGGCGGTACCCGCCTGATCGACAATCTGGAAATCTGATGCTGCTGCGTCCGTTCTGCCTGCGTGGCATAGTCAGCCATAGCCTGGCGCTTGCCTTGAGCCTGACTGCCGCCTCCACGCTGGCGGCGGTCAGCGTGAAAGATGATGCGCAACGCACAGTCACGCTGGATAAACCGGCGCAACGCATCATCAGTCTGGCACCGCATGCGACTGAATTACTGTTTCAGGCCGGTGCCGGCAAAAGCATGGTCGCGGTCAGCGATTACAGCGATTATCCGGATGCAGCACGTCAGTTGCCCTCGGTTGGCAATGTATTCGCACTGGATCTGGAGCGCATCGTTGCTTATAAGCCGGATCTGATCGTGATCTGGGGCACAGGCAATGCAAAAAATCTGGCCAATCAGCTGCGCAACAGTAAGCTCAATGTGTTTGAAAGCGAGCCACGCGATTACGAAATGGTGGCCAGCTCGATAGAAAGACTGGCCCATCTGGCTGGCACTGACGCACAGGGCAAGGCCGTCGCAGCGCAATTCCGCGAACGCCTGGCACAATTGCGCAAGACGTATCAGTCTGATGCGAAACCGGTCAGCGTGTTTTATCAAGTCTGGCAAAAACCGCTGATGACACTCAACGATACGCACATGGTGTCCGCTGCGATACGCCTGTGCGGTGGCCGCAATGTATTTGCAGAGCTGAAGGAAATCAGCCCCAGCATTTCCCTGGAAGCGGTACTGGCAGCCAATCCTGACGCCATCATCAGCGCCGGTGACAGCCCGGATAAGCTGCGCGAACAGTGGAAGCAATATGCAATACTGAATGCGGTAAAGAAAAATCATATCTACACGGTCAAAGGCGACTGGCTCAACCGCGCCGGTCCGCGCATCCTCGAAGGTACAGAGGCCCTCTGCAAGGCAATTGCTTCCGCCCGACAATAAGTATCAGGGATACTGCACTAAGCACGATGTACCAGACAAAGTACCGGTACACCTGCCTCAGACTTTGCTGCGATAATAGCGAACTGGCCAGTGTTATCTGGCCTTTTCACTTTTGGATAGATTTATGCGCAAAGGCACTTTACTGGCAGGCTCCGCTTACGTCATATGGGGTTTGTTTCCGCTCTATTTTCATGCTTTACAGGCGGTACCTGCCTTAGAAATTCTGCTCAACCGCATGCTGTGGTCGCTGTTATTTCTGGTCGGGGTACTGGCCTGGCGCAAGCAATGGGGCTGGGTGCGGGAAGCGCTGGCCCAACCTAAGCTGATCGCCAGTTTTACACTCAGTGCTTTGCTGTTATCGACCAATTGGTTTGTGTATATCTGGGCCGTCAATGATGGTCATGTGATCGATGCCAGCCTCGGTTATTTCATTACACCGCTGGTCAATATTCTGCTTGGTTCCATCATGCTGCGTGAACGTCTGCGCGCAGTGCAATGGCTGGCGGTGGGCTTCGCGGCGGCCGGTGTGGCCTGGCTGACCTGGCAAACCGGTCATCTGCCGTGGGTGGGTTTATTCCTGGCGCTGACCTTCGGCACTTACGGCCTGTTGCGTAAAACCTCCAAGCTGGGTGCGCTCGAAGGTTTGTCGCTGGAGACTGCGATCCTGTTCCCGTTCGCAATCAGCTATCTGGGCTGGCTGACCTGGCATGGGCAGAATGCGCTGATTACCCAAAGCACGGATCTCAAACTGATCCTGATGCTCAGTGGTCCGGTTACCGCGATTCCCTTACTGATGTTTGCCGCTGGTGCACGCCGCATTCCTATGACGACACTGGGCCTGTTGCAGTACATTGCACCGATGGTGCAACTGATGCTGGGCGTCTGGTTATTTCATGAGCCTTTCGATCAGCATAAATTGCTAGGCTTCGTACTGATCTGGGCCGCGCTGCTGGTCTATTCGGCTGAAGGACTGTGGATGAATTTCCGTACCCAGTCTGACGCTAAAACCTAGTCACTTCAAAGTAAAGTCCGCATGAATAATGGCTCACAGCCCGATTTTGGCTGCTGAGGCAGTGTTCATGCGGACTTTGCTTTCTGACGCAAGTTCTGCGGCTTCAAAATCCTAGTATCAGCGCAGCCTGAGCGCCGGTAAGTGCTGGCCATGCTGATGCAGTATCAACTGCTTCACACTGCCATCCGTCTGCTTCTCGAATTGTATGCGGGCAGCTACACCAACCGCATCGAACTCGGTCTCCGACACCGCCATTAACGCAAACTGCGGCTGGCCACTGGCCTGCGCCAGAAAACGCTCGCCATCACGACTGATGGTAATCACAAAGTTGGGTGCCAGCTGATATTGGCCGACATAGGCGTCGAATACGGCTGCAGGCAGCGCCAGCACTTTAGCTGCCGGTTTGTCTGATGAGGACTTCAGCGCCACACGTTGCGCTGGTAACTCGCGACCACCCTGCCTGAGCACCAGTTTGTTGAACTTGCCATCGCTGTCTTTTTCAAAGCGGATTTCAGCGCCGAACTTATCGGATACGAATACCTCCTGCGCCTTGGCCCTGACCTCAACAGCAGGCTGTCCGGTGGCCTGAATCACAAAGCGGCTGCCCTCACGCCTGACATTCAGCACAAAATTCGGCGCCAGCTGGTAGTCGCCCACATAGCTGTCAAACACAGCATCCGGCACTGTAATCGGCGCCGGTGCAGCTTGCTCTGTACTCGTGCTGGCAGCAGTTGCCGCAGTCTGCCGGGCCAGACTCAAGGGGCTTTGCACTAGCAGCACAGCCAGTATAAAAGAATAGGAAATGGGGAAGCGGCACATCATAACTCCTGAGTGAATGACGCAATGCACTGCGCCGTGTCAGTGCGCAGCAGTGGGAAACAGAGATATTATATTGCCAATTTAATAGCAAATACAGCAATAATTTTGACTGGAAATTTCACGTGTGAGTCATTCCAGCCTGAGGCCGCCACAATCTGGCACGGACAACGGGGTGCGATTCAGGGTAAAATCGCGGCTTCGCTAGGGGTCCCGCTTTGCCGGGTGAGAAAAACCCTTATACCTGATCTGGATCATGCCAGCGTAGGAAAGCGCAAAGTTCACAGCCAGTTCTGGTTTGCTTTGGCGACTACTATGCAGCGAGTCGCAGGTCTCACTGACAACCAAGAGCAACCATGACATCTACCCGCCGCCCTGCTGTGCACGCCGTGCAAACAATCATTCAGCCTGCTTTCCGCCTATCCCTGCTTGCGCTGGCTATCGCGCAATGCCATACCGCCGCCTATGCACAAAGCAGCGACAACAGCTTGCCAGAAGTGGTCGTCAGTGCCAGCAAAAATAAAGACGGCAAAGCAGAACGCAGCAAGGCAGCAGGCTTCATCGACGCGCCTTTACTCGATACCCCGTTCTCAGTCAGCAGCTGGACCCAGCAACAAATGCAGGATTTGCGCATACGCCAGACCACCGATGCGATGAAATTTGATGCCAGCGTCAACGATGCGTACAACGCAGTCGGCTATGCGGAACAGTTTTCCATTCGTGGCTTTGCACTGGACAATGCGAGCAGCTATCGCAAAGATGGTTTCGCGATTCCGGGCGACGCCTCGATTCCGCTGGAAAATAAAGAACGCGTAGAAATCCTCAAAGGTATCGCTGGCTTCCAGTCTGGCTTCGCCACACCGGGCGGCGTAATCAACTACGTGACCAAGCGTCCGCTCAACAGCGCCTTACGCACGGTGACCACAGAAATTTCGGAACGCGGCACGCTGTATGGCGCGGCAGACCTCAGCAATCTGAACGCCGACAAGCAGTTCGGCTACCGCATCAATGCGGCTGGTGAACGGCTGCGTTCGTATGTGAAGGGTGCCAATGGCGAGCGTCAGTTTGTGTCAGCCGCGTTTGACTGGCATCTGAACAATAACTCGCTGCTGCAACTGGACCTGGATTATCAGCACAAGTCCCAGCTTTCCGTACCCGGCTTTCAGCTGTTTAACGGCACCTCCCTGCCGCGCGGCGTGAATGCAGAGATGATGCTCAATGATCAGGCCTGGGCCAAACCTGTCGATACCCGCAGCAGCAATCTGGGCCTGCGTTTTGAGACCCGCCTGAATGCGGACTGGAGCGCCAGCCTGGCGGCCAATCTGCATGACTTCCATCGTGATGATTACACTGCGTTTCCTTATGGCTGCAGTGCTGCCAATCTGTATCCGGGCTATTGCGCCAACGGTGATTATGATGTGTACGATTACCGCAGCCTGAATGAATCCAAGAAGCTGATCAGCACCCAGGCTTTATTGCAAGGCAAACTGGTGACGGGTAACTTCAGTCATCAAATCGCGGCAGGCCTGTCGACTTCGCGTCGCCGTGATTATTTCGGTGATGCGGTTTATGAATATGCAGGGTCCAGCAATCTGTTCCGTCCGGTGGCTGTTGGCATCACCAGCAAAGTGCCGGGTGCCGCTTATCTGCGCCGTACCGACAAAGAATGGTCAGCCTTCTTACAAGATATCATCACTGTGTCTGAAGCCTGGACCCTGCACCTGGGCCTGCGCCGTCTGAACATAGAGCGCAGCCAGTCAGACAACCCTGGCTATAGCAATGCGCACTGGGTGTCGAATACCGCACTGGTATATAAACCGCAAGCTGCAGTCTCGCTCTACACGTCGTTTGCACAAGGACTGGAGCATGGTGGTATCGCGCCTTTCGGCACTGCCAATGCCAATACCATGCTCAATCCGGCCCGCTCACGTCAGCTCGAACTCGGCGTGAAAGCCGATCTGCTGCGTGACCTGAGCCTGAGTGCAGCACTGTTCCAGATCAAAAAACCGCTGGAATATACGAATGCCGCGAATGTCTATGTACAAAATGGCGAAGCACAGCACACCGGTCTGGAATTATCGGCACAAGGCAAACTGAACACCAGCCTGAGCCTGGGTGCCAGCCTGACCAGCCTGCGCGCAGAACAGCAGGATACTGGCCTGGCCAGCATGGATGGCAAACGGGTGTTGAATGTACCGGAGCTGAAAGCCAGTATCTATGCTGACTACGCAGTGGCTGCGGTGAAGGGGCTGAATCTGCAGGCGGCCTGGCAGTATTCGGGCAATAAAGCCTTTTCCCCGGATAACAGCGTGATCGTGCCCGGTTATCAGGTCTGGAATCTGGGTGCGCGCTACAGCACACAAATCGCTGGTACGGCGACTACACTGCGCTTCAATATCGATAATGTGGGCGACAAATTTTACTGGCGCGATGTGACCCAGTCACTGGGCGGCTATTTGCTGCCAGGCGCACCACGTACTTATAAAGTATCGGCGCAATTCGATTTCTGAAGCGTGCAGTACTAAGCGCAATGCACGCAAAAATACACGCAAAAATGCGTGCAAAAGCGCATAAAAAAACGACGGCTAGCTGCCGTCGTTTTTTGTTGAAGATACGGCGTCTGCAGCTACGCACAGGCGCTGGCTAAATTTTGTACAATAGTCCTCTTTTTACTTACAAGCGACGCCGATATGGAATCCCACCGCAAACTCTCTTCCGCCCTGCATGCCGCATTAGGTGTGATACATGTCGTTATGCTGCTGGGCATCTATGTGTTCGCCAGTCAGTTGTTCGCGCTGTTCAGCAACGGTGAAATTCCAGCCTTGTTCACGCAGTTTGTTGGCGCATTTTTCATACTCGCCAGTGTGTTTTGTCTGGCACAGATCATCATCGGTTTTGCCGGACTCGCAGGCCAGCCCTGGGTCAGAATCCCTTTGCTGGTGATCGCGGCTTTTGAACTATTCCAATTCCCGTTCGGCACCGCCTTGGGTGCCTATACCCTGTGGGCTTATCTGAGCGAAGATAAGCAGCAAGTCCAGTAAAGACGCGGCTTCCCAGCCTTTTTTGCCCTGCAGGCCAGATTACATCAGGACTTTTGTTTTTTGATCGCTCCGCAAACCATATAATTCGCTGCCTGCATACCCATAAAAAAAGGCTGTCGCCCGCTAACGGAGACAGCCTTTTTTTCGAGCTGAGGATCACTGCTTACACATTGGTTCTGACCAGGAAGTCGACGCCGATTTCGCGCCAGCATTCGATTTCTTTTTGCAGCCAGTAAGCCACAGTAGGATGTACGCTGACCCAGTCGCGCCGCATTTCCAGTTCTATCGCTTTTTTCATCTTCAGGCGGATATCTTCGTATTCGATTTCTGCGCGTGAATGCATGAGCATAATCGCGAGCCGCAAGGCCAGTACCGCCTTGGCGAAATCCGCATCCGCCAGACCGTCAGCAACTTTGCGCAGATTGCCTTTCTGGCTCAGGATCAGCTTACTCATAATGCGCTGCTCCAGCGTGGTAAAGCCGGCCATATCGGCATTCTCTATCATGTATGCGCCGTGCTTATGAAAACCGGTATGCGACACCACCATGCCGACTTCATGCAGGCGCGCACTCCAGACCAGCAAGCGATTGTAATTGTCGCTGGCAGGTTTGAGCTGCTGATAAATCGATTTCGTCATTTCTGCCACGCGGTGCGCGCGTGATACGTCGACATGAAACAGCTGCGCCATTTTTTGCACCGACACTTCACGCCGGTCACGTTTAGTCGCCCGCAAATGCAAATCCCACATCACGCCCATGCGCAAACCGGCTTCCACCGGATACAACACGTCGATCTGAAATTCTGTCATCAGACCGATCAGGATCGCCAGCCCGCCAACCACCATCGCCACCCGTTCAGGCTTAATGCCGCTGAGCTCCAGCGTCTGCAGATGTCCGCTTTGTATGCAGTATTGTTTGAGCGTGGTCAGACTTTGCAGCGTGAGTTTGCCATCGCCCAGGCCACCTTTGGCAATCGCATCAGAAATCGCGCGCATGGTGCCCGACGAACCATAGGCTTTACGCCAGTGCTGAGGCTGATAGAAAGGCGCGTCGTCTTCAAACACAGAACGCGCTGACAGGATGGCAGCTTCAAACGCCGCCTCAGTCAAACGTCCGTCAGGAAAAAACGTGGCGCTGTGTCCTACTGTGCCTACGCTAAACGATTCCACCTTGACGATTTCATGCCCGCGGCCGAGTATCACTTCGGTAGAACCACCACCGATATCCATCACCAGACGACGCTCACCCGGCACACTGATGGCATTCGCCACACCGAGATAAATCAGACGTCCTTCTTCCTCGCCGGAGATGACATCGATAGCACACCCTATCGCCGCTTCTGCGCGTGGCAGTAATTCAGCCGCATTGTTAGCAATGCGTATGGTATTGGTCGCCACTACCCGCACCGCACTGACCGGATAAGCGTTGAGCACTTCTTTAAAACGACTGAGGCAATCTATCGCACGCTGCATAGACTCCGGCGTCAGATTACCATCGGCATCCAGCCCGGCAGCCAGGCGTATAGGCTCACGCGCACTTTTGACGACCTTGATCACATCGCCTTCATGACGGCCTATGTGCATACGAAAACTGTTGGAACCCAGATCAACGGCAGCCAGCATGTTTCCTATCCTTTATTAGTATCTATCGATGAATTTATCGGTGCATTTATCGGTACATCATATGCCACTGCTCAAACAGTGCGCTGCTGCTCAGTGGTGTGCCTGAATGCGCAACGCCTGAAATGATATTAATCATTTTTTGTGACTAAGCGGTGACGTTTTCACTGTTCGCTGTGCCATCTGCAACAAAGAAGCGTCTTTGCATATGATCCAGGCCTGTGGTTTTGAGCACCTCAGCGAGCCGCTCTGCAGCACGGCGCACAGGCTTACCCTTATATTCGGCAATGATGAGTTCATTCTTCATCGAATGCTCCCAACCGACCAGCTCAGTGACACGCACCTGATAGCCATGCGCTTCTAATTGAAGGCAACGCAGCACATTCGTGATCTGACTGCCAAATTCGCGTGTATGGATAGGATGACGCCACATTTCCGACAGCGGATTATTGCGTACCGCATCACCTTTATGCTTGCGTAATTCCGCCGCCACTTCAGCCTGGCAGCAAGGCACCAGCACCATAAAGCGGGCTTTCTTTTTTAACGCAAATTCTATCGCGTCATCGGTCGCAGTATCGCAGGCATGTAAGGCTGTCACGATATCTATCTGCTCCGGCAACTGCGTCGAACGGGTAGAGTCAGCAACCGATAAATTCAGAAATGACATGCCCGGAAAGTCGAGCCGCTGCGCGAGTTCAGTCGAGCGCTTCACCAGCTCATCGCGGGTTTCTATGCCATAGATGTGCGCTTTGCTCTGCGCCTGACCAGCTTTAAAAAACAAGTCATACAGGATGAAGCCCAGATAGGATTTACCCGCGCCATGATCGACCAGACTGATATCACTGCGTTCTGTCTGCAATTGCTGCAGCAGCGGCTCGATGAATTGATACAGGTGATAGACCTGTTTTAATTTACGACGGCTGTCCTGATTCAGTTTGCCATCACGCGTCAGGATATGTAATTCCTTGAGCAGTTCCAGCGATTGTCCGGGACGGATTTCATGCTTTTCCTGGCTCGCAGGTGCAGCGGCAGTTGGATGGGGTTTGGCTGACTTTTTCATGGCGTTATCCGGTGTACTGATCTGGCATCATAAATCCAATCCGGCGCCGGTGGGGAAAGTTTGCCTGTCCTCTGGATGCAGGCAAATGCTGTCACTGTCGACGGTTACCGGAAAAGAAAAAGGACTCAGGCTTACACCTGAGTCCTTCTTATTTTGGTAGGCCGTGCGGGATTCGAACCTGCGACCAACGGATTAAAAGTCCGCTGCTCTACCAGCTGAGCTAACGACCCAAAACTTGCTGAACTGCCTGAAAGTTTATTCGCAAGATAAACTTCGATGATTTTGGTAGGCCGTGCGGGATTCGAACCTGCGACCAACGGATTAAAAGTCCGCTGCTCTACCAGCTGAGCTAACGACCCAAAACTTGCTGAACTGCCTGAAAGTTTATTCGCAAGATAAACTTCGATGATTTTGGTAGGCCGTGCGGGATTCGAACCTGCGACCAACGGATTAAAAGTCCGCTGCTCTACCAGCTGAGCTAACGACCCAAAACTTGCTGAACTGCCTGAAAGTTTATTCGCAAGATAAACTTCGATGATTTTGGTAGGCCGTGCGGGATTCGAACCTGCGACCAACGGATTAAAAGTCCGCTGCTCTACCAGCTGAGCTAACGACCCAAAACTTGCTGAACTGCCTGAAAGTTTATTCGCAAGATAAACTTCGATGATTTTGGTAGGCCGTGCGGGATTCGAACCTGCGACCAACGGATTAAAAGTCCGCTGCTCTACCAGCTGAGCTAACGACCCAAAACCTGGATATGTCTTCGTAGGAGCTGCGTGAGGCGATCATGAATTTGATCTGCGTACTCAGCTCTCTGTATTCGTGGTAGGCCGTGCGGGATTCGAACCTGCGACCAACGGATTAAAAGTCCGCTGCTCTACCAGCTGAGCTAACGACCCGAAGAAGAACGAGATTGTATGAGGCTTCAGCCCTGATGTCAATGGGCTGAGCCGGATTAAATCCCGTTTCTTGTTTATTTCAATGCTTACTTCAAGCCCGACAGACGGCTCTTCGCTGCCTGCGCCGCTTCCGTGCCCGGATACTGTGCAATCAGACCTTCCAGGGTTTTCTTGGCAGCTGGTTTTTCTTTCAACTCAATCTGACAGGTCGCGATATTCAACATCGCTTCCGGAGATTTAGGATGATCCGGGAAGGATTTCAGCAATTGCTGCATCACTGGAATCATGCCTTTGCAATCGCGTTGCGCGTAGTAGGAATTACCCATCCAGTATTGTGCCGACCCGGCATACGCAGATTGCGGATAACTGGTCAGGAAACCGGAAAATGCAGTCACGGCATTTTTGAAATCGCCGGACTTATAAGTCGTCATCGCGGCTTCATAGGCACGTTCTTCACTCTGCTCTATCACCACTTCACGGCCATCAATCACGGCGCGCTTAGGTTCGAGCTTACGTACCCGGTTATCCAGGTCGACATAAAAATCCTGCTGACGGCGTTGCGCATTGGCGAGGTCATTCGCCAGCACTTCTAACTGGCCGCGCAGCTTCGCCATCTCACTTCTGAGTTTTTCGTTTTCATTCGCCAGATCCAGTGCGGTACTTTTATCGGCCTTGGTGTCAAGCCGGTTATCCAGCCGCGCATTGACTGCATCCAGCCTGGCACGCAGATCCAGAATCGCTTTGCGTGCTTCATCATCATCGAACAGACCAGCGGTGGCAGCCGATGGCAGGCAGGCAGCCAGGAACGCTGCTGCAATCAGGGATTTACGGGTAGAAGTGAGTTTCATAGCGTTCTAAAAATAAAATGCGCCGCCTGTCAGATAACAAGCGGCGCCAGTCAACTTATTTCACCGTTAAAGTGAAGCGCAGATTACTGATAAACGATATCAGCACGGCGGTTTTCTGCCCAGGATGCTTCATCATGGCCAGTCGCTTTTGGCTTTTCCTTGCCCAGGGAAACGGCTTCCAGCTGGGACTCAGGCACACCCAGCAGGCTCATCGCTTTACGCACTGCTTCTGCACGTTTCTGACCCAAAGCCAGATTGTATTCAGAACCACCACGTTCATCGGTATTACCCTGGATCAGAATCTTACGTGCTTTGTTGGTGTTCAGATATTTGGAGTGATTTTCAACGACAGATTTGTAGTCGTCTTTCACGATATAGCTGTCGAAGTCGAAGTACACGCTACGCTTAGCCAGAACACCGTTAGGATCGTTCAGAGGATCAACAGAAACTGTTTTCACTTCTTTGACTGCATTTGGGTCTGCAGCTGGCGTTACTGCCTGAACTTGTTTTTCAACGATAGGGGCTTTTTCTTCCAGTGGTACTTTAGAAGCACAAGCGGATAACAATACAACGCTGGACACCAGCATTGCCAGAGTTTTAGTTTGGGAAGTGAATTGCATTTTCTCTCCTGATCAAAAATAGATAACAAGTTTTTTTAGATTGAGACTGCTACCGGGAGCAAATTCCGCGTCAGATAGTGTAACTCTTTCAGCTGCTCTTGCGCCAGAAAAACAATCTCCGTACTGCTTTACTTCAAATACGGTCCCCAGGTGGGTTCACGAATATCGCCTGCCTGGACCGAAATAGTCTGCTTCACTTTACCATCCACCGACACCACCGCCAAGGTAGCACGGCGGCCAGTTTCGGTTGCATACATGATGTAGCGACCGTTAGGGGAAAAGCTCGGTGACTCGTCTTTGCTTGTGTCAGACAACTTAAGTTCCTGACCACTACCTAAATCCAGCGCATATAACTGGAATTTCCCCTCACGGCGCGAGATATAGGCCAGTGTGCGGCCGTCCGGTGAAATACGCGGCGTGATGTTATAACTGCCATTAAAGGTCACGCGTTTGGCTTCCCCGCCATTCGCATTCATACGGTAAATCTGTGGACCACCGCTGCGATCACTGAGGAAGTACACCGATTGTCCATCGGCAGAAAACTGCGGCTCGGTATCGATAGAGCTGCTGCTGGTCAGGCGCTGCAAGCCGGTACCATCAGCGTTGATAGTGTAAATCTGGGTCAGGCCATCGCGCGATAAAGCAATCGCCAGCTTGCTGCCATCTGGCGACCAGGCCGGTGCAGAATTACTGCCTTTAAAATTTGCGACCTTACGTCGTTCACCCGTCAACAGATTCTGGGTCCAGACCACCGGTTTTTTCTCTTCAAACGAGACATAGGCGACCTTGCTGCCATCCTGCGACCAGGCGGGTGAAATGATGGGCTCATTCGAACGCAGCGCAACCCGGATACCTTCACCATCTGCATCCGCCACTTCCAGCCGGTATTCGCTGCCAGCTTTGGTCACATAGGCGATACGGGTAGAAAACGCACCGCGTACACCGGTCAGTTTTTCGTAAATATCGTCTGCAATTTTATGCGCAGTAACACGGGTATTGGTCGGCAAAGCAGCGACAGAAAAGCCTGACAAGGTGCTGCCACGCACGGTATCGAGCAATTTATAACGCACATCAAAGCGGCCATCAGCCAGGCGTTGTACGCTGCCGACTACCAGTGCCTCGGCACCGCGCTTTTTCCATTCTTCAAAATTGACTGCGCTGTTTTCACTGATCGCCACACCGGCATCAATCAAACGGAAATAGCCACTGCGTGCCAGATCGTCACGGATGATCGCGGTCACCTGTTGCGGCGTCAGGGCTTCATCGGTAAATCCGGCAATCGCAATCGGAATCTGGCTCGATCCTATGCCTGACACTTCTACCCGCAATTGCGCCTGCGCAGGCGCAAACGGCAGCGCGCTACCCAGACCCAGCACCAGTGCGGACAAGGCGATTTTCTTTAACAGACGGGAATATCCATAATTAGGGCGCATCATTAATCACTCTTCTTTCATTTTATAGACCAAGTCCAGGCTGGACGGTGCGTTACCCGACTTATCTTTCGGCAGTGGCGAAGATTTTTCTATCGCCTTGGCCACCGCATCATCAAATGCCGGTATCCCTGAAGATTTCAGTTTGCGCATACCGCCACGCAAAGAGCCATCCGGGAACAGCTCAATACGATACTCCACGGTGGGATTGCTACCTGCTGTCTCAGCCGCTCCATAACTCATATTCGAGCGAACTTTAGCCGCGATTTTCGCCAGATAGCTAGGGTCGCCACGATTATTACCGGTCGACTTTTCTGCCGTGCCGCTGCCACCGCTGCCGGTGACACCCGCCTGGGCATTCAGACGCTGCATCTGTTCTTTAAACAGCTTATCGGAAGCGGCTTTGTCTTTCGCTTCGCGCGCCTTCTGATCGGCCAGCTTTTGTTTATCGGCTTTTTCGCGCTCTTTCAGCTTATCGCGCTCTTTTTCCCGCTCACGCTCTTTTTCACGTTCACGTTCCTTTTCACGTTCACGCTCTTTTTCACGCTCGCGTTCTTTTTTCAGCTGAGCTTCTTTTTCAGCCTGGCGTTTTTCTTCGGCCAGTTCGCGCTGACGCTCCAGCTCCTGTTTTTTCAGTTCTGCCTGACGCTTTTTTTCCTGCTGCAAGGCGATGTCGGGATCTTCACGCGGCGCTTCCACTGGTGGCGCCGGGGCTTTTGCTACAGGCTGGGGTTCCGGTTCAGGCTCGGGTGCAGGCGGCGTTGGCAGCGGTGCTGCCTCGCGAGTAGTCAGATCCCAAACTTCCGCCTCGACCGCAGTCGAAGCCTGATTTTGCCAACTGACGCCCACCCAAAGAAAGCCTAACAAGGCCAGATGCACGGCAATAGCAAGCGCCAGACCACGCACCGGCAAGGGTTTTTGCTGCTGAAACGACAAGTGAGCAGGTTGAGAAACGGAATTCATAGGACACTTCGATTTTATTCAGGCGAGTTAGTTCCCTGAACATACTAAATTGGCAGAACAGACTGCAGAGCTGCTCTGGCTCGAGCTTGAAATTATAAACGTAGTATCGCTCTTCTCCCTGAGGACTTACACAAAATTATCCCGTCAGCGCTGACTGGCAAAGGCTCACGATCAGTCAATTTCAGAAAAACCGGGAATCGTCCTGCCACCCGGGGGGGGGGAATTGGGGTAAGTCCTGCATCTGTAAAATACGGGTTTTCCACAGGCGAAACTGACATTTTCACCTGATTAATCCCCGGCAGCGATGAAACTAAAGCGCCAAGCAATCACGCTCTTGCTATTGTGTGTCTTTTTTGTTGCCCGTGTTATATTGCTCAACCTCTATAGTACAGTCGCTTTGTGACGACGGTACTAACCAATTGACGAGCTTTGTTCAGCCATGAGCGGACCTATAACAGCAGTATTTACTACCTCTGATCCATTCACCGTATTACTGTCGGCTGCCATCCTGCGCGCCGCCATCTCTGTGGCCGGTGCGCGCGCAGCGGCTGCGGAACTGGCCGGCGAACATCAGCGTCAGCGCGATGCCCAAACCCTGCTCATGGATCAGGCCGGTGCTGCCAGCCGGAATGCGGTACAACAGCAGCTTGACGAGGCAGAACAACTGTTCACGCATTTGCTTGCGCTAGGGGATAAAATTGGACTTGCCGCCCAACTCAGCGCCAGCAAGCCACAACGGCCACAGCAAGAAGATGAGCAAACGCTGGCGGCCTATGCGTTTCAATTACAGATGCTGAACCTGGAATTGCAACCCTTAATCGAAGCCGAAGCCTTGCGCCGCGAGCGCAGCCTGGATGCGCAGGCCGATGCGGATTTCGACCAGGCGACCGCAGCAGCAGTGCCACAGTCCCTGGCGGCACGCTTACTGCAACGCGTAGCACATCTGCAACAAATCCCAGCCAGCATCAGCGATCTGGCCGCGCAACTGGCGCAATCTCTGCCCGGCGCGCAAGCAGATTTGCTGGCGACCGAACTGCGCTTACAGATACAAACTGCGTTAGAAGCCGACCTGCAGCGCCAGCTACAGGAAGCCAATGCGCTGATCATAGGACAAACCCTGCAAGACCTGGGTTATCAGGTCGAGGATATCGCCGAGACCCTGTTTGTCGATGGCGGCACCGTGCATTTCCGTCAGTCCAGCTGGGGTAATTACATGGTACGCATGCGTATCGACCCGAAAACCAGCAGCGCTAACTTTAATGTGATACGTGCCGTCAGCGAAGCGGACAACGAACGCAGCGTGCTCGATCATTTAGCCGAGGACCGCTGGTGCAGCGAATTCCCGGCGCTACTGAAAGCGCTGGAAGCACGCGGCTTACATTTACAAGTCACGCGCCGGCTGGAAGCAGGCGAGCTGCCGGTACAACTGGTCGCTGCGCATAAACTGCCAGTCTTCACGGATGCCTCGCCTGTACTGCATCATCGTCAATTAAGAACCCGACAATTACCATGAGTCTTAGCCAAGCCCGCTGGTTACAGGATCTGCAGCGCCTGTTAGCAATACGCTCGCAATTTGTGATTTCAGGCAGCATACGCGACAGCTTTTTGACGCCCGTTGGCGAAACACAGGCACTGGTGCCGCTGGCTCGCGCCTTATGGGAAGCGCTCAGGCAGCGTGATTTCCGCTTCTTACTGATTTTTGATCCGGCAGATGGCTTGCGCGTCTACCCGGATGAACCGGTTGCGAAAGAACTGGCTTGCCGTTTATTTGATCTGAAGTTATGCGATGGCTATCAGATGATGAGTCTGGAAAGCCTGGCAAAACTGATGAAACGCGTCAGTGCAGAACGCGACGCACGCTGCGCGCTGGTCCTGGACTTCGCTTCGCGTCTGACGCGCCATAGCGAGCAATTGAGCGAAGCTGAACATCGCTTCTTTATCGCGGCTGAAAAACTGTCCCTGTATGCAGCGCCTGTAGTGCCGCGTGAAACCGGCGGCCCGCCTTTGTTTAATCCGGTCTGCTGGCTGGTGAACCGGGCCCAGGATCTGCCCTCCTGGCTCACGCTGGACAGTGAACGTATCGCCAGCCTGGTGATAGCCAGGCCGGATTATGAAACGCGGCACGCGGCTGCGAATCAGCTGGCTCCGCTGTTTGCCGGTTATAACGAAGCCAGCCCGGCAGCACGCGAGCAATTCCTGAAATCCTTCACGGAAGGGACTGAGGGCATGTCGCTGACGGCCTTATCCGACATCACAGAGCTGGCCGACCGTCAGCAACTGGGCATACGCATGATCGATGATGCGGTGCGTTGCTACAAAGTCGGTGCACTCGATAATCCCTGGCGCAAAGACTATCTGCGCGAAAAAATCCGCAATGCGCATCAGTTCATTGAAGACCGTGTCAAAGGCCAGCATCCGGCCGTCGTCAAAACCCTGGATATTCTGAAGCGTTCGGTGATGGGCCTGACTGGCGCGCAGGCCAGATCCGGCGGCAGCCGTCCGCGCGGCGTATTGTTTTTTGCCGGACCTACCGGGGTCGGCAAAACCGAATTAGCCAAGACCCTGACACAACTGGTATTCGGCGATGAACGTGCCTATCTGCGTTTTGATATGAGTGAATTTGCGGAAGAGCATAGCAGCGCACGCCTGCTCGGTGCACCACCCGGTTATGTCGGTTTTGATGCAGGCGGCGAACTCACGAATGCGGTCAGGCAAAAGCCATTTTCTGTCGTCCTGTTCGATGAAATTGAAAAAGCCCACCCGCGCATTCTGGATAAATTTTTACAGATACTGGAAGATGGCCGCCTGACCGACGGGCGCGGTGACACGGCGTATTTTTCTGAGACCATCCTGGTCTTCACCTCGAATCTCGGTATTTTTGTCGAAGACCAGCATGGGCAGCGCAAGCAAAATGTGCAGCCGGGTGAAACCTATGATGCGGTCGAAAGCAAGGTGCGCGATGCCATCGGCAATTACTTCAAATTCAAATTATCCCGCCCTGAATTACTCAATCGGATAGGCGATAACATTGTGGTCTTCGACTTTATCAACCCTGAAGTCGCGGCCAGTATTTTTGATGGCATGCTGCGTAATGTCGCGCGCCGTTTATTTGAAGAATGCAAAATTCAATTATCTATGCCCGCAACGGTGCGTCAGGAATTGCTGTCACGCTGCACCAAAGACCTGAGTCATGGCGGCCGTGGCATAGGCAATCAGCTTGAATCCTGCTTCATCAATCCTTTGTCACGCGCCATGTTTGAGCTGGACCTGGAAGGCAAACAAAAACTCATCGTGACGGGTCTGCAGGAAAGCGATAAAGTCATCAGCCTGCAAATACAAAGCGCATGAAAATCGCGATTAATAAAGCCCATTATCCAGTCACCGTACTCGGACCTGGCAAGCGCATCGGCATCTGGCTACAGGGGTGCAGCATAGGCTGTAAAGGCTGTGTATCGCAGGATACCTGGGCAACTGATCCGGGTAAGCAAATGACGGTGGCAGGTTTACTAAGCTGGTGTCGCCGGGTAGCAGCCGCCGGACTGGATGGCGTGACGATCTCCGGTGGTGAACCCTTCGATCAGCCCGCCGCGCTGTCTGCCTTACTGGACGCACTGCATTTCTGGCGCGAACAGGAGCAACGCGACTTTGATATCCTGTGCTACAGCGGTTATCCACTGCCTGCCCTGCAAAAGAAGCACAGCAAAATCATAGACAAACTGGATGCGCTGATACCGGAACCCTATATAGCCAGCCAGCCGCCGGACCGGGTCTGGCGCGGCTCGGCCAATCAGGCACTGATCACTTGTTCGGAACGTGGCAAAGCAATTTATGACGCTTATGCCGAACTGCCACTGGACAGCCAGCCCAAACGAATACAGACCATGCTCGATGGTCAGCGCATATGGTACATAGGCATACCGGCGCGTGGCGACATGGAAGCACTGGCCAGCCAGTGCGAAGAACGCGGCCTGCATTTTGACCAGGTCAGCTGGAGACAATAAGTGGGTGTTGAATGAGTAGCGAATATGAGTAGCGAATACATACGGCTGTGTCCGGGCTGTCAGACTGAAAATCCAGCCACCAGCCTGCGCTGTGGATGCGGTGCGCTGCTGACTGGCGTTGATCTGAGTCTGCCCAAAACGTTGCAAGTCAGTTTGCCTGCAACAGAAAAACCGGTTGCGCCAGCAAGCATCGCTGAGATTTCCAGCCAAAAACCAGTTACCAATCTGCGTTGCAGCTATGAGGATTGTGAGCAGGATAATCCGCCTGGCAGCACAGCTTGCCTGTACTGTAATCGTGCACTCGCCGCTCAGCCTGCCGATGCGGGCACCAGTCAGATCCAGAGCCTGCTGCGGCTGCCTGCAGAACTGGCTACCCGTTATCAAATCCTGGCACCACTGGCGCAGCAAGGCGCGGAAGCTGAATTACTGTTGATACAAAGACTGCAAGATGAGCAGCGTTTTGTGCTCAAGCTGTACCGGCATGGGATGCAGGTCAGCGCTGCGGTTCAGGAGCGCATGGCACAGATTCCGGCCGCCCATAAAGTGGTGGAACTGGAATCCGGCCGTTCAGAGGGCCATCATTTCGAAGTGCTCGAATATTGCGCCTCCGGCTCGCTGCGTCAGATGATGTCTGAGGGACGGGCCGCCAGCCAGCTCGAAGCCATCATCCGCGAACTCGCCACCGCGATCGCCAGTGTGCATCAGGCTGGCTTGTTACACCGCGATCTGAAGCCGGAAAACATCCTGCTACGCGCCACACATCCGCTGGATCTGGTGCTGACTGATTTCGGCATTTCTTCCGTCATGGATGCCACCCAAAAGCTGACCGGCGCTGCGCGCACCTTGTATTACGCCGCACCGGAAAGCTTATCTGGCGTACTCAGCGCGAAAACGGACTTCTGGGCGCTGGGCATGATAGTGCTGGAAATCGCGGCTGGCCGCCACCCATTTGCCGGTCTGTCAGAAGCTGTGATCCTGCATCAGCTGACCACACGCGAGCTGGATCTGAGCGCGATCAAAGATGGCTATCTGCGCAAGCTGCTGCAAGGCTTACTGCTACGTGACCCGCAACAACGCTGGGGTGAAGCTGAAGTGCTGCGCTGGCTGGCGCGTGATCCCAGCCTGCCAGCTCCGGTTGAGACGCAGACGATGGCAGGCTTTCACACGCCATATCACATCGGTGCCGATATCTGTCACACCAAACCGCAGTTAGCGGTGGCACTGTCGCGTAACTGGACAGAAGCAGCTGGCGATATCGCGAATGGTCAGTTGCTGGCCTGGTTCCGCGATGTGCAAAAAGATCAGAATGCAGTCAGGGTACTCATTGATTTACGCAGCGATCACCAATTATCGGTCGATGTGCAATTGCTGATCCTGATTTTGTTCCTGGCGCCGGGCATCCCCCCAGTCTGGCGCGGCGAATCAATTGAACTGCCGGATATACTGCGCAAAGCGAATGCGGCACTAAAGGGAGACGAAACTGCCGCCGCCTGGCTGCATCAGCTGTACATCCACGATGTATTGGAGATCTATGCCAATGCAGGAAATGCGGCAAGTCAGGATATCGTACAAAAGTGGCAGCTCGCAGCCAAAGCCTATGTGCAGAGCTGGCGCGATGCACAGACCCTGATCAAAGAAAATAGCCCTAAGTATATTCCTGGCGAATACGTGAACATCGATCAGCTGATGTATGGCAGCACGCGCCAAGCCAGCCCCTCACTGCTCAAAGTACATCCGCAATTGCTGGCGATTTCCTATGACCCGAAATGGGCAGACCGCTTAAGACTGCGGCTGGAGCAAGCCTATACTGGTTTGCAAGCCTATTGCCCCTGGCTGTCTGCACTGGGCGACATCGCGGGAGCGCCAGCATCCATGTTATTGGTAATGGATGCATTGCTGCCTGATGCACGTGCAGCCGTCGACAAGCAGAAAAAAGCACAACTGCGGCAAGCGGAAGCTGCAGATGAAGAATTAAAAACCGCCAAGCGCAATCTGGACTCCATCATCAGCGATATCCGTGCGGCCTGCCGCCGCAATCTGATGCTGGGCGATGCTGCGGCCGAGCTGCAACTGGCGTTGGATCGCCTGTTCACGCTTGCGATACATCTGCGCAGCGCAGAGCATATATCGCCAGACTGGATGGAATTTAAAAAGCGCATCACTCGCACTGAACGTCAGTGCCAGCGCATTGCTACCCTACTCGATCAGTTGTCTGAACGGCGCACCGAAAATCAGGGCTGGCTGGGGCGCGACATGCTGGTCGCATTTGTACTCGCTGCTTTCATATTGCCTGCCATATTGGAGCGCAGCGTATTTTTACTGCTCTTGTTTGGCTTACTCGGTTTGCTGTTCTGGCGTTTTTATCCGGTCTATCAAAACGCACAAAAAATCGAGGAACTAGGGAGCAGCTTATAAGCCTTGCCAGCCCATGCTTGCATGGCGCCTGCTGCTGAACCGGAGTGCTTAACTAAAGTCCCGTTTCCTGCCCCCTCTCGCATCAGTGGATTACGCTTTGTATTCCCGTCTTGCCTGTAGCAGCTTGATTCAGCAGACTGCGAAATTCCACAGCACGCACCCGGCCAGTCCGATGTGCAAACTGTACGAACCAGCACAGGTGAGAGATGGTGAAAAGCTTAGAGATAACAGGACGTTTATGCAGCGCTGCAGTGCTGACGCTAGTCTTGCTCTCATCCGCCAGTGCGCAGGAAGTCAGCGCACCGGTTGGCAATCATCGTGCCTTGCTGGGATTGGGTGCCGCCTATTTACCCGACTATGCAGGAGCAGAAAACAGTCGCCTGGTACCTGCGCTGTTTGCCGAATACCAGAACGAAGAAGGTTTTTTTGCCAGCACTACACGCGGCTTGGGTAAGCTGACGCGTCACACAAACTGCACCAGCAGCGTAGCACTGTCTTATCGTGCCGGCCGCTCAGAAAATCCTACACTACTGTATTTGACGCATACCGAAGCCCTGCACGGCATGGATGATATCGCGGGCACGATAACGGCAAATCTGGGATTAAGCACCCGCCTGACAGATAGAGTGACACTCAGCAGCATGGCCGCCATCGCTTTGAATCAGCCAGAGAATGGCAACAGTCTGCAACTGGGTATCAGCGCTGCAATCTGGCGCAGCATGAGTGATCAGATTGAATTGAAGACGACTGTGCATTACGGTGATGCCAGCTACAACCAGCGCTATTTCGGCGTCAGTACGTACCAAAGTCTGCGCAGCGGTTTACCGGTGACGATGGGTTCCGCTGGCTGGAATCGCAGCCTGTCCAGCATAGCCTGGACCCATGTGATCGATCAGAACTGGTCGGTACGCACATTGGCAGGCATTCAGCATATGCTAAACGACGCCGCGGATAGTCCACTCAGCAAGATGAGTGACAATTTGCTGTTGATCAGCACGGTCAACTACTCGTTTTGATTTTTTTAAGTATTTTTAAATTTAGCGGCATTCACAAGAAAACGAAATAAGCCCACAGTCGCCAACTCAGGTTCTCCCCTTTCAGGCTTGTCTGCATCTCCTTGCAGCAAGCCTGTTTTTCTTTGCCTGGCGAATCTGCCACCAGCTGTCACCCGCGATCTGACCAGGTTAAGGTCGCTGTACAGACAGCAGTATTCGCTTAAATTCTTCGCGGTTGGCCGCATAGTCACTGGCCCGGCTCCACATCGTCAGGTAGACATTCTGCTTAGCGATACGGTAATGTGCCGCCATGAAGCGCAATGGCTGTTGCGCTAACCTATCTTTACCCACATACTCAAACATGGATACCTTATTTCCATGAATAATAATCTCTTCAAATCGTTCCGCCGCGAATTCACTTAGCTGTGCCTCTACGCGCTGATAAAGTGCATCCCGGTTATCTGACCAGGCCAGCAAGGGATTCTGTTCGTAGACAGCAATAGATAACGCCGCTTCGGTCTGCCGGTTCTTCATGAAGTAAGTGTACAAAGGTGTTGGTGAGGGTGCAGACTCCCAGCGATTAGTCACATCCAGCTGTATATCATGGGTCAGCCTGATCTTGCGAAAGGTCACCGTATCAGCACTGCCTATCGCCGCTTTAATGACCGGCTCTGAACCAGCTAAGGCTAGCTGTTTGCACTGCATACGCAAGTTACGCGAACGCTGTTCCGCCTCTATATCGTAAAAACTCAGGTCTGTACTGGAAGGCTGAGGAATGGCATAAGACCAGACCCCACAATCTGGCTGTGACGCAGGTGGCGGCAATTGCGTGCATGCGTTAAGCAGCAAGGAAATCGACAGCAATCCATATTTTTTCATTGTTATACGATCCAGTTTGCTAAGTAGATTTTACTTTTCAAGTATATAACTTTTCTGATATTCAGACCTTATGAAAATTTCAATTGACGAAGTGTTTTTTTAATTCCGGAAAGAGGTACTCATCTTGTAGAGCGCAATGAATGCGATACATTGCATCGTATCTTTATGCAACTGCTTTAGCTAAGTCATGAAAATTGAGACAATTGAAGATGTACAATAAGATTTTCTTTAAGTAAGTTCTCTCATCTTGAACCAATTAAGTGCCTTTGCCGCCCTGGGAGTTATCGCATCCGGATTACTAGCTATTTTTTTAAGTAGCAAAGTATTTCCGTCAAATGAAACAACTGGACGCTTTTCAACCATCGATGGTCTTCGTGGTTATCTCGCCTTTTTCGTTTTTTTGCATCATTCGTGCATATGGTATTTTTATTTGCATACGCATAGTTGGGAAGTACCGCCATCGAACTTATATACCCATTTTGGACAAAGCAGTGTCGCGGTATTTTTTATGATTACCGGTTTTTTATTCTTCACAAAATTATTTGACGCGCACAAGCATCCAATTAGCTGGAAAAAATTATACATCTCCAGAATTTTCAGAATCGCACCACTTTACTATTTTACGATTGCTGTGTTGCTGATCATCGTTGCAATTCTATCCCGAGGCGAGCTTAACGGGCCATTGACAGATATTCGACATGAAATATGGCGGTGGATACAGTTTACGGTTTTCGGCGCGCCCAATATTAATGGTATCGAACACACGGCGCTGATCGTTGCAGGGGTTACCTGGTCTATCGCCTATGAATGGGTTTTTTATTTATTACTGCCACTCGCTTCCTTAGCCTTCGGTTTACGGCCATCAAAGAAGGCTTTATTTGTCGGAATACTGGGGCTAGGCATAGGAATCAGTATGCACGCCGACTTGAAATTACTTGGCGTTTTTTTGTCAGGCCTCACCGCGGCAGCTTTAGTCAGGTCAGATCAATTTCGAGCTATTGCAAAACGCAAAATTTCATCCCTGATTTGCATTTTGTGCGTAGTGATAACTGTGGAATTTTTCGACTCGGCTTATTATCTTCTGCCTACCCTGCTCCTGACTGTAAGTTTTTCAATCATCGCAGGCGGCAATGATCTATTCGGCATTCTCTCAAATTCATTATCGATCAACCTTGGCCGCCTAAGTTACAGCATTTACCTCATGCATGGATTGCTGCTCTTTATCACCTTCAATTTCGTACTGAGTCCCATCGATCTGCTAAGCTATTCTTCAGACCAATACTGGTTGCTCATCACAGTAATGGCACCTGTCCTGATTTTTATCAGCACGCTGACTTTTCATTTCATTGAACAGCCCGGATTAAAATTTGGCGTGAAACTCGCGAATAAAAGTAAATAGCGGCCCTTACAAAGTAGTAAAAAAAAGGCGAAGCTGATTGCTTCGCCTTTAGATGCACAGGCAGACCCAGCACTTTTCTGCTGCGTCTGCCGTTCAGGTTTTACTCCTGGTGGTAGCTGGTCACGCGTTCCACTTCATTTTTCGAACCCAGGAAAACGGCGACGCGCTGATGCAGGCCGGTAGGCTGAATGTCCAGCATACGTTGCTTACCATTGGTTGCAGCGCCACCCGCCTGTTCAACCAGGAAGGACATAGGGTTGGCTTCATACATCAGGCGCAGCTTGCCCGCTTTATCCGGTTCACGCTGATCAGCCGGGTACATAAAGATACCACCACGATTCAGAATACGGTGTACATCGGCCACCATGGAAGCGATCCAGCGCATATTAAAATTCTTAGCGCGCGGACCAGTTTCACCCGCCAACATTTCATCCACATAGCGTGTGACTGGCGGATACCAGTGACGGCTATTAGACGCGTTAATTGCGAATTCCTTGGTATCCGCTGGAATCTGCATGCCACGCTGTGTCAGTACCCAGGAACCCATTTCGCGATCGAGCGTGAAACAGTTCACGCCATTACCGGTGGTCAGCACCAATACGGTTTGCGGTCCATAGACTGCATAACCTGCGGCGACCTGTTTGCTACCTGGCTGCAGGAAGTCTTGCTCAGTCGGTGTGCCCATGCCATCCGGTGCTTTCAGTACCGAGAAAATGGTGCCGATAGAAACGTTGACGTCGATATTGCTGGAGCCATCGAGCGGATCAAACAACAGCATGTATTCGCCCATAGGATAACGGTTAGGAATAGGATGGATGCTTTCCATTTCTTCCGACGCCATCGCTGCCAGGTGACCACCCCACTCATTGGCTTCGAGCAGAATTTCGTTCGACAGGATATCGAGTTTTTTCTGCACTTCACCCTGGACATTTTCGCTGCCTGCAGTGCCCAGCACTTCGCCCAGTGCGCCTTTACCAACTGCATGGCTGATGGTCTTGCAAGCACGCGCAACCACTTCAATCAGCAAACGCAATTCGGCTGGAATAGAGTTATTCAGCCTTTGTTCTTCGACCAGATATTGGGTCAGACTTACACGTTTCATGATGCTCCTTTATTAAAAATCGGCTTGCGGTGCGCTACTTGCGGCACCGCAGAATGCAGCGCCAGCTTATGCGGCCAGCGCCTTAGTCACTACCTCGGCAACGTCCTTAGACAGCTTCTTCGTAGCCGCCACTTTTTCCAGAGCAGCACGCATTTTTTCCTGCAAATGCAGAGGGTATTTTTTCCAGCGATCCAGACTGCGTGCGAGGCGCGCTGCAACCTGAGGATTAATCTTATTCAACGCGATCACCAGCTCAGCCCATAAGGCATAACCACTGCCATCAGCCGCATGGAATTGCGCAGGGTTCGCATTGCAGAAGTTAAATGTGAGGCTGCGCGCACGGTTAGGATTATTCAGTGTGAAGGCCTTATGTGTCATCAGCTCTCTGACCTTAGCCACATCGGTGGTATGCGCAGTCGCCTGCAGCATAAACCACTTGTCGATCACCAGAGCTTCCTTCTTAAATTCTTTGTAGAAGTGCTGCAATGCTTTAGCCGCTACTTTCTGCTGTTGAGGCTGGCCACGGAAATTGCTGATACCAGCCAATGCAGCCAAGCGGTCTGTCATATTTTCTGCATCATAGAACTGGGTTTTCGCGAGTTCAAAGGTGGATTCATCGACCCATTCCAGCAGATAGGACAAGGCCAGGTTTTTCAGACTGCGCTTCGCCATCGACACCGCATCCGGGCTGAACTTACCCGGGGTCAGATGTTGTTCATAGGCAGACAGCAAATCAGCCCGCAAATGCTGGCTGATCTGCGCACGCGCAAACTGACGCGCAGTGTGGATAGCCTGAGGATCAACCACTTCAAATTCTTCTGCAATCATTGCTTCTGAAGGCAATGTCAGCACCAGTTCGCGGAAGGCTGGATCAAGTGTGTCATTGTTCAGTGTGGCGCGCAGGGCTTCGATAAACATACTATCCAGTTCCAGCGGCTCACCGGCCTGCACGGCTTGGGTCAGACGCACCAGACGGCGCGTCGCCAGCCTTTGGCCCGCTTCCCAGCGGTTGAATGGGTCGCTGTCATGCGCAAGCAGCAGGCCCAGCTCTTCATCGCTGTAACTGATATTCAGCACGACTGGCGCAGAGAAATTACGCAACAGCGAGGCAACCGGCTGTTCCGTGACCTGAGTGAAGCGGAAAGTCTGGCTGGCTGCGGTCAGTTCCAGCACCAGGCTATTTACACCAGACTGTGCTTCATAACCTTCGCAATGCAAGGGCATATCCTGACCTGCACTGTTGAGCAAGCCCATCGCAACCGGGATATGGAAAGGCAGTTTTTCAGCCTGACCCGGAGTCGCCGGGCAGCTTTGGCTCAATGTAATTTCATAGGTTTGTGCAGCAGCGTCATAGTGCGTTTGCACATCGACACGCGGCGTACCGGCCTGGCTGTACCAGCGTTCAAACTGAGTCAGGTCACGTCCATTGGCGTCAGACATCGCGGCACGGAAATCATCACATTCCACTGCCTGTCCATCGTGACGTGCAAAATACAGATCCATGCCTTTACGGAAGCCCTCATGACCGAGCAGGGTGTAATACATGCGTACGACTTCCGACCCTTTTTCGTAAATCGTCACGGTATAAAAATTATTGATTTCCACGAAGGAGTCGGGACGCACCGGATGTGCCATCGGGCCTGCATCTTCGGAGAACTGTACCTGACGCAGCACACGTACATCTTCGATACGTTTCACCGCACGGCCAGTGCTTGTGCCCACCAGGTCGGCAGAAAATTCCTGATCGCGGAATACTGTCAAACCTTCTTTGAGCGACAACTGGAACCAGTCGCGGCAAGTCACGCGATTACCAGTCCAGTTGTGGAAGTACTCATGCCCGACCACAGATTCTATACCCGCATAATCGACATCCGTTGCAATACTTGGATTAGCCAGCACATACTTGGTGTTGAAAATATTCAGGCCCTTGTTTTCCATCGCGCCCATATTGAAGTCACTGGTCGCCACGATCATAAAGCGATCCAGATCCAACTCCAGCCCGAAGCGTTCTTCATCCCAGCGTATGCTGTTTTTCAGTGAGTCCATCGCATGCTGGGTTTTATCCAGATTGCCCTTCTCCACCCAGACCTGCAGCAACACTTCGCGGCCTGAGCCCAGCTTGTATTTCTCTTCCTGGCAAACCAGACTACCCGCCACCAGCGCGAACAGATAAGACGGTTTCTTGAATGGATCTTCCCACTTGGCGAAATGACGGCCATCACCCAGATCACCCTGTTCGATCAGGTTGCCGTTACCAAGCAAGACAGGGAATTTCTTTTTATCGGCGCGTAAAACAACGGTGTATTTGGCCATCACATCCGGACGGTCAGGGAACCAGGTAATTTTTCGAAAACCTTCCGCTTCACATTGGGTAATGAAATTCCCATTGGAAGCATACAAGCCCGACAAAGAAGTATTTTTTGATGGTTTGATCAGGGTTTCGATTTCCAGCACCACTTCATCCGGTGCATTGGGAATGCGCATGGTTTCGCCGTCTATCGTGTAGGCGGATTTTTTCAGATTCACGCCATTCATGCGTAATTGCAGCGTCTTCAGTTCGGCACCGAACAAAACCAGATCTTTTTCGGCACTGTCAGGATTACGGCGCATGGTAAGGCGGGTCGCCACATGCGTGGCATCAAGATCAAGATCGAAGCCCATTTCTACGGTGTCGACCCAATATCCGGGCGCAACATAGTCTTTGCGGAAAATGGCTTGTGGAGTCGCTGCGGTATCGTTACGCATATGCTGGCTGTCTCGTGAAAAAAGTTGGAATAGCAAAGCCCCACCGTTCAGGCATGACACTTGAGCAGTCCTTCAGGCGGCACTAAGCAGCTTGAGGCTGTGCTGCGCGTCTGCGGCGTCCAGTACCGGCGTCTTACCGGGTGATGGGTGCGAATGCTGCCTGTGAGTAAAGCGCTTTGATCAGAGCTGCATTTTACCAATACCAGACCTGATCAAGGCGATTTGCATTGACTCCGACCAAGCAAAATGAAGAAAATTTGGGAAATATCCCTGTTTTTCAGTAAAAACAGCGCATGATCACAGATGCGCAGCAAGCGCCCCGCTACTGTGCTGCTGGCTTACAGATACTTGAGCTTACAAGCCGAAATGGAACGAAATTCAGTCAGAGGCTATCATAGTCATGTGCATCCTTATGTGCGCAATCAGGAGAAAACCATGAAACATTTGTTCCGCCCCCTCATACTGGTCGCCGCCGCGCTGATACTAAGTGCCTGTGCGACCACCTTCAGCAGCCAGGTCAGCGTCTTTCAGGAATGGCCTGCCAACCAAGGTAAATCGTATATCGTAGAACGCGCCCCGGCCCAGGAAAACAATCCTGAATACAAATTCTATGAAGAAGAATTACGCAGACAACTCGATGCCAAGGGTTTTCAGCCGGTCGCAACCGGAGCCATCCCACAAGTCAAAGTTTCCATCGTCTATGGCAGCAATCTAAGTGAAGTGCAATTCACTGGCTTTGGTCATCCGGCTTTGTATGATCCGTTCTGGAGTCTGCACTTCCGCCGTGGCTATTTTTATCGCCCTTATTATTTTGCGACCGATCCCTACTTCCCGCTGCGCGCCTCGGACCTGAACCTGCGCCGTTATTATCTGCATCAGCTGGAAATTAACATCACCGATGCGGTGACAAATAAAAAGCTGGCCGACATCCGCGCCTCTAGCGAACAACTGAGTCCGCAGATTTCGCTGTACATGCCCGATCTGATCGAAGCTGCTTTACTCGGCTTTCCACAAAAAAATGGCAGCACGACTCAGGTCGAACTGCCATCAAAAAAATAACAGCGAAATAACAGCGCTTGCGGCACAGGCCGCTGCGCCTGTTTTCGCCTGAGACTCAGGCCGGTGGATCGCGCAGAGCCTCAACCAGCGCGCGGTCCACAATGGAGCTGGCCGAAATCATGACGGCATCGCCATGCCGGAACTGGGTAATCAGCTCATCGCTGGAAATCGAAAATGAGTCATGGCCCTGGCGGCTGGTGAAGATATAACGGGTACGTTTAGGGCTAACCCAGGCCAGTTTAAAGCGTGTCGTCACATCGGCGCTGTTGGTGAAATCAACCCAGACACCACGCTCAAGCTCATCCACCAGTTGCAGCCATTCATCCGGTGCCTGATCCCCATGATCCAGCACATGCCGGTTCAGGCGTTTCTCACTCGCGCGTTGCGCAATATTCACTGCAATTTCCAATTGCCGGCGCGGTGACAGTTCCAGCGGTGCACGCGCAATCGCTGCATGACGCTCGGCCAGCTTAGAGAAAAACAACACGCGGTCTGGTTCGTCCCACTTGATGGCATTCAGCCAGGCATTGAGCAAAGTCAGCATGGCGGGTAGCTTGCTGACCAGTTCTTTGCGCTCTTCCGAACTGTTCTTGGGCTTCAGGCTCCAGATCAGATCATCCATCGTTCTGAGTGCATTTTCCAACGCGTTCGGCTTTTCTTCTTTGACGTTGTGCGCGATGGTCAGGATGCGTATCCACTGATTGCGCAGAAAATCTTCCAGGAAGCCGGCAACCTCACCGGTTTCAACCCGGATGGCCACATCGTTTTCAGCAAACTCGCGCGCCAGCCGCATCTTTTCCTGCTTCAGAGCGAGTGCGACCGGCTCAGAAATTGCTTCATCAGCCTGTTGTTCCTCTTCCTTCAGAAAAGCTTCCAGGTCCGCCACCACGTCAGAAAAAAGATCAATCTGCTCATCAAATTCCTGCTGCACGCGTTCGACCACGCCTTCTATCATTTGATACAAGGGATCTTCCGGCGCAGCCTCACTGCCCAGCAGCACGCTGGATTTCGCCAGCGTATCGATCAGTACGCGGGCCGGATGACTGTCTTTAAAAAAGAAGTCCTTATCCATCAACGCCACTTTCAAAGTGGGTATTTGCAACTGCCCTATGAGGGTTTTGATATCAGATGGAATGCTAGGATCATTGAACACATAATCGAAAATACGCGCGAGCAGCTCTATCGTATTCTGATCAATATGCGTCAGCTCGGTGTTGCTGGCCTGCTGGCTCAGCTGACGCAGATAGATGCCCTGTCCATTCTCACTTGCAGCTTGCTGCTGACGTTGCAAGCCGGTCAGATAATCAAAAAACTGGCGGTCTATCGTCACCATCTCCGCACCGGACATGCCATAGGACTGGTCATAGTCCCCCTGCCGCTGCAAGTCCCGCGACTGATCCGCCGCACCACTGCCAGGCTTAGGCGAGAAAATATTCCTGAGTTTATTTTCCAGGTAAGGATCACTGGACTCCATGTCTTCACGCCGGCTAAAACGTCCGCGTTTTTTACTTTCGCGCTTAGCCTCATCAATATCGACCAGTACACCACGCTCTATGAAAGCCTCATTCAGCCCCTGATACACATTGGCCAGTTGCAGGAAAATCTCCGGTTGCAGCAGGCGCAGTACCAGATGCTGACTCTCCTTATTACTGTCGAATTCTTGCCAGGCTTGCAGAAATGCGGAAATAAACACTTCCGGCCGGAACGGATTTTGCGAGACGCTGATAGGCGTGCGTCGCAGCACATGGCCAATACGGATGTTCAGCGCCACAAGATGATCGGCATTATTGACTTCCAATGCTTTCGCCAGATTGGTGGTCAATACCTTATTCTCCATCTCTTCAAAAGTCACCAGCGAAATATCCTGCGCCTCGCCCGCCTCTTTGAATTTTTTTCGGGTATTGACCACGCTGACTTCTTTGGCCAGCGCGGCATTAATCTGCGAAGCAACGATACGGTAAAAACTGGTGTGATTGCGCTTGAGCTGCTGATAAGTCTGGAAGCTGTTAGCTGCCTCATCAGGACGTACATTCTGATCTGACACTTTAAACAGCGCCTGTGTCAGGCGGGAGGCAAAAGCCTCCAGCTGGGATGACACCAAATTGGTCGCCACAGGTACCAGGCTTTGCAACAGCAGCAAGCGGCTGGAGTTAGAAAACTCATTTTTTTTGGCGATATGTAAAGGAATGGTGTCCATAAATTGAATTCATAGTGTGCTCTGTACTGCACGGTCTGCGCTACCTGGCCTGCACTGAAGGACTTGCCCCACAGCTGGCCATGACCGGGACCAGACTGACTCCGGTCAGCGCGAATAAAATGCTTCGGATGCGACGGTAATTGCCACGACTGTCAACACAGCCAGGAACAAGACTATCAGCAAACGTCCAAACTGGGGCTTCTCTTCCTCATCATCTTCAAAATGCGGCTCGGCCATCACAACTCCTCTCTGATTAAGCTGGATATTCCGGAAACCCGGAACAATGCGGGGCAACCCGGGGGAAACAGGCAGTACATGTCAGGTTCCCGTCACGGTATGATCAGACTGGAGCCTGTGGTTTTCCTGGCTTCAAGTTCGCGGTGCGCCTGCGCCACATCTGCCAGGGCATAGCGCTGCCGTACATCGACCTTGATTTTGCCGCCCTGAACCATAGAAAACAGCTGTGCCGCCATATGTTCAAGATCCGCACGCCGTGCGGTGTAATGCAGCAGGCTGGGTCGGGTAATGAACAGGGAACCACGTGATGCAAGCTCGGACAGAGAAAAATCCGGCACCGGTCCCGAGGCATTACCAAAGCTAACCATCATGCCCAACGGCGACAGACAATCCAGCGATCCTTTAAATGTCTGCTGACCGATGGAATCATAAACAACGGGTACGCCTTTGCCATCCGTTATTTCCCTGACTCGGTCCACAAAATTCTCTTTATTGTAATTAATCACATGGGTGCAACCATGGGCTTTGGCCAGTTCCGCTTTTTCATCGGAACCGACCGTCCCTATCATTTGCACGCCGATTGCACGCGCCCACTGGCAGGCGATCAGGCCAACACCACCGGCGGCAGCATGGAACAGGATGGTTTCACCGCCTTGCAAATGGAAAGTACGGTGAAACAGATACTGCACGGTCAGTCCCTGCAACATCATGGCTGCTGCGGTCTCAAAACTGATCCCTTCCGGCAGTCTGACCACATGGGCGGCGGGCATAACACGCGCTTCGGCATAGGCACCATTCGGACGCGCTGCATAAGCTACCCGGTCGCCCACCTGCAAACCATGTACATCCGGACCTAACTGTTCAATCACGCCGGCTGCTTCCATACCTAATCCGGCTGGTAATTCCTGCGGATACAAGCCGGTGCGGAAATACACATCAATAAAATTTAAACCACAGGCATGATGGCGCACCAGAATTTCTCCCGGTCCCGGCGTACCCAGCTCCACGTCCTCGTACTCCATCACTTCCGGACCACCGGTACGGTACATACGGATTGCCTTCACCATCACGACCTCCCTTATTTTTTAGTCGATAACAAATACATGCCACTCAGTACCAGTGCCGTTCCCAGTAATTGCCAGCCGGTGACCGGTTCAGCCAGCAACCAGGCGCCCAGAAACAAGGTCGATACCGGACCTATCATGCCAGCCTGAGAGGCAGTTGCCGCACCTATACGCTTGATAGCCATCATCGTCAGAAATACGGGGAACACCGTGCAAAACAAAGCATTGAACAATGACAGATAAATCACAGTATCAGGTTGATTCCACACGGAAATTGGCCGGATCGCCAGACATTGTGTAATGCATGCAACACTTGCGATACACATGGCATAGGACACCAGCCGCAAAGTACCCAGGCGTGCCAGCAATTGTCCCGACTGCATCAGGTAAGCGGCATACGAAACAGCAGCGCCAAGTACCAAGGCCGCCCCCAAAACCACATTGTCTGCGCCCCAATGCAAATCATGCAAAAACACCAGCACAATGCCTGAATAACTGAGCAATAAGGCGCCCAGTTCCAGCTTCGTTACCTTACGCTGGTACAAAATCATTGAGAAAAACAGCACAAAACTAGGTGTCAAAAACAAGATCAAACGTTCCAGCCCGGCGCTGATATATTGCAAGCCCAGAAAATCCAGGAAGGAGGACAGGTAATAACCGGTCAGCCCCACCAGCAGCAAACGCCATTTTTCACCCGTACTGAGCCGCAAAGGCTGACGCATCTGCATCATCGCAATCACGGCAAACACCGGCAATGAAAATGCCATGCGGAAAGCGATTAAGGTAACAGCATCCAACTGGTAGCGGTACAAGAGTTTTGCAACAATTGCTTTCGCGGAAAACAGGATGGCACCTGCCGTTGCCATCGCAAGGCCGGACAAATAATTCCGTCTAGAAACAATGAGTTGAGATGAAGTCTTCATGACAGACATTGTAAGCGCTATCTATCCTTACCTGAAAACAAGCTAATTGCCTTTTGCAAACAAAGACCTGCCGATAATTGACAGCCACCGAAAATGCGCAAATGGAATGGTAAAAAATCACAAGCACTTCTTACATATGCAAGGAAAACAATACAGCGCAAGTCCTTACAACAAAGTGTCAGCAAATGTACATTTACTTACAATTTACCTGCGAATGATGGCGATTTAAAGGGAACTTTATGGCCGCGTACTTTAATTTGTCATGGCAGGGTTGATACACAAGCATCCCTGATCCCGAAAAGTCTTGGCCTTCAGCTTTGTAATTCATCAACTTTTCTTCTCTTCACACCGGATTTGGAAATGTTCTCTCAGGGCGATATGGTAGAATGTTGCCCTTCAATATCTAAAAAGCCAGGCAAATCAGCCACCTTTGCGTGTGCAAATGCCGATTCAGGAAAGAGCGATCATGGCAGGACATAGTAAATGGGCCAACATCAAGCATAAAAAAGCTGCGACCGATGCAAAACGCGGCAAAATCTGGACCCGTCTGATTAAGGAAATTACCGTTGCTGCCAGAATGGGTGGCGAGGATGTCGACTCCAACCCACGTCTGCGTCTCGCTGTTGAAAAAGCGGCCGACGCCAATATGCCGAAAGAAAACGTCTCGCGTGCAATTCAGCGCGGCGCTGGCACACTGGAAGGCGCTAATTACGAAGAAGTACGTTACGAGGGTTACGGCATAGGCGGCGCAGCGATCATCGTCGACTGTATGACAGACAACCGGGTACGTACCGTAGCGGAAGTACGTCATGCCTTCAATAAATTTGGTGGCAATATGGGCACTGAGGGTTCGGTCGCATTTTTGTTTACGCATTGCGGACAAATGCTGTTTGCACCGGGCACAAATGAAGATGCACTGATGGAAGCCGCGCTGGAAGCCGGTGCCGATGATGTGATTACCGATGAAGAAGGCGGTATCGAAGTCATTTGTGCACCCTTCAGCCTGTCTGACATACGTTCCACGCTGGAAGGCGCTGGTTTCAAACCCGAAGTGGCGGAAGTCACCATGAAACCGAGCACAGAAACCGTATTCGCCGGCGACGATGCGATCAAAATGCAAAAACTGATCGACGCGCTGGAAAATCTGGACGACGTACAGGAAGTTTATACCAACGCCATCATTGAAGAATAATATGAAAATTCTGGTTGTCGGCTCAGGTGGCCGCGAACACGCTCTTGCCTGGAAACTTGCTCAATCTGAGCGGGTACAAACTATTTTTGTTGCGCCGGGCAATGGCGGCACAGCGAGTGATGCCCGCCTCAAAAACATTGCCATCAGCGATCCGGCAGCATTGGCAGATTTCGCTGAACAGGAACATATCGCGCTGACCGTGGTTGGCCCGGAAGTGCCGCTGGCAGCAGGTATCGTGAATATTTTCCGTGCCCGTGGCCTGAAAATTTTTGGCCCGAGCAAAGAAGCCGCACAACTGGAAAGCTCTAAGGATTTCGCTAAGTCCTTTATGCAGCGCCACCATATCCCAACTGCCGAATACCAGACCTTTTCTGATTTGCAGGCAGCGCATGCCTACATCGATGCCAAAGGTGCACCTATCGTGATTAAGGCCGATGGTCTGGCCGCCGGCAAAGGTGTGGTGGTTGCGATGGATTTGCATGAAGCACATGCCGCGGTCGACATGATGCTGTCCGATAATAAGCTCGGCGATGCCGGTGCACGCGTCGTGATCGAAGAATTCCTGGCTGGCGAAGAAGCCAGCTTTATCGTGATGGTAGATGGCAAAAACATCCTGCCACTGGCCACCAGCCAGGATCACAAGCGTTTGCTCGATCAGGATGCAGGTCCGAATACCGGTGGCATGGGCGCCTATTCCCCGGCCCCTATCGTGACCCCGCAATTGCATGCACGCGTGATGCGCGAAATCATCGTGCCTACGGTACAAGGTATGGCCAAAGACGGCATCATATTCACCGGCTTTCTGTATGCTGGCCTGATGATCGATGATCAGGGTAACCCTAAGACGCTGGAATTCAATTGCCGCATGGGCGATCCTGAAACCCAGCCTATCATGGCGCGCCTGAAAACCGATCTGGTGCAGGTGATGGAACATGCAGTCAATGGCACACTGGACAGCGTGGAACTGGAATGGGATCGCCGCACTGCGATGGGTGTGGTGATGGCAGCAGCTGGTTATCCGGATGCGCCACGTAAAGGCGATGTGATCAGTGGCATTCCGCCGGAAACCGCAGATAGCGTGACTTTCCATGCCGGCACCAGCCTGAACGATAAAACCCTGCTCAGCAGCGGAGGTCGCGTATTATGTGTGGTGGGTCTGGGCGACACCGTCAAACTGGCGCAGAAACACGCCTACGATGTTGTCGAAAAAATTCATTTTGATGGCGCACAATATCGCCGCGATATAGGCTGGCGCGCACTGAACCGCAAACACTGATACGTGACGGAGTGTGTACTCCGTGACTCAACTGGATGGGTTGGACGCAGTCCAGCCCGTCTTGCTTTATAACCCAGGCATTACCAAGGCACAATCAAGGCATTCTGATGAAGGATACGATGACAGATACGCAGGCAGTCAAGTCTTACTTCTTGTCCTTACAGGCTAACATCGTACAGGCACTGGAGGCCGCTGATGGCAAGGCTTTTCTCACCGATAGCTGGGAACGCCCGGAAGGCGGCGGCGGTATTTCACGCGTGATCGAAGAAGGCCAGGTATTTGAGCGTGGCGGTGTCAATTTTTCACATGTGATGGGCAATAACCTGCCGCCATCCGCTGCGGCCAGCCGTCCGGAACTGGCAGGCCGCAAATGGGAAGCGATGGGCGTTTCACTGGTACTGCATCCGCGCAATCCCTATGCGCCAACGGTACACATGAATGTACGCTTCTTCACGACACATGCAGAGGGCAAGGAAGCAGTCTGGTGGTTCGGAGGCGGTATGGATCTGACGCCGTATTACGGTTTTGAAGACGATGCGCGTCATTTTCACCAGACCTGCAAAACCTCACTGACACCGTTTGGTGATGATCTGCATGCACGCTTCAAAAAATGGTGTGATGAGTATTTTTATCTGAAACACCGCAAAGAAGCGCGTGGCGTAGGCGGTATCTTTTTTGATGATTTTAACCAGCTCGATTTTGAACAAAGCTTTGCAATGACGCGCAGTGTCGGTGATGCTTTCATCCCGGCCTATCGCCCTATACTTGAAAAGCGCTGCGGACTCGCCTATGGTGAACGGGAGCGTGACTTCCAGGCTTATCGCCGTGGCCGTTATGTGGAATTCAATCTGGTGTTTGACCGCGGTACGCATTTTGGCCTGCAATCGGGCGGACGCACAGAATCGATACTGATGTCGATGCCACCTATCGTTAAATGGCGCTACAACTGGACGCCGGAAGCAGGTAGTCCGGAAGAACAACTGAGCACCCATTTTCTGGCGCACAGGGAATGGGTATAAATCAAAGCGGACCGCGTCTGCTGGTGTTAGGCGGCAGTTTTGATCCGGTACATGCCGGTCATCTGGCGCTCGCACACAGCCTGTGTCTGCAACTCAGGCCACACCAGTTAAGAATTATCCCGGCGGGACAGCCGTGGCAAAAAAACGCTCTGACGGCTACATCGGAGCAAAGAGTCAGTATGCTGAAACTGGCTTTTGAAACATGGACACTCTGTCCGGTCATGATCGACGAACAGGAAATCCAGAGAGCGAAGCAGCAGCAGGTCAATTACACCGTAGACACGCTGCGTGCTTTGCGGCAGGAATCAGGCAGCCAGGCATCCATCAGCTTTGCGATGGGTGCAGATCAGCTGCAGAACTTACATACCTGGCGGCAGTGGCGCGAACTGTTTGACCTGGCCCATCTGTGTGCGGCAGCCCGCCCCGGATTCAGCCTGGAGATAGCCGCACCGGAAGTAGCACAGGAATGGAGACGCAGGGCGAGCAGTGCACTCACCATACAGAACACCCCGTGTGGCGGGAGTTTTCTGGAGCCGGAACTGGCGGTGGATGTGTCAGCGACCCAACTGCGCGCAGGATTACATCAGCATAACCCGACAATGAGATCACTAGTTCCTCACAAGGTGCTAGACTACATACAACAACATTCAATTTACTGAAAAAATGGATATTAAAAAATTACAAGCCCTCGCCGTTGATGCCCTGGAAGATGTTAAAGCGCAGGACATACAACTGTTTGACACCGTTCATCTGACCAGCCTGTTTGACCGCGTTCTGATCGCTTCCGGTACGTCTAACCGCCAGACTAAGGCGTTGGCAGCGTCGGTACGCGATAAAGTCAAAGAAGCCGGCGGCGAAATCGTCAGCGTAGAAGGCGAAGCCACCGGTGAATGGGTACTGGTTGATCTGGGCGACATGGTCGTTCACATCATGCAGCCAGCGATCCGCGCCTACTACCGTCTGGAAGAAATCTGGGGCGACAAACCAGTCAAACTGGGCGCTGCTAAACGCACCACCAAGAAAGTCAGCGAAGATGCTGAAGACAAGCCTAAGCGCGCACCACGTAAAACTGCTGCTAAAGCTGCTCCGGTAGAAGTCACACATGACATGATGGCGATCCAGACTACGCTGGATGACGAACCTAAAAAGACGCGCAAGCCACGTACCGTCAAAGCGGCTGATGCCGAAGCTAAGCCAGCACGTAAAACTGCTGCGCCTAAGGCTGCTAAAGTACCAACCGGTGCACGCGTCAAAGTGGCGGCGACAAAAACAGCAACTGCTTCTGCCAAAGAAGCGGCAGCCAAGCGTCCACGCAAAAAAGCGGCTGAATAAGCTGCGCTGCTGTGAGGCGGCACTTGCCTGCCTCGCAAACTCCGACAATGGCTGCCTTGGGCAGCCATTTGTTTGTCAGTGATCTCTCACGCAAAAGTGCTATGCAATTGATAATCGCGGCCGTAGGCCACAAAATGCCGGACTGGATAGAAACCGGTTTTCAGGAATATGCCAAGCGCATGCCGCCGGAATGCCGTATCCATCTGAAAGAAATCAAACCGGTGGAACGCTCAGGCAGTAAAACCGCAGAAACCGTGATGGCACTGGAAAAGGCCAAGATCGAAGCCGTCATCCCCAAAAATGCACGTGTGATTGCGCTGGATGAACGCGGTAAAGACTGGACCAGCGTGGCACTGTCGCAGCAACTGACGCAATGGCAGCAAGACGGGCGCGATGTGGTATTCGTGATCGGTGGTGCAGATGGACTGGATGCCGAATTTAAAGCCAAAGCCGATACCCTGGTGCGCATTTCCAGCCTGACCCTGCCACATGGCATGGTACGTGTTTTGCTGGCTGAACAACTGTACCGTGCCTGGTCTATCACGCAAAATCATCCTTATCACCGGGTATAAATCGACACTCTGGCCCGGTTAACACAGGTTCGCAGCAGATCACTTGAGGTAGGCAGCACCATGAAACTCCATTTATATAAACATCTTTTTGCTTGCCTGGCCCTGCTCTTCATATCGTTTCAAGTATGTGGATCTGTTGAATCAGCTTCTAAAGAAGCGGATCTGAGTCTGTCCGGAATGATGCAGCTCGTGCGTGAAAAGCCGGATCAGTTTGTCGCCAAATGGAATGCACGCCGCAAAATACAGGACGATCAATTAGCATCCCTACCTGCATCTGAAGTTAAAGAAAAAGAAAAACAGCGCATACGATGGCAATGGGCCAGCGGTTTCATCAATTATCCGTATTTTCATCAACGTGAAACCGGTGAACCTGTCACCCCCGAATGGACACCAAAAAAGACTGCCATCCTTAGTATTCCCTTCAATGAGGCGGATAAGCTGCAATCTGTCCAATACTTAGAACTGATCCAGGCCTGGTTACACGATCAGGGTGGGCAAATCATTAAAACAGAGGCTGAATTCAAACAGGGTGATAACCGTTGGTTACGCGCGTATTTTGTACTCATAGAGCGCACAATCAGTAATCGGGAAGTAAAACGCATACTCATGACCCGATTACTCAAGGAACATATTGATGAAAATGGAGCAAAAAACACCGGTCCGCAGATAGATACACTGGAGCGTTTTGAAGCGGATAAGCAACAGATCCAAATATTCCGGGCGGCCTTAGCGCGGGAGCTTACGCCACCAGACGATCATTTGCGTTTCGTCTATCAGCAGGTCGAAGGGGTCGACCTGCAATTGCATGTTTTCCCAACATCCCGGAAAAACGACACGTCTCCCGTTTTCATCTGGTTTCACGGTGGTTCCTGGAGCACAGGTCACTGGAGTTATTGTCCAGTCCTGTGCCGTAGTTTAAGAGAACAGGGTTTTGTAGTGATACAAGCTGAGTATCGCACCTCGCAGAGATTTGATGGTACTCCCTTAGATGCGCTGGCAGATGCCCATAAGATCATCGACTGGGCCATAGAACATGCAAAAGAATTGAACATCGCCCCACAACAACTGATGGTTGGTGGATTTTCCAGCGGAGCATCGCTGGCCGCTCAAATGGCGGTATTAAACTCGAATAAAGTCAGTGCGGCGGCCTATATTGCAGGATGCTTCGACCCATCTAAAGACAGCTGGTATAACAGCGTGGTGGCGGCCAGACAAAACACCAGACAACTATCCCCGCTGCACATGCTGAATACGCATGTTCCGCCGCAGATTTTTTTCCATGCGAAAGACGATGAAATGTGCGCCTATCCGGATGCACAGGCAATGACGCAACAATTGACTGCATTGGGCGTACCAAACCGGCTGATCAGCTTCGAACAAGGCGGCCACTTCTTTATCTTCAAATCCCCAGATGATAGAAAACGCATCAGCACGGAATTAGGGCAATTCGTAGACACGTTGAAGTGGAAACGCAATGAAGACCAGCACTGAGGAAGATTTCGAGCCATACCGAAATCCCATATAGGTGCTTGCTCGCCTCCATTTTCCAGTACACCGCATGCATTCTTACTTATAAAATTCACCCTATTCGCCAGACCAGATTTTGTCACAGGAATTCTTATGTCTCACCAAGAAAAAATTTATCTCGCCTCTAAAAGCCCGCGCCGCAAAGAATTACTGCAGCAAGTCGGCATCGCCTATGAAGTTCTGCTGCTACGCGACGCCCCGCCACGTGGACCGGATGTGACCGAAATCGTTTTGCCCGGCGAAAAACCGCAAGCCTATGTAGCACGTGTAACGCAGGAAAAAGCTGAAATGGCATGGAAAGTCATGCAGTTACGCGGCCTGCCGCAACGACCTGTGCTGGCGGCGGACACCACGGTGGTGCTGGGTGAGCAGATTCTGGGCAAACCAGCCAATCGTGATGAGGCGATTGCCATGTTGACTCAGTTAGCAGGACAAACCCATCAGGTCTTGACCAGTATCGCAGTGCGTTCAGAACAGGGACTACACACCGTCACACAATGTTCGGAAGTCAGCTTTGCAGCCATGAGTCAGGCTGAGATCGCAGCCTATTGCGACACCAGCGAACCGTATGACAAAGCTGGTGGGTATGGCATACAAGGCGCAGCGGCACGCTATATAGCAAACATACGCGGCAGTTATTCTGGCATTATGGGCTTACCCATTTTCGAAACCTGTCAGTTGCTAGAAGCAGCTGGCGTTCGCAACACCACAGACAGGCCATTATGAGCGAAAACCTCCTCATCAACATCACCCCGCAGGAAACCCGGGTCGCCTTGATTTTTCAGGGTGCAGTACAGGAATTGCATATCGAACGTACCTTGTCGCGCGGACTGGTCGGCAATGTCTATCTGGGCAAAGTCGTGCGTGTGCTCCCTGGCATGCAATCCGCATTTATTGACATCGGTCTGGAACGTGCCGCATTTCTGCATGTGGCCGATATCTGGGATGCCAGAGCGCCGGAAGGTAGTAATGCGCAAGGACCGACCCCGATAGAAAAGCTGTTGTACGATGGTCAGGCCATCACTGTGCAAGTCATCAAAGACCCTATCGGTACCAAGGGAGCACGCCTGTCGACCCAGATTTCTATCGCAGGCCGCATGCTGGTATTTTTACCGCAGGATACCCACATCGGCATTTCTCAAAAAATTGAAAATGAAGCAGAACGCGAAGCCCTGCGCAGCAAAGTGCAGAGCCTGCAGCAAGCCGATGAAAAAGGTGGCTTCATCGTGCGCACCATGGCGGAAGACGCATCGGATGAAGATCTGAAAGCCGACGTTGATTACCTGCGCCGTACCTGGTCTACCATCACCCAGCTGGCCAAAACCCAGCCACCGACCACCCTGCTGTATCAGGATCTGAATCTGGCGCAGCGTGTATTGCGTGATTTCGTGAATGAAGAAACCAGCAATATCCAGGTTGATTCACGCGAAAATTATCAGATGCTGCTGGAATTTGCTCAGCACTACATGCCCTCAGTACTACCGAAGTTGCAGCACTACACCGGTGAACGTCCGCTGTTTGATCTGTATGGTGTGGAAGAGGAAATTGAACGCGCGCTGGGTCGCCGCGTTGATCTGAAATCAGGTGGCTATCTGATCGTCGATCAGACCGAAGCAATGACCACCATAGACGTGAATACCGGCAGTTTTGTCGCAGGCCGCAATTTCGATGACACCATCTTCAAAACCAATCTGGAAGCTGCGCATGCGATTGCTCGCCAGCTCAGACTGCGTAATCTGGGCGGCATCATCATTCTCGATCTGATCGATATGGAGAATGAGGAACACCGCAGCGCCGTTCTGGCAGAGCTGAATAAGGCCTTGTCACGTGACCGCACCAAACTGTCAGTCTCCGGATTTTCAGCACTGGGCCTGGTCGAAGTCACACGTAAGCGCACGCGCGAATCGCTGGCTCATGTGCTATGCGAAACCTGTCCGGCCTGCAGCGGTAAGGGTCAGGTCAAAACCGCGCGCACCATCTGCTATGAAATTCTGCGTGAACTGCTGCGCGAAGCCAAGCAATTCAATCCCAAGGAATTCCGTATCATGGCCTCGCAAGTGGTGGTCGATATGTTCCTGGAAGAAGAATCGCAACACCTGGCCATGCTGGGTGACTTCATCGGCAAGCCGATTTCTCTGCAAGTCGAAACCATGTTCCATCAGGAACAGTACGACATCATATTGATGTGATGATTTTTTTTAAATTCAAATACTTATAAAATATTTTTTAGTCGGAAAAGGTGGCTAGCTACATAGCTAGCCACCTATTTTATAAGCGGAGTCTATAGACCGTTTTAGACAAAAGTGCGAAAGTAAAAAAATCGCAATTGCCGTCAGAAAAATGACAATGACTTAAAGTGACCTCAAGCAGATAGCTCAAGAAGTGACACGTGCGCTCGCGCCAGAAAACAAACCTCTTTGCGCTGGAAGGCCGGGAAGTACATCTTGAGCCGGATGATTGAGCATACTTGTTTCTTCGCTTGAACTCTGAATCCCCAGAGACATTCGGGGAACAGTTAAACGAGCCTGAAGACCTGCAAATTGCCATTCATCTCGTCAGTGTAATAGACAATCAAAGTATTAGAGTTGACCTGGATGGCAGTTGTCTCAGCCGCTTTTACCTGAGTGCTTGGTTAAATCCAGAACTTCCCTTTTTTGACGGTCACCGGATACCGTAACAGAAAAACGCTGGCTTATGGCGTTTTCCATTGAAGCGGCCAATTCTCGAAGATTCTCAGCGAACCAAAGTCAAAGCCGAACTCTGTTCACAGTAAGTGCCCATTCTCAAACGATGCAGATACACATCCTTATGTCCTCGTAAATGAAACGCCGTTTAGTTTTAGTACGTATGGAAAGGAACAAGGGAGCGCACAAAAATGCTTTTCGCGACATCTATTTGGCACACAAAGTGACACAAACTCATTTGCGCGCCACTTTATTTGGCGCGATAATGGTTACGCCAGCAATAAGCAGAGAAGAAAATGCCAAAATCAATCCTGCCTCAAGAGTTAGACCAACTCGTCGAACTGATTTCCTCACACCATGAAGGTATTGGCATAGATGCAATCTTACAAGCCATCAGCGATAATATACCGCGGCGCACCTTGCAGCGAAGGCTGGCGCTACTCATAGGGCAAGGCCGCATCCAAACCAGCGGAGAAAGCCGTGCATTACGCTACCTCCGCACACCGCGAATCGTCAACGCATCAGTCCAAGCGCAAGCAAATGCTAAGGATCAGGCATCGTCCGAAGTTTACGTACCTACGTCACCTGAAGGTGCTGAGATTAAAGCTTATGTGCGCCAACCTCGTCAGTTACGTTCCCCAGTCGGCTACAAGCTGGAATTTCTTGAGCAGTATCACCCCAATCAAACCGCGTATTTACCCCAAAGTCTGCGCGATCAGCTACACACGCTGGGGCGCTCACCTGCGGACCAAACACCTGCTGGTACCTTTGCACGTGACATTCTGAATCGCTTGTTAATCGACCTGTCCTGGGCATCTTCTCAACTTGAAGGCAACACCTACAGCCGACTCGATACGGAACGGCTGATCGAGTTCGGCCAGGCTGCCGAAGGTAAGGATGCACTGGAAACCCAGATGATCCTGAATCACAAGGATGCCATCGAATACTTGGTGCGGGATCCTGAACATGCGAACCTGACCAGGGACACCATCATTGCGCTGCACGCATTCCTGTCTGATGGCCTGATGGCCGATCCGTCGGCTTGCGGACGTATCCGTAGCCGCGCGGTGGAGATCGGGGGCAGCGTGTATTTACCCGTTGCCTTGCCGCAGCGACTTGAAGAATTATTTGGCATCGTCATCCAAATGGCGGCAGAAATTCACGATCCATTCGAGCAAGCGTTCTTCCTGATGGTGCATCTGCCCTACCTGCAACCCTTTGAAGACGTAAACAAAAGGGTATCTCGACTTGCTGCGAATATCCCCTTCATCCGTCACAACCTGTGTCCGCTGTCTTTCATCGACGTACCGCAACAGGCCTATGTAGACGCCATGATTGGTGTGGTTGAGTTAAACCGCATCGAACTTCTGCGCGATGTTTTCGTCTGGGCTTATGAACGCTCTTGCCAGCAGTATGTCGCCGTGAAACAGAATCTTGTGCCGCCAGATATTTTTCGGCTACGTTATCGGCAGGTATTGACAGAAGTTGTTGCTGCGATTATTCGCGGTGATGAGGCCGCCACTGACGCAACGGTGCGTTCCAGAACACCCGCTACGGTGACGGATGCTGACAAAGATCATTTCATCGAATTGGCGCTTGCAGAATTCAAGACACTACATACGGGAAATGCTGTTCGCTTTGGTATCAGACCTTTGGAGTTTGCTGCGTGGCAGGAAAAACATGCAAAACACGATTGACCCATGCTTTTCCCATTGTGTTGATTCCAGCAACGCTAAGGGCGTCAATACGAGCAACACTAGACCTATTGCTATAACTACAGGAGCTTAACGCGAAAGATAACGATGCGATCTGTACCGAGGCAGCAATGTGCACTATTCCGTATCAAGCCAGCTGCCTGGCACTCAGCCCTGCTTCAGCAGCCATTGTTGCACTAATACCCGTGTCACTTCGGCGATGATATCGCTGCGCGCTTCGCTGTCTTTTTTCTTACGGCAGGTGTAAATCGCAAGTACAAACGGTGCGCGTGATGGCGGCCAGACTACCGCGATATCATGGGCGCTGCCGTAATCACCAGTACCGGTCTTATCACCAACGAGCCAGCCCTGCGGCAGTCCCGCGCGGATGCGGGTATTGCCAGTGGTATTCCCTATCAGCCATTCCTTGAGCATGTGTTTTTGCGGTTCAGCCAGTGCATTGCCGAGCACCAGTTTATGCAGGCTGTTGGCCATCGCAGACGGCGTCGAGGTATCGCGTAAATCGCCAGGCAGCGCGCTGTTGAGTTCTGTTTCCCAGCGATCCAGCCGGAACGCGTTGTCGCCGATGCTGCGCATGTAAGCGGTGAGCGCCGCCGGGCCACCCAGCTCGCGCAGCAAGGCATTGGCAGCTGTGTTATCGCTGGTTTGTATGGTCGCCGCACATAAATCGGCGATGCGCATACTTCCATCTTTATGCTTTTCTGTGACCGGTGAATACGTGACGAAATCGCTGCTGTTAAGCGTAATTTCACGCTCCAGCAAATCCCCATCCTGACTGCTTTTATGCAAAATCGCGGCACCCAGCAAGGCTTTAAACGTACTGCAAAATGCAAAGCGCTTTTCGCCCTGATAACTGAAGTGACGTCGCGTATGCGGGTCCAGCAGATACACCCCTATCGATCCCGAAAAACTCTTTTCCAGCCTGGCTAACTCCTGACGACTAGCCATCAGCGGAGAATCATTCACTGCCCAGGCTGGCAGGGTCAGTCCCAGCGGCGCAGCTGCCAGCCAGCCCAACAGCTGGCGACGTTGTGCATTCATATTCATACTTAGCTACCACATTCTTTTTACTCACTGCAGCTTGGAGTCAGGGTGCAGGATTTGGTTCCCATCCATGATCACCACTGTGTATTCGCAAAACGCTGCACCAGAAAATCCAGCAGCGCACGCACTGCCGGTGACAGATGACGGCGCGAAGGATAAAGTGCGCTGATGGTAAAACTGGGTAATTGCCATTGCGGCAGTATTTGCTGCAAGCGGCCGTCTTTGAGTTGTTGGCTGACCAGATAAGTGGGCAACATGACGATACCGGCGTCGGCCAGTGCCGCCTGCATCAGCGTGGTGGCATCATTGGCTGTGAAACGGCTGCTGATACTGAACGCAAGATGCTGTTCGCCCTGACTGAAATGCCATGGTGATTTGGCGAAATTGCTGTGACACAGACAGCGATGCTGCAACAAGTCCTCAGGATGCAAGGGCGTACCCATTTGCTGCAAATACGCCGGACTCGCAACCAGCATCGAATCACATTGTGCCAGCGGACGTGCGATCAGCATGGGATCAGGATCGCTGCTGATACGGATCGCCAGATCGATGCGCGACTCCACCAGATTCAAGGCACCATCGCCCAGACTCAGATCGATCTGCAAACGCGGATGTAATTGCAGGAAGGCGCTGACCGCTGTCGCTAGCTGCGCATAAGCGAACGAAACGCTGGACGTCAGACGCAATTGGCCATGCAGCTCTCCACCGCGCATACCTGTCTCTTGCTGCAAATCCTGCATCATCGCCAGCATTTGCTGGCTGCGTGCGAGGCAACACTCGCCCGCATCAGTCAGGCTTACCCGCCTTGTGGTTCTTTGTAACAGGCGCGCATCCAGCCACTCCTCTAACTCTTCCACATAGCGTGTGACCATCGCACGTGACATATCGAGCTTGTCCGCAGTGGCGCTGAAACTGCCACTGGCCGCTACCTCGGTAAATACCTGCATCGCCGTCAGTCTGTCCATGCTGTCCTCTGCTGGTTTGAATTCGCACGTTTTTTGAAACAATCATGCCCATTTTAAGGGATTTATCGCGCAGGAAGGCAGATATACACTGGCTTCAGTTTCAAAAAACGAATATCCCGAACACTCATCACACATTAAGCAAACACTCAACAAACGCTGCATCCTCTTACTGAAAAAGGAAACCTACCATGTTACGTCAGACTCTGATCGCCGCCACCATCGCCCTTACCGTCAACGCTGCTCAGGCTGAACAGGCTTTGCAAGTGCGTGTGTATAACGCCGATGCCAAGAGCTTCAATGTCAACTCCACCCTGATCACCGGTGAAAAAGAAGCGATGGTGATCGATGCCGGTTTCACCCGTGCCGACGCGCTGCGTATCGCAGCCAATGTGCTCGACAGCGGCAAGGAACTGAAAGTGATTTTCGTGAGCCAGGCAGATCCGGATTACTACTTTGGTGTGGAAACGCTGAAACAATACTTCCCTCAGGCTCAGGTATTGGCAACGCCAGCGGTATTAGAAAAGCTGACCTCTAAAGTCGCTGCTAAAGTCGCTTTCTGGGGTCCGAAAATGGGTGTGAATGCACCAGTCAAACCTGTGCTGCCAGTTGCCTACACAGCAAACACTTTGACGCTGGATGGAAAGACCATAGAAATCCGCGGTACCGAAGGCCTGCTCGCGCACCGTCCATATCTGTGGGTACCATCTATCCGCGCCGTGGTAGGTGATATCGCAGTCGTCAACAATTTGCATGTGTGGACCGCCGATACCCAGACTGCGGCGGAGCGTCAGGCATGGATTGCCCAGCTCGATGAGATGCAGGCTCTGAAACCGGCACTGGTCGTGCCTGGCCACATGCGTGCAGGCAGCGCTTTAGATGCAAGTGCCATCGGCTACACCAAAACCTACTTGCAAAAGTTTGAGCAATTTGCGGCGAAATCGGCCAACAGCGCGGAGCTGATTCGCCAGATGCAGCAAGCTTATCCGGATGCAGATGGCGCACTGTCGCTGGATATCGGTGCTAAGGTCACTAAAGGTGAAATGAAGTGGTAACAAAGGAAGCAGTCAAACTTCAGCGACATCAGTTCGTACACGTTTGACTGGCAATTGCAACGGCAGCGCTAGTTGCAATTAACACGAACACAGCAGCCCCCCAAGCATCATCCGGGAGGCTGCTTCCCAGTTGCTCTCATTTCGCTATTCCAAAAAAGTTAAGCACGACTGAAAAGCTAGCTATGAATACCTCAACGAATGCACAACAAACCGCACAACATCTGGCGCTGGTACGCAGCACTTACGAAGGAAGCAATGCGGCAGAAAATGCGCAGCGTCTGCGCGAAGCGGTCACCAGCGACATACGCTGGACTGAAGCCGCCGGTTTCCCTTATGCCGGTACCTATATTGGCTGGGATGAGATACAGCAGCATGTGTTCGCACGTCTGGGTAGCGAATGGCAGGATTACCGCGTCACGATAGAGCATTATTTTGCTAATCAAGACCAGGTGGTTGCGATTGGCACTTATAGCGGCATCTATCTGAAAACCGGACTGCCCTTCAGCGCCCGCGTCGCGCATTTGTGGACCTTGCGAGATGGCCGCATCAGCGCCTTCGAACAAATCGTCGACAGCGCAATGGTATGGCGCGCGATGAAGTAAGTATGAAAACGCGTTCAGCCTGACGCCGTACTATACAAAAAAACGCACTGCATACTCCGCAGTGCGTTTTGTTTTTTGTGCTGATTTTGTGTTGATATTGCGTTGATAAGGTGCTGCACTACCGGGGCCGGTGCTCAGCCCTTATGTTCATCCCTTAATTCGCGGCGCAGGATTTTACCGACATTGGTCTTCGGCAGCTCGCTGCGGAATTCTATGTACTTCGGTTTTTTATAAGCGGTCATTTGCTCTTTGCAATAGTCCATCAACACATCGACTGTAAGCGCAGGGTCTTTTTTCACCACAAATAATTTCACCGCTTCGCCGGAAGCCGCATCCGGCACACCGACGCATGCACATTCAAGCACGCCGGGATGGGCCGCCACCACCGCCTCCACCTCATTCGGATAGACATTGAAACCGGACACCAGGATCATGTCTTTTTTACGGTCCACGATGCGCACAAATCCACGCTCATCCATAGTGCCGATATCGCCGGAACGGAAATAGCCATCGGCCGTCATCACTTTAGCCGTTTCATCGGCACGGTTCCAGTAACCACGCATGACTTGCGGACCACGGATAGCAATTTCACCCGGCGTACCAGGCGCGACCGGCTGGCCAGCGTCATCCAGTATCGCCACCTCGGTCGATGGCACCGGCAAGCCTATGGTGCCGGAAAACTGCTTTGCATCCGGTGGTGTCAGCGTGGCGGTAGGCGAAGTCTCGGACAAGCCATAACCTTCGAGGATAGGTTTGCCCGTCAGTTTTTGCCAGCGTTCACTCACGCTTTGCTGTACTGCCATGCCACCACCGAGCGTGATCTGTAGTTCAGAAAAATCCACCTGTTTGATGTCAGCATGATTCAGCATGGCGTTAAACAGGGTATTCACACCAGGGAAGAAATTCACCTTGTGCTTGCTCAGCACTTTCAGAAAGCCCCCGATATCACGCGGATTCGGAATCAGGATATTCATCGCACCCCAACGCGCGCCCATCATCATGCAGGCATTCAGCGCCAGGATGTGATACAGCGGCAGCGCGCACACTGTGATCCAGGGCCGGTCTGCAGGCAGGCTCTGTAATGCGGGCTGCGACCAGGCATCATTCTGCAAGATATTGGCAATCACATTCCGATGCGTGAGCACTGCACCTTTGGATAAACCGGTGGTACCGCCCGTATATTGCAGGAAGGCGATGTCCTCATGCGTTTGCAAGGGCTTGAGCAAATGCAGGCCCGTGCCCTCTTTCTGTACCCGTTTAAAACTGACTGCGCCAGCTAACTGAAATGCAGGCACCATTTTCTTGACGTGCCTGACCACAAAATTCAGCAGATGTCCTTTCAGTCCAGGATGCAGATCGCCCATACTGGCAAGCACGATGTGGCGCACAGCGACTTTGCTCAGGACTTTTTCCAGCGTATGCGCAAAATTCTCCAGTATCACGATGGCTTCCGCACCGGAATCGCTGAGCTGATGCTCGAGTTCGCGCGGCGTGTACAGCGGATTCACATTCACCACGGTATAACCGGCACGCAGTATGCCAGCAACGCACACTGGATAATGCAGCACGTTGGGCATCATCACTGCCACCCGCGCACCGGGTGCCAGCCCACGACTTTGCAGCCAGGCACCAATGCGGGCGGAATATAAATTCAGGTCACGATAGCTGAGCCTTTGTCCCATGCACAGGTAAGCGTCGCGGGTCGCATAGCGTTGAAATGACTCTTCCAGTAAGGCCGTCAACGATGCGTACTGACCAGGATCGATCTCGTCTGGTACACCGGCTGGATACGAGGACAGCCAAGGTTTAGATTGTTGCATAGTGGTCTCCGTTTTTTTATTGGGTCAGGCTTAGCTTGCTTACGCTATGTTTCGCTAGATTTTACTTAGTCACAAGCACAATTTACCTTAATTTTATTTGGCTACCTCACTTCCTTTTACTTAAATGCAACAATTTCACATCCGCAAACTTTATTTCTGGAAATCTTTGCCCCATCCTATACAATGCCCGGCTCCCGCATCCAACTCTGAACGAACATGCAAGACACCGAACTACGCACAGCGCGTGACCATTGGACAGATATCGCCAAAGGCATAGGCATACTGCTGGTGGTGTATGGCCATGTGGCGCGTGGTGTGTTCAATGCAGACTTAGGCATGGATGCAGGCTGGTTCCGGCTGATCGATAATCTGATCTATGACTTTCACATGCCGCTGTTTTTCTGGCTGTCCGGGCTGTACTTACTGAGCTCGCTACAAAAATACGGCGCTGGCGGCCTGATCCGCAGCAAGCTTGATACCCTGATTTATCCTTATCTGGTCTGGTCACTGCTGCAGGGTAGCGTAGAAGTATTCCTGTCGCGCTATACCACCAGCCAGACCAGCATGGCGGATGTGCTGCGCCTGTTCTGGCAACCGCGCGCGCAATTCTGGTTTCTGTATGTGCTGTTCATCGTGTTTGTGGTGGCGGTGCTGTTATTACAGCGCCACCCGACCCGCTTGAAAGCCTGCTTGCTACTCGCTCTGGCGGCCTGGTGGGTGCAAAACCAATGGCAATTATTATTCCCGCTGGATTTTGTCTCCTCCTTTTTACTGTTCTTCCTCGCAGGCACGCTGTTTCAGCAATACCGCTCCACATTCCGGCAACATGCGCACAGCGCGCTGCTGATCAGCGGACTCAGTTTTAGTACGCTGGCCTGGATTTATCACAGCCAGCTAGGCCTGCATCATGACAGCAACCACTGGCTGAAACTGCCACTCAGTCTGAGCGGCATACTGCTGGTGATCAGCGCCTCCATGCTGTTGGAACGCCACCAAGCCGGCCTGCGTGGGCATCTCACACAAGCACTGCTGCTATGCGGCAGCTACTCCATGCCCATCTACCTGATGCATATTCTGAGCGGCAGCGGCATACGCATCGTGCTCAAAAAAGTGTTCCACCTGCAGTCCGCCCAGTTACACCTGCTACTCGGCTGCCTGTTTGCAGTGCTGTTACCGGTACTGTTTTATCGCCTGCGCGAACGGCAAGGATTTCAGTGGATTGGTTTGCTGTTTACTGCGCCGCGCTGAGTCTTAGCGCAGCAAGTAGGGCGCATCGCGATGCGCCGCATGCATTAGCTATTGTCACCAAGTTTTTTCAAACCACAGCCCGCCCTGTCGTTAGGAAAAATGCCAGCTTCCACTCAACAATGAAAACCCGAATAAAGCCGATCTGAAACGCTATCGACTCAGTCATGTGCAACTGGGTAGCTGTAAACTTCATCCTCATGCGGCGCATCGTGATTGCCCTACCTCAGGATTGCACCTTACCGCGTTGCATCATTCAGATAGTGGCAGTCAATAGGCCAGCAAAGCATTTCAGGGCAAGCTCAAGGAATTCGGCATGGTTTGCGCCATGAGTCGCAAAGGAAATTGTTGGGACAACGCGCCCACCGAGAGCTGGTTTAACAACTTCGAGAATGTGCGTTATCATGGAATTCGATATGCAAGCCGTTATGCAATGAAGGCAGCGAGCTTTGCATATATTGAGGTGTTTTATAGTCGAACACGGCAACATTCAACATTAGGCTATCGTTCGCCAGTTCAATATCTGGAGGACTGGATGAAGAAACAAAATCAAGAGAATTTGGGTGCATAACATTCACCTGATAGTGAACTAATTACCGAGGGAAGCTCAGTCTTTAATACCATGATCAGCCATGCCAAATCAGTCTACGCTGTTCAATATGTCTATGGGCAGCAGCACACCTTGGATTATTTGGTTTCCACGCACGACCATCCCTATTGGATTGAGGGGCAGGGTTGGACAGCAGCAGAGTCTTTGCGTGCTGGGCAGTCTTTTCAGCTTGCCGATGGTAATGCGGCGAAGGTCATTGGCGCAGCGCAGATATTCACAACGCAGATACCAAACGTTGGCGTTGCCCGTGATATCGACAATGCGTGGGAAGTTGCTCTGGATTTGAGTCAGGATGAAATCACACTGATTGACCGCAACGACTTTGATCTGTCAACGTTAGAGAGCCTGCAAGAGTTTGCCTCGCCGGTATTTAACTTTGAAGTAGATAACCTGCATACCTACTATGTTGGGCAGGCTGGGGTTTGGGCGCATAACTCGAATTGCCAGGAAGAGAGTGTTGGCGGTGCGATTACGAAGGAAATTGCAAAAGAAAATCTCTCGGAAGCTTGTTTTGTTGCAGGTACTTTGGTTCACACGAGGGATGGTTTGAAACCAATTGAGGAAATTAAGGTTGGTGATTGGGTGATGACGAATGCTGAGGACTCCGTTATGCCGAAGCTTCAAGTAGATGCACAGGATCCAATATATCGTCAGGTTATTGAAACGTTCGTCACTGACGATATGCCAATTGTTGAATTGCGTTATGTGCAACCCGATGGAGAATATGGTTACTTGCAGGTAACGCCAAGTCATCCGATTATGGTGAAAAAACATGGTTGGATGGCAGCTAAAGACTTAAGGTACGGGCATGTCCTAATGTTGGGTTATTGGGGTAATGTTATTCTAGGTAAGAACAAGCCAATCAATGGGACGGCGCGAGTTTACAATATCAAAGTCGATGAATTTCATACCTATTTTGTGGGCAAGTATGGTGTGTGGGTGCACAACTGCGGTCATAACGTTGAGACAAGGCCGTAAGGCGTAAACCTTTGGTAGGGCGCATCAAGATGCGCCGTATGGAAGCCTGAGTAACATGTGGGACGTTTAAATTCCTGCTGATCTTCTTTGTTTTTTTTTGTTATGGTTTCCTCTTCAGCTGCTGAAGAGGAAACAGCACGAAAGGCACATCGCGATGCGCCGCATGCATTNAACTGCGGTCATAACGTTGAGACAAGGCCGTAAGGCGTAAACCTTTGGTAGGGCGCATCAAGATGCGCCGTATGGAAGCCTGAGTAACATGTGGGACGTTTAAATTCCTGCTGATCTTCTTTGTTTTTTTGTTATGATTTCCTCTTCAGCTGCTGAAGAGGAAACAGCACGAAAGGCATATCGCGATGCGCCGCATGCATTAGCTATTGTCATCAAGTTTTTTCAAACCACAGCCCGCCCTGTCGTAAGGAAAAACGCCAGCTTCCACTAAACATTGAAAACTCAAATAAAGCCGATCTGAAACGCTGTCGAATCAGTCATGTGTAACTGGGTAGCTGTAAACTTCATACTCATGCGGCGCATCGTGATGCGCCCTACCTTAGGATTGCACCTTACCGTGTTGAGCTGAGTATTGGGGCCGGAAATCTGCTGTTAGCTTTTTACGTCGCTTGATGTGCCGGACCGTCATAAAACAAAGAGCAAATTCATTGATTTTCTGGCTTGCGGCACGATGATTGCAACCACTCCATGGCTGCAGGCAAGGCTGCAGCCGTGTGCTGTTGTGGCTGGAACTGAGCCGGCACTTCCTTACCATCGGCAGTAAGCAGCACATGGGTGACCAGGGCGAGCCTTGCACCATCTGGCAGCGACCAGTCGTGGACGCCATTTAATTGCCCGGCACTTCCTTCACCAAAACTGCGGGTGGCGGGCCGCTGCTGCAGTAGTGCCGCCAGAATTTCTGATGCGCTGGCAGTGCCTGGCCCCGTCACCAATGCCAGCGGCAAGCTGGTTTGCGGCTGACGCCATTGCGCTGCCAATGCCACATCCGGCTGCACTAGCTTGCCATGCTCTAATTCCTGATAAGTGCCATGCGCCAGACGTATCATGTTTTTTTCACCCCGCGCATTTTTCCACCAACCCAGCAATTGTCCTTCTTCAAATAATGGGCTAAAGCCAGCTAAAGGTGGACCAATTGCACCACCACCATGCGCGCGTAAATCCAGAATCAAGCCACAAGCACCACTTAGCTGCTGCAACAATGCCCCCAGACGATCGGCATAAGCCTGACGTAATTCAGGTTGCGGAGCGGCAAACCCCGGCAAAGCCAGATAGGCGACGCCCGGCGCTGGCCACTCCAGCTGCATCTGCGGCACGGCAGTAGCGGCAGCAGATGCCAAGGCGGGTGCCCGGCCACCCCGCGCAGGTAGGATACGGGAATGGGGAACCGGTTCTGCCAACAGATTGAGGCCGAGTTGCAATACCAGATTCCTGTCCTTCGCTGCCAGCGCATGCCTGCTTCGTTCCATCATTGCGCGCCAGGCACCCCATCCCATCGTCGGCGCAAACATCGCTTGCTGTTCAATACGCTGCATTTGCTGTTGCAGTACGAAGTCAGGTTTAGCGCCTTGCTGTTTATCGCTGATTGGTAACCAATAGAGTTGTGCTTGCCCCCAACGCCATTCACCGCCGCGGGGGTGTACAAAACTGAGTTGTAATCGTTCGGTCTCCGGCGGGGCCCAGGCCAATACACGTAACGCAGTTGCCGTCCCCGAAGGCAGGCTACTAATGTAATGCCGTAGCATCTGTTGCCCACGCCAGGCACTCAGATAAACAAAGCCTGGCGCCGCGTTTGTACTTTGCGTTAGCGGCAGGCGCAATTCCAACAGACAGTCCGTGCAAGGCGTTGCGATCTCTTGCTGGCTAAATGTCTGTGCATCCGGCTTTGGCCATGTCAGCGTCTGATGTTGCCAGGCCAGCGCATGACTGGCGCTAACAGACAACAGCACAAGCACCAGCCAGCATGCCCGCAACGAATCAACTGCCTGACGCAAAAAGTACCGGATGTTCTGCATAGTTTACGATCTTCCAATTTCCATAGACAGCGATAGTGCGATCACGCCTTATAGTTGCGACTATAACAGCAAATCATCTAAAATAAATATTAAATAAGCAACTTCAATCCCAGGCGACTCAGCACCCGCCGACTAATCAGGCAGGGGCTGAATCTGTGTTGAATTTGAGGGAAAGAAAACAAAGAGGATAAGGCCGTAAAGCGTAAGCCTTTGGTAAGGCCGTAAGGCGTAAGCCTTTGGTAGGGCGCATCAAGATGCGCCGTATGGAGGCCTGAGTAATATGAGCGACGTTTAAATTCCTGCTGATCTTCTTTGTTTTTTTGTTATGGTTTCCTATTCAGCTGCTGAAGAGGAAACAGCACGAAAGGCATATCGCGATGCGCCGCATGCATTAGCAATTTTCACCAAGTTTTTTCAAACCATAGCCCGCCCTATCGTAAGGAAAAACGCCAGCTTCCACTAAACGTTGAAAACTCAAATTAAGCCGATCTGAAACGCTGTCGAATCAGTCATGTGTAACTGGGTGGCTGTAAACTTCATCCTCATACGGCGCATCGTGATGCGCCCTACCACGGGATTGCACCTTACCGCGTTGCATTCGTCAATGGACGTATGCCGGGCATTATCGGGCACGAGACGGAAGACCTGTGGTGGCAGGCTGTGCGAGATAAAGCCATGACTGCTCAAGAGGCACGTGCCGTGGCGATTAGGAATGGCGCGGATATTCCTGATAATGTTAGATTTGGAGTGTTAAGCGATAAGGAATATATCGATCGTTTTGGCGCGGATTCGTGGGCAAGTTATGCGAGATTCAAAGTGAGCGGTAACGGTTCTATCCCAATGCGAGCAACAAGTCCAGGTCAGACAGCCTTGTTGAATACAGATGGCAATTTAGTAGTGTATGTCCGTGAGAAGGTGCTCACCAGTGAGCGGGCGACTACGGCGGTCTTTGCGCATGAAAGCTTGGAAGCTGAGGAGTTGATGTATGCGTTCCGGGAGAATGCAGGTTCAATGAGCTATAAGAAGTTTAATGACTTGGTGCGCAATAACCAGCCAGGAAATCTGCATAATGATGCGCGTGATCTCGGTGATTATCTGGTGCGTCAAATGATTAAAAAAGGAAAATAATATGATCGATGGGATGGATTCAATTCTTAACATGTTTCAGCGAGGTGTAATGCCTCTTTGGGAAGTTGTGTCTTGGACAGTGAAACGTTTAGCAGAAGGGGGATGCGAAAAAGCCGAGTTCGAAAACTTACCTGATTGGCTAAAAGAGGCCGTGATTGCAGATATTGTGCAGTTCGAAAAAGACGGCGAATGGTATGTGATTGGCTCCAATTCCCCTGGGGAGGATTACGCTCCGTATGCCGTGGCAGTGCGTGCACAGATACTGGAGCCTCTGGGGCTCATCGCGCCGCATTGGGACGCTGATCGCTAACAGTCAATCATGCTGGCGTTGATCTTGGCAATGCGCTGGGGTCTTCTCTCGCAAGGCCGTAAGGCGTAAACCTTTGGTAGGGCGCATCAAGATGCGCCGTATGGAAGCCTGAGTAACATGTGGGACGTTTAAATTCCTGCTGATCTTCTTTGTTTTTTTTGTTATGGTTTCCTCTTCAGCTGCTGAAGAGGAAACAGCACGAAAGGCATATCGCGATGCGCCGCATGCATTAGCTATTGTCATCAAGTTATTTCAATTCACTGACTGCGCTATCGTAAGGCTACACGCCAGCTTCCACTAAACGAGAAAACCCGAATAAAGCCGATCTGAAACGCTATCGATTCAGTCATGTGCAACTGGGTAGCTGTAAACTTCATCCGCATACGGCGCATCGTGATGCGCCCTACCACGGGATTGCACATTACTACGCTAAATGTATTGGTATGAACTTTAGCTGTTGAGACTGACATCCTGATTTGAATCCAGTTCTTCGCCAAACATTATCCTATGTCCATCAACGGATACGATGCCGAACTCTCTCATCCCCCAAGGTTCATCCGTCAAAGGTTTCATCATCTCGACCAGCTTCGAATACAACTCGTCAAACAAAGCTGTCGCATCCGTAACCGTGATGTAGGCAAAATAGGAATGATCGCCTAAGGCCTTAGGCGCAATCGCGTCAGGGCACTCGCCAAGCATGAGCGAAAAATTATCCCTGGACAGAAAACACCAGCCACCCTCTTCAAATTCAACATCCATTCCCAACTTATCGCGATAAAAAGGGACTGACACTTTAAGGCCAGGTACAGCAAGAACGAATCTGGACTGTGTCAACATGATGTTTTTTCTGGTGTTTTCTGGTGTCATGATCATTGACCTATTCGATAAAGACAAAGTGCGCAAAATCTAAGTGTTATCACATAACACCAGCACGTAGGGAGCTTCGCGATGCACCATACCGCGTTAGCACGGCTTTACGGACTATGGTCACCCACTATTTCTTGCGTTTTTGGTTTTCAGCACCGATGTGTGGTTTCAGGCTCGGCAAGGATGGGACAACAGGCTTGCCTCAGATGCGCGTCAGTGCGCGATTCAGGAGGGCTTTGAGTGGCTCTAACCGGCAATGGTAGGCCTCGATGTTAGCTGCGACCCATTCAGCCCGACCAATCGGCTCCCAGCGCAACGCATAGCCAGCATTGATACTGATGACCTCAAACAGCAAGCGCTGGGCACGTCCGTTTCCATCGCGGAATGGATGGATCACATTGAGTTCGCCGTAGTAGTGGGCCAAACGGGTAAGGAATTGATTGCGCGGCAAGTCGATAAGATAGTCTTCTTGTGCCAGAAGCCTAAAGAGCTTCTCCGCCTCCGGTTCGATCCGGCTGATGCTGGCGAACCGTGTGCTACCTTTACTGATGTCAACCGTGCGCAGTTCTCCTGCCCAGTCGTAGATATCCTGGAATATGTGGAAATGGATGGCGCGCAGAGCCGACAAGGAAATATCGTCGAAATCAGGCAAGAATTGTTCAATGCATGCCTGCGTGTGTTCGATTTCGGCCGCTTCCAAGCTATCCCCGTCCATCAAGCCAAGCTTATTGATTAAGACATCGGAATTGGGATAGCAGTACTGTTTGTCATGGCCTGTCCCGTATTTATCGGACATGCTTGGATTTGAGCACCACCGGTTTTGTCGTTGATTTAGTGGTGCTGACCGTGCGCGGTTCCAACCCTTCGAGACGCAAGCTGGCGCGATAATTCTCGGTACGTAACTTCAGGAACACCTGGCGCTTCATTTCATTTGTCAGCATCGCAATACTCCTAGATGATTAGTGAGCTTGTGCCTGTATTGTAACGTAACTCACTTGCTCCCTATTGTGTATACGAAATTAGGACGGCTATTTTGCTGAGACCTTAGCACGTAGGGCAATGGAATGGACTTCTCCTCGATGAACTGACTTGTTTGGCGATTCATCAGTTTGGCATAGTTGATGCCATAGGGGGAGGTGCCCATGCCATTGCCTTACTTGTGCGGGTTACGGCCCTTAATACACTTAACTATTACCCACCACCCAGCCATCAGTACCGTAATAGTGGCGAAAATTATTCGTATCACCTGATTCACCAACAACCATCGCAGCCATTTCGATTCAGCTGAGGATGCCGCTGCATATGTACCATTCTGCTTACATACTTCGACAGCATCAGGACAATAATCTGCATCTTCAGGCCACAATCCATCTTTGGGAATGCAACTTGGCAATTGTTGACTCACTCGTTGCAAGCAGTTCGTTAACAATTGATTGGATTCTAATACTTCTCGCTCGGCTAATTCACTCATGATTTGTATGAAATAGAGAGTCAAACCTGAAGTCAGAAAAAAAACTGCTATCCATCGATTTACAGGATTCCAAGTCATTTTTGTTTTTCTTTATGTGAGCTTATTTCCTCTTTCGGGAATAAACGTTTGATACATAACGCTTCCTGTTTAATCATTATGATCGAGGCCGATATTGTGTCCCGCTTCATGAGTAACTATAGAGGAAGAAAATGCAATCTAGAAATATCACAATTTGGAATATAGTATGCACACTGAGTTTCCCCAGAAATTTAAGGCCGTAAGGCGTTAGCCTTTGGTAGGGCGCATCAAGATGCGCCGTATGGAGGCCTGAGTAATATGTGAGACGTTTAAATTCCTGCTGATCTTCTTTGTTTTTTTTTGTTATGGTTTCCTCTTCAGCTGCTGAAGAGGAAACAGCACGAAAGGCGCATTGCAATGTGCCGCATGCATTAGCTATTGTCATCAAGTTTTTTCAAACCACAGCCCGCCCTGTCGTAAGGAAAAACGCCAGCTTCCACTCAACAATGAAAACCCGAATAAAGCCGATCTGAAACGCTATCGACTCAGTCATGTGTAACTGGGTGGCTGTAAACTTCATCCTCATACGGCGCATCCTGATGCGCCCTACCTCAGGATTGCACCTTACCGCGTTGGTGTTTTCTGGTGTCATGATCATTGACCTATTCGATAAAGACAAAGTGCGCAAAATCTAAGTGTTATCACATAACACCAGATTTTATTTCTTTAACTGAGAAACATGTTCACGCTCCTCAAAACGACTCAGACACCTGCCAACAACTGTGCCGCATCCTGCGCCGCAATGCGGCCTTCGTCGGTAGGGATGACCCAGATTTCTGCGCTGCTGTCGGGGCTATGGATGGCGCAGATCGCGTTGCCGTCGGCGGCGTGGTTTGCAGCAGGGTCAAGTCGCAGGCCCAGGTAATGCAGACCGGCGATGACGTCGGCGCGTAGCTGTACGTCATGCTCGCCGATGCCACCGGTGAAGGCGATGGCATCGATACCGCCGAGTACCGCAGTCAGTGCGCCGCATTCACGCAGGATGCGGTAGGCGAACATGCGTATTGCGAGCGCGGCGCGTGGATCGGATGAGGCGCGCAGGGTGCGCATATCGGCCGAGATGCCGGATACACCGAGCAAACCGGATTGCGTGTACAGCGTGTTTTCTATGCGTTTGGCATCCCAGCCATCCTGTAGCAAATGCAGCAGCACGCCGGGGTCGAGCGCGCCGCAGCGGCTGCCCATCATCAAGCCATCCAGTGCAGAAAATCCCATGGTGGTGGCGATGCTGATACCCTGCTGCATGGCGCACAGGCTGGCACCATTGCCCAGATGCGCCATGATCACGCGCTGACCGGCACGCGCCGAAACCTGCGCCAGATGGCTGGCGACATAACGGTAAGACAAACCATGAAATCCATAGCGTCGTATGCCCTGCTGACTCAGTTCTGCAGGCAAGGCAAAGCGGTATTCCAGCTCCGGCATTTGCGCATGAAAGCCGGTATCAAAACAGGCCACGTGCAGACAATCGGGAAAGGCGGTGCGAAAGGCTTCGACACCGTCCAGATTATGCGGCTGATGCAGCGGCGCCAGATGGTGCAGGCTGCGCAGATAAGTCAGCATCGCCTCATCCACCACCACTGAATCGGCGCAGCGTTCACCACCATGCACTACGCGGTGCGCCACCGCGACGATTTGCGCACCATCGCTGTGTAAGCCTATCTGTTCACGCAGCAGTGTCAGCATGGCGTGAAAAGCATCGCCCGTAACCGGTACTGCGACCAGCGTCAGCGCATGTTGTTCGCCTTCATAACGCAGGGTGGCACGTGGCTGTCCGCCCGGCTCCAGACCTTCGGCCAGACCAGACAATATCACCTCGCCGAGTTCCTGCTGCACTAACTGATATAGCGCGAATTTAATACTGGAGGAACCCGAATTCACCGCCAGAATTGCGCGACTCATGGCGCTTTTTTCCGGTATTGATGGGCCAGTAATTTGACCAGCGCAGCCGATGCGACTCGCGCACTGGCGCCATCGGCACGACTGGTCAGCGCAATCGGCACTCTGGCGCCAAGCACGATGCCGCAGGTGGCGGCACCAGCCAGATATTCAAATTGTTTTGCCATCATATTGCCCGACTCCAGATCCGGCACCATCAGAATATCGACGTCCCCTGCAACTGGCGACTGTATACCCTTGATACGCGCAGCCTCAGCAGAGATCGCATTATCAAAAGCCAGTGGGCCATCGATCAATGCGCCTGTGATTTGCTTGCGGTCTGCCATTTTGCACAGCGCGGCAGCATCGAGCGTGGATTGCATTTTAGCGTTCACACTTTCCACTGCGGCCAGCAAAGCGACTTTGGGCTGACTGATCTGCAATGCGTGTGCCAGTTCTATCGCATTCTGCAGGATGTCGGCTTTTTCATTGAGACCGGGTGCGATATTCAGCGCCGCATCGGTCAGCAATAAAACCTTATGGTACATAGGTACATCCAGATGGAATACATGCGACAGCCGGCGCTTGGTACGCATGGCCGTGCATTGCACGACTGCCGACATCAGCTCATCGGTATGCAGGCTGCCCTTCATCAGCGACTCGACCTCGCCATTGGCTGCCATCTGTACCGCTGTTTCTGCGGCTGCGTGACTGTGCGGCACATCGACGACACGTATGCCATCCAATGACAGCCCGGCTTCACTGGCCAATTGCTGCAACCTGGCGGCAGGCGCCACCAATACCGGAATGATCAAACCCTGACGCGCCGCATCGATTGCGCCTTTGAGCGATTCTGCATCGCAGGGATGAACCACGGCGCACAGCACCGGCGCCAGATCGGCCACGCTGTGTATCAATGCTTGCTGACGTGCCCCCAGGTCGAACATAGCCAGGGTCGGCAAATGCGCGCGCGGACGTGCGACCGCCAGCGTTGGTGCGATCACCAGCGCGGTGCCAGACACCACGGTCACACCTTTTTGATTCAGAATTTCACACGCGAGAGTGACGCGCTTTTTTTCATCATCTTTCGCGGTCACCGTCACAGACACCGTGAGCGCATCACCGATATGCACAGGCTTACAGAAATGCAGATTCTGTTCCAGATAAATCGTACCTGGCCCCGGCAACTGAGTACCAAGTACCGCCGAGATCAGCGCACCACCCCACATGCCATGTGCAATCACGCCATGGAACAGCGTGGCATCTGCATATTCCGCATCCAGATGCGCCGGATTGACATCGCCCGAGACAGTAGCGAAGGCCTGGATATCAGCATGCGTCAGGGTTCTTTCGGTACTGGCACGTTGTCCGATGTAGAGATCGTCATACACCACATTCACTATCTGTTGCTGGTCGCTGGCGACCGGATACACAGGATCATTCATCTTTTTTCCTCAATTCACGATGTGATAGCCGCCATCGACATACAGGGTCTGACCCGTCATGCCGGACGCTGCATCGCTGACAAGAAACGCCGCCAGCTGACCAATTTCATCCAATGTCACCAGACGACGCAAAGGTGCGCGCTGTCTGGCCTTGTCCATCAAGCCGTCAAAATCCTGCAAACCAGATGCGGCGCGGGTTGGTACCGGGCCAGGCGAGACCGCATGCACACGGGTTCCGGCCGGGCCCATCTCACTGGCCAGATAACGTACCAGCGATTCCAGCGCCGCCTTGACCGGCCCCATCAGGCCATAATGATCGACCGCTTCCGCCGCGCCCAGATAAGTCATGGTAATCAGGCTGGCCGATGGGCTCAGATGTGGTTCGCATAGCTTAGCCAGACGTGCGAAGGAATGACAAGAAATATCCATCGCACGGCAAAAACCTGTGGCAGAACTGTCGATCACGCGTCCGTGCAAATCGTCCAACGGTGCCCAGGCGATAGAGTGAATCACAAAGTTGATGCGCTGTCCGTCTGCTGTCGCCTGTTGCACCAGGTTTGCCAGTGCATCTTCCTGCTCCACATTACATACGATCAGCGGTGCCTCAACTTGCTGCGCCAGCGGCGCGACAAACTGCGCTGCTTTTTCATTCACACAACTGAGCACCAGTTGCGCCCCCAGGGCATGCGCCACTTTTGCGCAACCCCAGGCGATACTGTGCTCGTTGGCCAGCCCGATAATCAAACCACGTTTGCCTTGCAGGGACATTGGAGCGGAATTTTGATGCATAGCTTATCCTTTTTCTGTCAAAAAGCCTTGTGCAGTTTTTTTGCAGCGATCATTGAAATTGTTTTTTAAAGCGCAGCATGGTCACACTGCGTACCAGCAAACCAATTACGACTATGCCCGCGAACATGGGCCATAACACGGTCATACCCGCGCCCTTCATCAGGATGCCGTAACTGGCATTGATGTAGTAATACAGCGGCGACACATACATCCCCCAGCGCATGACGGCGGGCATGGCTTCCGGCGGCGTCCAGGCACCGGATAAAAACATCATCGGTGCCAGTATCAGGATCACCATCATGCCAGCCTGCGCCATATTGCGGGTGACGGTTGCAATGCCTATACCTATACCTGCCAGCGTACTCACATAAACCGTGGTCAGTGCAAAAAACAGCAGCAAACTGCCTGCCACCGGTATAGCAAACACCGGTACCAGTACACCAAACAGACCCAGTGCAGTACCGCCCAGGATCACCGCTACCATCGCAATAACCTTAGGCAGCATGATTTGCAGCGGCGACAGCGGCGACACCAGCAATTGCTCTATCGTGCCGCGTTCTTTTTCCCTGACCATGGCGGCCGCTGGCAACAGCATGGAAAACAGGGTCACGACATTCAGCAATTCAGAAATCCCCATAAACCAGGCATCGTTCTGATTCGGATTAAACCAGACCCGGGTGTGATTGCTAATCACCGGTCCGGTAGCCAGGCCAGCATCGAGGTCGACACCGAGCCGGCTGGCGCTTTGCTCCAGTCCATAGCGCGCAATGATCTGGGTCGCATCCACCGCTGCCAGAAAACCCTGTACCGAATTTGAAGCATCAATCTGCATCTGCACAGCAGTGCCATCACCTCGCGCGAGTGCAGCACCGAAGCCAGGCGGTATATCCAGCACCGCCATCGCCTTGCCATCATCCAGCATTTGCTGCCCCTGTTCAGGATGCGTCATGGCTCCGGCCCAGCGAAATTCCGGCGGCATGAAGCGCGCCGCCAGCTCACGCGAAGCAGCTGTGCGATCACTATCCGATAAGACTAATGCCGCATTATTTAACTGGAATGACACACCGGACGCTGCGTTATAAATATCGGCAGTAAATGCATACAGCACGAATACCAGTAAGACCGGATCGCGCAGCAATTGCAATAACTCTTTCCAGGTCATCGCCTGCACCCGACGCCACCAGACCCGGTTCAAAAAAAATAAAGTCACCGTGCTACTCCCTTAATTTGCAGGACGTTTATGGAAGGCCAGAAAACCCGCACTGAACAAGCCAAACGAATACAGGACCAGGATCAGCATATCCGGCCACAGAGCAGCAAAACCCACGCCTTTCAGGAAACTGCCAATTGCAATCTCGGCGTAGTACATGCCGGGCAAGGCATGCGCAATCACGCTGGCCACTGCCGACAATGAAGGGATAGGAATAATCATGCCGGAGTACAGCACCGCAGGCACCACCGTCACGATGGCCGTGCCTACCATAGCCGCGACCTGGGTATTGACCATCACCGACACCAGCAAACCTATGCCCGTGGTACAGACCACATACAGGATGGTGGCGAGCAGGAAAAACAGCAGATTCCCCTTGAACGGCGCACCAAACAGGAATAAGGCAAAAGCGGTCAGCAGACAGGCGTTCACCACTGAAATCGCGACATAGGGTAAGAGTTTGCCAACCAGGTATTCACCGCGCGACAGCGTGGACGAATAGACGTTGTAAATCGCGCCCGATTCTTTTTCCCTGACCACGCCGAGTGCGGTCAGAAACGGCGGTGACAGCATCAGGATCACCATAATCAGCTTGGGTGCGATAGACCAGATACTTTTGACTTCCTGGTTATACAAATAGCGTATTTCCACCTTAACCGGCTGAAACGCAGCGCGCAGCGTGGCTTGTGGAATCCCGCTGAGTGCAGATAAATGCGCGGATAACTGTTCGATATTGGCCGCTGCATTGATAGCGCTGACATAGCCCTTGGCGGTCAGTGCGCGGAATGGGAAAGTACCATCGATCCAGGTTTGCACATCGGCTGGCTGACCGGCTTTCAGGCGGACGCCAAACTGCGGTGGAATAATAATCACGGCGCGTATGCTGTTATCCATCACCAGTTTTTCGAGTTCGGATTCACGCTGACTGTAGGCCTGAAAAGCGAAGTAACGTGAATCACTGAACTGATGTGCATATTCGCGCGAGCTGACCGACTGATCGTAGTCGACGATTGCCAGCGGTATATGCTCCACATCGAGTGACAAGCCGTAGCCAAACAACAGCATCAGCAGTGAAGGTACCACAAACGCCAGCGTGAAGAACAAACGGTCACGCACAATTTCGCGCCACTCTTTATACGCGACGACACGGATACGACGCAGGTTCATGAGCTGCCTTTCTGATGTTGGGCATCCTGTTGTTCCAGGCTGGTCACGATATGAACAAACACATCTTCCATGGACAGGCGACGCGGCCTGAGTGCGCTCACCTCAAACGCCTGCAGACTGGTGCGCACACGCTGGCTGTCAGTCTCCGGGTCTTTCAGCAGCACATGCAGCTTAGGGCCAAACAGACTGGCGCTGGCAAAACCGGCTTGCTGTAATACCTGTAAGGCTTGCGGCGCATCTGTGCAATCGACTTCCACTAACTGACCGGCTTCCTGCTCCAGACGGTTTTTTAATTGTTCCGGCGAGGCATCCGCCACCACCCGCCCTGCATACATCAGTGCGATATGATCGCAATGCTCGGCTTCCGACATATAGTGGGTGGTGACCAGTATCGTTACATGTTCTTCACGCGACAAACGGAACAGCACATCCCAGAATGCGCGCCGTCCCAGCGGATCAACGCCTGAAGTCGGTTCATCTAAAAATAAAACCTGAGGCCGGTGTATCAGCGCGCAACCCAGCGCCAGCCGCTGCCGCAAACCCATAGGCAGGCTGGCGGTCAGCGCATGACCAAAGGGACGCAAGCCAGCCATATCGAGTATCCAGTCCATGCGCTCGGCAGTCTGTTGCCGGCTCAGTCCATAGATACCCGCATACAGCCGTATATTTTCCAGTACGCTCAGATCCAGATACAGGGAAAATGCCTGCGACATATAGCCTATGCGTTCGCGTATCTGCAAACCCGCAGTCCGCATATCGGCACCGGCCACCATGCCTTGCCCGCTACTCTGGGTCAGGATGCCGGTCAACATTTTGATGACCGTGCTTTTGCCCGCACCATTCGCCCCCAGCAGACCAAAAATCTCACCCTGCGGCACTTGAAAACTGACCTGATCGACGGCTTTGAATTCGCCGAAATGGCGACTCAGTTCACGCGCCTCTATCGCCAGCTGCTGCGTTGCTGGCTGCGCCACAGAGACGACAGCAGCGGTATTTGCAACCGTAGCAACGACAGGCTCAGCTACATTCGCATCCGCAGCGGCGCGCTGTCTGAGCAAAGCGATAAACACATCTTCCAGCTCCGCATCCAGCACCTCAGTCTGCGCCTGGGCAATCGCGGGAGTCTGCTGCAAAGTCTGCAGCACTTGCTGACGCGCCGCGTCGGCATCGGCATCGGCACTATCCACAAATACGCGGATTTCCTGGCCCAGTGCTTCCAGTTGTGGAAAGCGCTGGGTCAGACGCTGTACCGCTGCCATCTGCTGCTGCGCATCCGCACAGATGGTGCTGACGATGCAACCGGCCGCCAGATCCTTCATGCGTGCGGGTTCGCCCGAGGCCAGGATTTTCCCTTCATGCATCAGCGACACGCGGTGAAAGCGGCTGGCTTCATCCATATACGCAGTCGAGACCAGCGCGGTAATGCCTTTTTCCTGCAACAGACGTGACAAGATGCTCCAGAATTCACGGCGCGATACCGGGTCCACGCCGGTAGTCGGCTCGTCCAGGATGACTAATTTGGGTTCGTGGATCAGCGTGCAAACCAGACCCAACTTTTGCTTCATGCCACCCGACAGATTTTTCATAGGGCGATCACGAAAACGTTCCAGGCGCGTGCTTTTCAGCAGCGCCTCTTTACGCTCGCGCAAAGCCTCAGCGCTCAGCAAACGCAGGCCACCGAAATAATCGATGTTTTCTTCGACCGACAAATCGCCATACAGATTCTGTCCCAGCCCTTGCGGCATCAGGCCTATTCTGTCCTTGATCAGTTCACTGTCGGCCTCATTGCGTATCAGTTGCGAAAACACGCGCAGCTCGCCCTCATCATGCGCCAGCACACCGGCAACCGCTTTTAGCAGACTGCTTTTGCCAGCGCCATCGGGACCGATCAGGCCATAGATTTCACCGGGCCGCACTTGCAGGCTGATGTGATCCAGCGCCAGATGAGCGCCATAACGTTTGACCAGATGATTCGCTTCGACCAGCCAGGGCTGAGGCGCACCGGGCACTTCAGCTGCAGCGGTGGCGGCGGTGGCAGTGCTGGCATTGGTCGCAGCAGCGCCATCCTTGTTAAATAACAGCGGCATAGGCTTATTTCCAGCGCGGTTTTTGCCACGCCACGTCCTGCTTCCAGCGTATCACTGCATCGGCTGGTATGCCCGGTGTCAGCTGATGTTCAGGATTGTTGGTGATGCGCAGTTTGACTGCATACACCAGCTTGGTGCGTTCATCGGTAGTCTGGACTTCTTTCGGTGTGAATTCAGCGCGTGCAGCGATATAGCTGACCGTCGCGTCAAAGAACTTGTCGCCAGCCGCATCGGTGTAGACGCGCACTGGCAAGCCCAGTTTAACTTGTCCGATTTTGGATTCCGGCACATAGACTTTGAGGTAGAGCCGGTCCAGATTCACCATTTCCAGTATCGCGCCGCCCGGCATCACGACTTCACCCGGTTCGCGCAAACGGCTCAGCACCACGCCGCTGTCGGGGGCGGTGATTTGCAAATCTTTGAGTACAGTTCCGGCTTCGCTGACGCCAGCTGCTGCCCGTTCACGCTGCGCACCTAAGGCATTCACCTCCTGTTGACGGGCGCGGATTTTTTCATTGCCCAGATTCGCTTGTGCCACACCCTGCGCGGCGCGCTTCACCGCTTCTTCAGCCGCATGCACATCAGTACGCGCGACCTGCCAGGCCAGATCCGCCTGTTCATAGCGATGGCGCTCAATCACGCCGCGCTCAAACAATTCCTTGTGGCGCTGCGCATCACGCTGACTCTGCTGCTCAACGGCGCTGGCTTTACTCAGCATGGCGCGCGCCTGACTCAGGCTGGCCTCAGCCAGTGCCAGTCCCATAGGCACTTCTTTTTGTGCGACATCCAGACTGGCCTGAGCCGACTTCCATTGCGCCTCGGTGGCATTCAGCACCTGCCGCGCCTGTTCGGTTTTAGCCTGAAAACTCTCGTCTTCCAGTTGCGCCACCAGTGCACCGGCAGCCAGCGTATCGCCCTCTTTCGCCAATACCTTCAGCACACGGCCCGGATACTTAGCCGCAGCGATGATGCGCTCGCCCTCTACCCTGCCGCTTGCCACGATCAGGCCATCCGGCATGGGGCGGCTGCTACTGAAGTAATACGCGAGACCGGCGACGATCGCCACGCCAGCCACACCCAGCAAGACCGGACCCAGATTTTTTTGTTTGCTTTGCATAGTCATTCCTTGCAGATTTATTGGTGGTGAGCAGCCAGCATGCCGGCCGCATAGAGCAGTTGCAGGCGTGCCAGTTCATGGTCGTAAATGGCGTTATCGCGGTTGGAATAGGCTTGCAGACGGCGCGTCTCGGCATCCAGCACATCACCGTTCGGTGCCAGCCCTGAGCGGTAGCGTTCACGCGCCAGGTTCAGCACCTCATCGGCCTGTTCAACCGCAGTTGCCACCAGCCCCAGCCTTTGCCGGGTTTCCTGCTGATTCATCCAGGCCTGTCTGACTTGCAGCTGGATTTTTTCCTGGTGGTCCTGCGCCAGTTCAGCCACAGCGCGGGCGTTGGCAGACAATTGCGAGGATTGCTGGCGTACCTGACCGCCATCAAACAACTCCCACTTCATCACAAGCCCGGCCCACCAACCCTTATCCTGCGCCAGATAGCGGTTTTCCAGTTTGTTATAACCGGCACTCACGCCTAGCTGCGGCAAGTGGCTGGCTTTCACGCTGGCGGCCTGATGCTGCAAAGCCTGCGACTGTTGACGCAGCGCCTGCAATTCAGGACGCTGCTCTTGCGCGGCCAGCAAATAGGCGCTCAGGCTCTGATGCAAATCTCGCCGCTCATGACCGGGATCGGTGACCAGATCCTGCAGTTCAACTTTGTCGTCATAGGCGCGGCCCAGCCAGCGGTTGTAGGCGGAACGTGCCAGCGACAAGCCATTCTCTGCCTGCAATTGCCACTGCAAAGCATTGGCCAGCGCGACTTCGGTCGCCAGCACATCATGTCTGGCCACATAACCGCGTTCATGCAAAGCCTGCACATCAGCGCGGTGTTTTTGCATGGCCTGTACATGGCTGTGGCTGACCTGCAGCGCATGCTCTGCTCGCAATACCTGTACATAGGATTGTGCAATCGCGAGTTTCAGCTCGCTGTAAGTCAGCCGGGTCTGCGCTGCACTGGCCTGCTGTTGTGCTTCCGCCGCCGCCACGCCTTGTGCGATACGGCCACTGGTGAATAAGGGGGCACTGACTGTCACGCCACCGAAATAACTGGCATCCTGCGCAAATGGCAGCGATGCGCCTTTAAGCATAGGCAGTGCCGGAATACTGATCTTGGCGGCTGGTTCGCTTTCTGTGCGCAGATAGCCCGCTTCCAGCGCCAGCTTAGGAAAGTAAGTCGCTTTGGCGGCTGCCAGCTGGGCATCCGCTGCATCCTGTCGGGCGCTGGAAGACGCGAGTAAATGGTCGCGCTTTAAGCCCTGCTCCCAGGCTTGTTGCAGGCTTTCTGCAGCGCTCGCCAGTGGGCTCAGCATCAGGCCATTGATGCAGATCAAACCAGCTGCAATTAAGTGAGTAGCGCCATCATTACGGCGATTTTCAGCGCAACAATGCGATGCAGGCCTTCTGTGCGGCAGCGCAAAATATTGTCGGATTCTGTCTGTTCGCAGAGTGAAAACGGAGTTTTTCATGAGACTATCCAGGAATGTTTTTTACAGTGTATTGCTGCAAATGCACTATCCAATTGATTCGAATCAATCGTGATCACTGCCAGGTTCGCCACAATGAAACTACAGCACGAAACCGGAGCCCACCATGAATCAGCCCAAAAGCAGCGCGCCATCCACATCTGCCCAGCCCGGCAGCATTTGCTACCTGACCCGTGAGCAGTCGGTACACCCGCTAGACCTGGCCTTGCACAATCAACTCGCACAATGGACAGGCGGCATTTCACCGGCCAGCGTGATCCTGGCCTGGATGGACTGGGGCTTACATTTGTCCTTCGCGCCGGGCAAGCAAATGGAGTTACAGCGCTTATGGCAACAGCAAATGGCGGAATGGCCTTTATTCCTGGGTCAGGCAGTACAGAACGGTACGACTCAGCCCGAGGCGGGCGACGATAAACGCTACAGCCACACTGGCTGGTCAGCCTGGCCCTATAACGCACTGGCGAAAAGTTTTTTGCAGAATCAGGCATGGTGGGACAGCGCAACCACGGGTGTACGTGGCGTACAAAGCCATCACGAAAACGTCGTCAGCTTTATGGCGCGCCAATGGCTGGATGTCCTGTCGCCAGTCAACTACCCGGCACTCAATCCCGAAGTGCTGGAGACGGCCCGCACTACCCAGGGCAGCAGTCTGCAGCATGGCATGCAACACTGGATGCAGGATGCAGCTGTTGCCTTGCAAGGAAAGCTACAAGCCAAGGCTGCTGCACCGGATTTACCCTATCAGCCCGGGCGCGATGTGGCGCTCACAGAAGGCAGTGTGGTATTCCGCAATCATCTGATAGAACTGATCCATTACCGGCCACTTAGCCCAAATACCTATGCCGAACCGGTGCTGATCGTCCCTTCCTGGATCATGAAGTATTACATTCTTGATCTGTCGCCGCAGAATTCCATGGTACGCTATCTGTTGGAACAGGGACATCAGGTATTCATGATTTCCTGGAAAAATCCGGATGCGGCTGACCGTGATCTGGGCATGAATGATTATCTGGAATCCGGCTTGTTTGCAGCCTTACAGCAAGTCAGCGACATAACGCAGCACGCGGCGATCCATGCGACTGGCTATTGTCTGGGCGGCACCTTGCTCGCCATTGGTGCCGCTGCACTGGCGAAGCGTCAATCCGATAACAATGCCCCCAAACTGGCCAGCATCAGCCTGCTGGCGGCACAGACTGACTTTAGCGAACCCGGCGAACTGGGCCTGTTCATCGATGAAAGCCAGCTCGCCATGCTGGATGCATTGATGTGGAAGCAGGGTTATCTGGATGGAAAGCAAATGGGCGCGTCTTTCCAGCTATTGAATTCACGCGATCTGATCTGGTCGCGCATCATGCGCCACTACATGCTGGGTGAAGACGATACGACCAATGATCTGATGTCCTGGAATGCCGATACCACCCGTATGCCTTACCGTATGCACAGCGAGTATCTGCAGCATCTGTTCCTGCACAATGATCTGGCGCAGGGCCGCTATCTGTACGAAGGGCAGCCGCTGCATCTGCAAGACATACAGGTGCCGCTATATGTGGTGGGCACGGTCAAAGATCATGTCTCCCCCTGGAAATCCGTTTTCAAGATTCATCAGCTGACCGACACCACGGTAGATTTCATCCTCGCCTCAGGCGGACACAATGCCGGTATCGTGTCCGAACCCGGCCATGCCCACCGCAGCTATCAACTGGGTGTAAGCAGCGTGCAAGGCGCGATCAAACCCGATGCAGAGAGCTGGTTGCGGGATGCAGAAACAGTACAGGGTTCATGGTGGGAGCACTGGCATCAGTGGCTGGCGAAAAACAGCAGCGCAGCAAAGTCAGCAGCACAACTACCCGATGCCGCAGCCAGTCTGTGCGCAGCTCCTGGCAACTATGTGATGCTGCGCTGACTGGGTAATGAAAAAAGGGAGTCGCTCACATGAGGACTCCCTTTTTTTGATTTGCGTTTAATTTGCGTTTTATTTGCGTTCTTCCGCGCGAAACTCAATCTTCAGGCACGGCGGCTACGGATTTTACTCACAATACTTACCCCGGCTAACACCAGCGCACCGGCAATCACACCCAGCACAGTGTCAAAACTCATAGGAGTAATCACCGCCAACAGCTGACCACCCGGCAAGCCTTGCGCCAGATGAGTCAGGTTTTCACTCCAGTGGTGAGCAAATGGCAGGCCATGGGTCAGGATGCCACCGCCGACCATAAACATCGCGACTGTACCGATCACCGTCAGCGACTTCATCAGCAAAGGAGCGAAGGCTAGCAAGCCGCCACCGACCAGCTTTTGTATGCCGCCCAGTCCACCCGGAGACGCATGACGCTGCAGATACAAGCCCATATCGTCGAGCTTCACAATCGCTGCTACCAGTCCATACACGCCGACCGTCATCACGACTGCGATCAGCGATAGCACTGTCAGTTGCGACATGAAGGGCGCGGTCGCAACCGTACCCAGCGTGATGATCATGATCTCGGCACTGAGCACAAAATCGGTGCGGATCGCGCCTTTGATTTTTTCTTTTTCCAGCGCCAGGATATCCAGATCCTCTCTGGCCACGGCCGCCAGTAATTCATCCTGTTCCTGCTGCTCTTCTGCATCGGTATGCAAAAATGAATGCGCAATTTTTTCAAAGCCTTCATAGCACAAATAGGCGCCACCTATCATCAGCAAAGGCATTACCGCCCATGGTGCGAGTGCATTGAATAACAAAGCCAGCGGCAACAAAATCAGCTTATTTCGTATCGAGCCCACGGCTACTGCCCAAACCACCGGCAATTCACGCGCAGCACGCACACCTGAGACTTGCTCTGCATTCAGCGCCAGGTCATCACCGAGTACACCTGATGTTTTTTTTGCCGCGATTTTCGTCATGGCAGCGACGTCGTCCAATACAGTCGCAATATCATCAAACAAAGTCAATAAACTGGCACCAGCCATAAAACGCTTTCAAAAAAAATTAACATCCAAAAATTAGCTGTCAGGCTTGGCGAAAAAGCTGCCAGCCCTGATGCCACCATCATCTATGATTTCACCCTACGAATTACTGCCTGGGAGAAGCTGGCATGACGCGGGTTTCAGTATCCGCCAGCAGATAATTATCCTGCATTTCAGTCTCAAAAATGCGGACCGCATTCCTGCCACCAGCTTTGGCATGATACATGGCGATATCGGCGGCACGCGATAAACTACGCTCATCTTCACCATGATGCGGGAACAGTGCAACACCGATACTGGCAGTGATCTCATGCTGTACACCGGAAAACTCAAACGGACGACTGAGCGTTTGGCAGATTTTTGTCGCCAGTTGCTCGGCCACCGTGACCGATCCTATATCCATCATCAGGCCGACAAATTCATCACCGCCGATTCTGCCTATGGTATCGGATTCGCGCAGCAATTCAGACATGCGGCGCGCTGCCTCCTGCAAAATCGCATCGCCAACCGCATGACCGTAATTATCATTGATAGGTTTAAATCTATCCAGATCAATAAACATCAGTGCCAGCTGACTTTGCTGACGACGGGCAAGCGTCAGGCCGTACTGCACCCGTTCAAAAAATAAAACCCGGTTCGGCAAATTGGTCAGGCTGTCGTGATGCGCCATATGCGCCAGCTTTTCATCAGCCCGCTTACGTTCGGTAATATCGCGTTTTACCGCCACAAAATGGGTGGTTTCACCTTGCTGATTACGTACCGGCGCGATCAATGCCTCTTCCCAGTAAATCTGGCCAGACTTGCGGCGGTTAATTAATTCGCCTGACCACAACTTACCCTGATTCAGATTCGCCCACATCGATGCATAGGTCTGCTGGCTGGTCATACCGGATTGCAGCAATTTAGGCGTTTTACCAAAGACCTCTTCCGCACTGTAGCCGGTCTCCTTAGAAAACTGCGGATTCACATATTCGATACGGGTATCCGGCCCGGTAATCAGCACCGATGCCGGGCTGTTTTCGACCGCCATAGATAACAGCGTTAAGCGCACGGATTGCTCTTGCAATTCGTGCATACTAAGCGCCAGGCGGCGATTAACCCGGAAAATGTATAGGGCCAGCATGGCTACCCCGGACGCAATCAGTAAAGTCAGCCCTATCCAGAAATACAGCAAACTATTTTTGTGATCATGCGGATCATCATAAAGAAAACCATCCAGCGCATACCCTTCAGGCAGCATACCCATGCCGGCATAGGTATCGGCGATATGCCGCCATCTTCCCGGATGCATATAGCCAATTGCGAGTAAATCCGTCCTTAACAAAGCCTGCATTTGCTGTGCTTCAAACTGCAAGGCAGCTTTGGCTTGCGGACTGCTCATCCGTTCCGGATAGCTGCGCAAGATCAGCGCGATGATTTCAGCAGGATGCGCCATCGCATATTCCCAACCGCGCAGACTGGCGTCCCGAAAGGCTTGTACACGCTCAGGATGTTGTTTGATTTCCTGTTCTGTGGTGAACAGGTTGTCACCATAAAAGTCTATGCCCACAGAGCGCGGCGTATAGATCTGATAGTCGACTGGAGACTGATTCAGAAAAAATGGTTCATTCGTGACATAAGCTGACATCACATCTACTTTGCCATCGATAAAATCCTGAGTGGAGAAACTATGGTCTACCGTTTTCATGGTCGCATCCTTAATACCGATGCTGCGCAGGTAGGCAACCAGCTCATCAGACTGCGGCTCCAGCATTAAACGCTTACCACTCAAGTCATGCACGGATTGCAGATCCGATTTTTTTCTTGCTATGAGGATTTGGGGCGAATGTTGGAAAATCACGGCCAGCGCGACCACAGGCTTACCCGCTTTTCTGGCCAACAGCAGGCTGCTGGTGCCAACACCAAACTGAGCGCGTCCGCTGACGACTTCATCAAGCACATTCAAGCCTGTAGCCTGCGGACTGACTTCACGCAATTCCACGTCAAGTCCGGCCTGACTATAGTAACCCTGCTGTTGCGCGGCATAATAGCCAGCGAATTGAAACGCGTGCGTCCATTTCAATTGCAAAACCACTTTTTCCAAAGCATGCGCCTCCCCTGTCAGCATCGGGGACAGTTGACTGGCTATGCACAGACAACACAGCAGCACACGAAATTTCAAGCTCATGGCAAATCACCCAGGACCAGTGTGGCCGTGTAAAAAGGTGAAGCAGGGTTCAGGGAAGGTACAAAAACAATTGGAATTTTATAATGATTCTATCTTTCATTGTACAGCAATACCAACAACAATCCTGCGCTAAAGCAGCTCAGCCATGCAGCCGTTTTCGTATCCGGCTCAGCGCCTCAGGCGTCACTCCCAGATAATGGGCAAGATCACGCAATTGTACGCGCGCAGCCACCTCAGGATAGTGCTGCAAAAATGACAGATAGCGCGCATCCGGCGTCATGGTCAGCAATTCGCGTTCACGTTGTTCTTTTCGGACGATATGCGATTCCAGCAAGCCACGAATTGCTTTTTGCCATTCGGGATAAGTCTCTGCCAGCGATTTCAGCAGCGCATAATCGACTTGTTCAATCTGACTATCTTCGATCGCTGTCACAAAAAAATCCGTTTTCAAACCACTGATGAGTACGTTCGGGCAGGCAAAAAAACCCGCTTCTCCGATAAAAGATTTGATCCACTCCTGCCCGTTTTCGGACAGATAAGTCAGTTTAAAAATCCCTTTACTGACCACATACACATAGGGCTGCCATTCACCAGCTGCAAATACCTGCTGGCCTTTATGAATTTTTCTGAGGCTGACCGCCTGTTGCAACTTCGCGGCCGCTGGTAAGGTACAGCCAGCCGCTTGTTCCATCAGACGCAATAGCTGACATTTCTCCTGCACGGCTTCAGTCATGTGCACTCCCTGCCTGCAGTATTTGCTGCAAAGGCTGCCATATCTGAGCCGGTAACAGCTTTTGCATGCAATCCTGATGACCGAGCGGACAGACGCGCTGGCGGCAAGGTGCGCAATCCAGACGCAAAGAGAAGGAATGCGCGACGCTGGAAAATGGCGGCGCATGATCGGGATCCGTCGGGCCATAGATCGCCAGCACAGGCCGGTTAAAGGCTGAAGCGATATGCAGCAAGCCGGAATCATTACTGACCACCGCCGTTGCCGCTGCAATCAGCGCGACCGCCTGATACAGGCTGGTTTTACCTGCCAGTTGTGTCACCTGCGGTGCCAGCGCTGCGATGCTATCGCAGACTTCAACATCTTTGCCGGAACCCAGCAGTACGACTTGGGCTTCCTTGTCGCTTTGCTGTATCTGCTGCGCCAGTGTCGCGAAGTGTTGTTCCGGCCAGCGCTTGGCCGGGCCAAACTCTGCACCGGGTGCCATCACGATTAAGGGTTTACTGGCATCCAGCTTAAGCTCAGCCAATACTGCAGCGATACGCTCTGCATCCAGGGTCAGCTTAGGTTTAGGCAGTTGCGCCGGTAATTCCGGTGCGGGTGGAAAAGCCAGAGCAGCATAAAAAGGCACCATGGGACGCGGCTGCGATTTATCGTCAAGATGCATGCGGTTGATCAGGCCATAGCGGCTTTCACCGCGATAGCCCACGCGCAGCGGTATACCCGCCATCCAGGGGATCAGCGCAAATTTAATCGTGTTAGGTAATACATAGGCGGCGCTGTAGCCACGCGCGCGCAATTGCTGCGCAAAACGCCAGCGCTCTTTCAGTTGCAAAGCCCCATGCTGAAACGGCGTTTGTATGATCTCATTCACCTCTGCCATCGCACGCAAAACCGGCGCAACCCAGGCTGGCGCCAGCACATCGATGATGGCATCGGGCTGCTGCTGTCTGAGTAGCTGCAATAAGGGCTGCGCCATCACGGCATCGCCTATCCAGTTCGGAGCGATCACCAGCAGACGCGGGGCAAGACTGAGTTTCTGTTTCATGCTGCTACATACCGGAGGCGCCTGGCCGCGCTCTGCTTATTGGCCAGGTGCATCCTGATCTCCCATTGATTGATCTTGTCAGGCTGCAAATTGTAAGCGATGCAGGTTGGCATACACAGCTTCTTTTTTCAGTAACTCTGCGTGAGTGCCTACTTCAACGATCTGCCCCTCCACCATCACCGCGATACGGCTCGCGCGTTCTATGGTCGACAGGCGGTGAGCGATCACTAAGGTAGTGCGGCCCTGCATCAGCTCGTCCAGCGCAGCCTGTACGGCACGCTCAGATTCGCTGTCCAGCGCAGACGTGGCTTCATCCAAAATCAGGATAGGCGCATCTTTGTAAATCGCGCGCGCAATCGCCAGACGTTGACGCTGGCCGCCGGACAAGCGCATGCCGTTATCACCGATGCGGGTCTGCAAACCTTCTGGCAATTCCGCTACCACGTCCGTCAGATGCGCGGCCCTGACCGCATTATCGATTCTGGCCTGATCCGGTGCTGTATCGCCGTACGCGATATTGGCGGCGATACTGTCATCAAACAGCACCACATTCTGACTCACCATCGCGATCTGGCTGCGCAGGCTATCGAGTGCGATATCCGACAAGGCGATGCCATCGAGCAGGATACGGCCCTGGGTCGGTGCATAAAAACGCGGCACAAGATTCACCAGCGAAGTTTTACCGCCACCCGACATACCGACCAGCGCAATAGTTTCGCCAGCCTGTACATCCAGATCGATATGCTTCAAGGCTTCCTGCTCTTGCCCTGCATAGCTGAAGCCAACTTGCTCGAAACGCAGCGCGCCCTGGGCACGCTGGGGCAAACGCTGTCCAGCCATGTCTTCACCGGCAGTATCGACCATGCCAAATACCGATTCCGCAGCCGCCATACCGCGCTGCATAGGGCCATTCAAATCAGCCAAGCGTTTCAGCGGAGTCAGCAACATCAGCATCGCCGTAATAAATTCCACAAAATGTCCGACCGTCGTGGTGTCGGCCCTGCTTTGTATCAGCGCGAGTACGATCACGATAGAAATGGCGACCGACGCCAGCAACTGCGTGAGTGGCGTGGTAAATGCAACCGCCACCGTGGTTTTCAACGCGTAGTTACCGAGTTCGCCGTTCTTTTCTTCAAAGCGCTGCTGCTCATACTGTTGCCCACCGAAGATGCGTATCACCTGATGAGCACGGGTACTTTCCTCTATTACCTGGGTCAGTTCACCATTCAAATCCAGCTGCTGCTGGTTCAGACGGCGTAAGCGTTTACTGACTGAACGCACCAGCACAGAAATGCCGGGTATAAGGATCAGCGTGACCAGGGTCAGCTTCCAGTTCAGCCAGATCAGATAAGACATCAGCGCCAGCACGGTGAGTGAGTCGCGGAACAAGGTAGTGATCGAGACCTTGATCATTTCTACGATTTGCTGCGCCTCGAACATAATGGTGTTGATGATGCGGCCGCTGGATTCTTTGTGATAGAAGCCGATCGGTACCTGCATCAGCTTGCGAAAAATCTGGGCACGCAAATCATTGAGCAAATTGATCGCGATACGGCTCATCAGATAACTGGTGATGAAAGTACAGATACCGCGAAACAAAAAAATCCCCATTAATGCGGCAGGCACATACCAAAGCGGAAATTGCTTAACTGGTGCAGAAGCTCGGGAATGAAAGCCATTATCCAACAGATAGCCAAGTGCCTTAGGCAGTGCGACCTCCGTCAGTGCTGTTCCTATCATAGTCAGTAGTGTCAGTAACAGATAGGGCTTGTACTGCCACAGCGCTTGCCACAGGCGGGTAGTGATCGATTTATTGAGTGTTGCCATAATGTGTAAACCCTGAGAAGGCTGCTCATCAGCGTGACCCGGACAGCAAGTGAAGCGCAAAAATATGCTTCACCAATGCGTCACAGGATAGCGCGGGCTGCAGCCTTCCTGAAAAAATAAAAGACGGGGCGCTGCCCCGTCACCTGAATTCTGCTTTTATCTGCGTTCCGGTTTGCTGCTGCGTTTCCACGCTGGCGTTCAGCCTCAGGCTGGTCGCTTCGCACCGGCCAGCAAGACTGCCAACAGTACCAGAAAAGCCATCGCAAACACCCCATCGCGCAGGATCGCATTAAACGCTGCACCGCAAACCATACCAAGCGTCAGCATCGCCAGCGGCATCGCCAGGCTACGCTGATCCGACGCTGCACTGCGGCTGTAGCGCCATGCCAGGCGCGCTTGCTGCGCATAGATCAGCAACAAGGCCAGCATGCCCAGCACACCGGTTTCTGTCAGGTACAGCAGATAGTCGCTATGCGGCGTCGTCATGGTAGAACTCGACAAGCCCTGCGCACGTTCGCGATACAAGGGCATCCAGCTGCCTATGCCGTGGCCGCTCCACGGTGCTTCCGCAATCAAACCTGAGGTCACCCGATACAGCTCAGTACGCATGCCATCATCATCACCAGTACGTCTGCCCTCAGAAAAATCCCGTATCTGCTGCAGAGTACAGACGCCGCGCAAACGCACTTTTTCCCACGGTGCAGCCTGCACCGCATTTACCACACAGCTGGGCGGACGTGGCTGGCTGAGCGCATATTGCCACAGACCAACAGTTGCCAGCAATGGTAAGGCCGCAATCAGCAGGCTGCGCCAATTCCAGCGCAGACGACTCAGCATCATCAATAACAGCATCAGCACCCAGATCACCAGTGCGGTACGGGTTTTGGACAGCAAGAGCATCGCTGCCGTGATAAACAAAAACTGCAGCCATTGCACAGCACTGTTTTTCTCTCTGGCTACCAGTCCGCTTAACAGCCAGGCACTGGCAATCGCCAGCAACATACCGAGCAGGATAGATTTATTGCCGAGGTAGACCACATAACTGCGGAACAAGGTCACGTCGGGCAGCAGATGCAGACTGGAGAGTACAAACAAAAAAGCCGCCAGCGTGGCACCGCCGAAAAACACGTTCAGCGCCCTGCCCTGCCAGGCACCGGCTTGCAAAGTCAGGAAGGGCAACAGAAACAGATAGGTCTGGTAATGCCCAAACGCGGGCCAGAATTCCTGTTGTGCCCCGTCTGGCTTCCCGTGCAGCGCAGCCACCACGGCGGTCACCGCCGATAAGCCCAGGATGGGTAACAGCATGGGGTGCTGACGCAAGCGCTGCCATTTTTGTTGCCAGTTACCTGACACCAGCAGGCTCAGATAAAACAACACCACGCCGGTGTACATCCAGGCCACAGGAAAAAACAGCGTCAGCGGCAGCCACACCGCAACTTGCTCGGGCCAATCGCTGCGCGCTGTCATTGGCGTATTGGTGCTGGCCGTGCTATGGATAGCGTCACGCATAATCAATATTCACGTTCTTAGCCGATAGCCACTCCGCCAGATTGGCGCGCAGCGTGTCATCCGGATTCACGCGCCACTGGTCAGACAGATACAACTCCGCGCTGGCCTGGGTATTCTGGTAATTCACCACCACCGGGCAACCATCAGGATTCAGGTGTGGCTTGAGCAGTTCCTGTAATTTTTTAGTGTCGGTGCTGGCATCCAGATTTAAACGCAAGCCTTGCGAGAACTGCACGCGCGCGCGGCCTATGTCCATCAGCTTTTCTGCCGAGATGCGCATACCGCCTGAAAAACGATCTTCCGATACCTTGCCCAATACCGCTAAAAACTCATCTTCTTTCAGCAGTGATTTAAACTCCTCCATCAGCTCGCTGTAGACCGTGACTTCCACCACCGCAGTGCTGTCATCCAGCGTCACCACCATCAGCTTGCCGCGCTGGGTCATCTGGGTACGTACACCGGTGATGATGCCGCAAATCATACGCAAATCGCGCGAAGGTTCAACTTTGGCGAGTGTGGTCTTGATGAACTGACGGACTTCCGGCGCATAGGAATCAAACAAATGCCCAGACAAATAAAAGCCCAGCGCCAGCTTCTCTTCGGTCAGCCGTTTTTTATCAGTCCAATGCGGCACACTGATGTATTCCGGTGGCGGGATCAGATCATCATCGTCACCAAACAGGCTGACCTGATTGGCGGCCGCATCGGCCTGCTCTGCCGCTTCTATCGCGAGTGTCACGGTAGCCAGTAAGACCGCACGGTCTTTACCCAGACTATCCATAGCACCGGCACGTATCAGCGATTCTATGGTGCGGCGGTTGACCTGGCGTTTATCGACGCGTTTGCAGAAATCGAATAAATCCTTGAATGGTCCGTCGGCCTCACGTGCAGCAACGATGTTTTCAATCGCGTTTTGGCCAGAACCCTTGACTGCGCCCAGACCATAGCGGATCTGAGTCGCTTTTTTACCTGGCTCACCAACTGGCATAAAACGGTAGTCAGACTGATTGATATCCGGCGGCAGCATTTTGAGCTTGCAGATATCCATCGCATCTTCGACCAGGATTTTCACCTTGTCAGTATCATCCATGGCGAGCGACATATTGGCTGCCATGAACGCGGCCGGATGATGGGCTTTCAGATAAGCGGTGTGGTAAGACAGCAGCGCGTAGGCGGCCGCATGGGATTTATTGAAGCCGTAACCCGCGAATTTTTCCATCAAATCGAAAATCTCGTCGGCTTTTTGCTCAGACAAACCGCCCTTGGCCGCACCTTCACGGAAAATCTTACGGTGCTCCGCCATTTCCTCGGCTTTTTTCTTACCCATGGCACGACGCAGTAAGTCAGCGCCACCCAATGAGTAACCACCAACCACCTGCGCCATCTGCATCACCTGCTCCTGATACACCATGATGCCGTAAGTTTCAGACAAAATGCCTTCGGTACGCGGATCGGGATAATCAAATTTTTCGCCGTGCTTACGTTTGCAGAAGTCGGGTATCAGATCCATAGGACCCGGACGGTACAAAGCCACCAGCGCGATAATGTCTTCAAAGCGGTCTGGCCGCGCATCTTTCAGCATGCCCTGCATGCCGCGGCTTTCCAGCTGGAACACGGCTACGGTTTTTGCCTTGGTCAGTAAGTCATAAGAAGCACGGTCATCCAGCGGCAGCTTGGCCAGATCAAAGTCTTGCAGCGCCGGGTCCAGCATTTTGATGTAACGCACCGCACGGTCCAGAATGGTCAGCGTAGTCAGACCCAAAAAGTCGAACTTGACCAGACCGACTGCTTCCACGTCGTCTTTATCATATTGCGAGACCACACCGGAATCGCCGCCCTGGGTGTACAGCGGACAAAAATCGGTCAGCTTGCCCGGTGCGATCAACACCCCCCCCGCATGCATACCGATGTTACGGGTGATGCCTTCTACCTGCTGTGCCAGATCGAGCAGGGTTTTGACCTCTTCCTCGTTTTCCTGACGCTCAGCCAGCAAAGGTTCTTCGACGATCGCCTCAGCGATGGTGACTTGTTTTCCCGGTTTGAAAGGAATCAGCTTAGACACGCCATCGCAGAACATGTAGCCAAAATCCAGCACCCGCCCGACGTCACGGATTGCGCCTTTGGCCGCCATGGTACCGAAGGTCGCAATCTGCGAAACCGCGTCTTTACCATAGCGGTCTTTCACGTACTGAATCACGCGGTCACGGCCTTCCTGACAGAAATCGATATCGAAGTCGGGCATGGAAACGCGTTCAGGATTCAGGAAACGTTCGAACAGCAGGTTGTATTGCAGCGGATCGAGGTCGGTAATCAACAGCGAATACGCCACCAGCGAGCCCGCGCCGGAACCACGGCCTGGCCCCACCGGTACGCCATTATTTTTGGCCCACTGAATAAAGTCTGCCACGATCAGGAAGTAACCGGGGAAACCCATCTTGATGATGGTATCGGTTTCGAACTTGAGGCGGGCTTCATAGCGTGGCCGCTCTTTTTCGCGCTTTTCTTCGTTAGTGAACAAATGCTGCAGACGGAATTCCAGCCCGCGCTGTGCTTCAAACACCAGGAAATCATTCAGGCTCATGCCATCCGGCGTTGGGAAATCCGGCAGCTTAGGCTTACCCAGTTCCAGCGTCAGATTGCAGCGTTTGGCGATCTCTACCGAATTTTTCAATGCCACCGGCAAATCAGCAAACAAGACCTGCATCTCTTGCTGGGTTTTAAAGCATTGCTGATCATTGAAGCGGCGCACCCGGCGGCCATTGGCAAGCATATCGCCTTCCGCGATACAGACCCGCGCCTCATGCGCAGTGAAATCATCTTTGCTCAGGAACTGCACCGGATGGGTTGCCACCACCGGCAGACGCAAACGGCCCGCCAATGCGACCGCAGCGCGCACATGGTTGTCCATATTCGGCTGACCAGCCCGTTGTATCTCGATATAAAAGTGGCGCGGGAAGATGCTTTCCCACTGAAGTGCCAATTGCTCGGCCAGCGCGATATTGCCATTGTCAATCGCAGTACCGACATCACCAAAATGCGCGCCGGACAAGGCGATCAGGTTGCCACCGGCACCGCTGTCCTGTAATTGCTTCAGCCATTCTATGCGCAGCTCGGCGCGACCACGATGCTGATTGGTGAGCCAGGCTGTCGCCAGCAATTCACACAACTGCAAATAGCCTTGACGGTTTTTTACCAGCAGCAGCATGCGGGTAGGCTTATCGCGGTCATTGTCATTTGTGATCCAGACATCGCAACCGGCGACAGGCTTCATGCCCTTGCCACGTGCGGCCTTATAAAACTTCACCATACCAAATAAATTGGCCAGGTCGGTCACCGCCAGCGCAGGCTGCTTATCCTTAGCCGCCGCCTTGATCACATCGTCGATGCGCACCAGACCATCCACGATAGAATATTCTGAGTGGACACGTAAGTGCACAAATTGGGGATCACGCGGGCCGCTGGCCTCAGACGTCACTGTCTGGTCGGGAGAAATTATCAATTCTGTAGTCATCCCGCTATTCTACCGCGCCAAGCTGCAGTTACAGTAGTCCGGCGCAGATTTCGGCCAGCTTTCCTGAACATTCTCCAGCATGCGCAGTAACAGGCTGCGACCGACTTATTGTTAGGGCGGCACGGATAAGCTGAAACTTAGCTTTTCAATAAAATGATGTGCACTCAGTGCTGTGACTAGCCTGCCAGACGCGGCTTTACTGCGCTTTTCCCCGCCAGAAGCGCAAACAAACGCACTTTCTGTGCTGCGCTACGGTAAAATACTTGACATCCCACTATGGATGCACACGCCTCGCAGCGCTGGCCAAATGGCCGAGGCGCAGCCTGTGTGTGCCTCCATGTATATATGGGCGCGGCAAAACAGTTTGCTGTCAGCCCTTAAAAAAATCACCGTATTAAATTAAATTTTTGATATTTAATACATAAATAATCACGTATCGTCCTGAATGGCCAGACTATGAGCAACGACAACAAAAATAAAGCAGCGGCAGCCGAAGCCGCACCGGTATCTAACTTTTTACGCGCCATCATCGATAACGACCAGGCCGCAGGTACTTATCAGCGCGATGGCATGCCCAGCGTGATCACGCGCTTCCCGCCTGAGCCTAATGGTTATCTGCATATCGGCCACGCTAAATCGATCTGCCTGAACTTTGGTCTGGCACGCGACTACGATGGCCGCTGCCATCTGCGTTTTGATGACACCAATCCGGAAAAAGAAGACCAGGAATACGTAGACTCCATCATGGACAGCGTGAAATGGCTGGGCTTTGACTGGCAGGAATCCGCAGCCAAAGGCGGCGGTAATCACCTGTATTTCGCGAGCGATTATTTCGACAAATTCTATGCCATCGCTGAACACCTGATAAGCACTGGCCACGCCTATGTAGACAGCCAGTCGGCTGAAGACATGGCAGCCAATCGCGGTGACTTTTCCAAGCCGGGTGTGAATTCACCTTTCCGTGAGCGCAGCGCCGCTGAATCGCTGGACCTGTTCCGTCGTATGAAAGCCGGTGAATTCAAAGACGGCGAGCACATCCTGCGTGCCAAAATCGACATGGCTTCGCCGAACATGAATATGCGCGATCCGGCCATCTACCGTATCCGCCATGCGCATCATCACCGCACCGGTGACGCCTGGTGCATCTACCCGATGTACGATTACGCGCATCCGCTGGAAGACGCGATAGAAAATATCTCGCACTCTATCTGCACCCTGGAATTCCAGGATCACCGTCCTTTCTACGACTGGATTATCGAACGCGCCGCAGAAGGCGGTTTTGTACAACGTCCGGTACCGCGTCAGTATGAATTCGCGCGTCTGAACCTGACCTATGTCGTGACCAGTAAGCGTAAATTGCGCAAGCTGGTCGAAGACGGCATCGTCAGCGGCTGGGATGATCCGCGCATGCCTACCGTGGTCGGTATCCGTCGCCGTGGCTATACACCGGAATCTATCCAGGCCTTCTGCGAACGCATAGGCGTGACCCGCTCCGACGGCTGGATCGATTACAGCACGCTGGAAGGCTGCCTGCGCGAAGATCTCGACCCGAAAGCGGCACGCGCCACCGCCGTACTGCGTCCACTGAAACTGATCATCGATAACTTCCCTGAAGCTCAGAACATCGCCTGCAGCGCACCGGTACACCCGCATCATCCGGAACGCGGCAACCGCGAATTCACCATCGGTAAAGAACTGTGGATAGAACAGGAAGACTTCATGGAAGAGCCGGTCAAAGGCTATTTCCGTCTGTTCCCCGGCAATAAAGTCCGTCTGCGTTATGGCTATGTGGTCGAATGCACAGGCTGCGACAAAGATGAAAACGGCAACGTGATCGCGGTACATTGCAACTACTTCGCCGACAGTAAATCCGGCACCGAAGGCAGCGCCAACTACAAAGTCAAAGGCAATATCCACTGGGTCAACGCAGCCGATGCAATGGAAGTGGAAGTACGCCTGTACGACCGCCTGTTCACCGACGCCAACCCGGACGCAGGCGGCAAGGACTTCATGACCCTGCTCAACCCGGCCTCCCTGGAAACCATACGCGCCTACGTCGAACCCGGCTTACACAACATCGCCCCCGACACCCGCCTGCAATTCGAACGCCACGGCTATTTCGTGACCGACCGCGTTGACAGCAGCGTCGGCAAACCGGTGTTTAACCGGATTACGACTTTGAAGGATTCGTTTGGGAAGTAAGTTGTTTTAATCTGAGAGACAGGGCTAATTGCCCTTTCTCTCCATCTTCGACACTCAAAGTGCAAGCAACACGCCCACGTAAAAACTCAGGTCTATAGCTGACTGAGTCTTTGCAGAAAATAGGCGTCATCCCTGCGCAGGCAGGGATCCAGTGTCTTTGTTTTTTTCGTGCTAATCGCCTCAATTCAACGACGCTGGATTCCCGCCTGCGCGGGAATGACGATTTTTTCTCCATCTTCATTGAGCAGCGTTGCGGCAAGGCTGACGTCACATCTGCCACTTGCACAGCCTGTGCAGATTTCATGAGCGGCTTCGCTCTGATCAATATCGCGAACGCGCCAGCGCAGCGGTCAAAAAAGAATTAAGCATCGCGCTACTTTGCATACTGTGCGTGATATGTACGCATCCGGCATACGCGCATTTCCGTATTTCCTGGCTGGGCTCACTTGTCTTCAAGCCCATTATTGACACGTCATCGTCCAAGTTACATGTTGGTGTCATGTAAAAAAATCAGGTGCAAGATACCACTGGTGTTGACATGAGCATGCCCGCCGCCTGAGTCAGGAACAATTGCGGCTGAGTGCTTCACTCCCTTCCCCACACAAAAAACGATGGCATGTAATTTGCTGACAGCAAGTTTGTGCTGATCTGTCACTTCATTTGGATTCACTGCGCTAAGCAGGTGTACTGCCACAGACAGCGCGCTTGTCAGGCCGCTCATCGCAACAAGGTCAGCGCAAGGTTACTTTCTCATTGTTTTTCTGTTGTTTAGCTAACAGGCCCTAAAGCTGTAGTGCCATTGTCTTACCCCGATTTTGCCTTACCAAGCACGAGTATTCTTCTATTTTCCTGAAACACTCAATCTGGATGACATCATGAGCTATCTCTCTTTTAAAGCGACTGCCGCGGCAGCGCCCGCTACAGCCGGAACTTTACGTGGCGCATTCTCACAATGGTTATTGACGAACCACGGTGCGAATTACCGACTCAGCTTACAGCAACAACGATCGCGCAAACAGGCGCAGCGCTTTAAAGCGGAGATGGAATCGAGTACGCATGACAATCCCAGTCATATTCCTATGGTGGGTATCGTTGGCGGTGGTTTCGCTGGTTTGTTTTCCGGATTAATTCTGCAATCGCTGGGCATAGAGTGCGAAGTGTTTGAAAGTTCGGAACGGGTAGGCGGTCGCATACGCACCTGGTATTCGACGAATTATCACAGCGATGAGCGCAATCAACAGGGTTTGTATGGCGAAATTGGTGGCATGCGTCTGCCACAGTTTTCTGCTGATATGCTGCCGGTTCAACAATTAGCCCTGGCGGTCAATACCGTGTTAGCCCGCAACGGCCGGGAACATGAGCAAGTCAACTGGCGCAAATTTTATTACAGCTCGCCCGAGCAAAGACTGCGCTTCAATAATATGCCGGCGGCGATTACCAATACGCCAGAATATGCCTTGAATGATCTCAATTTTGGTCGGCGCAACGGCGGTGATATACCTGACTTCTGGGTCACGCCACAACAAGATGCCAACGGTGGCGCTTATTTGCCAGTGAATATGGTGCTGGACCAGGTGAATGGCCCATTCCTGAAGGCATTTGACCAATCGTTCGCCAACGGTTTCGAACTCTTGATGCAGTTTGATCAGTATTCGATGTGGGATTACCTCACCACGCAATTCAAACTGGGTGATATGGGTGAGTACTACAACCCTGCGATGGGCCCTAAGAACGCCTTACTGCCGTGGTCTGTCGCGAGCTATCTTGAAACCACCAATGTCGGCAGCGGTATGTATGCGGTCTCCTTCGTCGAAATGGTAATCGCCGTGTATGACTGGGGTGGCAGTAAAGATCCGTATCGCCCAAATGACCCTGGCGTATATATGCTAACGGTAGATAAAGGCATGCAGCATTTTCCTGATGCCTGTCGTGCGGTTTTGGATTTGGAAAAAGGCGTGCGGCCCAAAGATGGTGTGATCGCACAAATCCAGGTTGGTATGCTGCCGTCACCAGACACCGGCACCTATATTTACAACCCACCCAATCTCACCGATGATGCGCGCCCCTTACCACCAACGGTGTCAGCCAATTCAGCATCAGCATCGACACCCAAAGCCGACACCCAGGCAGAACGTTCGCGTGAAAAACGCCGTGTCCATTTAAAACATAAAGCCATAGAACTCAAACACGATCGCAGTTTGTTCGATGGTCATGGTGGCATGCGCCTGAAGTTGCAGCATCATGACGAACATGGTCATGAAAAACTGGTCGATAAGGTTTATCCCTATGTCATCACCACACTGCCTATGGGCGCTTATCTCAATGGTGCGGATAAACTGAATTTACTCAACGATGTTTCATTCTCGAAAGCGCAAGCTATCCGTGAATGTAATTACATGTCGTCGTTCAAAGCCTTCCTGACTTTTAAAACGCAGTTCTGGACTAAAGTAGGCGAACGCCAGGAAGGCGGTTATGGCGCAGCCACCACCGACAGACCGAATCGCCAGATCATTTATCCTTCTTATGGCTACGACAGCAAACCCGGTGTGTTACAAGTCTATTGCTGGGCTGGTGATGCACGTAAGCTGGGCGCATTAGGCGATAAAGAACGGATAGAGGAATGCCTCAAGGGCATACAATATCTGTATCCGGATGTCGATATTTACCAGGAATTTGCCGGATACCACGATGGTAAAACCACTAAGACCTGGTTCTGGGACGAACATGCCGGTGGCGGCGCATTTGCGCTGTTTAATCCAGGCCAGTTCAATAATTTGTACCCGACCCTGCTGACGCCGGAATTTGATGGCTGCTTAAATTTTGCGGGTGAATGCTGCTCGGTGCATCATGGCTGGATAGTTGGCGCACTTGATTCTGCCTACAACGCCGTGCTCAATATTTTGCAACAGGCTGGTGCGACAAAAAAAATTCAACAAATGCGCGCAACCTGGGGCAGCTTTACTTCACCCGATGTAGAAGGCGACCCGGCCATGGCGAATCAATTGAGCTATGCGTATCTTTACAATCAAACTGATCGCGAAGCGGCTGCAATTCCTGCCAATGCCAGCGCCAGTATTTACGGTGACTCCACGTATGTGTTCGATGGTAATGTGCCCGCCTTTATCGCCGATTACAGCAAAGTGCCGCAAGCGATGAAAGCTGTTGAGCAAGACAAGCAGGTACTGCAGATGCTCAATAATCAGTGGAATGACAATGTCGCACAGCGTGCCAAATTGCCCCCGGTTGAAGTGGACATGAGCAACGCAGTCGCGATGCTGGAATCGATTTACTACGGTAATAATTTCCAAACCATACCCGCCCCCGCGTATTGGTTAAAAGACGATGATGAGTTTGCCCGTCAGCAGTTAGCAGGCTTTATGCCCAACTTACTCAGCAGCGTGAATCAAAGTCAGTTAAAAGATTTGTTAGCGTCCGCAGGCCTGGCCGGGCATAGCAAATTAAGCCAGTCAGATATTCGTTATGTCGCTGACTATCGCCAGTACTTACAAGCCTGTACTGTGATTCCAAGTGGCTATTATTTAGCGCAACCCATCGTCTTCTTCACGGTCAGTGCGCAAAACGAATTACTGCCGGTTGCTATTCAATTAGAGCAGGACGGTGAAGTGTTCACACCAGATATGGCGAATGCGGAAAACGCCTGGTTACTCGCAAAAATGCAAACCAATTGCGCCGGACAGACCTTGCATGATGTGGGCTTCCATCAGTTGTTGACGCATCAGATAGGCGCGATGGTATCCATCGCCTTGTTCTCGGAAGAGGTGTTCAATCCAGCCACCGAGCCACGCAGCACGACGCCATTTCAACAGCATCCTGTTTTTAAATTACTGAGCCCACACCTGAGCAAAACGGTGGAATTCCAGCAGACGATTTACGACAGCAGCTACCATCCTTATGCCCAGAGTTTTCCAAATAGCCGCGAGGTGAATGGCAAGGCCGGCGTCTACAACATCGGCTTCATTTACGACTTAATTTTTTCTTGCGGCCGGATTGGTAACTACCAATTGCAGGACAAGATGTACAACGACGATGGCAAGTTCCGTTTCCTCGATTTGGCGATTCCTAAAGATACACAAAAACGCGGTGTCACCAATACGCCCTTCTCTTACCCCTATGTACATGATGCGACTTTGTGGTACGAGGCCATGCAAAGCTTTATCAGTCAGTTCGTCGATACCTGTTACCCGAATGGCGATAGCGATGTCGCGCACGATGTGCAATTACAGCGCTTCTTCAACAAATTGATACCCGCATTTAATTATGTGGATGGCGTCGAACAGGCACAACGTTTCCCAGCCAGCGTGACCACGGCGGCGCTGTTGAAAGAAGTGTTAACCATGTTTGTCTGGCAGTTCTCAGTGCAGCATACTGTGATCAACGACGGTGCTTATAATCAGGCCGCCTTTGTGCCAAACGCCTCAACACTGATGTATGCACCACCGGCAGATACACCATCCAGCCAGTGGACACCTGCCGACATACTGGCCTGCCTGCCATCACAAACGCAGACCTATCCCGACGTCGGTGGCATGAATTTTCTGGACATCCAGCTCAACGCTTCCGTCACCGGTCAGGGGCCTTACCCTGAAACCGTGTTTGGACGTGGCGTACTGGAGCCGTCGATTGACTACCTGCAGGACACCTATAGCTTTACCGACCCTGCCTTACGTACGGTGGCAGATCAGTACTACCAGGACGTACGCAAAATCGCACAAGCCATACAGCTGCGTCAGGCTAAAGACATCGCTAACTATTTTACTTTGCATCCGCATAGCGATGCTGTGCCTGCGACGGTGTTGTTTGACTTGATTACACCGGTCAATGTCATGAACACGATACAGACCTAGTCAGTACGTGTGTTGGGGCGGCCATCAGGCTGGTGTCGCAATCTGATCGAGGCACTAGCCTGTTCGCCCCAACTTATGTCCCCTGCGCCAATGGCAAAAGCGCAGGATCGCGGACTTGTCGGGATTGAGACAAATTTCTGCAACACATTGCCACAATAAAATTAATTGCCTTAATGGAATTGTGCTATCGTTGCCTTTGTGAAATGTAAATTTAATAATTTATACCATTAATAGGACTTACGCAAAATTGTCCCGGCAAGGCCTGGCGACGCAGGCAGTACGCAGTGTACGACAAGGAGCCATAACGCAGCTGGGGCGGTTTTGCGTAAGTCCCAATGAAAAAAACTGAAGTAAAGCAGCACGAATGAATGCTTCAAGCGGAAAGCAGCACTGGTGTAAGGCAAGGAGCCATAACGCCGCTGGAGCAGTTTTGCGTAAGTCCTCAATCATTATTAACGAAGGATAGCCAGTGATGTCACACCAAACTAAATGCCCGCATCGCCACTCCATGCTTTGGCTCGCCGCGATGAGCCTGTGCAGCTCTACCGCCTTTGCCTACGATGCGACAAGCGCTAACGCCTTGGCTAAGCTTAACCAACGTGTGTTACAAGTGCCGCCATTGCTGACGCCAAATGCCTTTCCTGCGAATCACACGCCTGGCCCCAGAGATCAGTTTGAGAAGTCCTACGATCTGTTTATTCGCTATACCGACGGTAGCATTTACAACCCGGTGACAGGCACAGCGGATAAAGTCAGACTGCGCGCTTATCAGCAAAGAAAAGATAAATCATGGGATGCCAATACACTCGGTGCCGCACGCTTTCAGGCTCCCACAGTGATGATGGTGCCTGGTCAAACAGTACGTTTTAAGTTGCATAACCAATTGCCTGAGCAGGTTGAGAAACTCTCTGCACACACGGATCAAACCGAAATTCAGTGTGCGCCCACGGAATTGAATGCGCCTGCCAGCCCTGGCTGTTTTAATATCACCAATCTGCATTCGCACGGCTTGTGGATTTCGCCCAGCGGGAATAGCGATAATGTATTGCTGTCCATTGAGCCTAATGTCAGTTTTGAGTATGAATACAATGTTCCTGTCGATCACCCGGCAGGAACGTTTTGGTACCATCCACATGTGCACGGCACGACTGCGATGCAAGTAGCCAGTGGCATGACGGGCGCATTAATCGTCAAGGGCGAACGCTACCCTAACCCGGCAAAAAATGGTGATCTGGATACCTTGCTCAAAAAATTCGAACCTAAAATAGGCGGCAGCAGTGCTGAAGTGATGATGCTGCAGCAAGTGCCGTATGCCTGTTTCAAAAACACGCCGGGCAAGCCCTATTCCAGCTATCACAGTGTGTACGATAAAGATGGTAAAGAAATTGGCCCTTGGTCGTGTGCTGAGGGTGAAGTCGGCATGGTGGAGAATTTTGATCAGGTAGAAAAACCTGACAGTTGGCGTGCTTCAGGGCGCTACACCATGATCAATGGCCAGGTACACCCTAAAATTGTAATGGCCCACAACACCGTACATCGCTGGCGTCTGATTGATGCGGGCTTTCAGGATACGGTGAAATTGCGTATCAAACAGGTCAGCAAGCCTGAGGAAGTTGAAGCCTTATTGAGTGGAAAAAAATCGATAGAAGACGTATGCAATGGCAGCGATGTGTGGCAATTTGAGGTCGCCAGCGATGGCTTGACGCATGCCAAAGCGATTTCAAAAATCACGAATTATCTGCAACCCGGTTATCGCAGCGATATTCTCTTTGCACTTCCGAATGCAGGTCAATATTGCGTCTACGATGACAAGGCAAGTGCTGCGCTGAATAGTGATCAGGCCAAAAATGCGCGCTTGCTGGCTGTGATTGATGCAGGCAAATCAGGACAAACTTCTGCTAACACCACGCGGGTAAGTGATGAAGCCAGCCAAACGCAATTCATGACTCAGCAATTGTTAGTCGCCGCGAATGCCCAACCTGCCCTTGTGCGCGAAAAAATCAAAGCAGATTTAAAGAACGGCTTACAGCTCAATAAATTTGTTCCACATAAGAGCTTTACGCCTGAAACACTGGCAAAACTGAATAATCAGACGAAAGAATACGTTACCTTTGATATCGCTACAGTCAGCGACAAAACCCGTTTTATGGTTGAAGGGAAATTCAATCCCAACCTGCAACCTAGTCTTGAATATACCTATAAGCCAGAGCGTATTGACCATACGCTGATTTTGGGAACTGAACAGATTTGGACACTCAGATCCAAAGTAGGCAGTCATCCCTTCCATATTCACGTCAACCCTTTTCAAATTATTGGAATCAAATGGGTAGGCAAAGACCCGGAAGATAAAACCTCAGACTTCTATCAGCAGTACCGGAATCTGGTCGGTACGTGGAAAGATACCTTGTTAGTTGCACCAAACTACGAGATCGAGGTGGCAACCCGCTATCAACGCTACATCGGTGAATACGTCTTACATTGCCATATCCTCGAACATGAAGATCAGGGCATGATGCAAAACGTTAAGGTTGTTGTGCCAAACAGCAAAGGTGGTGCGTCTTCTGGCGCCCATGGTGGACATGGTGGACATGGCGCTCCGGCTAAGCAGAATGAGCACGCAGGGCACTGAGTCACATTAAATCACGCACTTATGCAAACGAAAAACCTCTGCCTCATCACCTGCTCAGGTGTTTGAGCAGAGGTTTTTTTTCGCTCAATGACGAAGTGCATACCAAGGGAATCTACCAATGAAACACTCGCTCTGTCGATTGCTGGGAGCCGTCATCTGCCTGGGCTTTAGCGGTCAGCTTACCTTCGCACAAAAAGCGGATCTGCCTGCGCAAAAAACTATTCTCCCATTTACAGAAAACGTAAATCAGCAAGTCAGGTATAGAAAGAACATCGATGACTTAAGTCCCGCAGAGCTCGCAGCCTATGAACATGCGGTCAAAATGATGAAGCAAAAAAGCGAGCAAAATGTATTTGATCGCACAGGTTTTCTGTGGCAGGCATGGGTACACAATTGTGCGGCGACAGATGTGTTCGATCAACGCACAGCCTCACTGTCTGCGGAAAAACTGACCAAGTTATTGGGCAATTCCAATCTCGATAGCTGCAATGTGCGCAATTTCCTCTATGTCCCCAACACTACCAGGATGCACACTGAACATCCTGGTGAATGCGAGCATAGAAAAAACACCTTCTTACAGTGGCATCGTGCAGAACTGTATTTTTATGAACTCGCCTTGCAAGCGGCAGATCCTGAAGGGTTGTTCGGTCCTAGCACCAGGAATGTCACTCTGCCGTACTGGAATTTCACAAAAAAACCAAGTGGTGTGCGCTACCCCAAAGCATTTGAAAACAGCAATTCGCCACTGTATGACTCAACCCGAACGCGTGAGCCATTGCTACAAAGTTTACCGCAAACCTCGCCCTATTTAATGGCGTACCAGATTTACTATTTAGACTGGAATGCTTTTGGTGGTGGTGAACTTGGACAAAGCTTAGGCGGAAAATTAGAAACCCAGATTCACAACAAAATGCATCTTGGCTATGTGAATGGCAACATGGGCAATAACACGAGCGCTGGCCTGGATCCTATTTTTTATGTCTTTCATAATTTCCTTGATTACAGTCTGGACAAATGGATGCAGGAACACGGCACACAGCAATTGGGAGAGAGTAATCGCAGCACCTATTTACGCGGCGAGCAAGATGATAGCTTGCGTAAACCTCCGGGTTTTAATACTGGCAGCGGAGCTGAGAAACGCACAGATTCGGGGGCCTATACCGAAAATATGGGGCCGGCCGGTATTTACTTAAACACGATTAAGCTGGGCTATGGCTTTCAATCACAAAATGCCGATGAATTTATACGCAGAGATGAGATTCAGGCATTGATAGATGGACATGCGCAAGCTGGTTATGTTTTTGGCGACAATCAGATCAGTCTGTTCTCTGCCCTGTTAAGCCATAGTACCAGCGAAGCTGCCGCTAATCCGCAGCTTACGCGTACGGGCATCTACACGATACCAGACACGATAATCACCAGTCCAAACCTGGCGAACGTCACATTTTCACGATCCGATCAGTCCAGAGATTACAGCTTTCAAGCCGATGTTTATCTGTATCCGGGCGATATGGAAGTAGCCATCGCTAGCAAAGAATTTCGCGACCGCTATTTGATTGCCAGCACCGCTTACTGGGCCTTGAATGGCCATCACATGCATGACAGTGTTCAATTCGAAGAAGAGGTCACAGGCATCATTAATAGTCTGGTGAGTAAAAAACACGGCCAGGAATGGAAGGTGACTGTTGCAATCAGCGGTAACTCCACTGCGCCTATTGATGAAAAAGATTTCAGTGTGCCAAAGATAGTTCCTGGATTAAAAGGCGCGAAATAGTCACCAGCATGACGGGGTAAAAAAAATGAAAAAACTCAGCTTTAAAGACGATATCAAATGCCTGTTCTCAAAATATGCGACAGCAATGAGCGGAGTAAAACTGGCCTCTGAAAGTGGCACGAAAATACTGCAACTCGGCGATTATGAGAGCGTGAAATTTTTTTATTACCAGATACAAGTGGCGATTCATGGTTATGACTACGACAGGAAGAATAGTAAGTGGGTGGTGAAACCTGAAGAACGTCTGCCTGTCAGGGGTGGCCAGCAGGGTGAATTCGTTAAAGAGGTGGCGCATCCTATGCCGCCCGCTGGCAAACTGCCTCAGGAGGCGATTAATCTTTATGACCAATGGGTCAGAGAAGGCATGCACCCCTGACTCACCATCAACAGAAATCAGGCCGCATCTACACATCAGGAGCCCAAGATGGCAACAAGGAATTTACGCATCCATCCCGTTATCGGTATCGCCCGCGTGGGCAACAGTGAGGAATATTATCTGGGCCCCGAAAGCATGGCAGGGATAGATATTCCGGGTCAAACGATGAAAGGTGGTTTGCCCATCAAACCCGGAACTGAACACAGCACGATCATGAGCAGTGACTTGCGCGATGCCAGCGGCAAGCTAAAGCGTCAGGCTGCGCGCTTCAGAATCTATCAATATGATTTTCCAGAACAGCACAGTATTGAAACTTACCCTAATGGTGGCGGCCATGAAATTCAGATAGGCAGTAAGGTCGATGGGAAGCGCGTCAAAGATATCGTGTGGACGGTCCACCTGGCGAATAAAAAAGCCAACAGCTGGTTAGGTGACCAGGGGATTAGCCCGTTCGAGCAGGGTAAGCTTCCCCAATTACGCAATGCCACATTCGCAAACAAAACCGACCCTGCTGATCCCTTACGGCTCAAAAAGCTGGTGATCGATGCCGGGCCACGCGCCTTGTTTGCGGCGAGCGGTGCTGACATCCATTTCGACACGCAGACGCTGCCCTGCTATGGTCAGGCGAGTAGCGGAGAAATTATCCGTCTGCCTGACTACCCGACCTCATTTCCAGCCAGCGGAAACGCACAAACCGAACCGGATAGGTATAGCCGCAGAATACAAACTCTGGGCGCCTTGCGTTCTGAAAGCAATGGACGCCTGCTGGTCTTGGGTGGCTATGGTTTGGCCTGTGGTTTCGACGAAGAAGGCAATTACACAGCAACTGCGAGTCTGAATCAAAACGTCAATAATGACCATTGGCTGGACGATACAGCCGATGGCCCAGTGACTGCCTTTTTACTGTTTGAAGATGGCAGCACACGCGCAGTGGATGGCAGCGCCTGGGTGATTTCTACTGATCCTGCCTATGCACCACAAACCACGAACGTCGTCACCTTGTGGGACGAGTTGTACACCACCTGGTTAGAAAAATTTGCCTTGCAACCCGCTGTATATAGTGATCAACAATATCAAACGGGTTTTAAACCCAATTATGTACAGGATGTATTCCCTGTTTTGCGCGCAGCGTCATTACAGAAATGGAATGTCAGCTTGCCGGAAAACGCAGTGTATATGCATGATTTTCTGTGGGATATGCCTGCAGATGGCTTGAATTTTCCTATCATGAACTATATTCGCGATCCGAATAATTCCGATAGTTCGCAACTGGGTTCGCCGCTGATGCCGCTTTCTCTGGGTGATGAAGGAAAAAGCTTTTTAAGCCTGACCACCAGTCAATACTTTTTTATGTCGCAGTGGGCTAATGATATTTATCAGCGCCCTGGCGATACACCATCAGCGTCCCTGGGACCAGGTGAACTCCTTGATAAAACCATTCTGTTCAATTGCCTGGGCGGACGATTTGGACCCGGAATAGAAATGGGGTTTATTGTTCGCGACCCGCATCTCTATCAGGCAAATTGGTCTGCACCTGGCAGCGCGGGGCCATTTCGCATCAATATGGACGTGCTGGATTACAGCAAAGCGAATAAGAACAGCCCATTCTTAGGTGTCGGTTATACACCGCTACGCGATACACCTGTACAACCGGGAGATTTTTGTAAATTCATGGCACTGCCTTGGCATACCGATTACAACTCATGTGCAACTCACCTTCCTGCCCCCAATCCCGGCGGTGAATTGTCGAATCAAAATATCGACACAATCACAAATTTGTATCCGACCCAGCGCAACACCTTTACCTACGCCTCCTGGCCAGCACAAAGGCCGGTGGCGGTCTATACCTATCGCGATGTGGTTGCAAACGGTGGTGAGATTACTGATGATGCGAGCGTACAGCGTTTTTCTGTACGCGGCTCAGGTACCAAGGCGGAGCAGATTGCAGACGGAAAATTTGATCGCGCAGCGATGAATGTCGGACGTTATCAGGACCGTAAGGAATTCTTATTAAACTGGAGCCGGATCGGCATCATCATGCAAAGCCCAGCCATTGTGCAAGAGGCAGGCGATCCCAAGCTGAAATCTGAGAATTATTTTTTAGAAGTCAGTAGCCAATTCGATAGCGATGAGAGCAATCTGGTTGAATATTGGCCCAATACGGTGATCGACAAACTCTATCCGCCTGCACCTGAAAAGTAAAACAAGTGTCGCCAGAAAAATCGTCTCACTTCCAAGTCGCCATTATTGGTGCTGGCCCGGCAGGTAGTGCCTGCGCGCTGGCTTTGGTGCAACGTGGCGTGTCGAATATTGTGCTGATTGAAGCGAGTGATTTCAGCCAATTCTGTATCGGTGAGAACATTCCACCGGAAAGCCTGCGTCTGTTTCAATCACTCGAAATTGATCAGGCATTTCTGCGTGAAGGGCATGCTCCTTGCTATGGCAGTTGTTCCTATTGGGGGAGTGAGAAGCGCGGCTATAACGATCATTTATTGAACCCGCTCGGACATGGCTGGCATTTAGACAGACGCAAATTCAATCAGTTTTTAGCAAGGCAGGCACAAATGCGTGGCGTAGATTTACGCATCAATACTACGCTCAAAGAGGTGGTAACTACAGCATCCTCAGCTTATGAACTCCATTTAGCAACGCAAACTGCCGGGAAAGCTGGTCTTAGCCAGATCTATGCAGATTTTGTGATTGATGCGAGTGGATCACGCGCCGTTTTCGCGCGTAAATGCGGCAGTCAAAAACTTAGGGCAGAGGCGTTGATTTGCTTAGCAAGGCGTTTTGCCATCAAGGATGCACAGCTTGAAAAAAATGGCCTGACACATCTCGAAGCTGTGCAACATGGCTGGTGGTATGCTGCAAATTTGCCGGATAAAACCCTGCTGCTGGCCTTGTATAGCGATGCCGAAACAGTCAAGCGTCTGCAATTACAACAAGTCCACGCTTGGGAGGCGCAATTAGCCCTTGCACCACATACGCATCAACTGGCTCGAAGTGGCAAGCCCTTGTCCGCACACATACTCAGTTATCCTGCCCCGGCTTATTGTCTGGATCAACTCCATGGCGCAAATTGGCTCGCAATCGGTGATGCCGCATCAGCCTGCGACCCACTCACCTCGCAAGGTATATACAAAGCCATCAGTAATGCTATTGCAGCTGCGGATGTCATCGTGAATAAGAGAGAAATACACGAATTTAGCGATTCAATACGTATGCAGTACCAACAGAATTCAGCTACGTGCCAGCATTATTACCGGCTAGAACAACGCTGGCCTGAGGCCCCATTTTGGCGGAGATATCATGCCAGCGTCGCGGCAATGCGAATGCCAGTCCTGCCACATGCATAGCCCTTACAAATTTCACTGCATGTCCACTCTGATCATGTCGACAAGCGCGCCTGTTCAGCCACTACAGACGATCAAGCATATGAATTTATAAAAAAAGAATCTAGCCAGCCGATGGAAGCTAAGTGCTGCTTGCCGTTAGAATCCAATTTTCAATTTTGTATTTGCGCGCACTATGCCACCCATCTCACGTCGTCAGTTTTTAGGAAGCTCAGCCCTGGCTGCCAGTATGTTATCCGGGCTGGTTCAGGCCAAGCCGCAGCAGGCGCGGCCGAATATTCTGTTCATCATGGCGGATGATCTGGGCTGGGCCGATCTGGGTTGTTATGGCATGCGGGACTTTGCCACGCCGGCGCTGGATCAACTGGCGAGTGAGGGCGTGCGGCTGACGCATGCGTATGCGAATTCTCCGGTCTGTTCCGCCTCACGCACTGCGATCATCACCGGACGTTACCAGTACCGTTTGCGGGTCGGGCTGGAGGAGCCGATACCGGATGCAAAATCCAGACATGGTTTATCGCCTGCACATCCTACGCTGCCTTCTCTGTTAGGGAAATCCGGTTACCACACTGCGCTGCTGGGAAAATGGCATCTGGGTGCGGCGCCTGAATTTGGTCCGCTGAAAAGTGGTTATCAGTATTTTTTTGGGAATATGCAGGGTGGGATAGATTATTTCACGCATAAAGCCGGGGTGGGTGCGGACGAGCCAGTGGACTTGTGGGAAGGCGAGCAACTGGTGCATGAGCATGGTTATTACACCGATATCCTGAGCCAGCGTGCAGAGCAGTATGTGCGGGCGCAGGCTAAAGAGGCAGCACCTTTCCTGCTAAGCCTGCATTACACGGCGCCGCACTGGCCCTGGGAAGGCCCTATGGATGAGGCCGTGGCTGGCACGCTGAAAAAATTGATTCACGCAGATGGCGGCAGTCTGGAAACCTATGGAAAAATGGTGGCGGCAATGGATAGCGGCATAGCTAAAGTCTTGCAGGCGCTAAAAGAAACCGGTCAGGCAGACAATACCATCGTGATTTTTACCAGTGACAATGGCGGTGAACGCTTTTCTCATACCTGGCCTTTGTCCGGACAAAAGACCGAGTTGCTGGAAGGTGGTATAAGGGTACCGGCCATCGTACGCTGGCCCGCCGCACTCAAGCCTGCTGTGTCCGATCAGATTTGCATAGGCATGGACTGGCTGCCGACTTTGCTGGCGGCCGCTGGCGTTGCGCCCGACCCGGATTTCCCCAGTGACGGCGTGAATCTGTTGCCGGTACTGACGCAACAAGAAAAAGCAATTCCACGCACGCTGTATTGGCGTTATAAGTCGTTTCAACAGCGCGCGGTAATCGATAACTATCTGAAGTATTTAAAAATCGGTAATAACGAATTTTTGTTTGATCTGCGCCAGGATCCACGTGAACGCGCGAATCTGGCCGCACACCAGCCAGCACAATTTCAGCGTCTGAAACAGCAATGGCAACAATGGGATGCGACGATGCTGCCTATCACCAAAGAGGTGTACAGCCACCGGGTCCCAGGACAGCGTCAGGCGGATCACTATGCGGTCGGGCTGGACGACTAAGTCCGCCTGAGGAGCTGGCATTGCACATGGATGCAATGCCACTTCAAATGCCAGTATCAATGCAAACAATACCAGTTGCAGTCAAGTTGCACTATTTTCGTGCAAAACATGGTTTTCTGTTCAATAAATAGGCAAATTTTTGCAAAATTAATTGCCACTCAGAAAGTAAATACGTAAAATCCCGCATGTTTATTGCGCTGCACAAATTTGCGCGCCTGCACGGATTTTTGATTTATTTTTACTTTTATCTGTATTGAGCATTTTCCCATGAAAAAAATTCTATTAGCTACTGCGTTGCTGGCTGTGGTATCCAGCGTCTCTGCCAACGAAATTTCCCCTGTGATGGATAAAAACACTTGCGAAAAAGTCGTTTATCCAAAAGCAGCGCTGATTAATGAGGAAACCGGTTCTGTCACGCTGGCAGTACTGGTTGGCACAGATGGCAACGTGATGGATTCTAAAATCGAAAAATCCAGCGGTTCCAAAACCCTGGACAAGGCAACTGCCAAGATTTTCTCTTCCTGCAAATTCAAACCAGGCAGCAAAGACGGTAAAGCACAACAAGTCTGGACGAAACTGGAATACGTCTGGAGCCTGTCGTAATTCAATCTGCGCACTGAAGCTGAGAAAAAAGGATGACCGTGTGTCATCCTTTTTTATTGCCTGTGCTGCTGAGCGGCCGCTGTCGCTAAGGGTTCTGAGCACTATGGTAAACTGTGGGCCTTCTTTCCGCACCCGTCGGCTGTCAGCCTTGCTGCACATAGCCAGCCAAGACCGCAGGTGCGATGTTTTTACAGGATATCTATCGTGACCACCACTACCGAACTGAATCAGCTTTTCCCTCGTCCTTTATGGCACTGGTTTGAACAAATCTGCGCAGTCCCACACCCATCCAAGCACGAAGCTGCGCTGAGCCAGCTGATCCAGGACTGGGCGAAACAACGCGGCCTGCCGGTGGTAGTGGATCAGGTGGGTAATCTGATTATCCGCAAACCAGCTACGGCTGGTATGGAAGACCGCAAAATGGTGGTGATACAGGCGCATATTGATATGGTGCCGCAAAAAAATGCCGATAAGGTGCATGACTTCGTGACCGATCCTATCCAGCCACGCATAGATGGCGACTGGGTTAAGGCGACCGGCACCACACTGGGTGCCGACAATGGCATCGGCATGGCATCCGCACTGGCGATACTGGGCGCGGATGATATCTGTCATGGCCCGCTGGAAGTGCTGCTGACGGTCGATGAAGAAGCCGGCATGACAGGCGCATTCGGCCTGCAGCCTGGCATGCTGGAGGCAGAAATCCTGATCAATACCGACTCCGAGCAGGAAGGCGAAATTTACATGGGCTGCGCCGGTGGCGTGGACGCAGAGATTTCATTACCGGTCAGCTGGCAGACTGCAGCCGCAGATCAACCGGCGTACACCCTGAGTTTGTCGGGCTTAAAAGGTGGTCACTCGGGCGTGAATATTCATCTGGGCCGTGGCAATGCCAACAAACTGATCGCACGTTTTTTGGCAGGCCATGCGGCAGAGCTGGGTCTGGCGCTGTCAGAGATCAAAGGCGGCTCGCTGCGTAATGCGATCCCGCGTGAAGCACAATGCAGCTTTACCTTACCAGCCACACAAGCAGACTTGCTGCAACAGCGCGTAGCGCAATATCAGGCCATACTGCAAGCCGAACTGGCGAGTGCAGAGCCAGCATTGAAACTGCAATTAGTCGCCAGTGCAGCTCCGGCACGAACCCTGCAGGCGGACTGCCAGCGCACGCTGATCAACCTGATCAACAGCTGCCCTAACGGCGTAATCCGCATGAGCGACGAGATCGCCGGTGTGACTGAGAGTTCTCTGAACGTCGGTGTGATCAGTACCAGCAGCGACAAAGTCACCATCCTGTGCCTGATACGCTCGCTGATCGACAGCGGTCGCGAAAACATAGAAAGCAGCCTGCAAAGTCTGAGCGACCTGGCTGGCGCGCAGATCGCTTTTTCCGGTTGCTATCCGGGCTGGAAACCAGACACCAGCTCGCCGGTGATGGCGATCGTACGTCAAACATATGAGAGCATTTATCACAAAGAACCCGTGATCATGGTGATCCATGCGGGTCTGGAATGCGGCCTGTTCAAAAAACATTATCCGGATCTGGACATGGTGTCGATAGGCCCGACTATTCGCTATCCACACGGCCCGGATGAAATGGTCAACATCGAAACCGTAGGTCAATACTGGACGCTGTTGCTGGCGGTGCTGGAACGGATACCGGCTAAGGTGGCAAACTAAGTCAGCAAACTAATTTGCCAGACTACAGCTTGAGCAAAGCTGGCGCAGACAGCGGCTCACCTCACCGGTGCGCCGCTGTTTTTTATTTGGTATTCGTTGCAGGTTTCAGTAGTGGTGGCGCAGCATCAGTATTACCATCAGCTGGCAGGCGTGCCACCAGCGTCTGCGGCACACTGGTTTTCTGCTGTTGTTGCACCTGTAAAGTCGCGACTTCTTTGCGTGGCCGCACTGGTTGCGGATGATGTAATACAAACATACGTATGCTCCTGATAAGTCAGGCTATAGTGGCTGCGAACGCTGGGAATACAAGAGCCACGGTGCAGACTTTGTGATTCTGTCGCACAATATGCAGTTAATCCGTTCACACAGCCCTGCCATGCACTACGCCATGATGAAATCCCTGCGCCCCGCTTCACTGCTGCTATTGGCTGGTTTTGCGCTGCCTGCCTGCGCGGCTTTACCTGCGGGTGATGCCAAAGCGGGTAAAGCCAGTTTCCGCATCTGTGTTTCCTGTCATCAGACCGGGCCTGCTGCACGCGCCGGATTTGGCCCGCCGTTGTATCAGGTAGTAGGACGTAAAGCCGGATCGGTGCCGGACTTTGCCTATTCCAGTGCGATGAAAAATGCAGGCTTTGTGTGGACCGACGAGAAACTGGTGGCTTTTATGCGCGCTCCGGGTGAAGTGGTGCCGGGTAATAAGATGCGCTTTTATGGCATCAGCAATGAGCAGCAACTGGCCAATATCCTGGCTTACCTGCGCCAGCAAGACTGAGCGCCCACACCTGAAGCGCCGAACAGTGTAGGATGGCGCCTTCGCAAAATTTGCCAAGGCTAATTTGCAAGCAGCCCTGAGAGAGAATTAACTTGTCACAAGCATCCAACAACGCCAGTTCCGGCGACATCCCCGACACCATACAGGAAGCGCGCCTATGGCGTGATAAAGGCTGGACCGCCCGTGTCATCAAAAATGAAGATGACGATGGCTGGGCGGTTGCCATGATCAAGGATGGTGAACCGGAACCCGCGCTGGTCGGCCCCTGGACCATGGGCAGAGATAAAAAAAATCCTAAACCGCTGGATGGCAACGCCTTCCGCACGCTGGTGAAAACAGCCTGCGAAGTGATACGCCGGCACGAACAGCAATTGCATGCGCAGCTACATAAAAGCGTACAACTCAGCCATGCCGATAACGATTACACCGTGCGTTTGCAAATCATCCCGGATGAATATGAACCGTATGCCGAGCTGAGCGCTGCCGACCAGTTCGGCGAAGAAATTGCACGCGTGCGGGTTGCGCCGCATTTCAAACTGAGCCGCCAAAGCGCACTGCACTGGATAGAACAAGACTTCCGCCGCCCGGCAGAATAAATCAGAACAGCAAAAAGATCAGCCCCGCACTACCAGATGGAAGTACGGGGCTGAGTTTTGAGGCGGTGCAGCGTATTCACACTGCACTTTACAGCGGGGGATTAGAATGCGTACTGCAGACCTACCGACAGGTTATTTACAGCAGACTTATCACCACCAAACTTGACTTTGCGTGTTTCGAATTCACCGCGCAGTGCCAGTTCTTTGGTCAGCTTATAAGTCAGCCCCAGACCAAACACAGGTTGCGTAGAGGTAGTGGAATCTGTGCCAGTGAAACTGCCCAAACCAGCAACACTACCACTTGCGCTTCCTTCTGCCTTCACGCTGGCGATACCCAGTTTGGCAAAGCCAGTCAGTTCATTGTTGAAGTCATATTTAGCGATACCGGCCAATTCAAACGCTTTGCCTTTCAGACTTGCTGTGCCGCTGGATGTGGCATCGCGGTAAGACGCGTCTATCGTGCCCAGCGAGTAGTAACTGCCTTCTACCGCAAACGTATTATTGATGTTGTAGCCACCCAATAATTTGTAGGTATTGGCGTTTGTGCTGCAGCTTGTGGTGCCACTGCAATCGTTATTCCATTTTGCTTTACCGATGGTGCCGCCCACATAGACCTGGGCAGACGCCGCTGCGCTCAACAAAAGACCAGCTGCTACCAGGCCTGCACTGATTAATTTATTTTTCAACATAGTCATATCCTTAGTCATTGTGTATAGAGTCTTCGACTGAATCCACAGGTGCTACGCAAGTTTGCGTTGCGCTTACTCCTGTTTGCTTCACCGTGAACACAGTCTGACAGCCCGCACACTTGAAGAAAATCAATTATCTCAAAGTGCATCTCAACTAGAAGAAAGGTACTGCAAATCAATACCAAAAACCATAATTGGTAAATTTATGGTTATTTTTTTACACCAGCCTACTGATGTCCGCTTAAAAAATCAGCATACCTGACGAACGTTCGTGCTATTATTTTTACAACAATTTATAAGAGAAACATGTTTTTTACGACACTGGAATTGACGTAAAGAAAAGCTACGCTCAAACTGCAGCAGGAAACGCATCAACGCCAGAAAGAATGCGTCACGGATACTGACCTATACTCAAAAACAGGCTCGCTCCCTATGAAAAAGGCTCAGGCAATGCTGGATGCATTGCGCGCACACTACCTCAATGACCTGCCTTCCCAACTGGATGAACTGGAAAATCTGATACTGCACATGGATACGCACTCCTTCAATCTGGAGACGTGCAGAGAGTTATACCGGCGTATCCATAGCCTGAAAGGCAGTGGCGGTACCTACGGCATGCATATCGTGTCTGATGTTTGCCACCCGTTTGAAGATCTGATTTCTGCATTGATAGAGCAGCCGGGCTTACTACGTGAGCGTTTCACGCCGACTGCACTGGAGTATCTGGATCTGTTGCGGCGCGTGACACTGCATTATCAGCAACAAGAAATGCCCGGTGATGATATCCGTGCACAATTGAGCCATATCCGGCTGCGTACTGCGCAATGTAGCTATTCGGCACTGATCGTAGAGAGTTCTGATGTGATCATCAGTGTAGTACGCGACGTCCTGATTCCTTACCGCTTCAGGGTAGAAGTCGTGAATGATGGTTATCAGGCCCTGGGCCGCATTTTGTCTGAACCATTTGATCTGGTGGTCACCGGACTGGAAACGCCGCGTTTAAATGGGCTTGCCTTAATCAGCGCTATGCAAAAGTCCAGCCCCAAACACCGGCACACACAAAGTGTGTTAATCACGGCATCTGAGCTCAGGCATGATAAAGAATTACCTGATGCGATACTCAAAAAAGATGCGCATTTCAAAGAGAGTTTTGGCCAGTTTGTACATCATCTCATCAAATCTTAATTTTCCATTACAAGCAAGGCTTACTTACACTGCTTAACACCCGGTGCAATCAACATAGCAGCGGATTTGCGGCAAATACATCACCACAGTAGCGAAGCGAAACCACCTTAGCGACGTTCAAACTCCGTACTGAACAATCATTAGCTCTCGTCGTCACTGATTTCCAGGTCACGTGCTTACGTCCTGCGTTTGCATTTCTTAAGAGAAAGTCATGCTATGATCACCGGCCTTGCTTGAATGAAAACAATATGTCAGCAAGGACCAGCTTTAGGTTCTGATTTTCCTCTTCTGATTGAAAGTATTTCACTATGCGCGGTTTGCTTTTTCTGCTCTCACACTCTGCCTGAGCAGCTCTATTTGTTTGGCGAACGAACCAAATTCCAGTAATACCCAGGAACAAGCAGTTGCGGCCGATATGCTGCTGAAAAAAGTCAACATCCACGACCACTGCATTCCACCCAAATATCCAAAAGCAGCGCAGTTAAATCATTTTCATGGCAGCACCAAGGTCACATTGAAAATTGATCCAAGCGGCAGAGTCACTGCGGTAGACTTTTTACGTAGCAGTGGCTGGTGGATATTGGATGAAGCCCTGGCAAAGTCCGTCATCGGCTGCAAAATCCTGGATGAAGCGCCGGGCAAAGAATTAAGTGCTGCAATTCAATACAATTTCCGCCTGGATGAGAAAATTCGCTTCGATAAAGATCCGGAACTCATCGCGGACAGTTGTGAAAAATCCGATCTTGTCAGAATTGCCGATCCCACAGAAAATGGCTTAGGCATTGTGGTCGGCAGCCTGGTCAGCAAAACCGGCGAAGTACAACGCACTTCTCTGGAATGGGCCAGCGGTGATGAAGCTCTGGACCGCGAAAGCATACGTGTAGTCAAAAGCTGCAAATTCCATCCAGCTACCACCGCCGGTAAGCTGTACAACGCGCCCTATTCCTTACGCCTGCTGCCTGTCAGCAAGTGATGGATAAACACGCGTATCTTCAGTAAACGCTTCAGCACCAGATCTGACCGCCAGCACAAAGCTGATGCGGTCAGACTGGAACAGTGACAGTTGGCACAGAATTTCTGTGTCAGGACTTACGCAAAATTGTCCCGGCAAGGCATGGCGACGCAGGCAGTACGTAATGTACGACAAGGAGCCATAACGCAGCTGGGGCGGTTTTGCGTAAGGCCTATGTGTAATTTGTGCTGCACACAGGAACTAACGGCAGGTAAAATAGCCACTGTCCATTCTGCTATCTGCGTGGCAGCAGCCAGCTCAAGGAGAGAAATAGCTCCCATCTACCGGCCACTTGCTCCATGCATAAACAAACTCTGAACTCCAGCCTGAATGCCTATTTGATTTACCTGGGTGTAGCGATTGCATCTGGTGGCGTGGCCTTGTACACGCCATTGATCGTCTCTGAAACCGGGATCAAATTTTCGGGATTCTGGGCGGCATCTATCTTGTGTGGGTTGAACCTGGGACGCGTAATCGGTTCCTGGTTAGGCAGCCGCTTTCCCACTACAGCGAATCATCCACTGGCAGTGTCGGGCAATATTTTGCTCGAAGGCGTAGCCCTGTATTGCATGGCCTTCCTGGAGCAGGCATGGGCCTTAGCTGTTTTCGCTGTGCTGGCCGGGCTGGGCAGTGGCTTGTCGTTTCCGGGTCTGAAGTTTTACCTGCTGAAATTGCGGGATCTGGATCAGACTTCTTTATTCAGCCGCTTATCTTTCGCTATCAGGATAGGTCTGGTGGCAGGCTATCTGCTGGCGGGCTGGATTCCACATCACACCATGAAACTGGTGTTCCTGATCGTACTGATCACCTTTATCAGCTATGGCTTACTGATGTTAGCAGCCATGCGGGCTATCGTGCGCCATGAAGCCAGCTTACTGAAGCAACAGTTTGAGCAGGAACAGCAACATAAACTCGCCTGTGATCTGGTCGCTGGCAATGAAAAGCTAAGCCATGAGCGTAGCCAGCAGTCAGAATTGCCCTTGCTGTTTTATTTGTCCAATGCTGTGTTCTGGTGCTTTGCAGTACAGCCAACCATAGGCTTCAGTCTGCATATCCCGAAGTTCACCCCGGACCTGTCTGTGTCTACCCCATTCTGGGTCGCTGCCGTGGTGATCATCGCGTTTCAAATCCCGGTATCCAAACAGGCCGTGCGCAATAAAGATCATTTCCGTTTCCTGCAATTTGGTTACCTGAGCCTGTTTCTGAGTTTCCTGTGCATGCTGGCATTTCCGGCTTACGCTGCCACGGTGATCATCGCCTCGGTGCTGCTGTCTTTTGCCCAGATTTTTTATGGCCCATCGCTGGACGTGCTGACCGCACGCTATGCGGACCGTGTCTCAGCCGATACCGGCCAGCTGATGTCGCGCCAGATGCTGTATCAGAGTATGGGAAATATGACGGGCAGCCTGGCCGGTGGTCTGTTGTTTGACCTGGCACAACGCTGGAACACTCCCGCCATCAACTGGGGATTACTGGCTGCAGGCAGTCTGGTGATGGTAATTTTGAGCCAGCATAAAATTCCTTCGCTTTACCGCAATGCCACCCGTCACGCCACGCACTGAACCCTAAGCGCAGCTGCGATCATTGTGCCGGCGACAGACTGCAGCGTATGAAGGCGACTGGATTTTTATGCATTTTGTCTTGCATCAGATCCAGCGTCAGTCTGTCGATAGCATCGAGCCTGAATCCGCTACGGACATACAAGCCCTGCTCATTTTCTGACCAAACGCGTTCTACCTGCATGGCTGGAATATCCAGCGCATTTCCTTCATCGCACAGAAAATTGAGGAAATAATGAATAGCTTCCGGTTTTTCCTCGGCGCTGGTCAGCACCTGCATACCAGTTTCACTCATATCTATCACCAAAGCTGCAATGCTACTGCCTGGTGATACGCTATTGAATACCCAAACTGGGATCAGTTCCTGATCTTTGACTAAACGGAAAAATTGTATGCGTTGATACTGGCGTTTTTCTGGCTGATTCATACGAACTCAAGAAGTGAGCAAAGACGATCTGAGGATCGCCGTGAAATGGTGCCGCAAAGATATAGAAAAATTATGACGCGCCAGTGACGCCAGGTCGTGACGGTCTTACTTAAAACAATTACTTTCACTTGTTTTGATTGGGAAACACTGCCAGACTACGGTCTAACAAAGTGAGTCGGGAAAGTAACATGAATATCCACGGTCAGTGGCAGATTGACCTGGTCGGCGATGTGCTGGTCAGAACTTTCGGTGGTAGTTTTAATCAGCAGGGAACAGAAGCTATATTCGCGGAATTGCAAGCCAAGGCGCCTAAGGACAGGCCTTGGGCAGGATTAGCACACGGTGCCATGTGGGAAATGTCGACCCAGGATTCCCTGCAGTCGTACACCAGCATGAGTGACTGGGTGTTTGCCAATGGCTGCGTTTGTGTTGCCTTTATTTTGCCCAGTAAATTGCATCTCGATGTCATGCGCCGTCAGGCCGGACTGGCAGAAAACCCACGTTACCAATCCTGTAGCAGTCTGGAACAAGCCTGCGCGTGGCTGAACCAGCGCGGCTTCGCCATCACACCTGAACTGTATCCTCACCAGACATTTTTAAATAGCCTGGAACAGCAATTACATCATTGCGCCTGATGCTGTGAGGTATCTGGCTGCCCGGCCTGATCGTATTTATCGGATTTTCCTGCAAACCTGGCAACCGGGTACTTCAAGGCATTTAATCTGATTTTTTCCTGCGTGACGGCCACCAGATCAATTTGCAGTCGGTCTGCTGCCATCAGCAAATAACACAATACATCCGCCATTTCATGTCCGGCCGCCTGATATTGCGCAGGGCTCAATGTGTCCTTCTCACCGCTGGGCAACCACTGAAAAATTTCGAGTAACTCGGCTGCTTCTACCGTCAAGGCAGCGGCAAGATTTTTCGGTGAGTGGAATTGCGCCCAATCGCGCTCAGCAGCAAATTCCCTGAGTAACTGTTGTAATGTGGTTAAACTGTCCTGCATCTTTTCCATCCTGTGTTGATCCGTTCATCCATAAACTGCCATCCTGCCCTGCAAGCTGTGCATACAAAAAAACCAGATGCTCATACAAAATAATTTGCTGACTTTTTAAGCACTCCCAGAGTAAAATCAGGATTGCTGCAATGCGTCAATCATCAAACTCTGGCCCGACGCAGCCCGCCTGAACCGTCTTACCTACTCTGAAGGAGAGCTTCATGCCGTTGCCACACCCCGATGTCACCGCTGCTGCTGCGCAAGAGCAGCTCAGCCAACAATTTACACTACTGCAAGGATGTGCGGCATTCGCATTTCAAAGTCTGGAGCAGATTCTTGCACTGCAATTTCAATATGCGCGTCAATCTCTCGATGACTACAGTCAAACTACGCAGCAGTTGTTACAAGCAAAAGATGCGCAGGAATGGTTAGAGCTCAGCCAGCAGCGTACACAAACCCGCGCAGATCATTTGCTGGCCCATCGACAAGCGCTGCAACAATTTAGCGCTCACACCCGCGAACAATGGCTGCAACAGTGGCAGCAGGCTGGCAGTCAATGGAAAAACCAGCTGGAACAGCAACTCGCTGATCAGGGTCATGGCTTGAGTTTTCACAGCAATACGGTGTTCAATGTACCAGCCAGTCTGATACCGGATACCCTGAGTATCACCGTCAGCAATCCTTTGAACACCCAGGTGCAGGCGACCACGACCCTGGTACCGATTGCAGAAGAGCGTGTGACTGAAATTGATATCACACCCGCAGCTGCAGTAGCAAACCCGGCGCCAGCGCCAGCCAGTCAGTTATCCCTGCTGACGGCAGAAACTACTACAGCGGCTAAGACAGCGCCCAGCCCCAAAACAGCACCCAAAAAAGCCGTCAAAAAGTCAGTGCAGCCGGCCGCCAAAACAGCAGCCGTCTCCTCTAAAAAAACCACGCCGCAATCTGCAAGCGCCAGCAATACCACGAAAGTCGCACCCGATAGCAAAACCGGCGTTAGCGCAGATGCCAAGCTGACACCCAGTCCAGTATCGCAAACGAAGCCCACAGCCGCAGCAAAAGCAGTGACACCGGTGGCCAAGCGCGCCAGCGCCAAGCCAGCAACCACTAAGCCAGCAGTCGCTAAGCCCGTCGCGCCTGAGCTCACTACTGCAGCTCCATCCGTCGCAAATGCCAGCGCACAGAAACCAGCGCAGAAGTTCCCTTTCCCAGCGGCTAAACTGCAGGCAAAAACTGCCCCTGCCGCTAAAAAAACCAGAACCACCAAGTCCTGATACAGCAGGCCCGCAAGCCTGTGTACCTGCTTTCTGCCCTTTCGTTCTTTTTACAAACGAGGGGCAGATCGCGACTTCCCCTCCCCCTCTGAATTAACACATCATTGCCGCAGGCTGATCTGGTGAACGCGGTTCTCGGCTACAATGCGGCCTTTCGCTTTACCCATCGCACCATCAGTAATCTGAGCATTGATGGCGCATGGAGCCAACTACGATTTTGCCGCAAGGATTTTTATGAGCATCGTCATCCACGAAGCATTACGCGCCTACATTGATCCACTGACAGAACATGAATATGAAGCACTGGAACGCAGCCTGTTGACCGAAGGCTGCCGGGATGCATTGGTATGCTGGGGCAATGTGCTGATCGATGGCCACAATCGCTATGCGATTTGCCAGAAGCACCAGTTACCTTACAAAGTGGTACAAAACGATCATTTTGCCAATATCGAAGAAGTCCAGTTGTGGATGATCGATAATCATCTGGCACGCCGCAGTGTGTCTGATTTCCAGCGCGGTATGCTGGCCTTGCGCAAGAAGGAAATTCTGAGCATCAGAAACCAGCAACAAAATCAACAGCTGGCCACCAGTGCAGAGCCTGAGCAACAGGAAAGCGAACAGGCCATCCCTGTGATCAAACCGACCCAAAGCCGTCAGGAAATCGCACGCGTAGCAGGCATCAGCAGCCATGCAGTAGTGCAGATAGAAAAAATCCAGCGTGCTGCGTCACCGGAGTTAGTCAGGGCGGTACGTGATGGCAGTATCTCCATCAGTGCGGCCGCCACCATCGCCAGCCTGCCTGCAGAAGAACAAAAAGCAGCGGTTGCCGGTGGTCGTAAGGAATTGCAGGAAGTGGCGCGGCAAGTGCGAGAAAAGAACCGCGTACAGCGCCAGCAAGCTAAGCCTAAACCAGAAACGTCAGCATCCGAAGTGGAGTCACCACCTTGGGAGAACGACACAACACAGAGCACGGCAGAGACTGGCTTAATTGCAACTGCAGGCCATCCTGCGGCTCCACAGCAGGAATTGCAGCAACGTCTGCGTGAGCTGGAAACAGAAAACCAGCGCCTGAAAGATGAAATTGAGCAGTTGCGCAGCGCTTTACAGCAAGCACAGGCATAAACAACTCCCGATAGAACACCGATGGCAAACCGCAGACCAAGTTTAAGTCAGCTATTTTTAAACAGCTCGCCTGATCCGGCTGAGCAGGCCCATCAGAAGCGCCTGCGCACGCTGGCCAAAACCAGTGATGGTAAGGCCTTTGTGCTGGATGATGCGCCGCTCAGAATGATGTATCTGACGCCCAAATGCATGCAAAGTGTGATGCATATGGAGCAGCCAGATGCATTACTGTGCGCATATTCGCAATGGATGATGGGATTTCGTTTGTTTCAGGAACAGCCGCGCGAGTTTTTGCTGATCGGTCTGGGTGGCGGCTCGCTGGTCAAACATATACTGACTCATCTGCCAGATTCGCACATCACTGCGTTGGAAATCAATCCGGATGTGATTGCACTGCGTGACGCCTTTGCACTGCCCGCCGGTGACGCCCGTTTGCAAGTGATACAGGCAGACGGCGCAAGCTATCTGCCTGCGATGACGCAACAGGTGGATGTGATTTTTCTGGATGCTTATGACAAACAAGGCCTGGTTCCGGCATTGAATACAGCAGAGTTTTACCGCAGTTGCCAGCAGCATTTGCGCCCACAAGGCATGCTGGTGGCCAATGTCTGGGGCAAACCCAGCAGCATCGCCCACATGCTGAATAGCTTACGCAGCCAATTTACCGAGGTCTGCTGGGCCCGTTCTCCCGACAGTTATAACCTGATCGTGTACGCCAGTCAGCAAACACTCGAACAGACAGTGCTGCAACAGCGAGCCAGCCGCTTACAGCAAATACAGCCGGAATTACCTTGGCTAAGCATTGCTGCATCACTGGACAGCCTGCCCGGCCCCGCCACAGAGCAAGACCTGGAAACGCTGACAGAAAAAATGCGTGAGCTGCTCGTGCCAGATCAAAATGTGCCGACCACTTATGCAGCCTGGAGATCCCAGGTACTCGCCAGTCCCTAAACAACAAATCTGCAGCAAACTGTGGCAGTTTGCGCAGCCGGATTGTCAGCCGGGCGTATTTCTGGCAAGCTGACTGCATCATCGTTTCAGCGCCAAAGTCAACCGTTTGAGGTGCTCAGAAACAGGCTAAGGGATCAGACTATGTACGATAAAAACGACTTCACAGCAGTGTCTAAATTTCTCAAACTTGGCGTCAAAATCACGTTCAAAAACCCGATGGGACAAAGCCCCAGTTTCGATACCAGCTTTCCTAACCCTAAGGGCGGCATGGTGACTATTCAGGAAAAAAGCCTGTACGACGTGGAGCGTAAACTCAGGGCACTGATCGGTGACGATACGCCGGTCAAAACTAAACTGGCCCCTTTCACTTATCTGGGCACCAATTTCCGCGGATTATTGTATTGCACCCGAGGCTCTAACGACTTCATCGTACAGGAGACTCACAATGCATTTGGTGTGGAAACCAAACGTACGGTGCGCCAGGCCGATGAATTTGTTTTACTGCTGAGCTAAACCCCAATCTCCTCAATTGCGCTGCACTTGCAGCGCAATATACTGGCTGCTGAGCGCCACCCGACTTGGGAACGGCGCATCTGCCAGAATCCGCCTGCATCACTGCTTTCACAGCGAAAATCAACACTGTTTCTGCCTCCCGGCGTCATTCACCGACCAGCCGCCGTCATTCGCCGATCAACACAAGACAGACTGATCAGCCTGCTCTATTCTGAACATGTCAGAAAAACAAACGAGCGCACCCAATACTAAGGAGATCAACATGGATACTCAGCAAGTCAATACTAAGTCTGGTAACAAATCGAATAGCCTGATGATAGGTCTGACGATGATCGTCATCGGCAGCCTGTTCCTGCTTGACCGCATGGATATGATCAACGCACTCGAATGGTGGTATGTTGCGCCAGCGATGATTGCATTAGCAGGCGTCATCAATCTGTTTTCCCGCGAAAATCCCGAAGATCGTGCCAATGGCGTATTTCAAATCGTTTTAGCGTTCTGGCTGTTTGCCTCCGCAGAACAATTGTGGGGCTGGACTTTCCGCACCAGCTGGCCTGTGCTGATTATAGGTGTAGGACTGCGTCACCTGGTGATTGCGATGTCCGCACCCCGCCAGTAATCCCCGACTTAACTCATTCTTCATTTCTGACTGAACTTTATCTTCGACAGGAGTCGCATCATGCGCCAACGTAACCCACAAAACCGCCTGGTATTCGGTGCCATACTGATGATCTTCGGTGCCTTAGCCTTGCTCGATAATCTGAACATTTTCAACACGCTCAATATTTTCCACTTCTGGCCTATGGTATTCATTGCCGTCGGTGCTTTGAAAATTTCACGCAGCGATACCGTTTCCGGACACCTGATCGGCGGTATGTTTATCGCCGTAGGAGCAGCGATGACTTTACAGCACATGGGAATTATTGACTTCCGTATGCGTAACTGGTGGCCAATCTTTCTGATCGCCGGTGGTATGGCCGTCATCTTTAAAGACCGCTTGATTACTGAAAATAATGTGAATCAGCTTAATCCGGAACAATCACCACAAAATATCTGCAATGTGTCTGCCATGATGAGTGGTGCCAAAATCAATAATGCTTCGCCTGACTTCAAAGGCGGTGAACTGACTGCAGTGATGGGGGGCATAGAATTGGATATGCGCGGCGCCTCGATACAGTCTGAAGCAGTATTGAATGTGTTTGCGATTTGGGGCGGCATTACCGTACGTGTACCAAATGACTGGACCGTGGTTTCACAAGGCGTGCCACTGTTGGGCGGTATCGAAGATAAAACCGTACCGCCTATGGATAAAAGTAAGAAGCTCTACATCCAGGGATATGCCATCATGGGTGGAGTGGAAATCAGTAACTGAAAATGCACCAGGCAATGCCACCATCATCCTCACGGCAGATGGTGGCATTTTGCTGCTGTCATTTTGTGGCTCTCAATTTGCAGCTATCACTTCGCCACTGTTCAGCTTTGCGTCTCACTAGCTAACTATTGTGTACACTATGCATCCACTCTTGTCAGACACCAGACGTTTTCTGTGGTACGCCATGATTTGGCTGTTACTCACGCTATTACTTGCGAGACTGATGGTGACGATGGCGTATGCCAACTGGTCACAAGCCTTGCTGTTCCTGATACCAGTCGTCGTTATCTACAGTTTTCTGTCTACCTCTGCCTACTATATTTGCCGCATCTTTCCGCATCACAAACGCGCTGTCTATCTGGCCTTCCTGATCTTTGTCAGCGCTGCTTTTCTTTCTGCGCTGGCCTGTGTACTGATCAGCAATCTGTGGCTGCAAATCCTGCATAGCCTGTATGAAGAGGCATTCGCGGTCAGTCTGGATGAGCATGTTAGCTTGATTATTTTTGGCATCGCATTCGCGCTTTATTTGCTGAATCTGTTTGCTTACGATGTGTTGATCGCGCTGGACCATATGCATGCAGCCGAGCGCAGTGAAGCAGACGCGAGGCTACTGGCACGTGACGCAGAACTGCAGGTATTGCGTTCTCAGATAGATCCGCATTTCCTGTTCAATAGCCTGAATTCCATCAGCGCCCTGACTGCCATCGATCCGGCGGCAGCGCGCGAGATGACGATAGCGCTGGCCGATTTTTTCCGTCTGACGCTAAGTTTGTCCGAAAAAGAAAAAATCACAGTACAGCAAGAGACTGAGTTGTGCGAACAATTTCTGGCAGTAGAAAAAATCCGCTTTGGAAAAAAACTGCAGAGCAGCATTCAAGTCGATGAACTGGCGCGAGCCGCGCTGATCCCGCCCATGATCCTCCAACCCTTGCTGGAAAACGCCATCAAGCACGGCATACGGAATCTGCGTCAGGGTGGTGAAATTCAGGTCAGGATACAGGCTCAGGCTGGCTGGCTGCATCTGCAAGTCAGAAATCCGGTAGCCCAGCAAGACCTGCCCGGCAAAGGAAATGGTTTAGGTTTGCAAAACCTGAAGCAACGCTTTGCGGCGCTGTATGCGGACCAAGGCCGCGTCAGCTGGAGCCGGACTGAGACAGAATTTTTAATCGAAATTGCCTTACCGCTGGAGTTAGCGTATGAATGAGCCCTTACGTGTCGTCATTGCCGATGATGAAGATCTGGCGCGACGCCTGATCACAGAATACCTGAAACCGCATAGCGATCTGCATATAGTCGCAGAATGTGAAACCGGAACCGAGGCGGTGGATGCCATCGCCAATCTGCAGCCTGACCTGGTGTTTCTCGATATCCAAATGCCAGAACTGACCGGACTCGACGTACTGGAAACCACGGGCCGCCAGCATGGCGTGATTTTCACTACCGCTTACGACCAGTACGCGCTGCGTGCTTTCGATTTGCATGCGATCGACTACCTGCTCAAGCCTTATTCGCAACAACGTTTCAATGAGGCGCTGAGCAAGGCCAGGAAGCTGATCAGTGGTCGCAGTGATGCACCCGCTACGGCCAAGGCACAGACTGCAACAGGCTTGCCAGGCATGCTGGCAGCACAGACCGCGCAAACACAACGTCTGTTGATACGCGACCGCGGGCAAACGCATGTGGTACCAATTGCAGACATCGATTTTATTGAGGCCCAGGACGATTACATCCTGATCCACGCCGGCCAGAAATCCTGGATGAAAACGCAAAGCCTGTCCGATCTGGAAGCACAGTTAGATCCGGCTCAGTTCATCCGCGTACACCGTTCTTACCTGCTGCACCTGCCTGCGCTGCTCAGTCTGGAAAAAATCAGCAAAGACAGTCAGCTGGCGGTACTGAGGAATGACCACAAAATCCCGGTCAGCCGCTCAGGATTGGAGCGCATTAAGCCCAGCCTGCTCTAAGCAAACTTGACCTGGCAGGCAGTTTTATGTGAAACCGCTTTATTGAATTGCATGCAGCACTATGCTGAGCTCCGTTTTCGTTTCCAGCATTAGCGCCGGCAGATTGTCTGCATCAATATGCAAGCGCTGCAGGCTGGCCGGAACCTGGCTCCAGTCCAGTTGTTCCGGCTGATTATGGACAAATACCGCATCCAGAAAATCCGCTGTTGTCAGTACATCGGTCAGGCTGATTTTATGCTGGGGTGCGGCTTGATAATGTTTGAAATTCACGACCGCATCGCGGATTTCGTCGGGTACTTCCCAGTCTTCGAGTATCGCTGCACCGATGCTGGCATTCCAGTCATCAATCAGATTCCATAGTACGGCTTCTGAGGTAAAAACATCCTGATACTGATGAGCCCGGTTAAGGATGTAGAATTTCCCGATATCATGCAGCAGGCCAGCGAGCATGGCCTTATCCGGGCTCATACGGGTCTTGCTTCTGGCAATCACCATCGCCAGCGCAGCCACCCGCAGGCTGCGCCGCCATAAGCCATCCATTTGCACCGAAAAGCCGCCTTTGTATTTGTTCTCTGCAAGCTGTTTCATGCCGACAGAAATCGCGATATTTCTGACTGCCGCAAAGCCCAATAATAAAGTGGCAGAACGCAGGTCCGTAACCTGACGGCCTGATGGATTGAAGCTGGCGGTATTACTCAGATGTAAAACCTTAGCCGATAACACCGGTTCAGCACCGATAATCCTGGCCACCTGATCATTTGAAATATCCGGCTGGCTGAGCGCCTTGCGTATCTTCATGGTGGCACCGAGCGAAGTCGGAAAAACGAGTTTTTTCGCCGATAACTCCGCTGTGAAATCTTCCAGAAAAGTGAATTCTGTCTTTTTGTCCATGATGCAGTTTCCTTACTCAGCTAAGAGAAGCTTCCATCACGTCAGGAGACGCTTTGGCTATCATTTTCCACCATTGATCGCAAACTGCTGGTGTCGACTCCCCCGCGACCTTACTCTGACAGCTAGAGAACTGAGGCAAAGCCAGATTTGATCAACATTGCGTTCTGCCAGTTCTATGTATCTTAACGTTTTCCAGGGAGAAAATCATGACTACAAACAATAGCAACAACATCTATCTGTTCTTCAAGCTGTGCGTGGAAGAGTTTGCTTACCTGATACGCAGTGGTCTGCGTTTTCTGGAGCGCACTCCAATGCCACGCCTGCTGATCGTCTGCCTTGCCCTGGCGATTTTTATCAGCGTATTACCTCTGGCTTTAAGCCTGTTTGTGCTGTTTGTTTTGCTCAAGCTATTAGGTGCACTGACGGTATTCAATGTCAGGAAAAACCGTCAGGCACCTGCGCGTCTGAGTCAACCAGACTAATCAGATCAGGCTGAAACGCGATGCAGATTAATTGCATCGCGGGTTTCCAGGGCGACCCGGCGTGCAGCGGCGGCAAAGCCCTCATCCGCTACAGGTTTAGCGTACAGAATTGCACGTGAAGAGTTAATCATCATGCCGCCGCCATTCGCTGTCTGCCCTGCTGTCACAGTCGCTGCGATATCGCCACCCTGCGCACCGATACCGGGAACCAGTAAAGGCATATCGCCGACGATTTTACGGACTTCCGCCAATTCGTTCGGGAAGGTCGCGCCAACCACCAGCGCCGCCTGCCCGTTCAGATTCCAGCGTTCTGCCACCAGTTGCGCCACATGCTGATACAAAGGCCTGCCATTCACTTCAAGGAATTGCAGATCTGAACCGCCCGCATTGGAAGTGCGGCACAAAACGATGCTGCCTTTGTCTTTCCATTCCATGTAAGGCGCTACTGAATCAAAACCCATGTAAGGATTCACAGTAACTGCGTCGGCACCGTAGCGTTCAAACGCTTCACGTGCGTACTGCTCTGCTGTCGCACCGATATCACCACGCTTCGCATCCAGGATCACTGGAATATGCGGGTAAGTCTGGCGGATGTAACGGCAGATATCCAATAACTGATCTTCTGCTGATAAGGCTGCAAAGTAAGCGATCTGTGGCTTAAATGAACAAGCCAGATCTGCGGTGGCATCAATGATGGCTTTGGAAAACTGGAAAATCGCATCCGGTTTACCGGCAAATTCAGCGGGGAAACGACTGATGTCCGGGTCCAGGCCTACGCACAGTAAGGAGTTATTTTGTTGCCATACGGCGTTGAGGTTTGCAATAAAAGTCACGGTCTGCCCCGGTAAAATTAATCTGTATACCGCCATTATACCGCGCCCGGCAGCGGCTCTATTTCGCGCCAGTCAGGACATTATCAGGATTATTGATTATTATCCTTGTTGTAAAGGCGGCGTCAGCCTGGCTAGCGCCACTGCAAACACCGCCACCTGCTACTAATAAAGCGCTCACCGCTCAGACTGATATGAACGACACTATTGATACCAGCCAGGACCTACTGGCACTCGACAAGCAATTTTGCTTTGCACTTTACTCAGCTTCGCTTGCGCTGACCAAAACCTACAAACCTTTGCTTGATGAGATAGGACTGACTTATCCGCAGTATCTGGTGATGCTGGTACTGTGGGAAAAGGATCACATCTTGGTCAAAGATATAGGACATGCGCTGTTTCTGGATTCAGGCACACTGACCCCCTTATTAAAACGGCTGGAAACAGCTGGCCTGCTGCTACGTCAGCGCGACAAAGAAGATGAACGTCAGGTCAGAATCCTGCTGACGCAGGATGGGAAAGCATTACGCAAACTCGCGCGCAGCATACCGGAAAAAATCATGTGTGCGAGTGGTCAAAATCTGGCCAGCCTGATGGCGCTCAGACAGCAGTTAAGCGGCTTGCGCGATGAATTACATCAGCAACAGGACGTATAGCCAGCGGCAAGTCAGCGCATTTTTTTGCCAGCAGTCGGTGCTGCTGGCAAAAAGCAGCACATTTAGTAAGAATCTATCGCAATCATAGGAATATACAATAGGCATTTAGATTGCACGCAATTTAATTGCGAACTATAATTTATTCATTGGAGCGATCGACGGCGCAACAAACAAGAGCAGATCGGCACTCCAGTTCTGCCCCCAACTCTATAAAGGAAACTGATCATGCAAATTCTTTACACAGCAAATGCAACTGCAACCGGTGGTCGTGATGGCCGCGCTACTTCTGACGACCAGCAACTGGATGTGAAACTGACGACACCAAAAGAATTGGGTGGCGCTGGTGGCGCAGGTACTAACCCTGAACAATTATTCGCAGCTGGTTACTCTGCCTGCTTTATCGGCGCAATGAAATTTGTTGCAGCCAGCCAGAAAAAAGCATTGCCGGCAGATGTATCCGTTAATGGCCTGGTCGGCATAGGTCCAAATGGGAAAGGTGGTTTTGGTATCGCTGTCACACTGAATATCTCTTTACCTGGGATGGAGAAGGAAGCGGCAGAAGCATTGATACACCAGGCACACGAAGTCTGCCCATACTCCAACGCGACACGCGGTAATGTGGAAGTGAGCCTGAATCTGGTGTAAGCCCGAAGCCGGCCACCGCTGACCGGCTACATGCTGCGCCTAAAATAAAAAAAGGAGCTGGGCATATTCATGCAGCTCCTTTTTTATTGGCAGTCGGGCGATAAGCTCGCACGACCTATGAAAATTAGGTACGGGCTTTGAGCAAGCCACCGAGTAAAGCGGCGCGCTTTTGCGGTTTGGCTGTACTTGCCTCTTCTGCCTGCGCGCTTACTGCCGTCGGTAAAGTTGCTGTCGTACTTGGCGTGTAGGGCTTCAGGAACCAAGGATCTACTTTTTCACGCGGTGGCTGATACCCTCTGGCTGGACGCGCATCATGTCTGCTGCCAGATTCGTGTCTGCTACCCGCATCAAAGCGTTCGCGCGCTGGCTTGGTACGCTCAGTATGCACTGAAGTCGCAACAAATCCGGATAATTGCAAACGTACGATTTTCTGTTTGATGAGCTTTTCTATATCGACCAGCAAACGTTCGTCCTGATCGGTATGCAAAGAAATCGCATCCCCTTTGGCACCGGCACGACCGGTACGGCCAATACGATGCACATAATCTTCGGCGTTGTAAGGCAAATCAAAGTTGATTACGCATGGCATTTCAGAGATATCCAGACCACGCGCAGCCACATCAGTCGCGACCAGGACTTCAACCTCTCCGCGCTTGAAATCTTCCAGCGCCACCATGCGCTCATTTTGCGATTTGTCGCCATGAATTGCGGCTGCTTTGACGCCCTGCTTCACCAGATGAACCGCCAGACGCGAAGCACCTATCTTCGTGTTAGAGAATACAATAACCTGTTTCAGGCCACGCTCACGAATAATAAAAGAAACCGCATCACGCTTTTCTTCCTCTGAGACTTTATACAGTATCTGCGTCACATTATCGGAGGTCGCATTGCTGCGTGCGACTTCGATAGTTTGCGGCTGATTCAGAAAACTCGCTGCGAGTTTTTTAATCTCAGGCGAGAACGTCGCAGAGAACATCAGATTCTGTCGCTGTTTTGGTAACAGATTAATGATGCGCTGCAGGTCAGGCAAGAATCCCATATCCAGCATACGGTCAGCCTCATCCATCACCAGTATCTGGGTCTGCGACAGATTGATCGTTTTTTGCTGCACGTGATCGAGTAAACGTCCCGGCGTTGCAATCACAATTTCCACGCCAGCCCTTAATGCAGCCGTTTGCGGATTCATGTCGACCCCGCCGAACACCACAGTAGAACGCAAAGGTGTGAAGCGGGAATACGCTTTCACATTTTCAGCCACCTGATCCGCCAGTTCACGGGTCGGTGTCAAAATCAATGCACGTACCGGATGGCGCGCAGGTGAGGCACTGGAGTTCGCATGCGCCAGCAAACGCTGGATAATAGGCAAGGAAAAACCGGCTGTTTTACCGGTACCAGTCTGTGCGGCACCCATGACATCCTTACCTTGCAGCACTACAGGAATCGCCTGCGCCTGAATCGGGGTAGGATGCACATAGCCTTGCTCGGTCAATGCGCGCAAAATATCTGGCGACAAGCCAAAATCTTCAAACCGGACTTGTGCCGCTGTTTGATCTGTGGGGGATGGTGTGTGGGACTTCGTATCGGTCATGATAAATGGTGGGCCTCCCGTGAGTCGAACACGGTACCAACGGATTATGAGTCCGCTGCTCTAACCAGCATGAGCTAGAGGCCCAATTCTTTCTGCAAGCAATGCCTGCTGTAATCTGAGGTTAATCCAGGTTTGGAAAAGGACTTCAGGATTTGCAGGTAAAGCCAGATGCTGCCGCCTGCAAATATTGTACTGAAAACTCAGCACAACATATTAAACGGGCACCGAAAAAAATCAGCGCCCATTATATACGATTAATTACCTTCTAGGAAGCTCTTGAGCTTATCAGAACGCGATGGATGGCGTAATTTTCTTAAAGCTTTTGCTTCTATCTGACGAATACGTTCACGTGTCACGTCAAATTGTTTACCGACCTCTTCCAAAGTGTGGTCAGTCGACATTTCAACACCAAAGCGCATACGCAGCACTTTAGCTTCACGTGGCGTCAATGAATCCAACACATCCTTCACCACATTCCGCATCGATGCATGCAAAGCTGCGTCGGCTGGTGCCAGGGTGTGATTGTCTTCAATGAAGTCGCCCAGATGGGAATCATCATCGTCACCGATCGGTGTTTCCATGGAAATCGGCTCTTTAGCGATCTTCATGATTTTGCGGATTTTATCTTCCGGCATTTCCATTTTGATCGCCAGCGTGGCCGGATCCGGCTCCACACCGGTTTCCTGCAAAATCTGACGCGAGATACGATTCATTTTATTGATCGTCTCTATCATATGTACCGGAATACGGATAGTACGTGCCTGATCTGCGATAGAGCGGGTAATCGCCTGACGTATCCACCAGGTTGCATAGGTCGAGAACTTATAACCGCGACGGTATTCAAATTTGTCGACGGCTTTCATCAAACCGATATTCCCTTCCTGAATCAGATCCAGGAATTGCAAACCACGGTTAGTGTATTTTTTAGCGATAGAAATCACCAGACGCAAGTTAGCCTCGGTCATTTCACGCTTCGCTTTACGTGCCTTCATTTCACCGGCAGACATGCGCTTATTGATATTGCGCAGATCAGCCAAAGGCAATACCACACGCGCCTGCAGATCGATCAGCTTTTGCTGCAACTGCTGCACAGCGGGTACATTACGGCCGAGGATAGCGCTGTAAGAATGACCGGAATTCACTTCACCTTCGACCCAGGATAAATTGGTTTCATTACCCGGGAAAACTTTGATGAAATGCGAGCGTGGCATACCGCAACGATTGACTGCCACTTCGAGAATTTGCTTCTCGATGTGACGCACTTCGTCGACCTGGCCACGCAAAGTGTCACACAGCTTCTCAACGACTTTTGCAGTGAAGCGTATACCCAGCAATTCATTCGAAATTGCTTCCTGCGCTTTTACATACGACTTCGAGTTATAACCCTCTTTTTCATAAGACTTGCGCATTTTTTCAAAGTTGGTCGCAATAATCTCGAACTTAGCGAGCGCATCGCGCTTCATCTGCTCGAGCTGCTCAGAAGAAATCGCTGCAGCACCTGCGGCACCACCGTCTTCTTCTTCCTCTTCTTCCTCTTCTTCCTCTTCTTCCTCTTCATCAGAGTCTTCATCGGAAGGCGCAGCCACCGCAACCGCGGGCGCATCTTCTACAGCATTCGGATCAACTAAACCGTCAACGATTTCATCTATCTTGATTTCATCTGCCGCAATCCTGTCGGCAGCGGCCAGAATCTCGGCGATCGTGGTCGGACAGGCGGAAATCGCCTGTATCATGTCTTTCAGACCTTCTTCGATTTTCTTCGCGATGACGATCTCGCCTTCGCGCGTCAGCAACTCAACCGAACCCATTTCACGCATATACATGCGGACCGGATCGGTGGTGCGACCGAAGTCGGAATCAACCGTCGACAAGGCGGCTTCAGCAGCTGCCTCAACTTCATCATCGTCTGTGGTGACTGTTACTACATTATCAGACAACAACAGGGTTTCCGCGTCGGGAGCCTGCTCGTACACTGCAACGCCCATGTCGTTGAAGGTGCCAATAATGCCTTCAATCGCTTCCGGATCAACCACGTTTTCCGGCAAGTGATCGTTAATTTCTGCAAAGGTCAGATAGCCGCGGTCTTTACCCAGTTTGATCAGGGTTTTTAACTTCTGACGGCGGCGCTCCAGTTCTTCTTCTGTCGCTTCCGGATCAGAAGAGAACGCATCTTTTAACAATGCTTTTTCTTTCGCCTTACGGTCTTTTGCTTTCGCCTTATCAATGGCTTTCATCTCTGCGCGTTCAACCGCATTCAGAGCTGCAATTTCTTCGTTTTCAGGCTGGTATTCTTTAGGTTTGCGTCCACGGCGCCCAGGCACTTTCACACCAGGCAAAACATAGCCCGAAGTGTCTATCGTCGCGAGCAAAGCAGCATCGGTAGTCTGGCTGACAGCGGGTGCTGATCCGGTTTTAATTTCCTGAACCTCAGGCACAGCTTTTGCCGGCTTGCGCACAGATTTTGGCGCTGCTTTCGCTTCAGCTTTTTCGACAACAGCCGGCGCTTCCGGCGCAGCAACTTCAGCCTTGGCTACGGCAGTTGCTTTACGCTTTTTAGGGGCAAGGGATTCCAGATTCTCTGCAGCCACATCGGCTTTCTTAGATTTGGAGGATGACTTGGTGCTAACTTCTTTCACAGGCGCTTTCTTTGCTGAAGTCGATTTTGCTGATTCGGTCATAGACTTTTTCGGACTGGCTTTTTCAGTGACTTTAGCTTCCGCAGTAACTGCTACGGCAGATTTCACTTTAGGCGCTTTCACGTCTTTCGCAACCCCTTTTTTCTCTGCAGCTTTGAGCTTAGGATCATGTTGAGGGGCATCATTTTTTAAGGCAACTCGTGCAGCCGCACTGGCTGCCGTTTTCGTCTGCGCTTTTGCACTGACACTGACTGCTTTAGCTGCAGCTGATGGGCGTGCTGCTTTTTTTACGGGTACATCGCTGGCATCTTTCACAGACGCCTTAGCCGCTGTTTTTTTTACCGTTGTCGGCATCAGGGTTTTCGCGGGTTTCTTCATTGCGTTAGCCATTGAATCAAACCATCCGGTACTGAGGAAGTCGTCTGTCTATACTTCTCATACAAAAGGAAGAACAGCTTACAGACTCTGCATCTGCAAGCCCTGCACCTCATTTTGTTTCAGACTTCCCGAGTCTCAGCGCCAGCGTTTTGGGTTACTCGGAGGAGCATCTGCTCACCTAAACAACACATTCTGCACAGAAAAACATCAAAATTTGCAGAATGAAACAACCTAAGACCTTGAATCGAAAGCTTTTAATTATACCACGCGGACATCACATTCTCTAGCCTGACCAGGTCTGCGACAGCCCAGAACTGATAAAAAAATAGGCAAAGCTTTCATTTAACCCATTTCTAAGGCGATAAGCATTTATACAAAAAAGACCCGCAAAAAACAAATGAAGCTAAAAAAAAATCTTATTGACGGTTCGCCGCCTCAGAAATCGCCTGCTTACGCAATTGATCTAGTGCCAACATAATATCCCGCCAACGATTCTTTTCCTGCTCACCATGCAAACCAGCGGCGACCAGTCGCTCAGCCTCTATCTTGAGTGCCTGAGTACGTATCTGGCGCACTGCCCCCAATAATTCAAGCCTGACCAGTTCAGGCTCAGTATCGGTCTGCTCGGCAACCTCAGCAATCAGACCATCAAAATCTGATCCTGTTCCCCGCAATTGCTCAGCAAGCGCGACGAATTGCGCATTTTCACCCAGCGACAAACAAACCTGTACCAACTCTTTGAGCATAGCGGCGCCATCCGGCGCCAATAATGCGGCATCTTGCAACACATGCTCATCGACATAGACTGCCAAGGCAGGATACGCGACTAATATGCGCATAATCTGACGCTCCAGGCCAACCGGTGCACTACGCTTAGTGCGTGGTGGCGCTAACTTCACCCTGGCAACCGGCTGACTTAATTCAAACAAGGCCTCGATTTCTGACGGAGCCGTCATGGTCTGCTGCGCCAGGCTGCGAACTATCTGCAAGCGCAAACCCGAAGCCTGCATCGCCTGCAGCAAAGGCTTGGCATCAAACTGCGTCTTAGCGCGACCCTCTGCCGAATTGAGGTCATTAACACCAATCACTTCACGCATAAAAAACTGCGACAAAGGCATCGCATCACGCACCTGCTGCTCAAATGCGTCGGCACCAAATTCGCGGATGTAGCTATCAGGGTCATGCTCAGGTGGCAAAAACAGGAACTTGATAAATTTATCGTCATTCGCATGTGGCAAACAGGCTTCCAGCGCACGTCGTGCCGCACGGCGCCCGGCCGCATCGCCATCAAAACTAAAGATCACATGATCAGTCTGCCGCAACAGCTTTTGCACATGGGTAGGCGTACACGCCGTGCCCAGCGTGGCAACCGCTTGCGGAAAACCCATTTGTGCCAGCGCCACTACATCCATATAGCCTTCCGTCACCAGCACATAGCCGGCATCGCGGATAGCCTGTCTGGCTTCAAACAGTCCGTACAACTCAAAACCTTTTTGAAACAGCGGGGTCTCTGGCGAGTTCAGATATTTGGGCTCGCCCTGCTCCATGATGCGACCACCAAAACCAATAATCTGGCCTTTGGTATTCCGGATCGGGAACATCACGCGATCGCGAAAACGGTCATAGCGCTTGCGCCCGGCACCCTCCTCATCGCTTTTATCAATGACCAGCCCTGCCTCAACCAGTTCCGGCGCTGCATAATCCGGATACACACTGCGCAGACTATCCCAGGCATCAGGCGCAAAACCCAGCGCAAAACGGGCTGCAATTTCACCCGTCAGACCACGCTTCTTGAGGTAAGCGATCGCTGGCGGTGCATGACGTAATTGCTGCTTGTAATACTCCCCCGCTTTAGTCATTACTTCGGATAAAGCCAGACTTTTAGCCTGCACTTCTGCACGCTGAGCTGGCAGCATACGATCTTCTTCCGGCACCACCAGTCCCTGGCTTTGCGCCAGATCGCGTATCGCATCGACATAGCTGAGCCCGGAATATTCCATCAAAAAACCAATGGAACTGCCATGTGCGCCGCAACCAAAGCAATGGTAGAACTGCTTGGTCGGGCTGACGGTAAAGCTGGGAGATTTTTCGTTATGGAAGGGGCACAAACCCATGTAGTTTGCACCACCTTTTTTTAACTGAACGTACTTACCCACCACGTCGACAATATCAACGCGGGCAAGCAGATCCTGAATAAAACTTTGCGGTATCAATGCATACAGCCGGAAGGTCCGGCGTTCGTATTCAATTATTTAGACAAGGCAGCTTTGACCAGACCGGATACCTTACCCATGTCGGCACGACCAGCCAGCTTCTGCTTCAATACATCGATGACTTTGCGCATATCCTGAGGACCGGCAGCACCCGTCTCAGCAACAGCAGCATTCACCGCCGCCTGCACTTCTTCATCGGACAAAGCCGCCGGCATATAAGTCGCCAGCACTTCGATTTCTGCTTTTTCGATATCTGCCAGATCCTGACGTCCACCAGCTTCAAACTGCTGAACCGAGTCCTTACGTTGCTTGATCATTTTTTCTATGATGGCCAGCACCATGCCATCATCCAGCTCAACCCGCTCATCGACTTCTTTTTGCTTCATTGCCGCAGTCAGCAGACGTATCGTCGCCAGCTTACTTGCTTCTTTAGCGCGCATTGCTGCTTTCATGTCGTCGGTGATTTGGTCTTTTAAGCTCATTACTTACCCCTGAATACTGAATCAGATAAAAACAACAAAGCCCGCTGCGGCTTACCGGAGCGGGCATGCAAACCTAAGCTATACAACTCTGAAAGCACCTGGCATAACCAGACACCAATCAGGATTAGTACATCTTCTTAGGCAATTGCTGACTACGAATGCGTTTGTAGTGACGCTTAACTGCGGCAGCCAGCTTACGCTTACGCTCTGCAGTTGGCTTCTCGTAGAACTCGCGAGCGCGCAATTCGGTCAACAGACCGGTCTTTTCGATAGTGCGCTTGAAGCGGCGCATGGCGACTTCGAACGGCTCGTTTTCTTTAAGGCGAATTGTGGTCATTTAAGTTCAAACCATGGAAAAATTATAGGAAGACAGAGATATTAACAGGAATTCTTAAAAATGGGAAGAATACTGATTAAATCTTACGCAAATTTTGAGGCTCTGTAGCAACAAAAACCACAAAACCTTTCAGAGTCTATCCAATTTTCTTGAAATTCCGGCCTGACCGGAGCTAACCCTGAAGGCCGCATTGTACACCAAAGCATGAACGCTGGCACCTTAAGAATTACAAACTGACTCAGACCGCCGATCCGGCAGCAAATCCGGATGCCCAGGCCCACTGAAAATTATAGCCCCCCAGCCAACCCGTCACATCCATCGCTTCGCCGATAAAGTACAAGCCTGGTACCTTAGTCACCATCATGCTTTGCTGCGACAATTCACGGGTATCCACACCACCGCGCGTCACCTCGGCTTTCTTGTAGCCCTCCGATCCGCTGGGTATCAATTCCCAGCGATTTAGCTTCTCGCCCAGCAAACGCAAGCGTTTATCCTGCATCTCGGCCAGTTTCGCTGCACCATCAAATCCATGAGCTAGCAATAAACCATCCGCCAGTCGGGCTGGCAGATACTGCGCGAGAAAATTCGCCAGATTCTTCTTACTACTGTTTTTTCCACCCAACAATTCTTCTGCTAAATCAACTTCCGGCAAGAGATTAATTCTGATCGCAGCACCCGGCTGCCAGAAGCTGGATATTTGCAATACCGCAGGGCCAGACAAGCCCCGATGGGTGAACAGCAAATCCTCGCGGAATTGCATTTTCTGTTTTTTATCACCAGTCGCGATATCCACTTCCAGCGAAATACCCGCCAAAGGAATAAACGGTGCCCAGGATTGCGCATCAAATGTCAACGGCACCAACGCGGGTCTGGGTTCAACCATCTTTAATTGAAACTGACGCGCAATCTGATGCGCGAAATCGGTCGCTCCAATTTTAGGAATCGATAAACCACCAGTCGCAATGACGACGGACTCCGCCATCAACTCCCCCTGCGAGGTCCTAACCAAAAAGCCCTGATCAGGCAGTTTCTCAACGCCGCCTACACTGCAAGGCATACGCCATTGCACCTTAGCCGCATCACATTCCGACTTAAGAACCTGAATCACATCCTCCGCCGAGTTATCGCAAAACAACTGGCCCTTATGCTTTTCATGCCAGGCAACGCGATAGCGCTGCAATAAAGCAAGAAAGTCTTGCGGGGTGTAACGTGACAGCGCACTTTTACAAAAATTCGGATTTTCTGACAGGAAATTAGCTGGTCCCGCCTGCAGGTTGGTAAAGTTACAGCGTCCACCACCAGAGATACGTATCTTCTCGGCCAGCTTACCGGCATGATCAATCAGCACTACGCGCTTACCACGCTTAGCTGCTGTTGCCGCACACATCATTCCGGCAGCACCGGCACCAATCACCACCACATCGACCTGTTTATTCATAGCATTTCCATTTTTCACAAGGCGCGATTGTAGCGGATCACAGACGAACACTCATCCGCACAGGATTAAACTTGTACCAAAACTTACTCAAAACAAGGCTGCATGCGGCTAAACACGGCATTCTTCAGTCAAACTGTGCCTAATAATTTCAGTTACCAATTAATCATTAATTTGTTTGATATACACAACATTTTCATAGAATTACTTTAAGTATTCATATAAGAAAATAATATGTTCTTGACGAAGCTCAAGCACTAAGAGTTAACTGCTGGACATAGGCCGCAAACGTTTGCGCAATGCGCTCCATATGTCTCTCTGAGTGCACGGCATCAGAGAAAGACGGCATCATGTTGAAGCTCTGCAATTCCAGATTACCCATCAACTTTCCAAGGAAAACCCATGACTGCGAAATCCAAGCGCCAGTTTTACAAAGGGACTACCCAAACCCTGATCGCACTGGCTGTGTCCACAGCCTTCCCTATGCACGCCGCCTGGGCTCAGGAAGCGAAACCAGAGGCAGCAAAAAATGACGGCACCAAGCTGGAAACAGTGATAGTAACCGCCAACCGTCGTGCAGAGAACATCAAAGAAGTACCGATGTCGATTTCTGCCATTAAAGGCGATGCACTCGATACTTACAATGCCAGCGGCCAGGACATCCGTTTCCTGGCAGCGCGCGTACCTAGTCTGAACGTCGAATCCGACTTTGGCCGCTCCTTCCCACGCTTTTATATCCGCGGCCTGGGCAATACTGATTTCGATCTGAATGCATCCCAGCCTGTTGGCCTGGTGTATGACGATGTCGTTCAGGAAAGCCCTATGCTGAAAGGCTTCCCGGTATTTGACGTGGAACAGGTTGAAATCCTGCGCGGCCCGCAAGGTACTTTGTTCGGCCGTAACTCACCGGCTGGTGTGATCAAGTTTGACTCCGCAAAACCTAGCCGCCGCTTTGAAGGCTATGGCAACATCGGTTACGGTAACTACAATGCCGTCAATCTGGAAGGCGCGATCAATATTCCTTTAAACCAAGACTGGGCAATGCGCTTCTCCGGTCAGGCACAAAGCCGCGACAATCGCGTGACCAATCCACGTGCCACTGGTGAAAAAAATCTGGAAGGCTACCGCGATAACGCCGCACGTCTGCAATTCCTGTACAAAAACGGCAATTTCAGTGCTTTGCTGAATCTGCATGGCCGCGACATGTCCGGCAATGCAACCCTGTTCCGCGCTAACATCATTCAGAAAGGCTCGAATGAGCTGGTACCTGGCTTTGACTACGGCAGCTATCCTACCGATGGCCTGAACAAGCAAACGCTGACATCTTCAGGCGCCAGCGCACGTCTGCGCTGGGATCTGGATGGCATCACAGTCCATTCCATCACTGGCTACGATAAAGCGAAGTTCTACAGCCGCGCTGACGTTGACGGCGGTTTTGGCGCCTCCTATGCCCTGCCTATGGGCCCAGGCTTCATTCCTTTCGCGGCTGAGACAGCTGACGGACTGCCATATCTGAAGCAATTGACCCAGGAGGTCCGCGTAGAATCAAATACCAAAGACAAGCTGCAATGGATCGCCGGCCTGTATTACTTCAATGAGAAACTCCAAGTCGACAGTTTTGACTTCAACTCGACCGGTGGAAATGTGCAAGATGGTTATGCGGTTCAGCACCAAAATGCGACGTCTTACGCTGCATTCGGAACGATCAATTATGCAGTCAGCGATCAGTTCAAAGTGCGCGCCGGTTTGCGCTATACCAGCGACAAGAAAGATTTTGACGCGCAACGCACCTGGACTCCAGGCAAAGCACCTGGCGTAGGCATCACTCCACTGTTCACAGCCAATCCATCCTCCAGCAATCTCACCTGGGATCTGAGCGGCAGCTACACTTTGGATAAAGAAACCAATGTGTTTGCGCGCGTTGCAACCGGCTATCGCGCACCTAGTATCCAAGGTCGCGTCTTGTTCGGCGATTCTATCTCTGTTGCCCAGTCTGAGAAAAATCTGTCTTTCGAAGCAGGTATCAAGAAAGACATCCTGGATAACACAGCACGTGTAAGCGCAACTGTATTCCAGTACACAGCAAAAGATCTGCAACTGACCGCTGGTAGTGGTGCAGTCAATCAAAACCGCCTGGTTAATGCAGAAAAAGCAACCGGCCAAGGTTTTGAACTGGATCTGCAAGCCAACATCAACCGTAACTGGAAAGCAATTGTAGGCATCAGCTACAACGATACACAAATCAAGGACTCCGCCTTGTTTGTTTCTCCTTGTGGTAACGGATGCAGCGTGAGCAATCCAGCAGGCCCGGTTGCCGGCACAGTTCTGATCGGCGGCAATCCACTGCCACGCGCTCCGAAATGGGTAGGTAACTTCGCACTGAAGTACACCACACAAATCGGCGAAGGCACGCTGTATGCGAACACCGACTGGTCGTACAAAGACACGTACAATATGTTCCTGTATGAAGCCAAAGAGTACAAGGCGAAATCCTTGCTCGAAGGTGGCGTTCGTATCGGTTACATCTGGAACGATGGCAAATATGAAGTGGCTGCTTACGGTCGTAATATCACCAACAAGCAACAAGTCATTGCAGCGATCGACTTCAACAACCTGACAGGGATCGTCAATGAACCACGCAACTACGGCGTACAGTTCAAAGTCAATTTCTAATTACCTGATGGTTCAGCCCGCTCAGTACCGAGCGGGCGCAAAAAAAAATGCACTGGCCTTAAAACCGGTGCATTTTTTCATTGTGTAAAAATAAACACACTTAGACGAGTAGCGCGCCTTGATTGGCCTAAGCCTTACTGTACTGAATGATCAGCGCCGTTCGCTGTCAGCCCATGCAAGCGGCGACTGATGCTCACGCACAGTCTGACTTGCTCTGCGATATTCGCCGGAACCGGCAACTCCTGATTTAAGACCTTATGTATCCAGGCTGCGGTGGAGGCGGCATCAATGTCTTCAGGCAGTTCAGGCTCTGTAGCAGTCAACAGCTCTTGCTTTTCCAAAAGCGTCTCACGCATACCTTGGGCAAATCTGTCTATCTGCTGCGCGCGGCCAGTGTTAGCAACTGCCTCACCTTCAGTTCCGCGCATCATCAACACCTCGCCCTGCGCGGAGCTAAGATGGGTAGAAAAGTAAAGTCCCAAAGACTGCAAATACTCAGGATGGGTATAGGAATACAAGCGTAGCGCGGGGATATCGAAGGGCTGCAACATCTTGACCAGGGTATGAGAAGAATTGCGCACGCCCAGAATACGCCTAAGCATCAGCAGCCGATGCAAAGCGGGTGACAGACAATCCAGACCTGTCATTGCTGGCAGACCGGACGCAAAGCGCTGGCTGACTTCCTGCGCCGACAGACAAAGAGGCAAATCCATGGCCTGAAAAATTTCGGCACTGGTCACACGTCCAGGATCTTCGGCAATCCCATGTACCAGTACCGGAATACCCTCGCGCGCCAGTAGGCTCGCCAGCAGCGGCGTCAGATTGGCTTTTTTACGGGCACCGTTATAGCTTGGTATCAGTACGGGCGCAGCGGTCAGACCGGATGGCAGTTGTAGCTTCAGCATGGCTGGCGCTAAAGCATCCATGAAGCCCGCCAGTTCGTCGATGGACTCCCCTTTAATCCGCATAGACAACAGGATCGCGCCTAACTCCAGATCGCTGACTCGCCGCTCCAGCATTGCAGTAAACAAGCTGCAGGCATCCTGCCGTGACAAATCACGTGCACCGTCTTTACCGCGTCCGATTTCCTTAATAAAACGGGCGGCTGGCAATGGCTGGCCACTATTCAGTTTTTGCTCACTCATGCTGCTCTCATTGCGTATCCAGCAGTGCCAATACGGCCTGCCATTCTGCGGTGGTGACTGGGGTAATCGACAAGCGGCTGCCTTTTTGTAAAACCAGCATATCCGCCAGCTCAGCGTGCGTTCGCATTTCAGCCAGACTCAGCAAGCGGGTCTTTCTGATTGCCCGCACATCGACCATCATCCAGCGCGGTGTTTCCTGAGTGGATTTCGGGTCATAATAATGACTTGCAGCATCAAACTGGGTATGGTCGGGATAGGCGCTGCTGCACACCTCAGCTACGCCAGCGATACCTGGCTCAGCACAACTGGAGTGATAGAACAGTACGCCGTCGCCTAATTGCATCTGATCACGCATGAAATTTCTTGCCTGATAATTACGCACACCAAACCAGGGAACGCTGCCGGCCGCTAATGCATCATCGATACTGACTTCATCGGGTTCAGACTTCATTAACCAATACGCCATCATCCTCTCCTGACTATCAAAAAATTTTCAAAAGCATATTGTGGCACAGCGCAATCCAGACAGCGCACAACGGGTAGGGACGGGATTCCCTATCAAAGGCTGACAACTCCGTACTACCTGAGCGATTCCCGAGCAGCAATGCAAAAAAAATGGCTGTCATTGCTGACAGCCATTCTGTATAAGTCCCCACCAGAGCCGCTATGCCGGCATCCTGAACCTGATGGTTCAAGTTGGCCACAGTCAGTTCAATTTCGGGTTCATCGGACTAGCGACGCTCACGCCCATCGAACTATGTTCCGCAGCCTATGCACATAAATGGTTCAAGGAATATATGACATTGGCGAACACGGCAGGGAATTAAAGTTTACTCCTAAAACCGGCGCAAGGGATAGTTGTTTTGATGAAATAATCTAATAAATTTCAGGCTCAGAATAGCTTTTCTTGCGGCGTCAGTGCCTGATCCATGATTTGGTGCATGCCAGTGATTTTCTGTCTGACTTCAGAAATTGACATGCCGGACAACGGGCCTTCTGAGGTCTTAGTCGCCAGCAATTCGGTGGTCATACCCAAGGCCGCCATGACAGCTATCCTGTCCGTACCCTTGACCTTGGAAGTATCACGGATAGCACACATTTTTGCATCCAGATAGGCAGCGGCTTCGCGTAAGGCGCGATCTTCACCCTCGCGGCAGGACAGCTTATAACTTTGCCCCATGATCATCACATCTACCTGTATGACTTTTTTCTCGGTCATGCCGCATCTTCCTCTTGATCTTGATTAACAATTTCTGGTGGCAATAACTGTATCAGCGCCAGCACACGATCCTGTGCTTGCTCTATGCGTTGTTGCATATCCAGATTTTTTGCCGTCTGGCCAGCCAGTTCATTGCGTAAGGCCGCGTTTTCTGCGCGCAATGCATGCGTCAGCTCAGCGAGTCTGGCGACTTTTTCGGCGAGTAATTCGAATTCGGGAATCATCATAGGCTAGGTTTTGGATGCAACAAATCTGAGCTCTTATTATACGAGCAAATTTCCAGCAGCCAAGCTGAGTCAGACGCGAAATTTCGTTAAATCCCGCAAACCAGGCGGGAAACCAGCAGCAAGTCGCAAGCATATTCAAAAAAGTGCAGGTCTAAGCAGTTGAGAATTTTCCAGACCAGACTGCCCCCCCTCTGCCTGGCACCAAAGTGTCGTGCCAGGTGCACTTAACTCTAGCTGCTAAGCGGCAGACAGCACGGGATTAAGTGAGTGACTTACAGATTTTTATGTTCAACGACCCACTTTTTAAAAAAATAGGTTATTATTTGCTGTATAGCTAACCACGCCTGACTCCTCGTTGGCATAATTCTGGTACATTCTGCACGTCACCATTGAATTCTGGCCAATCGCCTTCAGATACAAATTTGAATTCGGCAAATTCCAAATAACCGACCGACATTCTGTGGCGCTGTTACCCCTTAATTTTTCCCTCTCAACGAGGATTCCATGAGCGAAAACATCAAACATGTAAGCGATGCTTCCTTTGAAGCTGACGTATTGAAATCTGACAAACCAGTACTGGTTGACTTCTGGGCTGAGTGGTGTGGTCCTTGCAAAATGATCGCCCCTATCCTGGAAGAAGTCGCAAAAGAATATGGCGATAAAATTGTTGTTGCCAAAATGGACGTCGATGCGAATCAGGCTGTGCCTGCCAAATTCGGTATCCGTGGCATTCCAACCCTGATCCTGTTCAAGGACGGCGCAGCAGCTGCACAGAAAGTCGGCGCGCTGGCAAAAGGACAGCTGGTTTCCTTCATTGATAGCAATATCTAAGGTATCATCACCGCGCTGTAACTGCTGATAGCGGCAGCTACAGCGCGAATTAAATACGATTACCGAATACTGAACGACTAAGTAACAAGAACCGAAACTGGCTGTGTGTCAGTTAAGTACTTAAGTACACAAGAGTACATAATAACTATTCTGTTTATTCTGTCATTTCCTCCGTTCACTCCCCCACCTCATTTTCCCATCCCGGGACACTCACCATGCATCTATCTGAATTAAAGGCCCTGCACGTATCCGCTTTGCTGGACATGGCCATAGGACTTGAAATCGACAACGCTGCCCGTATGCGCAAGCAGGAATTAATGTTTGCCATCCTGAAAAAACGCGCCAAAGCGGGCGAGCAAATTTTCGGCGACGGCACTCTGGAAGTTTTACCAGACGGCTTTGGCTTTCTGCGTTCGCCAGATGCAAGCTACATGGCTTCGACCGACGATATCTACATCTCACCTTCCCAGATTCGCCGCTTCAATCTGCATACCGGCGACTCTATCGAAGGTGAAGTCCGTACCCCGAAAGATGGTGAGCGTTACTTCGCTCTGGTGAAAGTAGACAAAGTCAACGGTGAGTCACCGGAAGCGTCTAAACACCGCATTCTGTTTGAAAACCTGACGCCACTGCATCCGAACAAGGTGCTGACGCTGGAACGCGAAATGCGCGGTGAAGAAAATACTACCGGCCGCATCATTGATATGATTGCGCCGATAGGCCGTGGTCAACGTGGTCTGCTGGTCGCATCACCTAAGTCGGGTAAATCTGTGATGTTGCAACACGTAGCGCATGCAATTACCACCAATCATCCGGATGTGACGCTGATCGTATTGCTGATCGATGAACGTCCGGAAGAAGTGACCGAGATGCAACGCTCGGTGCGCGGCGAAGTGGTTGCCTCGACTTTCGATGAACCAGCCTTACGCCATGTCCAGGTTGCCGAAATGGTGCTGGAAAAGGCCAAGCGTCTGGTAGAAATGAAGAAGGACGTCGTGATTCTTTTGGACTCCATCACCCGTCTGGCACGCGCCTACAACACAGTGATTCCGGCGTCCGGCAAAGTATTGACCGGTGGTGTCGATGCGAATGCACTGCAACGTCCGAAACGCTTCTTCGGTGCCGCCCGTAACGTGGAAGAAGGTGGTTCGCTGACCATCATCGCCACCGCGCTGATCGAAACCGGCAGCCGTATGGATGACGTGATTTACGAAGAATTCAAAGGTACAGGTAACATGGAAGTTCACCTGGAACGTCGCCTGGCAGAAAAACGCGTTTATCCTGCTATCAATCTGAACAAATCCGGCACCCGCCGCGAAGAATTGCTGATCAAACCGGATCAGCTGCAAAAGATCTGGATTTTGCGTAAGTTGCTGTACTCGATGGATGAGATCGAAGCGATGGAATTCATTCAGGACAAAATGAAAGCCACTAAAAACAATGCAGAGTTTTTTGAAATGATGCGTCGTGGTGGTTAATCTGTCTGCCTGAGACAGAGAAAGGGCTGGCAAATTACTTTGCCAGCCCTTTTTTATTTATTCAATCAAATTCCGTATCAAATTCAGTGGTGGCTGATGTCAACGCCACTCCACCTCTTTCATTTCCCCCAGCCACATCCAGTTGCCATTACCGCGACGGAAACGCAGCCACATTTTTTCACAGCCGTTGAACGGAATGAAAATCTGAAAATCCTGTTCCATCTCTTTCGCAACCAGCATGCCGGAGCAACTCCCTAATTGCGCAACTTCACGCACGGCATAGGCCTTGGCACGCCCATCCGGATAGACTTCCAGCCAGCGGTTCTGAGTCACCATACGCCACTCACGCCGGCCAGGTGGTTCAAACTCATAGTCCCATACAAAGCGCGCCAGTATCTGGGCATCAATGCTTGCGTTCTGCTGCTCCATTTTTCCCAGTGCCTGCCGTGCCAGCTCGGCCACCATGCCGTCTTGCTGCAGCTGTAGCACGCGACGGTAAGACTTCATGGCGGGAATTTTCTCATCCATTTTCTCCTGGGTCTGCGCCAGGAAATACCAGGCCATTGCATTATCCGGAGCGGACTCGAGCAACTGCCGGTATTTCTTCGCCGCGATAGGATAGCGGCCAGCCTCATACTCTTTGACCGCTGCTTCCAGCAAGGCTGCTTGCGGATCCGCAGTTGCCACTGCTGCTGGAGTGAGATTATTTTTCTTACCCTTGGGCTCAGATTTTTTTTCAGCTACGGCCACGATCTGAGGCTCAGGTACGATCAAGCGTCCGGCCTGCCAGTTTTGCGCAGTTTGCCTGCCATCGGCAGCAATCAGAATTCCTGCTCCGTCTTTCTGGCCCTGGACAAAATTTCCCTGATAACTGCTGCCACTCTGAAACTGCTCGACGCCAGCTCCCTGGAATTTGCCGTCTTCAAAACCGCCCTCATAGCGATAGCCTTTATCGGTAAATACGCCTATGCCGGTACGCAAATTATTGACGAAATCCCCCTCATAACGGGCACCTTCCTTCCACTGATAGACGCCTTTACCATGCCGCATACCATTCTCAAAATCACCGTCGTAGCGCGCGCCGTCTTTCCAGAAATAACTGCCCTTCCCTTTCAATACCGCATTCAAAAAACTGCCTTCATAACGATTGCCATCACTGAAGAAAAGCTTACCGCGGCCTGTGCGTTCATTGTTCCTGAATTCGCCGACATAGCGTGCCCCGTCAGGCCACAGAAAAGCCCCCAGACCGGTACGCTGATCCGCCTCGAAATCGCCTTCGTAACGCTGCTGATTCGCCCACAGCAGCATGCCCTTGCCCTGCTTTCGCCCATCAACAAAGTCACCTTCATACACATCACCGTTTTTCCAGCGATAGATACCGCTGCCGGTACGCTGACCGTTGACGAAATCACCTTCGTAACGATTGCCGGTCGACCAGGTGAAACTACCTTTGCCATGCAGGACATTATTCAGGAAGTCACCCGTGTATTCATCACCACTGGCCCAGCGGTAAGTCCCTTTTCCGGTTCGTAATCCATTGACGAAGTCGCCTTCATAACGACCACCATCAGCCCAAAGAATGAGACCTTTGCCATGCATCTTGCCATTCAAGAGCGTGCCCTGATAGCGTGAGCCATCAGGAAAGACTTGCATCTCCTGCGCCACGACTACTGAGGAAAGGCTCAGTGCCAGACTCGCCAGACAAAATGGTCTGAGTAAATTCAACATCTTGAGAAATTTCCATTTAAGGGCAGCATCAGAGACAGCTGCGCACAGTTCACTTGCAATCACCCACGGAGGTAACAACCACAGTCACCTCTTTCACCGGACAAGCTGGCTTGGGTTCGATTTTGTAGGTATCGCCAAAACAACCGCTCATGCCGATGAAATTGGATGCGACACCTTTAATCGGAATCTGACCAGGGCAGCGTGCCTCATACGCGACGTCGACACAATAATCTCCTTTTGGAGCAGGTTTAGGGTTAGAGCCAGTCGCATAGTAATGTCCCTCTCCATCCGGACATTTAGTTGCGTGCAAACGCACCCCATTTGTCATTGCTTCCATAAAGATGCGTTTCTTTTCATCTTCCTTGGCTTTGCGTTCAGCCTCTTGCTGCAAATACTCTGCGCTGTGGCTGCTGCGCCCCTGAGCGGAATTAGCTGGCACATGTTGCTGAGTGCCATAGCCCGTCGCCTGTGCATAGCCTTGCTGCTGGCTAGCTGTAGCATTGCCTGCATAGCCGGAACTGACTGGCTGGCCTGGTCGCGGATTCGCGTCATGACGATTAGCGCCCGGTGCCGGCAGCGTTTGTGCCTGAGCTTGCGGCTGCGGCGGCACTTGCCCACTGCGTTGCATCTGCAAGAGCTGCGCCTGCGATACCGGTGCCTTGGGTGCATATCCAACCTGACTTTGTGTGCTGTGCTCGACCGGATGCAGCGTGCCTGTCACTAAGGGGCTACCCTGCATACCAGTTTGCCCAGGTTGACGGATGCTGCCATTATTTACCATGTGAGACGGTGCATCCAGTTGACGGAGTGGTGCCCCCTGCTGCAGATGCGATTGCGCCGCGCTTGGCAGGGGCTGCCCGTTCGACTGGGTGTGTACCTGTTGCGCTTGCTGATATTGCGGTTGCGCTTGCTGTTGCTGAAACTGCGGTGGCACTTGCTGAGAATGAGGTGTCGCCTGATGAGGTGCTTGCTGCTGAGTCTGGAACTGCACCGGGTGTGCTGGCTGCACAGGCTGCTGCGGCGCTTGGCGCATCTGATTCAATAACTGATGCTGACCAGTCTGCTGCGCTGGCTGTTGATAAGCTGGTTGAGCGGTCTGCTGCTGAGGCTGCTGGTAAGCCTGCTGCGGCTGACCTGGCTGCTGCACTGGTTGAGCCTGAAATTGTCGCTGTTGAGATTGCTGCTGTAATTGTTGCTGATGAATTTGTTGCTGCTGACGCTGCTGATTTTGCTGTTGCTGAATCTGTTGCTGCTGTTGCTGCTGTTGCTGAATCTGTTGCTGTTGCTGAATTTGCTGCTGACGCTGCTGATTTTGCTGTTGTTGTTGTTGTTGTTGCTGTGCCTGACGCTGGCGCTCCGCAGCTTCTTGTTGCTGACGCAGACGCTCTGCTTCCTGTTGTTGCTGCTGTTGGCGCTGACGTTCTGCCGCTTCCTGCTGCTGGCGGTGACGTTCGGCCTCCTGTTGCTGGCGTTGCCGCTCCTGCGCTTCCTGTTGACGCTGGCGTTCCGCTTCCTGTTGGCGCTGTCTTTGCTCAGCCTCGGCCTGACGACGGCGGTTTTCTGCGTCTATCTGTGCCTGACGCTCTCGCTCCAGACATTGCTGCTGTAAATAAGGAGGATTAGTTGGCGGGCAATATGCCTGGGCACTTCCTGCAAACAAAAGACTGAGTGCCAGGCCGCCGCCTCCCAGTTTCGCCACGTTCCTGGCTGATCTCTGTTGCGTACCGCATTGCGGCTCAGACTGCCTGATTTGTTTCGTTTTCACACTGCTCTCCCCCCTATTCATCTAGCGGACATTGTAAGCGCTGCTCACGCAGTCTCACAATTAATCACAATTCAAAAGTAATGTTTTTTGCAGGGAAACATCAACTATCTTTCATTAATTGTAGATAACTTAATACAAATACACCTTCACCACCTGACCCGCACGCACCCCACGGAAAATTGGACAGGCAGGAATATGTACAAAAAAAGCCCCTGCAGCAGACGCTGAGGGGCTTGCAGACTGATCCAGAGGGAAAATCCAATCCAGATCATGAGCAGCTTTTTACTGAGCCGTCACAGTCTGATTCCAACCACCACCCAAAGCCTTATACAGGCTGACAATGGCACTCAGATGGGCGCGCTGAGTTTCGATCAAACCAGACTCAACCTGAGCCAGATCACGCTGCGCATTCAGCACTTCCAGATAGCTGGAATAGCCATTTTTATAGCGTAACTCGGCCAGACGCTGACTGTCTTTCAAGGCCAGCACGCGCTTCTGATTCGCCGTGTAAAGCTGGGCATTGGCCTCAGCATTGTTCAGCGCATCATGCACATCGCGGAATGCCCCCTGTACCGCTTGCACATATTGTGCCGTAGCCTGGGTTTTACGTGCTTCTGCACCCGCTACCACCGCCCCGATTGCACCGGCCCTGAATACTGGCTGTACCAGATTCGCACCCAGATTCCACAACAGGGAAGACGGATCGACCAGGTCTTTAAACACGCGCGATTCGTAACCGATACCGCTGGTCAGTTTCAGACTCGGGAAGTAAGCGGCTTTTGCCTGACCGATGTCTGCATTCGCTGCCACCAGCGCCTGCTCCGCGGCCAGAATATCCGGACGGCGATTCAAGACCTCAGACGACAAATCAGCAGGTAATTGCAAATGCTGGTAAAGGCTGGAAATCTCGCTACCGCGTGCAATTACAGGATGCGCGATGCCAGCCGGGCTACGGCCTATCAATACTGCGATGGCAGATTCCAGGTTGGCGACATTTTGCTTAGCTTGCGCAAGGCTGGCTTCAGCGGCTGCAGTTTCTGCCTCGGCCTGATGTAAATCCAGCTCGCTGATGGCACCGGCGGCACGACGCTTCTGTTGCAGGCGCAGATTCTCAGAACGGGTCTTGCCGGTTTCCTGCGCCAGCTTTAACTGGGCATCGGCTGCACGTAATGCGAAATAAGACTGAGCCAGATTACTGAACAAGGTCGTTTGCACTACATTGCGGTTCTGTTCCTGCGCCAGTAAACGTGCTTTGGCGGCCTCATCGGCACGCGACAACTTGCCCCACACATCGACTTCATAGGAAGCTGTCAGACCAAGCTGAAAATCTTTACTGACAGGATTGGCACCGGCCGCCAGTTTGCCCGCATTTTCACTGGTGCGGACTTTGGTTCCGGCCAGTGTGGCATCCACTGTAGGATAACGGTTAGAAGTCGCACCAACAGCCAGTGCACGCGCTTCTTCTATGCGTCCGGTAGCCAGCAATAAATCCTGATTATATTTCGCAGCTTCCAATATCAGGTCGGTCAGCACCGGGTCCTGGAACTGTGCCCACCACTGGGTCAGATCAGCGGCAAGCAGGCCAGGCTTGCCTGCGCTCGCCAGGTTTTCTGTTTTCACAGATCCTGGCAATTCCAGTGCCGGACGTTGATAATCCGGGCCTACTGAAGCGCAGGCACTCAGCATCAAGGCACTCAGCACTGCGCTATAACTCAACGATAATTTCAACATAATTATTCCTTCCCTTGTGCTTGATGCGACTGGCTCAGAGGAACATGATCCGGATGATGGAAATCTTCTGCTGTTGTTTTAAAGCGCTTGTCATTGATCAGCTTAAAGAACAAAGGCACAAAGAAGATCGCCAGGAAAGTCGCTGCCAGCATACCGCCCAACACACCGGTTCCCAATGACTGACGGGCTGCGGCACCGGCACCATGCGAAAACGCCAGCGGTACCACGCCAAGAATAAAGGCCAGCGAAGTCATCAGAATCGGACGGAAGCGCAGACGCGCAGCTTCCACAGCAGCGGCCACGGGTGCATAGCCTTCATGTACCTTCATCACCGCAAACTCTACAATCAGAATCGCATTTTTCGCTGATAAACCGAGCAAAGTCACCAGACCGATCTGGAAATACACGTCATTATTAAAGTGACGCAGATACACAGCCAGCAAGGCACCGAAGATACCGAAAGGCATAGCCAGTAATACTGAGAATGGCAGTGACCACTTTTCATACTGAGCAGCCAGAATCAGGAAGATCATCAGCACACCGGCACCTAAAGCCAGACCCGCTGCATTGCTGCTGCGTTTTTCCTGGAATGAAGCACCGCCCCAGTCATACACCACATCAGCTGGCAACACGTTTTTCGCAGCACGTTCCATCGCTGCAATCGCCTGTCCCGAGCTAAAGCCTGGTTTGGCATCGCCCATCAGTTTAATCGCTGGCATCGCATTGAAACGCTGCACAGAATCCGGTCCGGTAATGAACTTGATGGTGGTGAAAGCACGCACCGGTATCATCTGTCCGGAAGCGCCGCGCACATACATATTGCCGATGTCTTCCGGCTTGGCACGGAACTGTCCATCTGCCTGCAACTGTACCGTGTAGATACGACCATTTTTATTGAAGTCGTTCACATAGTAGTTACCCATAGTCGCTGCCAGCGTGTTGTACACATCTGGTAAAGATACGCCCATGGACTTGGCTTTTTCATTATCTACGTCGACATACAACTGTGGGGAATTAGCTTGCCACAGCGTTTTCACACCAGCCAGCTCCGGTTGCTTATTCGCTTCTGCGATCAGCAAAGGCAGTATCTGCGCTAAACGTTTAACACCACCTTCACCGGCGTTTTGTAAATAGAATTCAAAACCACCGGTTTGTCCCAGGCCTTGTATCGCAGGAGGTGCAAAGAACAGCGGCAAGCCTTCCTTGATATGCCCGGTCTTCATATAGCTTTCACCGACCAGCTGCTGCGCCGACTTAGAGCGCTCATCCCAGGATTTCAGCGGGAAAAACATGGTTGCTGAAGAGGATTTCAGACCGCCGCCACCCAGAAAATCCAGACCGACCAGCGCGAACGTCGTGTCTATACTCTCATTCGATTTCATCGCGGCTTCGACTTGCTTCACCATCGCATCTGTACGGTCCAGCGACGCGCCGTCAGGCAGGATAGCAGCACCAATGAAATAGCCCTGATCTTCATCCGGTACCAGGCCGCCAGGTACCGTCTTCCATAACACGCCAGTCAGTGCCACCATGCCCAGCACCAGCGCCGTGCCCAATACTGCGCGCTTGAGGAAGAAGCTCACACCGTTGGTATACCGCTTTGTCAAACGCAGGAAAGCCGCATTAAACCAAAGGAAGAAAGGATGATGATTCTCTGCACCCGGTTTCAACAAGATCGCGCACAAGGCAGGGGTGAGTGTCAGCGCGACGATACCGGACAGTACAACCGCAATCGAAATCGTGACCGAGAATTGACGATACAACTCACCTGCCAGACCACCGAGGAAAGCAATCGGACCAAACGCGGCTACCAGCACCAGCACAATCGCAATCACCGGCCCGGTAACTTCATGCATCGCTTCGATGGCAGCCTCTTTGGGAGACATGCCCTCTTCATTCATCAGACGTTCTACGTTTTCCAGCACCACAATCGCATCATCAACAACGATACCAATCGCCAGCACCATGCCGAACAGGGTCAGCGTGTTGATCGAATATCCGAGTAAATGCAGACCCGCCATCGTACCAATCAGCGAGACTGGAACAGCGAGGGTAGGAATGATGGTGGCACGCCAGCTTTGCAGGAAAAGGTAAACCACGATAAATACCAGCACCATCGCTTCAGCCAGGGTCTTAAGCACTTCTGCAATCGACTCCGTCACAAACGGTGTGGTGTCATAAGGAACCGCGTAAGTCATCCCTTCAGGGAATTTCGCCTTCAATTCCTGTAAAGTTTTTTCTACTGCTTTACGGGTTTCCAATGCATTGGCACCGGTCTGCAGGAAGACACCGACGTTGGCAGATGGATGACCATTCACACGTCCATACAGGTTGTAATCTTTCGATCCCAGTTCTACCCTGGCCACATCTTTGATGCGGATAGCAGCGCCGCTTTTATCTGTTCTGACGATGATATTGGCGAATTGTTCAGGCTCCAGCAAACGTCCTTTGGCCGTCACCGTCATGGTCAGCTCTTCAGTGGTGTTCGGTGTCGCACCGACTTTACCGGCCGCATACTGCGCATTTTGCTCATTGATGGCGTTAGAAATATCCGCTACCGTCACACCCAGTTGCGCCATACGGTCTGGACGCATCCAGATCCGCATCGCATAGTCTTTGGCACCAAAAATCTGTACATTGGTGGTACCCGGAATACGTTTGATCGCATCCAGTACGTTCTGCGTAGCGTAATTTGACAGGTAGAGGGAATCGTAGCGATTATCCGGCGAATACAAGGCGGCTACCACCAGGAAGTTCGACGAACTCTTGGAGACGGTCACCCCTTGACGGCGTACCTCTTGCGGCAACTTGGCATCAGCCTGGCGCACACGGTTGTTCACGTTAACCGCTGCAATATCGAGATTGGTGCCGACTTCAAAAGTCACGTTGATAGAAACGCGGCCATCTGCCGAGGACACGGAGTCCATATACAGCATGTGCTCCACACCATTGATCTGTTCCTCAATCGGTGCCGCAACTGTACGTTCTATCACTTCCGCCGAAGCACCAGGATAAAACGCTGTCACATTCACGACTGGCGGAGAAATCTCCGGATAGCGTGAGATCGGCAGCACACGCAGTGCGGCCAGACCTGCCAGCACGATGATCAGCGACACCACAGTCGCGAAAATCGGCCGGTTAATAAAAAATTTTGAGAACATGAATATTTCCTTATCGCCTGCCCCAATTTAGGACAGGATGTTCATGAAAAAGTAACTGTCTGGCTTGGAATTGCCTTTACACAGGCTCAGCTTATTTTGCTGCTGAAGCAGATGCTGCCGATGCTGCCGCCGGGGCCGATGCAGAAGCACTGGCTGATGCAGGCTTGCCTGCAGGCGCGCCTGGCATCGCTGGCGGCGGGTTCAGCGCAGCCTGCGCGGAAACGACCAGTGGCTTGACGGTCATACCTGGGTCATGCGCCTTGATCACACCGTCGACCATCACTTGCTCACCGGCCTGCAAGCCCTTGGTGACTATCCATTGCCCATGCGTCCAGCCGTCCAGCTCCACCGGTTTAGGTACCAGCTTGTTATCCGGCGTCACTACAAAAACCATCTTGCCCATAGGCCCGTCAATCACGGCACGTTGAGGAACAGCCAGTGCAGCCGTACGCTTGGCACCGGACAAAATCACACGTACAAATTGCCCAGGACGCAGGGTACCTTCGGGATTGGCGACCTGTGCACGTGCATCAAAGCCACCATTAGCGGTATTGATGCGTTCGCTCACAAAATTCATTTTTCCTGTAGTTGGGAACATGGAGCCATCTGCCAGTTTCAGCTTTACATCAAAACCGATACTGCCGTTATTGGCACGCTTACCCGGAACTGCAACTTTGCCGCTACCAACTTCTTTTGCTACTTTCAAATAATCCGCTTCCGGAATACTGAAGTTCACATACAGCGTGTCGGTCTGCACGATGCTCGTGAGCAGACTGTCAGCCGCTGTCACCAGGCTGCCGTTGGATTTAGCTGCCATCCCGGTGACGCCATCGATAGGTGCGACGACTTTCGTGTAACTCAGATTCAGACGTGCTTCATTGACCTGAGCACGCACCTGCTTCAGGCTGGCTTCAGCTGTTTCCAAATTGGATTTAGCGTCATCAAATTCTTTCTGGCTGATCGCTTTTTCTGCAGCCAGTGGCGCTAAACGCGCATATTCACGCTTAGCCTGATTCAGCTTAGCCTCGGAGACCGCCGCAGCCGCTTCGGCAGAAGCGAGTTGGCTTTGATAAGTGGATGGGTCTATCTGGAACAATACGGTTCCGGCTTTGACGCGCGAGCCTTCTTCGTAGAGACGGTTTTCCAAAATGCCAGGTACACGCGCACGGATTTCAGTCTCTTTAGAACCTGCGGTTTGGCCTACATATTCATAGTCCAGCGCCAGATCGCTGCTTTCCAGCTTGACCACATTAACCTCAGGTGGTGGCATGCCGCCCGCACCTTGCGGCGCACCTTGCTTGCCACACGCAGCCAGTGCCAGCAAAGGCAAACTGACTGCCAGCACACGCAGGGAACGACGGGAAAATAATTGCTCTATCTGAGCGGACAGGTCGGATGACCGGGAGGAAGGGATGCCTGTAGAGTGCATAGTAATTCTTTCTGATTGATGAAAGGATGGTGTGCTATTATATACATACACGAATGTTTGTAAATAAAGTTCTGCAATACCCCTATAGATTAACAAGACATTGCGCTAGCACAATGACAATGCAATGACGAATAGGGAAATTGTTGGATTTTTAGGTAAATGCAGGATAACAGCAGTCAAACACCAGAAATCCTTAACATGTTCTGACTACCATCTGGATAAAATTAGTATTTTAATAAATGACTGTTGCTCTATAACAAAATTTCGCCGAAGAAAATCGCATATCTGCATTTTTTTGTGATTCGATGGCATACGTACATTGCGCAAACCGAAGCCAACTTTTAAGATGCCGTCCGTACCAGTTTTGAAGTAAGGAAACGCTTTACTGCAGGCAGTTCGTCATATACCGAGATCAGAAAGCAAACACATATCATGGCAAGAAAGACCAAAGAAGAAGCATTAGAAACCTATGCCGCATTATTAGATGCAGCAGAGGAGGTCTTTGCCAGCAAAGGTGTGACCAACACGACGCTCAATGATGTCGCCAACGCGGCGGGCATGACCCGTGGTGCAATTTACTGGCACTTTAAAGATAAAAATGCCTTATTTCAGGCCATGTGTGACCGCGCCTTCCTGCCCATGGAGTCGCTGCTGAACGAGATTACTGCAGCACCAGACCGTGATCCCATCGCTGCTTTGCGCCAGTTGAATATTCACTTCTTACGCCAGGTTGCCAGTGATCTGCGTCAGCGCAAAGTATTCGACATCATCATGCATCGCTGTGAAAAGAACTCTGACCTGCCCTTCTTTGTCGACGAAAGAGAAAAGCGCGATGAGTGCCTGGCCAAAGTCCAGGGCATTATTCAAAATGCAGTGAATCAAGGGCAATTACCCGCCCAGACTGATACCTGGATCGCGATGCAGGCCAACCATGGATTCCTGATCGGCCTGCTGCGTGAATGGCTGGAAGATACGCGCGCTTACAACATGAATGAGCATGCAGAAGCGATGGTGGATATGTTCCTGGCTGGGCTGGTGGCGCGCCCGCCGCTCAAAAAACCTGCTGCAGCCTGATTCTGCAAGCCAGCCCCGACCACACTTGACGCTTCAGGCCGGCAATTTCAAATCGAATTTCACCGCCAGCATACGTAAAGCAAAGGTACTGATGATCCCGGCCGACAAGGCAGCAGCATCGCTAAATTCAAAATACGACATACCCAGATAGACCCAGCAACCGGTGAAGGCGCAGGTTGCATACAACTGGCTGCGACGGAATACCAGCGGGATTTCATTGCAGATCACATCCCTGAGCACACCACCAAAAATACCGGTCACGACGCCCATCATCACACAGACAAACATAGGCATGCCGGACTCGAAAGCCAGCGATGTGCCGGTCACGCTGAATAAGCCCAGACCCAGCGCATCAGCCCATTCCAGAATATTCTCAGTCACGACATGGCGCAAACGGCGCAATAACGGGACAGCGATCAGAGCAAAGATAAATATCAGTATCGGATATTCCTGATTTTCCACCCAAAACAAGGGCCGCCGGTCCAGCAACAGATCGCGCAAAGTACCACCGCCAAACGCCGTAATAAAGGCGACCGTAAATACCCCGACAAAATCCATACGCTTACGCCGGGCTTCAATAAATCCCGAACATGCAAATGCCAGCACACCGACGAACTCTATCGTGTGCAACATGGCATTCATTCCCAATGTCGTACTTGCCATTCCCAGCTTTCTTAACTAAAACCTCGCGATTTTACCTGTTAGAAGTCAGTTCTGTAGCGATGCAATTCTTATATGCAACATAGACGCCAGCATATAGACTTGGAACATCTCTGTACAAAGCACCATAAAATGCCAGTCTGATTGCCTGCGCTGGCATTCAATCCGGTTTGCATTGTATAATCGCTGGCTTGGCAACTTGCATGTGCAGGTTACCAATTAATTTAATTCAATTCTGGCAAGTGATACGCAATCGGGTCAAGAAGCTGTGCGACCGACGAAGTGCTTATTGGCTACCAACTTTTATTTCGAGGCAAGCATGAAAGACGGCATCCACCCAAATTATCGTGAAGTGTTGTTCCACGACGTTTCTAACGATTTCAAATTCGTAACACGCTCTACAATTCACAGCAAAGAAACTGTTGAATTCGAAGGCAAAACTCTGCCACTGATCAAGATCGAGGTTTCTGCAGAATCCCATCCTTTCTACACTGGCAAACATAAAATCGTTGATACCGCTGGCCGCGTTGAAAAATTCCGCCAAAAGTTCGGCAAAGTCGGTTCCAAAACCGCAGTTGCCAACTAATCAGCGCAACGATTTCCATAAAAAAGGCAGCTCAGGCTGCCTTTTTACTGCGGCTTTACTTACAATCTACCATCCCCTACTGTTAAACAACCGCTCTGCTTACTCACCGAATTATGAAGCCAGTCCGTCTGCCTGCTGCTGCCACCATTGCCTTACCACGCTGGGGAATTTTTGCTCTTTGCCTGCTGTATATCCTGCCGGGACTGATAGGACGCGATCCCTGGAAAGGCGATGATGCGACCAGCTTTGGCGTGATGTGGACGATGGCTCACGGCACGATCGCAGACTGGTTATGGCCACATATCGCTGGCTTGCCATTGCCGGAAAAAGGCCCGCTCGCCTATTGGATAGGTGCTGTGAGCATCAAGCTGTTAGGCGGCATCATGGGCGAGCCTATGGCCGCACGCCTGATGACAGGCATATTTTTTCTGATTGGTGCCGTTTCAGTCTGGTATGCGACCTATTTGCTGGGCCGAAGACCAGAAGCTCAGCCCCTCAAATTAGCCTTCGGCGGCCAACCGGAGCCACGTGACTTCGGACGTACGCTGGCTGATGGCGCTTTGCTGATTTATATCGCCAGCCTGGGTTTGCTGTTACACAGCCATGAAACTGGGGTGGAAAGCCTGCAAATGGCGCTGGTCGCCTTCACTTTTTATCTGTGCGTGCGTTTGCTCGATGAACCTAAAATCCGCTACAGCCTGCAACTGGGGCTGGTACTGGGTTTGCTGATCCTGAACCGCGGCTGGGTGGTACCTGCAGCTTTGACACTGACCTTGTCCGCTTTATGCATAGTGCGCGAACAGTCTGCAAAGATACGCTATGTGCTTGGCGCACTGCCGCTGGCATGTCTGCTGCCTATAGGCTGGATGCTGGTATTACGTCAGCATCACCCCTTCGACAGCAGCCCTTTTCCAGCCTGGATGGAATGGAATTATCGCCAGATCAGAATGCCTAACCTGGATAGCATCAGCTACTTCTTTAAATATGCAATCTGGTTTGCCTGGCCGGCCTGGCCGTTCGCGGCCTGGGCTGTATTTGCCTGGCGCAGACAGGAAAAAGCGCTGCACATCTCCTTACCAGCGGCATTTTTGCTGTGTTTTGCGATGCTGGCATTCATCAACCACAATTCTGAAGAATCGCTGTTACTGCCGCTGTTGCCCGCAATTTCCATACTCGCCGCATTCGGCCTGCCGACCATGAAACGCAGTGCCATCAATGCGGTCGACTGGTTTGCTGTGATGGTAATGACAGGCACAGCCAGCCTGATCTGGCTCGCTTATATCGCTTTGCAAACCGGCTGGCCAGATAAGCTGAGTCTGAAGCTGCGCCTGCTTGCACCGGGTTTCGAATCCAGCTTTCAGCCCCTGGTTTTTCTGATCGCCTGCGCCGCCACTATCGCCTGGTTCATGCTGGTCTACTGGCGCATTTCACGTCGCCCGTCTGTATTGTGGCGCGCCGTGGTGCTCTCAGCCGGTGGCGTGATTTTATGCTGGCTGTTATTGCTCAGCATAGGCCTGCCATGGATTAATCACCGCATCAGTTACGCCGCCCTGTCTGAAGACTTGCAGCAACATCTGCCGACTCAGAACGCCTGCGTGGAAGCCTATGTTGGCCCGTCTCAGCGCGCCAGTTTTGCCTACTTTGGCAAATTACGCTTTGCCGGTTTTTCTGATCACAATTGTAAATACCTGCTGCTGCAGCATAGCCGACGATACAGCTTCACACCAGAGATGCCAAGTCACTACGACGGCAAAGAATGGGAGTCAATCTGGATAGGGCACCGTGCTGCCGACAAGGATGAATTGTTCACACTGTACCGCCGCAAACGTCCATGAGTGGCACTGAAGGCGGCGCAAGACAAGCTATGCGTCGCATTGGCGCGCTGGCCTGGCCGGTTCTGGTCGGGCAGCTCGCCACCGTCAGTAACGGCGTCATTGATACCGCACTGACTTCACGTTATTCCGCCACTGACCTGGCCGCGCTGTCTATCGGTGTATCGATTTATATCAGCATTTTTGTCGGGCTCAATGGCGTACTGCAGGCACTCTCTCCCACCATAGGCCAGCTATACGGTGCACAGGAATTCCGCGCGATTGGACAACGCGTTAAACAGGGTATGTGGCTGGCCGCCCTGCTGACCGTAATCGGTTGCCTGGCCTTACTGTTCCCGCAGACTTTACTCAGCATTGCGCATGCCGATGCCACACTGACCGATAAGGCGGCGCAATACCTGCACATACTCGCCTATGCCCTGCCCGCCACTATGGGCTTCAGGATTTACAGCGCACTCAATAATGCGATAGGCAAACCCAAGATGGTGATGGCGATACAGGTGCTTAGCCTGGGTTTAAAATTCCCTTTAAACAGTTTATTTATTTTTGGCGGTTTCGGCCTGCCTGCCATGGGTGGCCCGGGCTGTGCCGTGGCAACCGTCATCATTTCCTGGCTGACGCTGCTGATCGCGTGGTTCATACTGCGCCACGCCACGCTATATAAACAATTTTCTCTGTTTGGCAGTGGTTTTGTCTGGCCGCACTGGCCCAGCATGAAGCAATTGCTGCGACTTGGCATCCCTATGGGCCTGAGCTATCTGATCGAAGTCACGGCCTATGCCTTTATGGCTTTATTCATTGCACGCTTTGGTGAGATCGCCGTCTCCGGCCATCAGCTGAGCGCGAATTTTGGCACCGTGCTATACATGCTGCCCCTGTCTATCGCCAATGCCTGCGCCACGCTGACCGCACAAGCCCTGGGGGCCGGTCAGCATGAACAGGCCAGACTGACAGCCAGCGCAGGCATCAGGCTGGCACTGTGCCTGAACCTGCCACTGGCGATACTGATCGTACTGGGCAGAAGCTGGATACTGCTCGCCTACACCGATAATCCCGCCATCATCGAAGCCGCCATGCCCTTGTTTATTCTGGTTGCGGTCTATCAGATATTTGATGCGATCCAAGTCATCATCGCCTTCATCCTGCGCGCCTACCACGTCGCCATCGTCCCCACCCTGTTGTATGCGCTGACGCTGTGGGGTTGTGGCCTGGGTGGTGGCTACCTGTTAGGCATCGATCCAGGCGGCTGGTTTCCGGCAAACGTACATGGCGCAAGCGGCTTCTGGATCGCCAACACACTCAGCGTCGTACTGATCGCCATCAGCCTCTGGTGCTATCTGCGACACGTACAGCGCCAGCACCACAAAACCAGATCCTGTTTCTGATCCGGCAAGCGACGCAGCACATTGCATAGCAAAAACGATGTCGGCTTGCAAAACACCCTCCATCCTGTCATAATATCGCCTACGCGTTGCCGAGATGGCGGAATAGGTAGACGCACGGGACTCAAAATCCCGCGCCGCAAGGCGTGCCGGTTCGATTCCGGCTCTCGGCACCAAAAGAATACAAGCGGCTTACAGAAATGTAAGCCGCTTTTGTTTTATGGTGATTTAGTTCCGCAATTTCGCTCCCATCCGCGCGCGCCCTTCCTTTAATCGTGCCTGCCGAATCGTCCTGTCAGGATCTGATAGATCCTCATTTGATTCCCCGCAACACGGCTCCGTTAAGAATCTCAGGAAAAACCTCGATCGCGTAGCTCAGCTGTGCTTGTATCCAATCGACATTGATGGAAATAGTTCAATTCTGATTCACTCAGGATGGAAGCGACTGCATACAAATTCATCCCCCTCTGATCAGAGCATACTTAACAAGCGTACCCAACGCTCTGTGGAACTCTGCTCCTGCGATAAGGATTTCTGCATTTCTCCGCATTTCCGAACTGTCTTAAGAAAAAGTTTCCAGCAAACTATTTATATGCTTATTTTCAATAGGAAATTTTTTTACTCAATGAAATATCAGAGTTTCCACAAAAAATAATACTCGCATAAACGTCTTGCACTCCCCCTCGAAAGAAATGTAATGAATCCACGTTACTCGAATCAACGAACTAGTTACAAATTAGTTACATAATCATTTTGACAATTTTTCACATATTAATTGTGTGTTATGCCACTCCTCAAAAAAAACTTGCGGTTATGCTTTCGAGAATTAAATTCTATCCAATGATTGAAATTTGAAATCAGTTTCCGAAAGAAAAATTCCTTAGAAAAATGGTCGTCCGATACTTTTCGAAACGGTAGAAAAAAGAGCTGGCAATATCGTTTCAAGTAACTGCGAAACCGTATTACACCCAGTTTCTTTCATCAATGAAATCTATGAATGCAATAGACTATGGATAAGCGTATCAGGACTGGTATCGTTAATTTTGAAATGCTTTCTGAAGCTTCAAATCAACGCATACGTACATTGTTTTCTGTGGCCCAGAAAAAAAGTATCTCCATCTGGAAAGAGAGCTCTCTCCCTTCAGCGGAACTGATTTTTTTCGACGACAAAGACACCAAGTTTCCATTAAAAAGCAATCAATGCATCGCCTTCATAGGCGAAAAAACAGATATGGCGCAAGCCTTCCGGCCATCAATGGGATTTTTCCAGCTGGCGCCGATGTATACAGTGTCGCAATTACTGGACCTGCTTGATCTTGCCGCAGTCAAATTACTGGCTGCGCGCGAGTCCACCGGCAAAGCTGTGCGTGAATCTGACAAAGCCAGCTCCTATATTCACAAACTGAAGCGATGGGTTGTACTTCCCACCGGATTCGAGGCACCTGAATATGTTAGGGCAATGGCGCTAATGACATTGGGTGGTGTGACGCTGGAAGACTTATATATGCGAAGCAGTCTGCAGGAGGAACAGGGGCGCGCACTACTCAATGAACTGGGGAAACAGAATGCGCTAATGGTGACACTGGCTTCTCCATCTCAGAAAAATTTGCCATCTGCGCCTGCCACTCCTGAGGTGAAGAAAAGTGCTGGCCTGCTACTCAAATTATTTGGCTGGCTCTCTGAAAAACGCTCTGCTTCAGGCAAGCAAAAATGACAGATAACTCAACACGAATTGCCTTAGTAGGCTGCATGGGCATAGGGAAAACGACTGCTATCCGCTCAGTATGTGGCACAGCTGTCACTGACTGTGACGTTCCTAACCTCGATACAGCGCAACACCAGAAAGAAACCACAACTGTAGGGGTCGAATTTGGCGAAGTTGATCTTGGTGATGGCGACAAACTGCAACTGTATGGATGCCCTGGCCAGGAGCGATTCAACTTCGTCCGCTCCTGGGTATTGTCTCTGTCTCATGGCGTATTTGTGATGGTCGATGTCAATGACCGGAATGCACTTGAACAGGCAGCGAGCCTGCTCACTGAGATTAACGACCACCATACCCATTGTGTGGCAGCCATACTTTCATCCAGACCAACCACTTCCACACAGTTTTCCAGCTTTGCCACCAAACTCGAGCACCGGCAAGGTTACGTTACTCCGATACTGCAAGCCGATGTACGCAATCGCCAAGAAATACTGGAAGCGCTACAAGTGCTCGCCTCTATGCTCATGTTTAGGAATTCAATATTGTGAAGAATCCCCGCTCTCCAACATCTTTCGCTCCCAAAGAGTTCGCGCAAAACGCAATCAATGCACTCAACAAATGGGCTGCACCATTGGATGGTCTGAATGTAGCACTACTCGTTACGCCTGATGGCTTTGAGATTAGCTCGATTGTGCAGGCTGAAATGAATTTAACCAGACTCGGTGCCATGACCAGTTCACTGATTGCCATGACCCGCGCCGTCGGTCGGGAGTTGCACTTTTCCAATTGCCGGCGTCTGGTGATCGATACCGAGCAAGGTTCGGTCATCGTGCAACCAATAGACGGAAAATATCCCTGTCTGCTATGCGTGGTCATGAAGTCGGATGCTGTACTCGGCAGTGCACTCTGGTCTATCGGTGAGATAGCGCGTTCTTTATCTGGCGTTAAATAATTTTTGTACCTTCGTATTGCTGGTCGACTATGCGAATGGAATTTCCCCGACTAATTTCAACAGATGATAGGAATAACACATGGCAAATTTAAAAGACTCCGTCAATGAATTGTTAGCAATCGATGGCGCACTGGTTTCTGCAATTGTAGATAGTAATAGTGGGATGGTGCTTAGCCATGCTGGATCAGGTATCGATATCGAGCTTGCAGCGGCTGGCAACACAGAAGTAATGCGTGCCAAGTTGAAGACCATGCATATGTTGGGTCTTGGCGATCAGATCGACGACATACTTATCACTCTTGCGAAGCAGTACCATATCATTCGCCCTATTTCGAAACACGAGGGCCTATTCATTTACCTGGTGCTCGATAAAACGCGCTCCAATCTGGCACTTGCACGTCGAAAAGCACAGGACATTGAAACAAATATTGAGGTCTAAATGCAGCCCATTTGATCTGATTTGCTTTGGCATGATCAGATCAAATTTTTGTTGTTTCGCCCTCACATTATTTTCGCATTCTTCATTATCCTCATCCCATACCTTTAACAAATCGGGTGGAATGAAATGAGCGACTTCGGAAAAGCGTTTTCCCCATAGGCGTTCAGCATGTTTGAGCAGTACCGCAACTGGACTGCTGAGCTCATTTCTTTTTATCCAGATACGAGCCTGGCTGAGTAATTGACGGTTACCTGATCATCAAATAAGAGCCAGCAGTCGCTGGCCATACCTCACTCCCATCTAATTTCGCGGCTTTGCTGGCAAAGTTTCCACATGGCGCCTCAGCACACAACCACAAAGGGCTGCGCAGTAATGCAAACTCATTATCATATCAGGAACCCAATACAGCTTGTGCCAGAGCATGGGCTATTTCTGTTTTACCGACACGGACGGACCGGCGAATAAAAAACACCCAACCAGCTTTTCGGGATCACACTAACAGGCATTGGGCATTTTTATGCTAGCTGCAATTTGCCACATAGCAGCAGCTTACTCAACTACCCGCTTTTCTAATTGCTCCGCTAATTCCATGACGGCGCTGACTTCATCGCGGACCATACGACCAACCGGTATGCCGGTCCAGTCGGCGACTATCGCCGCAATCACAGATTCATCCACTTGCGCGTAGATGCAGGCATTTTCTCCTTGCAGATTCAACAGTTCATTCTGAATTTCAGCTAACTGTTTACGGTTCGCTTGCTGTGATTCTGTTAAGCCTGTATCCGCCGGTCCCTCTTCATTTTCTATACGGCTGTAAAGACTGGCGTCTTGCTGGCTGTCTTCTTTTAATAAGGATTCCCGTGTTTGCTGCAAGCGCTGTACCAGCGCCAGCTCCGATTTCCAATGGCTTTCCCGCTCGCTCAATTTTGCATCTGAATCTCTAAGGTCCCGTGTCACCTGCAGCAAACTGGCTGCATTCGACTGCCCCAGTTGCGCCTCACGCAGATGCTGCGCATATTCAGCCATCAACACTTGCAGTTGCTGACGCAAATGCACAATGTCAGAGGGTGGTGTATACAAAGACATGGCAACACGTGCGCAAGCGGTGTCTAGCAAACTGATTGCCTTGTCTGGCAACTGGCGGGATGGAATATAGCGATGGGATAGTGTGACTGCGGCACGCACAGCCTCATCCAAAATTTCGACCTGATGATGGCGCATAAACACGGGCACCAAACCACGCACCATCGATATCGCTTTTGACAGTTCTGGCTCCATCACCTGCAATACCTGGAAACGACGGGTCAGCGCGGGGTCTTTCTCTATGTGCTTCTTGTATTCGCTCCAGGTGGTGGCACCGATAGTTCGTAAATTACCGCGCGCAAGAGCCGGTTTCAGTAAGTTAGCAGCGTCACCGGTTCCCGCCTGCCCGCCAGCCCCGACCAGCGTATGGATTTCATCAATAAAAAGAATCACAGGATGTGCTGCGTTGTCCGCTTCTTTCAGCACAGATTTCAGTCTGGCCTCAAATTCGCCACGCATACTTGCACCAGCCAACAGCGCACCGACATCCAGGCTCAGTAAACGCACTTGCAATAAGGGCGGTGGCACATCAGCAGAGACAATGGCACATGCAAGCCCCTCAACCACAGCGGTCTTGCCGACGCCTGCATCACCTGTCAGCAATGGATTATTTTGCCGACGGCGTAACAGGATATCGGTGAGCGTACGGATTTCGTATTCACGTCCGACTACCGGATCAATTTTTCCGGAGCGTGCTAACGCCGTCAAATCAGTACAATACTTTGCAAGCGCAGATTGTGCGCCAGGCTCATGTTCTGTTAAAGCCTGACTAGCTTCACCCGGTGTGACAGCAGGCAAACCTGAACTATCCTGTGCGACGTCCGCATTTTCACAAGAGTGTTGTAACACTGCAGTTAATTCCCCCATATCGACGGGAAAAACTATTCGCTGAAACTGTACGGAGATATTCAGCAAGACTCTGCGTAATTCAGCATGTTCCAACATCGAAAACAGCAACCAGGCAGACCGTATGCGTTGATCCGCCATGTTCAGACTTGCAAATATCCAGCCTCGCTCTACAGCTAATTCAATAAGCGCGGAGAAATCACTGAGGTGACTGGCGCCATCAGGCAGTCGGGACAAGGAATGAATCAATTCTTTTTCTAACTGCGCAGCATCGAGCTTCCAATGTGTGACCACGCAATGTAAATCCGAGTTGGGCAACTGCCACAACTGGTGCAGCCAATGCGCCACCTCGATGTAAGGATTTCCTCTGAGTTTGGCAAAGGCAGTTGCAGATTCCAAAGCTTTGAAAGGCACTATGCCCAGCTTACCAAACAGTACACGTCGCGAAATCGATGCCAAGCGAATCTCCCAGAAAGCGATTTTTTGTCATTTTTCGAAAACTAATATCGGTTGATAAAAATATTAATTTTTTTTATCAACCGATTATTTGGAAACGTAATTTCCTAAAAATGCATGAAATAAATACCAATTATTCTTTTTTTGATAATGGCATAAAATCATTTCAAAAAATGAATCAGAATGCTTTTTTGACATTTATTCACTATTTGGGTAATTCGTAATTTTTTAAGTAAGGACTGAGATATTTACTTCTGCAAATATAGCTATGAAGGCAGTATCTGCATGCGCTATTTGGCATGCTGAGGTGGACTAACTTATGTTTTGATAGTAAAGTTTTTAGCAATGTGAACTTATCGTACCGGTCTTAGTTGACTGCACGAAGTTGCTAAAGGAAGTTGCCAGGTGATGTGAAATATCTTGCCTGTCTCAATGAGATACTGGCGTTGAAGTCGCGCTTCTTTGATACAAAAAAACCGCAAGCCTTCGCGACTAAGGTTTGCGGTATAACTGAATGCGAAGTGAGCCAGCGCATAGCTGGCAGAAGACAAGCTCAGTGTGCTTAGATCCGATTCTGATTCAGCCGTGCGGATAATGCCTCAGCACTCTCTTTACGCTCGCTGTAACGATCGGTCAGATAAGGGCCAAGATCACGTGTCAGTAAGGTGAACTTCATTAACTCCTCCATCACATCCACCACACGGTCATAGTAAGACGAGGCTTTCATGCGCCCTGCTTCATCAAATTCTAAATATGCTTTCGGTACCGATGATTGATTTGGAATCGTGAGCATACGCATCCAGCGCCCCAAAATCCTTAATTGATTGACCGCATTAAAAGACTGGGAGCCGCCGGATACTTCCATTACAGCGAGCGTTTTCCCTTGCGTGGGACGGATTGCACCGGAGGATAAGGGTATCCAGTCTATCTGTGCTTTCATGATGCCAGTCATTGCGCCATGGCGCTCCGGTGTACACCACACCATGCCTTCAGACCACATGACCAGTTCGCGCAACTCTTTGACTTTAGGATGATCGTCGGGCGCCGCATCAGGTAAGGGCAAGTCCTGCGGATTAAACACCTTCACCTCCGCCCCCATCGCTGACAGTAAGCGTGCGGCTTCCAGTGTCAGCAACTTGCTATAGGAGCGTTCTCGTAAAGAGCCATACAACAATAGAAAACGCGGTGCATGAGTGGAAGGAGATTGACTGGTTAAATTGGATAGATTTGGAATTTTAAATAACGCCGTATCCAGATTAGGTAAATCGTCATACATTAAAGACATAAAAAATTTCCTTAATTTGCATCTCAGTTCAGAAATAAATCAGGCACTGACATCTGATGCAGCAAGCTGACTGACATCAGGGTATAACCAGCCAAACAGCCAGTTCGCTGCCACAGTGCCACTGCATTGTGCGATGATGAAGGCAAGTACATCACCCGGATAGATACCGGCAAATGTATTGCTGGCGGCGCGTGCCAGCGTGACCGCAGGATTGGCGAATGAGGTCGACGAGGTGAACCAGTACGCCGCAGTGATATAAGCTGCGACTGCGAATGGAGTGACTGCAGGACGACTTCTGGAGGTACTGATAATGACACCTATCAACCCGAAGCTGGCCAGGAATTCGCTACACCATTGCGACCAGCCAGTTCTGACATGTTCTGATGCGAAGAACAGCGGTTCGCCAAACATCGTATGTGCCATCGCGACACCGGCGAATGCACCGAGTATCTGAATCAGGATATACCAGACACAGACTGAATAACTTAACTGACGCTGCCAGACTGCTGACAGGCTCACCACGGGATTGAAATGCGCTCCTGACACTGGACCGAACATCAGTATCAGCGCGACTAATCCACAACCGGTCGCAATCGCATTGGCCAGCAAAGCAAGCGCGACATTTCCTGCGGCCAGACGCTCAGCCATGATGCCGGAACCGACCACTACGGCTAACAGCAATGCTGTACCCAGACCTTCTGCCACCAGGCGTTTTTGCAAACTCATACAAACTCCTTTGAAGCGGAAGCTGCCAATCAGGCAGGTATCAGTTGGCCGATCTTGTCCAACTCACTTTTCAGTAAGACAGGATCATGTTTCAGGCTGTCGATTGGCAAGGCAAGAAACGCCTCAATTCTGGCGCGCAAAATCCGGTAGGCCAGCATGAACGCAGCGTCGATTTCTTGTTCGCTACCGCTCGCATGCGCAGGATCTTCAACTCCCCAATGGGTACGTAATACCGGTCCCAGATAAAGCGGGCAAGTCTCGCCTGCGGCGCTGGCACAGACTGTGATCACCAGGTCTGGCGTGGCAGGTAAATGACTCCAGGATTTACTGAAGTAACCCGCTGTCGATATCCCTTCCCTGGCCAGCAAAGCCAAAGAACGCGGATGCACCTGACCGGTAGGCTGACTGCCTGCACTCATGGCGGACCAGCTGGCAGGTGCCAAATGATTAAAGGTCGCTTCTGCCAAAATAGAACGGCAGGAATTGCCAGTACAAAGGAATAAAACGTTCATGAGTTAACAATCAATAAGTAGACAATGAGTCAGGGTCAATAAGTAAGGGCACGACTACAGTCACGACCAGGCATAGCGAAACAGGTGCAGAACATCTCGTTGCAAAAGACGTCAACCATATCAGTCACATGTACCGGGCTGACAGGCAATACCAGAGGAGCAAGGCTGGCCACCACAGCAGTTTTCAGTCAGGTAGCCGATCAGATTATTCATCGTGTCGAAGTTGGCTGAATAAATCATGAAACGCCCATCCTGCCTGACTCTGAGCATATCAGCGCGACTCAACTCCTTGAGGTGAAAAGACAGCGAAGAAGGTGGAATGCCGAGTTGTTCGCTGATTTTGCTCGCAATCAGTCCATCCGGTCCGGCCTGCACCAATAAACGAAAAACAGTCAGCCGCGACTCTTGCGCTATGGCAGCCAAGCCAGCAATAGCCTGTGAGGTATCCATATTTCACTCCAACTTCAATTCTATATTTCGATATTATTCGAATTATAGAATTGAAGCAGCTACGCTGGCAAGCATTAATACCCATTTGACTTCAGTGTGACTGGCCTTGTATAGCAATTCAACTAGCGTACTGCGTCGATAACACAGCCAGATAATCCTGATTACCACTCAATTGAAACTCTTCAAAACAGGCATGAGTGAGTTTGATCTGATGATCGTCCTGACTCAGTAAGGCATTGTGAATTACGGCTTGCCAGCTGGCCTCTGCGTCTGCATTCGCCAGCAACTGTGCTTTTGCTTCTGCCAATGACGCAGATTGCTTAGCAAAGCCTGAGGGCCGTTTTTCTGTCAAGGCCGGAGCACCAATGCTGGTGTAAGCAGCACAGCAGGATAGCCAGAATTCCTGCGCCAGCACTTCTTGGTTCAATGCCGGGTCAAACGCCAGCAATTGGCGCCAGGCATGCAAACCTGTGAGCAAATGCAGCGCAGTGAAATCTTTGGTTTGCACATACAGCTGTAAAACCAGTTCGCGCAGAGCAGGCCATTGGCTTTGCGGTTCGTGCAACCGGGGACAGTGGGTCAGGAACACAGGATCTTTGAGCACGGCACGAATTTTTTCGGTAATCATTCTTCCTTCAAAAACCCGTCCTTTGAGCGCGGTCGCAATACGACTAAACCCTTCAGCCGGTGAGCCACAATACGCCAGGCTGCTGCTGTCTATTCCACTTGGAAGATGTCCACAAATCAGCGCTGCCAGCCCTGAAGCAATCTCGCCCGCATGGCCAGTCCGCAGTGCATAGGCAAGGCGTATGATGGCGTGGAAAGCCAGTGTCAGTGGTGCAGGTGGAAAAGCCTGTAGTAGCTGACTGGCCAGATCATGAGCATCGTGTTGTTGCATCTGATTCAGGATGGATTCACGTATGCTGGCAAAGTAAGCCCCCTGCCCACGCACTTCGGCCAGCTCGTGCATGCCGATAGCCGGTGTGCTCCTTGTTAAAGGCAGCGCATAATGTTCAAACCAGTGTTGATACAAAGCCTGCAGCTTTGATGCATCCGCACCCAGTGAGCAGGCCGCGCTTAGCATCATAGGGCAATGATTGGTCGTGCCCTTACAACGCAAATCGATTGTTTGGCACAATTCCAGTAAGTCCGGCAAGGCTGTGGATGTTATCGGACTCAGAGATGATGTGCTTGCTGGTGTGCATATTGGTGCGCTGATGGAGGACATTGTCGGAGTCATTTTCTTATTCCTTTATTTGAAAAACACCATCGTAAAACTTCAAGTAAACTTGAAGTCAAGCACCAAACACCGAAATATGCATCCGTCAGGAGCCACATCATGAAAACTTTAACGATAGGCGAATTCGCCAGCAGAGCGGGTATCGCCAGCAGCGCAATCCGGTTTTATGAAGAGAAAGGTCTAATCTTCAGTCAGCGCAATGCAGGTGGGCAAAGGCGGTTTCAGGCAGATCAGTTACGCAGAGTCGCGTTTATCAAAGCGGCGCAAACCGCCGGTATCAGTCTGGAAGAAATTCGGGACGCCTTGAATACGCTGCCCGCGCAAAGAACACCAAACAAAGCTGACTGGGAAAAAATATCGGCTGGCTGGTGCGACCAGCTCAATCAGCGCATCGCGAATCTGACCGCCTTACGTGACCGCCTGAGCAGCTGCATAGGTTGCGGCTGCCTGTCGTTGTCAGCCTGCGCCTTGTATAACCCTGAAGATAAAATCCGGCATTTCGGCAGCGGCGCACGCTATTTAAGCGGGAATCATCCCGATGATTTACAAGGCCTGCTTGCACAGGACAAGGTGAGCAGCTGATCTGCCACATCGGATAAACACGATAGCGAAAAGAACGTAGCGAATAAAGATAAGGCAGCAAGAACCAACAGCATTTACTCAGTCAGACATTCTCTAAGGACACTGTCACATTGACGGCTATCCAGTACGAGGCGGGATTTATGCAAAAACAATACGGTTACGCCCTTCAGCTTTCGCCTGATACAATTTGCTGTCTGCTGTTTTCATCATAGTGTGCAAATCATCCTGGCCACTGGCGCAACCTATACTGACCGTTAAAGACAACTTCTGAGATCCGTCATTCGCATTCTGTCCGCTTTGATTCATATAAAACGGAGTTTGTTCCAGATGTACCCGGAACTGTTCCAACGCGGCACTGACCTGTGTCTGATCCTGAGATAGAAACAGCAAAGTAAATTCCTCACCACCGATACGCGCCACTAATTCTTTGCTAAAAAAAGCTTGCATGGTGCGTGCCAGAAAATTGATGGCGAGATCACCAACATCATGACCAAACTGATCATTAATCCGTTTAAAATGATCAATGTCTACTAAGGCGAGATGATAAATTTGATGATTGCTTGCCGCTTTCTGTATGAGCCCCTGACCTGACTCGAAAAAATACCTGCGGTTATACAAGCCTGTCAGATAATCGGTATTGGAGATATACAGTGTTTCCCGGATCAGATCCAGCATCTGTAAATTTTGGGTGACCCTACACAAAAATTCTTCATAAGAAAATGGCTTGGGAATAAAGTCATTTGCCCCGGATTTCAAAAAATGGGCAACCAGAGTTTTATCTGAAGATCCGGATATTCCTATAATCGCCAGCTTTTCCTTACGATGTTTTTTGCGTATCTGCGTCACAAATTCCACGCCACTCATATGTGGCATTTCATGATCACTGAGTACTAACTGTATATCCTTTTCCTGCTCCAGTATGGTCAATGCATGAACCGGATCTTTAGTACAGATAGCTGTGATCTTTTGACGTGCCAGATAGTGACGGATAATGGTCAGCGAAGACTCAGAATCATCCACGACTAAGGCCTTAATTTGCAGATTCCTGGTCACACGCTCCACCAGACTAGCCACATACTCAAGTGAATTCAGACTTCTTTTGAGCACATAATCCACCACGCCCCGCCGCAACAAAAGATTACGTAAGGGTTCAGAAAAAGTCCCGGTCAATGCGATCACAGGAATTCCATGCGCCTGCACCGCATCAATCACCTCTTCATTCGAACCATCCGGCAAAGTTAAATCACAGATTGCAATGGAGATCGCTTCATGGGATTTAGCCAACACTTCCCTGGCTTCCGCCAAGGTGGCACAGACCACGGTGGGACAAACCATTTTTGCATTCAACACTGAAACCAGCATGCTGGAAAACGTTTTTTGATCTTCGACGATCAGTGCTACGCCTGGTATCGTGTTTGAATTGAAGCCATGATCAGATAGATTCAGCATGCCGAGATTTCTTTATTCAGATTGAAGCTAAAAGCTTGAGAACCGATATCAAACCCTTACCATTAGCATACAAATTACAAGCTAAGGCTTCTCAGATTAAGGCTTTTTCCTATATTGACATTACCGACTTTAATTGACAACTGGCAACCAATATCTTGATGAAAAAGTCCTGACAGAAAAACAGAGTATAAAAATATTTCTTTACATTCTGTGACTGTTAGCGAGGTCTGTTTACATTCATTTTTCATCTACATCCTAAGGTAAAACGAGTCCGGATTGGTGAAACCCCGGCTTACAACAATGACACTTCATTTTTTTCAGATAGATAGAAAGCTTGTGGGCGCTTGCCTAATATGAATACGGCAGGCTGAACAATTTGTGATGGCTTAAAAAAACAGACTGGACGTTGGCCTCTGGATTTCAGGTGTTGATGTAACGAGGTCCACATCACTGCTTAGCACCGCTTCTCTGCTCATGCTGGTGGAAGAATTTTACTCAAAATTCAAGTTTATCTGCACCCAAACTGCTGTGGCAGCAAAACCACGGGATGTTGCATTTTACTTACATACCATCACAGACCAGCAAGGCTTGAAAACTGTGGCTACTTGTTGATATCTGCTACAGAGCTCTTGTTGTGCTAAACGCGAAGATGAACTGGCCTGGAATTCGGATCAGGCTTGCTCAAGGGATTCAAGAATAGGCGACACAGCTTTTTATCACACTCGCGACTTTATCCCAGTATGTATGAAGATAATCCTGTCGCTGGGAAAAAAGAATATAAAAAATCTGTAGAGAGACGGCTAGCCCGCGTCAGACGAATAAAGGTATTCCAGAATTTCATCATATTGTCCGGACAGTTGACCGGTACTGCGCCAGCCAAGATGGCGGTAGAAGCCATACGAACGTACCGCCGGATTACGCGAGCAGGCTAGAAACAGGCGCTGATGCCCGTGCTGCCGCAACGCTTGCATTGCGCGTTGAATTAATTGCTGACCTATGCCCTTGCCTTCCGCTTGCGGTAACAAGGCTAATACTACGATTTCACCTGACTGAACATCGGCAAAACAGTAACCCAGTATTTGGCCTCCCTCTGCAATCCAGCCAGGCAGACTGCCGTTGCTGACTTGGGCCGCCCACGATGCCTGTGTGACGCCCAGCTCTGCCAGACGCTCAGCGCTGACCGCATTTTCACGCGTGAGTCCGCGCAGTTGTATGCACTCGGCAATATCGCTGGCAAAGGCAGCGCGAAAATTCAATGTCATGATGCATACCCGGTGAAAGTTAACTTAGCCAGTGAGCATACATGGGCGAGCTGTGCGCCGCAAATAAAAAACCGGATGCTGCCAATCGCAACATCCGGCTCCTCACTTACATTACCAGCTCAGTAGATCAATTCGGCTTACCGAACCTGAATGCCTGACCTGAAGCAGCTGACTTTATTGCGCAGCACGCGGCAAAGCAGCTGCGAGTGCTATCCAGCTGGCAGGCTGAGGTTTCGCGCGTTCACGGACACCAAAGAAGCTAACGACCAGTTTGCCATCACGATCAAAAAACTCCACAGAAGTCACGCCCGCGCGTTGCAATACCCAACCCTGCGTCAGTGCCGATTCGCGCACATGCAGATTGAAAGCGGGATCGAGTACGTTATACCACTCGCCACTGGCGGCGGTTTTCTCTATTTTTCCGCTGAAGATCTGCGTCACACCGGCATTACCGAGGAAGGCCATAATACTGATTTGCTGTTGCGCAGCCTGATCCAGCAATGTACGTAAAGCGGCTGGGCTGACTTTTTGCGCCATACCTGCAGGCGCGAGGCGGAACGCCTGTTCGCGGCTCAGGCCGAACTCACGGACGATCTGATTAAACTGATGCACGTCGCTCATTTCTTTCCAGGCTAACTGGAACTCTTTCACATCCACCGCCTGGTCAGGTTTAGTCGCCAATGCTGGCAGCGTACCTTGAATTTGCAACGCAAGCTGTTGTTGCGGGTGACGGAAGTCTTGTACCAGTTTGTCATAGACCGCGATACTGGCCTCATTTCTGAGGTAGAGCTTATGCACAGACTGGCCATAGGCATCAAAGAATTGCAGGCTGCGGCTGATGCTGCCGTCACGACCTGGCTGCACCACAGCAAATGCATATTTCCAGTCTAAGAAATGGAAGCGCAGATCGATCTCCCCACCCAGGTAACCACCTGCGATATTACGCAGCCTTTCTTCGCGCTCGCGCGCATTTTCCGGTGTCAATGCCTGGGCTTGCTCATCCTGCAAAGACTTTAAACGCATCGCGGTACCGGTACGCTCCAGCACGCCATGTTCATTCCTCGTCGTTGCCATGACCTGTCCCAGATCCAGTGCACGGCGCATGATTTCACGGAAAGTATGCTCATCGTTTTGCAGTCTGGTGACGCCTTGCCCGATCTGACTTGCCAGCAGCTCCGCTTCTGACACCTTGAGTTTGGCAGCCGCATCACGTATCTGCAGACGTGGCTGCTCTTTGCGTAGCTCTGCCCAGCGAGTAGCTAAATTAGATGTATCAGACTGATCATCAGCAGCATAACTGAATTGGGTTGCATGGCTCAGGATCAGCGCAGCAATCAGTGTGAATAATGGGTGTTTTGATTTACGTGGTGTTTTCATTTTTTTCCTTTTCGGATTCAATACAATTCAATGCAGTGCAGTGTTCATACTCAGAAGCTCAGGTTCATGCTCACAGAGAAATGACGTCCTGGCTGCGCCTGGCGCTCGATATCAGCCAGCGCTGCTGCAGTCGTTCCGGCAGCCAGGCCACGTGCGGAGGCGTAATCCCAATACTTGCGGTCAGCCAGATTGCTGATCGCTGCCTGCACGCGTAATTGCTGACTGATACGCCACCAGCTGCTGACATCCACCACGCTGTAAGCGGGCACCGCAAAACGTGCAGTCGCAATACCGGAGATCACATCGTCCGGCGCTTGTTTGCCAGCCACATGACGGGCATAGACAGCGATGCCAAAACGACCGGCCGGATCATCGTAGTTCAGACCCGCGCTGAACTTAGCCGGCGCAATGGAAGCGAGTGCCGCGCGTTGGCCAGTCTTCTTATTCAAGGCATCGCCACGCGTATAGCCCGCTGCCAGATCCAAGGCATAACCAGTCAAGGCCGGTGCCCACGCACCCAGTTCAAAGCGGCTGCTGGCTTCGATGCCACGGGTAGTGACTTCGCCTATGTTTTCAGGACGAAATAAGCCAAAGGTGATGCTTGGATAATTCACCGGGTCTGGCGCTTGTGCCACATACTCGATAAAGTCGTGATAGCGCGTATAAAACAGTGCTGAACGCAACTGCCAGCCACGTACAGGGCTGCCGCGCAAACCCAGCTCAGCAGCATCGCTGCTTTCTTTTTTCAGCCGTGGATTTCCCAATACGGCATAACCATTGCCAGCGCCGGTGTAGCTGAAAGAATCAAACGTACCGGTACGTTCTGCGGCGCTGGGTAAGCGATTGCCATGCTTGTATTGTGCGTACACATCCAGATCACGTCCGAGTCCGATAGCGAGCTCGACGGCAGGGGTCAATACGGTTTCGGTCTCTGTGCGGATTTCACGTGCAGCTGCAGGTACCGCGACGACATACTGCTGTAAATTCACAGGCTTCAGTTTGCGATAGTCGGCGCGCAAGCTTGGTGTCAGGCTGATCCTGTGCTGATTCCACATCCATTGCTGCTCATCTTTAACAGTCAGAGCAAGCTGATCCGTGTCCATATCTGCCATGCGATTCTTGCTGGTGATCTGATGTCCGCCTGTCGCCAAAACGGTGCGATCTTCCAGCCACGGCCGCTTGCTGCTGATGTGCGATGCCTGCACATTGATATAGGTTTGGTGCTGCGCCGTCCATTGCTTCATGAGCTGAGTGCTCACGCCATAGCTGTTGTTATCAAAGCTGGTCAGGATCTGACGTTGATAAGCTTTACCGCCAAACAGATAGCGTGCCTGGGTATTTTCACTAACCTTTGCGTCCTGCCAGTAAATCTGACTATTAACACTGTCCAGCCAGCCACTGTCGATTTGTGCGCTATGTTCCAGACTGATACGCTGGCGTCTGGTCACACTATCCTGCGCGGCGCCATCAGGATACAAGCCTCCCTGTTTATTGTTTAGCTGACGCGCGTGCTGTCGTTCATAACCATCCAGTGTGAAGACATATTTTTGTGTAGCTGTAGGCTGGTAAGCCAGCTTGGCCAATAAGGCACTGGAATGCCATTGATCCGGATTGACGGGTACATCGCCTTTACTGGACGCCTCTTGCCCTTTACGGTAGACAGCGACCGCCATGTTCTGCCAGTTACCGGATTGGCTGGCACCAGTCAGTGTATGAAACTGACTGCGGTTAACGCTCTGGTATCCATTACGATAGCTGGCATAGCGGTCCCCATCCTGGGATACAAAATCAGAGGGCGATTTACTGGCGAAACTCACGCCACCACCGAGGCCAGCGCCATCCGCTGCGCTATGTCCTATTTGCACAGCGCGTAAAGTCTCCACATCCACATATTCACGGCCACTGGCAAAGCTATTGAGCGTCACGCCATCTGGCTTAGGTGCCGCTTCCGGCATTGCGATGCCATCCATGTCCATACCGATACGGTTACCCTCTATGCCACGAATATGAAACCCGGTACTGCCCGCACCATCCCAGATATTGCCGCTGCCACTTAAGGCGGCAGGTACACTGATCAAAGGCTCGTAACGCACGATGTCAGCCATGGAGATCACATTACGTGCAGCCATTTCTTCGCTGGTGATACGTTTTTTTTGCTTGTCCGCCAGCGATTCTTTTCTGGCCTGAACATGGATGTCTGGCAAACGTCGCTGCGCAATTCCAGTCTCAGGATAGACCTCTGTTTTCTCTTGCGCCTGTGCGCTCGCGGCCATGGACAGCATGCCCGTCAATAGTGCCTGTACAGCCAATTGCATAGTGCTCAGGCCAGGCATGCGGTGCTGGGAAATTGAGTTGCTGTGTTTTTTTGAAACGAAAGATGGAGCGGACATAGCTGAAGTCAGACCACCGTCTGCCAGCGACCGCAAATGAGATTTCATCATGAAAATCCGAAAGTTGGGAAGTTTAAAGCTGGCGGTGAAATCCGGGAGGCGTGATCAGACGTTCGAAGCTGGTCAGACGGATAAGACAAGTGCTGGCGACGCACACACTTTATCACGAATGATTCTCATTTACAATAATAATGACATCCAGCCTGGCATCTTGAAATCAGATGCGGGGTGTTCAGTGTGGTCTGTTTCATGCAACTGGTTTTGACACTACCGTTCCTCGTTCCAAACCCATCTGCTCTGGTTTTTCAGAAAAATCTGCTGCTGTTTTTGTGATGCAGTGCCGCAGACAATATGCGGCATCCTGCAGGTGCCAGTGGGCACCGGCGCTCTACTCTCAGCCCTGGGCCCAGTCTATGAAAACCTCCCCTCCTGCCGTTTCCGTCATCAGCATGTACACCAAATTTGATGATGTCTATGTGCGTGAATCCAAGGGACGCTACACCAATCTGCGCTGGTTGTTTGTGTGGCTGACGCAAGCTGTTTTCTTTGGCTTGCCCTGGCTACACTGGGACGAACGGCAGGCGGTACTGTTTGACCTCGGTGCGAGAAAATTCTTTCTGTTTGGCCTGGTCCTGTTCCCACAAGATCTGATCTACCTGGCGGTTCTGCTCATCATCTGTGCCTATAGTCTGTTTTTATTCACCGCGGTCAGTGGCCGGGTCTGGTGTGGCTTCAGCTGCCCACAAACGGTCTACACTGAAATTTTCATGTGGATAGAAAACAAGACAGAAGGCAGCCGCAGCGCCCGGATGCGTATGGCTAAGCAGGGACTAACAGCAGAGAAACTGCGTAAGAGATCGTTAAAGCACCTGCTCTGGCTGGCGTTCGCTGGCTGGACCGGGCTTAGTTTCGTCGCATACTTTATTCCGGCACATTCCTTGTTGGCGGATATACAGACTGCTCAGCTTGGTTCCTGGCAGTGTTTCTGGATCGCGTTTTATGCTTTGGCCACTTATCTGAATGCGGGATTCATGCGCGAACAAATATGCCGCTACCTGTGCCCTTATGCACGCTTTCAGGGTTCTATGCTGGATCAGGATACGCTGATCGTCAGCTACGACCAGCAACGCGGAGAACCACGTCAGGGCTGGTCCGCAAAAGAAAAACAAAGCAGCGAACGACAAGGCAGTTGCATAGATTGTTCTTTGTGCGTACAGGTATGCCCGACTGGCATTGATATTCGCAATGGCTTGCAACATGACTGCATAGGTTGCGCTGCCTGCATCGATGCCTGTGACAGCGTGATGGATAAAATTCAGGCACCGCGTGGTCTGATACGCTTCACCACTGCCCGCGCACTGTTGAATGGCGAAGGTAACAAAGCAATCCTGCGCAGGATCTGGCGTCCACGTGTAGTCATTTACAGCCTGATTCTGGGTCTGATCGTCAGTGCTTTCAGCTATGCCCTGCTCACCAGGACTGATTTACGCATGAATGTCATGCGTGATCGAAGAATCCTGAGCCGTGAAGTGGAAGATGGCGCACATGAGAATATCTATCGACTGCATCTGATGAGTACGGCTGAACAAGCGAGAGATTTACGTATCGCAGTGACTGGCCTGGATGGTCTGCAATTACAATCACAGAGCCTGGTTCATTTGCAGCCAACTGAATCCAGAACACTCCCTGTTACACTGCGTCTGCCAGCGAATCATCAGGCAGCTGGCAATCTGCAGTTTGAGTTTGTGGTGTATGCGATAAATCCGGAACATCAGCAGGAACAAGTGATACTGCGCGAAAGTGCGAGCTTTCATCTGCCAGCATCTCTGAATGAAAAATAAAATCAAAAATATGCGATTTGCAGCAGAATTGCACCATTAGGCATCAATAGGACACTCAGCGCTAACTATGAAACGTTACGAAGCCCTGGCAGAAGATATCGCCTTATCGATACGCACAGGCATACTGAAGCGTGGTGAAAAACTACCGTCGGTTCGCCAGACCAGTGAGCGTCGTGGCATCAGTCAGGCCACGGTCTATCAAGCCTATTATCTGCTCGAAGCACGCGGCCTGATCCGTGCCAGAGAGCGCTCAGGCTATTATGTGATCGCAGGTGCGAGCAAACTACTACCAGAACCGGAGCTACTCAGCAGTACCAGCGGTGATTCAACCACAGTGGATGTGAGTGAGCTGATCTTTGAAGTGCTGCAATCCACCAAGGCCAGGGACGTGGTGCCGCTGGGATCGGCCTTCCCTTGCCCCTCGCTCTTCCCCTATGACAAACTAGCTTCCAGTATGCACAGCAGTCTGCAACAACTGGATCCATGGGCTACGGTTGCAGATCTGACGACGGGCAGCAGTGAGTTGCGACGTCAGATTGCACTACGCTACCTGTTGGTGGGTATGCATGTGAATCCTGACGATATCCTGATTACCAATGGTGCGCTCGAAGCCCTGAATCTGGCTCTGCTTGCAGTAACACGACCGGGTGACGCCGTTATCATTGAGTCACCGGCATTTTATGGCGCATTACAGTCCTTAGAACGCATGGGCTTAAAGGCCATCGAAGTGGCGACGCATCCACGCGAAGGCATAGATTTGAATGCCTTAGAATCCGCTTTACATAAACATCAGCCCAAAGCATGCTGGTTAATGACTAGTTTCCAGAACCCCTTAGGCTGCTCTATGCCCGAGCAGAAAAAACAAAATCTGGTCGCCCTGCTTGAAAAGTTTCAGGTACCGCTGATCGAAGACGATGTCTACGCTGAATTGTATTTTTCCAGCCATCGTCCTCTGCCAGCCAAGGCCTTCGATCAAAGCGGCCTGGTCTTACATTGTTCTTCATTCTCAAAATCACTGGCACCCGGTTTCCGTATAGGCTGGATACTCGGCGGGCGTTATCTGCCTAAACTGATACGGCAAAAACTCAGCAGCAGTTTGTCCGCCTCCCTGCCTGCACAGGAAGCGATCGCCCATTATCTGTCGAAAGGACATTACGACAATCACTTGCGCCGGCTACGTCATACTCTGTCAGTACAGCAGAGTGTCTACACCGAAGCAATTGCACGCTACCTGCCTGCGGGAACATTGGCCACCCGACCGTCGGGCGGTTACGTGTTGTGGCTGGAATTGCCCACCCATGTTGATGTACTGCGTTTACAAAGATTAGCGATTGCGCTGGGCATTAGTATCGCACCGGGACCGATGTTTTCAGCCCAGCGTCAGTTCAGACATTGTCTGCGCCTGAATTATGGGCATCCATACAGCGACAAAACCGCGGAAGCTATGCAAACATTAAGCAAATTGATACAGCAGCAAAGCTGAATCACTATCTAAGCTAAATGACTGCTGCTGTGGTTTCCAGAGCAATTGCGCCATTCAGCGAGTGTATTTACTTCACTGTCTTAGCAACAGATACGGCAAAGGGAGAACGCGCGAGCGTTCTCCCTTTGTTTT
>NZ_JAABOS010000039.1 GCF_010078235.1 Cognatundibacterium crateris | reverse complement strand
GCAGTACCCGGGGAAATCAACAAGAGTTGGTCAATTGATTTTATGAGTGATGCTTTATGGTGTGGCAGGCGCTTTCGAACTTTCAATGTCGTCGATGATTTTAATCGGGAAGTACTGGCGATTGAAGTTGATTTAAATTTGCCCTCGTCCCGAGTGATCCGGGTGCTTGAGAGGATCGTTGCCTGGCGTGGCTTTCCGGCGCAGATCAGAATGGACAATGGACCTGAATTTATTTCAGCAACCTTAGCTGATTGGGCGCAAAAGCATGATGTTCATCTGGAGTTTATCGAACCAGGCAGACCGATGCAAAATGGTTTTATTGAACGCTTCAACCGCAGCTACCGCCAAGGGGTGTTAGATATGTATGTTTTTAAGAACTTACAGGAGGTCAAAGAACGAACAGAATTGTGGATGAACGATTACAACGAGCAATGTCCACATGATTCACTCAACGGGATGACACCTGTTGAATACCGATTGTTTCATCAACCTCAAAACTCTAGTAATACCTGGCACTGATTGGGGGAGGTTTACA
>NZ_JAABOS010000038.1 GCF_010078235.1 Cognatundibacterium crateris | reverse complement strand
ATCGGAATATTGAAAGCTGTCGAGGCAGGTAGGCTGGTCAAAGACGTTTGCCGTGAGCATAGTGTTTCTGAAGCCACCTACTATCAATGGAAATCCAAGTATGGCGGCATGGAAGCGGCTGACATAAAACGCCTCAAAGACCTCGAAGAAGAAAACCGTAAGCTCAAAATGATGGTCGCTGATCTCTCGCTGGAGAACCATGCGTTCAAAGAGGTGATCGGTTTAAAGCGCTGACCCCGGGCCAGAAGCGTGACTTCGTCAAACAGCTGCAGGAGGTTGGCCTCAGCCAGCGTCAGGCTTGCAAAGCAATGCAACTCTCACGTTCAAGCATGAACTATCAACAGAAGCTGACACCGGACGATGACATCATTGCGGTTTTGCAGGAATTGGCAGAACGATTTCCGGAACGGGGATTTGGTAAATACTTTCAGTTAATAAGACGACGCGGCCATGTCTGGAATCATAAGCGGGTCTATCGCGTCTATTGTGGACTCAAGATGAACCGGCGACGCATTGGTAAAAAGCGACTTCCAAGCAGAGACCCGCAGCCATTGGCAGT
>NZ_JAABOS010000037.1 GCF_010078235.1 Cognatundibacterium crateris | reverse complement strand
AGACTCTACATCTTTATCGTACTAATTTGGGGGGGCTGGTCAGTCGCGCTCAACACCGACCAGCTACAGGCGCTGGTGACCGGCTTGCCGTGGCAGACACTCATGCACAATCACCAGATCACCGTGGTGTGAGTAGCACGAAGATATAAACCTATGTAAACGTCCTTGCTGAAGCAGGCTTTTGTCTGGCACATTGCCAGACATGGATTTAACTGTCGACATCACTGAGCTCAACCCGGACCAGATCCGCGAATTGGCCATCCGGCTACAGGCCGAAGGACGGTTCCGGCAAACGCTGATTGATAAGTTGACCCACGAACTGGCCATCCTGAAACGGCAGAAGTTTGCAGCTACCAGCGACGCGTGTACCGGCGAGCAGCAGCGCGAACTGTTTGAAACGCTCGACATTGACTTAGCCGCCGTCACTGCCGAAATTGAACAGCTGGTACAACATCCCATATCAGCAGAACCAAGCAGGCAGCAACCCAGACGCGTCCGGCTGCCGGCAGAACTGCCGCGCACTGATGTTCATCACGAACCTGATTCAACGCTGTGCCAGTGCGGTTGCCGAATGAAGCGGATCGGTGAGGACGTCTGCGAGAAACTCGATTACCAGCCCGGCGTATTCACAGTCGAGCGCCATGTGCGTGGCAAGTGGGTCTGCCATCAATGCGAAACATTGGTGCAAGCGCCGGTACC
>NZ_JAABOS010000036.1 GCF_010078235.1 Cognatundibacterium crateris | reverse complement strand
GGTATCATAGCCTTGCAGTTCGAGCAGATGGACCAGTTCTTCAGTGCAAACGTTACCAGTCGCACCAGGTGCATAAGGGCAGCCACCCAAACCACCCAACGAGGCGTCGAAGCGGTCTATTCCAGCATAAACGGCTGCCAACACATTCGCTGCAGCCAGGCCACGGGTATTGTGGAAGTGCTGAGTCAATTCCAGTTGTGGGAAACATGTACGCACAGCGTAGCTGAGTTTTGCAACCTGGCTCGGATATGCCATACCTGTGGTGTCACACAGAGTCACGCCATCAATACCAAGATCGACAAAGCGTGCCGCCCAATCCAACACTGTTTTTATAGGCACATCCCCTTCCATAGGGCAGCCCATCGCCGCCGATAGCGAGACATTGATTGCCACAGGCGTTTGCTTGGCCAAGGTGATAACTTCTTTCAACTGCATGAACGACTCTTCACGCGTCATCCGAAGGTTGGTACGGTTATGGCTTTCGCTAACGGACATCACCAGATTGATTTCATCTACATTACATGAGAGTGCGCGCTCTGCACCACGAAGATTTGGCACCAACACGGTATAGATCACGCCCGACTTGCGGATAATTTGATGCATCACTGCTTCAGCATCGCGTAGTGCCGGTATCGCGCGCGGCGAGGTGAACGAGGTGACTTCGATCTTCGCATAACCACATTCGCTAAGCTGATTGACGAGGGCAATCTTGGCATCGGTTTCGACGTAAGTTGCTTCGTTCTGAAAGCCGTCGCGGGTGGCTACTTCTTGAATGTATAGACGTTTTTTTT
>NZ_JAABOS010000035.1 GCF_010078235.1 Cognatundibacterium crateris | reverse complement strand
TTCGCCTGCCCCGGAACTGCGCCTGAATGGGTGTTCCCATAGGCTTTAATCCCCATCAGACGGATCGGGTTCCAAATCGTCCTCGTGCACCTCAATTGAACTACCATCTTCAAACTCAATCGTATAAACCACACCTTCTGGGAATTTTTCAAAGTACGACCCAGGGCGGTCTTCAAAAATCCCGACAATCCACGCCCGATCCGGCCTCGACGTACCCTCTGAGTCCGGCCTGACCCTGACGATGTCATTGTAAGTAAATTTAGGCATAATTATTGAGCCTTTGGCTCGATGGGTAAGTGAGGATTGCCGTCGGGCCTTGTTACGCCGGGTCGATGTCCATGAGGCTTTTGTGCAGATGGATCAGGTTGACGTGGATGTCCTCCTCGATCCATCCTGTCACCCGTCGGTGTCCCATCCGTACCGATTACCTGCTGAAAATCACCATTTGGCGATGTGTTCACGCTTTGCCCTTGGTCGACCGGGATCGCGTTTCCATGTTGATCAACAACAACGACTGGCTCAGTAACCGGACCTTTGTATGGATTACTATTATCGCTGCTTGAACCCGATTTCGTATCGTTTTTGCCATTACCCTTTGGCGCTTCGTTAGAATCACTTCTTTTCGGATCTGACCGAGAACTCCACCAATTTACAATCTTCTTGCCAGCATAAGTTCCACCAATGAGCACGGCTCCCGCCGCTATACCACCACATACAGGACCGCAAACGAAAGTTCCCCCTACACCCGCGGGAATAGCGGCAGGATTCCGCCCATCCGGATCAACAAATTTATACGGATTATTCAGCGCATAGGTGTACCGGTTAAACGACTTGCCCGTATCTGCATCCGTCACAACCGGATCCGTACTCAGAAACCG
>NZ_JAABOS010000034.1 GCF_010078235.1 Cognatundibacterium crateris | reverse complement strand
GGGATCGAACCGGCGTCTACGGCTTTGCAGGCCGCCACAACCTCATATAAATCAATGACTTAGCTCACTTAGCCACCTCTTTATCCACCTTTTGTTTGATGCGCTACTTCAATGACGCTATCTTACCTGAAATAGCCTAATTTGGGTAGTGGTGCCGAACAGCAAATTTCACTCTTAGATAGCTTGCTTAAATAGTCGTTTATGGCTATTATTATGCACATAGAGCTAACAATGGAGGACGTTGTGAAATCATTAATACGCTTTTTTGACTCAAAGCCGCATTTTTACATGCTCGGATGTATGGCTTTGTATTTCGTTGCTACTTACGCTGAAAGTTCACTATGAATATCAAAATGGTAATCAAAACAATCCGCCAAGTATTCTTTTGGACTGAATTAGATACGCTTGAGCGCGAATTGGCAGCATCTAACGAGGCGCTTTTTCACGCCCAAAAAGATTCTGAAATGGCTATTACAACCCTAAAAATGCTTAATGAGCGCCTTACTCGTCTTCGAGGCTCGATCAATAACTCAAAAGTTCTGCGCGGCATTGAGCAGTCCGAAATTGAGATCGAGATGCTTCAAGAGTTACTTGAAACATCAAGCCGGGACATGGAGATGCTTCGCATGCGAATTCCACGGCTCGAGAAAAACATTTTCGATCTTAAAAACCAGAGCACCAACTCCGCATCACCAACAACAACCGTTTTACCAAATAAATAAAGGATTCCCTATCATGTGGTTCAAAAGTCTACAGATATTTCGTCTAAATGCGCCTTGGAACATCAGCGCCGACGAGCTCAATACGCAACTCGCCAAAATTTCTTTTTCGCAATGTGCATCCAATGAAATGCAGAGCCAGGGCTGGGCTTCGCCACGCAATAATGACTTGCTGATTCACAACGTCAATCAACAGTTCCTGATCACGCTGGCGACAGAAAAGAAGCTGCTGCCTTCCAGT
>NZ_JAABOS010000033.1 GCF_010078235.1 Cognatundibacterium crateris | reverse complement strand
AGTAATACCTGGCACTGATTGGGGGAGGTTTACACGAACAATTACATTATTTTGAGGGGAAACAAAAAAAACTTTAGCCTTACCTGAATCACTAACGTCCAATGAGGATTGTGCCATAGCTATATTTGAGAAACTTAATGAAATCAATAATCCAATAGTCAAACATGTACTGGAGCCAAAGTTGAATGAAATATTTTTCATATTTAGATACCTCTGTTGATGTTTTGAGATTTTGCAAAAAATTCTTGCCCTTATTAGTCTTCGCTCAGCAAATAACGTTACAACAAATTGCCATTCTTAACCTATTCATTAAGTCAATCAGCTCCTCTGAAATTAAATCCAAGTAGTTTCTAAGCTTCCAAAACAAGTATCTGGAATATCGACTTACCATATCCCAATTACTCGAGATAAAGTACACTGCAATAACAGTATTGGTCTAATGCGTTGAACGCATGGCATTGCGTAGCAGCGTGCACGAGCTATTCGTCCAAAGTCTTGGTTCGGCGAAAAGTNTTCTGATATGGATGATGGAAATGATTGAGCAAGCTTCCAGTTGTGTGGAAGTAGTTCGCCGATGCGACTGAATGATTGTAATGGTAGTCTTTCCAGCACGTCCTTCATGTACCCGTAAGGATCGTGACCGTTGAGCCGGGCTGAATGGATCAGACTCATGATCGCCGCCGCACGTTTTCCTGCGCGCAGGCTGCCAGCGAACATCCAATTTTTTCGTCCCAATGCGACCGGACGAATCTGGTTCTCAACCCAATTATTATCAATCGGCACCTGAGGATCGTTGAGGTAATGGGTTAACGCCGACCTGCGATTTAAACTGTAGTCGATTGCCCTGAATGTAGCACCGCCGCCAGGGACTCGCTGGCGTTGAACCAGTAACCATTGATGTAGTGCGTCTGCAACTGGCTTAGCTTGCGTTTGACGAATGGCTAAGCGTTGCGCCGGGGCGAGCAAGCTGACTTCCCGTTCCACAGCGTAGAGTCGTGCGTATAAATCCAG
>NZ_JAABOS010000032.1 GCF_010078235.1 Cognatundibacterium crateris | reverse complement strand
CCCCCCCAAATTAGTACGATAAAGATGTAGAGTCTGCCGATAGGAGGCAGCATGAAAAAGCGATTTACGGAAATCCAAATCATCGGTGTGTTGAAGGAAGCGGAAGCTGGCAAGAAAGTGACTGACCTATGTCGTCAGCACGGCATCAGCGAAGCCACCTACTACAACTGGAAAGCCAAATTCGGCGGCATGAGCATCTCCGATGCGCAGAGACTCAAAGCCTTGGAGGCCGAGAATGGCCAACTCAAGCGCCTGCTGGCGGAATCGATGCTCGACAACGCTGCTTTAAAAGATATCGTCAACCAAAAGTGGTAAGCCCACAAGCCAAGCGTGCCGCCGTTTTGCATTTAATGACGGTCCATTCGCTAGGAATTACCGGTGCTTGTGGGCTGATCGGGATATCGAGATCGAACTACCGTTACCAAAGCCAACGGCAGGACGACACCTCGCTTAAAGCACGGCTGCACGATTTGCCCAACCTGAAGCGGCGCTACGTTTATCGGCGGTTGCACATCCTGTTGCGGCGAGATGGCTGGGCGATTAATCACAAGCGCACTTACCGTCTGTATCGGGAAGCCGGGCTGATGATTCGCCGAAGGAAACGCAAACGTATTGCTGGCGTCGAACGCGTAGTTAAAGCGACGGCGATGGCACCGAATCAAAGCTGGTCGATGGATTTCGTCTCGGACGGCCTGGTGGATGGACGACGAATTCGGTGTTTGAACATCGTCGATGATTTTACGAAACAATGCCTGGCGATTGAAGTGGATCGTTCCTTGCCCGGACTACGGGTCGTTCGCGTGCTGGAACGACTGGCAGAAAACCGAGGGCTGCCGACATCGATTACAGTCGATAACGGCCCGGAATTTGCCGGTAAAGCACTGGATGCATGGGCCTATGAACGGGGGCTTAAACTCCACTTTATCGAACCAGGCAAGCCGCAACGGAATGCGTACATAGAGAGTTTCAACGGCAAATTCAGGGACGAGTGCTTGAACGAACATTGGTTCGTTTCCCTGCGCTACGCGAGGGAAGCGATAGAAGAATGGCGTCAGGACTATAATGAGCAACGACCGCACAGCTCGATTGGCTATCTGACTCCGAATCAATTTGCAGACAGTTTTTTAACCGCGGACTCTAAATTGGTTTCGTACTAATTTGGG
>NZ_JAABOS010000031.1 GCF_010078235.1 Cognatundibacterium crateris | reverse complement strand
GCACCGACTGTACGACCACCTTCACGGATAGCGAAGCGCAAGCCTTCTTCCATCGCGATTGGGTTGATCAGTTTTACTGTGATCGATACGTTGTCACCTGGCATAACCATTTCTTTGTCTGCTGGCAACTCGATCGAACCAGTTACGTCCGTTGTACGGAAGTAGAACTGTGGACGGTAGTTGTTGAAGAATGGTGTATGACGGCCGCCTTCATCTTTCGACAGAACGTAGATCTCGCCTGTGAAATGTGCATGTGGCTTGATCGAACCTGGTTTCGCCAATACTTGACCACGCTGGATGTCTTCACGCTTAGTACCGCGCAGCAGAACACCTACGTTGTCGCCTGCCTGACCTTGGTCCAGCAGTTTGCGGAACATTTCAACGCCAGTACATGTTGTTTTGACTGTGTCTTTGATACCAACGATTTCGATCTCTTCACCGACTTTAACGATACCACGCTCAACACGGCCTGTTACCACTGTACCGCGACCAGAGATGGAGAATACGTCTTCTACTGGCAGCAGGAATGTACCGTCAACTGCGCGCTCTGGTGTAGGAATGTAGCTATCCAGTGCGTCCGCCAGTTTCATGATCGCTTCTTCGCCCAACGCGCCTTTGTCGCCTTCCAGCGCCAGTTTTGCGGAACCTTGGATGATCGGCAGATCGTCGCCTGGGAATTCGTATTTGGACAGTAATTCACGTACTTCCATTTCAACCAGTTCCAGCAACTCAGCGTCATCAACCATGTCGCATTTGTTCAGGAAAACGATGATGTATGGAACACCAACCTGGCGAGCCAACAGGATGTGCTCACGTGTTTGTGGCATAGGACCGTCTGCTGCGGAGCAAACCAGGATCGCGCCGTCCATCTGCGCTGCACCAGTGATCATGTTTTTAACATAGTCAGCATGGCCTGGGCAGTCAACGTGTGCGTAGTGACGGCTTGCTGTTTCGTATTCTACGTGAGCAGTGTTAATTGTAATACCACGTGCTTTTTCTTCTGGTGCTGCGTCGATTTCGTCGTATTTCTTCGCTTCGCCGCCGAATTTTGCGGACAGAACTGTCGCGATCGCTGCTGTCAGTGTAGTTTTACCGTGATCAACGTGACCAATTGTACCGACGTTCACGTGCGGCTTGGTGCGTTCGAACTTACCTTTTGCCATTTT
>NZ_JAABOS010000030.1 GCF_010078235.1 Cognatundibacterium crateris | reverse complement strand
CCGCGGACTCTAAATTGGTTTCGTACTAATTTGGGAGAAGGTCACCTTAACTAAAGTGTGCGGAAATTGAGAGTCTTTTCTCCGAAGCACCACACCTAAAGTAAGTTGCGGCCATCAATCTAAAAGCGAAGGTACAGAGGCATTTGCTAATACTCTAGAACTCTAGAATTTATTGAAATTTTGCTACTTTCGTATTCACATGGCTTGTAACTAAGCTTTTGAGCAACTTCTTCATAATTTAGATTATTTTCCCAATACCTACTATTGGCTTCTCTAAATGCACAGTTGAGCCAAGCTGATAAATTAAAAAACTCAATTAGATTATATCCGGTTCTAAGGAGACCCAACTCTTCAAGATACTTAAGCAAATTAGATGTATTTGTTCGTCCTGCCGCACTAATTCTTGCCAAACAATCTTGCGAAATATTCAACGCTAAAGTATCTGAGTGATAGTCAATTGACTTAGCGGTAGAGCGAGGTTTATTTACACAAACTTCAATCAAAAAAAGAAGTGTATAAAAAATCTTGCCAATAGAATTTGAATATAAGCGACGTAAAGTTATATAGTTTCTCCTAGCAGATTGTGTTGCAATAGAGTAAAGAAAATAACTTTGCAGTGAAGGTTCTAAAGAAATAAGTTCTCTAACAACACTAAACGGAATCTGCACAGTTTCACATTCAACTTCAGCTACCAAATTAAGTGTTAAAGGAAACTTCTCAAATAAATACTCTTCACCACACCATTTATTTGGAGTAAACAATATTGCTTTTTGATTATTTTTTTTTAACTTACTTTGAACCTCGCCTATTAGCAACCCGTTTATCAAAAAAATTAAATTTGCCGGAATTTCGCCTTGTTTATAAATTAGATCACCACGATCATAATTTCTAAGAATCAAATTTTTATAAATTTTACTTATCATGGCCTCATTCGTTGTCGGAAACGAGTCAAGAATTAAATAAAGATACCTTTGCATAATTTATTCCCTTAATTTGTCTTTGTTATGTTTTAGTAGATCTTTAGTCTTTTTTCGTTAAGAAACGTTACAGATCAGAAAGAAGAAATGTAAAGTGGGCCAATCTGTCCAGACGCTACGCAATCAACAGAGGGGTTCCGCAACGTCGGGCATGCGATCTGCTGGACGTCGCGCGTTCTGGCCTGTACCACGATCTCAAATTGCCTGGTAAGGATGCGCCAGTCGTTGATGCAATGCGTCGCTTGTCTGGCCAGTTTCCGCGCTTCGGTTCACGACGAATTCGGGTGTTTTTGGCGCGGGAAGGCATGGCGTTGGGCAAGGAACGCTGCTCTAGGATTTGGGCCGATGCAGGTCTACAGGTTCCAGCGAAACGCAAGCGCCGGCGGGCCATTGCCAGCACAGTTCCGCGCCCGAAGATGCCGGGCAAACGAAACGTCGTCTGGAGCTATGATTTCG
>NZ_JAABOS010000003.1 GCF_010078235.1 Cognatundibacterium crateris | reverse complement strand
GGCTTGGTGCGTTCGAACTTACCTTTTGCCATTTTGGACTCCTAACGATTTTGATGAGAATACTCAGGCACGCGCCCGACGACTTCAGACTTGAAACACCAGCTTTAGTGGTGCCCTTGACGTGGATTGAACACGTGGCCTCTCCCTTACCAAGGGAGTGCTCTACCACTGAGCTACAAGGGCAGCTTGTTTCGCACAATAGCGATGCAAAAAACTGGAGCGGGTGAAGGGAATCGAACCCTCGTCATAAGCTTGGAAGGCTTCAGCTCTACCATTGAGCTACACCCGCAGGGGCTACCACTTCAGCCGCAATACAAATTCTTTAAAATTCTTTACCTGGTGGAGAGGGCTGGATTCGAACCAGCGTACTCGCAAGAGGGCAGATTTACAGTCTGCTGCCATTAACCACTCGGCCACCTCTCCGCAGGGAATCCCGAACTATATAGATCGACCTCACACCTGTCAAGGCTGTTTTCTAAAAAGAGTCAAAAAACGATAAATAATTATTTAATCAATAATAAAATGACGAGAAAAGAGCACACTTTTCCTGTGCAAGCCTGTTTTTCAGCGCTCAGCTTAATTTCTCGCATGGTTGAGCTGAAATGAGTCTATGTATGGTTTTTGCTGAAAGTCATGCGAAAGTACGGCCAGCGGACTGGCAGAGCGGCGGTCCAGCGCAACGGCAACAAAGCGCCATTCTGTACAGCCTGCCTGCATAGCGATCGCGAGCGTCCCTTCAGCCAGTTCATAACCATGCCGTTCCGCCATAGCGATCAAATCTGTCTCGTCCGGCTGCACGCCGGGCTGAAAACGCAGGGTGATGGCAATCGCGGCCCGGGCTGGCAACCAGGCTTCCAGTTTATGTACCCAGATCATGCAGGCGGCAGACAACAGCGCCAGCAGTATCGCAGCGGCATAAAAGCCTACGCCGACCAGAATACCAATGGCCGACGAGGCCCAGACCGATGCTGCCGTGGTCAGCCCGCTGATCGTGAAACCTTCCTTCATAATCACACCCGCGCCCAGAAAGCCTATGCCAGTGACGATGCCCTGAATTGTACGCGAAGGATCCAGATTCATCGGTGCCAGCGCCCTGCCGCCAAACCAGAAGTCAGGATAGCCTGCAATGACGACCAGCGCAGCCGAGGCCATGCACACCAGTCCATAAGTACGCATTCCCGCTGCCCTGCCATGGTAGGAACGCTCATAGCCCACCACAAATCCCAGCAGCATCGCGCCAAAAATATTGAGGAAAATGATTAAATTCGCATTAATCTCTGCTGCAGACCAAAAGCTCATGAAATGATTCAGATAGGCATCCACTTTGCACATCCGGATAAAATGATTTATAAAATTTCAGTGTATCACCCTCTATTTCCTGGCATGACACTTTCCACACACTCAGCAGTCCAAGGCCAGGCCTGCGCAGACCCGGACAACACCGGCACTGCGCTGCACACACTATGCAAAAGCTAAGCTGATAAGCAAGGATTTCACCTATTTGTAAGTGCCCGCTATCGATAACATCCATTAATAGCATAGACTTATAAAAATAAGTATCCAGTATTTTTTCTGGCTGCAACAGCTACAATCCAAGGTTTAACAGACGCTTGCAAGCGTAGCAAGGCAAGTAGACTTTAGGTTTTCAGCTTAATTCCATGCTCAACCGTGCTTGAATTTTTCCATGCGACACGGATTGCCTGAGCTATAATGCGCGCTCTCAATCATTGGGGAGTAGCCAGCTTCAGCCCTGCTGAAGACGGCGCATCAACATACTTGACGGGTTCGTCATGGTGCGCCGGATCTGCGATTATTCGTGGATTTCGCAAGACCTTTGATAGTCGCATGGCGTTTCCAGGGATGGGGCGGCGTGCTGCTGTCATTGGCCAGTCCGCCCCGTCCCAAATACACACATGGAAGCATTTCTCGTCTCTGCACTCGCTGTCACCGTCGGTGAAATCGGCGATAAAACGCAATTGCTCGCGCTGTTACTGGCAGCGAGGTATAAAAAGCCTGCCCCCATTATTCTGGGCATCCTGGTCGCCACTCTGGCCAACCATGCGCTGGCCGGCTTAATTGGTAGCTGGGTAGCCAGCCACATTCCTGCAGACTGGTTGCGCTGGGGACTTGGGCTCTCATTTATCGCTATCGCGGCCTGGACTTTGAAGCCGGACGACATGGATGATGAGGGCATCCAGGATGGCCGCTACGGCGTCTTTTTACTGACCTGTGTGACTTTCTTCCTGGCTGAAATGGGCGATAAAACCCAGCTCGCCACGGTTGCACTGGCAGCAAAGTATGAAGCGCTGGTCAGCGTCATTGCGGGCACGACGCTGGGCATGCTGATTGCCGACGTACCGGCGGTGTTTTTGGGTAAAGTGGCGTCGCCCAATTTTCCGTTTAAGCTGGTACGCTGGATCGCCGCAACTGTGTTCGCCGTGCTTGGCTGCCTGGTACTGGCAGGTGTCGGTGACCGTTTTCTGTAAAGAATGCTAAAGAATACTTATGATACAGCTCTACCATAATCCACGTTGCTCCAAATCACGCGAAACACTGGCTCTGCTCGAGCAGACCGCAAGTGAACAGCAATTAAGACTGGAAGTCATCGACTACCAAAAGACGCCGCTGACGCTGGAGCAGTTACAAACACTGCTGACACAGCTCGGTGGCGATGTACAAGCGATGTTGCGCTCAAATGAAGAAGAGTACAGTGCTGCCAGTCTGGCGGGCGCCGACAGTTTGCGCGCGCTGCAAGCCATCGTGACCACTCCTAAATTATTACAGCGCCCTATCGTCAGCTATCAAGGACAAGCTGTGATCGCACGCCCACCCGAGCTCGCGCTCGGCTTATTTCAGAAAGTAAATCCATGAGCGAATTCAGACTTGCCGCTGGCAGCAAAGTAAAGTTTGGCTGCACCACGAATCAGCTGTACACCATACTACGGCAGGGTATCAGCAACGACACCCAGCGCCTGGGACTGGAAAATCACCATTTGAGCGGTGGAGTTTTCGTCGGCGAATTAATGGCTTATTACGCTGCCTGTGCTGGATTTTGCAAAAATACCAGTGAACTGCATCAGCAACACGCCGCAGTGATGGGGGCTTTTGTCAATGCGCTGCAGGATCAGAAAGGCAGTAAGCCTGTGTTGGCTGGGCTGGATGACATCGGCCATCAGGCAGGCTTGCCGGTAGTATTGGATATAGAACTGGGTGAAGACTGCCTGCTGGTGGCCGATCCGCAGTTTGTAGCTGCGCACGAGACGGAAAAGAGCTGGAAATACTGGCGCAGCGCCAGTCTGCAGCGCCCGGATGGCATTCCGGCCAGCTGGGTACGTCAGGTATTTTTCCCGCGTCTGCTGGACTTCCGCGATGTCGCTACGGCACGCAGTGCACGCAGTCTGGAACAGACTACCGACTGTGCACTGATGGTAGGTGGCTTAATGCAGGCATGGCATAAAGATGCGCCAGCCGACTTGCTGCACGCATTTCACAAGCAATATGGCCGCATTAATTTTTCGCAATCCATGAGCTTTGATGAGACCTCGCTGGAACGCTTTTTTAATCTGGCAGCCATGATAGACCCGGCCAGCCGCTTACTGAATCAGATGACCATCTGGCAGGACATTGACGCACTGGCCAAAAAGCAGGGCATCCCTTTAAGCGAGTAAATTCAAGATAAATCGGGAAAAAAAGACGGCAGCCCAACAAAGTGAGCTGCCGTCTTTGTCGGATAGCTGTTTAATTTGCCGGACTACGCTTCACAAAGAATAGCGCAGCGCCAATTGCCATCAGGATGCCGCCAAAAAAACGGTTCTGCCTTTGCAGCCAGCGCTCATCACGGAAATACTTTTGCGCACCGGAAGCGGCAAACGCATAGCTATGCATGACCATCAGGTCTACCGTACACATAGTCACAGCCAGTATCAGCAACTGCGGTAACAGCGGCGCCTGTTGCGATATGAATTGCGGCAAAACCGCCACCATGAAAATGATGCCCTTAGGATTGGTCGCATTGGTCAGAAAGCCAGTCAGAAAGCGGCGCTTCACGGATGGAACCACTTTATCAGCTGTGCCTTGCAGCATGCCCTGTGTGACGCGGGTGCGCCATTGCATCCAGCCCAAATAGATCAGATACAAGGCACCGACCACCTTGACGATGCTGAACGCCAGCTCAGAGGCCAGCAGAACAGAGCCGACACCGGCACCGGCAATCGCCAGTATCATCAGCAAACCGGCTTGCAAACCCATAATGGTGACACTGGTACGACGCACACCGTAATTCAGCCCATGCGACATCGACAATACAGCGCCAGAACCCGGCGAAATCGCGATCACGCAAGCGGCAATGACAAAGGCAAACCAGGTGGCAAAACTCATGACAAACTCCGGCAAAGAAAAATCCTGATTGTAGGCGATATGCGTGGGACAGGGTTCAGGACTTGGTCGCGTCAATGCGGACAAGGCCAGCCACAGCAGCTGGCCTAAGGGGAAATACCTCAGGTTTTGGCAGTACGGTTGACCGCCAAACCATATTTTTTCTGCAGTTCGTCATACAAACCGCGGATCGCTTTCAGACGCGGATTCATAGGATCCAGACGTCTTCCAGCTTCAATCAATTCGCGCGCCTGCTCGCCTATCGTGCTGTCCCAGCCCATGTTTTCCAGGCACTTCAGCGCAGCCAGCGCCGCATTCAATACCACCTGTGGATTATCAGGCGATTTTTTTGCCGCAGCGGTCATCAGTTCAACCGAGCCACGGAAGTCGCCTTGCTTCGCCTTTTGTACCCCCAGCGCCACCAGATCCATCACCTCTTTCTGGCTGCGCTGCGCTAATTCCTTAGCAAGATGCCCCTTACCGGCGCTTTCAAACACACCCATAGCACGTGCCATCATGCGCTGGTTACTGGCATTTTTCATCACATCCAGTACGATTTCGGACGCCTGACTTTCCTGATTATTTTCCAGGCAGCTTTTTGCCAGCCCCAGTTTGGCATTGGTCGACAGGCCGATGTCCTCACGTGAGGCAACCACCGCATTATCCAATTCTTCGGTCAGGCGCTTATCACCGGTTTTCGCATGCACCATGGCAGCAGAAATCGCGCGGCAGGCAGCGGTCTTCTTAAGCCCGACCATGTTTTTTTCCATGTCGCGTATTACCGATTTCGCCTGATCGGTATCGCCTTTTTTGACCAGCGCACCAACCAGGTTCAGGTGATCCTCAGGGTCGCGGAATTCAGAAAATTTGGCCTTACTGACTACCTTTTTAAATACGTTTTCTGCCGTTTCTATATCGCCGGTTTCCATCGCAATCCGGCCCAGATTACGCAGACGCCGCACCGCATGCGGTGACACACTGACGGCAGTATCCAGCACTTCTTTCGCTTCTGGTAACTGGCCTATCATTTCATGGGTTTTCGCCAGCCAGTCATAGGCATCCATGTACTTATTATTTTCAGCCACCAGATTTTTCAGGATAATCTCTGCTTCCTGATATTTACCTTGCATGTACAAGGTCTTCGCTAAACCCAGACGTGCCCAGGCCACGGCTTTTAATTCGAATAACTGGGTGTATAAGGCTTCAGCTTCCACTGCCTCGCCCAGCACCACATGCAACTCAGCGCGCAGGCGCATAAAGTCGACTGCATACTTGGGATAATCGCGCTCCCCATGATGGCAGGCCACAATCGCCTCAGTCGGATTCCCCTCTTCCATCAGTGCATGGACGTCAACAAAGGCGCGGCGTTTTTCTAAAGCCCTGATCACACGTTCCAGCAAAGTGTCAGCAGTAAAAGGCTTGAGCAGATAATCAGATGGGGCCAGCTCGGCGGCACTGACGACTTTCGCGTAGCTACGCTCGGCCGTGACCATGATGAAGATGGTGGATAAGGGAGCCAGCTTATGATGGCGCATATCTTCCAGCAGTTGCTGGCCATCCTGACCGACGCCCAGGTCGTATTCACACAGGATCAGGTCATAGACCTTATTCTGTATCGACCGCACCGCCGTACCAGCGGTGAGTGCATGCTCGATTTTGGTAATGCCACACAAATTCAACATATTGTGCAAACTGACCCGCATGCCCTGATGCGGTTCAACGAGCAATGCCCTGATGTCACTGAGTTCGCTCATTTCAACCTTTAGCTTAATTATTGTACTGATTGCCAGACATGGGATGACCGTGCGTACTGCACGGTTAGACTGTCGCCAGATTCATTATATGCATGTGACGGCAGTGCAGAGCGGAACTTTATGCATGTTGCCCTGTTTGCAGAAAAAAATGCTGCGTTTAGGCAACCTAATTCCCCTTATTTAACAAATCTGGCGACTACCAGCACGAATAAGGCGATCAGGATGGTAGAGGCGAATGGAAACGAAAACTGCTTACCGAACAGGCGGAAACGCAGGTCACCCGGCAAACGGCCGATGCCCAGTTTTTCCAGCCAGGGTAAGAGACTGGAAAATACAATTACGACCAAAAACAGGGTCAAAAACCAGCGAAACATAAGCAGACTCCCTTCAGGATCAGCCAGCCACAAAGGCTGAACAGGGATTTACAGGCGGTGTGAGCGGTCTTGCTGCAGCAAAGTAGCAGGCAGACTGAGTTCTGTCCCAACCAGCAATACTTTAAATAATTCACCCATTTCTGCTGGCGACACCAGTTTTTGCAAGGCATTGGCCTGCGGCAGATATTGCATCACCTGTTCGGCGGAAGTACGCGCCAACACCTGTGCGATACCAGCCTGTATCAGGAAACCAGCCTGGCTCGCATAAGTATGCAAGTGCAGACCGCTATCCAGTGCGGCCTGGGCCATCGCAGTAAAGTCCACATGGGCGGTAATGTCCTGCAAGCCCGGCAGATAAAAAGGATCGGGATGAGCATGATGGCGGTAATGACACATCAGCGTGCCCTGATGCCGTTGCGGATGATAATACTCACGCGCCGGGAAACCGTAGTCGATCAGCAAGGCTGCGGCCGCTTTACCGGTGTGCGCCTGTCCGGCTTGCAGCATAGCGGACAAGCTATGCATAAAGCCGATCGCAACAGCGTGGACTTCGGTCAGGTAACCCTCCTGCAGCGTATCAGCATCCGGGATCTGTGCTGCGCGCGCCGGATCGCAGTCGCGCTCCACGAACTCTAAAGCAGGCTGGGCCTCGCTGCTCTTCAATGCCACCCCCACTTCGCGCCAGCCGCTGTCTGTCTTGCGCAGCAGGTCGACCGGCATCGCATCCAGCACTTCATTGCCCACCACTAGTCCGGAAAATGCCTCTGGCATCGCGGGCAGCCACTGCACTTCAGCAAAATCTTTCAGATATTCTTCCTGACGGGCACGCAGTTCGCCAGACAATTCCACGATAAAATAGCGCTCTATCGCGATACCTGCTGTACGGCACTCGCTCAGAAAGTCTTTCGCGAGTTTGCCGCTGCCAGCGCCAAACTCCATGACCTGAGCACTGATCTGCGGCAGACACTGCGCATAAAATTGCGCCAGCGTGGCACCAAACAGCGGCGTCATTTCAGGCGCCGTTGTAAAATCGCCGTCTTTGCCTAATTTTGTCGCACCGCCGCTGTAATAACCCAGATCGGGTGCGTACAGCGCCAGCTCCATATAGCGTGAAAAAGGCAGCCAGCCCTGATGCTGGGCCAGTTCGTCCAAAATCCGTTGTTGCAAAGCTTGTGAAGCTGCAAGCGCATCCGGCGCCGGTAAAGGTAGAGATAATTTTTGCATACCGGCATTGTATTGAAAACCGTAACAACACTGTGAAGAATTTCCATGAGCAGCATGCACACTGAAGCGCCGACCGGCTCCACCGCTCCACGCGTCGCCCTGGTGACCGGTGCGGCTAAACGCATAGGTCGCCACATCGCGCTCGCCCTGGCTGGGCAAGGCTGGGACGTGGCTGTACATTATGGCCGTTCAGGCAGCGAGGCTGCCCAGGTAGTGACTGAGATACAGTCCATGGGCCGCCGTGCTGCGGCATTCGCTTGCGATTTGGCCGATGAAGCAGCGACCCGCGCCTTGCTGCCACAAGTGATCGCCACGCTGGGTGGCATACATTGCGTGGTCAATAATGCATCCCTGTTTGAAGAAGATGATGTGCACAGCTTCAGTCATGCTGCGCTGGACCGGCATATGCATGCCAATCTGGCGGCCCCGGTTATCCTGACCCAGGCGCTATATGCTGCCACGCCGGAACACGGTCAAAGTTGTGCCATCCAGTTACTGGATCAGAAGCTGTTCAATCTGAATCCTGATTTTTTATCGTACACCTTGTCCAAAGCCGCATTACAATGCGCGACGACCACGCTGGCACAAGCGCTGGCACCCAAAGTCAGGGTAGTCGGCGTAGCGCCCGGCATCACCATGGTATCCGGACATCAGAGTGAGGCCGATTTTACGCAGGCCCATCAGGTCACACCGCTGGGACGTTCCAGTACGCCGGATGATATCGCGCGCACGGTGTGCTTTGTAGCAGATAGTCCGGCCATCACGGGCACCACTATCCTGGTCGATGGCGGCCAGCATTTAATTCCCTTGCAGCGCGATGTAATGTTCGTCGCGACTGCGAATACCGGTAACCTCAGTTAACTTTTCTAAGAATCGAGCTTTTTATGTTATCCGTCCTGCACCACCCGCAACTGACCGATTGCCGTCGTTTGTTCCTGCGCAACTATGAAGTCAACATCAATATCGGTGTGCATGAGTTTGAAAAAAAAGGCGAACAGCGCGTGCTGATCAATGTCGATCTGTATATCCCGCTGGCCTTGTCGACACCAAAAGATGATTTGCTCGATGAGGTCGTGGATTATGATTTCATGCGTGGCACCATCGCGGCACGGATAGCGCAAGGCCATATTCATTTGCAGGAAACCCTGTGTGATGATGTGGCACGCAGCATGCTGGCTCACCCACGGGTACGCGCAGTCTGTGTCTCCACCATGAAACCGGATGTCTATCCGGATTGTGAAGGTGTGGGCGTAGAAGTGTTTCAGATTAAAGAGTAAAACTCAGGCATGCGCGTTAAGGCAAACGCAGCGCGACCGGCAAAGATCAACTCCCCGCCTCGCCCTGCTGTGCCAAAGCCCTTGCCTAAACATCCAGCACCAGCAATTCAACAGTAAAACCAGAGTCAGACCATGCAAGCCTTGAATGAATCCCTCACATCCGGCGCCGGCGAAGCCGCAGCCACTCAGTCGGCCACTCAGTCGGCAACCAAGTCAGCAGAAAAAATCGCCTACGAAAACAATAAGCTGCACAAACGTTTGTGCCGCCTGGTCGGTCAGGCCATAGGCGATTTTAATATGATAGAAGAAGGCGATAAGGTCATGGTCTGCCTGTCCGGTGGCAAGGACAGTTATGCCTTACTCGATATCCTGATGACGCTGCGCGAACGCGCACCTATCAACTTCGAGATCGTGGCCGTCAATCTGGATCAAAAGCAGCCGAATTTCCCGGCCGATATACTGCCTGCTTATCTGGAAAAAATCGGCATCCCGTATCACATCGAAAATCAAGACACTTATAGCATCGTTAAGCGCCTGATCCCAGAAGGCAAAACCACCTGCTCGCTGTGTTCACGACTGCGCCGAGGCATTTTGTACCGGGTAGCCGATGAACTGGGTGCGACCAAAATCGCGCTCGGCCATCATCGCGACGACATCATGGAAACCTTTTTCCTGAATATGTTCTTCGGCGGTAAACTCAAAGGCATGCCAGCCAAACTACAGTCGGACGATGGCAAACATATCGTGATCCGCCCTATGGCCTATGTGAAAGAAGCCGATACTGAACGTTATGCGCAAGTACGGCAATTCCCTATCATTCCTTGTGATCTGTGCGGATCACAGGAAAACCTGCAGCGTAAGCAAATCAAAAACCTGATGCGTGAATGGGAAAAGAAACATCCTGGCCGCGTCGATAATATTTTCTCTGCCTTATCGACCGTCGCTCCTTCGCATCTGATGGACAGAAATCTGTTCAACTTCCATGACTTGAAACTCGATGGCAATGCCAACCCCAATGGCGATATCGCATTTGACGATGAACCCTGCGCGACACCTGCAACTGGCGTGATACAACTGCAACTCGATCAGGACTGATACGCGGTAGCAGTTCAGGCTAAATGAAAAAAACGCTGATCTTGTATCAGCGTTTTTTATTTTCAGGCAGACTGCATTCAATCCTGGCGATCCACGCTCAGCGGTCCGCTGCCATGTACCACCACCATCAACAAGCCACCGGCCATGGACAGATTTTTCATAAAGTGAATCATCTGGTTGTGGGCTGCATCCGGTGCCGCTGCCCAGAAGTCATGGAACAGCACGGCAGCCGCAATCGTGAATAATCCCATCGCTGCTGCACTCAGACGGGCGCGCCAGCCCAACATCAACAGTAAGCCACCACCCAGTTCCACCACGATTGCCGCAACCGCAGCCAGTGCAGGGAAAGGCAGATTTTTGCTAGCGATATAGCCTACCGTGCCATCAAAGCCGGTGATTTTGCTGACGCCTGACAGCACGAAAATCAGAGCAATCAATACACGCCCAAACAGCGGGCCGGTTTTTTCTAAATATGTCATGTTTATTTCCTTTCAAATTAATCAGTTCGCGATGCGCATATAGCCATGCCCATCAGTCGCCAGGTTCACGCGGCGAATGCCCCGCGGCGGTAATCGTCAATTGCCTGCATAATTTCCTGCTGGCTGTTCATCACAAACGGGCCGTACTGTACGATGGCCTCATTCAGCGGCTGCCCGGCTACCAGAATGGCGCGGGTCGCACCGACTGCCCGGAACTGCACGCCATCAGACTCCGGCGCATTGTTCAGTATCGCCATTTGCCCCTTTGCCACCTTAGACCCCTGCACCTGCAACGCTCCCTCATAGACAACGACAAAGGCGTTCATTGCTGCCGGCAATGCTTGCGTAAAGCTGGCACCGTCTGGGCTATGGATATCCAGATACAGCGGCTGGGTATGCGCTCTTTGCACCGCACCCGTCACACCGTGGCTGGTACCGGCGATCACCCGCACCAGCACATCCTGTTCTGTGCGCAGTTCAGGAATCTGCTCGCGCTGAATGTCGCGATACCAGGGCGCGCACATCTTGTCCTGCGCTGGCAAATTCAGCCATAACTGAAATCCTGCCATACGACCTGACTCTTGCTCAGGTAACTCGGAGTGGATCACCCCACGTCCTGCGGTCATCCATTGCACACCACCGGTTTGCAATAAGCCTTCATTTCCAGCGCTGTCACGGTGGCGCATACGACCGGTCAGCATATAGGTGATGGTTTCAAAGCCACGGTGCGGATGATCGGGAAAACCGGCGATGTAATCATCAGGCTGATCGCTGCCAAAGGCATCCAGCATCAGGAAAGGGTCGAGGCGCTTCTGCAACTGGTGATCGAGCAAGCGCGTGAGTTTCACACCGGCGCCATCGGACGTTTCCTGTCCGACGACCAAATGCTCGACTTGACGTGGACGAGTAACGACTTCAGGTTGGTGATTCGTGTTCATACCTTGCTCCTTCATGCTAAATATCAGGCTGATATGTCAGAGTCAGCCTGTACCATCCATGTGCTTCTGTTTAATTCAATTGAGCGATCTCTGCGCGTGCCGCACTGAGCGCCTGTGCTTCACTGTCCGGCCCCATGGCCAGGCCTTCTGCATAAATAAATTCCACATCGTTCATACCAAGGAAGCCCAGGAAAGCACGCAGATAAGGCATCTGTGTATCATTCGGCGTATTCCGATACAGGCCACCACGGCTCAACACCACATACACTTTTTTACCGGTCAGCAAACCTTCCGGACCCTGTGCGGTATAACGGAAAGTCACACCGGCACGCGAAATCGCATCGATCCAGTTTTTCAATTGCGCAGAAATTCCAAAGTTATACATAGGCGCACCGATCACTACGCTGTCTGCCGCCTGCAATTCTGCAATCAGCGCATCATCCTGGGCCACTCTGGCCTGCTGCGCCTCTGTGCGCTGGTCGGCTGGGGTGAATAAGGCTTGCAAGGCAGTTTCGTCCAGTACCGGATGCGGTGTCGCACCCAGATCGCGCACTTGCAATGTGGCACCCGGATGTTGCGCCAGCAAATGGGCGCTCAGCTCAGCCGCCAGGCGGTTGCTGTGCGAATTAGCGGAACGTACGCTGGAGTTGATTTGCAAAATTTTCATGATCGTTTCCTTGTCTGATTGAATGACTTAGTCTGCTGGTTCGGATGTCGCTATATCGAAGCTCGCCTTACGCGCAGTTCACTATTTGCTGTTCCGTTTGGCGATGTAGCTACTTTATACGTTCCACTTTCAATACAGAAGACGATAAATTGGATATCATTGTTCCATTTTCGGAACAATACTGGAGCAAGCGTATGCAAATAGAAGCCAATGACTTATTCCTGTTTGCGCGGGTTACGGAAGAAGGCAGCTTTAGCAAAGCCGCAGAGCGGCTGGGTTTGCCAAAATCTACGCTGTCGCGCCGTATCTCCACCCTGGAAACCCAGCTCGGCGAACGCCTGTTACTGCGCACCACACGTCAGCTCAGCCTGACGGAATTCGGTCACAGCGTGCTACAACATGCGCTGCAAGTCAGGGAAGAAGTGGAAGCCACGCTGGCACTGACCCAGCATCGTCAGGCCGAACCCTCAGGCAATTTACGCATCTCTATGCCTGGCGATTTCGCCTATGGGCCTATGGGCATTTTTCTGGGCGACCTGTTACGCCGCTATCCATCGATACAGCTGGATATGGACTTGTCGCCACGGCGGGTCGATCTGATCGCAGAAAACTTTGACGTCGCGATACGGGTAGGCGAACTGCCTGACGATGCCTCGCTGGCAGCAAGGCGTCTGACCACGTTTAAGGCAGGCTTATATGCAGCCCCCTCGTATCTGGCGAAGCGCGGCACGCCCAGCGAGCCGGAAGCGCTGATGGAACACGATGCGCTGCGTCTGACTGCACGTAATAAAGATGCCATCCCCTGGCGTCTGCGCCGTGGCAATGCGCAATGGGAAGGCATCCCGCCCGGACGCGCCACTGCCAATTCACCGGAAATACTGATACGCCTGGCGGTACAGGGCATGGGCATCATGCTGATGTCGCACCACTTCGCGAGAAACTATCTGGAAACCCAGGCCCTGGTTCCCATCCTGGGTGACTGGCAAGGGCCGGAAATTCCGGTTTGGGCCGTATTCCCGGGACGCCGGCTAATGCCTGCACGCACACGTGTGTTTCTGGATGCACTGGTCGAACGTTATCAGAATGAACTTCCTGATAGCATTGCAGCACGCGACTGTTCCTGAGCGATGAAGCTGAGAGCGCGGGACAATTGGTGTGAAAGCAACACGAGCCAGCGGATTTATAAGCTGTTACTAGGCGGGAGACCCTGTATTGCGCATACTAGGCTGGCCAATAAGTAAGACCACTTCCTGATACGCATCAAACCACAATCGAACTAAGCGCTATGTTGCCTTTACCCGCACCTGGGGTCTCGTTACCCGCCGTCCCCGCCGTCGCACCCAGCCTGCCGTATGAGCCGCTGGAACACGGTAAAAATTACTGGATCGTCGATCAGGCCTTGCCGAATGCAGAAGAAATTGCAGAACGCTGCTATCAACGCGAGCAGTGGCAGTACGGCAAACCCTATACCCAGGAAAGCTGGCCGGGCATGCGCTTTCACGGTGCGCTCTTGCCCGAGGAACTGGCGGCACTGGAGGCTAAGGTGAAGCAATTAACTGGCAAGCAAAAACTCTGGACGGGTCAGGCTCCCGGCGGATTGAAGCTGGACAGCAATGTGGCGCAACTGGTCGGCCAGCAGGAAGGCCGACCACATCCGCATACCGATAGCCGCAGCCTGTGCCGTTATGCCTGCGTGATTTACCTGAGCCGCGATCCGGCGCCGGATTCCGGCACCAGCTTTTGCCGCCTGCGCTACCCGAATGGCGCCATCGGCGGCAATATCGTGGCAGCCCCGAACAATAATCTGGTCGATGCGCTCAAAGTACGCGGCCTGCCTATACAAGCCTGGTATGAAGACTTACGCGTGGAAAATGTATTCAACCGCATGATTTTGTACAAAGCCAACCTGGTCCACAGCGCCACCGGCTACTTCGGCCAAAGCCTGCGCGATAAACGCCTGACCGTGGTGTTTTTCTGGATGGCGGAAGAGGATTAAAGGCAATATAAAAAAAACAAACAGCAAGAATTTTGTGGTGGAAAGAGATGAACTTAGCCTCTATGATTTGTTGTTTTTATACATATTTATTTAAATAAAATTCATTCTTTAATTGAAGATTTCTTTAAAAGAAAATACATTAATTTCCTCTGAGAAATTTTAATTGCTATTAACTTGGGAAATAAAATCAACATGTTTAAGAACGCTTCTGTAAAAAAAACACTCGCTAATTTATGCCTCATTACACTCATTACCCCAGCACAATTCTCCACTGCAGGGGACGGACAATCCGTGGACGTTATTGGTCAAAGAGATTGCAGTGGAATACTTTCCGAAAAATGTGGTTGGGGTGATTTCGGAAATGGCAATGGAGGTGATGGCGGAACCGGCAATATAGACCCAGGTCGTGAGCCCGGCGATTCAGGCCCGTCTTATGACGAATTAGCGCAATTGAGAACGCAAGTGAGTGATATACGATGTGTGTTAAAAGCGTTACCACTTGGAGTAGGTGGTACGGAATATTCAAATGTTTTATCTGGGGATGATGAAGTCACTCGGCAGTTAGCTGCCAGCTCTGTTCAAAATATCATCAATTTAGAAAACAGCTTCCGTACTTTAGCTGCTGAAATCTTGTCTTATATCACAAATACGCAGCAAAACTATCGTTTGACTGTCACGTATGCAGATGGGGGAACAGAACAATGGTATGTAGGTTCACGTTTTAGTACCCTAAAAGTAATTTCCCCAGTTCCAGGCACATGGAGACAGGGAACAGGTAAATCCGAGCCTAGCCCAAATTGTCCTTCATTCGGTTAATCAATGAATTCAAATGAAATTAATCAAAATTGCCATCCTTATTGCAGCAAGTTCAGTCGCTACATTTTTTTACTTTCATCATGAGCAAAGTGCTGCAACGAACCAAGATACCCATCCGGTTAAGCAGAACCTTGCCCCACAAATTTCTGTAAAGAAAAACGAAGCAACGGTACCAAACAAGCTCAGTGTTTCGGAAAAAGATAAGTCGTTATCGATGTTACTTTCCGAATCAAAGAACATGCGTGCATTTGTTGAATATGCGAAAAAATTTCCGGAAAAAGGCGGCTATGGTTATGGCTTACGAGCACTGTACGACTGTGCTTATGCAAGAGGCCTGTTAACTAAGAAGCAAAGCAATCTGCAATATGATCCTAGAAAAAATTCCGAGTCGTATGCAGCCAGGCAAACTTCATTCGAAGCAGTAAGATATCGCTGTCAGGACTTCAGTGATAGTGAGTTGGCTTCAGCCGCGATCGAAGCCCATAAAGCAGAAGGCGTTCAAAAAGGAGACTTCATTCTGCAAGCAGAGAAACTGAGATCGACTATTTCTACAAACAAGCCTGTTGAATCGGCTAAAGTCAAAGAGAAAATATTAGATCAAATCTTCCTCACAAAAGACCCTTTGCTGGTTGCGGAGTACGGTTTCAAAGTTGCAAATGATGGTAAAGCGCAAGGCTCGAGTTTCGTGTTAGATGGAAAAAGTTATCCCACCTTCAGTGTTGATGGCTGGATGATCAGAACAGCGTGGAAACTGGCCGCCTGCGAATTGCAGGCTGATTGCTCAGCCAATAATATGGAAGTAGTCAGTTCCTGCCTGGGCTATGCACGTTGCTTTCCCGATTTACCATCGTATTTGAAATTTGAACTTGCTGGCTATGGTGATAGCGACGGGTCAAAATATGTCCAGGCTCAACTGTTGTCACGTCAGATTCTGGACGCAATCAATCGTGGAGATTTGCAATTCTTTCGTCCGAAAAAATAGTTACTTCTGATCTAAAAGACTGATACGACTTAGGTATGATACAACCCGGCAACGCGAAAAGTTGTCAATGCCAGGCATATCCCATATATGCCTGGCTGCTCTATCTGCTCCCCAAAAAAAGCATCATCTTTAAATCAGCTATATGTATGAAATAAATAATTGCCATACCAAAATTGTGACTGCCGCCAAGAAAACGCTGCTTACGCTCATCATCCTCAGTTGCATAACAGCGCTAATAGCGCATTTTTATCCTGAGCCCGCTACTGCTAACGCTATCACCCGGGCAACGGGGATACCCAGTTAGCCCGCATCCGTTGAGGTGGCAACGAGCAAAGCGGTGACAGTGGCCCCTCCCAGCCAAATGCCGGCTGAAGCAGGTGTCGCCCAAATGTATGCGCAAACCAAGGATATGCGCGCCTTTGTCGCATATGCGAAGCAGCACCCGGAATCGGGTGCCCTTGCATACGCACTAAAAAGTTTGCAAAAATGCCGTGTTTCGAAAGAAATTCTGATACGTGACAAAGCGAACTTACAGTTTGATCAAAAGTTCCCATCAGAGCATTTCTCAGCCCGACAAAGGTCTTTCGATTATCTGCAATATCTGTGTCAAGGGTTTTCTGCCGACGAACTCAGCGACGAAGCAGTCAAATCCCTGCGAGAAGAAGCAATCCAAAAAGCAGATCCATTTGTTAAAGTGAGCACATTGGCAACTGGCATTTCAACGTTGAAAGACCCTCAGGGCGCAGCATTAGCTAAAAACCAAATCATGCAAGCGATCTTTGCCTACAAAGACCCATTATTGGTCAGTGATTACGGCATTAATGCGAGCAATGATAAGACTAGTACCGGTAGTAATTTTTTTCTGAATGGAAAAAGTTATCCCGTCTTTTCTGATGAAGGCATCATCATTCATGCTGCATGGCGTCTGGCAGCCTGCGAGATGGGCGGTGACTGTTCTGCGACGAACGAAGATGTCATCACTGCCTGCATCGCATTCGCCCGCTGTCATACCAGTCTGGCAGCCTTAATCAAAGAAGATTTGATGAATGCCGGAGATAAAAACGGCCTATGGTATGAACGTGCCGTCAGCTATGCCAGACAAATCATTGATGCGATCCATCGCGGTGATCTTCAGGCATTTCGCCCCAAGCAGTAAGGTCTGCGCATGTGCACATCCCCAAGCCATTTTTTTGTTAATTGGCTTGGTGTAAACAACCTATAGCTGGTAGCACCTCAATTCCAGCACAGATAGCCAGAATCAGAGAACAAATAGCTGAACTATCCTGTTCCGATAAAAAAACAGGAATGCCCCCTTAGCGAAACAACACGCAATTATCTTCGGGCCAATATTGCCTTGAGACAAAATATTTTTCTTCTATAGTGAAAGCATTCTGGCTGCTAAGCGACTAATGCAAAGTCCTGCAGCCACGTGCAAGCTTTTGCTACTGCCTGCATTTTTCCACTCTCAGGGAGACCCTATGCATCGTCGCCAATTTCTGCAAACCACAGCTGCCAGTGTGTTAGTGGGCTTGAGCTCATCCAGCTATGCAGCGGAAGCTAGCCGCTTGCAATTGCAAGGCACGGACGTGAATGGCAAACCGCTAGGCTTACAGGATTTTTCCGGCAGAGTCGTGCTGGTCAGTTTTTTTACTGTCGATTGTGATGTGTGCAGTAAAGATTTGAAGTTAATGCGTGAGTTTTATGCGGGTAATAGCAGCAAAAAATTTACTTTACTGGGCGTCAATCTCGACAAAAATAAAAAAGAACTCGACGAATACAATGAGGTCACCACCCAGGCCTACCCTAAGAGCCAGCGCTTCCCGACGGCCTGGCGTATGGCTCCCGGCCATAAAGACAATTTCGGCAATATCAGCAGCACACCCACTCACTTTGTCTTAGATGCCCGGCATCAGCTGGTGTTCAAGCGTGAGGGCGCATTTCGTCCGGACGACTGGGATCGCTTATGGGAATTACTGGGTTAAGAAGGCACGGATAAGTTGGCCGCTTGCTGCTGCAAAGCCTGCAGCACGGCCATCGCTGCCGGTGCATCCTCGACAGGCACCAGTAAATGATCGTGAAAAGCGCCAGCCACCACATTACAGCTGATACCGGCCTGCGCCAGCGCAGTGGAAAACGCCGCAGTCAGCCCAACCGCTTGCAAATCTGAATGCACCTGCAGTGTGATCCAGGCGGCACGGAACAACACCGTCAGCTGCGCCTGCTGTGCTATTGACTCTTCCAGAACTAAGGTCCAGCCTTCAGCTTCGCGGATACGCACCAGTGCGGGCAAGTCCAGCCGCTCAGCATCGTGCGGCACACAGACCAGCGCGTAGACGCCATCCTGCAATACCGGCTTCATCTGCGCCAGCAATTGACTCAGATCAAGGATAGCGCCGCTCATGAGGAATGACGCCGCTGTTCGGCGCGTTGTTGCCGGGTCTGACGCACCGTCGGTAATCCGGGTGGATCTTCAGGAAACCACAGCCACTGCACATCGGTGCCACCCTGACGCCAAATCCAGGCGCGCCAGCGCAAACTCAGCACGATCACCGCCAACAACACCGCGGCTCCAGCCAAAGCCGCTGCCACCAGATAGGCAGCCGCCTCGCTCAAGGCGAATGCAGGCATCAAAGCATGTGCAATCACCAACACCAGTCCAATCAGAAACAGCATAAGTACTATCCAACGCAGGGTTTTCATTTGTGCTCCTCTTGAATTGCGACTTAGGTGCGATCCAGCTTAAGCAAGTCTGGCTGCGGCTGCAATACGTATTTTGTGCAAGCCTTGGATAACAGAAAAAACCCGTGCGCGTCAGGCAGACGGCACGGGTTCAGTCTTGAGTGCTGCGCGGGCTTATATCACTGCCGGTAACAAAGTCCCGCTGACTTCGCCAAAGCCGATTCTGGCTGCACCGTCTTTTTGTGCCCAGCCGCGCATGATGATGGTGTCGCCGTCTTCCATGAAGATGCGCTGTTCGCCATTCGCCAGTTGCAACGGTTTTTTGCCGCCTTCAGTCAGCTCCAGCAGCGAGCCAGCTTCTTCCGGGGCCGGGCCGGACTGAGTACCGGAACCGAGCAAATCACCGGCATTCAGGTTACAGCCATTCACGGTATGGTGGGTCACCAGTTGCGATACGGTCCAGTAAGAATGACGGAAATTCGACAGCGACAGGCGTTGTGCCGCAGTGCCGGTTTCGCGCATTTTGCTGGTTTGCAGCAGCACTTCGAGTTCAATATCAAAAGCGCCGCTGCTGCGCAGGCTGGACGCTTCCAGATAGGTCATAGGCTGAGGATCAGCACTATCGCGCTGCCAGCCAGTGCGGTAAGGCGCCAGCGCTTCCAGCGTCACCACCCACGGAGAAATGGTCGAGGCAAAATTCTTCGCCAGGAAAGGGCCTAAGGGCTGGTATTCCCAGGCTTGCACATCGCGTGCCGACCAGTCATTCAACAGGCACAGGCCAAACACATGGGACTCTGCCTGATCCATAGAAATACGGTCGCCGAGCGCATTGCCAGGGCCGATGAAAATACCGATTTCCAGCTCATAGTCCATGCGCTTGGCCGGGCCAAACACCGGTTCATCCACTGTCGGCGGTTTAGTCTGTCCGACCGGGCGACGGAAGTGCTGACCCGATACCGCGATCGAGGAAGCACGGCCGTGATAGCCGATCGGCACCCATTTGTAATTCGGCAGCAGCGGATTATCCGGACGGAATAATTTACCCACTGCCGTCGCATGATGGATAGAGGTATAAAAATCGGTGTAATCGCCGATGTGCGCAGGCAGCGCAAATTCTGCGGTATTTTGCGGCGACAGGCAGGCATGCAGGCTACCCTGCAGCGGGCTGCCTTCACGCAAAACACGTGACAAGGCCAGACGCAGTGCCGACCAGACCGGCGCGCCTGATTGCATCAGACCATTCAGATTTGGCGCATTCACAGCGGCGGTGAAATGGCCACCCTGCAATTCGGTAAAACCGGCAAACGCATGGACTGCATGCGCAGCTGCCAGATCCAGGATCTGATCGCCGATGGCGACACCGATGCGGAAAGTCTGATGGCTGCCAGCGCGGCGGAATACGGCGAATGGCAGATTCTGAATCGGGAAATCAGTGTCAGGCTGATTGGCAGAAGTGACCCAGCTGCGCAGGTTCACGTCATGGGTTTCATTGAGTTGCAGCGTCATTTATTTTTGCTCCGGATTGAAATTCTTTTTGATGCCCTGCCAGCATTGGTAGTAATCGGCCTGCAGTAATGGTGATTCCATCGCGGCACGGCTAGGTTTGATGATATTACGCGTTTCTATCATAAACGCCATGGTATCAGCGACCTTCTGTGGTGTGCTGGTGTCGATCTGGCTGGCCTTATCAAAGGTAGGCGCATCCGGACCGTGGCCGCTCATGCAGTTATGCAGACTGGAACCACCGGGACGGAAACCGGCCGATTTCGCATCGTACTGACCATGGATCAGGCCCATGAATTCACTCGCGATATTGCGATGGAACCAAGGTGGGCGGAAGGTGTTTTCGGCCGCTAACCAGCGCGGTGGGAAAATCACGAAATCGATGGTATCCACACCCGGTGTATCGCTAGGCGATTGCAGCACCAGGAAAATCGAGGGATCAGGATGATCGTAGCTGATCGAGCCTATGGTATTGAAATGGCGCAGATCATATTTGTAAGGCGCAAAATTGCCATGCCATGCGACCACGTCCAGCGGCGAATGGCCGATTTTTGCTGACCACAAATTACCGCTGAATTTTGCCAGCAATTCGAAATCGCCTTCTTTATCTTCATACCAGGCCACCGGGGTCTGGAAATCGCGCGGATTGGCCAGGCCATTGGAGCCGATTACGCCCAGATCAGGCAGCTTCAGCATGGCGCCGAAGTTTTCGCACACATAACCGCGCGCTTCGCCGTCCGGCAAATGTATCTGGAAACGTATGCCGCGCGGTATCACCACGATTTCCTGCGGCTCCACGTCGAGCAAGCCTAATTCAGTACGTACATGCAGGCGTCCGACTTGCGGAATGATGAGCATTTCTGCATCAGCATTGTAGAAAAAGCGTTGCTGCATATCGCGATTCGCAGCATACAAGTGGATCGCGCAACCGCTTTGGGCGTCGGCCGAGCCATTGCCCGCCATGGTGACCCAGCCATCGATGAAATCAGTCGCACTGGCAGGCATAGGCAGCGGGTCCCAGCGCAGTTGATTCGGGGTGCTCGGTACAGCACCGAAATCATTGGTCATCTGGCCACTTGCTACCTGCACGAAAGGCTGGTGCATGGCAGCCGGGCGGATACGGTAAGTCCAGCTGCGGCGATTGGCGTGGCGTGGCGCAGTGAATGCGGTGCCGGAAATCTGTTCCGCATACAAGCCATATGCGCATTGCTGCGGCGAATTCTGATTCTTAGGCAGCGCCTCTGGCAAGGCTTCGGTGGCAAATTCGTTAGCAAAGCCTGTCTGATAGCTAAGTGATTGCGGATTTTGCTGCGGTAAAGACTGAAGACTCATGGATACACCTTATCGTGGGCGTGGAGAACTGAAGTCAGCTGCGGCTTAAGCCAAATCTGCACACTGACGACGGAATTTGCAGCGAACTTTACTGCAAAGCCATCTCTTTTACGATATAAATACAAAAATACAGACCATTCATCAAATCAATAATGCGCGAAGCTAAAGACCTGGACCTGAATTTACTCGTGGTGTTCCAGCATATCTTCCGGGAACGCCGGATTTCTGTGGTGGCGCGACAACTGTCCTTATCGCAGCCTGCCGTCAGCAATGCGCTGAGCCGTTTGCGGCGCAGTTTTAATGATGACTTGTTTGTACGCACGGCCAGTGGCATGCAACCCACACCACGTGCCGAGCAATTAGCCGATGCCGTCAATCTGGCCTTGCGCCATGTGACCGAGGCGCTCAATGTAGACAGCCCCTTCGACGCCGCCAGCAGCGAGCGCCGCTTCACGATAGCGATGACCGATGTGGGCGAAGTCTACTTTATGCCGGTGCTGGCCACGCTGTTGCACAGCGTAGCGCCGAAAGTACAGATCGTGACAGTCAGGGCCGCCAGCATAGACTTGAAAACCGAAATGGAGTCAGGCCGTGTCGATCTGGCCATCGGTGCGCTCGATCAGTTATCCGAAGCCTGGTACCAGCGCCGCCTGTTCCGCCAGCCCTATGTCTGCATGTACCGGCGCGGTCACGCACTGGCAGGCCAAAAAATTGCCCTGGCCGATTTTGTCGCGGCCCAGCATCTGATCGTGACCTCGCAGGAACAGCCTTATCTGAAAATCAATCAGGCACTGGATAAAGCGGGCGTGCTGGCGGCGGCGCATTTTCAGGTGCCGCACTTCGTTGCGGTGCCGTATATCGTCGCCACCAGCGATTTACTGGTCACCGTTCCGCTCAAACTGGCACAACGTGCGGCACAGCCGTTTGATCTCGAGTATTGTGCGCCACCACTGCGGCTGCCAGCCTTGCAGACCAATATGTTCTGGCACAGGCGCTATCACCAGGATGCAGGCAATCTGTGGTTGCGGCAACTGATCTCTGAGCGCTTTGTGGAAGCCTGAAAAAACTTCAGCTATACAGCCACTAAAAATCCTCTACACTTGAACTCTCATCATCAAGGAGCGCATCATGCCCGTCATCACTTGTGTTGAAGATTTACGTCTGCTCGCCAAAAAGCGGGTGCCGAAAGCCTTTTATGATTACGCGGACAGCGGCTCTTACAGCGAGAGCACCTACCGCGCCAACACCGATGATCTGGCCACGATTAAGCTGCGCCAGCGGGTCGCCATCAACGTCGATCAGCGCAATACCCGCACTACCCTGCTCGGTCAGGATGTCACGATGCCGGTCGCGATTGCGCCAACCGGACTGACTGGCATGCAATGGGCAAATGGAGAAATGCTGGGCGCCATCGCCGCAGAAAAATTTGGTATCCCTTTCACGCTGTCGACCATGAGTATCTGTTCGCTGGAAGATATCGCCAGCGTCACCAGCAAGCCATTCTGGTTTCAGCTCTACGTCATGCGTGACCGTGGCTTTGTGCGCGAACTGATACAGCGTGCCAAAGCCTGTGGCTGCTCGGCGCTGGTACTGACGCTGGATTTGCAGATACTGGGACAGCGTCATAAAGATTTGAAAAACGGTATGTCTGTGCCGCCACGCTTAACTCTGGCTAATCTGCTGGATCTGGCCAGCAAGCCGGGTTGGGCTTTGCGTGCACTCGGTGGCCGTAAAACCTTTGGCAATCTGGCGGGGCATGTCAAAGGCAGCAGCGGCATCACCACCCTGAGCCAATGGACCGCGAGCCAGTTCGACCCCACGCTGAACTGGGATGACGTGGCATGGATACAGCAGGAATGGGGCGGCAAGCTGATACTCAAAGGTATCCTCGATGTGGAAGATGCACGCCTGGCGGTTCAAAGCGGGGCCGATGCGATCGTAGTCAGTAATCATGGTGGACGTCAGCTCGACGGCGCAATCTCGTCTATCCAGGCCTTACCTGCGATTGCTGAAGCAGTCGGACATCAGACTGAAGTCTGGTTTGACGGCGGCATACGCAGCGGACAAGACATACTGAAAGCCTGCGCCTTAGGTGCAAAAGGAACCATGATAGGCCGCGCTTTTTTGTATGCGCTGGGCGCGATGGGTGAACAGGGTGTGAGTCTGATGCTGGAGATTTTGCGCAAGGAACTCGATGTCAGTATGGCGCTGACTGGCAACAAAGATATACGCACAGTCGGACCGCATAACCTGGTGCGCTGAACACAGCACCAGGGCAGCGCATACTGCTCAGCTGTGGCGGCGTGCGTATTGTCCGATCAGCGTGGCGATTTCTGTGAGCGGGACAATGGTATCAACCGCACCATGCTTTACGGCTTCTTTCGGCATGCCATACACCACACAGCTTTTCTCATCCTGCGCTATGGTCTCGGCACCGGCGTTATGCATGTCCAGCATACCGAGTGCACCATCGTCGCCCATACCTGTCATGATGATGCCAAGCGCATTCGCACCGGCACTGCGTGCCACTGAGCGGAACAGCACATCGACCGAGGGTTTGTGGCGGTTGACTGGCGGGCCATCGTTAATTTCCACATGATACTGAGCGCCGCTGCGCTTGAGCTGCATATGTTTGCCGCCAGGTGCAACCAGCGCGCGCCCGTCTATCACGCGGTCGCCGTTTTTTGCTTCCAACACTTCGATCTCGCAAATCTTATTGAGCCGTTCAGCAAAGGCCGCGGTAAATTTTTCCGGCATATGCTGCACGATCACGATGCCTGGCGTAGTACGGCCCAGATTTCTCAACACCACTTCCAGCGCCTGCGTGCCACCAGTTGAAGTGCCTATCGCCACCAGTTTATTGGTGGTCACCACCATCGCTGCTGCTTTTTCTGAGGCTGGCATGACCTGGTTAATCGTGAGCTTAGGTGGCGTATTCAGACTCGCCATCGACATCGCCTTGACGCGCCGCATATCGATCTGGGCCGCAGATTTCACCGCCTGCACGATGTCGCCTTCATCTTGCTCCAGAAAGCCTTTCAAACCGGACTTAGGTTTGGTCACTATGCCGACTGCCCCCGCTGCCATAGCCTGCATCGAGGTGGCGGCACCTTTCTCGGTCAGGGTAGAGCAAATTACGACAGGTGTGGGGCGAACCGACATCAGTTTCTTCAAAAAAGTGATGCCATCCATGCGTGGCATTTCTACGTCCAGCACCACCACATCTGGCCAGCGCTGGTTCATCTTTTCCATCGCAAAGATAGGGTCAGGGGCCGACCCTATGACCTCAATATCGCTATCCTTAGCCAATACAGCAGCCAGTACCTGGCGTACCACTGCGGAATCATCCACCAACATTACTTTGATTTTTCCTGTCACGGTATGATTACTTTCTCTACATGTTTGACCCATACATCGCCGGACCAGACATCAAACATCACATTGCGATGTCCAACCCCACCCATATGCTCGCTTTTCACCGTAAATTCATTCTCAGCCAGTAAGCGCCGCCCCAGTTCTATATTACGATCCGGTACCGCAAAAACGCTGGTGTCATGGTCAGGAAACTGATTCCCGCCTCCGAACATTTTGACTTCATAATCCCATGGCCGGGTACGTGCAGCTTTGATTTCGCGCAGAAACATCTGCATCGCATCCTGGGCATACTTACCATCCAGTTCCTTGCTATCCGGATTGCGCTTATTTTGTGGCAGCATGTAATGACACATACCACCTATCTGCAATCTAGGATGCCACATAGTGATCGCCACGCAGGAGCCCAGTATGGTACGTATGCGTGTTTCCCGGTCGCCAAAATAAAATTCGCCGGGCTGCAAAAAAATATCGATATAAAAATCCGGTGCAGACATCATGATTCGCTCTCACCGCAGACGGTGTGACAGAACGGCTTCTGCCTGTCGCGTGTATGCTATACACAGTACACTGGCGCAGGCAACATCTGCTCTGAGTTTATGGTTCCCGGCGGTAAACCGACGGCTGTATCATCTTGAGTGAGGTATTAATTCCATTCAAGGTTTCCGAGTGGCTGATAAAAAAATATCCACCCGGTTTCAACTTCTCAAGCAAGCGCTGCACCAGCTTCTGCTTGGTTTCCACATCAAAGTAAATCATCACATTGCGCAAAAATATCAGGTCAAACAGTCCTATATCGGGTAGCGGTTCGATCAGATTCAAGGAGCGGAATTCCACCTTATTGCGTAAGGCCGTATCAATCAGAAAATAATCCTGATATTCGTCCCGCCCTTTGAGGCAGTATTTTTTTAAATACGCAGGCTTAATTTTTTCTGCCGCCTGCATAGGATATAAAGCACGTTGCGCTTTTTCCAAGACGCGGGTGGAGATATCGCTGCCCAGAATTTCCCATTGCTGCTCGCCCGCATATTCCGCCAGCACCATCGCCAGCGTATAGGCTTCTTCGCCGCTGGAACTGGCAGCGCTCCAGACCCGGATCTGGCGCTGCTGACTCAAACCCGGTAAGACATGCTGACGGATAAAATCAAAATGCCCGGGCTCACGAAAAAAATAGGTTTCATTGGTGGTCAGTAAATCGATTGCAATGATGGTTTCGTCTTCATAACCAGGGCGACCGAACAAAGCAAAATAATCGGTATACGTGCGTAAGCCACGTTTGCGTAAGCGCTTTTCCAGCCGCCCCATGACCAGCGCCTGCTTGCCCTCATTGAGCGCAATGCCAGTGTGTTCATACAGATAGCGGCAGATCCAGGCGAATTCGTCCTTTTGTAAACTACGTATCGGCTGAATGACCGGTGAGCTAGCGTTCATACTCCGGCTCCGTCAGGTTTTCTGCCTGCGCACCACCCAACATGGCACTGCCCAGAGCCGACATCTCAGCGACCGACAGCACCTGTGTCAGATTCAGTACGATGATAAAACGCCCGTTATGCTTCGCCATGCCAGTCACAAAATCTGGCCGGATACGCGCGCCAAACGCCGGTGGTGGCTCGATATCCTGACGTGCGATATCAATCACTTCATTCACCGCATCCACCATCACACCTATGCTATGGGAACCGGTCTCTTCATCATCATTAAACTCAATAATCACGATGCTGGTGCGGCGTGCGATACTGGTAATGCCACGGCCAAAGCGTGCATTCATGTCGACTACCGGCACCACCTTGCCGCGCAGATTGATCACCCCACGAATGAAAGCTGGCATCATCGGTACTTCAGTCAGATCACCGTATTGGATGATCTCTTTGATGTTCAGTATTTCCAATGCATAGATTTCACCACTGAGCATAAACGTCAGATACTGCGCAGTTTCCAGGCCAGCCCGGCCCTGAGTATCCGCCTCAGAGCGGCGCACAGCATGATTTGTTGATTCAGTTATCGCCCCCATCACCATCTCCTAGAAGCGTTCAAATTTCGCTTCATCTACGCCGGAAGCAACGCTGCGTACACCACGCCTGCTGATACTGCTGACCTGACGCGAGGGCCGGTTTTCCTGGCTGTGCGCACGGTGATTTTCATTGCTGATGCGGAAGAAGCCCACCAGTTCCTTGAGCTGCTCCGCCTGGCTGGTCATTTCTTCCGCCGTTGCCGCCAACTCCTCACTGGACGATGCATTTTGCTGGGTGATCTGATTCATCTGATTCATCGCGGTATTGATCTGCCCCACACCTGCAGATTGTTCCTGAGAGGCAGCGGCAATTTCCTGTACCAGGTCGGAAGTGCGGCCTATGCCGGGCACGATCTCATCGATCAGCTCACCCGCACGTTCTGCAGTTTTCACACTGCCACTGGCCAGATCACCAATTTCACGCGCTGCCACCTGAGAACGTTCGGCCAGCTTGCGTACTTCAGCGGCAACCACGGCAAAACCTTTACCATGTTCACCGGCACGTGCGGCTTCAATCGCGGCATTCAGCGCCAGCATATTGGTTTGATAGGCGATATCGTCGATGATGCCGATTTTTGACGCAATTTCATTCATCGCATGCACCGTGTGCTTGACTGCCTCTCCACCTTCGACGGCTTCATTAGCGGCCTTACCTGCAATCCCATCAGTGACTTTGGCATTTTCCGCGTTCTGATTAATACCCGCTGCCATTTGCTCTATGCTGGCACTGGTTTCTTCCACACTGGCAGCCTGCTCACTGGCGGCCTGGGACAAGGCTTGCGAAGTCGCACTGACCTGCTCGGAAGCATTCGATAAAGCGTCGGTGGCATTGATCACATCTGTCACGATCTGCGACAGTTTTTCTACGGTCTCGTTACTGGCAGACTTCAATGCGCCAAAAGTACCTTCATAGTCCTTGTCTATGGTCTGGGTCAGATCACCTTTAGAAATCGCTGCCAATACGCGCAAGACCTCATTGAGACCTTCGTCGCTGGTTGTCATCAGTTTGTTGATATCTACGCTGAGTTTGGCAAAGAATCCGGTCTTCCCTTCTTCTACTGCCCTGGCTTTAAAATTACCTGCCACTGCCTGCGCCACAATATGACTGACTTCTTTTTCCACTGCGACCTCAGCAGTGCGATCCGTCCATTCAACCACGCTGCCCAGACGTTCCCCTTTTTCACTCATCACAGGATTCGCAGACAGTGCAAAAGTACGTCCACCGACTTGAATTTCGGCCCGGTGATTATTATTAAAACTACTCAGCATGCTGGCCTGATGACTGGGGTTCTTATGGAACTGATCGATATTCGATCCCATCAGATGTGCCACATTAAAATTCGGCAGCACTTTACGGATGTCGTTTTCCGCTATGCTCAGCATCTGCACCACAGATTTATTGAGATAAATGATATTGCGGTTGTTATCGGCGATCATCACATTGGTCGCGCAATTATCCAGTGCAATCTTGATACGCAGGTTTTCTTTGGCGATGGCTTCGGTCTCTTCCATACGCATCTTGATGTTGCCAACCATCGCAGACAGATTGGCAGCGATACTGGACACATCATTATCAGCAAGCGCCAGGCTGGCACTGAAATCACCGGAAGAAACGCGGCTCGCATACTCCACCACTTCTGTCGGCTCCTGTCCAACCTGACGGATTACCGTGCGTATCATGATCCAGGCCAAGACGACCACGATCAGAAACAAGGCGATACAGGCACTGAGCATCTTCAGGCGCAAGGACTTTTGCTCATCCAGCCGCTGCTCTGTGCGCTTCAGCATTTCTTTGAGCAAGGTCTGTTCGAGTTCGTGTGTGCCATCGATCGCCGCTGACAGGCTTTGTGAATAGTTACGTATATCGTAATCCAGTTTGCTGCTGTCTAAAATCTTATCGGAGATCAGCTGACCTGCCTCGCGGACTTTATTGGCCTGTTCCTGCATTTTGCTGGCGAACAGCTCTCTGTAGGAAGTGCTGTTATCAAACAATCTGTTGAATACCTTATCGTTGCGCCTCTGATTGTCTGTAATCACGGCATACAATTCGGACAAATTTCTTCTGTCTTTATCAGTCAGCGCATGATTAGACAGCGCTTCAAATCCCAATGCGCGTGCCTTACGCAAATCCTCAGTCATGCGAATGATGCCATCGGTCGTCAAAGACGCCAGATAAAAAGTGGTTGCATCCGGACTTAACAAAATGTCGCTGGCATCGGCGGTTTTATCGATGAAGTCGAACAGTTTTTTGATCAGCTGCAAATGGCGCGCACGGTTCTCATCGATCTTCATGCGATCCCTGTCGTTCAGTATGCCTTGCCAATCCTGTTTCATGGCTGCGACTTGCGGCTCCAGCTGCGTTGATGGATAGTCCTTCACAAAGTTCTGTAACTGATCCAGAGTGGCGCCCAACTCCTGTCCGCTTGCATCGCGCTGCGCTTTCAATTCCTCCTGACCGCTGATCACCAAGGAGTTGCTTCCTGCATGACGTTGTGCCAACTGCATGGTTTTTGCAATTCCAGGAAAAATGAGTGAACCCATTTTTTCATTCTGCGCCGCAGCCACATCACGGTTGATCACATTCAGATACAAGAACAATGGCAAGCCAAACAGAATGACGACAAACACACCAACCAGTGCGAACTTCTGCCACATTCTCAATGATTCTAAAAGCGATTTCATGAGTGCTTCCTTTCTGCGAGGAACAACAATGACAAACGTTAGAAAAATGATGAATCTTATCTACTGAAAACTGATACAAAATCGACGCGCCCCGGCGTTAACTGCCTGCACAGCTTTGAGCTGTTTTTCACGGCTTCCTTATTGAATCAACTTACTAGTCTGATATGGGGCTTGAGTAAGCTGGATTTGCTGTTGCTGCTGTTGACGCGAGTAGTACTCAGTCATGGCGGGAACACTGAGTATCAGCGCCACCTCGCCACTACCGAGTATGGTGGAGCCACCAATGCCGCGCACATGATTGAAAATTTTACCCAGGGGTTTAATCACCGTCTGGAATTCACCCATGAGCCGGTCCACCACCAATCCCGTTCTTACTGCACCATAGCCCACCACCACCACATTCTGGCGCCGTGGTAAGGCATCCTCGATGTCGAATATGCTGCGCAAGCGAATGAAGGGCAGCACTTCACCGCGCAGGTCCATATAATCCTGCTCTTCACTTTGCTTAGGTAACTCCAGGCATTCGATCACATGATCCAGCGGTACCACGAAAGATGATTTCCCTACACCGACCAGGAAGCCATCGATGATCGCCAGTGTTAATGGCAGCCGGATACGGATAGTGGCGCCGACACCCATTTCGCTGTCTATGTCTATCATGCCGCGCAAAGAAGTCACATTGCGCTTCACCACATCCATCCCGACGCCGCGCCCGGACAGATTCGATACCTGATCTGCAGTCGAAAAACCCGGCTCAAAAATCAGCGCATAAATTTCTTTATCTGTGAGCGTGCTGTTGGCTGCGACTAAGCCGCGCTCGATTGCTTTGGCCAGTATCTTGTCTTTATTCAGGCCACCACCATCATCACTGACTTCAATCACGATGCTGCCAGACTCATGGTAGGCATTCAGGCGCAGCAGACCACGTGCCGGTTTGCCACGCGACATACGCACGGTAGCCGATTCTATGCCGTGATCCATGGAATTGCGGACCAGATGCATGAGCGGGTCACCGATTTTTTCCACCACCGACTTATCGACCTCGGTATCGCCACCGCTGATTTCCAACTGTATGTCCTTACCCAGTTCCATACTCACATCGCGTACCACACGCTGGAAGCGGCTAAAGGTGGTACCGATAGGCACCATACGCAATTGCAAAGCACTGTCACGCACTTCCTCAACCAGGCGCATTACTTCACCGGTAGATTCAAGCAAGGCCATATCATGATTTTTACTGGCACGCAGATTGGCACCGGCACCCGCAATCACCAGTTCACCGACCAGATCAATCAGCTTATCCAGCCGCTCGGCGTCAACGCGTATGCTCTGGCGCTCTCTGGCCTTTTGTTCTTTGACTTGCTGCTGCTTATTCAAAGCAGCATTCAGCACCGGCGCCTGCAGCATTTCCTGGTCAACCAGAATTTCACCAATTGGTACCTGTGATGAATTACCGCTCTTTCCATCGCCCCGTTGCGCTTGTAATTGCAGACAGGTTGCCAATTCATTCTTGGTCAATACACCGCTTTTAATCAGTATTTCACCGAGTAGTTCATGATCATCCGGTAAGCCTTGTATGATGCTGATGTACTCATCCATTTTGCTATTCGGCGGCACAATACGGATCACGCTGTCTTCACGTACAAACTCGAATACGTTTTCTATCGCTTCTTTAGATGCATTGCTTTTCAGTACAACCTCAAAGCCCAGATAGCAGCTTTCGGCATCCATGCGCTGTACATCGGGCAAGTCATTGCTGATCGTAAGGATATGTATCACATCGCCCAGGGTACTCAGATAGCGGATAAACGACAGCGGGTCCATGCCATTACGCAGGCAATCCTTACCAAAGCGCAGCGACAGATACCAGTTCCCTGCGTCGACTACGGTGCCACCTGACGTCGTGGTATGCACCACCTCATCCTGACCGATGACGGCGGAACTTGGTCTGCTGTTCTCCGCATGCCCATCTAAATAAAATCCAAGTTGTACATGCAGCGCAGAACCTGCGGCTTCCAGCTCTGCACTTTGTCCTATCTGTCCGGACGCCACCCCATCAATCAGAGTCCCCAAATGATCGCGGCAAGGCAGTAGCACTGCGACCAGGCCGGAAGTCACAGGAATTTCGCCGTCACGTACCTTGTCGAGTACGCTCTCCAGCACATGGGTGAAAGTAACGATATGCTCGAGGCCGAATAAGCCAGCTGAACCTTTAATGGTATGCGCAGCGCGAAAAATAGCATTAATGGCATCCGCTGAGTCTGGCGTATTTTCCAGTCCCAGCAGCAGATCTTCCATGTCCTGCAATAAGTCACGACTTTCCACCACAAAGGTTTCCAAAGCCGCTTTCATTTCACTATCGAAACTCATTCTTTCCCCCGAATGATGGAATACGGAATGCTGCCTGCTTCAGATATTGCTGTACTTTATTGCGATAATGCAGTGATGCTGAAAATAATAGGAAACGTAGTTTTCTTAATTTGAATCACGCGAAGCCGATACAGTGATTCAGGAATGTAAGACCACAGGATCGCCGAAACTGGCGGTGGTATTGGATAATTCCAGTATATCGAGCACGGCCTGACTATGCATCACATAGCGTAAATTTTTCCCGCTACGTTCAGCTTCTTTTTTCATGAGTATGAGTATCTGCAAACCTGCAGTATCCATTTCAGAGACACGTGACAGGTTGACTTCCAACTGGCTATCCTGCTCCAGAAATTCCTGTAATCTCTGTTTTTCAGTTGCGGCGGTATAAATCGTCAATTCGCCCTGAATATCCAGATTTTTCATGGCCGCCTCACTGCTATGGAAGGATCAGTTTAGAAACAGCCGCCAGCATTTGCGCTGGTTGAAATGGCTTCACGACCCAGGCTTTGGCACCGGCCGCTTGCCCCTGTAATTTTTTACCTTCCTGCGACTCTGTGGTCAGCATAATCACCGGCGTGAATTTATAGGCCGCTAATTTTTTGACTTCCTGCACAAAGCTGATGCCATCCATATTGGGCATGTTGACGTCGGAAATAATCAGATGCACTTTTTGACCCGTCAGTTTTTTCAAGGCATCGACGCCATCGATACCTTCAATGACGCTATAACCGGCACCGCGCAAGGCCAGTCCGACAACCTGACGGACCGATGCAGAATCATCGACGACTAAGATAGTTTTGGACATTGCAACATCCTTTCCTGACATTTACACAAATAGCGACTGGCACGCTTTGCAATCGCCTGGTTGCAAAGCTGCGCGCTGAGATTCGTATTTCACCCGCTTGTTTCACAAGCTTAATGTAGTGCAGCCAATCTGGTTTTGAAGCAATTACTCAAAAGAGCAACTTTATCGCGGCAAAAATTGATGCTACACAAAGTTGCCACAGATAATTTTGTAAACATATTTTACAAATTAAGAGCCAGATTGATATCGACTTTCTTAGTAAAAAGTTGTAACAACATCATAGCCACAATATATGCACCGAAGCAATTTCTTTTTAATATATTTGTTTCGATAAGAAAATCATTATTTCCACCAAGAAATTAATAGCTGACTTCCACCTAAATCCCCTCTATGTAGCAGGTAACGCAGCACAACTCACGCGAATACGCATGTTGCAAAAAAGTATGGAGACATGAAAAAAGCCAGTCTTGAAGACTGGCTTTTGGCTAAAAATCCGGCTTAAGCGACTTGCGCTTTCAAGTCAGGCGGCATGCTGAGTTTCGACTAATTGCAGGTTTTCACCATCGATCAGGATGCGACGTGGCTTATAGGCTTCCGGGATCTCACGTATCAATTCTATGTGCAATAAGCCATTATCCAGACGGGCACCGACTACTTTCACGTGATCTGCCAGACGGAAGCGGTGCTCAAAATCACGTGCTGCGATACCACGGTGCAGATAATTTTTCTGACTTTCGTCTTTGTGGCGACGTCCAACCACTTTCAGCGTATCGCGCTCACTTTCTATCTCCAGCTCTTCTCGGCTAAAGCCTGCTACCGCCATGGTGATTGCATATTTATCTTCGGCGATCAGTTCTATATTGTAGGGAGGGTAGTTGCTGGCAGTTTCATTGCGTTGCGCATCATCGAAGAGTTGAGCCAGGCGGTCAAAACCAATAGCAGAACGGTACAAAGGGGCGAAGTCAAAATTACGCATGGTGATATCCTTTTTAACAGAAGCGATGTATTCAATATTGAGAGTTTTCATCCCATCTCTGATGCAGATGAATCAGACCTCTTAGAGCGTCCGATGAACTCCAGATAAGGCAGAGTTTTTTGATTTCAAGAGCAGTTTTCCGCCTACAATAGCGAAAATTTTTTTGACCTTGCCGCCATTTTTTTGCTTGAAAAAGACCGGCATCGTCACCACGCATTTTTTCGGAAGAGTCACAGTGGCCAAGCTATATTTTCGTTATTCGGCGATGAACGCCGGTAAATCCACCGCCTTATTGCAAGTCGCTCACAATTATGAAGAACAGGGCCAGAGTGTATTCCTGTACACCGCCGCGATTGATAACCGCTATGGCGTCGGCAAGGTGACTTCGAGGTTGGGACCACAACGCGAAGCCGCCGTTTTTGACAGTCAGTTTGACTTTTTTGAGCAGGCACCCCAGGTGAATTGCGTACTGGTGGATGAGGCGCAATTCCTGACGCCAAAGCAGGTAAGGCAACTGCACCAGCTCGCGCATCTGCGCGGCGTGCCGGTCATCTGCTATGGATTACGCAGCGATTTTCTGGGTGAACCATTTGCCGGTGCCAGTTATCTGCTCACCCTCGCTGATACCATAGAAGAGTTAAAAAACATCTGTACCTGCGGTAAAAAAGCGACCATGAATATCCGTGTCGATGAACAGGGCAAGCGACTCAAAGCAGGTGAACAGATCTCTATCGGTGGCAATGAGCTTTACCACCATGTGTGCGGCCGTTGCTTTTATAAGTAAACAGCTTCTCCCATTTCCCACAGCTCAAACTTCCAACCCTATCCTGATAAGCACTGCATCCCAGCCTGAGCCGGGATGCAGGCTGGGATACAGTCTCTGCTTCACCGATTTCCGCTCACAATAGTGCTGCCCGCTGACACCACCTCAGTGGCTACAGCAGCACTCAAATGGCCTGATTACTCGTCAAACTGAGAAAAAAAACCAACAAATTGACCACTGGTCACTTATCCAAAGAATTTTCAAAAATGCTTGTATTTATTACTTCAATCTGCAAGGAAGCACTTACATAGAATGTTTCCACCAAGCATCCTGTCATCAGGAGGAAACATAGTTTCTCTAAGCTCCAGCGCTTTAGTCTATTGTTATCGACTGGGATTTTTTCTACCCTTTTCCGCCTATGGATTCAGGGGGAGCTCACAAAAAAATCCCGCATAACAATAATCAGGAGATCAATGTGGATAGAAGACAGTTTTTGAAGTACAGCGGATTTTTTTCTGTAACGGTGGCAACAACAGGCTTAACTGCCTGTGGTGGTTCCAGCTCGACAGCAACAGGCAATTCTGAATTGCCAGCAGCCAGCGGCAGTGCCTGGAAATTCCCGCAAAGTATTGCTTCCGGCGACCCGCGTCCGGACAGTGCCGTGCTGTGGACCCGCGTGGTACCGGCATCGCTGGATGTAGCCGCTGCCGCACCGGCTGGCAATGATGTCTCTATCCGTCTGATCGTTACTGCGGCCGACAATAGCGCCGCACTCGGCAGCAACACTGCGTTAACAGGTACGACGATTGTTGATACCCGCCTGCCCTTACTGGCCAGCTTCGACAATACGATACGCAATAAAGTCACAGGCTTACAAGCGGGTCAGACTTACTTCTATCAATTCATCGCCGGTGATGTGCGCTCGAATGTAGGACGCTTTAAAACGGCGCCAGCTGCTGGCAGCGATGTCGCGAAACTGCAGTTCGCTTACCTGACTTGCCAGGACTGGAGTGTCAATCACTGGGGTGCGATGGATTACATCGCCAAAAACGAGAACCTCGATTTTATCATCCATCTGGGTGACTACATTTACGAAACCGTGGGTGCTTCTTTCCAGGTCGGTAATGTGGAAGCGCGCCACACGGCGCTGCAATTACCGGATGGGACAGTATTGAACGACGCGTCCGGCACACCGACCAAGGCCAAGTATGCGACCACGCTGGCCGACTACCGTTATCTGTACAAAATGTATCGCAGCGACCCGCGTCAGCAAGCGCTGCATGAACGCTTCGCCTATATCGCGATCTGGGATGACCATGAATTCTCGGACGATGCCTGGCAAGATGCGATCACTTACGACAATAACAGCCTCGATAAACTGGGTGACAACCAGCACTTACCGCAGCGTCGCCGCTCTGCCAATCAGGCCTGGTTTGAATTCATGCCCGCCGATGTAAATCTGGATACAGCAGACAATGGCTTCCAGAACATCAAGATCTATCGCGATTTCCAGTTCGGCAAACTGATGCAACTGGTGATGACAGATGAGCGCCTGTATCGTAGCGATCACGTGGTGCCGGAAAACCTGTTTAATCCATCGACTGGCAAGCCACTCAATAGCAGCATAGGTTCACGCTATGTAGTGCCACAAGACGTATTCAACGCACTGGAAGCTCAGAAAGTCACCACCGCAACTGCGATGACCACCGACCCGCTGGCTTACACCTCCATGCTCGGTAAAACTCAGCGCGACTGGTGGAAAGACAAGATGGCCTCTTCTTCTGCGACCTGGAAGGTATGGGGCAATGAAGTATCGCTGATGCGCATGGGCTTGAATGGTACGGATGCGATTGCGACGCTGATCGCTTTGAGCTCGGTTTCTACGCTGGCGACCAACATCGGCACTGCACTCAGCAATCCTGCCTTGAAAGGCAATGTGCTAGTCGCATCCGCGCTGGTGGCAGCCGCTACCGCAGGCGCGGCGCAAGCGACGGCTGCGGGCGCAGCAGTAGCGATTGCAACGGCAGACGCCACCAGCGCATCCTTACCGGCAGCAGCGGTGGCCGCTGGCCTGACGACTGCACAGGCTGGCATCGCAGTTGCTGCCTATGGCGCCGCCAAAGCAGCAGCGCCAGCAGGTACAAACACCCAAGTCGGTGCTGCGGCACAGACCATTGCGTTTGGCTACATCAAACCGGATGTACAGGCGAATAAAGAAAAATCCACCTTCGTGATCGCATCTGGCCAGCAAGCTGCATTGTCTGCCTTCTTCACCAAATTCCTGCTGAATTGCGATCAGTGGGATGGCTACAATGCGGAACGTAAGGCCCTGATGCAGCATTTGCTGGATAAGAAAGTCAGCAATGTGGTGTCTGTCACGGGCGATATCCATGGCTTCTTTGCCGGTACCGTCAATCATGACTTCGATGCTGTCGGTGGCGGCACGCCAGCGATGGTGGATCTGGTCAGCGCCGGTATCAGCTCCGACTCCTTCTTCAAATATATGATGGATGGCGCAGGCTCGACCGGACTGGCAACGATCATTTTCTATCCGCTGTCTATCCCGGTTCCGAATATCGGCACCATCACCGTCAATGCCAATATGCTCGACTACACCATGGGTAAAGCGGCACCGACTATCGATGGCTTGCTGGAACAAATCCGCGTTCCGCTGACCGGTGCGCTGGCAGCCAAAGGCGTGCCTGAAGGCGCCGTTCTGACAGGCACAGTACAGGCCGTGCTGGCCGGACTGAAAGCCGACAGCAGCTTCAATACCAATCTGCTGGGACTGGCACAGCAACTGGCCGCACTGGCGAATAACCAGTGGATGAAATACATCAATGCCGATGCACAAGGTTATACCGTCGTGACAGTCACACCGGGCAATCTGGTGGCGCAGTTCAAGCAAGTGAACAAGCTGGTTAATACCGGCAGCATGACAGCGCCAACCAATGTGATTGCGCGTGTAACCACGGCCACCGTCAACACTGGCACAGCCGCAGTAGCGATTAGCTAATCAGGCTGTCAACCGCAGTTCAGCCTATCCCCAGGCTGAACCCGGTTTGAATAACTCCCGGCATTTACTCTTGCCTCCGTCAATGACGGAGGCTTTTTTTGGGCTGCACTGTGGGTTTATGTCAAAATGCTGAGCTTAGCCTCACGGACTTATCATGCCTGCACCCCGCAAACCCAAGCCACCAGTCAACAACGCAGCCAAGAGCGACAAGACAGTCAGCGCTCAGCTGCATCCACGCAACCGCCATCAGGGACGTTATGACCTGAGTGCCCTGAGCACAAGCGAGCCCGGGCTGAAGGAATTTCTGGTGCAGACTGCGCATGGCCTCAGCGTTGATTTTGCCAATCCGGCTGCGGTGTTCATGCTGAACCGCGCCATCCTGCAGGCAGACTATGGCATATTGAACTGGTCGGTATTAGCAGGGCAGCTCTGTCCCGCAATACCGGGACGCGCTGATTACCTGCATCATCTGGCGGATTTACTGAGTGATAGCCATGGTGGACGGCTACCCGCTGCGAGCGGCATACAGGTGCTGGACATCGGTACCGGCTCCAGTCTGATTTATCCTTTGCTAGGCAGCGCAGACTATGGCTGGCAGTTTGTCGCGACCGATATCAATCCGGCTTCGCTGGACCATGCCAGCGTTTTGCTGAGTCACAATCCCGTTCATGCCAGCCGCATCGTTTTGCGGCAGCAACCTGACCCGGGCGCTATTTTCAAGAATATCCTGCAGCAAGGGGAATGGTTTGATGTGACTTTGTGCAATCCGCCATTTCATCGTTCGCCACAAGAAGCCGCGGCAGGCTCTGAGCGCAAATGGCGGCAATTAGGCAAGGCCAGCGCGGCTCCAAAAAAACAGGCTACACAAACAGCCGTACTCAATTTTGGCGGCAAGGATGCAGAACTTTGGTGCCCCGGCGGTGAGCTTGCCTTCATCTTGCAAATGATGGATGAAAGCGCACTCTTCCCTGCCCATTGCTATTGGTATTCCAGCCTGGTGGCCAAGGCTGAACATCTGCCTGCACTCAAAGCACGACTCAAACAACTCAAGGTTCAGGACTGGCGCGAAATCGCTATGGGTCAGGGCAATAAACAAAGCCGCCTGCTGGCCTGGACTTTCCTGACCCCGTCACAGCAAAGCAGCTGGAAAAAACTGCGCTGGAATAAGCGTTAATTTTTTAGCGCTGATTTAGCGCTGAGTGCGTTTCCATTCCGGATGCTGCTGACGTAATTCCTGCTCCAGTGCAGCCAGCCTGCGTGCTTTTTCTTCCATCTTAGCGATCGCCACCGGATCGATTCCGCTTTGCCGCCCACGCTCTATGTCGCTCAACAGGCGCGGCACTTCCTGTTGCGCAGCATCGGCAAACGAGGCCAGCAATTGCTGATGCTGATTCGCCTCGTAACGCTGATACGCCTGGGGATCGGCCAATTCTTCGCGCGTAGGCTGCAGCGGACGCTGGGTATCGCGCGCTATCGGCGGGCTGCGCGGGTCGCCATAGCGGGTTGCAGCCAGGCTCTGCGCCGCTGGCATGGCAGGACCGGTATCGAGTAAAGGCACGCGCTTGAGCTCCGGAAATGGCGGTGGCCAGCTTGCGGTTTTCGCGCTGCCCTGCTGGCTCAGTTGTGTACCAGACTGACTGCTCACTGCAGTCAGATTTTGATTTGTCGCTTGCGGCACACTGCCATCATCAAACAACAGACGTGCCGCCAGTAGTAAGCCCAATGCCAGCAACACAACCCAGAGCCAGGCGCGGCGCATCATGTCGCGCTCCCGGCTGTCAGGTATTCGACCTTGGCAGCCTGCCTTGCACTGCGTTGTAACTGGCGTATCTGTTGCACGGCTTTTTCCTGTGCGATGGCGCGACTGGCCAGATAGCGTACGGATTCCGAATCAACAGGCTGATAGCCGTCCTGCCGCTGGCTGACCAGAATCACTTCCCAATAGGCTGGCTCTTGTGGGCCGACTGCAGCCCGAAAGGGTGGCGACACCTGCCCCGGTTCCTGCATCATTGCGAGTTCCTGCAACCAGCTGAGTTGGCCCTGATGCCGGATTTCGCCCAGATCACCACCGCTGGCCGCGTCTGGCGCAATCGACCACTGGCGCGCCAGTGCGGCGAAATCCTGACCACGCCGCGCCTCCTGCACTATCCGTTCTGCGGTAGCCTGATCTGCTAACCGGATATGTCTGGCGCGGATCGTGGCGATGCGTTTGAATTCTTCTTTATGCTGACGGTAATAGGTCTGAATCTCAGCCGTTTTAACTTGCTTAGCCAAGCTATTCAGCACCGGACTTTCAGCGTCGATATCAGCGCCTATGCCATGCAATGCCAGCAAAGCACGCACCTGATTCTGCTCTTGTAAAGCCTGCCGCAAATCCGCCACAGCGGCACCGCCAAAACGCTGCTCCGCCCAATCCTGCACATAACGCTGGCTCAGATACAGCATGGCTTGCTGGCGCACAAAAGCCTGATTACGTGCAAACAGTTCGACCCGTCCCTGTACATTCTGGCGCTGATACACATCGGCCAGCGTAATCACACCGCCCGGTGCCAGATTTGAACGCAGCACTACAATTTGCTGCGCTGTTTTTAATTGCGCTTCATTCCAGCGATATTCCACAATCAGCTTATCGTCAGCACCCAGCAGTTTTTTCCAATCCTGTTCGGTGACCGGATACTCCGCGCTCACTTTGCCCTGCAAACTGGCACCGGGCAGCGCTTTCAATCCCGCCTCCAAAGGCTGCAGATAAGCAGAACGCAGCGCGGCTGCGAGTTGATCATCAGCCGCAACGGCAGGATCAAAACCGACCCGCTTCGCACCGGCTTGCAAATCCAGATTGGTAAAACGTTTTTGGGCTAAACGGACCAGACTACGGTTGCTGATGATTTCTTCCAGTACCGCTGCTTTCGTCGCGCCGGCATCCTGCTGCTGCGCCATTTGCAGCATCACATCCACGGTCAGCTGGTGTACGGCTTGTCCATCCAGCTTTGCCAACACCGAGGCACTGGCAACTGAGGCCAGTCCGACTGCAGTCAGTAAGCCAACTGCTGCGCACAACAAGCGGTGCAGGCACCGCTTGTTGGCACGCGCTATGCGTGAGTTCCACATCTTAGTTCGCCAGACGTTCTGCCGCACGGTTGAGCACATGCACCATCATTGCAATCGCATGCGGTACCACTTTTTTAGCGACTTGTACCCGGTCATTCTGATCGGTCGATGACAATACGATGCCACCATTCTGATACGAGTAAGTACCGCCCTGCGTCAGCAAAGGACGAATGTCAGTCGCTGTTGCGCTCAGCGGTGTGAAGTCGGCCAGTGCAGCGTTAACCAATGCGCTGTCGTTCAGATTCTGGCTGTAGTAATAGTCATTAACCCATTGCTCCCAGCCCGAGTGATTACGGGCCGAAGTAGTCCAGGTATGGTGTGGTTGCAGCAAGTCAGTCGAGTGCATCACAAAACCCAGGCTTTGCAAGCTGGGCTTAGTCAGGAATTGCTGGAACCAGTACTGCGCCAGATTGTCGATAGGCTGAAACGGTGCAGTTTCAAAATCCGCATATTGCTGCGGTGTGGAGTAGCCGCCGTGGCGATAACGTGCTTCCGTGATGCCATAGCTATTGTATTTGCTGCTGTCGCCAAACCAGCCCTTGAGGCCGCCAGGACCATCATCCAGATAATCACCCACCAGCCAGGTGGCCGCCAGCTTATCGATATCACCCGCAACAGTCAGCTTGGCATAGTTATAGCCGCCAAACGGATTGCCATGCACATCGGCACCTGCAGTATGGTTTTGAAAATGCCAGTAAGACGTGTATTTCACGATGCTTTGTGCAGCGCCCCAGACCGGTGCCAGTACACAGCTGCCAGTGGTGGCGCCACACAAATAGGTGTCAGCAAAATCATCCACATCATAGGCACCCTGGCCCATGGCGGTGGCAAACTGATCCAGGGTAATACCTGCTTTGTTCAATCCGGCCTGCAATTTGGCAAAATTGGTTTTGCCCGGATTGTTTTTCATGAAGTTGACGGCATCAATAGCGATGCGTCTATGGGTTTCCTGCTGAAATGCTGAAGCTGGCAAACTGGCGCACAGAGCGAGCGTGAGCGCTGTCACTTTGAAGACTGATTTCATTGTTTTTCCTTGGATTCAAAACAAAAAACACAATCAAAAGAACGGACGCAATCCAATTCTCACAAAGTATGGCAGCAGAACCCCTGGCAACATCGCACCAGGATGATCAGGCAAACGCCATCACATCATGCAAACGGCCTTACGTCTGTCCTCAAATTATGCTGACGACGGGATCGCCGCGTCAGCACCATGGGTAAGACAGAGTCGCTATTGAACTGCGCTTCAGCTTCTGCCTCAATCCGAATCACTAGGGAGTCACATCTAAGTTTTTTCATACGCCTGACATAGTTTTCAGGCAGATTAGGCTGCAGCAGATTTTTTGCAGTGCAGGTAAAATCTGCGCAAAATCGCTTGATGGAAATCAAGTCAGCAGAAAAAAAATTTCTGCTATGGGATGCGTTTTCAGCTTAGTCGCCAGCATTTCTTTCATCCAGGCAAAGAAATTAAATTAGAGAAAACAGTCTAACTCTAGACAATTACATGTCTTCATCGCTTAGCTGTTCACAACATCGGAGATGATTATTTTTATGCAACTTTTTTTGTATCGATTCGACGTGCCGACTGCACAAAAAATAAGCAATCCCACCCGCTAAATTATTCACAATCACGTCGTAGGCTGGCATACAATCTGGGGCGCCGCCGCTCTGGCAGGCGGCTTCACCGGATGCGCGACCCCGTAACCAGGTGCGACTTTTGAGCTCAATGTGTCAAGGATAGCAATGAAACGAGTAGATGATTTCCGCCTGAAGCTAGGCAAAGATGAACTGGTTCCTATCATGATAGGTGGGATGGGCGTGGACATTTCCACTGCTGAACTGGCATTGGTCGCCGCACGCCTGGGTGGTATCGGACATATTTCTGATGCCATGGTGCATGATGTGTCAGACCGTCGTTTTGACACCAGCTATATCAAAGAAAAAACCCGCTTCTATAAGTACAACATCAATAACTCCGACAAAACGGAGATTAAATTCAACCTCGAGCATCTGGCCGAAGCAACCCGCCTGCATGTAGGGAAAACCATGGAAGCCAAACAAGGCTCAGGCATGATTTTCGTGAACTGCATGGAAAAGCTGACCATGAACGGCCCGCGTGAAACCCTGAAGGTCAGGCTGGAAGCCGCACTGGATGGAGGTATCGATGGCATCACCCTGAGTGCGGGTCTGCATCTGAGCTCCTTTGGTCTGATGGCTGATCATCCGCGCTTCCGTGAGGCCAAACTGGGCATCATCGTCTCTTCCTTGCGCGCGCTGCAGTTATTCCTGCGTAAAAATGCCAGACTCAACCGTCTGCCGGATTATGTGATCGTCGAAGGCCCGCTGGCTGGCGGCCATCTGGGCTTCGGTGATGACTGGGCAGAATTTGATCTGCAAACCATCATCACTGAAATTCATCAATGGCTGCAGGCTGAGCAGCTCGATATTCCGCTGATCGCTGCAGGCGGTATTTTCACCGGCAGCGATGCCGTCGCTTTCCTGGAAAACGGTGCAGCTGGCGTGCAGGTTGCAACCCGCTTTACCGTGACCAATGAATGCGGTTTACCCGCCGATGTGAAACAGGAATATTTCAAAGCCAGCGAACAGGATATCGAAGTTAATCATATTTCCCCGACTGGCTATCCTATGCGTATGCTGAAAAATACGCCGGCCATCGGCGACGGCGTGCGTCCGGGTTGTGAATCTTATGGCTATCTGCTCGATGGCAACGGCAATTGCGCCTACATTACTTCGTATAACCGCGAAGTTGCTGCCCATCCGGATGCGAAAAAAGTAGTGGTGATGGACAAGACCTGTCTGTGTACCCATATGCGTAACTTCAAATGCTGGACTTGTGGCCAAACCACTTATCGTCTGAAAGACACCACCCGTAAAAACCCGGATGGCAGCTATCAGTTACTGAGTGCGGAGCATGTATTCCGCGATTACCAATTCAGTACCGATAACCAGATCGCTTTACCTGGCTGATGTAAGTACGCAGGACTAAAGTTAAAAAAACGCCGCTGAGATATTATCCAGCGGCGTTTTTTCATGCTTAATTTTATGCTTAATCCGGCTCATCCAGGTACCAGTAACCTTGGTTCACCCATTGCAGCAGCGTAGTCAGGAACTGCGTCTGCTGTAGGGCCGAACCCAGATTCACGATTCCGATCACATCGTGATTACACAGTACGCGTACCGCCTCGCTGAGGGCTGCGCCGAAAGTATGGCGCTCACCATCGACGTAGCAAATGCCCTCGCTGATCTGTGGCTCCAGATAAAAGCAACGCAGGCCACCGGTACGGCGCAGTTGCTGCTCCTCTAAGGCGCACAGCAATTCATCCGCATCCAGTGGCGGCTCCATCGCTTGCAAATCCAGTTCGCTGCGCGTGGTCGACAGCAGGCTGCCAACTACATCCGCCATCAGCGCATCGTCATTGAGCACGCTTTGCATCTGCGCCCGTATCATGGCGAAATCGCTGCGATTGATATAACCCTGCTGCTGATGTGCCTCACGCCGCGGATCGCTGATCAGAGTCTTGCCGAGTTCGTGGTCGATCAGGTAATCCGCCAGGCCACTCAGCATGTCGCTGGCCGAGCGGCTGCGAAAGCCAACGGAAAAACTCATGGAACTGTCCAGACTCACGCCTTCATGTGGGAAACCGGGTGGGATATACAGAATATCACCCGCTTCGACCACAGCATCGATGATGGGCGCGAAAGGATCGGTATGCAGCAGCGCCGAATGCGCTGCGAACTGGCGATGCGCGCCACGATCGCCGACCCGCCAGTGGCGCCTGCCCGAGCCCTGGCAAATAAACACATCATATAAATCAATATGTGGCCCGACGCCGCCGCCGGGTGCGGCGAAGCTGATCATCACATCATCCAGTCGCCATTTGGGAATAAACGCAAAAGCCTGTACCAGCTCAGCCACATCCGGCGACCAGTGATCGACCGCCTGCACCACCAGTGTCCAGTCGCGCTCGCCCAAATGACTGTAATCCTGAAACGGGCCACGCTCGGCCTGCCACTCGCCGTTACGGCGACTGATCAGACGCGAGTCTATCTGCGCTTCACAGGCCAGCCCGGCCAGCTCATCCGGACTGATTAAATCACGAAAAGCCGGGAAACCCTGGCGTATCAGCACAGGCTTCTGCTGCCAGTATTCCGCCAGAAAACGGTCTAGAGAAAATTCACTTAGCTGTAAGGTCAACATGATGGCGCCGCCGTAGGAAAAACAGGAAGAAAACGCGGTTGTAACACGCCTGCTTTTTTCGCTATAGCGAACAGATCAAACTTTGTGCGGATAGTGGTGCTGGGGTCCTTACAGCAATGTCACCGACCCTACCAGCGCGAAAAATGATCCTCAGTCACGCCCACCAGCTGCGTCACAGACCGTGCCGGTGCAGAGGCATGCGCTTTGACCCAGCCATTGAAGCAGCCAATAGGCTGCACATAACGACTGGCTGCAATCAGCAGGTTCTTGTTTTCCTGGCGCAGACCTTCCGGCTGAAAATGTAAGTTCAGTAATCCGTCATCGGTAACAATATGCCAGCTATCCATCAGACGTTGAGGCTGATAATCAAAATGTGCCGCGCCCAGCTTGATGAGTTCGCCATCGAGCCACAAAGCATTTTCATTCTGCCCAAAATATCCGGCCTGTAAATTAAAGCCCAGACCCAGACTATGCGCCGAAGCCCAGCGCCAGGCGGTTTCCCGCCCCAGAAAGCCATTGCTGTGGTCGTAACTGCCAATTCCACCGGTCAAATCAAACTGGCGTCCGGCCACGCTAACGCTGCCTTGCAAACGCATACCTGCCGATTTCAAGGTCGCATGCACCGTGCCTCCCTCTGCCGTCCCAACCGCAAACAAGGGACGTGCGGCATCCTCGGCCAGCATGTACGCCTCTATCCGAAAATCACCACAAGCCAGCGAGAGCTGGTAATGATTACGCTCAGCCACATGCTGAAAATGGATGCGATTGCGCAGGAACTGAAAGTGACTGGCTGCACCTGCCGCAGGCTGAGGCCGTAAGCGCGCCGTCAATCCGGGCAAGCCGTCCTGGCTATAACTGGCAATGATCTTCCTGGCACGGCGGTCAAAGACATAGGCAAATGCAGTATTGGTCCAGCCCACATCCACAATCGCTATCCCACAAAAAATCTCGTCTGTCGCCAGCGCCGCGTAATTCCAGTGCTTGTGGTGCAGCGCCTGCCATACCGGGTGGCGGCGAAAAGGCTGGGCTAAGCCTGTCCAGTCTATGCGTTCCGGCGCTCCGGCATATTGTCCGAACCGCACCGCCGCTTTTTCATCGAGCACCGATGCAGGTGCCTCAGGCAAACTTGTGATCATCATCGATTGTGAGTGTAAAAAGAATTGCTGATTCCAGGGTCTGTTAACATTTAAATTGCGAGATGCGTAATTTAAATGTTAACAGGCCCCTGGCCAAACTGCACACCACAATTCCGTTTCACTACGAATTATTGCATTGCGCTTGCATACCAAAACAACGCTGCACCAGCGCGCGCGCCTGACGGGCACTGTGTTCTACCGTTTCGAAATTTAAAGCGGAGCCGACAAAATAGATGCGTCCCTGTCCTTGCAGACGATCTATCCGGGAAAAATAATCTGCACGTATCTCTGCCGCATCCACATGAGGAAAGTAATCCCATTCCTGACGTAATACGGTCTGCTTCAACACCCCGCCCTGCGCGCTCACATCGTTTTCCAGGTATTGCTCTAATTCCGCGACGGTTGATGTCCATGCTGCGGTTTGCCACCCCAGATAAACGGGAACAGCTGGATTCCGGTTTGCCCAGGCATTCATATGACCGATACCTGCCGCGTGTCCATTTTCCGGCAAAAACAGAAATTCCCCGGTTGTCAGCCCATCAGCCGCAAAGGCGCTGACGATATAGCGGGTACTCTTTAACTGGCTAAACAAACTGTGCTCTTCCTCCGTCAGCGGCATAAAATCTTTAAGTGTATGCAAGGGAGCCGCAATGATCAGTGCATCAAAACTATGCCGCTCCTGACCGTTGATGGTCAGTACAATGCGGCCTTCCGGATCGGATGTACGTTGCAGCGCTGTGACAGCAGCGCCAAGGTGAACCTGATGCTCGCTTGCCACTGCCTCCCATAATGACTGGAATCCGGTCGGGAACATATAGAAATCGCCTGCAACTAAGCCACCCTGTGCATCCGGCTTGAACAGCCAGGCAAGCAGCTTCATGTAATACAGCGCAGGTACTGTCTCGATATAGCCGTAACCAAATCCCACCAGCATGCTACGTGCCAGTTCTGCGACCGGCGTAAAGCCATATTTGTCAGCGAAACGATCTAAGCTCAGCAGCAAATCTTCATGCACGATGAGCGAGTTATCCTGAGACAGGTCAGCAAATTGCGTGAGTACAGCCGCATAGCAGCGTATCGCTTCCTGTATCTGCGCCAGCGGATAACGTAGCTGCAACCAGGACAGCGCGTCATGCCGCTGTCCCTGCGCGTCCAGATAGCGCTGCTGGGCCGGATAGGGCAGCAGCGGAATATTGAGCCGTCTGGCCAGTCCCAGTACCAGTTCACATTCAGCCGAAGCCAGAACAGCACCCAACTCGACCACACCCGCCGCGCTGCTCACGGAATGGACTTTGCCACCGACGCGCTGATTTTTTTCAAAGATGGTGATATGCCGGTAACCCAGTTGCCTGAGTGTGTCTGCTGCGGACAGACCAGAGGGCCCGGCACCGATAATCGCAATGGACATAGAATGATTCATAAGCTCACTTTGCTTGCAAAAATCAGGCGCGCAACAAACGATCTGCCTCTATCCACGCCGTGACAGAAGGAGGGAAGTCAGCCGACTCAGGATTAACGCCCAGGGTCTGGCACATTTCGCGGCTGCTGACGATACCATTTCGTCCCACGATGCCACCTTTGGTATGACCCAACGCCATCTGCTGACCATCTTTGATGAATTCAAAACGGATATAGGTCCAGCGCTCATCCCAGCACATGACTGCAAAACGTAACTGATACTGGCAAAATGGTTTCAGACCGCGCCGGAATGCGATCATCGAACCACCAAGCATAGGACGCCAGCCGTGCTGCAAGGCTGGCTTCATCAAGCCGGCACGTGTCATGTATTCGACTAAGGCCAGATCAATAATGGTCATGTAACGGCCATTGTTCATATGCCCGTTCACATCCAGGTCATTCGGCAAAACCGTCAACTGCATATCGATACTGTCACCGATGCGGATGGCGGGTTTCCAATGCGCTTTCAGCCAAACCCAAATCAAACGAAAATACAGATTCATCACCAGACTCCACTCAGACAGATGTGACATTCAGCGTGGTGCGCCGCATTTGACTGACAACACGGCGTAACACAGACTGTGTTTCCGGTAACATAAACGCATCCACAAATTCATCCAGTGGTAAGGCATCCATGTCCGCGAATACCTCACACAAATCACGGCGTGCAATGGCACGTGTCTCAGTAAATCCATGTGCTGGCATCAGCAGTAACTCTTGTAAACGCTCACGCGTGCTGGTGATCAGATTAGCGGGATGGACTAACTCATCAACCAGTCCCATTTCCAGTGCTTGCGCCGGTTCCAGCAAGCGGCCAAAAACCAATAGCCGTTCTGCATTGAGCGCACCAACCACGCGGCGTACTGCGTATTGAAAACAAGCGGGTAAGGCAACGCCCACCTGAACTTCGTTGAGCCCGATGCGCCATCCACCACGGGCCATCAGGCGGTAATCACAAAACACTGCGAGCAATGCACCCGCTGCCAGGCAATGTCCGCTAATCGCGGCAAAAATTGGTAAGCGCGAGCGCGCCATGTCAATCGCTAATAAAAAAACCTGTTCCCAATATGCACGCACCGTAGCGCGATCCGCATCAATCAGGCTGGCGATGTCAACCCCGGAAGAAAACATACCCGGCACGCCCGAGAGCATAACGCCGCGAAAGCCCGCATGTTCTGCCTCTGCCAATGCGCTACGCAAAGCTTTCAGCACCGTGACATCGATCAGGTTAAGCGGAGGACGGGAGATGCGTAATTCTATGATCTCGCTTCCGTGTTCAATCAGGTCTATCATGATGTATCCATTTCCGTATAAAGAGGACGGCAAAAACACTCCCTGACGTGTACAACGCCAAACTTGTCACTGCCAGGGAAGAGTAAGAATTACTTGATGATGTTGTACTTCAGGCACCACTCACGGACGTCGCGGAAACGTTGTTCATTGAGGCGCTGATTATTTGGAGAGAGACGGATTTCGCGTATCTTATCTGTGTCGCCAGGCTGGATAGGAAATGGAAAACTCGCATGCAGAGCGATTTCAGGCATGTAAGTGTATTCGTCCAGCAGAAAGCCATAACCTTTCTGGAAAAATTCACACATTTCTTCCAGTTCGCCTTCGGGTGCAGTTTCAAAATAATTTTCGCAAACTGTTTTGGCAAAAGCGATGTGACGTAATTCTTCCGTATGGTGTTCTCTGAACATTTTACGCGTCAGCGGATCGATGCCATCATGCTGAGTCTGGTAGATAGAATTCAGTTCGGCAAACCACTCGATCAGCAAATTCCAGCATATCCCGTAGACCGGATGTTTACCTGCCAGCTGCTGTTCGAACAGCGAGTAGTTGGGGATGTTTTCCGGATGACTCCACAGGCGCAAACCAGCTGCTTCCAGATAGCGACGGAACATCAGGGTATGCACGATTTCTTCGCGCGAAAACACCATCAGGTATTCACGTACATCATCGCTCATGCAGCCATGATATTTGTTCACATAGCCGACATACAGCTCAGGCAGTGTTTGCTCCAGCCAGATAAAATATGAGACATCACGTCCGGTTTCCAGCCACAACACTTCATTGCGCTGCGCTTCCGTCAAGCCATCCCAGTAGGGTGTGCCATAAATCCAGCTGGATTCAGGCAGCTTAGGCGGTTTAGAGAAATCGATGCCGGCTTCCCAATCGACGACTTTATCGAGAAACAGCAAATTCCGGTGTGAAGCATTAATTAAGGTTTTGACCGTCTTTCTGCTTCGTTCATCTAAAACAATCGGATCCACTGTCAACTCTGAGACAACTGCAGTACTGGCTTCCATCCTTGTAACTCCTTGAAGTAAATACGTGGGAAAACAATCGGTTAGTACAAATTTTTAAACAGTGTCACTCAAGCAGCGATGGGTGTATCGCGTAATTCACGGCGCAGGATTTTTCCCACATTGGTCTTGGGGAGGCTCTGGCGGAATTCTATGTATTTTGGTTTTTTGTAAGCGGTCAGCTGCTGTTTGCAGTAGTCCATGAGCTGATCCGTTGTCAGCGCAGGATTTTTCTTCACTACAAACAATTTCACTGCCTCACCCGAAACCGCATCGGGGACCCCGACGCATGCGCATTCGAGCACATCCGGATGGGCGGCAATGACGGCTTCGATTTCGTTTGGATACACATTGAAACCGGAAACCAGGATCATGTCCTTTTTACGGTCCACGATTTTGACGTAGCCGCGCTCATCCATGATGCCGACGTCACCTGACTTGAAATAGCCGCTGTCGGTCATGACTTTGGCAGTTTCATCCGGGCGGTTCCAATAGCCGATCATGACCTGCGGGCCCCGGATTGCAATTTCACCTGCCTGTCCGAATGGAACTGGCTCGCCTTCATCATTCAGGATTGCCACTTCGGTAGATGGGACGGGTAAGCCTATGGTGCCTGAGAAGCCATTCTGGTCGGGCGGGCACAAGGTAGCAGTAGGCGAAGTCTCAGACAGGCCATAGCCTTCCAGAATAGGGCTGCCGGTGACTTTGCACCAGCGGTCACTCACGACTTCCTGTACCGCCATCCCGCCACCCAGCGTAATACGCAGACCGGAAAAATCGAGTTTGGCAAACGCGGGCTGATTCAATAAGCCATTAAACAGCGTATTCACACCCGGGAAAAAATTGACGCGGTATTTCGCGAGTTCTTTTACAAAGCCCGGCATGTCACGCGGATTAGGAATCAAGACATTCATCGCGCCCCAACGCATGCCCATCAGCATGCAGGCATTCAATGCCAGGATGTGATACAGCGGCAAAGCGCAGACGGTGACCAGCGCGCCTTGCGCTGCTTCATGCCGCATAGTGGGACCTGCCCAGGCATCGTTTTGCAGCATGTTGGCGATCACATTCCTGTGCGTCAGCGTTGCACCTTTAGACAAGCCCGTCGTGCCGCCGGTGTACTGCAGGAAAGCGATATCGGTATGCGTGACCGCTACTTCTTGCAAACTCAGTTTTGCGCCCTGCGCCAGCGCCGTGCGGAAGCTGATGGAACCCGGCAAACTGAAGGCTGGTACCAGTTTCTTGACTTTACGCACCACCAGATTCATCAGCGCACCTTTGAGGCTGCCCATCATGTCACCGATGCTGGCAACGACGACGTGTTTAACGCTCGTTTGCTGCAGTACTTTTTCCAGGGTAATCGCAAAATTTTCCAGAATAAAAATGGCCTCAACACCGGCATCACGCAACTGATGTTCGAGTTCGCGTGGCGTGTATAAAGGATTGACATTCACCACGGTACAACCGGCACGCAGGATAGCGGTGACAGCGACCGGATATTGCAGCACATTGGGCATCATCACCGCGACTCTGGCGCCTTTTGCCAGTCCGCGTTGCTGCAGCCAGGCTGCCAGATGGCGCGAACAGGCATCCAGTTCGCTGTAACGCATCTCTTTGTCCATACAGACATAGGCTGGACGCGCTGCGTATTTGCTGAAGGACTCATCAAATAAATGATTGAGCGAACTGTATTGTGCCGGGTCTATGGTCTCAGGTACCCCTGCCGGGTAGGATTTGAGCCAGTGTTTTTCTGTTGTCATTTCATCGTCTCCATTCTCATCCGCATCAAAATGTGCGTTTTTTCATCGGCGCCCGGACCGGCAACCGTATCGAGCTGATCGGGTCGCAATTCGCGCCCGTCATCAGCGATGATGCCTACACCGCTGATTGCTTTTCCTGTATCGCTGGCCACGATCGTCATTCTTGGCCCCTGAGGATGGGGCACCCACTGTTCACCCCAAACTGACATAGCCGCCAGAATCGGGTACAAAGACTGGCCTTTAGCGGTCAGGTGATAGTGCACCACCCGCCCGTCATCCTCCGCCTGCTGGCGCGACAGAATGCCATTTGCCACCAGTTGGCTCAGGCGCTGGGACAAAATATTGGTGCTGATTCCAAGATGACTCTGAAAATCCTGGAACTGGCTCATACCGCAAAACGCATTGCGTAAAATCAGTAAAGACCACCACTCCCCAACCTGCTCCAATGTCTGGGCGATAGGGCAATTCATGTCTGCGAATGAACCTTTACTCATGTAGCAACTTTCTTAACAAAGTTATAAATTGACTGTAATAAAAAACACTTTTGTTACGCAAGTGATATTTTAGGATAGCAGCTCTAATCCTGCTGCACTTGTTTTTTTATCGGGCCACAGCGCAGGTAGATTTCACAGGAGAAAGCCACGTGCAGGCTAACGCGATACAATGACGCCACATCTTGAACACTGAGTCCCATCTTGAGCAAATTAGCAACACCTCTGGCATTTGTGGATCTGGAAACCACAGGCACGATCGCCACCCGTGACCGGATTACCGAAATCGCCATCATCCGTTTTGACGGTGAGCACATAGAACGCTGGTCACAACTGATCAACCCGGAAACCCAGATACCGCCCTTCGTCGAACAACTGACTGGCATCAGCAATGCCATGGTGGCGGATCAGCCGCTGTTCGCCGAGCTGGCACCGCAGATTCTGGCGCAGCTGCAAGGCCATATGCTGGTGGCGCACAATGCGCGCTTTGATTACGGTTTTTTGAAAAACGAATTCCGCCGTCTGGAGATGTCTTACCGCGCACCGGTGCTGTGTACGCTCAAGCTGTCGCGCAAGCTGTTCCCGCAATTCGTCAAACACAATCTCGACAGCATCATAGAAAGACATCAGATCGTGGTCGGCGAGCGGCATCGTGCCATGACCGATGCCGATGCACTGCTGCAGTTCTGGCAGGCGCTGCATCAGGTGCCGGGCGAAGCCGCCTTGCTGGCAGCGGTGAAAGAGCTGAGTTCACGCCCGGCGCTGCCGCCACATCTGGATGCCGATATCGTCGACCAGTTACCTAAGGGGTATGGTGTCTATCTGTTCTATGGAGAAAACCGGCTGCCTATCTACGTCGGCAAGAGCAATACCTTGCGCCAGCGCGTGTTATCGCATTTCTCAGCTGATCATGCACTGGCTAAGGAAATGAATATCTCCCAACAGGTGAGAGATATCGAATGGATAGAATGCGCGGGTGAAATCGATGCGCTGATTACCGAAGCGCGCCTGATCAAGGAAAAACAGCCTACCCTGAATCGCCAGTTACGCAGGAATAGCGAATTCTGCTCATGGCGCCTCAGCGATCTGGGCAGCGGCCTGCTGCAACCGCAACTGGTGTATGGCCGCGATCTGGACCTCGGCAGGCAGGAGCAGTTGTATGGCTTGTTTAAAAGCGGTGCCAGTGCACGTGAATTTTTACTGCAAGCCGTCAAACAATATCAATTGTGTGCGGCCACGCTGGGACTGGAAAAAGGCGGCAATGGCAAGCCCTGTTTTGCGCGTCAGCTCAAGCAATGTAAAGGCGCTTGTGTTGGTCAGGAAAGCGCCTTACAACATAATCTGCGTCTGATCGAAGCGCTGGCCGAGATGAAGCTCAAGGCCTGGCCATTTGCCGGACCTGCCTTGCTGCAGGAAGCCGGGGTCTATCATGTGATCGAGGCCTGGTGCTATCTGGGTCGCGCCGAGACGCTGGCCCAGGTGCCGGACTTGCTGGCATCCGGCAAGCCACGCTTTGATCGCGACACCTACCGGATACTGGTGAAATACCTGAACCGCATGCAAGCCTACAGCGTCTGAACGCCGCAGGCCGTAGCGGATTACTTCAAAATGCCTTGCGTGACTTCCGGCTTACCGTCAGAAGCCAGCGCAGGGACCTGTATCAGGCGCATCAGCAAAGGATAGACATCCACATTATCCAGACTTTGCAAACGCGCCGACGGGCGGAATGCCGGGCCGTTGGCGATGAACAGCGCAGCCATCTCCGGTGCCAGATTGTCATAGCCATGCGCGCCGCCATTGCTGCGGTTCTTAGGATTCTGGTCGCCGAAAATCAGCCAGCCGGTTTCAGCCAGACACAGATAGGATGGAACCCGTGCATTCCGGCCAAATTCAAAGCGCGCCGGGATCTGGGCTTTTTTCCAGCACTGCATATGGGCATGCGGTTTTAGCAAAGCGGCTTCCAGTTCTGCCTCTTTACCAGGTACCGCTTCAAATGCAGCATAGGTGCCGCTATTGACCATACGGAAGCTGGCAGCTGGTACCAGCTGATCGAGCACGATAGTGCGTTGTGCGCTGGTCGCAGCCATGCCATGATCAGATACGATCACCAGATTGGCTTCGATCTGACGTGCCTTCAGCCCTGCGACCAGACGTGCCAGCGCGCGGTCCACGTGTGCTACCGCCTCAGTCACCATCTGGCTGTCTGGCCCATCATCATGACCGGCATGATCGACATCATCAAAATACAAAGTCAGCATGGAAGGCCGCTCTGCAGCCGGTTTATCTAACCAGCCCAACAAGGTATCGACGCGCTGATCCGGCGTGACCTTGCCATCAAACATACGCCATTCGCCGGGACGCACGCCATGTATTGCTGCTTCCGAACCAGGCCAGAACATGGTGGCGCTGCGCACGCCATTTTTTTCTGCCGTGACCCAGACCGGCTCAGCCTGATCCCACCAGCGGCGATCAGTCACTGCATCACGGTTACTCAGCGTAAATTTCACGCCGGGGATCGCCGCATCCACCATGGTGTTACCGACGATGCCGTGATGATCCGGGCGTAAGCCTGTCACCAGGGTGTAGTGATTCGGGAAAGTAATCGAAGGAAATGACGGCCGCATCACATCCGCCAGCACACCCTGGCTGGCCAGCGCATTGAGCGTAGGCGAAACGCCACGTTTGAGGTAATCAGGACGGAAACCATCGATAGACACCAGAATCACCGGTGCGGCTAAAGGCGCGCGATAGCTGATTGTCGCAGGCGCAGCTGCTGCCGTATTGGTCGCAGACGGGCTTGGTAACTGGGTGCAGGCGCTCAGTAAAGTAAGTAAAGGCGCAATGAAAAGCGCCGGGGCAAAGCGCAGTCGGGGTAAAGAATTCAGCACGTATTTTCCTGACAATAAAAATCGAAATGAGGTTTGCTTCAGCAAGCATGTTAGGGCTGCAAGTATAACCATGCCGCATGGCAATTGCATGACGACTATTTTTACGCATGAGGGCGGGGCTAAGATGCGTTCGTCAAGCCAGATAAGTCCAGGAATTTAAATGACTACCGTGATAGTGAATACTACCAAACCAAATCTGGGCAGCCAGAAATTAACTTCTTTCCATTGTATTCAGGACGTTTTTCTTCTATACCTAGGTGTAGAAATTTATTTCCAAGTGGAAATTTCAATCTCACCTGTGCGAAGTTACACAACACAGCGCAACATTGAGCGTCAGTAAGGAAAGATCATGAATATCGGAAGCGTGAATAATCAGTCATCGCAAGCAGACACCTATAGCAACAATGTGCAAAGACTCAAACAGCGCGACAGTGAGCTGAACAAAGTCAAACAGGATGATAAGAAGGTAAAGACGGAAACCCAGACGCAGCAGGTGGCACAAGCCGCACAGGCGACGCAGTCTGCCGATGCGTTGCAACAGGCGCGTGCAGCTCAGGAAAACAAACCCAAGCCCAGCGTCAATGGCAGCGGCCAGGTGGTTGGACGTCTGATCAATACCAGCGCCTGAGTACCAGCCAGGCAAGACGGCACAGTCAGCAATTCAGGGCTGTGCTTTTTTATTTTTTCACTTTTCAGGCCTGACGCAAAATTGTCCCGGCAAGGAGCCATCAGGCCGCCGGGGCACTTTGGCGTCAGTCCTATTCTTTTTGTTGCGCCATTTGCCTGAAATACAGCAGCAAGTCATCCAACTCCTGCGCAGACAAGGATTGCAGATTGAAGCCAGGCATCGCCGAAGCGGGCCAGCTGCGCACGCTGGCCGGATTGCGTATCAGCTGACGCAACATCCCTTCCTGAAAATACTCAACCGGACTATGCGGCAGATTCAGATCCGGCCCCAGCCTGGCATCACCGCCGCCATTCAGGCTGTGGCAGGCAGCACAATTTTTAGTGTAGACCTGCATGCCACGTAAAGCCTGCGTCTGCTGTGTGCCGCTGGCACGTGGCAATAGCTGCGGATAACGCTGCTCCAGGGTTTGCGTCAGGCTGATTTTAGCAATCTGATACGGCCACTGTTCGCTGGACACCTGATGCTCAGTATCTTGCCAGACCAGGTAAACCGGACCGGCACTGGGCTTACCAGCCGCCAGCGCAGGCCAGGGAGTTGCTGCATCCTCTATCGCTAACCAGGGACGCGCAGAGGTATTAAACACATTGGCAGACAAGGTCACGACAAAGCCATCGAGCGCGGTAAATTGCAAATTCAGCTTGGACAAATCCGGATAAAAAGTCTGCAACGGCAAAGCACGATAGCTGCGACGACCTCCATAGGCCACATCGGAGTCCAGCGCTATCGTCTTCACCTCAGGCAAAGCCAGTAACTGCGCCCGGCTCAATTGCAGGGTCTGAGTCGCTGTCTGTACCTGCAACACAGTCTGCTCATTCACAATGCTGTCGCGGATGACGGTTGCCGATTGCCCCTTGCCGGCATGACTCCAGCTACAGGCACTCAGAACTGCGCTGCATGACAGGCTCAATAGCAGGCCAAGGTTCAGGCCGGATCTGAGCCATGCGCGGCCAGATTGCCTGGTTTGCGTTATGATCATGTGAGTTCCTTTCAAACTGAAATGCGTTGCTGAGCAGCGTAAGGGCGGCGGCTAAAAACTGCGGCTCTTCGCCATTGTCCCATGTCACCTCGCTGTGTGCACAGTTTTGCACTGACCCGCCAACCCTCAAGCTGGAAAAAGATGGATAACCAAGAATTTCACGATGATCACGAAGACGGGCAGGATGGCCCCTTAGGCGCAGCACAGCGTGCAGCTGCTGGCAACCGCAGCACCTGGACCAGCGTCGTGGTCAACATAGTGCTGACCAGCGTACAGTTCGCGGCCGGTTTCTTCAGCCATTCCCAGGCCTTGATTGCGGATGCCATTCATTCGCTGTCCGATCTGATATCGGATTTTGTGGTGCTGCTGGCCAGCCATCACAGCAAAAAAGCGGCGGATACCGATCATCCTTATGGCCATCAACGCTTTGAAAATGCGGCCTCACTGGTACTGGGACTGATACTGCTGGCGGTTGGCTGTGGCATGCTGTGGTCAGCTTTTCGCAAGCTGGAAACGCCGGAATCGGTGCAACAGGTACACAGCATAGCGCTGTGGGTGGCCGGGCTGGCACTGATTTCTAAAGAACTGCTGTTCCGCTATATGCTGGCAGTCGCGCAGAAGGTCAAATCCAGCATGCTGGTGGCCAACGCCTGGCATGCACGCTCAGATGCGGCCTCTTCGCTGGTGGTCGGGCTGGGCATCATAGGCAATATGGCAGGCTACCCGATACTTGATCCGATTGCGGCATTGATCGTGGGCTTTATGGTGGCGCGCATGGGTTGGGAATTTGGCTGGGAAGCCTTGCATGATCTGATGGACCGCGCCGCCGATGAAGAAGAAGTCGCAGCGATACGCCTGACCTTGCTCGACACTCCAGGCGTGATCAATGCCCATGATGTACATACCCGTAAAATGGGTGACATGATCGTGGTCGATGCGCATATCGAAGTCGATGCCAATATCACCGTTGAAGCGGGTCACGATATCGCGGTGCTGGCACGTCAGCGCGTGATGCAAAGACACAGGGTGCTGAATCTGATGACACATATCGATCCTTGGAAGCGTCCTGATCGCGATCATCAGCCGCCTGCGTGATAAGCGATAGCCAATAAGCAGATTCGGGCAGTAATTTGCATCATGCACAGAATCCGGCAAAGAATCAGACATAGAATCAGACATAGAATCAGACATAGAATCAGACATAGAATCAGACATAGAATCAGACATAGAATCAGACCCAAAAAAAGGGAGCCCGCAGGCTCCCTTTTTTGCATCATACGACGGACCGGGTCTCGCTCTTTGTCACCACGTCCTCTAATTGCCGGGTCAGATCCGGCAATTCTATGCGGATGGGATTAGTGACGGGATCGATATCACCACGTAGCAGACAACGGGTGGTGGCCTGATTCGAAGCGATTTCGATCAGACTGCGTAAATCACGTCCGGACTTGCCCTCAGTACGCGCTGCCAGTTCCAGACTCGCAATATCTACATCAAAGGCCAGCGGTTTATCACGCAGCAATTGCCGCACTATTGTCTGGCGTGCCGCCAGGTCAGGCAAAGGCAATTCAATTTTCTGGGCAAAACGCGATAACACCGCCGGGTCGATCAGTTCCGGATGATTGGACGCAGCCAGTACGAACACTTGACCCTGCTTGCTTTGTGCGCCATCCATTTCCTGTAACAGCTGACCGATAATTTCTTCAGAAAAGGATTTGCTGTGCTCACCCCGTTTGGCCGCCAGAATTTCCATTTCATCGATGAACAAGATGCAGGGTGACTGACTGCGCGCCTTGTCAAACATCGCTTTCACAGCAGTTCCCGAGTGACCTATCCATTGTTTCTGTATCTCAGCCGTGGAAGGAGCAAAGAAGGATAAACCAGACTGACTTGCGAGTACCCTGGCCAGCTGCGTCTTACCTGTGCCCGGCGGCCCCCACAATAAGGCGCTGCGCGGTGCGTTAATGCCACTGGCCTTGAGCTGCTCCGCATTGCGTATCATGCGACCCAGTGCTTCAAACTGCTGCCGCAATTCATCCGGCAGCACAATATCATCCCAGCTTAAAGTTTCAACCTTAGTCGATTGCTTACTGTCTTCTAATTGCTGCAGCAAATCATCCATCTGCAGACAAACAGGATTGCGTTCGGGGTGAATATCCTCACCACTCAGCAGGGCGCGCTCAGTGGCCTTGCGTGCCGCGACTTCGACCAGGGTACGCAAGTCGCGTCCGGATTTCCCTTCCGTCATTTTGCCCAGTGTCGCTGCTGCTTCAGGCAAATCAAAGCCCAGCGGTTTTTTACGCAATAAGCTCTGTAAAATCGCTTCACGACCGCCACGGTCAGGTAAAGGCAGTTCCAGTTTTTGCTCCAGACGCGATAACACAGCACTATCAATCTGATCTGGTAAATTCGAGGCGGCCAGTACAAACACCAGACCCTGATGACTTTTCGCGCCATCCATTTCCTGTAACAGCTGGCCAACCACTTCTTCGGTCGCCGAGTTGCTGTTCTGCGCACCGCGTGCCGGTGCCAGAATTTCGATTTCATCGATGAACAAGATGCAGGGTGACTGATTACGCGCACGTTCAAACAGACTGCGTACCGCGTTACCGGAGCTGCCTACCGTGCCTTGCTTAAGCTCAGCCGTGGTACAGGTCAGAAAGGCCAATCCGGCCTCATTCGCCAACACCCGCGCCAGCTGGGTCTTACCAGTGCCTGGTGGGCCCCACAGCAAAGCGCCACGCGGGGTATCAATGCCACTCTTTTTCAGCTCTTCGCTATTGCGCAGCATCTTACCGAGATGAATAAACGACTTTTTCACCAGCTCAGGCAAAACGATGTCGTCCCAGCCCAGATCACTGACCTCGCTGGAATTTTTACCGCGCTGACGTCTGACTTCTTTAAGAATTTCAGCTGCTTCCGGATCATTGCGTCCCGCCAGCTCAGCCGCGATGGCGATCACCAGCTGATGCAGGTCGCGTCCGCTCATGCCGCTGGTTTCGCGTACGATGGATTTCATTTCTGCAGGGGCGATCAGCTTAGCCTTGAGTAATTCTGCTTTCAGGATTTTTTCGCGGTTACGCGCATCCGGCAAACCAACTTCCACCACACTGGTGAAACGCGACAATATTGCATCATCAATACCATCGCGCAGATTGGTGGCACCCACCACCATCACCTGCCCACCCTGGGCGATGCCGCCCCACTGACTCAAAAATTCCTTGACCAGCTCGTCATCAAAATTCACACCACCTGAATTGGCTCCGCCACGACGCTTGAAGATGCCTTCACACTCATCGACAAACAAAATACAAGGACTCTGTTTGCGCGCAGCTTCAAACACGGCTTTGACTTTGGGTGAGGTATGCCCCTGATAACTGCCTTTCAGATCCGATTCACTGACACTCATGAAATGCACGCCCGCTGTCTTAGCGAGCAATTCTGCAATGGTCGTCTTACCGGTACCGGGTGGCCCGTACAGCAAAATACCTTTGGGTGAAACTTCCGAGCGGCTTGCAAATAAATCGACCAGCTTGATCAGCTTATCCGCCAGCGCATCCGGAACCGCAACTTCGCGCCAGAGACTGACCAGTTGTTCGCATTTCTGCAATTGCTGATGTGCGGATTGCAGCACCTGATAAGCGTCGCGGATGGACTGACTGGCCGCAACCACCTGTTGCAAACTCGTATGATGCTGGCCGAGCAGCCCTATCCAATGTGACTGACAACGTTCTGCCATAAAGAAGTGATGATCACCTTCCAGCAGCAGTTTTTTTTGCTCTGGCAAATACGCCAGCCAGGCACGCTTAGGCTGGGCTGACTGCCCCTGCTCAGTGAATTGCAGCAGCGTGGCACCCAGATAACGTCTGGCGACCTGTCCAAGTCGGAAGCTGGTGCAACCCAGCTCGGACGGGTTTGCACCCGGATAAATCACAGCTGAGTAAGGATACTTAGGATCACCGGATTCTGCGCTGGCAAAGGCCAGCACGTGAATACTGGCTTTAGCCAATTGTTCATCCAACTGCTGATATGGCTTTTTCAGCTCTTGCAGCGCACTGCCGCGTCTGGCTGCGCGCACCATCACGATATAAGGCAGCCAGACAAACAGCAATCCCGTGAAACTGACCAGACCAGAAAATAAGTAAGGCAGGCCAAAGGTGAAACTGACCCGCATCATGCCGAAAAAACCAAAGAAATACATACTACCCAGCAGATACAGCCAGCCAGCCCAGTTCGCAAGCGGGAAGCGGTGTTGCAAGCCCTTAAGCAGTAAGGCTGGCTTCCACGGCGTTTTCTTCAGCTGTTCAGCCAACAGTTCCTGGCGTACAGTCTCTACCACCTTAGGCAGTTGCTCTTGCGCCTGCTGCTGTATCGCCTGCACCCCGGCCTGATGGCTTTGCAAAGCCTGATTGCAAGCCTGGTAGTGTTGATCGGCGTCGGCATAGGCAGCGCGCGCGGCCTGTAAGCGCTGCGCAACCGGCAAAGGAACTTCTATCTCTGTATCTGACATCGCTATGCACCCTTTATGAAGCTCAAGCCTGAATGGAAAATGCCATTCATTCGACGGAGATCCCGGGCGCCTGTTGGCGAGGTGAAATGCACGGAATCCGGCCTGATGCCCTAAAGACGCAAAGCGCGTCACCAAAGCGCCATCCTGAAAAAATATTTTTTAAGCGCGGTTTGATACAGAAGCAGATACGCCCGCTATGCCAGTCGCAAAGCGTGTAAAGCAGGGGACAATCGCCGTACTTGCGGTCACAGTTACGCAGTCAACAGCGTTTTGAGCATATGGTGATTAGTCACTTCAAAGGTAGGCGCAATACCGGGTGTGCCAGCTTTTTGGGCAGGATTCAGCCAGCAGGTATCCAACCCGGCTTGTATGCCGCCAAGAATATCGGATTCCAGCGTGTCGCCGACCATCAGTACCGCCGAACGTGCGGGATGCCCCATCTGCTCCAATGCATGATCAAAAATCAGCGAGCCAGGCTTAGCCACGCCGACTTCTTCCGATACCACCAGCACTTCAAAGTACGGCTGTAAGCCGGTACGTTCCAGACGTATGCGCTGCAATTGCGTGAAGCCGTTGGTGATAATGCCCATCTTCGTATTGCCATGCAGGGTTTGCAGTAATTCAGGGACACCATCGATGGGAGTGCTGATCTCCGCCATCGCGTGCAGGAAAGACTGGTTCAATGTGGCAGGCGTGACAGACAAGCGCTCTGCCCAGCTGGTGAAACGCAATTGCTGCACATCGCTGGCACTGATTTGATGTTCCTGATAACGCTGCCATAAGCCCTTATTCACGACTTGATAAGCTGCGTAATCCGCTTCGGCAAATGCGACACCGAATTGCGCAAACATCGTCTGCAAGCCACGGTAAGCATCAAAGTGAAACAAGGTCTCATCGGCATCGAATAACACCCACTCATATTTTTTGGCGCTGCTTTGCATAATCATATTGCTGTAAAAAAGAGTCAGTGTAGCGCAGAACCTGAAAGCGCGATTGGTATGCCTGGCGGTCATAGCGCGGGAAAATGTGGCCTCGATCAGCTCCAAAAATACATTCGGAAAACACCATTTAACACTTAGTCTTAAAGAATTCATCATTTACGGGTATAGTGTTTTTTCGCCATGTCTGGCGCTACACTTTTTTCAGGGATTCTGTTTATCCATGCCCACATCAACCAAACTGCTTGTATGTCACGAATGTGATCTGATTTCTGCAGTCGTTGTACTTGCACCCGGTGAATCTGCCTACTGCCCGCGCTGTGAGGCGAAACTGATGAAACATTCAGGTGCCACACCCGAGCAGACGCTGGCATTGACACTGACTGCGGCCCTCCTGTTTGGCATCATGAATCTGTTTCCTTTAATCGCCATGAACTTGCAGCAGACCAGCAGGGAAGCAACCTTGCTCGGAGCCGCTTTAGCCATGTGGGATAAGGAGATGCACATCTTGTCCTTACTGGTGATGCTGACCACCCTGTTGATCCCGGCATTACAGATTGCGCTGGAAATCTATGTGACGGTGCTTGCCATGCGCGGCCGTATATCAGCACACAAACTGGCGGCACCGATACTGATTTTGCAGAAAATCCGGCCCTGGAGCATGATAGAAGTGTTCATGCTGGGCTTGCTCGTTTCTCTGGTCAAACTCCAGGATTTAGCAGAGATCATTATCGGACCTGCGTTTTGGTCTTGCGCTGGTCTGATCGTCTGCAGCGCCATCATGAGCAGCATGCTGACACCGCGTAATTTATGGCTATGGGCACAGCGCGGGAGCCAGCATGGCTGACAGCAAACAGCAATCCCCTATCAAGGGTAGCAGCGGTGCGCAGGCGGGTTATCTGAGCTGTCCGGTGTGCGAAGCCTTTTGCCAGGTGCAGGCTGGAGCACATTGCGAACGTTGCGGCGCCCATTTACATTTGCGAGATCCACATTCACTGAGTAAAGCAGCCGCTTATCTGATCGCTGCCTACATCCTGTACATACCAGCTAACCTGCTGCCCGTCATGCATACCGAAACCATCTTCGGCGCCGAGGATGACACCATACTAAGCGGCGTGGTGGTACTGCTGTCGACTGGATCATGGCCGCTGGCCCTGCTGGTTTTTTTCGCCAGCATTATGGTACCGCTGCTGAAATTATTTTCGCTAACGCTGTTACTGATCAGCAGCTGGCGTCGTTCACGCTGGCTGCCTTTGCCACGCACCCGGCTATTCCGTGTGGTGGAAGCAGTAGGCCGCTGGTCCATGCTGGATATCTATGTGGTGATGGTGCTGGTGGCACTGGTACAGTTCCAAAGCCTGGCTTCAGTGTATCCGGGTGGTGGTGCTTTCGCTTTTGCTGCTGTGGTGGTACTGACTATGCTGTCAGCACAGCATTTTGATTCACGTTTAATCTGGGATACGATTGAGACCCATCATGAATGAACCTACACCTGTCGATACGCAGGCAACAAACACTGTCACTGAGGCTCCTGCGCTGGTGGTGCGGCCACGGCGGAAATATCCTACTGTGGTGTGGATCATTCCACTGATCGCTGCACTGATAGGCATATGGCTGCTGATACACAATATCACCAGCCGCGGTCCAGTCATCACCATCAGTTTCAAATCGGCGGAAGGCCTGGAAGTTGGCAAAACCAAATTGCGCTTTAAGGATGTGGATATTGGACAAATCAAAGCACTGAGCCTGTCGCAAGACAGGAAAAGGGTCATCGTCACGGCACAACTGATTAAGAGCGCTGCCGATTTATTATCCAGCGACACCCGGTTTTTTGTGGTGCGCCCACGCATTTCAGGTGGTTCAGTATCAGGCCTGAGTACCCTGCTGTCAGGCGCTTACATCAGCGTTGATGCGGGTACCTCGCCTGATATGAAAGATGATTTCGATGGTTTGGAAAGTCCACCGCTGGTGACACGCGATTCAGTCGGCAAAGAGTTCGTGTTACGCGGTAAGCAAATAGGTTCAATTAACTACGGCTCGCCTATCCTGTTCCGCCACATTAATGCAGGTCACGTAACGAAGTTCAGTCTGGACCCGGATGGCAAAGGGGTCACACTCAGGGTGTTTATCAATGCGCCTTATGACCAGTATGTGAATGCGGATACACGCTTCTGGCATGCCAGCGGCATGGAGATGACGCTGGATGCGAATGGCGTCAAATTATCGACCGAATCGCTGACCTCGGTGATCGAAGGTGGCCTGGCATTTCAAAATCGGGATGATGCCATTCCAGATGAAAAACCCGCGTTTGAAGGCAGTGTGTACTCCCTGTTTGATAACCGCGAAGAAGCCCTGCGCGCGCCCGATACCCGGGTACGCAGCTTTGTGATGTATTTCCAGGAGTCTTTGCGTGGTCTTAGCAAAGGCGCGCCAGTAGACATGCGTGGCATCGTAATCGGGGAAGTAAAATCAATCGGTGTTGATTTCGGTAGTGATGGGAAGATCCCGCGCTTTCCGGTCGAGGTCAGCATTTATCCGGATCGCCTGCGCACGCGTTTGCGCTCAGGTGCCAATGCACCGGATGACGAAACAATAGCCAAAGAAAAGGCCTTGCTGAACAGCCTGACCGCCTCCGGTTTACGGGCCCAGCAGCGCACCGGTAATCTGCTGACCGGCCAATTGTATATCGCGCTGGATTTTTTCCCTGATGCGCCAGCTGCAAAAATAAACTGGAATAGCGAAGTCCCGGTGCTGCCGACGATAGGCGGTGGGCTGGGTGAAATTCAGGATACGGTAGGCCGCATTGCCAAGAAAGTCGACCGGCTGCCTCTCGATAAAATGTCTGCCGATTTACTGACAGCCATCGCGACTCTGAATAAGACACTGGAAAACACGGAGAAACTCACACGCCGTATCGACAGCGATGTGACACCAGAACTCACCGCGACGTTGAAAGATGCCCGTACTACGCTCAATCATGCCAATGCTGTGCTGGCCGAAGGTGCGCCTTTACAGCAAGATATGCGGGAATCATTAAAGCAAGTGGCTAAGTCAGCGCGTGCCTTAGCAAATCTGGCTGATATGCTGGAGCGCCATCCCGAAGCACTCATCTATGGTAAGGAAAAACCTAAAAATGAAAACAAGTAAGCGCTGGCTGTGTATCTGCCTGCTCAGCCTGCCAGTCATAGCGACGCTGAGCGGCTGCGCGAGCCCTGCCACAGAACGTTTTTACAGTCTGGACTATGAGCGACAAACCAGCCTGGCCGGTCAGGCCACGGCACCGGCTTATGAAATCCTGCTGGAAAGTGTCAAAATTCCGGATGCGATCAACCGGCCACAATTCGTGATTCAACATGAAGGTGGTGAGCTCAGCATGCTCGAACATCAGCGCTGGCTGGCGCCCTTGGAGGAACAGATAGCTCTTGCGCTGGCTGGAAATCTGCGTGCCAGCTTAGCTTCAGCCTGGGTCACCACTGAACCTGCCGAGCAAGCCAGTTTGCCGCGTTTGCGGCTAAGAATAGAGGTACAGCGTTTGCTGCTCAGCCCGGGAAAATCAGCTGAACTCGATATCAGCTGGGTCATACTGGATAAGGACAGAAAAGCGCTCAGGCGCCAGCATCAGCTGATTACTGTGCCGGTGGCATCGCCTCAATACGCCGCGTTGGCCGCCAGCGTATCCGATGCGATACGCCAGCTTAGCACTGCGATTGCGCTTGACATCAAGGCTCTGCAAGCCAGCTAATGAACAAGCAAGGCTGCGCAAGCATTCACTGATTGCTGGTCATTTCCAGCGCTTGTACCCATGCATCAAATTGCGCAGGGCTGACATACCCAAGCGCCAGTGCCGCCTCGCGCAGGCTGCTGCCTTCATGCTGCGCTTTTTTAGCGATGGCAGCGGCCTTGTCATAACCGATATGACGATTCAAAGCCGTCACTAACATCAGATTGCGTTCCAGATTACTTTGAATACGATCCAGATCGGGCGCTATCCCGCTGGCACAGAACTGATCAAATGCAGTGCAGGAATCTGCCAGTAAGGCGATACTTTCCATCACATTGTGCAGCATCACCGGCTTATACACATTGAGCTGAAAATTCCCTTGCGTACCCGCAAACGCGACAGCAGCATCATTACCAAACACCTGTACACAAACCATGGTCAATGCTTCGCACTGTGTAGGATTGACTTTACCCGGCATGATAGAAGAGCCAGGTTCCGTTTCCGGTATGCGCAACTCACCAATACCACAGCGCGGCCCGCTCGCCAGCCAGCGTACATCATTCGCCATTTTCATCAGGCCACCAGCCAGCGTTCTGAGTGCTGCCGATACCTGCACCATAGCGTCATGCGCAGACAAGGCAAAGAACTTATTGGATGCAGAGCGAAATGGCTGCCCCGTCAATTGCGCAATCCGGCTCGCAGCCAGATCACCAAATTGTGGATGCGCATTTAAGCCGGTGCCGACAGCCGTACCACCGATTGCCAGATCGTATAAGCCGGGCAAAGCAGCATGCACCGCTGCCAGACCAAAATCGATTTGTGCTACCCAGGCACCAATTTCCTGCCCTAAAGTGATCGGCGTCGCATCCTGTAAATGGGTGCGTCCGGTCTTCACCACATCATGGTAATCCTGCGCTTTTTGCGCCAGCGTATTTCGCAATTGCGTCACGGCGGGGAACAGATGCACAAACAATTCAGACACCACGGCGATATGCATGGCAGTCGGAAAAGTGTCGTTAGAAGATTGTCCACGATTGACATGATCATTCGGATGCACCGGCAGCTTACTGCCCATCACACCGCCCGCTAATTCGATGGCGCGATTGGAGATCACCTCATTCGCATTCATATTCGATTGTGTGCCCGAACCGGTCTGGAACACCACTAAAGGAAAGTGCCGGTCCAGCGTTCCGGCGATGACTTCATCAGCGGCTTGTATGATCCATGCACCCAGTTGTGGATCTAATTCACCCAGTTCCACATTCGCTTCCGCGGCTGCGCGCTTAAGTATGCCGAGTGCACGGATGACCGGACGCTGCCAGCGAAAACGCGCAACGCCAATAGGAAAATGATGGACAGAGCGCTCAGTCTGCGCGCCCCAGTAACAGTCGGCAGGGACAGCGATACTGCCCATGGAGTCGGTTTCAATTCTGCTTAATTGCATGATTTTTTCCCTGGTTTATCGCATCATGCCGAAGTGCGATGCGTCAAAACAAAAACCCAAACAAGCGTGTCGCCTGCCACTAATTTTTATACACTCAAATTATCTACTCAGCTTGCAGCCAGCACAAACGACAAGGAATCAAAGTACAGTCGCGCAAACAAAAAACTGCCTGACATAATCAAAAAAAAATGCCTGGCCTTCTGTGCCATCCAGGATCAAATCCACACGCAGCGAAAAAAGCAGAAGATAGACAGCAAGGTGTAATCACCACCTTAATTTACTCCATCAAGCCCAGGCCTGCTGCAAGCTGCGATGAAAAACGGCATTCAGTTTGCTCGTGATATGTTCACGTTGCGCTGTAGCGGGCACACTCGCTTCCAGCCGCTCTAACTCGCGTTCAACAAATGCGTTAATACTCAACACCGGTGACGACAGGCCTAATTCCGGCGCTGCACGCTTTTGTTCAAGCAGCGCATGAATGTCGGCGACTAAGCCTGGCTCATCCTCGATCAAATGCAGCAATTTGCTAAACTCTATCGGTGCGGCGCTGCCGTAACGTTCCAGCCAGCGCACGGTCAGCAAAGGGCGTAAAACGTAGAAATATTTTTTCAGCGGCACCAGATCCGCCTTTAGGTACGTCCGGTAATTTGTTTTCGCCATGCTTCTGTAATGGTATATCCCATTCTGGCACGAATAGATTTCCGGCAGCAGCTGACGCACGTCTTGCGCAAAGCACGTATTTTCTGCGTAGATGACAGGCGACTGTATCCATTCAACGAATGCGGGATTTGATTTCCGAAACAGCCGTAAGGCTTTGCGTACATCCCAGCCGTTCAGATCGATCTCATCAACGATAGGATATTCAATCACATCGCGTTGTTCTTCCAGACCCACTGACAAATACCAGTCGCGCGCATTGACGTAGATAAAGCGTGCATCGAAGTCGCTGTTGGGCGACTCGAAGCCCCAGGCGCGGCTCCCCGATTCAACGGCAAGCAATACGCGTACACCGTGTTCATCCTCTGCCCGACGGATACGGCGCACTATCTCTTCGCGCACTGTCTCAGGTATCCTGTTCATATCCATTCTTCTTTCTCATTAATTTGACCGCCTGTGGCTGATGCCAGGCTGGCGATGCTTACGGCAATATGCAGCTTACCGTAAAACAGTGGGCATCTCTTTGCTCAATACAGAATTTCACGGGCAAAAATTTTTCTATCAATGCGGCGTTAGTTGTAAAGTGTTCGCTGATGAGGTTAGTGGTGAATGTGCCGCCCACCAAGGCCAGCGGCAGCAATAACTGATCCGCCAAATGTTCACCAACGACGGCATCGCTCGCCAGATAACGCCTGATCTCATCGCAGGCGAGCTGTGCCACATATTCACTCGATCTGGTTTTTAGCCCATATGCGGTCACGACCTCGGTATGCGCACTACTCTGCACGCTCAGCATCAAAGCATTACCGATGCCATGTGAATTACGTAAGCCCTGATGCTGTAAACTTTCTTGCGGCCACTGCAAATGACGTTCAACTTCGCTGAGTTGTTTCGCAGTGACAGCAGGATCCAGATTGGCGGTCAGACACAGTGCCTGTTGTCCGACAAATTCTCCGCGCGTTTGCAAATCGAGTGCATTGCGCTGCCGCCACGGTCGGATTTGCGCCTGCAGTTTTCCTCCGCCACCCGGATAGAATCCATGCTTACCCAGACTGAGCCCGGTATCCACACCCATTTTCGCGAGTGCAGGGAAAAAGCTGTATTTCAAAAATTCAAAGGATGGCGCCATATCCACATGGGTGCCGCCCTCTATCCTCACCTGACTCTCCGCATCGGCAAACAACAGCGGCCACAACACCGTTTGCAATACCAGGGCACAGCTACCGGCGGTGCCAATCGCGTAAGCATACTCACCCGCGCGCACCGGCCCTGGTGCAAAGCTCAGGCTATCACTGCCGATTTCATCGCCGGTAACGATGGCAGCTGAAATTTCAGTAGCCGCACGCACACAGCTCAAATGCTGGCGCATTAAACCCGGCTTACTGCGTTTCGCCCGGATTTTAGTTAGCCGAACCGGCGTTTGGGTCAGGATAGACAAGGAGAGCGCGGTGCGTAATATCTGCCCGCCCCCTTCTCCTTGTGAAGCATCTATGTCTAACACAGACGCCGCTTTATTCTTAGAATTTTCAGCCTTTAACACACACCACCTGCTTTAAGGTATACACAATTTCAACCAGATCTTTTTGCGCATGCATGACCGCATCGATGTCCTTGTAGGCCATCGGGATTTCATCAATCACGTCCGCATCCTTACGACATTCCACGCCCTGCGTCGCAAGTATCTGATCCTCAAGAGAAAACAGCTTTTTAGCCTTGGTCCGGCTCATGGTGCGTCCCGCACCATGACTGCAAGAGCTGAAGCTGTCTTCATTTCCCAAACCACGCACGATAAAACTTCTGGCGCCCATCGATCCCGGAATAATGCCCAACTCACCCTTTTTCGCGGATACCGCACCTTTACGGGTGATATACACCTCCTCGCCAAAATGCTGCTCTTTCTGCACATAATTATGATGACAATTTACGGCTTCCAGATGAGTTTGAAATGGCTTGGAAATGATTTTACGCATCGCATCTATCACATGCTGCATCATGATTTCGCGATTGGTCTTGGCGAATTTCTGGCCCCATCCTACGGCTTTCACATAATCTCCAAAGTATTTGCTACCTTCTTCGAAATACGCCAGATCCTGATCCGGGATATTGCACAAATGCTGATGCATATCTTTTTTCGCTAACTCGATGAACAGCGTACCAATCGCATTCCCGACACCACGCGAACCCGAGTGCAGCATGATCCAGACCGTATCCTGTTCATCGAGACAAATTTCTATGAAATGATTGCCGGTTCCCAGCGTACCCAAATGCTTATGCTGATTGGTCTTTATTAACTGCGGGTAGTCAGCGGTGATTTCATTAAACACGCCTTGCAATGACTTCCAGGCCTCATCCACCAATGCAGGCGGACGGTCACCCCAGGCCCCCTTATCCCGACCACTACGGGTAGAGGTGCGACCGTGTGGCACAGCCTGTTCTATCGCAGCACGCAAAGGTGCCAGATTGTCGGGCAAATCTTTGGCGCTCAATGTGGTTTTGCAAGCGATCATGCCGCAACCGATATCAACCCCGACGGCAGCAGGAATAATCGCTTTATGAGTAGGTATCACGCTGCCTATGGTCGAGCCTTTTCCGAGGTGCACATCGGGCATCACAGCCAGATGCTTATAGATGAAAGGCATACGCGCAGTGTTGATCAATTGCGCTCTCGCATCGGCCTCGACCGGTACCCCTTCGGTCCACATTTTGATCGGCGCAGCATTGTCTATTTCCAGTAACTGGTAATTTTTATTCGTCATTTTCTTTTTCTTTCTGTTCTTATTTTTTGGAAGGCGGGGCATCGTCCCCTCCTTTAGGCATCGCTCAGGCTTTGATCTTGATGAGTCCGTTTAAGACCTGATCCAAGCCACCAAAGACGGAGATCTTATCGATACGTTCTGCGACTTTTTCCAAAGTCTCCAATTCTTTCAAGCGCAGCGCAATCGGATTACTTTCCATCACACGTGCGGTATTCAACATAGAGCGGGTCGCATTAGTTTCTTCGCGCCGGCGTATCACATTGGCCTGAGCGGCTTTTTCAGCTTCGACTACCTGTGCCAGCAATACCTTCATCTCACCTGGCAACACGATATCTTTCACACCGATGCCAGCGACACGCAAGCCAAAGCCAGCCAGCTTTTCCTGCACATGCTGATCAACCACGCGATCGATGACCTGCTTATCTTCCAACAACTCATCCAGGCTGCGGGTTCCAACTGCCGCGCGCAGCGCAAACTGCAATTCGCGATAGATATGCTCAGCAGGTTTTGCCAGGCGCGCGTAAGCCAGGCTGACATCATCGTACTGCCAGTGCGCATTCAGGTTAATACGCAAATTCACTTTATCGCGGGTCAAAATTTCCTGACCTGAGACTTCCAGCACCTGCAAGCGGGTATCGACCAGTTCCAGCTGTATATCGCGATTAAAACGCCAGTAAGCGGATTTACCAGGTGTGAGCTGCGCCACTAACTTACCATCGACACGCAACAAACCAACAAAGGATTCCGGTACTTGAGCCGGTAAGATATTCTGTAGGCCAGCCACCGCTTTTCCGCGCAGCGCAGGCTGTGCCAGGTAAGTTAACAATTTTTCCGGAACCTGATAATGCTCACGTATGCTCACACGCTCAAAGCTTTGCGCTGCACCCCATTTCCAGAATAATTTACGGCTACCCGGCGCTAAAATTTCAACCAGACTCGCGTTTTCGTAACGCAAAACCACTTCTTCATCACCGACATCGGCGACGTAAAAATTCTCATCTGTCACAGCAGCTTCGTGCAAGCGTAAATACTCGGCAAACGGGCCGTCGAATTCTACCTTGCCCATATCGAAAACCTGACAGGTATAAGTCGCAAACAAACTACGGCGCACATGTTCGCCCGGGCCCAGAATTTCCTCGAATTCCTTATCTTTCAACAAAATAGCGCGTTCATTTTTTTGTACTTTAATTTTCATGATTCTCTCTTTTTTCTCTTCTGTTATTGAACCAAGGGGGAAGGGTGGTTTGCAGAGGACGACAATGTGTCTCAGCACAATCGAGCAGGAAGGTATCGTGCCTGACTGTTGACGCTTGCTTTCAATGCGACACACAAACAAGACTGAAGCATCCCTGGTCAGATCGGTGATGACAAATTCCGGTCAACTACAATGAGGAAGCGTTATACCTGTTCAGCTTACGCGCCTCCCACCCTTTACTACTTGTGCTACATGCATACCCGGTTAAGGTAAGTGGAGTGGGAATCGAACCCACTAAGAACTGAGTATTAGTCAGTGGCTCTACCAAATGAGCAGTCCATTTGCAGCGACGCCGGGAATCGAACCCGGATAAATTCACCAGAACATCGCAAACTGTCTTCATTACATAGCTGCGGCATACTTCCTGCCGATACACCTGACGGAAAACCGTGGTGGAGGCGGAAGCACCGGAAGGGCTTTGGAACCCTTACCTGTTGCAATCCATGTCACTGAAGACCCTGACTGTATTGCGATAAGCGTGCCAGCTCTGCACAGTTTTCCTAAAAAATTTACAAACACTTGATTTATAAGGAATTTTTTTAAAAACAAAATACTTTGCAAAAAATAGATCACTATAGGAAAATCAATTCCATATATTTTCAGATACGTATTTATAAAAATGGATAATGTGATTTTCAGCTTTCTGGGCACAACACTGGATGCCGGTTTCAGCGCGCAGCGTTGGAGCCGCTGGCGTCCGACGATAGCGCTGTGCCAGCAAGAGGATATGTTGGTACACCGGCTGGTCCTGTTCCACATCGGCGCGCATGACGCTTTACTCAGGCTGATTACCGCAGATATCAAACGCATCTCACCGGAGACTGTGGTCGAACCGGTGCTGCTGCGCATGCGTGACCCCTGGGATTTCGTTGAGGTGTATTCAGCACTGCATGATTTTGCGCGTCGCTATCAGTTCAATACCGAACAGAATAACTATCTGGTGCACATCACCACCGGCACCCACGTTGCGCAGATTTGTCTGTTCCTGTTGACCGAAACACGCTACTTCCCTGCGAAGCTGCTGCAGACATCGCCACCACGCAATCCGCAGCGCGATGACAGCAACGCATTCGCCATCGTCGATCTGGACCTCTCGCAATACAACCAGTTAGCCAGCCGCTTTGAAGCCGAACGGGAAGAAGACCTGTCCTTTCTCAAATTCGGCATCGCAACCCAAAACGCCGCCTTCAATGCCACGATCGCCGAGATCGAACAAGTCGCGCTGCGCTCTTCCTCACCCATACTGCTGACCGGCCCGACAGGAACCGGCAAGTCTTTTCTGGCGCGACGCATTTACGAATTAAAACGCGCCAAACATCAGTTACAAGGCGATTTTATCGACGTCAACTGCGCCACCTTGCGCGGTGAAGGCGCCATGTCTGCCTTGTTCGGCCATACCAAGGGCGCATTTACCGGCGCCTTACAAGCGCGCGCCGGTTATCTGAAAGCAGCAGAAAACGGCTTACTGTTTTTAGATGAGATAGGTGAGCTGGGCTTAGATGAGCAAGCCATGCTGCTGAAAGCGATAGAAGAAAAACGCTTCTTCCCCATGGGCAGCGACAAAGAAATCTCCAGCCAGTTTCAGCTTATCGCCGGTACGCACAGAGACCTGAGCCAGGATGTCAGGGATGGGCGTTTTCGTGAGGATTTATTCGCGCGTATCAATACCTGGCTGTACACCCTGCCCGGCCTGAAGGACAGGCGCGAAGATATAGAACCCAATCTGGAATTTGAACTGGAACGCATCGCCGGCCAGCTAGGTAAAAAAGTGCGCTTCAATTCCGATGCAAAAAAATTTACCTGCAATACGCGATGGCGGGCAGCACGCAATGGGCCGGAAATTTCCGCGACCTGTCCGGCAGCTTACTACGCATGGCCACTCTGGCCGATTCCGGCCGCATCGATCAGCCACTGGTACAGGCCGAAGTACAGCGCCTGAGCTTGCGCAATCAAGGATCTGAGCAAAGCGCGCTGGCTACGCAGTCAACCCTCAGCCACCCGGACTGGATCGCGCTGCAAACCCAGATCGACCCCTTCGACCGCGTCCAATTGGCCTATGTAATCCAGATCTGCAAACAATCCGCCAGCCTGTCCGACGCCGGCCGCGCCTTATATGAGCACAGCCGCAAAGACAAAAAAACCCCGAACGACGCCGACCGCTTACGCAAATACCTGAGTAAATTTGAGTTGAGTTTTAGTCAGGTGCAGGGGTGGTGAAAGAGTGGGGACGGATGCTGGAAATTGGGCAGATCAAAATCGAACTATGGTACTGCTCATACATTTAATTATTTTGTTACAATTATTACTACTAGTGATATTCTTGGCAAAAGCGTGTAATTTTGTCAAAAATTATATTTTCCAACGTTCTCTTGAGGAGAATGTATGGAGTTTGGCCGTGAAATTGAAGCGTTCATCAAGAGCATTGTCAAGGCTCTTGATGAACAGAATGTTGCAGTCTTTGCAGGTGCTGGTATATCCAAGGCTGCTGGCTAATAGAATTCAAATATTAAGAAAAACAGGGAAGGTCTGCCAATGATTATGGACATGCAGGATGAGGACTTTAAAGCACGAGTTACGTTCGCATTTTTAATGGGGAACCAAAAGAGTACTGACAGCGTTGGTATTATTAAGGGCCTCTTGCCACTATTTGCCCCTATCTTTAAGTCCCAAGCCGGCAGGATTTTCGAACCCACAGTTGTAAGTAATTGCTTTTCAAGTCTTTACGGATCGAAAATTCACCCATACGCCATTTCCGAAGTCACACCAAAATTTGTTGAACTTGGTTATTTAGTAGAAATATCTAGGACTTACAACAACGTTTTATACAAAGTTGCTTCTGACATCAAAGATAGTCCATCAATCGAAGAGACTACGATTACGCAACTGTTTGAGGCCTTTAGATCATTCACTTGCAGTGAACTTCAAAGACATGGCGGTTTGACTCTCTCAAACGACGAGATTGACGCAGCATTTGTAGTGCGGCTGCAAAGCTTCCCGATGCCAGATCCCAAAGGGCTTAAATTGAAGTCTGATGGCGCGAGCAGCACGCTCTCACTGACACCGACAACAGGTGACACTTCTCTAAAGTCATTGGATGCGCGAAAAACTCAGTGGCTAAACACTATATTTTCCGCATATATTTTGAATCTAAAAAATGAATCGACTGAACTCTACGAACTGGTTCAACGTGTAGCAAATGGTGCAATAGTTGTAGAAGCAGTACTTAATTTTTGTAATCCCAAAGCTGCTCAGTCACTTGGAAATACTTGGTTTTTTCTTGACACCCCCCTTTTGATGGACTTGCTGGATTTAGACACACCTGAGCGCCATGTATATGCGAAAGATTTACTGGATCAGCTTATCAATGCAAAGGCCAGAATCGCAATTTTCACACATAGCCTAGAAGAAGCCGGGAACAATATTAAGGCTGCCTTGAGTGCATATGAAAATAGGTGCTCGTATGGTGCGATTGGAATTAGGATGATTAGCAACGCACATTTTGTGCGGCGTATTGCGGCAACTTTAGACAATATTTACGCCGAAGTTAAAAACCTCGGAATTCAAATTCAGCCTGCTCCATCTAGTACAGGGTCCCTCGCATTTATTTCTAAGGATTTAGAGGATCAACTATCAAATCAAATTGGCGAATACGCACATGACGAAGCGCGCCGAAGAGACGCTTCGTCCATCGCGAGCATTGTCAGGTTGAGACAAAATAATCGGACAATTAGGCGAGACTTGTCGTTGACAAGGTATATTTTCATTACAAGAAATTCTCGATTATCCAATCTTTCGGAAAATTTCTTGATAGGTCAAAACGTATACGATCAGTCAGAAATGCCGGCCGCCATTACCGATCAATCACTAGCTGCGATCTTGCTGTTGATGCTCGGTAGCATAACCACTTCGAGTTTGCCATATCATCGACTGTTGGCAAATTGCACGAGTATTCCACAGTCCGATCTTCAAGTTCGTAGTCGTGTGGCTCAGCTCATGTCAAACGATGATCCTGAATTATCACGATCCTTCGATATTTGGTCACGGACTCCTCGTGGGGCTGAAATATTAGTTAGAAAGAACCTGGGCGACCCACACTTGGTCACTGTTGAAAGTATCCCTAGCCTTATTGAGGAGATTCGAATAGCTGCGGGAGAGCATGCGGCAAATCTCGTTTCTGCAGAAAAGGACAAAGAAATACAAGAGCTAAAGCAAACAATGAGCGGTGTGGAGTCAGAACTTAAAAGAAATTTGTCAGAGGCTGAGAATGAGATGTTGATGTACAAAGCGAATTTAGCACAGTCTGAGTTTGACGCCCAAGCTAGAAAACTGCTTCATGATAGCGAAATTGCCGATAAAACTAATCAGATTGAAATCGCAGAAAAAGAAGCCAGGGCTGCAAAGGCAGCGGCTATCGAAATCGAAAAGCAACGCCAGTTGGACGAACACAATCTAGTCAATAATCTCGTCCAAAAAACTGCTGAAATTCAGCGACGTTGGGATATTCGGCTTGCCTTACTCTTCGGCGCACTGGCAGTCATTCTTTGCGGGCTGCCATACGTTTTTGATAAATTCTATCCAATCCAGGCGCCATACAGTCATTACCTCAATTTTTTTTGTTGGATCGCTGCAGGGCTGGCTGCGCTATGTTGCTATGGGCCGATGCCAAAAAGAATTTTTCAGCCATTTATTAACAAGAAGAAACGTCAGTTTCTTGCTACGCAATTGGATCTGATTAGCAAACGCGATTTACTTGATCAGTACCAAATTGATTTTGACTCACGGGTGACGGAGAAGAAATTGGCACAATGTTCTTGATTGATTTCCCATTAAAGTTGGGGAGCAGGTAATGGTTAACTGAAGTGATCTATCGTCACCAGACGCTCTTGTGTCAAATCCCCGCCATGTTATTGATGTTGCTTTCAGACTACGTCGGCAATTAATCGCCAAGGAGAGAACGGCGCATAAGGCAGTTAGCAAAGTCATCGTTCGCACGTGGCTTGCGAGCTACGTGGATCCGCAAATGGCCCTATTGGAACAGAAAGTTGTTTCCGAGAGTCCAGACTATTTTCTCAGCAGGAATTTACGAATTTAATGTCCATTCCTGCTGAGAAATTTACGACTTTAATGTCAACAAACACAGCCCGACCAACTTTATTTGCTCTAGTTACAAATTGTCGGGAACAATCACTCCACCGTCACACTCTTCGCCAGATTACGTGGCTTGTCGACGTCGGTGCCGCGGGCCAGGGCGGTGTGGTAGGCGAGTAATTGCAGTGGTACGACGTGCAGGATGGCGGACAGCTGGCCATAGTGTTCTGGCAGGCGGATGACGTGTACGCCTTCGCTGGAGGTGATGTGGGAATCGGCATCGGCGAATACAAACAATTCACCGCCACGTGCGCGGACTTCCTGCAGATTGGATTTGAGTTTTTCAATCAGCGCATCATTCGGTGCCACGGTCACGACTGGCATTTCTTTGGTGACCAGGGCCAACGGGCCATGTTTCAATTCACCGGCCGGATAGGCTTCAGCGTGGATGTAAGAAATTTCTTTGAGCTTGAGCGCGCCTTCGAGTGCGATTGGATAATGCAGGCCACGGCCCAGGAATAAGGCGTTTTCTTTAGCGGCAAATTGCTCAGCCCAGGAAATGATTTGCGGCTCCAGCGCCAGCACGGCGCTGACTGCGGATGGCAAATGGCGCAACGCCTTGATATGCGCGGCTTCATCTTCAGCAGTCAGACGGCCTTTGGACTGCGCCAGGGTCAGCGTCAGCAGGAACAAGGCAACCAGCTGGGTAGTGAAGGCCTTGGTCGATGCGACCCCGACTTCGACACCGGCGTGCGTGATGTAGGACAGTACGCATTCACGCACCATGGCGCTGGTGGAGACATTGCAGATGGTCAGTGTGTGTTCCATGCCCAGGCTGCGTGCATGTTTGAGCGCGGCGATGGTGTCAGCGGTTTCGCCACTTTGGGAAATGGTGACGACCAGGGTGTTAGGGTTAGGCACGCTGTCGCGGTAGCGGTATTCACTGGCGATCTCGACGCTGACCGGAATTTTAGCGATGGATTCCAGCCAGTATTTCGCGGTGGAACCTGCATAGTAGCTGGTGCCACAAGCCAGGATCAACACGGAGTCTATCTTTTTGAAAACTTCAAATGCCTTGTCACCAAACAGTTCAGGCATGATGTTGGTCAGGCCTTCCAGCGTATCGCTGATGGCGCGTGGCTGTTCGAAAATTTCTTTCTGCATGTAGTGGCGATACGGGCCCAGTTCGGCCGCGCCGCTGTGTGCGTGTACGGTGCGCACTTCACGTTGCACGTCTTTGCCTTCGATATCCACGATCCAGTAACGCTGCAATTGCAGGTCAACGACGTCGCCCTCTTCCAGATAGATAATCTGATCAGTTACACCGGCCAGTGCCATCGCGTCAGAGGCGAGGAAATTTTCACCTTCGCCAACACCAACGATCAGCGGTGAGCCATGACGGGCACCGACCACGCGGTGTGGTTCATCGCGGCAGAATACGCCTATCGCATAAGCACCCACCAGGCGTTTGACGGCTAACTTCACGGTTTCAAACAGGTCGCCCTGATACAGATGATCGACCAGATGCGCGATCACTTCGGTATCGGTCTGGCTTTCAAACACATAGCCGAGTGCGCTCAGTTCGGCGCGCAGTTCTTCGTGGTTTTCGATAATGCCGTTGTGAACCAGTGCGATACGTTCGCGCGAAAAATGCGGATGGGCATTCGCGGAAGATGGCACGCCATGCGTGGCCCAGCGGGTGTGGGCGATGCCGGTAAAGCCAGCCAGACCAGTCTGATCCACCTGCGCCTGCAATTCAGCAACGCGTGAAGTGCTGCGCGAACGCTGCAGTTCACCGTTGACATGCAAGGCCACACCGCAGGAATCGTAACCGCGGTATTCCAGACGCTTCAAACCTTCCAGCAATACTGGAGTGATATTACGTTGAGCAACTGCACCGACGATACCGCACATAATGGCCTCACAAAGAAAAATTAAGATGTTGCCATGCTAATCGAGAGTGCATGAATTTATATTTCAAAATTTACTCATCTTTGAAATATAATGAAATCGTCAAACATATATCACTATAAATTTCAATATATAAGTATTTTTGGAAGGATATTTCATCACTATGGATGCACTGGATGACTTAGACAAAAGAATTTTGTCGCAATTACAACAAGATGCAAGCCTGACCAATCACGAGCTGGCGGCCAGGGTGCATGCCTCGCCGCCTACCTGTCTGCGCCGGGTCAGAAAACTGACGGAAGATGGGGTGATTGCGCGCCAGGTGGCTTTACTGAATCCGGAGCGGCTGGCGAGTCAGCTGACTGCCATCGTCGAAATCACGCTGGATCGCCAGAACAGCGAAGAGATGCTGAAGTTCGAACAGTTGATGGCGGGCGAGACCGCGGTACAGCAGTGTTACCGGGTATCCCCCGGGCCGGATTTTGTGCTGATTATGTTGGTGGCTGATATGCCGGCTTATCACGCGCTGGCACATCGCCTGTTTGCCACGCAGAGCAATATCCGCAATGTACGCAGCTTCTTCTCTATACACCGCAGTAAGTTCGATACGCGGATCGTGCTGGATTGAGGCGCGCTGGCCAGCTGCTATTTCAGTGGCCGCATGCTGTCGGCAATTACTTCTTTACGGTAGTAGCGCTGCAGACCTTTCCAGACCAGTTGCTGTTGCCGGACCTGTTCGAACACGCGGCTCAGGGTATGTACATCCTCCTGCGACAGCGTTTTATTTGAGAGATAGACGCCATTTTCGCTCCAGGGTAATTCAGGCACGGCTTCAAAATTCAATTTATCGTGCAAGTCGTTCAGCCTCATATCGGCTTCGATGGCACCCGCGATCACAGAAGGCTCCAGCACGGTGTAACGCGCTGCACCAGACTTTAAAGTACGCGCGACAGAAAACACATCGGCTTCAAACATCAGTTGCCCCTCAGCCTGCAGCCTGCGTACAAAGGTCTGATAGGCGGGACCATAGTCAAAACCTCTGACTAACACCACCTTGGCTTCTTTCATCAAAAATAAATCGGACAAGCGATTGATCGCAGCACCGCTATCTTTGAGCGAGATCAGCATAGGGCGATTCTGTATCAATGGAATGAAAGTGCCGGACTGGTCACGCTTTTGGGTGCGTACGGCGGGGATCAGCAAATCAGACTGGCCCGCTTCAAACAAGGCTTCCTGACGTGCACGTGGCACGATACTTAAATCAAACTGGCACGTCTTTTTCAGGGATATCTGGTTCAGCATTTCAGGATAAACACCGCTGATCAAATCCCCGTTGGCGACAACACTTAAGCCTGTTGCAGCCATCGGCACTTGCATACTGCGACTGCACTCTGCCGCCATGATGCCGGACGCATAGAACAGGCAACTCAAGGCCGTACTGTACAGTGCCACTCTGACTAAATAAAACACGAACAAATCTTTCTCCTGACACGCACTTCACCGCATTGCTGACGGTGGCACACTGGGCTTAGCGCGGCCTGCTCCCCTCTTTCAGCACTTCAGTTTTGTAATAACGTTGAAAACCTTTCCATACCATACCGGATTTTGCAGCGTTTTCAAACAAGCTTTGCAGTGTTGCCCTGTCTTCAGGCGTCAAGGACTTCTTCGACAAGTAGACGCCACTATCGGCCCAGCCAATTTCAGCGACGGGTTCATAGCGCAATTTATCCAGAATATCATCCACCCGCTTATCGATCTGGACTGCACCGGTAAAAATATACGGCGCCATCAGTGTGATATCTGCCGCGCCTGCACGCATAGTGCGCGCCACCGAAACCGGGTCAGACTCCACAATCAGGCGTCCGGCTTTTTGCATATCCTGTAGCACCTGCTGATAAGCGTCGCCGTAATCATAGCCGCGCACTACCGCCAGTTTCAGCTGTTTTTGCTCCAGTAACTCTTGCAAGCTGGTGATGGGAGGGCGATTCGGATTGATAGAAATCAGGGTAGCTCTGGTATAGACCAAAGGAACAAATATGCCGAATTCATCACGGCGACTGGTACGGATAGCAGGAATCAGCAAGTCAGCCTGACCATTTTCAAATAAGAGCTCCATGCGCGCCCTGGGTACAATGCGCATCTCGAACTGACAACCATCTTTGCCCGCCATTCCCTCCAAAATTTCAGGGTAAATACCGTTAATCACGGCGCCATTACTAATCACGCTTAAACCGGTCGGCGCCAAAGACACTTGAATTTTTTTGATGCAGCCTGCAAAAGCCTCGCCATACCAACAAGCGGAGCACAGGATCAAGGGGAGCATGAAAAATAAGTGCCGTTTCAGCATGATGCAGACTCCGTTCAAACGAGATGGCTTGCCAGATCAGGGCCTGTGAGCATTTAACTGTGCGCGCAATGTAAATGTGAACAAGCACTATTGCCTTCCAGAATAACACTGAAGAAAAAAAATGGTAAGACCAGAGCCTGTTAACATTTACATTGCGAGATGCGTAATTTAAATATTAACCGACCCAAATCCTGACTAACTTCCCTGCACACAACAAACCGTGCCATACAAGTTACGACACATGCTGCAACTCCTGTGAAATTACAACATTTAACATTAATCAACGAAATTCCATGAAGTGAAAAACACGATTACTAAAAGCCACTATTCATTAAATGTTATATTTAACTCATCTTTGCTACCCGCATCCAGTGACTGAATTTCGATGTCGGTCCACGAAAAAAAACGATGGGCAAAGCGTCGTTACCCTGAGCTGAGGATACTCCTTTGGCCTTTCGGTAATCACATAGATGAAGGCGATCAATCATGAGTACTCAACAGCATTTGGTGGTGGTGATCACCGGTGCCTCCGATGGAATCGGTGCAGAAATGGCAAAGCAGCTGGCGGCTAAGCATCAGCTTGGACTAGCCCTGGTACTTGCTGCCAGAAACGAAGCCGGCTTACGCGCAGTCGCTGATGTGTGCAAACGCTTTGGCAGTGTCTGCCTGCTGGTTAAGACGGATGTCAGTGTGGAATCCGATTGTCGTCGCCTGATACGCGAGACAGTAGAAAATTTTGGCTGCATCGATATCCTGATTAACAACGCAGGTAAATCAGCACAGGCATTGTTTTCTGAAGTCGATAATCTGGGCTGGTATCAGGAATTGATGCGGGTGAATTTCTGGGGCAGCGTCTGGTGTACCCATGCAGCCTTGCCCTACCTGAAAGAATCGAAAGGAAAAATCGTCGCGGTGTCTTCGCTCGCTGGCCTGGTCGGCGTTCCGGGACGCACCGCCTACAGCGCGAGTAAATTTGCCATGAACGGTTTTTTTGAAAGCCTGCGCACTGAAGTGAAGGAAGCTGGCGTACAGATCACGCTGGCCTACCCCGGTGTAGTCGCCACCCGGATTCGCTATAACGGCTACAACGCAGCCGGTGTAGCGGCGGGCAGCAGCGGCCTGAAAGAAGAGCAGGCCATGCCGGTTGAAGAATGCGCCTATCAAATCATACAGGCGATGGAACAGAATCAGCGTGAAGTGGTGATGACCGCCAAAGGCAAGCTGGGACGCTGGTTACGCCTGATCGCACCTGGTCTGGTCGATAAAATCGCGATGGCAGCACTGAAAAAAGAAGTCCGTCCGCAATAAAAAAATGCCGGGTTAAACTGCACCCGGCATTGCTGGTCACGCTATTCCGCGCCACCTGCTGATATTCGCCATGATCAGAAACGGTGCTGGATACCTACCGTACCTGAAGACTGTGAATTAGCAAAACCTGCGTCATCACGCGACACACCGGTCAGCTGACCATTCTTGGCTTTGGCGTAGCCAGCGGCCACATACAGATCGGTACGCTTGGAAAATGCATACTTCACACGCACAGACAGCAAACTCGGATCGGCATCCTTACCTGCCGCCACGTTCTTGATGTTCTGGGTGTAGTAAGCACCAGTCAGATTCCAGTTCGGAGCAAAACCATAGCTGACACCCAGCCACAGCATATCGGACTGCTGTTCTGCAGCGCCGCTGGCCAGGGATTTTTTATAGTTGCGGTAGCCGACGAAGGTTTTCACTTCACCCACAGAATACGTACCAGCCAGTTGAAATGCTTTCGACTGGTCGTACTGGCCATTGGCTGCCAGTGCTGCATTATTCTGCTCATACGTACCTACCACGGCCCACGGGCCATCAAAGGCGCTGGCACCCAATACATACTTGGAACCGGCGCTGGTATTACCGGCAGTTTCACCGAATGCATAGGTGGCGCCGAGCTTATAGCCCTGACCGTCATACTGATACTTGAGCAAATTGGATGCGGTGGTCAGCAAGCCATCTTTACGGCCGCCCGTCGCACCGGCGGAAGTCGCCCAGGAGTATTGCGGCGCATAGCCCATAGGGTCGAAAGGCAGGATGAAATCGTAGCTGGTGCTGTACGAGCGGCCACCAACGATACGGCCAAAATCGCCCTGCAAGCCAACGTTAGCCTGACGTCCGAACAGATCGCCATCGGAAGCGCCGGTATCGAGAATTACACCGCCTTCAAGCTGGAATACGGCTTTGAGGCCATTGCCCAGATCTTCAGTACCACGGAAGCCAAAGCGCGAGGTATTCATACCGCCGCTGTTAACTTTGAACTGCTTGCCGCCATTTGCGTCGCCCGCATTGTTGTAAGATACATTGGCGTCGATCAGGCCGTAAATACTGACATTGGTTTGCGCCTGCGCCTGGCCTGCGGCCGCAAGACATAACAGCGCGGAGGCGCTGAGACATTTTTTCATCATGGATCTCCTGGTCATTATGATTCTGAGGTGACATGGTTGCCATATCACCGCTCCCATGCTACGGACAGCAAGCTTTCAATTGCCTTTCTAGCGACATCTGTAAGCCTTAAAACCCGCTCCTATGCTAACTCTGTGGTAAGCCAGCCTCAGTGCAGCTGGTGGCGGGCTCAATGCAGGAAGAAATACTGCAGCATGAAAAAAGCAATCAGCCCACTGGCGATGGTCAACAATTGTCTGCCACTTAACAAACTGACTGCCACTGCAACCAGACTAGCCAATAACTGTGGATTTTCCAGATGAATTTCCAAACCGTTGCCGTGAGGCGACAAAATCATAGGCACAATAATCGCAGTGAGCACAGTCACCGGCACAAAAGCCAGCGCGCGGCTCAGCCACAGTGGAAAGGCAATCCTGTCGCCCAACACAAAAAACACCGCTTTCACAAACAGCGTGACCAGCGCCATACCGATCACCATCCAGGTGTAATTCATGCTGCCTCTCCCTGTGCCGTGGCAGCACGGCTGGCCAGCATACCGACACAAACGCCGGATACTACCGCGATCAGCAAGCCGGATTTATACGGTAAATGCTGTAGCAGATAGGACAGGCTGCCAGCCGCCAGTGCGGCTGCCAGATAGGGAAAACGGCGCACTTGCGGCACGATGATCGCAATAAAGGTCGCTACCATAGCGAAGTCCAGGCCCCAGTTTTGCATTTGCGGGAACACACTGCCAAAGCCTAAGCCCACCAGCGTCCACAATTGCCAGTTCAGATACATCGCCAGTCCCGAACCCAGAAAATACCAATGCATATCACGCAGACTGGATGCTGATGTCTGTCCGGCAGACTGCTGCAAACGCGCCGATACCACGGCAAACGTTTCATCGGTGAGTAAAGCGCCTAGCAGCAAGCGCCAGCGCAGAGGCAGATGCGCAACCAGCGGCAATAAGCTGGCGGCATACAGCATATGACGCAGATTGACAAAAAACGTGGTCAGCCAGATCAGCAGCATACTGGTATGCCCAGCCACCAGACCGATCGCAATAAACTGGCTGGAACCCGCATACACCAGCAGCGACATCAGTTGCCCCTGCCACGGGGCCATCGCACTGGCGGCGGCCAGCGTGCCAAAAATCACGCCGAACGGCATCGCGCCGACCAGCATAGGCAAAGTGTCACGCGCACCTTGCAGACAAAGTTGGGTAGGGGTAGTCACTGACATGCATCTTCTCCGGAATCGTGCAGTATAAATGCAGCCGGGTACTGAAGCGGCGCCGATGCAGATTTTTCATCTGTGTAAAAAAGCGCTCAGCAAGCGCTTAAGCCGGATCAGGGAGCCTGTTTCGAGGTGCAGAAACAGATGCGCGGCATTCCCGCCTGCGCAGGGATGAGGCCATATTGCACAGCAGGTGGCCGAATAGCATGATCATCGCTGCAGATGCCAGCAAGGTGTTGGCATCTGCAGGCGCAAGACCGCGTCGTACTCGCGCGGTGCTTATTTCTTGATTTTGACCGGACGCTGCCAGTTCTCGATAGTCAGCTGACGGGCACGGGATACGGTCAGCTTCCCGGCTGGCGCATCTTTGGTCAGCGTCGTGCCAGCACCCAGCGTAGCGCCTTTGCCAACACGGACTGGCGCCACCAGCTGAGTGTCGCTGCCGATAAACGCATCATCTTCTATCGTCGTACGGAATTTATTCGCACCATCGTAATTGCAGGTGATGGTACCGGCACCGATATTGACGCGGCTGCCCACATCGGCATCGCCCACATAGGCCAGATGATTCGCCTTGGAATGGGCAGCGATCTGGCTGTTTTTGACTTCCACGAAGTTACCGATATGCACATCCTCACCCAGCTCGGTACCAGGGCGCAGACGCGCATAAGGACCGATCTGCGATGCAGCGCCGACCTTGGCTTCTTCAATATGGCAAAACGGTTTGATCTGGGTCGCTGCCGCGATGCGCGCATTGCGGATCACGCTGTATGCACCGACCGATACGCCATCTTCCAGATGGACTTCACCTTCAAAGATACAGCCAACATCGATACTCACATCGCGTCCGCAAGTCAGCGTACCGCGCACATCGATACGGGCCGGATCGAGCAGGGTCACACCCTGTTCCAGCAGTTTTCTGGCAACGCGTGCCTGATGGCTGCGTTCCAGTTCAGCCAGTTGTACCTTGCTGTTGACGCCATAAGTTTCCACCACATCGTCGGGCTGTGCCGACACAACTTCAACGCCATCCGCTACGGCACGCGCCACGATGTCGGTCAGATAGTATTCGCCCTGCGCATTGTTATTCGACAGCGTAGTCAGCCATACACGTAATTGTGGGGTAGGCACGATCATGATGCCGGTATTAATTTCACTAAGCGCCAGCTCTGCGGCGGTCGCATCTTTTTGTTCAACGATGCGCACAATCTTGCCATCTTCACGAATGATACGGCCCAGACCAGTCGGGTCTGCCATCACTGCGGTCAAAATCGCCAGCTTGTTATTACCCGCCACATCGATCAGGCGCTGCAGACTGGCTGCGGTGGTCAGCGGCACGTCGCCGTATAAAACCAGAGTAGGATGCGCATCATTCAGTACCGGTACTGCTTGCGCCACTGCGTGGCCTGTACCCAGTTGTGGCTCCTGTTTGGCAAACTTCAGATCCGGTGCAGCAACCGCAACCGGCACCTGCTCGCCACCATGACCGTAAATCACGCAAATGGAAGCAGGATTGAGGCTGCGTGCGGTGTCAATCACGTGTTGCAGCAAGGGCTTACCAGCGACCGAATGTAAAACTTTTGGTAAAGCAGATTGCATGCGTTTGCCCATGCCGGCGGCGAGTATCACAACATTCATAGTTGATTGAACTGGTGAATAAAAGAAGAGGCGCGATTTTACCATGCAAGGATTTACCTGCCGGGCAAAATAGCAGGTAAGGCAACAGTTCAATCTGAGACCGGAGCCAGCCTGGGATGTGTACTTTTTGCTTATGAGTGCGCGTTACGGGGGCAAGGGTCTTGGGTCTGACTGATTACAAAATTCAAACAATTTGATTCCCAGCAAATCAGCTTTTTCATTTATTGTGAGAAATTAGAAAAACTCAATGTATAATTGAGAATCATTATCATTTAAGATTTCAGGAAGTATTCAGTGCCGAATTCCAGCTCATCCCATCAACAACGCGCATTTTGGCTGCGTCACCTGCATCAATGGCACTGGATCAGCTCTGCAATTTGCCTGGTCGCGATGATCTTGTTTGCTGCCACGGGCATCACCCTGAATCATTCCGCGCAGATTGAAGCGCATCCGGTAGTGACCCAGTTATCAGCCAGCTTACCTGCAGCCTTACGCGCTGAATTACACAGCCTGAGCAACGAAGAACCTGCGACCTTGCCTGCCGCTGTGACGCAATGGCTGGATCAGGAATTCCATAGCCACAGCGCGCGCGCCATTCCCGAATGGTCACCGGAAGAATTGTATCTGCCGCTGCCGCGCCCTGGTGGCGATGCCTGGCTGCGCATCGATCTGGACAGTGGTGCGGTCGAATATGAACTGACTGATCGTGGCTGGGTCTCATACCTGAACGACTTACACAAAGGTCGCAATACCGGCAGCGCCTGGAGCTGGTTTATCGATTTGTTTGCTGCGGCCTGTCTGATTTTTTGTATTACCGGTTTATTTTTGTTGAAAATGCATGCAGCCAACCGGCGCGGCACCTGGCCTTATGTGGCACTGGGTCTGGTCACGCCTTTACTGCTTGCAGTTATTTTTATCCATTAGACTGGCAGCTTGATCGCTCAACGGCAGTCTGCGTTTAACGATCAAGCTGAGCCGCACCCTGACATTGCCAGGCATGAGTCCACCCCAGCCGTGATGGTGCAGCAGTCTTGTTATTGACTTGTTTATCAAGGTTAACTATGCGTTCTCTCTCTCCTGCTACGCTGCAGAATTTGCGTCCGAATTTACGTCCATTTGCGATCACCGCCCTGCTTGGCAGCCAGGCCTTAGTCGCCCAGGCGGCTGACCTGAACGTCAAGGTCGAAGTACCGAAACTGAATGTGGCGGAATACCACAAACCCTATGTCGCGATCTGGATAGAAAAACCAGATCAGACTTTCGCTGGCAATCTGGCGGTCTGGTATGACCTGAAAAAACGCAATAACGAAGGCACGAAATGGCTCAAGGATATGCGTCAGTGGTGGCGTCGCAGCGGACGCGAACTGGACATGCCGGTTGATGGCCTGAGCGGTGCGACCCGCACCACCGGCGAACACAGCCTGAGCTTTGCCGGCGACAAAGGCGCGCTGGCTAAGTTACCTGCCGGTGACTACAACCTGCTGGTGGAAGCCGCGCGTGAAGGCGGTGGCCGTGAAGTGGTGAAAGTACCGTTCCAGTGGCAAGGCAAAGAAGTCAATTTCAAAGCGCAGGGCAACCATGAACTGGGCGCCATCAGCATTAACATCAAATCCTGAGGAGCAGCAGCATGATCACCTTACGTCAATTGAGTGCCTTCACGCTGCTGGCCTGCGCCAGCCTGTCGGCTCAGGCGCACCGTACTTTCCTGGTACCGACTTCCACCGTGGTTTCCGGTAATGCCCCCTGGGTCAGCTTCGATGCCGCAGCTGCGACCAATGTATTTGAATTTGATCACGTCGCACTGAAACTCGATAACCTGCAAATCACTGCTCCGGATGGCAGCAAACTGACACCGGAAAACAGCTATAGCGGCCGTTTCCGCAGCAGCTTTGATGTGCAGCTCAAACAGACTGGTACCTATAAAATCGGGACCTACAGCGATGGACTGGTCGCCTCCTACAAAGAAAACGGTCAGCCTAAACGCTGGCGCGGCAACGCCGAGACCTTTGCCAAGGAAATCCCGGCCGGTGTGACTGATTTGCAAGTGACCCAGCGTAGCGGTCGTGTCGAAACCATCGTTACCTACGGCAAACCAGGCGGTAAAGCACTGGAAATTTCCGGCAAAGGTCTGGAGCTCAGCGCCGTGACGCACCCGAATGATCTGGTGTTTGGTGAAAACGCGACCTTCCGCTTACTGCTGGATGGTAAACCTGCTGCCAATGTGAGTGTGGAAGTGATACCCGGCGGTGCGCGTTACCGTCAAAAGCTGAATGACAAAACCTATGTCACCGATGCCAATGGCCAGTTCAGTGTGAGCTGGACTCAGCCTGGCCTGCAATGGCTGGAAGCGGAAGTGAAAGACGACAAAGCGACGGTAGCACCGGCCAAGAGCCGTGTCTCCAGCTATGTGGTGACACTGGAAGTCTTGCCTCAATAAACAGCAGCGCATGAGACTAGTGTTCATCCCTCTGGATGCGCCGGAACCACCGGCGCTGCCTGCACAACTGCGCCTGTTGCAGCTTTCAGGCAGCAGCATGGGTTGCAACTGGCAGGTACAGTTTTACCTGCCTGCCAGCCTGCCACAGCAACAGGTGGCGTTCTGGCAGAACGGGATACAGCAGGAACTCGATCTGGTGGTGCAGCAAATGAGCCACTGGGAAGCCGGGTCTGATTTATCACGCTTCAACCAGGCCGCGGCTGGCAGCGTGTGCACGCTGGCTCCGGAGTTTTGTACTGTGATGGATTACGCCATTTATCTGGCACGGCAAACCGAAGGCGCGTATGACCCCGCCGCAGGCAAGCTGGTCAATCTGTGGGGCTTCGGCCCGGCAGAAAATCGTCATCAGCCTGCGCGCCGCCCGTCTGAAGCAGACATCGCAGGGGTGCTGGCACAGCCTGGCTGGCGCGACCTGCAACTGAACCGGCTACAGCGCGAACTGCTGCAACCCGGCGGCCTGAGTCTGGATTTGTCATCGATTGCGAAAGGCTATGCAGTCGATCAGGTGGCTGGATTTCTGGAGCGGCATGCTATCCCCAGCTATCTGGTGGAAGTGGGCGGCGAACTGCGCGGCTTTGGCATCAAGCCGGATCAGATGCCATGGTGGGTGCGCATAGAAACACCACCCGCCAGTGCAGCAAAGTCAGCACCGCCAGACTGGAACGGCCTGGTCGCGCTGCATGGTTTAGCGGTCGCGACCTCAGGCAACTACCGCCAGTTTTTTGAGCAGGATGGACGCCAGTATTCGCATACCCTGGACCCGCGCAGCGGTTATCCGGTCGATAACAGTCTGGTCTCGGTCACCGTTTTACACAAGGAATGCATGATCGCCGATGCGCTGGCTACCGCCTTCACCGTGATGGGTGAGCAGGCTGCGCTGGACTATGCGAACAGCCATCAAATTGCCTGTTGCCTCATGAGCCAGTCCGCAAGCGGGCTGCAAGTAAGCCTCAGTCGCACCATGCAGGCCATGCTGGATACATAATGAAATTTCCTAAGCAATTCCTCAGTGCCGGACGCCTCAGTCTGGCCAGCGGCGTGGCCGGTGCGCTGGCACTGAGCCAGGCTGCGCCACGTCCACTCAGTGTGGCACTGATCGCCGGCAGCTATCTGAGTCTGTGCTGGGCCAGCTGGATCAGTCCCTGGCTGGCCGAACGACGTCAGCAACACAGCAGCGATGCCACGGACAATGAGGAAAGCATCCTGATCGGCTATGCGAGTCAGACCGGCTTTGCACTGAGTCTGGCACAGAAAACAGCAGAACATTTACAGCAAGCCGGACTGCCCAGCCAGATCCTGAGCCTGAACCAGCTGACCCCTGCGCTGTTACAGCAGACGCGGCGCCTGCTGCTGATCGTCAGTACCACAGGTGAAGGCGATGCGCCGGACAATGCCGATCAGTTTTGTCGCAAGCTGCTGCCGCAACAGCTGGACCTGCATCACTTACAAATTGGCCTGCTCGCGCTTGGCGATCGTCACTACAGCCAATACTGTGCATTTGGCCATCAGCTGGCGCACTGGTTTGCGCATCAGGGAGCAACGCCCTTATGCGACCTGATTGAAGTCGATAATGGCGATGAAGCCGCCTTGCGCCACTGGCAGCATTATCTGGGCAAACTCAGCGGCCACACCGAACTGGCCGACTGGAGCACACCTGATTACCAACAATGGACGCTGCAACAGCGTCTTTGTCTGAACCCGGACAGCCAGGGCAGTCCGGTGTTTCATCTGAGGCTCACGCCACCGGCTGGTGACACTGTCGGCTGGAAGGCTGGCGATATCGCTGAAATCGGCCCGCAGCCCGCACCGGGAATGGCGATCGACGGTGCAGACGGTACCCCTTTACCGCACCGTGAATATTCCATTTCCTCGCTGCCTGGCGATGGCGGACTGGAGCTGCTGGTCCGACAATTGCAAAAGGATGATGGCAGTCTGGGTCTGGGTTCCGGCTGGCTGACCGCCTATGCAGAGGTCGGGCAAGCCATACAGCTGCGCATACGCAGCAATCCGCAATTCCATACCCCAGGCGCAGAACGGCTGATCCTGATCGGCAATGGCACTGGCCTGGCGGGTTTGCGTGCGCATCTGAAACAACGCATCGCCAAAGGTCAGCAACAGAACTGGCTGATTTTTGGCGAACGTCAGCGCAGCAAGGATTTTTTCCACCAGTCCGAAATCCTCGACTGGCAGACACAGGGCTGGCTGCCGGAACTGGATCTGTGTTTTTCGCGCGATCAAGCCGAGCGCCGCTATGTACAACATGCCTTACGCGAGCGTGCTGCGTTGCTGGCAGACTGGGTTGCGCAAGGTGCTGCGATCCTGGTCTGTGGCAGCCTGCAGGGCATGGCGGGCGAAGTGCATCAGACTTTAGTCGATGTGCTGGGTGAGGAGCAGCTGGATCAGCTCAGCGATCAGGGCCGTTATCTGCGTGACGTGTACTAAGCTGTGCACTACTGCATGCAGCTTGCCAGTCGCTGAGCACGGCATTACCATGCCAGCATCCTGAACTACCCAGACGCTGTGCTGATCTTGCTCATGTGCGCCAAGCCCACCTACGAAATTGCCGCTTACCTGCGCGAAGGCCATGCCTGCATCGCTGACGGTGATCTGCTGACAGCACAGCTGGCCTTCCGTAAAGCACTCTCCTTACAAGCCGATAACGGCGAAGCCATGGCCAACCTGGCCTGGCTCGCCGAGCAACAGCAAGACTGGTCTGGCGCAGCCAACTACTATCAGCAAGCCCTTGCCTTATTGGCGCCGCATGCACAACTCAGTTTTCAGCTGGCGCATGTGCTGCTGCAACTGAAACGCTTTGAGGAAGCCGAGCTGCATCTGCTGCAGGGCTTACAGCGAGAGCCGACCTCCGCCGCTGGCTGGTCGCACTACGGCATGCTGCGCACGGTGCAATACCGCGAGGTGGAGGCAGAGGAAGCCTACCGTCATGCCATAGCGCTGGCACCGGACAATCTGGCACCGCGCTTCAATCTGAGTTATCTGCTGCTCAGACAAGGCCGCATGCAGGAAGGCTGGCAACACTGGGAAGCCCGCCCCTGGCAACAGCTGAGCCGCTATGTACACACAAAACGCCTGACTACCGGACAGTCACTGCGCGGATTACGCGTGCTGATTACACAGGAGGGCGGTGCCGGCGACCTGATCCAGTTTTGTCGCTATCTGCCACTGCTGCGCCAGGAAGGTGTCGCCAGACTGGGTCTGGTCTGTGATCGCACATTGACGCGTCTGATGCAGGGGTTGACTGAGCTGACTGAAACTGGCAATCCTGCCCATCCCGCCGCGCCGGACGTGTTGCTGGATTTTTCTGACACGATCAATGAAACAGACTGGGATGGCTGGCTGCCATTGATGAGCCTGCCCGGCCATGTTCAAACCCGCTTTGACAGCATCCCGGCTGGGACATCTTATTTATCGCTGACTGCGGCACTGAGCCAACATTGGCAACAGCTGTTCACGCAAGCTGCATCCAGACCCTTGCGCATCGGGCTGGCATGGCAGGGCAATCCGGCGTTTGAAAATGACGCAGACCGCTCGATCGCGGATATTCTTTGTCTGCTTCCCTTAGCTGAATTACCCGGTATAGACTGGATCTGTCTGCAAAAAACGCAGCACAGCGCACAGGATGGGGTAGCGGCATGGAATCGGGCTTATCCGCAGCGGCCTTTGCAGGACTACTCAGCGGAGTTGCATGACTTTGCCGATACCGCCGCCTTGATACAGCAACTGGATCTGGTGATCAGCGTCGATACCGCCGTCGCCCATCTGGCCGGTGCCTTAGGCAAGCCTTGCTGGCTGATGCTGCCTTGGTTTAAACCTGACTGGCGCTGGCTGAATCGTACCCAGAGCAGCCCGTGGTATCCGCAAACCCGCCTGTTTCGACAAACGGCAGCAGGGGACTGGGACAGTGTGGTGACAGCGATCAGCGCAGCCTTAGTCAACTTTCGCGGACTTTAGCGGACGACGGTCTGAGCGCTGGTGAGATGTAAGGTGATGAGTACTGATGAGTCTGCTTATGCTTTACGCAGGTAACAGGCTTTCAGCATGAAGTTACCGCCATCCATTTTGCAATCGACTTCATGGTCGCCGCCAACGATGCGTATACTCTTAATCTTGGTGCCTTGTTTGAGGGTGGTGGAAGACCCTTTGACTTTCAAATCCTTGATCAGCACCACGGCATCGCCATCGGCCAGCACATTGCCGACGGAATCTTTCACGATGCGTTCATCATTGTCGTCTTCACTGGCAGCAGCCTGAGCCGGCCATTCAAAACCACAATCCGCACACACCAGGTTATCACCGTCGGGATAGGTATTTTCTAAGCCACATTGCGGGCAGGCGGGGAAACTGGACATACATACTTTCAAAACATTAAACAGGCGCCAGTATAACCGGACAGCTGCCCTACCCCGCCAAAGCCCGAGCAGAATACTGCGGCAAATGCTGCGGCGGAAAACGCCACAGCAAGCTGCACTCAGCCGCCATTCTTTTGCTTGTAGATGGTGTCGATGATGATCAGCTCCATTTTGCGTATCACTTCCACCGCATCTTCCAGTGGCATCGCCGCGCCGCGCGCCAGGCTGGAAGCAGCTGACAGCGTATTGCTGGCTAACAGTAATTCCAGTGCATCCTTGAGCGGCACATCATCAAAGTCCGGTGGCAGCACCGGTAACACCTTGGATTTAAAAAACGCAAAACGCGGCTCAGTCAGTAAATAGCGCTGCGAATTCTTCTTCACTGCCGGAACTGCGGCCGTCTCCACCGTCTCTGGCGCTGCTGCGCTGAGGGCGGCTGGCTGTGCTTGCGGCGTCACCACAGCAGCGACCGTAACTGGTGCGACCGCTACAGGAACAGGAACCGGAGCTAGGGCTGGAGCTGCTGCTGCGGCTGTTTTTTGTGCAGGGCTCAGCACACGGTGCAAGTCATTATGAATTTTGGCGACCAGATCATCGGGGGAATCAAAGAAACGCACATCATGCGACTGGCTCAACTGCGCCTTGAAGTCGGCCAGCCATTGCGCGGCAATACCGGTATCCACATTTTTAGGCAAAATAGGATGTTCATCTTCGTCTATCAGATAAATCAGCGTCGGCACACAATACAACTGCGCTTCCAGATACTCGAGCTGTATCAGAGATTTTCCGGTGCTGGCGTCGACATCACCAAATACCATGCCAAACACGCCGATATAGGCTTTCGCACTACGCACCAGACGTAAGCGGTCTTCAATCGGGGTTTCCGGTAAGGCCGAAGTCAGGGTCGCACCAAAATAATCGGCGGCCTCTCGTGCGAATTCCTCACTCAGACGTTTGCGATGCACAGCGAGATCAAACGGTGTGGAGCTGACAAATACGGTGGTCATACGGTCTCCCTGCAATTAATCGGTCTACTCAGTGTTCAGTCATTCAGTGCAGTATATACCTTGCCACGCATCATCGAACAGCCATGCCTGTCAGCACCTGTGATTTCACTACAACATGGGATAGACGCAAGCGGGAAATGAGTGATGGAAATGCCGGACACAACTTCACCGCTGTTGAATTGCACCAGCCAGGCACAACAGGCAGGGCTGACTGGCATAGACTGCTTGCAGTTTAAAGACGACTGGGCGCAACTTCTTCTGATGGAATTTGCATAGAAGAATACTTGAAGTTCCAACTCCCGTATCCTACATTTGTATCTAGTCCGTCTTGGCTGAGGAGGAGTAACTCGGATCGATTCCTCCGTTACTGAAGTTTGCCGCTTACCGACGGGTGCAGACATGTAGCGATCACAGAGTGTCAGGCCAGCCCAGCCTGCAGGCTGACTGTTTAGCCCACTTCACATAGTGATAATGACTGGAATCAGTGCTGAATTTAGTCGGGACAGAACAAAAATGCATAAGACTGAATCAGTTGATCCAACGCGAAGTTTAGCACCGCGTTCATCACAAGCACATGTCAAGCAAGTCACGCAATGGCAATGGATAGAAGTGATATTTGCGTATCTTATTTGCCTGCGCAGTGCGGGAGCAGCGTTCATTCCACATCAATCGCGGGCCCTTTCATTCCGCCTGATTAGCATTTGTCACACACCACCTGCTTTGCACTGAGTACGGAGAATATGTCAATGGCAGCACATTCCATTCCAATACTACTGGTCGACGATGAACTGAAAGACCTGTTTACTTTGGAATCTATGTTGGGAGATCTCGATCAGCTTGAAATCGTGTCGTGCACTTCAGGTGATCAGGCCTTACGCCATTTGAAGAATCGTGAATTCGCCTTGATTCTTCTCGATGTACACATGCCAAAAATGAATGGCTTTGAAATTGCCACGCAAATACGTGCCAATCCGCTGACCAGCCATATACCCATTATTTTATTGACAGCCTCATCGCGTGAAGATTTCCAGTTTCAAGGCTATGAAAGCGGCGCGGTCGACTATCTGATCAAACCGTTAGAGCCACTTATTCTGCGCAATAAGGTCGAGGTATTTGCCAAACTGTACCGGCCTCAGCAAACGCTGCTCAACAATAATCAATACATGACGCATGTCGAAGAGTTGCTTGCAAAACGTACCAGCAGCCTGGAAAGACAAGGACATAAACTGCAGGTGCTGATCGTCGATGATCGTCTGGAAAATCTGCTGGTACTGGAAGCGATCCTGGAAGAATTGACAGACATCACACTGATCAGGGCAACTTCAGGCCAGGAAGCGTTAAGCGCCGTGCTACAAAACGATATTTCACTGATACTGTTAGATGTACAAATGCCGGGCATGGATGGTTTTGAAGTAGCAAAACGGCTGCACAGCAATGCCGTTACCTCTCATATCTCTATCATATTTATCACTGCCGGAATGAGTCAGTACAGTGCCCAGTTGTATGGGTATGAGCTGGGCGCGATTGACTATATGATCAAGCCAATCGAACCCACTATCGTCAAAAGTAAAATCCGGGTTTTTTGCGATCTGTGCCGGCAAAGGGACATTATTCAACAACAAAAAAAATTCCTTGAAGTGTTGAGTGCATCCCGGGCAGCTGCATTACAACACGCCACCACAGAGTTAAACGAAAACCTGGAGCGCTATAAACATCTGGCCGAAACCCAGGAGCTGGCAACGCGTGCAGCGGAATTAGGCATCTGGGATTGGAATGCCGCCAGCAATCACCAGGTATGGACAGATCGCGTCTATCAATTATTCGGAATCGGGCGCGATCAGTTTGATGGCACGACGGAATCCTGGCTCCGGTATGTCCATCCTGAAGATCAGTCCAGATGTAAAACTGCGCTCAAACTGGCACTCAAAAATCAACAAAACTTCAACATAGAGTTCCGTATTGTGCTGCCCGATGGATCTGTGCGCCACTTGAAAAATCACGGCATGGTGAGCTTTGATGAACATGGCAATGTGCAGCGTATGACCGGTGTCAACTACGATATTACTGAGCGCAAGCATGCGGAAGAAGAGATTTTCCAACTGACTAAAAATCTGGAACAAAGGGTGAAGGAAAAAACGGAACAGCTGAGCCTGGCGATGGAACAGATTTTTGAATCAGAAAAACTGGCTTCACTGGGTGGCATCGTCGCCGGCGTCTCGCACGAATTAAACACGCCGATAGGCAATATCGTATTAGCGGCATCCACCATACAAGAAATGCTAATGACGCTGTTTGAAAATGTGGAACAGAAAAAACTGACGCTCAATCAACTTCAACATACCATCGCCGATTGCAATAGTGCGAGCGAGCTGCTACTGCGGAATGCGAACCGCTCAAAAAAATTAATCGAGAGCTTTAAAAATATTGCGATCAACCAGACCAGCAAATCCAAACGCCTGTTCAATCTGAGACAAACAGTGAGCGACGTATTAACGACCCAGGGTGCTGCTTTGAGAAGTGCGAAAATCAGCACTGAAGTTCATATTGCAGCCGAGCTGACACTGGATAGCTATCCGGGTGATATTGAGCAAATACTGACCAATTTGATTGTCAATTCCATCCGTCACGGCTTCGATGAAAAGGAAGGTGGGAAAATTGCGATTGAAGCTGTGCGCCACGATGATAAGATCCACATCAGCTATTGCGATGACGGTATAGGCATTGCACCTGAACTGCATCGCAGGATATTTGAACCTTTCTATACAACGAAATTTGGGCAAGGCGGTTCCGGGCTCGGTCTGTTCATCGTTCACAATCTGATACGCGGCACCCTGAAGGGCGATATTTCGCTAGAGAGTGAGTCTGGTAAGGGCGTACTGTTCAGACTTGTCATTCCTGCTGCGCTGACTAACTCGTCACACTAGCTCTGCACACGCATGCTGTCTGCATAAATTAAACTGAACATCACTCACGTGGAGGAAAAGATGCCTCAAGTCGCGGAACACGAAGCCGGTTCAGACTGGTTCAGGAATGGTATTCATCAACTCAGAAAAACGATGAATGCTGAATACGATCAGGCAAAGCTTGCTCAGGCGAGCATCCAACAATTAGCCAGTTATGTGGACGCTGAACTTGGCTTGATTCTTTTCACTCCAGCCACGCATAGCAAGCCTGCCGTTTATACCTATCCGCCGGAACAGCAATCCGCAGATGGCAGCACGGCCCTGCTGAGCATGTCCAACGAGTCTGTACGCTTAAAAAAAACACTGATACAGTCTGGTGAAGCAAACGACGCGCCAGCTGTTTCCAGTATCGCGATTCCACTGATCTGGAACGCGCACATCCATGGCGCCATCAGCCTGGTCGCAGCGCATGCATACACACCGCAGCAAGTGCAATGGCTGGAAGAAGCTGCTGGCATTGTCTCCATTGCGATCGACAGTTTTCGCGCTCATCAGCACAACAGGGATTTGCTGCAGCAAATACAAACGCAGGCAGAAGAAATCGCGTCGCACCAGCAAGCTTTACTGGCTGCGAATGCAAGGCTGGCGGAACAAACTTCCTTGCCCGAACAAACGCGTCTGCTTAAAGCTGAGTTTTTATCCAATATGTCGCACGACCTGCGTACACCATTTAACAGCATACTGACGCTGTCTCAGTTATTACAACTCAACCGCGACGGCAGCTTGTCTGCACGGCAGGTGGAATATGCGGCGACTATCAATACTTCAGGCAAGAGTTTATTAAGCCTGATTGAAAATATACTGGACTTATCCAAGATTGAAGCCGGGGCTGTTGAATTCAATTACCACGATGTCGACACTGAGAAATTTGTCGCCGACATCCAGCACCAGTTCCAGTCTCTGGCGCAAAGCAAAAATATGAACTTTGATCTGAATCTCGCCAGCAATGTTCCGGCCGTGCTGAATGTGGACCTTGCACGCACCCAGCAAATAATCAGACATTTACTGAACAATGCGTTTAAATTTAACAGTGAAGGCAAAGTGAGTCTGGCTATTCTGCGCTCAGAAGCGGAACAAAATCCTTTAGCTGTGCCCGCTTTACATTTTGCGGTCAGTGATAGCGGGACGGGAATGACGGCGGAGCTGTCGGAACAGATTTCACAGGCGTTGACGAATACAGACTGGTCGACCACCCGTCCTTACGGCGGAACCGGTCTGGGTTTGTCCATCTCACGTCAACTGGCGCAGCGTATGTATGGATGCATACAACACTACAGTGCACCTGAAAGCGGCAGTGTATTTTCCTTGTTTCTGCCACTGCGCAAGGAATGAGCGTGCGCCACAAGCGTGTATCAGCACATGCTCAGGGCTGAGCTGATACCGCTAATCATAATCATAGTCAGGATGCAAAATGCTACCGTCTTCCGCATAAAATCCCTGTTCGCCCACTGCACGCTCCAGTAAATCGTAACCGGTACTTCTGGCGGGTAACCATTCGCGCAAACCCTCCAATTCCAGCAAGGGGCGAATCTGCGGATTCTCCCAGCGCATCGCCAGTACTAATTCGGTAAATTGCTGAACTAACTCAGGTGGCGCATGCGGACCTGCTGTAAAGTTACAGTGGTCAAAAGCACCGGTACGTCCGATAATCCGGGTCGTTCCGGAACGCATCGTGCCATCCAACATAAAATTATTGTAATTGCCCTCACAGATGCAGCATACATCGACGGCATCGGCCAGCAAGGCAAGCACGGCATCCCGTTCGCCACCGATATGATCGCCGTGTTTTCCGGTCAGCACATCGAAGCGGCAAACGGTGTAATCCTTATCCTCGACCAATCCCAGTTGACGCAAATGATCAAGCGGAATCAGGGTAGCCTGTGGCGAATCCATCGCCCCGGTTCCCAGTGTTTTTCCGCGCAACTCTTGCAGCGTTTGTATCGGGCTTTCTGCATTGACGACAAACACTGAGCGCAGATCACAATCGGTGTCACGCATGATCAGGGGGCGGATGGACAAGCCACGGCTGGTGGCAAAGCGTCGCGCCCTGACATAAGCGAGCGGCGAATTCCAGGCCACGTCGATATAGCCACTGAACAGATCCCGTACCTGTCTCTCGTAATTGGTATACAGCACAAAGTCATACTTCATATTGTGCTGGGCCAGATAGGCTTTTAAGCCCTCCCAAATGGTGACCACCTTGGGCGCGTAAGCGACTGCTCCCATCACCAGCGTATCGCGACTCATGATTTCTCCATTTACTCAGAATAAAGGCAGGCCCGTGATCGCTTTACCGATAAAGTCATACAGCACGTCACTGGTCGGTGCCATCACATAAGAAGCACGTGCATCGCGGAACAGGCGTTCGATACCGGCCTCCTTACGGAAAGCCGCCCCTCCGCACACCCGCATCGCTGTTTCAGACACATTCAATGCCGTCTCTGATGCCGCGGCTTTGACTTCAAGCACCCGCAGCATGCTGTCGGCACGTTCTGTTTGTATCGCGACTATCGTGTCTTGTAACAAGGTGGCGGCGGCATCCGCCTGGATTTTTGCACGTGCCAGATAGGCGCGTATGGTGGGTAAGTCAGCCAGCGAAGTCGATAAATGGGTATGCCTGGTGGCGGCGACATGGCCGATAGCACGCTCCAGGATGCCATGACACAAGCCTACGCAGCACGCAGCACTCAGCACAGAAAACCAGGGCAATACCACACCCATCATGGTGTCGAAGCCTTTTCCATCCTGACCCAGCTGACAAGCCGCCGGTATCATGACATTCTGCGCCATGATAGGCGTTGAAGCGTTTCCGCGTAAGCCTAAGCCATCGAACTTTGCCGGTTGACTGAGACCCGCCAAATCAGATGCGACCAGCCACAAGGTGCTACCGGTCTGGCTCAGCGACTGACTCGACCACACATAGCTGTCGGCTTCAAAGGCTGAGGTCACCCAGCTCTTATGCGCGTTCAGATGGATAGTGTCATTCACACGTTCTGCGGTACTGACCGGTGCCCAGAAATGACTGCGCGATCCCGCTTCGGAGAAGGCCAGCGTGCTCAGATGTTCACCGCTCGCAATCGCTTTGCGTACCGCTTCACTACCCTGAGCCTCCAATACCGCTGTCGCGCAGTAGTGCATGCACAGCACCATGGCGGTGGAAGGACAGTCTTGAGCGATCCGCAATATCACCTGCGCCGCCGCATGCAAGCCCTGGCCCTGTCCGCCAACTGGCTCAGCCGAGATCAGTCCCAGCAATCCCTCCTTTTTCAAGGCCGCAATCGCTTCATGCGGGAATACGCCTTCTTTATCAACTCGTATGCTATTCGGTTCAATCACATTTTTACAGACACGATCTATTCGTTCTACATAATCCATGATGACCTCTTGCAAAATTAATAGTTGTATAGAGCCAGGCGCAGGGAAACACGCAGCTTGTCAAACCATCATAGTGCATAGAAAAAAATCTTTAAGGGGAGATTTCAGTTTCCAGCCCTTACACCCTCAATAAGCGGAGTCAGGCAGAGACTGCACGGGAAAGGACGCGGATCGAAACCTGTCAACGCTAATGGACATGCTTGTTTTGCTCAGCGTCTGTAAAAATACTTTTGAAGTATCAGGATCGGCGGCCTAAACTGACCTTCGCATCCTCTTTCTGTGATCTGGGTTTGAAGGATTGCACCTTGCCCTGCCCTCCCTGCCTTTTTTCAAAGAAAAATAAGTATGCTCAATGAAAAAACGACCGCTTCAAATTTCAGTACGACGTCGGCAGCTGACGAACACACCATCCGCAAACTGCTGCAATTCAGCCAGGCTTTGGCTGAGTATCATGAGTTACATGGCTGCCACGGTGCACTGACAGCGGCATCATTAGAGATCAATGCGGATGGAACGGTGTCTATCCTTGCCGACAATAAGCTGCTCAGCGCCAGTTCACTGGAACGGCTGCGCTATGCGTCGCCAGAACAGGCCGGGAAGCTGCCCTGTATTGATGAGCGCAGTGATCTGTATGCCTTGGGTATCATCGCTTATGAATGGATGCTGGGCCATCCGCCTTTTCAAAGTACCGACCCTTTAGATTTGGCCCACAGCCAAATGGCATTGAGTCCGCCTGCTCCTGTGCTGCTCAATCCAGCCCTTCCGCATATGCTGTCGGAGCTGTTGATGCGCTTGCTGGCAAAATCACCGCAGGCACGCTATGCCACTGCCAACAGTGTGAGTCACGACTTAGAAATTTGCCTCACGCAGCTAGGCCAGACCGGCAGCATTCCCCCATTTCAGCTGGGATCGACTGAGCCGGCGTCACAATTTTTATTGTCCTCACATTTATACGGCCGTGAAGAGTTAGTCGCGCAGCTTGTACAAGGCTTTGCAAGCGCACGCAAAGGACAAACCCTGTTATGTGTGGTCGGTGGCAGTTCCGGCGTAGGTAAATCATCACTGATCCATGCAATGCAAGCCTGTATCGCAGAGGCTCAGGCTAATTTTTGCGAAGGAAAATATGACCAGCATCATGCCGACCGGCCTTATGCCGCGTTTGTGGAGGCGCTGACTGTTTTGCTGCATCAGTTACTGGCTAAACGTCAGTCAGAATTAGAAGTCTGGCGCACAAAAATTAAAGCTTGCCTGGGTAATCAGGCTGCAGTTTTTGTCAATTTACTGCCTGACCTGCTGCACTTTATCGAGCCAGCTGTGTCAGCTCCAGACTTACCAGCCGCATCCGCGAGCCAGCGCTTTAATGGCGTATTTCTGGACTTCATACACCTGTTTGCCAGTGCAGACTCTCCTTTGGTGCTCTTTCTGGACGATCTGCAGTGGGCCGATTATGCGTCCCTGCATTTGCTACGCTATTTGCTGCTCAATACCCATGACAGCCATTTAATGCTGGTTCTGGCTTATCGCGATAATGAAGTCAGCCCCAGCCATCCTTTGATGAAAATGCTGGAAGAAGTCAGGGCGACCGAATGTCAGGTGCTGGATCTGACCGTGCTGCCTTTGTATCGTGACGATGCAGAAAAACTGATACAGGATACTTGCGAGGGTATTCGGGATGCGGCCGGATTAGCGGCTTTGATTATGCAAAAAACCCGTGGCAACGCCTTTCATATCCGTCAGTTTTTGAAAAATATGTATGCCAAAGGACAGCTCTATGTGGATCCCAACACGAAGTCCTGGGACTGGTCGCTGTCATATGCACAAATGCAGGATGCCTCTGATAATGTGGTTGATATGATGATGCAAAGCCTGGTTGCATTGGGTTCATCGACACAACAAATGTTACGCTTTGGTGCCTGCATAGGTAAGCAATTCAGTCTGTCGCTGCTGGCGCGCGTGTCGCAGCAAACGGAGGCTCGTACCTTAGCCTGGCTGGCGGCACCGTTATACGAAGAATTAATTGTCGCCGTCAGCAATCAGGATAAAACCCGTATTTTTCAATTCACCCATGACCGGATACAGCAAGCCGCGTATGCATTAGTCGGGCCACTGAGTTTATCCCAATTGCATTTAAAAATAGGACATGTGCTCTGGCAGGAATATTCCGACAATTCCAGTGACAGTGATTTGTTTTTACTGGTCGATCACCTGGTACAAGCGCAATTTTTCATCAAACAGCATGAGGAACAAATTGCAGTCGCCAGATTGCTGGTCAAAGCAGGTGAGCGGGCGATGGCGAATATGGCGCATCAATCTGCTGCTAATTATTTTGGAGCGGCGCTGAAACTGCTCTCCAAAGCCGATCCGGCTATGCATGATCAGCTGTTTAGCACTTTGTACTTGAAACAGGCAGAAGCATTACTCGCATCGGGCGCTTTAGCACAAAGCATCGCCAGTTTTGATCGTCTGCTTCAGTTGGTGAACGCTGAGCAAGAACGCTTCCGGCTCACAGTATTACAGCTTGATTTGTTGTGTCAGTACGGCTTTTATCAAGAAGCATTGCCTATCGCTTTACAGGCATTAGCGCATAAGGGCCTGGCACTGCCGGATCATGAATCCGTCATACTGTCCGTGACCGCGATGGAGGCAGCTTCTTATACGGATCGGTCCATGTTCCATACACTCGCTCACCAGCTGTCAGCGCAGAGGACCGTCGCACCCACTCTCGCTGTACAGGCTATGCTGGATGTCATGCTGGCGCAAAGCCGGATCGAATGCGATCAGGACTATCCTGGTGCAGCAGCGCGGGCCAGCAGTTTGCTGCACAGTGTTAGCGGAGCGCCGTCATCTGACCTGGCAGATGCACGCAGCCGCTGGTTTTACTTCGTCGCTCCCTGGCTGCAGGCCTGGGAGTGCCTGCAGGCCCTGGCAGATGCGGATTTCATCTGTGCCAGTCAGGCCAGCAAGCCTAAGGCTGCAGCCAGCTTCCTCGGCTGTAAATTTTTGCTTGGCTTATGCCTTGGTAAGAATCTGCACATGGTTGAGGAGGATTATCTCGCACTCAGAAATTTCAGCCGCTCATTTACGCTGGATGCTGATCTGGAGTTATTACATGGCCCATATTGCTATGTCAGGGCGCTACGCGACAATTCTGCTGATTCTGACACAGAGCCACAATTCCATCGCCAAATCGATGCTCTGATGCTGACTCTGCGAGGCAAACCAGTCTGTGCTTCATTACTGATGGCGGTGAAGCTGATTATGTATGGCCGTTGCGGCCACTATGAACAGGTATTGGAATGCAGCAGTTCCCCGCTACTGTCATCCATGCCGGGCTTTGCGATTGCTCAGGAAGTCGAATTCTGGATTAGCGCGGCATCGGGTCTGCATATCCTGACGGGCAAGCAGGAAGCAAGCAGCATCAACGCAACTGCGCAGTCGGAACCGTCAACACAATCAGCACATTCAGCGCTGCGGACACGATTTAATCAGGGCCTACGCTATTTCCTGCGGCTGTGTAAGTATGCGGCGCCGGACAATGCAGAACACAGGCTATTGCTATTGAAAGCGATACGTTCCAGACTGGATCAACATAGTCATCACAGCGATGCGCAAATGCTGCAGGCAGCGCAACTGGCGCAAGCGCATGGATTCAATCTGGACGCAGGCCTTGCCTATACGCTGTTAGCGCAGTGGCGCGGCAGCACCTCGCCGGACGGATGGTGGGCATGGGAGCAAAGTCTATCGTCCTTCCAGCATGCGCAGGCGCTGTATCTTGCGGGCAAAGTTCAGGCCGAACTCGCACTCAGACCTGCACCTGTTCACGGTGCGAAGGCAACTACAGGCTGGGATATCGGTGATTCGCTCGATACACTGGCGGTGCTGCGTTCGGTGCAGGCGATCAGCAGCGAAATGGAGTTAGGAAGTTTAGTCCATCGTTTGATGAACACCATCGTAGAGGTATCCGGTGCACAGCAGGGTGCCATCTGTCGTGTCACAGAAGATCAATTGTTTATTGAAGTCAGCTACGGCATGGAGGACGCCGTGCTGCCGGAAAAATTGATCCGTTATGTTTTGAACCTGGGGCAAAAGGTCATCGTTGATGATGAAAACAGCATCCACAAACATACAGCAATACTGAATGAGCCTTTTTTTTCACAAAGGAAAATTGCCAGTGTGCTGTGTCAGCCTATCGGAAACCGTTCACCACTGCGCAGAGTACTGTTTCTGGAGCACCGTGAATTAGCCGGTCTGTTTTCTGAGCGCCTGCTCGAAGCCTTGCAATGGCTGACTGCCCAGGCAGCGATTTCCATAGAAAATGCTGAGCTGTATGCCGACCTGGAAGAACAGGTAGCGCAGCGCACGCTGGCCTTATCCAGCGCCAATGAAAAACTCATGGCGCAGCAAGAAGAACTGTATCAGGCCAAGCTGGCAGCGGAACAGGCAGCGCGTTCCAAGAGCGCCTTTCTCGCCAATATGAGCCACGAAATCAGGACACCGATGAACGCCATTATCGGCTTGTCCGGCCTCGCTCTTAAACACGATCTGTCTTTTGTGGTGAGAGACTATCTGAAAAAAATTAAACTGTCCGGCGATAATTTATTAGGCATCATCAATGACATCTTAGATTTTTCAAAATTTGAATCTGGCATGATGTCGATAGAAGCCGTTCCGTTTCAACTGGAATCCGTGCTGGACAATGTCATCACGGTGTTATCAGAAAAGGCGGATGCCAAAGGTTTGGAACTTATCTGTCAGGTCGATACTGCTATTCCGGATACGCTGATTGGTGATCCTCTGCGGGTAGGACAAATCTTAATCAATTATTCCAATAATGCGATTAAGTTCACCGCCAAAGGCGTGATACAGCTGAGCATTCAGCTGATACATCAGGATGCGCAAGGCATACTGTTGAAATTCGTGGTCAAAGATACCGGCATAGGTCTGACCAAAGAACAGATAGGCCGCTTATTTCAAAGCTTTTCTCAGGCTGACTCATCCACCACTCGCCAGTTTGGCGGCACCGGCTTAGGATTAGCCATCAGCAAAAATCTGGCCAGCGCTATGGGTGGCGGGGTCGGTGTTGACAGTGTCTTTGGCGAAGGTTCTTCGTTTTGGTTTACAGCCCGGTTTGGCGTCGATGCCAGTGTCAAAAAACCCAGGTTGGCGAATGAGAATTTGCGTGGTAAACGTATTCTGGTGGTGGACGACAATGAGGTCGCTGCGCATGTGATGGCGGACATGCTTAATGCCTTGGGCTTTCAGGTAAGCTGCACGAATTCGGGTAAAGCTGCAATTGAAGATATCGTTGAAGCAGAGAAGTGTGAAACACCATTTGAGTTTGTCTTACTCGACTGGTTAATGCCTGAAATGGATGGCTTGGAAGCAGTCAAAAAAATTCAACATGTCGCCCAAAAAGCACCGCCGTTTTTGCTGATGGTCACCGCACACCGGCGCGAGGAACTGTTAAAAGGCGCACAAACACTGGGTATCGAGCATGTGCTTTCCAAACCGGTCAATAGCTCTTTGCTAGTCGATACGATGATGCAAATGTTAGGCAATGAGTCGAACGACTTCCATGTTTCAGAAACCGTAGAAGCCAGTCAGGCTGAGGCTGACCTAGGCGAAATTCAAGGTGCAAGAGTACTGCTGGTAGAAGACAACGATATCAATCAATTAGTGGCCACCGCGCTGTTGGAAGGGGTCGGATTGGTAGTCGACGTTGCGGCGGATGGAAAAATTTGTCTGGACATGGTTGCCGCAAGCATGGCGCACAATACGCCTTATGATTTGATTTTGATGGATATGCAAATGCCGGTGATGGATGGTATTACCGCCACCGAACACTTACGTCAATTGTATGCCGCAGAAGAACTGCCTATCGTTGCGATGACTGCCAATGTGATGCAACAGGAAATAGACAAATGCTTTCAGGCCGGCATGCAGGATTATGTGACCAAACCGATAGACCTGGATCGCTTGTGGGAAGTGCTGGCGAAGGCGATCAAACTGAAATAATCCAGATCATTGGCTTTCGCGATTTGTTTGTCAGGCTAACTTATCGCCGCGTCGTGAATTGCATGCGAAACGGAAACTCCATAACGCAGGGCTGGCCAGCGCACACAGCAGGTTTGAATTCTGTCAGTATCATCACGCTACTGGCAAACTTAGTCATTTCGGGAGAAGGTGATCCTATCGCTTTGACCTCCACCACCTTACCGTTTTCATCGATCAGACCTATCAGTGACAACGGCCCTTCAACCAACAACTTCTGTTGCAGCTGAGAGATAGGTTTAATGAGCGCTCGTAAACCCTTTTTAGGAAATGGCGGCTCATCCGCATCTGGCATCACCTCATAATTACCACGCACCCGTTTTTTTTCTTCTGCACTCAACTCTGCATAGCTGAGGTTGATCGCGACATTAATGGGTTCGGTCAGGTTTTTACGGATATTGGTTCCGGTTCTGGGCGTCTCTTCACGGAGTTTATATTGCGCCTCACTCTGTGCAAGTGAAGCAATTGGCATATACGCGGCCAGCGCAGTAATCAGACAAATAAACGCACGCATGCAGTCTCCGATAAATTCGAATGAGGAATGGCGTCCGCACGCTGGGTGATTGCCCACTTGCCGTACAAGTGATACTGATTTCCTCACCACGCCTTACCGGAACAATTTTTCCTCAGTCCTGTGAATAAAAATTAATTGCTAATATAATATGTAAAATACTGATACATATCAACAATTTATTTTCTCTCGGACACTGCAACATAAACCGGGCTCAAGCAAGTACCTGGGCGTAGATACCTCACCCTAGCAAGCAGCAGCCACCAGTTTCTCAGACATCAGAATTTCTTTTTGGGTCGGGATGAAAATGAATTGATACGGATTGGTCAGCACCGCAGTCACCATGCATTGCGGGCCGGGCACGACCAGTTCCAGATTGACCGTCACTGCATTTGGAGAAATATTGACCGCTGCAACTTTCAGTGAAAAACCACCACTCTGACGTGGCCCCATATCGATCAGTAATACGCGGCCTTTAGAAAAGTCAACGGTTCCTGGTGCAGCACTGGTGTAACGACTCAATTCTGCTTTGTAATCCGCTTGCGTTTGGATCACTTTCGTTTGTTTTCTGGTGAACACACCGGACTCGGGGGCGTTACCTTCCTTCAACACAAGGAATCTGGACTCCGCAGCAGAAATCGGTGCCGCCTGCAAACTAGCCGTATTCAGGCAGCAGACAGACAAAGCAAGACTCAGCGTTTTCATCATTCGGATCGGCTTCATATTTTCTCCAGAAATATCTTTGCTTATGAACATGATCCGGCCAACTATACCAGATCACACTTCATTGCTTAGGTCAGTGTGCACTTGTTTCCTTGTGGCAGTTAAACAGCGTTTTTCCAAAGAACAATCTAGCGTCATGAAATTGTCATTTATACTCACTATGATCTTTCGTTCTGGAATCGGCGATATCATAAACTCACTGAATCCGGTTTCTCTTCAGAATCACACCACCCAATTTTTCGAGGACCTAATCCATCATGAGTAATGACTCCAGACGTAAGTTTTTGACGGCTGCCGCGGCCGGTATCGCCAGTATGCCGACCTTCGCCGAAGCCATAGGCCGCGCATTGGCGATTCCAGCCAACAGTAAAACCAAGAGCATCCGTGATCTGGAGCATATAGTGATCCTGATGCAGGAAAACCGTTCTTTCGACTCCTATTTCGGCACCCTGCCTGGGGTACGTGGCTACAACGATCCGCGCGCGATCACGCTTCCATCCGGCAAGCCAGTCTGGTATCAGCCAAATGGCAACAGCTACACCCTGCCCTACCACTTTGATGTACGCAATACCAATGCCTTGCGGGTGGGTTTGGATCATTCATGGAAAGGTACCGAAGCCAGCTGGAAAGACTGGAATGTATGGGTGGAAAAGAAATCCGCACGCTGTCTGGGTTATTTCAACCGCGCTGACCTGCCTTACTACTACGCGCTGGCCGATGCTTTTACAGTATGTGACGCCTATCACTGCTCGGTGTTTGGGCCGACTGATCCCAATCGCTTCTATGCACTGAGCGGACATGCGCCGGACAACATCACCGGCTTGTCAGACCACGGTTTGTACAATGTCACAAATGGTGTTTATAACGCGGATATCAGCAATGACAATCTGGCGGCTAAGGGAATCAAGTGGAAAACCTATGCCGAGATTTTAGAAAGCAATGCAGTCAGCTGGAAGGTCTATCAGGAATGGGATAACTACGGTGATAACTATCTGCAGTATTTTCAAAATTTCCGGGTCGATGCCAACGGTAAACGTCTGACCAGCGCTTCGCCGCTCTATCAGAAAGCCCGCGCTTACGCACCTGGCTCCACCCCCGGCAATGCCAAAGGCACTACCGGTCAATGGCTGATTGATCAGTTTGCTCAGGATGTGAAAAATAATACCTTGCCTGCGATCTCCTGGATTTGCGCACCGACCGAGTATTGCGAACATCCTGAAGCGACGCCAAATGCGGGCGAGAACTTCAGCGCCAGACTGTTATCTGCGCTGGTCGACAATCCTGATATGTGGTCTAAAACCGCGCTAATCATCACTTATGATGAAAACGATGGTTTCTTCGATCATATGCCGCCATATATTCCACCGCTCAACAATGACCGTGGCCGCAGCACTTTGAGCAACGTGTTGCAGGGTGAAGTGCATAATGGCGAGTCTATAGGCCTGGGGCCACGCGTGCCTTTGCTGGTGATTTCTCCCTGGAGTAAAGGTGGGCGCATCTGTTCGGAATTATATGATCACACCTCCTTAATACGCTTTATGGAAGAGTGGCTGGTACAGGCAAAAGGCCTGAACCGCGCAGCTATACAATGCCCGAATATCTCACCGTGGCGGCGTGCCGTCTGCGGTGATCTGACACGCGCATTTAACTTTGCCGCCACCAATACCGACTGGGTTTCCAGCATACCCCGCACCGCTACGTATAACAAAAACTGGGGCAGTGCATCTGCGAATCCTCCGGCAATTCAGACCCTGCCCAGCCAGGAGAAAGTCAGCACTAACCTGCCACGTGTAGCGGCAGCGCTGCCCTACCGCTCAGTGGTGGAAGCCAGTGTAGCCGCCAGCGCAAATCAGCTCGCGCTGAGTTTTTCTAACGAAGGCAGCATAGCAGTGCCTTACCGGGTTTACTCCAGCCTGCGTAATGATGGGCCCTGGCACTATATGGTGGAAGCGAAGAAGCGCATCGATAACGAAGTCTTTAATTGGCCGGACAGCAGCTATCATCTGGCAGTACATAGTCTGAATGGCTTTTTGCGTGAATTCCGTGGCCGCTTCAATGTTGGCACACGTGGCGCTGAAGTCAGCATCAGTGAAGATGCAGCAAGCCGTTCCGTACGCATCACGGTGAAAAATAATTCCCAGCAAGCCTGCCGCTTCAAACTGACAGACCTGGCCTATGGTGACCGCACCGTCTACAATTTTGACACCCAGCCCGGCGAAAGCAAAACGCAAATCAAAGCTTTGGACAATAGCCAGGGATGGTATGACTTCAGCATCAGCATAGAAGGGGATGGCGATTATTGGCGTCACTACGCCGGACATCTGGAAGGCGCTGGCTTAGACTTTACCGATCCGGTACTCAATGGTCTGGCCACCCTTACCCCAAATCCTGTCCCCGGAGAAGTCAGCCTCAGTTGTCCGGTAACGCAAATCCGGGTTAACGACAGTTTCAGCGTGAGTTGGAAAAATCTGAAAATCAATCCAAAAAACTGGATAGGTATTTATGCCAAAGGCGCCGTTCCGGGCAGCACTTCCTCGAAAAAATGGAGCTATGTCACTACAGCCGAGGGCAGTATGCGCTTTTCCGGTCTGGCGGCTGGCAGCTATTTCATCGGCTTATTTCTGAATGATGGCTACACAGAAGCAACAACACGGCTCACGCTGAACGTCCTGCCATAAGGATCGCACTGGCAGCAATGCCAGCATTAGCAGCAAGCACATCGACTACGGTGTGCTTGCTGCAGTATCACAGTGCTTTCGTAAGGCCGCAGAACGACAGCAATGATGATCCCGACTCGCAAGCTGTGGTGAGCGACTCAGTTTTATACCATGGCCGCACCAACCGCCTGCCTTACCGGTATCCCCTCAGGCTCAAAACCCTCCAGACAGAATACATTGATACCCAGATGATCGGGCGTGACGCGCTTGCGGTGGAAAGGATAAATGCCGCAGACTTTACAAAAGAAATGGCGCGCAGTATGGGTATGAAATTGATATTCAGTCAGTACCTCTGCACCCGCGATCAGTTGAAACTGCGTCTCATGCACTTTCACCATCAGCGCATTTTTGCGGCGACAAATCGAACAATCGCACATGGTCAGTTCTGGAAAATCAGTTTCTATCTGAAAGCGCACCGCACCACAGTGACAACTGCCTTGATAAGTCTGCATAGGACGACTAGCCATCGTATTCCTGCTCCTGTTTTTATTCGTTGAAAACTAAGTACAGTATGCACGTATCCATAAAAAAATCCCGGCACAGATCCGGGATTTTTTTGTGTTGTACTGATTTGCATTGATGTGCGCTGCCAATATCAGTCGTATCGGCTTTTTATCAGGCTGACGCTCAGCCCGTATCCACAGGGCTGAGCTCTGCGCCGCAGAATTACATATTGCGACGATACTGGCCGCCGACTTCAAACAAGGCGGTCGTGATCTGACCGAGTGAACACACGCGCGCGGCGTCCATCAGACGTGCAAACACGTTTTCATTGTCGATTGCGGCCTGCTGTAAGGCCGCCAGCGCCTGCGGTGCGACGGCAGCATGGCGTTGATGGAAATCCGCCAGACGCGTCAGTTGCGACTGTTTTTCCTCTTCGGTTGAACGCGCCAGTTCTATCTTTTGCGGTGTTTCACCGGCCTTAGGATTGCGGAAGGTGTTTACACCGATGATAGGCAGAGTGCCGTCATGCTTCAGGTGTTCATAATGCATGGATTCTTCCTGTATCTTGCCACGCTGATAGCCGGTTTCCATCGCACCCAGCACACCGCCACGTTCGGCGATACGCTCGAATTCCTGCAACACGGCTTCTTCCACCATATCTGTCAGTTCTTCGATAATGAAGCTGCCTTGTATCGGGTTTTCGTTTTTCGCGAGGCCCCATTCACGGTTGATGATCAGCTGTATCGCCAGTGCACGACGGACTGATTCATCAGTCGGTGTGGTGATCGCTTCATCATAGGCATTGGTATGCAAGCTGTTACAGTTATCGTAAATCGCGATCAATGCCTGCAGCGTGGTACGGATATCGTTGAAGTCGATTTCCTGCGCATGCAGACTGCGGCCCGAGGTCTGGATATGGTATTTCAGCTTCTGGCTGCGTTCATTGGCGCCGTATTTATCGCGCATTGCCACCGCCCAGATACGGCGCGCCACCCGGCCCAGCACGGTGTATTCCGGGTCCATGCCATTACTGAAGAAGAAGGACAGATTCGCGGCGAAATCATCGATGTGCATGCCACGGGCGAGATAGGCTTCGACAAAGGTAAAGCCATTTGACAGCGTGAATGCGAGCTGGGAAATCGGATTGGCACCGGCTTCGGCAATGTGGTAACCGGAGATCGACACCGAGTAGAAATTACGTACCTGATGGTGCACGAAGTATTCCTGAATATCGCCCATCACCTTGAGCGAGAACTCGGTCGAGAAGATGCAGGTATTCTGACCCTGATCTTCTTTCAGAATATCGGCCTGTACCGTGCCGCGTACATTCATCAAGACCCAGCTGCGGATTTTGGCAGCTTCATCGGCAGTCGGTTCGCGCTTGTTATCAGTACGGAATTTATCCATTTGCTGATCAATCGCGGTATTCATGAAGAAGGCCAGAATAGTCGGTGCCGGGCCATTGATGGTCATGGAGACCGAGGTCGCCGGATCACACAGATCGAAACCGTCGTAGAGTACCTTCATATCATCCAGCGTCGCCACCGACACGCCGGAGTTACCGATTTTGCCGTAGATATCAGGACGCAGCGCCGGATCTGCGCCATACAGCGTGACCGAGTCAAACGCGGTCGACAGACGTTTGGCATCCATGCCTTGCGATACCAGTTTAAAGCGGCGGTTGGTACGGTAAGGATCGCCTTCACCCGCGAACATACGGGTTGGATCTTCACCTTCGCGTTTGAATGCAAATACACCGGCGGTGTAAGGGAAAGAGCCAGGAACATTTTCCAGCATCAGCCAGCGCAGGATTTCACCATGATCGGCAAAGCGTGGCAGCGATACTTTACGGATGGTGGTACCGGACAAAGACTGATAAGTTAAACGGGTACGGATTTCCTTGTCGCGGATTTTGACTACATATTCATCGCCGGAATAGGCCTGCTGCATATCAGGCCACATGCTGATCAGCTTTTTCGATTCAGCAGACAAGTGGTTGTCGCGTTCGGTGATCAGCTCGTCGATGCTGTTCAGCGAATCGCCTTTACCGGCCTTGCTCAGCATGCGTTTGGTTTCCTGTAATTGCTGGCGTTCGCGTGCAAAGCTGACCTGGGTGCGGGTAGTTTTGTGATAGCCACGTACGCTGTCAGCAATCTCTGCCAGATAGCGGGCACGCGCCGGTGGCACAATCACATTTTTGGCGCTGGAATAGCGTACTTCTACCGCAGCCAGTTTGCCGGGCTGCGTTTTCAAACCACGGCTGCTCAATGCTGGCAGTATGCCCTGGTACAAGGCAGTCACGCCATCATCATTGAAACGCGAAGCCTGAGTGCCATACACCGGCATCTCGTCTGGCTTTTTACTCCACAGTTCGCGGTTACGCTGGTATTGCTTGGCCACGTCGCGCAAAGCATCCTGTGCGCCTTTGCGGTCAAATTTATTGATCGCGACAAAATCGGCGAAATCCAGCATATCGATTTTTTCCAGCTGCGATGCGGCACCGAATTCCGGCGTCATCACATACATGGACACATCCACATGTGGCACGATAGCTGCATCGCCCTGACCGATACCCGAGGTTTCCACGATCACCAGATCGAAGCCAGCCACTTTGCAAGCCGCGATCACGTCGGGTAAAGCCTGGGAAATTTCTGAACCGGCTTCACGCGTCGCCAGCGAGCGCATAAACACGCGATGCTGACCGGCCCACGGGTTGATCGCATTCATACGGATGCGGTCACCCAGCAAGGCACCGCCGGATTTGCGGCGCGAAGGGTCGATAGAAATCAGCGCAATATTCAGCTGGTCATCCTGATCCAGACGGATACGGCGGATTAATTCATCGGTCAGCGAGGATTTACCGGCGCCGCCAGTGCCAGTGATACCAAAAGCCGGTACCCGTGTCTGCTCCGCGGCCTTATGCAGCGCTTCACGTAATTCCGGTTTAACCTGGTCGTTTTCGAGCGCGGTAATCAGCTGCGCCAGCGGTCTGTGTTTGTCGACGATATCGCCTTGCTGCAGCACTTGCAGGCTGGCTGGTGCATAGCCGGACAAGTCGATGTCGCAGGCTTGTATCATGGACAGTATCATGCCGACCAGGCCCATGCGCTGGCCATCTTCCGGGCTGAAAATACGGGTCACGCCATACGCATGCAAATCGGCGATTTCATCCGGCACGATCACGCCGCCACCACCGCCAAACACCTTGATGTGGGCACCGCCACGTTGTTTGAGCAGGTCTATCATGTATTTGAAATACTCGACGTGGCCACCCTGATAGCTGGAGATCGCGATACCCTGCGCATCTTCCTGCAAGGCGGCAGTAACGATTTCTTCGACTGAGCGGTTATGGCCCAGATGAATCACTTCGGCACCATTCGCCATCAGAATGCGGCGCATGATATTGATCGAGGCATCATGGCCGTCGAACAGGGAGGCGGCAGTGACAAAGCGCACTTTATTCGCGGGTTTGTATTCGGTCAGGTTTTGGGCTACGGACAGGTCTGTCATGTCATCCTCAACGGTAGTTGGACAAGCTGTCAGTTCATGGGGTGAGTGTGCACTGACCATCCTGGACTGACAACTTGCTGCTGAATTATGCAGCTAAGTTATATGACGTTAACGTTAACGTCAATATGAAATTAAATGAGTGCTTAGAGTTCTGTTCTTGTGTTGGCTCTTGGATCGGCTCTGGTTTCTGTGCTCGTATCTGCATTCGCATTTGCTCAATGAACAGCAATGTGTAAAAGTGAATTCAGAAGTCTGAGCATTGATGCGCCTTAGCGGCCTAAAAACGCCGGAAAGGCGCATCTGTACTCAGTCTTTGCTACCAGAACTAACGCCGGATCAGGCCACGCGATGCAATTCCACCACTTCAGCCTTGACTTGCAGGCGGGCCTGCTCGGCATAGTAAGTCTGCATGGCTTTTTCCTTCACATGACCAAAGCCGCGGATTTTCTCCGGCAGGCTGGCCAGCGCCACCGCCTGCTCCAGATTCTCTGCCGATAAGCGACCAATCAGGCCAGCGATCATTTCCTGGTAATCCTTGATCAAGGCACGCTCAGCACGTCGCTCAGCGGTGTAGCCAAACACATCGAGTGCGGTGCCGCGCAAACCTTTCAGGCCTGCCAGCAGTTTAAATGCCTGCCATACCCAGGAGCCATACTTCGCCTTGACCAGATGACCCTGCGCGTTTTTCTTGGCCAGTAAAGGCGGTGCGAGATGGAATTGCAGACTGAAATCGCCTTCAAACTGTTGCTTGAGTTTATCGGTGAATTCGCCATTGGTGTACAGACGCGCGACTTCATACTCGTCTTTGTAAGCCATGAGTTTGAAGTAATAACGTGCTACTGCCGTACTGAAAGCATTGCCCTTGCCGAGTGCACTTTCGGCATTGCGCGCACGTTGTACCAGCTCGCTATATTGCGCGGCATAGCCTGCATGTTGATACGCGGTCAGGAAGTCCACGCGACGCTTGATCAGATTGTCCAGGCTCTCTGGCATCTGCAGCACCACCTTCTGTGCCGGGAACGCAACTGCCTCTACCCGCTTCAGATCAACCGCAGCACGACGGCCCCAGAGGAAGGCTTTTTTATTGGACTCTATTGCTACGCCATTGAGTTCTATAGCACGCATCAGCGCGGCTTCCGATACCGGGATCGCGCCTTTTTGATAGGCGAACCCCAGCATGAACAGATTGGTCGCAATCGAGTCACCCATCAGCGCGGTGGCCAGACGGGTCGCATTGATGAAATCAACCTTGCCACCTACCGATTCATCGATCAGATGTTCGACCGACTCCAGCGGGAACTGCCAGTCTGCATTTTTGGCAAATGCGCCGGTAGGCTGTTCATGGGTATTCACCACCGCACGGGTACGGCCCGCACGCATTTTGGAAATCGCATCATGCGCTCCAGCGGTCAGGATGTCACACCCCAGGATCAGATCGGCTTCACCGGTTGCGATACGTTGCGCACGCAGTTTGCCAGCCTGTTCGATGATGCGGATATGCGAAGTCACCGAGCCGTTTTTCTGCGACATACCGGTCATATCCAGCACCGATGCGCCCTTGCCTTCCAGATGTGCCGCCATACCCAGCAAGGCACCGACGGTAATCACACCGGTACCACCGATACCATTGAGCAGGATGTTATAAGCGCTGCTGCAGGCCGGCAGTTGTGGCTCAGGCAAAGCACCAAAATCATCGTTCTTTGCGGTGCCGGTTTTTGATTTGCGCAGCTTGCCGCCTTCTACCGTGACAAAGCTGGGGCAAAAGCCTTTGACGCAGGAATAATCCTTATTGCAGGACGACTGATCGATCACACGTTTGCGGCCGAATTCTGTTTCCAACGGCATCAGCGAGGTACAGTTGGATTGCACGCCGCAATCGCCACAGCCTTCGCATACTGCGTCGTTAATGAACAGACGCTGATTCGGGTCAGGGAATTCGCCTTTTTTGCGGCGACGACGTTTTTCGGCGGCACAGGTCTGATCGTAAATCAGCACGCTGCAACCTTCGATTTCACGCAATTCGCGCTGTACCGCATCCATGTCTTTACGGTCATGCAATGTGACCATCTCCGGCAATTGGGAACGGTCAGTGTAACGTGACAAATCTTCTGTCACCAAGGCGATACGCTTGACGCCTTCAGCCGCCATTTGCTGCGCCATCATAGGCACGGTAATGGTGCCGTCGACGGGCTGGCCACCGGTCATCGCGACCGCATCGTTATACAAAATTTTGTAAGTGATATTCACTTTGGCAGCAGCTGCCGCACGTATGGCCAGATAACCGGAATGGAAATAAGTGCCGTCACCCAGGTTCTGGAACACATGCGGTAATTTGGAAAACGCCGCCTGACCTATCCACGGCGCGCCTTCGCCACCCATGTGAGTGGTGAGCTTATTGTGTTCAGGATAAATCGCGGTCGCCATCACGTGGCAACCGATACCGGCCAGCGCCAGACTGCCTTCCGGTACCTTGGTCGAGGTATTGTGCGGACAACCCGAGCAATAGTAAGCCGGACGGGCCGGGGTATTGACTTGCTTGGTCAGCACCACGTCCTTCGCTTCCAGGAAGGCCAGACGCGCCTTGATCAGGTCGCTGGTGTGGAAGCGCGCAATCCGTGAAGAAATCACACGCGCAATCTGCGCCACAGAAAAATCTGCTTTCGACGTTAACAGCCATTCACCGCGCGGATGTACCCATTCGCCTTTTTCATCGAACTTACCGATCACGCGCGGACGCACATCGTCGCGCCAGTTATACAACTGTTCTTTGAGCTGGTATTCCACCATCTGGCGTTTTTCTTCCACCACCAGAATTTCATCCAGACCTTGCGCAAATTCGCGTATGCCATCCGGTTCCAGCGGCCACGGCATCGCCACTTTATACAGGCGGATACCAATGTCGGCGGCGAATTGCTCATCGATACCCAGTTCTTCCAGCGCTTCCAGCACATCCAGATAAGATTTACCGGAGGCGACGATGCCCAGCTTGGCATTCGGGCTGTCGATGGTGGTGTGATTGAGCTTGTTGGCACGCGCATAGGCCAGGGCCGCATAGATCTTGTAATCCTGCATCAGCGCTTCCTGCTTACGCGCCTGTATGCCCAGCGTATCAAGCGATAAACGCGTATTGAGGCCGCCTTCCGGCATCACAAAATCCTGCGGTATCTGTATCTGCAGGCGGAAAGGATCAGCATCGACCGAGGCGGTGGATTCCACCGTATCGGCCAGTGCCTTGAAGCCAACCGCACAACCAGAAAAACGCGACATGGCCCAGGCGTGTAAGCCCAGATCCAGGTATTCCTGCACATTGCAGGGATACAGCATAGGGATCATGCAGGCAGAAAAAATATGATCGGACTGATGCGGCAGCGTGGACGAATAAGCGCCATGGTCATCACCGGCCACCAGCAAGACGCCGCCATGTTTGGCGGTACCGGCATGGTTCATGTGTTTGAACACATCGCCGCAGCGGTCCACGCCCGGGCCTTTGCCATACCACATAGAAAACACGCCATCGTATTTGGCCGGACCGATCAGATCGACAGTCTGGGTGCCCCAGACGGCAGTTGCGGCCAGATCTTCATTCACACCGGGTACGAACTGTACGTGATTTTGTTCTAATAATTTTTTGGTTTTCCACAAAGTCTCATCGAGACCACCGAGCGGCGAACCGCGATAACCGGAAATAAAACCGGCCGTATTCAGCCCTGCAGCCAGATCGCGCTGGCGTTGTATCATCGGCAGACGGACTAAGGCCTGTATGCCTGATAGGAATATCGTTCCGCTGTTTGATGTGTATTTATCATCGAGCTGCACATCGTGCAAAACGGGTGTGGCGGCAGGATTAACTGAAGTTGCTGACGGGATTGTTGCTGCTGTAGTGGATGGGCTTGCGCCTGAGGCGGACGAAAGTCCAGCAGACCCCATGGTGGTGTCGGTTGACATAGTGGCTCCAAAATTTGTGATTTTTGATCGCAAAGAACATGCAGAGCGTCCGGTAAGACACAAATTTGTTCATCACCTGTAGCGAGGTATCGGGTACAGGTTAGTTGCGTTGGCTGAGATAGCAGCCATTTTATTCGAATCCGGGACAAAACTCGATAGCCATGAGGCAGCCATCGCCATTGCAATGCAATATATGTCACAACTGCGGTCACAACTAACGACGCAGTTATTTGCAATGTTTCCTATTGTCCAGATTCGTAAGATATCAAAGAAAGCTTTCGAAATATTCGCTGCAGCGCTTTCCCGACTTCCTTTGAAATCTGCTGTGACTACAGTGTAGGGCAGTGCTGCAAACAGCGAAAATACAGAATTTGAATAGGGCTATCATTTTTTTTGATAGCCCACCATGCATGCCAAAAATTTCAGCATAGCAGGCTGGCACCCGCGCCACGGCTGCTTATTCCTGCGCGCTATCCGGCAAGCCCTGCGCCGGTAATCGTATGCAGGCCAGCAAACCACCACCCGGCGCATTTTGCAGCAGCAGTTCACCGCCATGCGATTGCACGATATCGCGCGCAATGCCCAGCCCCAGCCCCATGCCGGATTGATTACTTTGTCGGCCATGTTCTAATCTGACATAGGGATCAAACAGGGTAGCCAGTGCCTGTTCCGGCACACCGGGGCCATGATCACGGATCGCAATCTCCACATAGGCAGCAGTCTGACTTACCGTGATACCGACCTGGCTGCCATAATGCAGCGCATTATTGAGCAGGTTGCTGATCGCACGTTTGAGTGCAAGCGGCTTAGCCACCACTTCTACACCGCTGGCTTCAAATGTAATCGCATGGCCGCCCAGCTTGACATCCCTGACCATGCGGCCGATCAATGCATCGAGCCGTATCGCGGTCGGGTTTTCATGGATATCACTGTCTTTCACGCATTGCAATGCGCCTTTGACCATCATATCGAGTTCATCCAGATCATCATGAAACTCACTGCGCGTCGCGTCGTCATCGAGTAATTCAGCACGTAATTTCAAACGCATAATCGGCGTGCGTAAATCATGCGAAATCGAGACGAATAAACGTTCGCGGTCTTCGATATAGCGTTGTATACGTTCACGCATCAGCGCGAAAGCGCGAGCGGTTTTCAGGAATTCCTTACTGCCGGTATCCGGCAGCGCAGGTACGCTGTCACCCTGACCAAACGCATCCGCCGCCGAGGACAAGGCTGCCAGCGGACGCGTGATCCAGCGTACCACCATCAGCGACAACACAAATACCGCCAACAAGGTCAGCACTTGCAACAAAACGCGGTCACCCGAAAACGGATCGCTGCCATTCAAAAAATAGGGATTCGGCATCAGGGTTGCCAGATACAGCCAGTTCCCTGTTTCCAGTTCCGCCTGTATCACCATAATCGGTGCGGGTTTAGGCCGGGTGACCAGGATATGCTCTACCCACTTATCCGGTACATCGCTGATCCCGCTACCATCCTGAGAAAAGCGTACATCCTGTGGCCAGGCGAAGCTGACCTGCAACTGGCGGATCGCAGGCAATTCCTGCTGTATCACTTTGCGTACCTGTTGCAGCGCCAGTGTCGATAATTCTTCATCGGCAAATGGCGCCATACTCACTGGCCCTTCAGTCAGATTGGCAAAAAAACGGGTGCCGCCCATTTCGCGAAATTGCTGTATCACCAAACCACGGTAATTGACCGGCAAACTCAGGAAATAACGCAGACTGCTGGCGGCGCTATGTCCCAGATGTTCGGCTGCAGTACGCACTTCAGTACGCGCTTCGCTGCGCATCTGCGCGGCCCAGATTGCATTCCCGGCGAACTGTACCAGCATCACACCAGCCAGCATCACCAGACTCAGCCGCCCCAACAGCGATTGCGGCATCCAGCGCGCCAGCCTGTGCTGACAGCGCACAGCGAAACTGTCCTGACTGCCATGATTATTCATGCGGCGCTGCCTGAGCTGACATCGGCTGAGAACACATAGCCTGCGCCGCGTACGGTTTTGATTAATTGCGGCTGTTTGCCATCATCATGCAAACGCAGGCGCAGACGGCTGATTTGCACATCAAGCGAGCGGTCCAATGGCCCGGCATCACGGCCGCGCGTTTCTTCACTCAGTACATTGCGGTCCAGAATATCGCCAGGATGCTCCACGAAATATTTGAGTAACTGGAAGTCCATACCCGTCAGCGCAATCAGCTCTCCGGCAGCATCCACTACCGAACGTTCCACCGTGTCCATGGTGAAGCCGGCAAAGCGGTAAAAGCGCGGTGCACCGGCGGTTTCCGAGCCGACCCGGCGGTGTATCGCCTTGATACGCGCCAGCAACTCGCGTGGGTTGTAGGGCTTGGCGATGTAATCATCCGCACCCAGCTCCAGCCCGACGATGCGATCGGTGTCATCAGAGCTGGCGGTCAGCATGATGATAGGAATATTCGATTTCTGGCGCACTGTTTTGCACAGTGCAAAGCCATCGGTATCGGGCAGCATCACATCCAGTATCACCAGCGATAACTCTTCGCTGTAACGCTGAAACTCAGTCAGAAACGACTCGCCGTTATGGGCCAGTTTGACTTCGTACTGATTTTTTTCCAGATAGGTTTTCAGCAAGCTGCGTGTTTTCTGGTCATCATCAACGATTAATATCTTGCGCATCATTTCCTGCTTTATTTTTCGGGAGTGCACGCACCATGGTTGCCATGCGTTTCTGTGCTTCTCCCACGGTCATCTGATCATCCATAAAGAAGCGATGGATTTCATTCATCATCGCATCTCTGGAAATTTCATCGGTCGCCATCCGGTGTGCAAAGCTGGGCACCTGCGCCGCAGTGCCGCTGGAAAACACTTTCCAGGCATTTCTGGCGCAGCTGTCCATCTTGCCGGTATCGGCATTCCTCAACACCGGTATCGAACCTTTCACTTGATTGTATTCCTGTTGCAGGGCCGGTGAGACCACCCATTGCGCCAGCTTTTCCTGAGCACTGCGCTTGCTGTTATCTTTGGCCAGCATGACCAGGGTATCCACATCATAGATATGGTAAGCAGCGGTACCCGGCACGGCCACACAGGAAAAACCGACATCGGTACTCTGACCCAATGCATTGAGTTCGCCCTTGACCCAGTCACCCATGATCAGCATGGCAGCTTGTCCATCCGCCAGCTGGCGGCTCAGGTCCATCCACAATTTATCAGGCACAGGATTTGGCATGGCTTTTTTCAACAGACGCAGACGTTTCAGCGCCTGCGCGAAGCGCGCATCCATGAAGGCTGACGGCTGTTTGCGCACGAATACATCCTGATAAAAAGCCGGATTGGAAACCGACAGCAACACGGTTTCGAACAGCGTGGCGACTTGCCAGATTTCGCTGCTTTGTGCGAGCGGCGTGATACCAGCCTGCTGCAATTTTGGGATGAGCTGATCGAATTCTTCCCAGCTGGCTGGCGGTTCCAGCTCCAGTTTGCTGAAGATTTTTTTGTTATAAAACAGGGTATTGATGCGGTGTACACCCAGCGGCGCCGCCACCACATGATTTTTTACCTGAATCAGATTCCAGACTTTGGGGAACAGGTTTTTTTCCCATTTACCGGACTGGGCCACGCTGTCGATATCGAGCAGCAAACCCAGCTCCGCCCATTCGGACACCAGCACGCCATTGAGCTGTGCGGCCTCCGGTGCATTGCCAGCCAGGATGCGGCTCTTAAGCACGATACTGGCACCGACGCCGGAGCCACTGGGCACCAGGCCATCGCGCCATTGCAGATTATCCTGCGCCAGCTTCGTGGTCAGGAGATTGACTGCCTGTTGCTCGCTGAGGGATTTCCACCAATGCAGAACCTGCACGGACTGCGCCTGTGCTGCCGTGCAGCTGACTGCCAGCAGACATGGCATGAACAGACGGCGCCAGCGGCTGGGCCTGAACTGCTGCATGCGTGTACCTTCCTCCGCGGGCAAGAAATTTTTTTGTTCTGTTTGCACCGTTCGGATCCTTCTTTGTCTCGGCACAGACTATAGCGCAAACCAGCCAGCTTACCGAGGTAAAAAAGCATAGGTCTTTGTAAAGAAGTGTGAGCCTGTCTTGCAAAGCATTGCTCAGGCGGGAGCAATGCTTTTCCCTGCGTAAGACGCTCATTCAGGCCGACTGCGTATGGCCGTATGCAGCTCGCTTTGTAAAGTTATGTAAGCATCCCAATTCGCCAGAAAATATATTTTTCATATAAATCAAATACTTAAGTCATCATCCCGGCTTACACCACAGTTGACTGGTATCACATTGACCGCGCTGTTAATGTCTGCCTGCCACAACAAAAACCAGCATGCAGTCCTCTCCATCCCTACGTTCCGCATGATGGTTTTTGTTGTAGCACCCCCAAAATATATAGATAAAAAAGACGGAGACAACATGAAAACCAGCAAACTGCGCGGTATGTCCGCGATGATCGCGCTCGCCCTGAGCGCAGGCATGGCACAGGCCAGCGAAGCAGAAGGTGAATTCCACGGCTATCTGCGCGCCGGTGTCGGCAGCAGTTCAGAAAAAGGCCCGCAAAGCTGCTTCGATCTCGGCGGCAATACCATGAAATACCGCCTCGGCAATGAATGCGACAGCTACTTTGAAGGCGGCTATACCAAAGAACTCGCGAAGTCCGCCAATGGTGTGAGCTTCGTCGGCACGGTCTGGCTGAGCGCGTATAAAAACGGCTCTGACTTCGGCAATGCCAAACCGGAAATCGCCAAAGCCTATATGGAAGCGAAAGGCCTGGATTTCCTGAATGGCGGTGTAGCCTGGCTTGGTAAGCGTTACTACTTCCGTCCTGACATCCACATGCTGGACCTGCAATACATCAATCTGAACGGTACCGGTGGCGGTTTCGATAAAATCGGTCTGGGCCCGGGCAAATTCAGTTATGCGATTTTCAAAGACAATGACAGCAATGTGTTTGATGCGAAAACCGGCAAGCAGCTGAGCAGCGATGCAGCACTGCGTCAAAACCTGACTTACGAAGGCTTGCCAGTGAATCAGGATGGCACACTCGATGCGGCATTATCGCTGATCAGTGCGCAAGGAACAGACCGCCACAATGGCTGGCAATTATCGGTATTCCACAAACAGGACAAAGTGTTCGGCGGCAGCAATACCGTCGGTATTCAGTATGGCGTAGGTCCAGGCACCGGTGTCGGTGGTCCTTGCTGCGACCGTATCGGCAGCTCAGGCAGCACCCTGCTGGGTTCGGATGTCACCCGCCTGCGTATCTTCAATGATCTGGTGATACAGCCTACCCGTCAGTTCAGCATGGAATTCGTGGCATTGATGCAGCGTGATAAATCGAATACCGGCGGCTCCTCGACCTGGACTACCTTGGGTGCGCGTCCGGTGTATGCCTTCACCCAAAATCTGAAACTGCAGGCCGAACTCGGCACCAGCCGTGTAACTCAGGCCAATGGCGGCGAGGCACTGCGCCTGACCAAACTCACCATTGCACCAACCATCACCATGGGTGAAAGCTACTGGTCACGTCCTGAACTGCGCGCCTTTGTCACTTATGGCAAATGGAATAATGCGGCGACGGCAGCGGTCAACGCCAGCAATAACTCCGGCCCGGTGTATGGCAATAACACCAGCGGCACCTCGGTTGGTATCCAACTGGAAACATGGTTCTGAGATAAAGACCCACAAAGCCACAATTCAGCTTCTGACTCTGGCGCCATTCATCCGGCGCCCCTTACACTACAAAGGCGCATCCAGCGAGGATGCCCACACTTGGAGAACTATCCATGAAACTTAAACAAATCGTACAAGCCACCCTGGCTGCTGCCAGTCTGCTGACTATCCCGTTATCCGGTATGGCCGCAGAAGTCGAAGTGCTGCATTACTGGACGTCCGGCAGTGAAGCCAAATCCGCTGCTGAATTGAAAAAACTGATGGAAGCCAAAGGCGTGAGCTGGAAAGACTTCGCTGTAGCCGGTGGCGGTGGTGAAAATGCGATGACCGCGCTCAAGGCACGCGTGATCGCTGGCAGTGCACCAACGGCTGCACAGATCAAAGGCCCGTCGATACAGGAATGGGGCAAAGAAGGTGTACTGGCCAATATCGACGTTGCTGCGACAGAGGGCAAATGGGATGCCAGCCTGCCGAAAGTGGTGTCGAACGTCATGAAGTACAAAGGCCATTATGTGGCAGTACCGGTCAACGTACATCGCGTCAACTGGTTGTGGGTGAATCCTGAGGTGCTGAAAAAAGCCGGTGCCACCGCACCGACTAATTTCGATGAATTCTTTGTCGCTGCCGACAAAATTAAAAAAGCCGGTCTGATCGCTATCGCGCATGGCGGCCAGCCATGGCAGGACGCCACCGTGTTTGAATCCGTGGTATTGGGCGTAGGTGGTGCTGCGTTTTATCAGAAAGCGTTAGTACAACTCGATCCTGCCAGCCTCAATAGTCCAAGCATGATTAAAGCCTTCGATACGCTGGCCAAGATCAAAACCTATATCGACAAAGATGCCGCTGGCCGCGACTGGAATCTGGCGACGGCCATGATCATCAATGGCAAGGCCGGTATGCAGTTCATGGGTGACTGGGCTAAAGGTGAATTCAGCGCGGCAGGCAAACAACCAGGCAAAGATTACCTGTGTCTGCCTGCACCGGGCACAGAAAAAGCCTTCACGTTCAATATTGATTCGCTGGCGATGTTTAATGTTAAAGGGGCGGATCAGCAAAAAGCCCAGCTGACACTGGCGAATGCGGTGATGAGTCCGGAATTTCAGGAAGTATTCAACCTGAACAAAGGTTCTATCCCGGCCCGTGCCGGTGTATCACGCGCCAAGTTTGACAGCTGTGCACTGAAATCCATGGATGACATGGATGCGACCAGCAAATCTGGCGGTCTGGTACCGAGCTTCGCACATGGTATGGCGATAGACTCAGCCAAAGCCGGTGCGATTCAAGACGTGGTGGCGCGCTTTATGAACTCCAGCATGACGTCTCAGGCTGCAGCATTGGCGCTGGTCAAGGCCGCAAAAGCTAAATAGGCCAAATAAGCCAAATAAGCAGGTCCCGCTGCTGCGCTGCACCAGGTACAAGATACAAGGCAGCAGCAACCATCAGTTCAGGTAGCGGCACATCGTCCGCGTTTGCCGTCGCAGGCAGATGCATTGCGCAGTTGCACACATGTGCCGCTACAGTCCCGGAGAATTTGAGTATGTCGGTCCGCCTTCCGTCTTCCCCTGTTTCATCCCCAGTCAGTCTGCCGCTCACGCGGCGGCTGGCACATCTGGGTGACCGCTGGTTACCCAGACTGGTGTTATCTCCTACCGTGTTTGCGTCGCTGCTGTTTGTGTATGGCTTTATCGCTTTCACGGCCTATCTGTCACTCACAGAATCCAGGCTGATGCCGAATTACAGCTTCGCCGGTCTGGAGCAATACAGCGCCCTGTTCGATCTCGATCGCTGGTGGGTATCGGCCGCCAATCTGGGTATTTTCGGTGGCTTGTTTATCCTGTTCTGCCTGATCACCGGCTTATTGCTGGCGGTTTTCCTGGATCAGAAAATCCGCTTCGAAGGCGCACTGCGCGCCATCTATCTGTATCCGATGGCGCTGTCTTTTATCGTGACCGGCGCAGCCTGGAAATGGATCTTGAATCCCGGACTTGGTCTGGAAAAAATGCTGCACGACTGGGGCTACACCCAGTTTTCTATGGACTGGCTGGTAGATTCCGATATGGCGATTTACACCGTGGTAATCGCCGGTGTGTGGCAATCATCAGGCTTTGTGATGGCCTTGTTTCTGGCTGGATTACGCGGTGTGGATGACAGCATCATCAAGGCGGCTATGGTCGATGGTGCCAGCCTGCCTACCATCTACCGCAAGATCGTGATACCGGCACTGCGTCCGGTGTTCTTCAGTGTCTTGCTGGTACTCAGCCATATTGCGATCAAGAGTTTCGATCTGGTGATGGCACTGACTGCGGGCGGTCCCGGCACTTCATCGGATGTGCCGGCGATTTTCATGTATCAGTTTTCTTTCACACGCGGACAACTCGGTCTGGGCGCGGCATCAGCCATGATGATGCTGATGACGGTACTGGCGGTACTGGTGCCGCTGATTTATCTGGAAACCAAGGAGGCTGGCCGTGCGCGCTGATTCCCAAGGCCGTATCGGCCGTCTGTTAATTTATCTGTTGCTGGTCCTGTGTGCCTTGTATTACCTGGCGCCACTGTATGTGATGCTGACCACTTCGGTCAAAACCCTGGACGAAATCCGGGCTGGCAATCTGCTCGACTTCCCGGCTCAGCTCAATCTGCAAGCCTGGCAAAAAGCCTGGAGTGGCGCCTGCACCGGCGTCAGCTGTGAGGGACTGGCACCGTATTTCTGGAACTCGGTCAAGATGGCGGTGCCTGCAGTGCTGATCTCCACCCTGATCGGTTCCGTCAATGGCTATGTACTCGCGCACTGGAAATTCCGTGGCTCGGAAATCGTGTTCACCGCACTGATGGTGGGCTGCTTCATCCCGTTTCAGGTCGTGATATTGCCGATGGCACGTCTGCTCGGACTGGCCGGTTTATCCAATACCACTGCGGGTCTGGTGCTGGTGCATATCGTGTATGGCGTCGCATTTACTACGCTGTTTTTCCGCAATTACTACGTGAGCGTACCGGATGAACTGGTGAAAGCGGCACGTATCGATGGCGCTGGTTTTTTCCGGATTTACCGCAGTGTGATCCTGCCTTTATCGCTGCCAATTTTCATGGTCTGCTTTATCTGGCAATTCACCCAGATCTGGAATGACTTTCTGTTCGGCGTGGTGTTTGGCGGCACCGATGCACAACCCGTCACGGTAGCGCTGAATAACCTGGTCAATACCTCGACCGGCGTGACGGAATACAACGTGAATATGGCGGCCGCCATCATTGCCGCACTGCCTACGCTGGGCTTATATCTGCTGGCTGGAAAATATTTTGTACGCGGCCTGACTGCCGGTGCAGTCAAAGGCTGAGCAAGCTGCCGTGATGCAAACTGAATAAACAAAGCAAGATCTGAAGGAGACTCAATTTATGGCAAGCTTATCTATCCGCGATGTACGCAAGGTGTACCCGAACGGTGCGGAGATTTTAAAAGGGATTAATCTCGATATCGAAGAGGGTCAGTTCCTGATCCTGGTCGGTGGTTCGGGCTGCGGCAAATCCACTTTACTGAATATGATCGCCGGTTTGGAAACCGTGTCCGAAGGCGGCATTTATATCGGTGATCGCTGCGTCAATGATGTGCCGCCCAAGTCGCGTGATATCGCGATGGTGTTTCAATCCTATGCCTTGTACCCGACCATGACAGTGCGTGAAAATATCTCTTTCGGTTTAGGCATACGCCGGGTCGCCGTCGCAGAACAAAAGAAAATCGTAGACAGAGTAGCTGAGACTTTGCAGATCACCCATTTGTTGGATCGCAAACCCGCGCATTTATCCGGCGGCCAGCGCCAGCGGGTCGCGATGGGACGTGCGATTGCGCGCAATCCCTCGCTGTTCCTGTTTGACGAGCCCTTATCCAATCTGGATGCTAAATTGCGCGTGGAAATGCGGGCTGAAATCAAACTCATGCATCAGCGTTTGAAAACCACCACCGTGTATGTCACGCATGATCAGGTGGAAGCCATGACCCTGGGTGACAAAATTGCGGTGATGCGCGATGGCGTAGTGCAGCAGTTTGGTAGTCCGCAGGATATTTATGACCGCCCTGCGAATATGTTTGTGGCTGGCTTTATCGGTTCACCTTCGATGAATTTTATCCGTGGCAAAGTGCAGCAGGAACAGCAGCAACTGCATTTTGTGCTTGAACATCAGGGTCGCTCCACGCTGTTACCGATACCGGCAGCGCAAGCAGCTGCAATCCAGCGTTTGTCCCCGGCCAATGGCGAAATCGTACTCGGCATCCGGCCCGAACATGTGACCGATGCCGCCAGCGCCAGACGGGCTGAACATAGCGCAACAAATAGTGCAACAAGTAGTGCAAATTGCAGTGATGCGCATCATCCTACCGAAGTCGACTGCATCGTCGATCTGACCGAGCCAACCGGTCCAGATACGCTGGTGTTTTCCAGCTTTAATGCTACCCGCCTGACCTGCCGCACCCATCCACGTGCGGCTGCCATGCCGGGTCAGCCTATGCGTCTGGCCTTTGATTTGTCCAAGGCCGTGTTCTTCGATCCGGTTTCGGAACAAAGTCTGAAATAAGCGGAGTATCCGATGTCAGCAATGATCGCTCATACTCAAGCTCATACCCAAGCTCATACCCAAACTCATACCGAAACCGGTACTCCGTCCTATCCCTTGTTGCTGGCTGATATCGGTGGCACCAATGCACGCTTTGCGATAGAAACTGCGCATGGCGAACTGCAGGCAGTCAAGGTACAGCCTTGTGCCGCCTATACCAGTCTGGAAGCCGCGCTGCACAGCTATTTGCAAGATGCTGCCAGTCTGGCAGCGGGAGCGCATCAGCTGCGTCATGCGGGGATCGCGATTGCCAATCCTGTGCATGGTGACCAAGTTCGCATGACTAATCATCACTGGGAATTTTCTATCAGCGCAACCCGTCATCAGTTCGGCTTGGAGCGGCTCGATGTGGTGAATGATTTCACCGCACTCGCGCTGTCTCTGCCGCATCTGCAAGCACATCAGTATTTTCAGGTTGGTGGTCATCAGGCTTTGGCAGGCAGCGCAATCGGGCTGCTGGGTGCAGGTACCGGACTCGGTGTGTCCGGCCTGATCCCTGCGGGCGAACGCTGGCTGCCGCTGCACAGTGAAGGCGGCCATGCGAGCTTTACGCCAGCCAATGCAAAAGAAGTCGCGATACTGGAGTTTGCCTGGCGCGAATTTCCGCATGTATCTGCCGAGCGCCTGTTATCCGGTCCTGGTCTGGTACTGATTTACCGTGCGCTGGCTGAATTGCAGCAGGCGACTGTCGCACCACTGGAAGCCCCCGACATTCTGCAACGCGGCTTGCAACGCGAATGTGGCATTTGCAGCGAGGTACTCTCCACCTTCTGTGAGATGCTGGGCACGATGGCTGCCAATCTGGCAGTGACGCTGGGTGCGCGTGCCGGCATTTATATCGGTGGTGGTATTGTGCCGCGGCTGGGTGACTATTTGCTGCAATCCGGTTTCCGCGCACGCTTTGAAGACAAGGGGCGCTTCCGCGATTATCTCGCTGCGATCCCGGTCTATGTCATCACCGAAGCCTATCCGGCCCTGATCGGGCTGTCTGCACTACACCGCCAACAGTCCGCACAGCGATAGTCTGCGCTGCCACTGAAAATGAATCACCCTGCCGGAAATGCCCATGCCTGCTGGCTTAGCGCAGATCCGGCAGCTTCACTGTCATGCCTGCAGCACAGGTGTTATCCCTGACCTTCCCAGTAAGCTACTGCAAGCCCGCATTTAAAGTACGTGGCTGGTTTTATACGTTTTCTGAACTTAGATGTGAGAATTAATTCCTTATCAGAGTCAACTTGTCACTGCTAAGATTTGCCGCTTTCCTGGCGCTGCAAGGCGCTTAACTTTTGAAGTGGTATGCAATGAAGTCAACTGATCCCGTTTTAGCTTTAATCGGTAATACACCTGTAGTGCGCTTACAAAATATCGATACCGGCCTCTGTGAGCTGTACGTCAAACTGGAAAGCCAGAATCCGGGTGGCTCGATCAAAGACAGGATAGCATTGACGATGATAGAAGCGGCTGAACGCAGCGGTCAGTTGCGTGCCGGCGGCACCATCATCGAAGCAACCGCTGGCAATACCGGCCTGGGTCTGGCGCTGGTAGCAGTGCGTAAGGGTTACCGCATCAAGCTGGTAGTGCCGGATAAAATGAGCACAGAAAAAATCCAGCAACTCAAGGCCATGGGTGCCGAAGTGATTTTGACGCGCTCCGATGTGAACAAGGGTCATCCTCTGTATTATCAGGATCTGGCACTGCGCATCGCGAGTGAAACCCCGGGTGCGTATTACATCGATCAGTTTAATAATCCTGCCAATCCACTTGCGCATACGCTCAGCACAGGACCAGAAATCTGGCAGCAAATGGATCAGCAACTGGACGCGATTGCTGTGGGCGTAGGCTCCAGCGGTACCTTGTCCGGCCTCAGCGCCTACTTTGCGGATACCGCACCACAGTTAGAGTTTGTACTGGCGGATCCACAGGGTTCTATCCTGGCAGATTATGTCGAGACCGGTCATTTTGGACAGGCTGGCAGCTGGCGTGTGGAAGGCATAGGCGAGGATTTTATTCCGCCGCTTGCGAATTTTGATATGGTCAACAAAGCCTATCGCATCAGCGATCAGGAAAGCCTGTTCACCGCACGTGCACTACTGGAAAAAGAAGGCATCCTGGCGGGTTCTTCCAGCGGCACACTGGTGGCTGCGGCGTTGCGCTATTGCCGTGCCCAGACCACACCGAAACGGGTGCTGACCTTTATCTGCGACAGCGGCAACAAATACTTATCCAAGCAATTCAATGATAACTGGCTGGTCGATCAGGGCCTGCTGCGTGAACCACCACGCGACAATTTATCCGATCTGATTACGCGTCCACATCACAAAGGCGCGACTGTATTCGCCAGACAGGAAGACAGTCTGGCCGATGCCTATCAAAAAATGCGTCGCCATGATGTGTCGCAGTTACCGGTCATCGAAGGCGAAGCGGCGCTGGCCGGACTGATTGATGAATGGGACATCTTAAACGCAGTCAGAGACAACAAAGAGAATTTCAAACTGCCGGTACGCAGCGTAATGAGCACCGATCTGGTCACCCTGGCACCACAGGACACGCTGGAACGCGTTATCGGTATTTTCGCCGACAACAAGGTGGCACCTGTGATCGAACAGGGTAACTTCCTCGGACTGATCACACAAACTGACGTCATCAACTACTGGCAGCAACACTAATGGTCTGACAAATAAGGACAACAGCTATGACCCATCCCGATACCTTAAGCGTACACGCTGGCTATCAACCCGATGCCACCGGCGCGGTGATGCCACCGATTTATCTGAGTTCGACCTATGCCCAGCAAGCGCCGGGCGAACACAGCGGTTTTGAATATGGCCGCAGTGGTAACCCCAGCCGTCAGGCACTGGAAAAAGCACTGGCTGAACTGGAAGGCGGCAGCGCAGGTTTTGCATTCGCATCCGGTCTGGGCGCGATGAGCACCGTATTGGAATTGCTGGAAGCGGGCAGTGAGATCGTCGCAGTCGACGATTTATACGGTGGCGCCTGGCGTTTATTTGAACAAGTCAAAGGCCGCAGCGCCGGTCTCAAGGTGCGCTATGTATCACCCGATGATCTGGAGGGACTGAAGGCTGCCATCACCCCGGCTACCCGTCTGGTATGGCTGGAAGTACCGACCAATCCGCTGCTGAAATTTCCGGATATCGCCGCGATTTCTGCCATCGCCAAAGAGGCCGGCGCACTGACGTTGGTGGATGCCACCTTTGTCACACCGTATTTGCTGCAACCCTTGAAATGGGGTGCGGATATCGTGCTGCATTCGCTGACCAAATATCTCAATGGTCACTCGGATGTGATAGGTGGTGCACTGATCGTGAAGGAGCAGGCACTGGCAGACAAATTGCGCTGGCTACAAAATGCAGTCGGTGCTGTGCTGTCACCATTTGACAGCTTCCTGGCATTGCGCGGTTTGCGCACGCTGGCGATCCGTATGCAAAGGCATAGCAGCAATGCACTAAGCCTGGCGCAATGGCTGGAAACGCAAGCTGGCATCCGCGCAGTGATTTACCCTGGCCTGCCATCCCATCCGCAATATGCGCTGGCGCAACGACTGTTACCGCAAGGTCAGAGCGGCGTGATTTCTATCCGTCTCGATACCGATGATGCGGGCTTGCGCCGTTTTGTACAGGCCTTAAAGATTTTTACACTGGCCGAAAGCCTGGGTGGCGTGGAAAGTCTGATTAATCATCCGTGGTCGATGACGCATGCTGCGATTCCGCAAGCGATACGGCTGGAAAAAGGCGTGACACCGGACTTGCTCAGGATATCCGTCGGTATTGAACATGCGGCCGATTTACAGGCCGATCTGGCGCAGGCACTGGCGACACTCACCGCCTCGGAATGAATACCACACTGAGTTTTTTGCGCGCCTTGCTGGCGGCACCAGCTGAAGTCGGCGCGCTGTGGCCATCTTCGCGTCATCTGGCGCAGTCCATGGCGCAGGCTGCCGCAGCCTGTGGCGCAAACGGGCGGGTGATTGAAGTCGGGGCTGGCAGCGGAGCGCTGACGCTTGCTCTGCTGACCCGCTTTGGCAGCGAACGCCTGCAAGTCGTCGAGTGTGCGCCGGAGCTGGTTCAGGTACTCAGAAAAAAATTCCCGCATCTGGATATACGACGCGAACGCATAGAACATTTTTTGCCGCAGGCCGCGCCAGATCCCGGCAGCAGCCTGTTGGTTTCATCCTTACCGTTTAAGTCTTTACCAGCAGCGCAGGCGCGCTTATTGAGCAGCACCTATATCCGCTTTGTACAGAATGGTGGCGCCGTCATCCAGTTCAGTTATGGACTGGCACCACCGTTTGCGCTGCACGGTGTCGATGGCTTGCAATGGCAGCGCGTGAGCCGGGTCTGGCGCAATCTGCCACCAGCCTGTGTCTGGCGTCTGCAGGCAACAATGACAGACGCCTTGTCACCAACTTAGGACCAGACTCAGTGCGGATTCGCAGGCAAACGGGTGCCTAGCCAGACTCCACTCTGGCACAGTTCACGACTCACTTCGATGACCAGTTTTTCAACCGCCATGGCAGCATTGGTGAGCGGGATATTTTTCGATGCACACAGGCTGACCGTGCGCGACAGTTGCGCATCACTGATAGCTAAGGCCTGCATTTCGCCACGCTGAATTTCCGCCAGCATCGGTGAAACCGGCAAGATGGTCGCGCCCATATCAGCCATCAGCGCTGACTTCAAAATCGCAATCGAAGTGATGTCGATCACCTGACTGATCTGCTGCCCATGTTCGCGCACCACCTGCTCTATCAGCGGACGCACACCATGCTGCAGGCTGGGCAAAATCAGCGGTACCTGCAATACCTGCGCCAGCTTGATACTCTTGCGGCGCGAGGCAAATTGCGAGCCGCTGCGCGTGATATACATCATCTCTTCATGCACCAGCGGGCGGCTGTGAAAGCCGTTGAGCTGCCCGTCATCGAACAATATCGCCAGATTCAGCCGTCCTGAACGCAACTGCTCAGTCAGATTGCCGGTCAATTCCTCGGTCAGTTGAAAATGGATGTCGGGATAAGTCTCACGTACCGCTTTGAGCAAAGGAAAAGCCAGCGCGCCGGACGCACTTTGCGGTATGCCGAGTGCCACCGTACCACGTGGCTTATCGGTTGATTGCGCCACCGCAGTTCTGGCGTCACTGACCTGTTTCAGGATAGCCTGAGCATGTTCGTAAAACAGCTTACCGGCATCGGTCGCCTGCATACCCTGTGCCGAGCGGTGCAGCAGGATGGCACCCAATTCTTCTTCCAGCGACTGGATTTGCTGCGTCAGCGCCGGCTGCACGATATGCAGCACGCGCGCCGCACGGGACAGCGAACCATGATCCACAATCGCGACAAAATAGCGTAACTGGCGCAGTTCCATGACTACTCCGCAGGTTTAATGGCGCGCCGTTCTATCGACGACGACAGGATCAGCGAAGTCGAGGTCACGCCGCCGCGTGCCAGCGCGGTGATCACACGCTCCAGCTCACGGACCGACGGTGCCACCACTTTGACGATCACACAATCCTCGCCGGTAATGGCATGACACTCCACCACTTCCGGCACCTGGGCCGCGATTTGCGGCACCGACACATCACTGGAACGGCTCGCAATGCGCACAAAGGCGGTGATGCCATAACCTAGAGCTTCAGGATTCACGCGCGCATGGTAGCCGGTGATGACCTGATCGGCTTCCATGCGGCGTATGCGTTCCGCCACCGCAGGCTGGCTCAGATGAATGCGGCGTCCGATTTCAGCCAGCGTGACACGCGCATCTTCCTGCAGAATCTCGAGAATTCTGGCATCCATCAGATCTAATTCTATTTTCATGGGAAAACCCGGATATTTCAGTCAATTTAAAAGAAATGTAGCTGATTTCCCTTAGAACATCCATTTAAAACCGTACCTGACCAGCATAAAATATCGTGAATAATTCAAGAAAGCCTGTATGCGTCATTTACCAAAATCTGTCCTGACTGCCCTGCTGACGGTCTACATCGTCTGGGGCTCTACCTATTTTGCGATTCAGGTCGCGCTGACTGCTTTTCCGCCATTCATGATGATAGGCACGCGCTTTCTGGTGGCGGGTGGTTTGCTGTATCTGTGGCAGTTATGGCGTAAAGCGCCGCAGCCCACGCTGCGTGAATGGCGCGATGGCGGCATCGTCGGCATACTGATGCTAGGTGGTGGCACAGGTCTGACCGCCTGTGCCCAGCAATATGTGTCGTCCGGCCTGACTGCAGTGTTTATTGCATGCTCGCCCATGATTTTGTCCGGTTTATCTGGCCTGTTCGGAGACTGGCCGCGGCGGCGTGAATGGCTGGGCATCGTGTGCGGTTTTCTGGGTGCGGTGTTGCTGGCCTCGGATCATGGTTTCGCGGCCCAGCCAGCAGGAATTTTCCTGTTACTGGGCGCGATACTGAGCTGGGATGTGGGCTCTGTCCTGTCGCAGAAAAAACTGAAGATGGCCAAGGGTGGCATGGGCTTCGCCAGTGAAATGCTGGTCGGTGGCGCTTTCCTGTTTATCGTCAGCCTGCTCAGTGGTGAAAAAATGACAGGGCCGCTGACGGTCCAAGCCTTCAGCGCCTGGGCTTATCTGGTGGTAGCCGGTTCGCTGATCGCGTTTACCGCGTATATGTATCTGTTGTCCAAAGTCCCGGCCGGACTGGCGGCCAGCTATGCCTATGTCAATCCTGTCATCGCAGTGGCGCTGGGGGTGGCATTCGGTGGCGAACATTTATCGGGTAAAGCCATGCTGGCAATGGCGATTATCCTGGGCAGTGTGGTGATGCTGACCACCGCGCGCCGTCCGGCTGAATAAGAAAGACCAGCGCAGACGCCGGATTCAAAAGAATTCGGCAATATCGTTGGCCTGTTCCTGATGTAAGTCACCGCTCGCAACCAGGCTGTCGTAAAAACAACTGCGGTTACGGCCATTCATTTTGGCATAGTACAGCGCCTGATCCGCACGCCCTACAATGGCGACCGCAGGTTCAAATAAGTCGATCCTGGCATAGCCTATGCTGACAGTGACGGTACCTACCTGTGGAAAGTGATGATTACCTACGGTCTCGCGGAAACGGTCAAAAATCTGGTCAGCATCCTGTTTCGTGACTGAGCGCAGCAAGATCACAAATTCCTCACCACCAAAGCGGAACAAGCGGTCATTCGGACGGAAAGAGTTACGCAACAGGTTGGCGATCAGTATCAATACCTCATCGCCATATAAGTGACCAAACTGATCATTCACACGCTTAAAGTGATCAATATCGAGCACTGCGAGCCAGTTGAATTTTTCCGCATCCTGTTCACGTCTTTCGGTTTCCGGCTTAGCCAGCAACTGTTGCGACTCAGGCGTGACTTCTAATGGCGTCATTTCCCTTAAATTGGTGCGTAAGACCTTGGAAAAACTGTCATCAAAAGTCTTGCGGTTAAGCAGTCCGGTCAGCGAATCCCGCTCGCTGTAATCCAGCAGATTCTGGAAATTCCGGTACACAATCAGCATGCCATTGACGACTTCCATGACCGGCTCTTCAGCCTGTTGAGGATGGCGGAGTTGCAGACAGGTGTGCAGTTTGTCGTTGATCCAGATCGGCAGCCACAACAAGTCTTGCCCATCCTGCGTGACCCGGATCACGCCCTGCTTCTGCTCCAATCCCTGCCATAAGTCGCTGATCTGCTCGGGAAGCAGATCGTCCGCATCTGTCACTTGCTCCAGCACGTCCGTGCCTTCGGCTGTGATGCGTATTTTAGGGCGCATCACAGTATGGCCACCCATACTCGCCACCTCAAACACAGTCGCCTGCTCTGCAGCCAGCAATTCACGCAGGGAGGAGGCAACGGAGATATTGAGCAGATCATGGTCACGGTGACCAGTGATTTCCACCAGATGCTTGATAAAAGAGTTCATGCTGACATTCCTGCAGTGCGTGCGGAAAACTTAGGCTAAAATTGTTAGGACCTACGCAAAATTGTCCCGGCAAGGCGAAACAGCCCTTTGGTGCTTTAGGAAACATCGCTGGTAAGCGATGTCCGTGTCGCCAGCAGGCAACATGTTGCCTGAAACCTTGGCTACACCATGGCGACGAAGGCAGTACGAGCTGTACGACAAGGAGCCATAACGCCGCTGGGGCGGTTTTGCGTAAGTCCTGATTGTTTTCATATTACATTTTCTATCCCGGTATTGCAGCGCTGTACTTGTTAATTTCGATGCGATATAACAACAAAAGCTGATACTGCGATCCCTACATCTGTCGCTACACGCCTGCATTTACAAGAGATACTAGAAAGATTCAGCTATGTTACTGCCACGCTTACGCTTTGCGTCCTGCTTTCCACCGGTATTGACTGGGATGCTGCTGATGGCTGGCATGCAAACAGCTTATGCCAACAGAGTAGTACAAATTCTGGACAGCGAAGGGAAAGCTGTTGAAAACGCCGTAGTCAGCGCGGAAGCTGCTAACGGCAACCACACTGTGAAGGCAGGCAGCTACACCATAGAACAAAAGGACCGCAAATTCCTGCCTTTAGTCAGCGTGATTCCGGTCGGCAGTGCCGTCAGCTTCCCTAATAATGATACGGTGAAGCACCATGCCTATTCCTTTTCCGCCGCCAAGCGATTTGAACTTAAACTGTATTCTGGTAAACCCGGCAGTCCGGTGGTGTTCGACACACCAGGCACCGTGGTGATAGGTTGTAATATCCACGATCAGATGATCGCTTATGTGCAGGTCGTCAATACCCCATATTTCGCCAAAACGGATGCCAAAGGTTTTGCCACTTTAGCGAATTTACCCAGTGGGAAATACACACTGAAAGTCTGGCATTACAAAATGGCACCCGGCTCGGAAGGCATACAACAAAGCTGGCAAGCGGATGCAGAGGGTGCACCGTATCCAATCAGGCTGAATGGCAAATTCGACTAAGTCAGGACTGACGCAAAACCGCCCCAGCAGCGTTATGGCGCCTTGTCGTACACTGCGTACTGCCTGCGTCGCCATGCCTTGCCGGGACAATTTTGCGTCAGTCCTATAAATAAAACAGTATCTCAGCCAGTACTTCATTCACGAGAGAATTTATGCGTTTTCTGAGCCTGGAAGCAAGAATTATTACGCTCTTCATCAGCCTGCTGCTGGTGCTGCAACTGCTGGCCTATGGCTTTATTGACCAGGCGATTGATAAAAATGCGCGTAAGGTGCTCAGCGAAAATCTGCAATATCATGAAAACGTTTTCCAGCGACTCATAGAGAAAAATGCACAAAATCTGGTGCAGGCTGCCACCATCGTGGCTAAGGATTATGCCTTGCGCGACGCCATCAGCAGTAACGACATCCAGACCATCGTATCTGCGCTGCTGAATCATGGTGAACGTATTAATGCGGATTTGACCATGCTGGTCGGACTCGATGGGAATATTATCGCTGCCAGCAGCGATACACTGGCGCATGGGATGCAGGACCGGGTACAGCAGTTGATGCATGCCGCCAGCAATAAAGGCGGCGCCGCGAACATCGTCAGCCTGAATGGACGCCCCTATCAGCTGGTGATGGTGCCGATACTGGCACCGGTAGCAATCAGCTGGGTGGCGCTGGCCGTGCCGGTCGATCAGGTGCTGGTCAGGGAAATGCACGAACTGTCTCCGCTACAGGTCAGTATCGTCAGCGCTGCCAAAGACGGCGCGTGGGAAATGCAGAGCACCAGCCTGACTGAAGCCCAGGGCAAACAGCTGCTTGCATCACTGCCACGCGCGCTGCCTTCCAATAAGCTGATCACGACCATGCACATTGATCGGGATGAATACAGTTCACAACTGGTCGATATGAATGCCAGTGCAGGCCAGCATACTGTCGCTGTGCTGCAGTTATCGTTCAGCCGCACCGTGGCGCCATATAAGCTGCTGCAACGTAATCTGCTGATACTGAGCATAGTCGCTACCCTGCTGGCGATTATCATCAGTGCAGTCACTGCACGCCGTATCACTAACCCTTTACGCCAGTTGTCGGACACGGCCAGGCGTTTTGCAGCAGGCAATTATCAAGACGAAATTGCGATACGGCGCAGTGATGAAATCGGCGATCTGGCCAAGAGCTTCAGCCATATGCGCGATGCGATCGCCACCCGTGAAAAGGAAATCAGCCGGCTGGCTTACTGGGATACGCTCACGCATTTGCCCAATCGCGCGCTGTTCACTTCTATGCTCAATGATGCACTGGCTGCGGCTGCCACACGCGGCGATACGGTGCATGTGCTGATGCTGGATCTGGACCGCTTTAAATATGTGAATGACCTGATGGGGCATGAGTTTGGCGATCAGTTGCTGACCGAAGTCGCACAGCGCCTGAGCCAGCAGCTGGGCGCTGGTAAACCGAAACCTGCGCGGCTTGGTGGTGATGAATTCGCGGTGCTGCTGCCAGCCAGTACGCTGGAAGAAGCACAACAGACTGCGCGCGCAATCGCACAGTCATTTGAACGTCCAATCGCGATTGGTGAGCAAAATGTGGATATCGGTGCCGGCATCGGTATCGCCGCCTATCCGGCTCATGCCAGCGATGCCGCCAGTCTGATGAGCCGGGTTGAGGTCGCTATGTATGCGGCTAAACGCGCACGTCAGGGGGCCGTTACCTACTCGCCTGAGATTGATAAATCCAGCCAGAAAAATCTGTCACTGCTGTCAGATATGCGTGCAGCGCTGGGACAAAATCAGTTTCAGCTGTGGGTGCAGCCTAAAGTCAGTCTGTCAGACTACAAGCTGATCGGGGTAGAGGCGCTGGTACGCTGGGTACATCCTGAACGCGGCATGGTTTTCCCCGATCAATTCATCCCGTTTGCCGAACAATCCGGCTTTATCCGCAGCCTGACGCACTGGATCATGAACCAGGCGGCGCAGACCCTGAAACTGTGGCAGGCACAGGATATCGCACTGAAAATGTCGGTCAATATCTCCACCATGGATTTAATGGATCAGGATTTACCGCAAAAATTTGCAGCCATACTCCATGCACACACGCTTGCCCCGGCACAGTTTTGCCTGGAAATCACAGAGAGCGCAATTATGGATGATCCTGTGCGTGCCCATCAGACGCTGGACAATCTGCATGCGATGGGCATGGATTTGTCGATAGATGACTTCGGTACTGGCTACTCTTCACTCGCATATCTGAAGCAGCTACCGGTCAATGAGCTGAAAATTGATAAGTCTTTCGTGCTGAAAATGGATAGGGATAATGCGGACAGCCGCATCGTCAAGTCCACCATCGATCTGGCTCATAATATGCAGTTGAGGGTGGTCGCAGAAGGGGTAGAAAATCAACAGGTGATGCACTTGCTCAAAGAGCTGGGCTGTGATCAGGTACAGGGTTATTTCCTGAGCAAACCTATGCCGGCGAGCCAGTTACCGGCCTGGAAACAAGACTGGGAACAGCGTGCAGCGCAGCTGCAGCAGAACCAGGACGTAGCCTGAAGAGCAGGCGTTAAGCCTGAGAATTTAGGCCCGCGGTTCAAGCCCGATTCACGCGCTGTAATTTGCGGTCGCGTTTGCGGTTATACATGCGGCTGTCGGCAATTTTGATAAGACGCATGTAGTCATCTCCATCTTCCGGATAGCTGGCCCAGCCGATTGAGGCACCCACATCCACCATGGCATTTTCCAGTGCAATCGGCTCTTCCACCACTGCAGAGATTTTGTCGACCAGATGGTGAATATCGTTTGCCTTGCGTACATCTTTGATCAGCAACACAAATTCATCGCCGCCATAACGCGCCACATCGTCAGTATCGCGCACAGCAGCGCGCAATCTGGCGGCGGTAATCACCAGCACCTTATCGCCAGCGTCATGACCATAGTTATCATTCACAAATTTAAAACGGTCCAGATCGACGAACAGTAAGGTATAGCCCTGAATCTGCTCAGGATTGTCTTCTGCCAGTCGCTGAATATGGGTGATTTGGGCAAACAGCGATTCACGGTTGGCGACCTGGGTCAGTTTATCGAAACGCAGCTTGTTTTCCATTTCGCTGAAGGTTTCCGCCAGTATCCCGATTTCATCCGTGCGGCGTATATCCATTTTCGGCATAGGTTCGCCATTGCCGAATTTTTCTGCCGCTGCGGTCAGCTTGCGGATATCGCGTATCACGCGTTCCACGATGGTCAGACCTATAGTCAGCGCAAAAATAATGCAGGCTATCGCAATCACCACGCTCTGGAAAAAGCCCTGATTAATCGTGTTCATGAAATCTGCACGCGGTACGGCAACCACTGTCTGCCAGTTCAGTCCCTGTTTATTGCCAAGTGGAGACACCGCCACATCCACCGTCCCTTGCTCCAGCTCCAGCGACAGGGTTTCCTGCTGGGTCAGCACGCGGTTGCCAACTTTTTTGAAAGTCTCACTAATCAGGCTGGTCTTCATATCTGAAGCCCGCATGCGCTCAGGCAGACCATTGACTACACGTTCCGGTAATTCTTTGCCAGAAGTCGCCACGATAAAACCTTCGGCATCAACAATGTAAGCGACACTGTTTTTACTGATTTCCAGACGACTCAGAAAGTTCGACAATTCTTTAAGCGTCACATCGGTCGCGACCACACCGGCAAATTCGTGATTTTTCTGGAAAACCGATTTAGCCAGCGTAATAGTCGGATAGTGAAATGAGAAGTTATTGTAAATTTTTGACCAGACCGGCGTTTCCGAATTCATGGCCGCCTGATACCAGGGACGCTTGCGTGGATCAAACTGATCCTGACGGATTTTGACGGAGCGGTCGCCGATGGCTGTGACGCGGTAGACATCACGATGATCAGAATCCGGTTCACGTACAAATAACTGCACTTCACTGCGTGAAATACGATACACCCCCATAAAACGGCCATCTGTACCGCCGAAATACACATAATTATTCACGTCCATGAACAAACCGCTGGCGGCCCAGAATTTATCTTCAAGTACATGCAGATCGCTTGAGAAATCATGTTCTTTGGGTACACGTGTAGAGCTGGGCGCGACCGATTCCAACGCAGTCAGCGCACCGTCCAGATGCTTTTCAGAGGCGACATTGATACGGTTGACCATATCAACCAACACCCGTTGGGTCAGTGTGAATACCGCATCCGTACCAGCCTTCATGGATACCCAGGCAATCGCCGCGGATACACTGATGACCAGTATCGTGATGGGTATAACTAACTCGCGGCGTAAAGAGGAACGACTCATAAAGAATGGATAGCGACTAGGGTGTGACGTTCTTGTTTTCGTTATTTCTTTTTAACTGCAGATCACCGGGCTTACGCACAGCCTGATCATGCGCACTCTGTCTCTTTTCTGCAAGAGACAAGAAGCAATCCGGCAACAAGCCTATTTTGTTACAAATTCACACAAATCGCTAAGCATACTATGGAGTGTTGCCGCAAAGACAGTAAATATCTGGATTTAACATCTTTTTTCTGCTTTATGCGGCAGATGCAACAGAACACGCTAAAAAACCATACAAAAAGCATCATTTCCCAAAATCAACTAAGATTAAGCGATCGCGATGACGTACTGATGACGACTATGAGCAGACTTCAATTTTTCCAACTGAGTGCGGCAGCTTTGCTGAGTGCCAGTCTGATTCATGTGGCCCATGCACTGGAATTACCCGTTTCAGATCGTGGCAAACTGCTCGCGACTGCCGGGGTGAGCCAGGCAGAAGGCGCGGCCGGTGGCGGTCTGGTGCCCTGGGCCGTGATTGCAGGCTATGGCAGCGAAGACAGCGCTGGAGCGACCGCCTTCCTGACCCAGCTAAACACCCGTGATTACCGTCTGCGCAGCAGCGGCGTCGCGCTGGGCTGGCACGATAAGCTGGAAGTATCGCTGGCCAGGCAAGAATTCACCGGCAGTGAAGCACCGCTGGATCAGCTCAGACTCAGCCAGGATATCGTGGGCATCAAGCTCAAACTCAGTGGCGATCTGATTGCCGATCAGGACAGCTGGCGGCCGCAGCTGGCGGTCGGCGCAATGTTCAAACAAAGCCGTACCGTTGAAGGATTGTCTGCCTTAGGCGTCACTTCCGTGACTCAACTGGGTGCAGCGGACAGCAAGGGCGTGGATTACTATGTGTCTGCGACCAAACTACTATTAGCCAACAACCTATTACTCAACGGGACGCTGCGTCTGAGCAAAGGTAATCAACTTGGCTTACTGGGTTTTGGCGGGCCGCAATCGCAAAATTATCAATTACTGCCTGAGGTCTCTGCGGCCTATTTGTTAAGCCCGCACTGGGTAGTCGGTGCCGAATACCGGCAGCGCCCATCGAATCTGCAGATCGATCGTGAGAAAGCTGCAAAAGATGTGTTTCTGGCTTACTTCCCGAATAAGCAATTGTCACTGACACTGGCCTATGTCAGCCTGGGCGATATCACGGTATTCAATCCGCGTAATCAACAGGGCTGGTATTTGTCACTGCAACTCGCCAACTAATTAGCTCAATAAGTGGATCGCGTATGCGTCTTTTTTTAATCGCTGGCCTGAGTGCCCTGAGTTTCACACTAAGCGCGTCGGCGCAGACCCAAACTGACAGCCTGTATCAGGCGCTGGGTGGCAGCCCCGGTATTGCACGCGTGGTTGATCAGCTCATCGTCGAAATTCAGCAGGATGCACGCATCAGTCCGCAATTTAAAGAAACGAATATGAAGCGGCTGGCTGAACTGTTAAAAGAACAGCTCTGCGTGGTCAGCGATGGCCCCTGCCAATACAGCGGTGACGACATGCTGACGGTGCATGCGCAACTGGGTATCAAAAGCGCGGCTTTCAATGCGCTGGTCGAGGATTTGCAGGCAGCGATGCACAAAAACCATATCCCTTTCACTACCCAGAACCGCTTGCTGGCCAGACTGGCCGTGATGAAAAAAGATATCGTGGTATCAGCGCCCTGAGCACAGTATTCGATATGCACAGCGAAAGCCCTTCATGCAGCAGCCGGGAACTGTTGTGCGCTAATGCGGTCAGACAGCCACTCAGCCCACCGGAGACGTCCATGAATAAACTGTTACTCAGCGCCGCCCTGCTCGGCACCGCATTGCAAACGATCAGCCTGTCAGCCCATGCCGATCAGGCTTTGCAAGCCGCCATCAGTGGCAGCCATCGCAGCCCGGCCAATGTCGCACGCGACCCGGCGCGCCACCCGCTGGAAACCCTGCAATTCTTTGGTATCCGTCCCGACATGACCGTGGTTGAGTTGTCACCCGGCGGCGGCTGGTACACCGAAATCCTGGCGCCTTATCTGCGCCAAAACGGCAAGCTGATCGCAGCCGCCAATGATCCGGCCTCGGACAGTGACTATGGCAAACGTGCGTATGCGCGTCTGCGTCAGAAACTGGATGCCAATCCGGCCATCTATGATCAGGTCAGCACCGGCATCTTTGAACCACCGAAGAAAATCAGCTACGCCGCGCCTGGCAGCGTGGACATGGTACTGACCTTCCGTAATATCCATAACTGGATACCGGCTGGCGAAGCGAATGTGCAGGAAATTTTTAACAGTGCTTTCCGCAGTCTGAAGTCCGGTGGTGTGTTCGGCATCGTAGAGCACCGTTTGCCAGCATCGCGTACTCAGGATGAGAAAGCCAGCAGCGGCTATGTGCATCAGAGTTATGTGATAAGGTTGGCAGAACGCGCTGGTTTCAAGCTGGCTGGCAGTTCCGAGATCAATGCCAACCCCAAAGATAAGGCCGATCACGAAGGCGGCGTGTGGGCTTTGCCACCGACCTATGCCAACAAAGACAAAGACCGCGCAAACTATGAGTCTATCGGTGAAAGTGACCGCATGACGCTCAAATTTATCAAACCCTGATCGCCTGAAACGCATGCCGCGCATACTCACGGCAGCCACTCAGGAATAAAAACTGATGGAGGCCGGGATGTTGCGCCCACAGCTTAGCTTATGGCAGTTGCCGCTCATCGCGCTGCTGATCGCTGTCAGCACACCACTGCAGGCAGCGGATCGTTATCGTATCGACAGTGAACATACTTTTTCCAGTTTCGAGTATCTGCATTGGGGCCTGGCGCGCCAGAGCGGACGCTTCGATAGAAACAGCGGCAGCATACAAATTGACGCTGGCCAGAATGGCGGCGCTAAAAGCGGCAGTATTGACCTGAGTATCGATGCCGCCTCAGTCAATACCGGCTCAGACTTGTTCGATAAAACCTTACGTTCAGCCAGTTTTTTTGATGTGGCCAGCTTTCCGGCCATCCGTTTTCAATCAGACAAACTACTGTTTGAAGGCGAACAATTGCGCCAGGTTGAAGGCCAGTTAAGCATCAAGGGCATTACCCGGCCTGTGACTTTGCAGATCACTCACTTTCATTGCCGCTTCATGCTGCTGTACCTGAAACAGGCTTGCGGTGCTAATGGCGAGGCGACCGTCAAACGCAGTGATTTTGATCTGGGCCGTTACGTACCCTTTGTCAGCGATGACATCACACTGCGCTTCAGCATAGAAGCGATCCGCGAATAAAGCTCTGGCAGGGCTAAGCTGTGCGGATTTCCCCACAACTGCGCAGCAAAGATGGCAAGACAACCTGGAGTGGCGCAGGTAAGCTGTGCTGAATTCATCCGTTTTTCTGCTACCGATACGATCATGACATCCTCACAAATTGGCGGCTCCAGTGCCGCCATCGAATTAGCCGATATCCGCGCGCACATGCAGTTGCAGCCTGCGCTGTCGCAAGTGCAGCCCATTACGCCGCAAGAATTCCAGGACCGCGTCAACAAAGCAGCGCGGCTGATGCGCGAACAGGGCATCGCCGCGCTGCTGCTGCCAGCCGGCAGCAGTCTGTATTATTTCACCGGCTTGCGCTGGTATGCCAGCGAACGTCTGACAGCAGCCATCCTGACTCCGGACGCGCAGGTCGTATTCGTCACACCGGCCTTTGAAGAATCCAAGCTGCGTGAAACGCTGGGCGAACAGGCTGCCATACGCTTGTGGCAGGAAGAAGAAAACCCGGCGCTGCTGGTCAGACAATGGCTCAAAGATCTGGGCTGCGACCGTGGCCCGCTGGCAATCGACGAAAGCACGCCTTTCTTTGTGGCAGATGCCTTGCGCCAGGCCCTGCCTGAGCAGCCGCTGATCAATGGCGTAGTGATTACCGCTGAATGCCGTATGCATAAGTCTGCGCAGGAAATCGCTCTGATGCAAACAGCCAAGTCGATTACTTTGGATGTGCAAAGACGGGCGGCACGTATTTTACGGGAAGGGATCACCTCAACCGAGGTGAGCGATTTTATCGACAGCGCACACCGTGCCTATGGCGCTGGCCCGTCGACCTTCTGTATCGTGAGCTTCGGCGCACTGACGGCGATTCCACATGGCCCGGATGGGGTACAGACTCTGCGCGAAGGCGATAATGTGCTGATCGATACCGGCTGTAAGGTACAGCACTATCATTCCGACATCACACGCAGCTATGTGTTTGGCCAGCCCAGCGCACGTCAGCGCAGCATCTGGAACCTGGAAAAAGAAGCTCAGGAAGCCGCCTTCCATGCCGCACAATTGGGTGTCGCCTGCGAAGCGGTGGATGCTGCCGCGCGCCGGGTGCTGGCCGCCGCTGGTATGAGCCCTGACTATGCCTTACCGGGCTTGCCACACCGTACCGGTCACGGTATCGGACTGGATATCCATGAATGGACTTATCTGGTGCGCGGCAATACCCGTCCGCTCGCAGCAGGCATGTGCTTTTCCAATGAACCGATGATCTGCATAGAAGGCGAATTCGGCGTGCGGCTGGAAGATCATTTCTATATGACGGAGCAGGGCCCGCGCTGGTTCACCGGGCCCAGTGTGGCGGTTGATCAGCCATTCTGAGTGTGCAGCCATAGGCGCAACATAAAAAAAGCCGGCTGCTGCCGGCTTTTTATCCGAGGCCCCAGGGACAGGCTTAGAAACGGTAGCCTACGCCTACACCGACCAGCCATGGATCTACTTTCACTGCGCTGATTTTTGCGCCAGTTGCAGACAAAGTCACATCGCTGCGGATCTGTACTTTTTTCACGTCAAAATTCAGAGACCAGTTTTTGTCCAGTTTGTAATCGATACCAGCTTGCAGAGCCAGACCAAAGCTGCTTTTCTCCAGATCAGCTGCACCGTTGAGCAGGTTCACATCAGAGATGCGGGTGTAGTTCACACCAGCGCCTACATATGGGCTGAATTGTGCTTCTGGTGCAAAATGGTATTTTGCAGTCAGGGTTGGCGGCAGATGTTTGAAGTGACCGATGTTTTTGCCAGCCAGTTCCACATCATGTTTTTGTGGATAAGTCAGGATCAGTTCTGCAGAAATATTTGGTGTGAAGTAGTAGCTGATATCTACTTCAGGAATCGTTTTTTTGCTGACAGTGATCAGATCTGCTGCGCCAACGCCACCAACAGGATCAGAGCCATTCGCTGGTGAAATGTTGACGATACGTGCGCGTACCTGCCATGGGCTTTGTTCTGCTGCCATTGCCTGGGTAGCGGTCAAACCGATTGCTGCGAGAGAGAGAGCCAATGCGAGCTTTTTCATTTTGTTTTCCTTGGTTGTCGAAATTGATGAACCAAGTGTAGGCGTCTGCAGAACACGACAAGTTGTGCTAGATCAAAATTGATGCGCAGCACAAATTTGATGCAGATCAGGGAAAACCTGTCAGCCAGAGCGGCAATGAGGTATCCTTGCGTTCATTCATTTGTACACGGAAAACAACAGAAAAATGGCTAATTACGTCTATACCATGAACCGCGTCGGCAAAATCGTGCCGCCTAAACGTCAGATCCTGAAAGATATTTCGCTGTCTTTCTTCCCGGGTGCCAAGATCGGCGTGCTTGGGCTGAATGGCTCAGGTAAATCCTCGCTGCTGAAAATTATGGCAGGTCTGGATACCGATATTCAGGGTGAAGCCGTCCCTATGCCGAATCTGAACATCGGTTACCTGCCGCAGGAACCACAGTTAGATCCGGAACAGACGGTGCGTGAAGCTGTCGAGTCGGCACTGGGCGAAGTCTTCGCTGCCAAAGCCAGACTGGAAGAAGTGTATGCCGCGTATGCAGAAGAAAATGCGGACTTCGATGCACTTGCAGAAGAACAGGCCAGACTGGAAGCGATCATCTCTACCTCGGCCGGTGACAATGTAGAGCTGCAACTGGAAATGGCGGCGGATGCGCTGCGTTTGCCAGCCTGGGATGCCAAAATCGGCGTCTTGTCCGGTGGTGAAAAACGCCGCGTCGCGCTGTGCCGCCTGTTGTTGTCGAAACCCGACATGCTGCTGCTCGATGAACCAACCAACCATCTGGATGCAGAATCGGTGGACTGGCTGGAACAATTCCTGTGCCGTTTCCCTGGCACTGTCGTAGCGATCACGCATGACCGCTACTTCCTCGACAATGCCGCTGAATGGATCCTGGAGCTCGACCGTGGTGCAGGTATTCCATGGAAAGGCAATTACTCTTCCTGGCTGGATCAGAAACAAGCGCGTCTGAAACAGGAAGAAGCGACCGAATCAGCGCGCCAGAAAGCGCTGCAAAAAGAGCTGGAATGGTCACGTCAGAATCCGAAAGCACGCCAGGCCAAGAGCAAGGCACGTCTGGCCCGCTTCAATGAAATGAGCGAGCACGAATACCAGAAACGCAATGAAACCCAGGAGATCTTTATCCCTGTGGCTGAGCGTCTGGGCAATGAAGTCATCGAATTCAAGAATGTCTCTAAGGCCTTTGGTGACCGTCTGCTGATCGATAACCTGAGCTTCAAGATTCCACCTGGCGCCATCGTCGGTATCATCGGCCCTAACGGTGCCGGTAAATCCACGCTGTTCAAAATGATCAAAGGTCTGGAACAGCCGGACAGCGGTGAAGTGGTGCTGGGTCAGACCGCTAAAATCTCGCTGGTCGATCAGTCACGTGAAGATTTGGGCAATACTAAAACCGTGTTCGAAGATGTCGCCAATGGTGCAGACTTGCTGACCGTAGGCCGTTTCGAAATGCCATCGCGCGCCTATCTGGGACGCTTCAATTTCAAAGGCGGCGATCAGCAAAAGATCGTGGGCAATCTGTCCGGTGGTGAACGCGGCCGTCTGCATCTGGCCAAAACCCTGCTGCAAGGCGGTAATGTGCTGCTGCTGGATGAACCATCCAATGATCTGGACGTGGAAACCCTGCGCGCACTGGAAGACGCCTTGCTGGAATTCGCTGGCAGCGTGATGGTGATCTCGCATGACCGCTGGTTCCTGGACCGTATCGCCACCCATATCCTGGCGTTTGAAGGCAATTCCCAGGCCGTCTTCTTTGACGGTAATTACCAGGAATATGAAGCCGACAAGAAGAAGCGTCTGGGTGAGGAAGGTGCCAAACCTAAGCGTATCCGCTACAAACCTTTGACGGTGTAAAGCTGGCGGGGCATACTGTACAGCAGTCGGCCGGAAGCTGTCTTCCGGCTGTTTTCCGGCTGTTCTCCGCTTTCTCTGTGTCGCTTCCAGGTGAAACCATGCAAAAATTCTCATTTCTGAAACTGTTCTGTTCCGCTTTGCTGTGTGTGTTGTGTAGCCTGACACCGGCCGCCTTCGCCAACTCCGGTGGCGGCAGCGCGAGTGCCAGTGCCGGTGGTGCCGCTACGGCTGCGCTGGAACCTTTCACAGTCAATCTGTCGAGTTTTGACCGTTATCTGCAAGTCAGTGTCACACTGCAGGTTGCGGGACCAGAAGTGGCAGACAAGATCAAGGCCGTCATGCCTATGGTCAGACACAATATGATCATGCTGTTGAGCGGTAAAGAATCGTCCCAGATTCAGTCTGCTGATGGCAAACATGACCTGATCGAAGAGATCAAGGAAAGAGTCAATAAAGTGTTGGAAACCAAAGAAAAGAATGGCGTGACTGACGTCTTCTTTGTCAATTTCGTCATTCAATAACAGCTGCTGTGGCGCACTGCGCCGCAGTGCCAGCATCGCTGAGTATGCATCAACTTGCCGCCCCCGCTTTTGCGGAAATTGAAATCAAAAAAAGCCGTTTTCTCGGTCAGCTTTATCCCCTCCACAGCCGCGCAGAAGCACGTCAGACGCTGGATGCTTTGCGCCGTGCCCATCCCGGTGCGGTGCATGTATGCTGGGCGTTAATCTGTGCCGGAGAATCCGGTCTGGATGACGACGGCGAACCCTCAGGCACGGCGGCCAAGCCCATGTATAACGTACTGGTACATAAAGATGTGACCAATGTATTGGCTGTCGTGGTGCGCTACTGGGGCGGGATCAAACTCGGTGCCGGCGGCCTCACGCGCGCCTATGGGCAGGCGATTTCCGAAGCGTTTAAACAAGCGCAGTTAATCGCAGTGGAAAGCCGGCGTGAAGCGAGTCTGGAAGTCGCCTATGCTGACGAATCTCAGGCACGCCACTGGCTGGACAAATATCAGGCGCAGATCCTGGAAGTCAGCTATGCGCAGCAAACGTGCATACGCTATAGCGTGAAGGACAAGGAAGCGGCCGCCTTAACGGCGGACCTGATTACGGCATTGAAAGGCCAGGTCCGTTTTTCTGACGACACTGCGCAAGCATAAATCGTAGCTGACACGCTAACCGGGCTGATGACACAATCACTTTTCCTATGCCAGCAGCCCTGAAATTATGCCCTCCACGATCACGACGCCTGCTTAGCCCGGGACTGGCTGGCGGGCTGTTGTGTGCCGCAATGCTGCTGGTGCTGAGCACGCCTGCTTATCCGGGACTGGTCGATTTTTCCAAAGGCTTGCTGGAGCACGTCAAACAGCGTTTCGGACCAGAGGCACCCAAGCGCTTATTACAGATGCAGCAGGCAGTACAGCAATTCCGTGCGACTGCCGGTAAAGACTTTAGCAAGAGCTTACAGCAAGCCAGCGATGTGCAGCCTGCCATGACGATACTGCGCCGCGTGAATGATTTTTATAACCGGGTTCCGTATTTCACCGATCAGGAGCATTGGAATCAAGCCGATTACTGGGCCACACCGGTAGAATTCGTCGGCTCTGCCGGTGGCGATTGCGAGGATTATGCGATCGCCAAATACATGACGCTCAAGGAGCTCGGTGTGCCAGCAGACAAAATGCGCATCACCTATGTACGCGCTACCCAGATCGGCGAAACTCATATGGTATTGGCCTACTATCCGACGCTGAATGCCGACCCCTGGATACTGGATAATCTGGTCGATGAGGTGCAGCCCGCATCCCAGCGCAGCGATCTGATCCCGGTCTACAGCTTCAATGATGATGACTTATGGCTGGGTGGGAATAACCGCAAAGGCGCAGCTTCCACCGTGCGCTTGTGGAAGGAAGTGATAGAAAAAATGGAGCGTGAACGCCGCATGTAGGCTATGCGGCGCGCGTTCACAAGCACGTTGAAACTCACAGATAAGGCTGAAAACGGCGCTCCAGCTTCTCCGGCATGCCAAACACATAGCCCTGCCCCGCCTCCACCTGCGTCTGCCTGAGTAAATCGATCAGCACTTCATCCTCTATGCCCTGCGCGATACACGGAATCTCAAGTGACTGCGCAAAACGTACCAGCGCCTCGACGTGGACAAAGATGTCAGGCTGCGTCGCCATCTGTGCAATCAGCCCGCTGTCGAGCTTGATGTAATCAGGCGGATTATCGCGGATCAGTTGCAAGGCCAGCGGGTCCAGCCCGACATGATCCAGACCAAAGCCTATCCCCAGTTCACGCAACATACGGAAGAACTGACGGCTATCTGCACGCTGTTTGACACAGGAAAATTCGCTGAGCTCCAGATACAAGGGAACAGGCAATGGCGCTGCCGCCTGACAGGCTTGCGCCAGCCACAGACAGAATGCAGGCTGGCTGACCGAAGCCATAGACACATTCACGGCCAGCGCCTTGAAACGCTGCGGTTCAGCCTGAATCGCCTGCAAAGCCAGACTGATTACGGCCTGATCGATCTCAGCAGTCAGCTGATGACGCACCGCCATAGGCATGAATTCCGCTGCAGTCAGCACACGGCCTTTCTCATCCAGCAAACGCACATACAATTCATGCTGGGTTTGCTGGCGGCTGTCCAGTTGCACCACAGGCTGGGTGTAGAGTACCCAGCGATTTTCATGTAAGGCATTGGCGATCAGTAAACGCCAGGCCTGTGAGCCCTCAACGATACGTGTACCGGGGACTTCCTCAGCACAGATGATCTTGCCTTGCCCCTGTTGGCGCGATTGTTCCAACAAGAGATCGGCCTGACTCAGCAATTCCTTACGATTCTGACCCGGTGCACACGCCAGCATGGCGGCGCTCAGCTGTACGCTGTCATCCACTGCAGCCACTAATTGCTGCAAGCCTTGCTGCCATTTCGCCCGCTTTTCCTGCATCTGCGCCGCATCCACACCAGTGCAAACCAAGGCGATTGCGGCACCGCCCATGCGACCGGCGAAATCGCGTTCAGGATGCATCTGTTGCTGCAGGCATTGCGCCAGTTGTACCAGCAAGTCATTACCACGTGCGTAACCCTGGCGTTGATTCAGGGTCTTGAGCCCATCCAGTTCAAACACAGCCAGCCAGGTCTGATCACTGCGCTCATCCTGCGCCAGCAACTGGTTCAGACGCAGGTCAAAGCCCTGACGGTTTTCCAGCCCGGTCACGCTATCCTGAAATGCGGCACGCCGGTACTGCTCGGCATTTGCGCGCTCCTGATCCAGTGCATGCGAGATACGCTGCGCCATCTGATTCATCGCGGTGACGACTTTTTGCAATTCAGGTGCGCGCGGTTGCAGCGCTATCGGTTCGAAGCGTTTTTCCTGCACGGCATGCGCCAGCGCTTCAATTTTTTCCAGCGGACTCAGTATCAGTCTGAGCATCAGCATGCTCAGCGCCAGCACCACCAGATACATGACTGTCATCCACAGCGCGATGGTTTTCATACTTTGCCACAAATAAGCATAGGCATAAGCCGGATGACTAAGCACCACCACTTTACCGAGCTGACGCCAGCCTGAGCTGATAAAGGCTTCCGCCGCAGGCAAGCGGATATTGAGTAAATCCGGCAACCAGCCCGGTGTCTGCGCCCTGTCACTGCTCAATTCTTTGCTGACAAATGGACGGCCCTGGTTATCGAGTACCTGCATACTCTGGTAATAGCCGCGGTCAAACATAGAGGCAATTTCCACTTCAGCCAGGGTGCGGTCTTTGCTGGCCATGGCTTTTTCCAAGGACTTGGACAGCGTAGTCGCGGCATCCTGCGCATGCGAAGCCAGTTGCTGCTGCAGATAATTGCGGGTAGTGACAATACTGAGGCCCTCCACCACCAGGAAAACCACCAGAAACAGCAAGGAAATCGCAATCAGAAGTTGGCGTTGTAAGGTCATGACGGGCGTAAAGGAGACAGTGGTACACGGGCGAGTGGAGAATTCCATACTCAGCAGTAAGAAAATACCATTTTTACGCCAAAAAACCGGTTTTTTTTATGCTTTCGGGCAAGTTGAGGCAAAATTGCAGCATGTGGCTGCGCATCCCGTGCAGCAAAACTGCTTAGTACGCATAAAAACACCATGACAACTTCCGAATCCGCTTTATTACGCACAAAAATCAATCAGGAAACCGCTAGCTATCCCTGGCAGGAACTGCAGCGCCAGTTCGCGACCGGACAAGTGATCGCCGTGGCGAGTGATCTGGACCTGGTCGAAGTCGCCGCCATGATGGCCGATGACCGTGCCAGCGAATTTGCCACCCTGCTGCAAACCGGTCAGGTAGCGAAAGTCAGCGACAGCCAGGCCCAACTCTGGCTGGAACAAAACGCCCAGTTATGGACAGTGGTAGTCAAACCCTGGATACTGGTACAGCAACGCGCACACTAAAGCATCGTCCTGCGCTGCTCTGAATCCGGATGTCTGAGGTGAACGCATCTGCGCTAGACTGCTAAGCTTATTGACAACAATAGGACGCAGATGCAGCCAGCATCCTAAGCTGTGGCCCTGGTTCTGCTGTGAAAGGATAAGCCCGTGCAAGTTTTTCCATCGCAATTTGAGCCGCGTTTCCCGGCGCAGCGTCAGATGCCAGCCTTGTTAATGGTGCTGGCAGTTCATATTTTGTTTTGGCAGGCATGGCAACATCAGCGCCAGCGCCAGCAACATCAAACTCAAGCCGATACGGTGCAGTATCTGGACTTGTTTCAGGTGAATCCTGTCAAACCCGCCGCCATTCCCGCAGTGAAAGCTATTCCGCCCAGCACGACACCAGCAGTAACAACTACGGTCAAAACCAGGCCATCGAGCCACTCTCAGAGCCGCACTGAACCTGCCAGCGCGAACAAAACTGAGACCAGTCCGGTATTTCCGGTCGTCACTGAAACAGAAGCGGCACAGCCCCTCACTACCGGGGAAGCCAGTGCCGTGACCGGCCCTGGCCTGGATCAGTTACGCAAAAGTGGCTTGCAAATCGATAAAGAAATGCAAAAAGGCACGATAGCCCAAATCCAGGCCAGCCATCTGCGCAAAGATACGCTGGAAACCGACCTGGCCAAAGGGACGAAAAAAGCAGAGCGCAAAGATTGCCGTAATGCATTTGCCGGACTCGGCTTACTGGCGCTGGTTCCGCTGGCAGCCAGCACAGTGACAGATTTAGGTTGCAAATGGTAAATAGGAAGAATTCTTTCCGCTTTTTCAAGTCTGCGTTTTGCCGTAACTCTGCCGGAAAGCCTCAGTTATAATGCGCGCTTCGGCCCCAGCACTGTCAACAGACCCTGGTGACTGCGCGTTATGCAGCGCAGAGCCGTAACGATACGGTCATCCAACTTTTTTAGCGGATCATTCATGAAAAAAACGTCTTTCCTGTTCGCTGCAATGTTAGTTGCAGCACTCGGCTCAGGCTTCAGCCCTGTCAGCATTTCCAGTGTTCATGCACGTGCGGACGAATCCGCGGAAAAACCAAAAAATACAGTCCGTAAAGAATTCGGTGTGGCTTTGCCTGACATTCAGAAATTACTGGATGAAAAACAATATCCACAAGCGATGGAAAAAATCGCTGTACTGGATGCTATGGATAAAAAAACGCCTTACGAGGAATTCGCACTGCACCGCATGCGTGCCATCGTTGCTTCCAGCACCAACAACACACCCTTACTGGCGGCATCGTTTTCTGCCATGATCAGCTCTGAATTCCTGAAAGACAATGAAAAACTGCGTCTGATGGAAGGCCTGGCGGGCACCTTTTACAACGAGAAAAAATACGATGAAGCGATTCAGTGGGCCAATCGTATGCTGGAAAAAGATCCATCCAATTTGCAAACCCATAATCTGATCGCCAAAGCCTATTATCTGAAACAGGATTACCCGGCTTCGATCAAAAAGATCAATGAGATTCTGGCACTGGACGATGCAGCGAAACGTGCACCCACCGAAGAAAGCCTGCGTCTGCTGGCCAGCTGCTACCAGCATCTGAAAGATAACGCTGGTTACACCACTGTGTTAGAACGCATGGTTGCGCATTATCCGACGCGCGAATACTGGGGCGACATGATTTACCGCACCGAACACAAAGCCGGTTTCTCTGACCGTCTGCGCCTGGATCTTTATCGCCTGATGATTGCAACTGGCAATATGGATGATGCAGGTCAGTACGTAGAAATGGCTGAGCTGGCATTGCTGGCCGGTCTGCCGGCAGAAGCAAAAACCGCGATGGATGCAGGCTATGCAGCGAATCTGCTCGGCACTGGTAAAGAAGGCGCCAAGCATAAGCAATTACGCGACCGCGTGAACAAACAGGCCACTGAAGATCTGAAAACACTGGATGCAGGTGAAGCTTCTGCGAAAACCGCAAAAACCGGTACCGGTCTGGTTAACATCGGCTACAACTATGTGATCAATGGTCAGGCTGATAAAGGCATACCGCTGATGGAACAGGGTATTGCCAAAGGTGGCCTGAAATCTGCCGATGAAGCCAAGCTGCATCTGGGCATGGCGTATCTGAAATCGGGTAACCGCGACAAGGCGAAAGAAGTATTCCAGTCACTGCAAGGCAATGACGGTGCAGCAGATATAGGCCGTTTGTGGCTGCTGGTACGTCCGCTGGCTGACAAGTAATTACAGCCAGTCTCCATCAAAACCAGACCTGCGGGTCTGGTTTTTTTTTGCTGCGCAGACGCGCTGGCGGCCGGTTACGGATTTTGCGTTGAGTACAGGGTGGCAGGCAGGTGTATGCGAATCAAGCAGAAACCACGAAAAAAAAGGTGGTTCTGCTTTCGCAAAACCACCTGTGAATTCAGCACTATGCGCTCTATACACGTACTGAGGATACTACTTGCACTCCACTCCGGTCAGGAATGATAAGCCGACTCGCCGTGGCTGGTGATATCCAGACCTTCACGTTCCTCATCTTCAGGAACACGCAGTCCAATCACAAGATCAACCAACTTGTAGGCAATCACTGAGACCACAGCCGACCAGATGATGGTGACACCGACTGCGGTGGCCTGGGTAGTGACCTGAGCGTAAATTGAATACGGATCCGCCGACATTTTATTCGTCACGTAGTCGAAGATGCCCTGACCACCCAGAGAAGGTGCGGCAAACACACCTGTCAGCAAGGCACCCAAAATACCGCCTACGCCATGTACACCGAATACATCGAGCGAATCATCTGCACCGATCAGGCGTTTCAGGCCATTCACGCCCCACAGACAAACCACACCAGCGATCAGACCGATCATCAATGCGCCCATAGGACCGACATAACCGCAAGCTGGCGTAATCGCGACCAGACCAGCCACCGCACCGGAAGCACCACCCAGCATAGATGGCTTACCTTTGGACATCCATTCACCAAACACCCAGGACACAGTCGCTGCGGCAGTCGCCAGCAAGGTATTCACGAATGCCAGTGCTGCCACATCGCCTGCTTCCAGTGCAGAGCCAGCATTGAAACCGAACCAGCCCACCCACAGCAAGGAAGCACCAATCATCGTCATCGTCAGCGAGTGAGGCGCCATCGCTTCTCTGCCATAACCCACCCGTTTGCCTATCATGATCGCACCAACCAGACCGGCAATCGCAGCATTGATATGCACTACCGTACCGCCAGCGAAATCGAGCGCACCTTTTTGCCACAGATAACCGGCTTTGGCAGTTTCCGTAGCCAGTGTGGCCGCATCTTTGATCGCATCCGGACCCGTCCAGAACCAGACCATGTGCGCAATCGGCAGATAGCTGAAGGTGAACCAGATCACGACAAATGCCAGCACCGCAGAAAACTTGGCACGTTCAGCAAATGCGCCGATGATCAGGCCGCAAGTGATGGCTGCGAAAGTTGCCTGGAATGCGACATACACGAACTCAGGTATCACAACGCCCTTGCTGAATGTGGCAGCAGTGGTGAAGCTGGCTTTAGCCGGGTCCCAAATTCCTTTAAGGAAGACACGGTCAAAAGAGCCGATAAAATTACCACCTTCAGTAAATGCCAGTGAATAGCCGTAAATGCACCATAAGACGATAATTACCGCAAAAATCATGAATACCTGCATCAATACAGACAGCATGTTTTTGGTGCGTACCAGGCCACCATAAAACAGTGCCAGGCCAGGCAGAGTCATTAGTATTACCAGTAAGGTAGCAACCAGCATCCAGGCCGTGTCCCCTTTGTTGGGAACTGCAGCAGGTGCGGCAGCCGCAGAAGCAGGTGCCGCCTCAGCAACTGGCGCGCTGGCTGGTGCAGCGGCGACTGTTGCGGCCGGTGCTGCGCCAGTGGATGCGGCAGCGCTGTCTGGCGCCGCTGCAGGAGCGGATGCAGGCTCAGCCGCCACCACCGCTGGTTTCACATCATCTGCCATCACCATCTGACTGCTGCCAGCACCCAGCAATAAGGCACTGGCCAGTATTACGCTTTTCAATATCCGTTTCATATCAAGTCCTCGCTTCGCGTATCAAAGGGCGTCGTTGCCGGTTTCACCGGTGCGGATACGCACTACTTGTTGCAGGTCGTAGACGAAGATTTTGCCATCGCCGATTTTCCCGGTACGTGCCGCACCTTCAATCGCTTCTATCGCCCGGTCAACGATCGCATCGTCCACCGCCGCTTCGATCTTAGTCTTAGGCAGAAAATCCACTACATACTCGGCGCCGCGGTACAACTCGGTATGGCCTTTCTGACGGCCGAAGCCTTTGACTTCGGTCACGGTAATACCCTGCACGCCCATTTCGGACAGTGCTTCACGGACTTCATCCAGTTTGAAGGGTTTAATAATCGCGGTAATGAGTTTCATACTATCCTCGGGTTCAGAAGGTTTTGACTGCAGTCAGCACCAGAGTGGTTTTGCCTGTAAATTTGCCGGATGGTGTGACATAAACGGTTTTGTCTGCATTAGTGCCCAATGCGGCAAGACTGAAATTCACACCGAAAAATTCTTTGCTGACGCCGACTTTCCAGTCGCTGTAAGAAGCAGCAGAATTATTTTTCACGATCTGACGACCCGCATGCAGGTTCAGGGTATAGCCGTCTTTGAGTTCCAGATTGGCACCCAAATCCAGGTAGCCACTGTTTTTGCTATCAACGAAACCGAACAGGTTAGTCACTGCATGGGAATATTTCGCATACACCGGGCCAGTTCCGATCTGACCGTAGATTTCCGTGGTGTTTGCATTCGCAAAACCAGTCACCTTGTCCAGGCCATTGGATGGATAGACATAAGTCAGCACACCGACGTCGTAGCTGACGTCCTTAGTAATTTCGCCTTTTTTACCAGCATAGATATCCCACTCAACATCACCACCACCACCGGCATCTTTGGTCCATTTAATGGTCGACAGCCAGGTTCCGGCATAGAAGCCACTAGGATTATGGGTGTAATCAGCACCGCCCTGCAGCGCAGGATCCAGACGTGACTGAGAAATCGCGCGATAGCGGTATTCGCTGGCGACACCGACATTAAAACTGACTTCATGCTCCGGCTTAGCTTCTTCTGCTAAAGCAAATCCACTGACAAACGTAGTGGCAACTGCAGCGGCGAGTACTAATTTTTTCATCATGCTTCTCCTGATATGTATGTCAAACATTGAGATTGAATAAAAAACTAAAACTGAACTCACTTCGTGAACCACCGGTAGACAAAACCGGAAGATCATTCGCGGCTTTGTTAGAAATGAAGTTGGAAATCGAGAGTTACCGGGTTATTAGCAGGAGTCGTGCCAGCACCCCGCCCAGTCCGGAAATTATTCGCTTTTTGCATACGCAAGCTAAGATACGAGTGCGCTCCCGAATCCGCTCCATTCATTTACGCATATAAACATCTGAACAGTGCATTCGCCACTCCCTGCGCTTTGGAGTATGATTTCTCTTTCGACAAAATCAGCAAGCACAGAGACGCGGACGGCCACAAAAATCTGCACCAATTTGACGCGCATCCCCAGACTGCAACTACAGCATAGGATTAACGCACCAGTTATGTGCAATTTTTTTAGTGTGGTCTGCAAGCTGCTGTCGCATGTGGTGGTTTGCCGGGTCAGCTGGTATGGCCGCCCTCTCAGTTATGGAGATCAAGATGGATAAGCAAAATTTTTTTAATGACATGCAGGCTAAATTCAGTGCTGCACTGGAAAACTCACCCGCTAAAGACCTGGAAAAAAACGTCAAAGCGATGATGACCCAGGGCTTTTCCAAACTGGATCTGGTCACACGTGAAGAATTCGACATCCAGGCACAGGTATTAGCCAAAACCCGTGCACGACTGGAAACGCTGGAAGCGCGTGTGGCGGCGCTGGAAGCGCAATTGAGTCAGAAGTAATTCAGCCTGTAGCGCTATGTCGCTGGCCGTTCTGAAAAGCCGGGCATTGAACGGCATGGATGCACCTCAGGTCACAGTTGAAGTGCACCTGGCCAACGGCTTACCGGCTTTCACCATCGTGGGACTACCGGAAACAGAAGTCAAAGAGTCCAAAGACCGGGTGCGCGCCGCCTTACAAAATGCGCGCTTTGATTTTCCGGCACAAAGAATCACGGTCAATCTGGCGCCGGCCGACTTACCAAAAGAGTCAGGCCGTTTCGATCTGCCGATTGCACTCGGCATCCTGGCAGCCTCAGGCCAGATTCCAGCCGATGCGCTGGACGCCTATGAATTTGCCGGTGAATTATCCCTGTCCGGCGAACTGCGTCCTATCCGTGGCGCGCTCGCTATGACCTTCGCGATTTGTCAGAGTCATCACGCGACGCAAGCTGCCTTTATCCTGCCGCAAGCCAATGCTGCCGAAGCCGCACTGGTCAGCGACGCCGCCATTTATCCGGCCCGCTCACTGCTCGATGTTTGCGCGCACTTCGCCGCAGTCGGCGAAGACAGTAAGTTGAGTCGCTATCGCCCTGACTTACAGGCAGTACGTCCTGCCTATCCGGATTTTTCTGATGTCAAAGGTCAGTTACCCGCCAAGCGCGCACTGGAAGTGGCCGCTGCGGGCGGTCATTCGGTACTGATGCTGGGCCCGCCCGGTACCGGTAAATCCATGCTGGCTGCCCGTTTTCCCGGCATTCTGCCCGGTATGACCGATCAGGAGGCGCTGGAATCGGCAGCGGTGCAATCCCTGACCTCCGGCTTTTCTATAGAGCGCTGGAAAGCACGCCCATTCCGCTCGCCACACCATACCGCTTCAGCGGTGGCCCTGGTCGGCGGTGGCTGGTGCAATTATCGCTATTTAAGAATTTCACAAAATTAATTAAGAATTATCGCTATTTAAGAAAAATTACTTAATTAACAATTTAACACGCATAAGGGGCATGCCGACATCGGTATATCAGCCAATGGTTGAATAGTGTCAATCGTCACTATTTGTTTGCCATTCTCTTAACAGACGCGCGCTCTGCAATTCGATCTGGTCATTTGATACACCATTTTCCTGAGCAAAACTCTCCATCTTCAGTCCGATCATCTTAAGCAACGCAGCCGCTTCATCTGCGATGGCGTCAAGTCGTAGGAGGAGTTTTTGCGCAATAAGCTCATGGTGAATTGCCCCCCGGCTATCGATGCGTGACCGATGAACAAGCCAGTTGCGTTCCTCCAATAACGATATGTAGCGTTTCGCCAAATCTGTAGGTAATAAATTGGCTTTTTCCAATTGCTTGATGGTGGCACCAAACGTCTTACTTTGCGCTTTCTCAACCAATGCCTCACCAATACTCCTGCCCATTCCTTTGCTTGCTTGCGTCAGGAGAACAAAATAAATGGCTGTACAGCCCTCTAACTCCTGTAGCTGCCAGAGAGCAAATCCTATCTGCATACAAATCTCTGCCAATCGATCTGCTCGTTGAGTTTTTTCTAGCATGTGAGAACTCCTTATCACATTCATAACGCCGATAATTTACTATCGATAAAATATGTTTTCAATAACAAATATAAAAGCTATCGAATAAAATAAATCGATTAAAAAATATATTTACCAAAAACCAGTGATTTTCTCCTGCAGATACCAATTTCACGTCGCCTTGAAAAAGCAGTCTAGTAAATACGCTGACCTGTTTTGCACATGGTGTGCAATTTCAAGGCTAACTAAGGAGATTTACCATGCACCACGAACTCAATCCTATGCATTTGCTCAAAGCTCGCACAGCAATACTCGACGTCTTCCGTAAAAAGAATATTGCTCCTGAGTCGGCGGTCAATATTCATGCTTTCATGAACGAGAGGACGGTATATACCAATGGTTACTTCAACGAGGCATTACTAAAACTCGAAAAAGACACCTGTATCGAAATACTGATGGGTGGACGATTTTTGCGTTTGACTGATTTAGGTTATGAGGAGGCCAACACAATGTAAGTAAAAAAAGCCCCTGCTATTTTTGAACTGCACCCCAAAAGTTGGACACCCGTCCATACTTTTGGGGTGTTTTCATGAGTAAATATACAAAGCAATTCAAACTACAGGTTATTGAGTGCTATCTGCAGGAGAGCGCTGGCTGCGCTCTGGTAGCCAGGCAGTTTGGCATCGATCATTCCATCGTTCGTCACTGGGTACGCCGGTTTCAGTTGCGTGGTGCCGATGGCTTAGATAAAAAATACAGCCACTACAGTGCCGAATTCAAACTCTCTGTGTTGCAACACATATGGCTCAATCGGCTTTCTTATCAGGAAACAGCCCTGCTGTAGCAGTGTTCTGCTTATCCCGATATTCACGAATAATACCCAACGCTCGGGTAAATTCTTCTTCATAAATATCCTTCGATGACCGCAACATATTCTCGATTACTTGGCGATGGACTTTGTCGCTAGTCTGAAATTCGATGGCACCGAAACGACCAGCAATATCTTCAATCGAGGCTTTACCCCAGGCATCTTCCCCCGTGCCGTCTGGATGCAGCACTAAGCTGTGGAAGTAGCCATTTTCTGCACGTTTGGTTGCGGCAAACTGCCGAGAAAATTTCGTCGCCAATAGGGCAACCGGTGGCAACCCAGTCAGTTCATGCATGGCTTCAGCAAAAGCCGAACAGCGGCCGAAAGTATAACGAGCAGCGTCATACGCAGGAATACATCGCATCGCTCTTTTGGGGATGGCCGCGAGATAAGCGGGATTTTCCTTGATCACTTCCATGGCTGCTGCCACTTTAGTCTCATCCGGCTGGCTCCGTAAAGGCAGTGATGGCAACCTTTCTTCGTTATAATATCGAGTGAGAATTCCACCCATCCCTGTGCCCACTTTATTGGCAATTTTAATGATTGTGCTTTGGTTAAATTCGTAAATCGTTTTGACGCCGCGAACATCAAAAATTTTATCCCGATTATCAGCGACGTAAACTCTTAGCGGCTTGAGTTGATCAACAGAAATTTCTGCGCCTGGTGGAGAGGTCGTCCACCAGTCGACGTGTAGTAACCAACCTGTTATGCGCGCCAATGCAACTGCGAAGTTAACGCAATCGTCAGCTTCCCATTCTTCGATAAGTTGGACTGGAAAATTTTCACTGCGCTTTATTTTTGCCTGCCCCATCTTTTAGTTCCTATCAAGTCTTTAGATGTAACACTATATTCCCATAGCACTTCAAACGCGCGTCGACAATGCATAGTCGGCACCGGACGCCGCTGCAGTACGCGGCCAAGCCGACTAATGTGAGTGGCTCGTGGCCAAGTCGCCTTTCTGGCAGTATGTAGATTCAAACATCCTCATCCCGCCCGCGAATCCAGTCGTGATCGGGGACAATCAGTGTACCGACAAGGCCTGGTACCCGCCGCGCACAAGCTTGTTCATGCTGAGCGATCGAAAGTGCGAGCATTTGGATCGCCGACCGAGCGACACGCAATGCACGCAAAACCTCCTGAACAAACTGCTCGCGGTGATGATGTTCGACTTCAGGAGCCTTCCTGCTATGTGCTGGATCCCCTAAATCATGCAATACCACAAATCGGTGCGTACCCGCATTACGAAGATTTTTTTGAGCACGTAAAATACCCGCGCTGCTTTCATAGTCCTCGGCAAGCTCCACAAGGCCATACAATGCATTGGCGCCTCCGCGAATTACCTTCTCAACCTTTTCGTTTAGCGGGCGAGCACCAGTCACTTTATCCAGCCCCCCTCGCCATAGTTTTCCGAAGTAGACTTTATCTGGGGCTTGCCCAATCTCGAAGTAATGATTTGCCGTTACAGCAACCTTATCGAGCAAATCGAGTGCAGTCCGGTGTGCCAAGATAAGTGCCGATGTGTCTGGGCCGTAGGTGGCGAAATCAAGGGTATCTGCAAATCTTCCCGTCGAGGGCCAGATTTTCTCATCGATAGATCTCCATGCCAAATCACGCGCGAGGATGAAGTCGCCCTTGAGTATATTGAACATGGCAAACACTGGCGGCGGCATCCCGCTCGCCCCCGATTCGCGCTCCATAATCCCAGGAAGCATAATCCAGTCTAGCTTTCCCAATGTAAGATCAATTAGTTCGACGGCAGGTGACAGCGTCAAACGCTCTCGCTCGATCCAGGCGATGAAGGGGTCTTGGTGTAATGTGCGCGGTGCTGGATCCTCAAATTCTTTGGCAAACTCAGCGATTTGTTTTGCTGCCTGCGCACCCGCGTATTGAAAAACTCTTTCGGGGTGTCTATGGGCGATCTTGGCCAATATTGCCGCTTCCATACGCGTAATGTCGGAACAAGTATCTTGGTTATAGAGCCATAGTAAATTACGCGATGCAGCGGCTGCAGCAACTCCATTCTCAGGATCGATCGCTAGTGCCGCAAGCCAGGCGTCATGGGCCTCTCCAAACCGGTAGCTGTTACTGAACTGGTTACCAAGGTTGGTCCACGCTTGAGTTCGCAGTGGCGAAGCAGAATCGGAGTTTTGGGCTACATTCCAGAGGTGTTGTCGAATTTCAGCACGGTGCTCCCTAGTCCGCTCTTGATGATCCAACCAACTTGCATCTCTAGGAGGAAAGCCAACCATGGCGATAAGCCCGTTTGCCAAATTGTAGGCGAGTTCAACCTTTGGAAATCGACTAAGAAGCTCGCGAATCAACGTGATCCCTTCTTCGATTGCACCCGGTTGTTCAGTCAAGGCTCCACCGTCTACCAGGATCGCCGCCCGCAGGCTCATCATATTAAAGCAATCCGGCTTATCAAGATCAATCTCCCGAGCCTGCCTAACTGCCTCAGCAGGATCGTTATTCAGTAAAGTTTCAAGATGATTGGACCGCTCGTAGAATCTGTCCAGCAACGACTGCATAATTTGACTCCTTACGCTTCAAATAGAACAAAAATTAACCCGTTGCGAGCAGGATAGCTAACTATTGCATAGCCCTTCCAGCGACGACAATCCCCGATACCAACGGGAAAATGACAGCATATCTCCAAGCTGGACTAAAATTATCTGACGATGCTCGGTCGGTCCGATCGCGATAGTAGTTTCGCAAAAGGTCTACTGAACTTCGTCGGAAACTTGACTCTTGGATTTTCCGGTCTCAATGGTGCAAACCCTAACTCATTTGCAAAAGGGTCTAGTTTTCACAGCGACTCCTAACGATATGGGTTGAAGGCAGCCGTGTGACTTCCTGCGTACCATATTGCACAGCCGAAGCTCGCCAGATGAGCTTTTCGTGGAAGTTCGTAAAAAATATATTGCTTTTCTTTACATGCGCTCCATTGCATAATGCTTTCGCAGGCTCATTCAATGAGCTGAATCGCAGTGCCCCAGCGTTTCGATCATCGCAGACAGCCATACGGTGTCCCGATCGGTACAGTTGAAATCGAGCGTGACGCCGTTGGACAGTTGTGCCCGTAGTGCGGCGGAGGGGGCACGGGTGCCGCCTTCTGGACGGTCGTCCTCATCGGGATGTCGCGGTGCTGGTTGACTGGCGTGGCGGTGCCACGGGTCAAGATCACTGGCACGAACGCATCGGCATCATCTGTGATTGGAAGCAATGGTAAGGCAGCAGCATCGCAGGCGAGTTGATAGCCAACCACCCATTTGCGCAGCAGGTTGGCATTGACACCTTGTTTGAGCGCCATGCCGGCCATCACGTCGGGTGCCGGTGACGATAAGGCGCAACGCTGACTCATTCTGATTCTCTTGCATAGGTGACCACCTCCATAAGTGGACACCTATGTTCCTCTTCTTTACGCTCTTGCGCTATGTGCGGGGAAATTCGCGCTTACTACTAATGTGCTTCAAGTACTGATGTACTCAACGTTATCCTAGGGATTCTTAAGGAGGCCGCAGCCCCCTTTGGATGTAGGACAGAGGCAGGAGAAAATCGCTTTGAATCCCTACCATCAATAACGGCAATGCATCTGGTCCAATCTTAGTTCGACATATGTCGTTAAACACTTAAGGCTTTGCGTTCGTACTGAAGATTGGCGCTCTTTGACCATGTCCATCTCCAGATGACAGATTGTGTCGGCTTCTACGCGATGTGGTGGTTGCGCCCTATGAGAATATGGAGTGGTGGTGCGAATACAAACAGTCCCGAATGTGAAAACTATTCTATGTAATCATGACGAATAAATGTTTACTTTCGTACCGTGGAGTATTCAACAGCGTTCACCTCGACGACGAATACGTCCGAGGTGGATATTTCGACGTCAAATCTTGGATTCCAATCTTGAGGAGCACGCTCTTCATCACTCATGACGTCGAAAAGAACATAATTGATCCCGTCTCCTCGTTGCACCGAGCGAAACGCGACACCATCGAACTTCTCTCTGCAATCAAATCGAATGTACTCTGTGAATGCCTGTGTCATCAGGTAATCGGTGTCAGTTGTTTTGGTTGGTCGACTTATTTCTCCGTGCAGATATCTGAGTAAAGTGCGCCTTTGACTCCGAATTTCGAAAGACGGATCAAAAAAGCTCAACGGTTGATGGGACAGTCGCCCCGAGAGAGCCATCAGGTCAAATATCTTCAAACGCTTAGAGGCACGAAATTTGCCAATTACAACGGTGTCGCCAATAGAGGGGCGAACTTCCGCAACGCAAGTATCTGGGTCACCGGCTAAGTACATGAAGGGTATTCCTGCAGGGCTCATTCGTCCGTTCGTTGCGCACTCCTTTGGAGGCGCGCCTAATTGAGTCGCCGGGTTGGCCGAAATCGTCTGCTCTTCATCAAAATTCTTGGCCACGCGTGCACGAAAGAATTCAAATCCAACCTGCACTTCTTTGATGATCGGGCCAAGACCATCTCCATCGAAGTCTTCTGCCTCAAGTGCCTCGTGTAAAATACCTTCGAAGAGTTCACGAACTTTCTCGTTAAAGAACCTGCGACCGTGAGTTAGCTGTTTTGCGGCGTAGTGCCAATCGCCAACCACATACCATCGCTCATGGTCCTCGTCGTCAAAAGGACAATCTGACCATTGATATGCTTGACCATTGGCATAGAAGTGATCGCTCTCGACCTCCAATTCATCTTCTTCAGCATCTGAAAGTTCAAGCCAACTTGCTACCGATTCCAATACCCGCCGCGTACTACAAGAAAGCGCCTTACCAACGATTACTACTAGCGTAAATTCGTAACCGGGAAAATGGCCTTGATCAATCTCGAAGTGTCTCGGGAGAACAGGCCCGACAAGCGCGGCCAGCCCTCTCGACGTAATTGCTCGCCTTGTTGAAACTCCGCAGCCGATACATACGCGAGGGGCGTACAAGTGGCGCATATGAGGCTGGAGAAATGGGTCTTGGATGCAGTCGGAACATACAAAGTCTCTCTGCTGATCTTCGCTTTCCAGCTCACGTTGTCGCAATTGCTCAATCGTTACAGCCATTTAGATATCTCAATCCGGTTAACCTCGAAAAATACTCAGCTAATCCTTTATAGATACTTCGGATTATCATAAGTTCCTAACTCTCAAGTTTATCGGCTTTCTTAACTGCGGTCGGCGCAGGCAACGGAATGGGAATGAATTCGGGAACTGTGGTAATCGGTGCAATTTGCATCGACGGTATTGCCAATTGCTCATGCGCCTTGATCCAGATACGGACCTGATTGGCGTTCAACTGGTAACGCAAAGCCGTGGCGGCAATGGAAACTCCCGGTTGTTTGCAGGCTTGAATGACCTGAGCCTTGAATTCGGCACTGTGCTGCCGACGCCGTCTTGGCGTATTGATTCCATCGTCCATCATGTACAAGTGTACACTTATTAAGTGGACACGATCATCTGCGCTTACGCTCTTAACCTCAAGATGACTTCACCGGGTGCTTACTTTCGAAAAGGAAAAAATATTTATAAACTAACGAAGGCAAGCCTGTCAGGGAATTTGAATCGATTGATTAGGAAACTCTGTTTCTTACACTTATGGCCGCACTTTTTTTGGCGCAACTGCCAAAGCATCAGTTACCATCTGCGCTTTACTTAGCGATAAGGTAGAAACATATTAAGCAAATTTACATAAGCCACTTTAAATAGCTTGAAAAATACAGTTGATAAGTTTTCGATATTTAACTGCTTTGTTCCGCCCCTTGATTTGACTTCACAACATCCTCCGCCACAGCCCCGCCTTCAAGAACAATCACCCGCTGCGCCATAGCGATCGTTTCAGGCCGATGCGCTACAATGATACGAGTCAAATCTAATTGCATGATTGCAGCGTTTACTGCCTTTTCATTCAAAATATCGAGATGGCTTGTTGCTTCGTCGAGGACTAGTAACCGCGGTTGTTTATACAAAGCTCGAGCCAACAAGATCCTTTGCCTTTGCCCGCCGGATAAACCGCTGCCAATATCTCCGACCAGAGTGTGAAAGCCCATCGGCATCGCGGCAATTTCCTGATAGATCGCCGCCTGTTGCGCGCAATTGATGATTTTTTGCTGATCCGGCATTGGATCGAAGAAACAAATATTATCTGCAATCGAACCTGCAAATAATTGGTCATCCTGCATCACGGTCCCTAATAGTTGGCGGTAATTGTGCAGGCCCAACAGCTTCAATGGTACGCCTCCAACCAAAATCTCTCCTTCGGTAGGCTCCAGTAGTCCCAGCAATAGTTTTAATAAAGTAGTCTTGCCACAGCCAGATGGACCTGTAATCGCGATACACTGGCCAACGGGAATTTTTAAATTTAATGCTTTAATGACCAATGGTTCACTGTCTGAATAGCGGAAACTGAGACGTTTTATTTCGATATGTGCTTCTATACTTTCGGGGGCGACTTCAGTAGTTTGTTCATCGTATTCGGCTTCAGTCAAAACGATATCAGCTACTCGTTCGCCATGTAACTTCAACATACGTAGCTCAAACAGCTTATCAATTAATGCCGCGAGTCGTGTGCTGAACTGATCTTTGTAACTGATGAAGGCAAATAGCATACCTATGGAAAAGCGGGTATCTAGCACTGCCAGTGCAGCCATCCAGATCACAATCACCCGTTCGGTATTGAATAGCAGTGTATTCGCAGTTTGATACGTGAGAGATAACCGAGAAACACGCAATTCAGCATTGAACTGGTCGGTCAGATTATTCATCCATCCAGTGCGCCTCTCTTCAACTCGGCTAAACAAGCGCACGCTTTGCACGCCGCGTACCGATTCCATGAAATGCGTCTGCTGCTTTGCCGTATGGATAATCTGCTCGGCAGTAGCTTCACGCAATTGCCGGAAGATGGTCCAGCGCAGCAAGGCATATAAAATAACAGCTACGCATGCGACAGCCGTTAGCTGCGGGCTATACAACAGCATTACGATCAGCGTACCAAGCACCATCACACCATCGATCACGCCCTCAACGAATTGTGTAGTCAAGCTGTGCTGTATCGTTTGTATTGAGCCGAAACGCGAGATAATATCTCCAGTGTGCCTTTTCTCAAAATATGGTAACGGCAAGCGCATCAAATGCGCAAATGCGTTACCCAGCCACTGAAAATTCAAATTCGTCGCGAGAACCGTAGTGACCCATGAGCGTACCGACGTAATTGCAGTTTGAACGAATACCAACAATAAGAAACCTATAGCTAGTACAGTCACTAAATCTTTGTCGGCGGCGAGCAAAGCTTCGTCGACAATCCATTGCATATAAAACGGTGCGACTAAAACGCATACTTGCAATGCTAGTCCAAGCAACAAAATCTGTAACAAGCTCGTTTTTAAGCCATACACTTGTCCCATCAACGACAATAACGTGAACTTCTGTACTTCTTCGGCTTTTTTAAAATTCGCACTAGGCGTGAGCTCAAGTGCAACACCAGTGAAATGTTTAGCAAACTCCTCCAACACCAGTGTGCGCTCGCCTACAGCCGGATCTAGTACAACGGCTTGCCTGGTCGAGACTTTTTTGAGAACGACGAAGTGATTTAAGTCCCAGTGCAGAATGCATGGAAGCTTTAATTCGGGCAGATGCTGCATTTCGAGTTTCAACGCACGGGTTTGCAAACCCAAGCCTTCGGCCATCGTCATCAAGCCTTTTAAAGTCGCACCTTTCAACGAAACCGAAAAACTGCGACGTATGCTTGCTAAATCGATTTTGTGTCCCCAAAAACTAGACACCATACACAGGCATGCTAAGCCGCATTCAGCCGCTTCAGTTTGCAGTAAAGTCGGTATGTGACGGCGACGCCAGAAGCGCAGCTCGGGAAACGCAGTACGGGACATAAAATTCCAAAATTGATATGAATCAGGAGTGATGAAGCTTCACACAACTAAACTCGGCCGGAAATGCTATACAAAGGCTCCAACACCCATTCATATAGGCGGCGTTGCTCGAGCAAAATGCTTGCGTCAAGTGCCATGCCGGATTTGAGTGGCAATTGACGACCATAAGCAGTTACATTTTGCTGATTCAATGTAACGCGAATACGGTAAAGCGCTTCATTGCTGTTTGCGGATTGTGGCCCCAGCGGCAACTCTTCTGGCCGCAGCGCATTGTTAGCAACCTCTTTAACAGTAGCTCGATATTGACCAAACTTTTGATACGGATACGCCTGATAGCGTATGAGTACCTGCATACCAGGCTGAAGGAAACCAGCTGAGCGCGACGGAGCATAAATTTCAGCTTCCAATTGCGAACCTGCAGGAATTAATGATGCAATTGCTGTACTAGGCGTTACTGTTTGCCCTACCGCAGCAGTTATCGTAGTGACAGTACCATCTTGTGGTGCTCTTACAACTAGTTCTCGGCGCGCTTCGTTCTCAGTAAGATCCTGTTCGACCGTGCTAACATTTCGTTGTACAGCTGCTGCGTCTCTTTGCGTTTGCAATTGTAAATCCACGATATCAGCATTAGCTGTTGTCAGATCACGTCCGTTTGCCGATTTGATTCGTACAAGTTCGGCCAGTCGTTGCTGCTGATCAATTAATTCAGCCTGCTTGTCTTGTAGCTGTGCCGCCGAGATAAAACTGGTCGCTTGCAAATCGCTGTAGCGTTGATACGCCTTTTCGGCCAACTGTACGCGCTGCTTTTGCAGTATGATTTGTCCATCGATTTTTGCGATTTCGCTGACTAGATCAGATGCGCGACGGCGCAACGCTTCAAGCCTTGTACGGCTTTGCGCAAGTAGCTGGGTTTGATCTGCCGTAAAGCTATTCCTGCGATTAATCAGCAATGACGAAATCGTCTTTTGCGCATCACCAGCCACTGCACTGCGTTCGCTCGATAAAACAAACAGCACATCCCCTGCATGTACAATCTGGCCTTCGACAATGTGCTTGGCGAGCACAACACCAGCCTGCGTTGGAAGCACGCGAATAACACCGAGACTCGGAAGTAACACGCCGCTACAGTGAGCTTTGCGAGTAGTGCTAAAAAATGCAAAGAAGACTATGATCGACAAGGCAATCGAAACAAACAATAGCGTCAAAAAACGATGGCTCAGCGGTGTTGCAAGAAGAACGCTACCGTATTTGCGGTTGGAAATATGATCGATTGCTTGGCGGCGAAATAGCGAAGAAGATGTCAATGGTGAGGATTGTGCGACCTTCTGGGAAGCTTTGTCACTAGTCATCTTTATGGGCTCTGATTGTAAATTCAAAAACTATCTTACTGCGAGAAATAACCGTGCTAATAGATGTGCTCTATGATTGACTCAAAGAGAATTTTGCACGTTACAAACTTTGTAGAACAAGATAAAACTGGATCAAAACCTAACCATCAGGCTTGATGAGTTAGTAGAAAAACACTGACAGTAATTTCATTTGGTGGGAAATGCGCAAAATAGATATAACCGTCTGTCTCTAAATTCCACAATTGCTAGTTAGTGTCAGAACTTGAACTTAATATTTTTTTAATTACTTTGCCATCTTCGTTAAGCATACGAATTTCGGCAACGCCATCAGCACTGACAAGAAGTAACATTCTGGTTCTACCCTGAGCATCTTTTAAACTTAATGCTGACGCTTTGTCTAGGGTTGTTCCCATATAGATTCTATTTTCAGATAAACGACCTTCCTCAGATAAGCGCTGCCAAAAAGCCTTTTGTTGATCTATGGAAAGTTTATTCGCTTCAGCTTTAAATCGCCTTATGTCTTCCATTGAAGTTACCTTGTAGCTAGGCACATCATTAATTTTTACAGAAGCCAAGGAATGGGATTCACTATTTTGATGCACTAGCTGCAATGCTTGATCCTGCTTGTAACGATCAAAAGTAAGCGAGAGCCCAGCACTAATTTTACCGTCGCTTGTTTGTTGTCCTTTTTGAATAAGTCCACCATTTTCATTGCCTTCTTCATCAAGAAATAATATTCCAGCAAATGAATTTCGGTCTTCTCTAGCTACCTCCTTGCCTTGATCAAACTCCCCTGGAAACTGAGCTCGATTTGAAATAATTAAGCGCTTAGTACCGTCAGGTTCTACAACATTTATTCTATGTACAGTAATTTCATTAAACTCTCCATTCCCGATAGGCATTTTTGCACCTGTTAACATAAACACGGCAAGACCACCGAGAATAGTGGTAAAGGATCCAGCGGAAAAAATACTTAATTTAGACATCTTTAATGCTCCCAATTACTCGACTGCAAATGTGTATCTTTTTTAGAGCTAACAACTTCATGCACTAAATCATCCATCATAAAGTTGAAATTCCCCCCATTCGTCAATAGCCGATTTAGAAACAACGCTATCCCAGAAGAACCATCTGAATAGTCTGTATTAGCTTTGTTATCGATTAGCATCGGGAAGTAAATTTGATCCTTTTCTTTGGATATTTCAAATAGACGAATTCCGTCGCACACTCGGTATGCAAGAGTCAAATATGAACTATCGCCTAAGAATTGGTATGCGTCTAACATATAATTCCCCAAGCCAGCTAAGCCTAAAAATAGCCCAGCTCCAATCGTGTATTTGTGACTTATGCCTGATTTAAAGTCATTAACACATTGTAGATACTGTTGATGCTGCGTGACTGCATAATAGCGAAGTGCAACAGAGGCAATACCAGCAGTGCCATATGCTAAATATGGATAAATTATTTTGGATTTTTTACTTGATCGTCTCGGAAAACTTATAGCCCCTTTAGTACTAACTTGATGGCTAATGTCGAAATTCAGTGCTGCCGCACCAACCTTTAGATATGTTTCGTTTAAGCATGCACAATACATATAGAGTAGAAATAAGGCGATACCACTACTACCCTCGTATAGTCCGATTCCTGCGCCATCAATGCTATTGATATCTTCCCAAGTACAACCCCTTTCATCCGAAATTTTTATCTCACAAATGTAGTCAGCAATTTTCTTTGCCTCGTCTAGGTATAAATCATCATTATATTTTCGCCAAAACATCAAGTTACAGAGTCCGTAACCAGCAGCACCATACCCAAGGTTCATCTTTTGAAAAAGTAACCTATTTTCTGATGCTGCCCTTAAAGCACTACACGCCGCAGTTTTATTTCCTAATTCAGCCAATATCCACGCAACACCTGTATTCCCATTCAGTAGCCCAGGGAGATCACAATTTACATTCAATTTTTTCTGAATCCACATCTCGAACTCTTGCGGGATTTCACTCTTGATCTTTTTCCACGCATAAGCAATACCTAACATTCCATTATTTAACGCTAATGGATAATTTAAATTAGCACCAACAGGAAATAAACGAGCATCTGCGGTCATGTCTATAACATTAGATTTATATTCAAATAACTCGTCAATTACTCTTGTGCAGTATTCGACAATGGTTGCAGAAGTAGAGGATTCGTTTTTACATTCGTGTACCTGATTAAAAGTAGTTGCTCGTAATTTTTGCAGGGGATAATCTAAATCCATGCAATCTGATGAATATAAATGCATGATGCATTCAGCAATTGATCTGGGCAATCCGATATCTCGTTGCAACTCAGCAAGAAAACATTCAACGAAATCATCTTTGATCTCTATTAAGTGAAAATTTGGTGCAAGCATTGCCAGCATTGCTGAACCCAGCGCAAAGTAATCATCTGCTACCCCAATAGTTTCTCTATCTGCACGCGACAAACTACCAAATCCAGGAGTGAACATATTAATTGGTTCATCGACACCTGCTTCATAAGCACCTTCAAAATCTATGAATTTAATATCCAAAGATTCCTTATTTACAATAACATTATTTAAAGAAATATCTCCAAATACGATATTATTTTTGTGAAGAAGAATAGTTTTTTCAATTAGTTGGATAGAAATTTTTACAAAATTCTCTAACCAGATTTTCATTGCTTTTACTGATGTCTCAACTTTCAAAAAAGGGTGCGCCTGCATAGAAAAACTGCGTAAATCTACCCCTTCAAGAAATTCTTGAGCAAGAAAATAGTGATCCCATTCTTGAAATAAACCATATGGCTCTGGTGCAATACCTTGCCCTGAAACCTTTGTAAGTATTCGGAATTCTTTCTTTAAGCGTTTTACCGCATCTGTTCCAAACTTATTAATTCCAATAAAAGGCCTTGCCTCTTTAATAAGAGTAGTTTGTTTGGAAAAAAAATCTTCAGCAAGATAAACTCCCCCGGCATTTGAGTGTTTTATTACCGCTGAAATCTTATACTTGCTTCCAAAAAGATAATCTTCTTTTATCTCTGAATCATTTTTTGGTACGTCTTCTATAAGGTCGTCGTTGATAAAATCTGGAAGACAAAAGCTGGCTGATCTGACATCCTCTACGTACTGGAAGCTATCGTTTAATATGCAATGTTTTTTTGATCCATCAACATTAAGTTCAGTCAAAGATTGAAAGCCACCATATCTATAGAAGATGACTTTAGAATTTTTATATTGCCTATCAGATAATATATAAGGACCTACTTCGTCTTCTAGAATGGAATGTAGGTTCTCCAAAGCTTCTTTAAAAGAAGAGACACTCTTGGGATAGATAGTTATAAATTTACCGCTTAATTGGCGCGCACAGTTTTTGCTCAGTAAATCCCGTAAAATCGAAACATCACTCGCAAATTTGAAATCCAAACCAAATTTAACTAGTACAGGAATTACTTTATTTAGAATTCTAAGTGCGGATTCTGGTGTGGCCGAAATATGAATTTTCCAGCCTTGAATCATTTGCTTATGAATAGGTGGTATCGCATAAGTCCAGAAATATTCCTGCTTTAAACGCCAAATGTCAGGGAGGTGTTTCCGTGCACATTCAAAGTATTGTTGATCTGGTTTTCTTGCGGAGGCTGGGATATATATTTCTGAACGATTATTCATTTTTATTTCAACACCACGATTTATTCTGAAGCAAAAATAGAGAGACACAAATGTTATGGGACATTTGTGTCTCTCTTATTAAACGACCTTAACCAAAAGCTTTAGTCTCACGTGGGCATCCGTTGCTTTTCGTACTAAGTTCATTTGCCGTTACAGTTCCGCAGCTAATACTCTCTGTACTTTGCACGGCAATTTCCATATCACCAACATAGCCACCGCTAACATGCTCAATAGATTGCAGGTCCAACACCATCATTTTTATTTCGCTTACAGATTTCATGCCAATTTCCTTATTTATTAAATTAAAAAGCAATTTATTTTCCTGATAAATTACTACAGCAGGAAAATACGCTGATACGAATCAGCAGTTTTATCTTAACAATAAAGTACTAATAATATCAAGAATTTAATTACCAAAAATGCACTTTGTCGTAATTTATGATCTATCATCGTGCATTTCTTCGACCACAAAAAATCGTATCCCGTATCCCTTGGCGATGCCCCTATCGGACCGGAGACTGCTGCCGTCTGCGGCCGTTACGCTATTGTTATCAGCACCGATGACTTGTTCGAGATGGTGACTATCCGTATCCGGCAGTCCAGCTGCAGGGCAATTGGTTTTTGGAAGGCAAATTTGTTGCGATTGAGAACCCGCTGCCAAATCATTCGAAGGAAAAAAGTTAGCGTGAGGAACGCTTACAATGGACCACATTGATGAAATACAAAGAAAATAGTCGGTACATCCCCGTATTTGTTCTAGTTACAAAACGCTCCCATCAGGTAAAAACCGTATCCCTGTCCTCTTCACCAGTTCTTCATAGCTGATCGGTGGCGTTACTCGTGCTGTATCCGTATTTTCTATCCAGTGTGCCCACGCTTTTTTAGTCGTAGGATCGTAGACTAATTTGTAAAGGTATGTTGGCACCCAGACATGATTCTGGCCTATCGTTTCTGGTGAACGATCAAATACCGGGCCTGTGATGACGTAGACATCACTTGCTGCGCGTTGTATATATTTTCTGGTAGCAACTTCAATGCTGTTCCACATTTTTTGATTATTCTTGGGATTCTGCGGCACCATGTTGGCTAACGAAAAGCACTGGGCCATTCCATTGTTTGTGGACATGTCTCCAGCCGGCGCCATATGTCCGCGATCATATCCAGAAGATTTGTAGTCGTCGAGTTCTGCTCTTTCTGTTCTTGGTAGCCGGGCATCTGCAAAGAATTTCTTTGCACGCTTGACTTTGGAGTCAATTTTTTCTTTGCTTAAGCGTTCTGCGACATACACAGGTGTTTTACTTTGTCCTGAGTGGAGGACGGCAAATTCATCAAAGCACAGTGCTCTGGTATTGGGATGGTTGCTGGCAACCGGTACAGCGCCATTAACGAAGAATTGTTTGCATTCAGCAAAATCCTGGGCAGCAAATGCATTAGAGATACTGGAAATCAGAAACAATAAAGCGAAGGTAATGCGTGACATAAAATAGGAAGTTCCTTTTACTGTGTGAAATGACGGGATAATCAATAAGTCAGCGACTAAAAGAGAAAGCTTTGACGTTTGACCTGTCGGTTTGTTTTTACTACTTCGGCCTGTATTTCTGAAGCTGGGCGGTGCGATTATCGCTAATTTAGAAACGCACAAAATTAAATATGAAAATAACTTTATTTAAGAAAATGAAATAGCTTTCTGTAAATCGAATTATCACTAGTTCTATTTTTGCCATATACAATCATATTATTGCAATAATTAAATCATTTCTTTTATACTCTTCGTCCTATCAAACCAAATGCTAGCCAGCTTTGGGGGCAGAAAGCGGTCAATTGAAAGGAATGAACATGAGAATAATAAGTTTCTTTTTGGCAGCAATACCCGCGACATCATTGATGCTGCCCGCATATGCTCAGCTACAACCAACCATCTTAAACCAAAGTACTCAAAAATCAGATCTGGAAGAATCGAAACTCTCATCGCACAAGCATTACATTAACAAAGCTGGGAGAAATATACATTCGCCTTCAAAATCAATTGATTACAAAGTTCCAAATGGTGTTAGTGCAAAATGCGTTGATGGAACGTACAGTTTCAGCAAAACCCATAGAGGCACGTGTTCCCATCTCGGTGGTGTAGCAAGATGGTTATGAATTTGAGTTGGACCTACCTTGGACGTTTGTCACATTGTCCAAATTTTGACTATGGCTGTGTTTATTTGCTTGTGCACCATGGCTTATATAACCGAGTGGTGTACGTGGGTACAACCAATAACCTAGGCAGGAGAATGCTCCAGCATTTACACGGTTATTTAAGAGGAAACCGGTCAGTCTGGAAAATCTCAGAAACAGAAGATATCTATACTTTGATGAGTACCTGGCATCTAAGTAGTGATCTCGCACACTTTAAAAAATTGGCAGAGGCCGATTTAGTTTGGGCTAATACTACAATCGAACAACTAGATCCCAAAAATCTGTTGGCAGCTGAGAAAGTTTTTGATGAACCTTGGCAGCAATTCGTCAAGTCCAGTTATTTGCCAGCTATTGGCGTTTGGGTTCTTAAACTGGATCCATATTTACCGAAAATGGCGGTATCGATAGAAAGTGCGATACAGCAAAGGCTGGTAAAGCTTTTCGAACTCGGCTATATGTTTAATCACAAACAGCTATCTATACTCGGAAAGATTGAATTTAATAACAGCCTAATTCGAGTAAAGCATGCGTTTGAAAATGTGCCTGATGTTGATGATGCAAGCCAAATAATCTTTAAATCCCTTGGGGATAAAATTATCCCATCGGAGGCAAAAGATAAGGCGGCTCAGCAACTATCGGAGGTAATTTCGCGGCGCTGGCACGATAAACTTGCGCAGCAAAAGAAACGTCAAATCAGCTTAGAACGCTATCCAAATTCGGGCAAAAAATGGGAACTCGTTGATCTCGAAAAATTGAGAGTCATGCTGATGGACTTCAATATGTCTGCGCTCGAAATAGCACCAATCCTCGGGCGTAAACCCTCAACGATTAAAAAGAAAATTAAACGTAACGACAAATTCACTTTTAGGAAATGGCGAAAATCTATTTCGGAGCTAGGTTAAGTTACGTCCATCTAGCGATACCCAATAAACTATCAGGAACCGAGCAATGAATAGCTCACCCGATGCATTTCGCTCAATTTCTATTCGTTTAGCGCAAGAATAGCGTGTGGAGTAACAAATAACATCAGCTGTGAATACCGAATCATGACGTTTGGATAAAACAGTGACTGCATTTACGTGCAGCATTATTATATATAAATTAATTTCTACACTTGCTTTCCTTGCATGCCAAAACAACGTCTCCCACAAGACTTTCCACCCCATCTAGATCTGCTCGCACCCAGTGAACCGTTATCCGGTTCCGCACCGCTAGGCAATCATCCATTGCAATTTGAGAACATGCATGCACCGCAGTTTGAACAATTCTGCTGGTGGTTGTTGCAACGAGACTATGACATCGAAGGTTGCCAGCTAATTGGCGGGACTGGGCGCTCACAAGGTGGCATTGATCTATTTGGTTATGCGCACAATGACAAAGCACAGCTTATTGTCTTTGAATGCAAATGCTGGAAAAGCTTCAACTCTTCCACGCTAGGAAGTGCAATTACACTTTTTCTAGCGGGACCGTGGGCAACGCCTGGCACCCGATTTGTATTGATCGTCGCACAGCAAAGCACTGAACAATTCGCTAGAGCGTGGCATAACGCGCGCGAGGAGCTAAGGGCTCGAGAAATTATCGGCGAACTGTGGACGGGGGTGCATCTAACAGAGCGCGTCAGGCTTCATCCGGATATTCTGAGTCGATTTTTCCCTGACGTCGCAACGAACATATACTGTAACGAATGGATGCGCCGTGTAGACTTCTGGATGCAGCTGCAGAAGGCGCTGGTTGACGAGCGTCCTACTGTAAGAAGGCTAGCACACAAGTTTCTCGGGCAAGAGAGTCACGACGAAGCAATTGAGTTTGAGCTGGAGAATATTCATGCGTACGAGAATAGCTGGAGCATTGATAGTCCTTGGGTCCATATTGATGCGCTGCTACCGAACAAGCGATTCTTTTCAGGATCTGTCGGCATCGTCGTCAAAAAACAAACCACTTCTGGACTCACTGTTGCCCTTTCTCAAGAGTGGCTATTGAAAAATCTTTTTGCGCATACTGGGGCACCAGCCGAGAATACCTATCGCCCGTTTATCTACGGACCAACTTCTTCACGTCCTGATTCAGAAATCACCATTGACCTCCATAGCGCCCGTCTGCAGATTCCGCCCGAGGGTGTAGAAGCGATGTGTAGGGCACTCGACAAGCTTACCCCGGTGTACATAGATGCATTGCACGCACTGAGTCAGCACTGGGGAGCCGAAGACTTTCCCTTCGTCGGCCACGGTGACGACACGGTCGTCGCAATCTGCAGCATACCGACGCGCCTGTGGAGCCAAATTCTCGAGTTCGTTAACGAGCACGATGCAGATGCTGGCAGTAGTAACTGGGATATCTTCGATGCTAATCAGCACTACGTGAAGGTCTATACAACGAAGCCACATCCCGATTTTGAGTTGGGCTACCACGCCTTCATCCGGGCACGCAGTGATTTAGAGGGACTTTCCTATGGAGATAGCGTTGTCCTAACTTGGGACCCACCCAATTCCTTTAAAAACTTTGAACTGGGCCCACGGCATTGGATGTATTGCGCGGAAACACTCTCATGGTTACGCGACAGACTCATCCCAGCTGTCGGACAATGGTTAATCGAGCGCGAGCTTCGAGCAAGCTGGCCGTGGCGACGGCCAGCGCAACGCAAGGCACTTGCCCAGTTATGGGCGCAGCAGACGGATATATGGGAACACCGCCAATTGCCACTGCTGCCGGATGAACGCTACCGTTCTATTGGGTTAGTAGCCACAATAAAAGAACTACAGTCGGGCCTAGGAAACGGTGCGCCGCAGCTATATTTAACGCCTAAAGAAATGCATGCATTGTATATAGGGGTAGCAAAAATAATGCAGGGTGAGCGTGGCTACATTCCTTACATTTCCTCCAATCTTGGCTTGGGCCGTGAATGCAATTCACACCAAGACATCATTCAAGCTTTGAAACAGCGTGTTCTCGGAGATCTGTCCTCTCCGTCGGCGTACTCCATTCGGTGCTTGCTGAGTGCAATGCTGGAAGGTCTGAATGATAATGATGATTGGCTAGACGTGCCTGACGTCGAATTAATTTATTTGGCGCTTAAACCGTTAATGTATCACCAAGATATTGAGCAACTCTTTGAGCGGCACTCACGATGGCTGTAAAATGCGATTGCGACGTCATAAATCAGCCGCATATTTTTCTGCCACCGATCGTATTGACGGCGCCATATAGGTAATGACTACGGTTTTTCCAATGAAGGGCTGGGACAATTTAGTGCTGAACCATTGCTTCTGTTGGTGCAATTATCGCTATTTAAGAAAAATTACTCAATTAACAATCGAACACACAAGCAATTCTCGGCTCCGTAACTTGCTTGGTTTTAGTTCGATAGCACTCCATTTACTTCAGCATCAGCTTTTGACGAAGCAGATTTTCGGCAATCTCATCGAAACCGGTCAGTGAATCCGTCTTTATCAAATTCTTCAGAAAAGGTTTGTAAAGATAAGGCTTATCGTCGATCGCCACCCAAGGCTGCCACGGCTCACCGGTTCTCCTGATCCAGCCTTCAATTTCCACATGACGCTGATAACCGATGCTCTCCATCAAATCCGGAAGCATGGACCAACGCGGCGTGACATCAACAACTCGTACAGCAATGTCCGGTGAAAATATCTCTCGTAGTTGTTCCAAAGTCCTGTTGTGACGCCATGTACTGCTGATGACGATTTGAACTTGTGGGAATTCGCGCAGAACGCGCTCCAAGCGAGGCAGAAAAATAAAAAATTGAGCCTTGTCATAGCACGGCTCAGGGTGCAACACGCCATCAATGTCGAGAAAGACAATCATTCCCTCATCATACATTGGATCGGTGCGTTCTCGCCTTCCAATACGCTGTCGGGAGCCCTTTGATCAAATTAGTGCCATGTTCGGCAAACGACGTAGTGGCGCTGCCAGTGATCAAATCTACAAATCTCCGTCGCATTTTGATTAGTGAGAAATGATTAGTAAATTTAGTCTATCGATTAGCTGCGACGAAAAGTTAACAGCTTGATCAACGTGTTTGAACACAGACTTAAACAAACTACGTCGCAGCCCACCCCATACGAGCACTTATGGACGCACTAGTGCAGAGTTTTAAATTGCAATATTGCCCTATTTAAATTATTTCTTTTATACTCATCTTTTTACTATCTAACGCGTCGCCAAGCAGGGGTTGCTAGCACTGGGGCGGGGTATTGAAAGGAATGAGCGTGCGTATCGTTAGTTTCGTTTTAGCAGCAATTGTCGCCATTTCACCGTTGGCTCCGGCCTATGCGCAGCTGCAGCCGCCGCCATCCACGCAAAAATCCGAACCAGATGAATCCAAACTGACGTCGCACAAGCATTACACCGACAAAGCCGGTCAAAACGTGCATGCTCCGTCAAAATCAATAGATGACAAGGTTCCCAATGGTGCCAGTGCAAAATGCCGTGATGGGACTTACAGTTTCAGCAGAAACCACCGTGGCACTTGCTCTCATCACGGTGGCGTGACAAGGTGGCTGTAACAATGAAATGGAGCTATCTCGGACCATTGTCTCGCTGTCTTAATTTTGACTACGGTGCGTTTATTTACTTGTCGATCTTCATGGCCATTCAAGCCTAGACAACCACCGGCGACACCCAAACGAAGGCCTTGTTGATCCGGCGTCTTCCCCTTTTCGAGTGAAGCATTGTTTCTGCCTCGGCTTCCCTTTGGACTTGATCTCGTGTCTTTCCTATGGTCCGCGGTAGCTGCGGAACCCATCTCCATTGAAGACGCTCATCATTAATCCGAACCAAGTGCGGTCCGACGGCCTTCTGTGCACCGAGTTCGGCCAAGGCGAAACCGTGCTCGAGCCACGACTTGATCTTAGTCCATCGCAGCACGATTCCATCACCCCAAATTGTCGTTTCACCTGCCACACGGCATAGCCGTATGACCTCTTCCGGAATTACACGACCTTCATCGTGCATGTAGAGTTCGCCATCAGTAACGGCAAAATGCATGAATGCTTCAGGCGCTTTTAACCGCTTGGCTGATATTCCGAGGCCGGATTCCACATAGGTCAGCTGCTCGAAACAATCACACAGACTATGCCATGCGTCCTCATCCAAGACGACGTAACGCTTGTGATCAGTTTGAGTCTCAAGTTTACGTCTAGTGCGAACGATGGTACCAATCACGTCGCAAAACCACCGTTGTGTTTCTGTACGCAATGGAATCCAGAGGCCTTGGCGCCCATTGAGTTCATCCTGATCAAGATAAATGCCGTCTGCAAGGTCATCTGTGATAATGGAACCATCCTTGTTGGTCGAATTGGGAATATCGCTTCCATCGCGACTGTAGCGCCGCGCGTATGCCTCGGTCCACCATTCAGGCTTCTTCACTCCTATCCAAGACATGCGGCTTCCGTTCACCTGAATGAGATCCTTGAAATTGCCAATAGCTTCCGTCAACGTTGAATATACAGCCCAGTCGTCGGGTTCATATCCGAGTGCCAGTGTCATTTCTTGGCGAATGCGATCCTTCAGCTTGTCATTCGAAATCACGACAGCGCCATGCCAATCCGTCGAAATGTCGTAAAGTTCTCCCATGCTAATGTGAAGCACGTCGGTGCATATTTTAGGATCGACGCCACTCATCTGAACCGGTTTGCTCTCACTGCATAGGCGCGCCATGACCGAACTCAATCGCAGCGAAATAGCTCGAGCAGAACAGGTAAAAGTATGCAAAAGAAGCGGTGTATCGAGTACAAAGTTGCTTACCTTGAGGTTGCACGACGGACACGACAGCTGCAAATTCAGGAGATTGTCGACATCTAATCCGGGAAAATACTTCTCCATGAGCGTTGGGTGCGTGCGCGAGATGATATGCGCAACGTGATAGGCGTCGCCAACGATCTTTGCGTCACAGGACTGGCAGATACCCTTGTACAGATTTAGCACGACAAAACGGCATTCTGGTTTCCCATAAAAGCTGTTGAAGCGCCCAAAGGCGTCAATTTGGAACACACGATTCATCGATACCATCCTTGATCAAGCTGTCAATTGATTACTTTTTATCGGTTTCATTAAGCACTTCCAGAACGAACCAGCGGCTATCTTTTGAAGCTTCATACATGATTCGGCAACTCCATGATTGACACGGGTTGCTATTAAAAGTGATGGAGAATCGTCACGACTCTCCCTACTACTAATCCAATCGGACAGGTTGGTTCAGTATCCGGACGGGCGATTCTCGCGTTGATAGCGGTGAACAGAATGGGACTCAGTGCTGACTTTGACCAAGGTTACGTGGTGAACCTCGACTGAGGTGGTGAGAAGGCGAAGCGTTTCCTGGCGGTCGTCGTCCAGCGGTCGAATGAAGTGCAGAAAGGTTCCCAGAAATCCATCGTCTTTATCGTCTGGTCTCGGGGCTTCCGGTAGGGGGACTGTCTCAGTCACGGAATAGTCGACTTCCCAGCCATCTTCGGAGTCGTGACCGGTACTAACCTTGATCTCCGTCCCTTCTGGAATTGTCTCTTCCGCGACTCTCGCCGATTCGTGGAAAAGGACAACGTTGCACCCTTTCTCCACCTGCGCGGACGGAAAGATGATTCCGTCGAGGCGCGGGTCATTGGCCGTTGCTAGGAAGTCGGCGACAGCCTGCGTCGGCAAATAATCGATCCCTTCGTCATCCGGCATCACGGGACGCGCCATGCGCAACCCTAGTGAGCGCAGAAATTCGGCGCGGTGCAAACGTTCCTTAAAAGAAGGATCGAAAATGCTGCCCTCTTCGTGCACATCATTCGCCGCAGTGAGATCAAGTAGCCGTAGCTCCCGCGTGATGTCGAATCTGGCTGCGACCACGCGGCTTCCGACGGGCGGCCGGACTTCGGCAATGGCAACATTCACCTTTGTCGCGCCATAGAAGACCGAGATTCCTTGTGCGTTCATTCGACCGGCGCGCGCCATTTTGGGGGGCGGTGAACCGATGTGGGCGTCAGGACGACACAGCGCCTCCTTAAGCAAGTCTTCCGCCTGAAAAACACGCGAACGATAAAGATGATCGAGCTGCGCCCCGGGACCTGCATTTACGACCAGTGAGCGACCTGCTCGAGTCTTGAGCCTGTCGATGCCCCCAAAAACCTGGGCGAGGAGTTTTTCCGCCGTACGACTGAAGAAGCGCGCCTTGGTCTTGAGGGATTGTTCAAACTCGTGCCATTCCATGTGAAGTCCAATAAAGGTCGGATGGCCGCACTCGTAGTACGAATCCGAAGAGAACTCACTCTCTTCACCGATATTGTCCTTATCCGGGTACGGCGCGTGCCTTTCTTCAAGGATTTCGAGGACATCGGCTGCAGGCTCCTCGTCAATGCCGGCAGCCTCTTGGATCGCCTCGTTGACCGGCATGCCCTCGCGATCCCAGTTATAGTACGACTCACTGTCGGCCATGAGACGTTCCTGCCATGTTTTCGGCTGGTCCGCAGTGCGTGTGTAGTAATCGGAAAACGCCTCCTCGATCCATTCCGCTAGCACGTCGATGCCAATTGACGGTTCGCTCTTACCGCAATAGTCACATTCGGCTTCGACGCCGGACGATCTGATCTCGCTGGCGAGATAGGTCTCGCTGATGCAGCAATAACAGATGCGTTTGATCGTTGTCTCGTCGTTCTCGATGTCGGCCATGATGACGGTTTCCTCATGTCATGATTTTTTGCAGATGTAGGGCGCTAAGTCGTCGCCCCCATTCATGAGCAAAGTATCTCATGTTATGCAAAGAGTCTCATAGAGGCGATAGACGACCCATCAGCCGACTATCTAGATACCAACGCATTTGATGAGAGCACCTATTGCGATAGCTGCAGCTATCGCAATAGGTGCTCTTATAGACAATCCAAAAAGTTTCCGCCACTAATAATACTGTACATAAATACAGTAATTATCATCCTAATACAAGAGCCGACGTACATAAAACCGTTGTTTTCATAGGATTTTTTTAAATTTATATGTCTAGGCGAAAATTACGCCAATATGCAATAATGACCGAAATGTTGAAGCGATTCTCCGTTATTTTGGGAAATTTTTAGTTTTTTTGGGAATCTTTAAGGGACTTATGCAATGAACGTCTCAAAGCACTTTACAATCATCAGCGCAATTTGTCGCGTAGCACTCGCCTCGCCTAGTGAGGCATTGTTATTTCAGATTGAGCGATTACAAAAAGCACTGGAAGAAGGCGGGCTTACGCCGGAATCCAAGAGCCTACGCGCCTTACTTATGAAGGCGGAACGCTCCTCGGAGATGGCACCACGAAAACTTGTGCCCTCGCGCGCGCGCAGCCTGCCTGGAGAGGTGCTTCTTCCATCGACTCACCTGCCAGCGGATAAAGAAACAGGAGCAAGATTGGTCGAAGTAATTTTCCCTGACCAACTGTCTACTGAGTTGCCGATCTTCCCAGATGAGTTCGTACGCGCCATGACACAGGTAGTAAACGAATGGAGAAACGGTGAAGAGTTGAGTAAGCTGGGGATTCTGCCAACCAGTTCCTGTCTACTTGTAGGCCCCCCAGGTACTGGCAAGACATCGCTTGCTTACTGGCTTGCCGGCCAACTCGGTTTGCCTGTCGTACTCGCACGCATCGATGCGATGATGTCGTCATTTTTGGGGACATCTGCGCGAAATATCGCCCAGGTGTTTTCTTTCGCCAATCGCTTCCGGTGCATTTTGGTTTTAGATGAGTTCGACTCGCTTGCCAAGATGCGTGACGACCCTAACGAGGTCGGGGAAATCAAACGCGTAGTCAATGCGCTGCTGCAGAATCTGGACAATAGAAAAGACTCGGGCGTCACCATTGGGATTACGAATCACCCCAAACTGCTTGATACGGCCGTCTGGCGCAGATTCAGCGCGCAAATTGAAGTGCCGTTGCCAGACTTCAAAACACGTTTGGTGATCGCAAAGCTGTATTCGCAGCCACTGGAAATTTCTGAGCCCGAGTTGAAGTTTATCGCTGCACTACTTGATGGCTGCTCCGGGGCGGAGATTGAGGATTTCTTGATCGCTTATAAGAAACGCTGCGTCTTGCCTCCTGCCGCCCCATCTCCATTGGCAGCGCTACGCGATATCGCAACACTCAACAGCGGCAGGCTGTCCTCTCCGCTTCGCGCAGTGCTTTTCCAGAGTGACACCGAGCTCATGGGTTGGCTACGCCATAACGACTATTTTGAACTCAGCTTGAGCGATACCTCGAAGATCGTTCGCAAAGGTAAGTCAACAGTCTCGCGTAAAACTAAATAATTAGGAGGACTTATGAGCGGCTATTCGCCAATTGAGGTAGTACTGGACGTGCGAACCTATCAGGATAACAGGGATCGCTCCCCTGGCGGCGGCGGTACTGATTTTTTTGCGGGGGCCAATGAAGCTTTCGCCAGGCATCGTAACGCGTTAGCAGCGTCATTAAAAGCAGCGTCTGGTGTACTTGCGCGCAATCCGTCTGAGCTCGGGTACATAAAAGTAAAAATGCACGCCGATGCACATGCGAAGTCTCATCGTCCAACGTCGACGCTGTTTCCCTCACGCGCAACACCTGTGGTCGGACTCGAAGACAGTGGCGAACTCATTGTTCAGGCAACCTCATCGCAGTTAATCACGACCGCAGAAAAAGTGCTCAATGCTGAGGTCGAGGTCGCGACTAAAGAAAAAGTCAATAAAAAAACGGGCGAGTACGAAGACATGCCCGCACCAACGACAAGTCGGGTTGAAGCGAGCGCGGTCGCAGGAGTGTCAGTTTGGTCTGCGGCCGACAAACGTTCGTTTTCAGCTCAACAGGCGACTAAATGGGCCGCAGACAAGAAACTGGCGCTGCGCTATCGTATCGATCTGTTTGACTTCATTGAGCCGCAAGACAAGCGTGTCGCCAGATCTCTGGCATCGGCGGGATCATACGATTCTTTTTTCAGAAATTTAGGGCAGGCTTTGGGCGGAGGTTATTACGCACTGCTGCATAAAAAAGGCCGGGTCACACGCCTCTATCTTTGGCTGATGAAAGACATGTCGATCCAGTCTATAAGTCAATGGCAAGGTCGATCGAGACGGGTATTCGACGATGTGGATCTTGCTGTTCTCCGCCACGAATCTTTACTCGCATTCCTGGATCAAAGCCACCTGGTGCGCAGGATCGGACTGCCAAGCGCATTCACACTAGGCTCATCTGCTGGGAAGAGTGTAAGTGCGGGTGTTCACACGTTTTCTAAGCCGATTAATAACGCGCAATATCCAACTGTAGCGGTCATCGACGGCGGCATCAGCAATGTTCTGAGCGACTGGATCTCAAGCCAGGTGGTTGCAGTGCCGCGCCACCATACGAATGAAGATCATGGCACGGAAATTGGTAGCCTACTGGTCGATGGTCAGGCTATCAACGGCCCGTTACTGTGTGCGGAGCCAGATGGCTGTTTTCTGGTCGATATTGGCCTCATGCCGACTGAGGACACTTTCTCGCTGTACTACGGCGACCAACAAGATTTTCTGCTTGCGCTCAACGATGAAGTTCGGCGCGCCAAGGAGTCTGCCGGCGCTCGCGTGTTTTGCTTCGCACACAATGTAAAAGAGCTGCTTCCTTCTGCAACGTATGATGAGTTCTCGATGGGACTAGATCAGATTGCAGTCGCTAACGATGTAGTGTTTGTCGTCTCTGCCGGCAATCTCCCTCCGGGGGCGCATCGCCCCGAATGGAAAGCATCTCATACCGACGTGCTCAGCGATCTGGCGACCTCATTTGATGATCGAGTAACTGCTCCTGGTGATTCGCTGTTCAGTCTGAGTGTCGGCGCGCTCAACCCTCGTAGCTGCACTATGCATATTGCGGAAGCACCTGCGCGATACTCTCGTCGCGGCCCTGGCTTTAAAGGTCACATCAAGCCCGATGTAGTGCACTACGGAGGTCATGGCGCCGCAGCGGGCGCCAGCACCGAGCTAAAGGTGGTAACTACCGACAGCAGTATTATTTGGAACTGTGGGACCAGTTTTGCAGCGCCTATCGTTGCGAAGACGATGGCGAGAATTGATCAACTCACTGAGGGCAAGCTCTCCAGAGAAGCGCTCATTGCACTATGTATCCACGGTACATCTGAGTCCAAACCTCTGTCGGCCAAAGTATTCGATAGGATTCGAAAAGATCTTATTGGTTATGGTGTGCCACCGGCTGCGCAGGAATTTCTCAATGGAAACCCTAGCAGTGCAACCCTGGTGTTCATAGACACACTCCAACCCAAAAAAGATATGTTCTTCGAATTTGATTGGCCAGCCTGCCTCAACGACTCTGGTAGTTGCCGAGGCAAGGCTTGGGCCACCTTGGTGTACACGCCACCAGTCAACGATGCATTTGGAGCTGAGCTGATCCGGGTCGATATGGTAGTAGCTCTGCACCAGCGCAATGTGAGAACCGGTAAGTTCGATGTCAAGTCGAAGAACGTGTTCAAGACTGGCAGCTCCTCTAAACATGAGACGGAACAAGATCTCATTCAAGAGAGCCAGAAGTGGAACAACGTGAAGAAAGTTCAGTTCTCTTCCAAAGGCGGCGTGGGACAATCATCGCAATGGCAGGTCAGCCTTAAATACCTGGAGCGAGCTGAAGAACCTTTCCCACCTGAAGGGGTTCCGTTTGCCATCGTTCTCAGTATTTCAGATCTAGAGCAAGAAGAACCTGTATATCAGGACATGCGTGCGTCACTTTCCAGCGGATCGGTGCAAACTGAGGATATACACCTGCTTTCCGAGGCACGAATCCAAAATCGACGCAGCTGAAGATAGCAGTGTATCAATTTGGCAATTCCATAATTAATCCTTGGCAACATCGACAGGGTATTATATTCTTGGCATAATGTTGGGTTGTTCGATCCTCACACCAATCTTAGGAATATTATGAGCATATATGCAAACACCACGCGGCCAGCATCGTCGCTCGCGTTTGTTCGTGCTTTGGTAAGAGTGCTATCAACAAATCAGCAAGACCTCTCTCCAGAGCTGCAGACGTACCTGTATGACGTCGCGCGAGGGGCTGCTATTTTCGTTCAGCAAAAGCACCATAACCCAAACCTTCGTCCAGAGGTTGTGGAGATGGCGTTTGAAATTGCGGATGAACTCGAGCTGGTCGATGAACTTAGCGGCATGACTTCGCCCAAAGCCTTCAATCCTCAAGTGGCGCAGCGTTTGCTGGACGGCCTGCAGCGATTTGCTGCTGCATAGTACGATTCTGCGTCTCTTATCTGGGCGGCTTGATAAGCTCGCCCAGAATCATTTTTTCTCGAAAAACCTCAGTGAGTATGTAGCCGAATTGCAGGCCTTGCTCAGCAAGCTTCGCGCTGACTATCGTGACGGGGCGAGTTCCGCCTTACCTCCTGACGCACTTCAATTGGTAGTCGAGTCAATTTGGCGTGCAACCCAATATCTCGCCGGTAGCACTTCAAACAGGGTGCCCTACGAACTTGTCTTCGCGCTGCGCAATTCGCTCATCGACTGGGGACTGGACGATTGCGTGGTAACCACCTCTCTACTGCAGTCTTCCGAATTCCTCTGTGAACGAGTCCACTCGGCGCCAAATGATCCGATCGAGCAGTTGCTGGAAACGAAAATGAAGTTCGAGCTGGTTCAGATCGCATTACCCGAGATCTTCCAGCACACGCCGCTTTTCTGCACGCCGCTTTATCATGAAATTGGGCACTACGTTGAAGAACGTAAACGCCTCGTGACTGGGGCGCTCACCTCGAATGACCAAGCTTGGCTTGAATGCTTGCCTGACGCTGCCTACGTCAACGGCATTGATGATAGAACAAAGCGACGCAAAGTGGCGCTCAACCTCATCACAGAACACTTCTGCGACACCTTTGCCGCGAGCTATGTGGGTTCAGCTGCCTGTTTCTATATCGAGGAATGGGCACCTGACCAACCTGCCAACGATACACATCCATCAACGATGGCGCGCATCGCGGTGATCGAGGAATTCCTCAACGAGGGCCATGGAGACTTCATCAATATGTTGCAAAATACTGCACTCGACAATGCGGGCAAGCCGCTGTTGATTAAGCGGTTCGATGAACCGGAGGTTGAAAAATTCTATTCTGATAGCCGGCCATGTGAAATTACAAGCATCGCCCAAATGCATGGTGTCTTCCCTGCCGCGCTGAAACAGCTTAAGAGTTCAATTGCTGACCCTGCCAAAAGAAGGGCGTTCCCCAATGATGACGACTTGATCCTTGCAGTGAATGATCTCACCGAAAAGTCCATACGGAATTTTATGATTAGGAATGCCTGGGATGAGCCTCTGGACCAAGCCTGAAATCATCAAAGCTTTAAGCGATCCGGATAGCGGCCTGAGCGTAGCGCCGCTGATATCCACAGACCAGGTCAACGAGGTTAGCGTTGACTTGCGTCTAGGGTATGACTTCCTTGTATCGGTGCACACCCGAGCCGCATTCATCGACGTCTCGGCCGAACAACAGCAAGGCGGAGCGAGCCTCGCGTCGCACTTTGATGAAACCAGGCGTCGGCTCGGCGACACATTTATTCTGTATCCTGACCAGCTAGTGTTAGCCACCACACTAGAGTACGTTGGTCTACCCGCTAACTGCTACGCGGACGTTATGCCACGAAGCAGTTATTCGAAGCTAGGTGTGGGGCTCTATGCCATGTTACAGCCTGGATACCGCGGCTGCGTTCCGCTTGAACTGCTCAATCATGGCAATGTCCCAGTCAGACTCACAGTCGGTGCACGCATCTGCCAAATGAGGCTAACTCGCATTGCAGAAGACACCGATTATCATGCGCAGTCTCAGCCGCGCAAATACTATGGCCAGGTTCGACCAGCAGTGTCTAAAGCTTCCGTCGACGAAGAACTCATTCGCTTGACGCATATTCGCGAAAACATCGACAACCGATAAGTCAGGCGCCTCCCAGGTCGAGCTCAATCGGGGTTTTGCCGTCATGCGATTGGACGCGCACGGACCAGGCACCTTCGAAGTCCGTTCCTCGCCATGTTGACATTGTATCGGGATAATTGAAGATCAAAGACTTTGGATTGTCTGCATATACTAGGATGCGACCAATGGCTTCATCATGAGGATGATCGTGTGTTCCATCGGTTGAAATGAGGTAGTAGTCGGCCGGAAACTTCCTGACGATCCGCTCATTCGTATTGCCGGCCGAACCGTGATGGGAGACTTTGAACACATTGACTCTGATCGGTCCAGCCTGCAATAGCTCAGCCGCGTCGGTAATAACATCAGGAAAAGCGTCACCAGTAAATAACAAAAATTTAAGGTCAATTTCCAACAGAAATGCGATGCTCGAACCATTTGCGTACGCTTTATCTGGATCGAATTTAGATTCAGCCAACGCATAGACATCTTTGCCTACGCTCAAACTTTGAACGCCAGCTGGTAACTTGTCTTTTTCTTCATCTGACGGATCGGGCGCGACGGCCAGCATGCTCCAATTGCGCTTAAGTTCTGCCAGCTCTGCGGTGCCGGGTGACAGAATATCCAACACGAGCCCATCGGCTATGCGTGCATTGTAGGGGCTTCCATCAGCATTGATGCTAACCGCAGCGCCACCAAAATATGCGTTCCAACGAGCGTCATCGTGCAGCATTTCTTCCAACTTGACGCCTTGCGTCACACTGAGAGACTTAACCCCCGATGGAAGTTTCGCGATCCTACTAATGCCATTGAACCAGATCTCTTTGACGGCCGCATTGAACTCCGTATCCTTGAGCAGCCTGATGACACCCCCAATGTGGTCGTTATCGATGTGAGTCACCACCACCAAATCAATTACAGGACACTTACCGTCTTTTTTCAAATAAGCGAGTACGACATCTGCGGTCGCGGGCGTACCGCCATCGATTAAGATTCTGAATATGCCATCGTTGACAGAGCATTCCAGTAGAAAGCAATCCCCACATTTAGCAGGAAAAAACACTACCTTAACGCTCATGACGCTGCCTCAGATCGATCGCGCAAGAGCACAAACGGTCCGGCATTGAGCGAGTGTAGGGTCAACCATTGCACCGCCAGATGCAGATCCACAGGGATTTCTTTAGCGGCCCAATTGACACCCTTGCTAAGCATATTCAACGACTCGGTATAAATAGGTAAGCCTCGACGCACAGCCTCAGTGAGTAACAAAGCGATCTCCGAACGTAGTTCATCCTCATCTTTCGCCTCACTAATAATTCCCAATTCGCCGGCAATCGCAAGCACCCATGCTGAGCAAATTGCACCTTCAGAAATCCATTCAAAATCATCGAGGAGATTATCAATCCAGCGTAAGACATGTTTGTGCTCCGACAAGTACGCCACACTCCCCGAAACGTCCGGCTGTACGAGTACAAGTGCCCCTGCGGCGGCACCAATTGGATCGAAGTACTTTTGTTGTAGCAATCGCTCGGCATGTCGCATAGAAAGCTGCTTGGCAGAGTAAAGGTTTCCTTTGCTTAGTTGCTGCATCACTCCGTTAAATGCGGAATCATTAGTAAATACACGCACTTGCAAGATTCGCCCATTGTTCAAGAACTCAGACGTGTCATAAAAGTCGAACTCAACATCGATATCTGATTGCAGATCTGCAGACACCTTGCACGGAATAACGAAGAAGTAACGTTCTTCAGAGAACGTAATGTACAAAACTTTCTTACGGGGTCGCCTGAACGAATTCTTCAAACTCAACCTTCCGGTACAAAATTCTTTGCCAGGAATGATGTCCAAATTTAAGTTGAAAGTATTCTGCTCATCGACAGAGTGCCAACCGTCAAGCCAATATTCGAATTTATCGTCAAATGACTTGCAGTCTTCAAAACTTCTTTCGTGCTCAGGCATCAGCACGATGTCCGAGCGCAATTCAAATGTCTCGCATTTGACTTGGAGTTTTGAAATGACACCCATATTTCTTGGATGTCGCAGATGCTCGACTCTCGGAGTATTTGCACTACTAGGGCTAAATCTTCTGGCAGTCTTATCACTGTATTCGTCATGTTTGATGAGCGGTTCATAGTGCAAGCGTCTGGCCGTTGGAGGTGGAATATAGCCCTCAATCACAGCTGCGTCGATCTCATGATTGTTCGAATCATTAGAAACACGAAGGAGGATCGCAACAGGGTTGCCTTGGGATGAAACGAATTCCAAAATCCAATCGCCCAAAGAGAGCTCCAATTGCAAAGGCGAAGAGCTAGAAAAAGTCGATGTAAGTGCCGCGAAGATGGCGTAAGCAGGTTCAAGTTTCACCTTCCCCCCATCGACAGGAAACAGCTTAACTTCAACATCTAACGCTCGTTTGGGGCTAAGGCGTGAATCAATCAGATAAATGTTAGTGATCGTCATACCACCCCCTTCAAATACACTTCAACAAAATGTAGCTGGATGATCTTCTCAGCATGGGTGGCTTTCCCAGCTCCGTTTACGGCTTTGAACTGATAAAAACCGGGCGGTACGTTCGCATACCATGCCGCCGCATCCGGCTCGCGGCTCACCCAGTTATTAGACCCTTGAATTTCGTAGCTGAAAGTATGACAGGCGTTATGCTCTTCCGGCTGGCACGTAACCTTCACCAGAAACGCCGGCGGGTTATCGGCACTGCGGAAATGCAGAGGCTGATTCGGCTCTGGAGTGCGGGCCTCGGCTCGCTGACGCTTGGATTTCGGAATCTTCGCCTCTTCACTGATTAACTCCAGATTCCCAGCCACTGCACCGTGCAGTGCAAATGCCTTCACGGCCCAGCCATCTGGAGATTCAGCGTAGCCATTTTCGCTCAGCGCCTTTTTCAGTGCCCGAGCGAAGAAAGTTGGCTGACCATCAACGCCCAATGCCTGACGACCGCTTGCTGCTGCGAACAGCTGGAAGCAGGGTACTGAAGTGGCGAGGAATGGTACTTTATGATCGAGCTTTAAACCCCAGTTGTCCCTTGCTGTCTGCTCAACGGTCGCATCACGACATGCGTCGATGAAGAACCAGGCGCCACTTAGGTTCGTTATTGCATTCACGCTCTGGGACAAATTTGTATAGTTGATTGCACCATCGAGAGCAGCGGCATCATCGAGGTTGTAATCCTCCATCAATAGGCACTGATTCTCACCATTACCGAAGCCATGACCGGCAAAATAGAAAACCGCTACGCTGCCAGGAACCGCAGCCAAATCTCGTTTCCAATCACGGAACGCAGCACGCACCTGGCCCACTGTGGCAGGCCTAATTTCGTGGTCGTATTGCTGTTGTGCTTGGAGGGATACGTTTGCGTCCGAAATAAGCAGACGCACACTCTGTAGCGGAGCGGCTGGGTTTTGAAGGCTCCCGATCATCCACTGCGCCAGATCCAGGGCACTGTGTGCACACATATTTACCTGGCCTAGTGGCTTCTGGGCAGTATGGCCTGGGAAGTGTGGGTAATGACCGGCTCCCACAATCAAAACATGTGTTCCCGGCATATCGTTTTGTCTATTTTCCCAAATGAGCGACATACGTCCACCCCACTTACTCTGAAGACAAACACATTATCAGGTTAGCAATAATTTGGCAACTATGCATTCCGCTGAAACTGATAACCGCGCAACAAATATAAAGGGCCTGCAGCACTCCTAAGCAGATCAGACTGGCGGACCATGTAGCGCCTTTCAAGAAGGTATCGCACCTCTTGAATTAAAACTCCGGCTCCGACTTCGTTGATACTAGGTACAAGACCATAGCAACAAGATCCGAATGCAGTCTGCGCAACGGACGAGTTGCTCTATATGAAAGTCGAGAGAACTTCCGCTAGCGATTGCGGATTATTGGCCTCTTTTGCTGAAATCAGGCGGCTCACACCGATTGAATTCGCATCGTCGATTGGATAAATACCAGCAAAGTGCCTTGCTACAACCCAAAGCGAAAACAGCGACCAATATTGGTCAGTGCGATGCGCTGGAACGCAAGGCATGCCGACGATAATGGCAGTATGCCGGCTCTGTTCGTGTGGCAGAGATACATAAGTAAGCAGAAGAAACTCTCTCAACTGACTGCCATTTCCAACTAGGAATCGGGCACCGACCATGATCGGGAATTTCCGCTGATCTAACAGCCCAACGTACCTGATCTGCTTAAAAGGTTCGACCGTTATTGGCAATAAACCTTGGAGTGGGGCAAGACAGACATCTATAGTATGCTTGTTTCGCAGGATTTCTATCGCCTCCAATATTGCGATCGGCCCTGACTTGGAATTTTCCACGTTATGTTCCGGAGCCGCCGAAATATCGACTTTTCTGTAGGTGCCGCTAGCTTCTCTCGGCCCCACTGCCAACGAAGTACGTTTAGCGCCCCCAACAGAAGCTACCACGGAATCCGCCACCATTTTTCGCCGAATTAATTTACCACTTAGATCCGGAAATGCTTCAAGACTCTCTTCGAAATTAATTGTCGCAGTTGCCCAGGTTGACTTGACAGCGCCCTCATTCAATTCATCGTCGCCCGTCATGCTGGTCGCCTGCCGGCGAGACTGGATACTGGTTGCGGACATCATTCCTTTTGAGTTGGATTTTTTTTCGCTTGGATGAAGCTCATAGAACAGGGATCGAAAAGGAAAGGGGTAAGTGCAAGACACCATTCGATCCACGACAAAGACGTCATAACCTTGCGCATTGACCCACCTTCCTACCGCCGTGAGTGTAGTGCGTCCAACGAATGGAAATTTAGTGGCCGGATAGTGTGAAGCTCCATTCGCTGCCGCACTCACTCCTGATTTGACAATCCAATTTGCAGCACTCGCCGCATGACGATCCAGCGCGATACGCGCGACGGTCGCTGCTGCTATTCCTGGGATTCCCGCTGAAAGTCTTACGTGTGCTACGCCCATTAAGTTTGTTTTCGCAGATTCGTAAAGATCGTGTCCGCGTATCGGACCGGAAAACAAACGTGCAAGGAGCGCGCCGCTTGATCCGAAATAAAAACGAATCAACTCCATACAGGGTACTAATATAAATGTCTTCTCATCGATACGAACACGCGCTGCATACGACCCTGTGTGCCGACGGTGCGAACAATATTGGTCAAACGGGAGCAAGAAGCGAATCTCATCATCTACAGCAATAGGTAACCCTACCGGTTTTACATCGACTGTTTCGCTATTGATCTCAATATTTGAAAAGCTTAGCTGCTCGCCATCGCCACCGTTTACGCGCCGCCCGTATCGCCACATGTCTCCAATTCTCAGCAACCGGAGATAGGCCACAGGAATAGCCAGCTCGACCTGGACAAAACCATCGCCGGGCAGCGTATCGTGTAGAGATGACCTAACTGAGACAACGATGTTGACAGAAGGGGTTGCTGCAGCCTTTAGACTTCGTGAAACAACATTGCCTATCCAGTCGATTCTGAAATAAGCGCTCCCGAGATCTTTCAAAGCTTTGAGTACGATCGGCATATTCAAAAAAATACAGAAAGGTTTTCGTAAATATGGTTCGGATCAAATACGAACCATATATCTAACATCTAATAATTGCGGTAAAAGTAATGCCAATATAAGACGCTTCGATACCATTTAGCGCATCAGTCGAACAATGGCATCGCTTCTAATAGCCATGTATTTCTTTCGCCTTGCTCAGGCGTCAATAAACATGGGTAGATGTTCAGCTCCCTTATCGCGCTATTCAGGCGATACGGCCAGTCGCACAGTAACCAAAATGCCGCCTCCAAGATGCGTGCTCTTTCCCATATTGGCCGATCATCGAACTTGTTGACGCGGCGATTGATCTGCCGCGTCTCGTGTGGCCTGATCTGCTCTTGAACCCAGTCATATAATTCACCAGTACGGCGTGATGAGCCAATACGATTGCACAGTAGGTAGAGCACATCGAAAAAAGTTTGTGCCGATTCGAAGGTACGCTCATGCAAGAAGGCACTGTGTCGAAAGTGACAAAATATGGCTGCCTGTGCAGCTAGCATCGCTTGCTGGTCAGCCCAGTCATAGGTTTGTGCGCTGGCCCAACTCAAGTTGAAGCAACAGCGATAACAATTGACGGTAGGAGGATACCCACGGCGATGTCGATGCCCCAGTTCTGCTCGATGAAACATCACAGGTGCTTTGCAATTGGGACAAGCATCCAGCATCAAAACATGGTGGTGATCGCACTCAACGTAGAAGGACAGCCGCCAGCACCGCCTAAAGTACGGTACATCCGAACGCAAGCATAGTGGACAGAATTGCAGACCGTGTCTGCGAGTACGGTGATACACCCCAAGTGGCAAAATCCAGCGCGTGTTACCAAAAGGATTGTGTTTTGCATAGAGATAGTCACCGTAAGGCCTCAGCGTCAGTCGCAATAGATCTTCTGGTACTTGACCTGTCACTTCGGCAAGTGCGTCGATCGCCTGTTGACTCGCCAGCTTATCTTGATCTCGCGCCCAAAAAGAGCTGGGGTACCCGAAAAGGCGATCCGCCAGTGTCTGCACTTTTAATCCATTCGAATGCGAAAGACGCGTAAACCAATGGGTAAAGAGCTCGTCTGGGAGCGGCTGCGGATGAATTGGCAACCGACGTCCGGTTAAACCGTAAATCCTGGTCATGATGATTTTAGAGATCGGCGATGTCAGCAATCTCCTCGCCAATGCATTGCGTAATTTCCTCTTCGGAGATCAGTTCGTTGCCGGATTTGATAGCGGTAATGGCGGCCTTGTTCAATAAATCAGATACGTTTCCGGTGACACCTAACGTCGCGCGATGAATTAGCGATGCGAGACTAGAGTCATCTAGTGCGGATGGCCGTCGTAACGGCAATAACATTTCAAATCCCGCGAGTAGCTCCATGAAATCTTCATCGTCCTTGAATCGCTTTAATGGCAACTGCTTGAGCCTGCTCGAAATTTGTTCGTCTGCGCGCACGGCATTAACTGCTTCGGCGGTGCCGGCCGCTACGATTGGACGCCTCAACTCGTTCATTAAATATTTGATGGAATTCAATCCCTTTCTCTGCGCCGTCGCACTACCTTCCAACAGATTGTGAATCTCATCAATAATGATAATCCGACAGCCTACAGTTTGAACAAGGCTGATTGCGTCCGCGCGAACTTGATGTGGTTTGGCGTTCGAAGACGGGACAGCGTTCAATTTCCTCAGTATTTCAGGGTAGATACCTTCCTTGGCCGTATCCGGATATTGAATCGACAGAACCGGTACGAGTGCAGCTGGCCCGTCCGGATTATCTGTGGCACGGTGATTTTTCATGAACTGATCGATGACAGCACTCTTTCCCATTAAGGATCGGCCAACGATCAATCTCCCTTGCGGACGCACGGAGTCTTCCATGCGATAAAGAGTTTCAAGCTCAGTTAAAATTTCCTCGGCACGGCGATGTACAACAAATCGATCTTGCTCGATGTACTTGATTCGCCTCTCGTTTGACTGCTCCGCCATACGGGCAACGTTGGGATGGAGATGTGGGTAGCGCTCCTCACGTGTCATCTTTATGTGTCCCCTCTATTATGTCGTTTGGAATTGGTGCCTCCCTAACCAAATTTTTCAACCTAGCCAGGCGTGTTGGATCAAGCCCTTGCTTTTTGACCGTGGTGGTGGCCGACGGCTTCGGCACCGGAGGAGGCTGTACTAGGGCAGTTCGTTCGCGACGAGCGGCTTTTTCAGTTTCGCGCCGGGTCTGTTTGGTCTTCTTCGCCGATTCTTCCACCATTTCCAGTCGACGGATCTTGCTCTGATAGCGCTCTTCCTTGAATTCCTCCGCTGGGTTACCGCGCCGGCGCTTGCGCGCGTCGTTTTCCCATTTACTGATAGGGGACTTGCGCAGATCGGCAAACGGTACCTCTATATAGGCGGACGAAGTATCGTCGTAGAGCCAAACCTTTGATATGTTGCGCGGATCGTAGTGCACCTCAAACTTGCGATCCGATAGCGGCTTGGTGAGGTCGATGCTGTCGCTCAGGAGCGTCAGAGCCCCGCTGTAGTACTCCTCGCCTAGGATTTTGACTTGCCCTTGGCGTACGGTGCGCATCTCGAATGGCATCAGGGACAGCCGCAGGGATAATTCGTCGACGGGTCGCTCAGGCAATCCTCTAGGCGGCATGACGTCACCTTCAAAAATCCCCTTACGCCAGCGCTGCAAAGGCGTCATCTTGTTCATGCCATCCCCAGAATGTTCATCCAGGTGATAGTCATTAACGAGGAAGTCCGCGAAAAGACGGTCAAATTCCGCCAGTGTCATGACTGCCCGCCCCTCGGAGTCGTATTCCGCCCGTTCGGTAGGATTAGAGAATTTGGTGCCGGGCAAGCTCTTGATCTCGAACATGAAAGTACGGAACGCGCTTTCGACGTGGCCGCCAAAGTTGGGACCGCCGACCGGCCGATTGCGAATATTAAAACGATATTTTCGCCTAGCACCATGCATCATGCGGCCATTCAAATCTCCACCATTGTCGACGTGAATGAGGTCTGGGAAACCCCAGCAAGGCCATTCTCCGGAGATACCCAGGTCACGCAAGTATTTTTCTTTCGGAAGAAAGGCGTGTGCCAATGCCATGCTAGTCGACAACGTGGACGGTGCCTCAAATGTCACGTAGTAACCCAGGATCATTCGGCTATACGTATCAATCACGATGGTTAGCCAAGCGTCGCCGATCGGCTGGCGATCAATCTCGTCGACAAAACAAATTTGGCAGGGTGTGTGGTCGACCTGAACAATCGCAAGAGGGTAGTCGTTGCCTGGTAGATGGCCGGCCTTGGGCCGATACTGGTCGCGCACCTGGTTCTTGCGGCCTTGAAACTGTAGGCGCTTTTTGAGTGGGGTGCGTTGCTCGATGCTGTAAACGGTCGACTGGCTAATTTCCGGCAAACCGAGCTCCCGGCATTTTCCATTGAGGAGCTCAATGACATCCCTCATCGACTTGGGTGTTTCGATGAAACGATACCTCCTCAGATATTCCTCCGCTAGATCAAGCACTTCCTTGGACAACCGTTTGACACCGGCATCGGAACGCACGGCGCGGTGCAGAGCGTCAGCGCTGTTGTGTTGCTTGAGGATCTTAAGCCGACGATAGACGCTTGGCGTGCTGTAGCCGAATCGCTCGGCCATCTCGGCGATCAGCTTACGCCTGTCTTGCCGTCGTGCAGCAAGCACCATTTGCGCGAACTGGAATTCATCAGAGGTCGTTACGCTATCTTGCTTTTGCGTATCCGACAGATCACGTTCGACTGGTTGGGCTCGTACTTGACGCTGCTTGAGGCGGACTGCATATATGCTGGTTGCCAGCGAGGTTGGAGGTGATGGCTCAGTGTCAAGCGTTTTGGCCAGGGAATTGGCATTCCATTCGACCACTTTCAGGTCAGGGATCGCCAAATATTCCCTGTGGCTGTCCACCACGCGCTCCGCCAGAACCCTGTCGAATCCTTCAATCCAGACGATGCGCCACTGCGCGTCTGCGCAGTTGACTATGGAACCTTCACGAAGAGGGAGGCTGGTTACCTGCATCAATTGAAGTCAGGATCGTCTGTAAAGTAAGGCGCTTCGTTAAATCGACATGGATCTGTTGAGTTGCAATCAGTCGATAGCAATTCGGAAATATTTTAGCGCGAGATTCCAAATTTTTGGCAAATTTTTTGATAAATTCCTCCAGACTGATCGGCCCCTCCTGCGTCAGGCAAGCCAGCATTTGAGCGTCGATCTGGCTGGCAGGAGTGTGCTCCAGGTAGCGCATCAGGAACTTGGCATTGTCGAGATAGGGCGTACGTATCTCGCGCTCGTACACGATGGAAAATTCCCAGCCGCGCATCGCCGCAAGGCGCGAGGCGGCGGCCCATTTGAGTTTATTTTCTGCTGCATTTTCGGTGCGAGGAGGATAGGGGCGATCTTTCTTGTTGTCCTCATCGAGGTTCGGTTTGATCTCGCATAGCCTTGAGGGCAGATCCCTGGATTCGGTCAGATCCTTGCGGAAATGAACCAGCACGTCGGGGGTATAGGTGCGCATCTTGCCAGCGTCGTCTTGCCAATCTACCTTGACCGACTGCGTCTCTATTCGCTCGCTGTCGACCAGGCGGTTGAAACGCATCAGTACCAGAAAATCTTCTTCTAGCGTCGACTCGAATTGCTGGTCATCCGGGGTAGTGCCAGTGACTTTGACGGGGCTTCGGGTGATTTTTCGGGTTGGCATTCATCGTACTCCTATAAATAGGCAAAGTCTTCGAATCGATAAGAAAGGCGAAAGCGATGATCTGATTTTTCGGTCAAGGGCCTCTGGGGTCATAGGTGAACAATCTTAAATACTGGTGCACGTTAGCTGCGCATTATATTGGAGCCAGTTTCCTGTGCTGCAGTGGTTTGACACGAACTCAAAGAACAGAAATTAGCACCATCGAAATGAGGTTGAAAACTATGTTATTTCGAGGTCACCTGTGCGACCACATGTTAATATTACGATAAAATTTAAAAATTCAGAGCTCCTCCCCTTCTATTGGGCGGCTTTAATTCTTCGAGGTTAACGTGTTCTCGCTGCTTCACTTATCAGACTTACATAGATCGCCACACGATCCAATTGAAAATACATCCTTAATTGATGCGCTGCTTGCCGACCTAGATCGATACATTGTTGAAAAACCTGAGGTTCCAAAACCGGATGCAGCGATCATCAGTGGCGACATTATCCAAGGCGTGAAGCTTGGTACTCCAAATTACGCTAACGAACTGGCACAGCAGTACGATGTCGCATATGAGTTCCTGTGCTCAGTGGCCGAGCGTTTTTTTGGTGGGGATCGTAGCCGCATTGTAATTGTTCCAGGTAATCACGATGTGTGTTGGAACACTGCGCGAGATGCTATGAGGGAGCTTGACCCAGAGGAGCCACCAATCAAAGCCTATGCAGAGCTATTTAAGGCTTCCAACAACCTACGTTGGGACTGGTCATCTCGAACGATCTTCGATATTAATGATTCTAACATTTACAAGAAACGCTTAGATTCCTACTGGACATTCGTTGAACGATTCTATGAGGGCGTTGATCTCAAACATCCTATCGACAGGGAGCGCGGTTTTAATTTATTTGAGCTCGATGGCGGGCGAATCGTCATAGCAGCACTCGAGTCGGTGCATGGCAACGATTGCTTTTGTCGTCAAGGTGCCATAAAACGTGGCGTGCTAGGAGCATGTTCTCTAAGTATTCGCGACCTTCCACAACAACCAATCTTACGCATGGCGGCGTGGCATCATAGTTTCCAAGGACCGCCACACGGCGACGACTATATGGATATCGTGGCGGTACAAGAGATGGTGGGGTGTGGTTTCAGGCTAGGGTTTCATGGACACCAACATCAGGCAGACGCTAGCGCATATTCGATCCATCTTCCTGACGAGTTATCTATGGCGATTTCCAGCGCAGGATCCCTTTGCGCTGGCTCGCGCGAGCTTCCTCAAGGGACAAACCGCGAATACAATATTGTAGTGATTGACGACTCCTATACTAGCGCTCGAATACACGTGCGGGAAATGACGCAAGGCAACCATTTTGGCCGATGCGGCCGTGGTGTATTTCGAGTTGATGGCTTTTCAAAGCTGCGCTGGAGTTTGCCGGCCGGACGTGCTGGGGCCGCCCCCCTGGACCACCGTAGTTTTGCAGCAACGACAGTTCTGAGGGCAGAAAAAGCGCTGCAAGAAGGTAACGTGGATACGGCGCTGGAGCTCCTAGAATCTCTTGGAGCGGACATCGAGGGTTACGCACGAAAATTGTTCATCGAGGCGGCGCAAAAAAGCTCTCAAACGGAAAAGTTAATCTCACTCTTACAGCCACCACAAAGTATTGACGAATTTGTTGTACTTATCGGTGCTTATTTTTCTGCAAATATGCTGAGTGAAGCTGAGGCACTACTAAGCAGAGCCAATGAATTCGGGATTGATGTCGGCACCCAGAATAGCCTATGGTCAAAACTTGACTTTAAAAAGATAATGAGGAGAAGTAATTGAGCACTGCATTCATTCCATTCGCTGTTGACACATCGCGTGTACTGGAGCTTCTGGCTAAGCAGATTTATCAGTCGCCGCTTGCATTGTTGCGTGAAAATACACAGAACGCGTTCGATGCAACATTGCTTCGCAAGTACCGCGACCAACAGTATGAGCCTCTTATTGAGATTGAAGTGACACCGCAGCGAGTGATGGTTCGCGACAATGGAATCGGGATGACTCCGGACGATCTCGCGCGTCATTTTTGGCAAGCGGGTAGCAGCAGCAAGAATACAGAAGAAGCACGTCAAGCCGGCGTTGTTGGGACATTCGGGATTGGCGCAATGGCGAACTTTGGTATCGCAGATACGCTGGAAGTGACTACGGAAAGCGCGATTACTGGAGAGCGAACACGATGCGTTGCAAAACGTGACGAGCTTGTTTTCAATCAGGACTGTATCGCCACAGAAGGGCTTCCATCAACCGGTCGCCCAGGAACTGAAATTGTTGCGAGCATCATCCCTGGTACACCCTTGGATATAAATCAAGTGAAGGCTTACGTTGCCGAGTTCGTTGCACTACTGGAGACGCGAGTGACCGTAAACGGTGAGTGCGTAAGTGGGCAGCAAATAGCCAATCTGGTACCACCTGTTAGCGTCGCATGGAGTGAAGAGAAAATCGGAGTGCAAATTGGCCCACGCTTTGTCGCAGACCTTGAACTTAGACTCTCGAATAACGCTGATATTAGTTTAATTACTAATAACATGAGATGGAACGACACTCCATTGAGTGGTCGGCTGTTACTCCGCAGTGGCGTTCCTACCATAAGGACATTCCGAAGCGGCTTCGGACTCGCTACAGTTTCCGTCGGATCTAGCTACCAGTTCGGTGGAGTTGCAGATATACAAGGTTTCCAGCCTACTGCTGGACGAGAGGCACTGACCACTGACAGCATGCAACTTCTACAAAATGTGATCACCGAAATTGATGCCTACATTTCGCTTCTGTTGGCAACTCGTCCCGAGGCTGATTCCAGCACACCCTTCATGCAATGGGTGTGCGCGCATGGGCGCTATGAACTTTGTGGCCAACTCAAAATTTCCATGCACCCCGGAGAACGGGAACCGCTTGAGGAAATCAAAGCAAGGACTGTGACCGCTCCAATGCCAGTGTATGACGGTGCCGACCAAACAATTATTGCTAGCTTTTCCACTGACGATAAGCCTCTTCTTATACTTGCGAGGAACAACCCACGTAAGCAATGTGAATTGAATTACCTACAGCGATACTGCAAAGTACAGACCGTCGACAATGCTCCTCGAATTGATAAGCTCATACCGGAAACAGAGTGGACTAGCGCCCAAAGTGCATTGGCTTTTCGTATTGTGGCAGTTTTGGAGACCGATTATTTCTTAAACAGCCCTCATGTCATCTTCGGAACGGTCTCTCATGGACTGACGATGCTTGTGGAGTCAAAGATTGAAACAACAAAAATTGTGCTCGACCCTGCAGGTCCAGCAGTGGCAACCATTCTTGGCCTTTACCACACTGAATATGGTGCTTTTGGAAGTATGGTAAAAGATTTCGTACGTAACGCAGTTTTCCCGAAGGTCGCCGACAAAGTGCCGAGTAGCACACGACAAGGCGCTGAAGCTTTTTTGAGGGCAATACGGAAGCCACGTGAGATCTTTGAGTACGAAGAAACCGATACGTCGAATCTGTCGCTGATTTGGAGCAATTATGCTGAAGGCAAGATTTCACTTAGCGAAGCGGTGAACCAATCTAAATCGGCGGTTCGCAGCTCCATTCAAGTTGTCGAAGCTGGAACTGCAGGCCAAGTGGCCGATGTTGTTCCAGATGTTGTCCGAAATGAAGAAGCGATGCGGAATATCAGCGATGACGAGATCGCTACACTGGAGGCATTGCCAGCTATTATGCGAACAGATGTATCAAGTTCTATGAAGCTACTAACAATTCCCCGTGATCAGCCTGCGCTTCGCGGATATCGCTGCTTCATTGCGCTTACTGAAAAGGTCCGGAATGAAATGGGTGACTTTTTCTTGCAGCCGCACAAAACGTCTATTGTGTGGGGCGGCCAAAAAGTCCTCTTCATTTTCCTACACCACTCGGGTGAGTTTGGGCTGTACTACGACCTGCAAACGCGCGATTCAATTTCACAGCATTCCGGTGGTAAGACTTATCAGACTTCGACGATGGTATTGAAGAACGCTATCTATATTCCTGTGCCTGAGGAGATTGAAGGTAGCTTCATTCCTTCGGGAGGCGAGAGAAAGCGCTTCGAGGTACGTTGCGATCTCCTGCGCGTGGATGGAAAATAGATGTAAGCCTAATCTCCCGTTAAGCATGATAAAAGCTGACAGAATGCGCACACCATGCATATCATGACTTCCGCAGATTTTCTAAGCAAGAACCGATCGGAAGGACCTGTACGATGCCCCTTCCATGCACTGTGCAAGCAACTGAGCCATGGTGCAAGGAAGGGGAAAATACAAATCATTGCAATAAATTATTAAATAACATTTAACACTTTTGTATCGTTGGTAAATAACACCTTAATGTGCAAGCTCTTGCCAGAAGCGTGCAAATTGTCGCTATTATTTTTGTAATGAGCGTAGTTCGGGACATACGAGATTCGGATACAGTTGATCTTCATGTTTTGTTCTGCCAGTTCTCCGGACACGGGCCTGCGACCCAGCGGACAATTTAGCGTGACCAACTAGACTTAATAGCAATTTAGAAAATATCTCCCAAAAACTGGGTAATTTTCTTAAGTAATTTTGTGAAATTCTTAAATAGCGATAATTTGACCAGTGGCAGCACACCGCGACCAGGTGAGATTTCACTGGCCCATCGTGGCGTGCTGTTTCTGGATGAATTGCCTGAGTTTGACCGCAAGGTATTAGAAGTCCTGCGCGAACCGATGGAGTCAGGTCGCATTCATATTTCACGCGCAGCGCGTCAGGCAGAATTCCCGGCGGCGTTTCAACTGATCGCCGCAATGAATCCCTGTCCCTGCGGCTATCTGGGTCATCCGAATGGTAAATGTCGCTGTTCGCCGGATCTGATCGCGCGTTATCAGGGCAAGATTTCCGGCCCGCTGGCAGACCGTATCGATGTGCAGATTCAGGTTGGGGCACTGCCCCAGGCAGATTTAACCCGTCAGGCCGATGGCGAACCCAGTGCCGCCATCCATGCGCGGGTGGAGGCCGCGTTTGCACGTCAATTGCAGCGCCAGGGCTATGCCAATAGCTTCCTCAATACCCGTGCCATCGACACCTATTGCCGCGCTGACCAGCGCGGCGAAGCACTGCTGCAGCAAGCCATGCAAAAGTTCAGCTGGTCAGCCCGCGCCTACCACCGCGTGCTCAAACTGGCACGCACCATCGCTGATCTGGCTGGCAGTGAGCTGATACAACCACCCCATATCGCCGAAGCCATACAATACCGGCGCGCGCTGGCAGAGCATTGAAATCAGCGCAGACATGACCACATAGGGGAAGTACTGTCTTCCTCAGGAGTCCATCATGTCCCCACAAGAAACCCAGGTATTGCAGAATTTTCTGGACCAGTTAGTTCAGGTCAGCGCTGTGAACCCCGACCCGCAGGCACAAACACTGATACAGCAGGCGGTCAGCAAACAACAGCACGCCAGTTATCTGCTGGTGCAGCGTGCATTGCTGCTGGAACAGGCGCTGGCAGACGCTAACAGCCAGATCGCCGCATTACAAGCGGATTTACGTGAGCAAAAAGCACTCAATCAATTGAATCAACAGACCAATAGCCAGACATCACCGCGTTTTCTGGATGCAGGCAATACAGGCTGGGGGAATAGCGCAGTGACGCGCCCGGCAGCGACATCCGCCATGGCGGCAAGCTCTTATCCACCTGCGACGCCATCCACTCCAGCCTGGAATCCCGCTCCGGCAGCGGGTTCTGGCCTGTTCGGTCAGTCCGGTTCGATGTTGGGCACAGTCGCAGCAACAGCGGCTGGCGTAGCAGCCGGTGCCTTTCTGTATCAGGGTATCAGTCATATGATGGGCGGCACGGCTCAACAGGGGCTGGCTTCCGCCCCATCCGGTGCCGCCAGTCTGAGCAATAACGATGGCGGACTACAACCTGGCTATTTCGATCAGAATCAGCCGCTCAGTTCACCACTGGAGAGTCTGGATCAGGACAGCGTACAGTCACTGGACGACAGCGCAGGTTTAGACAGCAGTGACATGGATCTGATCTGAAACACCCACAGCTCAGTCCGGCCCCGCACAGGAATCCCATTCCGGCGGGGCTTTTTCTTTTTAGTGCAGCCACACATAGTCAGGCGTAGGCAGACGATACAAAGCGCAACATAGCCATACATTTCTGCGACGAACTACTTTTAAAATCTGTCGTCCAAACCGGACTGGATTCGTTGTATGCTCACGTGCAATCATCACCATGTTGTGCCACGTACCTGAAGAAAAAGAGAGCTCATGTTTACCGCAACAAGACTGCAAAAAATTCTCAGCATCGCTGCCCTCTGCGGTTTATCCGCATGTCAATCTCTGATGTCTCCACAGAGTGAAAACAAACGTCCAGCCTTGCCACCGCCATCCAATACCTTTGTCAAAGCGGGTGTAACGCCTGAAGCATTACTGAACCGCATTACCTGGGGCAGTAACTTCAGCACCAAACAACAAGTGCAGGCAGTCGGGCTGGATCGCTATCTGGATCAGCAACTGCGTGGTCAAACCAGTGTGGTGCCACCAGCGATACAGAATCAGATCAATGCGCTGACGATTTCTCAGAATTCATTTGAAAGTCTGGTGCGCCAAATGGAGGCAAAACGTATCGCCTCTGAACAGCAAAAAGGCACTGACGACACGTTGCGCAAAGAATATCAGCAAGAGATGAACCGGCTCGCCAAAGAAGCTGCCAGCCGCACGCTGTTACGACAGATTTACGCCAGCAATCAATTGCATGAACAATTGACGTGGTTCTGGATGAATCACTTCAACATGCACAATAGCAAACACAATCTGCGTGTCATGATAAGTGATTTTGAAGAGCATGCGGTACGCCCTAATGCGCTCGGCAATTTCCGCGATTTATTACGCGCCACGGTATTTCATCCGGCCATGCTGCGCTATCTGGACAATGAATACAATGCGGTCAACCGCATTAACGAAAACTATGCGCGTGAGCTGATGGAGTTGCATACCATGGGCGTCAATGGCGGCTACAGCCAGCGTGACGTACAGGAACTGGCGCGGGTACTGACCGGCGTTGGAGTCAATCTGAGTAACGATGCGCCGAAAATTAAGCATGAAATCAGCCATTTATATGTCAGACGCGGTTTGTTTGAATTCAATCCGCAGCGGCATGACTTTGGCGATAAACAACTGCTGGGCAGCACGATCAAAGGCAAGGGTCTGAAAGAAGTGGATGACGTGCTGGACCTGCTGGTCAGACAACCAGCGACTGCGCATTTCATCAGTCAAAAATTGGCTAATTTCTTTGTCTCTGACCAGCCTTCGGAAGTCCTGATCAACGCGATGGCGCAAAGCTTCCTGAGCAGCGATGGCGATATTGCCTTCACCTTGCGTACCTTATTTGACTCACCGGAATTTATCGCTTCGCTGGGTAAAAAATTCAAAGACCCGCTGCATTACGTCGTGTCCTATGTCAGGCTGGCCTATGATGGTTCCGCCATTACCAATACCTCACCGCTGCTGAACTGGCTCAATACCATGGGCCAGCCATTTAACGGCCGCCAGACACCGGATGGCTATCAAATGACAGCCAGTGCCTGGGCCAGTCCGGGCCAGATGAGTACCCGTTTTGAAATCGCCCGCCTGCTGGCGAATGGCAGTCCGAATCTGTTTAAAGCGGAAAAAACGGAAGGCAGCGCGGCACCCATTGCGCCTGCCAGCATTCCCTCCTCCAACCTGGCCAATTCCGCTTATATGAAAAACTGGGTAAAGAGCACCAGTCCACGCACACAGGAAGCGCTGGGAAAAGCCGGCTCGCCTACGGAATGGAATCTGTTCTTCCTGTCTTCGCCAGAAATGATGCATCGTTAATTGTAAGGAATCCACTATGCAACGCCGTCAATTTTTGAGCGCCATCGCTGCGCTGTCCGGTGCCAGTGGCCTGAGCTGGAGCAGTCAGGTGATGGCGGGAGCCGCCAACGCGAATTCACAAGCGCGTTTTCTGCTGGTTTTTCTGCGCGGTGGATACGATGCGAGTCACTTCCTGATCCCGCACAGTAGTCAGTTTTATTATGACGCCAGACCGAATATCGCGATCGCGCGCCCTGGCAATCAGCCTGACAGCGCCTTATTGCTCAATAGCGAATGGGGCTTGCACCCAGCCTTGCGCGAGAGTTTGTACCCGATGTTCCAACAAGGTGAAGCCAGCTTTATTCCATTTGCCGGAACCGATGATTTGTCGCGCAGCCACTTTGAGACCCAGGATAGCATAGAGATGGGACAAGCCTTACAAGGCAGCCGCGATTTCCATTCTGGGTTTCTGAACCGGCTCTCGACCGTTTTGCAAGGCAGCCAGGGTGTCGCCAGCATGGCATTTACCGATCAGTTGCCGCTTATTTTGCAAGGGGCGACCAGTACCACCAACCTGGCCCTGAAGAACCCGTCGAAAACCAGCGTTGATGAGCGCCAGCGTGCCATCATCAGCGAAATGTATAGCGACAGCGGACTCGGTGCTCAGGTCAACACAGGCTTCCAGACCCGCGCCGACGTGATCAAAGAGCTGCAGGAAGAAATGAATTCAGCCAACAGGAATGCAATCACGACCAAAGGATTTGCGTTGGAAGCTCAGCGGATTGCCAAACTGATGCGCGAAAAATATGCCCTAGGTTTCGTTGATGTCGGTGGCTGGGATACCCACGTAGATCAGGGTGGAGCAAAGGGCACGCTGGCTGGGAAATTTGAAGAGCTGGGTCGTGGTCTGCAAAGCTATCGCGAGGAAATGGGCAGCCAGTGGAAAAACACCACGGTGGTCGTCATCAGTGAATTTGGCCGCACCTTCCGTGAAAACGGCAAACGTGGTACCGATCACGGCCATGGCACGGTGTACTGGGTGCTGGGCGGTGGTTTGAACCGCGACCGCGGTCAGGGTCGTATCGCGGGTGAGCAAATCATACCGGCACCGGGTAAATTATTTCAGAACCGCGACTATCCGGTTTTGAATGAATACCGGGCGGTATTCGGCGGCCTGTTTGCGCGTCTGTATGGCTTAAACAGCAAACAGCTGGACACTGTGTTTGCGGGAGTGAAAAGCAAGGATCTGGGCATCCTCTGAGTTCCGCGCAAAGCACGCCTGACTGTCTTACGCCAGGTGTGCTTTGCGCTACGCTTTTACCGTTACAGTCTGCAAAGGCAGGTCGATATAAAAATGCGCGCCGCCACCTTGTTCAGGCGCGGCATTATAGAAGCCGATGTCACCGTCCATGTAATGCACGATTACTTTCGAGATCGCCAGTCCCAGACCGGTACCGCCCTTAGAGCGGGTATCGGAAGAATCCGCCTGTGAAAATTTTTCAAATATGCGGTCGCGGAAATTTTCAGGGACGCCATTACCCTGATCAGCAACGATGATACGAACCCGATTGGCTGCGATCATTTGTGTCATGACACGGACTTGCCCGCTGTCCGGTGAATATTTACAGGCATTGGAAATCAGATTCGCCATGACTTGCTGGAAGCGTCCGGCATCGACCCGCAACAACATCGCCCCCAGTACAGTCAATTCGGGTTCAGCGCCTTCATCGAGTACCAGTGAAACACCGAGACTGGCCGCCATGCTTTGATTCTGTTGAATAGCGTTGTCCAGTAACTGACGCAAAGGAAAAGAAGCAAATTCAAAATCCATTTTTCCGGCTTCAATTTTCTGTACATCGAGCAGATCATTGATCAGCCGGGTCAGGCTTTCACTATTTTTTTGAGCGATCTGTATCAAACTACGCATTTTTTCCGGCACAAAGCCTATCGCCCCGCCACCGATCAAGCCCAGTGCACCTCTAATCGATGTCAGCGGCGTACGCAACTCATGACTTACGGTGGAAATAAATTCGGCTTTCATGCGCTCTATCTTGCGCCGTTCTGAAATGTCGCGCACGATGATGATCAGCTTGCGTTCGCCAGCAAGCTGGTAGGCACTGATAGACAACTCAGCCGGAAAAGGTGTGCCATCCTTACGTACCCGCTCTGTTTCCAGGCGCGCTTTGCCCGTAAGTTGGAAATTTTGCTGAGATAAGGCGAGTTCCAGTAAATCCTGCTTACCTGGCGGTGCAAACAGCTGGCTGTTTTTACCGATCACTTCCTGCGCACTGTAACCATAAATCGCTTCAGCGACAGGATTGACGGCTTCAACCTGACCCTTATCGTCTATCATCACAATACCGTCGGCTGCATTTTCAAATATCGCAGTAAGACGATCTGAGGATACTTTCAGCGCGGTTTGTTGTTGGGTCAGATTCGCCAGCAAGGTGGTTTGGTTCTGATTAATGACGTCCGCTTCACGCTTTAATGCAGTCATGTCCTGCATATCACGCTCACGCTGCAAGAATAGCTGAATCAAAATACGGAATGCAGCTATCACCGCCGCAATCGCGCCTGCTGTGACGATTGCAATTGCCATACTGATTTTGCGCCAGTCCGCCAGATAAACGTCTTCATCCACAGAAAAATTCAGGATCAGCGGATACTTATCCAGAGTCTTAATCGCCGTCATGCGTGTCGTGCCGCTGGCATGTTCTGCGCCATGCGCCTGCCCGGTGATAAATATGCCGGAACGTTTTTCCTGCTCATGCACGCGTTGATACATGCTCGCATCATGCACATTGCGCTGGCCCATTACTGCACTGTTTTCCGGCCAGCGCGCCAGATAGGTCAAATCTTCACGCAACAGGGAAATCGAGGCACCGCCATTGACGCTGAGTTTTTCATACATTTGCGCATAAAATTTCGGCGACAAACCCACAATCACGACACCTATGAACTCTCCATCGCTACCGGTCAGGCGATGGCTCAGAAAAAACAGCCATTCCCCAGTCGCTTTACTCTGTACCGGATTACTCAAATAAATACCGACCGACGGGCTGTCGCGCTGCGCTTCGAAATAATCGCGGTCGGCTAAATTGTATTTCGGCGCAGGAAATTGTCTGGAGCTGCTGACGACGTCGCCATGTACATCCAATACTGAAATCACTTCAATGGCAGGGAACAAGGCAACTTTTTCAGCGAGCATCTGATGAAAGTCTTCGGTACTCAGCTGTTTAGTCAGATACTCGGCACTGACACTCCAGCGATCCTGAATGCGTTCGGCCACACTGGAAATCGCTGTGTAGGCGAAGTCCATTTGCTGGCTGGTGTTTTCCGCCAATACCAGACTGAAGGTTTCCGCCTGTTTCTCCCATTTATGGATTTCCTGCAGCCTTAAGGTCCAGATAAATGCACTGGCGGCCAGCAAAATAGCCAGCACCAGGCAAAATCCAAATGCCCGTGCAATGCGACTGGTACGTACTCCTGCAGGTTTCATGATGTAATTTCGAGACAGGTCAGATCAGTAGTGTTGCTTCTCAACATATTTCCTGATTGCACTTTGTATAAATTTTGTGAAATGATAGGACATTGCAACTAGAGAAATCTATGTTAATTGCAATTAATTCCTATTGGAAATATTTATTTCATCATGGAGTCGCTCAAAACGTATTCAGGCAAGCATCGCGCTTATGCTTCCCCCCTTGTTTTAAGGCAGTTCCGTGATCCATCATAGCCGGAGAGAGCGGACACTCAGGCTAACTGTAAGCCAGTCCTTGCAGTGATTCCGGACTTTTTGAGCAGAGTGTCGCGAATTCACACCATAGTCAAACAGCAATAAATTTTTACCAGCAAGCAAGTAAGCATCCATCACCTACGAGGAGAACCCTGTATGAAACAAGCAATGATCAAAACTGGTCTGTTACTCGGTATGCTGCTGTCATTCGCGCCGGCACATGCGGCCAAGCTGGCCTGCGACGCGATCATAGAAAAAATCAATACCAAGCTTGATGGCAAAGGCGTACACGATTACACCCTCAAGGTGATCAGTAAAAATACAGAAACGAAATATCGTGTGGTGGGTGTGTGCGAAGGTGGTAGCCAAAAGGTGATCTATATCCGCAAAAAAACCGCGAAAAAGAATGATGTGGCCGACGCAGAGCCTAAGGCAGGTGCCTGAGGCAGTAATACGCGGAACCGGAGTAGGTAGCTAGCAAAGCCTCCTGCTCCGGCGTCAGCATAGTTTCTTGCTCAAAACCAAAACGCTGCCAGAAGGAAAGTGTATTTTGTACCGACACCAGGCACAAAGCAGCATAACTGCGCTGCCTGGCCAGCTGAATTGCCGCCTCGAATAAACGCGCTGCCACCCCTTGACCAGCCATGCGTGGCGCCACTGCCATATCATGCAAATACAGTGCATTTGCCGCAGAAGCCGGTGCAAAGTCTGCACCCAAAGCCGAGATTTTTCCGGTCACAGAAGGATAGCCAGCCAGGTAAGCACCGACACCTGCCGCGTCTTCGGCCACCCATGCGCTATCCGGTGCCACTTGCAAACGTTCAAGCAACAGAGATTGTGGCTCTACCATAGCCACTACATAGACTTGTGCCTGCACCGCGTAAACGGCAGGCACATCTTCAACGCGCATGGCGCGTATCCTGATTTGCATCGCTAAAAATTATTTCTTCGATTTGGCGGAGGCCGAGGCGGAAGCAGAAGCCGAGGCTGAGCTTTCTTCCTCGCTGTGTTCTGCTTTGGGCAGCGGCGGCTCGTTCGGCGCAATTTCCGGTTTGACGTTGTCTATCTTATTTTCGCGCATATAGTCATTCATTTCTTTCCAGCCTGCGTAGACCGCTGCTCTTGCAGCATCTGGATTGAGCGCATAACAATCTTCAATCGCGCGTCCGGCATGGCGACAGGCGCTGCCAGTCGCTTTGGCATCGGATTCTTTTTGTGCGGCTTCCTTGGCCGGATCAGCCAGGCCCAGGCGATCACAAGCTGTGGTCAACAACAAGAGTGCTGCAGCAATAGCAAGAGAAGAACGAAGCGACATAACTCCACCAGAATAAAATAAGCAGAAGTCCCGGACGGGCTCCAGCGAAAAGGTTTGCCATCCTGTACAAATGTGACCAGGATGCAGATTCGGGTTTATGATACCCCAGTGTAGCCAAGCTTAGGCAATCCTTATCATGCGGTTAAACATGCAAAACCCATTCTGTTCAGCGCTTACCCTTATTTCTGCTTTTTATCGGTCTATGCCAGCTGCGGCACGTTCATGCTGAGCGGGATATTAGCCGCACTGAGTGCAGGCATAGTGTGGGGTCTGGTATTTGTCACTCCCCTGATCTTGCCGGATTACACTGGCATACAATTATCATTGGGTCGTTACCTGGCCTTCGGCCTGATAGCCTTGCTACCGGCCTGGCTGGACAGACGTCGGATGCGCCAGCTCACACGCACAGACTGGTTATGCGCATTCCGGCTGGCACTGGTGGGTAATCTGATTTATTACGCTGCGTTGGCCAGTGCGATACAACTGGCTGGAGCGCCCTTACCCACGCTGATTATCGGCACCTTGCCAGTCGTGATTGCGATCTGTGCCAAATTATTTGCGACTGAAGGGGACCATCACATCGCCTGGCGTCATTTAGTGTTGCCACTGGGACTGATCGCCGGCGGACTGGCGCTGGTCAACAGCGCGGAGCTTGCCCAGCTCCATCCCGGACAATGGCGCAGCTATTGGCAAGGCGCATTACTGGCCTGTATCGCGCTGGCTGCCTGGACCTGGTACCCGCTGCAAAACAGTCGCTATCTGCAACAACATACGCAGATTTCAGCCAGCACCTGGGCCAGCGCCCAGGGCCTGGCCACACTGCCCCTGGCTGCAGCCGGCATGCTGCTCTATACCCTGTTACAAGATGCCAGCCAGCCAATTGCATTGCGGCTGACCGGGCCAGAACCCTTACGCTATCTGGGCCTGATGCTGGTACTCGGTTTTTTCGCATCCTGGCTCGGCACCCTGCTGTGGAATTACGCCAGTCAGCAATTACCGCGCGGCCTGAGTGGACAGTTAATCGTGTTTGAAACACTGGCTGCACTGACCTACGCCTATTGCTGGCGTCAGGAATGGCCCGCACCCGCCATCCTGCTTGGGATCGCCCTGCTGGTCTTAGGTATCATGGCAGCCTTAAAACGTTTTCAATCCTGAGTGAGGTGGAAGCTGTGTACAACTTCGTTTTTTCAAAATGCGCAAAATACGCCTGGCTGGCATCCCTGAGCCTGCTGCTGTGCGCGTGTAGCCCACGCTTTGACTGGCGCGAGGTAACAGGCAGCGAGCAGCCTTATCAAGTGTTAATGCCAGCTAAACCAGCATCGATGTCCAGAATGGTCCAGTTGGCGGGACAACAGTTAAGCATGCATATGCTGGCGGCGGAAGCCGGGCAGATCAGCTTTGCCGTTGGCAGTGTGCAGGTAGCAGACCCCGGACAAGCCGGACTGATTGCCAAAGCCATGCGCGAAGGCATGCTGGCGAATTTGCGCGCCCAACCCGAACAAATACAAACACTGGCTAACGGTCACATCATCGCCAGCGGCAGCAGTCCGCAAGGCCAGCCTTTAAAAATGGCAGCGCGCTTCATCATTGATGGCAAATGGGTGTATCAACTCGTGGCTATCGGGCCGGAACAGGCTTTACAGGACGAAGTGGCAGACAATTTTTTGCAATCTTTTAAAGTGAATAAATCGAAATGAACCTTTCAGGCACAGAATTCGGATTATGATAGAAGTGCCTGCAATCTATGTCCTGTTGGCAATTTTGCACACTACAGGACTGACGCAAAATTGTCCCGGCAAGGCTAAAACCCCTTTGGTGCTGTGGGAAACATCGCTGGTAAGCGATGTCCGTTTCGCCAGCAGGCAACATGTTGCCTGCAACCCTGGCTACACCTTGGCGACGCAGGCAGTACGCATGTACGACAAGGAGCCATAACGCAGCTGGGGCGGTTTTGCGTAAGTCCTAACTACAAGGTGTGTGCAAAACGTATAGCTACCATCCCAAATCAAGGAGAACTGACCATGCTGATCACATTCAAATCAAAAGCAGCAAGCGAGATCACCATGTACAAAGAGCATGCCAAACGCATACTCGAAATCCTGCACAAAGATGTGGAACGCGGCGTGATTACGCCCGCTGAACTGCCACATGCCATAGAAAAAATTGACGCCGCCGTCGCCGACAGCAAAGCGCATCCGATTTCCGATGAAGTCAGCCGCGATGTGAATGCCCACCATAACGCCAACGGTGACGACAATGATCACGAAAAGCCTGAGCCAGTAAGCTTTGCCACCCGGGTCTACCCGGTACTCGAAATGCTACACGCTGCCAATAAAATGCAGCGAGAGGTAATGTGGGGAGTGTGAGTGCATGAGCGCCCATATCGAACAAACCCGGGAATGGGAATACATCAGCGCTGATGGAATTCCCTTATTCGTCAGAGACTGGCCGGGCCCGTCTGCAGGCAGCGCTCAGGATCAGGGCGTGCTGATCTTGCATGGTATTGGTGAACACTGTGGTCGCTATGCGCATCTGGCGCGTTTTTTCAACCGGCTGGGCTTCAGCGTCAGAACCTATGATCATCGTGGGCACGGTCAATCCGGCGGACGGCGCGGCGATGTGCCCGACAGCCAGCGCATTTTGCAGGACGCGCAGGCTGTGTTGCAGGAATTCCGTAGCCATCTGGGCAGCGACCCGCTACTGTTCGGCCACAGCATGGGGGGACTGTTCGCAGCCCGGCTGGCGACCGGCAATCTGGTGCAGATACGCGCACTGATCCTGTCATCACCCGCGCTGGCAATACGGATGAACCGGGCGCAACAGTTATTGGCTGCGATCGCACTCCGGCTGTTCCCGGGAGTGCCGGTACCTAACGGCCTGCATACCCGTTATCTGACCCATGATGCTGAGGTAGTACGTGCCTATGAGAATGACGCCCTGGTTCATGGCGGCATCAGTGCACGGCTGCTACATTGCATGCTGGACGCCATGCAAGACAGTCATGCGCAAGCTGCCAGCCTGAATATCCCCGTATTGCTACAATTTGCCGGCGATGATCACCTGGTTGATCCGGCCGGCAGTCTGCGCTTTGCGAGTCAGTTGCCCGCCACCTTGTTGACCATGCATCAATATGCGGGCATGTATCATGAAATTTACAATGAACTCGATGCCAGCACGGTGTTTGATGACCTGCGCAGCTGGCTGGAGCTTCATCATTTCACGCCTGCTTAACTGCGCTATTAACTGCGCTATTCACTGCGCTAATTTGTGTCGGTCAGCCGATCATGCTATGTCGGCGTAAAACTGCTCAGGCTTATCATTCCGGCTATCCTTTGCTTTCAACACGGCTAACGCATAGGGCGTAGCCGTGTGGCAAATCTTCACTCAGCAGAACAGGGCAAGACCTTTTTTGCCTCAGTTCTAAATCATTCGGCACATTTTCTGGGCCAGCAAGCAAACTTGCATAGCGGTATCGCTGTGCTCACTGGTACACTAGGGCCTGAAACCGGTATTTACAAAACACATATATGCAAGATCAACCAAGAAAAACCCTGAGCAAACCCAACCGCACGACGAGTGCAAAACCGTCAGATAATAGTGTAGCGTTACTGGAAATAAAACCAGATTCGCTGGCATTCAGTCTGGCCGGTGCAGCACAGGCGGTCGCCTATGTACTGGAAGGCACAGCGCTGCCGCAGGCACTTAGCAAAGTGTTTGCGCAAACCGATGCGCAGCCTCAGGCACGCGGAGCGATTCAGGATATTTCTTACCGTACCATGCGTCAGGTGGGCAAAGTCGATGCGCTGCTCAAAGCCATGACTAATAAAACGCCGGAACCTGCATTGCTGTACGGCTTATTATGCTGCGCACTGACCTTATTGGTACGCAATGAAGGCGAAGAAGCACCTTACGAAGATTTTGTGGTGGTCGATCAGGCGGTCAATGCGGCCAGCTCAAACTCGCACATGGTGTTCGCCAAAGGCATGGTGAATGCGGTACTGCGCCGTTATCTGCGTGAAAAAGATGAGTTACAGAAACTGGTCAGCAAGCAACCAGCCGCAGTCTGGAATTATCCACAGTGGTGGGTCGATCAGACTAAAGCCGCCTGGCCACAAGACTGGCAAACCATACTCAAAGCAGGCAATGTCGCGCCACCGATGACACTGCGTGTCAATCAGCGTCAGACCAGCCCGCAAGCCTATCTGGCCTTGTTGGCAGAACATGGTATCGCGGCCAGTCAGATCGGCCCGGTCGCGATCAAACTGCAAAAACCGATGCAGGTGCAGTTGATACCCGGTTTTGAAGACGGTATGGTCTCGGTACAGGATGCCGCAGCGCAGCTGGCCGCCCCCTTACTCGACATCGCCCCCGGTATGCGGGTATTGGACGCCTGTGCAGCACCCGGCGGAAAAACAGGACACTTGCTGGAACTGGCAGATATCGATTTACTGGCGCTGGATGTCGATCCGGTGCGGATAGAGAAAATCCATAATAATCTTGCCCGTCTGAAATTATTCGGCGCCATTAAAGATGGTGATGCCAGCCGCTCCGGCTGGTGGGACAGAAAGCCATTCGACCGCATACTGGCCGATGTGCCGTGTACCGCATCCGGCGTGGTCAGGCGTCATCCAGACAGCCGCTGGTTACGCCGCAAAACTGATACTGCCCAACTGGCAGCCTTATCCACCCGTATTTTGGATAATCTGTGGCGCATGCTGGCACCAGGTGGAAAAATGCTGATGGTGACTTGTTCGATCTGGCCCGCAGAATCTGAATTGCAGGCCGCTGCATTTGCGGAACGTCATGGCGCGATCCGTCTCGCTGCACCGGGTCAGTTATTGCCTAGTCTGGGCAATCCGTCCGATCCTGACAACGAACACGACGGATTATTCTATGCCTTGTTCCAAAAGCCCATGCAAAACTGACGACCTGCTCCGCTTCAAGTTATTATTCAGTTCCACAATTTTTTTTCACTTTGCATGCTCCTGAGCCTGAAAGATAAGTTAAACCGTTTGCTGCTGACATGCGTGTTAGTGCTGACGGCTGTGCTGATCTGCCCGCAGACCCAGGCCGCAGAAGTGGAAATCACCTCGGCACGGATAGAAACCTCAGACGAAGGTTATAAACTGTCCGCCAGTTTTGCATTTGAACTCAGCCATGGGCTGGTCGATGCGATTTCCAAGGAAATTCCTATCTCATTCACCACCGAGGTGGAACTGACCCGGCCACGCTGGTATTGGTTCGATGAAAAAACCATACGCGCAGTGCAAACCGTGCGTATAGGCTATAACCCCTGGACCCGGCAATATACGGCCAGCATCAACAATGGCCTGCAGCAAAGCTTTCCAACGCTGGAAGAAGCGATGGCGCTGGTGCTGCGACCACGGCGCTGGGTGGTGGCGGACAAGGGCACACTGACCAATGGTGCGGTCTATAACGTGGCAGTCAAACTGAAACTCGATCTCAGTTATCTGCCTAAAACTTTCCTGATTACCTCAATTAATAACAGCGACTGGCGCTTCTCCTCGGATTGGAAACGCTTTACGTTCAAGGCTGAAGACAAGTGACAAGATTTTTGCGGTATGCCTTAATCATAGGCGGGGCTCTGATGAGTATCCTGCTGTTTTTACTGACCACCGCATCGGAAAATTCCGCGCGCTTTGAACAGTATTATGGCTGGTTACTGGCATCGAATGCGGTCGTCGCCCTGGCGCTGCTGGCTTTGATTGTCGCCTTGTTGTGGCGTTTATTCAGCCGCTTCCGCAGCCGTGAATTCGGCTCACGCCTGATGACCAGACTGGTGTTACTGTTTGCACTGGTCGGTATTTTGCCAGGCTCGGTGATTTACATGGTATCGGTCACCTTTGTGTCGCGCTCGATTGAATCCTGGTTCGACGTCAAAGTCGAATCTGCACTCGATTCAGGAAAAAATCTGGGTCTGAGCGCGATGGATTTCCTGCTGGCGGATCTGCAATCCAAAGCACGCGACATGGCCAGCGAATTATCCACACCTTCCGAAACACCCCTCAGTATCCATCTGTCACGCCTGCGTGAACGGGCGCAGGTACAGGAAGTCACCATCGTCAACAGCCGTGGCCGCGTAGTGACCAGTGCGACCCAGAATGTCGCCAGTCTGGTGCCGGAATTACCGACCGCAGACATGATACGGCAAGCAAGAAACAGCCGTATGTATGCGGCGATAGACGAAAAAATTCTGACGACAGAAAGCAGCGATAACAACGAAACCAATGGTGCGAAACGGCCCATCCTGGCGCAGGAACCGGCTAAGACCTTGCGTACCCGGGTCGTGATCCAGCTGCAGAACAGTGACATGGCCTTGTCCATGAACCGCGATACTTACTTCCTGCAACTGATACAAGCAGTGCCTGAAAATATAGCGCGCCATGCTGAAGCGTTGCGCAATGCGACCAGTGAATATCAGGTGCGTTCATTAGGCCGCAACAGTCTGAAGACCATGTATATTTTCACGCTGACCTTGACGCTGCTGCTGGCGATTTTTGCAGCGATCACCAGTGCCTTCCTGATTTCCGGTGAATTGGCGCGCCCTTTGCTGTTACTGGCGGAAGGTACGAAAGCAGTCACCGAAGGGAATTTCTCACCGCGTCCTATCGTCGCCAGTTCCGATGAATTGGGCAGCCTGACTCAGTCATTTAACACCATGACGCGCCAGTTATTTGACGCCAGATCCGCAGTGGAAAAAAACCGTGCTGAACTGGAAAACGCGAAAGCTTATCTGGAATCCGTACTCGCCAATATGTCGGCGGGTGTGATGGTGCTCGATCAGTCCGGCAAGCTGGTGACTTGTAATGAATCGGTAGAGCGCATCTTGCAGCGTCCGCTGGAAAGCGAAATCGGCAAGCCATTCGCCGACATCCTCGGCATGCAGGCGTTTGCCGATGCCATCGATAAGGCATTCTCGGAACAACATGCACAAACTGCAGCCGGTGGCGATCAGCAGGAACAGCACTGGCAACAGCAGATAGAAGTGCCGCGTCCGGATGCAGACCCTGAGCAAGAGTCCGCTGCCGACGCCATGCCTGATCAGCAAAAACAAAGTATTACCTTGCTGGCGCGTGGTTCGCATTTGCCGGTTGGTGCAGGTGAAGGCTATGTCATCGTGTTCGATGACATCAGCAATATTATTTCTGCCCAGCGCTCTATCGCCTGGGGTGAAGTGGCGCGCCGTTTAGCGCATGAGATCAAAAATCCGCTGACACCTATCCAGTTATCGGCTGAGCGTTTGCAAATGAAATTGCAGGATAAACTGAGCGAAGCCGACGCCGCAATACTCAATAAAAGCACCACGACCATCGTCAATCAGGTCAGTTCCATGAAGCGTATGGTCGATGATTTCCGGGACTACGCCAGAACACCGCCAGCAGTTCTGGCACAGCTGGATCTGGGAAATCTGATCGATGAAGTCGTCCACCTGTATCTGGCTGGCGATGGACGCGATATCATCCGTCTGCAACTCGCACCTGAACTGCCTAAGATCATGGGCGATGCGACTCAGCTACGTCAGGTGATACATAATCTGCTGCAGAACGCGCAGGATGCCGTGACGGATCAGCCTGATCCCGGTTATCCACCTCGCATCGATGTGATTACGGAACTGGTGCGTTATGCAGGCAAAGGGAATGATATGCAGTCCGCCGTCAAGCTCTCTATCATCGATAATGGGCCAGGATTTTCCAGCAAAATCCTGGCACGTGCGTTTGAACCTTATGCCACTTCTAAACCACGCGGCACCGGTTTAGGGCTGCCTATGGTGAAAAAAATTATCGATGAACATGGCGGCCGCATAGATATTCAAAATCGCAGTGATACAAACGGTGCAAAAGTTGCGATTTTGCTGTTAAAGTTAGCACCGGATACAAATGCAGTATAAAAAAGCGTGCAGGTCTTCACCTGACATTTCCAACAGAGAAATGCAGGTATAAAAATCAAAAACCACAGGGGCAGTAATAGGGTAAATTTATGGCAAATATTCTGGTCGTAGATGATGAAATGGGAATCCGTGAATTACTCTCGGAGATACTTGGAGATGAAGGACATGTGGTGCAACTCGCGGAAAATGCGCAGCAAGCGCGCGCCGCACGACAAGAAGCAAAACCGGATTTAGTCCTGCTGGATATCTGGATGCCGGATACCGACGGTGTGACCTTGCTCAAGGAATGGCAGCGTGACGGTTTGCTCAATATGCCGGTCATCATGATGTCTGGCCATGCCACCATCGATACCGCGGTTGAAGCGACACGCATCGGTGCATTGAATTTCCTGGAAAAGCCTATCGCTTTGCAGAAATTACTCAAAGCGGTGCAACAAGGCTTGACCCGGACGCCGGAACCGGTGCGACCCGCTGCACCGGCCATGCGCGTAATGAATACAGAGCCAGTCAGTACAACGACAAACAGCTTCGAAAACCGCAGCTTCAACGCGGCTACAGCAGCACCGGCGGCACCGGTGAATCAGTTCGCCAGCCTGTCTTTCGATTTGCCTTTACGTGAAGCGCGTGATGCATTTGAACGTATTTATTTCGAATATCATCTGCATCGCGAAAGCGGCAGCATGACCCGGGTGGCCGAAAAAACCGGACTGGAACGTACCCATCTGTATCGCAAACTCAAACAATTAGGTGTGGAGTCCGTCAAGTTCGCCAAACGCGGCGAATAATATGCCGCCTGCTTTAGCGCTGACGCTGGTTGCCGGTGGCAGCTATGCTCAGCGTGAACAGGCAATAGCAAAACTCTGTGAGGCTGACCCAGCATCTGCATCAGCCTCACCATCAGCCTGCATCGCCGTAGTACTCGAAGGCTTGCCTGCAGGTGACTTGTTGTTGCAGAGTTCCAGTCGCTTGCTGGTACACAGAATTGCACCCGGCTGTTTTTGCTGTATCGGCAATCTGACCATGAAAGTCACGCTGAACCGCTTGCTGCGGCAGCCACTCACCCACCTCTATCTGGCGGTCGCCAGCAGCGCACATCTGGACAACATACAACTGACGCTGGCACAGCCACCGTATGACAACTGGTTTGCGCCCGCCAGCCTGCTCAGGCTGGATGTTTAACTTTGCCTGCCTAAGAGAAATTGTTGCACATTGTTGCTAACACCCTGTGAAAACTGGCGAAGAGCAGGAATTGTTTATACACTGCAATTGCAGAGTCAACACTCCGCGCCACAGTCTGTCCTTATCGCTTGAAAATCGCCGTAATCAGCACCATGTCCGGTTAACCAAGAGAAATAATCTCTACAGCCAGAAAGGATGCCAATAATGAATCTCATTTATAACAGCGACAACTTCAGTGTCGTCGAATACGGCGCCGATGCAGATCATGAAGCACTACGCTTTGGCGGCTTTGAAATTACAGATAAAACCGTAAAACGTGAATGGTTTATCGGCGGCCCATCGGCACTGAACTTCCGCAATGATGTGACCGAACTGATCGCAGGTGAACCCAGCATGGAAGAGGTGGATGACTTCCTCGGTCAATACCACGGCCTGGTCACACAAAACGTCTATCTGCACTGATACTCCCACCGCTATAGCCAGCATCATGCTGGCTATATGCTTAGATTCCAGCAAACTGCTATCGTGTTTCTCTTCGCTGTTGTAGAGACAAACGCTCAATGTGACTGCCAGGCCTTGTTTCGCACTGTGTCTGTCACTTTGTCATACGCTACAACCTGAGCGCCTTACCACAGCCGGATGGAGTAACCCTGATGCGCAGTGCCCCCGATTATCTGCAAGCCTTGCAAAGACTGACTCCGGCTGATAAAGCCGTGCTGATTACCATCACTGGTGCCAAGGGTTCTACCCCGCGCATTAGCGGTACCCGCATGCTCGTCACGGCAGCGGCGCAGTTCGACACCATAGGCGGCGGTCATCTGGAATGGAAAGCTATCGCCACTGCCCGGCTATGGCTGGCCGAGGCTGGCGCACCGGGGCCGGCCCGTGAATTACATCTGGCACTGGGACCCAGCCTGGGCCAGTGTTGCGGCGGCGCGCTGAGCCTGAAACTGGAAAGAACTGATGGCTGGAACAGCACCGAGTGGCAGCAACAGACAGCCAGCATGCAGCGCGAACGTGCCAATTTACCGCAGTTATATCTGTTCGGTGCCGGCCATGTTGGTCAGGCGCTGGTCAATATCCTGCAAGCCACGCCCTGCCAGATTACCTGGGTCGATGAACGCGATCATTTATTCCCGGCTGACCTGCCACCGCAGGTAATAAGCGAAGCGACTGACACACCGGAAGCGCTGATTGCAGCGGCTCCGCCAGGTGCCAGCTTTCTGGTCATGACTCACCATCATGGACTGGATTTGCTGCTGACAGAGCACATCTTAAAACGTAGCGATGCAGGCTGGTTCGGCCTGATCGGTTCGCAAACTAAACGTGCGCGTTTCGAACACCGTTTAATCGAACGCGGCATCGCAAAGCAAGATTTAACACGCATGGTTTGCCCTATTGGACTGCCCGGTATCAAAGGCAAAGAGCCAGGCGTGATTGCTGTGGCTGTTGCTGCACAGTTATTGCAAGTCTGGGCCGCGCGCCCTACACTCTCGCCCTTCACCCCTCAGCTGATTCAGGACGCACGATGAGTACAGAACTCCACCAATTTATCCGTGGCTTGCCCAAAGCCGAACTGCACTTACACATAGAAGGCTCACTGGAGCCGGAAATGATGTTTGCACTGGCCCAGAAAAATGGCGTCAAACTACCCTATGCCTCGGTCGCCGAAGTGCGCGCCGCTTATCAGTTCAGCGATCTGCAATCCTTTCTCGACCTGTATTATGCGGGGGCTGCAGTACTGCAGACGGAGCAGGATTTTTATGATCTGACCGCGGCCTATATCCAGCGCGCTTTGGCTGACAATGTACGCCATGTCGAATTGTTTTTCGATCCGCAAACCCATACTGCACGCGGCATCGCGATCGAGACAGTGTTTGCAGGCATCGCCTCAGCCTTACGCGATGCTAAGGCACAGCATGGTTTTTCCGGCAGCATGATACTGTGCTTCCTGCGCCATCTGAGTGAAGAAGATGCCATGTCCACGCTGGAATCTGCACTGCCGCTGCGTGACGCGTATGCCGATGTCTGGATAGGGGTGGGACTGGATTCATCGGAAGTGGGTAATCCACCCGAAAAATTTGCCCATGTGTTCACGATCGCTCAAGCCATGGGCTTGCACGTGGTCGCGCATGCCGGGGAAGAAGGCCCGCCCGCCTACATCCACGGCGCTTTGGATGTGCTGCAGGTAGAACGTATCGATCACGGTGTACGCGCAGAAGAAGATCCGGCCCTGATGCAGCAACTGGCAGCCAGCCGCATGCCGCTGACGGTTTGCCCTTTATCGAATCTGAAGCTGTGCGTGGTCAGGGATTTGCGCGACCACAATCTGGCCCGTATGCTGCGCGCCGGCTTATGTGTGACCATCAATTCCGATGATCCGTCTTACTTTGGTGGCTATATGAATGATAATTTCATCGCCACTGCAGATGCGCTGGATCTGAGCCGCGCTGAGCTGCTACAGATCGCACGCAATGGCTTTGAAGCGGCTTTCGTGAGCGAACAACAGAAGCAAAGCTGGTATGCAGAACTCGATGCCTATCAAGCAGCACAGGCCAGCATTTAAGCAGGCATAGCACGACAACAGGCAACACAACAGGCAGCCAGCACAGACGCTGGCGCCTGAATTGACTGATACAGCGTAATACAGCCTAACAAAAGGCGCAGGATAGTCCCCAAGCCCGCTCATGCTTGGTAGAATGCGGCGTTCCGCGGGCATCTATGCTTCGCGGCTGCTGCAGACTACCGGGAAAATCACTATGCACATCGCTCCATTTGGCAACTTCATCAAAGACGAAGAAAATGACTGGCTGATCAGTCCGCCGCTGGCTCTGCCACTGTTTGATCAGGTCGATTGCGAATTCCTGCTGGAGGGCTATGAGACTGACCCTCAACAGGCTGAGTTTGTGAGTGCCATCCAGAATTTCCTGAGCCTGGATCAGTCCGCGCTCAAGGCCGCACAGGATGCGATTTTCCATTACTACCTCGATTGCTCACGACTGGCTAAAGCAGATGGTCTGGACTGCGTAGAGATCGCAGCCCCGCAAGACGTATGGCAGCACATCCAGCCTGGCTGGGAAGCGCTGGTATGCCGCCGCCAGACTGGTGATCAGGCGGTATATGTGCTGTTTGAATGTGACTGCGACTGGAATGAAGAAGAAGGCTTGCAACTGGTCTTCAAAAATGGCCTGCAGATCAGCAAGGTCGGCCCCTTCGATGACTTCCTGAGTTATGCCGATGTATATGGCTTGCCAGAGCTGGATAAGGTGTTGTACCAAAGCCGGGGCTGATCTAGGGCCTGCCGGTTTTCTTTTTTGGCGCAGTCTTGTTTTCCTGCTGTTCGCGCAGTTGCGCCAGTGTCGTCCATAGTTGCTCTATACGTTCAGGATGGGTGTGATAGACCTCCTTATTCACTAACAGAAAATACGGTTTTTCTATCAGTGGAATCGGCAGACGTTCTATCTTGCCCGCATAAGGCGGGGCGCTCAAAAGACGGTCGCCTTCTTCGGCAAATACCGCAGCCAGTTGCGCACGTCCCGCCAGCAGCTTACGCATAACCACATCTACCGAGCCCGGTGTTTCATCGGTCGCGACGCCCAGATTGCCAAGATCCCTGACCACCGAATAACCTATCTGCGCCACCACAGGCCCGTTCAGATTGAAGAAATGCTTGCCATCCCAATCCACATCGGCACCGCGCAAACGATATAAGGCATAAGTACCGTAACGCAGACGACGATTGACATCGGGTTTTCCCTGTGGCGTGCCGGGATAATACGCATAGGCAGCACGCTCTTCACTGTAACTGCCGTCGACCGCACCTGCGCGCAGACCCATGCTGACATCGCGCAGGCAACGCTTCCAAGGTAAAGGGTCAAGTTGTATGCGCAGATTCAGTTTCTCCTGCGCGACCCCAAGCATTTGGTTCAACACACCTCTGCCGTTATGGGTGAGCCAAAGTTGGGTGATCGCGGAGTCGTAGCAAAAAGTCAGGCGCAATGGTTCAGCGGCCAATGCCGTCTGAGACTGCAGCAACACGCCACTGCATAGCAACTGACATCCTTTACGCAGCAGACGCCGGGAATAAGGATGAGTCAGTATCTTAGCCATACCAAAATTGACAGACGGGAAGGGCTTCATGCTGGCTGCGCAGGGTAATCAGTTGGATTTTTCCATCACTGTATCATATGGTCTGAGCACCAAGGACAACAAAAAGGCCGGGAACTATCCCGGCCTTTTCCATCATTCTGAATTGTAGGCAGTTGCATAACGCAAGGCTGCCTGTCGCGATCAGAACTTGTGACGGATACCTGCTGCCACGCTGTTCGCACGATCCGCCGTACTCAGCTTATCGCTCATCACCAATGCATAGACATCAGTACGTTTGGACAGATTGTAGTCATAGCCAGCGCTGAAGGTATCGCGTTTGAGTTCAGCGCCAACCAGATCGCCACTGCGCTTGGTGCTGGCAAAACTGGCCAGGATGTCGCCGCCGCCAGCCGGGATTTTTGCGCCCAGCGTATAGGTTTTGTCATCCATAGATTTCGCTACAGCCGTGTCGTTTTTATTTTTGGAATAGGTTGCATACAGCTTAGCGACTGTCAGGTCATAGCTGGCACCAACAAAGAAACTTTTCTGATTATTGATTGCCGCAAAATTCACTGGTGCAGCAGTCGCATCGACGATAGCGCCCGGTGTAGGATTGCCGACCTGTACCTGGTGGTAGTAGGTACTCAGGGCCAGCGGACCGCTGAAATACATCGCATTGAAACCCAGATTTTTGCTACCGGTATCACCGGCTTTTTCACCGAACTGGTAATGGAAGTTCGCGCTCAGACCATTGATGTTAGGCGTCGAGTAAATGATTTCATTACTCCAGCCAGAATCACCAGCAGCGCTGTTCGCCCAGCTACGTTTGCCGAAATCACCGCTAGGAACCCAGGTATGCAGTACCAGTGGCGAGAAGCTGAAAGAGTCGCCGAAAGGATTGAAAATCACAGTAGGCAGGAAGTTAGGTGCCAGATCACGACCGATAGAAACGCGGCCAAAAGAACCGGACAAAGCCACATTCGCATCACGCGAAAACATAGTGTCGCCAAAGAAGCGGCCAGATGCGCCGGTATCGGCTTGCAAGAAGCTGGTCAGCGCGAATTCTGCCTTGAGGCCACCACCCAGATCTTCCACGCCTTTGAAACCCAGCCAGGAGGTAGTCATACCACCGCTGTTGACCGAGCTGCGCGCACCGTTATCGCCACTGAATTTGACCGAGCCGGCATACACATCGACCAGACCTTGTACTGTCACATTGGATTGGGCCATTGCGCTGCCAGCCAGCAGGCAGGAGCCGATTGCCAACACCAGAGATTTTTTTGAAAATTGCATAGGTTTTCCTTTAAAGAGTGAAAACAGAAGTTAAAAATAGGACTTACGCAAAATTGTCCCAACAAGGCAAAAACCCATTTGGTGCTTTAGGAAACATCGCTGGTAAGCGATGTCCGTTACGCCAGCAGGCAACATGTTGCCTGAAACCCTGGCTACACCATGGCGACGCAGGCAGTACGCACAGTACGACAAGGAGCCATAACGCAGCTGGGGCGGTTTTGCGTAAGTCCTAAAAAATTCTGTGCAGCCCGGCTCCGGTATCAGACCGGACTCAGTCTGCCGGTATCAGGTCAGCCAGCCGGAAAGCGGCGATCCTGGCGATCTGCTCTATACATTCCTGCATTTCCTGGTCCCGTGACGCCTGTATGCGCTGCGAAAAATGCCGGATGATACTTTGTCTGTCATGCCCGCGTACAGCGATAATGAAAGGAAAACCGAACTTTTTGTTGTAATCGGCATTCAGTTGCTGCAATTGCGCGAATTCTTCCGGACTACACTGATTCAAGCCGGCACCACTTTGTTCCCGCGTGGACTCGGCGGTCAGCTCGCCACGAATGGCAGCTTTGCCAGCCAGTTCAGGATGGGCCTGTATCAGGGTCAGACGCGCGGTTTCGCTGGCAGCGCGGACTGCAGCCGCCATCGCGGCATGCAAATCCTTCACGCTGGCGTATGGACGTTGTGGCAGTACCGCTTCCGCGACCCAGGGTGAATGTTCAAAAATGCCGCCCAGAATGTGCACAAATTCTGCCGGTTCAGCTTGATTCAGCGCTTGCAGGCGTATGGTTTGAGCTTGATTCATGCTTGATTACCCTTGTCAGACGAATACGGATGCTGCTGCATCCAGTGTTGCGCGATATCGATACGGCGGCAAATCCAGACTTGCTCATGCGCCTGCACATAATCGAGGAAGCGTTGTAAGGCACGGAAACGTCCGGGTCTGCCTAACAAACGGCAATGCATACCGACAGACAGCATTTTGGGCGCATTGTCACCCGCCGGATCGCCCTCTGCGTACAAGACATCAAAGCTGTCTTTCAGATACTGGAAAAAATGATCTCCGGTATTGAAGCCCTGCGGCGTGGCAAAGCGCATATCATTGCTGTCCAGCGTGTAAGGCACCACCAGATGCGGTTTGCGCTCGCCCTGACTGGTTTCAACTTCGGTCCAGAATGGCAAATCATCGCCGTAATAATCGGCATCGTAAGCAAAACCGCCATGCTCCACCACCAGCCTGCGGGTATTCGGCGAATCACGTCCGGTGTACCAGCCCAGCGGCGCCTGACCGGTCAGCTCACGCAGTATCTGCACCGCTTGCTGCATATGGGCGCGCTCGGTGGCTACATCCATGTGCTGATAATGTATCCAGCGCAAACCATGGCAGGCAATTTCATGGCCAAGTTCAGCAAACGCCTGGGTCAGTTCAGGATGGCGCTGCAAGGCCATCGCGACGCCAAACACGGTCAGCGGCAACTGACGCTTTTCAAATTCACGCAAAATACGCCAGACCCCGGCGCGTGAGCCATATTCATAAATCGATTCCATCGACATATGACGGGCTTCATACGCAGCAGCACCAACGATTTCCGATAAAAACTGCTCTGAAGCGGCATCACCATGCAGCACACAGTTTTCACCGCCCTCTTCATAATTCAAAACAAACTGAACGGCGATTCTGGCCTGTCCCGGCCAGTTAGCATGCGGGACATCGCGGCCATAACCGATCAGATCACGTGGGTAAGTGACGGTAGTATTCATTTCTGGATTTTCCGGGGTTTCAGTGCGGCTTTCAGATCAAAACCCTTGCCAGCGTTTTTCGGGGTACGACATGCGCATTGATGCAAATGTTGTGCCATTTCTGACAGGGCAGTTTTTTTATCTTTTTTCTCCAGTGCTTCCACCACCCGCAAATGCTCGTCGAAAGAGCAGGGACGGGTAGCCGGCACTTCCTGACTGGAAATCAGCAAGGTCGTACGTGAGACCAGGCGGCGCAGCATATCGACCAGCAAATCATTGCCTGACAGGCGCGCCAGCTCGATATGAAAGTCGGCCGATAAGTGTATCCAGAGCGGACGATCACCCTGCTCATAGGCCAGGCGCTCGCGCTCCACCATCTGACGCAATTGCCGGATGTCCTCAGTCGACGCTTGCTGCAAGGCTTTTTCCAGCGCCAGCTGCTCCAGCGACTGACGCAACTCAAACATATCCTGCGCCTCTTTTTCATCCGGACTCGCAATAAATGCACCACGATTGGGCTCCAGATCGACCAGTCCATCATGCGCAAGCTGGCCCAGCACCTTGCGCACGCCATGTCTGGCCATGTCATAAATCTGGCTCAGAGATTGCTCCGTGAGCTTAGTACGTGCAGGCAGGCGATGATCCATGATGGCGTCATAGATATCACGATACATGCGTTGCTCTTTGTCGTTGCCGCTTTCGGTGACGACGCTGAGTCTGGAGATAGTTTTAGTAGCAGACATAATTTTCAACATCAGAATTTGCGCTTATTTAATCACGATTGTCGACAATTTTTACATACACAGACCGGATAAATTTTAAATTCTGTGGCAAATGCGCGCCAAACCGCTGTATTTAAGGGTTTTGTTTGACATGCCTAAATTCAAAAGTTTAAGATTGTCGACAATTTTTCCAAGTTTGCCCAGTCTGCTACAGCATCACCGTTAAGCACAGTGGCAAGCTGGTGACTCACCACATTTCAGGAAGGAAGCATATGGGATCACACACCGGACGGCTGACCACGCATGTGCTCGATACCGCCCATGGCAAGCCGGGACGCGGCATCAGCGTGCACTTATACCGTCCTCATGCGCATGGCAGGACGCTGATCTGCAGCCGCCTCACCAATGCCGACGGACGTTGCGACCAGCCGCTGCTGGAAGCGGACACGATGGAAAGCGGCACCTATGAGCTGGACTTTGATATCGGCACTTATTTCGCCGCGCTGGGCACGGACTTGCCGGAACCGGCTTTTCTGAACATCGTCACGCTGCGCTTTGCGATTGCCGACGCTAACGCGCATTACCACGTGCCTCTGGTCTGCACACCCTGGTCTTACTCGACCTACCGCGGCAGCTGAGCCCTCAGGCTGCCCGCCCCGACCCTTAAGGACGTTTCATGGAAGCATATTTGTTAGATTGGGCCAATCTCTTGCTGCGCTGGCTGCATGTCATCGTAGCCATTGCGTGGATAGGCTCTTCGTTTTATTTTGTGTGGCTGGATAATCATCTGACCGCACCACTCGATCCGCAGCTGAAAGATAAAGGCGTAGGCGGTGAATTGTGGGCCGTGCATGGCGGTGGTTTTTATAATCCGCAAAAATATCTGGGCGCGCCACCGCGTCTGCCGGAGCAGCTGCACTGGTTTTACTGGGAATCTTACAGCACCTGGTTATCCGGTTTTTCGCTGTTCCTGCTGGTCTATATCTTCAATGCGCGCAGCTATCTGATCGATCCTGCGGTCGCTCAGCTGAGCCCGGCACTGGCCATCACGGCAGCCTTCGCTTTCCTGATCGTGGGCTGGCTGGTGTATGACGCGCTATGCCGTTTGCTGGCGAAAAAAGAGCAATTACTGTCGATACTGATCGTGGCCTTAGTGGTACTGGCGGCCTGGAGCGCCTGCCATCTGTTTTCGGGGCGCGCTGCATTTCTGATCGTTGGAGCCATGATGGCCAGCATCATGAGTGCCAATGTGTTTTTCTGGATTATTCCCGGCCAGCGCAAAGTGGTAGCTGCCATGCGCGCCGGTGACCCTGTCGATCCGGTACACGGACAACGTGGCAAACAGCGCAGTGTGCACAATACCTATTTCACCTTGCCAGTGTTATTCGCCATGCTGTCGAATCATTACAGCATGACTTACAGCGCTCAGCACAATTGGCTGGTACTGGTCGTCATCATGCTGGCCGGCGTACTGGTACGTCAGTATTTCATCCTGCGTCACAAAGGAAAAAATCAGCTGGCTTATCCGCTGATCGCGATCGCGCTGCTGGCAGCGATTGCAGCCTGGATAGCACCGCGTCCAGTCAGCGCACCGGCTGCGGCCACGACAGAAAATGGGGCAGCTACAGGGACAGCTCCGGTCACGCTGGCTCAGGTGCAGGGCGTGATTCAGGCGCGCTGCGTGCAATGTCATTCCAGCCAGCCGACCATGATGGATAGCCCGGCCAAAGGCTTGCTGTTGGAAACGCCGGAACAGATACAAGCCAAAGCGCAACTGATTTACCAACAGGTGGTACAACAAAAACTGATGCCACTCGGTAATCTCACCCAAATCACTGAACAAGAACGCGCGCTGATTGCCCATTGGGCAGAGCAGCGGCCTGCAACGCAACCTTAAGGAACTTCTGATGGCTATTATTACCCTGGACCCGAACGCACCGGAATTTTCCCGTCGCTATCCGAATCTGGCTGATGCGCGCCTGGGCGCACGCGCCCTGAGTTGCAGCGATGATTTTTTCGCCGAAATGGCACGCATGCTGAACCCGGAACCAGCTGTCTTCATCCCCGGCAAATACGATAGCAACGGCAAATGGATGGATGGCTGGGAATCCCGCCGCAAGCGCGTCAACGGCTATGACTGGTGTGTGGTGCGACTGGCACGTCCCGGCATACTCAAAGGCGTGGACATCGACACCAGCCACTTTACCGGCAATTATCCGCCTGCGGCTTCCCTGCAGGCTTGCCTGGTGGCCGATGGTGAGCCGGATGCCAGCACGGTGTGGCACGAGGTTTTGCCCTCGGTGAATTTACAAGGCAACAGCCACCATTATCATGCAATCGATGCGGAGCAGACTTACAGCCACATCCGCCTCAATATCTATCCGGATGGCGGCGTCGCGCGTCTGCGCGTGTATGCGCAGCCAGACAATAACTGGTCGGCGGCAGATCCAAATGCGCTGCATGATCTGATCGCGATGGAAAATGGTGGCTATGTAGTGGCCAGCAATAATCAGCATTTCGGACTCGCATCTAATTTGCTGATGCCTGGCCGTGGCGTGAATATGGGCGATGGCTGGGAAACCCGGCGCCGTCGCGAGCCTGGCAATGACTGGTGCATCATCGCACTCGCGCATCCCGGTGTGATTGAACAGATAGAGGTCGATACCTGCCATTTCAAAGGTAACTACCCGGACCGCTGCTCTATCCAGGCCGCCGCCATGCAAGGTGGTACAGAGACTTCGCTGATCACCCAGTCTATGTTCTGGCCGGAATTGCTGGCACCGCAAAAACTGCAAATGGACCATCAGCATGTCTACAGCAGTGAAGTGCAGTCACTCGGCGTGATCACCCACATACGTCTGAATATTTTCCCGGATGGCGGCGTGTCACGCTTGCGCCTGCTCGGCAAACTGGCCCAACTCAAGGCTGAATAACACCAACTGCACAGCGGGCAGCAACGTAGCAATTGCGCTGCAGCCCGCTACCAGAATGAAGCGGAGCCCGCTATGCCACAACTCATCCCCGAACCCCTGAGCCGCGCAGCCTTTGCCCCGTTTGGCGAAGTCATTATGCTGGAAGGTGCGCGCCACTATCCGATCAACCAGGGCACGACTGAACGCTATCATGCGCTCGCCTGTGCCGATACCCAGAGCGAAGGCGGACAAACCATCCTGAGCCTGTTCCGCGCTCAGCCGCGCAGCCTGCCGCTAGCCATAGAGATCATGGAACGCCATCCGCTCGGCAGTCAGGCCTTTGTGCCGCTGAGCACAGACCCTGAGCACACCTATCTGATCGTGGTTGCGCCTGCAGGAGAATTCGACCCTCAGCAAATGTGCGCCTTTATCGCACGCGGCTGGCAAGGCGTGAATTATGGCAAAGGCGTCTGGCACCACCCTTTGATCGCGCTAAACAGCGTCAGCGATTTTCTGGTGATGGACAGGATAGGTCAGGGCAGTAATTGCGATGAAATTACATTGGATGGCAGCTGGATGCTGGGATAATAGCGGGTCGCCTGCCGACCTCTATCCACCTCTGTCCACGTCTGTCCACCGCTATGCCACTGAGTTCCATAGACCGCTATCTGCATCAACCGCCGCCAGCCAATTTGCAGGGCTGGGCGCACGGCTGCCTGGAGTTTCTGTATTTCGGCATCAAAGAAGCGCGTGCCTGCCTGTTTGCCGGTCTGTTTTTCGCTTCCGTGCTACTGGTACCCAAATCAGGCTGGCTGGGGATAGCAAGATATGATTTGTTGTTCCTGATCGCCATCGCCATACAGCTGGGTATGCTGTGGAGTAAGCTGGAAACGCTGGATGAACTGAAAGCCGTCGCCTTGTTTCATGTGGCGGGATTTGCACTGGAAGTATTCAAGGTCTCAGGCAGTATTCAATCCTGGGCTTATCCGGACGCCGCCTATACAAAATTCTGGGGCGTCCCCTTGTTCAGCGGTTTCATGTATGCCAGCGTAGGCAGCTATATCATTCAGGCATGGCGCTTGTTTGATCTGCGCATACGCCACCACCCCAGCTATTGGATGGCGACACTGATCGCCCTCCTGATCTATGTGAATTTTTTCAGCCATCATTACATAGGCGATTACCGCTGGTATCTGGCAGCCTGTGCGCTGGGCTTGTATGCACGCTCTACCGTGCAATTCCGCACCTGGCACACCACCCGTAGCATGCCCCTGTTCCTGGCATTCATCCTGATCGGTTTTTTCATCTGGCTGGCAGAAAATCTGGGGACTTTTTTTGGTATTTGGCGCTATCCGAATCAGATCGGTGCATGGTCTGCCGTTCATGTCAGCAAATGGAGCTCGTGGAGCCTGCTGGTCATCATGAGTTTCACCATCATTGCCAATCTCAAGCATATCAAGCAGGACATACACATCCCGGATTAAGGCAGCAAGGATTTTCGTGCAGATAAAAAAATAGCCCGCTAGCTGCGGGCTAAAATCCAAACCTTAGGAGGTGTTGGAGGAGACAGGTGTAACTATATGGCAGTGCAGCATAGCTGTCTGCTTTATTATTCGTATACCAGCTATTCGCCATACTTATACCTGAGGTTTTCCCGCATGGGCTGCAGTGCACAAACTGGCTTGGCCACGGCGCGCGTGTAGGCGCAAACCAGAATAATGCAAGGAGGTGATTGCTCAGGCATCGCTGCTGCCTTGTGCACGCTAAGTGGGTGGCGCGAAATGAATGCGCGGGGTCTTCATGCTTGCTGTAGCTGTGCTGATTGAGCAATGGCATACATCAATCGGTACAAATCTATTCCCCACCTCTTCCCTCACATGTTGATTTCGTCATTCTGCGTATTTGCATTCACTTTAATCGGACATTTTCAAAAGGTTTATAGATTGCATACTTCCCTGATTTTCTCTCTTCTTCTCTTCTGAAAATCCCTACATTTTTCCAATCTTCATTTAAATATCTATAACTATGTTCAACTTTCGCTGGCATGACCTGCCCAGTCTTAGCTACCAGAACAATATCCAGGCTTAGCTCTACGATTTACTCACAAGTGATCACCTTAATACGCTTATTTCACTCGAATACAATATGGAAAATATCAGATACACGTGAAGGATTAATGCCATACTCAAGCCGAATATACGAAAGAAATTTTTTGCAGTTTTCCATCCTTTATTCTCTTTTAAAGCGCCAAGTGGAATAGCCAGTGAAACAGCGATAGGGATTCCAGTAAGGATAAAAAATTTTGGAAAAAACCAATACAAGATGATGAAAATATAGAGTCCACCAAATTCATCAGTAGGTTTAGAAGTAAAAAATGAGCCAATAAAGCCAAATAAAAATGAATAGGCAAGACAGGCCGCAAGCATGAGCAATAACCACGCTATTAATTTTTTAATGCTCAACATTCTTCCTTCGAAAAATAAGAACTGCATTGTCGCTGCCTTGAATCAAAAATTTGTACGCTCGCCATCATCTAAGCAGCCATGAACTATCTTTCACTTTTTCCCTGCGCTGTTATAAAAATCCACGTTTTCTGCGTAAACCATTGCACCTTGTACTTTATTAAAGATTGATTTGGATTTGGCGTAATTGGGAACATCATTACGCCACTCAAAGATGCCGATTACACTAATATTCCCCTTAAATTCACGCTCATTGACTTTTGCCTGGTCCAACAAGTCAGAAATTGCAAAACTGAAATGCATCTCTTGACCTGGTTTTAGTACCACTTCCCGATCCTCAATTGGGCGTACCGTATTGGGAAGCATATACTCCTTTAATATCGGTGGAGAATAATAGGGCTTTGAAATTAATTCTCCATCTTTTGTATATATATCAAATTGAAAAATTCCTTGATCTGGAATAGGCAACTTGAGCCTCAGATTCTCTGAACTCCTTTTATTTTTGACTTTGAATAGCAGAGAAGAGACTTGATTTTTTTGATTTTTAATCAAGGAAAGATCCAACTGAATCCCACTCTCAAGGTCAACAACGCTAAGTTGTTCATGATCTTCCTGCCTACGCTCTGCTGAATGTGCAAAGCCACTCAACATAAAAAAGCCTATTGCTATCAGCATTAAGTATCTCAAAAACATAGCAGTTCTTTCGTTTTTACTTGGTACGTATGCATTGATGACAGAGTGCTCAACTGCGTTGAATCATGCATGGGCATGCATCATCGAGTGAACCTGTTTCAAGATTAGCATCTCTTGCTACCCTCTGGAATTTTTCATTCCTTGGGCTGTGGCATAGGCATCAAAGTCAAGAATTTCTAGATCACCTGCAGCAATTGCAGCAAAGCAGTGCTGGCTTGCTCAAGGCGCAGGAATTGCGCAAGCTTGAGAATGTGTGGGAAGCCAGGGGAAGAAAAGGGGGAACAACGCTGAAAAGCGTACAGATAAAAAAATAGCCCGCTAGTGGCGGGCTAAAATCCAAACCTTAGGAGGTGTTGGAGGAGACAGGTGTAACTATATCGCAGCGCACCAAATTCACCAACTGAATTTTTTGCATATCAAACATTCACAAATCGAATATCCGCTGACATTCAGTACTCAACAGCGTCAACATAATAAAAAGACTTTTCATTTCCACAAAGAAATTATGCTGCCAATTTGTCCGATTTACACAGAAATCACTGATAACCGAGTTTAAATGGCGATATCTTAATGGTCTCAGCGGATTCGAAAAAAGAGAAAAAAAAAGCCCGCGAGCGAGACGCTTGCGGGCTAAATCCAAACCTTAGGAGGTGTTGGAGGAGACAGGTGTAACTATATGGCAGTGCAGCATAACTGTCTGCTTTATTATTCGTATACCCGTCATCACCCAAGTCCATAACACGAACTGCACCGGGTTCCTGCCTGCTATTGCATCTAGGCATGTAGGTCGACAGAGAATCTGGTATCGTAGACCCCATATCAAATCAGCCACCCCCATTATCTGCTGACCGAATGACTGGCAACATGCAGACCGGTCAGACCGTGCATTTTCACAAAGCCTGGGTGCGCTGCGAGGGAGACAACATGAAACTGATCGATCCTATACTGCAATTTCAATCAGAGATACAAGAAATACGGCGCGACATCCATGCGCATCCGGAACTCTGCTACGAAGAACACCGGACTGCTGAAGTCGTGGCGAACCAGCTCACGCAATGGGGCATACCGGTAGTCCGCGGGCTGGGTAAAACCGGCGTGCTGGGCATCATCCGCAATGGTGACAGCCCGCGTGCGATTGGCCTGCGTGCCGACATGGATGCCTTGCCTATGCAAGAGCTGAATACCTTTGCCCATACCTCACGCCATGCAGGGAAAATGCATGCCTGCGGCCATGACGGTCATACCGCGATGTTATTGGGTGCGGCCAAATATCTGGCGCAGCATCGCGACTTTGACGGCACCGTGTATCTGATTTTCCAGCCAGCGGAAGAAGGCGGTGGCGGTGCGCGCGCCATGATGCAGGATGGCTTGTTCGAGCAATATCCTATGGAGGCGGTGTTCGGCATGCATAACTGGCCCGGCATTGCGAGTGGCCATTTCGCCGTCACGCCTGGGCCTATGATGGCTTCCTCCAATGAATTTTATGTGACGGTACGCGGCAAAGGTGCACATGCAGCGCAACCGCATAAGGGCATAGACCCGATCATGACAGCGATACAGATTGCGCAAAGCTGGCAAACCATCGTCAGCCGCAATGCCAGTCCGCTGGAATCGGCGGTGTTGTCGGTGACGCAGATTCACTCCGGCAGCGCGACTAATGTGATACCGGATGAAGCGACGCTGATCGGTACCGTGCGCGCCTTCAGCACTGAGATGATCGATCTGATCGAACGACGCATGCAGACCATCGCTCAACATACGGCCGCCGCCTTTGACGCAGAAGTCGAGTTCAGTTTTAAGCGCAATTATCCACCGTTGATTAACCACGCAGCGGAAACGGCATTTGCTACCGAGGTGATGCGCGCTGTGGTGGGTGCAGATAAAGTCGATGCCCATACTGAACCCACCATGGGTGCAGAGGATTTTGCATTTATGCTGCAAGCCAAACCTGGTTGCTATGTCTTCCTCGGGAATGGCGAAGGATCACACCGCGATGCCGGTCATGGCTTAGGCCCATGCAATCTGCATAATCCGAGCTACGACTTTAATGATGAATTGCTTCCTGTCGGCGCGACCTATTGGGTCAGACTGGCAGAGAACTACTTGAAAAAAACCGCCTGAACCCTCATATCCACCCTCTGAATTCAACTAGAAAGCGCAATAACATGGCAGACGAAAAAGAATCTAACGAAGCGCAACGCAGCAGCTTCCTCGAAGAAAAAGCCTTCCAGTCCCGCACCGTGCTGGTGTTTGGCACCATCAACGATAAACTGGCGGCAGAAGTCAGCAAACGCCTGATCGCACTGGCAGCAGAATCCAAAGATCCTATCACCATGTTAGTGTCTTCCCCGGGTGGTCATGTGGAATCCGGCGATGTGATCCATGATATGGTGAAATTCATCGATGTACCGGTGAATATGGTCGGCACAGGCTGGGTCGGCAGCGCCGCGGTCAGCGTGTTCCTGTCGGTACCAAAAGAACGCCGCGTCTGCTTGCCAAATACCCGCTTCCTGATACACCAGCCTAGTGGTGGTTGCGGTGGTCAGGCCACTGATATCGCGATACAGGCACGTGAAATCGTCAAAGTACGCGAACGCATTTCCGCACTGATCGCACGTGAATCTGGCCAGTCTTTGGAACGCGTCACCAATGATATCGACCGCGATTACTGGATGAGCGCTGAAGAGGCCAAAGAATACGGTCTGATTTCGCGCACTATCGTGCGTCAGGGCGAACTGAACTAAGCGAGCCTCCATACGAGACTCCATAAAAAAATGGCAGAGTTAACTCTGCCATTTTTTTTTGTTTTCTTAAACTGCGGGATCAGAATTCTTCCCAGCCATCCTCATCCTGTTTGGCCGATGCAGTTGCCCCTTGTGTGGCTTGTGCTGGCTTACGTGCCGGTGCTGCCGGACGCGGTAAAGACTTGGTCTGTGCTGGTTTAGCGCTTGGCTTAGAAGCTGACTTGAATGCTGGCTTGGCAGCTGCGGCTACAGGACGGCTGGCTGCCGGTGCGCTGTAAGCATCCAGTTTAAACACACTCACGACGGCACTCAGACGATTGGTTTGTTCACTGAGTTCGGCGGCAGATGCAGCCGCTTCCTCAACCAGTGCTGCGTTTTGCTGGGTCATGGTATCCATGTTCGATACCGCATCATTGATCTGCGCGATACCGGCGCTTTGCTCCAGACCTGCTGCGGTAATTTCGCTGATGATGTCACTGACCCGCTTCACACTGTCGACCACTTCACTCATGGTGCTGCCGGCCTGATCGACTAAACGTGTACCCTGTTCGACCTTCTCGACCGAATCATTGATCAGTTCTTTGATTTCCTTGGCGGCATTGGCGGAACGCTGTGCCAGATTACGGACTTCGGAAGCGACCACCGCAAAGCCACGACCCTGTTCACCCGCACGTGCAGCTTCAACAGCGGCATTCAGCGCCAGGATATTGGTCTGAAACGCGATACCATCGATCACCGCAATGATGTCGACAATCTTCTTGGACGATTCATTGATCGAACCCATGGTATGCACCACCTCAGACACCACCTGGCCGCCACGCTGTGCGACTTCCGATGCGGAATGGGATAACTGATTGGCCTGACGCGCATTGTCCGCGTTGTGCTGTATGGTTGAAGTAATCTCTTCCATCGACGATGCGGTTTCTTCCAGGGAGCTGGCCTGGGATTCGGTGCGGTTAGACAAATCCATATTGCCATGGGCGATTTCGGACGCGGCATGACTGATTTCATCGGTACCATGGCGCACTTCCGTGACGACTTTTTTGAGGCTCTCATTCATTTCACGCAAGGCGTTCAGCAACAGCCCGGTTTCATCACTGCTGCGGACGTCGATCTGACTGGTCAGATCACCAGCTGCCACCGTTTGCGCCACTTGCACTGCGTAGCTGAGCGGACGCGACACAATACCGGCAATCCAGAATGCCAGCGTCAGACCAATCACGATACTGACTGCCAGCGCAATCAGTATCAGCACGCGCGAGCGCTCATAAACTGCAATACTTCCCTTATACGCAGCCATACCGCCATTGGCATTCAATTCCACTAATTTGTCGACCTGATCACGCAATTTGGCATTGCTTTTCGAGGATTCTCCACGCAAAACTGCCACGGCTTCCGCGCCATTCCCGGCAGTTGCCAGCCCCATCATTTTTTCAGAGATTGCCAGATATTCTGTCGCCAGCTTGCTGTATTCTTCATACTGCTTGCGCTCTTCCGGCTCACTGATCAGGCGGCTATATTCCTGTTCATTTTCTTTCAAGCCAGTGATCGCTTCTTTTGAGCGTTTGACGTACTTAGCGACCTCTTCCGGGTTTTCTGCAAATACCATTTGCGCCTCTTGCGCACGCAGGCGCGACAAGCGTTCTTTCACTCCCATCGCTGCTTTAACGCTGGGCATCCAGTTGGTTCCCAGATCTGTTGCCGACTGGTTCACACGCGCTAATTCGTAGATAGAAAAAAAGCCGATTAAAGCCGTCAATATCAACAGTGCGATGAAGCCTGTCAGTAACTTGGCACTGATTTTTAGATTTTTAAAAAACATCATATTTAACTCCACATAAAATACTGAACCGCTCCTGTTTCATCCAGGATGCGGCATGGCTATATCTATCGGTTGAGCGCCACAGTTGAAAACTGGCGCTCAGTCGGGTCCAGCCTGAATACGCTGACTACCTTGCTTAAATTGGCGGCCTGCTCTTGCAAAGAACTGGCCGCTGCTGCAGCCTGTTCGACCAGCGCTGCATTTTCCTGCGTCATCTGATCAATATGCACCACAGCTGTGTTGACCTGCTCTATGCCTGCACTCTGTTCGCTGCTGGCTGCGGTAATTTCACTGATGATGTCGCTCACGCGCCGCACGCTTTCGACCACTTCCTGCATGGTTTTACCGGCATCACTGACCAAGCGGTTGCCTTGCTCTACCTGCTCAACAGAACTGGTAATGAGCGTCTTGATCTGGCGCGCGGCATCGGCTGAGCGTTGCGCCAGACTGCGCACCTCAGAAGCAACCACAGCAAAACCGCGTCCCTGCTCACCCGCACGGGCAGCCTCGACAGCTGCATTGAGTGCCAGAATATTGGTCTGGAAAGCGATCCCATCTATCACAGAAATGATGTCCACGATCTGTCTGGATGAGGTATTGATGGAATCCATAGTAGTGACCACATCGGACACCACTTTGCCACCACGCTGCGCAACTTCACTGGCGGAATGCGCAAGCTGACTGGCCTGGCGTGCATTGTCGTGATTGTGTTTGACGGTAGAGGTCAGTTCTTCCATCGAAGAAGCCGTTTCTTCCAGCGACCCGGCCTGACTTTCAGTACGCGAGGATAAATCCATATTGCCTGCAGCGATCTCTGACGAAGCAATAGCGATAGTGTCGGTGCCCGCCCTGACCTGACCCACCACCGACAACAGACTGGCATTCATTTCCTTCAACGCCTGCAGCAACTGACCGGTCTCGTCTTTGGTATGGCTTTCTATGCGACTGGTCAGATCACCCGAAGCGACAGTTTTCGCGAGCTTTACCGCATGTTGTAAAGGTGTAGAGACTATCCTGGCTATCCAGTAAGCCAGCGTCATGCCTATCGCCACGTTCAGCGCCAGTACCGCCAAGATCCAGTTACGTGATGATTGGTAGATACGCGCACTGTCATCGTAAGAAGCCCGCCCTCCTTCTACATTCAGTTTGACCATCTTATCAGCCAAGGCGAGGATGTCTGCATTCAGAGTCGACGAGGTGCCCCTTAACTCAGCGAGCGCACTGTCTTTGTCGTTTTGCCGGGACAGGTCGATGATCTTGCCGTTTTCTACCAGGTAGAGGCTCCACTTTTGCTTAAACTCCTGAAGCAGCTTCCGGTCGGCATCGACGGTAATCAGTTTTTCATATGCTGCTTCATACTGATGCAACTCAGCCACATAATCATCAAACCGCTTCTTATACTTTTCTATGGATTTGTTATCACCACTCGATAACACGATCTGCATTTCCTGAGTTCTCAGGCGCGACATACGTTCCTTTATGCCCATTGCCGCGTTCACGCTGGGCATCCAGTTACCACCCAGATCAACCGTAGTCTGATTCACTGCAGACAGCTGATAAATTGAAAAAACGCCGAGCACACCTGTCAGCAGCAATAGAGAAAAAAAACCGATATACAGCTTGGACGCAATGCGCAAATCGTAAAACAACTTCATGGTGTTCCCCAAAAAAGTAAGGCCATCAAGATTGCTTAAAACGGATAAATCAGGAATTTTTCAGACTGAGCGATGACATGCCCAAACATATAACACATAACACCTAACAGGCCGCAATCTCCTTTAGCTTAGATGCTGCAAAGTGAAAATACAAAAAGGAAAGCAAAGCTGGTTTGACTTTCCTTGTACTTATCATCCGGCTGCACAGACCAAGTGCAGCCGGATCAGGACTCAACTATTACTGCAAGGTAGTAATAACTTTGACAGTGGAATCGACAGCAGACTTATCAATGTAACCGATGCCAGTCGGATTCGCTGCAACTGCTTTTTTCACCTCAGCGTTCGAGCTGTACTCTTTCGGTGCGGCGGCTTTACCTGTAAACACCAGCTTGGACCAGATACCCTTCACTTCAGCCAGATCTTTATCGCAGACTTTTTTATAAAATTCGGCGCGGATAGCTGAACTTTCGGATTGATCAACCGGTGTGAACATGGCCGATTTACCCAGGAAAAACTGGGATGCCTGGGTCGCTGTCATCGAGGTCGCTGGATTCGCAGGATTCACAATCACCACGATTTCGCCAGCCTGTACCAGACCTGCAGCTACCATCAGAGCTAAAGCAGCAGTCGCTTTATTCAAGATAAATTTCATCATTGCCTCCTCAGAATACGAAGTCGATGCCTGCTGCAATCACATTCACCGGCCCCTTAAAGCCTGGTGTAGGATTAACAAAGGTACCGGCGCCATCTTTAGGAGTCAGACGGTCGTACTGCACTTTCAAAGCCGCAGCCTTATGGAAATCCCAGCGCAGACCGATGCTGTTACTGGATTGCACCGCTGTCAGGGAAGCAAAGTTATTTGCACCCGCTGTCAATCCCGCCAGAGGACCTGTCGTTGGCAGACCTGCCATCGTGCGAGGGGTATCCTGCTTCACTTCAGAATGGACAAAGTAAGGCGTGAACGCACCATAGCGATAGCCCAGCAGGGTGTACCAGGATGTGGTATCCGGCAGACTGCGGCTTTCCGATTTACGGACGCCGTACTCAGACTGGACGATGATGTTTTTCCAGTTCACACCCAGACCCAGCGAAGTGAACGAGGCCTTGTTATCTTTCAGGCGCAGATCGTTCGCAGCAGAAGTGAAACCGAATTTTTCCAGACCACCCAGCACTGCATTCAGTGAAGCAGAATCGTCCACACTGAACTTAGTCGTGATATGGCCGAAACGCACAGTAAATGGGCCGTTTTCCAGTACCAGATTGATACCCGCTACCTGACTGAATTTCGCAGTGTAGCTATTGCCAGTGCCTTTTGATTCAGATTTACCCAAAGCGAACTGGCTGGTCAGGGTGGTATCGCCAAAATCTGTCTGGTAAATCGCATCCACGCCATCTACTGTTTGCAGATTGACCTGGCTGTACATTTCAACCGGCGGACGCAGGAAGGTATTGGAGTAACCGACATTCAGGTAGTCAGAAATCATGTAGACCGGCAGGCCCATACGACCAACGCGGATATTCAGCTTGTCAGAAGCCTTAAATTTGGCAAATGCCCAGGTCAGTTCTGCACCGTATTCGTCGGTGATATGCTTGCTGACCAGACCTTGACCAGTCAAAGATATCCAGTCATTGGCTTTGTACGTCGCCTGCAAACCAAAGTTGGAGTCCACGCCGGTTTTTGCAGAGGATTTAACCCCGGCCAGTTGACCAAGACGTGCAAATTCAGCATCGTCAGTGTTACTACGGGTCAATGCGGCGGTGCCGAAACCACTCAGGGTGAAATTCGAATTTTCGTCTGCCCAGGCGCCAGAGGCCACTACAGACATCGCTAACATAGCGACAACAGGTTTCAACTTCATACTATCTCCTTGAAAGTGATTTCATTTTATCTTCTGAAAATATTTCCCAATAGAACTGAAACTCTAAAATATTGTTTCTTAATAGTAAGACTGAAATATGAAGCAATAATGAAAAGCCGCTTATCTTCCAAAATTTCTCTATGGAAATTACATTGATACAACAAAAGATTTCTTGATTTCAAGTTAATGGATAGCACGCAAGTTCACCAGAACATTTCACCATTTCTGACACTTTCGTGGCGAAATGCCGACAGAAGCGCACTAAAAAAAAGCGTGACTTCCCACATTTGGCGCAGTCCATGCACTGACTCACGCATGCAGCCAAAGCATGTGGGCCAGGAAGCAGAACAGCCGGGGTGGGGAAGTGAGCGTAGAAAGTTGGAAGTTGAGTGCATGACGCGAAATCGCTGCGTCATGCACTCAGGATCAGTCAGAAATTAACTCAGGATGGGACACGGCATTGTGTCTGCTGATTGTGCATGTCGCACTCCGCCAGCAAACGGCCAGCCAGATTCCAGGCCTGAATAATCCAGCGTTGTCCCTTGCGTTCCATCAGCATGTAACCGACATCATTGGAATTCGTGAAGAAGTCCACACTGGCGCCGGCCAGCGGCGTGGCTCCCGGCTGCAAAGGCATGGGCAAAGGAAAATCCAGTGAAGAACCGCCATTACCGGACACAAACTGGGTCGGCTGCCCGGTGCTGAAAGTTAAGGCTTCGAATAAATGTACATGGCCCGCCAGCGTGGCCTGTACTTTTTCCGGGAACAGACGTACCGGATGGGTCTGCTGCATCACATCCTGCAAAGCCAGCGCACCGGGCCAGATTTTCAAATCCCCGCTCTTGCCGCGCTCCACCGCAAACGCCAGGATGGGATGGTGGTTGATGAAGAAGTTAAAGTCGGCCTGCTCAGCCAGTTGATCCACTTGCTTGAATTGCTGCATGTAGGTGGCATACACAGGATCGTCTTTGGCCAACACTTTGTACGGCACTTTAGACGAGTCGAATACGATCAGCTGCGCCTGCTGACCATCCAGACGACCCAGCGGCACCGCATACGGCGGGCTGTAATCGCCCTGACTGTCATTCACAGCCAGATTGCAATCGCGCCCAGCCTGCAAAGGGCGTGGATCGAGTAAGCGCCACCAGCCTTGTCCGGCGCGTACGCAAGTCTCATGATTGCCACGCACCATGACCCAGGGTGCCGTTTTCAGCAAAGCCTGAGCCGGTGCAAAGAAATCAGCCTGCCAGGTATCCCAGCCATAGCCCCAGGGACTACCCGCGCATTCAGGATTGCCTTCCGGGCAGGCGTTTTCGCGGTAATGGTAATCCCCCACATGTACCACCAGATCCGGTTGCAGGCGGGCCGCAGCTGTCACCATCTGACGGAATGCCCATTTATCGCTGTCATTACAGGACTGAAAATAATTGTCCGCAGTTTTCAAACGACAACCGGTATCGCCAATCACTAAAATTTTCTGCGCCACTGGCTTAGGCAAAGGCAGCGCCTGGCCTGCGATGCTGGCGCTTTGCACGCCAGGCTTCAGCAGCGCTTCGCAAGTCAGTACCGGAAACGCGGAGGGCTTGGAATCTTCCGGCTTGCTCGCGGTTTTACGCTGCGCGATGGTTTCAGCGCCAGCACGTAATTGCATGGCGCTCGTCTGACCATCCTGCACGATGTCGGGACAACTGGCCGCGCTGGTCACGGCACGCGCAATTGGCTGGCCCTGTTCACCCAACACTACCCAGCTACTTTGCACAGCGGCAGCGGCTTGCGTGTTGTCTACCTGAGGTGCTTGCTGCAAGCTGCTGCATGCGCTCAAGATCAACATCAGCGCGGGCGTCAGTGCTGGCAGCAGCACGCGCATTCTGTTTTTTTGCTTACTCAGTTTTTGCTGACTCAGTTTTTGCATATGCAATCCTTATTTAGCGCCGACGGCCTGATAAGCCAGCCGTTTAAAATCAAATGAAAACGGATGCCAGAAGCTCATCAGTTTCTGCGTCATGAGCACACCGGCGATCTGATGCCGCGGCGAGATCCACCAATGCGTACCCGCGATACCACCCCATTCAAATTCACCCGCTGAAGAAGGCGGATCATTCACATCCGGCTGCAGGGTAACCGCGCCGCCCAGACCGAAGCCCTTGTTCGGTACATTGCCAATGCCCGGAAAGCTGATGCCGGTCCCGGCTGGCAACTGATTCTGCATCATTAAGGCCATGCTTTCCGGCTTCAGGATCGCATCGCCACCCGGCAGGAAAGTGCGCATCAGCGCCAGCATGTCGTGCATGCTGGAGACCAGGCCACCACCACCCGACAAGCGCGCGACTGGCTGGGTGAAGGCACCCGGATACGGCGATTTATCCAGCCTGCGCAAACCACGCTGCAGGATATTTTGCGGATCGGCGCCGCTGTAATACGCAGTCAGACGGCCGAGCTGAGCTTGCGGCACATAGAAGCCGGTATCGTCCATACCGAGCGGATTAAAGATGCGCAAACGCAGGAACTGATCGAAATCCCTGCCACTGACCACTTCGACTACGCGCGATAAGACATCGGTTGCGATCGAGTATTGCCAGGCACTGCCGGGATGAAAGTTCAGCGGCAAGTCTTCCAATAAAGTGATCATCTCCGCCAGGGTCTGAAATGCGTTCAGCACCCGTCTTTCGTTATAGGCTTTGTAGAGCAGGCTGCCATGATCGAGCAAGCCATAGCCGAGGCCGGAAGTATGGTTCAGCAACTGGCGTATCGTGATCGCTGAGTGCGCCGCTTCGGTATCGTCCAGACTGCGTGCATCCGGCCGCAAGACGCGGCGCTTAGCTAACTGCGGAATATAGGGGTCGACCGGATCATCCAGTCCCAGTTTGCCATCTTCCACCAGCAGCAGGATCGCCATCGAGGTGATCAGCTTGGTATTAGAAAAAATCCGGAACAAATGATCTTCGCGTAGCGGGATGTCGTGTTCCTTGTCGGCCCACCCGGCACAATGCAGATGCACCAGATCCTGACCTTTCAGCACCGCAGTGGAGACACCCGCCAGTATCTGGCGGTCCACATACTTTTGCATCGTTGCATTTACTTGAGCAAAATCGTAAGACATAGGTTTAAGATGAGTCATGCGCTGATCTGCGCAAAACCGTCATCTTACTCCTCTACGCCATGACTATTTCGTCCCCACGCCAATTTCTGCATTCCCTGTTCAACTGCGCGGTGGCTGCTGCCAGCGCCAGCCAGCGTCTGCCTGCATTCTTGCCCAGTCCGCCTGCGCACGGCCGCACCGTCGTGATCGGTGCCGGTAAAGCGGCCGCAGCCATGGCGCTGGCGGTAGAGCAGCACTGGCAGGGACCGCTGTCCGGGCTGGTGGTGACACGTTATGGGCATGGTGCGCCATGTCAGCAGATCGAAGTCATCGAAGCCGCCCATCCGGTACCCGATGCGGCCGGACAGCAAGCCGCACAACGCATCTTGCAACAGGTGCAGGGCCTGACTGCGGAAGATCTGGTGCTGTGCCTGATTTCCGGTGGCGGTTCAGCCTTGCTGGCCTTACCGGCACCCGGCATCACGCTGCAAGAAAAACAGGCGATCAATAAAGCGCTGTTGCGCAGCGGTGCCAGCATCAGTGAAATGAATTGCGTGCGCAAACACCTGTCCGCCATCAAAGGCGGTCGCCTGGCGCTGGCGTGTGGAGCGGCGCGTGTCGTGACCTTGCTGATTTCCGACGTGCCCGGTGATGAGGCGCACGTGATTGCCAGTGGCCCCACCCTGCCCGATCCCGGCACCTGTGCTCAGGCACTGGCCATCATACAAAAATATCAGATCGCGCTGCCTGACAGCGTATTAGCAGACTGGCACAGCGGCGCGGCTGAAACCCCCAAGCCCGGCGATCCACGCTTCCACGGGCATACGCATCACATCATCAGCACGGCACAACAATCGCTGCAGGCGGCTGCAGCCAAAGCCCGTGAAGCTGGCATCGCGGCCTATATCCTGTCCGATGAAATCGAAGGCGAGGCGGCTGATATCGGTCTGATGCATGCGGCGCTGGCACGCCAGGTCGCACAGCATGGTCAGCCCTTTCAGGCGCCCTGTGTGCTGTTATCGGGCGGGGAAACCAGTGTCACAGTACGCGGCCAGGGCCGTGGTGGCCGCAATGCCCAGTTTTTGCTGAGTTTTGCACTGGCCTGTGCGGGCCATCCGCGCATCCATGCACTGGCCTGCGATACCGATGGCATCGATGGTACCGAAGACAATGCGGGTGCGTATTACGGCCCTGATACGCTGCAACGGGCGCAGGAACTGGATCTTGCTGGCCGGGCGATGTTGGAAAACAACGATGCCTATCATTTTTTTGAAGCTGTTAATGATTTGATCATTACTGGCCCGACCCGTACCAATGTCAATGATTTCAGGGCGATATTGATTGTGTGAAAGCAGGCCGCTGGCATTTATAATGCTGCCCGAATACACAATATGCAGTTTTCATGATGTTGTAGCGCATGCCACATCCCTACCCTGAAAACGCTGTTGTTGTTGAATTTCATGCCGGTTTTCCGGCTTTCTGCTGAATTTTCTGCTGACACCCTGCTGGCCGGACCCATGTCCTGGCCGGTTCAGGCATGTGGCCAGTACCAGTTTTCCTGGTTGGAAAGGATAATGTGACCTCAACCGCTGCAATCACCGGTTCCCGGCTGGAACTCGTTGACATCTGCAAAAGCTATCCCTCCGTGGTCGCCAATGACCACATTTGCCTGCGCGTGGCGCCGGGCGAAATTCATGCCGTGCTGGGCGAAAACGGTGCGGGCAAATCTACCCTGATGAAAATCATCTTCGGCGCAGTCAAACCTGATTCCGGTCAGATGCGCTGGAATGGACAAACCGTGCAAATCAGTTCGCCGCAGGCCGCACGCAAACTCGGTGTATCCATGGTGTTTCAGCATTTCTCGCTATTTGATACGCTGACCGTGACCGAAAACATCGCACTCGGACTGGAACCCGGCATCGATATGGCGCAATTGGCGGAGCAAATACGCCAGACTGGTCAGAATTATGGTCTGGAGCTGGAACCGCACCGTCATGTGCATACCCTGAGCGTGGGCGAACGGCAAAGGGTGGAAATCGTACGCGCCTTGCTGACCAAACCGCAATTGCTGATCCTGGATGAACCCACTTCCGTGCTGACCCCGCAGGCAGTACAGAAGCTGTTTGTGACCTTACGCAAGATCGCATCTGAAGGCTGCAGTATTCTGTACATCAGTCATAAACTCGATGAAATCCGCGAACTCTGCCATTCCGCAACCGTAATGCGTATGGGTAAAGTCACTGGCCATTGCGATCCGCGTCAGGAAACCGCAGCCAGTCTGTCGCGCCTGATGATAGGTGATACTGAAGTCAGCCATACCGATCACGGCCCGCAAACCACCGGTGCGGCCAAGCTGGTGGTACAGGGGCTGAGTCTGCCCAAATCCCATGCGTTTGCCACTGCACTGGACGACATTTCCTTTGCTGTCCATGCCGGTGAAATCGTCGGTATTGCCGGGGTGTCCGGCAATGGACAGCAGGAATTACTGGCCGCCTTATCGGGCGAAGACCGGCGTGCCAAAGCCGACATGATACGGCTGCAGGATAAAGCGGTAGGCAATCGCGGACCGGCGGCGCGGCGCGCCTTAAAGCAAAGCCTGGTGCCGGAAGAAAGACTGGGACGTGGCGCGGTACCTGAACTGAGCCTGACCGACAATATGCTGCTGTCGCATCAGCGCGCACCGTTCGTGCGGCACGGCATGATCCAGTTTGCCCACACCATCGATGCAGCCGCTGCGATCATTGCGCGTTTCCGCGTCAAAGCTTCCGGGCCGGCCGCGCTGGCTCGCAGTTTATCGGGTGGCAATCTGCAGAAATTTATCGTCGGGCGCGAAATCACGCGTGAACCGGAAGTGTTCATCGTGGCGCAACCGACCTGGGGTGTGGACATCGGTGCCGCGGCTCAGATACACAGTGAAATCCGCAAGCTGCGCGCCGCCGGTTGTGCGGTGCTGGTGATTTCGGAAGAACTGGATGAGTTATTCAGCTTATGCGATCGCATGCATGTGATCGCCAAAGGCCGGCTGTCTCCCTCAATTGACAGCGCAGCAGCCAGCCGCGAACAGATAGGATTATGGATGAGTGGTTTATGGAATAGTGAAGATGGTGGGAATAGCGTGAATGCGGTGCAGCCGGCACAGGAGGCTGAACGTGTTTAAACTGGAATTACGACCTGCTTCATCGCGCCTGATGGCGTATTGCTCACCGCTGCTGGCGGTGGTGCTGACCATCTTATGCGGCGCCTTGCTATTCATCGCTTTAGGAAAAAATCCTGTCACCGGTCTGCAAGTGTTTTTGCTGGAACCACTGCGTAATCTGTCGGCAATCTCGGAACTGCTGCTGAAAACCACACCGCTGGTGCTGTGTGCACTCGGTTTATCGGTCTGTTACCGCGCCAATGTGTGGAATATCGGCGCGGAAGGACAATTGATCGCTGGCGGCCTGGCCGCCGGTGCCACCGTGCTGTTTTTCGATCAGGGCAGTGGTGCCAGCCCCTGGCTGGTGTTACTTACCGCTTCACTGGCTGGCGTCGCCGGTGGTGCCTGCTGGGCCAGTATCACAGCGCTGTTACGCGACCGCTTTCATGCGAATGAAATTCTGGTGTCACTGATGCTGACTTACATCGCACAGTTATTCCTGATGTATGCGGTGAATGGCCCGCTGAAAGATCCGAATGGCATGAACTTCCCGCAATCCAAAGTCTTTTCCAGCGAATATCTGCTGCCACATCTGTTTTCCGGCAGCCGTCTGCATATCGGTTTTATCGTGATGCTGGCAGCAACGGCCGCGATGGCGGTATTCGTATATCGCAGCTTTGCCGGTTACCGCCTCACAGTGGGTGGACTGGCACCGCTGGCGGCCCGTTATGCCGGTTTTTCCAGCCGCAATGCACTCTGGACTTCACTGCTGATTTCCGGTGGTTTCGCCGGACTGGCCGGTGCGTTTGAGGTGACTGGCCCTATCGGTCAGGTACTGCCGTCGATCTCGCCGGGATATGGTTTTGCCGCGATTATCGTGGCGTTTATCGGCCGCCTCAATCCTATCGGTACCATCTTTGGCGGTCTGGTGTTATCGCTGTTTTATCTGGGCGGTGAAATGGCGCAATCGCGTCTGGGTCTGCCATCGGCCATCACCGGCTTGTTCCAGGGCATGCTGCTGTTCATGCTGCTGGCCTGTGACACGCTCATCCACTACCGTCTGCGCTGGAAAAAATAAGTCATGGAAAATTTTGCTTCTTTAATTGCTGCCTCCATCAATTCCGGCACCCCTTTGCTGATCGCCGCACTCGGCCTGCTGATCAATGAACGTGCAGGTGTGCTGAATCTGGGTGCAGAAGGCATGATGCTGGTCGCGGCCATCGTCGGTTTCGCAGTTGCGCACCAGACCCACAATCCCTGGCTGGGCTTTGCCGCAGGCGCAGTCGCAGGCATGCTGATGGCGACGCTGTTTGCGTGGCTGGCCTTGTCGCTGGCAACCAATCAGGTCGCGACCGGGCTGGCCTTGTCTATTTTCGGCACCGGCTTATCGGCTTTCATTGGTCAGTCTTTTGTCGGCCAGTCACTGCCTGCAGGCAGCCACGGCATTCCAGTGCTGAATCAATTGCCCTTTGTCGGTAAAGCCTTATTTGATCAGCATCTGGCGGTGTATTTCAGCCTGCTGCTGTGCGCCGGATTGATCTGGTTTTTGTACCGCAGCCGCGCCGGACTGGTGTTGCGTGCGGTTGGCGAAGCGCCGGAATCGGCCCATGCGCTCGGTTATCCGGTATTGCGTATCCGCTTTCTGGCCTTGCTGTTCAGCGGCGCCTGCTGCGGTATCGCCGGTGCTTATCTGTCGATTATCTATACCCCGATGTGGGTGGAAGGTTTAGTCGCGGGTCGCGGCTGGATCGCTCTGGCGCTGACTACCTTCGCCACCTGGCGTCCGGCACGGGTCTTGCTCGGTGCTTTACTGTTCGGCAGCGTGACTATCCTGCAATTTCATTTTCAGGCGATAGGGATAGCGATTCCATCGCAAATCCTGTCTATGCTGCCTTATGTTGCCACCATCGTGGTGCTGGTCCTGATCTCGCGTAATCCTGACTGGATACGCCTGAATATGCCAGCCTCGCTGGGTAAGCCATTCCGTCCTTAATGACGATGCTGTTGATTTTCAAATGCATTTATTGTTTTGTTCACTGAAGGAAGTCCATGATGACAATCTCCCGTAGAAAAACCCTGGTCGCTGCGATCTCGTTTGCCGTACTCGGACTGGCCGCCTGCGGCAAGAAAGACGAAGCGCAGCCAGCTGCTTCCGCAGCATCCGGTGCCGCCGCTGCCAACAGCGCAGAAGCACTGAAAGTCGCCTTCATTTACGTGGGCCCGGTCGGCGATGCAGGCTGGACTTACGCGCATGATGCGGCCCGTAAGCAAGTCGAGGCACAGTATGGCGAAAAAGTAAAAACCACTTTCGTCGAAAACGTTCCGGAAAGCGCAGCCGATGCAGAACGCGTGATCCGCGATCTGGCCAGCCAGGGTAATAAGCTGATCTTCGGCACCACCTTCGGCTATATGGAAGCGATGGTCAAAGTCGCCAAGGATTTCCCGGATGTGAAATTCGAACATGCGACCGGCTTCAAAACCGCAGCCAATCTGGCGCAATACGATGTGCGTACTTATGAAGGCGCGTATCTGGCCGGTGTGGCTGCCGGTAAGCTGAGCAAATCCGGCAAGCTGGGTGTGGTCGCTTCGGTACCGATTCCTGAAGTGCTGCGCAATATTAACTCCTTCACACTGGGCGCACGCTCTGTAAATCCGAATGCCACCACCAAAGTCGTGTGGGTCAATAAATGGTTTGATCCGGGCAAAGAACGCGAAGCAGCGACTACCCTGATCGGTCAGGGCGTGGACGTGCTGATGCAAAATACCGATTCCGCAGCAGTGGTGCAGACTGCAGAAGAAAAAGGCGTGCTCGCATTTGGCTGGGACAGCGACATGACTAAGTTCGGTCCGAAAGCCCACGTAGCCGCCTCTACCATAGACTGGAGCGTGTACTACAACAAACGCGTAGGCGAAGTATTGGAAGGCAAATGGAAATCAGACACTACCTGGTGGGGTCTGAAAGAAAACATGATAGACCTCAAGTCTTTCAATGCCACGCTGTCTGATGAAGTCAAAAAACTCATCGCAGAACGTCGTCAGGGTGTGATCGATGGCACAGCACCCATCTGGAAAGGTCCGATCAAAGACAATACCGGTAAAGAAGTGCTGGGCAAAGATGCCGTGGCAGACGACAAATTCCTGCATGAAGTGAAGTTCTATGTGGAAGGCGTGGACGGTAAGGTTCCGGGCTAATACCAGGTTGATCTAAGCTGAGCTCAGCTTAATTACACTGACCTAAATAAAAACGCGGCTCACCAGTGAGTCGCGTTTTTTTATGGCTAGGCGCACACCTGTTGCGCTGATTCGGCAATGATTTTTCGTAACCACTGCACTTCCGCTGCCGCATGCACACGCTCATGCCAGAGCATAAAGAATTTCATCTTAGGCATAGGAACCGGTACCGGCAGCACTTCTATCGGCCAGTCTTTCGCACATTGCACCGCAAAGCTGCGGCTGGTGGTGAAGAGCAAATCTGTGCGTGACAAGACATACGGCACCATGCCGAAATAAGGCAGCGTCATCTGGATTTTGCGCTTATGCCCCAATTCAGCCAGGGCCGTGTCGATGATGCTGCGGTGTCCTGCCATATAGGGCGTCGGTGCCAGATGTGGCATATCCAGATAGTAGCGCAGCGACAGTCCTTTGCTGACCACAGGATGCTTGCGGTTCACCATGCAGACCAGCTCATCTTCAAACAATTGAGCGATATGTAGTTGCGGCGGCAGATCCGGCCAGTTGCCGATCACGCAATCGAGTTCGCCGTTTTCCAGTGCAGTCGCATAATCAAAGCCGGCATTCAGCGCATGGATCACCAGGCCTGCATTTGGTGCCAGTTCACGCACTTTTTCCATCACCAGCGGCAGCAACAGCACGCTCAGATAATCCGGCGCCCCCAGATGAAATACGCGTTGGGTAGTCGCGGCGACAAAGGCGGGCGCGGGACTGGCGATACTCTCCATCACCTTCAGCCCCTGCTGCGCCAGTTGCAGTAATTCCTGACCACGCTCAGTCGGTGTCATGCCGTTTTTACCGCGCACCAGAATCGCATCGCCAGTGATATCGCGCAGCCGTTTGAGCATATTACTGATCGCTGGCTGTGACTGTCCCAGCTTCATCGCGGTGCGGGTCACACTGCGCTCAGTCAGCAAGGTATGCAGCACGCGCAGTAAGTTGGTATCGAGCTGATCGACCAGACGCGGGTTCATGCGGCCTCTCCTGCCAGCCAGACATCACCATCGACGAAGACTTTCAGCTCACCGGGCTGGTACTGGGTCCAGCTTTCATTATGAGTGAGTGGTTCGGTCACGATCACTGCCACCTTGTCGCGTGGTGTGGTCACTTCAGAAAAATCCACACTCATTTGTTCATCCGACAGGCTGGCAGTAGGGAAAGGATACTGACGCACGATGTAGTGCAACTTGGTCGAACAATGGGTGAACAAGGCCTCTCCGTTAGACAGCATCAGATTAAAGGTGCCATAGGCCGCGATTTCACGGCAAATATCTTGCATGAAGCGGCTCAGTGCGGGCAAGTCCGGGCTTTGCTCACCAAAGCGTTCACGCATGCGCTGTAACAGATAGCAGAATGCAGTTTCGCTGTCGGTGCTGCCGACCGGCAGAAAGCTGCCATCGAGCTGGGGCGCAAAATTTTTCAGATCGCCATTATGAGCAAATACCCAGTATTTGCCCCAGCATTCGCGCACAAACGGATGGCAGTTTTCCAGCATCACTTCGCCCTGCGTCGCTTTGCGGATATGTGCAATCACATTTTCGGATTTGATCGGATAGCGTTTGATGAGCTCTGCCACCGGCGAGCTCATCGCGGGCTGATGATCGACAAACAGGCGCACGCCATTGCCTTCAAAAAAAGCGATGCCCCAGCCATCTTTATGCTCATCGGTCAGACCGCCGCGCGTCGCAAAACCGGTAAAGCTGAAGACGATATCGGTCGGGGTATTGCAATTCATTCCTAGTAATTGACACATGATGCAGAGTTTAAATGTTCACACGATCTACCTTAACATAAGCCGGCTGGCTATTGCGCTCTGGGCTGCGCAGAACACGTAAATCCTTGCTAAGTGCTGAGTTCGCTGTGCTATATTGGCAATGATTTAAGCACCGCAAATGAGGGCGACATGTTTTACCTGGTCTATTTTCAGGACTCGATACTCAAAGCAATCCCAGAGCTGGCTGAAGTCGCGCCAGTACGCTATCCGGCATTGCTGGAGACGGCTCAGCAATCAGCTTTCAACAGCCAGCGCCGTCACTGGTGGGCAGTTGCCAGCGGTGTCATCAACATCCTGGCCTTTGCAGCATTTATGTACGACTCCGAGCTGTTTGGAGCGCTGCCTATGTTAACGCTGAGCTTCTTGCTGCAATTACTGGCCGATCATCTCTACCTGCGTACTCTGCGCCCTGCAGTGCTGTCTCTGCTGGATCAGGAACAAGGCAGCCCAATGGTGATACCAAAAAATGCCTGAAACTGGCGCTTGCCCACAGAGGTAAGCTGTAAAGCCCTGCTATCTAAATCCGCTTCCAGCCAGCGCTGTTGCATTGCATGGCTCAACAAAGCCGCCCCCAATGCGCCTGCCAGATGGGAGCGGCGCTCACTCCAATCCATACAGGCACATGCGAAACGCCGCCTTTTGCTACGCAGACTCGCAGTCTCGATTCCCATGCGCGCGAACAGTTGCTCTCCGCCTGGTGTGAGCTGATAGTCTTCCTGTCCGTCCTCCTGCCGAATCAAGTGATGCTGCGCAAAGCAGGCATCATGAACAGCAACGGCAATTTCTCCGGCCAGATGGTCATAGCAGCGCCGCGCAAGCCGCAGTCGCTGCGGTGTCGAAGCCTGAAATGGCGGCAGATCTTGCGCTGCCAGTCGCAATAAGGACTCCAGCGCCTGTGCGACGTCGGGCCTGTCCAATTGAAAATACCGGTGCCTGCCCTGTGGCAGCATCCTGAGCCAGCCCTGCTCAGTGAATTTCGCTAAATGCACACTGGTGGTGGAGGCGCTGATGTCGGCGATTGCAGCCAGCTCGGTCGCGGTACGCGCACGACCATCCAGCAGACAGCAAAGCATACGGGCACGCGCCGGGTCTGCAATCAATGCGGCGATTCTGGCTAACTGCTGATCTGGCGTAACGACATCCATAGTTTGACCCCCAACGAAGTGTATTCATCAATCCACGCGTATTCTGCGGCAAATTCATCAGGAAAGACACAGATATGCAAACAGACTTCCTCAATCCACCGATTCCCCATGCAATCGCCGCTGCCTCGCATCCTGCGGCGCCCGGCTATTACCGACAATTGCTGGAGCAGCCGGGCATACACTACTGTCCTGAACTCAGGATGTGGATCGCGGCCCATGCAAGCGACATCATGGAGATATTCAACTCCCCGGCTTGCGCGGTACGTCCGCCCGCTGAAATGGTACCGGCTGCGCTGGGTAGCGGCAGCACAGCGCAGATTTTCCAGCAGCTGATACGCATGAATGAGGGGCAGACCCATGCCACTGGCAAGCGCATCCTGCAAGACTGTCTGCAACAGCTGGATGGGCAGCGCGTGCAGCAAACGACTGAACAGGTCGCACACAGACTGGCGGCAGCCTTAGCGGAAACACAGACGCCGCCAGCGTCGCATCCGGCGCAATACAAGCTCAGTGCGACGGCCATGAATCAGCTGGTACGCGATCTGCCTTTGTATGTGGTGGCTGAATTATCTGGCTGCCCTGAATACCTGATACCGGAGATCAGAAGCCACATTGCCGCTTTTGTGCATGCGCTGTCCAAGCCCGGTGATGCCGTGGCTATCGCCGCAGCCAATCAGGCGGCGCAAGCTCTGCTGCACACCTTCACGCAGTTGGCTGAGAGCGAATTAGCAGCAGACAGTTTGCTGGCACAAATTCATCTTAAAGCCAGAAAGTCAGGCGGAATGCCAGCTGAAGCCATCATCGCTAATTGCATAGGCCTGCTGTCACAGACGTATGAAGCCAGCCGTGGCTTGTTGCAGGCCAGTCTGATGTATAGCACGCACTACCCCGCCGTCTTTTTGCAAGTGCTGCAACAGCCAGACCTGATCAATGACTGGGTCGCAGAAGTATGCCGCCTGCACTCGCCGGTACAGAATACCCGCCGCTATGTCACAACCGCCACCCATATCGGTAACACGTATCTGCCGCAAGATGCGGTCGTATTGTTACTACTGGCGGCAGCCAATATCGATACGGCTATCCATGAACAAGCCTGCGAATTTCGTTTGCAGCGGCCTCAGCGCACACTGTACAGCTTTGGCTATGGACGCCATGCCTGCCCTGGCCAGCAATTGGCCTGCCAGATCACCGCCACGGCCACACGCTTGGCAGGCACATGGTCACTGGCGCTGGATCAGTGGCAGGTCAGCTATGAAAACTCCGCCAACGGGCGGCTGCCGGTTTGGACTCATACTAAGGAAACAGCATGATCGCGGTTATCTTTGAAGTCAGCATCAAGCCGGAAGGTCCGGATGCTCTGAAGGGCTACCAGCAACTGGCAGCCGAACTCGGCGAGACTTTGCAGAATATGGATGGCTTCATCTCGATAGAACGCTTTCAGAGTCTGCGTGAGCCAGGCAAGATTTTATCTTTGTCATTCTGGCGCGATGAAGATGCGGTGCGCGCCTGGCGTGATCTGGATGCGCACCGCGCCGCCCAGATCGCAGGCCGGAGCCATCTGTTTAGCGGCTACCGTTTAAGAATCGCCGCGGTCATCCGGGATTACGGGATGACGGAGCGGGATCAGGCACCGGCAGACAGCAAGAACTTACACGGCGGGAATCAAAGTGCCGCCGACAAGAGCAACTTCACCCATTTCAAGGAAGTCTGATGACTCAGCTTGACGACTATCTGCAGCACTATTTTCTGCCCGCACCCGCCTACGCCGCCCATTGCGGCATCGATCAAAGCATGTTGCGCACGCTGTTAGCGGAAGGCCTGATCCCTGCGCCTTCGTATATCGTCGATAGCACAGGCCGCGTACACAGCAAAGTTTTTGGCAGCATGGAGGCTGCAGGCAGCAAGGCCGGTGAATTTTTCCGCCCCGAATACCAGGGCTGGGTGAAGTTTGTGTTGGATACTGGCGCAGGCCAGACCAGCCATCTGCGGCAGGCGCAAATCAAAGCCGCATTCTGCCAACAACTGAGCGCAGAATTACAGCGCTTACATCAGACGCTGTGGCGGCTCAGCGATTGCTTTGATGTGCAGGACCAGCGCATAGAAAGTGGCATGCAGCAGCGTTGCAGCCAGATCTGGAATGCGTTTCAAAACGGCACTTTCGGTATTTGCGTTGCCTGTCCTGATTCGATTGCGCAGTTAGCGCTGAAAGAAGTGCTGCAGGAAAAAATGAATTCCCTGATCCGGGACACTGCGTGGGATCAGCTGACGCATCAGCAGCTAAGCACGCTGCTGGCGACGATGGAGCGTTATGAGCAGGTGACGATGCCATTTTCACCGCTGGACTATCCACTGAGCAGCCGCTACCACCTGGTGGATGCACTGAAACCCCAGGTAACAGAGCGGCTCAGACAAATGGCACATGCTGACTGAGTGTCATGCATCTGCGGCCAGCATCCGCTGGCCATGCATGCTCAGGACTGACGCTTATTTACCGATACAAAAACGCGAGAAAATCACACCCAGCAAATCATCACTGGTGAATTCACCGGTGATGCTGTTGAGTCTGTCCTGCGTCAGGCGTAATTCTTCGGCGAATAAATCGAGTAACTGATCGTTTTGCGCCGCATACTCAGCGGCTTGCTGCAGATGTTCATGTGCGTGTTTGAGGGCAATCAGATGACGTTCACGTGCCAGATACAGGGATTCACCGGTTTGCTCCCAGCCTGCAATACGCAGCAATTCCTGGCGCAATAAATCTATCCCTACATGGTCCTGCGCCGACAGATAGATGTGAGTTGCATCTTCCATAGGATCGACACTGGCATGATGGCCGGACAAGTCGATTTTGTTCCACACACGGATGACAGGCACGCCATCCGGAAAGCGTGCCACGATGGCTTCATCGGCGCGGGTAGGGCCACGGCTGGCATCCAGCAAATGCAGGATCACATCCGCTTTTTCCACTTCGGCCCAGGTGCGTTCTATGCCTATGCGTTCGACCGCATCAATCGCATTCACGATGCCGCCCGGCTCGGCATCATCATGCTCATGCCGGATACCGGCGGTGTCGATGATATTGAGCGGGATGCCTTCGATGTGAATAGTTTCTGTGACTTTATCGCGCGTGGTTCCGGCGATAGGTGTGACGATGGCGACATCATCCCCGGCCAGCGCATTGAGCAAAGAAGACTTGCCCACATTCGGCTGCCCGGCCAGCACCACGTTCAGACCCTGGCGCAACAAAGCGCCCTGTGCAGCCTGTTCAAATACTTTTTGCAAAGCTGCCTGTATGGTGCTGAGCTGACCGCGTGCATTGGATTTTTCCAGGAAATCGATTTCTTCTTCAGGAAAATCCAGCGTCGCTTCCACCAGCATGCGTAAATTCACCACCTTATCGACCAGTTCATGGATCACGCGCGAAAAAGCGCCGGATAAGGATTGCGAAGCCGACTTAGCAGCGGCCTCGGTCGAGGCCTCGATCAGATCGGACACCGCTTCCGCCTGCGCCAGATCGAGCTTGTCGTTGAGGAAGGCACGCTGCGTAAACTCGCCCGGCTCAGCCAGGCGCAAACCGGCGGCCTGGCCCGCTTCCAGACAACGGCTCAGTAACATCTGCATCACCACCGGGCCACCATGGCCTTGCAGCTCCAGCACGTCTTCACCAGTGTAGGAATGGGGTGCTTTGAAATAAATCGCGATACCCTGATCGATCACACTGCCATCGGCTTGCGTGAACGGCAAATACGTTGCATGGCGCGGTTTGAACTGGGTGTCGTTAAACAAAGCCCGTATCACCGGGCCCAGGTCTTTGCCCGAAATACGGACAACGCCGATACCACCGCGTCCAGGCGCGGTTGCAATAGCGGCGATAGGGATAGGTTCATAAATCATAAGTAAATTCTATCTGTGCTCTGAGTTAGCACCCAGTAAGCTTGTGTTTTCGATGTGTATTGTGTGACGGAAATGCGACAAAGTTTGTGGGCTTGGTTATTTGGCTTCATGGATGCTTTGACTAAGCGTTGCCGGGGGTGGCCCGGCGGCCACTCCCTTTTCTTTGCTTCGTCAAAGAAAAGGAAGCAAAAGAAAGACGACCGCAAGACTCGCCCTTCGGGTGCTTACGCTACGCTACAGCACAATTGATGTGCTCAGTAAAATGGGAAATGACCGCAACTCGCTACGCTCAGACAGCGGTCATTTCTGATCCATTTTCCAGACCACATCAATTGCATCGTCTCAAGCGGATCACCTTCCGCCTAAGGGCGATCGTTGCGCGCGGGAGTGCGGCACTATCCGCTCAGGCACTGCCTTTGATGCGAGTTAAAAAATGGAATAAGAAAGCTTCGTTGTCTGAGCGCAGCGAGTTTCGAAGCTTTCCCATTTTTTGGCTCGCAGCAAAGGGAACCCCGCAGGGGCAGTGACATTGCGGTCGCCTTCTTTTTGCTTACTTTTTCTTGGCGAAGCAAGAAAAAGTAAGTGGCCGCCGGGCCACACCCGGCAACGCTTAGGCAAAGCTTAGGCAAAGCCCCCACAAAGCCTGGCCCAACAACAAAGCAAACAAACCCAACCAAAAAACAAGCCCGCATCTGCGGGCTTGTTGTGTGCATTAGGCCTTGTGCTCTGGCGGGATCATCTTGTTATTGATCACCCACTGCTGACCGATAGACAGGATGTTATTGACTACCCAGTACAACACCAGACCCGACGGGAAGAAGAAGAACATGACCGAGAAAATCAAAGGCATGAACATCATCATCTTCGCCTGTACCGGATCAGCCGGTGCAGGATTGAGTTTGGTCGTGATAAACATGGAAATCGCGTAAATCACAGGCAGAATGAACAGCGGATCTGGCGCGGTCAGATCGGTGATCCAACCCATCCACGGCGCGCCGCGCATTTCCACACTCGCTTGCAATACCCAGTACAGCGCCAGGAAAATCGGCATCTGAACCAGGATAGGGAAGCAGCCGCCCAGAGGATTGATTTTCTCTGTTTTGTACAGCTCCATCATGGCCTGATTCATTTTTTGCGGATCGTTTTTATAACGCTCACGCACGGCCTGCATCTTCGGTGTGACGACTTTCATTTTCGCCATACTGCGGTAACCGGCAGCAGACAAAGGGAACAGCGCCAGTTTGATCGCGATGGTGAAGACTACGATAGTCCAGCCCCAGTTACCGATCACGTTGTGGATCAGTTCCATCAGCCAGAACAGCGGCTTGGCGATGAAAGCCAGCATGCCGTAGTCTTTGACCAGATCCAGGCCAGGTGCGATTTTTTCCAGGCTGGCGGTCGATTGTGGACCGGAATACAGACGCAGGTCGTTAGCCACAGTCGCGCCCGGTGCTACGCTGCCGACTGGCAGGATATTACCGACTGCATACAGATTGGTATCGATTTTCTTGGTGAAGATATCACGCTGCGTTTTGTCAGCAGGGATCACGGCAGACACAAAGAAGTGCTGCAGCATCGCGACCCAGCCACTGTCGGCTTTCATCGCATGGCTGGCAGTATTTTTCTCGATTTTTTCGAATTCCAGTTTCTGGAATTTTTCTGCTTCACTGTACACAGCCGGTGCATAGAATTCACCCGTCGCGGAGAACATGCCGCCGGATTCAGGCTTGGTGCCGTCATGCAGCAACTGCATGTAGACCGAAGGCGTGATCGCCGCTGTCGTGTTATTGGTGATTTCATGACGTACGTCGATGATGTAGTCACCACGTTTGAAAGTCAGGGTCTTGGTCAGCTTCACACCACCGACTTCCGATTCCAGCTCCAGTTGTACCTGCTTGGCGCCGTCCGTGAGTGTGCGCACACCTGGCTTAGCCACAAAGGCAGATTTATGGTTAGGGAAATTGCCACCGATCAGACCGGATTGCGCCAGATAAGTACGTTTTGCACTTTGATCAAACAGCACAATATTCTGGCTGGGCTGCGCTGCTTTTTTGCTGCTGAACAGTTCCAGGAAAGGCTCATACCAGTGATCGTGATGCACGGCTGCCTTGAACTGCAACAGTTCCAGACGCTTCAGCTCACCACCCTGGGTATCGATATCTGCTTTGAATACGTCGGTCGTGATGGTGATCACTTCACGCTTGATTTCAGGCGCGCCTGGCACCGCATTGGAAGCCGCGGCAGCCGCAACGTTCGCAGCCGGTAAAGTCCCTGCATTGGCAGAGGCACTGGCTTTCGTATTCTGTTGTGTCTGTTGATTGGCGCCAGGGAAGAACATCGAAGCCTTGCCAGTATGGCGGGCCCAGTTATCCCAAAGCAGCAACAGTGACATGGAGAAGATAATCCACAGGACGGTACGTTTGATATCCATTTTGTATGTCAGGAAAGGTGAGAAGAATGACCCTTGCTGTCAGTCTGCTCAGCGTGGGCAGGACAGCATTGGACGGATATGGGGGCGTTTGCTTTTTTTTCACCTGCGGCCGGCACGTGATCGACACCGCCCGGATGCCAGGGATGGCATTTGCACAGGCGTTTGCCCGCCAGCCAGCTTCCTTTGGCAGCGCCATGCAGCTGAATGGCTTCGGCTGCGTATTCAGAGCAGCTGGGATAAAAGCGACAGTTCTGCCCCAGCATAGGACTGATTGCGTACTTATAAAAGCGTAGCAACAGGAGCAGCAGCGTTTTCATGTCAGCCCGTCAGTTTGCAAGCCGGTGCAGCGAACAGACGTAGCAATTCCGCCCGCAGCTCACGTTTAAGCTGGGCAGTGGTAGCAGGACCATCTTTGCCGTTCACAGGCCGCGACAGACGCACGATGCAATCCACAGATTGCAAAGCAGAGCATCTGAAAATCTCACGCGTGACGCGTTTGATCGTGTTGCGGGTAACGGCGCGCGGCGCAAAGCGCTTGGCAGCCACCACCCCCAAACGGGCATGTGTCAGTTCATTGGTTCTGGCATAAAGCACAAAGTGCGCAGTTTTATACACGGGCCGCAAACGAAAAACGGATGAAAACTCATCCGTTTTAACGATGCGGCGTACGCGGGCAAAATCTGCATTGCCTGCATTTGCCAGAACCGGGTCAGCTAAATGATTGATCATGCGATATCAGCCGGAGCTGGCGCAGACCAATTATTTACAATCAAGCTGCCAGATCTCAGGCTGCCAGGCGTTTACGGCCTTTAGCGCGGCGCGCGTTCAGAACAGCGCGGCCACCGCGGGTTGCCATACGTGCGCGGAAACCGTGGGTGCGCTTGCGGCGAACGACGGAAGGTTGGTAAGTACGTTTCATGTTGGTCTCGCTATTTGAGCAATAAAAAAAATCGGAATTACGGATAAAGGCTGTCGTGCATACGACTTCGGCTCGCGCATAACGTCAGGCCTTTCGCCTTTACTGCCCCAAAACCGCTGCTCATGGCTTGCTGCATATTAGTACAAACAATGCACCATCCAATAAAAGAGGGTAGGGAACCCTGAATTAGACACCATTTTTGGCTTACGTGTCAATCACTTAGCACAAAAATTAATCAAAACGGGTTTACCCCCAGTGGTGCAGTGCAAAGAATAAATTTAATCATCAGGCTGTGGATAACTACCGCAGTCGGGGGTAAAATAGAGGATTAGCGCGGCACCGATTTATGTCTGTAAGACAACTTTTACCCGGATATCCTTGATTTCACTGGTAAAAGTCCCTGAGTCAGCTGTGGAAGACTGGCGAGTTATACACCGTGGATTGCACAGCAATCAGGTATGACTGGCTGACATTCCACACATTCCTCCGATAAAGCGGCATCCGCGCATTTGCATTTAATACCTAGGACTTACGCAAAATTGTCCCGGCAAGGCTTGGCGACGCAGACAGACCATTTGTACGGCAAGGAGCCATAACGCCGCTGGGGCAGTTTTGCGCAAGTCCTAACACAGTAAAGTTATTCATGGAAAATTTCTGGCAAGCCTGTTCTTCCCAACTTGAGCAAGAGCTTCCTCCGCAACAGTACAGTGCCTGGATCAAACCGCTGGTACCGCTCGATTTCGAGGACGGTAAGCTGCGCATTGCTGCGCCTAACCGTTTCAAGCTGGACTGGGTCAAAGCCCAGTTCGCAAATCGTATCTCTGAGCTTGCGAATCAGTACTGGGATGACGCGGTCGAAGTCCAGTTCGTGCTTGATCCACGCGGTGGCAAGAAGCCGGTCGCGGCATCGTCCGCGCCTGCGCCTGCGCGCGCTGGCAGCGATCAGGACAAGGGCGCGCTGAGTGTCGAAATTATCCAGGAACCGGCTACTGCGCCAGAAACCTCGCCCCGCCGCGAGCAAAGCCGCATCAATTCTGATCTGACCTTTGACAGCTTCGTGACCGGTAAGGCCAACCAGCTGGCACGTGCCGCGGCTATTCAGGTCGCGAATAATCCCGGCGTCTCGTATAACCCGCTGTTCTTATATGGCGGTGTTGGCCTGGGTAAAACGCATTTGATCCATGCGATTGGTAACCAGATTCTGGTCGATAACCCGAATGCCAAGATACGCTACATCCACGCTGAACAATATGTACGTGATGTGGTGACCGCTTACCAGCGCAAAGGCTTTGACGAATTTAAACGCTATTACCATTCGCTCGATCTGTTGCTGATCGATGATATTCAATTCTTTGGCGGTAAAAGCCGTACCCAGGAAGAGTTTTTCTATGCGTTCGAGGCGCTGATCGCCGCGAAAAAACAAATCATCATCACCAGTGATACTTATCCAAAAGAGATCACCGGCATGGATGACCGCCTGATCTCGCGCTTTGATTCCGGCCTCACGGTAGCGATTGAGCCGCCTGAACTGGAAATGCGGGTCGCGATTTTGCTGAAAAAAGCGCATTCGGAAGGCGTCAATTTCTCTGACGACGTAGCGTTCTTTGTGGCGAAACATCTGCGCTCAAATGTGCGCGAGCTCGAAGGCGCATTGCGCAAGATTCTGGCCTACTCACGCTTCCACGGCAAAGACATCACGATAGACGTGGTCAAAGAAGCGCTCAAAGATTTGCTGTCGGTGCAGAACCGCCAGATTTCTGTGGAAAACATCCAGAAAACCGTGGCTGACTTTTTCAATATCAAAGTCGCCGACATGTATTCGAAAAAACGTCCGGCCAATATTGCGCGGCCACGTCAGATTGCGATGTACCTCGCGAAAGAACTCACTCAGAAGAGCTTGCCGGAAATCGGCGAACTGTTCGGCGGACGCGACCACACCACGGTCTTGCATGCGGTACGTAAAATCACCGCTGACCGTGCCAAGAATCCGGAATGCAATCACGAATTACACGTGCTGGAGCAAACCCTGAAAGGCTGATGCACGCCAGCTAGCCAGCTAGCCAGCTAGCCAGCGATGCCGCCCTGCCGGACAAAGCTACACAGCGGCGCGTCATCAGGGGGCAACAAGCAGGGTTTAAGCTGCTAAGGCCGCTAATCTTGCCGGGTATAAATTTTGCGAGATTTACAACAATAAAATTGTTGCAGGCAGCAAGCAAAAATGCACAACAGATGGCAAAACATCTGACAGAACCGACGATATACGTGACAATTATGTATAGCAGGGATGTCAGTTATTTCAACCCTAACAACCACAATTAGCGAGGATTTCAAATGCAATTGGTAAAAACCCACCGGGACACACTGCTCCGGCCTTTGCAAATTGTGAGTGGTATTGTCGAGCGTCGGCACACATTGCCGATTTTGGCCAATATCCTCATACGCAAAGATGGTGAGCAAGTGTCGTTCCTCTCGACCGATATTGAAGTGCAGATCACGACCAAGGCCGAAATCGGCTCCGGTGGCGACAGCATCGCCACCACCGTGGCTGCACGTAAATTGCTGGATATTCTGCGCGCACTGCCAGACGATAATGATGTCGTGCTCAAGCTCGACAACAAACGCATGAGCGTACAGTCCGGCAAATCGCGCTTTTCGCTGCAAACCCTGGCGGCAGAAGAATTCCCTACCGTCGCGCAAGCCGAGCATTTCAATGCCAGCGTGAGCCTGCCGCAAAAGACCCTGAAACACCTGTTCAACATGGTGCATTTCTCCATGGCGCAACAGGATATCCGTTACTACCTGAACGGCTTGCTGCTGGTGGTCGATGGTAAAAACGTGATTGCAGTAGCGACTGACGGTCACCGTCTGGCCTTCTGCCAGGTGGAAGTGGAACAGGAATTCCCACGCCACGAAGTGATCATCCCACGCAAAACCATCATCGAACTGCAGCGCCTGCTGGAAGACAAAGATGATCCGGTACAGCTGGACATCGCTAACAACCAGGTTAAGCTGACTTTTGCTGACATCGAACTGATCTCCAAGCTGGTCGAAGGCAAATTCCCTGACTTCAACCGCGTGATCCCTAAGGGCTATAAAAACAGCTTTACGCTGGGTCGCGAACAGTTGCTGCGCTCGCTGCAACGCGCTGCGATCATGACCTCGGACAAGTTCAAAGGTGTACGCTGTGTGATCACACCGGGCAGCATGCAAATCCTGTCCACCAATGCGGATCAGGAAGAAGCAGCGGAAGAAATCGAAATCGATTACGGCGGTGATAACGTCGATATCGGCTTCAATGTCAGCTATCTGCTGGACGTATTGAACAACCTGAAATGCGACCAGGTCAGCATCTCGCTGGGCGATTCCAATTCGTCCGCACTGATCACCATTCCAGACAACACGGACTTCAAGTACGTCGTCATGCCTATGCGAATTTAAGCCTGACACGAAGTCTGCTTCCCCTCTGCCGCTGGCGGCCGGGGGGAGGGATGAGGTGCTTCAGTGCGGCAACAGCAACATGCGCAAGCTGATTTCACACCACCGGTCTGAGTTCAACGCTAAGGCCATATCAAGCTGCAAGCAAGCCGACAGCCCATCCTCATCCCGCTCTGCTGACATCCGCAGAAGCGTAAGCGCAACCCGGAACAGTCAGCATCGTTAAGACGTAAGACCGACGCATTAAGACCGACGCATTAAGACCGAATAAGTAAGACCATATCAGTAAGACCAAATAACAGAAGGTAGCCATGTCCGATAACACCCAAGACAACACTCCAGCGCAGCCAAATCAATCTTACGGCGCGTCCTCCATCCAGATTCTGGAAGGCCTGGAAGCCGTGCGTAAGCGCCCCGGCATGTACATTGGCGATACCTCGGACGGCACTGGCCTGCACCATCTGGTATTCGAAGTGCTGGATAACTCGATTGACGAATCCTTAGCCGGTCACTGTACAGAAATCAATGTCACCATCCATTCGGATAACTCGATCTCCATCACCGATAATGGCCGTGGTATTCCGACTGGCATTAAATGGGATGACAAAAACGATCCTAAGCGCAGCGCTGCTGAAATCGTGATGACCGAGCTGCATGCCGGTGGTAAGTTCGATCAAAACTCCTATAAAGTCTCCGGCGGTCTGCATGGCGTGGGTGTGTCCTGCGTGAATGCGCTGTCCAAATTGCTGAAGCTGACTATCCGTCGCGATGGCAAAGTGCATCAGATGGAATTTTCTAAAGGCGTGGTACAAAACCGCGAACTGGAAACCGTCGACGGCGTCGTCACCTCCCCGATCAAAGTCACCGGCGAGACCGATAAACGCGGTACCGAAGTGCATTTTTGGGCCGATGAAGAAATCTTCAATCACGTCGAATTCCATTACGAAATTCTGTCCAAGCGTATCCGCGAATTGTCCTTCCTGAACAATGGCGTACGCATCAAACTGAATGACCACCGCACCGGCAAAGAAGAATTGTTTGCGTTTGAAGGCGGCACCCGTGGCTTCGTTGAATACATCAACAAAGCTAAAAGCGTACTGCATCCAACCATATTCCAGGCCACCGGCGAACGCATGTCCGACCAGGGCACCAACATCACCGTTGACGTCTCCATGCAATGGAATGATGCCTACAACGAACAGGTACTGTGCTTCACCAATAATATTCCCCAGCGCGACGGCGGCACCCATCTGACCGGCCTGCGCGCTGCGATGACACGCGTCATCAACAAATACATCGAAGAACACGAATACGCGAAAAAAGCCAAAGTCGAAGTCACTGGCGACGACATGCGCGAAGGCCTGACCTGCGTGTTATCCGTCAAAGTACCTGAACCAAAATTCAGCTCGCAGACCAAGGACAAATTAGTCTCGTCAGAAGTACGCGGCCCGGTAGAAGAAATCGTCGCCAAAACCCTGACCGACTTCCTGGCTGAAAAACCGAACGACGCCAAAATCATTTGCGGCAAAATCGTGGAAGCCTCACGCGCGCGTGAAGCAGCCCGTAAAGCACGCGAACTGACGCGCCGCAAAGGCGTGATGGATGGACTGGGCCTGTCGTCGAAACTGGCGGACTGCCAGGAAAAAGACCCGGCGCTGTGCGAACTCTACATCGTCGAGGGTGACTCTGCGGGCGGCTCGGCCAAACAAGGCCGCGACCGTAAATTCCAGGCGATTCTGCCACTGCGCGGTAAAGTGCTGAACGTAGAAAAAGCCCGTTTCGAAAAAATGCTGTCGTCCGAACAGATCACCACCCTGATCGCCACCCTCGGCACCAGCATCGGCCCGGACGAATTCAATGTCGAAAAACTGCGCTACCACCGCATCATCATTATGACCGATGCGGACGTTGACGGCGCCCACATCCGTACCCTGTTGCTGACCCTGTTCTACCGTCAAATGCCACAACTGGTGGAACGCGGCCACATCTACATCGCCCAGCCACCACTGTACAAAGTCAAAGCCGGCCGCGATGAACGCTATCTGAAAGACGATGCCGAAGAAGCGCAATACATGATGACCGTAGCCCTGAATGGCGCTGCGCTGATCCCTGGCACCGGCGCCGACCCGATCATGGGCGAAGCACTGGGCGAACTGGTGCGTCAGTACAACCTGGCCAATGCCGTCATGACCCGCTTAACCCGTGTGATCGACCGCGCCGCACTGACCGCCATCATGACCGGCGTCACCCTGAAACTGGACAGCGCAGAAAACGCACAAGCCTCAGCCGACGCCATGACCGCCGCAATTGCCGACCCATCCGTCAAAGCCGTAGTACGCAGCGACGAATTGTCCGGCGCCTTCAGCCTGCGCGTAGAACGTCTGCATCATGGCAATATCAAAGTCAGCCATATCGACGCTGATTTTGCGGATAGCAATGACTACAAAGTGCTGGAACACGCCGCCAACACCTTCACCGGCCTGATCGGCGACGGCGCTTTCATCCGTCGTGGCGAAGGCGAAAAAGCCAAGGAAATCGCGGTACAAGACTTCCACAACGCCATGCTGTGGCTGCGCGACGAAGCCGAACGCGGCGTTTCTAAACAGCGCTATAAAGGTCTGGGTGAAATGAATCCGGAACAGCTGTGGGAAACCACCATGGACCCAACCGTACGCCGCCTGCTCAAAGTCCAGATCGAAGACGCCATCGCCGCCGACCAAATCTTTACCACCCTGATGGGCGACGACGTAGAACCACGCCGCGCGTTTATTGAAGGGAATGCGTTAAGGGCGGGGAATATTGACGTTTGATGCTGATGTTGTAGGGTCTCATAGAAAGCGCAAAAAGTCTCATCCAAGTGACAATTTAGTGTCACTGTTGATAAAAATTTCCTAATGTCATACAAGTGAAATTGCTGATAAAAAAGCCAGTCGAAAGACTGGCTTTTTTATTTATGTGTGCAGTATTTTGAAATACTGTTGTTTCTAAGGAATTTGTACCAATTATCCCTCAATTTGTGCTTACGCCAGCAAGTAGCAATGTCAGCGGATCCTTAACGTGTGTGCTCCACAATTCGGTGCCATTGGCGATTACGAAAAATCATCTAAGTTAATGATTGCCATGACAGTCATAAAATTTTTGATTTTTAATTATGAGAAATTTTTCTATAGGACACATGTTAAAAAATTTACACAAACGACTCAAATTGCCTGATATTGAGTAAATCCCCTCTGCACACAAAAATACTGTACATTTAATCAGTTAAACCTAATTTCATCACCATTGCAATTGAATGCTACAAGCGACCCGTGGCAGATAAGCGAATACAAAATGGCCATCCGTTAAATTGACCAAAATTTCATCGCATAAATTTAGTGCGACATGCTAGGTTTATTTCAAATATTTCAAATAAAACTATTATTTAGTGTATGCAATCCCAATACAATTGATGCACTTTATTGTTTAACTGAAAATTTTGATAAAAATTGCTATGAAAATTGAAGCAACCGATCAGTTTAATGCGCCAAATTTGCCTTCCATTGACTCCCACTCTGCGTCCAGCTTGGGAAACGTGTCGGATCCACCATTTGAAATACTGGAAAGATACCGCGACGTATCGCCTTTTTTGTCGCAAGTCGTCCAGGCTGCAGATAAGCATCGAAATGCCCTCGGTTTTTTCCCGGCGAGTGTATTTGAAGATTTTGCGCAACGCGATCGTCTTTTTATCATTATTACAAAATCTGATTCTGGCATGCATTATGTGGGGCATCTACTTTTTCGCCCACAATTCCCTCGCGCACATGTAATGCAAATGCTGATACTTCCGGAATTTCGACGTCAAGGACTAGCTGCTAAATTAGTCGAACATTTCAAAACACTATTAACTCATCACGGATTTATTTCAATCTATGCACGTGTAGCTGAGGACTTAAGCACATCAAACGAATTTTGGCATAAGCAAGAATTTTACGTTCAGCGTGTTGCTCAAGGAGGAGCGACACGAAACAGAAAAATTCTCGTTCGCTGCCACGAGTTGGCATCCCCACAGCTTTTCCCAACAAGTGGATTCGATGCTCAAAACCCTCTTGATCTTGTAAATTCCCCGTCAAATATTTCGCCACTATTTCTATTAGATTTAAATGTGTTATTCGATATTGGTCCTCGAAGATTGAGACATGCAGATGCTGCCAGCTTATTTCAGGCCGAGCGTTCCAATTTTTGCCGGCTGGCTATAAGCACAGAGATTCGTGAAGAGCTTCAGAGAAACGCACAACCTGGACGTACTGATCCGATGGAAGCGTACATCAGTATCTACCCGTCATTTCCATTGCACGAAGGAAATGAAACTCAACATATTCTCGAACATTTAGCCACACTCATTTTCCCAACTAGAAAGGTAAGCGGACTATTGAGTGCAAACGACTTTTCCGATCTGCGTCACGTGGCTACCGCAATTCAGCACAACCTTGCAGGCCTCATTACCAACGATAAAGCGATTCTTGCAGCAGCGTCGGTTATCAAGATCAAATATGGAATAGAGATTGTTTCCCCCTCAGCTTTCAAACTTGAAGATTCAGATACTGCTGTAAATACTACGTTTGATGCAAGGGAGAATGGTACGTTAAATTTACTTGAAGTGACGAATGAGGATGAATCGACCATTCGAGCATTTCTTAGAAAAATAGGACTTTCTGGCTCATCTATTGCAGGTGGCTGGCTGCCAATTGACCCCCATGGCCGTATAGCGAAATGCTGTGCTGTTTGGAATAGTACAACCCTCATTGGATATGCTACTTGGGCAGCAAAGGGTGGAGTTGGTGCAATGACAGTCAGAATTGCGATTGACGAGACGAACTCTCAAGCACTCAGCGCCACGAGAATTCTTCTAATGTATTTTTTAGAAAATAATGCCGACCAAGGATCACAGAATATCAAACTCGAGCTTCCACCAAACCAATCGCATGTAAGAGAATTATCCGCTGCCTTTGGATTTTCCGGAACATCAGATCAGCATTGTTTAATGAAACTCGCCCTTGGAGATGTTTTAACAGAAAAAAACTGGAAGGCAGGCCAAACTAATTTAGAGGCAATAGGAAGCGTAAAATTGCCGGTATCGATACCGACATTTAGAAGTGCTGATCAACAAATACAGATATTTACGTCCAATGGAAATCAAAGGCATGTAACGCTGGATGATCTTGAAACACTCCTGTCACCTGCGCTTTTTTGTTTGCCTGGAAGACCATCAGTCTTAACACCAATTTTAAGCAATTTCGCTGCTGAATTACTGGGAAATTCTCCACAAGGCTCTTTGCTTCCACGCTCGACTGCATCGCTGTACCATGATCGACACTACCTGAGTGACCCAAAGACATTGCGTCACTTTAAAAAAGGGACATTGATACTTTTTTACGAGTCAACAAGAAATCATGGACGTGCTGCAGTAATTGCGATTGCACGAGTCAGAGAAGCATACCTTAGACCTATTGATGCCGATGCGAGCGATCTCGAACATTCCGTGTTCACGCCAGAGAATTTAGTTAGTATTGGTAAGTCAAAAATGAAAACTGTAACCGTATTTGATAATATTTTTTATCTAAAGAATCCTGTTCCTTTAGAGGCTCTACGGCGTATGGGCTGTGGAGAACCCAATCAATTAATCACGACACGCCCGCTTACAGACGAGCAATTACAAAAAATTTTGGCAGAAGGTTTTGATACGTGAATAACCAAGAACACATTTTGATATCACTGGCACCACGGCATGCAGAAAATATTTTTGCAGGACGAAAAAAAATCGAACTTCGACGGCGATCTATGAATGTTGCGCCAGGAACTATCGTATGGATATACGTAACATTACCTGTAGGATCAATCATTGGCCGTGCGAAAATCAAAGCTATTCACAAAGCCTCGCCGAATGCACTCTGGCGACAATTTGGTTCAGTCTCTGGCTTAGTTCGGGGCGAATTTCTGAAATACCTTGACGGCTTAGAAGAGGGGGTAGTACTGGAACTTGACGATGCGAAAATTTTAAGCCGCCCGTTTTCTCTAGATTCACTTCGCGACATTGCAGAAGGGTTCAACCCACCCCAATTCTTTATTCGCCTAAAAGAAGAACATCCTTTATTCGATACATTTACTGATTCGACCCAGCGCTTTCGCAAAAAGTACGATCTTACTACTCGGCTTTTTGAGCATGTACACGGTGCGTATTAGCGTAACAACCGGAAACTAATCTCGAGAATTGGAAAACTAAACATAGGCAATACAACTCGTCACATCGTGACTTTGACAACATAGCTTTAGCCATAGGAATTTGTTCTAAGAAATATTTAAACACTTGTTCGTGAAGCTCTCAATGTTAATGAGGCTGGTCTCCAGCTTCCGCTGGACGGCTAGGTGTTCAGCGAGGAATCCAACACATACCAATCACATTGATTTCGCCATAAACTCAAAATCCGTAGAAAAATTGAGAGACGGGGTATTCCAAATGACGTGTGTTTTTTGCAAGCAGCTTGTTGAAGAGTCTCGTATTGAGCATATCCTCCCTGAATCGTTGGGTGGCAGCGATTGGGCTTGCATGTCCAATGGTCTAGTCTGTGCCACATGCAATCAATATTTTGGCTCCAAAGTGGAATCCAAAGCTTTAAGCAGTTACCCCTTTCTTCCGTTTCGACTGCTGCTTGGAATCCCAACTAAGCACAAGAAGGCGCCTTTCATGAAGGCGGCTATTGGTACATTAAGGTCTAGTCACTTACCTGGGTACCTGGGGTTAGATCCACTCTCGGACAGCGTCGAGCAGGGCATTTTCAACAATAAGATTACTCAAGTTCGGATCATTGCCGAGCCCGTTGAGCCACTGGCAGTTTGTCGGCTTCTACTGAAGATGGGCCTTGAACTGCTTGCTTACAATTCTGACGAAGCTCACCTGCCACGATATGACGCTGCGCGGAAATTTGCTCGAAGCCCTCATCCGAATAGTCGCTGGTGGTTTCTGATCGCCTGTGATTTCGTAAGTCTTTTTCTACGTTTTAAAAATGGCGTCTCGCCCTCGGAATGGGAAAGTGGAATATCACTGTCAATTGAGGATGTTGGCGAGGGAAATGTATTTCACCTAAAACTACTTGAAATGAGTTTGTTCGTTCCACTTGAGCAACAGATTGACGCAGCTACGAATCTTCGTGACTTTGCTCCCGAATGGCAGGTCTACGAAGTAGTTGCAGGACGCTCGCCCGGTCACCCACAGCAGTAATCGTATTCCACGACCCAAAAAATCCAGTGCGCATAGGGAAATATTTCTCAAAATTAAATTACCAAAATGCAATGCCACTAAGTAAAATAATCAGCTTTGATGATTTTCAGTTTCTTTGAGAGAATATAGAAATATTTCGTTTTTAGTGAGACAGAATTGGGCTACGAATGCCTCACTGAATTGAAAAAAGCCTGAAAAATCAAGGGGCGTGCTTTTCATCTTTATTGAGATCGTACAGATGTCGCGTGCCACAAGAAGTGAAATTTGTGCCAAGTAAGTGGAAAGCTGCTTCAACAGATAGTGAAAGGATCCGACGGATTCTGAACATGCAAATGCCCGGTTCTACCGGGCATTTTGTCTGATGGATGGCAAGAATTTGAATCGGCTAAAGGATGGTGAAGTCCTGAAAGCTAAATCTATGCTTTGCGCTGGAAGCAGGCGTCGGACGAGTCGCCATTATGAATTTTAACATCGACTCGGCGACTCTCTCGTGACGCCACCATATAAATTACAGAGTTAATTAGGAGGCATATGAATCACAACATCTACGTCAAATGTGACGTCTGCAGCGCGAAGACACATTGCCGAGTTGGATTGTCAAATCGTACCCATCAGCCGATACGCTTTCGCTGCCAAGGGTGCGGCGCTCCCATTGACATCACAGTGACACTCGATCATAAGCAAGTCACGAGTGACATCGATGTTGGTGGTGCTGAGATGGTGGACGGCAACGCCTTCGAGGGTGGTGATCATTTCGTTGACCTGCATCTCGACTTCCCCGTTTCATTTGGCAAATACATGATGGGGCACACGCCATTCATGATGGCGATGAAGCGCATTGGTGATCAGAATATGCAAATTCATGCCATGCGGCTGAACTGGCTCAACAATGTGCAGGAAATGGCGCCTCAAATCAAGGCGCTGTTCACCCTGTACGTGAAGGGAAAGCACGAACTGTTCAAGGAGAAGGTGTGGGAGTTCCTCGACGGCAAGATCCCTTGCGACACCCAACTTGACATCAATCGTGCGCTGTATATGGCCATCGAGAAGGCGTTCTTTCCTTTCGCCGAGCCGAAAAGGAATGTTGACGCTGTGACCACCATCACCAAGCTGCAAATGCGACTTGCTAAGCGTGACAAGGCTGCGCTTAATGCATTTGTGGACGAGATTGTCGATACAGGATTTCTCAGGAATCTTCAGCTTGATTGCCTTGAGATTTATCCAAAGATCATTGACCTCGAGTTGATGTTCCGTCCGGCGTTGTTCTTGGACTTTGACGAAACATACGGCGGCAACACTTACTACCGCGTGTCTGCGCACGAGTTCGACGAAGTCAAAGATCTGTTCAAGGACATCGCTGAAATTATGTCCCGTGCCGTCGTCCTTGTTGCGGGGCTCAACAACCTGAATCGGCGTGGCGATCATAACAAGTTCTCCCCCGCCAAAAATGCACCATCGAGCCTTAAGGAGTTTGCTGATTGGCCGTTGGGCCTGAAGCTGGCCCAGTTGGACAACTGCTGGTATCACATTGACGCGAGCGACATTGACCATCGCCTGCGCAACTCGATTGCTCACTACAAGGCCGAATCAGACAAGGTAACTCAGGTAATTACGTACTATCCAAAGAAGGAAGGGCTCGAACAAGCAACATCGTTCCAGCTTCAGTTTCTGGACTTCAGTCGCAAGATCCTTGGCATGTTCCGGGAGACGCACCGGCTGAACCATCTGACCAAGTGCCTATTCGTCTACTACTACCTTGACATGCAGGGTGTGAAGGGCACGCCCTTTTACGAAGAGGATGAACCAAACGGCTGAACTCGTCGTTGGCCTTGACGCAAGGCGCCCAAAAAGCTTGCTATGCCTAGAGCGCTAAGGCGGCTTTGCGCAGCCAGTAGCACTAAGTGTGAGCAACCGCTATCGACTATGAGTCACATTTGCAGATTTAACATATCGGAGGAACAACATGAACAGGAAATGTTTCTCAATATCTATCTTTACACTCCCCATCTCCAAACCAACATCCGCATAGATATTGGCCTGCAGGCCAAAATGGGCTGGAGAAGTCCATTTCATGCGGGTAGGTGTGGGTAAATCGCCCCGCTGATTGAGTATTTTTTCTCCTGGTGATCGGGTCAGGTCATGAGGGTCAATACCGTGTCATATTCACTTGTTATGTTTAGTGAATTCTCCAAAGCGACCGCTAAACACCTGGCATAACTTTGACACTAAGACATATAAAATTATAAACTTCACACTCACTCAAATCGACACCCCAGGGCGCTATGCCGACTTAAGCGGCCTTATGCGGCCTTATGCGGCCTTAAGCGGTTTTACCCGGTTTTACGCTATTGATAGCCCAGAAGACGATGACACGATTGCCCAGGTTTTTTAGCCTTACATTTTTTCTGCTGACCCTGACTGCCTGCGTTTCGCCGCAGGCGCCATCGTTGATCATCGCTGGTGCTTATTTTCCGGCCTGGCTGTTATGTGCGGCGCTGGGCGTGATCGTCGCCATCGTGTTTCGAATAGCGCTGCTGAAATTGAAGCTCGCTGATTTACTCCCCTATCCTCTTTTTCTCTGTCTTTCAGTTGGTGTGCTGGCTGCCATGCTGATCTGGCTGATCTGGTTTGGACAATGAATTTACCTACTCAAAAAAAAGCCCTGATCGGCAAACTCATCTCATTGAGCATCATCCTGGGCGCTGTCATTTTTGCAGCGTACATCTGGCGCCATAAAGAGCACTTTCCTGTCAGCGAAGAAGCCAGTATTGATGCCGAGGTCACGCATGTTGCCGCTGCAGTTGGTGGCCGTATCGTGAAGATTGCGGTGCGCGAAAATCAACTCGTCAAAGCCGGTGATATCTTGTTTCAGCTCGACCCGGTACCGTTTCAACTGGCAGTGGAACAGGCACGTGCCGATCTGGCGCTGGCCGAAGCAACGCTGGCGACCAAACAGCGTGCATTGGCGGTACAGCAAAGCAATGCCAACATCGCCAGCAAGCAAATTAAGCGCAGCAGCACGAATCTGAACTTAGCCAGCAGCACAGTCGAACGTTTGCGGCCTTTAGCAGCCAAGGGCTTTGTGCCGCAACAGCAGCTGGATCAGGCCATCGCGATGGAACGCGATGCGGAAATCAGTATGCAGCAGGCACGTGAACAAGAAGCCGCCGCGCGGCAAGCGATAGATACGGTGGATAGTTCGCTTGCAGCGGTCAGTGCGCGTCAGGCTGCCTTAAACATGGCTTTGCGGGCATTGGAAGACAGTACGGTGAAGGCAGTGACTGCTGGCCGGGTGGTCGGTTTAACGGTCGCTCCCGGCGAGACGCTGGCACCGTTTCAAAGCTTATTCACGCTGGTGAATACCGAGGAATGGTTTGCCATGGCAAATTTCAAAGAGAGTGAATTAAGCCATATCAAGGCCGGTGATTGTGTCACGGTGTACTCAATGATCGATAAAAAAATACCGATTAAAGGTCAGGTCGAGAGCATAGGCTGGGGTGTCAAAGATACCGCAAACATTGCCTTGCCACGTTCGGTACCCTACGTCGAACGGTCATTGAACTGGGTCAAGGTAGCGCAGCGTTTTCCGGTGCGCATTCATTTGCATCATCCGCCTGAACATCTGGCACGAATGGGTGCCAGCGCTCTGGTTGAATTAAATCGCGGTGCGGCTTGCCAATGAAGTCTGAACCCGCGCAACCCAGCCTGTGGCACGAACTGGTCAGCAGTCGTCCGGGGCGCGCCAGTCATGCCTTGCGCATTACCGCTTGTTGCATACTGAGTTGTTTGCTGGTGCAGTATTATCAAACTCCCGAGGCTGCACTATCGGTGTATATCGTATTTTTTCTGGTCAAACCGGATCGCCTCAGCAGCATCGTACAGAGTATCGCTGCGGTGCTGCTGATGGGCTTCATCGTCGGCTTGCTGCTGCTGATTATCCAACAGGTGATCGATGAACCCGTTTTGCGTCTGGCCAGTATGGCGGCACTCTCGCTGTTTTTTATGTTTGCTGCGCTGGCGAGTAAATTACGGCCTGTCGCCAGCATCCTGGCCTTAATTTTTGCGTACACGCTGGATCTGGTGTGTCAGGCTTTTATCGGCGAACTGGCGACGCGCGCCTTGTTGTACGGCTGGCTGGCGGCGATTATTCCTGCCGGGGTTTGCCTGTCGCTCAGCTTACTTTGTGCACCGGGCGCAGGTCAGTTGCTGCGTCAGACGCTGGCCTATGATTTCCGGCTGGCTGCGGCCCGACTGCAGCAAGCCGATCATGCGTCTGAAGCCTGGCGCGAGGCCTTGCAGGATGATCAAAGCCAAATTCAACAATGGCTAAAGCTGAGTGCCAAAGAGCGCGATGCCAGCGATCTGCCCCAATTGCAATGCTACTGCGCAACGCTGGGGCCACTATTCATTCTGATTGAGCAATTGGGCAGGACCTGGTCACCCTTACCCGGCGGTTTGAGCACATCACAGCTGGCGCAATTTCTCACCGATTGCGGCAATGCGCTGGAAGCACGGCAGACACTGCCTGATTTTCCTCAACTCAGTGCTGCTGACGCCCGCAACCGCACGCTGTGTGAACTGGCCAGGCTATTTCGTTTTATCAGCACAAACACGTCAGCCGATGACGTAGCAGAGCTTAGCGTAGTCACGGCACAGCCAGTGACAGGCTTTTGGCTGGCCGATGCATTCAGTAATCCCGACTATCCGCGCCTGGCGCTGAAAACGACGGCAGCGGCAATGTCCTGCTATCTGATTTATAGCTTGCTCGATTGGCCGGGCATACACACCAGCCTGATCACCTGCTACATCGTGGCGCTGGCGAGTACCGCCGAAACCCTGCAAAAGCTGCGCTTACGCCTGATCGGTTGCCTGATCGGCAGTGTGGCCGGCATCGCCACCATTTTACTGATCATGCCGCAGATTAATTCGCTGGCGTTTTTACTGGTTTTGATCGCTCTGTCCAGCCTGGCTGCTGCCTGGGTCGCGGCAGGCAGTTCACGGATTGCCTATGCCGGTTTACAAATCGCTTTCGCTTACTACTTATGCGTGCTGCAAGGGCATGGTCCGGCGTTTGATCTGGTGATTCCACGCGACAGGGTGATCGGTATCGTGCTTGGATTATTGGTGGTGTATCTGATCTTTGTACATATCTGGCCGGTCAGCCTGGCGCGTCAGATCGATAGCGGCATACTTCAGGCGCAAGCGCTGTTCGCCCGGCTATGTCAGTCTGATCAAAATAAGCTCACTCAGCACCAGCGTTATGGCTTGCTGAATCAGATCGCCATGCAATTAAATCTGGTGCAGCGCGCATACGCTTTAATCACACTGGAGCCGGTTACTGTGCGTCCCACACAGGAATGGCTGCAACAACGCCAACATTTACTGCACAGCTTGCAGCTGTTGTGCCAGCAACTGCTGATGACGTCGGACTGCTCCGACACCTCTATGTATCAATTGCAGCACTTGCGGCAATTGCGCCAAGTGCTGTTGCAGCTGGCGGAGTTATTGCCAGTCAGTTCAGCCACACTGTGCAGTGAAACGCTTAACACGGTCAATCTGCAATTACATCAATTTACTCAGCGGCACGCCAACCCAGATTGTCTCAGCCATGAAACTCTTCAGTACCCAGCTTAAGCCTTTGCTATTGATCAGCCTGTTAGGAGCACATTGCGCGATACTGGCCGATGAAAAACTCCCGGCACGTCCGGATTTACCCTGGCCAGCGCATGCCCAAGCGGCCAACAATGGGTTTAGTTTGCCAGTGAACCCGGACTTATTAAAACCAGTAGCCAGCATCGAACTCAGCCAGCAAGCCTATACACTGCCGCAATTAATCGAACTGGCGCGCGAACATCATCCGGCGACACGCATCGCCTGGAACGAAGCTAAAAAAGCAGAGCTACAGAGTGCGCTGGTTGAAACCAGTTACCAACCCAAACTGAGCGCGAGAGCCGGTATCATCGCCCAGCAAACCCGTAGCGACCTGAGCATCAGCCAATTACAAGCTGGCAGTCAGCACACCAGCCAGGGCGGCGTCGTGGCGCTCACAGCGGACTGGTTGCTCTACGATTTTGGCAGCCGTGCTGCCTTACAAGACGCCAGCCAGCAAGCCAGTACGATGGCCAAACTGGCCTATAGCAGCGCGCACCAGCAACTGATACTGAGCATCGCGCTGGCCTATTATGCACATGCTGCGGCTATGGCGCGCCAACAGAACGCAGCGACCTCGCGGGAGAATGCCAAACTGATCGTCGACGCTGCCGAACAACGCTACAAGAAAGGCATAGGGACGGTGATCGAAGTCGCTCAGGCCAGGCAAGGGCAGGCACAGGCAAATTTGGTCTGTGTGCAGGCGCAGGCTGCTGAGGAAGATGCCTATCAGGCGCTGATCACCGCACTCGGTGTGACGCCATCCGGGCGGCTCAAGCTGGCACCGCTGCAGCAACACCCATTAAGTCTGGACCTCATCCCCTCACTGGATCAATACATAGAACAAGCCTTGGCGAAGCGCCCCGATATCGCCAGCAGTTACGCGGCTCAGTTAGCCAGCCAGGCCGCGATCCGGCTGGCTGAAGCGGAATTCAAACCTAAGATAGTCGCGGCAGTCACGCTGGCACAAGGCAGTGGTGGCATCAGTAGCACGGCGATTTCACCTGCTGGTTACTATAGCCCATCATTGGAACTCTCAGGCGCGCGCCGCAGCGCTGGTTTGATGCTGGGAATCAGCCTGCCTTTGTATGACGGTGGCACGCGCCAGCTCTCACTGGGCAAAGCACGTCTGGATGCAGAAAACGCTGGCCTGCGCGCGCAACAACTGCGTGATGAGGCGGTGCGCCAGATTCTCCAGACCAGGAATAGCCTGATCAAAAGTATTCATGCCTGTCTGGCGGCACAAGTCCTGGTGGATGCGGCACAAACCACTTACGATGCAGCCTATGAAGCTTATCGCAGCGGGGTCGGCACCCTGACCGATTTGCGTTTAAGCGAGAGCCAGTTACTGGCGGCGAAAACCAGCCAGAGTGACAGCTACAGCGCGGCTTTATCAGCCTCAGCCTCGCTCGCCTTTGCCAGCGGCAGCCTGGGCGCTGCACCCTGAACCGACTGACTGAAGCGCCTCATTCGCCAGTCTTTTAGCCGCCCGCACCAATCATCGTCCTGGCTGCGCAAGCGAAAACATCATACACAGCGTGGCTGTCCACACAGCAGAACAGAACGCAGGTTGAACAGGTCACAGCAAGCCACGGTGCTGAGCCGTCGGCTGGCTGTTTACCCGCTACCCGCTGATGCCTCAGGCCAGCGGGATGCTTTGCTCGAATTTGAAATGGTTGGCCGGATCGTATTTGCGCTTGAGGCGTTTCAGGCGGTCCAGATTTTGTCCATAGTAGGCGTGTTGCCAGTTGGGTTGTTCGCGGTTGGGGAAGTTGATATAGGATTGCTGCAGCACGTAAGGGCTCATGGCGGCGAAATAATCGTGTAGCCAGCGCTGCTGTTTCTGCACTACTTCGGGCTTGTCTATCGGTGCCCAGGCGGCTTCCATTTCGAAGATGTAATTGGCGTTGCGATGCGGGTAGGCGGTGGCTTCAACCGGCACGTCGCGGACCTTTCCGCCTATCGCAAACAGGATGCCCATGTTTTCTGGCAGCAGTGAGCCGCCCGGCCATTTCATCATCCAGCGCAGCATGGTTTCTATGCCTGCGGGCGACATGGCTTCGCCGATGTAGGAAGAGCGCAAGTCGTACATGCCATTCGGGTCGTCGGTGATCAGATAATCACGCGCTTGCCAGTACTGCATTTCGCGTATGTCCTGCTTAATCGGTTTGACCATTTTTAAGACAGGTTCCAAGGCTTTCAGCGCGGCCTCTTTATCGCCGAAGAACTGGCCTAAGGTGGTCACCTGCAAATCGGCCATGGTGTAGTTGGTGCCGGCGCGGCTGGGCACGATTTTGCTGCGGGTTGAAATTTGGGTGGCGTGATTTTTTTGCAGCTCTTGCAGGGCGCTGAATAATTCGATTTGCTGTTGTGCTGGCCACAGGATGTTGAAGATGGTGACGTTGTGCGAGACATCGACCAGGTTGAAGGTGAACGAGGTATTGATGCCGAAATTACCGCCGCCGCCACCGCGCAGGCCCCAGAACAAATCCTGATACTCGCCTTTGTCTTCGGCGACGACCAGATGCTGATTCGGCAGCACGATGCTGGAGGATTTCAGGCTGTCGCAGGTCAGCCCGGCATGGGTGGCAGAAAAGCCCCAGCCACCGCCCAACACCAATCCCGCCGCGCCAACGGTCGGGCAGCGTCCGGATGGCACCGCCAGGAAGCCGCCGCTAAAGAAGTTGGCCATATCCTGATTGCTGACCCCGGCAGAGATCGTGCAGGTATTTTCTTTTGCATTGAAGCTGATGCCATTCATCGCCTTCACATCGATCAGCAAGCCTTTGGTGGTGGAGAAGCCCGCATAGTTGTGGCCGCCGGAGCGCACTGCAAAGGGCTGACGATGATCAATCGCCCAGCGCAGGCATAGCTGCACATCCTTATCGTTGGCGCACATGGCGACCGCGATAGGCAAAATATCGGCATAGCGTTGGTTATTGGGCGCAGCGGCCATGGCATAGCCGAGCTCACCGGGCAGGATCAGACGCCCGCTCATGCTGGCGGCCAGGGCTTTGAGGTTGTGCTTGCTGTGTATGGCAGGCGCGGCGCTGACTTCGCCGGACAGCCCCAGCGCACTGGCGGTCGCCAGCGCGGTGGATGTTTGCAGAAAACGGCGGCGCGATTGCGGGAATGATGCATTCATTGACTACTCCTCAGGCTGGGAAAGAGAATCGATTTCAGAAACTTCGTGTTTGGGAATACGACAGCACAAGCGCACAACGGTTTGTCAAAGCTGCTTTTACAAAGTGACGCAGCGCCCCGTCGGTATATAGACGGGAAGGGAGGCACACCAGGACGCCATTCGGTGCAAGGAGGGTCGGCGTTCGGTCAAAAATTGATAATTTGCAATATATTGTTGTTTAAAATAATCAATATTACAAGTTAACTTCAGGAATTTTCTTGGTGCGCTGGATTGCGCTTCGCTGGCCGGGAGCTGTGTGTTTTCCATGGGAGGCGGGTTGAACCCGTGTTTTTTGCGCGTGCTATGATGGCCGCGCGTTTAGTCGCATGACACATTTTTCAGACCCTACTGGTCGATACTGACCATCGATGTTTAGCAATCATTCAGGAGACAACATGCCTCAACTTAAACTGACCTATTTCGATTTTCATGGTGGCCGTGGCGAGCCAGTGCGACTGGCATTGGCGCTGGGCGGAGTAGCGTTTGAAGATCACCGCTTCAGCTATCCGGAATTTGCCGATGTGCGCAAAGCGACACCTTTTGGGCAGGTGCCAGTGCTGGAGGTGGATGGTGTGCAGCTCACACAATGTGATGCGATGCTACGTTATGCAGGCAAGCTGGCTGGCCTGTATCCACAAGATGCCTTGCAGGCTTTGTACTGCGACGAGGTGAGCTTTGTGGTGGAAGAAGCTGGCATCAAGATGGGCCCGACTTTCCGCATGACGGGTGAAGAACAAAAGGCGGCGCGTCTGGCCTTGGTGAATGGTTCTATCCCGGTTTATCTGCGCTGGCTGGAGCAGCGTTTGCTGGCGCAAGGCGGCGACTACTTTGCCGATGGCCGCCTGACGGTGGCGGATCTGAAGGTGTTTGTGGATATCCGTGGTTTGAATTCCGGTCGTCTGGATCATGTGCCGACCGATCTGGTGGCGCAAGTCGCACCGGCGCTGAATGCACATCATCAGCGCATCGCAGCCTTGCCTGCGGTGCAGGCGTATTACGCGAAGTTTGCGAAATAAAACGGATGTGATGGACGAAAAAGTACCGACATTGGCGCGTTCAAGCAGCGTATTGAATCGATGAGTTGAATCAGCCAGACTGAGTGTTGATGCGGCCTGCAGGCTGAAATGCTGCCAGCAGCCGCACAGGGATTCAGACTTTGTTTTCGGACTTTGGTTTCGGACTTTGCTTTCTGCGTTTGAAGTCAGTGCAAAAAAACAGCCGGTGTCATGACCGGCTGTTTTTTTGGGAGTCTGCGCTGTGCTTAGCGGCCGGTGTTTTGTTTGCAGGTGAAGCTGCTGGTGCTGACTTTATCGACATTGCCCTGACCGCAGGTGGCGGTCGCTTGCGCTGCCATGACGGAGATTTGCTTGCTGGCTTCGACGTTTTGTTCGCTGACGGAGATACAGGCGCTTAAGCTGGCAGCGATGGCAGCCAGGCTCAGGATGTGCAGAATTTTTTTCATGGTCTCACTCTCGGTTGGATTAAAGTTTTGATATTACACGCGGTAGACTGACTTTGGCTGCCTTTTGCTGACTTAGTTCCATGCCAGCCGGATATTGCGGTCAGTGTCTGTGCCTAACGTGCGACAGACCGTGATGGCTGACCGGAATAGGCCAAAAGCGACCAAGGCGCACTAGCTGCGCCCGGCGGTGGCAGGCAGCGCGCCGCAGCGGTTTGCAAACTGGCGCAGACAATGCCAAGATACGCGCCCTGTAGACTGTTTCCGGCGGCTCTGGCTGCCTTGAGTGACGACCATAATGACGAATCCTGCACTGCCACCTCATGCTGTTTCCCGCTTACGCACTGCCCGGCTGGCACGCAGCACGCGGCCGTTTCTGGCGCGCGGCGGGCCGCATGGCGAGCGCTGTGGCGGCTGTCGCCTGATCCTCAGCCATTGTCTGTGTGCGTGGCGCACGGTGCTGCCTACCCGTGCCGGATTTTGCTTGCTGATGGCAGAGCACGAGACTTTAAAGCCCAGTAATACCGGCTGGCTGATCGCTGATCTGGTGCCCGATACCCTGGCCTTTGGCTGGGCGCGCACCGAAGTCGATCCAGCCTTACTGGCCTTGCTGGCCGATCCGCAATGGCAGCCGTATGTGGTGTTTCCGGGCGAATTTGTCGCACCCGAACGCGTCATCACGCAATTGCTGCCAGCTGAGCAGGCTGTGGCTGACAATGTGAGTGCGACTGACGCTGCCACCAAACGCCCGCTGTTCATCCTGCTCGATGCGACCTGGTCAGAAGCGCGCAAGATCTTTAAGAAAAGTCCGTATCTGCTGCCTTTCCCGGTGCTGAGTCTGGAACCGGAACAGGTATCGCGCTACCAGCTGCGCCGCTCGCGCCGCGAAGATCATCTGTGTACTTCAGAAGTCGCTGCGCTGTGTCTGGCACTGGCCGGTGAAACCCTGGCGGCACAAACCCTGGAAGCCTATCTGGATGTGTTTACCGAACATTATCTGTGCGCCAAACAGCAGTGGAAACTGGACCTGGACGACGAACCACACCAGCGCCTGCGCAGCTTAAGGGCCGAGGCTGCTGCCAGCAACAACTTACTTAACGAATAATCAGGCATTGAACGCAGCGCGCATCTGATAGATAATTCTGCCCTATGACTACGACTACACAACTCCCCCCATTACCGGATCGTTTATCCATCAATCCGCGCAGCCCCTTTTACAATGCTGACGTGTTTCAGCACGACATAGGGATCAAAATCAACGGCAAAGAACGCAACGACGTCGAAGAGTATTGCATCAGCGAAGGCTGGATCAGCGTACAGGCTGGCAAAACCCGCGACCGCAAAGGCAATCCTATGCTGATCAAAGTGAAGGGTGTGGTTGAAGCGTTTTACCGCTAATCCCAACACCGCAACACGGAATTTTTAGCATCACAACGGGCGCTGGTCGCCCGTTGTGCTTTTTGTGCGCCACGTAAAATCTGTAGAAGCCATAGTCATTTTCATCACTTCCAGCCACAATACTGCTTGCTCAAACTTCTTTTGCTGCACCGATGCACACTACCACCCGTTTTTTTCGATTACTGCCTTTGCCTAAGCTGCTGGCACCATTGGGTCTGTGCAGCATGCTGCTAAGCTATGCCACGCCTGGTCTGGCGCAAACTGCTGCAGATGCCAGCCAGCCACGCACCGAAATCTGGCTCAAAAATGGCGATAAGCTGACTGGCCGCTTGTTGAAAATCGGGGTCGATAAGCTGATATTGAAAACGGATTATGCGGGCGAGATTGAAATCGATGCCGAGGCGGTGATGACGATGTCGAGCAAAGAAAGCCTGCCGCTGACGCTGCCACATGGCGATACCCTGCGCACGACCATCGCACCGCGCTCGCAGAGCGGCATGGTGGAAGTGGCGCAGCAACTGGTGCCGCTACGCGAGGTGTCCTTTGATCAGGAAGCACTGGAAAAAGCGGTATCCAGCTTTGAAGGGAATATCGAGACTTCGCTGGAGCTGGCGCGCAATTCCAGCCGCACGCAAAGACTGGAGCTGGAAACCGAGGGCGTCTGGAATACCCGCCCATGGCGGCATGAATATCATGTAGAGCTGAACCGCTATTGGACCGATCGTCAGGAAAAAGAAAATGACAGCAAGGGCAGTTATGCGCTGGATTATTATCTGACACCGAAATGGTATGTACGTAACAATGCTTACTACCAGAACGATAAAGTCGCGAATAACAGCAGCTATTACTATTACGGTGTCGGCTTTGGACGCCATATCTGGGAATCTGAAGTCAGCAATCTGGAGAGCCTGCTGAGTTTCAACCGTCTGAATTTCTCGACCAGCGCGTCGGAATTTCATGTGAATGCCTGGTTGTGGACGGTCAAATTTAAACGAAAACTCCCAATCCGGAATCTAGAGATTTTTGCGAAAACCGAAAATATTTTACCTATCGGTTTTCCGGTTGATTTGCTGTCAGACTCTGAGCTGGGCTTGCGTTATCAGCTCAATCGCCGCATGTATTTATCGACGAAGTACGGGATCAAGGCAAACCGTGCTGCATCCTTGTGGATGAAGAGCCATCAGCTCAGACTCAGCATAGGGGCAAATTGGTAAAGTACGATGAGCGACCGTTCACAACTGGAGAGCAGCATGCGTGATTGCGGATTTTCCTTACCCGGACTGATACGATATGCGCAGCAGATCAGACGCTGCGGCGCTGCGATGTTGTTGAGTTGTGTGCTACCGGCCACTGCAGCGCAGGATAGCACCATCAGCGTGGCGCTAAGTCGTCAGGACAGGCTGCAGATAGAACAGCTCGCTTGTGGCGCACAATACGGTCTGGCATTGGCGGATGCGGATGGACGCGCCTTTGATGCGCGCAGCCCGGTCCAATTCGCGGAAGTACGCTGTCGTCCGCATACGCAGCTTGGCGGCCAGCCGCTGTATTATGTGGCCCAGTGTGCACGGGATGGCCAACGCTGGCAGTGCAGTCCGGCTGAGCTGGAAACCGTGGTGCGCCTGGCCAAACGCGATGTGGTGATACGTCCGGGCAGCGTTGATCCACAAAAGGCGGTGGATACGCTGCGTAAAGTGGCAGGCTATGGGTATTTTCAAGGTATGTCGGTGGATAAGGCCCTGCAATCTGTCTGCAATATGGGGATGGGCGACCGGCCGGAGCTGATTGAGCTATCGTGCCAGCGCTGGTCGGTGACGGTCTCTTACTGGTGCCCGAAGCCATCTGCCAATAATCCCTGTCCGCGTGTAATCTACATGCATGAACGTTGAAGGAAAATGAATGGATACGAATCTGGTCAGTGATGTTTGCTTAGCCATACTGGATTACCTGAAAGCACACCCGCAAGCCTGTGATACGGCGGAAGGCATACACAACTGGTGGATAAAGTGGCCTGGACTGCCGGAAAGCTTAGTCTTAACCCAGCATGCACTGAGCTTGCTGGAAAGCGAGGGACAGCTACAGCGCAGAAAAATCGGTACCAGCGAACTGTGGAGTATTGCTAAGCGTGCGTAAAGCGCTGGTTAGCGCTGGTTTATTCCATGCCGTTCTGCTTGACGATGCGTGCAATTTCGCCGGAACGCATCAGGCGGTTGAAGGCTGTTTCGATTTGGGCGAGTACATCTTTGCTGAGCATTTTACCTGCGGCTATATAGGCAGGACTGGGGTCAAACACTGTCGGTAGCAAACGGATTTTTGGATGGTCTTTGGGGTTAAAACTGCTGGATTTAAAAAATATATCCCGATGGTAGAAAAAACGCGCCCGCCCGGCCTCCAGCTTAATCAGATTCTGTTCGGCAGACGGTGTGCCACTATCGAGCTGTATGCCTAACTGCTGCAGGCGTTCGATTTCGCCATGTCCCTGCATGATCAACACCACGCCTTGATTACCTAGCTTTTTCACATCATCCCAGCTACTGACCTGTACATCGTCATCGCTGCGCACGGCCAGCCGATAGCCACTGGTATAAAAACCGCTTTTCAGAAACTGCATACCGGCCGCTTCACGTGCCGGGGTCTTGCGTGCGCCGCAAATCAGATCGCGGCGGCCAGCGTGTAATTCATATTCAATCCGGCGCAAAGGCATGGTTTCTTCATCGATCACAAAACGTAATTGTGGATCCAGTGTCTCGATCGCCTTATAGATATCCACACAAATCCCGCGCCATCCCTGCTCAGTCTTCGTCATAAAAGGCGCAGCGCCATCCCAAACGGCGACGCGCAGATCTAAGGCATGGGAGGACATAGAAAAAATCAGGCCAACTAAGCTGAGCAGGACTCTTTTCATAGATCAGATTGACTTCAAGGATGGTTACACCAGAAGTGTCACATTTAACCACAACTTGCTCTGCTAATTTCGGTCTGCCCATAAAAAAACGGCGCACTGGGCGCCGTTCTTGATTACTAAACCTGCTTATTTAGCAGAGGCAGCCTTCGCGGCTTCTGCTTTCACTTCAGGTTTGACTTCAGTTTTTACGTCTGCTTTTGCATCCGTCTTCGCATGTTCTTTTTTAACGTGCTCTTTTTTCATATGTTCAGTCTTGGCATGCTCGGTTTTTGCATGTTCAGCTTTAGGTGCTGCTTCAGTCGCTGGCTTGGTTTCTGCCGCAACGGAAGCACTGGCTTTGATATCAGCTACAGGTGCTTTTACTTTACTCGCAGGTGCGGCTACCGAAGCTGCAGCAGAAGCTGGTGCACTGGCTTTCGCGGAGGCGGAAGCAGGCGCTGCCGGTGTCTGGGCGAACGCTGTACCCATTGCGAAAGTTGTAGCGATCAGAGCGGCGATTAACTTAGTCATGATGAGTCCTTGTTCAAAAAGTTTTCAGGTTAATTTGTTTTGCGTAGTGTTGCTACGTAAGCTAAAAACGTAGTCAGTGAATGATGCGTTGACACAATTTTCGAAAATATTTTTTATTTTTAATTTTCTTTGAATTTAATCTGATAATGCATTACTAGGAAACTTAGTTTCCAGTATTCATAAAACAAAAAAGACTAAATTTTTTTAAAAACGATTTAAAAAAAAGAAAAAAGCACAGAGAAATGTCTGTGCTTTTTTTCACTGCGGATCTGATACTCAGATGTCGCCTTACGCATGGAAAGTGTTTATTTCATCGTCGCAGCTGGTTTTGCATCGCTGCTTGCAGCTTCGGTTTTCGCTTTCTTCGCATGCTTGCGATGCTTAGCTTTTTTCTCGACCGCTGGCTTGGCTTCAGCTGCAGGTGTAGCGGCCGCTGCTGGCTTCGCTTCAGTTTTCATTTCTGCTTTTGGTGCCGGCGCAGGTGCCGGTGTGACTGCCGCCTTCACTGTACTGGCGGCAGCTGCTGCCTGAGCGCTCGCAGCACTTGCTGCATTCGTCGCAGTCGTGGCGACTGCTGCTTTAGCTGCCTCTACTGGTTTTGCAGGTGTCTGTGCAAATGCAGTACCCATTGCGAAACTGGAAGCGATGATAGCGGCGATAAATTTGTTCATGATCTGTTCCTATGAGTGTTATACAGCGTTGATTTGTTTGTCAGCGTAGTTTGTCTACGTAAGCTAATAACGCAGCCTGTTTGCAGTCTGTTGACACAAAATTTGTGTACGAATGTAAAAAGTAAAAAAATTTTTCTGCCTGCTCTCAATTTTTTTATTCGACGAAAAAAAAATAAAAAACGGCGTCATACAGACGCCGTTTTTCTCGTATCAATGATTCCTTATTTTTTTAATTCTTCTTTCACTTCTTCCGCTTTTTTTGGCTTTACCGGATCAACTTTTTTGACCGGATCAGTTTCAATTTTATTGGTCTTGATTGCTGAAGCAGAGGCACTGGATTTTTCTGCACTCACTGGCTTTACTGTCTTCACAGCTTTCTCTGATTTTTCTGGTACCGAAGCCGGTGTGGCTGCGACGCTCACTGCCGGTGCGCTGGCTTTGGCAGATGCCGCAGCAGCGGCTGGTTTCTGAGCAAACGCTGTACCGGCAGTTAACGCAGTAGCGATCAGAGCGAGTGTCAACTTATTGAGCTTATTCATAGTGCGTCCTTGTTCAGAATTCAGTGTTGGGTATCGTAGCCCTCGCTACGTGCTGATACAACGGCGCTTAGTGAAGTATGGTTGACAGCCGTGTGCATCAACAATTTTTTTGATCGGCTGCGTCTGTACGCTGCATGGTTTGCTAAGTGCTGTGATCGCTATATGATTGAGGCTTCAATTAAGGAGAAATCATGACACTTGCGAACTGGTGCGTACTGGCTGCCTGCCTGTTACCGATAGCCACAATAGGTATAGCGAAAGCAGCGTCTGCACGCGCTGATCAGCGCGAGCTGCGTTACAACAACCGCCATCCGCGCGCCTGGACCGAACGCCTGCAAGGCTGGCAGCATCGTGCCAATGCAGCCCAACAAAATGGCTGGGAAGCGCTGCCGCTGTTTATCGCCGCCGTGGTACTGGCTCAACAGGCACATGCGGACCAGTCACAGATCGATATGCTGGCAGGCGGTTTCATCTTATGCCGCATACTGTATATCGCGGCATATCTCGCTAATCAGGCGACTTTGCGTTCCCTGATCTGGTTCGCAGCCAGCGCATGCAGTGTGGCGATCTTACTGCTGTCTTAAGCATTTTTGCTGCTTAGCTGCGTCACTATCCTGACGCAGCACGCAGCCATTTCAACCAGCCCCAGCTATACGGAGGGCGATCCCTAAATGCAGGCCGTCCGGTCAATTTCGCTCAGCGCAGGCTGAGTGCGCTATTCAGCTATCCCTCTCGAGACCGCTTACCTGGTCGGCTTACTTCCCAGGTCATTTTGCGTAAGCCCTACATTTTAGGACTTACGCAAAACCGCCCCAGCGGCGTTATGGCTCCTTGTCGTACACAGCGTACTGCCTGCGTCGCCATGCCTTGCCGGGACAATTTTGCGTAAGCCCTACATTTATATATTGTTGACAATTTATCTCGTCTCAATCGAAAGAATTTCCCAGCTTCAAGCGTAAAATTACCCCACACCATTACATTGCCACTCTGAAAGTTGCCTGGATTTAATAATGAATCAAGCACCTGTCCGCGCCATCTTGTTTATCTGCATGGGAAATATCTGCCGCTCTCCGACTGCAGAAGCAGTATTCCGTGCCAAAGCGGAGCAGGCTGGCATGACGGATCAGTTGCATATTGATTCCGCTGGCACCCATGCTTATCATTCAGGTGAAGCGCCGGACCCGCGTGCACGCGATTACGCGATGAAGCGGGGATTTGATCTATCCCGGCAACGTGCGCGTCAGGTCAAAGCGGAAGATTTTGAAAAATTTGACCTGTTACTGGCAATGGATCAACACAATATGTCCTTATTGCAAGCCGCTTGCCCGGCGCGTTACCAGCATAAGCTGGAATTGCTAATGAAATTTGCCGAGCATGTTGCAGCCCAGGAAGTCCCAGACCCCTATTACGGCGGCGCTCAGGGTTTTGAAACCGTACTCGATTATATTGACGATGCCTGCGCCGGACTGCTGGCTTATGTCATGAAATCCCAACAGCCGGCCTGAGCCTGCATCAGCTCCCGCTCTGATTTAACACTCTCCACGTAGCCAGGTAACAAACCCTGCAAGCTGCCTGCATCAACTCAAACGCCCCTCGCTGCAACTCATTCCTTGTTTCTTGCATTTCATCCTATTGAAACTGCAACTTAAACCTTTTCGTCTTGTCTTAGCGGCATCCTTTTGGAATACTTCAGCATCCCGGTTTTCCCGATTCCCCTACCTGCGAGCGATCATGTTACGTCAAACCCTCCTAGTTATTGCCATCGCCTCTGCGCTGGCAGCCTGTAACAGTAAAAAAGAAAATGAAAAAGGCTCTGCCTCCGCATCGGCAGCAACTACAGCAGCAAGTGCCGCATCCTCCGCCAGCGCTAAGAATGAAAAACCGGCACCCAAACTGACCATCGCGCCGGAAGACATATTGAAAGTCGAAAGCAATGCGCTCGCCTCAGGGCCAGTCATCACCGGCTCTATCCAGCCTGAACGCAAAGCCGATTTGCGCGCCGAGGTGCAGGCCATCGTGCTGCAGGTATTGAAGGAAAACGGCGACATCGTGAAGCGTGGCGATGTGCTGGTCAAACTGGATGAAACCTCTATCCGTGACAATCTGAATTCAGCCGAAGACTCCGCCCGCAGTGCCTCGCTCGCACTCGATCAGTCGGATCGTACTTTGCAGCGGCTGAAGACTTTACGCGCTTCCGGCATGACCTCATTGCAGGCATTAGATGATGCAGAAGTACGTGTGAATGCGGCGCGCAGCGAATTATCCGCCGCCAAGGCCAGAGCAGCCAGCGCACGTCAGCAATTGCAGCGCACTGTGGTACGCGCACCGTTTGATGGCGTGGTCAGTGAACGTAAAGTCTCTGCCGGTGATACCGCGACACCAGGTAAGGAATTAGTCAAAGTCATCGACCCGACCAGTATGCGTTTTGCCGGTAAAGTCTCGACCGATAAAATCGCTCAGGTGCAAACCGGGCAGGCAGTCAGCTTCCGTATCAATGGCTATCAGCAGGAATTCCGCGGCAAAGTCACGCGCCTGGATCCCGCCGCCAATGACGTGACACGTCAGGTCGAGGTGCTGGTCGCATTTGCTGACAAAAACCAGCCTAAGGTATCTGGCTTGTATGCAGAAGGAAATATCGAAGCCACTACCATTAATGCGCTGACGCTGCCGGAATCCGCTGTGGTCAGAGCGGGTGATACGGCGTATGCCTGGCGCGTCTCCGGTAAAAATCTGAGCAAGGTGAATCTGGCTATGGGCAAACGCGACCAGCGTACCGGTAACATAGAAATCCGCAATGGCTTAGCTGTCGGCGATGTCGTCATGCGTAACCCTGGCTCAGCGCTCAAAGACGGACAGGCAGTTGAGCTGGCGGCAGCTACGCCTGCAGGTAACACTGGCAATACTGCAGCCGCTGCGAATACAACTGCAGCCGGGAGCCATTAATCATGTTTCTATCTGACTTCAGTATTAAACGCCCCATCGCGACTATCGTGATGATCATCGCGCTGATGGCGCTGGGCTTACTGGCCTTGAGCAAGCTGCGCGTCAATCAGAATCCCGACGTAGAAGTGCCGGGTCTGTCGGTGGTGATGCCTTATCCGGGCGCCTCACCGGACACGGTAGAGCGTGAAATCGTCAATCGTCTGGAAAAGTCGATGATGAGTATTTCCGGCGTCAAGGAAGTGTATTCCAGCTCAAATGAAGGCATGGCCCGTTTTGACATCATGTTTGAATTTAAAAAGAACATGATCGAAGCCACCGATGAAGTCCGCAACGTGATTTCCAACGTGCGCTTCAAGATGCCGACCGAAATGCGCGAGCCCATCATCCAGCGCTGGGACCCTTCTGCGCAACCGATAGTGAATATCGCGCTGTCGTCCACCAAGCTCAGCCATGCCGAGATTTCACGCCTGGCGGAAGACAGTCTGGCAGATAAACTGCGCGGCTTGCCCGGCGTGTCGACCGTCACCGTGAATGGTTCCTTAAAACGTGAACTGTCAGTCTTGCTGCGCGCAGAAAAACTGCGTGAATACAATGTCTCGGTTGGTGAAGTCGTGAATGCTTTGCGCATGCAAAACACCAATGCGCCAGTCGGTAAAATCCGTGGCAAACTGGATGAAGAAAGCATACGTCTGGTAGGTCGTATTGAAACGCCGGAAGAGTTTCAGCAAGTTGTCATTAAACGCAATGGTGAGCAGGTAGTCCGTCTGGCGCAGGTCGCCACCATAGAAGATAACTTTGCCGATCTGAACAGCCTGAGCATACGTAGCGGTAATCCGAATGTCGGTATTCAGGTCAGTAAATCACGCGAAGCCAGTACTGTCTCCGTAGCGAAAGCGGTGCGTGAATTTCTGGAAAAAACCAATAAGGAATATGAAACCACGCATCCGGGAACCAAGCTCGACATCACGCGTGACGGCGGCAAAGATGCACAACGCAGCCTGAATAATGTGATCGAATCGCTGGTTCTGGGTGCAGGGCTGACTATCTTTGTGGTGTATGCCTTCCTGAATTCCTGGCGCTCTACCCTGATCACAGCCTTGAGTCTGCCAACCTCCGTGATTGCTGCATTTATCGCGGTCTGGCTGTGTGGTTTCACGCTGAACTTCATGACGCTGTTGGGTCTGTCGCTGGCGATTGGTGTCTTAATTGATGATGCGATTGTGGTGCGGGAAAACATCGTGCGCCATATGCAAATGGGTTCCGATCGCAGAACCGCCGCCTTACAGGGTACGGCGGAAATCGGTCTGGCAGTGGCGGCGACGACCTTCTCTATCATCGCGGTGTTTATTCCGGTCGCCTTCATGCCGGGTATGCCTGGCGAATGGTTCCGCCCGTTTGCGCTGACTGTAACTTGCTCGGTGCTGGTCAGTCTGGGGATTTCCTTTACGCTGGACCCGATGTTGTCAGCTTATTGGGGTGATCCGGCCGATCATCATACTGCACCGAAAAAAGGCTTGAGCAAGCTGCTGGCACGCTTTAATGACTGGTTTGATCATCAGTCCGACCGCTATGGTCATGTGATTGCCTGGGCGCTGCATCATCGTCGTTCTATGGCAGCCATTGCAGTATTGAGCCTGGTGGCGGCGATGGCACTGCAGGCTAAATTCGGTGGCACCAGCTTTTTACCGGCGACCGATTCCGGCAATCTGATGATCTCGGTACGCACGCCAGCTTCGTCTTCACTGGAATACGCGAAGCTGAAAATGGAAAGAGCCGCAGCCATCGCACGCAGCTTGCCTGAGACCAAAGACACCAACAGCAACATCACACCGGCAGGTGGCCGGATTTACGTGGACATCGGAAAAAGTACCGAACGCAAACGCAGCGCCAAGGAAATCGCCGCTGAACTGCGCGAGAAAATCCGCACGCTGGTTGGTGCTGAATACACGGTGATGGATGATCTGAACAATGGCGCGCAAAAGCCGGTGCAAATGGAATTTACCGGCCCGGATTCACGCAAGCTGTTGGAAATCACCAGTCTGTATATGGAAAAACTGCGCGATGTACCGGGTGCGGTCGATATCGGTTTGTCTGAGCAGGACCCAAAGAAAGAGCTGAAAATCGAACTCAACCGTGGCCTGGCCAATTCTATGGGCATCTCGTCCAATGATGCAGCCCAGACCTTGCGCGTCGCCTTTGCCGGTATCGAAGTCGGTGACTGGGTCGATCCTACCGGTGAGACGCGTGACGTTGCGGTACGCTTGCATCCGGATGACCGCGTCAGCAAAGAAAATATCGAACGTCTGCCTATCGCAGTAGCGGGCAGCAGCCAGATGGTACCGCTTGATCAGATCGCCACCATCACCATGGGTAAGGGACCTTCCAGCATAGAACATGCGAATGGCAAACGGACTATCACCGTTTCCGCCAATGCGCAGGGTCGCTCGAATGGAGAAGTGATTGCAGACGCCAAGAAACTGGCCGAGTCCATGAACTTCCCTACAGGTTATGGCTTGTCAGTTGGCGGTGCCGGTCAGGATCAGGAAGAAGTGTTCGGCGCCATGGGTATCGCAGTCTTGTCCGGCATAGGCCTGATGTACCTGATCCTGGTGATGCAGTTCGGCTCTTTCAGTGCGCCTTTGGGTGTGATGTTATCGCTGCCGTTGTCACTGATCGGCGTGGTACTGGCCTTACTGATCACTGGCAGCACCATCAATCTGATGAGTCTGATCGGTGTGATTATGCTCATGGGTCTGGTCGCTAAGAATGCGATTCTCTTGCTGGATGCCGCACGCAAATTTGAATCCGAAGGCATGGAACGGGAAGCAGCCCTGATGCAAGCCGGACGGGTACGTCTGCGTCCTATCCTGATGACTACCTTTGCGCTGATTGCAGGTATGTTACCGGTCGCATTGGGATTGGGTGAGGGGGGTGAATTCTACCGTCCACTGGCGATTGCGATTATCGGTGGCACCATCACTTCCACCTTGCTGACGCTGTTAGTCGTGCCTACCTTCTACGACAGTATAGAAATCGCAAAAGATGGCATGAGCCGTAAAATCCGTCAGCGTAGCGAACGCTTCCATTCTGCGATCGCGATCGGCATGACCATGCTGGAAGCAGTGCTCACTTTGTTTGGTGTGCGCATGATTTGGCGCGGTTTGCTAAAATTGACGCAACTTTTTAGAAACAAGACGGTCAAATCGGCCTGATATGAAATAGTCAGCAGAAGGTAAATCACTTCTGCTGGTTTAAGCTGTTGTTGTAAGTACCTGTTCACCTCATGCTGGGGTCTATTCCTAAGTATCCTCCAGCATTTTTATAAGCTGCGGACCAGAAGTCCGCAGCTTTTTTTTTGCTTATTCCGCTTCAGGGAGCAGGCTCAATTTGACGTGGCTGGGCGAATGGATCACCGGCTTTCCAGGCTGGCATTTTGGCGCTGTTCGCGATTTCATAACCCAGTTGCAGGGTGAATTGCGCCTGCTGCACCATGCCCGACAAATCCCAGTCAGGATCATATTTATCCGTGCTCTGATGATAGCGTTTGCCATAGGCGCGAGCCTTCTCAGAAGACTCTTGCGGATGATGAATGAAGTCACGGCCACGGCTGACTGAAAACGCAGGCACACCGGCTTTCGCGAAGCTGAAATGATCGCTGCGGAAATAGCCACCGGCGGTATCCGGCGTTTCCGGGCTGGCCTGTAACTGCATATCGCGCGCGACCTTGAGTGCATGCTGTTGCAATTCACTGCGTTCACTGCCAGCCAGACCCATGTCACGTGTGACACCGACAAAATTCATCACATCGATATTCAAGGCAGCTGCGGTTTTACGCAAAGGCCATAATGGCTGTGCCGCATAGGCAGAGCTGCCGAGCAAGCCCTGTTCTTCCGCAGCGACCCATAAGAACATCTGACTGCGCCGGGCCGGCTGAGCCACCGCTGCTTTGGCCATTGCCAGCAAACCCGCGGTGCCTGAGCCATTGTCAATTGCGCCGTTATAGATCACCTCTCCATTCCCCTCTTGCTTACCGAGGTGATCCCAGTGCGCACTGTAAATCACCACTTCCTGCTTCAGGCGCGGATCGGTGCCGGGCACGATACCGGCGACATTGTATTGTTCCAGCTGACGCAAGGCGGAACGCGCTTCGCCTTTGAGTCTGGCAGATGGCAAACGCACAGGCCGGAAATCATTTTTCTCAGCAGCCTCACGCAATTTATCGAGCTTCAGTCCGGCACCGGCAAATACCTGCTGCGCCAGCGCATCGGTGATCCAGGCTTGCAGTCCGACGCCACTGTCAGCGCCCTGCAACTGAAAATGTTCGGCACTGCCGCCATTTTTGACCACCGACCAGCCATAACTGGCACTGGCATCGGTATGGATCAGAAGCACACCTGCCGCGCCATGCCGTCTGGCCTCCTCAAACTTGTAATTCCAGCGGCCGTAATAGGTCAGGGCAGCTCCACCAAAACGCTTAGGCTCAGCCTCCGTAGGGCGCGGCTCATTGACCAGCATCACCAGAATTTTGCCACGGCAGTCGACACCTTTGTAATCATCCCATTGCTCTTCGGGTGCGCTGATACCGTAGCCGACAAACAGCAATTCATGATCAAAGCTTTGCTGAGTCTGGGCATTACCCGTCCACCAGACCCAGTCATCGGCAAATTGCATAGGCAGGCTTTTTCCAGCCAGTTCCAGATGGACTGTGCTTTTTGCGGGCAACGCTTTGACGCCGCTGATGCGCACCGGCTGGCGGTAAGATGGTCCATTCGCAGGTAACAAGCCCAGCGCCTGTGCCTGCGCTTCCAGATACGCAACGGTCAGATCACCGCCGCGCTGGCCCGTGCCCCGGCCTTCAAACAGGTCAGAAGATAACAAGGCCAGATGGGCGCGCAAAGGCGCTTCCTGTACTTGCGGCAGCTGCTGCGCCTGCGTAGCAAGACTGAGCATTGACAGACAAAACAGGCTGCCGTATCTGGCAGCCTGCAGGGTGGTGATGAGTTTGGACATGGATGAAAGTCAGCGACTGTTTGATGGTTGAGCCACTTGGATGGACAGACTGACAATTGGTTCCGTTCTGCCCAGTACTGCTTAGCTGGCCTGATCCTTGCAAGGCCTGAGCAGGTCACCCCTGAATGGAGTATGCAATGCTACGTCCCGCCCTGGCTGCTGATGCGGCCGCAATCTGTGCAATCTATAACCCGTATGTACTGGAAAGCTGCATCAGCTTTGAAGAAACTGCAGTCGGTCATGAACAAATGGCACAACGCATACAGGCCGTGCTGGATGCGGGACTGCCCTGGCTGGTGTGGGAGCAGCAAGGCAAACTCAGCGCCTATGCCTATGCCACGCCCTGGCGCACCAGACCGGCTTACCGTCATTCAGTCGAAGTATCCGTCTATGCGGCACGCGAGTCAGCAGGTCAGGGTCTGGGCTCGGCCTTATATCAGGCCTTATTCGCCCAGTTGCAGCAGTTGGGCATACACAGTGTGATCGCAGGGATCGCTTTACCCAATCCGGCCAGCATCGCATTGCATGAAAAAATGGGCATGCACCAGGTTGCCCGTTTTTCTGAAGTCGGTCAGAAATTCGGGCAATGGCATGATGTAGGCTACTGGGAAAAACTACTTACGCGGTCCTGATACCACCAGCCAGGTCGCCAGCACCACGCCAGCGCAACCGGCGGCCATGCTCCAGGTCAGGTGTTCGCCCAGGAAAATCGCACCCCATAACAGTGCAAACAAGGGAATCAGGAAGGTGACGGTGAGTGCCTTAGTCGGGCCGATATCCTGTATCAGACGGAAGTAGAGCAGATAGGCAACCGCACTGCACAGCAGTGCCAAGGCCACCGCCAGCGCCATCACAGTCGTGGTGATCTCACCCTGCACCGGTACCAGTGGCAGAAAAGGCAGCAGCACGAAAGCCGCACCCAGCTGGGAAGCGGTCGCCATCAGCAAGGGATTCACATTCACCGATAATTTTTTGGTGTACACGCCAGCCAGTGCATAACACACCGTCGCGCCTGAACAGGCCAGCAGCGCCAGCATCAGCTCTGTACTCCAGACTACCGGTCCCAGCTTGACCAGCAAGGCCACACCCAGCACACCAACCAGCAAACCGGCCAGCTTGCGCACGGTGAAGGCTTCGCTCAGGAATAGTGCACCCATCACTGCGCCCCATAAGGGTGTGGTGGCATTCATAATGGCGGAGTAGCCAGCAGGCATATGCTGGGCTGCATAGGCATACATGGCAAACGGCAGTGCAGAATTGATCGCACCGAGCACCAGAAACGATTTCCAGTTCTGACGCCAGTTCTGCGGTTTCCCTGTCAGCAGCATCCAGCCACTCAGCGCCAGCCCTGCGATCGCGACCCGCAATTCGGCGGTCCAAAGCGCACCCAGTACCGGGGCAATCACACGCATAAACAGAAAAGAGGCACCCCAGATGGCGGCAAGAATTAAAAGACGAATCAGGTCACTGCTACGCATGCAAACTCCTCAGAATTCAGGCAGGGCGCCTGACAAAGCGTAGCAGCTTAACAAATCTGGCCAGTTTATGCTGGCTAAATCCGGACAGGATATTGACCACGCACCACAACGCAGCCAGAGCAGTTTTCCCCGGACTGACGCAAAGCCGTCCCGGCAAGGCGTGGCGACACAGACAGTACTTTAGTACGGCAAGACGCCAACAACGCAGCAGGGGCGGTTTTTCGTCAGTCCGTGCTACATGGGTTTGAAACGCCAGGCATATGCCTGACTCACCTTCAGCTTCTCCGCACTGCCATGCAATTCCACGGAATAGCGCCCCATTTCATCCCGGTGGGCACGGGCAATTGCATCAGCGCGGACCACTGTGCCGCGATGGATTTGCCAGAACACGTCAGGATCTAAGCCTTCCATCAGTTCTTTAAGCGGCTTGCGTACATGCGCCTCATCCTGCTGACTCACAACCCGGGTGTATTTTTCATCGGAGGTAAAAAACAGAATTTTATCGACCGCGAACATCTTTATGGTATCGCCCACACTGGCACTGATCCAGCGTATGCGTTCAGGCGGGTTACCGCGGATACGCTTATCCAGTTCTGACATCAGCTGGGTCAGATCCGCTGCTGGCTGGGCCGCTTTCATGCGTTCCTTAAGCCGGGCGATGGCCTCGTTCAGACGCTGTGCGGCGATAGGTTTGAGCAGATAATCAATCGCACCGGCTGCAAACGCATCGAGCGCATACTGATCATAGGCAGTAGTGAACACCGCGTGGCATTTGCCTTTGGTCGCATGGGCGACATCCAGCCCGGTCATGCCAGGCATGCGAATGTCGAGAAACGCGATATCCGGATGATGGGTATGAATCGCTTCCAGTGCATCGGCACCATGTTCACACTCGGCGACAATATTGAGCTCGGGCCAGTGCTCCTGCAGCATGCGTCTGAGGTCTTTACGGGGTAAGTCTTCGTCGTCGGCGATGATAGCTGTGATCATGATGTCTCTAGTCTTAAGTATTTTTATACAGAATCAATTCAGGAAAATTCAGAAAAACATACATCCATCGGGTCGTGCTTATGGCTCATAAGGCAGCGTGATCACTGCCAGTACGCCGCCCTCTGCACGTGCTTTCAGTTCCAGGCTGGCAGCAGCGCCATACATGGAATGCAGACGCTGATGGATATTGGTCAGACCAATGCCGGAGCCGGAACTGCTGCCTCCGAAACCAACCCCATCATCTGCCACCCGTATCTGCAAAAAGGATTGCTCATGCTGTTCGATACGACCGGCGGTGATGGCGATATGGGCCGGGCCGATCTTAGGCTCGACGCCGTGTTTGATCGCGTTTTCGACCAAAGAAATCAGCAATAGCGGCGGCAGCGCAGCGTCCTCCACTTCGGAATATACACTGAAGCTCAGGCGCGGGATGCGGGCCTGCATCAGGCTCAGATAAGCGCGGGCTGCATCGAACTGTTTTTTCAAGCGACCCTGTACCGAGGCGCCGTCATCACGCATTTGCGGGATCGTGGCGCGCAGATAGTCGACCAGATGATCGACGATACTGACTGCGCGCGCCGGTTCGGTGTTGATGGCGGAACGCACACCGGCCAGGGTATTGAACAAAAAATGCGGCTCGACCTGCGCGACCAGCACCGACAGTCGCAATTCGGCTTCACGCCTGGCTTCCTGCGCGCGCTGCAACTCACGCTGCTGTTCGACTTCTTTCAAACGCTTCTTCTGACGGAAGTAGAGCCACAGATCAAAGCCACCGGCCAAATACAACAAGCCGATCACCACAAAGCCATTGGCCAGACCTTCTATAACCTGCTCACTGATTGTATCGATTTCGGGACCCACACTGTCTTCTGCGCTGTCAGGCTGGGAGGCCGTGCTGGCCTTGGGCTCGCTGTGCACCGCAGCCGTTGCCGTTTTTTTTCTGGCTTTATCTTCGCTGGCTTTTTTTGTCACATGATGGGGGTCGCCATACACGGCCAGTTTGACGCTGTATTTACTGCCATACAAAACACCCCAGCTGATCAAGGCACCGGTCAGCAGCGCCAGCACGATCAGGACCGACTCTTTGCGCGAAGTAAAATGGCGCTGCCGTATCAGCACAGCCAGTCCTGGCCCCAGCAAATGCAGCATCGTAAAAGTCAGCGTGGCCGGGATCGCTTTGGCGACGATATCCGCCACAGTAGCACCGGACAAATACGCAATGACACAACTGAACAGAGCGATAATCCCGACCGGTACCGACCAGGCCAGGCTGCGGTAATAAAACCAGGTACGCGAAAACACCGGATAGTTACGCGCCCGGTTAAGCCAGGTATCGGTTCTGACCGCGACTTCTGCGGGTAAAGGAGAATCTGCCTCTACAGGACGTTTGACTTGGGATGCATTTGACATGGGAACTCCGGCTACCGCTTAACAGAACAGGGTTCAGTGTATGCGCTGAGTCTGCCACTGCGTGAGCCTGCGACGAAACACAGGCTAAGGGGATGAAATTCCGGTTTGCAGGGATTAAACCGCATCCGGTGCAGAGGAATTATCCAATGCTGCGCTGTCCTGCGTATCGGCGGGTGGCTGCGCTGCCGCTCTTTGCTGTTTGGCGATACGCAAAATGGTATTGCGGATCGAAGTCAGTACCGCCACCGAGTTAAATGGTTTGACGATGAAGCCATGGACACCACGCTGTTGTGCGGCCTGCAGAATAGTCGCATCAATTTTGGCCGAGACCAGAAATAACAGCGCCTTCGGCAAATCGCGGCGTAACTGATCGATGATCGCCAGCCCTTCTTCATTGGTCTCACCGATATCAATACAAACAATTTGCGGTTTCAGACGGATCACGCGTGCCAGACTGGCAGGTGCCAGATTGGCGTCGCCCACCACTTCATGCCCGCCATTATTGAGTACGGAAGTCAGTAAATTACGGGCAACCGCATTGGCATCTAAAATGACGGCTTTGAGCATAGCGTGGCCTTATTGGTGAAATCGGTGTCAGGACTAGACGGCTGCAGCACACCTAAGTGGTGCAAAAGTAATGCAAGCCAGTAGGCATCTTAATGCAAAACTTTACATGGGTGCAAAAAAACAAGGGGAGGCCTGTGCCTCCCCTTTTACTTGCTGAGCCGCGCACGGCGCTTTGTATCTCAGTCTTTGCCGCCGGCTTCGCCTTTGGCATTTTTCACATACATATCCAGCCAGCGATCCTGCTCCCACAGCATATGCAATATCGACTCACGCGCGCGGTAGCTGTGACTTTCATTCGGCAGCATCACCAGCCGCGAAGCGATACCTAAGCCCTGTAAGGCCTGGAACATACGTTCACTCTGCATAGGGAAGGTGCCGCTGTTATTATCCTGCTCGCCATGAATGAACAGGATAGGGTCCCTGACCTGATTCGCAAAATTAAACGGCGACATCTCCAGATAGGTTTTCTTCGCAGTCCAGAAATTCCTGTCTTCCGACTGGAAACCAAACGGTGTCAGCGTGCGGTTGTATGCACCGGAACGCGCAATCCCGGCGCGGAACAAGCGGGTATGCGCGAGCAGATTGGCAGTCATAAAAGCACCGTAACTGTGGCCGCCAATCGCGATGCGGTTGCGGTCAGTCACCCCCAGCTTAACTACCTCGTCGATGACCGCTTCGGCATTCATCTTCAGCTGTTCCAGATAACTGTCATTCGGCTCTTTTTTTCCCTCACCGATAATCGGCATGCCGGGACCATCAACCACCACATAGCCGCGGGCCAGCATCACATGCGGTCCGTTATAGGAAATCCGGTTGAAACGATGCGGCGAACCGGTGACCTGACTCGCTGCTTCTGCCGTTTTGAATTCACGCGGATAGGCCCAGATCAGGGTAGGACGCGGGCCGTCGCGTTTAGGCTCGTAACCGGCAGGCAGATACAGATTAGCCGTCAGTTCCACACCGTCTTCGCGCTCATAACGAATTTGCTGCTTTTTCACGCCCTTGAGTTGTGGATAAGGATGGGCAAAGCTGGTCAGCGCGCGGCGCGGTGCATGATCACCCAGATCATCGGCATAATAGTTGGGACGTTCTTCATTTGACTCGCGGCTCAGGATGATCTGACTGCCTTTGTCATTGAGTATCCCGACCACTTCTTCGTAAAACGGCGGATGCGAACGGAATAAACGCGTGGTCTGGCGGCTGACCAGATCCAGCCGGTCCAGGAAAGGACGGTCGCCTTCCGCACTGGCGCCGGTGCCGGTCAGGAATATCGACCGGCCATCGGCCGTGATGCGCAATACCTGACGCCCCATCTCATTGGTTGTCATCACAGGATTACCGGGATTGGCATACTGATCTTCGGTCTTGCGGCTGAACACCAGCTCAGGTTTGCTGTCAGGGACACCGGGACGGATGCGCCAGGTACGGGTATCGCGCGTCTTGCTCCAGTTTTCTGTGACCAGCGCCAGATTGTCATTGCCCCACTGTACGCTGGAAAAACGCCAGCCCAGTTCCATCAGCTTTTGCGGCGGGTGATCGAATGGTGCGGCCTGCTGCATGAAGACATCATGTACCTTGGTATGGGACTCAGGATCGCCACCGCCTTGCGCTTCCAGCCAGGTCAGGCTGGCCGGTTTGTCGGTGCGCCAGGAAAAATCGCGTGGTCCGGCCTGCACTGCATCATTACCGGAAGGGATGCGCTCACGCATGGGCCGCTCGGCCACGTTACGCACTTTACGTCCCTCGTCATCCCACAATTCGATCAGCTGGCCGAATCTGTCCATAGGCAGCATGGTGGAATAGGGACGGCGCAATTGGGTGGTCAGGATCAGGCTGCCATCGGGCGAGACATTGGCTTTGGTCAGCGTCATCACCGGACCGATGCGCCTTACTTCGCCTTTGATGCTGACAAAGCCGAGCTGGGTCTGTAACTGCCAGTCCAGCATGTCGGAATCCGCTGGCGTTTTCAACATGTCGGGATAGGTGCGGTTCTGTGCCCCTTTACCGGCGCGGCTTTCCACCATATTTGGGCCTGCAGGCACGATAGATAGCGGGGGTAGCGGTTTTTGATATTGCGGCACCAGTCGCACAAACAATTCATCTGAGCCGGTCCAGGAAAAACCGGCACTGGTGACGGCATTGAGCTTATCCGCCATCAGGCGCCGTGCCTGCGCCTTGCGCACATCCAGCAGCCACAATTCCACGCCATCATCGACCCAGCGGCTGAAAGCCACCCATTGTTCATCCGGTGACCACAGAGTTTCTGCGATACGTACTTTGGCTGGCAGGCCACTGACTTCGCGGTTTTTACCGGTAGCGACATCGAGCAGACTTAAACTGGTGCCAAAATCAAAATGGCTGGCCGCACGGGTACGCGGATTGATGCGCAGGCCAGCCAGCTTGAGTTCAGGCTGCGCCACATCAGCGATGCCAGGCAGACCCGGCAAATGCACCATCAAGGCAGTTTTGCGCTGCGGTCCCAGCTTGAACAGCGGCCCCCGTGGCGCATCCACAATCGCCTGTAATTCCGCTGCCGGTAAGTGGTAGCCATTCTCGTTCTGGCTGGTGCGCGCAGCGCCGTTGGCATTGGCGGCCTGCACCGTTGGCACAGCTTGTGTCAGGCAGAGCAGCAAAGCCAGTGCGCTCATCACGGGTCGCAGTGGCGCTGGATTTATGTTTTTCAAATGCATAAGTTCACAAAAAGACGGTTCACATCCGGTCTGACAGATGAAACAAAACCGCCCTGCAAGTCAATAACAGAGCGGTTTTGTCAGGCCTGGGCCCGGCTGAACCGGGCTGAGTGCTTAGTTTTTACTTGACGGCTGGCTTAAATCCATCCGCTTTGATGTCCAGTTCTGTCACCTCACCATATTGCGCGGCGACAGGACGAATTACCTCGGCTTTGCCGATTAACAGCATTTGTAGTTTATCGCGCGGAAAATGTTTGTCCACCAATTGTTTCGCTTTTTCCGGTGTCAGACCATCGACATCGCGCATAAAGTGATCAATCTGACTACGATTAATTTGCGACACATACATATCGCTCAAAAAGCCCGCCAGTTGCTGATTGGTTTCATAGCGCGGCGGGAACTGGCCTTTGACATAGGCTTTGGCTGATTCCAGCGTAGCCGCATCGATGCCCTTATCCCACAAACGCTGGTAAGTTTTGTGCGCCAGCGCCAGCGCTGCCTCAGTTTTGGCCGTCGCCGTGAAGCTGGAAACACCGAATACGCCGGCCTGCGCCAAGGTCTGGAAGCTGCTGTTCGCACCATAGGTCAGGCCGGAATTGACGCGCAATTCATCATTCAGCCAGGACGTGAAACGCCCGCCCAGGATGGTGTTGATGACTTGCAGCGGCACGTAATCCGCATCATTTCTGGCGATACCGGCACCGCCAAACATGAAGGTGGTTTCGGCTGCATCGGCTTTATTCACCAGCCAGACGCGTGACTTATCGGCGCTGACTTTGCCAGTGTCCACACGGGCTGGCATGGGTCCGGCTGATTTCCAGTTACCAAACAGTTTTTCCAGCTGGGCGCGCATGACGCTGGGTTTAAAGTCACCGACCACGACCAGTGCGGCATTATCCGGGCGGAAGTAACGCTGATGAAAACTCTGTACATCTTTGGTTTCCAGCGCACTCACGCTGCTGACGGTACCTGAGACCGGATTGGCATAGGCACCCTGGCCAAACAACATGCTGTAGAAATAGGGCTGCACCACGTTGCGCGGACTTTCCTTGGCCTGCTTCAGACCATCCACGGTACGGGCGCGCAGTTTGCCAAATTCAGCGGCGTCAAACAGTGGGTTTTGCAAGGCGTCTGCCATGATGGGCAGCAAGGTCTGGATATCGTCTTTAGAAAAATCTGCATACAGCACCGTGCCATCAGCGGACGTACCGCTGGATAAACGCGCACCACGGAAATCGAAACTCTGATCGATCTGCTGTTTGCTGTAAGCACGCGAACCCAGCAGCAAGGCATCACCAGTCAGGTTAGCCAGACCAGCGGCTGGACCGTCCACAGTAGCACCGGCCCGCACTACGGCGCGCACCGCGACCAGCGGCACTTCATGCCTTTCCATCATATAGATGGTTAAGCCATTCGATAAACGGGCGGTTTCAAATGCCGGTAACTGGAATTCTGCGGCCTGCGCAGATGCTGCCAGGGTGGTGACAGTGGCCGCGACTAAGGCGCTTTGTTGTATCAGACGGAATGCTTGGTTTATGGCTTGATTCATGGCTTACTCCTCGCTGGCGGCCAGCACACCAACGGTGCGTTGAGATTTTTTAAAATAGGTGGCGGCGACTCTTTGTATATCAGCGGCACGCAGGCGACGATAGGCCTCAGGCGCGTCGAACAGTTTTTTATAGTCACCGAAATACACTTCATAGTCACCGATCTGGGCCGCTTTGCCATTGATGGTTTCCTGCGCACGGTAGAAATTCAGCAGCTTCTGGTTTTTGACCTTCTGTACTTCTTCTTCGCTCACGCCTTCGCGTATCAGTTTGTCGATTTCGGCCAGCAGGGCTTCCTCGACTTTCGCGGCCGGCACCTGATTGGCTGCGACGGCAAAGAAGTTAAACAGTCCAGGATCAAAAGCCTTACCGTAATCGGCACCTACCTGAGTCGCGAGCCGCTTATCGACCAGCGCCTGATACAGGCGCGAGGTTTTGCCCTCGGTCAGTATGCTGTTCAGCACTTGCAAGGCGTAGTAATCAGGATTATTGGTAGCCGGTACCTTGTACGACACCATCAGATTCGGCGTGGTCGCGGATTCTTTACGCACAAACACGCGGCGCTCGCCTTTTTGCTCAGGCTCCACGGTGCGTACCACCGGTGGCAAGGCGCGTTGCGGTGCTTTGGCAAAATACTGTTCGGCCAGACGTTTGACTTCATCCGCCTTAACTGCGCCGACGATCACGGCAACCGCATTATTCGGTGAATAATAGGTTTTGAAGTAGTTTTCCAGATCGGCCTGGGTCCAGGCCTTGATATCAGATTCATGGCCTATGGTCGGTATCGCATAGGGATGCGCATGGAAAGCTGTCGCATATACCGCGCCCCACAGCGAACGCAGATTCGAGTTTTCCAGACCGGTGCTGCGTTCCGACAGCACCACGCCGCGCTCGCTTTCGACCATTTTCGGATCGATGGACAAATTCGCGATGCGGTCGCTTTCCAGATCAAAAATCACTGGCAACGCGGTCGCCGGGAACCAGTCCTGGTACACAGTCAGATCGTTATTGGTATACGCATTGTTAGCGCCGCCCGCAGCTTCCATGGTGCGGTCGAATTGCTTAGGGCCGAATTTTTTCGAGCCATTGAACATCATGTGTTCAAAGAAGTGGGATAAACCGGTAATGCCTGGCACCTCATTGCGAGAACCGACTTTCCAGTAGGTGTACATATTCGCATTCGGTATCGTATGGCTTTCCAATACCAGGAATTTCATGCCATTTGGTAAAGTAAAGCTTTTCACCTGATCTGCTGTCAGCGCCTGACTATGGCTGACCAGGCCGCACAGCAGACTGGCTGCCAGGGCGAGGTTTTTCCACTTCATCATATGTCTCCAAAATTTTAAAAAAAACTCAGCCTGTGCATTGTCCGGACCGGTAAGCGCGGAGTAGTACAATTCTTTAGGTTTGCTTTTGCACTGTTTTTGCACGGTCTGAGTGTGTGGCCCAGGGACTGTTAGAGCACGCACAGGGAAATGGGTTCCGTTTGGATAAGAATTTGTGCCTGCCACACCACACTGAGTTTTAAATTTCCTTAAATAAATTGTTACCAATCAGCAAAAATTGCCTTTAAGCTCCCCATTACCTGCATATCTCTGGCAAGCTGCCAACATTCAAATATAAAAAATACGCAGGTGCCACTACACGCACCCATATCGGGCAACAAGGACTTCCAGAGTATGAAGAAACAAAACTTATTTTCAGCCAGTTCACTCGGCTTACGCGCAAAAATGCTGCTGGCCGTGCTGGCCATGGTCATTATCGGCTTTACCGTCACCATCAGCCTGCTTAGCTATCAGGCCAGCCAGATGCAATCGCAGGCCTCCGCTGCGTATGCGCGCCAGCTCGCGATTTCGAATGCCAATCTGGTTGCAGAAAAAATTAATGTGGCGCTGTACGCAGCACGAAACCTGGCAGCCGGACTCAGCGGCATGAAAGCGACAGGCAATCCCAGCCGGGAAGCAGCTGATCAGTTGCTCAAGAGTGTATTGGCGGCCAATCCTGAATTTACCGGTGTCGGCACGATCTGGGAGCCGAATGCATTTGATGGCAAGGATGCTGAATTTGCCGGTAAGCCCGGCCATGACCAGACTGGGCGTTATCTGCCTTACTGGAACCGTGGCAGCGGCAGCATACAGGTGGAAGCCCTGACCGATTACGAGAAAGAAGGCGCGGGTGACTATTATCTGCTGGCCAAAAAATCCGGCACCGAAGTTCTGCTCGAACCCTATATGTATAAGATCGCCGGTAAAGATGTGTTCATGACGACCGTGACGGTCCCTGTAATGAGCAATGGCAAACTGGCCGGTGCTGTGACCGTGGATTTGCCGGTGGCGGGCTTCCAGGACAGCATCAGTAAAATCCGTCCTTATGAAACCGGGCAAGCCAGCCTGCTGTCGAATAAGGCGGTGTACATAGGCGATGCCAATCCTGCGCTGCTTGGTAAGACGATGGACAGCAAAGTTGCCCCGTCCGGGCTGATCGCTGCCGTGCAGGCAGGTAAATCCTGGGAAGACACGCTGTATGACAGCACGCTGAATACCAGCATGACAAGGATATTCGTGCCGGTTCGTATCGGTGCCAGCAGCACGCCGTGGTCATTTGCGATCAGCGTACCGGAAGATAAAATCCTGGCCGAAGTCAGAAGGCTGCGCAATCTGTCCATCCTGATTGGTCTGATCAGCGTAGCCGTGGTGTCGGCGATGTTGCTGTATGTGGTGAATAAGCTCATCATCCGCCCGCTCGGTGGCGAGCCTGACACTGCAGTTGAAATCGCACGCCGGGTGGCCGAAGGCGATCTGACTACTCAAGTCAGCTTACAACGCGGCGACCAGCACAGCATGCTGTATGCGCTGCATCAGATGCAGGAGCAGTTGCGTGGCATCGTGACCGAGATCAGGGTCAGCAGCGAATTTGTCTCGGATGCCTCGGGTGAAATCGCCAAAGGCAATCTGGATTTGTCACAACGCACAGAAAGCCAGGCGGCATCGCTGGCGGAAACGGCCAGCAGCGTTGAGCACATGCATGAAACCGTGCAAAACAATGCCGCCCACGCGGAACGCGCACGTCAGCTCAGTGTGGAAGCAGCGGGTACCGCGCAACGCGGCAGTGCCGAGGTCGACAAAGTGGTCGTCAGCATGAATGACATCGCCGCTGAATCCAGAAAAATGGCGGACATCATCACCGCCATTGAGGCCATTGCATTCCAGACCAATATTCTGGCCCTGAATGCAGCGGTAGAAGCAGCCCGCGCGGGTGAACAAGGCCGTGGCTTTGCCGTGGTCGCCACCGAGGTCAGAAACCTGGCGCAGCGCAGCGCTCAGGCTTCACGCGAAATCAAAACCCTGATTGAAAACTCCATGACCAAGGTTAATCACGGCACGGAGGCAGTCGACCAGGCCGGTGCCACCATGCGCACCATGTTGACTGCGGTGGAAGGACTGACGTCCATCATGCGTGAAATTTCCACCGCCTCATCTGAACAAAGTGCTGGCATTGCGCGCATTAACGGCGAAATTAATCTGATGGATCAGTCCACCCAGCAAAATGCGGCACTGGTGGAAGAGTCCGCCGCGGCCGCAGATTCGCTCAAGGACGAGGCGCATAAGTTGTGGCAAGCGCTGACGGTGTTCAAAACCGATGCAGGCCACACAAAAACTGTGCATCCGGCGCAAAAAATCCTGCGTTAAAGACCGCTTTCGCATTCACGCCACAAACTTTGCAGCACACTTGCAACAGCCTGAATACAGCCTGAAATCTCACCAGAGATTTCAGGCTGTTTTTTTAATCACCAATCTACAAAATAAGTATATCGATAGTAAACACTTACATTGCAAGTATGCAAGTTTGCTTGAAGGCTTGTTTCAGACCGGGCTGGCACTGTTTTTGCTGCGTTGCAGCATATGTCTTTCTTTATGAGTTTTTCATCGTGGTAAGCTACGCGCCGAATTGACTCAATTCACATCATTCTGATATCAGTAATGAAAAAAATTTTGCTGATGAACTTGTCTAACAAAAAACCAAAACCGGAGAGCAGTTTGAACACAATTCAAAACCCTGGGGCGCACACCATCTTAGGGCACCCTGACAGCTTATTTGTCCTGTTTTTCACAGAAATGTGGGAACGTTTCTCTTACTACGGCATGCGTGCGCTGCTGGTGCTGTTTCTGGTCACGGAAACCGCAAAAGGCGGCTGGGGCTGGACCCGCGCAGATGCGACCGCGCTGTATGGCTGGTACACCGGTCTGGTCTACCTGACACCGATACTGGGTGGCTATATCGCCGATAAATTCCTCGGCAGCCGTCGTGCCGTAGTACTGGGTGGTTTTATCATCGCGGCGGGTCATGCTTCGCTGTTATTTGATACGCCTACCATGTTCTACCTGGGTTTATCACTGGTGGTGGCTGGTACCGGTTTGTTTAAACCGAATATTTCCGCGATTGTTGGTCAGCTCTATAACAAGGACAATGAAAGCGGCCGTGACGGTGGTTATACCCTGTTCTACATGGGTGTGAATGCCGGTGCTTTCTTTGGTATTTCCCTGTGCGGTTATATCGGTGAAAAAATCTCCTGGTCGTATGGCTTTGGTCTGGCTGGCGCCTTCATGATATTGGGTGCGATACAGTTCTATCTGGGTCAGGGCATCTTTGGCGATATCGGTCTGTCTAAATCACAGAAAGCTGAAAAAGAAATCGTCGCTCAGGAAGAACCGCCTACCCATGTGGTGGTTGACCGCATCAAAGCGATCTGCGTGTTTTCTTTCTTCACGATTTTCTTCTGGTTTGCGTTTGAGCAGGCTGGTGGTTCCATGACCATTTTTGCGGCTGACTATACCGACCGCGAACTGGTTGGTACCAGCGGTATGATCTTCAAGATCGTCAATAGTCTGATGACGGTGATCCCAACCGCGATCCTGAGCTGGTTGCTGATCAAATTATTCGCTGGCACGGCAAAACGCTATCTGTGGTCTAACATCCTGCTGGTAATCTGTATCAGCGCGATCTGGGCACTGGTGATCTGGATGCTGGGCCGTGAATTCTCTATGGATAAATCAAATATCCCTGCCACCTGGTTCGGTGTGTTGAACTCTTTCTTCCTGGTGATACTGGCACCGATGTTCACTAAGATGTGGGAAAAACACTGGAATCCTAGCGGTCCGATCAAATTCGGTACTGGCCTGATTTTGCTGGGTCTGGGCTTTGCTGCTTTGTCCTATGGTGCATCCAGCATTCCGGTTGGTGCGAAGACTGCGTCGGTCAGCATGATTTTCCTGATCGCTGCCTACTTCTTCCATACTATGGGTGAATTGTGTATTTCGCCGGTCGGCCTGTCCTACATCAGTAAGCTGGCACCACAGCGCCTGCTGGGTCTGATGTTCGGTATCTGGTTCCTCAATACCGCGATTGCGAATAAGATTGCCGGTTCTACCGGTAGCTACATCGATGAAATTTCGAATACCTATTCGATGTCGACCTTCTTCCTGATCTTCACTATCATCCCGATTGCTGCAGGTATCGTGCTGATGCTGCTGAATAAATGGATGGCGAAGAAAATGCACGGCATTCATTAATACACAGGCTGACCGGCCAGGCTGGCCATCAGCCCTTGTGATAAAAAAAACCGCTGTAACATACAGCGGTTTTTTTATGTACAGACAGATGACAGCGTATCAGTCACGCTCGATCGCCAGTGCCACACCCATACCACCACCGATACACAGGCTGGCCAGACCCTTCTTGGCGTCACGGCGTATCATTTCGTGGATCAGGCTGACCAGGATACGGCAACCGGAAGCACCGATAGGATGGCCGATCGCGATTGCGCCGCCGTTGACATTGATCTTGCTGGTGTCCCAGCCCATTTCCTTGTTCACGCCGATCGCCTGCGCCGCAAAGGCTTCATTGATTTCCATCAGGTCGACTTCTTCATGCGTCCAGCCGGCTTTTTGCAGACACAGTTTGGCGGCTGGTACCGGGCCCATGCCCATGATGGTCGGATCAATACCGGCGGATGAATAGGCTTTGATACGTGCCAGTACCGGCAAGCCCAGTTCTGCGGCTTTGCTGGCCGACATCATGATCACTGCTGCCGCACCGTCATTTAAGCCAGAAGCATTACCGGCTGTGACACTGCCGTTTTTATCGAAAGCCGGACGCAGTGCCGATAAAGATTCCAGTGTGGTGCCGTGTTTGATGAATTCATCGGTATCGAACACCACCGTGCCTTTTTTGCTCACGATTTCAACCGGGATGATTTCGTCGACGAATTTGCCCGCCTTCTGTGCGGCTTCAGCCTTGTTTTGTGAAGCCAGCGCGAACTGATCCTGTTCTTCACGGCTGATTTCATATTTCTTCGCCACGTTTTCTGCAGTCACACCCATGTGATACTGGTTGTAGACATCCCACAGACCATCGACGATCATGGTGTCGACCAGTTTGGCATCACCCATACGGAAACCATCGCGCGAACCAGCCAGCACATGCGGCGAAGCGCTCATGTTTTCCTGGCCGCCAGCGATGATGATGTCGGCATCACCGGCTTTGATTGCCTGCGCCGCCAGGTGAGTGGCTTTCAGACCGCTGCCGCAGACTTTATTGATCGTCATGGCAGGCACAGCATCCGGCAAGCCCGCTTTGATCACGGCCTGACGTGCTGCATTCTGACCTACACCTGCAGTCAGTACCTGGCCCAGCAAGACTTCATTCACCAGCGCGCCGTTCAGACCAGTTTTCGCCAGCAAGCCTTTGATCACGATAGCACCAAGTTCGGCAGCAGGAATTTTTGCCAGCGTACCGCCAAACTTACCTACAGCGGTACGGCCAGCAGCCACAATAACGACGTCTTGCATAAAGATCTCCTATCAATGGGAAGAAAGAAACGATATAAGGGTCACACCTGGTCAGGCTCAGATTGCGGGCTGAGTTCCCAAATTTTTTGCATTGCAAAAAGAACTATTTGCTAGCTTACACCCATCAGCGCGAATTTGTCACTGCAAGCTGACTTTGCGACAGGCGTAAAAAAAGCTCCCGGGGGAGACGGGAGCTTTTTGAAACAAACCAGCAAAGAATAATTACTTCTTCTTAGCAGTTGCTTTTTCTGCAGCTTGTGTGAATTGCTGCGTTGCTTTGTTCAGATTTTCTTCCAAAGTCTGTACAGCTTGCTTCGTTGTTTTAGTCAACTGCTCGTAGCCTGCATTGATGTTACCGACCACAGATTTCAGGGCTGTCACAGCTTGCTCGGAGCCAGCTGGTGCATTCTTAGTCACTTCATCGATCAGTGTGATCACTTTGGTGTTAGTTTCAGCGATGTGCGCTTCAACTGCCTTAGTGAACTCTTGCTGAGTTGCTGTAGTGATGCTGGCCAGATGACGACCGTAAGCCAGTGCTTTTTCTGCGGATGGCTGTACTTGCGCGCTGCTCAGTGTGAAAAATTCTTGTGGGTCTTTAGCAGAGATCAGTTGTTTTGCTGTCGCTGTGCCTTCTTCCAGGCTGGCTTTAGCTGCATTGACGTTCAATGCGACTAATTGCTCCAGACCTTCGAATGCTTTTTTGTTCAATGCAGTCAAAGAAGCGAATTGCGCTTCGAGGTTGGCTTTAGTTGCAGCGATAAATTGTTCAGGTGTAGTTGTCATGGTTTTCTCCAGGAAAGGATATCAAAATTGGCAGCGCCGTCCATGAAATCAAATTGAATGGTGCACCGCAACAACCTGAATTCTACACCTGCTATTTCACAGGTCAAGCATTTTTTGTGCATCGCACCAAAATGAGTTAAATGATATTATTTTCCATAGTAGCAACACCTAATGTTCATGCGGGTTTCCAGCCATTTCAGGCTTGAAAACCACTAAAAATACCGGGTTTAAGCTGTCGCATATTTGCCTCAAAATTCAGCAAATACTGCTTATTTTTTAAGCCACCGGCATACCCGGTAAGCGCGCCATTGGCAGCGATCACGCGATGGCAGGGCAGGATGATGGACAAGGGATTTTTGCCATTCGCCGCGCCGACCGCGCGTACTGCAGCAGGATTGCCCAAATGCTGCGCCAGCTGGCCATAACTCAGGGTCTGACCAAACGGAATCCGGGCTAACTGACGCCAGACTGCCTGCTGAAATACGGTACCTGCGCTCAGATCCAGCGGCAGATCGAAATGCTGACGCTGGCCTGCAAAATACGCAGCGAGCTGCTCTGCCGCTGCCAGCAATAGCGGATGCTCAGGCATAGGCTGCCATCCGGCAATGCCTTTGAAATGCCGGTGCTCAGGAAAATACACGCCACTCAGGCCTTGTGCGCTGGCCGCCAGTAACAGCGTGCCGGTTGGGCTGTCTGTGTATAAATAGTGCATGCGCTGTGACTCCGTTTTGTATTGAAAAAAAGGGGTAAATGCTAGGGCCTGTTAACATTTAAATTGCGAGATGCGTTCAAGCCAAAACGTGGGCTGGCAAGGCGTGTGTCGCAGTTAGGGCTGGTGCCCCTGACAAGGCACGCAACGCAGTCCAGCGCGCGTTTTGGCCTGAACCCGGAGGGAAAGGGTTAAAACAGCCGCATGGCGTTGTTGCATCCCGCTGACAGTGATCACACTGCTGCGCGGGCTGCGCGGGCTGCGCCTAGCCCTGCAAAGTTTTATCCCTTTCGCACACGTAATTTAAATGTTAACAGGCCCTAAGTCAGCGACAAGGAATGCCACAGTAACAGCGCACCATAAGCACGCCAGGGTGACCAGGCTGCGGCTTGCTGCTGCAATTGCGCTTCGGTATAACGCCCATCCGGCTGACCAGCCAGACGGGCGGCGGCTTTTTGCAAGCCCAGATCCCCAGCCGGAAACGCATCCGGAAAACGCATGGCGCGCATCGCGATATAGTGCGCGGTCCAGGCACCGATGCCGGGTAAAGCCGTAATCGCAGTGACGAATCCAGCCAGGCTGTCTGCTGGTTTTCTATGCAGCCCATGCGCCAGCGCAAAGCCAGCGATTTCCTGCAAAGTCGCGGCGCGTTTCGCTGGCATGCCGAGGCTGGCCAGCTCAGAGACACTGGCTTGCAGCACGCGCTGCGGTGTAGGGAAATGATGCGTCACTGCGCTGAATGGCGTGTCTGCCGGTTCTCCCAAAGCGCGTACCAACCGACCGGAAATGGTGGTGGCACCGGCCACGCTGACTTGTTGCCCCAATACGGCCCTTAGGGCCAGTTCAAACGTATCAAAACAACCCGGCACCCTTAAGCCGGGAAAGGCCTGCAATGCCGGCTGCAGCGCAAGGTCAGACTCTAGATGGCCCTGTATGCTGAGTGGACTCGCATCGAGATCAAATTGCTCGCGTACACGGCTGATCAGCGTCAGTAATACCGGGCTCAGCGCCGGTGCAATTTCCAGCTGCAGTTGCGCTTTGTGTGGCTGGCAGCTGACTTTCAGCCAGCCGCTATGGCCATCCAGCCTGACGCTGCGCACATAGACTTGCTGATCACCTACAGTCTGCACCGCTTCCAGCCCGGGCATGGCGCGGCCAGCCAGATAACTCATCATGGCCGGCCAGGCATAGGGTGGACGGTAAGCCAGCCTGAGCGTAATGGCAGCCTGTGGCGGTAAATGGCTGCGCCGGATCGCGCCGGGTGCGAGCTGATAGCGTTCCGAGAATAAGGCATTGAAACGTCTGACACTGCCAAAGCCAGCCGCATAGGCGATTTCTGCCATAGGCAGCAGGGTCTCCTGCAGCAGTTTTTTGGCGAACAGCAGACGCTGGGTCTGGGCCAGCTCGACCGGAGTCACACCAAACTGCTGTAATAACAAACGGCGTATCTGACGCGAGGACAAACCCACCTCTGCCGCAAATGCGTCCAGCGTCTGCTCATTGAGCGCACCATCGGCGATTTTTTGCCAGATCGCATACGCCAGATTCTGCTGTATCGCATACGGTGCCAGTTCAGGCCGACAGCGCAGGCAAGGCCGGAAACCAGCTGCCTCGGCTGCGGCGGCGCTATGATAAAACTGGCAGGAGCTGGCCTTGGGTGGTTTCACACTGCAGATGGGACGACAGTAAATCCCGGTACTGGTGACACCGGTAAAAAACACGCCATCAAAGCGGCTGTCCTTTGCCAATACCGCCTGGTAGCACTGCCGGGTATCAATGCTGCTCAGGCCAGTGGATTCATGTTGTACAGTGCTCATCGTTTTCTTGTCTGTGGATTAAAGACGCAGAATGGCAGCAGCAAATGCTAACCATACTGGCGGCGCTGACTCGCTGATCAGTGTCAGTCCTGTTCAAGGATGTTATGCAGATATCTGCGTCGAACGCGACAAATTGCGCTTTCTGCACTAATATGAATATTCAACATTGCTCAGTAACCGCGATAAGGTTCATCATCTTCGGGCAACGCTGCTGAGCTCCTACTATGCATTTATACGCGTCATGGCAGCTTTGTACTCGCCATTTTCGGACAAGTAAATACGAATGGGTTAACAGGATGAGGCGTCTCACGCAAAATCTTGAACAGATCATGCAGAGCGAAGCAGAGCTGCCAGTCGTCATGCAGCATCTGGTGACCGCAGCAGCAGACTTACTTGCGACCGGATATTGCGCATACTGGATCAAGGACAATGCGAGTGGCCATTTTATATGCCGCGCTCAGCAAAATGCTGCGGCAGAACTATGCCCCGTTATCGAGGCAGCTGGCTTTCCTGAACTCTTTCATCTGCTGTCAGAAGCAAACGGCACGCTGCAGTTAGAACTGGCAGACAACGCGCATCTTGCAACGGAATGGAACGCGATTTGCGCGGACTTAGCTTCTCCCCTGCTGCTGGTTGTGCCACTGACTGCGCATGGAAAACGCATAGGTGCCGGCTTGTTTGCGCGTGCGGCGAACCCTGCCTGGGACAGTGCTGAACAGCAGCTGGCAAGTCAACTGTGCGGTCTGATGCAACAGAAAATCGTCGAAGATGATTATCAAAAACTGCAGCGGGAATTGAATCAGCATGTGATGCACCGCACCTATGAATTACGCTTGCAAACGGATGAGCTGCGCCAGGCCCAGCAAATGGTGCAAAAGCTCAGTGAAATCGGACGAGAGATTACTTCCAGTCTCGATCACAACACCATAATGAGCGTGGTCTACCAACATCTGCATACTCTGATCGGCGCTGAAGTATTTGCGATCGGCATTTACCATGCTGACAAACAACTCATCGAGTTTCCCGGCAATATATTGCGCGGCGAACCCATGCTGCCTTACTTCCGCGATGTGAATGACCGTGATTTGCTGGCGTCTTACTGTGTGCGGGAACGCAAAGAAATTTTCATCAATGATATTTTTAAAGAGTATCCAGCCTACATAGGCGCAGCGGGCTTGAAACGTCTGACCGACCAAAAGTCTTACGCTGAGGGCCAGCCTCTGTTTGTGCCAGCCTCTCATATCTATGTGCCGCTGATTTTAAAGGGAAAAATCAGCGGTGTCATTGCGATACAGAGTACCGAGACCAATGCATTTCAGACCATCCATCTGGATATGGCAAAAACCCTGAGCGCTTATACCGCGATTGCTATCGACAATGCCGACACCTACCAGCAACTGGCGCAGGCTCAGAAAATCCTGGTGTCTCAGGATAAGCTGGCGGCTCTGGGCTCACTGGTGGCCGGGGTCGCCCATGAACTCAATACGCCTATCGGCAACAGCATGCTGACAGCCAGTACTTTGCAGGAAGAAACCCAGCGTTTTCAGGTGCAGCTGGAGTCCAGCCATTTGAAGCGTTCAGATCTGCAGCATTTCACGCAAGGACTAACCGAGGCCTGCGAATTATTGATGCGCAATCTGCACAATGCGAGTGAGCTGGTCAGCAGCTTCAAACAAGTCAGCGCCGATCAGACCAGTCAGCAAAGGCGGCAATTTCATCTGGCGCAAACCGCACAGGAAGTCGCCCGTACTCTGCAAAATTCGATACTCAAACAGGGACATCATCTGACGCTGGAAATACCCAAAGACATCGTGCTGGACAGCTATCCCGGTCCTTTGGGTCAGATACTGACCAATCTGATCAATAATGCGATGTTGCATGGCTTTAGCGGGCGCAGTGCCGGACAAATGACTATCCGCGCCAGAACGCTCAGTGTCAGTCAGGTTGAACTGCTGTTCACCGACGATGGTGCGGGTATTCCAGCCGCAGATCTGCGCCGCATCTTTGATCCTTTTTTCACGACCAGGCTTGGTCAGGGTGGCAGCGGGCTGGGGCTCAGTATCGTTCACAATCTGATGACCACCATCATGGGGGGCAGCTTAGAAGTCAGCAGTACACCCGGCAGTGGCACCCGTTTCTGCCTGCTACTGCCTTTGCAGGCACCGACGCCAGCTCCGTCACGGTGATTTTGCCAGTCCACAGGCCAACTGACTTTACGTTAGACTCCGGACTTTCTTAGCGCATTTTCAGAAAGCAGCATATGTCGCAGCAACCAGCTCCCGATCTAAAAACTATCCTGATCGCTTCCGGCGTCGTACTGACCCTGGCGATGGGTATCCGCCATGGCTTTGGCTTTTGGCTGCAACCGATTTCGCAGGCGCATGGCTGGACCCGTGAGACCTATTCCATGGCACTGGCGGTACAAAATCTGCTGTGGGGCGCGTTTGGGCCACTGGCAGGCATCGCGATTGACAAGTTTGGCACACACCGGGTCGTGATATTTGGCGCACTCTGTTATGCGGCCGGACTGCTCTGGATGGCGACCATTGATCAGGCATGGCTGTTTATTGCAGGCTCCGGCGTCTTGCTTGGCTTAGCGCTGGCCTGTACCGCATTTGGTGCGGTCAGCGGCATCATAGGACGTACCGCACCACTGGAAAAACGTTCCTGGGCCTTTGGTATTTCTTCCGCCGCCAGCTCCTTCGGTCAGTTTGCCATGATGCCAGTCGAACAGCAGCTGATCCACCACACCAGCTGGCAAAGTGCCTTCTTTATCCTGTCTGCCGTCTTGCTGTTGCTGATGATTCCTATGGCCTGGCAATTACGCGATCCGGCGCCGGTAGCCAACGAAGGCCCGCAACAAAGCATACGGCAAGCGATACGCGAAGCGCTGTATTACCGGCCTTTCCAGTTGCTGGTAGCAGGCTATTTTGTGTGTGGTTTTCAGGTCGTCTTTATCGGTGTGCATATGCCAGCCTATCTGAAAGACCGTGGCATCATGGACCCGAATGTGGCGGTATCGGCACTGGCGCTGATCGGCTTATTTAATATTTTCGGCTCTTACTATGCGGGCAAACTGGGTGGCTTATTCCCTAAGCGCTATCTGCTGTCCTCGATTTATCTGAGCCGCAGCATCGTGATTGCCTTGTTTTTACTGGCACCGCTGTCAGCCTATTCTGTGTATATTTTTGCCGCCGCCATGGGTTTCTTGTGGCTATCTACCGTGCCACTAACCAATGGCGTGGTCGCGAGTATTTTCGGCGTCAGGTATTTATCGATGTTGTCAGGCTTTGTCTTTTTTTCGCATCAGGTCGGCAGCTTCCTGGGCGTCTGGCTGGGTGGCTATCTGTACACACTGAACGGCAATTACAACATCGTCTGGGGGATCGCGCTGATGCTGGGCATCTTTGCTGCGCTGGTCAACCTGCCTATCAATGAAACTGCACTTAAGCGCGAAAGCCTGGCCCATGCCTGAGTGGTCTACCATCCGCCGCCTGCTGTTGCTCCTGCTACTAGCGCTGGTACTGGGGCTATGCCTGCTTGGCTACTGGCAACCCTCCTTTGTTTTCGAACTGGCTAACCGCTTTGTACTATGCTGAATTGCTATCCTATCCACTTTAAATAGGCATTCGGGGTGAGGCGATGAAAACAAAAGACAACAACTACTGGTTTCCGGCTAAGACCTGCGGCTGGAGCTGGGGTATCCCCAACAGCTGGCATGGATGGGTGGTACTGGCGGTCTACCTGCTCGCGATACTGCTCATGACCGGTCTGGTACAACCGGTTTACGGCAACCAGGTTTCGCTGATTGGTATTTGCGCAGCCAGCCTGGTTCTGATCGCGGTTTGCTGGCTGAAAGGTGAGCCACCGCGCTGGCGCTGGGGCCGCTAAACACACACTGCGTCACCATTCACCGCTGCCCATAGACGTGGCAGCGGACTTGAGCTGAGCTACGCCCTCCAGTTTCCCGCGCTGACCGCGCAAACACACCAGCCAGTATCCAACAACGCGGATTTTTTTTCCGTATCTGCGGTCTGATGCTATGCTCTGTTCCCTTATTCTTTTTTTCCTCATATCCAGTCATGAACAAAACCCTGCTCATGCTGTTGTGCTCTGCGCTGACTATCCAGACCAGCTATGCAGATGAAACAGCGCCTGCCCAGACCGCCAGCAGCAAACCGGCATCCGTAGCCCGTGCCGCGCACAATCCTTTGTTGGCCGCCAGCACCCTGGCATATGAATTACCGGCATTTAACAAGATCCGCAACGAACATTTTGCGCCAGCCTTTGCCAGCGCTATCCGTGTACACGAAAAAGAAATCGCGGCGATTGCGAATAACCGCGCCAAACCCAGCTTTGAAAACACCATCGTGGCATTGGAACGCTCAGGCCAGACCCTGAACCGTGTCAGCACGATCTTCTTCAATCTGACCGCGACCCATACCAATCCGGTGCTGGAAGCCTTATCCAGCGAGATGGCGCCGAAATTATCTGCGCATCAGGATTTGATTTCGCTGAATGACAAGCTGTTTGCGCGTATCGAGCAAATCGTCAAAGTACGCGATCAATTGAAACTGGATGCCGAGTCCTCACGCTTGCTGGACCGTTACTACACCGATTTTGTACGTGCCGGTGCCAAACTGGACGCGACCCAAAAAGACAAGCTGAAAGCCCTGAATGCGCAACTGGCGACGCTGGGTAATCAATTCAGCCAGAACGTCTTAAAGGAAACCAATTCCTCGGCGCTGGTTTTGGAACATAAAGAAGATCTGGCCGGTTTATCGGATGCGGAAATCCAGATCGCTGCTGCCGCCGCCAAGGCCAAGGGCATGGATGGTAAATTCCTGATTCCTTTGATGAATACCACCGGACAACCGGCTATCGCCAGTCTGGAAAAGCGCGAAATCCGCCAACGCCTGCATGAAGCCTCGGTCAATCGCGGCAGCCATGGCGGTGAAAATGACAACCGCAAGATCGCCATCGAACTGGCACGTCTGCGTGCAGAACGCGCACAATTGCTGGGCTATGCACACTATGCCGATTATGGACTGGAAGATGAAACTGCCAAGACCAGCACAGCGGTCAACAAGATGCTGAGCGGCCTGGCACCGGCAGCAGTGGCCAATGCCAAGGCAGAGGCCGGTGAATTGCAGAAGCTGATCGATGCCAAACAAGGTGGCTTTCAGCTCGCAGCCTGGGACTGGGCCTACTACACCGAACAATTGCGTAAAGAAAAATACGCATTTGATGACGGTCAGTTACGTCCCTATTTTGAGTTGAACCAGGTATTGGAAAAAGGCGTGTTCTTTGCGGCGACCAAGCTGTATGGCATTACCTTCAAAGAACGCAAAGACTTGCCGGTCTATCACCCTAGCGTACGCGTCTATGAGATTTTTGATGCCGATGGTAAGCCGATGGCGCTGTTCCTCGCTGACATGTATGCGCGTGACAGCAAACGCGGCGGTGCCTGGATGAATTCTTATGTCGAACAATCGCATTTGTTCGGCAAGAAGCCAGTGATCGCAAATCATTTGAATATTCCTCAGCCGCCAGCGGGCGAACCAACGCTGCTGACTGTGGATGAAGTCAAAACCGCCTTCCATGAATTCGGCCATGCGCTGCACGGCTTGTTCTCTAATGTGAAGTATCCACGCTTCTCCGGTACCAATGTGCCGCGCGACTTTGTGGAATATCCATCCCAGGTCAATGAAATGTGGGCGACCTGGCCGGAAGTGCTGAAAAATTATGCAAAACACTACCAGACCGGCGCACCGATTCCGCAGACTTTGCTGGACAAAGTCGCAGCCAGCAAAAAATTCAATCAGGGTTACACCACGACGGAATACATCGCCGCTTCTTTACTGGATCAACGCTGGCATCAGCTGACGCCGGCGCAGATCCCTGGCGACGCAATCGCGTTTGAGCAGGCTGCCTTGAAAGACATGGGTGTCGATTTTGCACCGGTACCACCGCGTTACCGCACCACGTATTTCTCGCATATCTTTGGCGGTGGCTATTCCGCTGGCTACTACGCCTATCTGTGGAGTGAAGTGCTGGATGCAGACACGGTGGAATGGTTCCATGAGCAGGGTGGTCTGAACCGTAAAAACGGCGACTGGTTCCGTCAGCAATTGCTGTCACGCGGCGGCAGTATTGATCCGATGGAGTCTTTCCGTCAGTTCCGTGGACGTGATCCCAAGATAGAACCGCTGCTGTTACGCCGTGGTTTGAAATAAGACTTAACCGGGGCAGAAGTTTGCCCCGTCAATAAAAAAGAGCGCCGCGGCGCTCTTTTTTATTGAACTACTTAATCACTTATTCCAGCTTCCAGACGAAATCCACCTTAGCCCAGGCCTGATCCGCCTTACCATCCTTAGTACCAGGTCTGAATTTGCACTGCGCCAACGCCGTCAGCGCCGCTTTATCCAGGCTCTTAGAGCCGCTGGATTTCTCGACTTTGGAATCAACCACTTTACCGTCTGTACCAACCAGAAAACCCATAGTGACCGTGCCGGTTTCCTCGTTGATCAGGGCAGCCTTAGGATACTTCGGCGGCTCGCAGGATTTACTGTCCATGACAGGCGCAGTGTCTGCAGCCATCGCATTGGATGCTGCCACCAGTAACATGGCAGGGAGGAGGGAGGAGCGCAGAGATTTCATCATATCGTTTCTTTTCATTTCTGGTAAAAATAAACAGGAATTGTTGTGACTGCCCCGCCAGCAGCGCGAGCGGGCGCTAACTCAGTTAAAACTCTTCCCAATCATCATCAGCAGCTGCTTTCCTGGATACAGGTTTCGCCGCTGGCAGAGACTTCACAGAAGCTGGCTTTGCCTTAGGTTTTACGCTGACTGGCTCTACACGACGCGCTTGCGGTGTATGAACCGGCACCGCTGCTGCCTGGTAGGACGAATAGCCTTCGTTGGCATCCAGTTTAAATACACTGACTACTTTCGCCAGTTCTGCCGCCTGATCCTGCAGACTCTGCGCTGCTGCCGCCGCTTGTTCTACCAATGCAGCATTTTGCTGGGTCACGCCATCCATCTCGATTATGGCATGATTGACCTGCTCAATACCCACGCTTTGTTCCTGACTCGCTGCCGTAATTTCGGCAATGATGTCGGTCACATGTTTAACACTGCTGACCACCTGATCTATCGTCACACCGGCTTGTCCTACCAGTTTAGTACCGACTTCGACTTTCTCAACCGAGGTATCGATCAGGGTTTTAATTTCCTTGGCCGCTGCCGCACTGCGTTGTGCCAGATTACGAACTTCCGCTGCCACCACTGCAAAGCCACGACCCTGTTCACCCGCACGTGCCGCTTCTACCGCTGCATTCAGCGCCAGAATATTGGTCTGGAACGCAATACCATCAATCACACTGATGATGTCGACGATTTTCTTGGACGACTCATTGATAGAGCCCATGGTGTCGACCACTTGGGCCACTACCACACCACCCTGACGCGCAACTTCCGATGCCGATGCGGCCAGTTGATTCGCTTCGCGTGCATTGTCCGCATTTTGCTTCACGGTCGAAGTCAGTTCACGCATGGACGAAGTGGTTTTTTCCAATGAGCTGGCTTGCTGCTCAGTACGGGAAGACAGATCCAGATTACCGGTCGCGATTTCGCTGGATGCTGTGGCGATAGTATCTGTGCCTGAACGTACCTGAGCCACGATGTGCACCAGACTGTCACGCATTTTTTTCATTTCGGCGACCAGGCTGTCGTTGTCGCCGTGGCTGATGTCTATCGGAGCAGTCAGTTCACCGGCTGCAATCTGACCAGCGATCTGAGCCGCATAATCAGGTTCACCGCCGAGTTGCTTGAGCAGGCTGCGGCTGATGAAAACGGCTGCAGCGATACCGCCAACAGTTGCCAGTGCACCCAGCAACAACATCCAGCGGGTCGCGGAACCAAAGGCTGATTTGGCTTCTTCAGCCACTTCATTATTAATCTTATCTTCCAGTGTGACCAGTTCATCCAGGGTGTCTAACCAGGCTTGCTGTACCGGACGTACTTTTTTGATCAGGGTAATAGTTGCGACTTCAGGATTATTTGCCAGGCCTAATTCCTGCGCTTTGGCTGGCAAAGAAGCAGCTGCAGTTTCTTTTTCTTTCAGCTTATCGAGCAGTGTTTTTTTCTCTGGCGTAGTGCTGCCTTCTGCTTCTATCAGTTTAAACAGCTTGTCATTGGCGTCCGCATACTTTTTAGTCTGTTCCGCGATTTTCGCCAGATCTTTTTCCATATCTGCGGCATCGTTTAACAGCGTCAGATTACGCAGTGACACCATGCGATCATACACAATCGCACGCATATCCAAGGCAAGGCGGGTTTCTACATTGCTGACATTGACGATTTTTTCCAGTCGCCCCTGAATTCTGGACATCTGGGTAATGCCGACAATAGTTACGGCAATAAGAAAAGCTAATACCAGAGCGAAACCTAACCCCAGACGCTTGCTAACGGTCATATTTGAAAAATTCATGTACGTGACTGGTATGAAAAAGTAAAACAAGAACAAAATCCCGCCATGAAAACTGAAACACTGCACAGCAGGACCAGGAAGCAAAACCACTGATTTTTTTCATCCTCACCGGCGCAAACCAAAGCGAACTTCCGACAAAAAAAGACTATTCAGGGAATATGTAACAAATATACTTTAATTTTGCCGCGTGGCAATCGCTTTTTTGGAGTTTTATCAAAGTAAAGCGGCACTTTTTATGCACCTCTGACAATACAAAATCTGATTTCAGGCAAACTAATTAATTGCACTATTTTTGTGCAGTCACTTTTTACGCTGCCAACTGCAAAATGTCTGAATTTTCTTTGCTTTAGATGCGGGAATTACTGCGATTTACCTGCAAGCATTTGGCTCTTGATAACGCGCATCATCTAAATGATATGAATCTGGGTTTATGGAAATGCTAACCTGTGTTGCATTCAAAAATTCTGACACTGAGCTGCACTTTCACAACAACTTTTCATGGAGACGCCATGTCTGCGCCGATTCGTTATCTGTTTCAACAACAAGTCCGTGAGGTGACTCAGGTATCACCAACCCGCACGCTGTTGCAGCACCTGCGCGAAGATTTGCATTGCACAGGGACGAAAGAAGGTTGTGCTGAAGGTGATTGTGGTGCTTGTACCGTTGTAGTGGGTGAACTGCGTGATGGCAAGCTGGAAATGAAGTCTGTTAACGCTTGTTTGCAGTTTCTGCCAGCAATTGATGGCAAAGCAGTCTTTACCGTTGAGGATCTACAACAAGCCCGGCAACTGCATCCGGTACAGCAGGCGCTGGTGGAATGCCACGGCTCACAATGTGGATTTTGCACGCCAGGCTTTGTGATGTCCTTATGGGATTTGTATCTGCAGCGTGAGGAAAGTCAGACGCCACTGAACCGCAAAACCATCAACATCGCGCTGTCTGGCAATTTGTGCCGTTGCACTGGCTACCGGCCCATCATCGACGCTGCCTACAGGATGGAACAACTGCCACGCGTCAAATTCAATAGTCAGGCGCTGGCGCAGCAACTAGGTCTGTTAGAACGTGAACACAGTCTGCGCGTGGAACATGAAGGTCAGCGTTTTGATGCGCCGCAGAATTTGCAAGAATTGCTGGAATTAAGAGCAGCACATCCTGATGCCGTGCTGCTTGCAGGCGGCACCGATATCGGCCTTTGGGTGACCAAGCAATTCCGCGCTTTACCGCATCTGATCTCGCTGGGAAAAGTGAAGGAGTTGCAGTCCATCCGTGAGCAAGGCGATATGCTGGAAATCGGCGCCGGCGTGACGCTGGATCAGGCTTACCAACGCCTGTGTACATATTACCCCGATCAGCTTGGTGAATTAGCGCAGCGCTTTGCATCGCTGCCGATACGCCATGCGGGTACGCTGGGCGGCAATGTGGCCAATGGCTCCCCAATAGGCGACTCTATGCCTTGGCTGATTGCATTGGGTGCGCAAATCGTTTTGAGCAGCCTGTCCGGTCAGCGGCACCTGGCACTGGAAGACTTTTATCTGGCTTATCAGAAGAAAGATTTGCGCGGCGATGAAATCGTCAGTGCGATCCGGATTCCTCTGCCTGAGTTGCCGCCACAATCGCCAAGACTGTTCCGCACCTATAAACTGGCTAAACGCTATGACCAGGATATCTCTGCGGTATGTGCCGCATTTTCCGCACGCTTAGTGGACAACAAACTACAGCAAGTCCGCATCGCCTACGGTGGCATGGCTGCCACGCCCAAACGTGCGACGCAGGCTGAACTGGCGCTGGAAGGACAAGCATGGGATGAAGCCCATTTGCAGGCTGCAATGACGGCACTGGCGAACGACTTTCAGCCTTTGTCAGACATGCGTGCAAGTGCTGAATACCGTTTGCTGAGCGCACAGAATCTGCTGAAACGCTTTTGGCTGGAAACCCGCGCCGGACTGGCGTCACCAGCCTCACACACGAATGTTTTTGCGGTCGCTGACCAGATGGAGCGAGTATGAAATCCAGCGCTATGAACTGGGCTGAAGTTGGCGTATCCCATCCGCACGAATCGGCGCATCTGCATGTATGCGGAACAGCCAGCTATACCGACGATATACCGGAATTGCACGGCACCCTGCATGCGGCACTGGGCTTGTCACCATATGCGCATGCCAGACTGCTGGAACTGAATCTGGATGCGGTGCGTGCGTCACCGGGTGTGGTTGCGGTATTCACCGCCAGTGATTTCCCTGGGGATAACCAGTGCGGCCCTATCCTGAAAGACGACCCTATTCTGGCGCAGGATACAGTCGAATATCTGGGGCAGCCGGTGTTTGTGGTGGTCGCCAACAGCCATCAGCAGGCGCGCAGCGCAGCGCGTTTAGCCCAATTTAAAGTGGAAGCCCTGCCCGCGGTACTCGATCCGCGCGCGGCACACGCAGCTGGCAGCTATGTGTTACCGCCTATGGCATTGCGACGTGGCGATGCGGAACAGGCTTTGCTGCAAGCTAAGCATCGCATACAAGGTCAGTGGCAGGTCGGTGGGCAGGAGCAGTTTTATCTTGAAGGGCAAATTGCCTATGCTATTCCTAAAGAAGCGCAGGGCATGCACGTCTACTGCTCCACCCAGCATCCGAGTGAAATGCAACATGTCGTTGCGCATGCACTGCATATTCCCTCACACAGTGTGCAGGTGGAATGCCGCCGCATGGGTGGTGGCTTTGGCGGCAAAGAATCCCAGTCTGCCTTGTGGGCAGGCGCAGCAGCACTAAGCGCCTGGCTGCTGCAACGTCCGGTCAAGCTGCGTGCCGACCGTGATGACGACATGTTGGTTACCGGTAAACGGCATGAGTTCCACTACGACTATGAAGCTGGCTTCGATGATGACGGACGTTTAACGGGAATCCGTGTTGCCATGATTTCGCGCGCCGGCTTTTCAGCAGACTTGTCAGGTCCGGTAGCAACCCGTGCAGTCTGCCATCTGGATAACACCTACTTTTTATCCGATGTCGATATCCGTGCCATGTGTGCGAAGACCAATACCCAGTCAAATACCGCTTTCCGTGGTTTTGGCGGGCCGCAAGGTGCGATCCTGATTGAATACATCATGGATGATATCGCACGCTACCTGGGTAAAGATGCACTGGAAGTCAGACGCCAGAATTTCTACGACCGTCCCGACAGCGGCGAACGCAATGTCACGCATTACGGCCAGACCGTGGCTGATAATGTGATCCATGAATTAGTCGCAGAGTTAGAACTTAGCAGTGAATACCAACAGCGCCGCAGCGCGATTGCTGCATTCAATGCCAGCAGTCCTGTCTTAAAAAAAGGACTCGCGCTGACACCGCATAAGTTCGGTATCGCATTTAATGTCACGCATCTGAATCAGGCCGGGGCGCTGGTTCACGTGTACCTGGATGGCTCGGTACTGGTGAATCATGGCGGGACAGAAATGGGACAAGGCGTCAACACCAAGGTGGCGCAGGTGGTGGCGCATGAGCTGGGCATCCCGCTGACACAGGTACGCGTGAGTGCGACCGACACCTCTAAAGTCGCGAATACCTCAGCCACCGCAGCCTCTACCGGCGCTGATCTGAACGGCAAGGCGGCGCAACATGCAGCCAGCCAGATCCGTGAGCGGCTGGCCGCATTTGCTGCAGGCTTGTCTGGCCTCAGCGCTGAACAAGTGAGTTTTGCAGCAGGCCAGGTGACGATAGATCAATGGAGTATGACTTTCAGCGATCTGGTACAAAAAGCCTATCTGGCGCGGGTTCAGCTATGGTCTGACGGCTTTTATGCGACACCGGGCTTACACTGGGATGGCAAGGCCATGAAAGGCAGCCCTTTCCAGTATTTCGCCTATGGCGCAGCGGTGTCCGAAGTGCTGGTTGATACCCTGAGCGGCGAATGGAAGCTGTTACGCGCCGATGCCTTATATGATGCAGGTAATTCACTGAATCCGGCGCTGGACATCGGTCAGGTAGAAGGCGCCTTCATACAGGGTATGGGCTGGCTGACCAGCGAAGAGCTGGTGTGGAATGCACAGGGTAAGCTGACCACGCATGCCCCGTCTACCTATAAAATCCCGGCCATCTCAGATTGTCCTGAAGATTTCCGCGTAAAATTATTCAACAAGCCTAACCGTGCCGATAGCATCCATCGCTCCAAAGCGGTCGGCGAACCGCCCTTGTTACTGGCGTTTTCCGTCTTCTTTGCGCTGCGCGATGCCATCGCCAGCCTGAATCCTGATGCGAACATCAGCGTAGCGCTGACCGCACCTGCCACGCCGGAAGCGATACTACGCGCGGTGCAGGCCATCAACTCACAGAAAGCATCATGACAGCCACACTCGCCTTGCGCGCCAGTATCCTGCACTTTAGCGCCGACCCTCAGTACCACCCGGATGCCTTGCATTGGCACACGGATGGCCTGCTGTTGATCAATGAAGGAAGGGTCGTCGCAGCGGGTGACTACACTCAGCTGCAAGCACAGATTCCGGCAGGGCTAGAGGTCCAGCATCTGCCTGGCCGCATTATCATGCCGGGTTTTATCGACAGCCATGTGCATTATCCGCAAACGGATATGATCGCCTCGCCGGCACCGGGCTTACTGCCGTGGCTGGAACAATACACTTTTCCAACCGAGCGGCAATTTGAGGATAGCGAACACGCGAGCGAAGTGGCGCGATTTTTCCTGGATCAGCTCAGCGCCTGCGGCACCACGACTGCCATGGTGTACAGCACCGTGCATAAGGAATCGGTAGACGCATTTTTTACCGAAAGCGCTGCGCGTAATATGCGCATGGTGACTGGTAAAGTACTGATGGACCGACATTGCCCGGAATTTTTACGCGATACCGCAGAGAGTGGCGCACGGGATACGGAAACGCTGATACAACGCTGGCATGGCAATGGCCGTCAGCTGTATGCGATCACACCGCGTTTTGCGCCTACCTCTACCACACAGCAACTGGGATTAGCCGGGGAGCTAGCCCAACAATACCGCGATACTTTCATCCAGACCCATGTCGCTGAAAACAAAGATGAATGTGCATGGGCCAGATCGCTGTTCCCCAACGCGCGCAGCTATCTGGATATCTACGATCAGTTCGGCCTGATGCGCGAACGCGCCATGTATGCACACTGTATCTGGCTCGATGATACCGACCGTGCGCGTATGGCAGAAACCGGTTCAGCCATCTCTTTATGCCCGACTTCGAATCTGTTCCTGGGTAGCGGCTTATTTGATTTTGATGCGGCCGATGCCGCCAAAGTCCAGCTGTCGGTCGCGACCGACGTTGGCGGCGGCACTTCGTTTTCTATGCTGCAGACCATGAACGAACTGTATAAAGTCGCCCGCATGGGAGGACGCTATCTGCCAGCCAGCCAAATGTTTTATCTGGCCACGCTGGGTGGCGCAAAAGCCATGCAACTGGATCATCTGATCGGCAATTTTGAAGCTGGCAAGGAAGCCGATTTCATCGTCCTGAATCCTCAGGCTACCCCTTTGCTGGCACGCCGCAGCGCGCATCTGAATTCACTCGAAGAGCAATTATTTGTGCTTGCCATGCTGGGCGATGACCGCGTTGTGGAGCGGACTTATATTGCGGGGGAATTGAGTTCACCTCTATAAATTCCAACGACTTGCTTCACATCTTCATTGCAATCCAATTGATTTCAAACCGATACAACATCTTCGTCGAGAAATACCACAACTCCAGATCCGTAGTACGTTTACTGCGGAAGTATAAGTCGCTGTATCAGTGTGGCGTGACAGGAAGGGATACGGGTTAAAACCGTAAATAGGGCGGAATTAGTGACGCTTTGAAGCTATACAGCTCAACATCAGGTCAGACTTTTTATCTGCACGTCGCAATAATGAATTCATTGCGACGTGCAAACCTTGCTATATATCGTTATTTAAACTTATATGATGCAGTGGCATAAACGAAACGGCCACGTGGATCATATTGATAAATATCATAGCCACTTTGGAACTGATTGCTTGCAGGAATAAATACATCTGGTTGCTTATTAAACAGATTTTTGACACCAACTGCGAGCGTCGTGTTTTTGAAACCTGTGTACGTCACGTTCAGATCATATACTTGCGAAGAACCAATAAAGTTAGGCTTGTCTTGAGTAGTGTTCTTTGTACGATACCCAGACGAGAAATTTTGGATAAATGTCGTTGCCCAAGCTTCATGTGTCCATGTAGCAGCAATTTGGTGCTTCCAACGCAAAATCACACCACCATTGTTTGCACCAATTACTGGCGTAGCTGTGCCATCAATGTCATTGACCAAAGTGCCAACTTTACCGAACAACTGACCACCTGGTGAAGTCTGGTCAAATTTGTTCATATAAGTGCCGCTTAAACTCAAACTCAAACCACCGAATGCAAATTTATCTTTCCAATTTGCAGCGATGTCCAAACCTTGCACGTCGGCAGTACCGGCATTTGCCGTGATTGCGTTAATTCGAGTGATATTGTTAGTTGCATCAACAATCACCGAACGCGCATAAGTCGGATCTCCGCGACGGAAACCATCAACAATTTCTTGCTCGGATGGCGTAGAGATATAGTCGCTGATTCTGATACGGAACCAGTCGAAACTGAAACTCAGGTTGTTCGTCGGCTGCAATACGATACCCAAAGAGAACTGCTTTGATTTCTCAGGCTTCAGATCCGGGTTACCACCAGATTTTTGATTGACCTGGATTTGGTATTGATTTGTTGTAGGATCGTCAAATTGGCTGGAAGTACCGAGCGTTTGTGGATACCACAAGTCAACCAAAGTTGGCGCACGGAAACCAGTACCATAAGATGAACGCAGCAAAACGGACTTAATCGGTTGATAACGCAGATTTGCCTTGTAGTTGGTTGTATTACCCACATCGTCGTAGCGATCATTACGTACCGACAGGTTACCATCCAGATTTTTGATGATAGGAACGTTCAATTCGCCAAAGACGGACTTAATGGTACGGCTTCTATCCAATGGAACTATTGAGCCCCCCAAACCTGCAATGTCACCGTCGATATAAACTTGGCTAGGATTCAAAACATAATTCTGCTTCGACAGTTGGCCACCAGCTGCATATTGAACAGCAGAATCACCCAGCTTAAACAAATCGCCAGAAATTCTTCCATCGAAAGTATCCAGTTTTGAAGTTGCAGACAAGTAATCACCTGCGAACGCCGCTGCTTTGATCTTTGCTGTCAATGCAGGGTTTTGCACACCACCTGGTGCCCATGGGTTCCAGCCACTATTCGGATCGTTAATCGCTTGCGCGTAAGCAACTTGTGAGAAATAGCCACTAGTAACACTACTGGTTAATTTAGACTGATTTTTTGAGTAGGCAACTTCATAATCCTGATTTGCAATAGTACCCTTTGCACCAATAGTCGTACGGTATTGACTTGCTGTATCAAGACCAGAGCGCGGGCCAAAATCTTTAACGCGTGCGGTAATTGCCAAAGGTTTGCCAATAAGAGCCGATTGACCGATTGAATTCAGATAAGGCACAGCGATTGTTTGATAAGCAGGGTTACTTGGATCAAGCAACAGTGCACGATCAACATTCTTTGAAACGAACAGGGCATCGGTATTAAAAAAATCGCTGCGTGCTGGCGAAGCCTGGAAAGTTTGCGTCACTTTACTTTGAGAATACAAAGCATCGGCAAACAGTTCGACGCTGTCATTCACGCGATAATTCAAATTACCAGTGAAGTTAATGAGTTCACGATCAGGTGTCAGACCAACATCGGGACCGCTATCATAGGCACAGTATTTCTGTTTTTTTGCTGACAGCCCTGGATACAGAACCATACCGATGGAATCACACTTACCTGAAGCTGCGAGCGGGTTACCAAAGCCACTGCCGCCAGTTGCCTGATCATCGCCACCGCCACGAATCCAAGAGCCTTGAATATTACCTTGACCAGTAGCACCAGCGCCATAATACGGGAAGTTGTTGGCAGACTTCGCATAGGAGCGGTCTTTACCAAACAATGCTTTTTCTTTTTCATACGAAGCGGACACAACACCGCTGATGCCAATATCGCTGGCAAAGCCAGCTACGACAGAGGCGCGACCATTTTGACCGCCACCACTCTCAGTCGGGGAACCATATGTACCGCTGAGTTCAATACCGTCGTACTTCTTAGCCAAAATAAAGTTGACTACGCCAGCCATTGCATCACTGCCGTAAATACCGGAAGCGCCGTCTTTCAGAACCTCTACACGTTCAATCGCAGACAATGGAATGACGTTAACGTTAACGACGGTACCGCCACCACTGGCGAATGGTGCTAAACGACGTCCGTTTACCAAGACCAAAGTGCGTGAATCACCGATACCGCGCAGAGAGATCGAAGACAAACCACCAGTCGAAGTACCAGCACCTGCAGCATTCGAGGTACTGCCTGATGATGCAATAGCTGTAATTGTTGACAACAATTCTTGTGTACTTGTGACGCCGCTTTTTGCAATTTCTGCTTTGCTAACGACTTGTACTGGTAATGCTGTTTCAGCATCTACACGTTTCAGCGACGATCCTGTCACTTCCACACGCTGAACAGCATCATCAGCATAAGCTGCCTGAGCCATCAGACCTGCGCCCATCACCAGACCACTTGCACATATCACCCTGACTGCACGGGATATTTTTTTCTCAACTAACATGGGATTCCTCCATTAAGACACTTACAAAGTTTGGCTCACCAACCAAAACAGCTGGTGATCAAATGTTCTTTTATTATGTTTCTGACTCTCGGTGCTCATTTGCAAAATCAAGCTATTAATTCCAATTAGTAATATTTTGTATTGCCATGATCAAAAAAAGAGCAGAGCCGCAATCAAAACATCTTGAATGAGGGAGTGTCAATTGAACATCAAGGCAACTTTCCCATAAAAACAACACTTTTTAACATACTATAAATCCAATCATTTTTGACATTTACTTAGTAAATATATCTACCAATTGGATTATTCATATATAAATTATAAATACTGGGTATATGCCAAATATTATCAATATGTGCTTTCTTTTTCAGAGCAATTTACTTGCAAAATATTTATCAAAAAATATTTATGAAATTCTGACCTCCGTACACCAAAATTTTATTTCAAAACAAAAAAAAACTTCCACCAATTCCTTGGTGGAAGTTTTAATGTGCTGCAACTAACTATAAAAAGGTTTATTTATACAGTTTAGTGGTCAGAACTTATAGTTGTATTCAGCAGTCAGCTTCGCAAACCGTGGAGAGCTATAGCTGATAACACGTTCATAAGTTGAAGAAATTGTACCCGCACGATTCATATATTCTTCAGATACCTTTTGAACAGTCTGTGCATTAAATACGTTGAACACGTCTACTTTCAACGCTAAACCTTTCAGGAACTGAGGTTTGTAAGTCAGATTCAAGTCAAGCTGACGGTCCCATTCCAAGTTACCAACGGTACCGCGTGGTGACGGAACATTAGCAGTTTTAGTTGCACCAAAACAATAGTGGACAGTGTACGCTGGATTGATACCAAAGGCTGGATCGGCAGCACGGGATACGCAGCTGCGTGGGCGGCCAGAAGCTAACAACAGGTTTGCACCAACCGTCCATTCTGGCGTTAACTCATAGAAGCCAAATGCTTTGATTTGATGCGTACGGTTGTTTGGCAGCAAACCATTTGCATACTTCATCACCTCAGGATTATCCCATGTCTGCGTAGTAGAGATATCACCTTGTGCAGTGTTGAAATCGGAAGCAGTCTGCCCTTCTGTGTTACCGGTATTTCTGGACCAAGTGTAGTTTACTTTACCGTACCAGCCATTTCGGTATGGATGTTCCAGGAACAGATCCACGGCGTAATATTTACGTTCCGCTTTCTCGAAGCCCAGATCTTCCTTACTCAAATCAACCCGCGTATAGTTTTTACCACGCTTCGCTGGATCTGCATCGTTAAAATCAACTAAGAATGAGTTTGCTTCTCCCGGATTAAACGATGCGCAACCAAAACCATTCCAGTTTGAGGTATCCACTGTCTTACGTTTTGCCCAAGCATCAAAAGGACGTTGATCGCAGAAGTCATCAATCGTTGCACGCAGCATACGATATGTGAACTTCGCACCGAAATTCAGATTTTGAGAATATGCCTTTTCAAAACCCAAAGTCAATTCGTCCTGGAAACTTGGCTTCAAATTGAGCGCAGTGATCGTTTTCGGATCTTTCGCCTGACCAAACTCATTGTTACCCGAGATAGGTGCCGTCAACTGAGTCGTTCCAGTTGGAATACCATTTGCGTCCGTACCAGTGTAAGTGAAGAACTGATTGGTGTTCAAAGAGCCGTTCGCACCACGCAATGCAACAACCGTTGGCATTTGAACAGAGTAACGACCTGCACTACCGAACACTTTCATCGAAGAGTCACCATTGACATCCCATGCAGCACTGAAACGTGGTGCAATCTGGTTCTTCATTTCGATGTATTTTACTTTGTCCTGATTGGCATTTGAGAACTGCTCATTACGCAAACCAAACGTCAGCAAAACGTCTTTTGTCACTTGATACTTGTCTTCAATATATTGTGCAGACTGATCAGAGTACGCATTCGAAACCGTTGAACTCAGGATTTTTTCTACATAATAACCTTGCGCAGCCAGTCCACCGAAAGAACCGATAGGCTGAGTCATGTTACTACCAGAAATTATCGCTGTTGGATCAATTTTATGATACGACCAGAGGCCACCGCCCGCAGAAGAATCACCTGCATTCAGCGAAGTCAATTTGTTATTATCCAAACCAGCACGCAACGTATGTTGTCCCAGCTTATACTCGATATCTAAACGATACGATTTAATTTCGTCCGTAGACCCGCTGAACGGCAAATTACCGGAAAAACCTTGTGGGCTTTTGTAATTCAATCCAGACACATCTGCACCGGTATCGTAGGCGACTTGGAACAGGTTAGGATTATATCCAGCTGGTTGATAAATATGTTTAGACTTACTCTGACCATACAGCCCAGTCACAACCAGATTGTCGGTAATATTGCCGACATAGCGCAGAATTTGTACGTCACCGCCATTCGCACCGTTGTTATCCTCGTGCAAAGATGAAGTGACCGCATTATCAATTGTACGCGTGGCATAATTGTACCCGCGGTAGCTTGTATCAGTTTTTGGTTTATCACCAAACGCTGTCAATTCGAGACGGTGATCATCGTTGATATTCCAATCCAACTTACCGTAGTAACGGGTCAGTTTAGTGGTTGCATCTTGCCAGCCATTTGTTGCACTTGTAGTAGACGTCCGTCCTACGTTTACTGATCCAGTGTCCGTTTGTGTTCCCTCTAAAGCAACAAACATGAACAACTTGTCTTGAATAATCGGACCGCCGACATAACCACCAAGTTGCTTCTGATCATAGGTGTTATTCTCGCGACGTACAGCTAACGAACCGTCAGTTCCTGTTTCCTTACCATTTACTACTTTATATGGGTAACGACCAGTATTTGGATAGTAAATATCAACAGGATTTGATCTTAAGGCATTAGGAATAATCGAAGCAGAAGCACCAACCTCCCAGTTATTGGTACCACCCTTAGTGGTGATGTTAACAACACCACCTGTGGAGCGGCCAAATTCTGCACCAAAACCACCAGTCAAAATTTGTGCTTGAGAAATTGCACCGAATGGCAATTCAGATGCACCCAACTGTGTTAATGGGTTTGTAACAGGGAAACCATTGATGTAATACGCATTTTCGGAAGCTGCACCACCACCAAAGCTGGCACCAGCTGCATATGTTGGATCACTTCTGGTCGTGTTTGGCGCTAATTGAATGATCGCATCAACATTGTGTGCCACTGGCAGTTTCGCCAATTCTTTCGCCGTGAAAGTTGCGCCGTTTGTTGCACTTGAAACGTCAATTTTGCTACGACGAGCTGAAACCTCAACCGACTGAACCCCTGTTGTCTGCGCACCAAAATCAACTTCCGCACCTTGGCCGATCAGAACGTCCAATTCAACAGTGCCAAGGGTCTTGCCCTCTTTAATCAGCGTTGCTTGATAGCGACCTGCTGGCAGTGCTGTAGCCTGGAATTTACCGGTTGCATCAATGGAAACGCTGCGTGTGAAATTGGTATCCACATTTTTCAGCACAACGTTCGTTGCAACACCAGCTCCTACTTTACCGTAAGCCGTACCAGCGGCATTCGACTGCGCCATAACGTCTGGCGTATAGGCGAACGAAGCTACACCAACACCAAAAGCCAGTGTCAGAGCACGCGCTACCAGTGTTTTTTTCAACACAAGATTTTTCTTTGACATATGAGTTCCTAAGTATCCAATTCAACAAAATGCAACATCGAAACAATGATGAAACTGATTCTATGCAGCTTGTTTTGTTGCACATCGCTGAACGCCTCGATTAATTTTTTGTAGTCATTGCTACGCTTCGTGGTCATTCAGTGACATGCAAACTGTTCAACACCTCAACAATACTTCTGGCAAATCAGTTTTTCACCCTGCGGGTTTCATTGTTGTGATCTACATGTAAATAAGTATTTCGAAAAAAACTTATCGATGTAAATTAATTTGCCAAAAAATATTATGTGCCATAGAACCATTTTGTCAGCGTAAGTGTCAATTGCTCCTTAGACAGCTTTCCCTTAAAAACAACATCGAAAAAACCAATATATGTTCATAGCAAAAAAATATGATCCTTTTTTGTGCGTCGCAATATTTAATTTCCTAAAAGCCACATTTCCAGAGAAAACTGTACTTAATTCTCTAAAAATCCTAAAAATTCAAAATAAAGTTTTCCCTAATTTCGGATAGTCACTAAAAATCAAGGGACTTATTTCTGATCTGCTTTTTTGTTTTCACCATTTTTGTGCAGACTTCGCACTTCTATGCCAAAAAATTCACTTCTTCTGGGCAAGAAAAATAATTTGTTGACTTAAAGAAAATTTGGCGACTTGACAAAATTTTGTCTCATTTCCGCACTTGATTTCGACACAGAAAAGGACTTTGGCCGTCTGCGCTATTTCCTGGTATTCAATATAAATTACAAGTGCCACTTGTGAGGACTGGTAAAAAAAAAAACCTCCGCAAGCGGAGGTTTCTAATTGATGCAGAATCTTCATTTAAGCGCTCATTTAGCACTCGCCTCAGCCGATGCGGCAGCAGCTTTGACTTCTGGCTCTTTAAACTTGGCACCACCCGCATTGGCAAGATGCACAACAGCGCGTGCGACTTCAACATCGTCGAGGTCGGGATTGCCGCCTTTTGCTGGCATGGCGCGCAGACCGCCTATAGCGTGCTCTATGACCTTGTCATATCCTTGTGCAATACGCGGGCCCCATGCGCCAGCATCGCCAAATTTTGGAGCACCTGCCGCGCCGCTATCGTGGCAGGCAGCACACACCATTTTGTAGACGGCTTCGCCAGATTGCAATTGCTTAGGACCACTCACATCTTTAAAGGTGTAGCCTTCATCAGCCACTGGATGAATCCGGGTAGCAATAGCTTCCGGACTTTGTGCATTCGAGCCTGCGCCGGTTTGTTTGTCACTCGATACAAATTTTACCAACAGGACAATCACAATAATCGGCACCAGGAATCCGGCCAGCACAGCAAGGATCAGTTGTTTAGGTGTTTTAATCGCTGATTCGTGTTCGTCGTGCGCGTCGCTCATGATGTCCTCGTTGAAAATAGGTGTAGGGAAGCTTGCCAGCAAGACCAGATCGGCAGCCTGAAAGCGAACGATTATAGAGCCAAAGATTAGGGTTGGGAACGCACGCCATCTGAGCAGAAACAAGAAACGTGTCAATTTTATGTGCTAATCGACAATTTATGCCTAGTGGTCCTTGGACTATGGGTAAATTAGGGTAAAATACCGCGCTTGCAGTAAATCATCCCCGCGCCAGTAGCTCAGTTGGATAGAGTACAGCCCTCCGAAGGCTGGGGTCGCACGTTCGATTCGTGTCTGGCGCGCCATTATTTCTCCCTTAGCAAGTCGCCAACTCATTTTCATCCCCCAGAACTTCGCAAAGTTTGTGTTGTAAAACCAACGTAGTGTTTGTAACGCTGTCATGGCAGTTTCATGTCCAGCGATTACAATCAGCCTATGGGTATTTCCTTCTCTACATTGCTGATATCTCGTTTCTTGCTTATTACTCTGCTGGGAGCGTCCTGCCATGCGCACTCGGCGGAATTGACTATCGTCACCGAGCATTTACCCCCGCTGAGTTATGAAGAGCATGGTGTTGTCACGGGTTACAGCACGGAAATCGTTAATGCAATTTTGCGTAACGCCAATCTGCAAGCCCCGATACAGGTTTTACCGTGGGCCCGTGCCTATCAACTTGCACAGACCCAGGCAAATACGCTGATATTTTCGATGACCCGTACAAAAGAAAGAGAACAAGAATTTGTATGGATAGGTCCGGTCAGCCCGCGACAAATACATTTGTATAAATTAAAAAGCCGCAAAGACATTCAGATCCGGGCTCCTGCCGATATGCGGGCTTATAAGATAGGCTTGGTCAGGGAAATGGCTTCCAGTAAAGAGCTGATCAGGAATGTTGCGATTGAGGACAAGCATATCGATTACGCACCAACGGTAGACTCAAATATGAAAAAGTTTCTGCTCGGCAGGGTTGATCTGATCGTTTCTCAGGACTGGAGCGCAGCCTATTTGATGAAAACCTTGGGCAGACATCCGGATGAACTGGAGAGTGTGCTGTTACTGGACAATAAGCACCAGTATTACCTGGCCATGCAAAAAGATACTGATCCGGCATTACTGCAAAGAATCAGACAGTCATTTGAAAAAGTACAACAGTCTGGCCTGATGGAAAGACTCAGAATCAAATACATGCGCTAAACTGCCCTGCATTCCCCTCTGAGGCAGAAATGTTAACGCGATTTATCCCTACCATTCTGATTCTGTATTGTGCTGCTGTCCTGACCAGCCCACAAGCCTGTGCGCAACAGAATGTAGTGCGCCTGACGTCGCTGGAATGGTCGCCCTATGTGACCAAAACCCTGCCGGGCGATGGCATGACCGCCAGCATCGTGCGGACGGCGGCGCAATTGGGTGGGCTGCGCACAGAAATCAACTATTTCCCCTGGAGCCGGGCGGTACAGGATGGACTCAATAGTGAGCAATTCGATGGCTATTTTCCGGCTTTCTATCTTAAAGAAAGGGAAAAAGACTGCTACTTCTCCGGTAGTCTGGGCAATAGCATCATAGGATTTGCCAGTCTCCGCGAAGCCCATTTCGACTGGGAAACTTTGAAAGATCTGAAGAAATTTAAAATCGGTACCGTCCACGAATATGCCAACGGCGAAGTGTTCGACGCCATGGTCAGACAGAAACAGTTATTGGTTGATAGCGCACCGTCTGATATCAGCAACTTGCGTAAGTTATTGGCAAAACGGGTGGATGTGATCGTGATTGATAAGTGGGTGTATAAGAGTCTGCTGATCAGTGATCACAGCCTGGGGCCAGAGAAGCAAAATATCGTATTTCATCCTAAGGAACTGACCGAGTTTTCTATGCATATCTGTTTTCAGCGCAATGCCAAAGGACTGGCAAAGCAGAAAGCTTTTAATGGCGGTCTGGAAAAACTGCATATCAAAAAAATGGAAAACCAATATTTCCAGCAACTACAGCTATCGTTCAGTGAACCGATATGGCAAATGAGTCAGTCACAAGCAAAGTTCTAACTGCGCTGATTCCGGGGATTTTTGCTCATGCAGACGCACACCGACACCCAGCAAACGTACTGGCAACTGGCGACGTTGAAAACCGGTCTGTAGCAGTTGCCGGAACAAGTCTGCATCCAGCTCGCGGGAGACACACTCTACAGTCGTGATACGAAAATCCGAGAAGCGCAATTTGACGTAGAGCTTGTGGATATGCGGCAATGCATTACATGCACTGGCGCGCCGCTGCAAATCACCGAGCAAGGCAGGTAACTCAGCGAGACAAGCTTCTGCACTGGGTAAATCCTGCACATAGGTTTCTTCCACACTCACCGACTTGCGTTCGCTGCTGACGATAACCTCTCTTTCATCCACGCCACGTGCCAGAAAATACAGGCTGCGCCCCAATTTGCCAAAATGCTGCAACAAGTCAGGCAAAGACCAGCTCAGTAAATCAGCACAAGTCTGTATGCCTAGCTGATGCAACCTGGCAGCCGTCACCTTACCAACCCCAAATAAGCGGGCCACAGGCAGCGCCGCGACAAAATCGGGAACCTGATGCGGCAAAATCACAAACAGACCATCGGGTTTATTCCAGTCACTGGCAATTTTTGCCAGGAACTTATTCGGTGCCACACCTGCCGACGCGATGATGCCGACTTCGCTTGCGACCCGTGCCCGGATAGCCATCGCTATCCTTGTTGCGCTGCCCTGATAATGAGAGGAAGCACTCACATCCAGATAGGCTTCATCTAATGAAAGTGGTTCAACCAAGTCTGTGTAGTCGCGGTAAATCGCGAGGATCTGGCGTGACGCAATCCGGTATTTTTCCATTGCAGGCGGCAGGATCACCAGCTCAGGACAGCGTCGTACTGCCTGCGACATGGGCATGGCCGAGCGCACACCGTAACGCCTTGCCTCGTAATTACAAGTCGCCACCACACCACGCTGATCGGGACGCCCACCCACAGCGAGCGGCTTTCCGCGCAAGGAACTGTCATCACGCATTTCGATGGCAGCATAAAAGCAATCACAATCGCAATGAATAATTTTCTTCAATACAACACCAACTGTTTGATCGTGGAGGTAAGCAGGCTGAATATAGTAGCTGTCAAGCCCAATAATACTGACCATAACTGTATATACATCCAGCATTTTTTGCAAATGTAGACTTTTTTTGCAGAAAATGTTTATCGCCCATGCAACTGTTTCAGTTTTACGGCATAGTTTTATATGTCAGATTGAAATACTGCATTCCAGTTGCTGTGGAACACGCTATTCTTCTGCTGTCATTTCGCTGGTACCGCCAGCATTACAGGAATCCTATTTATGAAAAAAATCCTCACACTCATTTCTGCATTGGTACTCGGTATGTCACTGCACAGCGCTCATGCAGCTGGCAATGCCCCGTATGATGAGACCGCTGACGCACCGGCTGCAGTAGGAGCCGCGCTGAAGCAGGCGCAAGCCAGTAAAAAAAATGTGCTGCTTATTTTCGGTGCGAACTGGTGCAAAGACTGCCTGGAACTGGACAAGTCCATGCATGGCCAAAGCGCAGATCTGATTGCAAAAAAATTCGTGGTGGTCAAAGTGAATGTGGGCCAGTTTGATAAAAACAAAGAACTGATCGAGACCTACGGTAATCCGACCAAAAAAGGGATTCCGGCTGCCGTCGTTTTAAAACCTGACAACACCGTATTGTTTGCCTCCAAAGGTGGTGAATTGTCAAATGCACGCCGCATGAGTGAACAAGGCGTGTATGATTTCTTCAATCAAATCGTCACACAGCACCAGTAATTCAGTCTGAACAGACGACACTTACAGCGTCAGGAGCCACCTGACGCTGCTCCCCGATGACGTTTCGCGAGCGTAGGTATGACCGGTAGCCAGCCCATCATCAATGCAACGCCAGCCGAACCAGATGCCGTCAGCGCGGCGCTTCTGCAACGTAGTCATGCTTTACTCAATAACTTCTCACGCTGTCTGCCTGGTATGTTTTTCCAGTTTCAGCGCTGTTCAGAAAGTCGCTTTTTTTTCCCTTATGTCAGCGCCTCGGTCGAGACCCTGTTCGGCGTCAACGCTGAGCAGCTCAGCGTTGATGGGGCCATCCTGTTTTCCAAAGTACATCCTGATGACTTGCCCGTCCTGATACTGGGCATACGTGAATCGGCAGCCAGGCTGACCGTATGGAAGCATGAGTATCGTATTACCACGCCGGAAGGCAGGGAATGCTGGGTAGTGGGTGACGCTACCCCGGAACGTCTGCCAGACGGTAGTGTACTCTGGCATGGTTTTGTCAGCGATCAGACTGAGCGTAAGCAGACCGAGCAAAAACTGCAGGCGGCAGAGCAGCAGCGTCGGCTGGTCATGAAATCGTCGAATCAGGGTTTGTACGATATCAATCTGCAGACCGGCATGGGCAGCTTTAGTCCTGAATATCTGCAATTGTTGGGCTACTCCAATGAAGACTTTCCCGATCCTGACAGCTTTTGGGAATATTTCTGGACCGAAGGCATCCATCCCGACGATGTCGCCGGGCTCAAGCAAGCCTATCAGCGTCATTACTCGCAGCAGGCCGAAGGCGATTACCATGCGGAATTCCGGCAAAAAAACAAGGCGGGACAATGGCGCTGGATGATGTCTGTCGGCGCCGTTGTTGAATGGGATAGCAACCATCGTGCGGTGCGCATCGTGGGCACACATATCGACATCACGGACCGCAAGCAGACTGAAGAGCAAATCAAACTGAATCAGGATTTGCTCAACGCCAGCAAAAATCGCTACAAAGAATTAGCGCGTGAGCTGGAAATTCTGATTGCGAATGCGCCGGTTGGCATTATGTTTGTCAGCAATGATCTGATCGTCAGGGCGAATCATGTGCTGGCCGCGCTGTGCCACTTCCCCAATGCACAAGCGATGATAGGCGCACTGACCAGTTTTTTATTCCTGACTCCTGAAGATTATCTGGCCTTCAAAGAAACCGTGAAAGCGCCTTTACTCGCGGATGAACCGGTAGAACTGGAATGGAAGATGCGGCGCATGGATGGTAAGCCATTTATCGCCCGGCTGGCCGGGCGTGCTCTGCCAACTGAAAATTACCAGAAAGGCGCGGTCTGGATGATAGAAGACATCACCGGACAGCGCCAGACGCTGAATGCCTTGCGCGACAGTGAGAGTCGGCTCAAGCGCCTGATGAATTCCAGCCTGATCGGCATCGTGCAAGGCAATCAAAGCCGTTACCTGATCGACGTTAATCATGTTTTTTGTCAGCTATGTGGCTATCACCGCGACCAGTTACTCGGCGAACCCTATATTTGGAAAGAATTGCTGTCTGAAAATGACCAGTATCTGTGTAAGCTGGCCTACAACGAGTTAAACGAAACCGGTACCACAGCCCCTTTCGAAATCATGCTCAGACATGCAGATGGCCATACGGTTCCGGTTCTGGTCGGGATTAATCATCTGGAAAACTCCAAGCGGGAATGGGTGGGCTTTGCGATGGACATCAGCGACCGCTTACGCATCAATCAACTTAAAACAGAATTTATTTCCGTGGTCAGCCATGAACTGCGCACGCCACTGACTTCGATCCGTGGCTCACTGAGTCTGCTGGAATCCGGCGTAGCGGGTGATCTCAGCGAACCGGCGCGGCAACTGATACGGATCGCACATAACAATAGCAAGCGCCTCATCAAACTGGTCAACGACATCCTCGATATGGATAAACTCAGCAATGGGAAAATGCCAATCAAATCTGAGCCTGTCGATTTAATAGCCTTGCTGAACAGTACAATCGAGTCGAATGCAGCCTATACCAGCTCGCTGCAAGTGGGCCTGGTTCTTGAACAGGAAGTGCTGTGTGCCACCAGTCTGGGCGACTACGACAGGCTTATGCAAGTGATGGCGAATCTGATTTCGAATGCTGCGAAGTTCTCGCCCGAAGGCGAGAGCGTGGTGGTCAGAATCGCCAGGCGGGAACAGGACTACCATATTTCGGTCAGTGACCGTGGACCCGGCATCCCGCCGGAGTTTCAGAGCCATTTATTCGAGCCCTTTACCCAGGCCGATGGCACCAATACCCGCCAGCAAGGCGGTACCGGTCTGGGATTGGCCATCACCAAAGCGCTGGTAGAAGGCATGGGCGGACAAATCCATTTCAGCAGTCAGGCTGGCAACGGCACCACCTTCTGGTTCAATTTACCGGTGTTTCCCTGATCGGTAAGCGGCCGGGCTCAGACCGGTATGCCTTTGAAATGCGCGGCGCAGGCTGCGGCTGTCTGAGTAATCAAGCTGAGCCGCAATGTCTTCCAGATCCATACCTTGCAGCAACAGACTCTTGGCACGCGTAATACGCTGCCTGTCACTTTGAGCTGAATACGAAATACCCTCTCTGGCCAGTAAGCGGTGCAAGCTGCGCGGACTCAGTTGCAAAGCTTGCGCCGCCTGCGCAATGCCATGATTCGCACAAGGCAGCGCCAGCAACTTCTGTAGCAGGCTTTGCTGTCCCAGCACACCGAGCATCGCTAACTCTTGCTCGCAGGCTGAGCGGGCCAGCATGACTTGCACCGGGTCAGATCGTGTCAATTCCTGTTGCAGCTGGCAGGCATCAAAATACACCTGATTTCTGTCTGCACCAAACATCACAGGACAGTGAAAAAATGCCTCGTACACAGAGCGGTTACCATCATCGCAAATGCGGAATTCCGCGCGCTGTAAGCTGAAAGGCAGCGGGCACAGCTGGCGTGCCGCATTGACTGCGGTTGCCAGGTGATCAATCGCCAGTACATCTTCCAGTTCAGCATCTTCAAACAAGGCACAGGCGACCAGCGCCACACCTTCGCTTTGCGGTTCCAGACTCAAATGCATCATGGCACCGGCGATTAACTGATAATCGAGTCCAAAGCGCAAAGCATCTGCCAGATTCGCTTGCGCTGCCATCCCGGCCGCCAGGTAGCTCAACTGCGGCAAGGCTTTGCGTGCGCCGGACAAGACGCCGAGCTGATTTCCCAACTGATGCTTAGCGAGCAGCAAGGCTTCGCGCGCCTGCACATAGCTCAGTCTGGGCTGGGCTTGATTGCCTGGCTGTGCTTCCAGCGCCAGCAAAGATGCTGACCACTGCCATTGCTGTTCCCGTGCCAGGCTCAGCACGCCGCTGAGCGGATGCAAAGGAAACACAGCATCTTTCACAGAGAGCAGTGGTGGCGCAACAACAGATGGCATAGGAATACAGTGCTGATGAGGGGTTGGCAGGATTTGTCCTTACCGGAAACGAACGTGCGTTCTACTATGCTGACAACGTACACTGCTTGCCTGCTTTCGGCAACGCCGTGCTGCGAAAAAACAAAAAAACGACAGGAGACCGTATGCAAACTGAAACTGATTACATCGTAGTCGGCGGCGGATCGGGCGGCTGCGCCGTCGCCGGACGGCTGAGCGAAGACCCGCAACTAGGCGTGACTATGCTGGAGGCTGGCGGTGCCGGCGACAGCTGGGTCGTCAATACCCCGGCCGGGGTGGTGGCGATGTTGCCGACCCGCCTCAATAACTGGGCTTTTGAAACCGTACCACAACCTGGCCTGAACGGCAGACGCGGCTATCAGCCGCGCGGCAAGATGCTGGGTGGCTCATCCGGTCTCAATGCCATGGTCTATATCCGTGGCCATCAGCAGGATTACGATCATTGGGCGTCACTCGGTAATAGCGGCTGGTCATATCAGGATGTACTGCCGTATTTCATGCATTCAGAATGCAATGAAACCCATGGCCTGCCGCTGCATGGTCAGTCCGGTCCGTTGCGAGTCAGCGAATTACGCAGTGACAATCCTTTCCAGCAGCATTTTCTGCAGGCCGGACAACAGGCTGGTTTCCGCCTGAATTCCGATTTCAACGGCAGCGAGCAGGAAGGGGTAGGCATTTATCAGGTCACCCAGGGTGATGGGGAGCGCTGGACTGCCGCGCGTGCCTATCTGCGCCCGCATCAGGGCAAGCGGGCTAATCTGCAGGTAGAAACCGGCTGTCAGGTAACCCGCATCCTGTTTGAAGGCAAGCGTGCCTGTGCTGTTGAGTATCTGCAGGGCGGGGTACGCAAAACCCTGCGTGCCAGACGCGAAATCCTGCTGGCCGCTGGCGCTTTCCAAACCCCGCAATTGCTGATGCTGTCTGGCGTAGGCGATGCAGCACAGTTACAGGCAATGGGCATCCCCGTGCTTCAACACTTGCCGGGTGTGGGCCAGAATTTGCAGGATCATCCGGATTTTGTGTTCAAATACCGTGCCAAAAGCCTGGATCTGCTTGGCATTTCTGCGGCTGGCACTCTGCGCATGGGCAAAGAACTGTTGCGTTATCAGCGGGAGCGGCGCGGCATCCTGTCCTCCAATGGTGCCGAGGGTGGTGCCTTCCTGAAAACCGATCCATCACTCAGCATGCCGGACATCCAATTGCATTTTGTGATCGCCATGCTGGACGACCATGCACGTAAGCTACATCTGGGACATGGCTATTCCTGCCATATGTGCCTGCTCAGGCCTAAGAGTATCGGCGATGTCAGGCTCGCGAGTCCGGACCCGCTGGCGGTACCGCTGATTAATCCGCGTTTCCTTGAGCATCCTGAGGACATGGACAACATGGTCAAAGGCTTTCGCCTGACGCGGCGCATCATGGATGCACCGGCGCTGGCCAGCCTGCGCGACAGCGACTTCCAGACTGCTGCGGTACACAGCGATGATGAAATCCGCGCCGTCATACGCCAGACCGCCGATACCGTGTATCACCCGGTCGGCACCTGCAAGATGGGCGTCGATGCGATGGCGGTGGTGAATCCACAATTGCAAGTCATTGGTCTGCAAGGCTTACGGGTGGTGGATGCATCGATTATGCCGACTCTGATTGGTGGCAATACCAATGCGCCAGCCATGATGATAGGGGAGAAGGCCGCTGCGATGATACGAGATGGTTTGAAAAACCAGGTGTGAATCTATTCAGCCACCAGACCTGACAGCACACCGGGCGCAGCAGTTTTGCGTCCGGTGCTGCTTGTCTGGCTGAGTTGGCCTCAGCGCACTAACTGCGGCGCAGGCAAGGCAGGGCGCGCTTTTTCAAACGCATAACCTAATTGCAGCAATCTCGCTTCACCCCAGGCATGTCCGAAAAACGAGAGCCCGACCGGCAAGCCACGTACCAGCCCCATTGGTACCGTCAGATGCGGATAACCCGCAACCGCTGCCGGTGTACTGGCACTCCCTTCGATCACATCACCCGCTTTGTAATCGATAGGCCAGGCGGTGCCAGTCGTCGGTGCGATCAGTGCATCCAGACCATGCCGTCTCATGGTGGCATCGATACCTTGTATTCCTGCCTTTTGCCGGACACGTGCCGCCGCTGCCAGATAGACCGGATCCTGCAAACCGCTGGTAGCCTGGGCCTGTTCCATCAAATCCTGAGCAAAGTAAGGCATCACCCGTTCGGCCTGCGCCTGATTGAAAGCAATCACATCCGCCATCTGCCTGTGCTTCACCGTGGCCGGAGTCGCTGCCAGATACTGATTCAGGTCGGCTTTAAAGTCATATAGCAAAACCGTCAGTTCATCTTTATCGAGCTCCTCCAGCCCTGGCAAATCCACCTCAACCACGGTCGCGCCTGCGGCTTTCAAGGTAGCCAGTGAACGCTGAAATAAGGCTTTGGTTTCGGCATCGTAGCCTTCTGCCAATTGCCTGACCAGACCCAGCCTGCGCCCTTGCAGGCCATTGCGGCTTAAGCCTTTAGCGTAATCTTTACTGCGACGTTTATCAGCTTCCAAGGTCGCCGGATCGGCCGGATCGCTACCCGCCATTACATTCAACAACAGCGCCGCATCTTTTACCGTCAGTGTCATCGGTCCCGCCGTATCCTGGGTATGACTGATAGGCACAATACCGGTGCGGCTGACCAGCCCTACAGTAGGCTTCAACCCGACCAGGCCGTTCACAGAAGCCGGGCAGACGATGGAGCCATCAGTCTCGGTACCGATCGCAGCCGGTATCATGCGTGCCGCCACCGCTGCGCCTGAACCTGAGCTGGAACCACAGGGGCTGCGGCTCAGATCATATGGATTACGCACCTGCGCACCGGCACTGCTCCAGCCACTGGTCGATTTGGATGAGCGCAGATTGGCCCATTCACTGAGATTCGTTTTACCGACGATCACCGCACCGGCAGCACGTAACCTGGCCACCAGCGGCGCATCTTTTTGCACCAGATTATCGGCCAGCGCGAGTGAACCGGCCGTTGTGATCATGCCTTGCGCATCGATATTGTCTTTCAATAGCAAAGGCAGGCCAGTCAATGCACCTTTGTATTTTTTTTTGCTGATCGATACGTGCTGCGACTTCCTTAGCCTGCGGATCCAGCGCTTGCACCGCACCAGTCGCCGGATTGCGCGCGGCAATCTGCTGCCCGTAATACTGCAAGAGTTCGGTGGCGCTGAGCTTGCCGCTGCGCAGCGCACTTTGTTGCTGCTCCAGGGTAGCCGGCATCTCCGCAAAGCTGCTGTGGGTCGTGAGCAAAGTAGCTAACATCAGGCTGAGTCGGGAAAGTTTCATCGTTACAGTTCTTTCTTTACCAGGTTGTGGAATGATGCAGAGCGATGCCTGCAATACTGAAGAATGCGGATACTGCCAGCAGCAGCGCCAGCGCGCGCACCAGCGGGGTTTTTCCGCGTTTTAAAGCAAAGCTGCCAGCCACGATATACAGCAGCAAAGCCGCCAGTTTCAGCGTCAGCCAGTGTTGTACCAAAGGGTATTGCTGAGTCAGCCACATCAGGCCGACCGCACTCATGAGCAGCCCACTGTCAACCACATGGGGCGTGAGCCTGACCCAGCGCAGTTGCAGGCGTTCCGGCCTCGTCCAGCGCCAGTAAGCACGCAAACCAAACAGAGCACCACTCAGCAATGCAAGGCTGATATGCAGATGTTTTAACCACAGGGTGTTCAATCCTCAGCTCCAAATACCATGACATGCAGGCGATACTACCCGAAATTGTTGTGTGTGCTGTAAGCGTTCATGCAGGATGTGGTAAAGCTGACATAGAATATAAAATTATCATTAATCCTCTTTGCTGAAATCTTCACGTATGGAATTCATTCATCTCCGCGCAGCCGATGGTGCAACGGCAAAAATCAGTCCCCTCGGTGCTCATGTCTGTTCATGGATACCTGCTCAAGGCAAGGAACAACTATTTCTGAGTCAAAAAACGGAATTCAAAGAAGGGGTGGCGATACGCGGGGGCATTCCTGTGATCTTTCCGCAATTTGCAGGTCTCGGCAGTCTGCCCAAACATGGCTTTGCGCGCACCGCACTGTGGCAGGCGGATACCCCGTTTCTGCAAGAGGATGGTGCCGCAGTGGTGGAATTCCATCTGAAGGAAAACATCGCCCGCCTGACGATCTGGCCTTATGTATTTCAAGCCACCATCCGGGTGCAGCTGCTTGCACAGCAATTGCAGGTGACACTGACTGTGCACAATAGCGGTGACACTGCCTTCAGTTTTACCTCAGCACTGCATACCTATCTGGCAGTCAGTGAGCTGAGTCAGGCGCGCTTGCTTGGTTTGCAGGATTGCCGTTATCGTGACAGCGTGCTGGCTCAGGATAATTGCTTAGAACAGGATGCGTATGTGCAGATCAATGGCGAAACCGACCGCATTTACCGTGATGTGCCAGATTTACTGCGCCTGGAACAGGCGCATCAGCGACTGGACATCCGGCAGCAGGGATTTAAGGATGCCGTGGTATGGAACCCCGGACCCGCTGCCGCTGTCAAACTGCCGGACTTTGAATCCGGAGGCGAACAAAAAATGTTATGCGTCGAGGCTGCAGCGATCAGCCAGCCTATACACCTTGCACCCGGTGCGCATTGGAGCGGTAGCCAGCTCTTGCAATGCGAACTGCTCGCCTGAGGAATACAGCATCCCCCTGTGCTGACGACACGAAGGGAAACTCTATTGGCCAGCAGCTGAATTTGCTGCTGACTTTAACCTGACACAATGGAAAAAATATGCCAAATGCCACAATCACTTTGTCTCTCAAACCTGTATTGCGCTCGCTGATACTCGGCGGCGCTCTGCTGTTCACCGCACCGCTGTTGCTGGCGGATAGCCTGCCTAAGGGCGTCAGTCAGGTTACCAGCGTAGAAGGCATCACTGAATACCGCTTACCGAACGGCCTGCGCGTATTGCTGATGCCAGATGCCAGCAAACCTACTGTTACGGTCAACATGACTTATCTGGTTGGCTCACGCCATGAAAACTATGGCGAAACCGGTATGGCGCATTTGCTCGAACATCTGCTGTTCAAAGGCACGCCGGGCAATCCGAAAATTCCGGAAGAATTCAATAAGCGCGGCATGCGCATGAACGGCACCACATCGCTCGACCGCACCAATTACTACGAGTTATTCCAGGCCAATGACGACAATCTGAAATGGGCGCTGGAAATGGAAGCCGACCGCATGGTCAATTCCTTCATTGCTAAAAAAGATCTCGATACCGAAATGACGGTCGTGCGCAATGAATATGAACGCGGTGAAAATTCGCCGGGCAGCGTGCTGATGAAGCGCATGCAAAGTGTGGCCTATGACTGGCATAACTATGGCAACTCCACCATCGGCAATCGCAGCGATATCGAAAACGTCAAAATCGACAACCTGCAAGCATTTTACCGTCAGTACTACCAGCCAGATAACGCGGTCCTGCTGGTCGCGGGTAAGTTCGATACTGCAAAAGTTTTGCAATGGATAGATGGCGCCTTCAGCAAAATCCCTAAACCTAAACGCAGCCTGCCACAGTTATGGACAGTAGAGCCAACCCAGGATGGTGAACGTAATGTGATCGTACGCCGCAAAGGCGATGTGCAGTTTGTCATGATAGGCTATAAAGTCCCATCCGGCCTGCATCCTGACCGCGATGCGCTCAGCTTTGCGGGCAGCGTGCTGACCAGCGCACCGCATGGCCGTTTGCATAAGCAATTGGTGGAGACCGGCAAAGTAGTGCAGGTATTTTCTAGCGCCGTCGGTCAGGTTGACCCTGGTTTGTCCATCATCGGTGCGGTGGTGAAAAAAGGCGAATCGGTGGATGCCGCACGCGATGCCTTGCTGGCCGCGATAGAAGATTTCAAGAAAGCGCCACCGAGCAAAGAAGAAATCGACCGCATCAAACGTGATACGCATAATTTTTTCGAGAAAATGCTGAACAATCACGAGTCCATCGGCATCAGCATGTCGGAATACATCGCAATGGGTGATTGGCGCTACTTATTCAAAGACCGCGATGAAGTCGATAGCATCACACCGGAACAGGTGAATGAAGTCGCCAAACGCTATCTGGTGCGTGACAATCGCACCGTTGGCATGTTCATCCCGGAAGACACACCACAGCGCGCAGAGATCCCGGCTGCACCCAGCATGGCTGAGGTGATGAAAGACTTCAAACCCAAAGCCTCAGTGCTGAGTGGTGAAGCCTTCGATCCGGCGCCGGCAAATATCGATAAACGCACAGAAATCACCCAGATCGGCAATCTGCAAGTCGCTTTACTGCCTAAAAAGAACCGTGGTGAAGCGGTCAATGTCTCGCTGAATCTGCACTGGGGTGATGAAAAGAGCCTGTTTGGTAAGAGCACAGTCTCCAGTCTGGCTGGCAGCCTGCTGATGACTGGCACCAGTAAGTACAGTCGCGCTCAGCTGGCGGATGAAATGTCGAAGTTGAAAATGAGCGGTGGCCTGTACTCCTTCCAGACCACGAAAGAACATCTGCCAGCCGCACTGGAACTGGTTTCGCATGTGTTACGTGAAGCGAATTTCCCGGAAAGCGAATTCATCCAGTTGCGGGACCGCGCCATCGTCGGCCTGGAAGCCTCACGCAATGAACCTGGCTCTATCGTGAACCGCGAATTGGGTCAGCATTTCAACAGCTATCCGAAAGGCGACTTCCGTGCCGCGAAAACACTGGATGAAAGTCTGGCCGATATCCGCGCCGTCAAGCTGGCAGATATCAAAGCCTATCATGCAGACTTTTACGGTGCCTCTAAAGGCGAGATCGCGATAGTCGGTGACATGGATGTAGCGGCAGCCAAAGCCGCAATTGCCAAAGCCTTCGATGGCTGGACCAGCAAAGCGCCCTACACCCGCATGGTCAGCAAGCGGAATGATCCGGCTGTAGTTCGTAAAACCTTCCATACACCGGATAAGGAAAACGGGGTTTACTCCAGCGCCATGACGATTACTATGCGCGAAGATGATGCCGATTATCCAGCCCTGCGTGTGGCAAACTACATCTTCGGTGGTGCCGGTATGAATTCACGCATCATGGAACGCATACGTCAGAAAGATGGTCTGTCCTATGGCGGAGGTTCCAGCTTATCGGTCGGTGAAATCGACCCGGTTGGCAGTTTCGCGATCTCAGCCACGGCAGCGCCGCAAAATTTGGAGAAATTGGAAATCGCGATCCAGGAAGAACTCAAGCGTGCCCTGAAAGATGGCTTCACTGCCGAGGAACTGGCGAAAGCGAAATCCGGCATGCTGCAGCAACGCGCACAAGGCCGCACCACCGACGGCGCCTTGACAGCAGGGTGGACCAATCACCTTGAACTCAAACGCAACTGGGCATGGTCACAGGCGATGGATGACAAAATTAAAAATCTGACGCTGGAACAAGTCAATGCCGCCTTCCGTCAATACGTCAATCCAGCCCGTATGAGCACCTTTATCGCGGGCGATGAGGTAAAGGCAAAAGCCGCGCAGGCTGCTGCCGTACCAGGCAAGTGATGAAGTCAATTCGCTTGCCTGGTTTTACTTAGGTATGCGCAACTGTCAGGCACCAGCTGTAAGCGGTGCCTGATTTTTTATTTTCAGGATAAAGCTGCTAAGGCTACATGTTGGAACCGGCAGCAGTCATCTTACGTTTCTTGTGTTTTACCTCCGTCCTCCAACCATTATGCGCACACTCCTGATTGCACTGTTCACATGCTACACACTGGCCGCGCCGGTCACACCAGCGCAGGCTGCCAGTAACCCGCCGCTGATCGCCAGCGCAGAAGGTATTTCCGAATACCGCCTGCCGAATGGCTTACGGGTATTACTGATGCCGGACAATAGTAAAAATACCGTCACGATCAATATGACTTATCTGGTCGGCTCCCGGCACGAGAACGCGGGGCAATCGGGTTATGCACATTTGCTCGAACATATGCTGTACAAAAGCAGCCAGCAATTCCCAAAAATCGCTGAGGAAATCAGCCGGCGTGGTGGCCGCTGGAATGGCACCACTACCGATGACCGTACCAATTTTTTTGAAATCATTCCTGCTTCTGAGACAGAGCTGGACTGGATGCTGGCAATGGAAGCCGACCGTATGCGCAATGTGCGCTTTAGCGCGGACGAACTGCGGCGTGAAGTCACGATAGTCAAAAACGAGCTGGAACTACGTGAAGGGAATCCGTATAACAGCCTGATGCATCAGGTGAAGGCGGTCGCATTTGACTGGCATGGCTATGGACATATTGCGATTGGCGAACGCAGCGATCTGGATGCCGCCCAAACCGCTGAACTGGAACAGTTTTACCACCGCTACTACCGCCCGGACAATGCGGTCTTGCTGGTGGCCGGACAGTTCCAGCCTGAGCAAGTATTAGGCAGTATTCAAAAATACTTTGGCAGCATACCGAAACCGGCGCAGTCACTGCCGCTGATCGCAACGGTAGAGCCAGGGGCTTTAGGTGAACGCAGCGTCATCGTGCGTAAGCCCGCGAATTTCAGCGCGGCAATCGAGGCTTACCATGTCCCCTCCGCGCTGCATCCGGATTTCGCGGCGATTAAATTCGCTGCAACCGTAGTGTCATCTGAGCGGGAACAGCGCGATGCCGATCAGTCTTTACACCGCTTATCGCACAGCATGTACAGCCTGAGTCCTGGTATGCGTGACAGCGGTCTGATTTATTTCATCACGCGCCAACAATCGGCTAAGCAAATTGAAGACCAGAGCAAACTGATGCAAAAAGCGATAGATCAGTTTCCGCAACGCCTGATAAGTGAGCAGGATTTGCGTTTCTTTAAAGCGCAATTTGCCGCTACCTATACCCGTACGCTGGATGACCCGGAGGCGCTGGCGATACGTCTGTCCGAATATATTGCGCTGGGTGACTGGCGCATGTTTTTTGTCGAGAAAGCCAGAATCGCTGCTCTGACAGCCGAACAGGTACAGGCCGCTGCCAAAAAATATCTGAAAAAAAATAACCGCATTTCCGGCCTGCTGTACGCTGAGCCAAACCAGCCAGTGGAGATACCCGCTGCGCCAGATGTGAACGACATCCTGAAGCAATTCAAACATGTGGATGAATACGCACCGGTCAGCGGCTTTGATGCATCTTACGATAATCTGATGGCACAATCTCAGCGTATCAAGATAGGAAATATCGAGGTCGTGCTGCTGCCCAAACCCAGCCGTGGACAAGTCGTCACGGTAGATTTACGTCTGCACTGGGGTAATCTGCAATCCTTGCATGAAAAAAAATGGCTGGAATATTTTACCGATCAGGCGCTGCTCAATGGCGCGGGCCAATACGGGAAAGAAAGCCTGGAAGCAGAACGTGCGCGCTTGCATATGCAAGGCAGTGTCAGACATTTTTCCACCACCAGAGCCGATTTGCGCGAAGCACTGAGTCTGATGATGCTGAATCTGAAGCAACCCGGCTTTGGGCAGGCGATGGACATCGTTGCCAGACATCGCGTTTCGCTGGATCTGGAAAGGAAAACCCCCCTACGTAAAATCGAAGACCGCTACGCCCAGCACTTCAACACTTACCCGACCAGCGATCCGCGCCGGCTGGAAACCAGCCAGCAGAGTATCTCTGAAATGAATGCCATCAAAAGCGCTGACTTTTTTGAGTTCCATAAAAATTTTTATGGTGCGAGCAGCGGTCATCTGGTGATCGTCGGCGATTTTGAACCGCAAGATGTGCTGGCCAGCCTGACGCCGGAATTAAGTGGCTGGGATAGTAAATCGCCTTATGCCGAAATTCATCAGCAAGCGCCGGAGCGTCCTGCCATGTCAGCCAGCATCGATACGCCGGGTGAGAGCAGTGCCTACTTTTATGGTCGCCGCTATCTGTCTGTCGGTAAAGCACATCCGGATTTTCCGGCACTGGTGGTAATCAATTATTTGCTGGGGCAAGCAGGGCTGGAATCCCGTCTGATGCAAAGACTGCGTCAGCAGGAGGGCTGGAGTTACAGCGTGCAGTCACAATTTTCTGCCGATCAGACTGATCCCTATGCACGCTGGGATATAGTCGCCAGCAGTGCTCCGGAAAACCTGCTGAAACTGCGCCAGGCAGTGACTGAAGTGTTGCAGAATGTCCAGCAACAAGGTTTTCTGGAAGCCGAGCTGAAGAAGGCGAAGCTGAACATCGCACGCGCAGATGCGCAGCACCGGCAAAGCAATCAGCAACTGGCGGATATGTGGAATGCCGCCTTGCATGAAGGTCAGGATCTGCGCGTATTTCAGCGTTTGGAAGCATCGATACAGGCACTGACACTGGAACAAGTCAACCAGGCGGCGAAAAAATATGTGCTACCGGAGAGCTGGAGCGTAGTGACGACGGCCGATGCAGCAAAAGCTGGCAAGGCTGCCTCTACCAGATAAGTGATTGAATAAATGGCCGTCACTCCTCAATGCAGCCCCGACAGTACGCACTGCCGGGGCTGCATTGTGACAGCGCTTTATTTGTATTTTTTCTCTATTGCCGCATTACTGCCGTCGCGTTCCATTTCTTTCAGTATCTGGTTGAAATGGTCCACCTTCTCCTGCGCCATGCCGGGATGACAGGCCAGATACATCTCGGTCTGATTAAACTGAAATAAAGGGACGATTTGCTGCTGCAAGCCTTGCTGCTTCAGGATGGACAAGCCCAGCAACTCACCGGTAGCCCAGTAGTCAAAGCGCCGGTACAGTAATTTACGCGGATTATCGGTGTCATAGCTGGCCAGATCGACTTTGTAAGAGCGGGTGGCCAGATATTCAGCCACCGCGTCATTGCGATAGCCACCCAGGGTATAAATACGCAGTTCTTCCAGCGTTTTTGGATGGCGGGTATCGTCAGCACGCGCGAAAATCGTCCAGTTATTTTTGACCAGCGGCCCTACCCATTTGAATAAGGCTTCGCGTTCAGCGGTGCGGGTGGTGGAGAATACGCAAGTATCAGGGTCACGCTGACCCATCTGATAGGCACGTGACCAGGGTAATAAGCGCAGTGTGTATTTTTCTCCGGCGCGCTGCATCAGTTGCCGCACTTTGTCTGTCGCAATTCCTGAAATCTCAGTACTGCCGTTCTGCTGCATATTGAAGGGCGGGTAGTCCTCTGTCACCAGGGTGAGCGGGGTATGGGTCTGCGCCGGTGTCTGTGCTTGCACCTGAACCAGTGTCATGACAGACATGGCCCATGTCGCAATCAGGCACAGACAGGCTTTGCGCACGTTTCTACCTCTCGATTAGTCAGCGTGTATATGCAAAGCTTACTAAATTTCAATTTAGAAACAAGTACTGCGCAGAAAATATTAACAATGTTCACATTCTGACGGATAGCAACAACAAAACCCGTCGCGGCTGTTCACCCCTTCCAGGTGCGCTGTAAGCCCGTATCTGCGTGTATCCAGCCGCCATTTGCGCTGGCCCGGTAGTAAAACCCGACACCGCCCTGACGGAAGCTTTTGACCAAACCGCCCAATACCTCTTCATGCAGGTTACCGATCCGGATATCAGCGGCCTTACCATCCATATGCAAGGATTTGCGTGCGGCCGGGACGCCTTGTTCGATCAGATGCTTATTCGATTCCGGGGTGCGGTAGCCGGACAGGATTTCCAGCGGCCGGGTCAGACCAAATCGGGCGACATAGGCCTGGGTAGCCCATAGGGTTTCCAGCAATTTCGGATCGATAGGCGCAGTTTTTTTACCGTGAACATCACGCAGGATATGGCACAACTCCTGATAAGCGGAGCCCAGCATTTCGCCATCTTTCCAGTACAGCAGACGACTGCGTTCGCCCGACGCGGGCCGGATAAAGTCTATCGTACGTGGTTTGACCCAGAAATCCAGATCCAGGGTCTGGGCATCGAACAGATCTGGCGGGGGTTCCAGCGCCGTACTTTTTTCAGCGGGCTGATCGGCAGCAAAGACACGGTTCACGGTCAGGCCGGCAGCTGTCAGGATCAGGCTTTGTTTGAGCAGTTGGCGTCTGGTCGGCATAGGAAATCAGGGTAGGAAAATGTGAGCACAGTATACACATTATGGCGCCAGATTCCAGAATACCCAAGCTGGATCCGAATAAAGATGGTCATACTTTTTGCCGCTGACACTGCGATTTATGCAATCTGTCGCAAAGCCAATGCGAAAATCCGGTGAACCCGACTACACTGGCGACTCATTGATCATTTCTCAATATCTATCATGTTCAAAACCCTGACCCTGAGTAGTCTGTTCGTTCTGGCGCTCTGCGCCTGCGAAGTCAAAGTGAATGGCGTTGACATCAAAGCGAATGGAAAAACCACCACACAACGCGTAGAAGTCGCCGATTTCGACAGCGTAGAAAACGAGAGTTTTTTTGATGTCGTGATCACTCAGGGTCAGAAGAGCCCTGTCGAGATCACAGGCGATGAAAAACTGGTACCCGAAATCATCGCGGTGGTGGAAAACAAGCGCCTGATTATCCGCACCAAGAGCAAGTCTTATCGCATGAGCTGGACTAACCGGCCAGGAACGGTTTCGGTCAGTACCCCGGTATTGCTAAGCCTGCTGCAATCCGGCTCAGGTGACATAGAAGTACGATCTCTCAATAACGAGCAATTCACGCTGGAACACCATGGTTCGGGCGATGTGAAAGTATCCGGAAAAACCGGTAAGCTCAAAATCACGTCAGCCGGCAGCGGCGATCTGCAGCTGGAAATGCTACGCGCCGGGGCGACTGAACTCGATCTGGACGGCTCGGGCTCAGTCAGCCTGGCAACCGTCGCGGGTGAATTCAATGCGCGCCATAGCAGCAGCGGTGATCTGCACGTCAGTGACTTGCAAAGCGTGCCGGTCAAGCTCAGCCATTCGGGTTCAGGTAATGTCGAATTACGTGGTCCAATCAGCGGGCTGCAACTGGAACACTCAGGTTCCGGTGATGTTGAAATCTCTGGCTTACGCAGTAAAAATGCCGATCTGCAATTACACGGCTCAGGCGAATTGCGTTTGCGTGGCGAGGTCGATGACTTGAAAACCGTGCTCAAAGGCTCAGGTGATGTGGATATCGACCAGCTGAAAACCGGCAGTATGCATCTGATCAATCAGGGTCCGGCCAATATCCGTGTGGGTGGCGTGCAACAAACATTGCAAGCAGAGCTCAGCGGCTCCGGCGACCTGGAGGCGGATTTTTCTTCTGATGCCCAGATCGATCTGACCATGCGTGGTGCTGGCAAAGTCAGTATGCAGGGCAAGGCAAAATCCCTGCGCGCCCAGATCAGCGGCTCAGGCGACCTCGATGCGGAAGCTTTGTTGCTGGAAACCGCACGTGTGCAGGTGACCGGTCCCAGCCAGGCCGTGGTCAACGTGAAGAAAGCGGGTGGCTCGCGTCAGGTCAAGATAGACCGGACGGGGGTGCTGGACTAATCAATCGCTGTCACACTGTGTATGCTGCCATTTCGATATTAACCATATGCAACATACTGTCAAAAGTAGAGGAAGAAATCTGAATTCACAGAAAAAAGTCAGCTAAGATGTAAAAAGCTGACTTTTTTCCATACTGGTCGCCGGCCCAGTGTGGGTAGTCAAATTCTTGCCTACTTTTGATGATGTCTATTTTCAGATATGTTCCGGCATTACGCCGCCTCTTGTACTGGAGCCTGGTCTGCAGCCTTGCTCTGACATCCCAGATCAGCCGGGCCGGCAGCCCTGCGGAATTTCTGACTTTACTGGTCAGCGAAGAAACCGATGCGTATGGCAAAGTCATCCCTCTGTCCGAGCAAAATATCCAGCTGTTCCGCAGTCTGAGCAAAGAGATGCAGGTACAACTGATCGTACAACGCTATCCCTGGAAACGTGCGCTGGAAAAAGCTTATCAGGGTGAGGGCATGATATTCGGGATCTCTCCCACCACAGAAAGACGTAGCAAACTGGACTTTTCCCAAGTGGTCTATACCGAACGGGTGCATCTGGTCACGCGCTGTCAAAGCAGCTTTCGCTACGAAACCCTGCAGGATTTAAAAAGCAAACGCATCGGTGTGGTGCGTGGCACCAGTTATGGCGAAGCCGTGGACCAGCAAATGGGCAAGCTGTTTGAGGTCGAGCAGGATACCAGCCGCCTGTCTGGACGCATGACCAAGTTACTACAAGGCCGCATGGATGGCTTTTTTCACTACAGCTATCTACATCCAATTGCGCTGGAATCCAGCCTGAATCACTATTATTTCTCAGAAATTCAAGGTCAGGCCAGCCAGTCCGGAAAATTGTTCTGCGTCCAGCCCAAGGCTATCTCGAGTGTGGATATCCATTTTGCGATACGCAATGACATCAATCAGGGTCGCTTACACAAACTGGATGCGGCCCTGATGAAGCTCAGGCAAAGCGACGCATTCCAGAAAATGTTCAGCCAGTGAGGCGCGTTCAGCCTTAGGCAAGCCAGCTCAGGCCTGACGGCGGATGCCAAAATCATGCTGCAACACCAGACGGGTGCTTGCTATCAGACTATTCAAACCCAGCACCAGCGGCAGTAAATGTTCCGCTGCAATCAGCCAGACCTGGCCGCGTGGCGGCTGCACGCCAGTGATGGCGCTCAGTACCGGCACCGCCCAGGCTGCTTCCGGCAAGACGTCGAGCAGGATATCGCCATCGCTATTGGTGTGCAGATACAGCTCACCACCATGCAATAAAGTAAAACATACCCCCTGCCCCTGCGACTGCTGCTGCGCTGGTATCAGCTGCTGCAGTTCACGGTTATACAAATCCAGCCAGGCTTCCGCCTCATGGATATCTTCCAACACGACCCAGGGCAGGTCAGGATAGCGCTTCACTTCCGTTTTCATTCCATCTACTTTGCAAATAAGACCGGCGCGCGGTCGTTGAGGGACTAGCCATCCTCAGCGGAGCCAGTTACTCCGCCGGGACGCAGATTGTAATGGATGACGGCATGCTTGGGGTAAGGCTGGACTGCATAGCTAGCTACGGCACTACCACTTGAGCCGGGATCAGACTTTTTACCCGTGTTGTAGGTATACACTGCGCAGTTTCGTATATTTCACTATCATGCAAGCTGCTGCCAGGTTTCATGACGCTGAGGATAGTGTCCGTGACTTCCGGGTACCCAGAAAACTTTGTAGTTACCTCAATGGAGAGTCAACATGAAATTACAACTTTCTCTCATCGCCTTACTTTCAGTCGCTGCTGCCAGCGTCAACGCGAGTACAGACATCAACCTGAATATCGTCGATGAAAAAGGAGCAGGCGCCGCCATAGGCAGTATCTCTGCGGTCGATACCAAGTACGGGCTGGTGTTGACGCCTGCATTGCGGGGACTCGCGCCTGGCCTGCATGGTTTTCATATCCATCAAAATCCTAACTGCGATACCAAAGAAAAAGACGGCAAGCTGGTTCCTGCACTCGGCGCCGGCGGCCATCTGGACCCGGCAGGCAGCAATAAGCACGGCGAGCCTTGGGGCGACGGGCATTTGGGCGATCTGCCGCCCCTATTCGTCGATGCCGCTGGCAATGCAACACAGCCAGTACTGGCACCGCGCCTGAAACTCGCCGATCTGGCCGGGCGCTCCGTCATGGTACATGCCGGTGGTGACAACCATTCTGATCATCCGGCACCATTGGGCGGTGGCGGCGCACGCGTCGCTTGCGGCATCGTGAAGTAAGTCAGTGCTAAGACTCGGCATTGCGTGCAGGCCGCAGCCAACGATGGCAAGGGCCTGTATCCTGCTTCAAGTCACCCGGCTACGGCTGTGATGCACTCAACAGCGCAGTCTGGTGCTGGTTCAGGCGCACTGACCACCTGCTATTACGGAGAACTTTTATGCCCAAATCCCAGACTACTGTGCAAATCCAGTGGCTCAGTGAAGTGGAAGAACATGACTACCCGGCTGCAGAGTCTTACCTCAGCATCATCTACGCTGATGACAAGGTCAGTGAATTGGTTGCGAAACTGAGAGATGCCGCTATCGTCAAATTTAAGGCTAAAGATATTTTCAGAGCCTCACAATTATCTTTGCTCGGTGTCAGTAATTCGCATGTAGAAAAAGACAGAAAAAAGATCAGGAAAGGCAACAGCCTGTCTCCTTTGTTATTGGTCAGAGATGAAGTGAATGCCAAGGTCATCATCGCTGATGGCTACCACCGGCTTTGTGCTGTGTATGGATTTGATGAAGATGAGCTCATCCACTGCAAAATTGTGTAAAGTCTTACACCTAGCACCCGATACGGAAACTGCATAATCGCTTTTAATTGCATTACAGTGATTATGCGCTTGACTGCGCACACGTCCTTTTGCCATGAAACGCCAGGTAATTTTTCTTGTGCAGACAGCTTACTTAGTGATCACATCGCAGTGGCAAACACACGACTGGCCGTACCAACTCCCGTCAGCTTAGGAATGATGATGAGGTGAATGTAGTTGTATCATTTACATCATTATGTTAATGTTGCCAGCTTAATTCGTATCCGCCATAGTCGTTTTTTCTGGAGTGACCATAGAGATGAAGTTTGCTATTTCCCTGTTGAGTTTTGGTGTATTGCTGGTCGCGTTGCCGGTATTGGGCAATATGTACAACAATCATGAATTCACCAATCTGGTCGCAGTGATCGCAGCCACCAATACCACAGTCAATCCACCTGAACCATCCATCCTTTGGTACGCCATCTCAGCAGGCATAGGCGCCATCCTGATCACCGTCGGCATCGTCGTTGGCTACTTAAAAGAATTCACCAAAAAAGCAAGCGCTTAAACATCAACAAACTGTGCGTTGTTCAGGACGCACAGAATCAGACAAGTGCATGAAGTAAAAGCCTGCATACAAACATTTGATCTATGCGGCAGTGGAAACGACAGGCGTTTTGTTGTGCCATAGGCATCATTATGCTAATGTCAGTTTTCTCTTCGTAAATCAAGTCAGGATTCTTGATGTCTTGCTGCCCGCACTGTCAAAGATCTCTCAATTTTGTGGATGTACGCAGAAAAGTACTGCGGGCAGGGGTAGCTTGGTCTCCGCCTGTTCTGTCACAGCCACTATGCCCTTTCTGTGACGGTGCGGTCAGGCCGCGAAGGCGCTTACTAAGCCGAACCATCCTTTTCTTTGGCACACTTATTTCGCTTCCTAGCGGTATATTGCTGGCAGTTTCATTGCCCAAGCCGGTGACACTGACGCTTGGTTTCGAGCTTATTGCAGTGGGCTGTCCAGTAATCGCTACCTTTGCGACGCTATGGTGCGCTAAAGCGATGATTCACTATGAAAAGTCAGATTCCTGACGTGGCAACCGGTCTGAGCGCCATGATGTTGTTTGACCTGCGCACCAGCGCAGTTGGACGGCGAGTTCGCGAGTGCGCCATCTCGCCATGTCAACAATCAGCACCAGCCCAAGTTTGAACATCACAGCCTCCTATGAACATCTCCGACTTCAGCTTTGATCATGGCATATTCGCGCTGATACTGATTGCGCCGCTCTTACTAAAGCACTGGGTCAGTATAAGAAAAGCAAAGCTCACTAAACAGACGCAGGATCGACTTGTCGATTCTTTAGTACGTGATGGCGTAGATAACTGGTGTCGCGTCTACGTCGCAAGAGCATCGCACTTCTCAAAATCGCATACCTTGATTGAATTCGAAGCCAGGGGCGTATTAGTCAACTTGCAGGATCAGCTTCGCCTGATCGCAGAATTACCGTCGGGTGAACGCCTGGACAAAACCTATCCGAAAGAGAATCTGAGGCTACGCTGGATAGGCAAGAAGTGGCCTGCCAGTTCGAGCTTAGCCTGGATAGCGATTGGATCAGATGAAGACAAACTGATGCTTTCCGCTGATACCGCTTTTAATGCCTTACAGTCGAGCGAGGCGACAGCGGATATGTGCCTGAGAATTGACACAGACTTTCGCTTACCCGACAACGCCAGATCAGAATTCGCATTAGATAAAAATCTCGTCTCACTGACGGTTGTTTTAGCGTTTTTCCTGCTGCTGACATTTGCACTTGTTGATGGAATATCCCTTAACAAATACAAGTTGTTGGCGACCGCTACAATGCAATTTGGGTTCCCGATTTTCGGCTTACCGGCACTCATGCTTTGTGTATTTCCAGTTTACCGCTTGCTCGCAAGAGCCAAAGTTCCGGTGAAAGAATCAATGACCTTATCAGTGCTGGTAAGCATAGCCCTCTGCCTCGCTTACGTTCCAGCGATCAAGAGAATAGATCAGCTTCTTTCTGATACTGGCTTCCAATCGTTCGCTTATCGGCTTGGGAAAAACGCGTCACTGGAACCCCTGTCCTCTGGCCCGCCGACGATTGATTACCCGGGCAGAAAAGAATACTGGGCCCAGTTTAATGAAGGCTCCATCCACCATTTTGACCTGGTGCATGGACCACTGGGGCTCTGGCAATTTGACCACTCTGAACCAGACAAAAAAATGCGCCAGTTCTATGAAGAGCGCCGCAAGGAAAAGAATGGTCTACATAATTAAGTCTTTATGTGGCATTTGCTGCTTTATTGCCATACATGCATCGTTATGTTAATGTCAGTTTTTGCAATTGCGTACAAGTGAAGGTTCTTAGTGGCCTATTGGATTTGCCCTCAATGTAAAAAAGACTGAATGACCGGCACATCCAAGTACGTATTGGTCGCGCCAAAGCTTATGGTAAATGTCCGTTTGCCGTACTTCTCTGAGCGTCAGACTGCCTGTTATGTCACTCATTCCCGGGTTTGCCGGATGGCTGGGTGTCATGATCCATAGCTGCTACAGCGATGAGGTAATTCCAGACCTCTTTACGACAATTTCTGGTTTAAGCATGGATTCCAACACTGTTCTTTTTGTTTGCAGCAATCTTCAATTACCGTGGCTGATTTTGGGATATCGCTATGACAGTGCTAAGACCGAGACTTAACAGTTTAAGCACCAGAAAATCACCCATTGCACTTCACTTTACGACTGACCTGGCGATTTCGCCATTTTTAGAAATCACACCATCCTATGAACATGAGCACTCTCTCCACAATTCAAGGAATCTTCTTGCTTACCTTGATTCCGATACTTTGGCTAAGCCTCAGAAAAGGACAGCGCGGCAAGCGGGCACAGGATCAAATTGTCGAAGCTTTGGGACGTGAAGGTTTAAATGACTGGTGTCGCGTCTACGTCGCCAGAGCACCGTTCTTCTCCAGGCGGTTCAAGTTATCTGGATTTGAAGCCAGGGGAATATTAGTCAACTTGCAGCATGAAGTTCGCCTGATCGCAGAATTGCCTTCAGGCGAACGCCTGGAAAAAATCTATCCGAAAAACAACCTGGGATTACGGTGGCTAGGCAACACGGGGATTGCCAGTTCAAACTTGCATTGGATAGCGATTGGATCAAGCGAAAACCCGCTGATGCTTTCCGCTGATGTTGGTTTTAATGCCCTACAATCGCGCGAAGCAACGGCAGATATGTGCCGGAGGGTGAACGCTGAATTTCGTTTGCCAGCCCTTGCCAAGTCAGATTTCGCGCTGGAGAAAAACCCCGCCTCGCTCGTTGTTGTGTCAGCGTTCTTCCTGCTGCTGGCATTTGCACTGATCGACGGCAAATTCCTCAATAAATACGAATGGTTAAGGACTGAGACAACAGCTTGGCTACTAATGCCGGGGATGCAAATGATCATGCTGTGTGCATTGCCTGTTTACTGGTGGCTCACAAAAGCCAGGGTCCCTGCGCGGGAATCCCTTACCTTGTCTACGCTCATGGCTGTAGGCCTAAGCATTGCCTACATTCCCGCCATCAAGAGAGTGGATCAGTTTCTTTCCGTTACAGGGCCGCAGTCGTATGCATATCGGCTAGGCGAAAATGCTTTACTGATGCCTGTATCCTCTGGCCCGCCAAATATTGATTACGCAGGCAAAAAAGAATACTGGGCCCAATTTGAAGAAGGCTCCATCCACCATTTTGACTTAGTGCATGGCCGATTGGGGCTTTGGCAGTTAGACCACTCTGAGCTAGAGAAAAAAATGCGCCAGTTCTATGAGGGACACCGGAAGAATAAAAAGTGATTGGTATGTTAGCTTCTTATTTTCAATTTGAAACAAGTGCGAGCGATCACAATCGCCAACGCAAGGCGCGTGCAGAATGCGGTGTACGCGCTAAAGTGTATCCTCGCTGACTCCATGCCTGAGGATCTCAGCTTAGGCATTTATACCGACGCGTGGTCTGAAAGCATTGACCTGCTGACGTGAGTCCGAATCATCAGCTCAAGCCAACTCGCGTTAGCAAGCTGTCGGTCACAGCTAAGCCTTACCTTTAATCACACGTCGACAGACACTTCACCATAAACAAATCAGACTTGGCAGTAAATTCGGGTGGCGTTTTACTTAATCTGCCTCACCTGCACCCCACGTTGCCGCAGTAAATCGGTCAGGCTGTTTTTGCCGGACAGGTGGCCGGCGCCGACGACGATGAACAGGCGTTTTCCGCTGTCCATCATGCTCAGGATTTTTTCGACCATGGGCAGGTTTCTGTCGTCGAGCAAGGCCTTCATGGTTTTGCGTGAGCCTTCGTCTTTATTCGCGATGTCTTCCATGATGCTGCCCAGGGTCTCGGCGTCGCCGCGCTTCCAGGCGTCTATCATGAACTGGGTATCGCGCAGGGCTTCGCCGTTTTTCATGGCACTCAGGGTTTGTGCCAGCATGGCATCGCCTTCTTCATCGCTGAGTCCACCGAGTACCTGAGCCTGAAATTCCATGCTCTCCAGTTCAACCACGGTTTTCTTATCTTTTTTGGCGCGCTCGATGAAATGCAAATCCACACCCAGACGCGGATCGTAGCCAAGTTGAGAAAACACGCCCATCATCAGACCAGTCGCAACGATGGCGGGCTTCAGTGGCTGGAACTGAGCCGAGGCAGCGCCCACGGTTTTACGCAAGTCTTCCCAGGTCGATTTTTGCAGATGGTTTTCCAGTTTGTCGCCACCGCTGTACATCAGCAAAGGCATGGCTTTCAGATTGGCCTGGGCATCGCTGCTGTCGACTTCCACAGCCAGGGTATCGGCTTGCTGATAGGCTTGCTGTACCGCTTCAGGAAAAGGATAAAAGCTTTTTTTAGCCAGATGTACTGAGCCAAACAGATAGGCGGTTTGCCCACCTTGAACGACTTCCCATAACACCCCCTTGGCCGGGCTTTCCGGTGTGCGGCTTGCGCCTTCAGCCAGGACACTGCCAGCGATCAGCAGGCTGCCACAAACGGCAGCCAGACCTTGTGATAAACGACGCAGCAATGGAAGGGTTGGGATCATGGTTTTATCTGTTTGGGTGTATGGTTCACATCCTGCTGCTCACAGCGGATTATTATCCTTAGGCTGACTGAGCAGGGCTTTGAGATTCGCCAGTCTTTCTTTAGGCGTGAGTATCTCGTTTTCTTTGGGCGGGGCATCACCCTCATCCAGTTTCATTTCTTTGATAAAACGTGAAGGATCACAATGTACCGGCGCACCGGCGCGTTTGCGCTTTTTGCACCAGGTCACATGCAGACTGCGCTGCGCGCGTGTGATGCCGACATACATCAGCCTGCGCTCTTCTTCTATGCGCGCCGCCAGAGTTTCTATCGGCGCGTCGCTGTCGCCTTTATGCGGCAGTATGCCTTCTTCCACGCCGACCAAAAACACATGCGGATATTCCAGTCCCTTGGAGGCATGCAGGGTGGACATGCGTACCGCGTCCGGCTCTTCGTCTTTGCCTTCCATCATACTCATGAGCGCGACCATCTGGGTCAGGTCGAGCAGACTGCGGTGATCGTCGGTGCCGTCTTTGCCGCCACTGCCCTTGGTTTTCAGCCACTGGGTAAAGTCGAGTACGTTCTGCCATTTGTTTTGCGCGGCGCGGTCATCGAAGCTGTCGTACAAATAGGCTTCGTAATTAATTTCTTTCATCAGGTCGTCCAGCAATTGCTCGGCATGACCCTCGCGATGGGCATGGGCCTCGACCTGATTAATGAAGGTGCAGAATTCGCGCAGCGGACGCAGCTGGCGATCAGTCAGTTTCGCTTCTATGCCACCTTTGAACACGGCATTAAACAGCGAGCACTGCCATTGTCCGGCAAACGCACCCAGCACTTCCAGCGTGGCCTGACCAACGCCACGCTTAGGCGTCGTGATAGCGCGGATGAAGGCAGGATCATCGTCTTCGTTGGCGATCAGACGCAGATAGGCGATGATGTCCTTGATTTCAGCGCGGTCGAAAAAACTCTGACCACCGGAGATGGTGTAAGGAATACGTTCGCGCCGCAAAGCCTGTTCGATCACACGCGCCTGATGGTTACCGCGATACAGAATCGCGTAATCCGAAAATTTGGCGCGCCGCTCGAAACGGTGCGCCGACAGCATGATCGCAACCTGCTCAGCCTCTTGTTCATCATCAGCCATGCCCAGCACTTTGATGGGATCACCTAAGCCATGTTCTGACCACAGGGACTTTTCAAACAGCTTGGGGTTGTTGCCGATCACCGCATTCGCTGCCTGCAGAATGCGGGTGGTGGAGCGGTAGTTTTGTTCCAGCTTGATGATTTCCAGATTCGGAAAATCGACTTGCAGCGTTTTCAGATTTTCTATGGTGGCACCACGCCAGGCGTAAATCGCCTGATCATCGTCCCCCACCGCAGTAAACATGGGCTTCTTGCCTATACCGGTCACCAACAGTTTAACCAGTTCATACTGGCAGGTGTTGGTATCCTGGTATTCATCCACCAGCAAATAACGCAGGCGGCGCTGCCATTTATCGCGCACCGCTTCATTGTGGCGGAACAGCTCGACCGGCAAGCGTATCAGATCATCAAAATCCACTGCCTGATAGGCCGACAAGGTGGCGACATAGCTGGCGTAAATCCGCGCCGCCGTTGCTTCATCCTCGTCTTTGGCTTGCTGCAGCGCCAGCTCAGGCGTGATCAGCGCATTTTTCCAGAGCGACATGGCGGTCTGGATGCGGCGTATCAATTGCTTGTCAGTGGTGATCGCCAAATCCTGTACCAGTGAAAAGCAGTCATCGCTGTCCATGATGGAAAAGCGGTCTTTCAAACCCAGCGCCTGGGCTTCCTGACGCAGAATTTTGACGCCCAGCGAGTGAAAGGTGGATACCGTCAATTGCCGCGCCTGGCGTGGCTCTGCCAGCAGTTTGCCTATCCTTTCCTGCATTTCCAGCGCGGCCTTGTTGGTAAAGGTCAGCGCAGCGATGTGTTTTGGGTCGTAACCGTGTAATTCAATCAGGTTCACGATTTTTTGGGTAATCACGCGGGTCTTGCCGGAGCCGGCTCCGGCCAGCACCAGACACGGGCCATCCATGTAGTTGACTGCATTGCGCTGGGGGGCATTTAATCCGTGTGACATAACTCGCTCTTCTGGTTGAGCGACGTATTCTAGCCCAGAGCGGGAACTCTTATCGGAATTCCGCTACTAAGCAGCGCAATAGCGCTCAATCAGCCTAATAATCAGCAGCATAACAATAAGCAGCAATAACAGGAGAAATGCATGGATCAGCAATATCAGGCCGGCCGTCGCCGTGTGATCGCAGGTCTGCTCAGTACGCTGGGCGGTATCAGCGCCAGTCCACTGCTCAGGGCGGCGGAAGCCACAGCCAATGCTGTTCCGGCCAAACTCAGCGCCAGCGAGATGCAAACTGCAGCATGGATACGCGAGCATGCACTTAGCGATAACCGCAGCTATGAAATTCTGGAGAGCCTGACCACCGAAGTCGGAGCGCGCCTGGCTGGCAGCGAAGCCGATCTGCGTGCGGTGGCCTGGGCCGAAGCCAAGATGCGTGCGCTGGGCATGGACAAAGTCTGGAAAGAACCAGTGCAGTATCCGGTCTGGCAGCGTTTGTCGGAACAAGCCAGTGTCATCAGCCCTTATGCTCACCGCTTACAGGTCACGGCGCTGGGCCACAGCGTATCAACCCCGGCTGGCGGGGTGCAGGCCGACATCGTGCGCGTCGCCAGCCTGCAAGACTTAAAAAATACTGATGCTGCCAAGGTACGCGGCAAGATCGTCTTCATCGACCACAAATTGAAGAAGTCGGCAGACTATGGCGAGGTTGCTGCGGGCCGTTCGCGCGGTGCCTCGGAAGCAGCGCGCAAAGGTGCACTGGCTCTGGTGATACGCTCAGTCGGCACCGACAGCCACCGGCTGCCACATACCGGCGTGATGCATTACGATGAAGATGCTCCACGTATCGCGGCCGCCGCGATTTCGAATCCGGATGCCGATCTGTTGGTACGCATGCTGAGCCGTGGCGAACCGGTGCGGCTGGATTTGCGCATACAGACTGCGATGCAGGGCAACTTCACCTCGTATAACGTGATCGGTGAATTGCGCGGCAGCGAACAGCCGGATGACTATGTGCTGATCGGTGGCCATCTGGATTCCTGGGATCTGGGCACCGGTGCGGTCGATGATGGTGCGGGCTGCGCCATCACGCTCGGTGCGGCAGAGTTTTTACTGCGTCATCAGTTGCGTCCACGCCGCAGCATACGCGTGGTGTTGTATGCCAATGAAGAGCAGGGCCTGATCGGCGGCCGCGCTTACCACGCTGCGCATCGCCATGAGATCAGCCGCATCCAGGCTGCCTCGGAAGCCGATTCGGGTCAGGGACCAGTCAAGATGCTGCGTTCCGATGTGCGTCCCGCAGCCTTGGCCGTAGTCGGCCAGATGCAGCAAGTGCTGGCTGGACTAGGCGTCAGCGCCGGTGGCAATCAGGCCCATCCGGGACCGGATATGGGCGTGCTGCGCGAAGCCGGTGCAGCCAGCTTCAGTCTGGATATGCAGGCTGATGATTACTTCGATGTGCATCATACGGCCGACGATACCTTCGATAAAATCGAACCGGCGCGCCTACGCCAATCCTGTGCTGCGTTTGCGGTGTTTGCCTGGATGGCGGCGCAATCGCCAGTGGATTTCGGTTCCGGTGATGAGTTAATTCAGGGCCGTAAAAACCGCACTGCAGGCTGAATCAGGGTTTGCAGAACTGTTTGCATAACGGTTTTGTACAGCGGCCTGAAGCGATACGCTGTGCCTGGCTTCAGGCACAGCGCAACATACAGCAGCGCAAACTCCGGTAAACTATGCCCAACTTGAAAGGGCAAACCATGAAATTTGAACATCTGATCGAAATCAACGATCTGCTCAACCCCCTCGCTTACTTCATCACGCGCGAACAATTGTGGCGCGGACTGATATTGCGCGCCGAAGCGCCAAAAATGTTTGTTCCCTATCTGGATGAGGCGCTGATCGCAGAACGCACCGAAGTCAGCATGCAACGCACGCTGAAATACGGTGCGCTGGAAGTGCGCGATACCGTGACTTTCGAGCATCAGCAACATGTGCATTACGCGGTACCGGCACAAGGTGAAATCACGCCTTCCACACTGCGTATGCAAATCGAAGAGCCACAAACGCAACGCCTGTTCCTGCGTTTTACCTATGACGACGGCATGCCGGAAGCGAAAGACCAGGAAAGCAGGATGTACAACAACTACCGTAAATCGGCTTATCAGGAAGCAGATATTGATACCGTCAAAGTGATACGGGAACTGGCAGAGGCGGGCCGGCTGGATGCCTTACCTAGCTGAGCCATAAAATTCTTGTCAGACAAGCACACAAATTGATATTTTTTTGTTACTATAAAAATTAACAGGATTGACACATTGATGACAGTAAAGCCTTAAGACGCAGCCAATTGAGCAAATGTGTGTAAATCCTGATCAACAGAAAACAATCAGGGCTCATTTGCTCATCCCGAAAAGTTGTTGCCAGCTTCTGCCTGCGGTGATGCAGATACAGTCCTCAATATCCATCAGGAGACTGCAATGCGTAAGAACTATCCAACATCCCTACTGAAACAAAGCAGTGTTGCGGGCATGCTGCTGATACTGAGCGCCTGCGGTGGTGGCAGTGCCGGCACCAATGAGGGAAATGCGGTCGGTACAGAGATTGCCTGTGCCCTACTGAATTGCAAAGATTCAGCGGATCTGGCCTTGCAGGATATTTCCACGCACTTTGTCGTCACACAGCGCAATGGCGTGGTGCAGATTAATGGCGGCCTGGGACAAAGTGCCAATCTCCTGACCGTAGTTCGCCCCAGCGGCAATGACCAGCTCAGCGCCAGCATCAATGGCCAGGCGGTGGCGCTCAGTGCCACCGATGAGCTGCGTAACCGCTACAGCGCACAAATCCCGGATGCCAGTGCACAGCCTTTCGTCATTGTGAATTTCATCAGAGCCGGCACCACTTACTCAAATACGGTCACACTGCCACCGGCATTCAGCATCGTGAATCCTGCTGGCCCTGTGACCCTGGCGCGCAGTGCAGGCAAGTTACGGGTGCAATTCAGCCGCAGCATGCCTGGCAACCTGTCTATCCGCGTCACCATGAAATGTACGCGCTACGATGGCAGCAGTTTCAACGAGCAATCTGATCTGCCGTTCAAACTGGAACCTGACGCCTATCGCATTGATACCCTGGATCTGGACCGCGTGCTGAATGCGCGCAGCGTAGCGGCCAATAACAATAATGCGAATACCGCATTAGTCAGTTATTGTGATCTGGAATTGATCTGGTCGCATTACACGATCGGTAACACCCACCCCAGTCTGAATAAATACAGCACTATCAGCGGAGAGCGAAGCGCCAGCCATCAGGTGTTTTATGATGCCAGGTTGTAATTCAATTCCCCTGGGAAATCTTTCGATGAACGATTGTTAAATGCCATTCTCTCATTTCATTTTTGACAAAAATTAACAGCCACCAATATGGCTGCTGCCCTAGCATGCAGGAACTGGTGAGAAGCCCTGAATCACCGAGAACTTAATTTTTGGAGAATCGATATGAAACGATATGCAGCAGAGTTTTTCGGCACTTTCTGGTTGGTGCTTGGTGGCTGTGGCAGTGCAGTGCTGGCAGCCGCTATTCCCGGCGTGGGCATAGGTTTGCACGGTGTCTCTTTGGCATTTGGTCTGACCGTGCTGACGATGGCGTTTGCGATCGGCCATATTTCAGGCTGCCATTTGAATCCCGCCGTGTCTGTGGGTTTATGGGTAGGTGGACGCTTCCCCGGAAAACAATTACTACCCTACATCATCGCTCAGGTTGCCGGTGGCTTACTGGCAGGCGGCGTGCTGCTGCTGATCGCCAGCGGCAAGCCTGGCTTTGAAATAAGCGCCGGCTTTGCGCTGAATGGGTATGCCGAACATTCGCCTGGCGGCTATTCGATGGTTGCAGCACTGGTCACAGAAGTGGTAATGACTGCCATGTTCCTGCTGGTGATTATGGGTGCCACTGATGCACGTGCGCCCAAAGGTTTTGCACCTATCGCGATTGGTCTGTGCCTGACACTGATACATCTGATCAGTATTCCGGTTACTAATACCTCGGTAAATCCGGCACGCAGTACCGGCGTTGCCTTATATGCAGGCGGCTGGGCGGTAGAACAGCTGTGGCTGTTCTGGGTCGCGCCATTGGTGGGAGCCGTCATCGGTGCGGCAGTGTATAACTTCCTGGCCAGCGCAGAAGACTGATACGGAAACAAAAGCATGCGAAAAAAAACGGTAGCTGCAAAGCTGCCGTTTTTTTTCGCCGCGCATAGCTGATAGCGCCCTCAATTTGGGCGTGCTGAATTGCACAACATGCATAACATACACAATACGCATAACAAAGCCCTTACAATGCTGACATCACGATCATTTCTGCAGGGAATTGGATATGGCATTGGAACACCTCTCTTATGGCTCAGACGCGACCGGTTTAATTTGCGGCTATTTGTTCTGCGCCAATCAGGCAGGTAAAACCATCTCCAGCGAAGAAGCAGCACATTGGCTGCAACAGCGCCAGCATACGGACGACGGCAGCTTTATCTGGCTGCATTTCAACCTCAGTAATGTGTCGACAGAAAAATGGCTGCAAGAACATGCTGATGCACCCGAAGAGTTTTTCGAAACGCTACACGAAGGCTCACGTTCAACCCGGATTGAGCATGCAGATCAGCATCTGATCGCGGTAGTGAATGATGTGGTGCATGATTTTTCTTATGAAGCCTCGGATATCGCCACGCTGTGGGTATGTCTGAATCAGGGCATGATGATCAGTACCCGCCGCACCTCACTGAAAGCAGTGGATCGTTTACGCCATGCGGTGAACCATGGCGAACGCTTTCATTCAACTACCGATTTATTGATCCATCTGCTGCGCGACCAGGCCGATGTGCTGATCGGCATCGTTCGTAACGTGATTCGTAAAGTCGATGAGATCGAAGACCATTTACTGGCAGAGCGACTGAACCATAAGCGTGCCAATCTGGGCGGGATACGCCGCGTACTAGTGCGCCTGCAAAGGCTGCTCGCGCCAGAACCTGCAGCCTTATTCCGCCTGCTGCAAAAACCGCCGGCCTGGGTTGCCGAAAACGATATTCAGGAATTACGACAATCCACCGAAGAATTTGCCATGGTACTCAGCGACATGGCCTCTTTGCAGGAAAGAATCAAGCTGCTGCAAGAAGAAATTGCGGCCCGCGTCAATGAACAGAACAACCGTTCTTTGTTCGTGCTGACCATCGTGACAGTGCTGGCTTTGCCGATTAATATGATCGCTGGTCTGCTGGGCATGAATGTGGGTGGTATTCCACTGGCACAACATGAATATGGTTTCTGGATCGTGGTCGCGATAGTCATCAGTTTCACCCTGATCGCAGGGTGGCTGGCATTCCGCAGCCGGCGCGACGACTAGACAGGAAATCAACCCGGCATAGTTTGCGGTTCTCACAGCAAACTATGCGTCATCCGTGAGACACTCTGGCGCTGAATGACAAGCTTGGGCTGATTAAACAGAGATATTTCTTGCGAAACTGCAATTCCGTATGCCAATGTAGTAGTTAGGGCAATACTTTGATGTACCATTAGGTGCTTAAGATTTTTAGCCTTTTCCCCAAGGGAACAATGCTGCGCCACAACACTATGCGTACAGCGGGAACCATGACTGATATTCAGACCCAGTTTATTGATGTGTCCCTGCTCAGAATCGGGATGTTTATCTACCTGGATATGGGGTGGATGGATCATCCATTTCCTGTAAGTAATTTCAAAATCAGTAGCCAGGAACAAATCAATACCATACGCTCGCTGGGCCTGGAACAGGTGCGCTATGCACCAGATAAAAGCGCCCAGGCAACGCAAGAATCCGCCGCTGTTACGGCGAGCATCGTGACACCTATCTCGCAGGAGTCCGAACAAAACCAGGCCGCCAGACTGCGCCGCGAATTATTGGCCTGCCAGGCAGCCAGTCTGCAAGTCTGCGAAAAACAATTCAACCATGCTGCCCAGACCTTGCGGCAAGTAAACGACCAGGTACATGCGCAACCTGTACTGGCCAGAGAATTAACGGAGAAATTAATTCAGGATTTCCTGGGCGAAGTGCTGAGTGAAGATGAAGCTGCAATCCGTTTACTGTCAGAAAAAGCCGGTGAAAAAACCTCGCTACACTCAATTAATGTGACTGTGATTTCCCTGTTGCTGGGAAAAGCCATGCAACTGAGCAAGGCCGACATGCTGCAACTGGGATTGGGTGCATTGCTGCACGATATAGGTAAAGTCAATCTGCCTGATCGTCTGCGTTGGATGGATGAACAATTCAATCATGCAGAAAAACTGCTTTTCCATGAGCATGTGAGCCACAGCGTGGCACTGGCGCGCAAAATGGCACTGACACCGTCAGCTATGTTACTAATCGCCCAGCATCATGAATTTATCGACGGCAGTGGTTACCCTAGCCGGGTGAGCGGCGATAAAATTTCGCCTCTGGCACGCATCGTGGCGCTGGTCAATCATTACGATAATTTGTGCAATCCATCCAATCCTGCACTTGCCGTCACACCACATGAAGCCCTGTCACAGATTTTCACTCAGGGTAAGGCGCGCTTTGATGCGGCCACACTCACAGCTTTTATCCGCATGATGGGTATCTATCCTCCGGGCTCAGTGGTACAGCTGACCGATGACCGCTATGCACTGGTGGTATCGGTGAATTCCAGTCGTCCTATCAAACCCAAAGTCATCATCCATGACAGCCGTGTGCCGCGCGAAGACGCACTCGTCATTAATCTGGAACATGAAAAGCAGCTGGGCATACATCGCAGCCTGAAACCGGTGCAACTTCCAAAAGCTGCTTACGACTATCTGTCGCCACGCAAACGCCTTTGCTATTTCTTTGAGCGTGGACTGGAGGCCAGCACAACGCTGGGAGAAAGCACATGAAGCCACATCAACTTCAGGCACTGATAGAGGGCATGCTGGAAGCAGTGATACTGGTCGACCCGATAGAATTGAAAATCATCGCGGCTAACCGCCAGATACATCAGATACTGCAACTGCCTGAGCACAGCTTACACGGCAGCTCCGTGATCGATATTGCTGCAGCACCTGAAGATGTGTTTTTTTGGGAAGATGTGGCGGCTGGTTTATCCGACAGTATTTATTCTGAGACCCTGCTGCGCCGTGCCGATAACAGCGTGGTGCAGGTTGAGCGCCGGGTCAGCCTGGTCAAAGTCGGTATGGACAGCTCAGTGTATGTGGTCGCCATTTGCGATCATTCCGATCAGCGTCAGGTCGAAAATGAATTGGAAAAACTGATCGCTGAATTGCGTGCTACGCTGGAATCAACGGCGGACGGCATACTGGTGACAGATATGGAAGGCGGCATCCGCAGCTACAATCACTTGTTTGCTGAACTGTGGGGTTTGCCAGATAAGCTGATGACGCAGCGCGATGATGCGGCAATCTATGCATGGATGGATAAATGCATGATTGATGCCGAGCACTACACCGAGCGTCTGGGTACGATCACCCGTTCCCCCTTGATGGAAGCAACCGATGTGCTGGTGCTGCGTTCTGGAAAAATTCTGGAGCGGGTAACCTTGCCACAGTATGCAAGGGGCAGACCAATAGGCAGGGTGTTTTCCTATCGTGACATCACCCAGAAGCTGGAAGATGAAGCCCGTCTGCAGCTGGCGGCCAAAGTGTTTGAATCCAGTACCGATGCGATCTTTATTACTGATGCCGATCAGCGCATCATCACCACCAATCCCAGTTTTGAACGTCTGAGCAGTTACCACGAAGATGAAATGCGTGGCAAAACCCCGCGTGAGTTTTTTGCGTCGGAAAGTAATGTAGATCTGATCGACCAGATACTGCAAAAACTGGAACTGGCGGGGTTCTGGGAAGGTGAACTATGGAATCGCCGCAAAAATGGTCATGCCTATTTGTGCATGATCACTCTGGTCAGGGTGCAGGATCAGTTCGGTAAAACCATCCATTACATCGGTTTTTTCAAAGACCGCACCGAAACCCATCTGGCGAAACAGCGTATCGAAGAGCTGGCATTTACCGATGCGCTGACCGGTCTGCCAAACCGCATCTTGCTGGCCGAGCGTATCAAACAATCGATCACGATCGCCAGCCGCAAAAACGGGAGCTTTGCCTTATTGTTTCTGGATCTGGATCACTTTAAACAGATTAATGACTCGCTAGGCCATCCGTTTGGCGACCGCGTCTTGCTGGAAGTGACGGAACGCCTTAAGCACTGCATACGGCAGGTCGACACCGCCGCGCGTCTGGGGGGCGATGAATTCGTGCTGTTGCTGCATGAAGCCAATGCAGAGGGCGCGGAAATCTGTGCCCGCCGCGTGCTGGAAGAACTGGCCGTTCCTATTTTGTTAGATGGCATGAGCTTTACCGTTACCTCAAGTATCGGCATTGCGCTGTTTCCGGGCGATGGCACCAATATGGCGGATCTGATTAAGAATGCCGACAGCGCGATGTATCACGTCAAAGAGCGTGGCCGCTCGGATTTTCGTTTTTATCAAAAGAAGATGAATATCGGTCTGCTGTCACGCATGAAGCTGGATCATGCCATGCGCCAGGCTCTGGAGAAGCAGGAATTCCGCTTACATTACCAGCCGCAAGTCCATTTAAAAACCGGGCAGATTTTTGGTGCAGAAGCACTGATACGCTGGCATGACGAAGAACTGGGTGAGATCAGCCCTGCACAATTTATTCCGATTGCGGAAGAGTCCGGCGCCATCGTACCTATCGGTCACTGGGTAATGCGTGAGGCTATTTCGCAGGCTGCGCAATGGCAGCGTGCAGGGCATCGTATATGCATGGCGTTTAATGTCTCAGCACTGCAATTTCAACAGGCTAACTTTGTCAGCAGCGTGGCGCAGACACTGGAAGAATATGGAGTCGCGCCCGATTACATAGAGCTGGAGCTGACCGAATCCGTGCTGATACGTGATGCCGATGAAACCCTGCGCAAACTGGAGGCCTTGTCCCAATTAGGCGTACGTTTATCGATAGATGATTTTGGCACAGGCTACTCCAGCCTGAGCTATCTGAAACGCTTCCCTATCCACAAGCTGAAAATCGACCGCTCATTTGTGGATGATTTACCTGAAGATGACAGCGACGTCGCCATCGTGACAGCGATTGTGCATCTTGCGCACGCATTGCAAAAACAAGTGATCGCAGAGGGTGTGGAAACCGAACAGCAACGCTGCTTACTCGAGCATTTGCAATGTGATGAATACCAGGGTTTTCTGTGCTCGCCGGCGATCAGCGCAAGTGAATTTGAGCGTTTGTTTTTATCTGATCAGGTTTTGAGCTGCCAGTTGCGGGTTTCTTCCTGAATGTCGGCGATCTGCTCAGCCGTCAATGCACTGCTGACCAGATCGCGGCTATCTATAGACTTTAAACCTATCTGCAAGCTGGCAGACAGCACATGCTGATAGCCGGTCAGCATACTTTTTTCCACGCCCTGGCCATACAGATACAGCATACCCAACTGAAAGCGGGCCGATGACATGCCACGATCTGCAGCTTGCCGGAACCAGTAAGCCGCTTTGACATCATTGCGTTTGACGCCCCGGCCATCGCGATACATCATCGCCAGATGGTATTGCGCACTGCTATTCCCCTGGCCCGCTGCAGCTTCATACCAAGCCGCTGCCTGTTGATAATTCTGAGCGACACCACGACCACTCTCATACAGAAAACCCATGACCATCTGGGCGGAAGAAAACTGCTGGCGCGCGGCCAGGTTCAGAAATTCGAGGGCTTTCCTTTCGTCGCGCTCGTTACCTTCACCGGTCAGATACAGCAGACCCAGATTCGTCTGCGCACCCGGATGTCCCTGCAAAGCCGCCCGGCTCAGCCAAAGTTTGGCATCTTCTATACTCTGAAAACCCAGATCACCATTCAGATACAGCAAACCCAGCGTGTTTTGCGCCTGCATATCGCCTAGCAATGCCCAACGCTGAAGCAGACTTTCGTCATCCTCAAACTCGTCATCACTCATCGCACTGGTACAGGCGAGCAATATCGTCAGACACAATAAAAGATGGCGCATTTTTTTCATGCTTGCCTTCCCCGTTTTGACATGATGTACAAAGTGTACGCATTTCTTTTAAGAATCATATATCTCTGTACTTGCTTTCAGTAACGAATTGTAGGCAGTTGCCACAAATGTTGCAATTCTCAAGCTACACTGCTCGTTTCCTCGACAGACTGTTACGGAGTTCCATGTGCAAGTTCCTATCTCTGCAGCCACAATACCTAAACGCCGGGTTGGCCTGATCGCTAACCGTTCCCATCAGGATGATCCACTATCGGCACTGGTGCAATTGCTGTCTGGTTCTCAGGCTGCTATCGCCTTTCTGAACATAGAATTCGTGGTCGTTGGCCGTACGCTGGATGCGATCTGCAAACATGGTCTGGACGCGCTGTGTCCAGCTATCGAACGTTTTCCTTATGGTCGTGAAGGTGGGCTGATGAAGCTGGTGTCGCGTGTGGTGGATGAAGATCCGCTGCGTGCCGTGGACGCGGTTATCTACCTGATCGATCCGGTCGATCCTTCCTCAGTATTTCCGGAAGCCGTCGCGCTGAAACGCCAGTGCGTGATCCATCAAAAGCCCTTTTTATCGACACTGGCCAGTGCCCAGGAATGGCTGGAACTGCAAGCCTGCCTGCTTGGTAAAGCGGCTGATCCGGCCTTAGATGCACGCTTTCAACTCGAACAGGAAGGCATCGCCCTGATTGCGCATGATGCGCTCAAACCAGCGATGCTGACACTGGCGGAAAAACATTTTGCCGTACTGGACCGCTTTGCCTGCCGCTATGCGACCGGCACCACGGGCGGCTTACTGAATCAGACCGCCAGCCGGCTCAAAGCAACTGAGGCGCCAGCCTGGGTACATCCGTATCGTTCAGGCCCCTTAGGTGGCGATGCGCAACTGGCAGAACTGGTGTTGGAACGCAAAATACGCCGCATCCTTTTTTTAGAAGATCCGCATGTCGCGCGTCAACACGAAGCGGATATTCAATTGCTGGAACGTGCAGCGCGCACCGTCACTGACTTCGCCCTGGTGATCAGCGAAGCCAGTGAGGCAGATCGTTATTTGCATGCACTCAGCTTGCGTTCAGCATCCGCATAACAGGACTCAGGCTGCATCCGCTGGCTTGGCACCGGATAAGCGCTGCAGGCGCTGTAAGGCGGTTTCACCCGCCGTATCTGCCTGCGCCACCGACTTGCGGATTGCATTGATTTCAGCGGCCTGATCCAGCGGTTTTTGTGCGATGTCAGCCACAATGCGCAGACCAGCTGCCTCATTGCTGACTGACTGTGCACGGCGGGTCAGGGCATTGAGTGCGGTGGAGTGCGTTTGCATACTGCTCAGGCTGGACAATTGCTCCTGTCTTTCCATACGCAATTGCTGTAAATCTTTCTGCGCCTTGGCTGCAGCCAGTTCCTGCAGCGCTTTTTTGGCAGCCGCATCGAAGTCAGCCAGTTGCTTAGACAATGCATCAACGATTTTTTGTAACTCGTCCATGTATTCACGGGCATCGGCTTCTTCCTGGATCTCGACAGGCAGACGCGCCTTATTCGCTTCCAGCTCGTCACAGAACAGGCTCACGGTAGCTTCCGAAATTTTGCCGGCGGCCAGACGTTCCGCCAGCGTCAGTGCGGCTTTTTCATCATTCGCAATCAACTCACGCAGACGCACCACATCGCTATGCTCTTTATCAAAAGCGGAACGTGCCGAAGCGAGCTTCTGCGCAGTTTCACGCAGGGTGACGGCCAGACGGTCGCGATCCGCTTCGGTCGCGGTTTCAGGATCAAAATTCGCGATGGCTTCGGAAACCCGGTCGCCCAGTGCACCAAAATGTTTGGAAATCAGACGTGCGGTTAAACCCCAGCCATTTAAATTGCTCATGTTACTTCCTTTCAGAGAGTGAGGACTGTACGCACACTGCCATTATTGCGTCAGTCCTGAGGGTAAAAATTAACCTGTGTATGCAGGGTGCTACTGAATCGACAAACGCTCGGGTTCTATCGTAAGCGCTATCGTGAAATCAACGTAAATTCCTCTTTGCTGACGGTCGCCATTCACAGAACGTATCATCTCTGTGGAGATCAGCAATTGCTCATGCACTTGCTGATCGGCTGGCAATACACGGCCATAGGGCATGAAGACAATATCCTGCTGCAAACCATGCTGACCCTGCGCATCGTCGATACGGGTTTCTTTACCGCGGTAAGGCGCGACGAAATCCAAACCGGCGTCACCCGCTTCGCGTTCATAGCTGATGCTTTCCTGATCGGCGAATACGGTATCGAGATCGGCTGCACTCCAGCCCATATCCTGCAATTGCGTACGCCACAGGGTATAGCTGCGGTCACCCAGGCCATAGCCAAGTTCGCCGGTATAGGCTTGCTGGTCTTCCGTGCTTTCCGGTATCAGGCGGGTCAGACGGCTGCAATAACGCAGCTCGGTGATTTCCTGTTCATTGGCGCAATACAGTTCAATAAATTTTTCTACCCCTTCTTCGCTGGCAGACAGGTAGTAGCGATAAACATTGCCCTGCATCGCAAACTGTACGCGGCTGATCGCGACGATACGGTCTTCATCGGCATCCGGCAGACTGATCAGGGAACCCATGGACTGGGCCCGGATCAGCGGCGTCTGTTGCAGATGGACGATGCTGCCTATGCGCGCTGCCAGCGGCAGACCGGCATCCTGACGATTCTGCTCTTCATGTTGCTGACCGGCTGAATCGCCTTTACCGGAAGACTGGAACATCTTGCCCAGATACTGATAGGCGTCTCTCCATGCCATGACTTAACCCTTTCCTAAGCTGTAGTGTGCAGATTTTTCCTGCTTGTTTTCATTCATTTTGAGCCAGATACGACGTCCGGCCCACGCGCAGATGCCTAACAACAGCAGGATCACCAATACGCCGCCAGCACCCATGCCCGCATCATCCCTTGGTTGCGGCGTGACAGCCGCAGGACGGGTAGATGGCTGCTCTGCTGGCACAGTGGCCGCTGCGGGCACGCTGATGCTGTTATCAGTCTGCGTTGCAGGCGATGCCGTGTCTGCATCCGGCAGCGGTTCAAAAACCTGTTGATTGCTACGGTTAGCTGCAGGCTGAGGATTCCCATTGGCGTGACCATGACTCATTACGCTGCCCAGTACCATGCCTGCGACCGCACCAGTCAACACGCCGGAATTGTTTCTCTGCATAACGGGGGACTGTTGGGAGTAGACCGGTTGCTGTGCTTGCTGAGGCTGCGCCGGTTGATTCTGTGGTGAACCATACGCATAGCCAGGCTGACGCGCGCTGTTACCAAAGGCATTGTTATTCGCACCTGCATTACCATATGCTGGGGCAGCTGAGTTGTTCTGATTATTGTTGTAGCGATAGTCGGGTGCGTTGCTGGCCTGACGGGACGGTGCTTCACGTGCATCCATGTTTTTCAATGCATTGCTGCGCGCCTGGCTGGTATCCATATCGCGCTGCATGGCTGAGCGGGAATTGCTGGCAGGGGCGTTGGCTGTCTCTTTCTTTTGGCTGAAACTGCCAAAAGAAGAATTGGTCTGACGCGCTGGCGCTTTATTCACGTTTTGTTTTTGTGACGAAAAACCACCACGCATGCCAGAAGAAGAGCCGCCTGATCGTCCACTGGAGGATGCCGCTATGCTGGTCAGCGGCAGCAGCGCTGCCAGCATGACGACCAAAATCTTTTGTTGGAATGAATTCATGGTCTTTCGTATATGGAGAAGTTACTAACGAATCTGTACAATCCCGTATCACTGTCTGCAACGCATGATAGTGAGCACGATCAACAAGTTCATCGGTAATAAAATAAAGGATTCACCATGACCCGCAAATATTCGGACATGAACCAGCATGACGCGCTGTATAAAGTGGCACGCGCTTATCCTGGTGGCTTAGAGGCCCTCGCTGCGCGCATGGGAATGTCGGTTAATGTGCTGCGCAATAAGCTCGCCCCGGGGATAGAATCACATTACCCCTCATTCGAAGAGCTGTCGGTCATCATAGAACACTGCCATATCGCTGGTGTCAAAGAGTCACATCTTCCCTTACATGCTTTATTGGGCCGCCATGGTCTGGCTGCCTTCGTTGTGCCTGAGCCCAGCGAAGTCAGCGATGATGACTTGTCGCAGACCGTATGCCGTGTGATGAGCCGGGTTGGCGATGTGGCGGAAGCCGTCTCCACCGCCTTACTCGATGGCGTGATCACCGATTCCGAAGCAGACCTGATCGAACGCGAATTTCAGGAAGCGCTGACGGTGCTGGGCGAATGGCGGGCACGTATCCGTGCCCATCGCGGCATTCGCAAGCAGACTGAAACCTAAGCGCTGCTAACATAGCGCTTCACTTACAGGTTCTCCCATGTCTGACGAAGCCCAAACCTCTGCAACCCCGCGTCCTGCCTCGCTGGCAGACCTGTTCTTTTCTTTTACCTGGCTCGCGCTGCAAGGTTTTGGCGGCGTGCTGGCCATGGTGCAAAGGGAGATCGTCGAACGTAAGCGCTGGCTGACGCCGGAAGAATTTATTGAGGACTGGGCGGTCGCGCAGATTATGCCGGGGCCAAATGTGATGAACCTGTCGATGATGATAGGCAGCCGTTATTTCGGCTTACGTGGCGCACTGGCTGCACTGGCCGGTATGCTGACTGTGCCGCTGATCATCGTCTTATGCCTTGCCATCGTCTATTCCCATTTTTCGCAAAACCCGCAGGTAGTCGGTGCATTGCACGGCATGAGTGCGGTGACGGCCGGTCTGATTATCGCAACCGGTCTGAAACTGAGTTCCGCGCTACACCAACATCCGCTTGGAAAACACAAAGCCATCAGCATGGCGGCACTGTGCTTTGTGAGCGTAGCCTGGATACGCATTCCTCTGTTTTATGTGCTACTGGTACTGGGTGGCACCTGCTGGTTCTGGGTCTACCACATCATGAGGAAGCCATGAGCACCGCCGCGCCCCTGCTCACGCTGCAACTGGACTGGCATGACTGGTTCAGTCTGCTAGGCCACTATCTGATGTTATCCCTGCTGTCGATAGGCGGCGCCGTGTCGACTTTACCCGATATGCACCGCTATCTGGTGGATCAGCAAGGCTGGCTCAGTGATGCCCAGTTTAATGCCTCAGTCGCAATTGCCCAGGCCGCACCGGGGCCGAATGTACTGTTTGTAGCACTGATGGGCTGGCATGTGGGTCTGAATACCGGCAGCATGTGGGCAGGACTGCTTGGCGTGCTGGTTACCATGAGCGGCATCCTGCTGCCAAGCGCTACACTGACTTATGTGGCGGCTCGCTGGGGCCACGCCAACAGGGAAATGCCAGCCGTGCGCAGTTTCAAACTCGGCATGGCACCGGTGGTAATCGGTTTACTGATAGCGACAGGCTGGATTATGGGCAGTGCCCACCATGATCTGCAGCATGACTGGCCGCTGTGGCTGATCACAGCGTTCTCCGCGATCATCGTCTGGCGCACCCGGCTGCCTTTACTCTGGCTGCTGGCAGCCGGTGCGCTGTGTGGCTGGGCAGGCTGGGTGTGAAACCAGCCTGCTGCTTCAGTACTGCAATGGACTGGCGTCCATTGGGTTTACACGAAGCCCAGATTGCGACTGCTGGCGTTGTAGTTCACCAGATTCGGCAACAACATCAGCAAATCACTGTCAGACACACCTAGCCATTTACCCAGCGTGGCGGCATACTGATCGACCGAAGTCGTGGGCAGTAAGCGGCCTTGTCCCACATCGTCCGGACCATTAGACGCAATCACCGGCGCTGTGCCGTAAAAACGCTGACCATTTACCGCGCCGCCCATCACGAAATGCATACTGCCCCAGCCGTGATCGGAACCATCATTATTGCCGCTTAAAGTACGGCCAAAATCCGAGGCGGTAAAAGTCGTGACCTGGTTCTCTACACCCAACTCGACGGTGGCGTTGTAAAACGCGGCCATCGCATCGGCCACCTGCGCCATGAGTGCCGGATGTTTATCGACCAGACCATCATGCGTATCAAAACCACCGATAGAGACGAAAAACACCTGGCGCTTAGCACCCAGCGTGGATGCGGTCGAAATCATTTTACTGACCAGCTTCAGCTGATCACCCAGACTATTCTGTGTCGGGAATACCGTTTTCAGTACCGGTGCCGACGCCAGCGCGCCACTCAGGGTCACGTTGGCCTCAATCGCACGATTCGTCACGCGGTTGTATTCATTTTCCAGTAAATGGGTGCGGTTTTGTGTAATCAGATTGCGTAAAGCTGTCGAGCATGCAGCTGAACCAAATAGTGGTGACTGCAAGGCAGACAGTGGGACTGAGCCTTTGCTCGACACCTGATACTGCACAGCCGTATTACCTGATAAATACACTGCGTTACCAGACACATTCACACAGGTAAATGTGGAATTTGAGTTTCCTGATTGAAACAGGTCTCCCATGCGTCCACCCCAGCCGGAACGTGCGCCTTCGGCGGACGAAGATTGCCACACCGATTGTTGGTCATTATGCGAAAACAGTTTCGGCGGTAATAAGACGCTTTTACTTGTGTATTGCAGCTTGGTAGTTGGCTGTATCAAGGTACCTACGTTCAACACCACGCCCAGTTTTCCGGCATTGAAGACCGGCAGCAAAGGAGCCAGTCCCGGTGCCAGTGCATACTGATGGCTGAAGCCTGCACTGTCTTTAGGATCAGCTACCGGTTTTAAGGCCGTCGGGGTCAGCGCATCACGCGCAAATGCGAGCGCAGGACGCAAAGCCTGATAGGCGTTGTAACCGCTGGTGTCGTAAGGGACTACAGTGTTTGCATAGTCATTGCCGCCGTAAAGAAATACACAGACTATGGCTTTGTAATCGCTTGCGGTAGCGGCAGAGGCTTCGGACATCGCAGCCAGATTCAATGCCCAAGGCGTGGCCACACCAGCCACAGAAAGGGCGGAGGCACGCTGCATAAAAGCGCGGCGCGAAGCATTCATCGTTGTCGGTTTCGTCATGATTTTTCCTAATCAGGATAGACACAAAATTGGTTCCGGCAAGGCGTGGCGACATAGTCAGTACACATGCAAGGCAAGGAACCATCAGGCCGCCGGAGCGTTTTTGCGTCAGTCCGTTTATTTGATAACAATAAATTCCGGCGCTGCCAGCACCAGGGTTAATGCAGCATAAATCCGGTTATTTTTCTGGACATCGGTTTCACTGGACATACCACCGATAGCCGATACGATAGTACTGACAGTAGCATCACTAAGCTGACCGGCAGCCAGCAGCAGATTGAGCTCCTTAATCAGGCCCGCCGGATCACCCACCAGCTTGAGCAAGCTGCTGTAATCCGGTACCAGATCAGTATTGATTTGGGATACCGTGCGCTGCATAAAATTCACATACCCAATCACCGAGGATTCATTGACGATCTGTAATTCCGGTGCTACCAGCGAGGCATTGCCAACCGGACTATTGGGTGGCACATAACCAGGTCGGAAAAAATTGAATACAGAACCGGAACGCATAGGACTTTGTCCCAGACTAATGCCAGGATCGCTGGTATTACCGATATTCCACGCGTCACTGACACTGTTTAAATTAAATGCTCTGGCCCAGGCCAGGAAGCGGAAGATAGGCTCGCGGACTTTGCCGAATTGCGCATTACTCAGGCTGTTCGCATTACGTGCTTCATCATCCAGCAAGATCGCTTTCACCACGGCTGCAAGATTGCCCTTCACATTTTTGCTATCGTTATTGAATACAGTCGCCACCCGCGCGACATAAGCCGGTGAAGGATTGCTGGTCACCAGGCGCTGAATTAACTGTTTGCTGATAAAAGGAGCGACATTCGGATGTGCAAAAATAGTATCCAGTGCGGCTTTCATGCTTTGAACCCCATCGGTACCAGCCGCGATGGTACTGCCCAGAAATTTCTTCTCGCCGGTCTCATGCCGCGCTGCGATTTGTATCATGGGACGTTTGACAAAGTCTGGCGTTTCGGCACCGCTGGTTGTCCTATCATACTCCCAGCCGGTAAATACTCTGGCTAATCCGGCGATGTCATCGAGCGTATAAGTTTCTTGCTGTGCACCGCTGCTATTGAGTTTAGGCGTGCCATCCAGATTCAGCTGCACCAGTCCTATGGAGAACAGCTGCATGATTTCACGAGCGTAATTTTCATCTGGCAGTGCGCCGGTCTTGGCATTGAATTTGGTATTACCACGGAAAGTCAGATAGACACCCATAGGAAGACTGGTAGATACCGCTTCCAACAGCGTGCGGAAATTGCCGAAACAGTTCGCTTCCAGCATATCCAGATAGGTGCAAGCAGCAAACTGTCGCCAATCAGTGTTCAGCCCACCAATACCAACCACCAAAATTTCTGACAAGGCCTGAGCGACACGCTGACGCAAGGTGTCAGGTGAAGAAATTAACTTGCGCCAAACGGCTTGATCCATACCAGCTTCACTGGAACGGTATGTCAACGCATCGAAGCCCTTAGTTTTCAGCCAGTCCCAGCGGCTGGTGCTTGGCGCCAGCGCCATCTGCTCATCGATCCAGGCCGCATACCCTATTGCCTGCACCCTGGCGATCTGGGTGCGTGTGATACCCACTGCTGCCTGGACCAGGAAGCGGGCTGCTTCAGTTTCAGTCAAGGGTTTCGGTGGTGCTACTGGCGGGGTGCCACCATTGCCGCTGCCATCACCGGGCCCGCTTGAGTTGGGGCTGCTGCCACCGCCGCCGCATGCACTCAGCGCCAGGCTGGCCGCTGCGCTTACAGCAATTACTGGCAAACCCGAAGCAGAGTCTGTTTCAGCCGCCTCAACAGCAGGCTGTTCAACACGCGTTTCGGTCACTCTGGTCAATTCAAGCAATTCATCTGACATGGCAATACCCTTTTGCAGTAAGTTGGATATAGCTTAGTAGATAGGGGGGTGTTTTACTATTGCCCAAAGGTGCAAGTCTGTGCTGATCTGACATACTCTGTTTCACATTCAGGCAGCTCTCATAGCAGCGCGACGGCAATTAGCGTCATGTTTTGTTACACTTTCCTCAGGCGATCCCAGCGGACTCGTCTGCCAAGCCCAGCATATTTGTTACAGAAACAAGGAAAGTTTGTTGTATGCTTGCGAGCTCTATGATTCGTGCATGAAATCCAGCTATCCATGAAGTTCAGTATAGAAGCACCTGAAAATAACATTGCAGAACCCGGCGAAGTGCATCTGCATATCCGCTTTCGTCCGGCCAGCATGACGGGTCTGCTGTTAGTGGTGCTGATGCACGCGGTGTTACTGTATTTTCTGCTGCACATGCAGTTGGAAAAGAAGAAAAAGCAGGGTGATAACGCTGCGTCCAATACGCCGATGGTACTGATCATGGATAAAGTGGTGCAGGCCAAACAGGCTGCGCCTAAGAAATCTGAGCCCAAAGCCAAGCCGCCGGTCACCATCCCTAAGACCAGACAGACACCGAATCTGCCCAGCCCTGTGCCACCGGCAGATGCACCAGCCCCGATTGTGCAAACCCCGCCACCTGTGGCGCAGGCGGCACCTGCTGAAGACATGATGGCCATGCTCAATGCAGTACGTGCCAAACGTCAGGCGCAGCAAGACAATACACCGCAAGAAAGTTCTTCATCCAGCAATGGGCGCGGTATGTCGCCACAGGAAGTGGCCGAAGCCAATGTGCGACGCAGTATGCAGCAGGCGGCCGGGCGCGATGGGACCAATGGCGTATTCCAGATACTGAGTAAGAGCACGCGGGTCGGCACTTTCTCTTTCCGTGGCTGGCGTCCGAATTCCAGCAGCAGCTGGAAGCAGGTCATCGAAGTCGATGCGGGGCTAGGTGGCAACGTCGAGCTGGCCATGGTCAGGCGCATGATAGAGCTGATACGCAGCCATTATCAGGGCGACTTCAGCTGGGAATCACGCCGCCTGGGCAGAGTTATCACCCTGTCGGCCCGTCCTCAGGATAGCGCCGAGCTGGAAAACTTCCTGATGAAAGAGTTTTTCGGATAAGGCGCAGCAATCCGCTATCGGCCAGCCTTTCCCTGACAAATTGCAGCAAAGAGTGCTCTGGTGGCGGCTCACAAGTTCCCGTCAATGCCGCTTGCGCCGCAATCAGCATCCAGCCAGACTGAGCCAACACCTGAGGCTGCCCCTGCTCCAGCATCAGGGTCTGCGGCAAGCCACTGATTTCCGCGCTCAGATTGCGCATTAGTGCACGGCCGCTGTACAGCCTGACGCAACTGCCTTTTTCCAGATAGCCATACCAGCACTGTGTGTTCTGCAATTCGATCTGCATATTTTGCTCTCCCTGTCCGGATCAGTCAGGGATTTCGGCGCTAATCCCCATTCCTGTCAGCACAGCTTAAGCCTGAGCGACACACCATAACAGGCACAGAAAAGCAGAAACTGTATCGCAGCAATTCGTGATTTTTCCTTCTGTTATTGTCAGAATCAGCGCAAACTGTATCTTTGCCTGCAGCTTGCTTAGCCTGATGATGCCAGGGTCAGTGCCGCTGTCGCGCAGACACGGCAATTTGCGACGTTCACCATTTATTTGCGCTTTTAAAGAATTCAGCATGTCCACACCCATCCTTTACCGCCAGCTGGCCGACCATTATCTGAGCGCGATCCAGGCCGGCACCCTGGCTTGTGGTGAACGCATGCCCTCAGTGCGTAAGCTGATGCAGTTGCATCACATCAGCCTGTCAACAGCATTGCAAATGTGCCGTTATCTGGAAGCGCAAGGCTGGCTGGAAGCGCGGCCACGCTCAGGCTATTTCGTACGTCAGCCGCGCCGCATGAATCTGGCGCCGGCGGCTGAGCCCAGGCCGGTCAAGCGCATCGATCCGGCTCAGTTTGTCGGCATCCATGAACGGGTCTCGGCCATCATTGCGCAAGGTCAGCGTCAGGTGAAGGTGAATCTGGCACGCGCCACCGGTGCACCGGAACTGTATCCGCATCAGCAATTACGTCAACTGACCAGCAGCATCCTGCGCCAGCATCCGTATTTGCTGACCAAGGCAATTTCACCGGGCGGCAACCGCGAACTGCGCGCCGCGCTGGCCAAACGTGCGCTGGACGTGGGCATCAGCACCCGCGCAGATGAAGTGGTAATCACCCATGGCTGCATAGAAGCACTGAACCTGGCGCTGCGTGCCGTCGCGCATGCCGGTGATGTGATTGCGGTTGAATCGCCGACCTTTTACGGCTTGCTGCAGGTGCTGGAAAGTCTGGGCATGAAAGCGTTGGAAATCCCGACCAGTCCGCATACCGGGATTTCCATCGAGGCGCTGGAACTGGCGATGCAGACCTATGACAATATCAAAGCGGTGGTGGTGGTGCCGCATTTGCAAAACCCCTTGGGCAGCATCATGCCGGACACACATAAGCAAAGGCTGGTCAGCTTATGCGAAGCGCAGCAAATCCCGCTGATCGAAGACGACTCCTACAGCGCCTTATGTAATGCCGACAATATCCCGACTGCCTGCAAACACTGGGATAAAAGCGGCAATGTGATCTACTGCGCTTCGCTGCATAAAATCATGGCCCCTGGCCTGCGCATAGGCTGGATGCTGGCTGGACGCTGGCAAGCCAGGGTCGACATGTTCAAATACGCACAAACCCGCTATAACGAAGAGTTATCACAGAAAGTCGCGGCAGCGTTTTTGCAATCAAGCCATTACGACCGCCACTTGCGCAAATTGCGTGTGACACTCAGACAGCAGCGTGAAAAAATGGCGGAGGCCATCGCGCGCTATTTTCCGGAAGGCACGCGCTTCAGCATGCCCGATGGCGGCGTCTCGATCTGGGTAGAAATGCCGGCTTATTGCTCGTCGCAGGCAGTATTTGACGCCGCGCTGGAACAAGGCATTCTGATTTCACCCGGACTGCTGTACTCCAATTCGAACCGCTTTGATCATTTCCTGAGGATTAACTGTGGAGCACCCTATACGGCTGAAATAGAACAAGCGATCAAGGTACTGAGCAACATCGTTCAACATCTTTTAAGAACCCGTAAAGCTGTAGCATAACAAGCACCATTTCTCTCGAAGTAAACCGAGGACTGGCGCACAATTTTCCCGGTAAAGCATGATGACTTAAATAGTTTAAGTTCTACAACATATTGCCATTACGTCTGTGTCAGGACTTCGTATTCCCTCAAAAAAAAACTCCCGCTGTCAGCGGGAGTTTTTTTCACAAAGACATCACAAATCAATATGTCAGTTTACTTAAAAGCGTAGCGCATATTCGCATAGAAATAACGTCCGACCAGATCATTTTTACCTTGAACAGCAGAGTCATTGCTTGCGGCATTTGAATAAACAGGTGCCTTATCCAAAGCGTTATTGATACCAAAATTCAAGCTCAGTACTTTACTGAGTTTAGCGCTCAGGTTGATATCAAATACGCTATATGAAGGAATACGGGCATTCGTCAATGTTGGGTCCTGGCTATGTGTAGGATCATCAATGTTTAATGTGCCAGCATAAGTTCGCGCAGTAATTCCCGCTTCGTATTGATTAAACTCGTAAGCAACACGGAACGAATTTCGCCACTTAGGATGCAAAGTACCATCCAAGCGGGAAGTAGGCTCTTGTCCCGGTGCGATACTTTGTTTGTAGGTCAACAAATAGCTATTTGTTTCACGCAATCTCAATTTACCGGCATTGCCAAAGTCAAATGAATAACTGACATCTACGTCGACACCTTGAATCTCGGTTTGACCAACATTCATATACGGCAGCTTCACACTGTTAATTCGGCCCTTATTCAGACCAGGATTTTTCGCTTCCAATGCTGGGTTGCGTGGATCACGCCCAACTAAAGCTGCAAAGCCAGGAATCTTATCTTCATTATCGAGCAAATACTGCGCATCGAGAGACTGTATCGTATCGCGCTGCTTAATGCCGAACCAGTCTACCGAAGCTGTCAGATTTTTAATAGGTTGCAAAACCAGGCCAAAGGAGTAGTTATTTGCTTTTTCTGCTTTCAGCTTGGAATTACCAGATAAATATGCTTTCGGCGAATATGAACAATTTGCACCAACATAACCAAGCGGGCCACAACGTGCCCAATCAGCCACTGTCGTGTACGCTGTTGTGGTCGAATTCACTTCAGGTAAGGTTGGCGCCTTAAAAGATGTCGTTGCCGAGCCACGCAATAATATCTGCTCTGTAGGACGCCACGCGAAAGCAAGCTTCGGATTCACAGAATTACCGAAATCGCTGTAATGATCTCCACGCAACGCTAATTGCATTTCTATATCTTTGCGCAATGGAATATTAAACTCACCAAAAGCAGAGAATACAGTCCGGCTTGCTTTACTTGCCGTTGCGCCGTAATTGGCAATATTTCCGGCTGCCATAACGGAATCAGGTACATCGTCTATCGATTCACGGCTAAGTTGCGTACCCCAGGCAAATCCTACAGGGCCGGCAGATAAGGAATACAGATCGGAATTCGACATTTTCCATTCTGCAGTCGCAAGGCGCGATGTCGCTCTGCGTGTGGTTGTCGTCAGCATAGGACTAACAACATTACTTGGATTCCAGTAAACAAAAGGATCATAGCCAACCTTGCCGAGCAAGCCTGCTTGTAACGATGCGTTAGAAACGTCTTTTAATACCTGATTTGTCGTGAAATCATCAATATGGTTTTGATTCAGGCTAATCGCAGCTTCTGACTCCCATTGGCCAACTGTGCCGCGCCAGCCACCTACCACGCGAACAGTATCACTGGTCAGCGTTTCCATTGAGCGACCGGCCTCATAGATGTTACGGAAAATCTGTAAGCGATCCCCAGGCGTAAAGCCAACTAAAGATCCGTCAGCACTAGGTCCAGGCAAATTATTTAAACCCGGATTTGTTGAACCATCGGTATTACCGATAAAGCTGGAGGAAAAACTAGGGAAACCCTGTTGTATCATTGTTTTGCTGGTCGTCAAACCTGCTTCAACAAACAATTCATCCGTGTTATTGAGCTTCTTAGTAAAAATCGCCGATGCCCCTAAGCGCTCTACGCGTGGAGAAATTTGATTTGCTGGATTAGTCAGACAAACCGTGTCACCGGTACCACTGCTAACACCTATAGTTCCACGGCAGCCAGGAATGGCGTATCCAGGTTCCCCATTATCAAAATCCCGCACACTGCCAAGATACAAGTTTGTCGTACGACCATCCGTACCACCGAAGCGGCGACGGTCGGGGTTTGCATAATAATCGTGCTTGTTACTCCACAATGGATTGCGCAGATATGCATCAACCGTAAATAAGAAATTTTGACCGTCTTTGTCTAAATCACCGAAACCGGCAGTGACACTTGCATTGTAGGTCCCGCCATCACCTTTTTGATTGCTGCCAAGATTGACAGTTGCCTCAGCACCTTGATAATTTTTACGCGTTTTAAAATTAATCACTCCAGCGACAGCATCAGAGCCGTAAATCGCTGAAGCACCATCACGCAAAATTTCTACTGAATCGATTGCTGCCAACGGTAAACTGTTCAAATCAACAAACGAATTTTCTGCACTATCAGCAAAACCATAACTTGCCAGACGACGGCCGTTTAACAAGACCAATGTATATTTGGCGTCAAGACCACGCAATTGTGCTGATGCTGCACCACCGGCAAAAGAAGAGCTGGAAGTTCCATCCAGTGAAACTGACATCGAAGGCAATTTGCTTAACAGCTCAATCACTGTGCTGGCACCGGTCTTTTCAATGGCGTCGCGCTTGATCACTTCCACTGGCGTCGGCCCTTCCACAGCGATACGGGAAATATTAGATCCTGTAATCACAACACGTTGCGCCTTGCTATCTGCATTTTGTGCCGCCTCTTGCGCATTAGCTACTGTAAAAGTCGCTCCGGTGAACAAGACCATCGCTAAGCGCACTGAACGTGCACATGACTTTTCTTGAAAATTTTTCATCCTTACATTCCTTGTATTATTTATTTAATTATTTATTTAATTATTTAATTATTTAATTATTTAATTATTTAATTTACAACCATTAACTAACTACATTTACACGAAGTAACACGATTAGAAAAAATACATTTACGCTCCGTATTAACGATACGAAAAGAACCTATTTTTCCGACACTGATCCGTGTTGAAATAATTATATAGAAAATATTTTTTTAATGCGCTCTTCCTGCATTCCCACTAGATTCGAAATGGCCAGTCCTTATTTCAGGTGTGTGGAAAGCCACAATTGCCGCAATAGTGAAATTTCTGAATACTAGACTCGCATCAACAACAACAAAATCATAGTTTGGGTCTATTCAAACCAAGACACCATTTCCGTGATAGGGAGACTAGTCATGCAATCGCAACCCATTTATAAATCCCTGTATTTTCAGGTGATCTCAGCCATCATCATCGGTGTGCTGGTTGGTCACTATTATCCTGAAACCGGCGCTTCTTTAAAGCCGCTAGGTGATGCCTTCATCAAGCTGATCAAGATGATGATCGCGCCGATTATTTTCTGTACCGTGGTGGTGGGTATCGCCGGTATGGAAGACATGAAAAAAGTCGGTAAGACTGGCGGTATGGCTTTGCTGTACTTTGAAGTCGTCAGTACCTTAGCCCTGATTGTGGGTCTGGTGGTCGTCAATTTCTGGCAACCCGGCGCAGGCATGCATATCGATCCGCACAGCCTCAACACCAAAGAAATCGCGGCTTACACGGCACCTGGCAAGATGCAGACCACAGTGGAATTCCTGATGGCGCTGATCCCGACGACTTTTGTCGATGCATTTGCTAAGGGTGAAATCCTGCAGGTACTGTTAATTTCCGTGTTCTTTGGTTTCGCGCTGCACCGTTTTGGTGGCCGTGGCACCCTGATTTTTGATTGCATAGAAAAGTTCTCGCATGTGCTGTTCGTGATCATCGGCTACATCATGAAAGTCGCTCCTATCGGTGCTTTCGGCGCGATGGCATTCACGATTGGTAAGTTCGGCATCGCCTCGTTGCTGTCGCTGGCGAGTCTGATGGCGAGCTTCTATGTGACCTGCCTGCTGTTTATTTTTGTAGTACTCGGCACCATCGCCGCCGTGCATGGCTTCAGCATCTGGAAATTCATCAAGTACATCAAAGAAGAATTGCTGATCGTACTCGGCACTTCCTCTTCTGAATCAGCCCTGCCAGGCATCATCGCCAAACTGGAAAAACTGGGCGTGAAAAAATCTGTCGTTGGTCTGGTGATCCCTACCGGTTACTCGTTTAACCTGGATGGCACCTCGATTTATCTGACCATGGCAGCGGTATTTATTGCACAGGCGACGGACACACCGATGTCACTGATGCAGCAGCTGACCTTGCTGGCGGTATTGTTGCTGACTTCTAAAGGCGCAGCAGGTATTACCGGCAGTGGCTTTATCGTACTGGCAGCGACTTTGTCGGCAGTTGGCGGCATACCGGTGGCTGGCCTGGCGCTGATACTGGGTATCGATCGCTTCATGTCTGAAGCACGCGCACTGACTAACCTGATCGGCAACGGTGTGGCGACTATCGTGGTCGGCAAGTGGGGCAATGACGTGAATATGCAAACCTTAAATGCGGAACTGGACGCACCATCTCCGGTCGCCGATACCGACTACGAAGCGATGCACGACCGTCATCCTCAGCAGATGAACGTGCGTTGAAATCTAGGGCCTGTTAACCTTTAAATTGCGAGATGCGTTCAAGCCAAAACGTGGGCTGGCAAGGCGCGTGTCGCAGTCAGGGCTGGTGCCCCTGACAAGACACGCAACGCAGTCCAGCACGGGTTTTGGCTTGAACCCGGAGGGAAAGGGGTAAAACAGCCGCATGGCGTTGTTGCATCCCGCTGACAGTGATCACACTGCTGCGCGGGCTGCGCCTAGCCCTGCAACTGTTTTACCCCTTTCGCACACGTAATTTAAAGGTTAACAGGCCCTCGCTGTACCAACAAAAAAGCGGATCGGTTGATCCGCTTTTTTTTTCGTTTTGGTGGCTAAACGCTGCCACGCTCACACCTTATAAGCTGCAATAACTGCTGCGTGCCTGATACGGCCGGGTGGTCCGCCCGGTATCGGCATAACCGTCAAACTGCCACAAACTATCCCTGCCAAGCAGAACGATGCGATCCGTGTGTATCTGTTGCGCATCTTTGTCGAAAAAATCGAGCGAGACATGAAGTGCATTCGGGCTCACAAACTGCCAGTCATAAGCACGACTGAACCCGCTGCGCTGCATCTTCGTGTCACCACCCGGAAACGGTCCGGCGCGAAATGGGGTTGCCGCGCCTTTGGCAGTGAACAAAGTTCTGTATGCCGAAGCCGCGTAATAACCGGAAACCGGTTCCGGCCTGATCGCGTAACTATCCAACAAAAACAGGGGTGCGAGTGTGCTTGCTACCCGGATCGCCTCATCCTGGGTCTGTATGCCGCTGGGGTCGATCAGCCATTTTCGTTTAGCGCCATGCACCTGATTGATAAAACTCCAGTTGATCGCTTGCTGGGAAAACGTAGCGGAACAATCCGACTGGTAATGCAAGCGGGAATACGGACTGGAACACGCAGTCAGCAAACCGGGCAATAAGAAACAGAGCAGCAAACCCCGCTGGCACAGATGGATGAAATCAGACTTGATGGGCATCTTATTCACAAAGACAAAAACAGGCTGCCCATTCTGGCTAGCCTGCTTATTTTTGTCAAAAATTTATCTGAATTTCATCCTTCTCTTCGCTCACTCAGCACAAACACTCAGCAGCGAAACCGCCTTTACGCATTCGCTACGACACGCTTGCGACGCAGATAGCGGGTTGCCAGCAACAAGGCCAGCAGCTGTACCGCTGCTGCCATGAAAAACGGTGCGCCCAGTGTCCAGCTGTGCTTAGGCGCATGGCTGACATAGCCCAGCAGGTTATTGCCTGCCAGCGTAGCAGTGACACTCATCACGCTGGCCAGGGAACTTAAAGAGCCCATCGCCATGCCTTGAGAACTGGCATCCACCGCCCTGGAAAAAATCGCCTGCAAAGCCGGACCGGCAGCAAACGCGAGCAAATTACACAGTATCAGCACATACATCATCCAGCCTTCGGTCGCCAGCCCGTATAGGGTCAACGCGACACAAGAAGACATCAAGCCGTACTGCACCGCTTTTTCATCGCCGACCCGCTTGGTATACGCACCCAGTAACACGCCTTGCATGAGTACAGCGGAAACGCCGACCATAAACAGCGATAGTCCATTTTGCAGCGGCGTCCAGCCAAAGCGCAGCTGAGTCGATAATACCCAGGTGGTTTGCAGCGTGAACTGGGCAAAATTGAACAACGCATAGACCCAGATCAGGCCACCGACATCACGCAGATGTGCGAGACCCAGCAAACCGGAAAAAGGATTGGCGGACTTGAATGTGAACGGCTTGCGCTGGGTCTGCGGCAGCGATTCCGGCAAAGCCAGGTAACCGTACAACACATTGCCCATCGATACTGCTGCGGCCAGGAAGAAAGGATAGTGCACGTCAATTTCGCCCAGCACCCCGCCGATGACCGGTCCACAGATAAAGCCGAGTCCGAACATGGCGCCGATTTTCCCTAGCGCCTTACTGCGATTTTCCGGCGTGGAGACATCGGCGATATAGGCACTGGCCACCGACAGATTGCCCGCAGTGACACCGCCCAGCGCGCGGATCAGCAGCAACCAGCTCACATTGGCGGCCAGTGGCATCAGTAAAAAATTCAGGCCCAGTCCGAATACGCAGGTCAGCAATACCGGACGCCGGCCGTAGCGGTCACTCAGGGCGCCGATCAGCGGCGCAAAGAAAAACTGCATCAAACCATACGCCGCCACGATCAGTCCATACCAGTAAGCCTGCTGATCCGCTGGTAAATGAAATGTGGCCACCAGAGCTGGCAACACCGGGATGATCAAACCTATCCCCAGAATATCCAGAAATACAGTCAGCAATACAAAACGGACATTCGGTGCCAGGGCAGCGCTATCCTGTGCAGTAGGTGAAGTCATGCAGAACACTTTCAGAAAATACCCGTGCCAGGCGGGCGGGAAAAAGGAACAATAAGGCAATATAAGGTAAGAAAAAGCAAATTTAGCGCAAATTGGGGGTGCTCAGGCAGCTCAGGCCAGTAGCCAGCATGCTGGCGACGACGCTGTTGCGTCGGTCATAATGACAACACGATAGTATATGATGCAATAGCTGATGCAACAGCTGATGCTATAGCAGCATAGTTTACAAGGAGTCAGAATGGCATTATTCGATCATTTTCTGGTGATTGCCCTGTTGGTGGTGATCAGCGCGTTTTTTTCCATGTCCGAGATTTCGCTGGCCGCCGCCCGCAAAGGGAAATTGCAGGTGCTGGAAGCGGAAGGTGAGCAACGCGCCAGCAAGGTCTTACAGTTACAACAGGAGCCCGGCCATTTCTTTACCGTGGTTCAGATCGGTTTGAATGGTGTCGCGATACTCGGTGGTATTCTGGGTGAACAGGCGCTGACCCCTTATCTGGAAACGATATTTCAATCGGTATTTGGTCATGACAGCTGGGTCAATACAGCCAGCTTCCTGACTTCCTTCTTGTTCGTGACCTCAGTATTTATTCTGTTTGCCGACCTGATCCCAAAAAAACTCGCAATGATCGCGCCTGAGCGTGTCGCAGTCATGATCGTGACACCGATGATGCTGTCAGTCCGCTTATTCAAGCCACTGGTCTGGGTCTTCAATGGCTTGTCCAATCTGATTTTTAATATCCTGAATTTGCCGACCGAGCGTGATGAACAAATCACGCCGGATGAAATCTATGCCATGGTGGATGCGGGTGCGGAAGCCGGGGTGCTGCAGGCGCGTGAGCACCACATGATAGGCAATGTATTCGAACTGGAAAGCCGCACAGTACCTTCGGCCATGTCGCAACGCGACAGTATTGTGTTTTTTACGCTACAGGACAGCGATGTCGTGATACGCCAGAAAATCGCGGAACATCCGCATACTAAATTTTTGGTGTGTGACGGTCATATCGATAATGTGGTCGGTTATGTAGAATCCAAAGACATACTGAAACGCGTGCTGACCAATCAGCCCTTCACTAAGGTACAGGAGTTATCGCTGCGCACCGCGCTGGCGGTACCCGATTCGCTGACCTTGTCTGAGATGCTGGAGCAATTCAAAGGCACGCGCGAAGATTTCGCAGTGATCCTCAATGAATATGCGCTGGTGGTGGGGGTGATCACGCTCAATGATGTGCTGAGTACCCTGATGGGCAATCTGGTTCATCCTTTCCTGGAAGATCAGATCGTCCAGCGCGACAGTCACTCCTGGCTCATCGATGGCGCCACCACCATAGAGGATGTGTGCCGTGCGCTGGATATCGACAGCTTGCCGGAACAGGGCAGCTATGAGACTATTGCGGGCTTCATGATGACGATGCTGAAAAAAATTCCGAAACGGACTGATTTCGTGATGGTAGGCGCGTACAAATTTGAAGTGGTTGATATCGACCATTACCGGATTGATCAATTGCTGGTGGTGCGTACCAATGCGCCGCCAGTCACCCCCGAATCTTAATTTTCCACGCCGCCAGGCTTTTCCCTGACGGCGTTTTCGTTTTTTCAGGATGTTTTTCATGTCGCAAGCTTGTGGTGTAGATTTTGGTACCTCGAATTCAACGGTAGGCTGGCTGCAAGCCGGTCAGGCCGCAATGCTGACGCTGGAAGAAGATAAAGTCACCTTGCCTTCGGTGGTGTTTTTCGATGCCGAAGAAGATCAGATTCAATATGGTCGCGCTGCGCTGGCCAGCTATCTGGCAGGTACCGAAGGCCGGCTGATGCGCTCAATGAAAAGCCTGCTCGGCACCTCCCTGATGGATGGTCAGACTGAAGTACAGGGGAAGTCGGTGGCCTTCCGCAATCTGCTGGGCCAGTTCATCGCTGAATTAAAACAGCGTGCTGAGCGCAGCGCTGGCCAAAGCTTCAGCCAGGTGGTACTGGGTCGTCCGGTCCACTTTATCGACGATAATCCGGCGGCTGACCAGCTGGCACAGGATACGCTGGAGCAGATCGCGCGCGCAGCGGGCTTTAAAGACATCCACTTCCAGTTTGAGCCGATTGCGGCTGCGTTTGATTATGAATCGCGCATAGACCGCGAACAGCTGGTCTTGATTGCCGATATAGGCGGCGGTACCTCAGACTTTTCCCTGGTCCGGCTGTCGCCGCAACGCGCGCATCTGAGCGACCGGCGCGATGACATTCTGGCCAATGCCGGTGTCCATCTGGGCGGTACCGATTTCGATAAATACCTGAGCCTGGCGCATCTGATGCCACTGCTGGGTCTGGGCGGACGACTGGGTAATGCCAGTGATATCCCTTCCGGTTATTACTTCAATCTGGCGACCTGGCACACCATCAATCTGGTTTATACCCAGAAAATCTGGCGCGAATTGCAGGACGTCTACCGCGATATCCGCGAACCGGCCACCAAAGCAGCGTTCGAACGTCTGCTCAATCTGGTCGACTACCGCGATGGTCACTGGCTGGCGATACAGGCGGAAAGCGCCAAGATCATGTTGTCTGACCAGGACCAGATCCGGCTGGAACTGGACCGTTTGCGCAGCAAGCAGTCGGATCAGTCTTGTGTATTGGAGCTGGACCAGGCCAGCTTCCAGCAATCGGTACACAGTCTGGGCAGCCAGATTGCCGCGACTGTCGGGCAGGTCATCACGATGGCGGGCATACGTCCGGATCAGGTCGATACCGTGTTTTTCACCGGTGGTTCCAGCGGTGTGCGCGGATTACGCCAGCAAATCAGCGCCGTCGTGCCGCATGCACGCAGCGTAGAAGGCGATTTGTTCGGCAGCATCGGTGCCGGATTAGCTCTGGATGCAGCCCGAAGATTTGCTTAAACGCCACATTTCCTGAGAGCAGCTAGGTTATACTTACTCCAATAACACCACGTATCAGCGGACTTATCCTGGCAGACAGGTGGTGACAGCAGGTGCAGTAAAGCAAAAAATATTGTTTTGCCATGCCCGCGGCGCCTACTGTGGGCTTCCTGAATGGAGTCGACATGTCTGATCTGGATGATGATGCGCTGTTCATAGAAGAAGATAGTGGCGACCTGGTGCCGCCATCTCAAACCGGGCGCAGCTGGAAAATCGCCATTGTGGACGACGATGATGATGTCCACAAAACGACCTGCTTTGCCTTACAACATGCGCTGATACTGAACCGGCCTCTGGAATTCATCCACACTTACTCCAAAGACGAGACCCGCCAGGTTTTTTCTACCCAGTCCGATATCGCTGTCATCCTGCTCGATGTGGTGATGGAAACCGAACATGCGGGTCTGGAGCTGGTCAGTTATATCCGCGATGAACTCAAATGGCACGATACCCGCATCATCCTGCGTACCGGACAGCCAGGTTATGCGCCGGAAGAAGATGCGATCCGCGACTTTGATATCAATGACTACAAAACCAAAAGCGAGCTGACCCGCAAAAAATTGCTGACCTCGCTGACGGCTGCAATACGCTCCTATGAACAGATACGGACCATAGACACCAGCCGCAAGGGTTTGCATCAGATCATAGAATCGAGCGCCTCCTTCACCTTTGATCATGGCATACAAGCCTTTGCCGCCGGTGTCATTACCCAGATTGCGGCGCTCTGTGGTGTACCGCCGGAAGGTGTGCTATGCGCGCAGGGCGATGCCTGCGACGATAATCCCAGTCAGCAATTCAATGTGATCGCCTCCGCCGGTCAGTACAGCAAGCTGATGAATTGTGCGATTGAAGATATCCGCAACCCTGAAATACGCGATGCACTCAAATATGTGCTGACCCACAGAGAGCCCTTATTCAGCGAAAGAAATATGACGCTGTATTTCGCCGGACGCGGCAACCGTCCGTTGGCAGCCTATATCGATTTGCCGTTTGCACTCAGCGAAATCAACCGTAATCTGCTGGAAGTATTTTGCTCGAATCTGGGCGTCTGTCTGGATAATCTGACGCTGGTGAATCAGCTTAAAAATCACGCCTACCGGGATCAGTTACTGAGCTTGCCTAACCGGCTGCGCTTTATCGGTCAAATCGACAGCAGCCGCAGCAACCAGACGACACATCAGATGGTGGCCTTGGTCGACATTGATGATTTCGCTGAAATTAATGACGTACTCGGCCATCATTATGGCGACCTCTTATTACAGGCTGTAGCGGACCGGCTGGGTAAAGCACTCGGTGATGAAGTCTTTATTGCGCGGATTTCAGGCGATGTGTTTGGTCTGCTCGGCAATGAAGATCAGCTGCCGCCTGAACAACTGAAGCAATTGTTTAGCACTCCCTACCTGATCAATGACACGGCGCATTCTGTGTCCTGTTCTATCGGCATGGTCGCGCTGGATGGGTATGAGGGTGATGGTGCCGAGGCACTGAAGGATGCAAGCATCGCCTTAAAACGCAGCAAGACTATGCAACGTGGCAGCTTTACTGTGTTCACCCGCAAAATGGGTATAGAGATACGGGAACGTGCCACGCTCATGCAGAACCTGCACCGTGCATTTGACTCAGAACGGCTGTTCCTGATGTATCAGCCACAAATCGAGCTGGAAAGCGGCCGCTTCATCGGTATGGAAGCGCTGATACGCTGGCGCACCGATGAGGGCGAGATGATACCGCCGGTCGACTTTATTCCGCTGGCCGAATATTCCGGTCTGATCGTCAGTCTCGGCGCCTGGGTATTACGCACTGCCTGCTTTTACATGGTCAGACTGCAAAAAGCCGGCATCGCACCGGCACGCATAGCGGTCAATGTCTCGGTGGTACAGTTCCGTCAGGCAGATTTCATACAAAATGTCAGAAAGGCATTAGACGACAGCGGCCTGAATCCACATCATCTGGAACTGGAAATCACGGAATCTGTGACCGTCGACGGTACGGCTATCTTTGAAGAGCATTTACATGCGCTCAAAGAAATGGGCATACAGATTGCGATTGATGATTTCGGTACCGGATTTTCCTCGCTCAGTTATCTGGATAAACTACCGGTAGACAGACTCAAAATTGACCGCGCTTTTGTGAACCAGATTGATACACCGGGCGGCCCCAGGATAGCGGAGCTGATTACCCAGCTTGGTCGTAAACTCGGTCTGGCTGTGATTGCCGAAGGTATAGAGACCCAGCAACACTGGGATAAACTCAAGGCGATGGGTTGTCACGAGGGACAAGGCTTTTTCATAGGCCGCCCCATGCTGGAAGACGATCTGATCGCCTGGGTGGCACAACAGCAGGTAAGGTCGGCCTAGGCCAGACCAGCCTGACACCGCTACTGCACGGCTTATACAGCGCAAAATAAAAAAAAAACGGGCTGAACAGCCCGTTTTTTTTTATTTTTTTATGGACGTGGCATAGGTGGCGGTCCATCTTTACGCTGCATCTCTTTTGCCATGCGGTCATGCATATCTTTTTTGATGCGGTGGTGATTTTCATCAAACAGTTTTTGCTGTTCCGGTGTCAGGCCAGCATAAAAATTTTTCAACGCCGCCAGACGGATTTGCAAACTGGCCTGATGCTCTTTCATGCGTTCCAGTGAACGCTCCATGCGTTCCGGCGTGCTGAGTTTCTCCATTTCTTTCGGGTCTTGTGGCAGCGGCATGGATTTCGGTTCCATGGCCTGTACAAAAGTTTTCCAGGCTGGTTCCTGCGCCGGTGTGAGCTTCAGCAAATCACGCAATTCAGCCTGACGCTTCGCCATTCTTTCCTTCATTTTTTCCTGCCATTTCGCCATATCCATCGCATGATGGCCAGGAGCGCCTTCCTGACTATGTGCGCCTGGTGGTGGCGGTGGAGGCTGGAGTGGTGCAGACTGCGCGCTGGCTGTTGCTGACAATGCGATGCCGGAGGTGAGCAAAACGCTGGTAATAACTGTATGTATGCTTTTCATGATCTCTCTCTTAGCAGACACCGAAAAACACTGGCGTTGGCTGGCTTTCTGGTGTGAGTTCCATTTGTTCCGCAATTCCGGGTTCACGCTGGATTGCATGGGACGCATATTGCCTGTTTTTTTAAAGCCCGGAGTTTCAATTTAGGCTGGCTTTGTATCCCCGTGTAACAGATAACAAAGGGTACAAGCATACACGCAATGACGCACTGTTTCACAGTATGTATTTCAGCGCGTATGATAACAAGACGATACAAAACCACCTACAATAGCAACACACCAGCCCTGCATAATCATGCTTATGGATACCAAACAGAAAATTTTAATCGTCGATGACGACCACGACATCCGCAGCCTGTTAGCGGACTATCTGAATGACAATGGCTATCAGGCGACCATGGTCGCCGATGGCAAAGGCATGTGGATCGCGCTGGCAGAACAGAACTTTGAGCTGATCGTGCTGGATCTGAATTTGCCGGGTGATGATGGACTCACGCTGTGCCGTACACTGCGTGGCAAATCCAATATACCGGTGATTATGCTGACTGCGCGCAGTGAACCGCTGGACCGGATTATCGGACTGGAAATGGGTGCGGATGACTATCTGCCTAAGCCCTTTGAACCCCGTGAATTGCTGGCGCGCATACGCAGTGTTTTGCGCCGTACCCATACTCAGCATCAGCCTGATGAGCAGGGCCCGCGCAAATATGTGTTCGGAGAATGGGCGCTGGATACCACCGCACGCCATTTGCTGAGTCCGGAAGGCACGGTGATTTCACTGTCCGGCGCCGAGTTCAAAATGCTGAGTATCTTCCTTGAACATCCTAATCGCGTCATGAACCGCGACCAGTTACTGAACATGACACATGGTCGTGATGCTGATCCGTTTGACCGCTCTATCGATATTCAGATCAGCCGTCTGCGTCAAAAGCTGCGTGAAGATGCACGCTCGCCGCAAATCATCAAAACTGTCAGGAATGGCGGCTATGTGCTGGCGATGACGGTCAGCACGGAATATGCATGAACATCCTGGCGTCGATGTGGGGGCGGGTGTTTGCCCTGCTCCTGCTAGGCGTGATGGTAACGGCTGGCGTGACCAGCTGGCTGGCGCTGGGCGAACGTGAAAAAACCCTGAGCCAGTTCCGCGAAACGCATTCTATCGACCGGGTCGAACAACTGGTGCGTGCGCTTGATGTGCTGCCGACCCAGAGCCGCGCCCAGTTTCTGGCGACCGCACCACGACTGGGTTTGCAGGTCACCAAGCTGACAACCGGCAGCAGCAGCGGTTTGCCGCGCACAGAATACGCGCGCACCGTCAGCGAACGCCTGGGTAAGAACTTTACGGTATTTTCCCTGGCTGAAGCGTCCGAAGAATCCTGCCCCTACGATTTGCGCGACAAACAAAAGCGCCGCCTGCAATGTGAAGCACTGGGCATCACGCTCAATGACGGCACTACCCTGAAGCTGGTGGTGATGCCGCCGCGTACCCCGGCGCCACCGGTGCGGCAAGACTTTATCCAGTATGTGATTATCCTGATTATCAGCATCGGCATTTTGGCCTATCTGATCGCACGTATGACCATGCGCCCTTTACAGCAAATGGCCGCCGCCGCCAGTGCTTTGGGTCAGGATATTAATCGTCCCGCTCTGAATGAGCAGGGCAGTAGCGAAATCCGCCAGGCCACACGTGCGTTTAATGCGATGCAGGCGCAGATACGCCAACACATTGCACAGCGCACCCATATGCTGGCCGCGATCACCCATGATTTGCAAACGCCGCTCACTCGCTTACGCTTGCGTTTGGAAAAAGTGCAGGATGCAGATTTAAAAGACCGTCTGATCGGCGATCTTTCGGCGATGCAGATGATGATACGGGAAGGTCTGGATCTGGCGCGCAGTATGGATAGCCAGGAACAGCGCAGCGTGCTGGATCTGCATTCGCTGCTAGACAGTGTGTGCACCGATGCGACGGATGCCGGGCAGGATGTGCGCTTCAATGGCAAGCCCGGTTATATCGTGCTGGCCAGGCCACAGGCTTTACGCCGTTGTCTGACCAATCTGATCGACAATGCTGTGAAATATGGTCAATACGCAGAGGTCAGCCTGGAAGACAGTCAGCTTCAGAGCCAGCATATGGCACGTAGGGTGCACGTGCTGATCCGGGATGGCGGCCCCGGCATACCGGAAGATTACCAGCAGCAGGTGTTTGAGCCTTTCTTCCGCATGGAGACTTCGCGCTCGCGCGATTCCGGTGGCACCGGTCTGGGCATGACCATCGCCCAGAATATCGCGCAACAACATCAGGGCACAGTACAGTTACGCAATCTGTCGCCGCAGGGGCTGGAAGTCAGGCTCAGTCTGCCGCTGCAGTGACTGCGATCAGCGACAACATGCTGATCGCGCCCATCGTGACGCCCTGATTGATGATCTCCAGCGCATCGTCGTCAGCGACTGCACCGAGTATGCTAAGCAAAGGCAGGTAATGCTCGCTGGTCGGTATCGACCACAAGGCCGGATTGCCATGCTGTTCGTAATGGATCAGCGCATCCCAGTCGCGCCGCAATATCGCCTGCTCTGCCGTGTTTTCAAACTGCTGCGCCCAGTCATATCCGGCGTCCTGCCTCACCAGCCGGCCCAGATTGTGCACCACATTGCCGCTACCCATCAGCAGTACGCCCTGATCGCGTAAAGCAGCCAGTTGTTTGCCGAGTGCGAAATGCCAGGCCGCTGGCTGTGTCATATCCAGACTCAGTTGCAGCACTGGGATTTGCGCCGCCGGATACATGGGCAGCAGCACCGACCAGGCACCGTGATCCAGTCCCCAATCCTGATCCAACGTTACTGCCGCTGGTGCGACAAACGGTGCTAACTGTTCAGCGATCTGCTGCGCCAGCAGCGGATCACCCGGTGCCGGATAGCGGGCCGCGAATAACTCGGCCGGGAAGCCACCAAAATCATGGATAGTGCGCGGTTCTGCCATCGCCGTCAGCGCCAGCCCCTGCGTCATCCAGTGCGCAGAAATCATCAGAATGGCACGCGGTGCCGGAAAGCGCTGGCCCAAGGCCTGCCAGCTGGCGGTAAAACGATTGTGCTCGAGTGCATTCATCGGGCTGCCATGACCGATAAACATGACGGGCATACGGGATGGAACGGACATCCATTTCTCCTGAATTGCGTTAAGATGCAGATCAAATTACAAACTGCGGTCCAGGGCTTGTTAACATTTAAATTGCGAGAAATTTAAGTGTTAACAGACCCTAGGCAGGCACTATACAAGAAAGAAAGGATAGGTGTTTATGATCAATCTGCAACTTGGTGATGTCAGCCATATTATTCAGCTGGCGATTGCGCCGGTTTTCCTGCTGACCGGTGTGGGCACCAAATTGGGCGTATTGACCAGCCGCCTGGCGCGCATCATTGACCGCGCCAGGGTGGTGGAAGAATTACTGCAAAAAAATCCTGACCACACCGAAGATCTGGAAACCGAACTGGAAGAGTTATACCAGCGCTCCCACCTGATCAACCGTGCGATTACCCTGAGCACCACCACCGGCCTGCTGGTCTGTCTGGTGATCGCCTTGTTGTTCACCGGTGATGCGACCGGACTGGCGCTGGATAAGTGGATTGCAGCTTTATTCGTAGGCGGGATTTTTTCGCTGATCGGCAGTTTTATTTATTTCATGCGCGAGATTTTTGTCGCCACCAAAACCCTGTCGCGCCAGCATCAGCGCGATAAAATCCGCCGTCTGTCACGTCAATCCTGATCGCCGCAGCATAAAAAACAGCGGGCAGCTTTTAGGGCCTGTTAACATTTAAATTCCGAGATGCGTTCAAACCAAAACGTGGGCTGGCAAGGCGTGTGTCGCCGTCAGGGCTGGTGCCCCTGACAAGACGCGCAACGCAGTCCAGCACGCGTTTTGGTTTGAACCCAAAGGGAAAGGGGTAAAACAGCCGCATGGCGTTGTTGCATCCCGCTTACAGTGATCACACTGCTGCGCGGGATGCGCCTAGCCCTGCAACTGTTTTACCCCTTTCGCACACGGAATTTAAATGTTAACAGGCCCTAGGCTGCCTGCTGTTTTTTTATCGAGTGCTTTTTACTACAAGGACTTACTTCGGTAACACCTGCACAATCAGATCCGCACTGGCGGTACCCGGGTTGGCTACCGTCACCGGATAATAACCGGCTGAGACACGGAATTGCAGCGTAGTCGGCACCGTCACCGTTGGTGCAAAAAAGCCCGCGATCTGCGATCCGGAACCGGCCAGCGCCACCGCTGGGCCGCTGATCTGGGTCCAGCCAAAATAAATCGGCACCGTCGAATTGGTATTGGATGGTGTTTCTGCTTTCAGCTGCACACTGGCACCGCTATTGACGGACTGCACCAGATTGTAGGAAGTTACGCTGATAGCGGGCAGGGCGCTGACAAAGAAAGCTACATCACGTTGTTTGACCGGGTCAGCCGAACTGCCATCGGTGGAGATAGGCGCGGTCGATACGTTCAGCGTGAAGGTGTAGGAAGTCGGGGTCGTCACTACGGCCGGAAACACCACGCTGGCGACACTGGTGCCGCCATTGTAAATGGTCAGCGGCGTAGCACCGGCCGGGCCGGATTTGTACTGCCACAGGAAATACATCGCCTGGCCAGTCACTTCCTTGCCATTGACATCGTACATGGTGGATTTGCTGCCATCCAGACTGGCGCTGGCACCCGGCTGCACATTGCCGCCGCTGGTTGAGATGGGAACTACGGTGGGTTTGACGACAGGGTTGATGGTAATGCTCTGAATGGCTGTGCCGGTACGCTGCTTGTCATCGGTGACGCGGCATTGCAGTTTCACCGTGGTGCTCTGCGTCACCACCGGCGCGACTAAGCTGGCTGCTGCCGTAGCAGGATTGGTCAGGCTCAAGGTCAGACCGGCGGCATCACTGACCACCCATTGATAGGCATAGGCATTGCCGCTGCTGGCAGGGGTACCGCCGCTGCCGCTACAGCTCAGGCTGACTTTGTCACCCGAAGTCACAGTGGCATCCGCACCGACTTTAGCAACTGGATTATTGGTGATGGAGGCTGCCTGTAAGACTTTGAGCGTGGTGAAGCTATTACTTTGATTTCCCTTGGCGTCACCCGCGAAAAAGCTGAGTTTATAAGTCACATCCGAACTCAGCTTAGCCGGTGGCGTGAGACTCAGGACGCAATTGGTGCCGCTGCTGTCGGTGGTCACGGTTTTGCAATCCGCATTGCTGACTGCGGTCACTGAATCAGCGCCCAGCGTCAGGGTTTCGATTTGCCAGAACAAGTTAGTGATGGCACCGGCGCTGCTGGAGGCCTTGCCAGTAAAGGTCAACGGGTCACCGACAGACACGGTGGCCGGTACCGGCACATTCACACTGACGGCACTGTTGGGCGCTGTGTTGGAACTACTGGAACTGCTACTGCCACCGCAGGCACACAGTGTTACTGCGCTGAGCGTAGAGAAGGCGATACTGGCAAGACGGAAGGAAGGGTTCACGCTGGCTCCGGGGAGGTTGCAAGATGACATGTCAGGGCTTACGCAAACCACGGCGGCGTGCTGGCTGGAATCGGATACTGCCTTCCTCGCCCTGCCTTGCCAGTTTAGCTGCGTAAATCCGCATTGTAATTGAGCAAGCCCCCGGCTGGCGTTTGCAAACGATTAATTCGTCGCTAGTCTGCCGCAAATCCGCTGCTGCAGGTTTCAGAGCTCCCCCGGTCGCCGCTTATTTTTTAGGATACAAAATCATCTGGGTGCAGCGGAACAAGGCGATCACTTTTCCTTCATAACTCACTTCGGCATCCCACAACTGGGTGGTGCGTCCCAGATGCGCGGCTTTGGCACTGACCTGGATACGGCCGCTACGGGCGGTGCCCAGATGATTCGACTTGAGTTCTATCGTGGTGAAGCTGGTCGCGCCTTCCGGCAAGCTCGCCATACAGCCGTAACCACAGGCAGTATCGGCCAGCGTCACTACGCTGCCTGCATGCAGGAAGCCATTCGGCGCCATCAGATGCGGTACCACATCCAGCTCAGCGCTGACTGCGCCGGGATTGACCGACAAGATCCGTATGCCCAGATGACCGGGCAGATAGGGCGCGCCGATTTGATTCAATTGTTCAGAGGACAGAGTGACTTGAGCGGACATGCAGATTCCTTGGGTGGTAGCAGGCGAAAATGCCTGAAACGCATTGTAAACATTGTGTGTATCCATTTGAAGTGTCAGTATTGACTTTTATCGTGCTCAAACCGCCACAAATTCACACAAAAAGGCCACCTATGACGACTCACATCGAGTTCTGGGTCTATCCGGAATGTATGGCTTCTGCCGTGACCGGCATGACCGACCTGCTGCATATCGCCAATGCCATGGCACAAGCTGAGCATGCAGCGCAGCGGGCGCCGCTGTTCAGCTGGTCGCTGCGCTCCATCGATGGACAGGCGGTCACTTGCTCTTCCGGGCTACGGCTGGCCTGTGATGGCCGCATCGGCAGTGGGACACAGCCGGATTTGCTGTTGTTGCCGGGACTGTTTGTCGGTAATGGCATGCGGGCTTTCCGCAGCGCGCGCCAACGGCTGCAGCCGCTGCATAGCCTGCTGCGTGAACGCCATGCCGAATCCTGTCTGATTGCGGCGCACTGCAGTGCCGCCTTTGTACTGGCGGATGCCGGTTTGCTAGATCAGCGTAAAGCGACCGTGCCTTGGTGGCTGGAACATCAGTTTCATCAGGAATTTCCGGACACCACGCTGCAGGTGGCTGACATGCTGGTCAGTGATACAGGCCTGATGACCACCGGTGCCGCCACTGCCTATCTGCAGCTGGCGCATCATCTGATACTGCAGTTTGGCGGTGCAGAACTGGCAGCACAGCTGGCCAGCACCTTGCTGATCGATACGCAAAGTCAGTCGCAACTGCCCTATGTGCAGACGCAGCAGCATTATCCGGTCGACAATGTGCCGGAAGACGCATTGATACAGCGCGCCCGCCTGTGGCTCACCCGGCATCAAAAGCAGCCGTTCAGCCTGGCGGCACTGGCGCAGCATCTGGCCGTCAGTGAAAGGACCGTGATCCGTCGTTTCTCGCAACTGCTCAATACCACGCCTGGTAAATACGCGCAGATGCTGAAGCTGGAAGTAGCGCGCCGCCTGTTGCAGCAAACTGATCTGAGCCTCGATGAAATCGCGCTGCGCATCGGTTATCAGGATAGCAGTGCATTCCGCCGTCTGTTCCGCCGCAGCTATGACTGCAGCCCATCGGCCTGGCGTCATCGCTGCGAAACCAAAGCCTGAACGCTTGCGCATGATTGCGGTCGGAAACGTTAACCTTGCGCAACAATTGCGATATCGCATCAAGCTTCTTATGGCATAGTATGGAAACATTACACCGGACCAAGATGCGCTGTGTGCATTGCTGGCTGGAGACGGGAATCGGGATCACCTTTACCAGGAGTCAGTATGAATTTACGTCATTTGCGCATCGGGACCCGGCTGACTATTGGCTTCGGTGTCATTCTTGCCAGTCTGATCCTGATACTGGTCGTCGATAACGTCCTGAGTTCCCGCAACCGGCAACAAATGTCGGTCGGGCTGGCGTCCTCCAAAGCCAAGACCAATCTGGCAGCAAGCATGAAAACGGCCTTACTGGAAGGCGGTATTGCGATCCGTAATATCGGTCTGCAAAGCGACCTGGGCGAGCTCGAAAAACAAAAAGTGCTGGTCAAAAATCAGCATACCCGCTTCCTGGAAGCACGCGATAAATTTCTTGCCCTGGGTGTCACCGCAGACGAAAAAAAAATTCTGCAGGCCGTCACTGATCTCGATACCCAGGTCGATGCGCCGACCAAAGAAGCCTTCAAAATGCTGCTGTCTTTCAATGGCGAAGAAGCGGTCAAAGTGATCGCTACCCAGATCGATCCGCTGCAGCAAAAGTCCCTGCTGGAAATCAATCGCCTGGTCGAAATTCAGGATCAGGCGGCGGACGCGCTAGGTCAGGCAGCTGAAGCCAGCGATAAACGGCTGACACTGATTCTGTTCATTTTCGGCGGCGTGATCGTATTGCTGGGAGCGGCTTTTTCTTTGTTCATGACGCGCAGTATCACCACGCCTTTACAGGAAGCGGTACAGATTGCACAACAAGTCGCAGCCGGAGAATTGTCGCATCATCAAATGGCGGAAGGCAGTGATGAAATCAGCGAATTGCTGAACGCTTTAAAAGATATGAATGACAATTTGTTCCGTATCGTCAGTGAAGTGCGGCAAGGTACGGATGCGATTGCGACGGCTTCGGGTGAAATTTCTACCGGCAATGCCGATCTGTCATCACGTACCGAAACGCAGGCTGGCGCGCTGGAAGAAACCGCCAGTTCTATGGAACAGATCACGGCCACCGTGCGGCACAATGCAGATAATGCAAAACAGGCAAACACTCTGGTGACTTCGGCTTCTCAATTTGCTATCAAGGGTGGCGAAGAGGTAGGAAAAGTCGTCCATACCATGAACTCGATTAAAGAAAGTTCGCGTAAAATAGTCGACATCATCAGTGTGATTGATGGAATTGCCTTCCAAACCAATATCCTCGCTTTAAATGCAGCCGTAGAAGCTGCGCGGGCGGGAGAGCAAGGCAGAGGTTTTGCCGTTGTTGCTTCCGAAGTCCGCAATCTTGCACAACGCAGCGCAAGTGCAGCGAAAGAAATTAAAACCCTGATCGGAGACTCGGTCGAGAAAGTCGATGCTGGCGGTAAGCTGGTGGATGCGGCTGGACAAACCATGAATGAAATCGTCACGTCGGTACGCCACGTAGCAGACATCATGGCAGAAATCACGGCCGCAGGTCAGGAACAAAGCGCGGGCATAGAGGAAGTCAATCGCGCAATCACACAAATGGATGAAATGACACAGCAAAATGCAGCCCTGGTTGAACAAGCCGCTGCTGCTGCCGAAAGTATGGAAGAACAAGCCGGCAACCTGGCGCGCGTGGTTTCAGCGTTTAAACTGGATCAATCTCATGGAGCACGGCCAGGAGTGCACCGCGTCAGCCCAGCGGGACCAGCAGCGCAGCAAGGCATGGTCGCCGGTGCGGCCGGAAAATTAGTGAAAGTATTAGGATTTCATAAGGATTAAGCCAACGCCACGCGCGTAGCCACCAGTAGACAGTCACTCAGCAGAGCTGCGGCATACAAACATGCCGCAGCTCTGGCTTAGCAACGCTGGAAACATCTGCCTGAGCCTGTTGAAAGAACATGAATAAGTCCCAAGCATTAAATCATATCGTTGCCGAGTCCCAACGCGGGGAGCTGGTGTTCCCCACCCATGTACAAGCGAGTCTGCATATCCAGCAAGCACTCGACGATCCTGAGTGCGGCATAGAAGCAGCCGCGCGCCTGATCATGAAAGAACCGCTGATGGCGGCGCGCGTGGTGGCGATCGCCAATTCCGTTGCCTACAGCCGCTTTGGCGGCGGCGTGACCAATATCCGTACCGCCGTCTCGATCCTAGGATTCAGTACCTTACGCTCAGTGGTGGCCTCTGTCATTATGCGTCAGATCAGCCATCAGATCACCGAGCCCGTGATCCGCCACAAAATGGAAAGCCTGTGGCTGCACAGCGCACATGTCGGCGCGCTGTCGTATTGCCTGGCAAAACATGTGACACTCTCCGATCCGGAAACAGCGATGTTTACCGGTATCGTGCATGAAGTCGGTGGCTTTTATTTGCTGTCGCGCGCCGGGGAATTTCCTGCTTTGCTGGAGGATATGCACTGCGCACCTGAGCATGAACTCGATGAATCTCCTGAAATTTTCATCGGTCGCGCTGTGTTGCATAAACTGATGGTACCAAAACGTGTGCTGTCCGCCATCGAGGTACTGTGGTATGGCGCACGTGCACTGCCACCGGCCAGCCCGGGCGAAATTTTAATCGCGGCCAATGACCTGAGCCCGGTATCATCACCGATAGATCTGCGCTCTGCTGAACAGATAGAAGCCGCGCGTAACAGCGCAGACTGCTCACTGAATCAGCATAGTCTGCGTGACATACTGCAGCAAACTAATACTGAAACCCAGTCACTGCTGCAATCGCTGCTGCACTGAGGCGCCGAACCGGGGACCGTCGGCAAACTTTCTGCATCTTAGGCATAATCGCAGGGCCTGTTAGCACCGCAAGCCCACCCGTCCGGCAGGGCTGCGTTTTGAAAACCACGTTTTCGGAAGGATGAAGAATGTCAGTATCCCGTCAACTCAGTACCAGCTTATTTGCTATCCTGACCGCCTTGGCGCTGCCAGTAAGTCAGAGTTATGCCGCCGCTCCTCAGGTCAAAACTGCGGCCCCCGGCTATTACCGCACCATGCTTGGTGAATTCGAAGTCACTGCCTTATCCGATGGCACAGTGGCCTTACCGGTCGATAAACTGCTGACCAATACCAGCCCGGAACAAGTCAGCAAGGCCTTACATAAGTCCCATCAACACAGCCCGCTGGAAACCTCGGTCAATGGCTATCTGATCAATACCGGCAGTAAGCTGATCCTGATCGATGCCGGTGCCGGCAGTCTGTTTGGTCCTACCCTGGGTAAATTGCAGGCGAATCTGAAAGCCGCTGGCTACGGCCCGGAACAGGTCGATGAAATCTACATCACCCATATGCATCCGGATCACGTCGGCGGCCTGATGCAGGGTGACAGCATGGTGTTTCCTAACGCGGTAGTGCGCGCGGATCAGCATGATGTGGACTTCTGGCTGAGCCAGGCCAATCTGGATAAAGCGCCGCAAGACAGCAAAGGCTTTTTCCAGGGTGCGATGGCTTCCATCAATCCCTATATCAAGGCTGGCAAATTCAAGGCCTTTGAAGGCAATACCGAGCTGCAGCCCGGCATCAAAGCCACAGCTACTCATGGTCACACTGCGGGTCACACCATCTACACCATCAGCAGCAAAGGCCAGAATCTGGTGTTGTGGGGCGATCTGATGCATGTGGCAGCGGTACAGTTTGCCAACCCGGGCGTGACCATACAGTTTGACAGCGACAGCAAGGCCGCTGCGGCCCAACGCAAACTGGCCTACGCGCAGGCAGCCAAATCGGGTGACCTGATCGGCGCTGCGCATTTGTCTTTCCCTGGTCTGGGCTATGTACGCACGGAGAACAAGGCGTATGCATTCACCCCGATCAACTATGCACCGGGAAATTAAGTCTTAACAGGCCCTAATCAGTAATGCGGTGGCCGTTCATCGATGACCGGCTGCCGCTGCGCTGCACTCACCGCCAGTTCGCGCAGGCGCTTGGCCATCGCTGTGCATAAGGCTTCCAGTTCATCGATTTTTTTTTGCTGACGATAGACCTGGGTGTTGAGGGTATCGACCAGATCATCCTGCCGTGACAGACGAATTTCCAGGTCGATCAAACGTTCTTCGGTGCTCATACGATTCTCTATGCTTTCTGTGTAGTGATCTGTGTAACGATCTGTGTGACGATCTGCTTGATGATACAAGGCGCACAGTATGCCATACCAGTTCATGCTGACACGCTCTGCGTTTGCCGGATCGTCATAGTGCGCAGCGGCAGCGCGATGCATGCTGCTGCCTGAGCAGGAAAAACCTGTTGACCGGATGCGCCCCAGCTTGCATCCTGAGCGCATGAATATCCTGTCCTTACTTCGCCGCCAGTCCTTACTGGCCACCCTGTTGAGCTGTGCTTTGTACAGCGTTGATGATGCGGTAGCACAGCCGCCCAGCCCCACAGCAAGCACGCAAGCTGGCAGCAGCTCGCCGGTGGTGATCGGCTATTTTTTACTCGAAAAAGAACAGCTCGCCGGTCAGCAAAACGGCAGCCTGCGCGCCAGCGATATCCGGCCCGATGTGGCTCGCCAGCTAAGCCATATCAATTTTGCGTTTATGGATATCAATGCCAAAGGCGAATGCGATTTTGAAACCGGTACCGATGCACGCCAGGCAGCGCGCGCGCTGGCCGAGTTGCAGGCACTGAAACGGCATCAGCCCGGCTTGCGCATCCTGTATTCCCTCGGTGGCTGGACCCATACCAATGATGACAGCCCGGATGTAGAACGCTACCGCCAGGCAGCAGCCACGCCGGAAGCACGCAGCAAGCTGATACGCTCCTGCGTCAGCCTGATGCAGCGCTACCGTTTTGACGGGGTGGATATTGATTGGGAATATCCACGGGCACAGGATGCCGCTGCGTTTACCGACTTATTACGTGAATTCCGGCAGGCGTTAAACCAGGCTGGCCGCCATCGCGCGCGCCCCTATCAGCTGACCATCGCTGCCGCCGGTGGCGCCTTCAATATGGCGCGTAGCTATGCGGCCTGGCCTGCGATTGCGGCCAGCGTCGATTACATCAACCTCATGACTTACGATTTGAATGGCAGCTGGGAAAAGCTCAGCAATCATCAGGCCCATTTGTTTGGCGATCCCGCTGAGGCGCTGTATGACAATCCTTTACGCGCACTGGCCGCACCCAGCCTGAGTGCAGCGCAGCTGCAGCAGGATTTTCCGGCGCGTTTCGCACTGACGGTAGATGCCGCAGTTCAGCAATACCTGGTGGCCGGTGTGCCAGCACATAAGCTGGTACTGGGCTTTCCGTTTTACGGGCGCGCCTTGTTTCAGGTAGGCGCTGACAAGCAGGGCTTGCATCAGCGTTTTGTGACACCGGCTGGCGATCATTATCAGGGTGACGTCAGCTTGCTGACCGGTTGCCCAAGCTGCGCACAGCGTGGTGACCCACGTCTGCCTGCGTATGCCGATCTGCAAGCGATGCTGGCGGGCGGCTATGGATATCAGCCACAGTATTCAGAGATCAGCCATGCCAGCTGGCTCTGGCATCCGCAACAGCATATTTTTGTGAGTGCTGACGATGCGCGCGCGGTGCAGGCCAAGGTCGCCTATCTGCGTCATCAGGGTCTGGCGGGTGCCATGTTCTGGCATCTGGGTCAGGATGCGCAGCAAGCGACACTGCTGAACCAGCTACACAGCGCGCTATATCAGCAGAGTTGCCAGTTGCGCGTGCATCCTGCTGCGCTTGTGTACCGGCCGCTTGCCAGCAATCCGCGTTGCGAAATTCGCTGAGCCTGCTAAATATTACAGTCAGGGATACGCTTGTGCGCTGAATGAGCGTTTGTAAATTCACAGACTTATCAGCTAAGATGCTTTATCCCCACTGCCAACCGGACAACTCAGTGAAAGCTTTGTTATTGCGATTATTTGGCTTACAAACTCAGGATGGCACCGCTACCGCTGTGCTTGCCGCGCCAGCCCAGACCACAGCTGCGGCGCCTGAGCCCGCAACCTCCAGCCCTGATCTGAGCATGCAATGGCAATTACCGGCGCGTCAGCTGGCACAATTCACCCAATGGATGTTGGGCCCGCATCTGGGCGCACCCAGCCCTTACACGGAACGCGCAGTATTGGCAGCACTGGACCGTGTGCTGCATAGCGAATTATCTGGCTCCCAGCTAATCCCGCGCGTTCCCAGCGTGTTACCGCAACTCTTGAAAAGCCTGCGCAACGAAAAGGTCACGGCTGGCGATCTGGCACAGCAAATTGCTAAAGATGTGGTGCTGGTGGCAGAACTCATGGCAGAGGTGAATAATTCCTGCTTTCAGGGCACGCAGAAAATCAACAGCCTGGATAAAGCGGTACAGTTGCTGGGACTGAATGGCTTGCGCATGCTGATCGCACGTAACGCATTCCGGCCACTGATTCAGGCACAGACCGGACATCTGACCAATGCGCTGGCCCCTTTGATCTGGGAATACACAGAAAAAACTGCGCAAGCGTGCCGCATACTGGCTTTACAACGCGGGCTGGATGAATTCACCGCTTTCCTGGCGGGACTGCTGCGTCATGTCGGGCTGATTATTGCCTTGCGCACCATAGACCAGACCGGCGTAACGCGGCAGTTGCCTGCATCAGCGCGCTTTCAACAAAGTCTGACGGAGCAAGCCTTGCTGTTATCGGTGCATGTGGGTCGTCAATGGCAATTTCCTGATACGGTGCTGGAGGCTGTATTACATGCCGATGCAAATGAAGATCATGCGCCGGATGTGAATACACTGAGTCACTGCATCAGCCAGGCTCAGCAATTGACACAACTCTATCTGCTGCAACGCGCAGAAATCGTGACGCCTGCCGAAATAGAAAAGATGTTTGCGGAGATGCCGCAATTGCTTGAATGCTGTACAGGATTGTCAGCACGGATGGATATCGCTTAACACCCATTAATAAGATAACTGTGTTTCTATATTGCTTTCAGCACTGAGTTGGTAAAGCAAAGTTATCCGTTAGTCGCTGATCGAAAAATACGAATCACTTTGTTTTAACAACTCAGCTAAGTACGGTGCTGAAGCTACATTGACACTGAGTTGGGTGGCGCATCAGCGCAATCACATAGTCAGATTTCTGCATGCCTGTCCCTGTTCAGATCGCTTTACCATTCACACTTTTTTGCGCCAGCGTCTGGTTCACAGAGAACTGTTGATCGAACGCGATTTTTTCTTCGGCATTCATGCGACGTGCTGCAACGATCACTTGCTGGACTTCTGCGCTCTCTGTATCAAAAGCGATTTTTTCCTGTTCGCTCATGCGTTTAGCAACGATGCTGACGGTCTGGATTTCAGATTGCGCTGGACGGGTTTCAACTGTAAATGCCTGACTCACAGCGGCAACACCAGCGAACAGTGCGATACTCAGAATCAGATTGTTTTTTGTAGTGGATTTCATTTTGTTTCTCCTTCAGTGGTTGGTTGATGTGTGTACTGTAGAAGATCCACTGTCAAGCTGCGAGCGCATTGCGACGAAGTGTAAAAAGACGGGAATGAAGCTGCAAAAATACGCGCTGAATGCTTGCTGAATGCTCGGCTGGATACTGTTGAGGCAGAAGCAACTTGACGCTGTTCTCAGCTTTTTTGCGACGAATAGCAAGCCCAGATATTGTGAAACTTCGCAAATTCAATTTAGTCGCATGCCAATACGTTGAATACTGTACTACTATCAATCGGCTTAGCTGTCTTTTCGGGAAATGACTTCAATTCAGGAGGTATTGCCGTGATGCAAGATAATGCTACATCCAGCCCTGCGTCATCGGTTCAAGATGACAGCCCTTCCATTCCATGTCTTGAGTTCCTGTCCTTCACACTGGGAAACGAGGAATATGGTATCGATATCCAGCGCGTACAGGAATTACGTGGTTACGAAGCGGTAACCCGGATTGCAAATGCCCCCGAATTCATGAAGGGCGTAATGAATCTGCGTGGTGTCATTGTTCCCATCATTGACATGCGTATGAAATTTGCACTGGGCTCACCCGTCTACGACCAGTTCACCGTCGTCATCGTTATCAATATTCAGGGCCAAACCCTGGGCATGGTGGTCGATAGCGTGTCGGATGTCACTAACCTGAGCCAGGATCAGATACGACCAGCACCGGAAATGGGGTCGTCGATTGATGCAGACTTTCTGATCGGCCTGGCGCCGCTGGAGGACCGTATGCTGATATTGATGGATATAGAACGCTTCATGACCTCGACCGACATGGGACTCAGCCTGTCTAGCCTCAATACCCATTAGCCGCCCAGCCGCATCTATTCCTCAGGAGACAACTATGAGCATTGCCAAGCGTCTTTACTTATTAATCGGGATTTTTTTTCTGGTACTGATCACGGTTTCCGGATTTGGCATTATGCAGATGAATAAAATTTTCAATGCAACCAATTATGCCAATGTCAATACCGTGCCCAGCATGATAGAAATTAGTCATATGTTCCGTGCAAGCGCATCAACTCGCGTACAAATGTGGCAGCACTTGTCTGCAAGTACGCCTGAGCAAAAAGCTGCCATTGAAAAGTCTCTTAATGAGCGACATCAAGACGTTTTGGCCTCATTTGAGCGATACGAAAAAAGTCTGATTACTGACGACAAGGATCGCGTTTTGACGGGTAAATCCAGAAAGGCCTATGAAGAATTTGCCACTATGCGCAACAAAGCACTGGCTCTTTCATCAGAAGGAAAGCTGGATGAAGCCAGGGATTTTGCAATGGCGAACCGGCCTATATCAAACCGGATGGCCGATACGCTGGATGAACTCAAAGATTACAACGCTGAACTGGGGATAAAATCAGCAGCAGAAGCCATGGCAACATTAACATCTGCCACCTGGGTCTCTACCTTATTCATTTTATGCGGATTAATCGTTATTCTTATTTTTGGCCTGTCACTGATACGTAAAACCGTGGCGTCCCTGACCTATGCTGTTCAGGTAGCAGAAACCGTTTCCAGCGGCGACCTGACCAGTCAGATTGAAGTAAACAGCCAGGACGAAGCCGGTAAGGTTTTACAGGCACTCAAAGAGATGAATAGCAACCTGCTCAGCATCGTGTCGCAAGTGCGTTCCAGTACCGACAATATCGCCTCTGCCTCAACCGAAATTGCAACCGGGAATATGGATCTGTCCTCGCGCACAGAACAGCAAGCTGGCTCGCTGGAAGAAACAGCATCCTCGATGGAAGAGCTGACCAGCACTGTGCGTCAGAATGCGGATAATGCACGGCAAGCCAATCAGCTCGCGGTCTCAGCTTCAGAGATTGCAGTAAAAGGCGGCGATGTCGTGGACCAGGTGGTCGATACCATGAATGGTATCAATGAGTCCGCCCGTAAAATTGTCGACATCATCGGTGTGATTGATGGCATCGCGTTTCAGACCAATATCCTGGCGCTGAATGCCGCGGTGGAAGCGGCGCGGGCCGGTGAACAAGGGCGTGGTTTTGCGGTGGTGGCTGCCGAGGTGCGCAATCTGGCGCAACGCAGTGCGAGTGCGGCCAAAGAAATCAAAGTCTTGATTGATGATTCGGTTGGCAAGGTTGAGCGCGGCACACAATTAGTCGGTGAAGCCGGTGCCACCATCAAAGAAGTGGTCAGCAGCGTGCGCCGCGTCACGGATGTGGTGACTGAAATTACTGCCGCCAGCCAGGAGCAAACCTCAGGCATCGATCAGATCAATATCGCCATCACGAAGATGGATGAATCTACGCAACAGAATGCAGCACTGGTGGAACAGGCCGCAGCCGCAGCAGCCTCGCTGCAGGATCAGGCTGCCAGCCTGGCTGAGGTGGTCGGTGTGTTCAAGATTAATGGCATGACCAACGTCAGTGCTAAACCAAGGACTCAGGTCGTCAAACCAGCCAGAGCAAGCACACCTGGCTCAGCGCCCGCCGTCAAACGCAGCGCAATCAGCCATAGCAGCAAAGCTTCCCAGAATGCATCAGCCCCGGCCAGTAAGGCTGATGATGGGCATTGGGAAGAATTCTGATATATAACCAGGTCAGGGTGTCACCGGTTTCACGGCTGGCATCCTTTTTTCTTCTTAGCAGGACTTACGCAAAATTGTCCCGGCAAGGCCGAACAGCCCTTTGGTGCTATAGGAAATATCGCTGGCAAGCGATGTCCGTTACTCCAGCAGGCTACATGTTGCCTGCAAGCCTGGCTACACCTTGGCGACGAAAGCAGTACGCATAGGACAGGGTTCACTACCTGGAGCCATAAGCTCGCTGGGGCGGTTTTGCGTAAGTCCTGATGAAGTCATGCCTCACGTACCCATACCCCAACAACATCACCTCCCACTATCAGTCTTGTATTGCTTACAGCACCATGTCTTGCTGCAATAATTTTGTACAAATCCCGGATTATTTGTGCAACGCAATAAATATTCATCAGAAATGTGAAATCTTAATGACATTCACAAATAACATAACTTGATATCTGAATATGTCATTGGATTCTTGCTTCGTGGCTGACTATCATGTGCACATCATTCAACCACACAAGGAAATATCATGATCAGCCTGATTATTATGACGCAGATTATCGCTACTATCGCTATCCTGACAGCTGCCTTAGCTGACTGATTGCAGCTTAGTTGTAAGAATTTGTTGCAACGCAATATATTGAAGTAAACCGTCTTACCCGCTTTATTATTCAGCTTGCCGCCTGATGTTCATGCTGGCTGATAAGTTTTCGCTGTACGTTTTAATCGCCTCAATATCCGGGCCATTCGCCCGCCAGGCAGTCCACGCCGGATAGCTGCCGCTGTACCCAGACTGATCCTGCCGCATACGCTCACGTTTCCGATGCGGCAGTGACATACCGATCCGGCATTCCCTTTTTTTCTGAGTTTGCACTGCTATGCTGAACTGATACAGCTGCGCTTTTCTGCCTGCATTTTCCTGAGCCGGGCACGCAACGCGTACAATAGCGGCTTATTTTCTGCTTCTCCTTTCTTTCCATGACTATTCTGCTCACAACGCTCAATGCCCGTTACGCCCATGCTTCATTAGGATTGCGTTACCTGCTTGCCAATATGGGAGAGTTGCAGGCGCAAACCCAGCTGCATGAATTTGTAATCGGTGCGCGCAGTACCGATGTGGTGGAAAAAATCCTGGGCTATCGTCAGGAAGGCGAAAAGCTGATCGTCGGTTTTGGCGTGTATATCTGGAACGTGGTGGAAATCACCCAGATCGTCGCGGTATTGAAACGGGTCGCACCGGAAGTCGTGATCGTACTGGGTGGGCCTGAGGTATCGCATGAAACCGGCGACCAGGAAATCATACGGCTGGCCGATTATGTGATCACTGGTTGGGGCGATATCAGTTTTCCGGAATTGTGTGCACAAATCCTCAAGGGCCCGCAACCGCTGATGAAAGTCCACGCTGGCAAACAGCCACCGATGAATGACATCAAGCTGCCCTATCAGTTGTACACCGATCAGGATATCCGTCACCGCACTCTGTATGTCGAGGCATCGCGCGGCTGCCCGTTCAAATGTGAATTCTGCCTGTCGGCGCTCGACAAAACCGCCTGGCCATTTGATATCGATGCATTTCTGGCGGAAATGGAAAGCCTGTATCAGCGCGGTGCGCGCTTATTCAAATTTGTCGACCGTACCTTCAATCTGAATATCAAAGCCAGCCTGAAAATCATGCAATTCTTCCTCGATAAACTGGAAGCAGCGCCGCATGATCCTGTGTTTGCGCACTTCGAAGTGGTACCCGACCATTTGCCGGATGCGCTTAAAGAAGGCATACAGAAATTCCCTGACGGCACACTGCAATTTGAAATCGGTATCCAGAGTTTTAACCCGGCGGTACAAGCCCTGATCAGCCGTAAGCAAAACAATGACAAAGCAGCCGAAAATATACGCTGGCTGACCACCCAGTCGCATGCGCATTTGCACGTCGATCTGATTGCCGGTCTGCCCGGTGAAACTATGGACAGTTTTGCGCAGGGCTTTAATCATCTGGTCTCGCTCAAACCACATGAAATACAATTCGGCATTCTGAAACGCCTGCGCGGCACTCCTATCATCCGCCACACCGAGGCCTATCAGCTGCGCTTTGATCCACAACCGCCTTACACCATCCTGGCGAACCAGGACGTGCCTTTTACCGATATGCAGCGACTGGTGCGCTTTGCGCGTTACTGGGACATGGTGGCCAATTCCGGACGCTTTGCCAACACGCTGCCAGTGATGCTGGCAGACGATCCGTTTGCGCGCTTTATGGCGTTTTCAGACTGGATCTTTGCCAATACCGATGCCACCCACAGAATCGCGCTGGATCGCCTGGCCGCCTTAGTCGGTCAATGGCTGCAGTTACAAGGCATGTCAGCGGCCGACTGCAAAACCTTGCTGGCCAGCGACTACGCCGGCAGCGCCCAGCATCAGCAAGGCAGCAGCCATAAGGGCCAGCAAGCCAACCAGGAAAAAGGCAAAGCCACGCCACAAAGACAGCGCCAGCACATGGTGGCGTGATAGCGCTTGAACACGTCGCTTTAATTCGCTTTACGGGGCGGGAATATAGCGCGGTTCAGTTCGCCGTTGCGGCGTGTAGTCTGGATCACTGTATTGATGCGGTGTATCCAGTCTTCGTATTTGGGGCTGGCCGCAAAGCATAATTCGTCGATCAGTAAGGGCTTATCCAGTACCACAAAATCCTCGCCAGGCAACAGGCCCGAGGATTTTTCGGCGGCGATGACCTGATGCAGAAACTGACTGACTTCCTCGGCGCGCGTATGAAAGTCGCCGAACAGCATCACATCCATGCGATGGCTGATCAGCTTACGTAAACGCGCGGTATGTGAACTCACATCTTGTTCCACTTTGAACAGCTTGTTGCGGTGTGCTTCGAACTCATCGCCATAGCCGGAACCGCGCACCACACCGACGGTTTTGCCGCGTAAATCTTCTATGCCACGAAAAGAAAACACCGCATCGCTGCGCACTACCAGCCAGACCTGATTGCTCAGGAAAGGCTCAGACAGGATCAGATTCGGATGGCTGCGCCCCGCACTGATACCAAAGGCGATGCCTTCATGGTTGCGGGTCTTTTCGTACAGCCGGGGATAGGGATAACGCTCAATGTCAAACTGCAGCGCCAGCCGCTGTTCAAACAGGTCGAGCAGACGCCGTATCTCTTCGCGTAAAGGCAGCATCTGGCCTGCTTCGTTGCGGTTCTCACGGATATACAGGGTGAGACGGGTTTGTGCCATCAGCGGCGCGGCGGCCAGACTTCCAGCCACGGCCAGACCGCAGCGTAACAGCTGGCGCCGTAACTGGTCTTCTGGAAGCAGGGAATAATCGCTCATCAATGTACTAAGAAAAATATTTCCAATAGACTGGTTAAGTGCCGATTCACTACCCGCCATACTTGCTGCAATCATCCGGTGGATACTTCACCGAGTATGCGCCGCTAGCTTATACCAGGCAAGACAATTGCACCCGCACCAGCAAACCGGTTCCACCCTGTGTTGGGTTTGTGCTGTCTGCGCGCTGCTGCGCATCTTCCAGCGTAATCCTGCCCTGATGCAGCTGCACCACATCACTGACGATACTCATGCCCAGACCGGTGCCGCCCGGGTGCGCAGCACTGCTGCTGATAGCGCGGTAAAACGGCTGGAATACTTTTTCTTTATCCGTATCGGATAAGCCGGGACCGTTATCCTGCACTTCCAACAGCACACTGGTCTCCCTGGGCAGCACACGGACCACGATCTGGCCACCAGCCGGGGTATAGGTAATCGCATTGTCGATCAGATTGGTCAGCATCTCATGCAGCAGCAAGGCATGGCCGCGCAGCCTGACTTCGGTATCGGCTTCCAGCGCCAGATCGATTTGCTTGCGCACCGCACTCAAGGCCAGTTCCAGACATACCTCGCGCGCCAGTTGCGTCAGGCTCAGTTCTGTCATTTCCATTTCCGCGACCCCATGCCCGGTACGCGCCAGCGTCAACAGACGGTTGGCCAGATACACCGTGGTATCGGTAGTCTGGGCGATGCTTTGCACGATCTGGCGCATGGCAACCGGATCATCTTCACGCAAAGCCAGTTCGGCCTGGGTTTTCAATACAGTCAGCGGTGTGCGTAACTGATGGGATGCATCGGCGATGAAGCGCTTCTGTCCCGAAATCAGCTGATCCAGCCGCGCCATATAGCCATTCATGGCCAGCACCAGCGGCCGGATTTCCTTGTGCACGATCAGCGGACTGAAATCCGACAAATCGGTCGGCTCCCGTTCCGCCAGGTGGTAGCTGAGCTGCAGCAAGGGATGCAATACAAAACGCAGCGCAAGCCAGACCAAGAGCGCCACCGCAATCACCAGCAAAGCCTGGCGCAACAAAGTATCAAGCAGAATTTTGCGCGACATACCGCGTCTGGCATCGAGCGTTTCCGCCACTTCCACCAGTGCGATGCCACGCATCCTGTCGTCATACACGGGCTGATGCAAGGCCGCGATGCGTATAGGCTGGCCCTGATACTGGGCATGGAAAAAATGGACCAGGGCCGGATAAATATCTGAGCGCGCAACGTTCTTGGGTAAGCCCGGTAAATCTTCATAACCGGAGATGTATTCTCCATGGATGCCGGATACCCGGTAATACAGCCGTCCCAGCGTGTCGGTCTCGAAACTGTCTAAAGCCACATAGGGCACGTCGACCGTCACCTTACCGTCCACAATCGCGATACGCTCACCCAGTGCACGCGCCGACGACAGCAGCGAGCGGTCATAGGCCAGATCAGCCGCATCAAGCGCATTGTTATAGACCGAGAATGCATTCAGCGCTACCAGGACCACCAGCGGTATCAGCAACCAGCGCAGAAACTGGCCACGCAGACTGCCGAGTTGGTCCAGGTTCTGCATCAGCGCGTTTCCAGCAAATAGCCGATGCCGCGCAGCGTGACGATGCCGACTTTGCCCTGACTGACGTTATCGAGCTTCTTGCGCAGACGGTGTATGTAAATTTCGATTGCATCCAGATTCGCATCATCGTCCAGCGCAAACACCTGATCAAACAGTTTATCCTTGGGCACAGCTTGTCCGGGCCGCGTCATCAGCACTTCCAGCACCGCGTATTCACGCGGCGTCAGCGACATCGGTGCCTGGGCATAAAAGAACTGACGGATCACAGTGTCGAAACTGAGTTCGCCACACTGCAGCACCACCGCCTCGTTGCCCTGTGCGCGACGCAATAAGGCTTTTACGCGCGCTTCCAGTTCGGCTAACTCGAAAGGTTTGGGCAGATAATCATCCGCGCCCAGATTCAAGCCCTGCACCCGGTCCTGTAAGCCACCGCGTGCGGTCAGGATCAGCACCGGCGTCTTGCTGCCGCGCGCGCGCATGCGCTTAAGCACATCCAGCCCATCCATTCTGGGCAAACTCAGATCCAGGATCACCAGCGCATATTCCTGGGTATGCAGCAAGGCATCGGCATCGGCGCCGTCATGGGCGACCTCTACCGTTAAGCGCGCATCACGCAAGGCCTTGGCCAGCCAGTGCGACAATTCCTGATGATCTTCAACTAACAGAATACGCATAATTTTTTTATCTGCAGGACCGCAGAAAACCCACTCTGCCGCTAGCGCCAGGCAGATGGCTTGTGAGCGATCCTGTAATGATCTGCAGAGCCTGTCTCCCGGCTCCAACCGTCAGGCAGGCCAGAGTCAGGCACCACCTTGCGCGAAGAATCGCATAAAACGCGCACAAAATCGACTATCGCTTGGTACACAGACGGATTTTTTGCAGGAATGAAACAGCAGCTATGCCTAAGACCGGGATCTTGCGGGCTGTAAGCGAATTGAAAGCCAGCGCAGAGTAAACCTGCGCATACTCTGATGCATACTGCAGCGCATGTATCAAAAGCGTATGACATCCACTATGCTGAAAGCGGACTGAAAGTAATCCGCCGCTATGATTTGTGCCATCAGTCGCCGTGTCTGGCTGAAACTAAGGATAAACGATGAAATTGCCGCTGCGCCTCGCCCTGTTGTTATGCAGCCCGCTATGGATGGCGGGAACAGGCATGGCCGCGACCAATACACCTGAGGCCGACAGCCGCTGCGTGGTACCGGCCAAACCCGGCGGTGGTATGGACCTGACCTGCAAACTGATACAGAAGTCACTCACACCAGGCAAGGTACAACTCAGCTATCTGCCGGGTGGTGTCGGTGCGGTGGCATGGACCTCGGTACTCAGTCAGCGTCTGACCACCAGCAATACGCTGGTCGCGTTTTCCGGCGGCTCACTGCTGAATATCGCTGAAGGTAAATTCGGTAAGGCCGATACCTCACAAGTGCGCTGGGTAGCTGCGATTGGTACCGATTACGGCATGATCGCGGTACGCCGCGACTCCCCCTACAAAACCCTGCGTGAGCTGATGGAAGCCATGCGCAAACGACCAGCCAATTTTGCGATTGCAGCCGGCGGTACGGTAGGCAGCCAGGACTGGCTGAAAATGGCGCAAATAGGACAGCTGGCTGGCATCGATCCGAAAGCCCTGAAACTGGTGGCCTTTGAAGGTGGCGGTGAATCCTTCACCGCATTGATGGCGAATCATGTGCAAGTCGTGTCTGGCGACGTATCGGAAGCGGCGCTGCATGCGAAGGATGGCGATATCCGCGTACTGGCCGTGTTGTCCGACGCACGTCTGCCCGGTGTGCTGGAAAACATCCCAACCGCCAGAGAGCAGGGATTTGATGTGACCTGGCCGATTATCCGTGGCGTCTACATGGGTCCGCAGACCAGCGATCGCGAGTACCAGCAATGGGTACAGACCTTTGAACGTGTCATGAGCAGTGCCGGCTTTGCTGAGCAACGTAAAGCCGCCGGGCTTTATCCTTTTTCTATGACAGGAAAACAGCTCAGCGATTACATAGAACAAGCCGTGGTGCGCTACCGCTCGCAAGCGCGTGAATTCGGCATGATACGTTAAGACCAATAGCAAACAGAACGCAGCAAACCAGCACAACAAAACGGGCAGTATAGGTAGTACAGGTAACACAGGCAGCAAACGTCATACCAATAAAACATACAGGAGATAAGCACATGAAATCCACATCACTGGTACTGGGCACGGTCGCGGCCCTGTCATTCAGCGCAGCCATGGCACAAGCGCCTGCAGGCTATCCGGCGGACTACAACAAAATCGTGGACGCGGCAAAAAAAGAAGGCAAGCTGGTCATCTACAGCGCGACCGACACTAAGGCGGTTGAGCCTATGATCAAGGACTTCCGCAGCATGTATCCGGATGTACAGGTCGAATACAACGATATGAATTCCACCGAAGTCTATAACCGCTATATTTCTGAAATGGCGGCCGGTGGGAACAGCGCGGATCTGATGTGGTCATCTGCGATGGATCTGCAGACTAAGCTGGTATCCGATGGCTACGGCATGCAATACGCGTCACCTGAGCTGAGCAATATCCCGCAATGGGCGATATGGAATAATTCGGCTTATGGCACCACCTTTGAACCTGCTGTTTTTGTCTACAACAAGCGCCTGGTCAGCGCAGACGAAGTACCGAAAACCCATGCCGAATTCGCCAAACTGCTGACCACTAAAGCCGACAAATTCAAAAACAAAGTCACTACCTATGACATCGAAAAATCCGGTGTCGGCTTCATGTTCATCACTCAGGACAGCCGCGAAAATCAGGCCTTCTGGGATCTGGCCAAAGCCTTCGGCAATGTGAGCGTACGCGTGCAATCTTCGACCGGCACCATGCTGGAACGCATATCCTCAGGTGAGAATCTGCTCGGTTATAACATTCTGGGCTCCTATGCGCTGGTACGCGCTGCCAAAGATCCTTCTATCGGCGTACAGATTCCTAAGGATTACACACTGGTCTTGTCACGCGTGATGTTCATCAGTAAAGCGGCCAAACATCCGAATTCGGCCAAGCTGTGGCTGGATTACACGCTCTCCAAACGCGGTCAGACCATGATCGCCAACGAAGCCAAACTGTATGCGATCCGTGCCGACGTTAAAGGCGAAACCACGTCTTCTGAACTGGCCAAGCTGATCGGTCCGGGTTTAAAACCGCTGCCGGTCAATCCTATGCTGCTGCAATATCTGGATCAGGCCAAGCGCCTGGCTTTCCTCAAGCAGTGGAAAGAAACTGCCGGTAAAAAATAATGCCGCACCGGGTGCGTTAGCCGGTCTGCGCTGGCGCGCCCAACTTCTGTCAGCATATTTCTGCTGTCTTCCTGTCTGACTTTTTTGGGCGAATTATGAGCACCCTGAGCCTTCCTGCGCCGCGCTGGTGGTCGCGTTTTAACTGGCCACGTGGTCTGGTGGTGACACTGACCATACTGGCGATTTTCACACCCTTGTCTCTGATCTTTTTCCAGAGCTTTTTGAATGCACCGTTTTTTGCACCGGTCAAAGAACTGGGCCTGGATTCCTATCGCTTTATTCTGGATGATCCGGATTTTAAACAAGCCTTTATCAATGGCCTGATCCTGGCGACCGGACTGGCGGTCATCGCGGTACCACTGGGTGGCATGCTGGCCTTCCTGATGACACGCACCGATCTGCCTGGCCGCCAGTGGATAGAACCGCTGCTGCTGATTCCTATTTTTGTATCACCAATGGTGATGGCCTTTGGCTATGTGGTGGCGATGGGTCCGGTCGGCTTTTACACCGTCTGGCTGCGTCAGCTGACTGGCGTCGAACCCTGGAATATCTATTCCTTTTTCAGCATCGTGCTGATCGCTGGTCTGACCCATGTGCCGCATGTCTACCTGTACTCTTCGTCGGCGCTGAAAAGCCTGGGTTCGGATGTCGAAGAGGCTGCGCGTGTCAGCGGTGCCTCGCCATTCCGGGTCGCGCTGGATGTGTCACTGCCTATGATCATGCCAGCCTTGTCGTTTGCTGCAGTACTGGTGTTTTTCTTAGGCTTTGAAGTGTTCGGCCTGGTGCTGGTTTTAGGTGATCCGGAAGGCCATCTGGTGCTGGCCACTTACCTGTATAAGCTGACCAATAAACTCGGTACACCTTCCTACCATCTGATGGCTGCGGTAGCGGTCTGTCTGGTGGCGGTGACGATGCCGCTGGTGATGCTGCAGCGCTGGTTACTGAAGTCAGCCAATAAATATGTATCGATCAAAGGTAAGGGCTCGCGTCAGAAACCGCTGCCACTGGGGCCATGGAAATGGCTGGCGTTTGGCTTGCTGGCCGCCTGGCTGATTTTCACTGTCATCATTCCTTTGTCTGGCATCGTACTGCGCGCGTTTGTGTCGTACTGGGGCGAGGGTGTGGCACTGGCCGATGTACTGACACTGCAGCATTTCCGTGACATTCTGGAACAACCTTCACTGATGCGCGGCATTCTCAATACCGTACTGATCGGGATTATCGGTGGTGCGCTGGCGGTGATTTGTTATGCCGGTGTGGCACTGGCCATGCACCGCAAACCGGACAGCATCACGCGTCTGCTGGATTACAGCGTGCTGGTACCACGTGCGGTACCTGGCTTACTGGCTGGTCTGGCCTTTCTGTGGGTGTTCCTGTTCGTTCCAAGCTGGCTGGAAGGCGGGCTGAAGGGCATGGATAATGCGCTGGCGAGCTGGCTGATCGAGAATCTGATTCCGCAATTGCGTGCGCTGCGCTCGACCATATTCTCAGTCTGGCTGGCGTATACCATCGTCTGGATGGCCTATGGCTTGCGTCTGATTTCCAGTGCCTTGCTGCAGGTTGGACCTGAGCTGGAAGAAGCAGCGCGCGCCGTCGGTGCCCAGCGTGGGCAAGTCACGCGCGATGTCACTTTACCCTTAGTGAAATACGGTCTGCTGGGTGCCTGGCTGATGATCTTCCTGATTTTTGAACGTGAATATTCCACTGGCGTGTATCTGCTGTCGCCGGGTACGGAAGTCATTGGTGCCTTAATTGTTTCCCTGTGGGCGGGTGGCTCGGTCGATCTGGTCGCTGCGCTGTCTTTTATCAATATCACGCTGGTTGCCATCGGCCTGGGTCTGGCACTGCGTTTCGGTGTGAAGCTGAATCACTGATGCACGCCAACAATCGCCCTGAGCTTGCTGCTACAGCCCGTATTGAACATCAATTGGAAAACTATCATGTCTGACTTAAGTGTAAAAAATCTCACGCTGGAATACGGTTCCGGTGCCACAGCCAACCCCATCCTGAAGGGGGTTTCCATGGACTTGCAACGCGGTGAAGTGGTTGCCTTGCTAGGGCCTTCAGGCTCAGGCAAAACCACATTACTGCGTGCAGTGGCGGGTCTGGAATCGCCGAAAACCGGCACTATCCATCTGGGTGAGCGCGCGATATTCGACGGTGCGCAGGGACTGGAAGTCCCGGCTGAGCAAAGGAATCTGGGTCTGGTGTTCCAGTCTTATGCCTTGTGGCCGCATAAAACGGTATCAGAAAATGTCGCCTATGGTCTCAAGCTGCGCAAAATGAACAGCAGCGAGATCGCGGTCAAAGTCAAAGAGGTATTGGGTCAGCTCGGCCTGGGTCATCTGGGTGAACGCTTTCCTCATCAGTTATCCGGCGGTCAGCAACAGCGCGTGGCGATTGCACGGGCGCTGGTGTACAACCCACCGGTCATCCTGCTGGACGAGCCCCTGTCGAACCTGGATGCCAAGCTGCGTGAAGAAGCGCGTGCCTTCCTGCGCGAACTGATCGTGCGCTTGCGTTTGTCGGCATTGATGGTGACCCATGATCAGGGCGAAGCGATGGCAATCTCTGACCGCATCCTGCTGTTGAATAACGGCGTGATTGAACAACAGGGTACGCCGCAAAGCATGTATGAAACACCGGACACGCTGTTCACTGCGGAATTCATGGGCAGCAATAATAAGTTGGCGGTCAAAGTGATCGAGCGGCATGGCGACTACGCGACGGTACAAGCCAATGGCCACACACTCAAAGCGACTCTGCGCGGCAAACAGGTCGCAGCAGATGCGACGGCTATTATCCGTCTGGAAAAAGTCACAGTCAGCGCCACAGCCTGCGACAACAGCATAGAGCATGAACTCAGCACCTGTATGTATCTGGGGGATAAGTGGGAATGCCTGTTCGGTCATGCAGAACACGGAATCCGCGCTTTCTCATCGACTAAACTGGAGCCGGGTAAGTACTGGCTGCAACTACCGGCAGACAAGCTCTGGGTTTACTAGCCTATGTCCAAAGCTGAACCGTGCGCTGTCAGGCGTGACTAAATATGCACACCCCCATAAAGTTTTTGTAATAAACACTAAATTTTTGGGGGGTAGTGCAATGTTTGACGCATAATGAGCAGGCTCAATCTACCTACTCGTCTATGTCTTCAGCATTCAACTGGCGTGGCATTTTTTCAGGTACATCGTCTGTCCAGTGGCTACTGTCAGCGATGATGATCAGCTTGTATTTTATTTCTGGCCAACTCGGCCTCGCTATCCCCACCCAACAATATGCACTGAGCCTGATCTGGCTACCGGCCGGTGTCGCCATTTTTGCTATCCAGCGTTACGGCAGGCCTATGATTTCTGCTGTATTCATCGGGGCAATGCTACTCAACCTGCAGTTTGAAAACGCATTCTCAAGCTCAGTCATACTCAGCACCTGCAGTACCGCTGGCCCCGGGCTATGCTGCTGGTTGCTCAGCAAGCAAGGTTTTGATCCCTACTTTTCACGCCGCCGGGACGTCGTAGGATTCACCATCGCCATCATGGCTGGCAATGGTCTGTCGGCGACACTGGGCATGCTGTGGCTGAATGTCAGCCTGGTTCAGGCACCGCCACTGATTTCCTGGCTGACCTGGTGGGCGGGTGATTTGGCGGGTGCTTTACTGGCAGCTCCGTTATTATGGAATCTGTCAAGGCGAAATCTGCAGCAACTACGCGGGCAATGGAAAGAAGTAAGCTTGTTTTTCGTGCTGTTCTGCTCGATCAACTGGATTATATTTTTATCTGAATACAGCCACCATCCTTTGAAATTTGTGACTGCATTTCTGATGATATGGCCAGCCCTGAGACTCAATATCAGCGTTGCCGCAACGGCCAACTTTATTGCAGCCCTATTTGCGGCCTGGTCATCGGCGAAAAACCTTGCTCCCTTCGGCATTGAAGGAACGACCAGTCTGTTCATACTTTGGGGCTATATCTGCATCCTGTCGCTGATTACGCTAACCACAACCGCGTTACAAACGGAACATGCACGTGCCGGCAAAGATGTGGCCGAAGCCTATCAGCGCATGCATAAAATAGCTTCACGCCTGCCTGGCTTGATCCTGCAATACCGCATACACCCAGACAAACGTACCAGCGTCCCTTTTGCCAGTGCGGCTATCTGGAGTTTATTTGAATTGCGGCACGAGGATGTGAAACACGATGCGACACTGGTTTTTCAGCGCGTACACCCTCTCGACAAAGAACAGGGAAAACAAAAATTCAAGCTGGCGATACAACAGTTATCTGCGTGGCAGAATGAGTTCCGGTTTATACGACAGGACGGTAGTCAGCGCTGGCTGTATATTGACGGCCTGCCAGAAAAAGAGGACGACGGCACCATACTCTGGCATTGCTTTGTCACTGATATCACCGAACGTAAACAGGCTGAAAACGAGCTGCGGATTGCAGCCTGTACCTTTGAATCCCAGGAGGGAATTTTCGTTACCGATGCACAATGGCGAATTTTGAAAATCAATCAGGCTTTTACCCGAATATCTGGCTTTGAACCAGCCGACTTGCATGGTCAACGCCCGCCGCGACATGTAACGCCAACTCAGAATCTCGACTTTTTCAAAAAAATTCAGGCCACACTGGATGAGCTGCATTACTGGCATGGAGAACTGTGGAATGTCCGGAAGGATGGTTCGACCTACCCGATGATGATCACACTGACGGCGATTTCGGATGAACAAGCTAAGCTGACCAACTATATAGGTTCGTTCACCGATATCAGTCGCAACAAAGGATACGAGGCTGAAATCCGCAATCTCGCTTTCTATGATTCTCTGACGCAGTTACCAAACCGCCGCTTGCTGATGGACAGACTGACGCATCTGATTTCCATCAGCCAGCGCAATCAAAGTCAAAGCGCGATCCTGTTCATCGACCTGGATAATTTCAAAACACTCAACGACACCCGTGGCCATGATGCGGGTGACTTACTGCTGGTCGAAACGTCGCAACGGCTCAGCAGTTGTGTGCGTGAGAGCGATACGGTGGCACGTTTAGGAGGAGATGAATTTGTGGTGGTGCTGGAAGGACTCTGTGAACAGCGCGATGAAGCGATGCGACAGGCCGACAGAATCGCGGAAAAAATCCGCCAAATTCTGAGCGAACCCTATCAAATTGCGGACTTTGAACATCATGGCTCCAGCAGCATCGGTGTCTGTATGTTCAGCGGCAGTGACACGACCGTGAAGGACCTGTTCAAACGGGCTGATACAGCGATGTATGAAGCCAAAACGGCAGGACGCAATGCGGTGCGTTTTTTTGATCCGGCCATGCAAGCCATCCTGGTCGTCCGCATGATGATGGAGTCGAACCTGCGGATCGCGCTGAGTCAGCAACAGTTTGAGCTGTATTATCAGGGCCAGGTCAATGCGGAAAGAAAACTGATCGGTGCCGAAGCCTTGCTACGCTGGCACCACCCGGATCGTGGTGATATTTCTCCAGCTGACTTTATCCCTTTAGCAGAAGAAACCGGCCTCATTATCGGGATCGGTAACTGGGTCTTAGAAACCGCCTGTGCCCAACTTAAACAATGGGAGCAACATGCCAGTACAGCTGATTTGAATCTGGCGGTGAATGTCAGTGCAAAACAATTTCAGCAAAGCGACTTCGTTGAACAGGTGACGGCGATGGTGAGACGTCATGCCATCAATCCTGCGCGTCTTAAAATCGAACTCACCGAAAGCACCGTCCTGGACAATGTCGATGCCACTACCGAAAAGATGTCGCAACTCGGAAAAACCGGCATCGGCTTTTCTATGGATGATTTTGGAACTGGATACTCCTCGCTTGCCTACCTGCAGCGGCTGCCCTTAGATCAACTCAAAATCGACCGCTCCTTTGTACGCGATCTGAGTGAAGATGAAAATGATGCCACGATCGTGCGTACCATCATTTCACTGGGCGTCAATCTCGGTCTGCACGTGATTGCAGAAGGGGTGGAGACTGAAGCACAGCACAACTTCCTGCTGGCGCATCACTGCCATGCTTTCCAGGGTTACCTGTTTTCTAAACCCTTGCCATTGCGCGACTTCATGCTGCTGGCCAGCCAACAGGATAAAGCGCGCGTCAGCTGATCAGAGCGGCGCCTGAGCAGCCTTTCATTCACACCATGCAAGCGACAGACGCCCGTCCTTCAGCGGCGGACACCAAAAATAGGCTGTAGTCAGCGGTTGACTGAAGCGGAACAAATCATCCGTCAGTCCATCCTCAGCGCCGCACATGCGCGTCAATTGCGCTTCAAATGGCGCGAACGAGGTGGCAAACGCGACAAAATATAAGCCACCCCGCGCCCCTTCTGACCATGGCATGGAACGGCGCATCACGAAAGCTTCGGGTGAAAAATCTTCCTGCGCAGTGCGCTTAACGTGAGCGGAATCCGGCGCATCGTCCAGTTCCTCGTTGTCGGAACGGCGCCGGCCTATCATCAGGTCCTGCTCCTGCTCTGAGTGCGCATGAAACCGGGCAAACTGATGTTCCCACTGCTGGACAGCCACAAAGCTGCCGCCATCCGCTGCAATGGCGGTCCGCGATGCATCTTCATCCTGTGGATTTTCTGTACCATCTTCATAGCCAGTCAGATCACGTCCGCTACCATATTTGAACGCACTGACTTCCTGTTGCAACTGAAAGATAGGCCCTAAGGCCTGCACCACACGCTGTTGCTGGTGCAGCAGTTCGCCGCGCTCATTTTCACGCAGCCATACCCATAGTGCAGCAGGTGTTGCAGGTAAATGCACCTTGCTATTGGCAATACCGGCAAATTCATACAGTCCGTCGACTTCTGTCCTCAATGCCTGAGTCAATGCTGTGCCAATACCCAGTACAATACGCACACCATCAACCAGCGGCTGCAATTGCTTTAATGCGGCTTTGACTGCACTTGCGTCGGTATTTTCCTGCAAATCAAAACTCAGGTAAGTGGCATGCGCCGGCAATGCATCTAAAATCGCGGCTTGGTGAACAGACATACAGACTCCCTTAAAAAAATTAAACAATTGATTCGCGCAATAACCAGCAGTGCGGGAATACGATTGCATAAAAGCATAAGCGATTCTGCTCATTTCTGCAGAACAAATGTCGAAAGCCGGAAACTGCTGCATGACTTACATCTGTCCACGCTTGGACAACGCAAATGACCGCTCTCGCTGACTTAGCGACATCAGAAATTGTGGCCTATGTATCATGATCGATACCTCGGCCTGACGATGTTATGGCCGGTTCGTACCAGCGTTAATGTCTGGTGAAAAAAAATGTATCCGGTTGCGCCCGGCCCGCTTGGCCGCATACATGGCGATATCGCTGTGACGGATAATCTCCGCCACTGTTTTTCCATGCTTGGGATAAAGTGCGATACCAACGGAACAGGAAATCTTCAGATGTTCAGCGGCACTAAGAGAGAAGGGCTGATAGATGCTTTCGCGCAGACGTTCACCCAGGATTTTGGCTGCTTGCTCATCCTGCAAATCCGGCATGATGACGACAAACTCATCGCCACCCAGACGGGCAGGGAAGTCATTCTGGCGCACACAGGCTTGTAAGCGCCCGGCTACCGCTTTTAACAATTCATCGCCTACCTCATGACCATATTTGTCGTTGACTGGCTTGAAATCATCCAGATCAATAAACACCAGCGCTAACAGCGACTTTTCCTGCTCCGCCTTAAGCAGCATACTCTCTACTTTCTCATCGAAATAGCGACGGTTTGGTAAATCCGTCAGCTTGTCAAAGAAAGCCATCTTTTTAATTATATTTTCATTTTTTTTACGCGAAGAGATATCGCGACTGATACCCAGAAAGCGGGCAGAGCCATCCTTACCGATCAGGATAGAGCCTGAAATTTCTATCGGTACCATTTCACCATTTTTATGTGGCATTTCCACTTCAATCACAGGTACCCGTATTGTTGTATCCTCCTTGATACCCGAAGAAATATGGTCTGCCAGCACCTTGTACAGCAATGCCGATGTTTCAGAGAATTCAGCTCGCTGATAAAAATCAGCCTGCATTGCCTCTTCCACACTCCAACCTCTGACCGTCTGAATAGATGGACTCACGAACAAGAGCTTCTTCGTTCCCAGGTCAAACAGCCAGATTACATCGCGCGTGTTATCCAGTATCGATTGATATACTTCTTTTTCTTTTTGTAACTGATCGATTAACTGACTGCGTTCGGACAGTAATTGATTGCGCTCCTGATGCTGACGATTGGCTATTTGTATTGCTGAAAATAATTCTCCCATTTCATCCTGATAGGGATAGGACATTTGTCCGGACTGAGCTTGTCCGGATACCGCTTCACTCAGAAAAATTCTGGCCTGTTCGATGGGCTTTACTATCCTGCGTCTCAAAAAAGTCAGCATGAAAAGTGAGATACCGAATAAGACAATAATCAGCTCTACAGTCCAGCATAAAGATAGCAATGTTTCTGCTTCTTTATCTGAAGCCATTCCATCTGCTAATTTCTGAATCTCATCACCGAACAGGACGATAGAGTCCATCGCCAGTACATAATCTGTAGTGAAAGACTTCGCGTTCACATGTTCCTGATGCGACTGTATCTGGTGAATCAGCTTGTCATACTGCTGCAGTCCCGCCTGAAAATAAGCTTGTTCCATCTGCTCTGAAGAGCGTGTAATCTGACCAAATTGACTAAGTAGTTGTGTCAATCGTCTGGTCTGTTCATGGATCTGAAGGATACGCCCGCGCGTCTCATTGATACGGGCCAGATTTACGGGATTAAGTTCTTGACCGGTAATCAGCGCAGGTACCAGTAAAGATCCCAGCTTACCCGCGTTATCCCTTAATTCTGCGATCAATGCCATCTGTATAGTCAGTGGTGCAGCTTCAGGCGCACTTAGAATCAAATTCTCTGCCAATAGATACACTACGGATTGAATCGGAGGCATCGCGCTGAGCATTTCTTCGATAACTGCACCGATATTCTCAGGTTTTCCATTTTTCGGTTCGCGGAAAAAATCGATATCTTTGCGGGCTATCTGCAATTGCCTGCGAGTTTTTCCCAGAAAATTCAGCAACTGAGGTTTGATCTGATGTGGTGACAGATTAATCTTCTCATATAATTCCAGCATCAGCTGATCGGTTTTTTTTCTGCTTAGATCCAGACCAAGCTGATCTGGCGAAGTATGGAATGGCGCTTGTGAAATCAGGATATTTGATGGACCACGCTCTGTAGAAAGCGCTTGCATGGTTGCCAGCGCTTTCAGGTAAATCATCAACAATTCCTGTCGCTGCATAGACAGCTGGTATTGTTGGTAGCTAGTGATGCCGATGCTCAGTAAAGGGAGTATGGTAGCCAGTAAAAGTCCAAATTTAAGGAGGAGAAAAATCCGCGATAATGTTCCGCAGAAAATTGATTTCCAGCCGTTTATCATCCTCTGTTCCCCATACACTTACGATAGACAAAATCCTTATTATCCATTTTAACAATGGCATCCTTTTCGAAAAATTCACTTGTCCAGGATTTTATTTTAAGAATAAAACTTGGGGTAGGAAAAACTATTTTTATCCAAACATGCTTGAAAAATCCAAACACATTTGGAAATTAGGTTTCCATTTTATGGTAAACAAGAATGAGAAAAATAGCCAGCGTACACCGCAGAAATTCGGTGCCCGTGGACATCGCGTACAAAGGATGGAATTCTGCGTACAACTGTGTTTGGATCAATTACCTGTCAGACCCAGTCTTAGCGTTTCGGCCGGCGCGGTTTCACCCGGCAGCCATTTCTGGTGAATTTTCTGAAAGCTGCCTTCTTTTTTCATCTGTCTTAAAGCATCTTCCCAAACTCTGATTGTGCTCAAAGGTGTTTTTGGCGAAAACGCCAGATACAATTCCAGGCTATCCAGCACCATCACGCGCTCGACATCTTGTATTGAGTAGCCGATATCTTTCAAGACACTGGGAACAACCACGCTACCATCTGACCACAATTCAAATCTGCCCATCATCAGCATCTTTGCCACCACCTGCGAAGTAGCAGCCAGATCCAATGTCTGGAATCCTTTTTTCACCGCTGCATCGGCAAAAATACTACCGCGGTAGGCACCAACTGCGACCTGATAAATGTCATCGCCCAGGCTTTGTAAACGCGCGGCATTGCCCTTACGGGTGTACAAAACTGTACGGGAAACCGCAACCGGGCCAAGCAAGGTCATGATCTTTTCACGTTCTTCTGAGCGTCCCACGGTGAATAGCAACACATTCGGTTCTTCCAGCAAAGCCTTATAACCGCGGTTCCAGGGAACCAGTTGTATCGTTGCACTGCTGCCAATTTTTTTCTGTAAGGCCTGCACCAGTTCAACCGCCATGCCATCCAGTTTGTCACCATTCTTGAAACTGACCGGTGGCCAGTCTTCGGTGTAGATAGTCAGTTCAACCGGTGTTACAGGGAGCGCCATCACCTGTGCCGCCCACAACGCCAGCACGAACGCCAGAACCCCCTGCCGCCTGCTCCATCGCGATGTACCCTGCAAGATATGCACGAATTGCGATGTCAGGAACTGAAGCGACTTTGCCATGTTCTGCTCCTTGTAAAGGAATACAGCAAGAGAGACGGGGGGAAACAGAGATTAGCGATGCTGAATTACTTCAGCATCCTTATTTGAACATAGATCAAGGGAAACAAAAAATCAAATCATGCTTAATGACAACACCAATACAATTACTAGCATGGCAATGGTTTCGGCATCGTATCCAGGTTGAGCCTTGATCACTCCGGCCAGAGTGACAATACCAAATGCTCTATGCTGCCGGGGTCAGCCAATTTTTTTCGTGCATCATCCCAGCCTGGCGGATTCGGGATAGATTTTTTTGTGTGTACCGGCGTGTCGATCGCCATCTTGATCGCGAATACAAAAATGCCTTTTTTTATCTGCGGCGGTTGCAAATTTTTGACGACTTCATAAATCTGATTATCATAGTATTCATGCACGACAGGCTTCATATCCAGCCAGGTCGCGACTTCCTCATCCGAACGGATGGCAATCACCAGATAACCTGAGCTGGCTGGTAATTTGACGTTTTTGAGTGATTTGTAAATTTGTGTCTGCACCGCACGCGTATAGCGGCCCAGACTGTCAACATTCACCCCTTTTTCCTGTAATACCGATTCCGGCTGAAAAAAATAAAAGCTGTCAAAACGGGTGTCAGCGGCGCTCGCCAATGCCGATATGCTGAGCAGGGCGGATGCGAGTAAGGTTTTCAACAGTTGCATACATTTCCCAAATTCGGACTTCAATTTGCGGTGCTTTAGCCAGCACCGCGGTGCCAGATTATTTATTTACAAACACGCCAGCTGTACGGTTTTTTTGCACGTCATTCCAGGGGAAGACCTTGCCATTCATCGCAACATGCACGCCGGGCGGCAGCAACTGCGCGGCAGCACAGGCAAAGCCCAGGTTGAAGAAGGCATCTGAATTAGCGATTTCGTAAGGAATCATGGCGCCGGTGAACACGATGGTTTTACCGAGATTTGCTGCGCCCAGGACTTCAGCGGTCTCACGCATGGTATCGGTACCATGAATAATCACGATCGCATTCTCTGTCGCGTTCTGGCAGGCGGACAAAATAGTCTGACGATGGCTGTCATCCATGTCGAGTGAATCCATGAGCATGCAGACTTCCAGCGCAACCGGCACGGTCAGGCGCGCGCGTTGCAGCACTTCAGGCAAATGGCTGGCCGAAAAGCTGAGTTTGCCAGCGATTTCATCATAGTGTTTATCAAAGGTGCCACCGGTGGCTAAGATGCGTAAGGTCATATTTTTAGTCATGAGTGAGGAGGTAATGCAGCCATTGTAGCCTGCCAACGCATGCACCGAAAGCTGCTAAACTGAAACGTTTGTTAGGAAAGTCTGACTGATGAAAGTTATTGCACCAGGCACTGTTATTTTTCAACGCCATCGAGGTTTTGGCGTACTGACAGCCGTCAACTTGCTGACTGGCTGGGTCAGCGCTCGCTTTGGTGATGAGAAAAGAGTACTAGACCTGAATTTATCCAGCGACGAAGTACAGTTCGCTGATGGCGAGCCTATCCTGTTCCGGCGCGATCCACCGGAACGGATGCCACATGCGCGTCTCATGGCCATGGTCAGGGAATTACATCGGGCTGGCTATCAACGTCTTTATCTGTACAGCTGGCCGAAAGCTTCCGGCTTGCACTGGCGCTGGCACTTATTCACAGGCAACCGCAACTGGATGCAGCGCCCTTTACGCGAAGGCTGGTATGGTTCCGGCGCCGATTATATTTTTAACCCTGTCATGGGTTGGGGCGATTTGCCCGGTGCCAGCACTGCCGAACTGATCGCTGCTCTGGCCCGCTTTGATCCGGCTGGACTGGCGCAGGCGCTGGGCAGGGATGAGGATCATACAGCCTGGTTCTCCGGCGTTTGTGATGCCTTATTACCAGGCTATGCCTATAGTCTGGGTGCAGATACACCGACCGCCCCATTGCCTTATTTCTTGCCAGTGATGCCGATGCGGGCGCGCCAGGCAGAGCAGGTGTTTGAACTCAGTTATCCACCGGGCTGGGACAGTACCTGGAGTCCGGACAGTATCGCCAGACGCCATCAGTTGCGCGCTATCGTGCGGCACGATGTGATTCCCGGCAGCTGGAGCCTGCCGATAGAACTGTAGGCGATTGCTGCGAAACGCTCAGTTACCCAGCGCTTCCCATAAGTTATCCCAGTCTTCGGCCTGAAACGAGCCTTCCCGTTTCCAGACGATTTGTCCTTTGGCGCTGATCACAAAGTGCGTAGGCTGGTTCTGTATCACACCAAAATTATCCTTGTGACCCGGCGCATTACGCCAGTACACAGGGAAACGCTGATCGGCCGGGACAGCCAGTTTGACCAGCTGTTGGTAGGTATCGAAATCCTGACGGTTCTGGTCAAGGCTGATGCCTATCTGTACAAAATTACGCTTTGCGTTGCCAACATAAAATTCACGCATTAAGCGAAAGTCGCGTGCACACAGATTACAGCCAGAAGTGAAGAAGCTGACTAACAGCGTTTTTCCGGCAAACTGACTACTGTCGATACGCTGACCCGCATTATCCTGCAGCTGGAACTGAGCAATCAGCGGTTCTTTGGCGCTGGCCGGCGCGGACTGGAGCAACATGACTACAAGCGCTATACAGCGCAGGCTGTTACTGATGATGTGGCGAATGGTGGTGATAGACATAGCAAACCTCGGTGATTGTCTGCACTTAGTCGTATCCTGCCACGGAAACCTGACAGACAACAATCAGTCTTTTGCCAACGCCGCCTTAATTTGCGGAATAGCCTGTAATCCAGCCTGATAGCCAGCCGCAATCAATTCCCGCCTTAACTGAAAATCGGTGCTGGAAAATTTTCTGAGGTCAGGATGAATAACGATATCTGCTTTTTCTGATTCCATCCGTATCAAGGACTGCCCCATGATGTCAAATGACTGCATCAGCAATTCAAACATACCGTGCAGATTCACATTTTCTGACGGTGCGCTGACATCTACCGCGATCACATAGTCCGCCCCCAGTTTTTTCGCAGCAACCACGGGTAGCGGGCTGATCAGCCCGCCATCGACATATTCGTCCGCTCCGAGACGGGCAGGGATAAAGACACCAGGCATGCTGCAGGAAGCACGTACAGCAAAGCCCGCATTCCCACTCCGGAATAGCTGGATTTTGCCGCTGACCAGATTGGTCGCCACCGCACAGAATGGAGTTGCGAAGCTCTCTATGGGCTTATTCTGTAAATATTGATTGACCAGGGTTTGCAGGGCATTACCCACTACCATGCCACGTTTAGAACCGGCTGAGATATCGGCAATTTCAAAGTCACGGATTTTCAATGCGACTTCTTCCATTTGCGTACCACTGAATCCGGCGGCAAAAAATGCGCCGATAATGCTGCCGGCGCTGGTTCCGACCACCAGATCAGGACGGATTTTATGTTTTTCCAATGCCTGAATCACGCCAATATGAGCAAAGCCACGTGCGGATCCGCCGCCCAGCGCCAGGCCCAGTCTGGCAGGACGACTTGCCGCAGGACCTGTAGTGCTCACATTTTTCTGAGCAGCCCGACTCATCAAAGGCAATCCCGCTCCCATTGCCAGCATTAAGCGTCGTTTCATTTGTGAGTTCATGCCAGCTTTCTATTTTTCCGGTGCCTGCAACAAGCCCTGGTCAATCAGGCCTTTCAGACGGCTGAACGCAGCTTCAAAAGTATTTGCTGCTTCTCCCTGTGTCATATTTTCCAGCTTCTCATCGAGAATGATGATTTCTGTACGGCGGTTAAATTTGCGCCCCTCTTCCGTCGTATTGGATGCAACCGGATGCAGATAAGAATAGCCGACCGTAGACATGCGTTGCTCCGGTACCTTCAGTTCGAGCAAAACTTTTTTGACTGCGAGTGCACGCTGTTCGGATAATTTCTGATTGAACGTTGCGCTGCCGATGTTATCGGTGTGCCCTTCAACTGACACAATCTTACTTGTTTTGGTGGTGAGCAGATAAGCGATACGCTCCAGATAAGCCTGTGCCTGCCCGTTGTGAATTTCTGCTTTGCCGGATTCAAACAAGACTGTGTCAGGCAAAACGATCTGTACTCCACGTTCTAACTGAGCCACCGGCAATACCGGTGTAGCCGGTGCTGCTGGCGGTGGAGGGGTACTACAGGCTGTGACAGCCACGAATAGTGCTGCTGTGGTCAGTACTCTGAGCGCGATATGCATGCTGTAATCCTCATGAAAAATACACGCTGATTATTCCATGACAATCATTCCTCAATAGCAATGTGTGACAATCGTTTTCATTCAATGACAACATCATCTCTGTATCGTATTCATATTGCGACCGCCGAAAAAAAAACCCGGCTGATAGAAAGCCGGGGATTACTTGATGCTGCCTCACGACATGCACCATCAGGCGCATATCGTGAGTAAGGCAATGCGTCATTAACTCGCCATCGCCATCAGACTCGCATTACCGCCAGCTGCTGTCGTGTTGACACACAGCGCGCGTTCAGCCACCAGGCGCCACAAAGGAATATCGCTGTGTTCACTGGTTTCTATCACTGACACGATTGCACCATCCAATGTAGCAAAGCGGGTTTTATAATCATGCAGCAAGCCACCTTCTACCAGAGCGATCTGCGCAGCCGTTTGTTCCGCCTCCTGAGTCTTGATCAATGCCTGCAGTTCAGCCGGGAAATGGGCCGGCAACAGCTTGGCTACGGCGGCTGGCATGGCAGGTGTATTGCCCGTTGCCAGCGTCGCAGCGATCTGATTCAGCAAGCCCTCGGTGCTGGTCGCCGCACAGAAAATTTGACCGCGCGGTGCGAAGGACAGGGTATTGCGCTCACCAGTTGGCCCCGGCAATAACATCGTGACTTTGTAAGGACTGTAATGCGCATATTGTTCACCCAGATCCGCGATCTTCAGGCCCTGCGCTTTGGCCCAGACCAGGAAGGCACTGAGGCTGGCAGGCACTTGACGCTCGTACACAGTATGGCCACCTAAGCCAAGCGCTGCCTGGCGTTGCAAACGCTTGAGGTAGAGCGGACCACCTGCCTTTGGACCGGTACCGGATTTGCCTTCACCACCAAAAGGCTGCACGCCGACCACTGCACCAACGATATTACGGTTGATGTAGATGTTACCGACGTGGGCGCGCTCAACGATAAACTGTATGGTTTCATCAATGCGGGAATGTACGCCCAGCGTCAAACCAAAGCCAGTGCCATTAATCTGATCGATCAGATTGCCGAGCTGATCACGCTTGAAACGCAATACATGCAGAACCGGTCCGAATACTTCTTTTTTCAGATCAGACAAATCAGCGATTTCGAGTACGGCAGGTGCCACGAAAGTACCATCAGCACAGGAATTTTGTAAATTCAGTGTGTAGAACGATTTCGCTTTATGACGCATCTGATCGATATGCGTCTGCAGATTTTTCTGCGCTTCAGCATCAATTACCGGACCGATATCCGTTGCCAGCCTGTCGGTCTGACCGATCCGTAATTCCTGCATCGCGCCATGCAACATTTCTATGGTTTTATCAGCGATATCTTCCTGCAGACACAGTACCCGCAAAGCGGAACAACGCTGGCCAGCACTGTCAAAAGCAGACGACAGTACATCGTTCACGACTTGTTCAGGCAAAGCACTGCTGTCAACGATCATGGCATTCTGACCGCCGGTTTCAGCAATCAGCGGAATATCGATTCCTTCTGCAACGGCGCGCTTGGCCAGGGTGCGGTTGATGATCTGCGCGACTTCGGTCGAGCCTGTAAAGATCACACCGCGTACACGGTGATCCGCCACCAGTTCGGCACCAACGATTTCGCCGGTACCAGGCAGGAATTGCAAAGCAGCGCGCGGGATACCGGCTTCGTGCATTAACTGCACTGCGCGGTAAGCGATCAATGGCGTCTGTTCAGCCGGTTTCGCGAGCACCACATTACCTGCTGCCAGAGCAGCACTGACCTCGCCGATAAAGATAGCTAAAGGGAAATTCCAAGGGCTGATACATACCACCGGTCCCAGTGCCTGCGTTTGAGGCTGCGACTCAACCTGCGCTGCGTAGTAACGCAGGAAATCTACTGCCTCACGGACTTCTGCAACAGCATTCGGCAAGGATTTACCTGCCTCGCGGATCGCGAGCGCCATAAAATCCAGCGTCTGTTGTTCCAACAAATCCGCCGCGCGATGCAACGCAGCTGCGCGCACCGAAGGCGCTGTCGTCTGCCAGTCCAGCGCGTAGGCATGGGCGGCATGTAAGGCATGTTGTACATCCGTACTGTTGGCTTCAATCACAGCCCCGACTTTGTCCTTCAGATTGGCTGGATTAAAGATAGGGCGACTGCTGCTGGCACTGCTATCCACCGCCAGCAAAGGACCTGCGATCTGGGTCAGATGCACGCTTTGTTCAAAATGTGCACTGACTTCCTGCAATGTGATCTCATTGGAGAAATCCAGTCCGGCAGAATTTTTACGTTCTTTTCCAAACAGATCACGCGGTAAAGCGATACCCTTATGCGGCTGGCCACCCAGTTCGCGCGAAATCGCAATCGGGTCGGCAATCAGCGTATCAATCGAGACATTTTCATCAACGATCTGGTTCACGAAAGAAGAGTTCGCACCGTTTTCCAATAAGCGGCGGACCAGATAGGCCAGCAAGGTCTGGTGCGAACCGACCGGCGCATAGATACGACAAGGTTTATCCAGATTATCTTTACCCACCACCTGATCGTACAGGGTTTCACCCATCCCGTGCAGACACTGGAATTCGTAATCAGTCACACCAGCCTGTTGCGCCCAGGTGTAAATAGTCGACAAGGTCAGCGCATTATGGGTAGCGAATTGTGGATAAATCACGTCGGTCGCTGCCAGCAGTTTTTGCGCACAAGTCAGGTAAGACAAATCGGTGTAAACCTTGCGGGTGTACACAGGATAGTCAGATAAGCCATCGACCTGAGCACGTTTGATTTCAGCATCCCAATAAGCGCCTTTCACCAGGCGTATCATGAATTTACTGCCACTGCGGCGCGCCAAATCAACCAGATAGTCGATCACAAACGGACAGCGTTTCTGATAGCCCTGTACCACGAAACCGATACCTTCAAAACCTTTCAGATCCGGATCAAATGCCAGCGCTTCCATCAGATCAAGCGACAATTCAAGGCGATCTGTTTCTTCAGCATCGATGTTCAGGCCGATGTTGTATTGCTTTGCCAGCAGCAGCAACTTCTTCAGCAATGGCAGTAATTCATCCAGCGTGCGGGCACGCTGAGCCCGTGAATAGCGCGGATGCAGCGCAGATAATTTGACCGAAATACCGGGACCATTTTTGATACCACGTCCGGCGGACGCCTTACCGATGGCATGGATTGCCGTTTCATAAGCCTGATAATAATACGCGGCATCTTTGGCAGTCAGTGCCGCTTCACCCAGCATATCGTAGGAATAGCGGTAACCACGTTTCTCATTGTCCTGACTGTTCTTCAGTGCTTCTTCTATCGTTTGTCCGGTCACAAACTGATTGCCCAGCATACGCATGGCAAGGTCTACCCCTTTGCGTATCAGCGGCTCACCACCTTTAGCGATCAAACGGGTCAGTGCGGAACCCAACCCGGTTTCGCTATTGGTACTGACCAGCTTACCGGTAATCAGCAGACCCCAGGTTGCAGCGTTCACGAACAAAGAAGGTGACTCACCCAGATGCTTAGCCCAGTCACCCTTGCTGATCTTATCTGCAATCAGACGATCGGCAGTCTGGTGATCGGGAATCCGCAACAAGGCCTCAGCCAGACACATCAGTGCAACACCTTCTTCGGACGACAAGGAGAATTCATGCATCAAGGCATCCACGCCAGAGGCTCTGGTACGTTGGGTACGCACGGAACTGACCAGCTTGTGTGCCAATTTCGCAACGTTTTGTTGCAGACTGGACTGTGGATTGATCTGTGACAGCAACCATTGAACCGCCTCCGTTTCACCACGGCGGTAAGCTGCGGTGATGGCAGTTCTGAGTGTACTCTGGCTGGGTAACAGTTCCGCTTGCAAGGCAGAAAACGGGGCAGATGAATCAGGCGAATGAGTGGCGATCATATAGGATGAATGAGAACGAATATGATTTCATTGTATAGATGCTCCCTGATTATTAATTCTGGAAATACTTGGATATATCAAAATTTTCTATTTCATGAGAAAATTATCCCGAATTTTATTAATCCGTTTTTTTTGACTTCTTATGCTAGACAAAATCAGTAAAAGAATTCTGGCCGAATTACAAAATGATGGCCGTATCAGTAATGTTGAATTGGCGACCCGCGTCAATCTGTCTCCGGCGGCTTGCCTGGAGCGTGTGCGTAAGTTGCAAGAGTCCGGTTATATCCTGGGTTACACGGCGCAATTGAATCCACACTTGCTCGATGTTGCCTTACTGGTGTTTATCGAGGTGGTATTAGACCGCACCACACCGGATGTGTTTGATGCGTTCCGGCGCGGTGTACAGGCGATTCCTGAAGTACTTGAATGTCATATGGTCGCCGGTGGATTTGACTATCTGGTGAAAGCCCGTGTCAAAGACATGAATGCCTACCGCGACTTCCTCGGAAAGTCGCTGTTACAACTGAGTGGTGTCCGTGAAACGCATACCTATGCAGTCATGGAAGAAGTCAAAAACACCAGTTGTCTGCCGATTAAATAGAAAGCAAACCGTCATGCGGGCCCGGCTGGATAGACTGGAGGCTGTACAGCAAGTGGTGCTGGAAATCAGTCACCTGTCAGCATCCTGCAACGAGCCAGTCAGCTTTCTGCGCAATGTGCATCAAGCGATAGGCCGCATCATGTATGCGGCCAATTTTTATGTCGCACTGTATGACGAAAAGACACACTGTGTACGCTATGTGTATGAAGTCGACGAAGTCGATGCACCACTCGATCCGGAACAGTTTTTTCCGTTGTTGACTCCGTCCGAATCACCCACTGCCTGGGTGATACTGCACCGCACCTCTTTATCAATGACCGCTGAGCAGGATGCCGTTCGGGCCTGGGGAACAGGTACCCGTTCTGAGCATTGGCTGGGCCATCCCTTATTGAGTCACCAGGGCCATGTGCTCGGCGCCATGGTTATTCAAAGCTATAACGCAAACCTTCTGTTTTCTGAAGAAGATCAAGCCTTGTTCGGTATGATTGCCGCGCATGTGTCGATCGCTTTGGAGCGCCTGTTCAGCTTCGACAAACTTGAACAGGCAGTACGTGATCGTACTCAGTTACTTAAACAGGAAATCGAGATCCGGCGTAAAGCAGAGACCCTGCAAAGGGCTTTGTATCAAATCGCGGAATTGTCGGTTTTGGCATCGCACCATGAGCGGAGATTTTCGCGTCTGCATGAAATCATGAGTGAGCTGATGCAGGCACCGAATTTTATGGTCGCATTTTTTCATGCAGAGACTAAGGAATTCAGTATCGTTTATTTTGCTGATGAAATTGATAGCAATGCGACCGGTACCCGCTTCCCGCTAGGGAAAGGGATAACCTCGTATGTGGTGCAAAAACGCCAGGCACTACTGATAAATCGCGCTGAACTCGAGCAATTGATTTCTGATGGCACGATAGAAGTGCTGGGTAATCTCGATTCATACAGCTGGATGGGCGCGCCTTTGCTGGCTGATGAACGATTATTTGGTGTCATGATCGTCCAGAGTTATCGCCCCGAACTAGTGTATACCAATGCGGACCTTGAATTACTGAGCTTCATCGCCAGCCATGTCGCGGCGGCACTGTCACGCATGCAGGCGGCCGAAGACATACAACAGGCTAAGCGGGAATTAGAGAGTAAAAATCTCGAACTCGGCCAGACCCTGAAAGCACTGACATCCGCGCAGTCAGAACTGATCAATCAGGAAAAGCTGGCTTCTTTAGGACGTCTTGTCGCCGGAGTTGCCCATGAAATCAATACACCACTGGGTATATGTGTTACTGCGACCAGCCATCTGGTGGAGGAAGTGGCTTTACTGCGCAAACAGTTCACATCAGGGCAACTGAGTGAACAGGGATTGGCAGAGTTTCTTGATATCTGTGATCAGTCTCTACGCATACTTACCACCAACAGTCAGCGTGGAGCCACCCTGGTTCGTAGCTTTAAACAAGTGGCGGTGGATCAGTCCCATGAAATGCTGCGCGAATTTGAACTGCGTGGCTATCTTGAAGAAACCCTGCAAGCGCTGCAGCCCAAGCTAAGGGGCAAGGCGGTCACCGTGCAACTGAACTGTGTGACTGATATCCGCATGCACAGCTTTCCAGGGGCTATTTCGCAAATTATCACCAATTTGCTGGTCAACTCACTGGTACATGGCCTGGACCAACGTGACGACGGTCTGATAACGATCAATGCCATACAAGACCACGACATGCTGTTATTACAGTTTCAGGATAATGGTAGAGGTGTTGGTAGTGAGGAAATTCGCCACCTGTTTGAGCCGTTTTATACCACTAAGCGTGGTCAGGGAGGCAGTGGACTAGGCACCCACATTGTGTATAACCTGGTCACGGTCAGGCTGGGTGGACAGATCCGGGCCAGCAGCAGCCCAGGTAAGGGTTTACACTACGAAATCCGCATTCCTTTGTACCATCAGTCATCCACTGACAATGCGATCAAGAGCACGTCTCCTGCTTAGCCTGGAAACCCAGAAATTCTATTCCGGATATTGATTGTTGATATCTAAGGCCTTATCCACATTCGCAACCAGAATGGCCACATAGCGTGGATCCAGATGCGCACCTGCCACGGACTCCAGATGCGCCAACACTTCCGGTACTGGCCAGGCCGGTTTGTACACGCGCTTCTGGATTAGGGCATCAAACACATCCGCCACCGCGACAATGCGGGCATATGGATGTATCGCTTCGCCCCGTAAACCTTGTGGATAACCGCTACCGTCGTAACGTTCGTGATGCTGGTGTGCAATGATCGCTGAGGCCCTCAGGATAGGGCGCTGCGAGCCCTGCAGGATAGACATGCCAACCTCCGGATGTTTCTTCATGGTTTCCCATTCATCCATATCGAGCTTGCCAGGCTTGAGCAAAATTGCATCAGGTGTCGCAATTTTTCCAATGTCATGCATAGGGGCAGCCTGCTTGAGTATCGCAGCCTCGTCTGCATCCATGCCGGATTCGATCGCAATCATGTAACAAATTTCCGCCATACGTCGCACATGATTTCCAGCCTCATGAGAGCGTGACTCAACCACATCACCAAGGCGCATAATCAGCTCGCCCTGAGTATCAGTAATTTCCTGATTGAGCAGAATGTTATCGAAAGCAATCGCCACACCAGACGAAAACACTTCCAGTAATTGTGTATCCATTTCCGTCACATCATGCACTCCCTGCAAAACCAGCAAGGAAGTTTTTCCACTGTTGTTCGGAAAATACCCGACAAAAGTGTCGCCGTATAAGCGGGAAAACTTGTTCACACAGGTCTCATCCAACTTCGCCAGTAAGGCTGGACTAAACACTTCGTGCTCCTGATCCAGCTCGCCGATACGTGCCAAAATTTCATACCTGTCTTCACCATGGATAGCACTGGCCCCCCTTACCCTGAGCAACATACTTTTTTCGAGTCGCAGTAATGCCACCACTTGCTGCAACAAACCGTTAGCAAAATCAATCAGATTACGCTGACGAAAAATATGGGCGGAGGCTTCGATCACTCTTTCTAAACCGGCACGATAACTCGCCTGGTAGCGACGCGCTTCCTCGACCGTCATGATGTCGCGATAGGCGCGTAAAGCAGCAAAAGTAGTGGTGAATAACTTTTTACGATCCAGCTCAGTTTTTTCCTTGTAATCATTAATATCATAATCAACGATCACACTCTCTTCGGGCGCCTGCCCCGGTTGACCTGTACGCAATACAATGCGGGTAATCTGATTTCCCAAGTCCTTACGCATCCAGCGCGCGACTTCCAGTCCTGCATTTTCTGTTTCCATCACCACATCAAGAAACACCAAAGCAATATCCGGTTCAGATTGCAGAATAGCTTTAGCTTGTTGTCCACTGTAAGCATGCAAAAACTGAATAGCTCTTCCATCCAGGCGGAAACGGTTCAATGTCAGCTTAGTCACATCATGGACATCCGGCTCATCATCGACAAGCAATACCCTCCAGGGAGGTAAGTCCGGTGTGTCGGATTTGAGAAATGACATCATGAGCAATCCTGAGGCTAGGTGTCGAACAGCGGACAATCTTGCGGCACGTAAAGAAAATTTTACGCGGAGATACGGAGTTTCATTTCATTCTAGTACGCAATGATTACTCATGGTAAAGGTTTTTGTTACCAGGAGAATATTTTTAACAATAGGTATACATAAGCAGATGGCAACACTGCACACCACGCTGGCACTAAGCTCTGCGTACTGTTTTGTGGAAAAGGAAGCACGTAAAGACAGATGCAACGATTTGTCAGGTTTCCAGCCAGTCTGGCTTTTTTAATTCTTCCTGCCCTATTCAAACGAGCCTGTATTCGACATCTGGCATGATTTATTGGCTGAAAATAAATTACACTCTGAAATCGATTATTTTTCCCGGGAGTGAGGAGCCAACATGGATCAGCAAACACAAGATGGCTTAGCCATACGCCAGCAAGTCATGGGAGCAGAATTTGTGGATAAGGCGACCCGTGATCTGGACAACTTCACAGCGCCACTACAAGAATTTGTTAACAGAAACGCCTGGGGCACCGTCTGGTGTCGTGATGGATTGGAGTTAAAAACACGTAGTCTGATCACGCTGGGCATGCTAACAGCGATGGGACGTTCGCATGAAATCAAGGGACATGTACGGGGTGCGCTGAACAATGGTGCGAGTTTGAAGGAAATTCAGGAAGTGTTGCTGCACGCGAGTGTGTATTGCGGCATGCCACTCGCGATTGATGCATTCCGCTCCGCACATGAAGTATTAAAAGACGCCGGGCTGACGGAGCCGGTCTGATCTGACCGGCACTCCTCAACAACGAACAAGATCAATGTAATGCCGAGCGCAGTGCTTCAGCAGATAATCCCTGCTGCGCCAGCACTGCCTCCAACGCAGGCAACAATGGGCCCAACGTCTCGCCCAGCATGTTACGCACCGTATCAACGATGACCTGAGTAGTGCGCTCAATTTCTATATTTAATGCGGCACCAGGCGCTTTTTCAGCAAATACCGTCATGCGCAGGGTTTCAGGGATCAGCCAGACTTCGAACCAGCTTTCATCGCGATTCACTTCCGCAATAGTCAGACTGGCACCATTGATCGCGATATAGCCTTTGGCGAAGATATAGCGCAGCCACTGAGGCGGAACGGCGATCCGTATCACGTAGTTATTTTCTAACGCACGGATGGCGGCGATGTGAGCGGTGAAATCGACATGACCGGATAAAGGATGACCACCGATTTCAGCACCGTCTTTGGCTGCGCGTTCTACATTCACATGCGCGCCCTGTGGATAAGATCCCAGCGTGGTGATATTCAGGCTTTGCTGCATCACGTCAAAATCGGCAGCATCTGCATGCAGCTCCGTCACAGTCAGGCATACACCATCGACCGCCACACTGGCACCGATTTCCAGATTGCTGTCAAAACCTGTGGGAAACGCGATGCGTAAAGTCCGCAAGCCCGGTTTATCTTCGATCGTGGCAATCTGGGCCACACCCTGAACTATCCCTGTAAACATATGTGTTGTCCGTCTGTATCTGCAAGAGTGAGATTGTAAAGCGAAACAGCAAACAGAACTCAGCACGGATAAGGCTTAGGGGCGTGGATGTGGATAAGCTGCATGTTTTACGCTATTTCCCACTTGCCACACTGTGGGTAAATCCGTGCATAAACCTTGTATAAACACGGTATAACTTATGTATAAACCATGTATAAGTGATGTATATGCTGTTTATAGTCTGTGTAAAAGCTGTGGAAAACAGGGTTTAAATTTTTTATTTGTTAGCACTCACCATCGTTACTCATGGCTTACATCCTGCTCTAACTCCGGAACCAAATTTGAATGCGTCATATTAATCAGATTATCCCTTAACCATTTATGCGCCGGATTGCGGCCATCGCGCTCATGCCACAGCATATCCACATGGACTTCTGGCGTCTCAAACGGCAACTCTTTCCAGATCAGCGCATCGGTCATCCCCGTTGCTGAAATCAAATGGCGCGGTAGTACCGTTAATAAGTCTGAATGGGCGACCACGCGACCAGCAGTAAAAAACTGATTAATCGTCAACAAGATGCGACGTTCTCTGCCATAACGGGTCAGCACTTCATCCACCAGACCATGTGCGCGACCAGAGAAACTGACCAACAAATGATTGGCTGAACAATAATCATCGATGGTCAGCTTGGAGCCTGCAAGCGGATGGTCTTTGCGCATCACACACACATAATGACCGCTGTACAGGCGCTCATGCCTGATCGCGCTGTTACCGGCAGCCTGGCCGCCGGTCAGCTGGGCGACTACGCCGGGGAAAAAACCTACGGCAATGTCTATATCGCCACGTAACAGCATGGGCCGGGGCTCACGGGTAGTCAGCGGCACCATGCGCACATTAATTCCCGGTGCTTCAGTCTGTATGGCACCGACCAAGGTAGGCATCCAGAGTGCTGCTGTCGCATCCGCCATCGCCATACGGAAGGTCACGGCCGCCTGAGACACATCAAAACTACCCGGTGCTATCGCTGCTTCCAGCGTGGATAATGCCTGGCGTATAGTTGGCCACAAGGCTTCTGCACGCGGTGTTGGCTTAACGCCATAAGCTGTTCGTATCAAGAGTTCGTCATTGAGCGAATAGCGCAAACGCTTCAGCGCATTCGAGACTGCAGGTTGCGTCATGGCAAGTTTATCTGCCGCTCTTGTGAGGTTTTGCTCGATCATAACCGCATCGAACACACGCAATAAATTCAGATCCAGAGTCAGAAAGTTCATGCTGGAATGTCTCCTGTTTTTTTATGGTGTTGAGAGCAACTATTCACAAACAATATAGTAATTATTGGAAATCGGAATTGGAAGTTTATGTTGCATTGCAATATTATGCCTGCATTGTAATCGTCTAATCCGGTTTTCTATCATGATGTTTCTAAATATTGCATTTCCAGCCAGCAGCGCCTTGCCTGTCGCCCAATTTGCCATCAGCGGTTTGGCTGCTGCTGCCCGTCCTTTATTAGGTTTGGGCATTTTGGCCACGATGCTGCTCGTATTCCGTCCTATTTTGTCTGGCTTGCTGCGTGCAACCTGGCTCAGCATTTTTCCTAAATTGTCACGCGAAGAACGTGCCGCACGCCGTACTTTGCGTACAGCGATGACCTTGAACCGAATTGCGCGTGACGCGGACGCGTGTTCACCAGCCATGGCAGCGGAATTGCGAGCGATGGCTGGCCGCGCATAAATCCTATTTTGTAGTAGTTTTGCAATGCAGCAAATTTCCACTCTTAATAAGGTCACTACGCCCTTATATGCCGAGACGCTAAGATCTCAGCACAGCAAGCAAATCCGTACTGTTGCCGGGTCACGCAGTCTGGCTTCCATGTTACCTAGCTTGCTCAGTACCGGTTTTGTCACCTTTTTTGTGACTGGCATTCTGCAGCTGTGTTGGAATACCCAGCAGCCTGAACTGATGCGGCATTGGATGGAAGCCTGGCTGACCAGCTGGCCGATTGCGTTTCCATTGACTTATCTGAGCCTGCCATTGATACGCACGCTGATGCACAAGCTCAGCATGTCACGTCACCAGGACTACTGAGCACCATCATTCCTTAGCGACCCTGACCTAAATCGCTGATCGCACCACGTATCCCCCCGCTGTGTCATAAGCCGCCTGATTGCAGGCGGCTTTTTGTTTTGCGAGGCAATAAAAAACGCGATACTCAGATCGCGTTTTTTTATCAGTCCGGCTGAAGCCGGACTACATGGCAGTCTGATCAGGCAGACAGACGTTGTTTGAGGGAGGCGCGGGTGGCTTCCAGTTCAGCTGGCAAGTGATACGCCAGTTTTTCAAACAATTCTGTGTGCAGATTCAGTTCCGCTTCCCAGGCTGCTGTATCGATCGATGTAATGGTATCGAACTGCTCTTGCGAGAAGTCCAGACCGTCCCAGGTCAGATCGCTATAGCTTGGGCTGGTACCAAAGACATTGTCCTGACCGCCGGCCTGACCTTCGATACGCTCCAGCATCCATTTCAGTACGCGCATATTGTCACCAAAGCCAGGCCAGACAAACTTGCCATTGGCATCGGTACGGAACCAGTTGACGCAGAAGATAGCGGGTTGCTTAGCGCCCAGTTGTTCAATTTTCTGACCCATATTCAGCCAGTGCTGGAAGTAGTCACTCATGTTGTAACCCATGAATGGCAACATCGCAAACGGATCGCGACGCACTACGCCTTGCTGACCGGCAGCCGCAGCAGTGGTTTCCGAACCCATGGTCGCTGCCATGTAGACACCTTCTACCCAGTTACGCGCTTCGGTCACCAGAGGAACGGTGGTGGAACGACGGCCGCCGAAGATAAAGGCAGAAATCGGTACACCAGCCGGATCATCCCAGGCTGCGTCAATCACAGGATTCTGAGTTGCAGCAACGGTGAAGCGCGCATTTGGATGCGCGGCTTTACGGCCGGTCTCTTTAGCGATTTCAGGTGTCCAGTCTTTACCTTGCCAGTCAATCAGATGGGCTGGCGCTTCTTTACTCATGCCTTCCCACCATACATCACCATCATCGGTGTAGCCGACGTTAGTGAAAATCGTGTTGGCGGTCAGGGAAGCCATGCAATTCGAGTTGGTGGCTGTGTTCGTACCCGGCGCCACACCGAAATAACCCGCTTCTGGATTAATGGCGTACAAACGGCCATCTTTGCCAGGCTTAATCCAGGCGATATCGTCACCGATAGTGGTGACTTTCCAGCCTTTAATGGCAGGAATCAGCATCGCAAAGTTGGTTTTACCGCAAGCAGACGGGAAGGCTGCTGCGACATAGTGTTTTTTACCTTCAGGAGATTCCACGCCCAAAATCAGCATGTGTTCTGCCAGCCAGCCCTGATCGCGGCCCATGGTGGAAGCGATACGCAAGGCAAAGCATTTTTTACCCAGCAGCGCATTGCCACCATAACCGGAACCAAAGGACCAGATTTCGCGGGTTTCAGGGTAGTGCACGATGTATTTAGTATCGTTGCAAGGCCAGGCCACATCTTGTTCGCCCGCTGCCAGTGGTTTGCCGACAGTGTGTACGCAAGGAACGAAATCACCCTCGCTACCCAGTACGTCGTACACCGCTTTGCCCATACGCGTCATGATGCGCATATTGACTGCAACGTAAGGGGAGTCAGACAATTCAACGCCGATATGTGCAATCGGGGAACCCAGCGGGCCCATAGAGAAAGGCACAACGTACATGGTACGGCCCTTCATGCAGCCATCAAACAGTGGATTCAGGGTTGCACGCATGTCAGCCGGGTCCATCCAGTTATTGGTGGGACCTGCGTCTTCTTTTTTGGCGGAGCAAATGTAAGTACGGTCTTCTACGCGAGCAACGTCAGTCGGATCGGAACAAGCCAGATAGCTGTTCGGACGTTTTTCCTGACTGAGTTTTTTCATGGTACCGGCAGCAACCATCTGTGCGCACAGACGATCGTATTCTTCCTGGGAACCATCGCACCAGTAGATATTATCTGGCTTAGTCAGTGCTGCAATTTCAGCAATCCAGCTAATCAGTTTCTGATGTTTTACATGTGCAGGCGCGTTGATTTCAGCAACGCCCTTCATGATAGGTTGATTCATACTACCTCCAATGCCATTTCAATAAAAAAACCGGTGTAGCGGCACGGCAGGATCGTCGTTGACATTTGTAGCCCGCGAGCACAGTGGACAGGTCCCAGCTCAAGCGAAGCAAACACCATAGCGGCGGTTCTGTCGGATAATAGGCGGCCCGGCGGATAGTCCGGGCCCCAGCTAGCGCCAACTGTTAAGAAGGCGTCAGAATCAAAAAGCTACTTAGCCGGCTATTGTACACCCGCCTAAGCTTTGGGGCGAATTTTGCGTCAAAATTATTATCATAGTAATACCAAATATGAAAGTGAAACTCTTTCATCGCTCTCTGATCCTATGTTGATTCCATACTTACTCTCTTTCAAAACAGGAGTCCCAAATGAAAATCGCGATACTTGATGACTATCAGGATGCGGTACGTCAACTGACTTGTTTTTCTTTACTCAATGGGCATGAAGTGAAAGTTTTTCACAACAGCGCCGTGGGAATTGGACAATTAGCGATCCGGCTGGCGCCATTTGAAGCACTGGTCCTGATACGGGAGCGTACCCATCTGAGCCGTGCCTTGCTGCAAAAGTTACCGAAGCTGCGCATCATTTCTCAGACGGGCAAAGTATCGGGCAATATCGACCTGGAGGCCGCAGAAGAACTGGGGATACGCGTGGTGGAGGGCATCGGCGATCCGACCGCACCGGCCGAGCTGACCTGGGCCATGATCATGATGGCATCACGCCGGCTGTATTCTTATGCGTCGCTGTTACAACAAGGCTGCTGGCAAACCTCTTCTTTACGTGCTGAACACAATGGCCTGGGACGCGTGCTCAAAAAACGGACGCTGGGTATCTGGGGCTATGGAAAAATCGGGCAACGTATCGCGGCTTACGCACAAGCTTTCGGTATGCAAGTTGTGGTCTGGGGCAGAGAAGCAAGTCGTGACAAGGCACGCGCTGATGGCTTTCAGGCTGCGGACAGCCGGGAACAGTTTTTTCGGGATTGTGATGTGATCAGTTTGCATTTACGTCTGAATGAAGCAACGCGTGGCATTGTCACTCTGGATGATTTACAGCAAATGAAGGCCGACGCGCTGTTCGTTAACACCAGCCGGGCGGAATTGGTACAGACAGATGCACTGAGTCTGGCCTTAGACAGTGGCCGCCCTGGCTTTGCAGCGATAGACGTATTTGAAAGCGAACCCATCACCCCGCATCATCCTTTGCTGCACAGAGATAATGTGCTTGCCACGCCGCATCTTGGCTACGTGGAACAGGATAGTTATGAATTATATTTCCGGGCAGCATTTGAAAATCTGCTCTCTGCTATCCCAGCTCAGGATCAGACTTGAATCATCAAACTGAAAACCATTCTTAGTCCTTATCTGGCAGTGCAGGCTTTGTCTGAATAAAGACGCGGCTGAACTGCTGGAAAAATATCTCATGCGCATTGTCAGCGCGGCAGCTGAATTTACCGTTACAGTAAGGTACTTTCATCAAGGATAATGATCATGACCCAGCCGCCCATCCGCCTGAGCATGCTGTTACTGGCAGGCTTGTTTTCCTCACAGCTGAGTGCCCAGATCCAGACACTGCCACCTGATACAAACCGCATCCTGCCGGTTCCTCCGGTATTGCGGATACCCGAAGCGAAAATTCCGGTCAGACTGGACCAAGTCAGCCTGAAAACGCAAATCAGCGGCAGCCAAGCGCGCAGCGTCATAGAACTCAGTTTCTACAACCCGAATGAAAGAGTGCTGGAAGGTCAGCTGGAATTCCCGCTCGCCAACGGACAAACTGTGAGTGGCTTTGCGCTGGATATCGATGGCAAATTACGGCAGGCTGTCGTGGTGGAAAAAGACCGGGGTCAACAAGTATTTGAAGATATCAGCCGCACCCGGGTTGATCCGGCCTTACTGGAGGTGACACGTGGTAATCAATACCGCTTACGCATCTATCCTTTACCAGCAAAAGGCAAGCGTACCGTACAGTTGCAAATAGACCAGACTTTGATACCCAATCAAGCCGGTCAGTATCCATTCCACGCACCCTTACAGTTCGGTATGCTGGCTGGGAAGCTGGATGCGCGCATACAGATTGAAGGAGTCGGTGCACGCCAAATTCAGTTACTCAGCATGCAAAGCGATGTACATAAACTGGATGAAAACAGCCTCAGCGTAATCAGCTGGCAGGCGAAGGATGTGCATCCGCAAAACGGATTGCTGGAATTACTCATCCCGGCAAAAAGCGAAGCTGTAAGCAGCTATACAAGCTTTCAGAACCAACAGTATTTCTACGCTGAAGTCCCAGTGGCACCTGTGAATAGCCCACGTCCTGCTCCTAAAAAAATCCTTATCCTGTGGGATGCCTCCGGCTCCGGGGCCCAGCGCCAGCATGAAAAAGAATTCGCACTACTGGATCAGTATTTGCGTAAGCTGGGTGATGTCGATGTGGAATTGAAATTACTGCGTGACCAGGCAGCAGACGCGCAGCAATTCCAGGTGCGCGGTGGTCAGTGGGATGGCCTGCGTTCCGCCTTACAACAAGTGGTGTATGACGGCGCCAGTAATGCCGCGGCGTATGCAATGCCGGCTGGTAGTCAGCTGGCTTTGTTATTCAGCGACGGCATCATGAACTGGGGTAAAGACAGTCTGCGCCAGGTGCTGGGCTCAGCCCGCATTCCTGTGTATAGCATCGTGGCCAGTTCGCTCAGTGATTTGCCTGCATTACGCGGCATTGCAGAAACCAGCGGAGCACAAGTGCTGGACTTACAGCAAATCACAACGCAGCAAGCCGTACTCGCCTTAAGCACGCAGGCTTTACGCTTGCATAGCATAGTCGGCAATTCGGCCACACAAATCGTCACCGCGTCGGTTTATCCGGAACAGGGACGCTGGCGTATCGCCGGTATCCTGTCCTCGCCACAAGCTGACCTACGGCTGGAGTGGCAGCAGCCTGATGGAAAACGACGCACCAGCGTCGTGAAGCTGGATTCCTCCGCCAAGGCAGTCAACGCTGATATCGCAGCGCGGCGCTGGGCTGAACTACAATTGGCACAATTGATGCAGGATAGCGAAACACAGCGTGCAGCAATACGCCGGCTGGGGCAGCAATTCAACATCCCTACCGCAGAAACCTCACTGATCGTGCTCGATACCGTGGCCGACTATGTGCGTTACGAAATCACTCCACCGGATGAATTACGCGCCAGTTACGACAAATTGCTGGCTCAAAAAACCTCTGCTCAATTGAGAGAACAAACCAATCAGCTGGATCTGGTCAGAACCAGATTTGAAAAAAAAATAGCTTGGTGGGAAAAAGATTTTCCTAAGGATAAACCTGCATTACCTAAGCCGGTTCCCGTTACTGCCACCGGCCTGGCACCCGCGGCGGCAGAACGCGGCATTGCGATGCCACGCGTACTGGCAGCACCGGCACCGGTAGCCATGAGTTTTACCCCGCCACCGGAAGTCAGCGTAGTCGCGGCGAAATCACTCGCCCCGACTACGGCCGGGTCCGGCACGGAAGCAGCGATACAACTGAAAAAATGGGAACCTGACGCGGCCTATTACCGTCGTTTGCAGGCGGCACCCGTGGCCGATATGTATCGCATCTATCTGGATGAAAAACCCAGCTATCAAAATAGCAGTGCATTTTTTCTGGATGTGGCGGATCTGTTCCTGGAGCGCGGTCAAACCGATCTGGGTTTGCGTATCTTATCCAACCTGGCTGAAATGCAAATGGAGAACCGGCAGATCCTGCGTTTGCTGGCTTATAGGCTAATACAAGCCAAACGGCCAGAACTGGCGCTTCCTGTCTTGCAAACCGTATTACGCTTAAGCCCAAACGAGCCGCAGTCCTACCGCGATTTAGGACTGGCTCTGGCAGCAGCAGACCAGCCACAGGCTGCGATTGATCAGCTGTGGCAAGTCGTCAGCCGCCCATGGCATGAACGCTTTGCAGATATAGAACTGATTGCACTGGCCGAACTCAATGCCATCCTGGCTCAGTCAGGCAAGCAAACGCTGGATACCTCGCGCCTGGATAAACGTTTGTTGCGTAATCTTCCGCTGGATATACGTGCGGTCCTGAGCTGGGACGCGGACAATACCGATATCGATTTGTGGGTGACCGACCCGAATGGGGAAAAAACCTATTACGGCCATCCACTCAGTTATCAGGGTGGCAGTTTGTCGCGTGACTTCACCGGCGGCTATGGTCCTGAAGAATTCTCACTGAAGATCGCCAAACCCGGTACTTACCGCGTGGAGACTCAGTTCTTTGGACATAATCAGCAACTGATCGCTGGTGCAATTACCCTGATGCTGCGTTTATCGACGAAGTTTGGTCTGCCCGGTCAGCAAGATCAATACATCACCGTCAGGCTGGACAAACAAAAGGATAAAGTTCTCATCGGTGAATTTGTCGTTCCGGAGCGGACTTTCTCTGCTAACCCTTGAAAACTTTCACTGAAAATCTCATCGCAAAACAAAACGCCAGCATTTAGCTGGCGTTTTGTTTTTACCTTGAAGCTCAGGATGTCAGTCTGCGGTCCAGAGCTTGCGCCATTCAACAGATGGTCTTCCGTTTTCTGTACTACACAGTGCATCGCCAGCTACCGCAATAAATCACAGACTAAGTCCTGTGCAGGGAACAAATTCACACCTGATTTTTACTTTCCTGCGTAACAGTTGCAGCTCTGGGGTGGGCAGCAGCAGCCGATCCACATGCAGGACAATAGGGGAAAAACGCATTATGTCGCAAACCGCATTGGCTACAGACTTCATGCGTTTTCAGGCCACAATGCATGCAATAGTTTAAGACTGCCCCCTCTATACCTGGCATGCCTCGCTCACAACTCGGGCATTGTCCTTTAGCCATAGACTCAAGCGCCTTTTCGTAGCGTATCTCCTGCTTGCGTTCTTCCTGTGGCGCAGTCTGTTCCTGATGTTTTCTTTCCAGATACTGCTGCAGGGCGCGCATTAAGGCTTTTCCACCGAGAAAGGTCAGTATGGCGCCAACCCCATAACGGATATACCCACCAAAGCTGGGCAGATAGGGCACCAGCTCAAAAAAGAAGGCGAATAAGGCAAAAAAGATAAAGCCCCAGGCGAAGGGCCAGTGCTGACTATTACGGTGGCCGCGGAACAACCAGATGGCAGCGCCCAGTAAAGGTGCGACAAATAACAAGCGTATTGCGAATGCTTTCAAGGAGGAGTGATACAACGCCTGCTGATAGGCCTGATAAGCCTGATTGTTGAGTGTTGTGACCTGTTCCTCTAAGGGTTGCAAACGATCACGTTGGGCGTCGATTTTCTTTTGCCATTGTTGCAGTTCGGACGAAATAGCAGTTTGCTTTTTGAGTTGCTCATCCAGTTTTCTGACACGGCTGATCACCTCGGGATTATTTTCCGCCTGCTCAGTGCTACCGCGTGCAGCACGCCAGTTATCAAAACTTTGCTTATCCTTACTGTACTCATCCTGACTACGGAGTAGCCGCTCCTGGCTCAATTCCGCTGATTTCTGCAGTTCAGAAATACTTAGCTCCAGCGGCTGTATTTGCTGTTGTAATTCCTGTGCGCGACGCTGATCAAGAAAGTCACTTTGTTGCGGACTTGTGGATAACAAAGGCAGATCCGCGATCAGGCTGGCGCCGACTTTGATGAGGAAAAACGCAAATAAGAATGCGACTGCCCATTGACCAAACCGGAATAAACGTTCCGGTGCACGCAATTGCTGATACATAGACCCTCCAATGCAGAAATTTCAGAGATATCACTACAGAAAAGCCTTATCTGCAGCTATTTTCATTTCATTTTTCAAAAAATGAAGTGGATCTATTTTGCGCTGACGACACGCAAGTTTGCATTTTTTTTACAAATTGAGCAGGTTTTACACCGCAAGGTAGCAGGTTTGCGCATCGGCAACTGTGGATAATCAGTAACTTACTCACACAAGAAACCGCCAGCAGACTATTTTTTCCAAGCTACCCCCGCTCTTGCTAACCTGAAATACCTCGTGTTGCGAGGCTTAAGTTGGGGATAAGTCTGGATTTACCCCCAGGCTCTTACCTGGAAGAGCCATCTTATTTCTTACTTTTTGCTGCTTAACATAAGATTTCCAGTCTTGTCAGAGCTGAAGACTTGATGCAACTTACTTTTTCTTTTTATCGATTTTTTCGAATTCTTCTTTCAATTCTTGTCTGGCTGATTTGATTTTATCCATCATGGGAATGAGCGTTACCTGTATCTGTTGATTGGTTTTCAGCATGATTTGTGGCATTTTTGTTAAATAGGTTTGCCCAACCGGAGAACGATAAAACGCTATCAAACCGTCAATTTCTTCCTGGCTCAGACTATCCTGGTAAATCCCGATAAACATGGAGACCAATTTGTCCCAGTCCATGGTTTCATTTCGAATACTCAAGACCCTGGCTTTAAATTTTTCAACCGCTTTTTGTTTTTGCAGGTCGGCTGTTTTTCCTGAATCAGCTTCACGGTTGAAGTTCTCCAGCATGTTATCGAGTTGCTTTTCTATCTGTTGAAAAGTTTCTTTACCTTTGGACACGTCCAAAAATTCTTTCACCGATTGCTCAGTCGGCTTCTCTGCATAAGCAGTACCGCTCACCAGCAATAAGCTCAGCGCACAACGTGTCCAAATTTTCATAACTCGCCTTTGAATTCGAATAAGTGTCGGATTCTAAAGGATTTTTTTGAAAAAGGGGAAAGCCGGATTTTGGCGTGTGGATAGCTTTAATATGAATAACTTTGTATAAAAATAGTGATAGTTGTTAACAGGCTGTCTGGTCTGTGGATAACTAAGTAAACATCCACAGAATCAAAACTTTAGCGCATTGATAAACAAGTGCAAAAAGTCTGTATAGAAAGCGGACAAATTCTGTAAAAAAAGTCACTCTTCAAACGAAAACCGCAATTCGCACATTCTATGCAGTGGATATAAGCAGACTTATCCACAAAAAATATTTCCAAAAAACCTTTTTTAGCCACATTTCTAGCTAGCAAATGGACATTTATGCAGTCTGTAGCGAAAAAAAAGTGACTTTTCCACTTGCTAGCCGTTATCGCAGTGCTTCTTTTTTAGCCTGCAATCATCAATCTTTGAGAAAAACGGGTTTGCAATTAAAGCTGTGCAATTTTTATTTAAAAAAATCATTCAAGGATTTATTAAAAACGCTGACATGGATTTTAATTTTTCTTCATCAATCAGTTCCATGCTTGAGTTGCTTGAACAACTTTAGTCAGAAACGCGCTTTTACCTTATTTGGATATTTTCAAATTTGCCTGGATTAGCGACACGGTTTATCCCTCAGGGTTTTTCATTCAGGCCGCGTTTTTGGTTTGAGGCGTATAAATAGAGTCTTTAATTTATATATATATAGTAATAGTTGTTAACGTGGCTAATAAATGTGGATAACTCGCTTTTTACCCACATAGTCAAGCACTTAGCGACTGTATATGTGGGCTGATAAAGCTTGTATAGAAAAAGGACAGATTTGGGATAAAAAAAATTTTTTTCGGCAGAGTTTTGGTTTTCCCCAAACTGTCTTGGGGATATGAGTGCAGTTATGCACAGCAAATTCCGCTTAAAAGATTGTATTTTTGCTGGTTTTTATTTTAATTATTACTCTGGTGAAAGTTGGCAGCACTACCCGGCTCTGGTCTGAGGCCCAGCTTTTTGTAAGGTCTTATTTGTTTTTTTTGTATCAGGGTCACAAACCGCAGGATTGAAAATTTGTAAGATCCTGCGGTTTGAAAAGGGTGATTAGCCAGATTTTTGCTTATCGGCGTAAGACAGAATGGCGGGGGCGCAGCGTTGCAATAAACGGCTGAACAGGTTCAGACTGAGCTTATTCAGTACCGGCAAATGCTGGCTGTAGACTGCAGTATATTCAAGCGCTGGCTGGCCGCCGCGGGCTAGTTTGAACTGGGCTGCGCCTGAGCTGTAATGCAGCTTCATTTGCTTATCTTTGGCTAATTTGAGTAATAAAGCCATTAAACGACGGTAAATTCCTAATTCTTTAGGTAACTGGGTGTCATAACCTATGAGTGGTGTTGTCATCCATCCGCTCTCCGGTTGCGTATACACACCCAGAATTCCTACCCATTTGCCTTGCCAGCGTAGTGCATAGCAGTCCAGAAATTGGGTTTCCAGGCAAAATTCAAAGAAATCATCGCTGAAATCCGGATTCAGACAGGAATGTTTTTCGATAAATAACTGGCGGAATAACTGTCTTAAAGCTGGAATATCTTCACGTTGTAAGGCGCTGGCGGCGACCAGTTCCACTTCCTGGTCTGCAAGCAAGCGGGCATCTTTACGCACATGATTGTGTTGCCATACCGCCGGATCTGCCGGATCACATAAATAGACCTGGCGCGCAGGGATCATTTGCCAGCCTTGCTGCCTGAGCTGATCAAAGAGTTCGGGATGCACCGCCTGGCATAAATTTCGCAATACGATAGGGCGATCCGGGTAATGTTGTTGCGCCTGCCATAAGACTTCAGGCATGGAGGCTTGCAACCATGACGGATACAGGTTGGTGGAAATCAGATGATTTGCCAGGATAGCTGCCTGATCCAGTCTGGCGGCGCGCATCAGTAAGGATATCGGGCCGAGTATTAAGCAGGACGCGGCCTGATACAAAGCCAATTGGCGCGAGCTCAAATGGCGCCTGGCTTCCTGATGGGGATAGCGTAACCAGGCGGAGCGCAGGCTGCTGACATAGCTTTCCTGCCACTGACTTTTGCTCAGATGGCTCACAGGAACCGGATGTCCGTCTATATCCAGCTGTTCTATGGTGCAATGACTGTTTTCCACCCAATGACTGGCGCCGCGTGAACGTGCGGTCATCAGCCATAGGGTGTCAGCCACCATGCGTGGTGGTAAATGGGTAGTCAAGGTGATCTGTACTGATTCAGATTTTTGTATAAAGGTGCATGCCGCCATAAATTGCGGAGCGGTCAGTCGCATACAGTGCGCGGTTGTGCGCAGGATCGGTATGCCATTGCGCCAGTATGTCGGCGGGTAATTGGCGTTCCAGCGGTGAGCTCGAACCACCGGTACGGAAAAGGACCTTGGCACCAGGCGCCGCAGTGCGGTTGACTTCCTGCCACAAAGCACTCAGTTGCTGTTGGTCCATCCAGTCCTGCGCGTCCAGAAACACATAGGCATGCATGGAAGCACGTGGTTGCTGGCGCAGGAAGTCGGTCAGTGTGGTGTGATGCGGATGCAAACGGTCAATATTGCGACGCAGTGAATCAAAATGACTGCGCTGCAGATACATCGGTAATCCGGCTTGTTGCGTCGTATCGTAGCGGCGGCCGAAGGCTTGCTGGGCGAAACAGTTTTCCTGCAGCGGAAAGTCGCAAGCCAGATGGCGCATTCTTTCCTTGAACAGTGCATGCAGACCCTGACTGGCATCGCGCTTCAATTCTTCAAACTGCGAAGGCGGAATACCCAGGCTGTACAGAGCGACCGGTTGCCGCGCTATCCATTTGAACAGACGGGTTTCAAATACCGGTGCGATATGACGTTCAAATAATACAGCCTGTTCCTGCAGAGTTTTTGCCTCCAGCATTTTGCCCAAATCGCCACCCATCATACGCACAAAGAAATGTGCAAAGCCGATGAACTCGCCAAGCAAGCCATGTTGATAGGCTTGTTGCGTAAAGTAGTGATAGCGTGGTTTGCCGCTTAGGGAACGGCTTTCCCAGAATTCGCTCGCATCTTCGTGTAAATGATGGCGGATATGACGTTGATAGCGTTTGAGGTTATCGCTATGGTTGGCATTGCCCAGGAACTGCAGGATTGCATCATAGTCAGGCAAATGTTTGATGGCTTTTTGTTTGATGTCCAGCATCGCCAGATGCGCCGCATTCAGATCGACCGCGTGCACTGCTGCCGGTTCCGCTGACAAATAGGCCAGTGCATTACAGCCACCGGAAGAAATGGTGAGGATATTGGCGCCAGGCGCCAGTTGCAGTGCCGCCAGGTCCGCCTGAGGGTCTTCCCAGATTTGGGCGTAGACCAGGCGACTGAACCAATGTGCAAACAGCCGGTCTGCCAGACCTTTACTGCCGGCAGTGGTGGAATTGAAAACGGCGCTGTCGATCAAGGCTTTGCTGGACATACTGGTCTCCCTCTGTCTTGTTGGTGAAAAACACTTTAGGAGGCAGAGGTGACAGCTTGGTGACAGCTAAATGACAATTTGGTGAAGTTTTGAAACCAGGCTTTGATACATCTCTTCCCTGGCGCTGCATAGCAAGCTCAGGTATCTGCGTGGCGGGTACTCAGACGGCGGCGACGTCGTTGTATGAACAGATATAACTGATAAGCAAAATAAGAGGAGGCCAGTACCGGCATAGACGCCACCAGTATCCACAGGATGCCAGACAAAGGAACCGGACCACCCCAGACATCTTTCGCGGTCACGGGACGGGAAGCTTTGGCAGGTTCTGGTTCAGGCATTTGCGGGGTATCGATGGCGACTGCAGAACCCGGCTTAGGCAAATCTTCAGGTGCTACCACAAACACGCTGGTGGAGGTGGCGGGTGTTACCGGAGCAGAGGCCGGCTGTGCTGCGCTGGCTGTGGATAACAGCAAAGGAAAAGCCAATAGCAGGGCGAACTTCAATTTCATGTGGGGATCGCAAACAGGGTTAATCAAATGGGAAATCGGAGTAGAAAAGTGGTGCCGCTCACAACAGGACAGCGAAGCGCGCGGCGCGCTAAATCACTTATGTTCCACGTGTTTTTTCAGGTTTGCCAAACCAGCCGCGAAATCCGGACCCAGCATTTTATCCATAAACGGAGTAAATAGCTTCATCAGTAATTGCCCTTCATTATTGCCTTGCATTTCCCAGGTCAGCTTGCTTCCTCCTGTTTGTGCTTCCAGCAACAGCGATCCGGCAGAGGGCGGACCCATGCCTTCGAATTGCAGCTCATAACGCAGCAGCCGTGCGGGCTGCGCCTCGGTAAAGCGCATACTGCCGTTGCCCTGAGTCCGGCTTTGCCATTGCCATACCGCCCCGGTTCCGCTGGCCGGACCAGAATACTGGATCTGCATGGCCGGATCGCGTTGATTCCAGACTGACCAGTCTTTCCAGGCCTTAGGCGCTGCCAGATAGGGATAAATCTGTTCCGGTGTCGCCTGAATTTGTATGCTGCGTGTGACGGTGTAGCGGTCTGGCTGCATCCAGGCAAACACCAGCGCCAGCAAAATGAGAATCACAATACTGAGATACAAACCACGGATAATACGCATCGCCGTCTCCTTGTTTTGGTGGGTAAATCATCTCACTACACCATGTGGATAAGTTTGTGCATTACTTTGTTGCTGAGAATACGCCTTGCTTGTCAGCGCCAGACTCACAGGGGTCAAACCCACGATCGCTCAGGAGAGTAAGCCAGCATACGGCTATCTTACTCTTGCCAAGACTTTTTCTTACTCATTCATGATATATGCCGTCAGCTTACTCATCATTGTTTTGTATAGATCAGTTTTATACGATGCTTTTACGCAACCATTTTTTTTCATTTTATGAAACAAAATTTGTAACAAAAACATCAACTGTTTGAATTTATGTTATTTTATTAACATATTAAATATTCTGAACTGATGTACAGGCTTTAAGGCGGTTTGTCGCTCAAGCTGGTAACAATTTGGCATCAGGACACAAATTAATGAAACAGGAGGCATTCGTGTCTGGACTGATACTTTTTGGACTATCGCTGCTGGTACTGTTGTTATTTGCCTGGGCCCATGTACGGCATTCGCGTCGCTTAATGAATTATGCGTTTGCTGCTATGGTAGCCACCAGCCTGGTAGGTTGGTACACCTTTATTTTCCCCGAGGGTCTGCAACCCTTATTTTTTATCGGCACACTGCTGACAGTGGCTGCAATTTCATTCTTTTTCTACGCGGTCTATACCTACGATACCGTGTTGGATAAAGTCACTGAATAATCGACTGCTCTGTCCACGGATGTTTAACGCCGCTGCGGGTGTCGTGTGCTTATTCGGAAGCCTTGTTTTTGTGTTGATTCCGGGTATTCGTCAATTCTTAAAGTTTATATAATTATCTGAGTTTTGAAAGTAAAGCTTTCAGAACCGGGTCGTCGGTTGATTACTGCTGTTTCCAATTTCCGCCAGACTCAGATAACTTATCCGCCTGTACTCAGGCAAAAAAATAAAAGGGAAAAGATGTTTAAGAAATTGAATGGTGCGACCATGCTGGCGATTGCTGCTTTACTCAGTGCTTGCGGCGGTGGTGGTGGCGGCACTGATGGCGGTAGCGCCAATAGCGGTGGCGCGGCGACTGCCAGTTTTTCTATTGGTGGCACAGTGTCCGGACTGGCAGCCGGAAAACAAGTGGTTTTACAAAATAACGCAGGAGACAGCCTGACTGTGAGCGCAAATGCAGCGTTCACTTTTGCTGGTAAGTTAAATCAAAACGCAAGTTATGCAGTCACGGTCGCAACCCAACCTGTTGCGCAAACCTGCACGGTTTCCAATGGAACCGGTAGCAATGTCGTGGCGAATATCAGTAATGTGGCCGTCAACTGCGTGACGGATATTGCGGGTGTTGTTGCTACCTTAGCTGGCGGCGCTTGGGGGGCGGTTGATGGCACTGGTACAGCAGCGGGTTTTGATAATCCGGTTGGAATTGCGACTGACGGCAGCAATGTGTATGTGTCCGATATGTTCAGTTCCACGATACGTAAAATAGCGATTTCCACTGGTGCTGTGACTACGCTGGCAGGTAAAGCATACGCATCAGGCAGTACTGACGGGATCGGTGTGGCTGCGCGGTTTGATTACCCTAAGGGTCTCTATGCCGATGGAGCGAATTTGTATGTAACGAGTAATGCCACAGTACGCAAGATAGTGATGGCAACGGGGGCTGTGACGACCTTGGCTGGAAAGTACATGACTTTTGGAAATACCGACGGTACCGGTAGCACGGCGCTATTTAATAATCCCTGGGGTATTACCGGTGATGGTGTGAACCTGTACGTGACAGATTTGGGAAGCCATACGATACGTAAGATCGTGATTGCGACCGGTGAAGTGACGACACTGGTTGGTAGAGCGGGTTTATCAGGTAGTAATGATGGCTATGGTGTGGCTGCATTGTTCAAAGAACCCTGGGGCATCACGACAGATAAGTCCAGCTTGTATGTGACTGATTCTGCGAATCAGACTATCCGTAAAATCGTGCTTGCGACAACGGAAGTGACGACGCTGGCTGGCAAGCCTGGCGTTGTTGGGAATAGTAATGGCACAGGCGCTGCGGCCAGCTTCAAGTCGCCAATAGGCATTGCGACGGATGGCACGAATTTGTTTGTATCCGACTCAGACAATCATACCCTGCGCAAAATCGTGATTGCGACTGGCGCAGTGAGCACCCTGGCGGGTACTGCAGGCAGCTTAGGCAGTTCGGATGGCAGCGGTGCCGCGGCACGGTTCTATTATCCTTTCGGTGTCGCGACGGATGGCAGCAGTCTGTATGTCGCAGACCGTGGTTATCACCTGATACGCAAGATACGTTAATCAGTGCGAACCTGATTTCGATGTGAAAACGCCCCACTCATCTGAGCGGGGCGTTGCTTTTTCTGGCCAGGGAATAATCAGCGCACATCCAGCAATTCAATATCAAAAATCAGCGTCGAGTGGGGCGGTATCATGGCACCAGCACCGCGTGCGCCATAGGCCATTTCTGAGGGCACGATCAGGGTACGTTTGCCACCTACCTTCATGCCGACCACGCCCTGATCCCAGCCTTTGATGACTTTACCTGCGCCGACCGGGAAGCTGAACACACCGCGTCCGACTGAGCTGTCGAACTGGGTGCCACGTTCTCTGGGGGCGAAGGAGTCATAAATCCAGCCGGTATAGTGCACCACGGCGATATTGCCAGACTGCAGTTCTTTACCGCTGCCGGTTTTCACATCCAGTTTTTGTAAACCGTTGTTGATAATGCTGCTTTCTTCTGCGCTGGCGCTGGTTTGTGCCTGCGCCGGTAAGGCGCTGATGGCCAACAGACTAAGTAAAGCGGCTAACAATCTGGATCGCATGGGTTTTCCTTATAGTGAACAATAACAATGAGACAGGAATAATAAAGGCTCAGGATTTCGCCTGGCGGATTTTTTCTTCGAACGCGAGGTCCAGCTTACTGGCTTTTTTGGCAGGGGCTTTCATGATCGCATTGACGCAGGCGACGAAGGCATCCATTTCCAGTGCTTCGCTGGCAGTGACGGTTTTACCGTCGGCATCTTTACGGGTCAGGAAAAAACGGCCATCGGCCATACTGACCATGGAATACGTTGCATCCTGGCTGCGTTCTTTCAGCCTTTGTACGGCGTGACTTGCTTTGGTACTACGTGCCATTAGCGGATTCCATATTTACGCAGGATTTTATCGGTGGTGCCGTCATTATCGAGCTCTTTATTGAGCTTGTTAAACAATTCTATGCGTTGCTTATCCATAGACAAATGGCACAGCATATTGAGCTCGATATGTTTATAGCGTGTCGCTTTCACGATATCACTAGCATAGCCTTGTTGCTGGGCGATATACAAGCCATGCAATTCCGAGACGATCCAGTAATCGATACGGTTGTTGAGCAGTAAGCGGGGGTTGTCTTCGTCCTGACCTGCAAATAGTATGTTATATCCCTGCTCGGCCAGTTGCAGCCCAGTCGCGGCGTTTTTGTAGGAACCTATGGCATATGGCTTTGCATCTTCAAAGCGTTTCAGCACACGGCTGTCATTTTTTCTGCCGTACAAGACCCAGTGATCGGTGGCCAGTGGGCCTACCCACTGAAAATGTTTTTCTCTTTCCGGCGTGCGGCGGAAAGCAAACAGACAGGCGTTTTCTTCATTCTGTGCGGCATACAGGCCACGTGCTAATGAGGTGCTGGTCAGACTGGGACTTTCACCCGCACGCTTCATGATTTCCTGTACTTTTTCTGTCACATAGCCACGGATTTCACCGGTTTTAGCATCTGTATGGGTGAAAGGCGCGAATTCCTGGATGTAGAGCCGTATGCTGGGTGTCTGTGCATCAGCAGACTGGACAGACAGAGCGAAAAGTAAGGGAAGTGCAGCAAGTACCGGAAATTTCAACACGTTAGACTTTCTTGTTTTACTGCGACGTTCGCGCCTGTGCGGCCACGCCGGACTGTTGCATGTTGTCTGTCTGCGCCTGGGAATGGCGCCTGACAGTTGGCAGTCTGCTATTGTAGTGGAAAAAAAATCCTTAGAACAAGCTTATGTTTGAGGAACATCGCTCTTTTTGCTGCGATGTGCGGTTTTCCAAATGCTGAGCATGCTTAGCTCTCTAACTGCCAGCATTGTCCGATCAGCGTAAAGCTGGCCGCGATCATCGCTTCGTGTTGCCGCTTCGCGCAGCAGACGAAGCTTAATTCGCTGTTGACGCTGACCGCATCGGCAATCACCAGGCCATGCGCATGGGCTTCTCGGATCGCAATGGAATCGCGGATCAGGCTCAGACCGACGCCGGATTTCACCAGATCCAGCATAGAGGGTTCCTGATCGACCAGCGCGACCTGACGCGGCTGTTGTCCACAGGCCGCAAATATCGGTGTCAGTAAGCGGTGGTGCGCGGATTCCGGGGGCGTCCAGATCCACGGTAACTGCGCTAACTGTTCCCAGGATTTACCGTGTACCCGGCTTTGCCATCCACTGGGCGCGACCACGCGGTAGGTGAACGGGGTCAGGCTGATACTGTGTAAGGGATTTTTCGCATCTTGCGGCACCTGGCCCAGATAAAAGCCCACATCCAGATCGCCTTGCCGCACTTGTTGCAATACCGAGCCCGACATACCCTGGCGCAGTTTGGTGGACAGTTGTGGATAAGTCTCCATCAAACGCTTCAGAAACAGACCCAGACGGGTAAATTCCGGATCAAGTATCGTCCCTATCGCCAGTTCGCCCGAGATGGTGGAATGCAGGGAGGCAAACGCCTGCCGGAATTCTGCAGTCGCCGCCAGTACCCGTTCCGCATAGGGCAGCAGTTTTGCGCCATCATTGGTCAATACCATCCCGCCTGCACTGCGGCTGAATAACTGCAGGCTCAGATTTTCCTGCAGGGCTTTGAGCTGCAAGCTGACGGCGGGTTGGGTCAGATGCAGACGTTCAGCTGCGCGGGTCAGATTGCCTTCGCGCGCGACCATCACAAAAGCGCGTAGCTGGGTGAAATCCATGATCGTTACCTGGCTGGAGTAAGTGGTGAAAAAGCAATTATAAGGAAGTCTTATATTGTGCTTGATAATAACTCATTAGATTTCCACACGCGATATGTTTAGGCTACGCGGTAATCGTTTCAGAGCAAAGGCAAAACAGAGAACAGCGAGCTACAGCGCCGTTGGATGCCAGTGCCAGTGTTCGCACCCAATTCACCCAACCAGGATAACTAAGAGATGAGCAGCATCATTCAACATTTTATCGATGGACAGATCGTGGAGTCCGCCAGTGGCCGTCGTCAGGATGTCACCAATCCCGCTACCGGTCAGGTGGTGGCGCAGGTGGCGTTAGCCAGCGTGGACGAAGTACAGCGTGCAGTAGCTGCCGCCAGTGCTGCTGCACCAGGCTGGGCAGAGACCGCACCGCTGAAGCGCGCACGTGTGATGTTTAAGTTTAAGGAACTGCTGGAACAGCATCACCAGACCATCGCAGCCATGATCACGCGCGAACATGGCAAGGTATTGTCGGATGCGATGGGTGAAGTTACACGCGGCATAGAAATTGTGGAATTCGCCTGTGGTATCCCGGCTTTGCTCAAGACCCAGTTTTCCGACAATATCGGCGGCGGCATCGATAACTACAACCTGCGCCAGCCGCTGGGTGTCACAGCGGGGATTACGCCGTTTAATTTTCCATTCATGGTCCCGATGTGGATGGCCCCACTGGCGATTGCGACTGGAAATCCTTTCATACTCAAGCCTTCCGAACGTGATCCTTCCTGTTCGCTGTTCATCGCTGAATTATTCCGTCAGGCTGGTTTGCCGGATGGGGTGTTTAACGTAGTTCAGGGCGATAAGCTGGCGGTTGATGCGTTGTTGCAGCATCCTGATGTCGCGGCGATTTCCTTCGTCGGATCGACCCCGATTGCAGAATATATATTCACGGAAGGTACACGCCTGGGTAAGCGCGTACAGGCGCTCGGTGGTGCAAAAAATCACTTAGTGGTGATGCCGGATGCGAATCTGGAGCAGGCAGTCGATGCGCTGATGGGTGCAGCCTATGGCTCAGCGGGCGAGCGCTGCATGGCGATTTCAGTCGCAGTTGCTGTCGGTGATATTGCCGATGCCTTGGTCGAAGCTTTAGTGCCGCGGGTACAGGCATTGAAAATCAAAAATGGCATGGAAGCCGATGCAGAAATGGGGCCGGTAGTGAGCGCAGCTCACAAAGAAAAAATCGTAGGCTATATCGATGAGGGCGTGGCGGCTGGCGCTGCTTTACTGGTGGATGGCCGTCAGTACAGCGTGCCGGGTCATGAAGGCGGCTACTTCCTGGGCGGTAGCTTATTCGATCATGTGCAGGAAGGCATGCGCATACACCGTGAAGAAATTTTTGGTCCGGTTTTGTGTGTGATACGCGTACCTGATTTCGCCAGCGCAGTGGCTTTAATTAATCGTCATGAATTTGGAAACGGCGTTTCTTTGTTTACTGCAGACGGCAATACTGCACGCGAATTTTCACGCCGCATCCAGGTCGGCATGGTCGGTATTAATGTGCCGATTCCGGTGCCTATGGCCTGGCATTCTTTTGGTGGCTGGAAGCGTTCTCTGTTTGGTGACATGCATGCGTATGGTGAAGAAGGAATACGCTTTTATACGCGCTATAAATCCATCATGCAGCGCTGGCCGGAAAGCATAGGAAAAGGTGCCGAGTTCACGATGCCGGTCGCGAAATAAAACACATAAGGGAGATATTTCGGTTTGCTCACAGGTCAGGATTTTTAATGCGGTAAAAGATGAAATTGCGCATACAATTCATTGCGTTGTGTCATCTTTTTCTGAGTCCAGTTCAAACCGAAAAAAATAATCAGGAGACCTTATGCCTTCCATGCAGCAGCTTTTTCCTTTACCGATTATTCAGGCGCCGATGGCGGGTGGTGCCACCACCCCTGAGCTGGTGGCGGCCGTATCTCAGGCCGGTGGCCTGGGTTCGCTGGCCGCGCCTTTGCTGGCGCCGCTGGCGATTATTGAGCAGGCTGAGCATATTCGTCGTCTGACCGATAAGCCGTTTGCCATCAATTTGTTTGTGCAACCACGTCCACAAATTGATTTCGCCGCGCTGGAAGCGGCCAAGGTCTTGTTGCAGCCAGTCTGTGCTGAACTGGGGATGGAAAATCTGCCGACGCCAACCCGTTGGTGTGAGGATTTCGACGCTCAGCTCGATGCGCTGATTACGGCGCGTCCGGCGGTTGCCAGTTTCACCTTTGATGTCTTGCATGGCGCGCAGCTGCAGCGCTTGCAAGCTGCCGGTATCCGCGTGATCGGTACCGCCACCAATGTGGCTGAAGCCATCGTCTGGCAAGCCATGGGCGCGGATGCGATTTGTTTACAAGGCACGGAAGCAGGTGGTCATCGTGGCACCTTTATCGGTGCGCAGCAAGACGCGCGGCTGGGCGTGATGGAATTGCTGGCAGCCTGTCGTCCGCTGATACAAACGCCCTTGATCGCGGCGGGCGGCATCATGGACGGTGCTGGCATTGCCGCTGCGCTGGCGGCGGGTGCGCACTGGGTACAGATGGGTACGGCTTTTTTGTGCTGCCATGAATCCGGTGTGTCCGCGCTGTACAAAGAGATGCTGCTCAAAGCCAAAGGCGACAGCACCCGTCAGACCCGCGCATTTTCTGGACGGCTGGCACGCGGACTGGATAACCGTTTCATGCAGATCATGGCCAATGTCGCCGATCAGGTGCCCGCCTATCCTGTCCAGAATGCCTTGACCGGTGCGATCCGCAGTGTGGCCGCTAAGCAGCAACTGCCGGACATGATGTCGCTTTGGTGTGGACAGGGCGTGTCGCGTAGCCGTGCCCTGAGTGTGGCAGAACTGATGCAGGTGTTAATGAACGAAGTGCAGGCAGCATCATGAAAGGATAAGAGCGATGCAGACAGCAGGACACTATGATTACATCGTGATAGGCGCCGGTACGGCCGGTTGTGCGCTGGCCAATCGCTTATCTGAAAATCCTGAGCACCAGGTCTTGCTGATTGAGGCCGGTGGCCGCGACGATTATCTGTGGATACATATCCCGGTTGGCTACCTGTATTGCATCAACAATCCACGCACAGACTGGATGTATCAGACTGCGGCGGAAGCCGGGCTGCATGGCCGCAGTCTGATTTATCCACGCGGTAAAGTGCTGGGTGGCTGTTCATCGATTAACGGCATGATTTACATGCGTGGTCAGGCCCGTGATTACGACGAATGGGCACAACTCAGCGCGGATGCGAGCTGGCGCTGGGATCAGGTGCTGCCCCTGTTTAAGAAGAGTGAAGATCACCATGCCGGAGTCAGCGCATTTCATGGCGGCGGCGGCGAATGGAGGGTAGAACAACAACGCTTGTCCTGGGAAATCCTGGATGCTTTCCGTGATGCGGCTGAGCAAAGCGGAATACCGAAAACTGAGGACTTCAATCGCGGCAATAACGAAGGCAGTGCCTATTTCGAAGTGAATCAAAAACGTGGCATACGCTGGAACAGTGCCAAGGCGTTTTTGAAGCCCGCTGCCCGTCGTCCTAACCTGACTATCATGACTGGCTGTCAGGTGCGCAAGCTGCAGCTGCAGCCGCAAACAGAGCAGGATCAGGCATGGCGCTGCACCGGGGTGGAATTTGTCGGCGGTGGTCAGGAGTGGACAGCGACTGCACAGCGCGAAACCGTGTTAGCCGCTGGTGCCATCGGCAGCCCGGCGATTCTGCAGTTATCGGGGATAGGTGAAGCCAGCATGTTGCAGCAAGCCGGAGTCGCTGTGCAGCATGTCTTGCCCGGTGTTGGACATAATTTACAAGACCATTTACAGCTACGTTCGGTGTATCGCATTCAGGGTGCGAAGTCGCTCAATACCATGGCGGCCAACTGGTGGGGCAAGGCGCGTATAGGTCTGGAATATTTGTTGCGTCAGAGTGGGCCTATGTCGATGGCGCCGTCGCAGCTGGGCGCTTTTGCGCGCTCACATCCGGGTTTGCTCACACCGGATCTGCAATACCATGTACAGCCTTTATCGCTCGATAAATTTGGCGATCCGCTGCATGATTTTCCAGCCTTCACTGCCAGCGTTTGTCACCTGCGCCCACAATCGCGCGGCACGGTAAGCATACTGAGTCCGGACTCCAGCACCGCACCGGATATCCGTCCTAATTACCTGAGTACAGAATATGACCGACAGGTGGCTGCAGCAGCGCTCAGGCTGACCCGAAAGATCGTTGCTGCGCCTGCCTTGCAGAAGTATTTGCCGCTGGAAGTCAAGCCTGGTGCGGACCTTCGATCTGACGAAGAGTTGATCAGCGCTGCCGGTCAGATTGGTACCACTATTTTTCATCCGGTTGGTACTTGCAAAATGGGGCAGGCCAGCGATGTCAGTGCGGTGGTTGACAGTCAGTTGCGCGTATTGGGTGTGAGCGGATTACGCATCGCAGATGCATCAGTGATGCCGACTATTACTTCAGGAAATACCAATTCGCCGACATTGATGATTGCAGAAAAAGCAGCGCAGTGTATTTTGCAGAACCCTGCTTAAGAAAAAGATGAAAAAGATGGAAAAGATAGAATAGTAAAACTACGACCAGTAGTTTTACTGTATTGTTGTATGCCGCTTAGGCTGCGTACTATCGGTTAGCCTTTTCGTCTGGCAGCTTAAAAAAACAGAGATGCCCAGCATCCGCAAACTCAGTATTTTTAGCATCATCAGCGTGATCCGCATCGGATTCGATGCATAAAAAAATGCCGCTGCACGTACAGCGGTTTTGTCAGCACAGAGCAGGTTTGCACGTCGTCAGACAGCGCAGATCAGAACAGTGCAGGATGGACAGGAGACAGGGTGGCTGCACAGCAGGTCTGTGTTGCGACGACCGTCTCTGCCGTTCTGACAGACAGACAAGGAGACGAGATGACCGATGTCATCCTGGAGACAAAGCGCCTGACCAAAGAGTTCAAGGGCTTCACTGCCGTGAACCAGGTCGACCTGCAGGTAGAACGTGGACATATCCATGCACTGATCGGCCCTAATGGTGCCGGTAAGACCACCTGTTTTAATTTACTCACCAAATTCCTGATCCCGACGTCGGGCCAGATCCTGTTTAACGGACGCGATATCACGGCTGCGCAACCGGCGCAGATTGCGCGTCAGGGCATCATCCGTTCGTTCCAGATTTCTGCCGTGTTTCCACACATGAGTGTGCTGGAAAATGTGCGTATTGGCTTACAGCGCACGCTGGGGAATTCCTTTCATTTCTGGCAGAGCGACCGGCAGCTGGCGCACCTCAATGAGCGCGCGATGGAGTTGCTGGCACAAGTCGATCTGACGCAGTTTGCCGACACCATGACGGTGGATTTACCGTATGGTCGCAAGCGTGCACTGGAGATCGCTACAACGCTGGCGATGGAGCCGGAACTGATGCTGCTGGATGAACCTACGCAAGGCATGGGGCATGAAGATGTACACCGTGTGACCGAGCTGATACGCCGCGTTGCGCAGGGCCGCACTATCCTGATGGTGGAGCACAATATGAGTGTGGTGTCCGGCATTTGCGACCGGATTTCTGTCTTGCAGCGCGGTGCGATTCTGGCCGAAGGTGATTACGCCACCGTGTCCAGCGATGCGCGCGTGATGGAAGCCTATATGGGCAGCAGCAGTGCTGAACTGGAAGGAGCCCACGCATGAGCCAGCAGCCGGTTTGCGCATTGAAAATCCAGGACTTGCAAGCCTGGTATGGTGAATCCCACATCCTGCACAAAGTGAATCTGGAAGTGCATGCCGGTGAAGTCGTCACTATCCTGGGGCGCAATGGTGCCGGACGCACCACCACCATGCGGGCCATCATGGGCCTGACCGGACGGCGTCAGGGTTCGGTACAGATTTATGGCAAGGAAGCGATCGCTTTACCGACTTACAAAATCGCGCATCTCGGCGTCGGTTATTGTCCCGAAGAGCGCGGTATTTTTTCCTCTTTATCCACAGAAGAAAATCTGTTGTTGCCGCCACAGGTGGCACCTGACAGTCAGGGCATGTCCGTGGATGAAATCTACACCATGTTCCCGAATCTGGCGGAACGTAAAAACAGTCAGGGTACGCGTTTGTCCGGTGGCGAACAGCAGATGCTGGCGGTCGCGCGCATCCTGCGCACCGGTGCACGCTTATTGCTGCTGGATGAGATTTCCGAAGGGCTGGCACCGGTGATCGTGCAAGCCTTGGCACGCATGATACTGATGCTCAAGGCACGCGGTTACACCATCGTCATGGTGGAGCAGAATTTCCGCTTTGCCGCTCCACTGGCAGACCGTTTTTATGTGATGGAACATGGGCAGGTGGTCGAGCATTTCGCGGCGACGCAATTGCAGGAAAAAATGGCTGTGCTCAATGAGTTACTTGGTGTCTGAGTTTGAATGAATTGCTTGTAGCTGAACCGTAGCGGTATCCCTTGCCGGTTGTTCACAGACCGGTTTGATAACAACGATAGGAGTGAGACATGAAAGCAAAAATCAGTATCATCAGTCTGGCTGTAGCAACTGCCTGCAGCGCCTTTTCCGGTGCGGCCAGTGCGCAGGTATCGGGCGATGTGGTCAAGATAGGTTTTATCACTGACTTGTCCGGCGTGTATTCCGACATCGACGGCAAAGGTGGCTCAGAAGCGATACGGATGGCGATTGCCGATTTCGGCGGCAGCGTGCTGGGGAAAAAAATCGAGTTAGTCACAGCCGATCATCAGAATAAAGCCGATATCGCGGGCAGCAAGGCACGCGAATGGTTAGACCGTGACGGCGTCGATATGCTGTTAGGCGGCACCAATTCCGGAACCGCACTGGCGATGGCCAAAGTCGCGGCTGAAAAAAAACGTCCTTTCATATCTGTCGGTGCCGGTACTGCTGCACTGACCAATGAAGAGTGCACACCGTACACCGTGCACTATGCTTACGATACCGTCTCGCTGGCCAAAGGGACTGGCGCTGCAGTCGTGAAACAAGGCGGTAAGAGCTGGTATTTCCTGACCGCTGATTATGCGTTTGGTGCTGCGCTGGAAGGGGATACTACCAAGGTTGTGAAAGCCAGCGGCGGCACGGTTGCGGGCGCAGTACGCCATCCTTTATCGGCCTCGGATTTCTCTTCCTTCCTGCTGCAGGCGCAGGCCTCTAAAGCGCAGATACTGGGTCTGGCCAACGCGGGTGGCGACACCATCAATGCGATTAAAGCGGCTAATGAATTCGGTGTGACCAAAACCATGAAGCTGGCCGGTTTGCTGATGTTCATTAACGATATTCATTCGCTGGGTCTGAATGCGACCAATGGCATGTATCTGACTGACAGCTGGTACTGGAATCAGACGCCGGAAGCGCGCACCTGGGCGCGCCGCTATTTCGAAAAAATGAAGAAGATGCCATCCAGTCTGCAAGCCGCAGACTACTCCGCCACCATGCAGTATCTGAATGCGGTCAAAGCTGCTGGCACGGATGAGCCGGAAAAAGTCATGGCTAAGCTGCGCAGCATGAAGTTCAATGATTTTTACATCAAAGATGGTTATCTGCGTGCCGATGGCAGCGTGATCAAGGATATGTTCCTGATGCAGGTGAAGACCCAGTCCGAATCGAAAGAACCCTGGGATTACTACAAAGTGGTGCAGACCATACCGGGTGAACAGGCTTTCACCACCAAGGCTGAATCCAAGTGCGCACTGTGGAAATAAGCCAGTCTTAAGCTGAGTGCTGTGGTAAGTGGGCCTGTCATCCTGAGGTGGCAGGTCCGTACTGATCTGTCGGATCTGAACCTTCCCGCGTACGGGAATTTTTCTGAGCATGCTATGGAAATTTTGGGCATACCGCTGCAGGCGATGATGAGCCAGCTGTTGTTAGGGCTGGTGAATGGCTCGTTTTACGCGATGTTATCGCTGGGATTAGCTGTCATTTTCGGTTTGCTGAATGTGATTAATTTTGCGCATGGCGCCATGTACATGATGGGCGCTTTTCTGGCCTGGATGGGGCTGGAATATCTGGGATTGAATTACTGGATGATGCTGATCCTGGCGCCACTGGTGGTGGGTGTCATCGGCATCGTGATCGAGCGCAGCATGTTGCGCTGGCTGTACCGGCTGGATCACTTGTATGGCTTGTTGCTGACCTTCGGCGTGACGCTGATGCTGGAGGGGATATTCCGCTCCGTGTATGGCGTGTCCGGTCAGCCGTATGCGGTGCCTGAGGCCTTGTCAGGCGCGACGAATCTGGGTTTCATGATTTTGCCTAATTACCGTGCCTGGGTGGTTGTGGCTTCGCTGCTGGTGTGTTTCCTGACCTGGTTTGTGATTGAAAAAACCCGGCTCGGTGCCTATCTGCGCGCCGGTACAGAAAATCCCAAATTGGTCGAAGCCTTTGGTATCAATGTGCCGCTGATGGTCACGCTGACCTATGGCTTCGGCGTCGCACTGGCCGCGTTTGCCGGTGTGCTGGCAGCACCGGTAATCCAGGTCTCGCCGCTGATGGGTTCCAACCTGATCATCACCGTGTTTGCGGTGGTTGTGATCGGTGGCATGGGATCGATACTGGGCTCTATCCTGACCGGTCTGGGATTGGGCGTGATCGAGGGACTGACGCGGGTGTTTTATCCGGAATTGTCGGCCACTGTGGTGTTTATTGTGATGGCGATCGTACTCATGCTGCGGCCAGCCGGCTTGTTCGGAAAAGAATGAAGCTGCTGACTGAATACCTGATTGATAGACGACAGTGACAATAGCCTGAAAAAATGAGCGTGACCTTATGAATAAAAAAATTGCTTACGGCCTGGCTTTTCTGGCTTTGCTGATCATCCCGTTTTTCGCGTATCCGGTGTTCCTGATGAAGTTACTGTGCTTCGGCTTGTTTGCCTGCGCGTTTAACTTGCTGATCGGTTTTACCGGCCTGAATTCATTCGGACACGCGGCATTTTTCGGCGGTGCCGGTTATGTGGCTGGCTGGGCCTTGCGCGATGCCGGTTTGCCGACTGAGCTGGGCTTGTTGCTGGGTGTGGCCTTTGCTGCGCTGATAGGCTGGCTGATGGGCTTGCTGGCGATACGGCGTCAGGGGATATATTTCACGATGATCACGCTGGCCTTGGCGCAGATGTTGTACTTCGTGTTTTTACAAGCGAAGTTCACCGGTGGTGAAGATGGTTTGCAAGGTGTGCCGCGTGGTAAATTGCTGGGTCTGATTGATCTGAGTTCTGATCTGTATTTGTATTACCTGGTGCTGGCGATTTGTGTCGCAGGCTTTGCGCTGATTGTGCGCATTATTCATTCACCGTTTGGCACTGTACTCAAAGCGGTCAAAGAAAACGAAGCACGCGCGGTGTCACTCGGTTACGACGTGGATAAATACAAGCTGCTGGCTTTCGTGCTGTCGGCTGCGCTGGCTGGTCTGGCGGGCGCGACCAAGACGCTGGTACTGGGCTTTGAAACTTTGACCGATGTGCACTGGACCATGTCGGGTCTGGTCGTCTTGATGACGCTGGTCGGCGGCATGGGCACGCTGGTTGGCCCTGTGGTCGGTGCGATATTGATCATTGCGCTGGAAAATAAACTCGGTGATCTTGGCAATGCGCTGGCGGATCTGACCCAGGTCGACTGGTTCCGTGGCCTCGGCGATTCAGTCACCATTGTGACCGGTCTGATCTTCATTATCTGTGTGCTCTTATTCCGGCGCGGTATCGTGGGTGAGCTGGCCGCATTGCTACGCACTTCGGTCAGAAAATCCTGACCTTCGGTTTCAGCCTCACTCAGGAGTGGTCGATGAATGCAGCAGATAAGGCAGAGAAGGTGCAGGGACCTGCCTCCTATTTCCCTTCTATAGAAAAAAAGTATGGCCAGCCGATTGCTCACTGGATCGCGCTGGTCGAAGCCAGAATGCCGCTCAGGCATATGGAGCTGGTACAAGTGCTGAAAACCGAGTATCAGATGGGACACGGGCACGCAAACGCGATTGTGGCCTATGTGCTGGCCCAGAAGAAATCCTGACCTGAACAGTCAGGCCCGCATAAGCAGTCCGTGCCAGGGCTGTTATACGGGCTTTTGAGCGCCTTTCCCAGCAAAGCCTCACTTGGTGAGGCAATCTAAGCCAAAGTGCCTCTGCGGCTGTTTTAGGCTGTTTAACATTGCTATGGCGAATGTGCTGCCGCTTTGCCCGCAGCAGACCTTGTCGCCAGTGTTTTTGTTTAGTTCTGCCTGTGGATAAGCTGGCCTTCATCCACAGACGCTGCGTTCTGACAGTGGGCCGCGCTACAAAACCGCAGCATAAATCTCATATGCATCCTGCCAGCTGACTTCCCGCGGATTATTGCCGAGCAGGCGGGTCTGCTGCATCGCGTCGCTGGCAAGTTGCTCCAGGTCTGTTTCACGGATGCCGACCTGGCGCAAGCGGGTCGGGATGCCGGTGCGCAGCGCCAGATCGGCCAGTGCATTGATCATGGCATTGCTGCGCGCTTCGGCACTGCCTGTCGCGTCGGGTGCCAGGATCTCGGCTAGCTCGGCATACTGCTCCGCGGCGGCGGGCAGATTGAAGCGCAAGACATCAGGCAAGACCAGTGAATTCGATAATCCATGCGGTACGTGGAAGCGGCCGCCAATCGGGTAGGCCAGCGCATGAACCGCGGCACAAGGCGCATTGGCAAAGGCCTGTCCGGCCATCATTGCGCCCAGCAACATCGCTTGTCGCGCTGCCAGATCAGCGCCATGGCTGCAAGCACGGTCTATATGATTGAACAGGAGTTTCAGTGCCTGGCGCGCCAACATATCCGATACCGGGTTTTTTTTATGACGCGTGGTATAGGCTTCAATCGCATGCACCATGGCATCAATGCCAGTGGCAGCGGTGCCAGCGACCGGTAATTCAGTTGTCAGACTAGCATCAAGTATCGCAAGGTCAGCAAATAATTGCGGTGCGACTACACCCATCTTGGTGGTTTCGCCTGTGGTCACGATAGAGATATTGGTGACTTCAGAACCAGTACCTGCGGTGGTCGGAATTTGTACCAAGGGCAGGCGCTGACCACGGATCTGATTGATGCCGTACATGGTGCTGAGTGCCTGATCATTGCCGCATAAAACGGCAATCAGCTTGGCCACATCCATCGCACTGCCACCACCCATGCCTATGACCAGATCGCTGCCAAATTCGCGTGCTTGTTGTGCTGCAAGCAATACTACCGCTTCCGGTGGATCAGGCACCACACCTGCGTACAACTGATACTGCAGTCCCAGTTGATCCAGGTTGTCCAGGCCAGCTTGTAAGATACCGCTGCTGACTAAGCCGGCATCGCTCACGATGAACAGGCGTCGGCAAGCCGGAAATTCTTGCTGTATGTATTCACCTAGCCGGGCCAGCGCACCGGTTTCGTTTATGATGAACGGAACTGTCTGAAAACGGAAATTTTGCATAGCGACTCCTGTTACGGTCAAATTAGTCAGCTCTGTGTCACATCAAAAGCAGATTGCTTGTTAGACTCGGCAGTCTTGCAATTTGCCTGTATGTTTGCCAGCTTGCCAGAGACTGGCAGCTTTTCGATGAAGGTTAATAAATTTCATGCTTGATTGGATGTTCTTAAGTGCGGCGGCATTTTTTGCCGGGTTTGTCGATGCGATCGTCGGCGGTGGTGGTTTGGTTCAGGTACCGGCCTTATTTTCTATGATGCCAGGCACAGCACCGGCAACTTTGCTAGGAACCAATAAGCTGGCCAGTATTTGGGGCACGGCAGTTGCTGCACGTAACTATATGCAAAAAGTCAGTGTGCGTTGGGGCATGCTGGTACCGGCTGCACTGACTGCTTTTGCCTTTTCTTTTTTCGGTGCCTATCTGGTCACCCACATCCCGCCTACTCAGTTGCGTAAGGCCCTGCCTTTTATTTTGGCAGCAGTCGCGGTCTATACCTTTATGAAGAAAGAATTCGGCACCCAGGATAAGCCCTTGTTTTCCGGCAGCAAAGAAGTTTGGCTGGCGATGCTGGTGGCGGCTGGCATCGGTTTTTATGACGGCTTTTTTGGCCCTGGCACCGGCAGCTTTTTTATGTTCCTGTTTGTACGTTTTTTTGGCTACGATTTTCTGCGGGCATCGGTGGTGGCCAAAGTGCTCAATGTTGCATGTAATGCGGCGGCCTTGTCCTGGTTTGGATTTAGCGGACATGTGTTGTGGTTACTCGGTGGTTTGATGGCGGTATGCCAGATCGGCGGGTCGGTATTGGGTAGCCAGATGGCGATACGGCATGGTGCCGGATTTGTCAGAAAGGTGTTTCTGGTGGTGGTCGTGGCGTTGATATGCAAGACAACTTATGATGGATTTTTACGCTGATCACCTATGTTTCACGTGAAACATAGGTCAGTTATTTTTATTTTGTTTTACAAGATTTTTGTGTAAAACCTAAACTTTCAAAGTTCTGCACTTCAGATAAGCGCCATGTTTCACGTGAAACATGGCGCTTATTTTTTATCCGGGGCACAGAAGGTGAGGGTGCTGCGCGAAAACAAACTATAATCCTGACTCTCCGTGTCCTTGTTTGTCAGAAGCTAGCCATGTTTTATCCTAAAGAATTCGATGTGATTGTTGTCGGCGGTGGTCATGCCGGCACTGAAGCTGCCCTCGCCGCTGCGCGTATGGGGCAGTCCACGCTGTTATTGACCCACAACATCGAGACCCTGGGTCAGATGTCCTGTAATCCTTCCATCGGCGGGATAGGCAAGGGGCATCTGGTCAAAGAGGTCGATGCCATGGGTGGTGCAATGGCGATTGCAACCGATGAGGCTGGTATACAGTTCCGCATCCTGAACTCCTCTAAGGGGCCAGCGGTGCGTGCAACCCGCGCCCAGGCAGACCGGATTTTATACAAGCAAGCGATACGCAGCCGTCTCGAGAACCAGCCGAATCTGTGGCTGTTCCAGCAGGCGGTGGATGACTTGCTGGTCGAAGGCAATCGCGTCGTTGGTGCGGTAACTCAGGTAGGCATACGCTTCCGTGCCCGCGCCGTGGTGCTGACTGCAGGGACTTTCCTCGACGGCAAGATCCACGTGGGGCTGAATAATTACGCCGCTGGCCGTGCCGGTGACCCGCCTGCAGTTTCGCTGTCAGCCCGTCTGAAAGAGCTGGCTTTGCCGCAAGGGCGTCTGAAAACTGGCACGCCGCCACGCATCGATGGCCGCAGTATCGACTTCTCAGTGATGCAGGAACAGCCTGGTGATCTGGATCCGGTACCGGTATTTTCTTACATGGGAACAACCGCCATGCATCCTAAGCAGGTGCCATGCTGGATCACCCACACCAATGAACAAACTCACGACATCATCCGTGCCGGACTCGACCGCAGCCCTATGTACACCGGCGTGATCGAGGGCGTCGGTCCGCGTTACTGCCCGTCTATCGAAGATAAGATACACCGCTTCGCCAGCAAGGAATCGCATCAGATTTTCCTGGAGCCGGAAGGCCTGACCACCAATGAGTTTTATCCTAACGGTATCTCGACCAGCCTGCCTTTCGATGTGCAGCTGGATCTGGTGCGTTCTATGCGCGGTATGGAAAATGCCTACATCCTGCGTCCGGGTTATGCGATTGAATACGATTACTTTGATCCACGTGGCTTGAAGTCTTCGCTGGAAACCCGTCAAATTGAGGGCTTGTTCTTTGCGGGTCAGATCAATGGCACTACCGGATATGAAGAGGCTGCAGCGCAAGGTATGCTGGCTGGTCTGAATGCCGCTTTGCAAACTCAGGGCAGGGAAGCCTGGGTGCCGCGCCGTGACGAAGCCTATCTGGGCGTACTGGTCGATGATCTGATCACCAAGGGTGTGCAGGAGCCGTATCGCATGTTCACCAGCCGTGCTGAATTCCGCCTTAGTTTGCGTGAAGATAATGCTGATATGCGGCTGACCGAGATCGGGCGTCAGCTTGGCTGTGTCAGTGACGCACAGTGGCAGGCGTTTGAAAACAAGCGTGAACAGGTTGCACGTGAAATGGAAAGACTGCGTACCACCTGGGTCAATCCGCGTATCCTGGCAGCCGCTGAAGCAGAGCGCGTGTTGGGCAAAGCGCTGGAACGTGAATACTCGCTGGCCGATTTATTGCGCCGTCCGCAAGTTAATTATGAGAGCCTGATGAGCTTGCGCGGCGTCGAGCAGCAAGACCTGGCTGGCCCGGCGATTGCCGATCCTGCGGTACGCGAGCAGGTGGAAATCCAGGTCAAGTATGCGGGTTATATCGACCGTCAGGCGAAAGAAGTCGAGCGTCATGCGCACTATGAAAACCTGAAAATGCCTAAGGCGTTTGACTACATGGAGGTCAGCGGTCTGTCGATAGAAGTACGGCAGAAGCTGAATAAGCATCAGCCTGAAACGCTGGGGCAATGCGGCCGGATTTCCGGCGTGACACCCGCTGCGATTTCGCTGTTACTGGTGCATCTGAAGAAAAAAGGATTTAAAGAGTTTATGGCAGCAGTACCCGCAGCGGAACATGCTCAGGAAAGCGTCCAAACGGCCGCAGGAGACGCGTAATGGCAGTATTGGATACCAAGGCACTCAAGGCTACTTTAAGTGCTGGTGTGCAGGAAATGGGGCTGGCACTGAGTGAAGCCCAGATCGATCAGATGCTGGCTTATCTGGCCCTGCTGTCTAAGTGGAATGCGGTGTACAACCTGACTGCGATCCGCGATCCGCAGGAAATGGTGAAGCAGCATTTGCTCGATTCGCTGTCGGCTGCACCGGCATTCACGGAGGCGCGCAATGTACTGGACGTCGGTGCCGGTGGTGGCTTGCCGGGCATGATGCTGGCGATTGCTTATCCCCAGACACGTATCTCCATGATAGACACGGTCAGCAAAAAAACCGCCTTCCTGAGCCAGGCCAAAGCCGAACTTGGACTCAGCAATGTCACCGTCTTTACCGGCCGGGTAGAGCAGCTGGAAGTCACAGAAAAATTTGATGTGATCACCTCGCGCGCGTTTTCTGAACTCTGTAATTTCATCAACTGGTCAGGTCATTTACTGGCTGAAGGTGGGCAATTTATCGCCATGAAAGGTGTCGCACCAGCGCAGGAAATCGAACGTTTGCCAGCTGGCTGGGCCGTCACAGGCCTGCAGCCGCTGCAGGTTCCGGGACTGAATGCAGAGCGCCATCTGGTCTTTGTACGGCGTATTGAACCGGCTTAAAGCAGCAGCGATAACAGCAATATTTCACGTAAATCACTCACACAAATAACGCACGGAAATCCTCTATGGCAAAAATCTTTTGTGTCGCGAATCAAAAAGGTGGCGTGGGTAAAACTACTACCACCGTCAATCTGGCTGCGGGTCTGGCAAAACTGGATCAGCGCGTGCTGCTGGTCGATCTCGACCCTCAGGGTAATGCGACCATGGGTGCCGGTATTAACAAGGCAAAACTGACAGCTTCGGTGTATGAAGTATTGTTAGGAATGTCCGACATCGCGACCGCGCGCCAGCGTTCAGAGTCCGGAAAATTCGACGTCTTGCCAGCTAACCGCGAACTCGCCGGTGCTGAAGTGGAAATGGTCGAGCTGGAAAACCGTGACAAGCGCCTGCGCGATGCGATTGCCCAGATCAGTGCCGAATACGACTTCGTGCTGATCGATTGCCCGCCTGCGCTGTCCATGCTGACCCTGAATGGCCTGTGTGCCGCGCACGGTGTGATCATCCCTATGCAGTGCGAATACTATGCACTGGAAGGCCTGTCTGACCTCGCCAATACCATCAAGAAAGTCTCTGCCAATCTCAATCCCGACCTCAAAATCGTGGGCTTGTTACGAGTCATGTTTGACCCGCGCATGACCTTGTCGCAGCAAGTATCTGACCAGCTGGAACAACACTTTGGTGACAAGGTATTCAAGACCGTTATTCCACGTAATGTCCGTCTGGCCGAGGCGCCTTCGTATGGCATGCCCGGTGTGGTGTTTGACCCTTCCTCCAAAGGGGCGCAAGCCTATATCGCGTTTGGCGCGGAGATGGTCGAGAGAATCAAGCAATTAGAAAAGTAAGCCATGAATGCAATGAAAAAACCTAAAGGACTGGGCCGTGGCCTGGAAGCATTATTAGGCGGTGCCAGCGATTTCGCGGAAGCCGTACCGAATGTCGCAGACGCACCCAGCAGCCTGCCTGTCAGCCAAATGCAGGCTGGTAAATATCAGCCACGTACCCGTATGGATGAAGGTGCATTGGCAGAATTAGCCGCGTCGATCAAGGCGCAGGGCCTGATGCAGCCTATCCTGGTGCGCCCGGTAGGCCAGCAAAATGGCGTGACACGCTATGAAATTATTGCCGGTGAACGCCGCTTCCGCGCCTCGCAAATGGCCGGTCTGGACGAGGTTCCGGTACTGGTGAAAGACGTCGATGATCAGGCTGCTGCAGCCATGGCATTGATCGAAAACATACAGCGCGAAGACCTCAATCCGCTGGAAGAAGCTCAGGGTATACACCGTCTGATTACCGATTTTTCTTTCACACACGAACAGGCTGCCCATGCGGTTGGCCGCTCACGCAGCGCAGTCACCAATCTGTTACGCCTGATGAACCTGGCTAAACCGGTACAGACGATGCTGATGGCAGGTGATATCGACATGGGCCATGCACGGACTTTGCTGGTGACCGATGCTGCGACCCAGATACAGTTAGCCAACCAGATCGTCGCTAAACGCATGTCGGTGCGTGAAGCAGAAAAACTGGTCGCGAAAACCACGGCAGAACACGCAGGCACACGTCCACGTGAAAAAGCTGAGAAGTCGCGCGACATCACGCGTCTGGAAGAAGAATTGTCCGATTTGCTGGCGACCCAGGTGACTTTGAAAATGGGTAGCAAAGGCAAGGGCCAAATGATCATCGATTTTGCTGACCTCGATTCACTCGATGGTGTGATCTTAAAAATCCGTTCTTAAGCAGGATATCTGCTGCGGCGTTCATTTCTACAGAACACTGCATTTTCATCAAAAGCCGCGGACCGTGAGGTTGGCGGCTTTTTTTTACCCGGCGAAGTTGTGTGCAACTTAGCCGCGGCCAATACGTGAATCTCATGTTTCACGTGTAACGTTTTTTGCTGCAGCGATTTTGTCTGTCTGAACGGCATGTGTTTTTTCAGCCAGCCCGGTTTGTCGGCTTTCCCTGTTCCCGCCCTACGATTTTTCAAAAGTGATTTTTTCAGGTCTTGTTGATATCTTTGGATTTGTTCACTGCCTGAAGCCGCTGCCAGATACATTGCTGTGTTTAGCGTTCCACGTGAAACGCAAATTGTCATACATGTCTGATGACACCATCTCTTTACTTACTCAAACTCAGGATAGTGCAAATATTATATTTATGGCAATAGTGTAATTTAATTACTATTTTGTAAATTTGAATTTTTGGTGTTTATTTTTCTGATTTACGTTTGAGGCTGCATGTTTAACGTGAAACATGGCACATCTCAGCTGAGCTGCAAATACGGAAAAAGTCAGAAAAAATGCTTACATTCATAATGTAAGTAAAACTCTTACTTAATTTACAGCCATATTCCTATTTGTGAGTTTTTGCTAGCAATTCGTACAATTTTGTTGGCTATAAGAAATGAAAACCGTTGATCACATGCGACAAAACCGTGCAGTTTTTAGGGGAAATAGGCGCTCATCCGCAGCTATGCAGCATACGCAAACGCGCCTTGCAGATCGCTGGAAAGCCGCATGTTTATTGGGTTTTGCGTGGAAAACGCGTGTTGGAGAAGAGAGCTTATACGTGGCTGTGCACGTTTTTAGAGCGCAGAATCAAACGTTTGACGCTGCTAAGCACATACACGTATAATTCCGTGGTTTTGATTGACGAGAATTTAGCCTGCCAGAGAAAATTTTGTAGCGGCTGGGCCAATATCAACAATCAATGGTCAATATGTGAGGAAAGCATGGCACGTATCGTTCTGTTGCAACTCGCAACAGCTTTCATCGTGGCTTTGCTGGCCGGAGTTACCGGCAAGGTTACTCTGGTATTGTCCGCGCTGGCTGGCGGATTATGCTGTGCACTGCCGAATGCTTTTTTTGCTTTGCGCCTGTTCATCGGCACGAAAAAACCCGGCGGCGCTAATCCGGCAACTTTCTTTGTCGGTGAATTTATAAAGATTTTTTTGACAATTGCGCTGATGGGCGCATTTGTATATTGGTACCGCGATGTTAACTGGCCGGCATTTTTGATCGCCTTCATTGTGGTACTGAAAAGTTATTTCATTTTACTATTTAGACAAAGACCATGAGCGCAACTGAGCACGCCCCGACAGCGTCAGAATATATTGTCCATCACTTAGGACATTTTTCGACCAAGCATCAAGCAAGTATTGTTGATTTCTCGATTTTCAATATGGACACCATATTCTGGTCCATATTCTGTGGCGTGGTCGGCAGCCTGGTTTTGTGGCTGGCAGCACGCAAAGCGACTTCCGGCGTACCGGGCCGCTTCCAGGCAGCAGTAGAAATCCTGGTTGAAATGGTCGAAGAACAATCCAAAGGCATCGTACACGGTGACCGCAGCTTCATCGCACCGTTGGCACTGACAGTATTCGTCTGGGTCGCGCTGATGAACTCGCTGGATTTCCTGCCTGTGGATATGTTCTCTGCTTTGTTCGCATTCTTCGGCGTAGAACACATTTTTCCGCATCACCGCGTGGTGCCGACTGCTGATCTGAACGGTACTATCGGTATTTCTTTCGGTGTGCTCTTGCTGATGCTGTATTACAGCGTTAAGATCAAAGGTTTGGGTGGTTTCTTGCACGAACTGGTGTCCGCACCTTTCGGTATCAAGATGGCGCCGTTTAACCTGATCCTGCAACTGATCGAATTCGCAGCAAAAACGGTATCTCTGGGCATGCGACTGTTTGGTAACATGTTTGCCGGCGAATTGTTATTCCTGTTGATCGCTCTGCTGGGCGCGATGGCAACACCATTTGGCGTGATTGGTCATACTATCGCGGGTTCAATCTGGGCTATCTTCCATATTCTGATCGTGTTCCTGCAAGCGTTTATTTTCATGATGCTGACTCTGGTGTATATCGGCCAGGCACATGACGCTCACTAAGTAAGACAGGTTGGAATACGTAGTAAGAGCAGGTTTAGTATTAAGTTTGGTTTTAGGTTCTTCGTTTTTTGTTTTTTAATCTTAGTTTCATTTTTTAATTTTAAGGAAATATCATGACTGATTTGTCTTTTGTTGCTTTGGCTTGCGGTTTGATCATCGGCTTGGGCGCGATCGGTGCTTGTATCGGTATCGCTATCATGGGTGGTAAATACCTGGAAGCGTCTGCTCGTCAACCAGAATTGATGAACACATTGCAAACTAAGATGTTCCTGTTGGCTGGTCTGATCGACGCTGCGTTCCTGATCGGTGTTGGTATCGCTATGTTGTTCGCGTTCGCAAACCCATTCAAATAATCAGTTTTTCCTTCTACTGCCGGAAGCATTTGCTTTCGGCTTGATCCATTTAGATAAGGAATTACCGTGAACTTAAACGCAACATTGTTTGTTCAGTGTGGGGTTTTCTTCATCTTGGCCTTGTTCACCATGAAGTTTGTGTGGCCGCCACTGATGAACGCGCTCGATGAGCGTGCTAAGAAAATCGCAGACGGACTGGCAGCTGCCGACCGTGGCCGTGCAGAAATGCAAGCTGCTGAAAAGCGCGTACAAGCTGAATTGGCAAGTGCTCGTGATGAAGGTCAGAAACAGATCATCAACGCAGAGAAACGTGCTGCGCAGATCATTGAAGACGCTAAAAACACAGCCGCCGCTGAAGCTGCACGCATTCTTGCTGCTGCACAAGCTGACGCAGAAAATCAAGTGACCAAAGCACGCGAAGAATTGCGCGACCAGGTTGCCACTCTGGCAGTCAAAGGTGCTGAGCAAATCCTGAAACGTGAAGTCAATGCATCCGCTCACGCAGATCTGTTGAATCAACTGAAAACCGAGCTGTAATCATGGCCGAACTCGCAACGATCGCTCGTCCTTACGCTGAAGCGCTGTTCCGTGTTGCCCAAACCGGTAACCTGTCCGCCTGGTCGGATCTGGTTTCCGAAATGGCACAAGCTGGCGCGCATCCCGATGTACAAGCTCTTGCACACAACCCTAAAGTCTCGGCTTCGCAAAAAGCTGAGATTTTTCTGTCTGCGCTCAAATCCCCAGTGACAGCTGAAGCGAAAAACTTTATCGCGACACTCGCTGACTATGATCGTCTGACTCTGCTGCCAGAAATCGCTTTCCAATTTCAAGCATTGAAAAACGCCCACGAAGGTGCGGCAGATGCTGAAGTGACCAGCGCTTTTGATATGTCTGAAGCACAGTTAGCTGACTTAGCTGCAACATTGGAAAAGAAATTTGGCCGCAAACTGCACCCTAGCGTCAAAGTCGATCCGGCTCTGATCGGTGGTGTACGTATCGTGGTTGGTGACCAGGTGCTGGATACGTCGGTTCGCGCGAAGCTGCAGAAAATGCACGCCGCCCTGACCGCGTAAGAACGTAACAAATATTAGGAGTTAGTATGCAACTCAACCCATCTGAAATCAGCGAGCTGATCAAGAGCCGGATTCAAGGCCTTGGCGATTCCGCTGAGATTCGTAATCAAGGTACGGTTATCTCCGTTACCGACGGTATCTGCCGCATCCACGGTCTGTCTGACGCGATGCAAGGTGAGATGCTGGAATTCCCAGGCAATACTTTCGGTCTGGCGTTGAACCTGGAACGTGATTCCGTTGGTGCCGTTATTCTCGGTGACTACGAACACATCTCCGAAGGCGACACCGTCAAATGTACCGGTCGTATTCTGGAAGTACCTATCGGTCCTGAACTGCGTGGCCGCGTTGTTAACGCGCTGGGTCAGCCTATCGATGGTAAAGGTCCTATCAATGCAAAACTGACTGCGCCTATCGAAAAGATCGCGCCAGGCGTTATTGCACGTCAATCCGTTTCCCAGCCACTGCAAACTGGTCTGAAGTCTATCGACTCCATGGTACCGGTTGGTCGTGGTCAGCGTGAATTGATCATTGGCGATCGTCAAACTGGTAAAACAGCAGTTGCGATCGATTCCATCATCAATCAAAAAGGCCAGGGCGTGACATGTATCTATGTCGCGATCGGTCAAAAAGCTTCTTCCGTTAAAAACGTAGTGCGCGCTCTCGAAGCCCACGGCGCAATGGAATACACCATCGTTGTTGCAGCGACAGCGTCTGAATCCGCAGCGATGCAATACGTCTCCGCTTACTCCGGTTGCGCGATGGGTGAATACTTCCGTGACCGCGGTGAAGATGCACTGATCGTGTATGACGATCTGTCCAAACAAGCGGTTGCTTACCGTCAGGTTTCCCTGTTGCTGCGCCGCCCACCAGGCCGTGAAGCTTACCCAGGTGACGTGTTCTATTTGCACTCCCGTCTGTTGGAACGTGCTGCACGCGTGAACCCTGACTACGTTGAAGCATTCACCAATGGTGAAGTTAAAGGTAAAACAGGTTCCCTGACTGCATTGCCAATTATTGAAACTCAGGCTGGTGACGTTTCCGCTTTCGTTCCGACTAACGTGATTTCGATTACTGACGGTCAGATCTTCCTGGAAACTTCCCTGTTCAACGCCGGTATCCGTCCAGCGATTAACGCTGGTATCTCGGTTTCCCGTGTTGGTGGTGCAGCGCAGACTAAGGTTATCAAAAACCTGTCCGGCGGTATCCGTACCGACTTGGCGCAGTATCGTGAACTGGCAGCGTTTGCGCAGTTTGCTTCCGATCTGGACGAAGCAACCCGTAAGCAGCTGGACCGTGGTGCACGTGTGACTGAATTGCTGAAACAAGCTCAGTACGCACCGCTGTCGATTTCCCTGATGGCCGTGACTCTGTTCGCTGTCAACAAGGGCTACCTGGATGACGTACCTGTGAAGAGCGTTCTGGCATTTGAAGCTGGCGTACACAACTTCATGAAAACCAGCCACGCTGCATTGTTGCAGAAGATCGAAGAAACCAAGCAACTGGACAAAGATGGCGAAGCTGCCATGGCTGCCGCAATTGCTGATTTCAAAAAATCCGGCGCCTATTAATTTACTGTAGCTAGAAGGAGTCAATACTCATGGCTGCAGGCAAAGAGATACGTGGCAAGATCAAAAGCGTAGAAAATACGAAGAAGATCACTAAGGCGATGGAAATGGTCGCCGCATCCAAAATGCGTAAAGCGCAGGACCGGATGCGTGCAGCCCGCCCATACAGTGAAAAAATTCGTAATATCGCTGCTAACTTGTCACAGGCCAACCCAGAGTACACGCATCCTTTCATGGTTCAACAGGATCAGGCCAAGAAAGTTGGTCTGATCGTTGTAACAACAGATAAAGGTTTGTGCGGTGGCTTGAATACCAACGTTTTACGTCTGGTCACCAACAAATTGCGTGAACTCGAAGGTAAGGGTTCAAAAGTAGAAGCAGTTGCAATTGGTAATAAAGGTCTCGGCTTCCTGAATCGTATCGGTGCTCCGGTCGTTTCCCACGCTATCCAGCTGGGCGACACTCCGCACCTCGATAAGTTGATTGGCCCGGTAAAAGTGTTACTGGACGCCTATCAGGAAGGCAAACTCGACGCGGTTTACCTGAGTTATACCAAGTTTATCAACACGATGAAGCAAGAGCCGGTGTTCGAGCAGTTACTGCCTCTGACAACCGACAAAATGGTCGCAGATAAGTCTTCCCATTCCTGGGATTACATCTATGAACCAGATGCGAATACCGTGATTGATGAATTGCTGATCCGTTATGTAGAAGCACTGATTTATCAGGCAGTGGCTGAAAACATGGCGTCTGAACAATCGGCACGTATGGTGGCGATGAAGTCGGCAAGTGATAACGCAGGTAATGTGATCGGCGAACTGAAACTGGTTTATAACAAAACCCGTCAGGCCGCGATTACCAAAGAGCTCTCCGAGATCGTCGCCGGTGCGGCAGCGGTCTAAACGAAATTTAAAATTATTGAAGGAACGAACATGGCTAATGGCAAAATCGTTCAGTGTATCGGCGCTGTGGTGGACGTTGAATTCCCACGTGACGCGATGCCTAAGATTTATGACGCCTTGAAAATGGAAGGCTCCGAGCTGACGCTGGAAGTACAGCAGCAATTGGGTGACGGCATCGTCCGTACCATTGCTCTGGGTACTTCTGACGGTCTGCGTCGTGGCATGACTATTACCAACACAGGCAAGCCTATCATGGTACCAACCGGCAAAGCAACGCTGGGTCGTATTATGGACGTATTGGGTAACCCTATCGATGAATGCGGTCCGGTCAGCCACGAGCAGACAGCATCGATCCACCGTAAAGCGCCTGCTTACGACGAACTGTCCCCATCCCAGGAATTGCTGGAAACCGGTATCAAAGTTATTGATCTGGTTTGCCCATTCGCTAAAGGTGGTAAGGTCGGTCTGTTCGGTGGTGCGGGTGTAGGTAAAACCGTTAACATGATGGAACTGATCAACAACATCGCTAAAGCACACAGCGGCTTGTCCGTGTTTGCCGGTGTTGGTGAGCGTACTCGTGAAGGTAATGACTTCTATCACGAAATGGCTGACGCAAAAGTGGTTGATCTGGAAAACCCAGAAAACTCCAAAGTTGCGATGGTGTACGGTCAGATGAATGAACCGCCTGGTAACCGTCTGCGCGTTGCGTTGACAGGTCTGACTATCGCTGAAGGCTTCCGCGACGAAGGTAAAGACGTTCTGTTCTTTGTGGATAACATCTACCGTTATACACTGGCCGGTACTGAAGTATCCGCGTTGCTGGGTCGTATGCCTTCCGCGGTGGGTTATCAGCCTACGCTGGCGGAAGAAATGGGCCGTCTGCAAGAACGTATTACATCCACAAAAACCGGTTCGATTACTTCGATCCAGGCCGTGTATGTTCCAGCGGATGACTTGACCGATCCATCCCCAGCGACAACTTTCGCTCACTTGGATTCCACCGTTGTTCTGTCCCGTGACATCGCTTCCCTGGGTATTTACCCAGCGGTTGATCCACTGGATTCCACATCCCGTCAGCTGGATCCACAAGTTGTGGGTCAAGAGCACTACGAAACAGCACGCGCTGTTCAGGGTACGCTGCAACGCTACAAAGAATTGCGTGACATTATCGCGATTCTGGGTATGGACGAACTGGCACCTGAAGACAAACTGATCGTTGCACGTGCACGTAAAATGCAACGTTTCCTGTCTCAGCCTTTCCACGTTGCTGAAGTATTTACTGGCGCACCAGGCAAATACGTTTCACTGAAAGACACGATCAAGGGCTTCAAAATGATCGCTTCCGGTGAACTCGATCACCTGCCAGAACAAGCGTTCTACATGGTAGGTACTATCGACGAAGCAATCGAAAAAGCGAAAAAACTGGCTGCTTAATTTTTAAGCGCTAGCGCTGCGGTGTGAACCACCGCAGCACAGCTTTTTCAAGCGTACACAAAGGGTCCGACATGGCACACACTATTCACGTTGACGTGGTTTCTGCAGAAGAGTCTATCTTTTCTGGTGAAGCCGAATTCGTCGCGTTGCCAGGTGAGGCTGGTGAATTGGGTATTTATCCAAAACATACTCCGCTGATTACCCGTATCAAACCGGGTGCGGTGCGCATCAAGGTAGCTGGTCAGGCTGAAGACGAATTCGTCTTCGTTGCTGGCGGTATCCTCGAAGTGCAACCGAACGGCGTGACTGTTCTGGCTGATACCGCGATTCGCGGGCACGATCTGGACGAAGCGAAAGCAAGTGAAGCCAAGAAACTGGCTGAGCAGGCTTTGGTTAATCGTGATTCCAAAATCGACTATGCGCAAGCACAGGCGGAACTGGCATCGGCGATCGCCCAATTGGCAGCGATTCAAAAATTGCGTCAGAAACGTTAATTCGTCCGCAGCAGTCCTGGCGACGAAAGCACTACAGTAAAAAGGCAGCTCAGGCTGCCTTTTTATTTTTCCGGGAGCACAGATGCCCACCGATACGAACAGCAGTGATGCAATCAGCGCTTGCCTCGCGCACAGCCGTACGATCGCTGTGCCTGGCTTTTCCGCTAATCCTGAGCGCCCCAGCCATCAGGTGGCTGCATACATGCAGCAACATGGCTATCGCATCGTGCCGGTGAATCCCGGTTTGGCCGGACAAACTTTGCTCGGTGAACGGGTGTATCCCGATTTGCTGGCGGCAGGGCAGGCACATACGATAGATATCGTCGATTGCTTCCGGCAGGCCAGCTATATGCCAGAACTCGCGCAGCAAGCGATACAGATAGGTGCGCGCTGCCTGTGGATGCAATCCGGCATCACTCATCCCCAGGCGGCAGCCACCGCGCAGGCGGCGGGTTTGCTGGTGGTGATGGATCTGTGTCTGAAAATTGAACACCGCAACCGTTTTTTCCAGCTTTAACCCAACTGATCAGGAGTTCTGTGCATGAGCATTGCCGAATTATTCCATTTGCCTGAAGGCTTCAAACTCAAAGACAGTGATGCCAACCGTAAGTTAATCGGTGCCGCCGCAGCAGGCCAGCCCGATGCCAAGGCTGTGGATAAGTTACAGACCCTGCGTATCGGTGAGAAAATCTCTGATCTGCAAGAAATCTTTGTCGCAGCGCATGCCCCGAAACTCCTGATTATTCTGCAAGGCATGGATACCTCAGGCAAAGACGGTACCGTGAAAGCCGTATTCGGGCAGGTCAATCCGCTCGGTGCGCGTACCGTCGCGTTTAAAGCCCCCAGTAATGCCGAGAAAGACCATGATTATCTGTGGCGCGTGCATCAGGAAGTCCCGGCCAAGGGCGAAATGGTGATCTTTAACCGCAGCCATTATGAAGAAGTGCTGATCGCGCGTGTGCATGACTGGATTACTACGGCGGAATGTGAACAGCGTTACGCCCATATCTGTGATTTTGAACGCATGCTGAGCGAGACCGGTACCATCATCCTCAAGTTTTTCCTGCATATCTCGAAAGACGAACAAAAGTCGCGTCTGCAGGAAAGGCTGGCTGACCCCGCCAAGCACTGGAAATTTGATCCGCAGGATCTGGCCGAGCGCGCGCACTGGGATGCATATCAGGACGCCTATGAACGTGCACTGAAAGCGACCGATACGCCTTATGCGCCCTGGTATGTGATTCCATCTGACTCTAAGACCCAGCGTAATCTGGTAATCGCCAGCATCGTGCTGGAAAAGTTGGAAAGTCTGAAATTGAGTTTTCCTCCAGGCAATCCCGAATTCAGCAAACTGAAAGTCGAGTAAATCTTGGCACTGCGCGACTACGCACCAGAGTTACTGGCTGCTGCCTTGTTTCCCTTGCTGTGGTGGCAGGGCAGGCGTACCCGTCGTATCACGCCGCGTCTGCCGATAGCCACAGGTCAACCGTTTGGACTGGCCGGGCAGAGCAACGCCAGCCGTACTTTGCGGGTGTTAGGCATAGGTGAATCGCCGATGGCAGGTGTCGGTGTCACCCATTACGATGACAGCCTGTGTGCCCGTTTTGCGGCATTGCTCGCGCAACAGCAAGCCTGCCAGGTACATTGGCAGGTGCTGGCTGAAAATGGTGCCAGACTGGCGGCTGCATCGTCCTGGTTGCAGCAGTTGCCAGCGTCGCCTACCGATACGGTGGATATCATTTTGCTGAGCTTCGGGGTGAACGATACGACCGCGTTTGCATCAGTGGCCACATACCGGCGTCAGATGTCGGCTTTATTGCAACAATTGCAAACACGCTGGCCAGCAGCACAGATACTGATCTCCGGCGTGCCTAAGCTGGCAGAATTTCCAGCCTTACCCTCGCCTTTACGCCATGTACTCGGCTATAAGGCGGCAAGCCTGGATAGTGCCGTGGCAGGACTCTTGGCGCAGTTTGTTGTGAAACTGCCACTGAACCAGTCGAAACTTTGTCATATTGCCATGCCTGTCATGCGCGATAAGCGTTGTATGGCGTCAGATGGCTATCATCCTTCCGCGATGGGCGCAGCGCTGTGGGCGGAGCAATTACTCACAATTTATACAGAGAAACACAAAAATTTGCCTGCATGAATGTTACTTATGCACAGTCTGTCAAGCACAAATTTTAAGCAATTTAAATTTGAAAAATTAGTTAACATAAATAAAGTCAATGAAATCATATAGTTATGCGAATTATTTGTTAACTGTGATGATAAAATCGAAGTAAACCTCAAATAAGTAAAAGCTGTCCACAAAGTTATCCACAGCTACGGTCTTATCCGTTTCTGTCTGACGCGCCAGTCTTGCGCGAGATCAGATGCTGATCACGGCAGCTTAAGCGATAATGCTGCCTGTTCTGATCATAAAAGAATAGGATTTACGCAAAACTGTCCCAGCTGCGTTATGGTTCCAGGTAGTGAACCTTGTACTGCGTACTGCCTGCGGCCATGCCTTGTTGAGACAATTTTGCGTAAGTCTTAAAGAAAATGCCTCTTAGAAAGCTGACATGTCCACATCCTTTGCTCCTTTAAAAAATGACACTTTCCTCAAAGCCTTGTTGCGTCAGGAAACCGAGTACACACCGCTGTGGCTGATGCGTCAGGCGGGGCGTTACCTGCCTGAATACCGCGCGACCCGTAAAGGGGCAGGTTCGTTCATGGGGCTGGCAAAAAATCCGGATTTCGCCACCGAAGTCACCTTACAGCCGATAGACCGCTATCCACTGGATGCCGCCATCCTGTTTTCTGACATCCTGACCGTCCCGGATGCGATGGGCCTGGGTCTGTATTTTGAAGAAGGTGAAGGACCGAAGTTTGAGCGCCGTCTGGCCGATGAAAAAGATGTGCTGGCCTTGCGCGTGCCTGAGGCAGGCAGCCTGCAGTATGTATTTGATGCCGTGACCCAGATCCGCCATGCACTGAATGGCCGGGTACCGCTGATCGGTTTTTCCGGCAGTCCGTGGACACTGGCCTGCTATATGGTGGAGGGGCAGGGCTCGCGTGAATTCCATACCGTGAAGAAGATGATGTATCAGCGTCCTGACCTGATGCACCATATCCTGAAAACCAATGCCGATGCGGTCGCCAGCTATCTGAATGCGCAGATCGATGCCGGTGCCCAGGCCGTGATGATCTTCGACAGCTGGGGTGGCGCGCTGGCGGATGCGGAATACCATGCATTCTCGCTCAAGTACATGCAGGACATCATTCAGCAATTACAAAAAGAGAAAAACGGCCAGCGTATTCCTGCCATCGTGTTCACTAAAGGCGGCGGTTTATGGCTGGAACAGATCGCCGCTATTGGCGCGGATGCAGTTGGCCTGGACTGGACGGTGAACCTGGGTCAGGCGCGTGCACGCGTCGGCCATCAGGTCGCTTTGCAAGGCAATCTGGACCCGGCAGTGTTGTTTGCTGAGCCAGAACAAATCAAGGCGCAAGTCATCGCCACGCTGGATGCCTATGGCAAGCCAGCAGCGGGTCAGGGCCATGTATTTAATCTGGGCCATGGTATTTCCCAGTTCACACCGCCGGAAGCGGTCAGCGTGCTGGTGGAAGCCGTCCATAGTTACAGCCGCAGCCAGCGTCAGGCAGGCTGATTCCAGACCCCGGCCAGCACTGCACGGTAAAAGAGTGCAGTGCTGGCCGCACAAGGTGGTTCCGCTGGCAGAATCATAGGATCTAAGCCCGGTTCACCCTTGTGGCCTGCCCGCTTCGGTATGAAATCCCTGTCCGTATCAGGCTAGAAGCGTAGTCTTTGCCTCACCAGCGCCTTCATTCGCCATGTTGCGATGCAAAACGCATATTTCATGCGCTTTTCAGGGCAAAATGGGCTGGAAATGCAGATTAGATGCGGACATTTGTTTTCAAATTTTCATTTGTCTTTACTTACTTATGCACAAAATCTGGGCACAGGAAAAAAAGTCCGAAATATTTTTGTTTTTATTTGTGAGTATTTGTAAGTCATTGATTTTAAAAGGGTAAAATATTGTCTTGCAGATCGCTGACTGGCTGGAAACCCGCGCCGCTACTAGTCAAAACGTTTGTCAATAGGGCTTTCTCCACAAAGTTGTCCACAGGAATTGTGGATATCTCAAAAACTGCTTATGAAACCAATACTTAGCGTGGCCGGACAACGGGAATGAGCTTGTCTGCACCAGTCTTTCTGCGGGTTGCGATCGATACCCCACTTGACAGTTTTTTTGATTACCGTTTTTCCTTATGCGATGAGGCGGGTGCCTTGTTGCCGGTTCCAGCCGTCGGCAGTCTGGTGTTGATCCCGTTTGGCAGCCAACAAATCACTGGTATCGTGCTGCAGATACTGCAGGAAACCACGGTGCCAGCCGAAAAAATCCGCGATGTGCTGGCTGTGCGGCCACAGTTGCCACCGCTGGGTGAGGAATGGCTGGCCTTAGCCCGTTTTGCCGCAGAGTATTACCAACGCCCGCTGGGTGAGGTGGTGTTACCCTCGCTGCCCAAGAACCTCAAAGCGATCAAAACCGTCGCCCTCGATCGTGCACTTAAAAAGCTCAGCAAACTGACTGCCGGCCCAGCTTCCGCACCGGTGGCGCAGCAGGAAGCCAGCCTGAATGCAGAACAGGCTGCGGCGGTGGCGGCTGTGACCGAGGGTAAAGGCTTTGTACCCCGATTATTGTTCGGCGTTACCGGTAGCGGTAAAACCGAAGTCTATCTGCAGGCCGCCGCGCGCATCCTGGCACAGTCAGCCACCGCACAGGTCTTGATCCTGGTTCCGGAAATCAATCTGACTCCCCAGTTTGAAACTCATATCCGCCATCGTTTTCCGGGCGTAATGCTGGCCACGCTGCATAGCGGTCTGGCTGAAGGTGAGCGCCTGCTACACTGGCTATCTGCACACACTGGTGCTGCGCGGATTATCCTGGGTACCCGGCTGGCGATTTTTGCCTCGCTGCCAGATCTGCAATTGCTGATCGTCGATGAAGAGCATGACCCCTCGTATAAACAGCAGGAAGGCTTACGCTACTCGGCGCGCGACCTCGCGGTGTGGCGTGCACGTCAGCGTCAGATACCGGTATTGCTGGGCTCGGCCACCCCTTCGCTGGAAAGCTGGCATGCGGTTCAGCATGGGCGTTATCAGTTGTCGGAGCTCAGTCAGCGTGCGGTACAGGATGCTGTCTTGCCCATCGTTAAAATCATCAATCTGGAAAAAGAAAAACCCAGCGAGGGTCTGAGTCAGCGCCTGATCGCCGCCATCCGGCTCAGGCTGGAGAAGGGCGAGCAATCCCTGCTGTTCCTGAACCGGCGCGGCTATGCGCCGGTATTGTCCTGCGATGCCTGTGGCTGGATCAGCCAGTGCACACGCTGTACTGCTAATCTGGTCATGCACAAAGGCGATCATCGCTTGCGTTGCCACCATTGCGGTTTGGAACAGCGCATACCGCGCGCCTGTCCGACTTGCGGCAATATCGATTTACAACCGTTGGGACGCGGCACGCAAAGGCTGGAGGAAACTCTGGCCACCATGTTCCCCGAGGCGCGGGTATTCCGCATCGATGCCGACTCTACCCGCCTTAAAGGCAGCGCCGCTGCTGCGTTTGAACGGGTGCACGAGGGCGAGGTGGATATTCTGATCGGCACCCAGATGGTCGCCAAAGGCCATGATTTCCAGCGCCTGACGCTGGTGGCGGCACTGAATCCGGATGCGGCCCTGTTTTCTCAGGATTACCGCGCCAGCGAACGCTTGTTTGCGCAACTGATGCAGGTCGCAGGCCGCGCCGGACGCCGCGCTCAGGCTGAAGGTGGCAATGCGTCTGAAGTCTATGTCCAGACCCGTTATCCCGATCATCCGCTGTATCACGCGCTGATGGCGCACAATTACCGCCATTTCGCGGCCGACATGCTGGCCGAGCGCGAACAGGCACAATTGCCGCCGTATATGTATCAGGCGCTGCTGAGGGCGGAAGCGCGTGAATTACAAACCGCGCTGGACTTTCTGCAACAGGCGGCCGCCTGTATGCCGCATCCCATGATCACCATCAATGATCCTATTCCTATGACCATGACACGCGTGGCAAATCGCGACCGCGCCCAGTTATTGATCGAATCTGCCTCGCGCCCGGCATTACAGGCATTTGCCCGGCTCTGGATCACGGAGTTACGCAGCTGGAAGAGCCGCGTCAAATGGAGTCTGGAAATTGATCCGGTGGATATATGATAGGCTTATCCACTGATAGAACTGACGCAAAACCGCCCCAGCGGCGTTATGGCTCCAAGTTGCACACCTTGTACTAGGCGTACTGCCTGCGTCGCCAAGGTGTAGCCAGGGTTGCAGGCAACATGTTGCCTGCTGGCGTAACGGACATCGCTTACCAGCGATGTTTCCCACAGCACCAAAGGGGTTTTAGCCTTGCCGGGACAATTTTGCGTCAGTCCTAAACTATATTTTGAATAAGTGAGGTGCACGATGAAAGCTGCTGAATCCTATAGCGATGCCGGTTTCTGGGCCAAGCTACGCGCTTTTGCCAGCAAGGCAGGACGTGAGGTGGTGGAAAAAGCGCTGTGCCTGTACTACGCTGCGCAAAGACCGGATACCCCGCTGTGGGCCAAAACCGCGATTTTCGGCGCGCTGGCGTATTTTATTTCCCCGCTGGATGCCGTGCCCGATGTCTTACCCGGTGTCGGTTATACCGATGATCTGGGGATACTGGCTGCAGCGCTGGTTACCGTTGGTTATTACATCAATGATGAAGTGAAGCAACGCGCTGGCGATCAATTACAAAAATGGTTCGGCGACCCTGGCAAACTGAAATAAAAAAAGCCGCTGTCGAATTCTGACAGCGGCTCGCTTATAGCAATTTGTAGCGAATAAAACCGTCTTAACGGCGCAGGAACAGGCGCAGTACGTACCAGAACATCATCGCTACCGACGCGAACAATTCCAGCGCCGCACCGACATAACGGTCTTCCGGATAATGATGAATGATATTGGACGCGTCATACAGAATCGCGCCACCTGCCAGACCGATCATCGCGATACTGAAAAACATACCCAGCTGGAAACCGAAAATCGCACCGCACAGGATAGTCACCAGTGCCAGCAGACCACCCCATTTCAATATGCTGCCCAGGAAAGAAAAATCTTTACGCGACACATAAGCGATACCAACCAGACCCAGCGTGGCCAATACCGTGATCAGGCCTGCATTCGAAATTGCACCCGGTGCGACCTGATTGGCGATGGTCAGCAGCGGCACAAAAATAATCGCTTCCGCCACAATAAACACACCCAGCGCTGCATACTGCGCCGCCAGACTTTCTACCTGATGCGCTGCGCGTGAGGCCAGCCAGCTGATCAGAATAAATGCACCCATGATAGCGATCCAGGGCAGTGCACGCATGGCCTGATTAATCGCTACCGACAGGCCTGAGCTGAAAATCAGGACTTCCACCGCAGTGAAAGCCAGGATAGCACCACCCAGATGATTAAATACTTTTGCGATAAAGCGCTCACGCGAGCCGCCGAAAGAATGTTCGCTGCCAGCTAATTGCATAGGGACTCCAATAAGTTTTTTAAGTGAGTTATCTGATACGGAAAGGACGCAAAATGCACCTCGCCGCTGAATGCCTTCTTGTCATACGTTTGGCACAGCGTACGTCATCAGGTCTTTGCGGCGGGGGCTTGTGTGTATCTTATTACAAATATTCAGTGATGTCTGCCGCCCGTTCCAGTTGCAGATACACTTCTTTGTCCTTGATGGCACGGAAGCCTAGTCTTTGATACAAGCTCAGCGCGGGATTGAATTTTTCCACATGAATCTGCACTGGCAGACGGCGGGTATTTGCCAGCGCAATCACAGAAGCCAGCAGACTGCTGCCCAGACCTTGCGAACGATAGTCGCTCATGAGTGAGATATCCACAATGGACACCGCATCGGACCGGTATTGCAGGTACAGCCGTCCAATGTCCTGACCCTGATAACAGACGATATAAAAATCGCTATTGTTGTATTGCGCGTAAGCCTGGGATTGTGCAGCGAACTGACTCTGTAGAAAGGCTTTTTTCTGATCTGTGTTCCAGTCAGTCTGTGCCAGTTCAGGTTCACGCACCGAGCCATACAGCGCCAACAGAAAGGACTGATCAGCATCGCTGACGGAACGCAGCTGTAAATCGGGATTCAACAGTGGTATCACGGGTTGACCACTTTCAGGGTGAAACTGGCCTGATAACAGATGCCCTGATCCTTACGGGCGACCGGAACTAAAAAAATGTTTAACTCACCCAGCACAGGATGTTGTAAGGGGTAAGTATTTTGAACTAACTGATATTCTCCGTCACAAAAAAACATCAGGGAAAAAGAATGATAGCCTTGCCCTGAACGACCATGGTCATCGACACTCTGCAGTAGCAGCCGGAGCTGTTGCTGATTATCAAAATATATATCGAAGTAGCTGCCTATATGGGGATGGAATAGTTCTGTGGATAAAGTCATGTTTATTCAAGCTGGGTAAGGTGGCCTGTCCAGACCACCTGTTTTTCCATGTCAGTCACGGGTTGGGAATATGCCATTATCCATGCAGATACAGAAATTCAGTACCAGTAAAGGCTGACGGTTTTCGTGGGCATCGGTGCCTCCCGCAAACGGCGAAACCAGTGTAGTCGGCAGGGTCAGGTTAGTGGCACTGGCCACCGTGTACACTTTGGTCGGTTTGGCGAACTGACCTGGTAAATTACCTGCTGCATTGGTTTCTGATGCCCTGCCATTAAAGCCCTTAAGGGTATGGGTATGTGGTGGAACCTGCCTGGTACTTAGTGCTACGGTTTCACTGCCCGATGGTTTGTTGACAAACTTACCCGTCAGACCGCGTATTGCCAGGCCGCGCAAATCCGGCAAATTAAACGTAGTTTTACCATCCCCACCATATTGCGTATTCAATACGGCGTACAAAACCTGATGTTGCATGATAGAGAGAGTGTTTCCAGAGCAAAACGCCCAATACATAGGTGCAAAAGGGAAGCCGAATGCCCGGATCTCGCCAATAAATGGGTCTGCCATAATAAAAGCCTTTAGATTTAATTTTGCGATGGGTAAATACCATTCAAAGAGATGATGTAAGTCAGCGCAAGGCTAGGCATGGTATTGTCGTGAGCCTGCGAACCGCCATCGCTGGCAGACATCATTTCGCTGGCAAATGTATTTTCAGTCGATGTTGTATCTGACTTAAAGTAAAACGGCGCACTGGCATTGGTAGAGCCCAAGGTGCTGTCCTTGCCTGGTTTGATGTCAGTCGCAGCGTCACCAGATCCGAAAATGGTATGTGTATGAGCCGGCATCTGATTCTCGGTGATAGTTACCGTATCGGCACCCACTTTTTGTCCCAGCACACGTGCAGTGAGTCCGGGTCCGGCTCCCATGCCTATAGGCAGTTTGGATTGGAGGTCAGGTATCCTGAACGTGGTAACACCATCTCCACCATAAATTGTGTTGATCAGGCTAAATAAGGCTTCATTGCCATTAATATTTAACTCGCGTCCATCGCAAATCGCCCATTCTGACGGTGCAAAATTTCCAGCAAAAATACGAATTTCACCCAAATACGGATCAGCCATGTTGTGCTCCTTAATCTCTTTGAGGGAAAATTCCCACGATAGCAATGATGTAATTTAATACCAGGGACTGCTGCATATTATTGTGTGCTGCGCTGCCACCCTGGGGTTTGCACATTGTTGCTGCCATCGGAATGAGATTCTTGGCATTGGCATAGATAGGCAGCGCCGGGCTGGTCGGACTGCCTATCTCCGTTGCCAACACGTTGATATTTGTACTAATTGACGTTTTGGTTCCGGGAGCATCACTCACATTCAGTACATGACTGTGCGATGGCACCTGTGTGTTCGTCAGGCTCACACTTTCTACACCAAGCTTTTTTGCAAACGGATACTGGGTATTACTGACAGGATTGGTACCCATGTGCACCGCTGTTCTTCCGCGCAGGTCGGGCAAAGCAAAACTAACGCCGGCAGTGCCGCCAAAGGTGGTTCCCAATAATGCATATAAAGCTGCATTATTTTGGACTGGCATCAATGAGCCATCACAAAAAGCCCAACCTCTGGGGGCAAAGTTCAGCGCACTGAGTCTGATTTCTCCAATAAATGGATCCACATTGACCTCCAAATGTAAAAAATATTTAATTTTGCAAGTTCTGGCTGTGATCATTCAAAAAAAACCGGGTGGCGTCAATCGCAGATTGCTAAACGTTCAAATAAACAACATTTCCCTAAAAAAATAAAATTTGACATGTCAGCGTGATGTCCGGGATTCACAGTGTTTTCCTGTGTTTTGCATAGACGATAAGTATTTAACATGTAAATAAGAAATATTTTTGCCTGGCTAAGCGCAGAAGCATTGCCAAACTAAGGGATAATGTGCATTGTCAAAAATTGTGAAATCGCATTTCCCAATAGACAATTAAAAGTTGCTTAAAGGCATAACTTTTGGGCAGTACCAATTCCTGTCCCAGCTCCACCCTTATTTTGGTCATAGAGAGATACCCGTTTATGAATCAGCTCCTGCGCAGATCCGTCCACTTGTTCAAGTCATTTTCACAGTGCCTGTGTTTATGCATGATGGTGATGTTATTTAATCTGATGGCTGTGAACGATGCCGCGGCGGTTTGTACCCTGACCTTTAACATCACTGGTGATGCAAATGTAACGACCTTAGGATCGGGTGCGGGTACAGTTTATAGGCGTGAGTTTACACCCACGGAGTATGCAAATTGCGATCCGCGCGATTCACTTAATAATCATAATGACCGATGGGGTATCTCATCGGCAAGCGGTGGTTTCGATCCCTCTCCTGTCGCTGGTAACAACGGGTCAAGTTTGTATCTTAATCTAGAGACTACGAATTTCGATTATTTTGAATTCACCATCGGTAACGCGACCACCGATCAGTATTTTGATTACTATACCTATAACGGAGGCAGCTGGGTCAATCTGGTTACCGTGCACGTGATCGTGTCTGCACCGAAATCCAACCAGACCATTACCTTTAATAATCCCGGTACCAAGAATTTTGGTACAACGCAGACGCTGAGCGCGAGCGCCGACTCGGGTTTGCCGGTCACTTTCAGCAGCACCACTACTGGCGTGTGCACCGTCAGCGGCAGCACGTTGACTTTCGTGACAGCAGGTACCTGTACGATCAATGCGAATCAGGCTGGTAATGGCAGTTACAATGCCGCAACGCAGGTACAGCAAAGCTTTGCTGTCAACGCTATCGCGCCGGGTGCGCCTGCTACACCAACAGCGACCGCAGGTAGTACTACCGCCAGCGTGAGTTTTACCGCACCGGCTTCGACTGGCGGTTCAGCGATCACCAGCTATACCGTGACCGTGGTTGAGACTGGTGCGACCTTCGTCGCCGCCAGCAGCCCGATCAGTGTGACAGGTCTGACCAATGGTACTGCGTATACGTTTACAGTCAAGGCAACCAATGTCGCGGGTACCGGTACAGCCTCGGCCGCATCGACGGCAGTGACACCAAAGACAGCACAGACCATTACCTTCAATAATCCAGGCACCCAGAACTTTGGTACGACACCGACGCTGAGTGCCAGTGCCAGCTCGTTTTACCCGGTGACTTTTACCAGCGCTACCACTGGCGTGTGTACTGTCAGCGGCAGCACATTGACTTTCGTGACAGCAGGTACCTGTACAATCAATGCGAATCAGGCAGGTAATAGCGTCTTCGCAGCCGCAACTCAGGTACAGCAAAGCTTTACTGTCAACGCCGTCGTACCGGGTGCACCGGCTGCACCAACGGCAACAGCGGGTAGTACCACAGCCAGCGTGAGCTTTAGCGCACCGGCATCGAATGGTGGTGCGGCGATTACCGGTTACACCGTGACCGTGGTAGAGACTGGCGCGACCTTTGTTGGTGCCAGCAGCCCGATCAGTGTGACGGGCCTGACGAACGGTACTGCGTATACGTTTACGGTGAAGGCAACCAACAGCGCGGGCACAGGCACGGCGTCGACCGCTTCGACGGCAGTCACACCGAAGGCCGCACAGACTATTACCTTCAATAATCCAGGCAGCCAGAACTTTGGTACGACACCAACGCTGAGTGCCAGCGCCAGCTCGACTTTGCCGGTGACGTTTACCAGCGCCACGACCGGTGTGTGTACCGTCAGTGGTACTACACTGACGCTGGTGACGGCTGGCACTTGTACCATCAATGCGAATCAGGCTGGTGATGCCGCCTTCGGCGCTGCAACCCAGGTACAACAGACGTTTGCGATTGCCGCTGTGGTACCAGGCGTACCAACAGCTGCCAGTGCAACGGCAGGAAATACATCTGCAACGGTCACATTTACCGCTCCGGCATTTACCGGTGGCGCAGCCATCACCGGCTATACCGTCACTGTGAGTCCGGGTGGCGCGACCTTCAGCGGTGCAACGAGTCCGATCAATGTGACTGGTCTGATTAACGGTACGACCTATACCTTTACCGTCAAAGCGACTAATAGCGCAGGTAACGGTACGGCATCGACCGCAACGAATGCGGTCACACCACTCGCCTTACCGGGTGCACCGACCGGAGTAAGCGCAACTGCAGGTGATACCACAGCCAGCGTCAGCTTTAGCGCACCGGCATCCAATGGTGGTGCCGCGATCACGGGCTATACCGTCACAGCCAGCCCTGGCGGCGCAACGGCAACTGGCACGTCCAGCCCGATCAGTGTGACGGGTCTGACCAACGGTACTGCGTATACATTTACTGTAACAGCGACTAATACAGCAGGAACCGGCACGGCATCGACCGCCTCAACAGCGGTCACACCAAAAACAGTACCGGGCGCGCCAAGCGGCGTGAGCGCGACAGCGGGTGATACCACCGCCAGCGTGAGCTTTACGGCACCGGCATCGAACGGTGGTGCGACCATCACCGGCTATACCGTGACAGTGAGCCCGGGCGGTGCGACCTTCAGCGGTGCGGCGAGTCCGATCAATGTATCCGGTCTGACTAACGGTAGCGCCTATACCTTTACCGTGACAGCGACTAACAGCAGCGGCACAAGTCTGACCTCGGGCGCCTCGGCTGCGGTGACGCCTAAAGGTAATCAAACGATAAGCTTTACGAATCCAGGTAGCCAGAACTTTGGCAGCACACCGACGCTGAGTGCCAGCGCCAGCTCGACTTTGCCGGTGACGTTTACCAGCGCTACGACCGGTGTGTGTACCGTCAGTGGTACTACGCTGACGCTGGTCACGGCTGGCACTTGTACCATTGAGGCGAATCAGGCTGGCAATGGCAGCTACAATGCCGCGGCGCAGGTACAGCGCACTTTTGCGGTTGCCGCCGTGGTGCCGGGTGCACCAACTGGCGCGACAGCAACCGTGGGCAATACTTCTGCCAGCGTCGCATTTACTGCGCCAGCCTCAAATGGTGGTGCAGCTATTACTGGCTATACCGTCACAGTGGTGGAAACAGGTGCGACCTTCAGCGGTGCAGCGAGTCCGATCAATGTGACCGGTCTGACTAACGGTACTGCGTATACCTTCACCGTGAAAGCGACTAACAGCGCGGGTACTGGCGCGGCATCAAGTGCATCGGCCGCAGTGACACCGCAAGTCGTACAGACCATTACTTTTAACAATCCCGGCAGCCAGAACTTTGGTACGACACCGACGCTGACGGCAAGCGCCAGTTCCGGCCTGAGTGTGAGCTTCACCAGCGCCACGCCTGCCGTATGTACGATCAGTGGCAACACACTGAATCTGGTCAGCGCTGGCAACTGTACGATTAACGCGAATCAGGCTGGTAATGCCAGTTACAATGCCGCGGCACAGGTACAGCAAACTTTTGCGATTACTGCCGTGGTAGCAGGTGCACCGACCGCCGTTAGCGCAACTGCGGGGAATGCTGCAGCAACGGTCACATTCACGGCACCGGTATTTACCGGTGGTGCGGCGATCACCGGCTACACCGTTACCGTGGTAGAGACAGGTGCGACCTTCACCGCCGCCGCCAGCCCAATCAACGTGACGGGTCTGACTAACGGTACCGCATATACCTTTACCGTTAAAGCGACCAACAGCGCAGGTAGCAGCAGTGCATCGGCTGCATCCGGTGCGATCACACCTAAAGCCAGCCAGACGATCAGCTTCACTGCGCCGGCCAATGGTGTTGTGGGTGGCGTGGTGAATGTGACGGCAACGGCCAGTTCCGGTTTGCCGGTCAGCTTTAGTTCTGTGACTTTGCCGGTTTGTACAGTGACAGGCTCCAGCGTCAATCTGATCGCAGCCGGTACATGTACGATCAATGCAGATCAGAGTGGTAATGCAAGCTTCACAGCTGCAAGCCAGGTTAGCCGTTCTTTCACGGTAGGTTCTATGCCAGTCCCAGTGCTGAGCTTCGCTCAGGCAGGTCCTGTGCAAATCACTTTAGGCAATAGCCTGAACAATGCAGTGACATCGACTTTGAGCGGTGGCAGCTACGGTGCAATTAGCTACAGCAGCAGCAATGCAGCGGTTGCGACCGTCGATGCAACTGGCAAAGTAACACCGGTTGCCGCAGGCAGCGTCGTGATCACCGCAACGCAAGCGGCAGTGACCGGCATCAACGCGCAGGCTGTGGCCAGTTATAGTCTGACAGTGGGTAAAAATGCGCAAGCTGCATTGACTCTGACAGCAGACAAACTGGCGATCTTCAAAGTTACAGGTAAAGCTACGCTGACTGCTTCCGGCGGTTCTGGCAGCGGTGCGGTCAGTTTTGCCATCAGCTCCGGTGCCTGCAGTTTGTCCGGTAATGTCTTGTCGGCTGGTAGTACAGCAGGTAACTGTGTGGTGACTGCGACCAAAGACGCTGATGCGAATTTCAGTGCGGTCTCGGCCAGCCTCACGATACAGATTCAGAATCTGACGGCAGCCAGCGTAACGATAGGTACTACGCAGTCTCAGGTACTGGATGGGGTGCCAGTCACACTGACGGCAGCGGTTACGCCGGCAGCTTCTACCGGTACCATCAGCTTTATGGATGGATCGGTGAACCTGGCAACGGTCACGTTGACGAATGGTTCAGCCTTGCTGGTCGCGAAAAACCTGGCCGTTGGTGTGCATACCATCACTGCGGTGTACTCGGGTGATGCGGTTACTGCGCCAGGCAATAGTGTAGCCATCACGGTGACGGTCGGTAAGCGTCCTGATCCGGCGGTTGATCCAGTGGTGAAAAACACAGCAGTCGCGGCAGCCAATATCAGTCAGCGCTTTACTCAGGCACAGATGACGAATATTTACAGCCACGTTCAGGTTCTGCACCATGACTTTTCGATCAAGAACCGTTTTGGTATCAGCTTTAGTGCTCCGGGTCTGGATATGTTCCGCATGGCGGCCAACAAAATCTCTGAAAACCTGACTGCTAATAAAGACAGCTTCGGCAACGATTTGTATCGCCTCAATCCGGCCGATGTACGTCTGGCCAAGGCACCGTTTGCCAAAGATGAAGCCGTGCATAAACTGACCGACAGCGAGGAAGAAGAAGCACCTAAGAATGACGAGTGGTTCCAGATCGCTGGCAAACCAGTTGGCATGTGGACTGCGGGGAATATCGACTTCGGTGGTATTGATGCCGCTGATGGCAGCCGTACCAAGTTCTCCAGCTCGGGTCTGACTATCGGTATGGACATGATGTGGAATCCTAAACTGATCGTTGGTCTGTCCGTTGGCTATGCACGCGATAAGGCCACTATGGATAACTTTGGCAGTGAAAGTAAATCCAAGCAATGGTCGGGTATGTTGTACGGAACGTATAAACCAGAGAAGGAATGGTTTATCGATGGTATGGGTGGTATCGGTAAGGTCAATTACGATAATCACCGCTGGGATGACGTGAATAGTCAGCTGTTGGCAGGTGAGCGTACCGGACAGGTCAGTTTCATGTCGCTGACGCTGACCCGTGATCTGAAGGTCGCTAAAGATCTGCATATTCAGCCATTCGGACGTTTCGATGTATTGCATACCAAACTGGATGCATACACAGAACGCGGCAGCGTGCTGGCACTGACACTGAATAACACCAGCAGTGTAACGACGGCATTTACCGGTGGTCTGAACTTCGCCAAAGATTTCTACCTGGACTTTGGCCAGATCACACCATCGCTGAAACTGCAATGGCGTCACCGTACCAGCGGCGAAATGAACCAGTCTATGTATTACACGGATCTGGGTGCCGGCAGCACCAACTACAATGTACTGGTAGTCGGTTTGCCGGAAGACATACAGTCTGTTGGTCTGGGACTGAATGTGAAATCGCGCCGTGGCATCACGACCAACTTCAGCTGGCTGGGTTCTATGGGTGCCCACACCTATCGTGCCAACAGCTTCCGGGTGGATTTCCGACTCGGGTTCTGAGGTAGCAAAGCCAATAAAAACACCAGCTCACGGGCTGGTGTTTTTTTTGGTGCTATGGCACTGTAGTGCTGACATCGTTCGCCAACAGGTATGCGAAAACCAAACTCCTGCAGACTTGCTTAACGAAGGCGTCGACGCAATCAATAGCAACATTGAAAATTCATCAAAGACCCTCAGCATTCTGCGCTTTCCCGCCAAAATTATTCACTCTTGGTCGCGATCAAACACTTCATCGATGCACACAATGACTACCTCATCATTAGGAATGATTTCCGCCTCATATTGGCAATCACCCGAGGATACTTACGGCAAGGTATGACGAAACTTCGAGTTTTGACGTGCCGATTTGGTTTCTAAAATCTGGTTCTTGCTGTCCCAACTTATTTAACTTTGGTCAGTTTGGCACATCAGGGCTCTTTTTGTGCCTGCGCATCATGAGGCGATGTTTGCGGTAAATAGGTGCTGGGTTCTTGGGGGATTTTTTGTTTTTTCTGGGAAAAGTGTTGTACTACTGATGTTGCAATAATTTCATGTAATTAGGGTGAAAATTGTGATTGTGCTGATAAGATGCGGAAGAATACTCTGGTTAGGTGCCTTGAGTTTCCTCTCTGTGCACAGAGGTCTTTCTCAGTCGCTCCGCGAGTGAGAAAGACCTATTCCTGGAAAAAATCGATATGCAGGCGATGAGAAAACAACACTCGCACAGAGAGCATACTGGTACACTGAATTGACAATAGTTTAATTTTTAACTGAGGCTCTTTCCTATGAATCGGCTCAACCAAATCGTAAGACGTGTGGCCGGGATGCTGTGGTTTGGCATCCTTTTGATTGCTGAGCCATTGCTGGGTTTACTCGGTGCACTGATTGGACGTTGGCAAGCGCCCAACTGGCTACACGCAGTTAGCGATAGAGTTGCCCCGACCGCTAGACGGGTAGGGAATTGGTCTGCGCAACATGCTGCGGCCTCATTTTTGATTGTGTTGTTCCTTCTAACGGCGGCAGCATTTCCGCGCTTACAAAAAATTGATTGGCGCGGCAAATGGTTGTCTATGCAAAGCGTGCAACCAGATCGTGCGCAAATTCTCAATTCTGATGTTTCAGTTAGTGATCCAACGCCCGCAGATCTGGAGAATGGTGGCAAATCGCAGCCGGTGGCTTTGCGGTTTTCTGGCCCGGTCGCGCCCTTGAGTCTGATCGGAAAAGAAGCGAAAGACATCAGCATTTCTCCAGAGATCAAAGGCAAGTGGATGTGGGTTGCTACCAATCGTTTGGAGTTTACGCCGAATGAAGAATGGCCCGTTGATGTGGAATACCATGTCAGCATAGGTAGCAAAGCCTTGGCGGCCCATGTGCGAAGTCAATCGGAAGTGTCGTTTCATTCGCCGCGCTTTGAGATGAAAATCAACGAGGCGAGTTTTTACCAAGATCCGGTGCAATTGAGTTCGCGCAAGGCAGTGTTTGAACTGATTTTTTCACATCCGGTGATGCCAGAAAGTTTGGAAAAAAATTTGGAATTGATTGTCGATGGCGATGCGAAATCGATTTTTCAAAAACCAGAAGATGGGAAAAAGCTGATCGTCAATTTTGATAAATTTCGTTTGCGTGCAACCGTGATGTCCGAATCCTTGCGTATACCCGCACAGACCCTGAGCATGGCACTAAAAATCAAGTCTGGTGTGCGGGCGCAAGCGGGTGGCAATGCAATCAAAGACGACACGCTCAGAGACGTGTCGATACCTGGTTTGTATAGTTTAGATATCGCTGAAATGAAGCAGTTGATCGTGACCGGTGATAATGGCGACCCAGAAAATGTACTACAGATAACGACAGGCATGGCGGTCAACGAAAAAGAAATGGCGCGTTCGATCAATGCGTGGTTGCTGCCAGAATCGCATGAGGGTCCTGAAGGTGAGACGCAAGTTTGGGGCGATCCGACAGAGGTGACTGAAGCAATCTTGAAAAAAGCACCAGCGGTCGCTTTGCAGGTGCTGCCATCGGAGCGCGAGAATCATGAAACGCATGCCTTCAAATTCGTAGCTGAACCAGGTCGTACTTTGTTCGTCAGAATTAAGAAAGGCCTGCGCTCCGCTGGCGGTTATCAACTTGGCGTCCAGCGCGATGAACTGTTCCGTATCAAACGCTCAGCGCCGGAACTTAGCATCATGAGTAAAGGCTCTTTGCTGGCTTTATCAGGTGAAAAAAAACTGCCGCTCATCATTCGAGATTTACCTGGTGTGCGTGTTGAGATTGGTCGTTTATTGCCACAACAATTGCAGCATTTGGTTACGCAATCGGGTGGAGATATGACCAAGCCTGAGTTTTATTCTGGTGTCACACCCGATAGTTTGACCGAGCGTTTCGAGAAGAAGATTCCACTCAGTTTAAAGTCAGGAAAAACCCATTACGAAAGCGTGAATTTTTCGGAGTATTTGAAAGCCGACAATACGGATCGACGCGGCATTTTTATTTTGACGGTGCAGGGGTACGATCCGGCCGATACTAGCGCGGGCAGTAGCGAAGCGCTTGATCAACCCAAATATGACGGTTATGAAGGTTACGAACGGGAAGGTGAAAACCTCGATGCCGATGTCGAAAGAGTTAACCCGACCACCATGCGTGATCGTCGCTTGGTGATTGTGACTGACCTAGGCATTATCGCAAAACAAGCACTGGATGGTAGTCGTGATGTGTTCGTGCAGTCGATTCAAGATGGCACTGCGGTGGCCAATGCTAGCGTGGAAATTTGGGGGCGCAATGGTTCAGTGTTAGTGAGCCAAACCACAGATACTAATGGCAGCACACATCTTCCTAGCCTGGCTGGATTTATGCGCGAAAAAATGCCGGTAGTGTTGGTGGTGAAAAAAGCAGGTGACTTGAGTTTCTTGCCGCTGAATCGACAAGATCGTAATCTGGACTTATCACGCTTTGATGTGGGTGGTTTGCATTCCAGCGGTTTGCCAAATCAAATGACGGCCTATCTGTTTTCAGATCGTGGCATGTATCGTCCTGGCGATACCATGAACATCGGCATCGTTGCCAAGTCTTCCGGTTGGGCGCAGAAGCTGACCGACTTGCCGGTCGAGGCTGAAGTGATCGATGCGCGTGGTTTGGTCGTGCGTCGTCAAAAACTAAAACTTGGTGTGGGCGGCATGGCAGAATTTTCGCATGCGACGCAAGATAGTTCGCCGACCGGTAACTACACTATCAATTTGAATTTGGCACGCGAGACGACTGCTGCCGCGCTAAGTAATGCGGAATCGCCTGCACTGCGTTTGGGTAGCTTGACGGTGAAGGTGCAAGAATTTATGCCAGACCGTATGAAAGTGGCGGTACATTTGTCACGCGAAAATGGCAGCGAGGGTTGGATTTCACCAAAAGAATTGAACGCAAGCGTCAATGTACAAAATTTATTTGGTACGCCCGCACCGCAACGACGTGTCGAAGCTAGCTTGAGTTTGTCGCCAGCTTATCCAGCGTTTGGTAGCTTTGCTGATTACAATTTCTTCGATCCTAGTCGTGCCAAAGAAAAATTCCAAACTGACCTAGCCAAAGCTAGCAGCGACGCGCAAGGTAATGCGCAAATCGCACTTGGTCTGGAACGTTATGCGCAAGCGACTTATCAATTGCATTTGTTGGTGAAAGCTTTTGAGCCAGAAGGTGGTCGCAGTGTCGCAGCAGAGACCACGGCTCTGGTATCGGATCGCGCTTACCTGGTCGGCTATAAAGCCGATGGTGATTTGAGTTTTGTAAATCGCAATAGTTCGCGTAGCGTGAACTTCATCGCGATCGACTCTAAAGCAAAACGCACCGCCGTCGGTAAATTGAAATTGGTGCGTTTGGAAAGGCGTGTGGTATCGGTCTTGGTGAAGCAGCTGAATGGTTTGTATCGCTATGAGTCGAAACCGACAGAAACCGTATTGAGTGAAGCCCCTTTTGACATTGCGAATACTGGTAAGAGCACTTTGTTAGCGACGCAAACACCAGGCAATTTTGTATTGCAGGTACGTGATGCCGATGACTTGGTGTTGTCGCGTGTCGAGTACAGCGTGGCGGGTACGGCAAATGTGTCGCGTTCTTTGGATCGTAATGCTGAGCTGCAATTATCTTTAAACAAAAAAGATTACAAGCCGGGTGAAGAGATCGAAATCAGCATCCGCGCGCCTTATGTAGGGGCGGGCTTGATCACGATAGAACGCGAGAAAGTCGTTACGCATAAATGGTTCCGCGCCACCGGTACCGCATCGCTGCAAAAAATCACCTTGCCCAAAGATTTTGAAGGGAATGGGTACGTCTCGGTACAGTTTGCGCGTGACCTCGCTTCAAATGAAATCTTTATGAGTCCCATGAGTTATGGCGTGGTGCCATTTGTGACCAACCTCGGTGCACGCACCAACCCGATCAAATTAACTGCGCCTGCTTTGGTCAAACCAGGGCAAACGGTGAAGATGGTACTCGAATCGAAAGTGCCTTCACGCGCCGTGGTGTTTGCGGTGGATGAGGGTATCTTGCAAGTGGCGCGTTATCAAAATCCTGATCCGCTCAAATTCTTCTTCCAGAAAAAAGCCTTGGAAGTTAGCACGCAGCAGACCTTAGATTTGATCCTGCCAGAATTTAAAAAACTGATGAACTCGGCCGCGCCAGGTGGTGATGCGGAAAGTGCCGTCGGTAAAAATCTCAATCCATTCAAACGCAAAACCGATAAACCTGTGGTGTATTGGTCAGGAGTGGTCGATGTTAATGGCAGTAAAGAGTTCAGCTATACCGTGCCAGAGAACTTCAACGGCAGTTTGCGCGTCATGGCGGTGGTAATTAATGACGATACCGCAGGTGCGGCGACCACCAGAACAGCAGTTCGCGGCGATGTGATCTTGCTGCCGAATTTGCCGGTGGCGATCACACCTGGCGATGAAGTGGAGATCGGTATTGGTGTTGCGAATAATTATGTCGGTGCAGGGAAAGATGCGCCGGTCACATTGGGCTTGACCGTGACCGATGGTTTAGAAGTCATTGGCAATGCGCAGCAAGTGTTGAAGATTTCGGAAAAATCGGAAGCGTCGACTAAATTTGTCGTGCGCGCCAAAGCAGGAGAAAAAGCGGTACTCGGGTCGGCCAGCGTGATCTTCACTGCACAAGTCAAAGACGCCAAGGCGCGACTGTCGACGGATGTCAGCGTGCGACCTGCTTCGCCCTTCGTCACGCTAGTGCAAACCGGTATTTTCAAAGGCAAAGGTGAGTTGACTTCACAAGCCAATATGTATGTCAATTTCAAACGCAGCGAAGCGGCGATTTCTGCTTCACCGTGGGCGTTCACTAGCGGTTTGGTGCAGTACTTAGATGTCTATCCTCACGGTTGTACCGAGCAAATCACTAGTCAGATTTTCCCAGCTGTCTTGATCGGTACGCAGGCTGCCTTGGCCAAGGAATTATTGCGTGGGTCTGGTAACGTGTCATTGCCCGATCCGCGTAAGAGCTTGGATCGCTACCTCGCATTGGTCAGGGCACGTCAAACTGCCGACGGTGGATTTGCGATGTGGCCGGGCGCGGGTTCGGATATGTTTGCGACGACCTATGTCGTGAATCTGTTATTAGAAGCGAAGGCGCATCAACTCGCGATACCGAATGATTTGCTTCAACGAGCCAATCAGTATTTGCAAAATAGCTTGGCGCAAAATTCTAGCTATCGATACATTTGGCGCACCCAAGCTTACTCAGCGTATTTGTTGACGCGCCAAGGTATCGTCACCACCGCAGCATTGACGAATTTACGTGAAGCACAGCGGAAAGATTTGCAGAGTGCACGTGACAGTCGGGAACGCAATGAGATCCTCAGTGATCTCGGGGCTGTGTATCTGGCAGCGAGTTATCAGATGTTGAAACAAGATGCGCTTGCCAAGGAATTGGTGGAACCTGCAATTACCAAGCTTCAAGATGCGTCTGATTATCGCCGCAGTTGGTATTGGGATTACTACTACGATCCGCTGGTGCATAGCGCGTCGACGGTGGCGATCATCGCCAAACACTTCCCACAGAAAGTCAAAGATTTGCCGCGAGCTTATTGGGAACGCCTAGGCAATATCGTGCGTGATGGTTACTATCAATCGCATTCTGCTTCAGTCGTGATGTTAGCGGTCGATGCCTATGCTACGGCTGCAGCACAATCTGCTGCGGGTAAAGTGGAACTAGCTGCAGTCGATGCCAAAGGTGTCAGCAAGGCCATGGAATTGCCGAAACAATTTGCGTTGGCCGCATTGAAATTGCCACCTGATACAGCGAAAGTGAAGTTGGGTAATCAAGGTGATTTGCCTTTGTTCTATTCATGGGCAGAATCTGGTTACGAACGCGCATTGCCGAAAGAAGCCAAGTCGCAGGGTATGGAAATCATTCATGAGTTTTTGAATGCCAAAGGTGTGGTGGTCGATCAAGCGCAATTGGGCGAGGAAGTGACTGTGCGGGTGCGGGTACGTTCCACTGAAAAACGCAGTTTGCCATCGGTCGCCTTGGTCGACATTTTGCCCGGCGGCTTAGAGCCAGTCTTGAGTTCACCGTCGGATGATGACTCCCCAGATACACCACTGTGGCGTCGCCGTTTAGGTGGTAAGAGTAGCTGGAATATTGACTACGCCGATATTCGTGAAGACCGCGTGGTCTTCTACGGCAATGTCTATGGTGACTGGATGGAAGTGACCTATAAGGCGCGTGCCACCAACATCGGTAATTTTGTGGTGCCGGCGGCGTACGGCGAAGCGATGTACGAGCATCGCGTGTTTGGACGATCAGCAGGTGCATCCTTCAAGGTCACGCCAGCGAGTCAATGAGTCTACTTTTTTTTAACACCCGGTGGCGGCGCATAGGATTTTGTGCCGTCGTCATCGCGCTGACTTTGTGCGTAATTCGACTGTGGCCGAAAGACCCATTGGCGCAGCATTTTCCATCCTCGCGTACCGTGTTCGCGGCGGATGGGGAATTGTTGCGGCTGACTTTGGCCTACGATGAACAATATCGTTTATGGACGCCGCTGACGCAGATTGCGTCGCCTATGCAAGAAGCAACTTTGCTTTACGAAGATCGCTGGTTCTATTGGCACCCGGGTGTCAATCCGTGGTCTTTATTGCGCGCCAGTGTTTCGACTGCGACCGGGTCGCGTCGCATCGGCGGTTCCGGCATTAGCATGCAATTGGCGCGACGTGTGTATCACATCGATAGTCGCAGTATTACGGGGAAGTTAAAGCAAGTGCTTGGCGCGGTATGGCTAGAGCTGTGCTATAGCAAACGTGATATTCTCGAAGCCTATTTGAATAGCGTGCCATATGGCGGCAATGTCGAAGGCGTCGGTGCGGCTAGCATGATCTATTGGCACAAATCGGTGCGTGATTTAACCGTGCCAGAGGCGCTGAATTTGGCGGTGATTCCACAAAATCCGCGCAAACGGGTAGGCAATATGCGAACCAGCGAAGCGCAAAATATCGACACCCCTGCACTGATTGCGGCTCGACAGCGCTTAGCCGATTTATGGCAACAACGCCATCCCGCTGATGCCCGACTGTTTAATGCAAATGCGCTCGCATTGCCCTATCAGCGACGTGCCAGTTTGCCGTTTTTGGCGCCGCATTTTGTCGACTATGTGTTGCAAGAAACTAAGCAAACTAGCTTGCACACCACGCTCGATGTCAAAACACAGAAGCTGATGGAAAGCTTGATGCGCGACTATGTCAAAGCGCGCGCGGATATGGGCATCCGTAACGCCAGCGCGATCTTGATCGACGCCAGTCAAATGCAAGTCAAGGCGCTGGTTGGCTCGGTCGACTATCATGACTCGACAATCGCAGGTCAGGTCAATGGCGTGCTAGCGCGACGCTCACCAGGTTCGGCCTTGAAGCCCTTCATTTATGCCTTGGCGCTCGATCAAGGTTTGATCCATTCTGCTTCAGTCCTGAAAGACGCACAGAGTAATTTTGGTGCCTTCGCGCCAGAAAATTTCGATGGTCGATTTAGTGGCCCGATACCGGCACATCAAGCCTTAATTCGCAGTCGAAATATTCCAGCGGTTGATTTGGCCTCACGATTGAGTCGCCCTAATTTATACGATTTTTTAAAACTCGGCGGCGTGCAAAAGTTGGCATCAGAATCGCACTATGGTTTGGCCTTAGCGCTCGGTGGCGTGGAAATTAGTATGGAGGAATTGGCGGTCTTGTATGCCAGTTTTCTCAATCAAGGCGAGTGGCGCGGGCTGCATTATTTCGCGGACAAGGCATTAGAAAAAAGTATGCCGATCACGCTGTTGAGTCCAGAGGCCGCGTTCATTACGGTCGATATGCTACGGCAAAATCCACGTCCTGATACCTATGCGCCGGCGCGCCCGGCAATCGCTTGGAAAACCGGTACCTCGTGGGGTTTTCGCGATGCCTGGACTGCTGGTGTGTTTGGGCGCTATGTCTTGGTAGTATGGTTAGGGAATTTCGATGGCAGCAGCAATCCTGCCTTAATCGGCGTCGAAGCTGCCGCGCCTTTATTTCTGCGTATCGTCGATGCCTTGCGTGCTGAAAAACTCGATAAAGGCGAAATGGCGAGTACGCAGCCGGAAAATCTCAAGAAACTTGAAGTCTGCGTCGCTAGCGGTGATTTGCCGAATGCCGAATGTCCGGTCACGGGGCCAGCATGGTTCATCACCGGTAAATCACCGATACGACAAAGCAATTTGCATCGCAAAGTTTTGATCGATTCCCGTACCGGCAAACGCGCTTGTCAAGCTGGTCCATTCACGCGGGAAGAGGTGTTTGAATTCTGGACCTCGGACATGCTGAGCCTGTTTAAGAAAGCCGGTATGCCTTTGCGCAAATTACCGGAAGGAAGTTGCCCCAATGACGAGGTCAACCTGGCGCAAGATGCCGCGCCTAGCATTATCAGCCCCTTACGCGGCGTCAGCCATGTGCAACGTGCGACACGTCAAGAGGCTATCTATCTGCGCGCTGAGTCGGGATCTTTGGGCGGAAAATTGATTTGGTTTGTCGATGATTCTCCGCTTGGGCAAACTAAACCCGGTGAGGCATTGGCGTGGATACCGCCGAAAGCAGGGCGCTATACGATACGTGTCTTGGATGGCGATGGATTATCCGACAGTCGACAAGTCTCGGTGGTAGCTAGCGATTGAGTTGGAATCGTACTCATTCTGTTCAAATCGGTACTTGATGAGAATTCGCAGGATGGCGATTCAAGATATTCCAGTAAATACATTTTTTATGACAGGGCTGGGCTAGAGCGATTGCTTGGCTATTGTGTTAGTCCACCATTATATGAGCTGGCTGGGACCGATGGGCGCACGCGCTTATCGTGCAAACAGCTTCAATGTAGATCTGCGCTTCGGATTATGATCTGGTCTGAACCGTGCCGTGTCAGACAAAACACCAGCTCACGGGCTGGTGTTTTTTTTGGTGCTATGGCACTGTAGTGCTGACATCGTTCGCCAACAAGGACAAGCATGCATACGCTGCTGAAAAAACTCAACTGGAAACAGCAGGTGCCGACTGTGATTCTGCACGCGGATGCAGCCCAGCTGGCGCTGCTGGATATACCTGCCGCTCATCCCTGCCTATTGCAAGTGGAAGCGCTGCAGCCTGCGCGGTTTTTCATCGTATTCGCGGCGACCCGGCAGCGTCTGGAGCAGGCACTGAGCGCTATCCTGCCGCAGGCAGAAGGTGATGCGATTTTATGGATGGTCTATCCTAAAAAGAGTTCAGCTTTGTATGCAGGTGAGCTGAGCCGGGATCATGGCTGGGACAGCCTGCGGGCGGCGGGCTGGGATACGGTGCGTCAGGTCGCTTTTGATGAAGACTGGTCCGCACTGCGCTTTCGCCGACTTGGTTTTATCGGTCAGTCCTGAGATGTAGCAGCGACCAAAGATACCAGAAAAAATCAGACAGTTTCTATGAAGGGGGTAAGGATGTTAAGTCCATATCACACTGGATTGTATTTGCAACGTCTGCAGCTGGATCAGGCGCCGCCGCCCGATCTGCAGGGTTTGCGCACGCTGCATCTGGCGCATCTGATGCAGATTCCATTTGAAAATCTGGACATCCGTGCCGGTCTGCCCATCAGCCTGGAGCAGGACGCCTTGCTGGAAAAAATTCTGCTGCGCCGGCGCGGTGGCTTTTGCTACGAACTGAATCTGGCGTTTTCCTGGTTATTACAGACTCTGGGTTTTCAGACCCGCTTCTGGTCGGCACGGGTGTGGGATGGCAAAGCCTATGGACCGGAATTTGACCACATGCTGTTGGCCGTGCAGCTGGAGGCGCAATGCTGGATCGCAGATGTCGGATTTGGCGACAGCTTTCGCCAGCCTTTACTGCCTGCTGGCGCGGGGAATCAGGAGCTGGGTGTCACGTATCGCTGCGAGGCTGATGGCGCTGACTGGATACTGCTGCAGCAGAAAGCCGGACATGCCGCCACACCACAGTACCGCTTTCAGACTCAGGCGTTTCAGCTTGACGATTTCCTGCCCATGTTCGCTTATCAGCAGACTTCGCCAAACTCACATTTCACGCAAAAGACCATCTGCTCATTGCCGACTGCAGACGGCCGCATCAGCATCGCTGATCAGAAAATGATCGTGACCCAACATGGCAAACGCAGCGTGCACAGCATAGACAGCGAGGCCGAATACCATGCACTGTTACAGCAGAAGATGGGGATGTCAGCGCAGCAGCTGCCGCCGTTCCGGGCCCGCGTCCATGCCCAGGCTGAGTCTGCATCTTCGCCTTAGTCTATCATGCGCATTTTGAATTGACGGCCCTTGATCTGGCTGCGTGATAAACGCTGCAGCGTGTCGTGGGCGATGGCGCGTTCTATCGCCACATAGGTCACGAATTCAGACACATTGATTTTACCGACCTGGGCTTTTTGCAAACCCAGATCCGCACACAAGGCACCTAACAGATCGCCGGGACGCAGCTTGTCTTTCTTACCGCCCTGGATGCAGATCGTCATCATCGGTGCCTGCAGCAGACTCTCAGTCGCATCGCTGAGACTGTCCAGTTCCAGCCATTGCGCGCTGATACCTGAATATTCTTCGATCAGCCTGACCCATTTTTTTTCACCAGAGGTGGCCAGACTCAGCGCCAGTCCTTGCTCTCCGGCGCGCCCGGTACGTCCTATGCGGTGGATGTGTACTTCGCTGTCTTTGGAAATATCGACATTGATGACGGCGCCCAGATTTTGAATATCCAGTCCGCGTGCCGCCACATCGGTCGCCACCAGCACCGAGCAGCTTTGATTGGCAAAGCGTATCAGCACTTCATCGCGGTCGCGTTGTTCCATGTCGCCATGCAGCGCCAGTGCGCTGATGCCCTGGGCATTCAATTCTTCTGTCAGTTCGCGGCAATGGATTTTGGTATTACAGAATGCGATGCTGGAGCTGGGCTGGTAATGCAGTAACAGGCGTGCGACCGCCTGATTGCGGCCTTCCTGACTGACATGGAAAAAATGCTGTTCGATCTGATTGCTGCTGTGCTGCGCCTCGATCTGTATCTCTTCCGGATCGCGCAGCAATTGCTCGCTGGCGGCACGGATATCATCCGGATAGGTGGCAGAAAACAGCAGGGTTTGACGGCGTGGTGAACAGGCGCCGACGATCTCGTAAATATCATCGTAGAAGCCCATATCCACCATGCGGTCGGCCTCATCCAGGACCAGAGTTTGCACCGCATTCAGTTGCAGGCTGCCGCGGCTGATGTGATCGATCAGGCGGCCCGGTGTGCCGACCACGATGTGAGCACCAAATTCCAAAGAAGCCATTTGCGGCCGCATCGGTGTGCCGCCGCACAAGGTCACGATTTTGACGTTTTCGATACGGCGCGCCAGACGGCGTAATTCATTGGCGACCTGGTCGGCCAGCTCGCGCGTCGGGCAAATCACCAGTCCCTGTACCGCAAAGTAAGTGGGATTCAGCTTCGCCAGCATCCCCAGTCCGAATGCAGCAGTTTTACCGCTGCCGGTTTTGGCTTGCGCAATCAGATCGCGTTGCTGCAGGATGATGGGCAGACTGGCAGCCTGAATCGGCGTCATCTGCTGATAGCCAAGACTGGCCAGATTATCCAGCAGCGCAGGCGCTAAGGGGAGGGAGGAAAAAGAGAGGGTATCAGACATGGTGTGGCTTTACAGAAGTGAGCAGGCAAACCGCCCGCCGGAAGCCGTATTGTAGGCGATGTAGGCCCACTTAGCCTCAGCAAGATTGCTGGCGCTGCTGGCTGAGCAGGCTGGCCAGGTCTGCATGTTGCGCTGATTGTTGAACTGATTGTTCAGCTAAATGATGCAACATACAAAACAAAAGTCCGCATGGAATAAGGCGTGCAGCCGTTTTTCGGGCTGCAGCCCAATAAGGATGCGGACCTTGGTTTTTGACTGCAGCTTTTCAGTGTAGTCTGTACAAAAAAAACGTGGTCCCTGTGTGAACAGGAACCACGCTCTTTCAAGTTACTTCAAGTCTTCTGAAGTCTTCTGAAGTTTTCTGAAGACCGAACGACTTATTTTGCCGGATAGCGGATACGCATTTCCTTGAGCAGATTGTCGGCATGATCGACTTCCTGCATGACCCACAGCATGTAGCGGATATCCACATGGATGGCGCGGGTGATGGCGCTGTCGAAGTACCAGTCCTTGGTGATCGATTCATACGTGGAATCGAAATTCAGACCGATCAGCTCGCCGTTTTTATTCAGCACCGCAGAACCGGAATTGCCACCGGTGGTATCCGCACTGGACAGGAAATTCACCGGTACCGTACCCAGCACCGGGTCTTTATACACACCGTAGCGCTTGTCTTTAATCGCTGCCAGCAAATTGTCCGGTGCGATGAAAGGCGTTTTGCCTGTGTGTTTTTCGGCGATCCCTTCCACGGTCGTGAACGGGCCCTTAGTCACGCCATCGCGCGGGCTGTATGGTGCCACGGTGCCGTAAGTCACACGCAACGTGGAGTTCGCATCCGGATACACCGGCTTGCCCTGGGATTGCTTCCAGGCGATCACAGCCTGCATATACTTTGGAATCACACGCTCCAGATTGCCATCGACTTCCTGACGACGATCTTCGAGTTGCATACCGATGTCATGCAATTTGACGGCCAGATGGATAAAGGCATCCTGGGAAGCGCGGAATTCTGCCGCATCTTTTTTCAGCCAGGCCAGGCGTTTTGCGGTATCACCCAGTTCCGTCATAGGATAAAACGCAGACACCGATTCCGGCAAAGGCAGCAACACATCCAGACCCTGCGGATGGGTTTTGGCAGCCAGTTTGTTATAGCGTTGTAAGCCAGCCGTGAAGCGGGCCTGATCCACGTTCGGCAGATAGGATTGCTCCAGACGGCTCAGACGCGCTGTGATGAAAGGCAGGTCACGCTGCTGGAAGCCAGCTTTGCGTTCCGCGTCCGGTTTTTGGTTTTCCAGTGCCAGACGGTACAGCGTGCGTGCGCTTTTCAGCAAATCGCTGTTAGTGGCCACGCTATAGGCAAACTCTTCTTCGGTCAGTGCCATATCGCTGGCGATCACCGCATCCAGATCTTTGAGGAAGTCTTTATCGGCATAATGCTGCGCCACCCAGCTGCGGAATTCTGCATCCTGCGCATCCTTGATGGCAGCGATATCTTTACGTGCAAAACCAGCCAGCAAACCCTCGGTTTTTTTCAAGCGATTTTGTATGCCCTTGACCACGCTCGCATAGCGCACTTTGCCTTCAGCATTGCCTGCGGTGGCCGCCTCGATCACGGAAATATCGGAACGCGATTCAAATGCGCGGGCCGGATAGCTGACATCGCGCGCATAACGGATTTCTTCCGGCAGCTTGTAACGGCTGGTGAGGCCAGGATAGCCCGCCAGCAGAATAGGATCGCCATTTTTCAGACCCTGAGCCGAGACCGTCAGAAAATCTTTAGACTGATATGGCACATTGTCGGGCGATGGATCAGCCGGGCGGCCATCCTTGCCTACATAGGCGCGCAGGAAGGCATAGTCGCCGGTGTGACGTGGCCATTCAAAGTTATCCACCTCACCACCGTAATTGCCTATCTTGTCCGAAGGTGCATACACCAGACGCACATCACGTATCATCATCTGACGGATACGGTAGTACTCCAGCCCACGGTGAAAACTAGGGATAGAGCAGCGGTAGGCCTGGTTTTTTCCATCTGCCTGTTCACATTCCGCGATCAGGTTTTTGATGCGGTTTTCCACATGCTCATGTCTTTGCTTGCCGCTCATGGCAGGCGTGATGCCGCGCATGATTTGTTCCGTCACATTCTCCACCTTGTCGGTGATATACATGCGCGAATCCGGACCGGCCGGTAATTCCTGAGCCGGTGATTTCGCCAGGAAGCCATTGGCGATATAGTTTTTTTCTGCGCTGGAATTGCGCTGTACCGCGCCATACGCGCAGTGATGATTGGTCACCACCAGACCGGTTGGCGACACAAACGACGCCGAGCAACCACCCAGCGAAACGATCGCCGTCATCGGATGTTTGGACAAATCCGCCAGTTTTTCAGCCGGAATGGCGATACCGATACGCTTCAGTTCTGCCTTCAATTGCGGCAACTGATGCGGCTGCCATTGTCCTTCATCCGCCAGTACCAGCGGGCTGCTGGCCAAAGTCAGTCCGGCCAGTGCCAGACTCCATGCATACGATTGTTTCAACTTTTTCTCCGTCAGTGGTCAACAGCCCGGCCCCATCCTGAGGCCAGCCGATTGCGGTGGGGCAGCGCGACAGACGCCAATGCAGCACGCTGTACTCTGCTCTTAATTATGCAGGACGGCAACAACACCACACACTTGCCCATCCTGAGATCATGTCAGAACCCGGTTTCCAGACCCGCCGCCGCAGGAAAAGTTCCGGTAAAGGATGAAATTTGACAGATATCCTTACGTGCGTAAAGAAAAAAAGAAAAGTTATTTACATTTTGACTTGGTTTTGTGTGGCGTTTGCTACCGCGTAATAGAGTTGATTTTTCTGCTCTAATGAAATTTGAGATTAATTGTTGTATAACAATTTAAAATTCTTTGGTTTTTTCATAAATTTTGTGAGTATTTAAACATGTGTGATCTCGTATTTTCATTTCAAGAATTTCTGAAAATAGTTCCCGGGCTGGTAATTTTCCCTCTTACTTTTTATCTCACGTGGAAAAAATTTGGTACGAATGTTTCATGTTCTGTTGAACATAAATCGAATCGTATTAGTGCCAATCAGTTTACAAACATTGTTTTGGCTAATCATAAAGACAGACCCGTTACGATATTCGAAATTAGTGCTGTTTTAAATAATGATATTGCTTTAATTATCCAAAAATGTGACCCACCTCTTGTTCTCAAACCGTTAGAAACAATTTCAGTTCCAGCTGACCCTTATTCATCACTGTACGTAAATGGCAGCTTATGGGAGCCAGATCCACTTTTTCTTCTTAATGGCAAGTTAGATGTTTATTTGGTGACATCTGGCGACATTATTAAATGCAAAAAATTTCCAATTCCAAAAGTAAAATTTATTGAGAAATTTAGTCATCTTAAATTAGCCAGTAAAACAACAATGACATTTAACGGTGTCGTCTATAGCAATGAAAAAATAATTTATGCAATTGTGTATAAAGCGAACAATGAGAACAAAACAGCATTCATTGATTCATCTGGATTGATCTGTGGTGATTGGGATTATTCAATTAATGTTGTCGAACCAGAATTTATGACTTCAACAGATGGAGTAAGAGCATTTTTAAGACAAAGTGAAGCTGATGTTTGTTATCCAATATCTACGGTAGTTCGTTTAAAGTAGGCCCAAAAAACAGATTACTTAAAATAAAAGCATACGGTTGGCTTTATGTAAGTCAACCCAAATTTCTCGCGATCCACAATTAGATCTATTGCACCCCCAACAACCCAGATGCGCGCCGCGCATCATTTGCTGAGGCTGATATGGCCAGACGCCAACAACCCTATCTGAGACAGGCAGGCTTACGACCCGATGTCGATCCGGACTTTGCCAGCTATCCGTATTGCATACCCGCAGTACGCGAGCTTGCGAATATCCGCTTTCATCCGAATGTGAGTTTCTTTGTCGGTGAGAATGGCAGCGGTAAGTCCACTGTGCTGGATGCGATTGCGCTGGCGCTGGGATTCGGTCCTGAGGGCGGTACCCGCAATGTGCAGTTCCGCACCGCAGAGTCGGTCTCTTCGCTGCACGAAAAGTTGCGGCTGGCGCGTGGTGTGCCGGTGCCGCGCGATGGTTACTTTCTGCGGGCTGAAAGTTTTTTCAATGTGGCGACCTATATGGATGAACTCAGCTATCTGGGCGAATATGGCGGCAAGTCTTTGCATACCCAGTCGCACGGCGAAGCGTTTATGGCGGTACTACTTAATAAACTGAAGGGTAATGGGATTTATCTGCTGGACGAACCGGAAGCTGCTTTATCGCCTAACCGCCAGCTCGCGGCGCTGAGTGCGATACACCAGCTGGTCGAGGATCAGTCGCAATTCATCATCGCCACCCATTCGCCAATCCTGCTGTCGTATCCACATGCCACAATTTTCCAGTTCGACCGCAGTGGCATCAGCGAAGTCGCTTACGAAGACACTGAGCACTATGCGGTGACGCGGGATTTTCTGAATCACTACCCGAGACGGTTACAGCAGTTGCTACAGGATGAGGATGTATAGGGAATGCCCGCTGTGCCGTGCCAATGGTGCAGAGCAGGATGTGACGTAGAATGAATGTTCTCTTTTGTCGTTTGAAAGGTGGCGCATATGTCTGACGACCTCTCAGAATCAGAACAAAAAGCTTCCCTTTTATCCGCTGAAGATATCTGGCGTCAGGAGGCCGAAGCCAGATTGTTGCAAATTGAACGTGGCGAAGCGCAACTGGTGTCTGCTGCCGATGTGTTCGATCGTTTGCAGCGGCGCGTCAATTGATCTCCGTTCAATTTCATACTGAAGCTGAAGCAGAACTTGCGGAGGCTGTTGTGTTTTACGAAGCCCAGCGTATCCTCATGTGTCGTGGTCTTGGCGGTAGCCCATAAGCGTCGTCGCCCCGGCTATTGGAAGCAGCGCTGACCTTCAAACAGCGCACAGGCAGGCAAAGCTGCGCTGTGCGCTACAGGCTTACTCCGCCAGCATCTCGCGTTTCACGCGGCGGCTGATTTCCCAGTCCAGTTCTTTATTGCGCTTTTTTTCCAGCGCGTCGATATGACGCAGTTTTTTGCCTTCGACAAATTCACCCGACAAAATCAGGCGTGGCTTGGTCGCCGCAGAAATCATGCCCTGTGTGGCCCAGGCAGAACGTGGCAGCACGGAGCCTGCGAAGATGCCATAGTCTTTACCGCAGCTGATGCCTTTTTCACCGACCACCGATTCACCGGCCTTGATGTATTTTGCGGCATACAAAGTGGCTGCCGTCGCGATCCAGCGGCCCGCATGGATTTCACCGAACAAGGCGCTGATTTCACCTTTGGCGCGTATGCTGCCCCAGGCGGTGATGTCGCCCTGGCTGCCGATTGCGCCCGCTTCGATATTGCCCTGGCTGATGATTTCACCGGCGAACAGGCTGCCTTCGACCTCGATATGGGTTTCGCTGAATACTTCACCCTGGCAGTTGCAATCGCCTGCCACATGGATGCTGGCTGCGGCCAGATGGCCACCGACGAACTGTACTTCTGAGGCTTCCAGATCTTCATCCAGTTGCAGGTTGCCGTGGCAATCCAGATCGGCGCAGGACAGATAGCCCAGGCATTGAATATCGCCAAAGCCGCCGAACACATCGTGATGTGCCTGGCGTGCAGCAATCGCCGGATGGACCAGCAGATCAATGAAGCTCTGGCCTTCAGCCAGTTTGCGCTGATCCAGCTCTAATACACGCGCCATCCATTCGGCGCTGCAGCCGGTTTTGATGAGGAATTCCACATCGATATGTCCGCCTACGTCCAGCGTATGGCCGACGTATAAGGACTGTACCTGCACGTCGCCGGTCACGGTCAGTTTGCCGAGGCAAAAAACTTCTTCTGCGATCAGGTCGCCATCGATCAGCAAGTCACCGCCGACGATCAGCTGGGTGGTGATGGTGACATCGCCCAGGATATGCACATCACCGGTGCTGGCAAATTGTTTGCGCTTCAGGCTTTTTGCCTGTACCGGTTCCGGCGCAGTTAACACTGGCGCTGCAGGCTTGGCAGTTTTTCTGGTGCGGGAGGTGGCAGCGATTTTCGTCATGACGGACCTTAAGAGAAGTGAGGCGGGTGAAAGAGTCAGCGGCGGATAACAGAGCAAGCCAGCGCATAGCCGGCATTATCCCAGACCCTCAGGACTTAAGCAAAACCGGGCTGGCGCTGTTCTGCCTGCCCGCTTGATCCCAGTCCGGAAATTACAGATTCGGTGCCAGCCAGCGTTCTACATCAAGCTTGGCAACGCCACGGCGGGCGGCCATGTCGCTGACCTGGTCATCACCGATTTTGCCGACGCTGAAGTATTTGGAATCAGGGTGCGCGAAGTAGAAACCGGACACGGCAGCGCCAGGGATCATGGCCCAGGATTCGGTCACATACATCTCGATATCCTGACACTGCATTTGCGCAAACATCTCGGTTTTCACGGTGTGTTCCGGGCAGGCCGGATAGCCGGGAGCAGGGCGGATGCCGCGATAATTTTCGCGTATCAGCTCTTCATTGCTCAGTTGCTCGTTGGCCGCATATCCCCACAAATCGGTACGCACGCGCTCATGCAGGTACTCGGCAAAGGCTTCAGCCAGACGGTCAGCCAGCGATTTCAGCATGATGCTGCTGTAGTCGTCATGCGCATCTTCAAAGCGTTTTTCGTGTTTTTCTATACCCAGACCGGCAGTCACGGCGAACATCCCTATGTAGTCTGCGACACCGCTGGCTTTAGGCGCAATGAAGTCGGCCAGACATTGATTTGGGCGCTGGATTTTTTGTCCATCGGGGCCATCGACCACCGGTTTTTCAGTTTGCTGGCGCACGCCGTAATAGGTGAACGCAACTTCGCTGCGGCTGTCATCGGTATAGATTTCTATATCGTCTTCATTCACGCTGTTAGCTGGCAGCAGAGAGACGATGCCATTGGCAGTGAGCCAGCGGCCTTCGATGATTTTTTTCAGCATAGCCTGACCTTCGGCATACACCTTGGTCGCGGCATCGCCGACGATTTCATCGCTCAGGATGGCTGGGAAAGGTCCGGCCAGATCCCAGGTCTGGAAGAACGGGCCCCAGTCTATGTAGTTAGCGATGGTGGCCAGATCGACATTTTTAAACACACGGCGGCCGATGAATTTCGGTTTCACCGGTGCTTCTGCGCCACTGAACGAAACCCGCATCTTATTGGCGCGCGCCTGTTCCAGCGTCAGCATAGGCGTGGCTTTTTTATTCGCATGCTGAATCCGGATACGTTCGTAATCGTTGCCAAGTTCAGCGATGTATTGCTCGCGGCTTTCCGGTGTCAGCAGCGACTGCGCGACTGATACGGAGCGCGAGGCATCCGGTACATAGACCACCGGACCTTCATAATTCGGCGCTATCTTGACGGCGGTATGGGCGCGGCTGGTGGTGGCGCCGCCGATCAGCAGCGGGATCTTCATCATGCGGAAATGCGGATCGCGTTGCATCTCTTTGGCGACATAGGCCATTTCTTCCAGCGATGGCGTGATCAGACCGGACAAGCCGATGATGTCGGCATTTTCCGCTTTGGCTTTGGCCAGGATTTCTGAGCAGGGCACCATCACGCCCATGTTCACCACTTCAAAGTTATTACATTGCAGGACCACGGTCACGATGTTTTTGCCGATGTCATGCACGTCGCCTTTGACGGTGGCAATCACGATTTTTCCCTTCGGTTTGTGATCGCCGCTGCGTTTCTTTTCTTCTTCGATAAAGGGTACCAGATGCGCCACGGCCTGCTTCATCACACGCGCCGATTTGACCACCTGCGGCAAGAACATTTTGCCTTGTCCGAACAGATCACCGACGATGTTCATACCATCCATCAGCGGTCCTTCGATGACCTGGATAGGGCGTTCAAATTGCTGGCGTGCCTGTTCGGTGTCTTCCACTATCCATTGTGTGATGCCGTGCACCAGCGCATGGGCCAGACGTTTTTCAACCGGGTCATTGCGCCATTCCAGCGTCGCTTCTTCTTTTTTACCGCCAGCTTTGAGGGTGGCGGCAAATTCGATCATGCGCTCAGTCGCATCATCGCGCCGGTTCAGCACGACGTCCTCGACCCGTTCGCGCAGTTCAGGATCGAGCTCGCTATACACCCCTATCATGCCCGCATTCACGATGCCCATAGTCATGCCAGCCTGAATCGCGTGATACAGGAACACGGTATGGATGGCTTCGCGTGCCGGATCATTGCCACGGAAAGAGAAGCTCACATTCGATACGCCGCCGCTGATTTTTGCGCCCGGCAGATTTTGATGTATCCAGCGCGTCGCTTCAATAAAGTCTACCGCGTAGTTATTGTGTTCTTCGATACCGGTCGCGACCGCAAAGATATTCGGATCAAAAATAATATCCTGAGGATCGAACTGAATCTGATCGACCAGCAGACGGTAAGCGCGTTCGCAGATTTCCGTCTTACGCGCATAGGTATCGGCCTGACCGGTTTCGTCGAATGCCATCACGATCACGGCTGCACCATAGCGTTTGCACAGGGTGGCCTGACGCAGGAATTCGGCTTCGCCTTCTTTCATGGAGATCGAGTTCACGATCGCCTTACCCTGTACGCATTTCAGACCCGCTTCGATCACCGACCATTTGGAGGAATCGATCATGATAGGGACGCGCGCAATATCAGGTTCCGAGGCGATTAGATTCAGGAAGCGTGTCATCGCTGCCAGCGAGTCGAGCATCGCTTCATCCATATTGATGTCGATGATTTGCGCACCGTTTTCTACCTGCTGACGCGCAACCGCCAGCGCTTCATCGTATTGCTCGTTCAGGATCAGACGCGCAAAGGCTTTGGAGCCGGTGACGTTAGTACGCTCACCGACATTGACGAACAGGCTGTCCTGATCGATGGTGAAAGGCTCCAGCCCGGACAGGCGCATGGCTGCTGCGATTTGTGGCAACTGGCGTGGCGCCTGGGTTTGCAACAGATCGGCGATGGCCTTGATATGCGCTGGCGTGGTGCCGCAGCAGCCACCGGCGATGTTGATGAAGCCGGCTTCGGCGAATTCTTTGAGCAGGGCCGAGGTATCCGCCGGCAGTTCGTCAAAGCCGGTGTCGCTCATGGGGTTAGGCAAACCCGCATTCGGATAAATACAGACAAAGGTGTCGGCGATTTTGGATAATTCTTCAGCATACGGACGCATCAGCGTGGCACCGAGCGCACAGTTCAGACCGATGGTGAGCGGTTTGGCATGGCGTACTGAATTCCAGAAAGCGGGTACCGTTTGTCCCGACAGGATACGGCCGGAGGCATCGGTGACGGTACCGGAAATCATGATAGGCAGCCGCTGGCCGCTTTCTTCGAAATACTGATCGATGGCGAACAGCGCGGCTTTACAGTTGAGCGTATCGAAGATGGTTTCGACCAGCAGCACATCAGCGCCGCCTTCAATCAGGCCACGCACCTGCTCGTGGTAAGCCGTGACCAGTTGGTCAAAGGTGACATTACGCGCCGCCGGATCATTCACATCGGGTGAGATGGAGGCGGTCTTAGGGGTTGGCCCCAGTGCGCCCGCGACAAAGCGTGGCTTGTCCGGGGTCGAGTATTTATCGCAGGCTGCGCGTGCAATTCTGGCCGATGCCACGTTCATCTCATACGCCAGATGGGCCATATGGTAGTCGTCCTGCGCGACCGTGGTCGCACCGAAGGTATTGGTCTCGATCAGATCCGCACCGGCCGCCAGGTATTGTTCATGGATTTCAGCGATCACATCGGGACGGGTCAGCGACAGCAATTCATTATTCCCTTTGACGAATAATTCGCGCACGCCTTCGGGACCGGTGAAGTGTTGAAAACGCTCGCCACGGTAATCGGCTTCGGTCAGTTTGTAACGCTGGATCATGGTGCCCATCGCGCCATCCAGGATCAGGATGCGTTGTTGCAGCAGGGTGCGCAAGCGGGTTTCGGTAGCAGAGACAGGCACAGTTGTAGTCATGATGTTTACTCGTTCAACAAGGAGGCGGGAGCTGCGCGGCGTTTGATCGCCAGTGTCAGTCATCCAGACTGCGGCGCTCTGCGTCCTGATAATAAAAAACCCGATCGGCTGATGCATGCATGCGGATCGGGTCGGGTCCTTTTAGCAGCATTTATTATGCGCCCGCAATCTGAATCTCAAATCGGCGCTGAGGAGAAATTATACGTCAAATCAAGGGCTTGGACCCGTCAGGCCCGGTGTTTGCAGGATTTTGTTTATACATTTTGGGCAGATGCTTATGATCTTTATGCGAAAAACCACAGACTGTTTGCAAGCAGTTCACACAATTCCGCTGCTGCGGGCGCGATCATCTGCGCTGTCAGGGAGCAGAACTTCAGCGAAAAAAAAGGCATATCCTCAACAGAGAGATATGCCAAAAGGGAATCTACATGGAATCTAAAGCGAATCAGGCGCCACGCCCGCCAATGTGCGGCGAGCGTGGATGGGCAGAACTTAGTTGTGTTTTTTATGACGTGTCACAAACAGGCTGGCGATGATAGACCCGCCCAGGATGGTACCGATAACCATTAAAGAGATACCGGTCGGTACATGCATCCATTCGACGATGAGCATCTTGATACCGACGAACATCAGCACAAAAGCCAGACCGAATTTCAACAGATGGAAGCGATCCGCCATATCTGCCAGCAGGAAGTACAAAGCACGCAGTCCCATGATGGCAAAGATATTCGAGGTGAATACGATGAAGGGATCGGTCGTCACTGCAAAAATCGCCGGAATCGAATCTACCGCAAAAATTACATCTGAAATTTCTATCAGTATCAGTACCAGCAGCAAGGGTGTGAAAACGCGTTTACCGTTTTCTTTGATGCTGAATTTTTCACCATGAAATTCTTTGGTAAAAGGCAGTATTTTCTTTGCCAGACGCAGTACCGGATTGGCTTCGATATCCGGTTCCTGTTCAACGCTGACCAGCATACGGAAACCGGTAATCAGCAGGAATACACCAAACAGATACAGTACCCAGGAAAACTGTGTTACGACCCAGCTGCCCGCCAACACCATGATGATGCGCATGATGATCGCGCCCAGCACGCCGTACAGCAAGACTTTACGCTGATATTGCGGTGGCACATTGAAATGCGCGAAGATCATCAGGAACACGAAGACATTGTCGACCGACAGAGATTTTTCTATCACATAGCCGGTCAAAAATTCCATCGCCTTGACGGTCGCCAGCTCACGGCCCACGGTTTCGCTCAGATATATCCACAGACCGAAATCGAAGGCCAGTGCCAGTGCCACCCAGACGATGGACCAGCCCGCCGCTTCCCGGACGCTGACTTTATGTGCCTTGGAGCCGCCCAGCGCGAACACGTCGACGGCTAACATAGCTAACACAAAAACGATAAATACTGCCCACATCCAGGGCTGTGCGACGGAATGTATCATGGCTTACTCTTTTTCCATAAATCCCAGCAACTGCAACAGGCTGGTGAATAAGTTGAAAATAGTGATGTACAGGCTGACGGTTGCCATGATGTAGTTAGTTTCACCACCACGGATGATATTGCTGGTTTCAAACAGGATCATGCCCGACATCAGCAGCACCATCACACCGGAAATTGCCAGAGACAAAGCTGGAATCTGGAAGAAAATCGCACCCAGACTCGCGACCAGTGCCACGATCATGCCCGCCATCAGGAAACCGCCCATGAAGCTGAAATCACGCTTGCTGACCAGTACGTAGGCGGACAGACCCATGAAAATCAGGCCGGTCAGACCCATGGCTGTCATCACGATGGAAGAGCCGCCTGGCATCTTCAGATACACACTCAGGATAGGTCCCAGGGTGTAACCCAGGAAACCAGTCAGCGCAAATACGGCAGCGATGCCCCAGCCACTGTTACGTAATTTAGTCACCGCAAACAGCAGGCCGAAATAGGCGACCAGGGTGATGATGATACCCGGCCCCGGTACTGCAAACGCCACACTGAGCCCAGCGGTCAGCGCGGAAAACAGCAGCGTCATCGACAGCAGCATATAGGTATTGCGTAATACCTTATGGCTGTCACTCGCGGTGGTATCGGTATAGTCGACAGATTGCACATCACGTGCAGTCGAACGGCTCAAGATTTTCATGCTTTTCTCCTGAAATGTTGAAGTCTCTCAAATATATTCCCAAGAACAGGACTTCCCCTTCCCAACAGAAGGTAGCTACAGTCTAGTTGCAAGCAATTTGAAAGAAAAGTCGAATATACTTGATAAATACTTCGTAAAATTCGATGTTTAGCGCCTGTTTCATCAATCAGCACTGCGAATCATTTGATTTTTCTGATCTTTCTGATTTTTTTTGCCCGATGTTGCCCCATATTTGCCGGTCTTCCGTTGCCCGTTTATGCCAGCTTTAAATTACAAACATTTGCACTACTTTTGGATGGTGGCGAAATCCGGCAGCATCGCGCGCGCCAGTGAGCAACTGCACCTGACACCGCAAACGATCAGCGGCCAGCTCGCGCTGTTTGAAGAAATGCAGGGTGAAGCCTTATTCCGCAAGCAGGGCCGCAATCTGGAGCTGACCGAGGCGGGGCGTCTGGTATTCAGCTATGCGGAAGATATTTTCGCGCTGGGCCGTGAATTGGAAGAAGTGCTGCATCACAGACCGACTGCGCGTACCGTGCAGCTGCGGGTCGGGGTGTCCGATGCGGTGCCCAAGACAGTGGCCTACCAATTGCTGGAACCAGCCATGAGTCTGCCGCAGACCCTGCGCATTAACTGCCGCGAGGGCAAGCTGGAATTGCTGTTGGCGGAACTGGCGATGCATAAGCTGGATGTGGTGTTGTCAGATAGCCCTATGCCAGTCACCGCCAATGTTCGCGGTTATAGTCATTTGCTGGCGGAATCCGGCATCAGTTTTTTTGCTACGTCTGCCTTACGCGCCAGCCTGCCGGACAGCTTTCCGGCTTTACTGGATGGTGCGCCATTTCTGTTACCCGGCGAAGATGCGGCCTTACGCGGGCGTTTGTTGCAATGGCTGGACCAGCAACAACTGCACCCTAAGGTGACAGGGGAATTTGATGACAGTGCGCTCATGAGTGCATTTGGTCAGGCTGGCGCCGGGGTGTTTGCTGCGCCAACGGTGATCATGGACAGGGTGATGCGTCAGTATGATGTGGAATTGATAGGACAAACGCCTGAGATTCAGGAACAGTTTTACGCAATATCTATCCAGCGTAAGATCACCCATCCCGCGGTACTCGCCATCAGCGAGGCGGCCCGTTCAGCGGTGTAGCCCTGATCGCCTGATCTTCGCTGCAGCATAAAAAAAGCCCACCATCATGGCGGGCTTTCATCCTTGTGCAGCGCGTCGTATCAGCGGCGGCCTAACAGGGATTTGACGGTGCGATCCATAGGAACCGCATAGTCGTAGGTGCTCAGCACGATATTGTCGCCCGGACGTATCAGTTTCAGATTCACAAACACCAGTTTTTCGCTTTCCGCATAGGTACCGACGATGACCGCCTGAGCGCTGTGGTTGCTTGCGACTTCTTTGATCTCGCGGGTCAGCAGCAATTCACCGACGTTTTGTTTGATGAATACTTTATCGCGGAACTTCATTTCTACCATCTGGTAGCCGGAACGTGAAAACTGGCCGGATACCTGTTCAGCTACGATACGGCCGAATGGGGATGATTCTTCCAGTGCATTGATATTGGCCAGTGTCGCCACGATCAGCGGACGCGATTTATCCAGCGCCGGACCAGCTGCTGCGATCAGCGCTGCTGCCGCTTTCTGGTTGGTTGGGATAAATTCATTGGTTTCCGCTTCTTTCCAGGACAGCGCTGTGGAAGAGCTGGCGGACTGGTTGCCCAGCAGGTTCATGTTGGAGCATGCGCTCAGCATTACGCCACAACCGACAACAAGTGCGATTTTTTTCATCATAATTGGCCCCCGATAACTTTAAATTTGAAATCCGTATCTTTGTTGTATAAAGACGCATCGTATTCATTGACTGGATATGCATCAGTGCGGCGCGCGACAAATTGTGAGTTCTTCACCAGCGAAGTCGTAATAATCACTTCATAGTTAGCGTGAACTTCGTTTCCAGAACCTAAAGTCAGACCGAAAATGCGTCGGTTGGCTTGTTTTTCCGGGACAAAACGCACTAACTGTGTGTCGATATCAATAATTTGAGCCGTGCCATCATTAAATTTACGCACAGTCACGCCCTGATTGACCAGCGATGTTACAACTTGTTCATAAAAAGTTTGGCCGAACTTGCTGGAATTGGCTGGTGGCGTGACATAGACCGGCGCGCCAATTTTATCCGTGTTCAGCTTGATCTTATCTGCTACGTCTTTGGCGACCAGTAACCAGTTAGATGCATTGGCTTGAATATCCGTATTTCTGGTGGCACCGGCTTCAGCATAGCTGCTGAATTTAGAACTTGCGCAACCCGCCAGCAGCATACCTGCAATGGCAACGGGAAGAAGTTTCTTCATTTCCTTACCTTTATTCCTGAGAGAACTGAAATCATTAATGCGCGTCCACACAGGGTGCAAACGCTAAATTCGTCTTGAAGAATACAACAAGTAGTATCCTCGGCGAAATATTTTGCGGTCCACTAAGAAATAAACAAATTTTTTAAAGGGAACAAAGCGTGAAGCGGGACTTTTCTGCTTGCTTTTGTCGTTTTTTTGCTGCATCTGCAATAAACGGGGCGGTTGCTGCATGGCTGCTGCACCGCCTTTGACGCCAGGGATCAGGCAAAGACTGCATCAGTCGGGAATTGAAATCCCTGCAAAAATTCCTGGGCAGGTAAGCGTTTGCCGCCAGGTTTTTGCAATTCGGTCAGTTGCAATGCGTCCTTGCCACAAGCGACAACGATACCTTGCTGAGGATGGGCACTCAGTATGCTGCCCGGTGCCAGATTACCCCGAAGCGGAAGTACCCTGGCAGCCCAGATTTTGATGGTCTGACCCGCGCATTGCGCATGGGTACCAGGGAAGGGCGTAAAAGCGCGGATTTTACGTGCCAGTTCTGTGGCTGGCAGTGCAAAGTTCAGCGCTGCTTCTTCCTTGCTGATTTTAGCCGCATAGTTGACGCCTTCTTCAGGCTGAACCGTAGCAGTCAGACCATCTTGTTGTAAGGCACGTAAGGCATCGACGATCATTTGCGCACCCAGCCCGGCGAGTTTGTCATGCAGGCTGCCAGTGGTGTCGCTGTCCAGTATTGGCATACTTTGTTTCAGCAGCATAGGACCGGTGTCCAGCCCAGCTTCCATCTGCATGATTGTGATGCCGGTCTCTGCATCGCCAGCTTCTATAGCACGATGTATCGGCGCTGCACCGCGCCAGCGCGGTAACAGAGAACCATGAATATTCAGGCAGCCTAAGCGAGGAATGCTGAGTACCGACACAGGTAAAATCAGTCCGTAGGCCGCAACCACCATCACATCGTGCGGGGTAGTGCGCAGCAATTCATGTGCGCTTTGCGCCACATCCGGATATTTTCCATCCAGTTTCAGCGAGACTGGCTGGGCCACTGGCAAATTGTGACTGAGCGCAAACTGTTTGACGGCAGAGGCCTGCAATTGCATGCCCCGTCCAGCCGGACGATCGGGTTGAGTCAGTACCAGCGGGATCTCAAAACCTGCTGCGTGTATGGCCGCCAGCGCGCTTGCGGCAAACTCCGGGGTGCCTGCAAAAATGACTTTCATCGACGACCAGCCTGATTCCGTTGTTTTTCGCGCTCTTCTTTTTGTAACTTTGTTTTAATACGGTTACGTTTTAGCGGGGATAAATATTCAACAAAAACCTTGCCTTTTAAGTGGTCCATTTCGTGTTGAATACAGACTGCGAGCAAGTCTTTGCAATGAATTTCAAACGGTTTCCCCTCGCCATCAAGCGCTTTAACCTTGACTTCCGCCGGGCGCTCGACGCCATCATAGATGCCAGGAACGGACAGACAACCTTCGTCGTAAACCCGTTTTTCTTCGCTGGCCCAGGTGATTTCAGGGTTAATAAACACCTGTAACTGGTCATTTGACTCTGAAACATCGATAACGACGACTTGTTCATGCACATCGACCTGCGATGCTGCAAGGCCAACACCTGGTGCGTCGTACATAGTCTCAGCCATGTCCGCGATGAATTGTTTCAGCTTGTCATCGAATACGGTGACAGGTTTCGCCACAGTGTGCAGACGTGGATCGGGATAACACAATATATTTAGTATAGACATAAGATTTTTCGCAACAAGCCGGAAACAGGTTTACGCGGTTTTTCTTGCTAGTTCAAGGATTTATGGGCAGAATTTGATTCAATTTGGCAAGTTTTGCAAGCTAGTGCCTACTCGCCAGTTTGCGGATTGCAGCATTTTGCATCGGATAATGTTCATGAAAAAGTTTAGCACAATCGCCGCCTTCCTCGTTGCGGGCATTCCTCTCGTCTCCGCAGTTGCTCATGCGGCTCCGGCTGATGCGACGATTGCACAGGCTCAGGCCGTCGCTGCCAAGAGTAAATGTAGCTTTCTGCCGGATGCGCCCGACAAACATGTGGTCGTCAACGGCGATACGCTGTGGGGTATTTCTTCGCGTTTCTTGCAGAATCCGTGGTGCTGGCCACAGGTTTGGGGCATGAACAAAGAGGATATCCGCAACCCGCACTGGATCTATCCGGGACAGATAGTCTATTTTGATCGCGTCAACCAGCGTTTGCGTCTGGCGAATGCTTCCGGTGATGGAACGGTGGGCGGCCTGGCGACGATCAAATTATCGCCGCGTGCACGTGTGCAGGGACTGGGTGCGAATGCGATTCGCTCTATACCGGCTTCGGCGATTGAGCCATTTTTATCGCAACCTATGGTGGTTGACATCAACACGCTGGAACGCACGCCGCGTATCGTGGCGGCCCCGGAAAGCCGAGTCAATCTGGGCCAGAATGAAAAAGCCTATGTGCGTGGTGATTTGGATGGCGGCACCTCATTCCAGGTGTTTCGTCCCGGCACTCCTCTGAAAGACCCGGAAAACGGCAATATTATTGGTTACGAAGCGGCCTTCGTTGGTACGGTCAAGCTGGACCGCGAGGGGGATGAAAATGGTGATGTGCATACCTTTATGGTCGTTAATTCGAAAGAGGAAATGTCGGTCGGTGACCGCTTGTTGCCGATTCCACCGACGCCTATTCTGAGTTATGTGCCACATCCACCCTATGATGAAATTAAGGCCAGGATAGTCAGTGTTTATGGCGGCGTATCGGTCGCCGGTCAAAATCAGATTGTGACGATTAACCGTGGCCGCGAACATGGCTTAGATCTGGGAACCGTTTTATCATTGCAGCGTTATGGTGCGACTGTGAAAGACCGTACCGATGCTAACCGCCTCATCAAACTGCCGAATGAGCAATATGGTCATGTGTTTATTTTCCGCGTGTTCGATACGATTTCTTATGGCCTGGTCATGCAAGTCACAGACTTTGTGAAAGTAGGAGATATCGCGCAGTCTCCGCAGTAAGCATCAATGGAGGAGCTTTGTTGCCAGACTGGTTTTACTGGTTACGTTTGCAGCATACCAAGGGCGTCGGGCTGGAAACAGCGCGACGCTTACTGGCAGCATTTGGCTTACCCTCACAAATTTTTAATGCCAGCACAACACAGCTGACTGCTATCGTCTCTCCCAGGCTTGCAGATGCATTACTGGCACCGGCCTCAGCTTCCTTGCTACGTCTGGCCGAGCAAACTGAAACCTGGCTGCAGCAAACTTCCCATCACCTGATTACACTCGCGGATGCCGCTTATCCGGCGGCTTTACTCGAAATTCCTGATCCTCCGCTGCTGCTGTATGTGAAAGGCCGTATCGAACTGTTATCCGCACGCAGCCTGGGTGTCGTGGGCAGTCGCAACGCCAGCGTGCAGGGAGTGCGCAATGCCGGCTGGTTTGCTGAGCATCTTTCGCAGGCAGGAATTTGTATCAGTTCCGGCATGGCGGCCGGCATCGATGCAGCAGCGCACGAGGCGGCCTTAGCACATCGCGGGTCCACCATTGCGGTAGTCGGTACCGGTGTCGACATTGTTTATCCTGCCCGCCATATGAATTTAGAAAAATCCATAGCAGATAAAGGATGCGTCATTAGTGAATACTCACTTGGAACGCCTGCCATCGCCGGGAATTTTCCACGCCGTAACCGACTCATCTCTGGTTTATCGGCCGGGGTACTGGTGGTGGAGGCCGCCGCCCAATCGGGTTCACTGATCACGGCCAGGCTGGCAGCAGAGCAGGGGCGGGAAGTCTTTGCGATACCTGGCTCGATACATTCTCCGCTGGCCAAGGGCTGCCATCAATTGATTAAACAGGGGGCGAAACTGGTGGAGTCCGCGCAAGACATTCTGGAAGAGCTGGCCTGGTTTGATGCGGTTGCAGGCTCAGGTGCTCAAGCGCCGCTGAATCCGGACTCGTGTGATTCGGAACCTGCCAGCGCGCTATTGCAGCAGCTTGCCTATGACCCGGTACCGCTGGACGAGCTGGGGGTAAGAACAGGGATGGATTTAGCCAGCTTACAGGCGCAGTTACTGGAGCTGGAATTATCCGGTATGGTTGAGACTTTACCAGGTGGGCTGGTACGACGTTTGTGTTGATTTTTTGGAAGCAAGCTGCCGCTGTGCGCCGGGTAGCGCTGACTTGATACGTATAATCTGCGCACAGGGACTTGTGCCCAAGCAAAGCAACAGATACAGTAGACGCATGTTTGATATTCTTGTATACCTCTACGAAACGTATTATCGGCCCGAAGCTTGCCCCGATACGGTGGCGCTGGTCAAAAAACTCTCTGCGGTTGGTTTCCCTGAAGATGAAATTTCTGAGGCGATAGACTGGCTGACCGGACTCGCCACCACCTCCGATAAAGCACAGATGCCGGTACAGACCTCAACCGGATTCCGTATCTATGCGCAATCGGAGATGCGGGTGTTGGGTCCTCAGGCGATAGGATTTATACAGTTTCTGGAATCTGCAGGCTTATTAAGTTTCCATCAGCGTGAGATTGTGATTGAGCGTGCGCTGGCAGTGAATGAATCCCCCCTGCCTTTGGAAAAGCTGCGCATTATCGTGCTGATGATGCTGTGGAGTCAGGGCGCAGAGCCCGACATGTTAATGTTTGACGAGTTATTGTTGTCAGATGACGACAATGAACCCCGGCTTTTACATTAATCCTTTCTTTTACGAAAGATTTCCCGCAAAAATCTGGTCTGCATTGCGGTTTCTTGCCAGCTCCGATTATTATTGCGCGCTAATTTAGGTTAGTCTTACGCTTATTTTGCAATAAATGTTGCAAATTCGACATTTGCAGTACCAAACCATCCGAGAATTCCGAAATGACAAAAACGCTCATCATTGCCGAAAAACCTTCTGTCGCCGCTGACATAGCGAAAGCTTTGGGGGGATTTACCAAGCATGATGACTTTTTTGAATCTGATGATTATGTCTTGTCTTCAGCAGTCGGTCATTTGCTGGAAATTACGGTCCCGGAAGAATATGACGTCAAACGCGGTAAATGGAGCTTCACCCATTTGCCGATGATTCCCCCGCATTTCGCGCTGAACCCGATTGCAAAAACCGAGTCGCGCCTGAAAGTGCTGACTAAGCTGATCAAGCGTAAAGATGTCAGCCAACTCATCAACGCCTGTGACGCGGGCCGCGAAGGTGAGTTAATTTTTCGTCTGATCGCCCAGCATGCCAAGGCCAAACAGCCAGTGCAGCGCTTGTGGCTGCAATCGATGACGCCAACCGCGATACGCGATGGCTTTCACAAGTTACGCAGTGATGCCGACATGTTGCCGCTGGCGGATGCGGCGCGCTGCCGTTCCGAGTCTGACTGGCTGATTGGTATCAATGGTACCCGTGCGATGACGGCCTTTAATTCAAAAGAAGGCGGCTTTTATCTGACTACGGTCGGCCGCGTGCAGACGCCAACGCTGTCCATCGTGGTGGAACGCGAAGAAAAGATTAAGAAATTCGTCTCCCGTGATTTTTGGGAAGTACGTGCGGAATTTGTCTGTGCCGCCGGTATTTACGAAGGCCGCTGGCTCGATCCGAATTTCAAAAAAGACGAGCACGATACGGAAAAGAAAGCCGAGCGTTTGTGGAGTAAAGCGGCAGCAGAGTCTATCGTCGCCGCTTGCCGTAGTCGCCAGGGTAATGTCAGTGAAGAATCTAAACCGGCAACCCAGATGGCGCCGGCTTTGTTTGATCTGACCAGCTTGCAACGTGAAGCGAATGCCAAATTCGGCTTCTCCGCAAAAAACACGCTGGGGCTGGCGCAGGCCTTGTATGAAAAGCATAAGGTATTAACTTATCCGCGTACCGATTCCCGTCATTTGCCGGAAGACTATCTGCCGACCATCAGGCAGACACTGGAAAATATTTCAGAAAATCATAATTATCAGCAATTTGCGGCACAGATTTTGAAAAATAGCTGGGTCAAGCCGAATAAGCGGATTTTTGATAACAGCAAGATCAGTGATCACTTTGCGATTATCCCGACTGGCCAGGCACCGAAAAATCTGTCTGAGCCTGAACAGAAATTGTATGACTTAGTCACACGCCGCTTTATGGCGGTCTTCTTCCCGGCGGCAGAATTCCAGGTCACGACTCGTATTACTGAGGTATCCGGCCATCAGTTCAAAACTGAAGGCAAGGTCATGACCCAGGCTGGCTGGCTGGCAATTTACGGCAAAGAAGCGCTGGAAGAAAAAGACGGTGATGGCAAAGGTACGCTGGTGCCGGTTGCTAAAGGTGAGAAAGTCATTACCGAAGAAGTCCAGGCGCACGGCCTGTTCACCAAGCCGCCAGCCCGTTATTCAGAAGCGACTTTACTGTCCGCAATGGAAGGTGCGGGTAAGCTGGTAGATGATGGTGAGTTACGTGAGGCCATGGCAGGTAAGGGTCTGGGTACACCAGCCACGCGTGCCGCCATTATTGAAGGTTTACTCACTGAAAAATACTTGCTGCGTGAAGGACGCGAACTGATGCCGACGGCCAAGGCATTTCAGTTGATGACCTTGCTGCGTGGCTTAGGTGTGGATGAGCTGACGTCGCCAGAGCTGACCGGTGAATGGGAATACAAGCTGTCGCAAATGGAAAAAGGCAAAATCAGCCGTGATGAATTCATGCGCGAAATTGCCCAGATGACGCAGATCATCGTCAAGCGTGCCAAAGAATATGACAACGACACCATACCTGGTGATTATGCGACTTTGCAGACACCTTGCCCACATTGTGGTGGCGTGGTCAAAGAGAATTACCGTCGCTTTGCCTGTACCCAATGTAGTTTCTCTATGAGTAAAGTACCGGGCAGCCGTCAGTTTGAGGTTGCGGAAGTGGAAGAGCTGCTGGCTAAGCGGGAGATCGGACCTTTGCAAGGCTTCCGCTCAAAAATGGGCAGACCGTTTGCTGCGATTTTGAAAATTGTCGCTGATACCGAGCACAATAATCTGAAGCTGGAATTCGACTTTGGTCAAAGTCAGGACGACGACGAAGATGCCGAAGGCGTTGATTTTTCCCAGCAGACAGCTTTGGGACCTTGCCCTAAATGCGCTAGTGGTGTGTATGAAATGGGTCTGGCGTACGTTTGTGAAAAAACCGTGGCCAAGCCTAAGGCCTGCGATTTCCGCAGTGGCCGGATTATTTTGCAACAGGAAATTTTGCCGGAACAAATGGTGAAATTGCTGGTGGATGGAAAAACCGATTTATTACCTGGCTTCATTTCCCAACGTACGCGTCGGCCATTCAAGGCGTTTTTGGTGCGCGCTAAAGATGGCAAGATAGGTTTTGAATTTGAAGAGCGCAAAGCTAAAGCACCTGCAAAAACAGCCAAGGCGAAAGCAGCGACGGCTGAGACCGACGCGCCAGCCACAGTCAAGAAACCAGCCGTACGTAAAAAGAAAGCGGCCTGATTCGCTTTCATCTCTGTCGTCCGCAAGCGGTCAGCTTGCGGACGACTGTCGTTCCAGCCTGGCCCGGCCGCGCGGCTAAAGCAGTTCAGAACATACAGTTATCTCAGCAAAATTTGCTAATTCCTAAGCATGTTCGGTATATTGTTCTCAATAACAATTTTGCATTGGGAAATGTATGGTGCCGCGCGAAGTATTGGGTGCGTCTCGACAGGTTCTTGAACAGTCTTTTCAGACTGCCATAGAAAATCTGGTTCCACACGCGATAGAGGCTTTGTTTGCTAAGGCCAGCTCCAGCTCGTCAGCAGTCGAGCAGGCAACCGTTTTTCAAACGCGCTATTACTTGCAGGAAAAACGGCAAGCTATCCTTGAAAAAATGCAGTTCTTTCTGCGTATGTTGCTTGATCGGGGTCTGGAAACCAGTTACGCCCATTTCCGCCCAACCAGTAATATCCTTACGCAGCAGGCGGACTCCTTGTCTTTGCTGGATTCTCTGAGTTTCGAAGAAACGCTGCGTTTCAACAGCATCACCACATTGTTACGCAATCAGGCGGACCAGCAGTTGAATGAACTGAATCTGCGTATTTCCACATTGTTTGGTCAGGAAGACATACGCGAACGTGAAAATCCATTCCGTCCCTATATCTTTGCACGTTGTATAGAGCAAGCTATCGAGAGCATGCGCTTTGAGCCCGACATTGCAAATCTGATGGTGATACAGCTCAGTGAAGCATTGGGACGTAGTATTGCCGACATTTATCAACAGGTGAATGCAGATCTGGCACGACAGGGTGTGGAGGCAAAGCTGGTGCTGAAGGTGAATAAAACGCCTGATGTCTCGAACACAGTAGGCGGCAGATTCGGACATTCGGCATTTGCAAATACGGCGTCACATTATGGTCGGGCGGCGGTGGTTGCGGCAGCGTCAGGTTTTCCCTCGATGACGATGTCATCCATTCCCAGCCTCAAGGACTTTATCAGCTTACAGCGTGGGCGAGCTGCCTGTGCTGAACTAAATAATGAGGGACAGTTGAACGACAGCGAGTTTAGCTGGAAGTCTGACAAGTTCGCACTGGGTGATGTATTACGAAGAATTTTCGGTAAAGATGATGGACGCTTCCCCGAGGGGTCTGGTTATACCCAGTTTCTGAGCCCGACTGGAAGTACCAAAACTCAGGATTTAAGTTTTCCTTCTGCACTCCTTCCTTTACTTAAAGAATTACAGTCTGAAACGGCGACATCCGGCATGTTGGCGTCGGAACGTTTTGCCAGCCAGTCGGTGTTGCTGAAGCTTCTGGGTAAGATGCATAAGCAATGGATAACGGATACGACTGACTTACGCAATGCACGCGGAGATCTGCGTAATTTGCTTGTCGAGCAACGTCAGAATTTGCTTGCGCTAACAGACAAACCTGAGCAGCGAATGATGATAGATGTGATCAGCATGCTGTTTGAGAGTATGTTCGCCGACACGCTGATTACACCTGAGCTCAAGCAGAGCTTTGCCAGACTGCAATTTTTGTTCTTGCAATTAGCCTTGATGGATAGCAGTTTTGTGCTCGCTCCACGGCATCCCGCCAGATTGCTACTGAGCCGCATCGCAAGCGTGATGCTGGCAGTCACTGCCCATCGTGCCACTGAGCGTGAATTCGAAGCAGAAATTGCGAAAATCTTTAAGACGCTGGCGCGACATGACTGTGAAGTGCCGGGTTTATTCGAAAGAATTCATTCACGGTTTGAAATTTATGTAGAGAAAGAACTACGCGTCCAGGATAAAGCGATCCGGCGTGCTGTTAAGTCGGTAGAAGAAGCCCAGCTGCGTTATCAGGAGCAGAGCCGGCTTTCTTTGCTGATTGCCCGGCCATTGGCGGATATTCCGCTTGCGCAGCAATTCAAAAATTTTCTGGAACTGGAGTGGGCAAGAGCAATTTTGCTGGCGGCACGGCAGAGTGAAGCCCAAATGCAGCGCTTTTGTGCCTTTGTTCCGGATGTCATCTGGAGTATCCAGCCCAAGCCTGGGGATGAGGACAGGCAACTGCTGGCTGATAAGCTGCCAGAACTGAAAAGTTGCCTGCAGCAGGGACTGGAATTGCTTAACTGGAATAATTTTAAGCAAAATGCATTATATGGCTGGCTGAACGATGCACATCAAAAAGCCCTGAACACGGCGACGGCAGGCGGGGCGGTACTTAGCCAGGTGGAGTTGCAGAACCGGTTTGCGCTATTACTCAGACATATACCGCTGTTATGTAGTGAAGGAGACCTGAGCGGAGAATATGCAGCGATCCGTCCTTTTCTGAGTGCTGTGACCGAAGAAATTGATTTGACTATCCGTTATGTGGAATCAGAAGTGCACAATGCCGACGCCTCATCAATTCCTGCCGCCTCGAGGCCAGGCAAATCATTCAATCCCAAGCCAATACTGGAAAAACTGGTTTCCGGTACACCGCTGGAAATACAGTATGGGGGAAATGCCAGACGTGCCTGCCTGCACTGGATCGACCCTCAGGCTTGCGCTTTGGTGCTCAGTGTTTCAGGCGTGAGCGAACCTGTCATCGCAGAGCAGAAGTATCTGCTGCAACAAGTTAGCCGCAGTCAGGCAAGACTGATTGAACCTGGTCCCGCGTTTGAGCGGGTCATTACGATGATGATACGGACTGCAGATCACCTTGAGTCGCATGGACAGAGTAGTTAATCCCTACCGAAATCTTTCTTATATATAGCAACTATAGCGGCGTATCTCAAACCTGCGATTTCAACAAAGACGAGACACTCAACACCTGCTTTTAAGGGATTTCAGCATAATTCATCGAAGGGTGTTGACACAAAGCGGGCTAAGCTTCATAATC